>NZ_FNBA01000001.1 GCF_900102055.1 Ulvibacter litoralis
TCCAATAGCCAATGAAAAATCGGGAACCGTTAAGGCCAACTCTCCAGCGTCAATAGCATCTTGCTCTACTTCATAATAATAAATATCGTATAATAGAGGATCTGAACCATCTAAAACCTCTGGCTCAACAACCGTTAAATCAAAAACCTCTAATCCATCGCCTGGAGTATCATAATCACACAAACGTAAAGGGTCGGCAGGTGCTACAATCTCAGGAGTGTTACGGACTTCTAAATTTAAAATAGTCGTATTGTAACAGCTCGTTGTAACACTCTCGATACGTGCAAAAACAACATCGTTATAAGGATCATCATTTGCATACGGATCTAGCAATTCATTTAAATTGTTCTCTGCATCCGATTGAGTTGGGTGATAGGTAACTATTAAATCAGGATCGCCAAGAGTAATATCAACATCGGCATCGTGCAACGTAAAAAAGGCAAAACCATCATTATTACCGTCGCAAATTACCAATGGCTCTGGCGCTCCATTTACTACAGGAGGCGTATCCATCAAAATGTCAAAATTTTGGGTCGTATCAAAACAATTTTGATTATCGTCATTTTCAAGACGAATGTAAATTGTAAGCGGTGTTGCCGTTACATTATAAATCAATGGCAGTGCATTTGCATTTGCATCAGCATCAGCTTGACTTAAGTGATAGGTAACATTAAAATTAAATGGATTAGCCCCATTTAATACAGTAGCATTAAACAATGCACTAAAATTAATTTCTTCATCACCTGTTTCATCTTGATCGCATAAATAATAAGGAGATGTAACTGCTCCTGCGATAGCCGCAGCAAATTCAATTTCAAAAGAAGTCGTGATAAAACATGTCCCCGACAAATCTTCAATACGAATATAAATTACTTCCACATTACCAGTAATTAAATATACTGATGGATTTAGAATTGGATTTGCACCAGAGTTTGCTTCTCCAGGTGTGTTATGAAATGTAATATTAAACAATGCTGGGTCCTGTGTTCCTAAAACAAGCGAAGAGTTTACTGTAAGATCAAAAACACCTGGAGCCGTACCATCATCACAAATAAATATATCATTAGGTTCTGTTGCTATAATCGGCATTGGAAGAATGGTAATTTCAAAACTATCCGTAGCAAAACATGTAGGAGAATCAACATTTTCTACTCGAACATAAATTATTTCAGAAGGAGCGTTTACATTATAAGGAGTAGGTAATGGATTAATTCCTCCATCAGCTTCTACTTGTGAATTATGATAGGTAACAGTATATGCTAATGGGTCTTGTCCATTTAGAGCTTCCGCATCTTTTAAAGCAGGTAAATCAATAGGTTCAACGTTATTAGAACCTGTGTCACAAATCTCATAATCTGTCATTGGCCCCGCAGTTGCCTGTGTGTATTCAATTAGGAAGCTTGTTGTTTCCCAACACGTTCCTGAAGTATCTTGAATTCGAATATAAATAGTTTGAGACGAACCAACAATTGGATAGGCCGCAGGATTAGCTATAGGATTAAACCCTGTATCGGCATCAGCTTGCGACGTATGATATGTTATAACAAAGTCGGTAGTGCTTTGAGTGCCAAACACAATAGGTGTATTTACTGTTAAATCAAATATCCCTGGTGTGGTTCCATTATCGCATATAAAAAGGTCTATTGGAGGTGATGCAATTACAGGATTTGGATATGTAATTATTACATATTCTCTTAATTGATCTGTACCTGAACCAAAACTTATTGTAACTCTATAATCACCAGCATCTGTCACATTAATTATTGGAAAATTCCCATTAAATATAGTCACATATCCAGTTCCATCATCATATTCCCAAAGGTAATTTGTAGCTCCAAGTTCTGTGGCATCAAGTTCAAAACTATCCCCCTCACAACCTGTTTGTGTTGTTAAAATTGTACAATCTGTCGATCCTGAATTTGGTGCTCCTGCATTGGTTTGTTCTAATTTAATAAAACCAGCAGCTTGATCATAATTTGTAATTACTAGGACATAAATCTGTCCCGGAAGCCCAGCATTAATTGTAAAGTTTTCTACTGGTGCAGCTGAAAAACTACAATCTACTTCGTTAAACGCTTGTAATTTTGTGTAATCACATAAATCATCACCCTGACTAAAAGGCCCCCAACAAATAAAATCTACATCTAGACCTGTTCCTGTTGGATTTCCATTTACATCAAATGAAGTATTTTGCGTTATCTCAAAATTTAAAGTTCCAGCTTGATCTATTTGCAGGAAAAACCAAGCAGGATAAGGTTGATCAAATAAACAAGCATAATCAGGACCAGGCTCTGCTGTTGCATTACAATCTGGATCTGTATTATTACAATTAGCAAATATTAAAGATTGGTCACCTGCACAAAATGGTTCAATTTCAGAACAGGTACCTCCTTGAGCTAACATTATAAGAGGGAAAAATAAAAATATAAATAAGAGTGATTTCTTTAAAGGGAGGTTCTTTTTCATTATCAATTTTATATAAGGGCGAAATTTAAGGTTTTTTTATGAAACCATAAACTTTCAAATATAAAAATAGTGACATTCAATTTTTCAAAGCCAACTCCGAATGCGTATCTTTGCAAACTGCATTTTATGCCTAATTAAAAAATAAATAATGGATTTGGAAAAACAGCTTAAGGCTATTGAAGCATTAGGGGACGATCACGTTGGAACTGCTAGCGACACTCCGCTACGTAGTGATGCTTTCGATTTAAGTGATATTGAAAAAATTGCACTTATAAAAAAAGATGTTCACAACATCATGCAAACCTTAGGTCTCGACTTAACAGACGACAGCTTAAAAGGGACTCCAACGCGAGTTGCAAAAATGTTTGTTCAAGAAATTTTTAGTGGTTTACACCCAGACCGTAAACCAAAAGCGTCAACATTTGACAATAAATACAAATACAACGAAATGTTGGTAGAGAAAAACATCACCCTCTACTCAACCTGCGAACACCATTTACTTCCAATTGTTGGAAAAGCACATATTGCTTACATTTCTAACGGAACGGTTGTCGGTCTTAGTAAAATGAATCGTATTGTAGATTATTACGCTAAACGCCCACAAGTTCAAGAACGATTAACCATACAGATAGTAAAAGAGCTTCAGCAAGTTTTAAACACTGAAGACGTTGCCTGTGTAATTGACGCAAAACACTTATGCGTAAATTCACGCGGTATTCGCGATATTGATAGCAGTACTGTAACGAGCGAATTTGGAGGGGTATTTAAAAACCCTGAAACTCGCAGTGAATTTTTAGACTACATTCAACTTACTACAGAATTTTAACATTTACCTATATAGATGAAACTTTTCGAACAACAAGAATTGCACATTTACAATTCCATTTCAAAAGAAAAAGAAAAATTTGAACCCATTCACCAAGGAGCAGTCGGCATGTACGTCTGTGGACCTACCGTTTATAGTAACGTACACATGGGGAATTGTCGTACTTTTTTGTCGTTCGATTTGGTGTTTCGTTATTTAAAACATCTAGGGTATAAAGTTCGTTACGTTCGTAATATTACAGATGCGGGGCATTTAGAAAATGACGGCGAAAGTGGTGATGACCCTATTCTGAAAAAAGCACGTATTGAAAAATTAGAGCCGATGGAAGTGGTTCAGAAATACACGGTCGATTTTCACGAAACGATGTCGAAGTTTAACGCCCTTCCTCCGAGTATTGAACCCACAGCTACGGGACATATTATTGAACAGATAGAAATTGTCTCTAAAATTATTGCGGAAGGATACGCCTACGAAGTAAACGGATCGGTTTATTTTGATGTTGTAAAGTTTGACAAAAAACACAAATACGGAAAATTAAGCGGTCGAAATCTAGATGATATGATTTCGAATACCCGCGAATTAGCCGCACAGAGCGATAAAAGGAATCCGCAAGATTTTGCCCTTTGGAAAAAAGCCGAACCACAGCATATCATGCATTGGCCCTCTCCTTGGAGCGAAGGTTTTCCTGGTTGGCATTTAGAATGTACCGCAATGAGCACCAAATACTTGGGTGAGTCTTTTGATATTCATGGCGGTGGAATGGATTTAAAATTTCCACATCACGAGTGTGAAATTGCGCAAGCGGAAGCTTGTAACCACAAATCACCAGTGAATACTTGGATGCACGCAAACATGCTGACCCTTAACGGTAAAAAAATGTCTAAGTCGACAGGAAATAATATTCTTCCAGACGAATTATTCACAGGCAATAATGATGTGTTAAGCAAAGCATTTTCACCTACTGTAGCGAAGTTTTTCATGTATCAAGCGCAATACCGAAGCATTTTAGATTTTTCTAACGATGCGTTGGTGGCTTCTGAAAAAGGCTTCAATCGATTGATGGATTCGTATCGCGCATTGACATCCCTTTCCGTGGCTAAAAAAAGCAGTTTCGATGTTTCGGCATGGAGACAATCTTGCTACGATGCGATGAACGATGATTTTAACAGTCCGATTTTAATTGCGCAACTCTTTGAAGCTTCAAAATTAATAAACGCTGTAAAAGAAGGAAACGAAACACTTTCCGAAGCAGATTTAGAAATTTTAAAAACAACCATGCATGATTTTATTTTCGACGTGCTTGGTTTAACCGATGATGTTTCAGAAACAAATACGAACGGCGACAAATTATCGAGCGCTGTCGAACTATTAATTTCTCTTCGGAATCAAGCCAGAGCAAATAAAGACTTTGCCACAAGCGATCAAATTAGAGACCAATTACAAGAAGTTGGCATTCAGCTAAAAGACGGAAAAGAAGGAACCACTTATTCTTTAAACTAGCAAGTAGTAAAATTACAAATGAAGCGCATTTTAACATATCCATTTATACTTCTTATACGGGGATATCAGCTCTTTATTTCGCCCATACTCCCCTCCACATGTCGTTATACGCCTACTTGTTCTCATTACACTATTGAAGCTTTACAAACTCATGGTTTATTCAAAGGAAGTTGGCTGGCTATAAAACGAATTGGAAGTTGTAATCCTTGGGGAGGAAGCGGACACGATCCAGTACCTCCTGTAGTCAAAAAGAAAGGTTAATTGTTCTTTTTTGCGCGCAAGCTTTTCTATATTTACACTCCACATTAATATAATACATATGCCTTTTTTAAGTTTTACTTGGAATCCTTCAGAAGGAATCGATTTAGGTTTCTTTTTAGTACGTTATTACAGCTTAATGTTTGTAATTGCATTCACACTAGGATGGTTTATCACTAAGAAAATTTTTAAAAACGAAAACCAATCACTTGAAAAGTTAGACAGTCTTTTTATCTACATGGTGGTTGCTATTTTATTGGGAGCACGTTTAGGTCACGTTATTTTTTACCAAAGTGAATTGATTTTTGAAGATCCTATTTCTGTATTACTTCCTTTTAGAACAGTTCCCGAATTTGAGTACACAGGATTTCAAGGTTTGGCAAGTCACGGTGCTGCGATAGGAGTAATTATTGCCATGTTTTTGTACAGCAAAAAAGTACTAAAAAAACCAGTACTTTGGATTTTAGACAGAGTCGTAATTGCTGTTGCATCGGGTGCTATTTTTGTGAGAATTGGAAATTTTATCAATTCTGAAATTATTGGTAAAGCGACAAACAGTGACTTCGGAGTAATATTTAAGCAATTAGGAGAAACTTTTCCACGTCATCCTGCACAATTGTACGAATCTGCTGGTTATGTTGTTGTATTCCTTATCCTATGGTTTACGTACTGGAAAACTGAAAAAAGCAAACAACTAGGATACCTTTTTGGTCTTTTCTTAGTATTGCTATGGACGGTTCGTTTCTTTGTAGAGTTCGTAAAAGAAAGTCAAGGTGGTTTTGAAAGTGCTTTAGGGCAAACTCTTTCCACTGGGCAATGGTTAAGTATTCCGTTTATTATTGCTGGAGTTTATTTTATGGTGCAATCGAAAAAGAAACCCACTGTATAGTATGAAATCTAAGGCATTACTTTTAAGTATGATTGGTGGTTTTTTGCTCTTCGGAAGCTGTAAAGAGAAAACTACCGAAAAAGTATTGACACAAGAGGTAGTCTTCAAGAAAGAAGGAGAGCTTCAACTGAAAAAGGCCACTAGCGACTCACTCATTGTTTCACTTGACATTGAAATAGCCGACGATGAATACCAAACCCAAACGGGATTGATGTACCGCAAGTCGATGCTAGACAGTCGCGGAATGCTGTTTATTTTTGAAGATGAAGAACCGCGCTCCTTTTACATGAAAAACACAGAGTTTGGATTAGATATCATCTACATTAATAAAGCGCAAGAGGTTGTTAGCATTCAGAAGAACGCCAAACCATTAGATCAATCTTCCTTACCTTCAAACAAGCCTGCTACGTATGTTTTAGAAGTTAACGCAGGACTTTCAGACCAATGGGGTCTTGAGCCTGGAGATCGCATAGAATGGACTGCTTTATAACTAGCGTACATTTTTGCGCAACACCACTTTTTCTACCATAATGCGTCACTTTCCGAAGCAATTAATGAACGTCTAACAGGAAATAACACTTCGTTTACACATCTGCATCCCTTCTATTTTTAAAACACCTTCAACAATCAATAAGCCATACCAAAAACAGTCATCAAACGAATCAATACCGATTGTTTTGATTGGAAACTGCGCAATGCTTAGTTGTATTCTGAAACCTCAAAACTAGTACAAAACAAAAAACCCTTCGCACATTACGAAGGGTTTTTATAGTCTTTAGAAAAGAAGGATTTACGCTTTAACTTCTTCCTCTTCTTCTTTTTTATTTGAAAGGTCAATTCCTTTTCTCTTAACTGTATCGTACATCACTGGTGTTGCGATGAACAATGAAGAGTATGTACCTACAACCACACCTACGATGATTGCGAATAATAACCCTCTAATAGATTCAGCTCCGAAAAAGAACATACATAACAATACTACCAAAGTAGTTAATGACGTATTTAACGTACGACTTAATGTACTGTTCAATGCTTCGTTAATTACTCTACCAAACTTCCAAGAAGTATGCTCGTTAAAGTATTCACGAATACGGTCAAACACTACCACCGTATCATTTAATGAGTATCCAATTACGGTAAGGATTGCCGCAATAAACGATTGGTCAATTTCCATACTAAATGGCATAAAGCTGTATGTTAACGAGAAGATCCCTAATACGATCAATACATCGTGGAATACTGCCGCTACAGCACCTAAACTAAATTGCCATTTTCTGAAACGCAGTAAGATGTATAAGAATACAACAATTAATGAACCTAATACAGCCCATAAAGAGTCTTTCTTAATATCATCTGCAATAGTAGGACTTACTTTATAGTATTCCATTCTACCTGCTACTTTTCCTTGGTCATCTGTTTTAAACTGCTCTAAAGTCATTGTTGCAGGAAGGTTTGGTTTCAACCCTTCAAATAACATGCTTTCGATTTCGTCATCCACTTCAGTTCCAGTTTCATCTACTTTGAATTTTGTAGTAATTTTCAACTGGTTTTCACTACCGTAAGTTTTTGCTTCAGCACTACCAAATACAGCTGTTAAATCTTCTTGAATTTCAGAAGAGTTGACATCTTTTTCAAAACGAACTGTGTATGTACGTCCTCCAACAAAATCAATACCTTGATCTAGTTTGTTTGTAAACAACGAGATTAAACTGATTGTAATTAAAATACCTGAAATTATATAGGCAATTTTACGTTTTCCAAGGAAATCAATGTTTACGTTTTTAAACAAGTTCTTTGTAAATGATGTAGAGAAATCTAATGGCTTCCCGTTTTTAGTATAACGATCAATAAACAATCTTGTAATGAAAATTGCAGTAAATAATGACGTTAGAATACCTATTAATAAGGTAGTTGCAAATCCTTGAATTGGTCCTGTTCCGAATACCAATAAGATTAAACCAGTTAAACCAGTTGTGATGTTCGCATCTAAGATTGAAGACAATGCATTTGAGAAACCATCTTTAATAGCATCTTTTTGCAGCTTCCCTTTGGCAAGCTCTTCTCGAATACGCTCAAAGATAAGTACGTTCGCATCTACCGACATACCAATGGTTAATACAATACCGGCAATACCAGGTAATGTTAATACAGCTCCTAATCCAGCTAAAACTCCGAATATGAACAAAATGTTTACTGCCAAAGCAACATCTGCAAATGCACCTGCTTTTCCGTAGTAACCAATCATCCATAATAATACAAGTGCTAATGCAATAGCGAATGATAAAATACCACTATCAATTGCTTCTTGACCTAATGTCGGTCCGACAACCTCTGCTTGAATAATATCTGCCGATGCTGGTAACTTACCTGCACGTAATACGTTTGCTAAATCTTGTCCTTCAGTGATATCAAAGTCTCCTGTAATTTCACTACGACCACCGCCAATACCACCTGCTACAGAAACACCTGGTGCAGAGTAAACGATATCGTCTAATACAATTGCAATTTGACTTTGGTTGATGTTTGCTTGATTGGTCATTTCTTCCCAAATTTTAGCACCTTTACCATTCATTTGCATGTTTACAGCCACACGACCTACTTGGTCATACGATTGTGATGCATCCGTTACCACACCACCAGATAATGGCGGGATGTTTTCTCTGTTTCCTCTTAACGCATAAAGTCCTGTAGTAATTAGTACATCACCTTCTTCATTAATTTGAGTTTCTTTTGGCTTTTCCCAAACGAATTTTGCGTAACGCTCACTGTTAGGCAACAAAGAACGTACTTGCGGCATACGTAAGTAACTATTGATTACTGCTGTATCTTTTAATGAGAAGTTTGCGATAACTGGACCGCCTTGGTAACCAGGAGACACTATTTTAGAAATGATTGGTCTTGCATTAGCTGCATCTACCAATGAATCATTTACATCTTGACCACCTAATAATTCAGTAATATCATCGTCTGCTTTTGTTGAATCTACAACAGTTTCGGCAGTTTGTGGTTTTTCAGCTTTTTTAAGCTCTGCTACTTTAGCATCGGCTTGAAAAAGGAATCCTTGCATTTGCTCAGACTTGTATACATCCCAAAATTCTAATTGAGCGGTACTTTGTAATAATTTTTTAACACGATCTACATCTCTTGCTCCTGGCAATTCAACTAATATACGAGCTGACTGACCTAAACGTTGAATGTTTGGTTGCGTGACACCAAATTTATCGATACGTTTTCTAAGTACTTCGAATGCTGATGTGATTGATTCGTCAATTTTCTTTGAAAGAACAACCTTAACTTCATCGTTAGACATTGAAGCGTTGATATCATCTTCCAACCCTTTGTTGAAGAAAATATCAGGTGACGCTAAATTATTTTCACCTGGAAGCGCATCAAAAGCTTCGAAGAAAGACTCTAAATAGGTGTCTTGTGCATCCTTCTGAAGTTCAGTAGCGTTCGCTAATGCTTGATTGAAAGCTGGATCTTTAGAATTATTCGCCAATCCTTTTAAGATATCTTGTACAGAAACTTGTAGAATTACGTTAATCCCTCCTTTTAAATCTAAACCTTTATTAAGCTCTTTTTCTTTTGCTGTTTTATAGTCAATCCCTAATAACACAGAGTTGTTAGCAACTGAATCTAAATATCTTGCTTCCGCAGCGTCACTATCTCTAGGGCTATCTGGAAATTTCAAGTCTGCGAATGCTTTTGCATCGTCTTCAACTTGGTTTGCTACGTATGTAAATGACAGCTGGTATAAACTTACCAGGCCAAATAATACTGCAAATACTATAATGAGTCCTTTATTTTGCATTGTTAATTGTTTTTTGGTCTTATTTTTCCCCGAATTTCCGGGTGGGCAAATATATACTTTTACCCTATGATTTGATAATTATTTTTTTCGATTGTATTACTCTCTAAATGAATTTTGAAAGTAGGCTTTAAAAATTAAATCATAGTACGTCTTGCGTAACTATTAGTTAACCTAGTAAAGATTCTGATGGTGTTCGGGAAGTATTATGAAATCCCGTTTAGAACCGGCCCGGCCCTAACTTCAGGAATGTTATGTGTAGAATGATCTATTGCAATCGCAATTTTTTGTTGTATTATAAATCGAATCTTATCAACTCTATTCGCTTCTGAAACGATGGTACTAGCCAGTGAGAAATACAACAACGGATTGTGTGGTCGTTCAATTTTCTGAGAATGATTTAATAGATACCCATTAAAATCTGAACCATCGTCAAAACTAGTTTGAATTTCTGATACGTTAAGCTTGTAGTTATTCGAGTCGTTTTCAGAAGGAAAATCGGAACCTGCGCCACTTAGTCCGAAAGAAGAATATCCCAGAAAAATACTATCGTCTTTAGAGAATATTTTTTCAATTCCAGTGACATCAATTTCACTGTAGTAAGTGATTTTTAAGTTTCCATTTAAGGACTCTCGCACCTGTATTTTGTCAACCCCAATACGCTGCAATTGTTTTTTTACAATCGCGACTGCATTTTGAGCGTCGGTAAACGATACCTCATCATTGTCAAACTGAACAACTATTTCCTGATTGGGAACAGTTACCTGCTGCTGACTTAGACCTAATAAGGCAAAGATTACTACTAAAGTACTTAAGTACCACTTAGATTTCATGCGCCAAATATAAAAAACAAAAGCTGTACATGACAGCTTTTGTTTATTTAATTATGTAAGTTGAAACTATAAGTTCAACAATCCGTTTGTTTTAGTCACTCCTTCGGCACTATTTTTCATATGTGCTTTTTCGGCATCGTTCAATTCTAATTCAACGATTTTTTCAATTCCGTTACGACCTAACACTACAGGAACCCCTATACAAAGGTCATTAAGCCCGTACTCTCCTTCCAGAAGTGTAGAACAAGGATAGATTTTTTTCTGATCGCAAGCAATTGCTTGTACCAAACCAGAAACAGCAGCTCCAGGAGCATACCATGCAGAAGTACCTAATAATTTGGTAAGTGTTGCACCTCCAACTTTAGTATCTTCTTTTACTTGCTCTAATCTTTCGTCAGAGATAAATTCACTCACAGGAACACTATTACGAGTTGCCATTCTTGTTAAAGGCACCATTCCAGTATCACTATGACCTCCAATTACCATTCCGTCAACATCGCTAATTGGCGCTTCAAGAGCTTCAGCCAATCTGTATTTGAAACGAGCACTATCTAAAGCTCCACCCATACCAATGATTCGGCTTTTAGGCAGGTCTGTTGTTTTATGCACTAAGTACGTCATCGTATCCATTGGATTACTCACAACGATAATAATTGTATCTGGTGAATGTTGCACAAGGTTTGATGAAACAGTCTTTACAATTCCAGCATTGATACCAATTAGCTCCTCACGAGTCATTCCTGGCTTACGAGGAATTCCACTTGTAATTACACAAATATCACTCCCTGCTGTTTTAGAATAATCGTTTGTAGACCCTACAATTCTAGTATCAAAACCATTTAATGAAGCAGTTTGCATCAGATCCATTGCCTTCCCTTCAGCATATCCTTCTTTAATGTCCAACAATACAACTTCGCTTGCAAAATTTTTAATGGCTATGTATTCAGCACAACTTGCGCCTACTGCACCTGCTCCAACAACTGTTACTTTCATTTATTCCTTATTTTAAAATGTTATTATTCTTTTTTATTTCTGAAAAAAAGTTCTTTTCTGAAACTCATACAAAAATACAATTATCTGTATAAAATATAGTCCTTTAGCGTATTATTTTCCGAAGAGAACCTCAACAAAAACATACTATTAAAACACATCAATCTCTTATTTCTGAAAAATTTAAAAGCAAAAAGCCACAACAACTGTCGTGGCTTTTTAAATTATGATTTAACGCTTTACTTATGCGTCAATATTTGCATATACTGCATTCTTTTCAATAAACTCTCTACGAGGCGGTACTTCATCTCCCATTAACATAGAGAAAATACGATCTGCCTCTGTTCCGTTATCGATGGTTACTTGGCGCAATGTTCTGAATCCTGGATTCATGGTTGTATCCCATAATTGCTCCGCATTCATCTCCCCAAGACCTTTGTAACGTTGAATTGCAGCGCTTCCACCAAACTTTTCGTTTAACGCATCGCGTTCTTTATCAGACCAAGCGTATTCTTTCTTAGCTCCTTTTTTAACCAAATATAAAGGAGGTGTCGCAATATAAACGTGCCCTGCTTCTACAAGGTCTTTCATATAACGGAAAAAGAAGGTTAATATTAAGGTAGCAATGTGACTACCATCAACATCGGCATCACACATAATTACTACTTTATGGTAGCGTAATTTTGAAAGATTTAAAGCTTTGCTATCGTCTTCAGTTCCTATTGTCACCCCAAGAGCGGTAAAAATATTTCGAATCTCTTCGTTTTCGAACACTTTGTGTTGCATTGCTTTTTCAACATTCAAGATCTTACCACGAAGCGGCAAAATAGCTTGAAAATTACGATCACGACCTTGCTTAGCCGTACCACCCGCCGAATCTCCCTCGACAAGGAATACTTCACATTGCGCTGGATCTTGTTCTGAGCAATCTGATAGCTTTCCTGGCAATCCTCCGCCACTCATAACATTTTTACGCTGCACCATTTCACGAGCCTTTTTAGCAGCGTGTCTTGCTTGTGCAGCCAAGATCACTTTCTGAACAATTGTTTTAGCATCATTTGGATGTTCTTCCAAATAATTTTCTAACATTTCAGAAACTGCCTGACTTACCGCAGAGGTAACCTCACGGTTTCCAAGTTTTGTTTTGGTCTGTCCTTCAAATTGAGGCTCGGCTACTTTTACAGAAATAATAGCTGTTAATCCTTCACGGAAATCGTCTCCTGTAATTTCAAATTTAAGCTTGTCTAACATTCCTGAAGCATCTGCATACTTCTTAAGGGTTGTAGTTAAACCACGTCTAAATCCTGATAAATGCGTACCACCTTCGTGGGTATTAATATTGTTTACGTACGAGTGTAAGTTTTCGTTAAACGAAGTGTTATACACCATCGCAACCTCAACAGGAATATCATTCTTTTCACCTTCCATAGAGATTACATCATCGATGATCATCTCTCTATTTCCATCTAAAAAGCGGATAAACTCTTTTAATCCTTCAGTACTATGGAATGTTTCAGAAACAAACTCACCATCTTCTTCTTTTTGACGTCTATCGGTCAATTCGATGGTAATTCCTTTATTCAAAAAAGCCAACTCTCTAAGTCTACTCGCTAGGGTATCGTAATTGTAAACCAACCCTTCTTTAAAAATTAAATCATCTGGCTTAAAGGTAACGATTGTACCTCGGTAATCTGTTTCTCCAGTAGATTTTACCGGATATAGAGCTTTACCGCGCTCGTATTCCTGCTCCCAAACTTTCCCATCTCTATGAACGGTAGCTTTTAAATGCACCGAAAGTGCATTTACAACAGAAACCCCAACACCGTGAAGTCCTCCAGATACTTTATACGAATCTTTATCAAATTTTCCTCCTGCTCCAATTTTAGTCATTACAACCTGCAAAGCAGAAACTCCTTCTTTTTTATGAAGGTCGACTGGAATACCACGACCGTTATCTTTTACTGTTACTGAGTTATCTTCATTAATCCAGACGCCAATTGTATCACAATGACCTCCCATTGCCTCATCTATCGAGTTATCAATCACCTCATACACTAAATGGTGCAATCCTCGCATTCCAACATCACCAATATACATCGATGGACGCATGCGCACATGTTCCATTCCTTCTAAGGCTTGAATACTATCCGCCCCGTAACTTCCTTTTTTTTGTTCTTCGCTCATAAAAATTTAGCTTGAAAATGTGTGTTTTTCGAATTCAAACAAATATAAGAAAACACCTACTAAAACATAGGGTTTCAGTACTTTTTGAATGCGAAGTTATTAACAAATTTTGTGAAAAAAATATTCTACAGCTCAACTACTTTTAAACGTCTGTAAATCGATTGAAAAAAGCAACTTAACATTAAAAAAATAAATATTCTGAAAACTTTAATACGGAGCATTTCGTTAATAAAGTATCTTTAAACCCTCAAACAGTTATTTACTATGAAAACACTATGTGTTAGCCTTCTTTTACTATTCGTTATTTCTTTTTCTTCGGAATCTTTACATGCACAAGAATTTCCTAAAATAGATGCTTCTCCGATGGATTTAGCTTTAGCGCGTCCCGATAAAGACAGTCCGCCATTAGCAAGAGTGATTTACAGCCGACCTGTAAAAAATGGCCGTAAAATATTTGGCGAGCTTGTTCCCTACGGAAATGTATGGAGAACCGGAGCAAATGAAGCTACCGAGTTAACACTATACATCCCTATGAAACTAGGCGATACTGTTTTGGATGAAGGCACATACACTCTTTACACCATCCCAGATAAAGACTCTTGGACCGTTATAGTTAATTGTGACACGAATGTTTGGGGATCGTATAGCTATAGCAAGTTCAACGATATGGCTCGAATTAACGTTCCAACAAAAAAGCCTGCAGCACCTGTAGAAACACTCTCTATGGCTTTTAAAACAAACGTGAAAGGAACTACGCTATTAATTGGCTGGGACACTGTTTATATTGAAATTCCCTTCAAAAAAATATAGCTATTACGGAATGTTTAAATACTTGTGTGTTTGTAACGAAACTTTCCAAGCAGGGTTTTTCATCACATAATCCACCATTAAAGGAATCATTTTATCACGATTACTCCATTCTGGCTGCAAGTATAGAATGCAATCTTTATTCACTTTTGCTGCTTGTTCTTCAGCAAACCTAAAATCATCTTTATTAAATATAATCACTTTAAGCTCGTGCGCTACTTCATATATTTCAGGTTGTGGTAATTTTATTTTCTTTGGAGACAAACAAATCCAATCCCATGTGCCAGACAATTTATATGCACCAGAAGTTTCTATATGAACCTGCATCCCTTTTTCTTTAAACTGCTTTGTTAAAGGCCCCATATCCCAGGTTAAAGGCTCCCCTCCAGTGACTACCACTGTATTCGAGTAAGAGGCAGCATTATCAACTATCTTATTCGTATGCGTTGGTGGATGCAACGTAGCATTCCAACTCTCCTTCACATCGCACCAATGACATCCCACATCACAACCACCAATACGTACAAAATACGCTGCGGTTCCTTTATGAAATCCCTCTCCTTGTATGGTATAAAACTCTTCCATTAACGGAAGCATTTCTCCTTTATTTACCAGCTCTTTAATATCTTCTTGCATAGTTGGCAAAGATAGCCATATTTCAAACTTAAATATCAAGTTTAAAGAAGGAAAAATTCAGAAAAAAAATAAAAATACGACTAGTGCAAAAACACGATAATTGAAGAAAACTCCTACTAAATTGTTAATGAAACATGCTTTTAATCGGACATAAAACACTTATGAACGAAAAAACCCACAGCTATTTTAAAGCTATAATGATAGACACTAGCTTTACATAATTATACTTCACAAAATCCCCAAATAAATGACTACTTTTTTTAGATTGATGTTGATTTGCCAATTTACTTTTATGGGCTATCTTGGACAAGCACAAGTTGGAATAGGCACCTCTTTGCCTGACCCATCTTCAGCATTAGACATCTCAGCAAATAATAAAGGTTTACTAATTCCTAGATTAACAACTGTTGAACGAAATGCTATAGCAAGTGCTGCAAATGGACTACTTATATTTAATACAGATTCAGACGAATTTCAGTACAACTCAAGCAATTCAACGGTTCCCATCTGGAGAGCTTTAAGCCTAACAGGAACCAGCATTGCCAGCCCAGGTGATTCCGTTAAATATTCAAACACCGATGTTACTACAGACGTGAATCCAAACACAGCTATTACAGTTCCAATTTTCGGAAACCTACTTTGGAACGACAATACAACACTCTATGTCGTTGCTGGAAATCAGGTTACCATTACTGAAGCTGGACGTTATGAGTTTATAATAAATATCTCTCTAATAAACGTTGCCGCAGGCGCTAGAAACGCACCTGAAATGAGACTTAGCGTAAATGGTACTGAAATAGGATCTTATGGTGCTACTGGATACATGAGAAGCCAAAACGGACATGATGAATCTTCTTTACACCTTAGGGAAGTATTAGAACTCAATGCTAATGATGTTGTTTCTATTGGAATTCAAAGAGCCGCAAACGGAGGAGTTGTAAATTTACGTAGTGCTGGTAGCTCAACGGTATATATTGAAAAAAAGTTATAAGCCATGAAAATTCAATTTATACTCATACTGCTAGTTAACGTTTATATTGGTTATTCTCAAGTTGGAATAGGAACGACAGTAGTTGACGAATCAGCAATTTTAGACATCCCCTCTAATTCACTAGGTGTATTACTTCCAGAAGTTACAAATCTTGAGCAAAACTCAATTACGCTTCCTGCACATTCACTCCTTGTTTTTAATACCGATAGTAATACCATTAATTTTAATAGTGGGACAGCAGTGCTTCCAAAATGGGAAGCACTAAATCCAAATACAACTGTTACTTCGTATTTAGGTCAGTCGGCAAAATATTCAAATACAGATATCACCTCGAACCTAAACACTTCTGCTGAAAGCTCCATTCCTCTTTTTGGACAGGAAAACTGGAATGACAATAGTAGTTTGTATATCAATCGCGGAAATACACTTGTAATTACAGAAGACGGCCGATATGAAATCACAGCAAATATTTCAATCGCAAGTGGAACAACTTCTGGAAGAAAAGCTCCAGAAGTTTATATTAGTGTGAATGGTACGCAAATAGGTTCCTTTGCTACAACAGGATATATGAGACGCGCTAACGGTCATGAATCAACTTCATTACATTGTAACGAGATTCTTGAATTAAGAGCCAACGATACTATTACAATCACAACCATACTAACAGCAAATAATGGCACTGTTACAATGCGCTCTTTAGGCTCTTCCGATTTTTACATAGAAAAGAAGAGTTAACTTTTATATTTTTTCATTCAACAGCACTAATCAACCATTCACCTTCATTATTTAACGTTTCAACGCACATATGACGATTTATTTATCCTATTTTTACAACAAATTTTTTTTCATGCCCCAAAGATTTATCCTCACACTATTACTTTGCGCAACCTTACAAACCTTAACGGCCCAAGTCGGAATTGGAACCATAACATTAGATGACGGTTCAGCCTTAGAAATAGAAAGTACTACAGGAGCCTTAGTTCCACCAAGAATGTCAACAACAGACATGAATTTAATACCGACCCCGCTAGAAGGAGCTATTGTATTCAATTCAACCGAACACGCCTTATTTATTTTCAAAAATGGAACTTGGCAAAGTTTGTCTAATGGAAGCCTTGTTGTGAATAGATCCTTCGGAAATAGCAATAATGTTATCACAGGTGACGATAACACGTATGCAAATTTCCCTATTGGAGCAACTGAGGTTATTGCAACAGACGCCTCTCTTTATGATGTAACTGCAAACGGGACAGTAACTGTAAAAGCAAGTGGTGTATATCAAATGTCCGCTTCTTTTTCAACTACAAACATGCCTTCAGGAAACAAAAAATACATTATCGCAGTAACTAAAAACGGAAGCTTGATAGGATACCTTTCTAGAGGTTTTAGTAGCTTACCAAGTCAAGATTACTGGGGAACAAGCGGAACACTAATGTACCCTCTAGCCGCCAATGATGTACTAAGGTTTCAGTATGTATTAAACAATGGAGGGACAAACTTAAATGCCAAATTTTTCAATTTTGGTGTTAGCAAGCTTCAATAAAGCCTTTCTTTACTCTTAAATATTAATTTTTGCCTGTGTTTATTTCAGTAGCAGCGCTACAATTGCTATTTTTATCAAAAATTATAGACAATGGCAGACAAAGAGGCTTTTTTTAAATCTATTACGGAAGGGTACGCTACCAAAGGCGACGCTATTACACTAGGAGCAGCAATGCTCGATGGCGAAACATTAACCAATGCCTTTGTAAAGATTCCGTTAAAAACCTTAAACCGTCACGGCCTTATTGCTGGTGCCACGGGAACAGGAAAAACAAAAACACTACAAATCCTTGCCGAAAACCTTTCAGAAAAAGGAATCCCTGTTCTTTTAATGGATATGAAGGGAGATTTAAGTGGTATTGCGCAACCTAGCCCTGGACACGCAAAAATAGAGGAGCGTCACGAAAAAATTGGAATCCCTTTTACCGCCAAGAAATTTCCTGTTGAAATTCTTTCTATTTCCGATCAAGAAGGAGTTCGTTTACGCGCTACGGTAAGTGAGTTTGGACCTGTATTACTTTCACGTATTATGGATCTTACTGAAACGCAGTCTGGAATTGTATCTGTAATTTTCAAGTATTGCGACGACAACAAACTTCCTTTATTAGATTTGAAGGATTTCAAAAAAATGTTGCAATATACAACCGATGAAGGTAAAGAAGAACTTTCTAAAGACTACGGAAGAATTTCTACAGCCTCTACAGGAGCTATTCTTCGGAAAATTGTGGAACTAGAACAACAAGGTGCCGATTTATTTTTTGGAGAGAAGTCGTTTGAAACTGAAGATTTATTGCGCATCGATGAAAATGGAATGGGGTACATCAACATCATCCGATTGACCGATATTCAAGATCGTCCAAAAATGTTCTCTACGTTCATGCTAAGTCTTTTGGCTGAAATATACGCTACCTTTCCAGAGCAAGGAGACAGCGGAAGACCCGAATTGGTCATATTTATTGATGAAGCGCACTTAATTTTTAAAGAAGCAAGTAGCGCATTGTTAAATCAAATTGAAAGCATTGTAAAACTAATCCGTTCGAAAGGTGTCGGTTTATACTTCGTTACACAAAACCCAACCGATGTGCCAGACGGCGTATTAAGTCAGTTAGGATTAAAAATACAACACGCCTTAAGAGCTTTTACCGCAAAAGACAGAAAGGCTATTAAGCTAACTGCGGAAAATTATCCGATATCAGAATATTACAAAACTGACGAAGTACTTACCTCTTTAGGAATTGGAGAAGCTCTAGTATCTGCTTTAAGTGAAAAAGGAATCCCAACACCCTTAGCAGCAACCATGCTTCGTGCTCCTATGAGCAGAATGGACGTGTTAGAAGATTCAGAATTAAAAGAACTTACAGACAACTCTAAACTTATTAAAAAATATTCGGAAGTTGTTGATCGTGAAAGTGCTTATGAACTACTAAATAAGAAAATTGAAATAGCCGAACGAGAAGAAGTCAAAGCAAAAGCCGCTAAAGAAAAAGAAGCCGCAGAAAAAAGTTCGTCCAGAAGCGCATCACGAAAAAGTAGCAAATCAACCCAAAGCATTTGGGTAAAAACCTTAACAAGCCCAACCGTAATTCGCAGCGTGTTAGGAATACTTGGAAAAATGATGCGATAAAAAATTAGAAAAAGAAAAACAACAAATGAAAAAAATCTTATTATTCGGTGCTTTTGTAGCGCTATTATTTACACAATGTGGTGAAAAAAGCAACCCATTTTCTATACAACAAGGGGCTATTGGTGATTTAACTAAAGAGATTCAGATGAAACAAATCGACTCTTTGTTTGCAAACGATTCTATTGTAAAACTAAATCCGATAAAAGATGCTTTAGGTACGCAAGGAGAAGTAGAGATTTACGAAAAAGGTGGTGCTAAATTACTATTACTTTCGCCAGACAACGAAAGTGATCCAAACTCTATCATTACAAACATTCAAGTTTTTGATAGCCGCTACAAAACAGACAAAGGATTGAACAAAGCTAGCACGTTTAAAGACATTAAAGCGAACTATACTATTTCAGACATTGAAACAACTATCAATTCAGTAGTTATTTTCCTTGAAGGAAGCGATGTTTTTATTACAATCGACAAAAAACAATTGCCTGAAAATTTACGCTACGACCCAAGTGTTACCGTAGAAGCAAGTCAGATTCCTGACGAAGCTACTTTTAAATATTTCATGGTAGGTTGGGAAAAAGAATAATCTGCACACAACAACTCACTTTAAAAGCCTTCTTCATCGAAGGCTTTTTTTATACTCAAAATTGTGGTATTTTAAGTCACGCTAAGCAACCATCATTAATTACTAAAGGTATAAAAACATGAAGCACCTCATTTTTATTTCCCTGCTCCTATCGGTACTAATTGGTTGCAAAAACCCTTCCGAAGAAAAAGAAAAAACTACAAATTCAAACACAGTTTACAATTGTGACAGCAAGAGAAATTACGGAGACACATCTATTTGCTTACCTAAAATTGAAGGAATAAACGAAGCCTATGCCCATCCGGAAGTTAAAAAACGAGTAGACGAATTTGAAGATACCAGCAATATTATTTTAGGGTACTATTTGGATGATGCCACCTACGCCCAAGCGTCCGATTTCAGCTTCATTAATTATGACAACTATTACAAAGTGTATGGCGCAACTGCAGCTCTCGATGTTATAATGGGTCCTTCAGAAATGAAACAGATTGTACAAATGATGACTTCTGGCTTTCTAGACAAAACCCTAGAAGATGTAAATAAAAGCGATTCCTTTTCAGAAAAAAAACTACAAATAACACAACCCATTCTTATTGAAAAGTACAACGTCACTAAAAATGCTGGAACCATTGTATTTTTAATGAATGTTACTGTGGGAGACGATGAACGTATAAAAGCGGCTACGATGTCGACCATGCTCGTAAAAAAACGACTCATTTTTATGGCGCATTATTTAGACTATATAGACGCAGAAACGATAACAACACTTAAAGAACATACCGCTACATTTATTGACGCATTTCTTAACGCAAACTCATAACCTTTTATGCTAACAAATCTAGAAAAAAAAGAGTACAGATCTGAATTATTTAGACATCTTGACGGAATTGGTGTCGCACCTGTCGCGTATGCTTTGAAAGAAAAAGGAGTGTTAGATTTCATTCTTACAGAAGAAAGCACCACACTTTCACATATTTCTGAAACATTTACCACCAACGAAGGCTACCTCAACGTTGGATTGCGAATGTTAGCTTCACAAGGTTGGCTTTTACACGAGATTGACAGCGACACTGATGTGGTTACAATTACCACAAATGAACGCAGTGCTATTGCTTTTTCAATGATAGATCGCTATACAGATGTTGTTAATTTCATGAAGGTTTCTGAAGAATTTCATCCGCGTCACTTTGAAATGGAGCAATTCACCATCTTGAATAAAATCCTGAACAAATATAAAAACAATGAATTTGCACCTACTTCTGAAACACCCGAAGTACGAGATATTGAATACCAAATAGAAAAGCATATTGAAGGTGTTCTCGTAGGCCCTATCACCGTTTTTTTAGGAATGGACGGAATGTTTCACAAATACTTTATGGAAGCTTCTTTTAGCGCTGATGAGTTTCATGAAGACCCCATTAGTTTCAGTAAAATACTCGACTTCTTTACCTTTTTAGGATGGTTCAGTAAAAAGAATGACAACTATAGATTTACCAATAAAGGACTGTTTTTTGCCCGACGGTCATCGGCCTATGGCGTGACTGTATCGTACATTCCAACCTTTAGACGCGTGGACGAGCTTATTTTTGGGAACCCAAATATTTTTAGAAGCTCCATTCCAAACGCCCTCGAAATTCACGTAGATCGTGAAATGAACGTTTGGGGAAGTGGTGGTGCACATTCAGCGTATTTCAAAAAAATAGATGAAGTCATTATCGAACTTTTCAACAAACCTATAGAAGAGCAACCCAAAGGTATTTTAGATATGGGCTGCGGAAACGGAGCGTTTTTAATACATCTTTTTGAAGTCATCGAACAACGAACCAAGAGGGGCGCTTTGCTGGAGCAATATCCGTTATTTCTTGTC
Source organism: Ulvibacter litoralis (assembly GCF_900102055.1). GTDB lineage: Bacteria > Bacteroidota > Bacteroidia > Flavobacteriales > Flavobacteriaceae > Ulvibacter > Ulvibacter litoralis. The sequence goes on from NZ_FNBA01000001.1 coordinate 21,808, forward strand.
GGTGTAGATTACAATAAAGCAGCGCTAAAAGTAACGCGCGCTAATCTGGTGAAAGCAGATATTTGGGCAAAGGTGATTTGGGGAGACATTGGCGATCCGAAGCAATTACAGGAAGACATTCAAGAAAGTTATAATATTGAACTCTGCGATTTATTAAACGTACGTACCTTTTTAGACCATAACCGACCGTGGACAGAACCTAACACTTTCAGTATCGCAAAAAGTAATTCGACAGGCGCTTTTGCGAGCTGCGGAAAAAGACTTTCAAACAGTGAGGTTGAAAATAACCTGAAAGAGCATTTTGAAAAATGGGCTCCTTACATCACAAAGTTTGGCTTGCTTTTAATCGAATTACACACCATACCTCCAGAGATTACCGCAAAAAACATTGGAAATACCGCCGCAACTGCTTACGATGCGACGCACGGTTTTTCAGACCAATATATTTTAGAACTAGAAGTGTTTAGAACGGTAATAGAAAAAGTAGGCTTACATTCTGTTGATAAATACTTCTCAAAATTTCCAAATAACGAATTGGCCACCGTTAGTATTAACTATCTTATTGGCGCTATTAAAAACGAAACATTATGACACAAAACCTTCGCCCTTTTCACTTAGCCATTCCCGTAAACAACTTGGAAGTTTGTCGCACGTTTTACAGAGATGTATTAGGTTGCGAGGAAGGAAGAAGCAGCGACCATTGGGTAGATTTCAACTTTTTTGGACACCAATTGGTATTACACTATCAAGAAAGCGCTTCAGAAGAAATTGCAAATGCTGTAGATGGCAAAATAGTTCCAATTCCACATTTCGGTGTCGTACTCGATATGGAGACTTTCGAAAAATTTTCAGAAGCACTAAAAAAGAAAAATGTAAGTTTTAATATTGAACCGTACATTCGTTTTAAAGGATTAACAGGCGAACAAGCAACAATGTTTTTTAAAGATCCGTCGGGAAATGCCTTAGAGTTTAAGGCTTTTAAAAATATAGATCAACTTTTTGCATCTTAAATTTATGAAACAGATACCTATAAAAGTAATTCAGCAAGTATTTGTCCTACTTCTTATCGTAGTAATGGGCGGATTAATTTTTAGCGAAATGCTCCCGTATCTTTCGGGTGTGCTAGGCGCTATCACATTTTATGTTTTACTTCGGAAATGGATGGTGAAACTTGTGAAAAAAGGCTGGAAACCAAGTTTGGCGGCGGTCTTTTTAATGTTCCTTTCGTTTGTATGTATTTTACTTCCTATAACCGGAATTATTATCATGCTCACCAACAAAATTGGGAATGCTGTGAATAATTCAGAACGTGTTGTAGACGCTTTTAAGGAGCAGCTTGCTTCCATAGAGTCTCGTTTGGGATACGATATAGGTTCACAAATTGATGTTTCTTCAATATCGTCATGGGTATCAGACAGCCTTCAGAGTTTTGCCGGAAGCACCTTCCATATATTTATCGCTATTGGTATTATGTATTTTATGCTATACTATATGTTTACCAACAAGAAAACAGTAACAGAATCGCTTACAGACATTGTTCCGTTTAATAAGAGCAACACCAAAGTAATTGGCAATGAAATACAAGCCATGGTTCGTTCTAATGCCATAGGAATTCCGTTGGTTGCATTAGCACAAGGAATCATTGCACTTATTGGGTTTTTAATTTTTGGTATTGAAGATCCCTTTTTCTGGTTTGTAATAGTCACTATTGGCTCCATGATTCCATTTATCGGAACACTATTGGGGATCATCCCTGTTTTTATACTCACTCTTTCTATGGGGGAAACATTTCAAGCATGGGGGATTTTAATATACGGACTCGTAGTAGTAGGTTCGACCGACAATATTATAAGACTCTACGTTCTTCAGAAATTAGACAATGTGCATCCACTAATCACTTTAATAGGAGTGATTGTTGGTGTGCCCTTATTTGGATTCATCGGACTTATTTTCGGGCCATTGTTAATTAGTTTGTTCTTAATTATTGTTCGTATTTACAGAAACGAATACGGAGATGCTTCCCCTTCCGAAGAAAAAAAAGCATAGCGTAGTCGTTTTATTCTGAATACTATAACAAAACCCTAAGACTCTTTAACATTTACATCTTGTATATTTAGTACTCAATTAAATAGTTATGTCTTTAAAAAGTTTATTTTCTAAAATAAATCGCTCTTCGGAAAGTACCGAGGACACATCGAATGAAGATTTTATGAAAGAAGAAATCATAAAAATTGACGAAGATGATGTTGAAGTAGTACTTCACAATGAAGAAACCATTGCAAAAAAAATGCGTAATAGTAACGTTCTAAAGAAGTATTTCCAGTTGGGAAAAGTACTTTTCGGAATGCTGAAGGATATTAAAACCGGAGTCTATACAAATGTACCGTGGCTTACCATCGCAACCATTGTCATGATACTACTGTACGTTTTAAACCCAATGGACTTAGTGCCCGATTTTATCCCTGGATTGGGGTATCTAGACGACGCAACTATTCTAGCTTTAGGTATTGGCTGGATAGAATCGGATGTACACCGCTATTTAGATTGGAAAATTTTGGAAGGAGAAACGACTTAATTTGAACGTCGTTGCTCTCTCGCTAACAATGTATTTTTTAATAACATTGCAATTGTCATAGGCCCTACTCCACCTGGTACTGGGGTTATAAAACTTGCTTTTTTACTTACGTTTTCAAAATCTACATCTCCAGTAATTACATACCCTTTTGGATGTGACTCATCTGGAACTCTTGTAATACCTACATCTATAATTACAACATCGTCTTTTACCATTTCAGCTTTTAGAAAGTTTGGAACTCCCAAGGCAGAAATAATAATATCGGCTTGCGATGTAATTTGTGTAATGTTTTTGGTATTACTATGCGTTAACGTCACGGTACTATTTCCTGGCCATCCTCTTCTACTCATTAGAATACTCATAGGACGCCCCACAATGTGACTTCTACCAATAACAACGGTATGTTTTCCTTTGGTGTCTACTTTATAGCGCTCTAACAATTCTAGAATTCCGAAAGGTGTTGCAGGAATAAAGGTAGTCATATCCAACGCCATTTTTCCGAAGTTTTCAGGATGGAATCCATCTACATCTTTACTTGGATCTACGGCTAATAATACTTTTTGCGTATCAATTTGTGGCGGTAATGGCAATTGAATAATAAAACCATCAATCGCGTCATCGTTGTTAAGTTGCTCTATTTTTTTAAGCAATTCTACTTCACTTGTTGTATGTGGCATACGAATTAATGAAGATTCGAACCCTACCCGTTCGCAAGATCGAACTTTGCTTCCAACATAGGTTAAACTCGCACCATCATCCCCTACTAACACAGCTGCCAAATGCGGAACTTTCTCACCGTTGTCCTTCATTTTCTGAACTTCAACAGCGATTTCATTTTTAATATCGTTTGAAACTTTTTTTCCGTCTAAAATTGTCATAGTACTGTAATTAGGGGCAACACATATATAAAATCTGTGTTTGGTATTAAATAGGTTGTGTTATTATTTCATTTTTCCCATCATCTGCATCATCTTGCGATTTCCGCCTCCCTGCATCATTTTCATCATTTTACTCATTTGATCAAATTGCTTCATCAACTGATTTACTTGCTGCACTGAAGTTCCGCTTCCTTTTGCAATACGTTTTTTTCGACTTGCATTAATCGTTGAAGGAACACTTCGTTCTCCTGGTGTCATTGAATGGATAATAGCTTCAATACCTTTAAAGGCATCGTCGTCAATATCTACATCTTTTAACGCTTTTCCGGCTCCTGGTATCATTCCTACCAAGTCCTTCATGCTTCCCATTTTCTTTACTTGCTGAATTTGCTTCAAGAAATCGTCAAATCCAAATTGGTTTTTTGCAATTTTCTTCTGAATTTTTCTCGCTTCATCTTCATCAAACTGTTCTTGTGCTCTTTCAACTAAAGAGACAACATCTCCCATTCCAAGAATACGATCTGCCATACGTGAAGGATAGAACACATCGATAGCATCCATTTTCTCTCCAGTACCAATAAACTTAATTGGTTTGTTTACAACACTCTTAATTGAAATTGCTGCTCCACCACGAGTATCACCATCTAACTTGGTTAATACAACTCCGTCAAAGTTTAATCTATCATTAAAGGCTTTGGCTGTGTTTACAGCATCTTGCCCTGTCATTGCATCTACAACAAATAAGGTTTCTTGAGGTTGGATCGCTTTGTGTACTTCAGCAATCTCGGCCATCATCTCCTCATCTACTGCCAAACGTCCGGCGGTATCAATAATAACAACGTTATGTCCGTTTTTCTTAGCGTATTCAATTGCGTTTTGTGCAATTGAAACTGGATTTTTATTTTCTGGCTCACTATACACCTCAACCCCTACTTGGTCTCCTACTACATGCAATTGATTTATTGCAGCAGGACGGTAAATATCACAGGCAACCAATAAAGGCTTCTTTGTTTTTTTAGATTTAAGAAAGTTAGCTAGTTTTCCAGAGAAGGTAGTTTTACCACTTCCTTGAAGACCCGACATTAAAATAACTGAAGGACTTCCCCCTAAGTTAATTCCAGCAACATCACCTCCCATTAACTCGGTAAGTTCGTCTTTTACAAGCTTCACCATTAATTGACCTGGCTGTAATGTTGTTAATACATCCTGACCTAATGCTTTTTCTTTAACTCTTGTAGTAAACTCCTTCGCTATTTTAAAGTTAACATCGGCGTCTAGAAGTGCACGACGAACTTCTTTTAAAGTTTCGGCTACGTTTACTTCAGTGATGCTACCGTGCCCTTTAAGGACGTGGAGTGCTTTATCTAATTTATCGCTTAAATTATCGAACATAGTATTGCTTTCTTAATAAGGGGCAAAGATAGCAATTGACAGGTGAGAATCAAAGAAACTTAGAAGTAGAATTAAGAGTCAAACTAATCCTTACACAAAAAACACATAGAAAACAATATCTCAATAAACATTCGCTATATATCACATATTCATAAAAAAGCAGGTCAAAAAATTACATATCCACAAAACTTTATGTATATTTAATAGGAAATAATCAAACATAAACCTCAACTTAACTTTAGTATGTTCTGTATTGTATTAAAAATTATTTTTTTGTTTTATAAGTAGTGCCTTTTACAAACAACGAACCAACCTACTTATAATGCTCTCAAAACACAGAACATTAATTATAACTTAACACCTGTCAAACTATGAAAGCTAAAAACATCACTCTCCTTTTTATTGCTTTACTAACCTTGTGTCCTTTTACACAATATGCACAAGAAAAAAGCATTTCTCAAGCCTTTTGGGTTCATGAAGACCCTGTGTATCCTGCAAAAGTCTCCGACTATGAAGAGTATTGCACCATTTTAGCCGATAGTTGTGAAAAATATGATATCAAAGAAGCAAATTGGACTACTATTTCTACAGACGATTTACGTTATTATTCTTTGTCTCGAATTGACAACATGGGCGATTTAGACAATAGTCGATTTTCATTATTACAAGAAAATATGGGAACCGATGAGTTTAACGAGCTTTTCGATAATTTTGACAATTGCTACGATTCGCACTACGATTACATTATACATCTAGACAATGAACTTTCATACATGCCTGCTGAAATAGCCGAAGCACAAAACAATTTAGAGTTTCGAAAACTAGAATTTTGGTATATGACTCCACAAAACCTTCAGAAAGTCTTAGGATTGGCAAAAAAATTCAAAAAATTATATGCTGATAAAAAATCTAAAGAATACTATCAAGTCTTCCGAAGTGGTTTTGGCGCACAAGGACAATTTATTATTGTGTCAATTTCAGCAAAAAGTGCCGAAGATTACGAACGAATTCGTAAAGCAAACAAAGAATTGTTAGGGGAAGCCAGAACACCTATCTATAACGATCTTTTAAAATCTATTATTAAAACAGAATCTTTAAACGGTTACATTAGAAGAGATTTATCGTATACACCAAAAATGTAATCGAAGTCTAGCGTCTACCGCGTCTTTTAAAACCCGTATCACTTTTACCCTTGGGGGCGTCATTCCTTTTTTGACGTCCTCTTTGATTTTGTGCTTTGTTCTGCGCTTTTTTATCTAACACATCAGCCAATTTTTCTGTCGGCTCAAAACCTTCAATTACTTGAGTGTCTAATTTTTCTCCTAATAGCTTTTCAATACCTCGAACATATTCGTTTTCATCGATACTAACAATAGAAATGGCTTCTCCACTTGCTCCTGCGCGACCTGTTCTACCTATACGGTGAACATAATCTTCAGGAATATTTGGAAGCTCGTAGTTTATAACATGAGGCAACAATGGAATATCCAACCCTCTAGCGGCAATATCGGTAGCGACTAAAACGCGTACTTTTCCACTTTTAAATCCGGCAAGCGCTTTGGTGCGTGCTCCCTGACTTTTATTTCCATGAATGGCTGCGGAAGTAATTCCAGTTTTACCTAACTTTTCACTCAGCCTATTAGCTCCGTGTTTCGTTCTTGTAAAAATTAAAACTTGTTGCCAATCACCTTCAGAAATAAGCTTTGTAACCAACTCCGTTTTCATAGCCTTGTTTGTTTTATAAACCAACTGGTTCACTTTTTCGGCTGTTGTATTTTGTGGTGCTGCTTCTACTAAAACAGGATTGTGTAAAAATCCATTGGCTAGTTGCTTAATCTCTTTTGAAAACGTAGCAGAAAACAATAAGTTCTGTCGCTTTGAAGGCACTAAGGCAAGTACTTTTTTAATATCTCGTAAAAAGCCCATGTCCAACATTCTATCGGCTTCATCTAATACTAGTATTTCTACTTTAGCTAACGAAAGCACTCCTTGACTTTGCAAATCGAGTAACCGTCCAGGTGTTGCCACCAAAACATCAACTCCTTGTCTCAATTGTTTTATCTGTGGTGCTGCTCCAACTCCTCCAAATATAACCATAGAACGCAAGTCAGTAAACTCACTGTAATCTTTAAAATCTTGTAATACCTGTGCTGCTAACTCTCGTGTGGGTGTCAATATTAATGAACGTATAGGACGATGACGCAGTGTGGGTGTCTCTGATAAGATTTGTAAAATAGGCAATGCAAAGCCAGCTGTTTTACCAGTTCCTGTCTGTGCAGATGCTAATACATCTTTTCGTTCTAATACTTTGGGAATTGCTTTTTCTTGAATTGGGGATGGGGTAGTGTATCCTTTTTTGCTAATAGCTTTTAGCAGGGCATCGGACAGCCCTAATGATTTAAATGACATATAAATTGTTTGTGAAATGACAATCTATAATAGGTTTACTTACGAAAAAGAGTCATTTCTTTGAGCGGCAAAGGTACACTTAATTTTCTCCATGAGAGTTTTATTCAATGAAACCTTACATTTTTTAAACTTTATGTATCTTTAATATTCAAATTAAAGCCTTCAAAACACCTATGAATATCGATCAGATTTTCAAGAACAATCAAGACTGGGTACAAGAAAAACTAACACTTGACCCCAACTATTTTAAAAACCTTTCCGAAGGGCAAAGCCCAGAAGTACTGTACATTGGCTGTAGTGATAGCCGCGTAACAGCCGAGGAATTAATGGGTGCGAAACCTGGCGAAGCATTTATACACAGAAACATTGCCAACCTTGTCTCTAATTTAGACCTAAGCGCGATGTCTGTGATTAACTATGCCGTTTCTATTTTAAAAGTAAAACACGTTATTATTTGTGGTCATTATGGCTGTGGTGGTATAAAAGCTGCGATGGAATCGAAAGATTTAGGCATTTTAAATCCGTGGTTGCGTAACATTCGTGATGTATATAGGCTGCATCGCGCAGAGCTTAACTCGATTACAAATGAAGAAGAAAAATACAAGCGCTTGGTCGAGTTAAATGTGCAAGAGCAATGCGTAAATGTGATTAAAACTTCTGAAGTTCAAATTGCATATCGGGAACGTGACATTACAGTTCATGGATGGGTTTTAGACATTCACAGCGGTAAACTTATTGACCTAGAAATAGACTTTGATCACATTTTAAAAAACATTATGGAAATTTATCATTTGGATTGATTATCTAAAAATCACGATGCGAAAATTCTTCAAACACAGCATTCTATTCATACTAACACTACTTAGTTTGGGGATACTATCGTGTGGGGCACAAAAAAGAGGAATGATGTATTTATATTCAGATCAAAATAACAATCGGTTTCAGATTACAGCTTCTGAAATACGTTATATTCCGATGACTGCTTCGGAAAGTTCTTCGGGGCAGTACAATGGTGGTAAAAAAGCAACCGTAAAGATTACTAAAGAAACCTTCAACCAAATTTCAACCCTTGCGGAAGCTGTATTTGCTTCAGAAGGAGTCACGACACAAAGAAGGATGCTTACGGCGGTACTAAGCCTTCAAAACAACGGAGAAAACAGACAAGTAATTGCAACCCCTTCCGAAGAAAGAAAAAGACTAGAAGCAGTATTACGTGAACTTATTCAATAAAAAAACACCCAAAATACAAACTGCATTATTGGATGTTTCTAAATTACGTTAAGCCAAAAACTAATTCTTTTCAAAGGTTAAATAATCGGTGCCTCCATTACCTCCGCTTACATCAATCAATTCTATTTTGTTTTCAGAAACAGAAATAATATCCCAATCGTCACTTAACTCATTAAAATCGTCTGGCGCTGCGAAAAAGATATTAAAATCTAAATCACTACTATTGTTACCATCATCATCACTAGACGAACTATCGTCTGAAATTGACCAAGTCCCGGTAACTGTAGTGCTTTCATTAACCGCAACTAATGTTCCATCTTGATTGAACGTGAAACTATAGCCACTATAGTTACCGGTTTCATCTTGGTCTGTATCATAGAAATACGTTATTCGCCAATCACCACTTGAAGCTGTTGTTGTTACTTGTGCGACAGTGATGGCGTTGTCTGTTGGGTTGCTATCATCATCCGAATCGCAAGCCACAATAAAAGCTGCCACAATAAGAGTAAAAACCATCATTTTCAAAAGCTGTACTGTTTTCATAATTATCGTTTTTATAGTTGTTATCTTTTAGTTTTTCTGGAAGGTTAAGGTGTCTTCAATAACGTTGTCTGAATCAAAAGTGACAAAGGTCACCGTATTTTCGTTATACTGAAAGACTTTATAATCGTGATCGTCGGTGCCATTTAAAGGGCTATCCATATCAAAATCCAAGTTTAAACCACCATTTACAACGGTGACAACCCAAGTACCATACACATAATCAACACCATTGGTTGCATACACGGTAATACTGTCTAAAAAGTTATAATTATACCCTTGATACTCTTGAGTTTCATCTTCCCCATCGTCTAAATATTCGGAGATATGCCAAGCACCATTTTTTAAAATGTCACGCAAGATTTCAACATCAGGATCTACTGTTGTCACTACAACTTCACAATCAGCCTGCGCAAAGGCATTGGTTAATTCTTGGTTGTTATTAATTAGATAAGGCTCATTATTTACAATTACTGTCATTCCATAATCGATGGCAATTATAATATCGTCTGTTATATAATTTAGGTACTCAAACCAATCATGATCAGTATCAATCGTAATATCACCTAGTTGTTCATTGCTTGTATTGTAAATAAAGCACGAAATTGGATATTCGAATTCAACACAAACATAGGTGTCGCCTATAAAATTAAAACAATCCGCAGTAAAAGCATCTAGCTCGGTTTGGTTGGCTATTTCCGTTTCAGAATAATCTTCACTAATAACAACGATTGGAAAGACTATTTCTAGTGTATCGATGTCGCCAGGATATTCGTCAAAAATGGCATGAATGTTTTGCAAATCGGCAAGTGTTGAAATTGTAAGTTCCTGACTATTTGCAAATACGGTAACAGGAAGCTCCACAGACGAACAGCTACTACCGTCGATTATATCGTCTACATAACCATTGTTTTGAGAAGCACTCACCAACATTTCGGCAAGTACCGAATTTGCAGTTATTGTTTCATTAGGGGTTTCATCAATTAATTCATGTTCTTCTTTCTGACAAGAAGAAAACAACAATCCTAGCAATAAGATTGGAACTAGTGATGTATAAAATTTCTTTTTCATAGCAATTGCTTTTTGAGGCATTACTAAAACTATAACAGCCTATTTAAAAAATACCCTACTGTAAAATATAAATTCTTTTTGGATATATTTGAGTGGACAACAAATTATATGGACTCACTGGAAGATATTTGTAAAGAAGCCACCTTCAAAAAGGTTTACAACACCTATAATAAAGAAGTCTGGCGTTTTATCTATTACAAATGCGGAAATACCGCACAAGCAGACGATTTGGTGCAAGATGCATTTATCAAGCTTTGGCAAAATTGCGCAAAAACACCTTTAGCCAAAGCAAAATCTTTTTTATACACCATAACCAACAATGCCTTCTTAAACGAAATAGCGCACAAAAAAGTTGTTTTAAAACACGCAAAAGCACAGCCTAACAGAATTAATAGCGAATCGCCAGAATATGTTTTTGAAGAAAAAGAATTCAATCAGAAAATTGAAAATGCGATTGCGAATCTTACAGAAGGACAACGAACTGCTTTTTTACTTAACCGAATAGAAGGTAAAAAATATGCCGAAATCGCTACACTTTTAGACATTTCAGTAAAAGCAGTAGAAAAACGAATGAGCCAAGCACTAGCCTCTCTTCGGAAAGAAATAGGAAATGTATAACTTAAAGGTAGGGTAAATTAAAACAAACCTGTTCTACCTACGAACACATAACATATGGATTTAGAAAATCTATTACACAAATGGTTAAATGGCACCGCTACTCCAGAAGAAGTAACACAATTAAAAGCTTCTCCCGAATATGCGAGCTATCTAGAAATTTCAGCAGCAACGGCACATTTGAAAACGCCGGAGGTTGCTAGCGACCAAAACTATAAGGCCATCGCCTCTCAATTACAACCAAAAAACAACGTGCGAAAATTATTTCCGGTACGTAACCTTCTTAAAATCGCAGCCGTTCTTGCTATTTTTGTTGTTGGTTATTTATATGTAGACTCTTTAGACACCACCATACATTCTCAAATTGCAAAAAAAGAAACATTTACATTGCCCGACAGTTCTGAAGTTGCCTTAAATGCCAACTCAACTATTACCTATAACAAAAACAATTGGAACTCGCAGCGAACATTAAATCTGCAAGGTGAAGCTTATTTTAAAGTAACCAAAGGAAATACTTTTAGCGTTAAAACACCCTTAGGAACGGTGACCGTTTTAGGAACACAATTCAATGTTTTTTCAAGAGACAAACAGTTTAACATTACCTGTTACGAAGGCTTGGTGAGTGTTGCCTATAATGACACGCTTATTAAATTACCCGCAGGTTCACAACTTAGCATTGAAAACAATACGCTTATTAAACATGCCAATGCTTTCGCTCCATTTCCTAGCTGGACCGCAAACGAAAGTAGTTTTGAAAATGCTGATTTAGCAGCTGTTTTAGAAGAGCTAGAAAGACAATATCCCATTCAATTAACCGCAACATTTAGTAATGCAAATCGCCGTTTTACGGGAAGTTTCACGCACACAGATCTTACATTAGCCTTAAAATCTATATGCGATCCTTTGCAACTTGCATTTACTATTGAAGACGAACGTGTAACCATATATGCCAACAAGAGCCAGTAAATGTAACTTGAAACTCATACTCCTTGTTTGTTTTTTTTGCTGTAGCAGCCTTATCGCTCAAACAACAAAAAAAACCACCTTACTTGCGCTTATACCAACCCTAGAAACTACGTATAACATCCGATTTTCGTTCGATAGTAATGCTCTTTCAGAAATAGAAATTACTACGCCACCTACTCAAAAAACACTTGCCGAAACACTCTCCCACTTAAATAATACGACCCCATTCACGTTCACACAGATAGACGAGCGCTACATTACCATTGTTTCTAAAGCATCTCTTTTTTTCTGCGGAAAGATCACAGATGCCTACAATAACGCAACTCTAGAAGGAGCTACGATAGAAGCTACACTGCAACGCTTTTCGACCGTTACCAACGCTGAAGGTATATTCTTTATCTCAAAAAACGAACCTCAGCAAATTACCATCCGACATCTAGGTTATCAAACACGTACAGTCCCTGTATCGCAACTAAGTACTAATTGCGCTACAATTACATTAACTCCAGTTGTATCGAGTTTAGAGCAAGTATTACTGCATACTTATTTCACCAAAGGGATTCGCAAACAACAAAACGGAGCTTTTAAAATTAACACGGATAATTTCGGATTACTTCCTGGGCAAGTAGATGGTGATGTTTTACAAATTGCACAAGCATTTCCTGGTGTTGAAAGTGTGGACGAAACAATCTCGAACATTAACATTCGAGGAGGCACACATGCCGAAACCAATATTTTATGGGACGATATTAAAATGTATCAAAGCGGCCATTTTTTCGGACTGATATCGGCCTTTAATCCAGATATTACTAAAAAAGTAACAGTTTTTAAAAATGGAACACATCCAAGATATGGTGAAGGTGTTTCGGGAGTCATTGATATGCGTTCTGAAAATGAAAACACAACTGCCTTCTCAGGCGGCGCAGGTTTCAACTTAATTAATGCGCACGCTTTTGCTGAAATCCCTATTACCTCCAATTTCGGAATTCAAGTCTCTGGACGGCGTTCGATTAACGACTTTATTGAATCGCCTGTATTTGGTATTTATGAAGATCGCATTTTTCAAGATTCTGAAATCACCGCCATTGCTACCGACGATAATGGCACTGAAGTCGCTTCCGAATACGATTTTACATTTTACGATTTTAGCACCAAACTACTTTGGGATATTTCTGAAAAAAGCAACATCCGAATCAACTTTTTAACCATCGATAATGAATTAGAATTTACCGAGACCTTAAATGCTTCCGCTAGTTCTGAAACGAGTAATCTACAACAACGAAGTCTGGTGGGAGGACTTTCATGGGAATACCAGTGGAATTCGAAGGTGAAAACACAACTGTTAGGATATGCTAGCTATTACAAACTAAATGCCATCAATGAAGAAATATTCACCACACAAAAACTGCTTCAGGAAAACGAAATACTCGAAACAGGAGTAAAAGTTGATGCAACATGGAATCTTTCAGAAAAAATTGAAATACAAGGGGGCTATCATTTTTCAGAAGTAGGAATTGCCAATACACAGGATATCAATCTGCCCCGTTTCCGAAGTTATGATAAAAACGTACTACAAACACATTCGGCTTTTGGGAACCTCCACTTTACTCCTAATAACGAAAAAACAAGTATACATACAGGGATTCGCGTCAACCATTTTACCGAGTTAAAAACAACCCTCGTAGAACCGCGTCTTAGTGTTCATCAATCACTAGGCAATGGTTTTGCTGTCGAAGCATTGGGCGAATTTAAAAGTCAGTCCACCACACATCGCATCGATTTTGAAAGTGATTTTCTCGGAGTTGAAAAAAGAAGATGGGTTCTTGCAGACAATGAGGGAGTTCCTATTATTAAAAGCAAGCAAGTGTCTTTTGGGTTGGTGTACAACAAATCTAATTGGTTTGTGAATCTAGAAGGGTTTTACAAGTTCGTGGAAGGCATCACAACCGCTAATCAAGGTTTTCAGAATCAGTTTCAGTTTACGCGAAGTACTGGTGAATATGCCGCAAAGGGATTGGAATTTGTACTTAACAAAAAAACAAAATCGTACAGCACTTGGTTGTCGTATATGTTGTTAAAAAACGATTATAGCTTCGATGCTTTATCGCCTTCAGAGTTTCCGAATAACTTAGACATTAGACATACAGCAACGCTCGCTAACACACTTGCTTTTAATAAATTTAAATTAGCATTAGGCATTAATTGGCACAGTGGCAAACCGTACACCGTTCCAATGACCAACGAAGAAATTGCAATCACTGACGGAATTCCTTCTATTCAATACGACCTTCCCAATCAAGAACGGCTCTCAAGCTATTTTAGAGTAAATCTTTCCGCAGAACATATTTGGAATCTCTCGGGAAAACTAGATGCAAAAATCAATTTTGCCCTTCTGAATGTGTTCAATACTAAAAATACTTTAAACATTCGATACGCGATTGATACGGATAAAAATGGCACACTTCGCGTAAACCAAATTGAAGAAATCTCGTTAGGTTTAACCCCAAATTTCTCTGCACAACTACTATTTTAAAAGTCCTTTAGAATCCTCTAACAGAATTCCCATACTTTTCACTCCTCCTAGAATTCTTTGATAGTGTAGTGATTATCATCTATTAATTTAGCTACATAATCAAAATCTCACACAATGAAACGAACACTACATAATGTAGGTGTTTTCCTAATCGTAGGATTCTACTCATCTAATACACACGACTGCAGCGAAGAATTTACACTTTTAAATTCCCTCCGGGAAAAAGCAAGCATTGAACAAGCCCTCACCGACCCTGACGCAATTATTGACGACTTTAAAGGGTCGCTCACCGCATCGTTAACCAAGTTAAGTTTTAAAAAGGACGCGCCCAAACTCTTACCCATGAATGGAAAAGAGAAAAAATGAAACGTCCAAAAAAAGCAACAAACGCATGTATGCAACGTATCTGGCGGGGAAAGAGTTGTTACAAGTAACCATTCAATATAACAAGCAGTTACCCAATGCTGAAGTCATTGTCTGTGCACACAACAAAACGGGTAAAACTAAAAATCTGGAAAGTTTTGTTTTCACTTCGGAAAGTCCCGAATCTGAGAAGTTGTTTGAGCTTACAGAAGTAAAAGGACGTATTGTAAGCATTGCGATTAAGAACCCTTCTGAAGCCAAATTTTGAATATCAAATTAACGTCTTACAACTGTAAAAAACAGTCCTCTATGAATTCCGTTAATTTTCACTCCTCGCAGAATTCTTTGATACTAAACACATTACACCCAATTACTTTAGCAGTAATCAAATTATAAACCAATATAAACTTTAAATTATGAAAACTTTAAACACATTAAAAGCAAAAATTTTTATCGTCGCATTAATTGCGAGCGCTTTTACATTCCAATCCAATGCACAAACCTGCGCAACGACATTGACTAGTAAAACTGGAAAAGTATATTCTGTAAATCCGGCTAACATAACCACTAAAGCAACATCAGATAAAGTAACCATTCGCATTAAAAAAACGGCTGGAAAAGCAGAAACGCAAGTCAATATTTACGTAAACAACGTAATGCAGCAAAATAAAACGATTGAGTTTGACAATGGTAAATACACAACTGGATATCGCACAGCCACACTAAATAATGTAAAAAACAAAAACATTAAAGTAAAAGTTGTAAACCAATCTGTGGGAAACACTTTTAGTTACAAATTAAAAATTGATGGAGCTAGTAGTTCTCTAGCATCAACAGGTGGGAAAGTAGTAGGCTCACTTGTGGGACAAACCAATAAAACAATATACACCAACAACTCTTGTACGAATAAAGCACGAATTGTAGTACGTAGAAATAGTGGTAAAGCGCGTGGAAACATTCGTGTTTGGGAAAAGAATGGAAGCAGCTGGTCGCTACTTAATCAATACAACCAAACTTTAGAGAAATCGGAGTCGCAAAAGGTTTTCACAGTCAACTCCAATAAGCCGCTAAAAGTAGAACTACGCAATGTATCGATAGGAAACAATCTAGGGTATACTATGAATGCACTTGCAGCAAATTAAAAATAATCACTCACATTTTAAATCTCACACAATGAAAAAAATAATATTATTACTAGGTATCGCTTTATTCACATTAAGCTTTCAAGCAACCGCACAAAACTGTAATCAAGGTGTTAAATTGGCCGAAAAAACTTGGGAGAAGTGGGGTCCATGGAAACCGAATATTCAAATCGTGCCGTTTAAAGCGGAAGTTCAAAAAATTAAAAGAGTTTGGAATTGGATTGCTGCCAATGGAGGCGCAACCATAGGACCCCGTTTATTAGAAATGGACGGAGGTAATGAAACTGGAAACATCGCTGGACAAACCAAAAGTACATTTGTTACGCCACCTTCATTTAATAACAATGTAAAATTGACCATCAACAAATACGATGGAAAAGCCAAAACAGGTGTCACCATTTGTGTGCAAGGTCGCGACGGAATTACCACACAAAAGGCGAGCTATGAATTTCCAAACGACAAAAATGGAAAAACAAAAGTCTTTAATCTTAAAAACGTAAAAGGGAAAATCATCATCGTTGCGATGAAAAACAAATCGGTTGGTAACAAGTTTAAGTACCGAATTAATGCCAAATAAATTCTAATTATTAATTCTAGAGGCTGTCTAAAAAAGCAGGTTTTAATGTTCGTTCGAGCACAGTCGAAAATTTCAAGTAGTCAATTTACACTGAAGCCTCTACTACACTCGACCCGACAAACAAATTAAACTTCACTTTTATAGACAGTCTTTTTTAATTCATCAGATTATAACTTCAAAAGCACCGTGCGTATTCTCTTACCGGAATTCATCTAGTTTTTACACCTCCTAGAATTCTTTGATGCGAAAACTACTAAAGTGAGGTACCTTGAACTACAATCACAATATCTCAATTATGAAAAAGCTATTATTTATAGTACTAAGCCTTCCGTTATTTATGAGCGCACAAACAAAAGTGTACACCATAGAGCTTGTACCAAATCAAGAAGTTGCATATTCTGGCAATCTTTCCGAAGGAATTATTTTAAACGATTTATCATGGGCATGGAATAGTAATAATGCCTGCTTTGTTGAAAATCAGAAAAAAAAGTTTTCAGGAAAACACGTTCTTTTTGAAGGTATTATCCCGAAATACAGTGAAGTTTCGGTGACAGTAGTCCCAAAAGACCCATCGGCTAATTTCAGTATTTACGCTTATCAAACTGGAATAAACACAAAGGATTTAGTTCCTAATCTTCCAAGATGTATTCGTTGTGAAGCCGATCATTTTCAAGAGCGTAACCGCGTGGGACGTGAAGAACAAGACCACACACGCACCGTTACAAACCTTGTCGCTATGAACAGAAGATACAGATTAGTTATTGGTGTTACGGGAGCTGATGGCTTGAGCGAAGGAGACTTTACAATTAAAGTAAAAACTAAGACTCGATAATTTTAAAAAATAAATACCTAAATTAGAGATGCCTAACCATTATCCTTCTTTATTTTGAGAAATTATACATATCGATTTATACCCGCTTTTATTACAAAAACACATTGTATCTATCGGTATGTTCTTTTTTTAGGATTTCTATTTTTCACGCTCTCAGCCACCGCACAATCTAAAAGTCCTGTCAATAAAAAGTATGTCGATTCGGTAATTAGCACTCTCGATACTATTCCCGATCATTTTAAAAAGATTGAGAAATTAGTCCGAACTGCGGGAAATAACAGGTACACAAAACCTACAAGAGCACTTATCGACAAAGCTATTTCTATTTCTAAAATAGTAGATGACCCCAAGCTCTTCGGACATTCTTATTATTCATTAGGGAATTATTACTACTTCAATTCTAAAATAGATTCCTGTTTGTCTGCTTTAGACAAAGCCTATCAATATTCCGAAGGAATTAACGAACCTCTTTTAAAAGCTTCTATTTTAACCACAAAAGGAGGTGCTTACCAAAACCTAGGCGCCGTTATTTTAGCTATTTCTACCACTATCGAAGCTAAGAACATATTAGACAAAGTAGACACCTCAACACTAACAAAGGAAGAGCAACGAAAATATAAAGGACAAAACTTAGTCCTTAACAATAGCCTCGCAAATCTTTACACTAAAACTGAAGATTTTGACAAGGCCGTAGAGTTTTATGACAAGGCGTACGATGCCGCCATCGGACTAGGATCTCAAGGGAATGCTGCCGTTATCCTTGGAAACAAAGGGTTCCTTCTCATTACTAATGACAAATTAGAAGAAGGGTTAACAATCCTCGAAGCCGCCAAGGAAATGAAAGTGAATGCTGGGTTGCCTGAACGGTTTATTGCCAGCACCGATCTTTCTATTGGATTGGCCTATTTTAAAATGAAAAAGTATGATCTCGCTAAAGAATATTACGAAAAATCATTAGCCGTCTATAAAGCCATTAATTCTGAAAAAGGAATGATGGAAGGCTATACAATGCTGGGTGAATTAAATAATGCTGAAAACAATCTGCTTGCAGCTGAAGAACTTTGTAATAAAGGAAAAGCCATTGCGGTAAAAATTAATGACTCTGATTATTTAATGAAATCTTGTAACTGCTTATATGAAGCTCATAATAAGTTAGGGAATTACAAGGCTTCACTTACCAACCACGAATTATTTACAAAAGTGAAGGATTCTGTGTTTAACGAAAAGAACATTCGGAAGATTACACAAGTTGGAATGCAGTATGAATTCGATAAAATTGAAGCGGAACAACAAGCCATCATTGATCAAAAAAACAGGCAAACAAATCGAATTCTCTTCGTTCTATTCACCTTGGGAGTTTTCTTATTGCTTATCATTTTGTTTTTCAGGAAAAGAATCAAATACCAAAAAACCATTGCAGCTCAAAATTACGAGTTACAACGTCAGAAAATAATTGAGCTTCAGCAAAAAAATAAATTAGCTTCTTTAAACAGTATGATTGAAGGGCAAGAGGTAGAACGGCTCCGAATTGCAAAAGACCTCCACGATAGTCTCGGTGGCTTATTAAGTACCGTGAAGGCTCATTTTAAAACCATTCAGAATAAAAACGAAGCGTTAAAATTGCAAGAAATTGCACAAAAAACAGATCAATTAATAGACGAAGCCTGTATTGAAGTCCGTCGAATCTCACACAATATGATGCCGCACGCCCTGAGTATTTCTGGGTTAAAAGGTGCCATTGAAGATATGGGCGATCGTCTTGTTCAACAAGGCTATACTGCCAATGTAGAAATACAAAATTTACCTTCTAAAATAGACACGACCAAAGAGGTGATGATCTATCGACTGATTCAAGAAATTAATTCTAACATTCGAAAACACGCAGAAGCGACCTCTATTTTAATACAGCTTATTGGTCATGAAAAAGAAATTACCCTCATTGTAGAAGACGATGGTAAAGGCTTTGATTACAAAGAAGCAGAAGCAAAAGGAGGACTTGGATTAAAGAGTATTAACTCCCGTGTTCAATTTTTAGACGGAACTATAGACTGGGACACAGCGCCAGGAAGAGGAACCACACTAACCATTAATATTCCAACAATATGATACGAGTTTTTATAGTAGACGACCACAAAATGGTAATTGAAGGAATGCAATTATTATTACAAAATGAAGACGACATTAAAGTAATTGGTACCGCATTAAGTGGTGAGATTGCTTTAGAAAAAATTCCAGAGGCAGCACCAGATGTTGTTTTATTAGACATCAATTTACCTGGAATAAACGGAATTGACACCTGCAAGCAACTCATCAAAACGAATCCTGATTTAAAAATTATTGCCATTTCAATGCACAAAGAAAGTAGTCTTATTAAAATGATGCTAAGCAACGGTGCCAAAGGCTATGTATTAAAAAATGCGGGGCAAGAAGAAGTGATTGAAGCGATTAAAACAGTTTTCAATGGCAAAATGTATTTAGACCAAGCAGTGAACGACATTGTTATAAATAGTGTTGCAAGCAATGCTGCAGCAAAGGCAAACAACCCATTTCCTACCCTTTCGAGGCGCGAAAAGGAAGTCTTACAATTAATCCTTGACGAATATACGACGCAGGAAATTGCCGATAAATTATTTATCAGTTTTGGAACAGTAGAAACGCATCGTAGAAATATGTTGATTAAAACGGGAGTTCGAAATACTGCTGGATTGGTTCGTGTTGCTTTCGAATATGAACTTCATAAATAACAACCCACATGAAATTATTTATACCCTTTCTTTTAGCACTCCTAGTACTAAGCTGTGCTTCAGAAACTGAACAGAAAAGTTTAAACCAAATTGCTGAAATTTACAAGGCAAAAACAGCGTACTCTAAAGGTTTTAATAGCAATGTAGGCGAAAAAACCATTCGTAATTTTAAGATAACCGCTTCTGAAAGCAAATTATTAGACAGCTTAAGGCCCGAATTAAGTTCTTCAAACATCGCACTTTTAGTGTATGAAGGTTTTACTTCCGAAGAAAAAGAAACGTACGATGAAATAAAAGTTGACATTCTCAACCTCAAAAAAGATACTGCCTCTTTTGTGTTTCAGCTTCCTGTTTTAGAAAAATTAAGTAAAAAGTCGACGGCTTTCAAACAGTTTTCTGAAAACATATTACTTAGAAAATACAACTTGTTAGATTCTATTAAAAACGCGGCTGACTTTAAGACTCCTATTTCAAAAAGTATTGAAGATTTAATGCAAAAAAATGAAGCGGTTTTTGGCGAATTAATCACGTATTGCCCGATTTCTCTTGCTGAAACCGAAGATGAAATAAGTGGTATTTACCAATATAGAGGCCTATTTATTTACAAAAATGATGCTATTCCGTATCTCGTTGCAGTAGATGCAACTGAAGGAAAAGACAAAATGATTGGTTATAAAATAAACAAATAAGGCTTACATGCGCTCTGGAACCTGAATTCCTAACAATCCAAAAGCCGACTTAATAACACTTGCAACAGCTTGCGCCAATTGAATTCTGAAGTTTTTTTCTGAATCTGAATCGGCAGCCAAAATTGATACGTTTTGATAGAAAGAATTAAACTCTTTCACCAAATCGTAGGTGTAATTTGCTATCAAAGCGGGACTGTAATTTGCCGCTGCCATTTGAATTACATCTGGATACTGCTGAAGGGTTTTCAACACCTCTTTCTCTTTTGGATGCAATGTAATAGCACCAACTGGAGTCGTTGTGAAAGTTTCGTCTGCCTTGCGAAGTATGGACTGAATTCTGGCGTACGTATATTGTATAAACGGTCCTGTATTCCCTTGGAAATCGACACTTTCTTCAGGATTGAATAAAATTCGTTTTTTAGGATCTACTTTCAGAATGTAATATTTTAAAGCGCCTAAACCAATCGTATGGTATAACGCCTCTTTTTCTTCTTCTGAAAACGCATCAATCTTACCTAACTCTTCGCTAATTTTTTTAGCAGTCTGCGCCATATCGTCTATCAAATCGTCTGCATCTACAACCGTTCCTTCACGACTTTTCATTTTTCCAGAAGGCAAATCAACCATTCCGTAGCTTAAATGATACAGGTTTTTAGCCCAATCGAAGCCTAATTTTTTCAGAATTAAAAACAACACTTGAAAGTGGTAATCTTGTTCGTTACCCACCGTATAAATCATTCCCTCCACATTGGGATGGTCTTTTACACGTTGAATTGCCGTTCCAATATCTTGCGTCATATAAACAGCAGTACCATCACTACGCAATACAATTTTCTCGTCCAATCCTTCATCGGTAAGATCGCACCATACTGAACCATCTTCTTTCTTAAAGAAAACACCTGTTTCCAATCCTTCGGCAACAAACTCTTTTCCCAAAAGATAGGTATCACTTTCATAATAAAGCGTGTCAAAATTCACACCTAATGACTCGTAGGTTTTATCAAATCCTGCATACACCCAACTGTTCATCTCTTTCCAAAGTGCAACTGTATCAGCATCTCCAGCCTCCCATTTTTGAAGCATTTCTTTTGCTTCAAGTAAAATGGGAGCCTCAGCTTTCGCTTCGTCTTCTGTTTTACCTTCAGCGATTAAAGTTGCAATTTCTTTCTTGTATTCTTGGTCAAACTTCACGTAGTAATTCCCTACTAACTTATCCCCTTTCAATCCTGTAGAAGTAGGTGTTTCTCCATTCCCAAATCGTTTCCAGGCCAACATACTTTTACAAATATGAATTCCTCTATCGTTGATAATTTGTGTTTTATAGGCTTTTTTTCCTGAAGCCGCTACAATTTCAGAAACACTGTATCCTAATAAAATATTTCGGATGTGCCCTAAATGTAACGGTTTGTTGGTGTTTGGCGAAGAATATTCAACCATCATTGCCGCTTCTCCTTGTGGTTTTCTTCCGAAGTTAGAAAAATCTGAAATTCCTGTAAAGAAATCAAGATAATAAGCATCACTCAACACTAAGTTCAAAAACCCTTTTACCACGTTAAATTTCACTACTTCTGAAACATTGGCAACTAAATAGGCTCCTATTGCTTCACCAATTTGTACCGGATTTCCTTTTACGACGCGCAAAATAGGGAATACAACCACCGTTATATCTCCTTCAAAATCTTTACGAGTTGCTTGAAACTCTACCGTTTCTAATGTAGCACCGTACACTTCTGTAATGGCTTTTTTAATTTCTATTTCTAAGGTTTCCTGTAAATTCATAGGTACATTAAGGTTACGCTGAACGGTTTTATATACAAAAAACACCCCTGCAAAAGCGTAGGTGTTGACTGCAAAGATACAAGAATTTTAGGCTTTAAAAAGACTGTAAAAAGGATAATCTAATAGCATTTTCGTAACCTAAGTTTAACCACTCCGTAAACTTTAAATGAATGAACAAGTAGTTCTTTGCCGAAAAAACGATGGATATATTTTTATACGTATTTGCAGCCTTATTTTCGGTCATAAACCCTTTGGGAACCGTTCCTGTTTTTGTAGGACTCACAAGTGACGAATCTCCTAAAGAACGAGGTAAAACATCTTTTCTAACCGCGGTAAATGTGATTGTAATTTTAACAATCTCCTTCTTTGCAGGAACCTATTTATTAGACTTTTTTGGTATTAGTTTAAATGCATTACGAATTGCGGGAGGAATGATTATTGTAACTTCAGGATTTGCACTATTAACAGGAACATTCTCAAAACACAAAGGAATGAAAAACAAACGCGTTCAGAAGGATTTAGACAATAGAGAGAAATTCTCCCTTACTCCGCTTGCCATACCTATGTTAGCAGGACCTGGGTCAATTTCGTTATTGATAACTTTTAACCAAGAATACAGTCACACAAAAGAAATTTTAATTGTGGTGCTTGCGGTGCTTGCTGTTGGCGCTGCCACGTATTTTATTCTGAAAAGCGCTCACTTCATTACCAAATTTTTAGGCGCTTCTGGAATTAATGCAATCTCAAGAATTGTTGGTTTTATCGTAATATCTATCGGCGTTGAATATATTGCAACCGCTGTAGTAGCTATTCTAAGTAGTATTCAAATTGGATAATTAAAAATTCTTACCTCCTATTTTTAGCGAAAACGGCTGCCAAAAGAGACATCACGCCCAATCCAATCATTCCTAAGGTCTGATTTTTCAAACCTTCTTTCGCATTGACTTCTAAAGGGCCAATTTCTAAAACAGTTTGTGGCACAAAAGCAGTGTACAACCCAAAGGCTATTAAAACGATTCCGACAAGAACTAAAACTATTTTTAAAATTCGCATTGAAGCAAGATTGAAATTATCCTTTAAAGATACTTAAAATTAGCTTCTAGGAAGAAAAACTTCAGCCATCATACAACGAGCACTTCCGCCACCACAGGTTTCAATTGTTTCAAGGTCGCTACTTAAAATTTCGCAGTGTTTTTCAATCGCAGCAATTTGATCAGGCTTTAAACTTTTATGCGCAGCAAGACTCATTACCATATATCGTTTATCATCCGCTCCTTTTACTTGCAACATATTCCCTGCAAACTGATGCATTTGTGCTTCGGTGATTCTAATAATTTCTTTTCCATCTTCTTTTAAATGCTGAACTACATTTTTCTTCTCTCGCTTGTCGTCAATAGTATCCAAACAAATCACAGCAAAATTTTCAGCCAAAGCCATCATTACATTGGTATGGTAAATAGGCAATCGCTCTCCGTTTACCGTTTGGTTCGCTGTGAAAATAACAGGATGGTAATCAAAATCTTCACAAAATTCGATAAGCAAATCATCATCAGCACGAGCCGATAACGCACAATACGCTTTTTGATGAACGCGATCTAGCAACAAACTTCCCGTACCTTCCAGAAAAACGCCTTCATCTTCAGCACTGGTATAATCCATATAGCCTTCAATTAAAAAGCCTTCACTTTCCAAACGATCCATCACCTCTTCACGACGCTCTCTACGTCTGTTTTCAGCAAACATAGGATACAATCCAACAGTACCATTCGCATGAAAACTCACCCAATTATTCGGAAAAATAGAATCTGGAGTATCCATTTTTAAATCATCATTTTCAACAATAACGTTCACCCCAACCGCACGTAATTTTGCAACAAAAGCATCAAATTCTTCCTGTGCTTTTGCGTTAATCACACTGTTTTTAAGATCTATATCTTCTTGAAAATAATTATTTACTGCAGTTTCTTCGTTCATACGGAACGCCACTGGACGAATCATTAAAATGGTATTGGTAATTTGCTCCATATATCCCATCGTTGCGATCAACGGTTGTATTAAATTAAAATTGATTTTTTGTAGTCCGCAAAAATACATTTTTTTTAAGCTGGCAATGATAGTTATACAATTTTCTTCATAAAAATTAGGGCAACTAAAAAAAAGGAAGTAGTTTTGCATCAGATTATAAACATCATGAACACACAATTACATCATCATCATTCTCATATTTGCTCTCAGGCGAACAGGAAATGATATATGTAATCTAAAAATATTTCAAAACCCGTCTGAGTAATCAGACGGGTTTTTTGTTTATAGCTCTTTCGGTTACTCAGATTAAAATCTAAAAAAATGAGTATCCTAAAAATTGCGATTCAAAAAAGCGGACGTTTACACGAAGATTCTTTAAAACTGCTGAAAGATTGCGGTATAAAAGTTGAAAATGGTAAAGACCAACTAAAAGTAAGTGTCCCAAACTTTCCGATGGAAGTATTATACCTTCGGAATTCTGATATCCCACAATACTTAGAAGATGGCGTAGTTGATATTGCAATTGTTGGTGAAAATTTACTTATTGAAAAACAGAAAAAAGTAGCCGTTGTTAGCAAACTAGGTTTTTCAAAGTGTAATGTTTCATTAGCTGTCCCTAAAGAAGTTGATGACAATTCTCTTTCCTATTTTGAAGGTAAAAAAATTGCAACATCCTACCCTAATACACTAAACACGTTTTTAAAAGCAAATAACATCTCTTCAGAAATTCATGTTATTTCAGGTTCGGTCGAAATTGCTCCAAACATAGGACTGGCAGATGGTATTTGTGATATTGTAAGTTCAGGAAGCACACTTTTTAAAAACGGACTCCGAGAAACACAAGTGATTTTACAATCTCAAGCGGTATTGGCACAATCCCTACTTCTATCTTCGGAAAAACAACAAATCCTTGACAAGCTTGTATTTCGAATGGAAGCAGTATTACGCGCAAAAAACACAAAGTACATTTTAATGAATGTTCCCAATGATAAAATTGCAGAAGTAAGCGCTATCCTTCCCGTATTAAAAAGTCCAACCCTTCTCCCTTTAGCACAAGAAGGTTGGAGCTCGCTACACAGTGTGATTGACGACAGCACCTTTTGGAATGTCATTGACGAATTGAAAGATGCAGGTGCAGAAGGAATTCTAATTGTTCCAATCGATAAAATGGTACTGTAATGAAAAAAGTTGAAAACCCACCTAAAGAAGCCTGGTTAGCATTGACAAAACGACCACAGTTTGAACAAGAAGAACTCACCAAACTGGTTCAGTTTATTCTGAATGATGTAAAGCGAAACAAAGACAAAGCAATATTTAAATACACCGAAAAGTTCGACAAAGTAGCGTTACAAGAACTGTTTGTTTCTACTTCGGAAATTGATACGGCCATGACTTCTGTTTCTGAATCATTAAAACAAGCCATTAATATCGCAAAGGCAAATATTGAAAAATTCCACGCGTCACAAAACTCGGTTGAAGCTGTCATAGAAACGACTGAAGGCGTATCGTGTTGGAGAAAAAACGTAGGTATAGATAAAGTAGGCCTATACATCCCCGGAGGTTCTGCGCCACTTTTTTCAACTATTTTAATGTTGGGAATTCCAGCTAAATTAGCGGGTTGCAAAGAAATTATTCTCTGCACACCTCCCAATAAAGAAGGAAACATTCACCCAGCCATTTTGTATGCCGCAAACCTAGTGGGCATTACTAAAATATTCAAAGTTGGAGGTGCGCAAGCCATTGCCGCGATGGCGTATGGTACAGAAACGATTCCACAAGTGTATAAAATATTCGGTCCCGGAAATCAATTTGTGACCAAGGCGAAAGAGCTAATTCAGCAAGATGGAACTGCTATCGACATGCCTGCAGGTCCAAGTGAAGTGTTGGTAATAGCCGATACTAGTGGAATCCCAAGTTTTATCGCTTCCGATTTGTTATCGCAAGCAGAGCACGGCGCCGATAGCCAAGTAATTTTAGTTTCAAACGATGCTGCTATTTTAGAACAATCACTTTCCGAAGTACAAAAACAACTGGAAGTATTGCCTCGAAAAGAAATTGCTCAAAAAGCATTAGAAAACAGCAAAGCCATATTACTTCGTTCGGTAGAAGAGTGTTTTGAATTTAGCAATCAATACGCGCCAGAACATTTAATTATTGCTTCGGAAAATGCTTCAGATTATGCAGCACTCGTTCAAAATGCAGGGTCCGTATTTTTAGGGAACTACAGCTGTGAAAGCGCAGGCGATTATGCCAGTGGCACCAATCATACCTTACCCACTAATGGATACGCAAAAAACCACAGTGGTGTTTCGTTGGAAAGCTTTCAGAAAAAAATCACCTTTCAGAAACTCACAAAACAAGGTTTACAGAACATCGGCCCCGCGATAGAGATCATGGCAGAAGCTGAAGAATTACAAGCTCACAAAAACGCAGTTACTATTCGTTTAAACTCTTTGAAAAATGTTTAATTTACAATCAATTGTCCGCAATAACATTCAGGCGTTACTTCCCTACTCTAGCGCTCGCGATGAGTTCAAGGGTACTTCTGGCGTGTTTTTGGATGCGAATGAAAATCCATTTGGAACCTTAAACCGGTATCCCGATCCGTATCAAACGGACTTAAAATCAAAAATTGCCAGTTTGAAAAATGTTCGTTCAGAGCAGATTTTTATTGGTAATGGAAGTGATGAAGTAATCGATTTGGCGTTTCGTATTTTTTGTCAGCCGCGTGAAGACAAAGCATTGACCTTTTCGCCCACCTACGGAATGTACGACGTATCGGCAGCGATTAACGAAGTGTCATTAACAAAAATACCATTAACCGATTCCTTCCAAATTGATAGTGATGCGGTGCTTCCTCTTCTGAAAGATTCGTTTTTAAAAATCATATTTATTTGCTCGCCCAACAATCCAACAGGAAACACCCTCAGCAAAAACGCAATTGAAACCATTCTAAAAAATTTCAACGGAATTGTCATCATCGATGAAGCCTATATTGATTTTAGTCCTTCCGAATCATGGCTACGAAAGCTGAATGATTATCCGAATTTGATGGTATGTCAAACCTTCAGTAAAGCCTGGGGACTTGCAGCCGCACGTGTTGGAATGGCGTTTGCTTCCGAAGAAATTATTCGCCTTTTAAACAAAGTGAAGCCACCGTATAACGTAAGTGAACTGAATCAGAAAGCAGCGTTGGAAGCAGTATCAAATACAGCACAGTTTCAGAAGAACCTTGAACAAATCAAAACGCAAAAAGAGGCACTTCAAACAGCTTTACAGGAATTAAAACTAGTCGTGAAAGTATATCCTTCC
This sequence comes from Ulvibacter litoralis, assembly GCF_900102055.1. GTDB lineage: Bacteria > Bacteroidota > Bacteroidia > Flavobacteriales > Flavobacteriaceae > Ulvibacter > Ulvibacter litoralis. Next base: position 49,480 of record NZ_FNBA01000001.1, read on the forward strand.
GAAGCAAATTTTCTGCTTGTAGAAGTGATAAACGCAACTAAAATTTATTCAGACTTAGTAACACAAAAAATAATTACACGAAATCGGAACAGTCTCGTTGCAAACTGTATTCGTATTTCTGTGGGAACGCCTTCAGAAAATAAAAAACTACTCACCGCCTTAAAAAATATTGAATCATGAAAAAAGTATTGTTTATAGATCGCGACGGAACACTCGTTATTGAGCCACCTGTAGATTATCAATTGGACAGCTTGGAGAAGTTAGAATTTTATCCTGGTGTGTTTCAAGCCATGGCTAAAATTGCCACACAATTGGATTACGAATTGGTACTTGTTACAAATCAAGATGGTTTAGGCACCGATTCTTTTCCCGAAGACACCTTTTGGCCTGCGCAGAACAAAATGATTCAGGCATTTAAAAATGAAGGTGTTGAATTTTCAGATATTCTTATCGACAGAAGCTTTCCCGAAGACAATGCGCCTACGCGAAAACCTAGAACAGGATTGCTTCAAAAGTATATTTATGGAGACTACGATTTGGCAAATTCGTATGTCATTGGCGATCGAAAAACGGATATTGAACTGGCTAAAAACTTGAATTGCAAAGGTATTTTCATAGGAAACGAAGCTGTTGAAGGCGCCGAATTATCGACAACAAGCTGGGCTGAAATTGTTTCTTATTTGGTATCAAAACCACGTGTTGCAAAGGTAGTTCGTAAAACAAATGAAACCGACATTGCCATTGAAGTAAATCTGGATGGAACGGGGAAAAGCAGTATTTCAACCGGAATTGGCTTTTTTGATCATATGTTAGAACAAATTTCAAAACATGGAAACATCGATGTAAACATTGCTGTAAAAGGCGATTTAGAAATTGATGAACATCACACCATTGAAGACGTTGCTTTGGCCTTAGGAGAAGCCTTTTTAAAAGCATTAGGTTCTAAAAAAGGAATTGAACGCTATGGTTTTTTATTGCCAATGGACGATTGTTTGGCACAGGTAGCCATCGATTTTGGCGGACGCCCTTGGTTGGTTTGGGAGGCCGAATTTAAAAGAGAAATGATTGGAGAAATGCCTTCGGAAATGTTTATGCACTTTTTTAAATCGTTTAGCGACACCGCAAAATGTAATCTAAACATGAAAATGGAAGGCGATAACGAACACCACAAAATAGAAGCGCTTTTCAAAGGTTTTGCCAAAGCAATTAAAATGGCGGTGAAAAAAACAGACAATTATTCAATTCCAAGTACCAAAGGAACCTTATGATAGCCATTATAAAATACAATGCCGGAAATGTACGGTCGGTTCAAAATGCACTGACCAAGCTAGGCTACGAATCTGTGATTACCGACAACCGAGAAACAATTCTTTCTGCGGATAAAGTGATTTTTCCAGGTGTGGGCGAGGCAAGTTCGGCCATGAACTATTTGAAAGAAAAAGGACTCGACAAAACGATTTTAGACATTAAAAAACCAATGTTGGGTATTTGCTTAGGTTTGCAACTAATGTGCAATTATTCGGAAGAAGGAGACACTGATTGTTTAGGAATTTTTAAAGCTTCAGTGAAAAAATTCCCACCTAACGACACTGTTCCGCACATGGGATGGAATAATTTTTCGAGTACAAGCGGTGTTTTATGTCAAGGCATAACCGATACCCAAGATGTCTATTACGTGCATAGTTATTATGCTGAAGTAACGGAAAACACCACAGCTATATGCAATTATATTGTTCCGTTTAGCGCTTCGATGCGAAAAAATAATTTTTACGCTACGCAGTTTCACCCAGAAAAATCGGCAGGTATTGGAACACGAATTTTACAAAACTTTTTAGAATTATGAGAATTATCCCAGCGATAGATATTATTGACGGTAAGTGTGTGCGCCTCTCCAAAGGAGATTATAGCACTCAAAAAACATACAACGAAAACCCTTTGGAAGTTGCCAAACAATTTGAAGATAGCGGCATTGAGTTCTTACACTTGGTCGATTTGGACGGTGCAAAGTCGAAACACATTGTAAATTATAAAGTGTTAGAAACGATTGCAACTAATACCAACTTAAAAATTGATTTTGGCGGCGGTTTAAAATCGGATGAAGATGTTGCTATTGCGTTTGAATCGGGTGCCAGTCAAATTACGGGCGGAAGTATTGCGGTTAGTAATCCGACGCTATTTCTTAAATGGTTGGAGCGCTTCGGAAAGGAACGCGTTATTTTAGGAGCAGATTGTAACAACCGAAAAATTGCTACCCACGGATGGTTGAAAAGTTCAGAACTGGATGTTATTGAATTTATCAATGACTTTGAAGCAAAAGGGATTCAGAGTGTGATTTGTACCGATATTTCTAAAGATGGAATGCTACAAGGAGCTTCCAATGAGTTGTACAAAGAGATTATTGCCAACAGTACGGTACATTTAATTGCCAGTGGCGGTGTGTCTTCGATGAAGGATTTAGAAGATTTGATAGAAATAGGATGCGAAGGTGCGATTCTTGGAAAAGCTATTTATGAAGGAAACATTACCCTTAAAGAACTTGAGAAATTATGCTAAAGAAACGAATTATTCCGTGCTTGGATATCATGAATGGCAGAACGGTTAAGGGAATTAACTTTGTAGGCATTAAAGATGCTGGCGATCCTATTGAATTGGCTAAAAAATATGTCCAAGAAGGAGCCGACGAATTGGTTTTTCTAGACATTACAGCTACGATTGAGAATAGAACAACTCTGCTTCAGTTGGTAGAAAGAATAGCTTCAGAAATAAACATTCCGTTTACGGTGGGTGGCGGTATAAACACTGTAGAGGACGTTTCCAATCTTCTAAATGCTGGAGCAGACAAAGTGAGTGTAAACTCTTCCGCAGTAAAAAATCCAAGCTTAATTACCGATATTGCAACTACGTTTGGGAGTCAGTGCTTGGTAGTCGCTATTGACACTAAATTTGAAGCAGACGAATGGAAGGTTTTTGTACATGGAGGACGAACGCCTACAGAGCTTACAACGGTGCAATGGGCACAACAAGTGGAAGCGCTAGGTGCAGGTGAAATTTTACTCACTTCGATGAATAATGATGGTACAAAAGGAGGATTTGCTTTAGATATCACGAACCAAGTAAGCACTGCGATTAACATTCCTGTTATTGCTTCGGGTGGCGCTGGAACAAAAAAACACTTTACCGAGGTGTTTGAGCAAACCAAAGCAACGGGTGCCTTAGCGGCTAGTATATTTCACTACGGTGAAATTCCAATACCTGAATTAAAAGAATATTTACACACAAAAAACGTAGCTGTTAGGCTTACATAAAATATAAAATGATGAATTTAGATTTCAGAAAAGGCAATGGATTAATCCCAGTGATTGTTCAAAACGACACCACACTGCAAGTATTAATGTTAGGTTATATGGATGAGGCAGCCTACGAAAAAACAATTACGGAAAAGAAGGTTACTTTTTTTAGTAGAAGTAAAAACAGACTGTGGACCAAAGGAGAAGAGTCTGGTAATTTCTTATTTGTGAAAGACATCAAAATTGACTGTGATAGAGATACTATTTTAATTCAGGCAACACCAAATGGACCTACGTGTCATACTGGATCTACGACTTGTTTTAAAGATGAAACCGCAAAAGGGTTTGTGTATGAATTGCAAGATGTAATTGCAACAAAAATTGATACGGACGATGCCGAATCCTATACCAATTCATTATACAAAAGAGGGATTAATAAAGTAGCCCAAAAAGTTGGTGAAGAAGCGGTAGAATTGGTTATAGAAGCTAAGGATGACAACATAGACTTGTTTAAAAGTGAAGCAGCCGATTTATTATACCACTATTTAATACTACTGAAAGCGAAAAATGTAAGCCTAGAAAGTATTGAAGCTGTTTTAAAAGAAAGAGCAAAATAGAATCTTATAAAAGCGTATTTTTACTGAAAGCGCATTCCTTTATATATCCATTTATGAAAACAATAAACAACGGTTTCTTAATTTTTATACTTTGCTTTTTTTCAATGTTTACTATCGTTGCTCAAGAATGGCAACATGATTTTGAAACTGCGAAGAAAGTAGCTTCGGAAGAGAACAAACCTATTATTCTTGTTTTCCAAGGATCTGATTGGTGTGCGCCTTGTGTGTTATTAGACAAAGAAGTGTTTCAGACCGAAACCTTCAGTTTATATGCTAAAGACCATTTTGTAATGATTGAAGCAGATTTTCCGAAGAAACCTGAAAACGCACTATCTGAAGCTTTAAAAAAACACAACTATGAATTACTCAACACCTACAACACCAGAGGGATTTTTCCATTTGTAGTTGTATTAGATTCCGAAGGGAAGGTACTGGGCGAAACTGGATATTTTAATGCAACTCCAAGTGAATACATTTTACACTTAGAATCGTTTAAAGGCTAATTGCGTTCTTTTTTCTTGATGTTATACACCACGCCAACACCGTAGCCTTGTCCTTGGAAGGTATTACGCCCTGCTAAGGTGTACGATAGATTTATAAAGGCCCCAAAGTTTTCAGAAAAAGAAGTGTACACAGAACCTCCTACTTTATGATAGTCGGATCCAAACTCTTTAAAGTTTTGTGGCGCAGGAGTTCCTAAATAATCAATTCCCCCAAAAGAGTGCTGATAGTCATAATAAAAGTCATAGTACCACTTCGCCATTGCTTTTCCAACCTTCAGTGTCGCAGGAATGCTATTTGGAGTTTCTTCTAGTTTTAAAGAGTATCCACTTTGTACCGTTGCAAACCATCCTGTTTTCCAAAAGTAATGTGCCAATGCTCTTCCTTCAAAAACGGTAGCTTGTTGCCCGATATCATTTAAACCACCAATATCGTAATCGCTTACAGGAGTAGAAAATCCAGCTCCTAGGGTTACTTGAAAACTACCACTTTCGGTGTTTTTTTGATAGATAAGATGCTTCAGAAAAATTGAAATGTCTTGTAAACCGTTATTTTTATTACTGGACAAGTATGGAAGTGCAACAGCTACATCTAAGTTATCTGTTATTCCGTAGGCGCCATAAAGGTTAACGTAGTACAAACTCTTACTAATATCTGTTTTTTCGGTGCCTGCAAAGTAGTTTTTACCATCTTCAAAACCGAGTCCGACAACAGCTGTGGCATTTCCTTTTCCGCGATAAAATCCGTCGATTTTACCTTGTGAAAAAGCTTCAGAAAAAAATAAACTAAAAATTACTAGTAATACTATAGGTTTCATAGGGTGGTTTTATGGTTATTCAATAAGACGAACCCTATTTCTATTCCTTACATTAATCTCGAATTAAAGGCATCGTTGTACAACGAAGTAGTCCTTCTTGTTTGGCTATTTCAGCATACGGAACTTCTTCAACCGTAAATCCTTGCGAACGCAACCATGTATTTAGGCGTGTAAAGTTTCTTTCTGAAATAATTACTTCAGGAGAAATAGAAAAAATATTGCTATTCATATTGTACATTTCTTCTTTCGTAATATGGAAGCAGTTATCTTTTCCGAAGAAATTAACCAACCATTCATACTCCTCTTCAATTAGAAATCCTTCTTTATGAATAATGGCTTTGCCTGTTCCAATCGGTTGAAAACAACAGTCTAAATGAAGTGCGTTATCTTGTGCGACAGTATTTGATTTTCGCAAATTGAATGATTTCACTTTTTTATGTGGAAATAATTTCTGAAGGTGCGCTACTGCCTTCATATTGGTTCTAGCAGTAATAAAACTTGGATAGTCCTCACCGTAATAAGTCCCCACAAAGATATAGTCTCCCCAAGGCATTACGTCTCCTCCTTCAATATGGGCTTCTTCAGGAAACTCTATGATTTTTGAAGGGTCTATTTGATCAATAACATGGTGCAAAGCATCAATTTCTTTCGAACGATCTTCTAAGATGTTTGCTTTTATAAATTTATCTTCAATAACAAAAGCGATATCTCGTGAGAAAATTTGATTGTAATCTTTAATCTCATCAGGACGATATACTGTTACGTCGTACTTTTTAAAAACCTCAAACACGGCATCCATCTCTTTCACCATATCCTCATCTTTAGGATAGGTTCCAGCCTTAATATGTTCTGCCGATTTTGGGTCGTACGCATCTTCAAGTGCAGGAACGGGTCCGTTACTATTTGCTAACCCTAACACCACTGCTCTTAAGCGAGAGGTTTCATTAGTAATGTTTAATTTGATCATATTACAAATATAAAAAAAGCACCCGCCAAAGACGGATGCTAGTAAACTATTTAAATGAACGATTAACGCTCTTCTGTTTCTTTAAAAGGGCGAAGGTTTTCACCAATATATACTTGCCTTGGTCTTCCAATTGGCTCTTTGCGTAAACGCATCTCTCTCCATTGTGCGATCCAACCTGGTAAACGACCTAATGCAAACATTGGCGTAAACATTTCGACTGGAATCCCTAAAGCTCTATAAATAATCCCTGAGTAGAAATCTACGTTAGGGTATAATTTTCTATCAACGAAATATTGATCTTCTAAGGCTTCTTTTTCAAGAGCAATTGCAATGTCTAACACTGGATCATCAATTCCTAGGTCATTAAGAACTTCATCTGCTGCTTTCTTAATTATTTTCGCTCTTGGATCAAAGTTTTTATATACTCTATGTCCAAAGCCCATTAATCTAAATGGATCATTTTTGTCTTTGGCTTTTGCCATAAACTTTTTCGTATCGCCACCATCTTCTTTGATTGCTTCTAACATTTCGATTACCGCTTGATTAGCACCACCGTGAAGTGGGCCCCATAATGCTGCAATACCTGCTGAAATAGAAACAAATAATCCTGCGTGAGATGAACCAACCATACGTACTGTAGAAGTAGAACAGTTTTGTTCGTGATCTGCGTGTAAGATTAATAACTTATCAAAAGCGGCTACAATATCCTTTTTAGGAACATAGTTACTATTAGGCTTCTTAAACATCATTTTTAAGAAGTTTTCTACGTATCCTAGAGAAGCATCTCCATATTCTAATGGAAGGCCAACTCTTTTTCTATATGCCCAAGCCGTAAGCACTGGAAATTTAGCCAGAATTCGTACAATTGCGTTGTACATTTCTTCTTCACTATCTACATTTACTGAAGATGGATTAAAAGCGACCAACGCTGAAGTTAATGACGATAGCACTCCCATTGGATGGGCAGACTTTGGAAATCCGTCAAGAATTTTCTTAACATCTTCATCAACGTGCGATTGCGCCTTAATATCTTCATGAAACTTAGACAACTGATCTTTTGTTGGTAACTCTCCAAAAATAAGCAAGTACGCTACTTCTAGGAAGTCAGCTTTATCAGCCAGCTCTTCGATAGAATACCCACGGTAACGTAAGATTCCTTCTTCACCATTCAAAAAAGTAATAGCACTTTCACAAGAGCCTGTATTTTTATATCCTGGATCGATCGTTGTTACACCTCCAGTGATAGCTCGAAGTGTTTTTATATCTAAGGCAACTTCCTTTTCAGTTCCTTCTATTAAAGGAAATTCATACTTTTTACCATCGATTTCGAGCGTTGCTGTTTTTGACATATACTATTGTTGTTTTTAATAAATTTCAGAATGGCTAAGTTACGAAATATTGTGTGATTTTTTAACACTTCGGAAGAATCCTAAGGTTAAAAAATCCTTAAATATCATACCCCTATAAATTATTTTTATAGTGCGCCATTTTTTTCTTTGTAGCGTTCTTTTCAGAATAAATAAAACTATTGCTGAACCTTGAATGCTTTTGTTTTTGGATAATAGGCAACTTCTGCTAATTGCTCCTCAATACGCAACAACTGATTGTATTTTGCCATACGATCACTTCTTGATGCCGAACCTGTTTTAATTTGCCCGCAATTAAGTGCTACCGCTAAATCTGCTATGGTATTATCTTCCGTTTCACCACTTCTATGAGACATTACTGAAGTATATCCAGCATTGTGCGCCATATTTACTGCGGCAATAGTTTCAGTTAGTGTTCCTATTTGATTTACTTTCACTAAAATTGAATTCGCAGTATTTTCATTTATTCCTCTTGAAAGTCTTTCAACATTCGTTACAAACAAATCGTCTCCTACTAATTGAACTTTTTTTCCAATTTTTTCAGTTAAGTATCTCCAACCTTCCCAATCATTTTCATCCATTCCATCTTCAATAGAGATAATTGGATACTTTTCTGAAAGTTCAGCTAAATAATCAGCTTGTTCTTTCGATGTTCTTACTTTTCCTGTATCTCCTTCAAACTTTGTATAATCGTATTTGCCATCAACATAAAATTCTGCCGCGGCACAATCTAAAGCAATCATTACATCATCACCTAACGTGTAGCCTGCTTTTTTAACTGCTATTGCAATTGTATCTAAAGCATCTTCTGTTCCGTCTAACGTTGGTGCAAAACCACCTTCATCACCAACAGCAGTGCTCAAACCACGATCGTGAAGTACTTTTTTAAGGTTGTGAAAAATTTCACTTCCCATCTGCATTGCGTGTGTAAAAGAATTTGCTTTTACTGGCATTACCATAAACTCTTGAAATGCAATAGGAGCATCACTATGAGAACCTCCATTAATAATGTTCATCATAGGTACTGGCAGTGTTTTAGCACTTACACCACCTATGTAACGATACAATGGTAATCCCAATTCGTTCGCTGCTGCTTTTGAAGCCGCTAACGAAACTCCTAAAATTGCATTAGCACCTAATTTTGATTTGTTTGGAGTTCCGTCCAAATCAATCATTATTTTATCTATTAACGCTTGTTCAAAAACATCGACACCTAATAACGTTCCCGCAATTTTTCCGTTTACATTTTCTACAGCTGTTAATACTCCTTTTCCCATATAAGCATCACCACCGTCACGTAATTCGACAGCTTCATGTTCACCTGTTGAAGCTCCTGAAGGAACTGCAGCACGTCCTATAAAACCGTTTTCGGTAATTACATCAACTTCAATTGTTGGATTCCCTCTTGAGTCAAATATTTGTCTTGCATGGATGTCTATGATAATACTCATACGGCTTGTGGTTTATGATTTTTAATGGATTCTATAAATTGATCGAATAAATACGATGCGTCGTGTGGTCCTGGACTTGCTTCAGGATGGTATTGTACTGAAAATACAGGTTTGCTCTTCATTTGAATTCCAGCAACTGTATGATCGTTTAAATGAATATGTGTGATTTCAACATCACTATGTGCTTCTGTTTCTTCTCTGTTGATAGCGAAACCATGATTTTGAGATGTAATCTCTCCTTTTCCTGTTAATAGGTTTTTAATGGGATGATTAATACCTCTATGGCCGTGGTGCATTTTAAACGTTGAAATTCCATTTGCTAATGCAATTACTTGGTGCCCTAAACAGATTCCAAATAATGGATTTTCACTTTCTATGATTTGTTTTGCAGTTGCAATAGCAGCTGTTAATGGTTCTGGATCACCTGGACCATTTGAAAGAAAATAACCATCTGGTTGAAAGGCTTTCAATTCTGAAAATGTTGCGTTGTACGGAAACACTTTAATATAGCAGTCTCTTTCAGCAAGATTTCGAAGTATGTTTTTCTTGATTCCTATGTCTAAAGCTGAAATTTTATACGTAGCGTTTTCATTTCCGAAGAAATAAGGCTCTTTTGTAGACACTTTGCTTGCCAACTCAAGACCCTTCATACTCGGTACGTCATTTAGTTGCTCTTTAAGGGCATCTAAATTATCCACTTCCGTAGTAATAACAGCATTCATAGCGCCATTATCGCGAATATAATTTACCAATGCGCGAGTGTCAACATCACTAATAGCTAACAAGTTGTTATCTGATAGAAAATTTTCAAGGGTATCTGTTGCGGCGGCACGAGATTGATGGTAGCTAAAATTGCGGCAAATAAGTCCAGAAATCTTAATGCTTTCCGACTCTACTTCTTCTAAATTGGTCCCATAATTACCAATGTGTGCATTGGTGGTAACCATTAATTGTCCAAAATAAGATGGGTCTGTAAAAATTTCTTGGTAACCAGTCATCCCAGTGTTGAAACAAACTTCTCCAAAGGCTGATCCTTCTTTTCCACCTACAGCTTTTCCATGAAAAATGGTGCCATCGGCTAATAAAATAAGTGCTTTTTTTCTGTTCTGATACTTCATAAAATCGAAATGTTTTGCAAAAATACTTTAAATGATGGAGGTTTACAATTAAGGAGTTATAACTTTTAAAAAAAATAAAATCCTTACTGAACCTTCTTTGATTATTGGGTATAAAAAAAGGGATAAACAGTAACTGCTTATCCCTTTTGAATTTTATAAACGATGAATCATTTATTCTTCTTCTTTAGTTGCTTTAGTTGCTACTGGAGCAGCTGTTTTAGCATCACCACCACGACGACTACGACGTGTTGATTTCTTCTTAGTTGTTTTACCAGCGTTGTAAATCTCGTTAAAATCAACTAATTCGATCATTGCCATATCAGCATTATCTCCTAAACGATTTCCTAACTTGATGATACGTGTGTATCCTCCTGGTCGGTCACCTACTTTAGTAGCCACTTCTCTGAACAATTCTGCAACAGCTTCTTTTTGACGCAATCTAGCCATTACAATACGACGGTTGTGCGTAGTGTCTTCTTTAGATTTTGTAATCATCGGCTCTACAAATTGTTTTAAAGCTTTTGCTTTTGCAACAGTAGTGTTTATTCTTTTATGTTCAATTAGGGAACAAGCCATATTAGCAAGCATTGACTTCCTATGTGCTGTTTTTCTACCTAAGTGATTTACTTTTTTTCCGTGTCTCATGACATTTTGTTTTAATCATCATCTTGCTACCAAATCAGCAATTAGCTGAGAGCAAAATATGATGTATTAATCTTTATCTAATTTATATTTTGCTAAATCCATTCCGAAGTTTAGACCCTTTACGTTTACAAGCTCTTCCAATTCAGTAAGAGATTTTTTTCCGAAGTTCCTAAATTTCATTAGATCATTTTTGTTGAAAGATACTAAGTCACCTAATGTATCTACTTCAGCAGCTTTTAAACAATTTAGAGCACGAACCGAAAGATCCATATCTACTAATTTTGTTTTAAGCAACTGACGCATGTGCAATGATTCTTCATCGTATGTTTCAGTTTGAGCAATTTCATCAGCTTCTAATGTAATACGCTCGTCACTAAATAACATAAAGTGATGAATTAAGGTTTTAGCAGCTTCTGTTAAAGCATCCTTAGGATTGATTGAACCATCTGTAATGATTTCAAAAACTAATTTTTCATAATCAGTTTTTTGCTCTACACGGAAATTTTCAATGCTATACTTAACATTTTTAATTGGTGTGTAAATTGAATCAGTAAAGATAGTACCAAGTGGTGCGTTTGCTTTCTTATTTTCTTCAGCAGGAACATACCCTCTACCTTTTTCGATAGTAATTTCGAAATTAAGGTTTACTTTACTATCCATATTACAAATAACTAAATCTGGATTTAGTACTTGGAATCCAGAAATATATTTCTGAAAATCACCAGCTGTCAATTGATTTCCTCCGTTTAAAGAAATAGTAACAGTTTCGTTATCAATTTCATCAATCTGTCTTTTAAAACGAACTTGTTTTAAATTTAAGATGATCTCTGTAACGTCTTCTACTACTCCTGCAATTGTTGAAAACTCGTGGTCAACACCTTCGATTCGAACCGAAGTAATTGCAAATCCTTCTAATGAAGAAAGTAATACTCGTCTTAATGCGTTACCAACTGTTAATCCGTAACCTGGTTCCAAAGGGCGAAATTCAAATTTCCCCTCGAAATCGGTTGAATTAATCATGATAACTTTGTCAGGCTTTTGAAAACTAAATACTGCCATAGTGTGACTCGTGTGTTTTTATTATTTAGAATATAATTCGACGATAAACTGCTCGTTTATGTTCTCTGGAATTTGAATACGTTGTGGAATAGAAACGTATGTTCCTTCCATTTTTTCTCCGTTCCAAGAAATCCATTCATAAACATTGTTAGCATTGCTTAACGAAGATTGAATAGCTTCAAGAGATTTTGATTTCTCTCTAACTCCCACTACATCTCCAGCCTGTAACTGGTAAGATGGAATGTTTACTTTTTCACCATTTACAGTGATATGACGGTGAGAAACAAGTTGTCTTGCACCCGATCTACTTGGAGAAATCCCCATACGGTATACAACGTTGTCAAGTCTTGACTCACATAATTGTAACAATACTTGTCCTGTAATTCCAGGAGCAGCAGTTGCTTTTTTAAACATGTTTCTGAATTGACGCTCTAATACACCATAAGTATATTTTGCTTTTTGCTTTTCAGCTAATTGGATTGCGTATTCAGATTTTTTTCCACGACGGCGGTTGTTCCCGTGTTGCCCTGGAGGGTAATTTCTTTTTTCGAATGATTTGTCATCTCCGAAAATAGCTTCGCCAAATTTACGTGCTATTTTAGTTTTTGGACCAGTATATCTTGCCATTTCTAAATTGATTTTGAAGGAAAAACTAAATTAAGGTCTTACGTTAATCCTCTAGTTCTTGTACCCTTCGAGTTGATATTTATTAAATAATTATAATAGATAAAGACGTTGCAGTTGCAACGTCTTTATTATTTCGTGTTATACACGTCTTCTTTTAGGTGGTCTACATCCGTTATGTGGCATTGGAGTAACGTCGATAATTTCGGTTACTTCAATTCCTGAATTATGGATAGAACGAATTGCAGATTCTCTACCGTTACCTGGACCTTTTACGTAAACTTTTACTTTACGTAAACCTGCCTCGTGAGCAACTTTAGCACAATCCTCTGCTGCTAATTGAGCAGCGTAAGGAGTATTCTTTTTAGAACCTCTAAATCCCATTTTACCAGCAGAAGACCAAGAGATAACATCTCCAGCCTTGTTGCTTAATGATATAATAATGTTGTTAAAAGAAGCTGTTACGTGAGCTGCTCCAACTGATTCAACATTAACTTTACGTTTTTTAGTAGTCTTGGTACCTTTAGCACCTTTTCCTGTAGCCTTTGCCATATCTCTAGGTTATTTAGTTGCTTTCTTTTTGTTAGCAACTGTTTTACGCTTTCCTTTTCTTGTTCTTGAGTTATTCTTAGTACGTTGCCCTCTTAATGGAAGACCAACTCTATGACGAATTCCTCTATAACAACCAATATCCATTAAACGTTTAATGCTTAATTGAATTTCACTACGTAATTCACCTTCAATTTTGAAAGATCCAACAGCTTCACGAATAGCTCCGATTTCATCATCGTTCCATTCACTTACTTTTTTGTCTTCGCTAACTCCGGCTTTACCTAAAATTTCTTGTGCACGGCTTCTACCGATTCCAAAAATATACGTTAACGCGATTACACCCCTTTTTTGTTTAGGAATATCTACACCTGCGATTCTTGCCATAACTTATCCTTGTCTTTGTTTGAACTTTGGGTTCTTTTTATTAATTACATACAATCTGCCTTTTCTGCGAACTATCTTGCAGTCGGCACTTCTCTTTTTAACGGATGCTCTAACTTTCATTACTTAGTATCTATACGTTATGCGAGCCTTCGATAAATCGTAAGGACTCATTTCTAATTTAACTTTATCTCCGGGTAATAACTTAATGTAGTGCATACGCATTTTACCCGATATATGCGCGGTTACTATATGACCATTCTCCAATTCTACACGGAACATTGCATTAGACAATGCTTCTACGATGCTCCCATCTTGTTCGATTGCTGATTGTTTTGCCATAATTACGCTACTGCTTTTCTATTTTTTCCTGACTTCATTAAACCATCATAGTGACGATTTAATAAGTAAGAGTTTACTTGTTGCATTGTGTCAATTGCTACACCTACCATAATTAACAGAGATGTACCACCATAAAATAAAGCCCAACCTTGTTGGATTCCTAATAACTTAACAACGAAAGCAGGGAAAATTGCTATCAACGCTAAGAATACAGATCCCGGAAGTGTAATTTGAGACATTATTCTATCTAAATATTCTGCTGTATCTGTACCTGGTTTAATTCCTGGTATAAATCCACCACTACGCTTAAGATCATCTGCCATTTTATTGGTAGGAACCGTAATCGCGGTGTAAAAGTACGTAAATACTATGATTAAAAGTGCAAAAACTATATTATACCACAAACCAAATATATCGCTAAAGGTTGCTTGCATAGTTTGAGCCCAATCACTACTAGATAAACTAGCTACTGCAGAGGGAACAAACATAATAGCTTGTGCAAAGATAATTGGCATAACTCCAGAAGCATTAAGCTTTAAAGGAATGAATTGTCTTGCTCCAAATATATTTTTCTCATACTCTCCTGATGCAGTTCTTCTAGCATACTGAACAGGTATTTTACGAACTGCCATTACTAACATTATAGAAAGTAAGATAATCACAAACCATATAACCAATTCAATAAGAATCATAATTAAACCTCCATTAGATTCAAATACTCTAGAAGCAAATTCTTGAGCAAATGATAATGGTAAGTTAGCAATAATACCTACCATAATTAATATAGAGATACCATTTCCGATTCCTTTATCAGTAATTTTTTCACCTAACCACATTGCAAATACACAACCTGTAACTAAAATAATAACTGAAGAGATGTAAAACATAGCCCCTTGACCCATTATAAAGGCTTCAGCTGGAACTCCCAATGCTGAAAGACCTGCCAAATAAGACGGTGCTTGAACCAAACAAATACCAATTGTTAACCAACGAGTAATCTGATTGATTTTCTTTCTTCCACTTTCTCCTTCTTTTTGTAATTTCTGAAGATAGGGAACTGCAATTTGCATTAACTGAACAACAATAGATGCCGAGATGTATGGCATAATTCCAAGAGCAAATACAGATGCTTTTGAAAAAGCCCCTCCTGTAAATGCATCAAGCAAACTACCAATTCCACCACCAGCAAAATTACCAGAGAAACCTGCTAACATTGAAGCATCTATACTAGGCAGTGTTACTTGTGCACCAAAGCGGTACACTAATAATAATCCCAAGGTAAGGATGATCCGATTTCTCAGTTCCTCTATTTTCCAAACATTTTTTATGGTATCAATAAATTTCATCCTCAATCTATTATTACATTGTTATTACTTCACCACCAGCTGCTTCAATTGCTTTCTGTGCTGTGGCAGTAAACTTGTGTGCAGATACTTTTATTTTTGCCTTTAATTCTCCTCTTCCTAAAATCTTCACCATCTCATGTTTGCGAGCAAGACCTAAACTAACAATAGTTTCAAAGTCAATAGTATCATTTATCTTTTTGTCGTCTACTAATTCTTGAAGTTTATCAAGATTAATTCCTTGATATTCTTTACGATTAATATTTGTGAAACCAAACTTAGGCACACGACGTTGAAGAGGCATTTGTCCACCTTCAAAACCAAGTTTCTTGGAATATCCAGAACGAGACTTAGCTCCTTTGTGTCCACGAGTGGCAGTACCACCTTTACCTGAACCTTGTCCACGACCTACGCGTTTCCCTTGGTTTTTAACCGAACCTTCTGCGGGTTTTAAGCTACTTAAATCCATTGCGTTTATCTTAAACGGTTTCCATAGAAACCAAATGTTTAACTTTATTTACCATACCAAGGATACTTGGTGTGCCTTCATGCTCTACAACTTGACCTATCTTACGAAGACCTAAAGCTTCAAGCGTTCTCTTTTGGGTTTGTGTGCGATTAATAGCACTTTTCACCTTTGTTACTTTGATTTTTGCCATCTTCTTATCCTTTAAACAATTTTTCCAAAGAAATTCCTCTTTGATCTGCAACTGTCTGAGCGCTTCGTAATTGTAATAAAGCGTCAAATGTTGCTTTTACCACGTTATGTGGATTTGAAGAACCTTGCGATTTAGACAATACATCGTGAACTCCTACTGCTTCCAATACGGCACGAACTGCACCACCGGCGATTACCCCGGTACCAGGAGCTGCTGGTAAAAGATTTACTCTTGCACCACCAAATTTTCCTTTTTGCTCATGTGGAAGTGAAGCTTTATGCAATGGAATACGCACTAAGTTTTTCTTAGCATCTTCAATTGCCTTAGCAATTGCGCTCGCTACATCTTTAGACTTTCCAAGTCCGTGACCTACTACTCCATTCTCGTCTCCTACAACTACAATAGCTGAAAATCCGAAGGCTCTACCCCCTTTTGTTACTTTAGTAACACGTTGTACACCTACTAAACGATCTTTTAATTCAAGTCCGCCAGGTTTTACTAATTCTACGTT
This sequence comes from Ulvibacter litoralis, assembly GCF_900102055.1. Taxonomy (GTDB): domain Bacteria; phylum Bacteroidota; class Bacteroidia; order Flavobacteriales; family Flavobacteriaceae; genus Ulvibacter; species Ulvibacter litoralis. The sequence continues at coordinate 65,721 of NZ_FNBA01000001.1, forward strand.
TTTATAATCTTGATACATACTTACTTAGAATTTAAGGCCACCTTCGCGTGCACCTTCAGCTAATGATTTGATTCTTCCGTGATATAGGTAACCTCCTCTGTCAAAAGAAATTGCATCTACTCCAGCTTTTACAGCTTTTTCAGCAATTGCTTTACCTACTAATTTCGCCGCTTCTACTTTGTTAACTTTTGAAGCGTCAATGTCTTTGTCTCTTGAAGATGCAGCGGTAATGGTTTTCCCACTTACATCGTCAATAAGTTGCGCATAAATCTCTTTATTGCTTCGGAAAACTGCTAAACGTGGTCGTTGTGCAGTTCCAGAAATTGTCTTACGTATTCTAAAACGTAAACGATTTCTTCTATCTGTTTTTGATAATGCCATAACTTTATATCTTATGCAGATTTACCTGCTTTTCTTCTAATTTGTTCACCTACAAACCTAACTCCTTTTCCTTTGTAAGGTTCTGGCTTACGGAATCCGCGAATTTTTGCAGCTACCTGTCCAACGAGTTGTTTATCAAATGATGTTAATTTTACAATTGGATTCTTTCCTTTTTCAGAAATAGTTTCCACTACTACTTCAGGAGCAATATCTAGCACAATATTGTGAGAGAAACCTAAAGCTAAATCTAATTTTTGGCCTTGATTACTTGCACGATATCCTACTCCAACTAATTCTAGTTGTTTTGTCCATCCGTTTGAAACACCTTCAATCATATTATTAACTAAAGATCTATACAAACCATGTTTTGCTCTATGGTCTTTAAAGTCTGAAGATCTTTCAACTATTACTTGATTTTCTTCAACTTTCACTGTAACATCAGAAAACTCCTGTGTTAACTCTCCTAATTTTCCTTTTACAGTAATTACGTTGTCTTTAACATCAACTGTAACTCCTGCTGGAATTGCTACCGGGTTTTTACCTATTCTTGACATTTCTTTTGTCTTTTTTTAGTATACGTAACACAATATCTCACCACCTACTTTTTGTTCTCTAGCTTGCTTGCTTGTCATTACTCCATGAGAAGTTGAAACAATAGCGATACCCAAACCGTTTAAAACACGAGGAAGTTCTGTAGAACCTGCATATTTACGTAAACCTGGTTTACTAATTCTTTGAATCTTCTTGATAACTGGATCTTTAGTCAGTTTATCATATTTCAAGGCGATTTTAATAGAACCTTGATAACCTTTATCGTCATCAAACTTATAACTTAAAATATACCCTTGATCAAAAAGGATCTTTGTGATCTCTTTTTTTAAATTTGAAGCCGGAATTTCGACTACACGGTGTCCTGCTTTCACAGCATTTCTAACTCTCGTTAGATAATCCGAAATTGGATCTGTATTCATATATAGAAATTTGCGGAAGTGGTTTTCAATAACAATCGAACCTACAACCAATTTATAATTTACTTTTTAGCAAAGTAGTTACAAACTACAATACTACCAAGAAGCTTTTCTAACTCCTGGGATCAAACCTTGATTAGCCATTTCACGGAATGTTACACGTGAAATACCAAAGGTTCTCATATACCCTCTTGGTCTTCCAGTTAATTTACAACGATTGTGTAAACGAATTGGAGAAGCATTTTTCGGTAATTTTTGTAATGCTTCATAATCGCCAGCTGCTTTTAAAGCTTTGCGTTTTTCAGCATACTTATCTACCGTTTTTTGTCTCTTAACCTCACGGGCTTTCATTGATTCTTTAGCCATCCTTAGTTCTTTTTAAAAGGTAATCCTAGTTCAGTAAGCAATGATTTTGCTTCTTTATCAGTTTCAGCAGAAGTTACAAACGTAATGTTCATTCCTTCAATCTTCTTAACTTTATCAATATCAATCTCTGGAAAGATGATTTGCTCAGTAACCCCTAAAGAGTAATTACCTCTACCATCAAAGCCAGTAGCTTTAATACCATTAAAATCACGAACCCTTGGCAATGCAGATGTAACAAGTCTATCTAAAAACTCATACATACGCTCTCCGCGCAACGTAACTTTCGTACCAATTGGCATTCCTTTACGAAGTTTGAAGGTTGCAACATCCTTTTTAGAAATTGTTGCAATTGCTTTCTGTCCTGTTAAATTAGTTAACTCTTCTACTGAATAGTCAATTAATTTTTTATCAGCTACTGCAGCTCCAACTCCACGAGACACAACGATGCGCTCTAATTTTGGAACTTGCATTACATTTTTGTAGCCAAACTCTTCTGTAAGAGCAGTTATTACTCTGCTCTTGTATTCTTCCTTAAGTCTTGGTGAATATCCCATAACTATACTACTTGATTCGATTGTTTGGAAAATCTAACTTTTTTACCATCTTCCATTTTATATCCTACTCGTGTTGCTTTTCCAGTGTTTGGATCAACAAGCGATAGGTTTGAAATGTGTATTGGAGCTTCTTTTTTTGCAATTCCTCCTTGCGGATTACTTGCACTTGGTTTCTCATGTTTTGAAACCATATTAACTCCTTCTACAATTGCTTTGTTTTTCTCAATCAACACCTTCATTACTTTACCTTCAGAACCTTTATGTTCTCCAGCTGTAACAACAACAGTGTCTCCTGATTTTATTTTAAGCTTTGCCATCTTAGTTTTCATATTAAAGCACCTCTGGTGCCAATGATACTATTTTCATAAATTGTCTATCACGAAGCTCTCTAGCTACGGGTCCAAATACACGTGTTCCTCTCATTTCGCCTTGGGCGTTTAAAAGTACACAAGCATTATCATCGAAACGGATGTAAGAACCATCTGGTCTTCTCACTTCCTTTACAGTACGCACTACAACAGCAGTAGAAACAGTTCCTTTCTTTACTGATCCATTAGGTGTAGCATCTTTTACAGAAACTACAATCTTGTCACCAATAGAAGCATATCTTCTTTTAGTTCCACCTAATACACGAATAGTAAGAACTTCTTTCGCTCCTGTGTTGTCTGCAACTTTAAGTCTTGATTCTTGTTGTATCATGGTTACTTCGCTCTTTCAATTATTTCTACTAATCTCCAACTTTTAGTTTTACTTAAAGGTCTTGTTTCCATGATCTTTACAGTATCTCCTTCGTTGCAGTCATTTTTCTCGTCGTGTGCTACGTATTTCTTCGTTTTCAAAACGAACTTTCCGTACATCGGGTGCTTTACTTTTTTTACTTCAGCAACAACTATAGATTTCTCCATTTTGTTACTAGTAACTACACCAATACGCTCTTTTCTTAAGTTTCTTTTTTCTTCCATCTTTCAGCTGGGTACAAAATTACTGTACTTCTCTTTTAGTTAGTTCTGTCGCAATTCTAGCTATTGATCTTCTGTGAGATCTTAACTGTATTGGATTTTCCAACGGTGAAATGGTGTGAGCCATTTTAAAATCTGAATAAGCTTTTCTAGCTTCAGCAAGTTTCTCTTGTAATTCTGCTGTTGATGATTCTTTTATCTCTGATTGTTTCATAGTGATAATATCAATAAATTAAGCTTGAAAATCTCTAGACATAATAAATTTTGTCTTTACCGGAAGCTTTTGAGCTGCAAGACGTAATGCCTCTTTTGCAGTTTCCAAAGATACTCCTGAAATTTCAAACAAAACTCTACCAGGTTTAACAACTGCTGCCCAATACTCTACTGCACCTTTTCCCTTACCCATACGAACCTCAAGAGGCTTTTTAGTAATTGGTTTGTCTGGAAAAATCATAATCCATAAGGACCCTTCTCTTTTCATAAAACGAGTTGCAGCAATACGTGCAGCTTCTATTTGACGAGCTGTCAAGAAATTTGAATCTAAAGACTTAATACCGAAGGTTCCATATGATAATTGGTTTCCGCGTGCTGCGTTACCTTTCATACGGCCTTTCATTTGTTTACGGAACTTTGTTCTCTTAGGTTGTAACATTTTCTTTTCTTTAAAAAATTACTTTCTGCGACGTGGCTTGTTATTTCCACCTCGACCTGCAGGTGCTTTACCTCCTTTTTTGGCTAAGCCAACTAATGGAGAAAGCTCTCTTTTCCCATATACTTCGCCTTTCATAATCCATACTTTAACACCTAACCTACCATAAGTAGTATGTGCCTCAACTAAAGCATAGTCAATATCAGCTCTAAATGTAGATAAAGGAATACGACCTTCTTTGTACGATTCAGATCGTGCCATTTCAGCACCATTTAATCGTCCAGAAATCAAAACTTTAACACCTTCAGAATTCATACGCATTGCAGCAGCAATTGCCATCTTGATTGCACGACGATACGAAATTCTATTTTCGATTTGTCTAGCAATACTTGACGCTACTAAGTGCGCATCTAATTCAGGTCTTTTAATCTCATGAATGTTGATCTGTACTTCTTTATCAGTAATTTTCTTAAGCTCTTCTTTTAACTTGTCTACCTCTTGACCGCCTTTACCAATAATGATACCTGGACGAGCCGTTGTGATAGTAACGGTTACAAGTTTAAGCGTACGCTCAATAATTACTCTGGACACACTAGCTTTACTTAAACGAGCGTGAATATACTTTCTAATCTTATCGTCTTCGGCTAATTTATCGCCGTAGTCGTTTCCTCCGTACCAGTTGGATTCCCATCCTCTAATAATACCTAGGCGATTTCCGATTGGATTTGTCTTCTGTCCCATTTATTAGTTGCTTTGTGTGTTATCGTTAGCTCCAAGCACGAGTGTTACGTGATTAGAACGTTTTCTTATTCTGTGTGCGCGACCTTGTGGTGCTGGGCGAAGTCTTTTCAACATTGTCCCACCATCTACACGGATTTCTTTTACAAAAAGATCTGCATCCTCTATTGATGCTTCTTCGTTTTTAGCTTGCCAGTTTGCAATTGCAGACAATAACAATGTTTCTAAACGACGTGAAGCTTCCTTAGAACTGAACTTTAAAATATTAAGCGCTTTATCAACTTTCTCACCTCTTACTAAATCCGCCATTAAACGCATTTTTCTTGGTGATGTAGGGCAATTATTCAACTTAGCAAAGTACATTGTTTTCTTTGCTTCCTTGATTTGCTCTGCTCTTTCTCTTTTACGAACTCCCATGGCTTACTATTTTTTTCCTTTATTTTTTGCACCTGCGTGACCACGGAATGATCTTGTTGGCGAAAATTCTCCTAATTTATGTCCTACCATATTCTCAGTTACATATACTGGAACGAATTGACGTCCATTATGCACTGCAATGGTTTGTCCAACAAAGTCTGGAGTTATCATAGAAGCTCTTGACCAAGTCTTGATCACAGTCTTCTTATTAGACTCAACATTTTGTTGTACTTTCTTATCTAACTTAAAGTGAACGTAAGGTCCTTTTTTTAACGATCTTGCCATAGCTTATTTCTTTCTACGTTCTATAATGTATTTATTACTCATTTTAGTCTTAGAACGGGTTCTAAATCCTTTAGCAGGAATTCCGTTTCTAGAACGTGGGTGTCCTCCAGAAGATTTACCTTCACCACCACCCATTGGGTGATCTACAGGATTCATCACTACCGGTCTTGTTCTTGGTCTTCTACCTAACCATCTAGATCTACCTGCTTTACCAGATACTAACAATTGATGATCACTGTTTGAAACAGCTCCGATAGTTGCCATACATGTAACAAGAACCATACGAGTTTCACCCGATGGTAATTTTACTGTAGCATACCTACCATCTCTTGCCATTAATTGAGCAAATGCACCAGCACTACGCGCTAAAACAGCACCTTGACCTGGACGTAACTCTAAACAAGAAATAATTGTTCCTAAAGGAATAGCTGAAAGCAACATTGCGTTTCCAACTTCTGGGGCTACATTATCACCTGAAACGATGTTTTGCCCTACTTGAAGACCGTTTTGAGCAATTATATAACGCTTTTCACCATCTTGATAGTTTAACAAAGCGATAAATGCTGTACGGTTTGGATCGTATTCTATACTTGCAACAGTAGCAGGAACTCCTGCCTTGTCACGTTTAAAATCGATAATTCGGTATTTTCTTTTATGCCCACCACCTATATAGCGCATGGTCATTTTACCTTGACTGTTTCTACCACCAGATCTTTTGTTCGGAGCTAATAAACTTTTCTCCGGCTTATCAGTTGTTATGGCGTCAAATCCATTTACAACTCTAAATCGCTGACCTGGGGTGATAGGTTTTAATTTTCTTACTGACATTTTTGTCTAATTAAATCTAGATTTCTCTAGATGTTGTTGTAAAAATCTATTGTATCACCTTCCGCCACCTGTACAATTGCTTTTTTGTAAGCATTTGTTTTACCAGTTTGAACACCTGTCTTTGTATGACGGGTTTTTCTATCGGGGCGGACATTCATTGTGCGAACTGCAGTAACAGAAACTCCGTAAGTAGCTTCCACTACTTTCTTGATTTCTACCTTGTTCGCCTTTGGGTTTACTACAAATCCGAAGATGTTATTTTCTTCAGCATCCTTAGTAGCTTTTTCCGTAATAATAGGTTTAATTAAGATACTCATCTCGTTTCTATTTACTTAAGTTTGTTTCAATTCCTTCCAAAGAACCTTCAAACAACACAACGCTGTTTGCATTCATTATTTTGTAAGTACTTAAATGTGAGTTGGTTACAACTTCTGTACCTTTCAAATTGCGCGAGGACAAATATACATTATTATTTGAGTCTCCCAACACAAATAAAGATTTTTTGTTTTCAAGACCTAAATTCTTTAAAACAGCAGTAAAATCTTTTGTCTTTGGAGCTTCAAAATTAAGATCCTCAATCACTACAATTGCCTTGTTATTAGCCTTCATTGTTAATGCCGACTTACGTGCAAGACGCTTTAAGTTTTTATTCAATTTGAAAGAATAGTTTCTTGGTCTAGGACCAAACATTCTACCCCCACCTTTAAACAGACCAGACTTAATACTACCCGCACGAGCAGTACCAGTTCCTTTTTGTTTTTTAATCTTTCTAGTTGACCCAGAAATTTCAGCACGCTCTTTTGCTTTATGCGTTCCTTGTCTTTGATTAGCAAGATATTGCTTCACATCAAGGTATACAGCGTGGTTATTAGGCTCAATCCCATACACATCCTTAGAAAGTTCAACCTTTCTACCTGTGTCTTTTCCGTTAATATCTAATACAGCTACCTTCATTATTTCTGAATAGTTAGGTAAGCGTTTTTATGGCCAGGAACACATCCTTTTACCACAAGTAGATTCTTTTCAGCAACTACTTTCAACACTCGTAAGTTTTGTACTTTCACTTTTTCATTCCCCATTTGTCCAGCCATTCTCATTCCTTTGAATACTCTCGCAGGATAAGAAGCAGCACCAATAGAACCTGGAGCTCTTAAACGGTTATGTTGACCGTGGGTCGCTTGACCTACACCACCAAAACCGTGACGTTTTACAACCCCTTGGAAACCTTTTCCTTTAGAAGTACCCGCTACATCAACGAATTCACCTTCAGCAAAATGATCTACAGTGATTGTATCACCTAATTTATAATCCTCTTCAAATCCTTGGAATTCGGCGACTTTACGTTTTGCAACGGTTCCTGCTTTTTTAGCGTGGCCTTCGGCAGCTTTAATAGCAGTCTTTTTGTCATCGAAACCAAGCTGAAGAGCTTCGTACCCGTCAACCTCTTTGGTTCTGACTTGGGTGACAACACAAGGTCCAACTTCAATAACGGTACACGGCATATTTTTTCCGTTCGCGTCAAAGATGCTGGTCATCCCTATCTTTTTTCCAATTAACCCAGACATATTTAATTATTTAGTTATTAATATTAATTCTCTTTATTACTTCTGAAACAAAAACTATTTCAGAAAAAAACAGGGTCAAAATAAATTCAACCCTGAATGTTATTTTGTAACCGTTTTTCCCTCGCACGCAGCTTAGGACATGTCACGCTTCATCTATCGAGAAGCGACTACCTTCGTAGCACTATACTTTAATCTCTACTTCTACTCCACTTGGCAACTCTAACTTCATTAGAGCGTCAATTGTTTTTGAAGAAGAGCTATAGATATCCAATAACCTCTTGTAAGAGCTTAATTGAAATTGCTCTCTACTCTTCTTGTTTACGTGTGGCGAACGTAATACTGTAAAGATTTTTTTATGTGTTGGTAAAGGAATTGGACCTGTAACTACAGCACCAGTACTCTTTACGGTCTTTACGATTTTTTCAGCAGATTTGTCCACTAAATTGTGATCGTAAGATTTTAATTTAATTCTTATTTTTTGACTCATTGCTGAAATATTAATCGTTAGTTCCTCTTGCTGCTTTAATTACTTCTTCTGAAATATTAGAAGGAGTTTCAGCATAGTGTGAAAATTCCATTGTTGACGTAGCACGACCTGAAGATAATGTTCTCAATGTTGTAACATATCCAAACATTTCTGAAAGCGGCACTTCAGCTTTTACAACCTTAGCTCCTGCTCTATCACCCATGTCATTAACTTGACCACGACGACGGTTAAGGTCACCTACGATATCCCCCATGTTTTCTTCTGGAGTAATAACTTCAAGTTTCATAATTGGCTCAAGAATAACAGCTCCTGCTGATTTTGCAACAGCCTTAAAGCCCATCTTAGCTGCAAGTTCGAATGACAATGCATCACTATCCACAGGGTGGAAAGATCCGTCTGTTAATGTCACTTTTAAACTATCAACCTCAAAACCTGCTAAAGGTCCGTTTATCATTGCTTGCTTAAATCCTTTTTCAACTGAAGGGACAAATTCCTTAGGAACATTACCACCTTTAATTTTATTTTCGAATGTCAATCCTTCTGGAGCATCAGCATCAGCTGGACCTAATTCAAATACAATATCAGCAAACTTTCCACGTCCACCAGATTGTTTCTTATAAACCTCTCTGTGTTGCGCAGTACGCGTTACAGCTTCTTTATACTCAACCTGAGGTTGTCCTTGGTTAACTTCAACCTTAAACTCACGTCTTAAACGATCTACAATAATATCTAAGTGAAGCTCTCCCATTCCAGAAATAATAGTCTGTCCTGAAGCTTCATCAGTACGCACTTGGAATGTTGGATCTTCTTCAGCCAATTTTCCTAATGCCATACCTAACTTATCAACATCTGCCTTAGTCTTAGGCTCTACCGCGATACCAATTACTGGATCCGGGAAGTCCATCGATTCTAAAACGATTGGATGCTTCTCGTCAGACATTGTATCTCCTGTTTTGATATCTTTAAATCCAACAGCTGCTCCAATATCTCCTGCTTCGATAAAATCGATTGCATTTTGCTTATTAGAGTGCATTTGATAGATACGAGAGATACGTTCTTTTTTACCTGAACGGTTGTTCAAGATATAAGAACCTGCATCTAAACGACCAGAATATGCACGGAAGAAAGCCAAACGTCCTACGAAAGGATCGGTAGCAATCTTAAACGCTAATGCTGCGAAAGGAGCATTTACATCTGGCTTACGAATTTCTTCTTTATCAGTATCTGGGTTAATCCCGATGATACCCTCTTTATCTACTGGTGATGGCAAGTAACGACAAACAGCATCCAACAAGAATTGAACCCCTTTGTTTTTAAATGATGATCCACACACCATAGGAATGATAGACATATCCATTACAGCAGCACGAAGCGCAGCATGCACCTCATCTTCAGTAATAGAATCTTCATCCTCCATATATTTTTCTAATAGAGTTTCGTCATATGCAGCAACTTCTTCAATAAGTTTTCCACGTAGCATTCTTGCTTCAGCTTTCAACTCATCAGGAATTTCAACGACATCGAATGTTGCTCCAAATGATTCATCATGCCAAACTACAGCACGATTCTTCACTAAATCAACAATACCTTTAAAATCTCCTTCGTCACCAATGTTCAATACGATTGGCACAGCATTAGATTTCAACATATCCTTCACTTGCTGACAAACAGCTAAGAAGTTAGACCCTTGACGGTCCATTTTGTTTACGAAACCAATACGTGGCACTTTGTAATTATCAGCTAATCTCCAGTTTGTTTCAGATTGCGGCTCAACACCATCTACTGCACTAAACAAAAACACCAAACCATCTAATACACGTAATGAACGATTTACCTCAACAGTAAAATCTACGTGACCAGGAGTATCAATAATATTAAAGTGATAATCTTTAGTATCATCAACTGGTTGTGCATTTTCTAAAGGAAACTTCCAAGTACAAGTAGTTGCAGCAGAAGTAATTGTAATACCTCTTTCTTGCTCTTGCTCCATCCAGTCCATTGTTGCAGCACCATCATGTACTTCACCAATTTTATGACTTACACCCGTGTAGAAAAGGATACGTTCAGTAGTAGTGGTTTTACCAGCATCAATATGCGCAGCAATTCCAATATTTCTTGTAAATTTTAAATCTCTTTGTGCCATTTTTTAGAATCTGAAATGTGAGAATGCTTTATTTGCTTCGGCCATTTTATGAGTATCCATTCTCTTTTTAACTGCCGCACCTTCTTCTTTTGCTGCAGCAAGAACTTCACCTGCTAATTTTTGAGCCATCGACTTTTCGTTTCTTTTTCTAGCATAAAGTATTAACCACTTCATTGCTGTAGAAATCTTACGATCAGCACGTATTTGCATTGGAATTTGGAACGTTGCTCCACCAACTCTACGACTACGAACCTCTACGTGAGGCATTACATTAGATAATGCGTCTTTCCACATCTCTAATCCTGTTTTTTCGTCGTCTGTCTTTTTTTCTTCTACGATATCAATTGCATCGTAAAACACTTTAAAAGCAACCGACTTCTTTCCATCCCACATTAAGTTATTTACAAAACGTGTCACCAATTGGTCATTAAACCTTGGATCTGGTAAAAGCGGTCTCTTTTTTGCTGCTCTTTTTCTCATGTCTTCTTTTTAAAAGTTTTAAAAATTACTTTTTAGGGCGTTTTGCACCATACTTAGATCTACGTTGTGTTCTTCCTTCTACACCTGCGGTGTCTAAAGCTCCACGAACAATGTGGTATCTAACTCCTGGTAAATCTTTTACCCTTCCACCTCTAACCAATACTATCGAGTGCTCTTGTAAATTGTGTCCTTCACCAGGGATGTATGCGTTTACTTCCTTACCGTTTGTCAATCTAACCCTTGCTACTTTACGCATTGCAGAGTTAGGTTTCTTAGGCGTAGTCGTATATACACGCGTACACACACCTCTTCTTTGAGGACACGAATCTAAAGCAGCCGATTTGCTCTTCTTGGTTATTTTGGCTCTTCCTATTCGTACTAATTGTGAAATTGTTGGCATATAAAATATGTATTACACTTTTTTAAAAATAAAATACCCCTTTTTTAGGGTTGGCAAATGTAGAAATAAAAATCTACTAATCAAACCTTAATCCACTAATTTTAAGAACTGTTTGATTATTTTTTGAAATAGATATGAAAAACCAAGATGTAACGTTAGTTTTACAGACGAAACATCAAAGCATTTGAAACGCAAATTTAACTCCTTTTTATTCCTATATATATGCACTTGTTTGTTTTTAACAGCATACGCGCAAAATTTAACCCTTTCTATAAAAGGTGAAGTTGAAATTTCTGAAACCTTAACCGATTCATTACAAAAAGAAAAAACCTTCAATTCATATAAAGCGCTCAAAGCCGAAACAGATTCTATTTTTATTCGATTGCAGAAAAAAGGGTTTCTAGAAAGTAAGCTTCAAAAAATTGAAAAAGAAAACGACTCCTTATATAGTGCCCATTTTTACTTCGGAAAAAAATACAGCTCTATTAAAGTGTATTACTCAGAAGAAACCTTCAGTAAAAGAGAACTGTCATTGGTCTCTTCTGAAATTACCGACCAATATTTCATCCTTCCTTTCGAATTGATTGAAGCAGCCCTTCAGAAGTTAAACAATATAAAATCTGAAAATGGAAACACTTTCGCCAAACTAAGTTTGAAAAACATCTCCATAGAAAATAACACTATGCTAAGCGCCTCTTTAGCTTCAGACAAGGGAGTAAAGCGAACAGTCGACTCTATTGCCGTAAAAGGCTATGAAAAATTTCCGAGGTCTTACTTAAAACATTACGCAGGAATTAGAAAAGGAAAAACATTCAGTAAGAAAAAAATAAACTCTCAAAACGAACTGATAAACAACCTTCCGTTTGCTACTAGCATAAAAGCCCCTGAAGTTTTGTTCAGAAAAGATACGACCGTTGTATATTTTTACTTAAAAAAAAGGAATGCTAACCAGTTTGACGGTGTGATTGGTTTTGCCACAGATGAAGAAACCCAGAAACTTCAACTTAATGGATATTTAAACCTAGAACTCAACAACAATCTAAACTACGGCGAGCAGCTCCTTATTAATTATAAAGAGGATGGGGACGAACAAAGAGACATTAGAGTAAAAGCCAGTTTGCCCTATTTATTTAAATCGCCTTTTGGTGTTGGACTTGAACTCAAAATTTTTAGAAGAGACAGTACTTTTATTACTACAGAGCAACAAGCTAGAGTTACCTATCAAATAAATCCAACGTCTAACAGCTATATAGGATACAAGGGATATGAATCTAGCAACCTCCTTGATGAAACTGCGACAGGATCACCTATTGAAGATTTCACTTCTAAATTTGTGACTGTTGGAGCTTCCTATACCAAATCTCAAAGCAGTAGCCTGTTCCCTGTTAAAACATATTTTTCAATAGACACCGAAATAGGTTCTAGAGATTTAAAAAATACAAGTGACGATCAAATAAAACTCTCTACAATTGTAAATCATATTTTCAATCTTAATTACAAGAATTCATTTTTTATTCAAAACAGCACCAACCTATTAATTAGTGATAATTATTTAACAAATGAATTGTACCGATTTGGAGGAATTACAAACATGCGGGGGTTTAGTGAAAACAGCATAGACGCTTCTTTATTTTCTGTATTGAACACAGAATACAGGTATCAATTCAATACCGGACTATACCTTCATAGCATCATCGACATTGGTTATTTTGAAAACCAAACCTTAGACCTCAAAGAAAAATTATACAGCTACGGAATTGGATTAGGGCTAGAAACAAAAGCAGGATTACTACGATTAAATATTGCGAACGGGACTTCAGAAAACAAATCTTTTAACTTCTCAAACACAAAAATCCATCTTATACTTTCTTCAAGATTTTAAGATAAAAGCTGTCAATTACCAATACTTTATAACAAAATTTTAAGATAAAAAGTTGTTTTATTAACTTTTTATTAAGATTTTTACATTGGCTAATTCAAATAAATTATAAAATGAGAACAAAGTTTAGTGGTACACTAACACTCTTGATAGTGTTAGTGGTGCAGATTACGTTTGCACAAGAAAAAACAATAACCGGAACGGTAAGTGACAACTCGGGACTACCTCTACCTGGTGTAAATATTGTTATTAAAGGAACCTCCAACGGTACACAATCTGATTTCGATGGGAACTACGCTTTAAAAGCGTCGGTAGGCCAAAACTTAGTGTTTACTTATGTAGGTTTTAAGACTCAAGAAAGAACAGTGACAGCAAATTCAAGTAGCATTAGCATCGCTATGGAAGAGGATGCTGCTGTACTAGAAGAAGTTGTAATTACAGCGATTGGACTTGAAAAGAAAAAAGAGGATGACTTATCTTCTGCAACAACGATTCAAGCAGAAACAATTACCAAATCTGGAGAAGCCGGAGTGGCAACTGCTTTGGCAGGAAAAACCTCTGGTGTAAACATTATTAAAAGTGGTGGTGATCCAGGAGCTGGGGTTTTTATCCAAATTCGAGGAGCTAACACCATACAAGGAGATGATGAACCTCTGTATGTAATTGACGGAGTTTTAATCAACAACTTCAACTTTGGCGCTGGCGTTGCTGGTGTTTCGGAACAATCAAGACTAAACGATATTTCTTCTGAAGACATAGAAAGCGTTACCGTACTTAAAGGAGCTTCCGCAGTAGCTATTTACGGAACTGGAGCTGCAAACGGAGTTATTGTCGTAAAAACAAAATCGGGCAAAGGGAAACCTGGAGAATGGAGCCTAGATTATAAATCGGGAGTATATATTGACAAAGTAAATGAAACTTGGGACCTACAAGACAAATATGGTCAAGGTCTTAATGGTGTTTTTAATGACGGTGGAGGTACAAGTACTAGCTGGGGAGATTTAATATCTGCAAGAGCTGGCGGACCTGATGAAGTGAACGTAGGGAACCAACGTTTTGAAGCACAAGACGGAACTGTTTATTACCCAATTATCACTAAGAATTCAAGAGAATCATTTTTAGAATCTAATTTTGATGCTGTGATCGGGCAAGGAATAACTTTTGAGCACGACATTAGCCTTAAATATTCAGGCCAGAGCGGTAGCACCTATATAAGCGCAAACAATTGGGACCAAAAAGGAATTGTGAGAAATGGTTCTAATTATGTTAGAAAAACATTGCGTTTTAATAACACTACTAATTTTTCGGACAAGCTTAGCGCAAAGATCGGTGCAAACTATATAAAAACGGATGCTGATGCCATTCAAACAGGATCTAATTTAAACGGTTTCTACTTAGGACTTTTAAGAACATCTCCAGATTTTGACAATAGAGACTATAAAGGTACTTCCTTTAATGCGGCAGGCGCTCCTTCAATTAATGCCATGAGAGCATACCGTGGTCCATTAGGACCAACATCTGCGTACAACAATCCATTATGGACAATGAACGAACAATCAAATACAATTGAAGTTGATCGTTTTTTAATCGCTCCAGAATTAAGCTATAGTTTTAGCGATAATGTAACAGTAACAACTCGGTATAGCAAAGACACATATCGAGACAAAAGGCAAGTGTTTTTCCCGTACAACTCATCGACTGATATCGGGAATGGATTAGGATATTTTGAAATTGACGAACGTTTTGTAAGCTCACAGTATTTAACCGCTTTTATTAACAGTAATCATACTATTTCAGAGAAATTTAATCTGTCTTGGATTTTAGGAGCATCATACGAAAATAATGAATTTGAACAATTAGCTACCTCTGCTACAAATTTTTCAAATCCATATATTACGCTAGATGACTTAATCTCTATTGAAAATGCTGCAGCTGCCAATATAGATGCAATCGACTCTTACGACTTAGAAAAACAAGTGGGCGCTTATCTATTAGTTAACGGAGAAATTTTTAATCAAGTGTTATTTGAACTTACAGGGCGTGTAGACAGATCTTCAACCCTACCCGATCAAACATTCTTTTACCCTGCAGTATCTTTAGGTTGGAAATTCTCAGAACTAGTAAAAGGAAGTGAATTTTTATCCTTCGGAAAAATTAGAGGTACTTACGGAGAGGTCGCTGTGGCACCTCAAACTTATTCTCTTACAAATGGATTTGGAATTGGCGGCGTAAACTCTTCATGGGGTGACACCTTAGCAGGAGGTCAATACGGAAGCACAGCCTCTTTAGATGATGTACAAGGAAATGCTAATCTTGTGGTAGAACGCGTAAAAGAATACGAATTAGGAACTGACTTGAAATTTTTTAATAATCGTCTGTCTATGAGTTTCACATACTATGATAGAAAAACGGAAGATGTATTATTAGAGCAGGCTGTATCACCTTCTTCTGGTTTCTCCAACTTGAATAACAATGCAGCTACTATTACAAACAAAGGAATCGAATTTGATTTATCGGCTGCTATTATAAAAACAGAAGACTTTAAATGGAGCATCGACTTAAACTATAGCCAAAATGACAACTTGGTAACCAGCCCTGATGGAAATGGAGAAGTACTCTCCTTTTTAAATGGATTTGTTGGAACCTCTTCAAATGTTGTAGATGGACAACCTTTTGCTGCATTACTAGGAAACCCTCTCGCGAGAGACGAAGATGGAAATTTAGCGCTTAACGATTTTGGATTCCCTGTTGTTTCTGAAGATGGAGAAGAAGTTATTGGTGACCCGAACCCAGATTGGCGTGGAGGTATTGGAACCAAAATTAATTATAAAGGCGTGGAACTTTCTGCTCTTTTCGATTTTGTACAAGGAATGGATGTTTGGAACGGAACGAAAGGAGTTTTAAACCATTTTGGTGTATCTGAAGTTACTGCAAACCAAGTAACCGTATCTGCTGAAGAAGCGGCAACAATACTCAACTTTAATGGTGTTGCAATTGCAGACTTACCCTATTCGCAACTTAATGAGGATGGATCGTACACCGTACGTGGAAACTTAGACGACTTTGGCGCCGGAACCGTGTTATTAGACCAAGCTTGGTACTTAGGAACAGCTAGTGGGTTTAATGGTTCTCCAGAATTAAATATTGAAGATGCATCGTATGTAAAATTACGTGAAGTCTCTTTAGGTTACACCTTCCCTTCAAAATTCATCGAAGGTATTGGCTTAGACAACTTAAGCTTTTCTGTCTCTGGAAGAAACTTAGTAACCTGGACAAATATTGAAGGATTCGATCCTGACAATAATTTAACAGGAGCTTCTAAAGGTAGAGGTTTAGAATACTTTACAAATCCATCTACCGCAAGTTACTTTTTCACTTTACGAGTAGGTTTATAATATAAAAAAAATAACATCATGAAAAACTTAAAAAAATTACTTTATCTGTTTTCTGCTTGTGCCTTGTTCATCTCGTGTGACTCATTGGTAGAAGAAGTAAACTATCAGGATGATCCAAATACGGTAGGTTCAGTACCTACTTTAAATTTAATTTCGCAGGCTGAAATCATTGCTATCTACCTTACTGAAAGCGACGCTTCAAGATATGCCGCAATTAATTCAAATTCAATTAGCGGGAGCAACAACCAGTGGATTGGATATGAAACGTACACCTATTCCCCTGCCGATTTTGACGCCCTTTGGTCTAATATTTATATTGAAGGAATTACACAAGCAAGACTCGCAAAGGAGCAAGCTGAAATAGAACTAGACGATGATGCTTTTGCAACCGCCTGCTTTTTTGAAGCATACTTTTTGGGTGAATTAGCAGCTTCTTTTGGAGACGTTCCAGACTCTGAAGCCTTCATTCCTGGAAACACCAGTCCAATGTACGATGCACAAGCTACAGTACTAAATCACGTTCAGGAACTACTTAGCTTAGCCATTTCAAGAGGAAACACCTCTACGTTATACATTACTGACGCCAATGGAGGAACAACTAGCACATCAACCCTTGGGCAATTAGCACATAGCATGAAAGCGCGTTACTATATGATATCAAAAGAGTATGGTAATGCTCTAACGGAAGCACAATCTGGAATTAACACGATAGACGGAGGCTTATTCGGAACTCATGCCGATGCTACTGGTGCTCAAAACATGTGGTATAATTTTACCGCTATTTCTCGACCTGGAGATACAAGCCCCGTTGGAAGCTATCTTCAAGAGTTAATCATGGTAGATGGCTCTGCAGATAGACTACTAGCTACTCCTGGGGAAGCAGAACGATTTGATTTCTACTACCGTGGAAATAGAAACTACAACAATAGAGACGGTGGAATTTTTGACAAAGTAGCCTCCTTACCAATTATAGGATGGCATGAAACACAATTAATTTTAGCAGAAGCCGCCTATAGATCAAGTCAAGAAGGAGTCGCCAGAACTGCACTAAACGCTGTTAGAACTGCACTAGAAACACAATACTCCGGAAGTTTCCCCGCTTCTACAGCAACAGGAAATACCTTATTATTACACATCCTGGAAGAGAGGTATATTACACTTTGGCCTTCTCCTCAAACATGGCACGACATTACACGTACTAATAATGCCTTAGGCGTGCCACCAAAAACAGGTTCTGAAATGCCGCAGCGTTTCTTATACCCTCAAGTAGAATTAAATACGAATAGTAACGCACCTTCCCCTATTCCTAGTTTATTTACACCAACACCCATAAACTAGGAACTTAATACTCATATATTAAGTTTTAAAAGCCTGTTGATAACAACAGGCTTTTTTTTTGAAAGAATATTACTAAAATCACCTCTTTTCTACGAGATGATTTTTTACTTTTACAGCATGAAAAAAGAGACCACCATATTTGGTATTCATCCTGTTGAAGAAGCTGTTTCTTCAAATGTATTTATTGATAAGCTTTTTATACAAAAAGGAATAGCAAACCCAAAAATTGACGCTATTGTAAAAGATCTTGAAAAAAAGCATTGTACAATTTCGTACGTGCCCTTCGAGAAACTTACAAAACTAACACAAGGAAACCATCAAGGTATTATTGCAATAACATCTCCTATTGCTTTTCACCCTTTGGAAGAAATCGTAGAAAACTTTATTCATGCCAAAGAGAATCCTCTTTTTCTAATTTTAGATCAGATTAGTGATGTTCGTAATTTTGGAGCCATTTTGCGTACTGCAGAGTGTACAGGCGTAGATGCTGTTATTATCCAGAAAAAAGGAGGTGCACCTGTAAGTGGTGATGCGGTAAAAACATCGGCAGGAGCTATTTACAAAATTCCTATTTGCAAAGTAGATCATATTAAAGATGCCATTTACTATTTACAAGGTTCTGGTGTTGAAACTATTGGTGCTACGGAAAAAACCGAAGATAGTTTATATAGTTTGGAACTTAAAAAACCACTTGCCGTTGTAATGGGGTCGGAGGACAAAGGAATTTCTAAATCTGTATTAGCAATTTTAGACCACAAAGCTTCATTGCCTCTATTAGGAGAAATAAACTCCTTAAATGTTTCTGTTGCGTGTGGTGCTTTTCTATATGAAATCGTAAGACAAAGAACGCTATAAAGAAGATTCTTCTTCATTCGTGTTCTTTTTAAAAGTATAGACTACTCGAATAACTTTAGGTTTCTGAACTATAGGAGTTTCTTCTTCTATTTCAGGAACCTTTTCTTTTTCTATAAAATTTCCATTTTCATCAAACTGCTTTATAAAATCATCTTCTTCAGGATTAAAATCATCTCGTTCCCAAGCATACTTTTTAGTTTCAATAGGAATCTCCCTAAAAACTAATGCTAATAAA
The DNA here is from genome assembly GCF_900102055.1 of Ulvibacter litoralis. Lineage (GTDB taxonomy): Bacteria > Bacteroidota > Bacteroidia > Flavobacteriales > Flavobacteriaceae > Ulvibacter > Ulvibacter litoralis. The sequence goes on from NZ_FNBA01000001.1 coordinate 84,643, forward strand.
AGTCCGACGCCAAATCCAGACAAATGTCCCTCCCATGATATTTTAGGATCGATAGGTAACACATACCATAACAACCCTCCATACACAAATACGACCACAAGAGACAAAGCAATTAACTGGTATTGTTTTGAGAAAATACCTTTAAAGAATAAAAAGGCGGTTAGCATATACACAACACCACTGGCGCCAATATGATAAGAGGGTCTTCCTATAATCCAAGTAAACAAGCCACACAGCAAAACACCTAACAACAAGACTTTCCAGCGAATGTTCCTGTAAAAATAAAAGAGCGCTGTTGATAGTACAAATATGGGAATAGAGTTATTAAATAAATGCTTCAGATTACCGTGAATAAAAGGACCTAATGCTATTCCAACCAAACCTGAAATTTTCCGGGGATAAATTCCTAAATAGTTAAAGTCCCAGTTAAATCTTATTTCAGCCCAAAACACTAACCACATAAGCAGTACAAATGCTATTGGATATAAAATAACATCATTCGAAAAAAATAATCCTTTTTGTTTAGACATACGAAACCGTATTCAAAAAATGCTCCTAAATATAAATTTATGATAAAATGTCAGTCAAAAGGTAGTCATAATATTGTAATTTTACACCTTATGAGCGCACCCCTTGCAGAACGTATTCGTCCTAAGACACTGTCCGATTATTTAAGTCAGCAACACTTAATTGGTCCTAACGGAGCACTTACTGCACAGTTGGACTCTGGCGTTCTTTCGTCCATGCTATTTTGGGGACCTCCAGGCACAGGTAAAACAACATTAGCTACTATTATTGCCAATCAGTCTAACAGACCTTTTTACACTTTAAGCGCTGTTGATAGCGGTGTCGCTGCCGTAAGAGAAGTGATTGAAAAAGCAAAAAAAACAGACACCCTTTTTTCTACTAAAAGCCCTATTTTATTTATTGATGAGATTCATCGCTTTAGCAAATCGCAACAAGATTCTTTATTAGGCGCTGTAGAAAAAGGACTTATCACGTTAATTGGAGCCACCACTGAAAACCCTAGCTTTGAAGTAATACCCGCACTTCTTTCACGTTGTCAGGTTTATATTCTAGAAGCTTTCAGTAAAAAAGACTTAGAAGATCTTTTACACCGAGCTATTAAGGAAGACGAGCTCCTTTCAAAAAAAGACATCACACTGAAAGAAACTGAAGCATTGCTTCGTATTTCGGGTGGTGATGCTCGAAAATTACTGAATGTTCTTGAACTCATCGTTCTTTCAGAAAAAGAACAAGAAGTTATTATTACGAATGACATTGTGCTTCAGAAAGTACAAAAAAACACGGTGTTGTATGACAAAACTGGTGAACAACACTACGATATTGTTTCAGCATTTATCAAATCGATAAGAGGAAGTGATCCCAATGCGGCGGTGTATTGGCTGGCACGAATGATTGAAGGTGGCGAAGACATTAAATTTATAGCCAGAAGGTTGGTTATATTAGCTTCCGAAGACATTGGAAATGCAAACCCGACTGCGCTTGTACTGGCAAACAATACTTTTCAAGCGGTGACCACCATTGGATTTCCTGAATCACGAATCATACTGAGTCAGTGCACCATTTACCTCGCTACTTCTGCAAAAAGTAATGCTTCGTATGCTGCAATTAATGAAGCACAGCGATTGGTAAAACAAACAGGTGATTTATCGGTTCCATTATCCATTCGGAATGCGCCTACAAAACTAATGAAAGAGTTAGGCTACGGAAAGAATTACGAGTACGCACATAATTACGAAGGCAATTTTGTGCCGCACGAATTTTTACCAAAAGAGATTAGTGGCACTACATTTTACAAACCTGGAAACAATCCGAAAGAGACGCATTTAAAAAATTATTTAAAAAGCCTTTGGAAGGATAAGTACAATTTCTAGTTTATTTTCTTATACACTTCGGAAGTGTTTTCTTTTTGAATTATTAGATTTCCTAACGCATCAAATGAAACTTTGTAAAGTGCTTCTGAAGTTGTTACAAAATACAACTTCTCTGAAGAAGCTCCTTCAATATTCCCTAACAATAACAAACCATCACCAGTCGTCGTTGTTTCTTCATATAAGCTATAGCCTTCAGCAGTTTTCCGAAGTAAAAACGATTTCCCATTAAATAAATAATTTGAAAACTTAGCGCTTGGTAACGTTGCTACTTTGCTGTTTTCGGCAGGTGCATTTTTAATTTCTTTTGTATTACTATTTTCAGAAACAGGTGTCTTTATAGTAGTAGGAACAGTTGTTGCTGCTGTCTCGTTGCTTAACAATTCTACATCCTTTTGATCTACACGTAAACTTTTAAAGCTCACAAAGGCTTTTCGTAAGGCATCTTGATAAGAACTTTTAAATTCCTTAATCTTACTAGTTCCTTCAACACTCGTATAGACTACAAAACCATTGCAATCTTTTAAAGTAACTTGTAGTTTTTTCCGAAGTACGGAAGGCAACTTTTCTACATTAGCATACAAGCCGTCACACCTATTCGCATTGGGGGTTTCGCTATTCAAATACGCATTAAACCCATGCTTTTCTAAGTAAAACTTAGCCATTGAGTTTAATTCATATTTGTCTTTTCCATCTAAAAAGTCAAATTGATCTGGAACTATTACATAACTAAATTCACTTAGGTTTGTTGTTTGTGAAATAGCGGTAGAAAATCCACTTACTATCAAAAATGCTGCTATAAAAAACTTATTCATTCTCTGTCAATTTTTATATTGAATCCTAATTGTAAAGATACACTTTTTGCTTTTGCAAGATTTGAATATGCTAATAGATTATCTGCTGCAATGTAAAAATTAAACTTTCCCACATCTGCCACCAACCCCAAGCCAATATTTGAAGCCGTATAAGAATCTACTGTATAGGTTGCCTTGGCTGCCAAGAAACTTGCGAAGCGTCTGTAATAAAAAAGAGTTCCTGCCAATTGCGGACCTTTTGGTCGAAAGACACTGTAATACTGCAAACCGATTGACTGGTTTTTAGGAATAGATCCAGACATATTCATACAATTACAATCAGTACCACCATCGGTAGGCCTTCCGAAATTATAGGCAATACTCGCGTTTACTTTCATGGGGAGCATTTGCGTATAAGAGTTATACAAGGTATCGATAGGCACTTCTCTTTCCACTTCATCTTCCAAATCACTGTAATACGGAAGAGTACCTTCCTCATTTGCGAGAGGAGGAAAAATAAGCTCTATTCCGTCTAATGTATAATTGGTTCTAGCTTGATACGTTTCCACGTCTTTGGTGTGAAAAATAGCTCCAAAATCTAAAATACTTGCCGTCGCTGTAATATCTCTAGTAATATCATACGTCATTCCCACATCGAAACCTATCCCTAAATTTCCCCCTAGTAATGCGCGACCTAAAATCTCACTTGATACTTGGGATGAATTCTCTTCATCTTGCAATGATGCAATTCCAGAAGTTTCTACCGACATATTTACATTTTCAAGACTGTGCTCGTATATATTTGGACTATCGTTATCTCCCAATCGGGTTACAAATTTCCCCGAATTATTGGTGCTTTTAAAACTAGCCATACTGGAATATAATTTTGCTCGAAGACCAACCGTTAGTTTTTTCCCTATTTGCTTATTAACGCCAAAATGATACACCGTCATTAAATCGGCAGTAGTACTAATTTCACCTAAATCAAATTCATAATTTATGTAATCACTATTTCCTTCCCAAACTAAAATTGCCAAATCTCTTGGAAAGTAGAATACAAAATCTAATTCTTCATAAATTCCTCCTGAAAAATATAGTTTGTTTTTTGCGAGCCATCCAAAATTAATGAGTTCTAGTTGTTGGGTTGCTGTAAAGAAATCTTTCGAACTCATCTCGAAAATTTTATCTCGGATTCGTGTATTAATGTCTTCGGTAGCATTTGATGCTCCAAAAATATCGTGTACTGAAACACCAGAAGTACCAACATTAAGATGTATTTGCGATAATAACGGAATGCCGTAATGCGCTTTTTGAGTCAGTTTGGTTCCGGGGTTCAGCAGTAGGTTTTGTGGAATATCTTCCATTCCGTACAGCACTTGCTTATTTTGTGCAATACCAACCACACCCAAAAGGGCCAATGAATAAAATAGTAGGATTTTCATGGTATTATAGCTCTACGTAGTACGTAACTTTAGATTGAAGATTTAGGGCTCCTTCAAGATTAGCATTAGACGATGGGATGGTTACTGAAACAATTACCTTAGAGGCTTGTGTAAGGTCAACAATATCGGCACCCTCTACATTTTCTATAAATTCTGTAATTATTGGATTTGAAACTGTTCCTTGAGCAACAACTGTTTGAGCTGTATAGGTTGTATCGTTTTGAGGTGTCAAAAATTGAAAATCTGCTTGAAACTCTCGTTCTATACTATTGGTAAACTTAAAATAAAATTCTGCTCTTTTAAGGTTTCTCTGAACTTCAATATCATTTAAAAACCGAAGTTCGGTAGTATCACTAACTGTTAAAACAGAAGTTGAAGTTGCAGGATCATAAAAATCGCTAGCAGAAAGATTGAAATAAATTAAATCTAGATCTATGGTAGGAGTAAGATCTACATTGTCAACTTGATCAAAGTCGGTGTCTTTTATACAAGACACAAACACAAAAAATAGCAGAAATCCTGCTACTACGGGGGATAGGTTTGTTTTCATTAATGGGGATTTAGTATACTAACGTTTTAAATCCCTAAAAAGTATGTTTACAGAAACTTTTTTATCTCCAACAAACTGTCTATCAATTTATAACCTTCAGGGATGGTTTCATTACGGTAATTATAAAATAAAGTTTCCATACCCACGGTTTCGGCACCAAGTATATCTGCTTCAAATGAGTCGCCAATCATAATACTTTGCGAAGCTTTTGTTTTTCCCTTCTGAAGAGCGGTTTCAAAAACCAACGGATTGGGTTTTTTAGCCCCCACTTCTTCGGAAGAGGTTACGGTTTCAAAAAAATCGGAGATGCCACTATTTTTCAGTTTCAGTAATTGTACTTGTTGAAAACCATTGGTTATTATATGAAGCCGATACTTTTCAGCTAAATAATTCAGAATGTCCATTGAACCCTCCAAAAGATGATTATCTACTGGTAATTCGTCAATATAGGACTCTGCCATTGCATCGATACTATCTACGGGAAATGTAATGTCAAAAACCGAAAACGCATCAATTAATCGTCCACGACGCAACTCTTGCTTACTCACTTTCTCCTCTCGAAATAACCTCCAATAGTCTAAATTGATAGGTTCGTATGTTTCTACAAATACTTGAACATCCAACGCTATCTCGTGTGTTTTAAAAACACGCTGAAACGCAAAAAATGAATTTTTATCAAAATCCCAAAGGGTATGATCTAAATCAAAGAAAACATCAGTGATGGATTTATGAGTCATATTTTTGTAGTTTTTCTGAAAAAATGGAACGCCAAATTTTATTCTTTTCCGAAGAAGAAAAATCTCGATTTGTAAATAGCATGGTAAATGTTCCGTTTACCTTTTCGACAGACCGAAACACATTTGCAATTGTTTTTTTAATATCTGATTCATACTTTTTTTCGAATGCCGTTGTGGTCATTGCTAAAGGCTGAATAATTAAAGGCGTTTTAATTTCACTGTCTAAATCGTAAAACAAAAAAGGCGTACAGGTACCAGCTCTAAAACCAACTTCATTTTCATACACCATGGTATAATCTTTAGCAACTTCTAGCTCGACAAGGTTTCTATAAATTTCAGGAAGACTTACCAAAAACCGAGCGTTCATAGTACTAAGTACGCTACGATTTGTAATTTCTTCCATACGTTTTTTCTCTTTTTTTAAAATTTCGTATTCTTTCAATGCTTCAAATGAAAAGATAAGTCCCGTTTCATTGTAATCGGCCACATATTTCACCAACATTTTAAAGGCCAGTCGGTGTGTATTCATGCTTTCCTTAAAAGTAAGGCTATCTCCCAACAGAAAGAAAACAGTGAGTTTTGACTTGCTTTTTTTAGACTTGTTTACAATCCATTTAAAACTATGATACGGATCTTTCCGAAGTCGCATAATCACTCTTGTCCGCTCTATAACCGCTCTAAATTTTAGCTTTGACACATCGGAAGCATACCCTAATAAGGTTCGTAAAAACCCTCGTTGGATATAGGCAAAAGGCTGAGATGCTTCTACAATGGTATGCACTTTGGTTTTCTTTAGTGGAAATTCAAGATCTGGAAATGCCGTATGTAATACTTCTTTAAATTTATACGCCCAAACATCTACAACAGGCTGTTTTAAAAAGCCTTCTTGATACGCCAAACTTTCGGTCACAGGATACCGTCCAATTTCATCTTTTACATGTGGCAAATACTCTTCGTACCTACTCATTAAGTAAAAACTTGCCGCAAAAATATCGAAAGGTAACGCACAGTGTCCGCTGGTCGAAAAAAAGCATTTGGTGTCTTCCCAATCTTTAACTGTAATATCTATAGACTCAAATCCTTGCTGTGTTAAAAGCCCTTCGCTTTGCAAAAAAAGTTCATTCCCCATCGCTTGTTTTCCGTAGGAAAGTTTTGGACCCGAATGAGAAATTAGCTCCTCAATAACAGAAGTAAAACCAATTTCAATCCCTAAAATCCGCGTACAAATATGCCGAAAAGCATACGTAATTCTAGGAGTTATTTTTTGAGTATAGATTAATAGCATATACAGTTACAAGAGGTTTTCATCTGCAAAGCTAAAGTACGATTTTTCAGTAATAATAAGGTGATCCAACACTTTTATGTCTAAACTTTCGCCGGCAATTTTAAGTTTTTTTGTCAGACTTAAATCTGCTTGACTCGGCTTTAGTGTACCAGAAGGATGATTGTGAACCAACACTACTGCTACCGACCCCAATTGCAAGGCATTTTTAAACACCAACCGAACATCGACCAAAGTTCCTGTTATACCTCCTTTACTAAGCTGTAGCGTTTGCAGCACTTTGTTCGAATTATTTAAATACACAATCCAAAATTCTTCATGCGGCAAATCGCCAATTATAGGTTGCATTAGTTCAAAAACAGACTTACTCGCTGTTATTTTTTTTCGTTCTAAAGCTACTTCAGCGCGACGTCGTTTCCCTAATTCTAGAGCAGCAGTTATCGATATCGCTTTGGCTTCACCAATTCCTTTAAACTGCATTAGGTCTTTTACTGAAAGTTTCGCGAGTTCATTTAAATTATTTGCTACGGAAGCTAATATGCGCTGACTTAATGCTACGGCGCTTTCATTTCTACTTCCTGAAGCAATTAAAATAGCGATTAACTCGGCGTCACTTAAAGCTGTTTTTCCTTTTAGCAGTAATTTTTCGCGCGGTCGATCGTCTTCGTTCCAGTTTTTTATTGAAAAATAAGCATTTGGATCGGACATAGATTCAATATATAAAGCGGGGAGCTGAATCGTATTTATCCTAAAAGTTCTGAATACTATAAATATAAAGTTTAATTTTTTATTTTACCTTTCTGAAAACTTAAACCTTTCTATTATGAAGTCAATTTTTGAAGCTGATAGTTACAAAGAAATTAGAGATCGCCTCAATAATCTATCTGAAAACTCTAAGCGTGAATGGGGTAAAATGAGTCACGGACAAATGCTTCACCATTGTCAAGGACCTTTAAATATCATGTTAGAGAAAACAGACTACGGCATGAAGCCCAATTGGTTTGTAAAACTATTTTTTAAGAAGATGATGTACAACGATAAACCCTTTGGAAAAAATATGCCAACCGCTAAGTTTTTAAAAGAAAGCGCACCTAAAGATTTTAAGCAAGAAAAAGCGACCATAGAAAGTCTTTTAGAAGAAGCAAATGCACAGAGAGACAAAACAGATTGGAAACCTCATCCTGGATTTGGCTATTATACTGCCCAGCAATGGGGAAAAATTCAGTACAAACATTTAGACCATCATTTACGCCAATTTGGAGTGTAATACCCCATTGAAGAGGTGGCGCGAGTATCAAATTTGTATATTTTGAAACAAATTTTAGAATCGTGGCGTCCCGAAAATCATCAAACATTTACGCCAATTGGGCGTATAACAAACTTCTATCTTAATTAAAAAACACAACCATATAACAACCTTTTATGAAAAAATACATCCTATTTCTCTTAACTACTATTATTACCCTTACAAGTTATTCACAAACCTCTTTTGAAAAGGGGTATTACATTACAAATTCGAATGAAAAAGTAGATTGTTTTATTAAAAATGAAGATTGGAAAAACAATCCAACAAGCTTTGAATATTCTTTGCTAGAAAATAGCGAAACAAAAACAGAAAGTATTAAGGCCGTTAAAGAATTTGGGATTTATAACATTTCAAAATATATTAAAGCTACCATAAATATCGATAGATCTACAAATGCGATTAATAATTTAACCTATGATAAAGCACCAAAATTTAAAGAAGAAGTGCTTTTTTTAAAGGTTCTGATTGAAGGAGAAGCAAATTTATATCTTTATGAAGATGCAAATTTAAAACGCTTTTTTTTCAGTAAAGACGATTCAAATATCGAACAGTTAGTTTATAAAAAGTACTTAAGTTCACACACTAAAATAGGAAAAAACAACCAATACAAACAACAATTATTAAATGCACTAAAATGTAGTTCTATTGCTTCTAGTACTTATGAAAACCTACAATATACAACGAATAGCATCACTAATTTTTTCATTTATTATAATGAATGTGTTCATGCCGATATTACAAATTACACTTCTAAAGAAAAAAAGGATTTATTTAATTTAACCCTACGTCCTCGCATTAATAATTCATCTCTAAATATTAATAATGGTATTTCTGACGGAAGAGATGCCGACTTTGAAAGTAAAACTGGATTTGGATTTGGTGCAGAAGTAGAATTTATTTTTCCATTTAACAATAACAAATGGGCACTTATTATTGAGCCTACATATCAAAACTTTAAGAAAGAAATCGCAAGAGATGCGAGTAACGTTTCTGGAGGAAAAATGATTATTAATGTGGATTACAAATCAATTGAACTTCCTATAGGTATTAGACACTATTTCTTTCTTACCGATAACTCAAAAATTTTCCTAAACGCTTTATATGTTATGGATTTAAGCTCTAAGTCTTCTATAGAATACACAAGAGGGGATAATTCAAGTTTAAATTCTCTAAATATTAAATCAGGAAACAATTTTGCCTTCGGAATAGGATACAAATTTAATGACAAATATAGCTTGGAAGTGAGACACCAAACAAGCAGAGACATTCTAAAAGACTATGTTTACTACAACTCTGAATATAATACAACATCATTAATATTCGGTTATTCGTTTTTGTAACAAACAAATTATAAAAACACTTATATTACAAAGAAAGCGTATAAATGTATCCACCTCCACACCATCAGTCTGAAGACCTTCAAAAAATGATTGCTGTTATCAAACAGTATCCATTAGGCATGTTAATTTCAGCAAAAGAAGGGACACCTTACATAACACACATTCCTATCGTTTACAATGAGCAAACAGGCAAACTAGTAGCACATATTGATGCCTCTAATCCGCAATTAGCAACTTTACAAGATGGCGCCGAAGTCACCGTTGTTTTTAAAGGTCCGGACACCTACATTTCACCTAGTATTTACACCACGAAGCAACTCCCCACTTGGAACTATATTATCGTGCATGTTACAGGAACCATCACATTAATTAACGACCCTGAAGCGGCTAAAGAAACCATGGTTGCTATGACAGAGTTTTTAGAAGGAACTACTCAGAAATTTGTGTTGGAGAAAGATGACCCTAGAATGGACCGATTTATAAATTACATACAAGCATTTGACATTACCATTACAAACTGGGAAGGAAAGTTTAAGTTATCGCAAGACAAGAATCCTAAAGATTATGAACATGCCAAACAAGAACTCATAAAAAAATCCGGTGAGGATATCACCGGATTTATTGAAAATATGTATCGTTAATTTACTTAATATATTCCTTCACGGTATCAAAATCCAAACCTCCGTAATTTCCACTACTCATTAAAAGCAGTGAGGTATTCTCATATTCTTGTGAATATAAATAGGTTTTAAAATCGGCAGGATTGGTAAATACAATTAAATCGTCTCTATCAAAAGCTGCATCAATTTGCTCTGTTTTAATCTCTTCCAATTGTTTAATCATAACTGCATGTGGAGAGTAGAATACTACTGCACTATCTGCAGCATCCAATGCTCCTTTGTATTGCGATAAAAATTCCGGGTTCAAACTACTGTAGGTATGCAATTCCAAACAAGCAATTAACTTCCGATCTGGAAATTGACTTTTAACAGCTTCTGTCGTTGCTTTTACTTTGCTTGGCGAATGCGCAAAATCTTTATAAGCAACAGCAGTTTTGGTTTCTGCTATTTTCTCTAACCGTTTGCTAGCTCCTTTAAAAGTTGCGATAGCTTCATAAAAGTCGGCTGCATCTACCCCCATCAACTGACAAATCCAACGTGCTCCTTCTAAGTTGTTTAAATTGTGTTTCCCAAATACTTCAATAGGCATAGGGCCTTCTGGCGTATCTAACAATGTCTCTCCGTCCACAACGGTATAACTTGGAGTTTGGTACGGATATTTTTTTATGAGACTAGTAGAATCTTCCACCACTCTTTTTACTTCGGAATCTTCTTCGTTGTAAATAATCGCTCCGCCGTTGGTAATTTGGTTTAGAAAAATATCAAATTGCTCCACGTAGTTTTCATACGTAGGAAACACATTAATATGATCCCAAGCAATTCCGCTTAGCAAGGCAATGTTCGGTTTGTACAAATGAAACTTCGGACGTCTATCAATGGGTGACGATAAATATTCATCACCTTCTAAAACGATAAAATCATTATCGTCTGTGAGTTTTACCATCACATCGAAACCTTCTAACTGGGCACCCACCATATAATCTACTTCTCTATCGTGATAATGCATCACGTGCAAAATCATAGAAGTAATGGTTGTTTTTCCGTGGGAACCACCAATCACAACTCGTGTTTTGTGTTTTGACTGTTCGTATAAAAATTCTGGGTACGAATAAATCGTCAATCCTAATTCTTTTGCCTTTAGCAATTCCGGATTGTCTGCCTTTGCGTGCATCCCTAGAATAATAGCATCTATATCGGTTGTAATTTTCTCTGGAAACCATCCAAATGCATCTGGAAGTAACCCTTTGGCATCGAGACGCCCTTTTGAAGGTTCAAAAATTTCGTCGTCGCTTCCTGTTACGTGATCTCCTTTAAGATGTAGTGCCAATGCCAAGTTGTGCATAGCGCTTCCGCCAATGGCAATAAAATGTATACGCATTATTCCGTTTTTTTATTCGAATGGACGTTGTAGAACGTCTGTACTTATTTTTGTAAAGATATTGAATTTAACTCGCAATAGGGATTGCGGCAGCTAGCTTTTGCACGGCAAAACTACAGCCAAAAGCCTGCCTCTGCCGAGCAGGCAGGCCCGACGCGTTCCCGATTCATTGGGAATGGGGAAGGCACAAATATTACAACGAAAGAATATGCTGCCTCTCTTGTAATGCTTCTTTAAAATCAGGTCTGTTTTTCAAGGCCTTATCAATCCATGTAATAGCTTGATGTTTATCGCCCTGATTTTTATAAATCTGCGCCAAACGATAATACGCCCAATCTAATGGCACGCCGTCTTTCACCGAATGATTTTGAATGTAAGCTTGCAAGCACTTCACTCCAAAATCGAGTTCTAAATTGTACTGTGCTGCAATTTTACCAATTTGGTAATTTAATTGATTCCGCTTGTGGATCCGTAATGATTTTGAAGCGGTTTCAATAGCTTGTTTGGGCTGATTATTATTTTCATAAAGGGTAGCCAGTTTTTCGTAGGTATGTGGCGAACCTCCAGCTTTAATAGCTTTTTTATAAAAAACCTCAGCATCTTTTGGGCGATCGCTATACTCGGCGATGTAACCATTTGCTAAAAAACCATCTACTGCCGACACTTTTCCGAGCTCGTTTGCAAACTTAATCGCTTTCGCCTCACTTCCTCCAACAATTCCGGGCAACTGAATATAAAATTCGACCAATGCCCAACGAACATCAATGTGATTGGGATCTAGCTTGGCAGACGTTTCGAAAGCATCTCGGATGTCTCCAATGTAGGTTACAGCACGAATTTTACTAATACTAAGGGCCTTCATTCCTAAAGCAGCTCCGTATTTAAATTGATAATTTGCATTGTTTTTTTCTTCGGAAACTAAAGATTCAAAGAATTCGATAGCGGTGTCCCACTCATCCATATAGCCTGCAATATCGCCTAAGTATTCTCGCGTTTTTGCATCGTTAGGATGAGAGTTTAAATACTCTTGAAACAAAGGCCTTGCTTCTTTAAATTTTTCTTTTTGGTAATAATCTACTGCTTTCTGAAAGGTATCTTGCGAAAAGCTAGTTCCGGATACGAACAAAAAAAGACACAGAATATATTTCATAAATAATTTGATTTATTAAGAGATGAAAAAGACATCAAATTTAATTACTTTCTTGTTCTGGCGGATATTCTTTTAGGACTTTTGAAACAACGGCTTCATAATACGCTTCTCGTTGTTTGGGGTTTGCTTTTTCTTTGAGTTCACCGTCGGCAATGGCTTGCCAGATTAATGCGTCGTTGGAAGCTGCTACAAAATCGATGGTCAAGGCTTGGTTTATCACACGACCTCCAATTGGGATTCCGCCGCTTACCCCTACTCCAACAGCACCACCACCTCCTCCAACTCCAATTCCCAAGGTGTTTCTAGAGTTGGAAACTGTTTCCTTGGCGTAAAAGTTCACCAATAATTGCGGCGCTTCCGATTTTATAAATCCTTTTTGCTGAAGCACGCTGTCCATGACACGCATGATGCGTTTGTCGTCTAATTGGTTTAATCCTGACTTTATATCTGGATAAAAATTATAGGAAGTGTATTCTGAAAAGGTTACTTCTTTATCATAATCTACCGCTACTGAAGCTCCACAAGAAGCTAAAACGACTGAGACCAATAGTATAATTCCGTATTTTTTTAGGTATTGCATGCGCTATTTACATTTTAAAGAACCACCAAATGGGCAGCTATTTAAATGTACGCAAAAAGCAAGCCAGCAGATTGGATTTTATTATTCTTTAACAATTTTCTTGCTAATGACTCCTTAAACTATTCTGATTTAATAAGGTAAACCCTTACTACTTACTCAGTCTCTTTGTTCAACATTTCCCAAAGCTTGTCTTTCAACTCCATAAGGCCTTGTTGTGCTACAGAAGAGAAAAACAGGTATGGAATGTTATGAAACTCTTCGTCCAATACTTCTTTCATTTCTGCTTTTAGCTCATCGTCCAGCATATCGCTTTTCGAAATAGCCACCAAACGCTCCTTGTCCAATAATTCTGGATTGTACCGTTTCAATTCGTCTAGTAAAATGTCGTATTGCTCTTTAATGTCTTTTGCATCAGCTGGAATTAAAAACAGAAGTGTCGAATTACGTTCGATATGACGTAAAAAACGATGTCCAATTCCTTTACCTTCAGCAGCACCTTCAATAATTCCTGGAATATCTGCCATCACAAACGTACGGTGATCGCGGTATTCTACAATCCCAAGATTGGGCTTTAGTGTTGTAAATTCGTAATCTGCAATTTTAGGTTTTGCAGCGGTAATCACAGACAATAAGGTCGATTTCCCCACATTTGGGAATCCTACCAAACCTACATCTGCTAATATTTTAAGTTCTAATGTGAAATCTAATTCTTGACCGTCAATTCCGGGTTGTGCATACCGAGGGGTTTGATTGGTAGACGATTTGAAATGTGCGTTTCCGCGACCTCCTTTACCACCTTCTGCTAAAATACGCTCTTCACCATCTTCGGTTAACTCAAATAAAATCTCTTGTGTTTCTGTATCTCTCACAACCGTACCCAAAGGCACATCTACATACACGTCGCCACCATCGGCTCCTGTACTGGTTTGCTTGCTTCCTGGCAATCCGTGATCGGCTCTAAAGTGACGCTTAAATTTTAAATGGAACAAAGTCCATAAATTTTTATCTGCTTTGATAATAATATGACCTCCACGACCACCATCTCCTCCATCAGGACCTCCTTTAGGGATGTATTTCTCTCTGCGTAAATGCGCACTTCCTTGCCCTCCTTTTCCGGATGTCACATGAATTTTAACGTAGTCTACAAAATTTCCTTCAGTCATATCTATTTCCCGCGCGGGCGGGATTCTTATTATAATTAATTATTCAACGCGTTTATTTAATGCGTTAGGGATAGAGGTGGCATCCTCGCCATTGCTGCTCGCGCAGGGATGGAGAGATACAGCCGAAAGCCCGGCCCTTCGTAGTTTTGAGGCACGAAAAGCGTAGCAGGGAACGCCCTACAATTGATCGATTACAGCACTCAAACGTTCTGTAATGTCTTCAATACTTCCTACACCGTCAACACCAAAATATTTATCTTGATTTTGATAAAACTCTTTTAAAATATCAGTTTTTCTATAGTATTCGGCAATACGTTCTCTAATGACTGCTTCATTGGCATCGTCTGCTCTTCCACTTGATTTTCCACGCTCTAAAAGACGTCCAACCAAAATCTCATCATCAACTTCTAACGCAACCATTGCATTTATTTGTGATTTCTTTTCTTCCATCAACACCGCCAAAGCTTCTGCTTGTGCAGCTGTACGTGGAAAACCATCAAATATAAAACCATTTGCATCTGTATTTTTCTCCACTTCAGCATTCAGCATATTGATTGTAACCTCATCAGGGACTAAATGTCCTTTGTCCATATACGACTTTGCCAAGGTTCCTAATTCTGTTTCGTTTTTAATATTGTAACGAAACACATCTCCCGTAGAGATATGAACCAGTTGGTATTTTTGCTTTAAGACTTCTGCTTGTGTTCCTTTCCCTGCTCCTGGAGGGCCAAATAATACGATGTTTTTCATTCGTTTACTTTTAGTTCTGAATAATGATGTTAAAAATCGGCACATAAATAAAAGTGCAAAGATAACAATTGCAAAGAAGATTGTACCTTTGTAGTATGGCTAATTATTTTTCTTCAAACTTTACCCTTGGAATCCTTGGTGGTGGCCAATTGGGCAAGATGATGCTTTACGAAACTCGTAAATTTGACATCAAAACAAATGTCTTAGATCCTAGTGCTGATGCGCCTTGCCGCATTGCCTGCGATGATTTTACACAAGGTGACTTATTAGATTACGACACCGTGTATCACTTCGGAAAAAAGGTAGACGTCCTCACCTTCGAGATAGAAAATGTAAATATTGAAGCATTAGAACAACTTGAAGCAGAG
This sequence comes from Ulvibacter litoralis, assembly GCF_900102055.1. Lineage (GTDB taxonomy): Bacteria > Bacteroidota > Bacteroidia > Flavobacteriales > Flavobacteriaceae > Ulvibacter > Ulvibacter litoralis. Next base: position 99,998 of record NZ_FNBA01000001.1, read on the forward strand.
GGAAAAAAGGTTTATCCGTCGTCAAAAACGCTACGGAACATTCAAAATAAAGGAACGCAAAAGCAGTTTTATAAAGAACATAAAATTCCGACCGCTCCTTTTAAAGTGTTTCAAAATAAAAACGAGCTGAATGAAGCCATCGTAAGAAAAGAGTTTCACTATCCCTTCGTTTGGAAAAGTTGCACAGGCGGTTACGACGGAAAAGGCGTCAGTATTATTAGAGATGCCGAAGATATTATTCCGCTGCCCGATGTGGAGTGCATTGCTGAAAAACTAATTCCTTTCAAAAATGAATTGGCAGTGATAGTAGCACGCAACCCCAAAGGAGAGGTAAAAACATATCCTGTGGTGGAGATGGAATTTCATCCAGAAGCCAATCAGGTGGAGTATGTTATTTGTCCGGCACGAATCGATGCTGCTGTTGCTGAAAAAGCGCGTGACATTGCGACCAACGTTTCTCAAACATTTAAACATGTAGGATTACTTGCGGTTGAATTATTTCAAACGGAAGACGACGACATTATTGTAAACGAAGTGGCTCCAAGACCACATAATAGCGGACACCAAACCATTGAAGCTAGTTATACCAATCAATTTGAGCAGCACATTCGTGCGATTCTAAATTTACCCTTAGGAAAAACAGATAGCAAAGCGGGCGGAATTATGGTGAACCTTGTGGGCGCCGAAGGACATACCGGACCTGTTCTTTACAAAAACATTGAAGAAATTATGGCGATGGAGGGTGTTACACCACACATCTACGGAAAAAAAGAAACGCGTCCATTTCGTAAAATGGGGCACGTTACCATTGTGAACGAGGATCTTTCCGAAGCCAGAAAAATTGCCGAAAAAGTAAAAAAAACCATTCAAGTAATAAGTGAGTAATCACAACACACCAACGTTAAAAATATATATATGTCGAAAGTAGGAATCATTATGGGAAGCACAAGCGATTTGCCAGTTATGCAAGACGCTGTTGAAATTTTAAGAGGATTTGACATTGAAGTTGAAGTCGATATTGTTTCGGCACATCGCACACCCGACAAGCTTTATGACTACGGGAAAAACGCCCACACAAGAGGTATTTCTGTCATTATTGCGGGCGCTGGTGGCGCTGCCCACTTACCAGGAATGATTGCGTCATTATCACCCTTACCTGTAATTGGTGTTCCCGTAAAATCGAGCAATTCTATCGATGGATGGGATTCTATCCTTTCTATTTTGCAAATGCCTGGCGGTGTTCCTGTAGCAACCGTTGCCTTAAATGGCGCAAAAAATGCTGGGATTCTAGCCGCACAAATCATTGGATCTGCAGACAAATGTGTGTTAGATAAAATTTTAGCCTACAAAGAAGGGCTAAAAATGAAGGTAGAAGAAGGTGCTAGACAAATGAAAAAGTAAGCACATGCTAAAATAGAATGCAGAAATTAAACACATTCTAATTTTAAACCTACTCAAGAAGAGGTCTCGACTGCGCTCGATCAGACAGCAGATAACAGACTGACATTTGAAAATTAAACATTATGAAAAACATCTTATTAACACCTTTCAATACCGCTCCATTTTCAAGCATTAAAAACGAGCATTTTTTACCCGCTATACAATCGCTTATCGAGACGACCAAAGCTGAAGTGGAAGCAATTGCTTCTAATCCGGAAGCACCAACTTTCAGCAACACTGTAGAAGCCTTAGAAAATACAGGTATGCAATTAGATCGTGTGACTAGTATATTTTTCAATCTGAATAGCGCCGAAACCAATGACGAAATTCAGAAAATAGCACAAGAAATATCACCGCTATTGACCGACTTTCAAAATGATTTATTGCTGAATGAAGCCTTATTCGCAAGGGTAAAAGAAGTTTTCAATTCAAAAGACCAACTTACTTTGACGGGCGAACAGCAAATGTTACTTGAAAAACAGTACAAAGGTTTTTCTCGAAACGGTGCAAATCTTTCTGAAGAAAAGAAAGCGACCTTACGTAAAATCGATACCGAATTAGCAAAGCTGAAACTTACGTTTGGCGAGAATGTATTGGCCGAAACAAATGCTTTCGAGATGCTACTAACGGATGAAAAAGACCTTTCCGGATTGCCTGAAGGTGCGAAAGAAGCCGCTGCCCAAACCGCAAAAGAAAAAGGCAAAGAAGGTTGGATGTTTACTCTAGATTATCCTAGCTACATTCCATTTATGACCTATGCCGATTCTCGCGAACTTCGGAAAAAAATGTCCTTGGCATTTGGCGCAAAGGCATTTCAAAACAACGCATCAGACAACCAAAAAAACGTATTACAAATCGCAAAATTACGTTTCCAAAGAGCTAAATTATTAGGCTATGAAAGTCACGCACATTTCGTATTGGAAGAGCGCATGGCTGAAAAACCACAACATGTCATTTCTTTCTTAAATGAATTGTTAGAAAAAGCAAAACCTGCTGCCGAAAAAGAATTTAGTGAACTTGAAGCTTTTGCTAAAGAATTAGACGGTATTGACCAACTTCAAAAATGGGACAGTGGCTATTATGCTGAAAAATTGAAGCAGAAGTTATTCGACTTAGACGACGAGAAACTAAAACCTTATTTTGAACTTAAAAATGTGATTAACGGGGTATTTACAGTGGCTCAAAAACTCTACGGACTTTCATTCGAAGAGGTTCAAGATATTGACAAATACCATGCAGATGTAAAAACCTATCGCGTAACTGACGCCGAAGGTGAACTCGTTGCTATCTTTTACGCCGACTTCCACCCAAGAGCAGGGAAAAGAGGCGGTGCTTGGATGACATCCTTTAAACCGCAACAAATTAAAGACGGTGTAAACGACAGACCACACGTTTCTATTGTTTGCAATTTCACAAAACCAACAGCTAGCAAGCCTTCTTTACTAACCTTTAACGAGGTTACTACTTTGTTTCACGAGTTTGGACATGCCTTACACGGTATGCTTGCCAACACAACCTATAAAGGATTAAGCGGAACTAGTGTATTTTGGGATTTTGTGGAGCTTCCGAGTCAGATTTTAGAGAACTGGTGTTATGAAAAAGAGACGTTAGAGTTGTTTGCGACGCATTACGAAACAGGCGAAGTAATTCCGATGGAATTGGTAGAAAAGATTAAAGACTCTGCTACGTTTCACGAAGGAATGCAAACCTTGCGTCAGTTGAGTTTTGGCTTGTTAGATATGGCGTGGCATGGTGCAGACCCAACAACTATAGAAGATGTAAAAGCGTTTGAAAAAGCGGCCTTCGAACATACAAGCTTGTATCCTGATGTTGCGGAAAACTGTATGAGCACTTCGTTTTCTCATATTTTTCAAGGCGGGTATTCGGCTGGTTATTACAGTTATAAATGGGCCGAAGTACTAGATGCCGATGCGTTTGCATATTTTAAACAAGAAGGTATTTTCAATAAGAAAGTAGCCGATAAATTTAAAAACTTTGTGCTTTCACAAGGAGGAACGCAAGACCCTATGGAGTTGTATGTTCAGTTTCGCGGACAAAAACCAAATCCAGATGCCTTGTTGAAACGCGCTGGACTTATAGATTAAAAGATAATATTCAGAAAAAATAAAAAAACGTGTATCCTTTTAAGGAATTTAAAGTCTACTTATTGAACTTTAAATTTTATTCCTATGAAAAATTGTCAATGCACAAACTGCGAATGCACAAATTGTAACTGCGGAAACTGTTTAGAAAGCAAGTGTCCGTGCACGAAATGTGAATGTAAAAACTGTACGTGTTGCTAAATACAAAGGTTGGCTTTTGGGTCAACCTTTAAAAAATCGTTTTATGAATATTGAAACAAGCACATTATGGAATAGATTCAATACGCAAGTGTACTTTTTTATTCTGAAAAAGGTGAAAGACAAAGACGCTGCTAATGAAATTTTACAAAATTCTTTTCTGAAAATTCATCTCAATATAGCGCAGTTGAAGGATGTCGAAAAAGCAAAAGCGTGGACGTTTCAAATAGCTCGCAATGAAATTATAAATTACTTCAAAGCGGAATCAAAAACCGTTCACAAATCGAATTTAGACGCCATTACCACTACTGAAAACTACGAAGAGCTATGTTGTTTTGAGCGGTTTGTAACGAACTTACCTAAAGAATACAACGAAGTTATAGACTTGGTCTATCTAAAAGGCAAAAAACAAGCGGAAGCTGCCGAATTACTCGGAATAAGTATTGCAAATGTGAAAGCCCGAATACGACGATCAAAAGCGATTTTAACTAAAAACTTTAACGAATGCTGCAAGTTTGACCTCAATGATGAAGGAAAACTCGTTGGAGAATCGAACTGTTCGTATCCGCACCAAGAAACAGCCATAAAAAATTAATTCTCACAACTTTCGTCATGAGAATTAACTGATGTAATTTTAGCAAGTAATTTAGTTTAAAATCGTTACTCTACGATTATTTTCTTTGAAACAGAATCTTTTCCATCTGTACGTAATGTTGCTACATACACTCCAGAAGGCAATTCTTGTAAAGAAAGAGTTCCTTTTGTTTCAGTAAGCGTTGCTTCAAACACTTGCTTTCCTTGCATATCAACCAATGCTATATGCTCAAAGCTTTTTGTTGCAGCGGTAACATCGTACGTTAATGTTGTAGTATTCACTGCTACAAAAACAGTAGATGCTTGCGTATCATCTACAGATAGCAAATAACTTTTGGAAGCTTCAATTAAATACTCAACACATAATTTTGTGAATTTTGTTGCATGTGTAGCGGTTCCAGAAACAGCAAAGGTGTCACTTGCTGTGTGGATATTCGGATTGTGATCGCCAAAGTTAGCTTCAAAAGGAAAAGAAGCTTTATATCCTTCATTGTTCCAACTAGCGTGATCTGAACATCCATAATTACATAGAGATGTTGCGTATGTTACTTGATGAGAACCCGCAGCGTTATAATGATCTAAAAGTTGCATTAAATATCCGTTCAATTCAGAATTTGTATAATCGGTAATAAAAGAAATGTCATTTGCAGAACCATTATAATTGGTCATATCAAATTGTACTACTGATGTTACGTTAACATTATTTGAACTGTACTCTTGTGCAATTTCTTCAGATCCTACCAATCCAATTTCTTCGGCTGCATACGCCATTACCTCGATAGTTCTTTTTGGAGTAAACCCAATTTCGAATAACGCACGCGTTGCTTCTGTAATGGTTGCGATCCCTGAAGCATCGTCATCTCCTCCTGGTGCATCGTTATTTCCTTGATTAGAGGTAGAATCTAAATGTCCTCCTACGATTACATATTCGTCAGGAATTTCGGCTCCTTCAATGGTCATAATTACAGATGGCATTTGCGTATTTACGTGATTAAACAAACGCACACTTACGTCTGTTCTACCATACGACGCTGCCATTGCTTCCCATTTTGCTTTTAAATCGACTGCAGCTTGGGTTGCAGAAGCTCTGTTGTGGTAACGTGTACCGTAGGCCTCTAATTCTAAAATATGATCTTCAATATTTTGTGTATTAATAACATCCAATGCTTGGTTTACAAATGCATCTTCTGTGATAGTATACGCCATTAAAGCTCCTCTACTCTCAATATTTCCTCTTTTAATAGCAGCTATAGCCGCCTCTTTGTTGGCTTTAAAAATATATCCCGGTCCGTGCACCAATACTTTGTCATGCACGTAGTGCCCTGCTTCTGGAGACATATAAACGGCTGCTTCATTTCTGTATTTCTCTAAGATTTCAACCTCATCGGGGAGATCATTTTTAAGTTCTAAAGCATCTTGCAATGCCATTGTTGCGTAAAAATTTTCGGTTTCCTGGGCATAAACTGTAAGTGCAAAACCAAAAGCAAGAATAAGTGTAAAGAGTTTGTTTTTTTTCATAATTGTTTCTGTGTAAGGAGCTATAAATGTAGTTTTTTAATAAAAGCCATGCTCAAATTTAGAACTATTTAACCTTTTAGAGACGATAGAAACTGAAACTTTTCGATTATTCTAGGCAAAACTTTCCTATTTTTGAAAAAAATCATCAGAAGAAAAACTATGTCTTCAGAAAAATTATTCCCTGAAACTTGGGTAGATCGATATTCGGACTACCTATATAACTATACTATTACGCGAGTTAATGACCACGAAATAGCGCAAGATATAGTTTCAGAAACATTTTTAGCAGCACTTAAATCGAAGGCGAATTTTAAAGGGGAAGCTTCTGAAAGAACGTGGTTGATTTCGATTTTAAAGCGAAAAGTGATAGACCACTATCGTAAAATTAACTCCCGAAAAGGAAAAGCGGAAGTTAGAATGAACTATTCTGATGAAGATTCGGAAGGAGATTGGTTAGAAGAACGCGTAAGCGACCCTTTTGACAAAACTGCTGAAGACACTATGGAAAATGAAGAGTTAGGATTGGCAATTTTAAATTGTTTAGGTAAGTTAAATGAAAAACAAGCGACCATTTTTAAAATGAAAACCATAGAAGGTTTTGAAACTGAAGCTATTTGTAATGAATTCAATATTACTGCGTCTAATCTATGGGTAATCATTCATCGCGCAAGAAAATCGATGGCCGATTGTTTAGAAGAAAATTGGTTTTAAAAAAGATATGAAGCTATTTATAAACTGTGAAGAAGCAGGTCACAAATGTGACAAAGCTCAATATAGCGAAGCAACTATATTTGAGAAAATTAAGTTATTGACGCATAAACTTTTTTGCGCCAATTGTCGCGGGTATTCATCTAGGAACACCAAACTCACCAAGGCAATAAAAAAATCGAAACCGCAAATCCTTCCGAAGGAACAAAAAGAAGTGATGAAAGAGCAAATTAGGCAACAATTATCAAAATAAGCTTTCTAATACAACGAAAAGTCCCCACCAAAAAATAGGTACACTCTCCACCCAAAAAGAAGCAAAATACCTCGTTTGTTTTTTTTTCGAAGCAATTAACAATACTCCTATTAGCAAACACACAAACAACAAGCTATACAAATAGTTTGAAGAAAGCACATCCTTAAAACCTTCTACTAAAATACACAACATCAATAAAACGACTCCAAAAAGTTTCGTTTTACGTATTCCTATTTGCTGCGGAAGGGTTTTTAGAGCAGTGACATCGTACCGAAGATCGCGTATTTCGAACGGAAGTATTAATGCTACCACGATAAAAAAGCGTTGTACAAATGTAAGCCAATCGTCTGTTGTTAATTCCACTTTTGAAGCTGCTAAGGGAACAAAAACGGTAACACCCGCCCAAACCACTGCTACGATAAAAATTTTTAATCCGGAAAAGGTTCTTAAATTCTTATGTTTCAGAAAGGGAACCGCATAAAAAAAAGTAAGCATTGCAAAAACTCCTACCATGACCAATGTGTGAACGGAAAGATGGAATAGAAAAAAGAGTAATATTCCGAAGCAAAAAAAAGAAAAAACCTGAATCGTCTTTAAACTATCTGTCAAATTTCGATGCTGCAATCCCGCTACTTCGGCATATTTCACAAAATTATACCCCGTTATGGTTCCAAAAAACACAAAACCTAACAAATAATAGGGAATTGCTAAGTCGTATTCCATTACGGTAACCCCTACCAAAGCAACCACAGCTAAAGCTACATGAATGCTAGAATTTATATAAAAACGAAAGAGGCGTTTTAGGAGGTTCATCGCGTAAAAATAGCGAAAGTGTTCATAACCTTCTTTTTTAGTTGAAAAATACTGCGTTTACTCTCTTTAAAAAAATAAAAAATAGTATTAAAAACCGTATTTTTGCACCCTAATTTCAAATGCAAATTAATGAACACAGATTCTTTTGCCTTACGTCACATTGGTCCTCGTAGAAGCGACCTTTCTGAAATGCTTAAAACCGTTGGAGTTGACTCGATGGAGCAACTAATTTTCGAAACTGTTCCAGACGATATTCGTTTACAGAAGGAACTAAACCTCGATCCAGCCTTAAGCGAACATGAATACCTAGAACATATAAATGAGCTAGCAGCTAAAAACAAAGTTTTTAAAACATATATTGGTTTGGGATACAACCAATCCATCTCTCCTCCAGTAATCCAACGTAACATTCTTGAAAATCCGGGATGGTACACTGCATATACACCTTACCAAGCTGAAATCGCCCAAGGGAGATTAGAAGCCTTGTTAAATTTCCAAACCATGGTTATCGATTTAACAGGTATGGAACTTGCGAATGCTTCGTTGTTAGATGAAGCGACTGCTGCTGCAGAAGCAATGGCATTATTATTCGCTGTAAGAGAGCGCGACCAAAAGAAAAACAATGTTGTAAAATTCTTCGTTTCTGAAGAAGTATTACCACAAACATTATCGCTATTACAAACTAGATCGCAGCCTTTAGGAATCGAATTAGTCGTTGGAAATCATGAAACATTTGATTTTTCTTCGGAATTCTTCGGAATGATTCTTCAATATCCAGGAAAAACTGGACGTGTATATAATTATAAAGAGTTTATTGCAAAAGCAAAAGATGCACAAATTAAAGTTGCGGTTGCAGCCGACATCTTAAGCTTGGTAAAATTAGAATCGCCAGGTAATTTTGGAGTAGATGTTGTTGTAGGAACGACTCAACGTTTCGGAATTCCATTAGGGTATGGAGGCCCTCACGCTGCCTTTTTCGCAACTAAAGACGAATACAAACGTAGCATTCCAGGACGTATTATTGGAGTTACCAAAGATACCGATGGCAATCGTGCTTTGCGTATGGCACTTCAAACTCGTGAGCAGCATATTAAACGTGATAAAGCAACCTCTAACATATGTACTGCACAAGTACTTCTTGCAGTTATGGCTGGAATGTACGCCGTATATCACGGTCCGAGAGGCTTAGAAGATATTGCGACTAAATTGCACAATAAGGCAGTAACGTTGGCAGATTCATTGGAAAACTTAGGATACTTTCAAGCAAACGAAACCTATTTCGATACCATTGCCATTAAAACAGAAGCTTCAAAAATTAAAGCAATTGCTGAAGCCAATGAAGTGAACTTTTACTATCCAGACGACGCGACTGTTTCTATTTCTTTAAATGAAACAACTACGTTAAAAGACATTAATAGAATTGTACGCATTTTTGCCGAAGCTGCTCAAAAAGAAGCTTCAGAAATCACTGAATTACTTATTGGAAATAAAATTCCGAAGGAAGTAAACAGAAAAACAGATTTTTTAACCAACGAGGTTTTCAATTCGTATCACAGCGAAACGGAATTGATGCGCTATATTAAAAAATTAGAGCGTAAAGATTTATCGTTAAATCACTCTATGATTTCGTTAGGATCTTGTACTATGAAACTAAATGCTGCGGCTGAAATGCTTCCGTTAAGTGACCCTCAATGGGGAAACATGCACCCTTTTGTACCTGTTGCGCAAGCGGAAGGATACCAATTGATGCTTAGAAAATTAGAACAACAACTTACTGAAATCACTGGATTTGCAGGCACTTCATTACAACCAAACTCTGGGGCTCAAGGAGAGTATGCAGGGTTAATGGTTATTAGAGCGTACCACGAATCTCGCGGTGATGCACATAGAAATATTTGCCTAATCCCATCCTCTGCGCACGGAACAAATCCGGCAAGTGCAGTCATGGCTGGAATGAAAGTAGTTGTTACCAAAGCAACTGTTGAAGGAAATATTGATGTTGACGATTTAAGAGAAAAAGCAGCATTACACAAAGACAACTTAGCGTGTTTAATGGTAACATACCCTTCGACACATGGTGTGTACGAATCGGCAATTAAAGAAGTTACAAGTTTAATTCACGAAAACGGCGGACAAGTATATATGGACGGTGCAAACATGAATGCACAAGTAGCCCTTACAAATCCAGGTGCTATTGGCGCAGACGTTTGTCACTTAAACCTACACAAAACCTTTGCAATTCCACACGGTGGTGGAGGTCCAGGAGTAGGTCCAATTTGTGTTGCAAAACAATTAGTTCCGTTTTTACCAACAAATCCAGTCATTGAAACTGGAGGAGAAAATGCTATTTCGGCAATTTCAGCTGCTCCTTGGGGAAGCTCTTTGGTGTGTTTAATATCGTACGCATACATCACTATGCTTGGTGTTGACGGTTTAAAGAAATCGACACAATATGCTATTTTAAACGCAAACTATATTAAAGAACGTCTTAGCGGACATTTTGATGTATTATACACAGGAGAACGCGGTCGTGCAGCACACGAAATGATTGTAGATTGTCGTCCATTTAAAGAAAATGGAATTGAAGTAACTGACATCGCAAAACGATTAATGGATTATGGTTTTCACGCACCAACTGTTTCGTTTCCGGTAGCAGGAACATTAATGATTGAACCAACAGAAAGTGAAAGTAAGGCAGAGTTAGACCGTTTTTGTGACGCTATGATATCGATTCGCAAAGAGATTGATGCTTCAGAGAAAGACAATGCTAACAATGTTCTTAAAAATTCACCACATACCTTAACAATGGTAACTAGCGACACTTGGGAGTTTCCTTACTCTAGACAAGAAGCTGCTTTTCCGTTAGCGTATGTATCTGAAAATAAATTTTGGCCTACTGTACGTAGAGTTGATGACGCTTTTGGAGACCGTAACTTAATTTGCAGTTGCGAGCCTATTGAAGCGTATATGGAAACTAATGCATAGCACTGTTTTTTATACTAAAAGACCTTTCTACGGAAGGGTCTTTTTTTAATCAAATAACGCGCAACGACAATAATTACATTATAGAATTCTAGTTATTTAACCAAATAATTGTATAATACCCAAAAGAACGGAGTATTATTGAGAATTTGAGAAAGTAAAATTATTTCATTACTTCGGATGTTGTTAGGTTAGACCTTTTATGTACTTTTAAAAAAATTTTATAACAATGGGTGTTACCATTACAGGCATAGGCAGCTATATCCCCAGCGGAATTGCCAGAAACGATCAATTTGAAAACCACAATTTCTTTAATGAAGATGGTTCTCGATTTGGACATGAAAATGAGATCATTATAAAGAAGTTTAAAGCGATCACTGGCATTGCTGAAAGACGCTATATTAAAGACAATTTAACTACTTCAGACATTGCATCGTATGCCGCTCAAAAGGCGATTGACAATGCAAAAATTGACCCTGAAACGTTGGACTATATTATTGTAGCCCACAACTATGGAGATGTAAAACATGGCGATGCACAAAGTGATACCGTTCCTAGTATCGCAACACGTGTAAAGCACAATTTAAAAATTAAAAATCCTTCGTGTGTTGGATACGATGTCCTTTTTGGATGTCCAGGTTGGATAGAAGGTATGATTCAAGCGAATGCTTTTATCAAGGCTGGAATCGCAAAAAGATGTTTGATTATTGGCGCAGAAGCGCTTTCAAGAGTCATAGATCCACACGATAGAGATTCGATGATTTATAGCGATGGTGCAGGTGCGGCTATTATCGAGTTTACTGATGAAGCAAGTGGTATCTTATCTCATAAAACTGCAACATACACCTACGACGAGGCCCATTATATTTATTTTGGTCCCTCTAACAACCATGATTTAGAGGAAGAACGCCGTTACATAAAAATGTACGGTCGGAAAATTTACGAATTTGCGCTTAACAATGTTCCAGACGCTATGAAGGAATGTTTGGATGCAAGTGGTCAAAGCATTGATGATTTGAAAAAAATATTTATTCATCAAGCGAATGAAAAAATGGACGAAGCAATCGTAAAACGCTTTTATGGCTTATATGACAAACCGATTCCTGCCGATGTTATGCCAATGACCATTGAAGAGTTAGGAAATTCTAGTGTCGCTACAGTTCCTACTTTATACGATCTTGTTTTAAACGGGAAATTACAAGGTCAAAAAGTAAACAAAGGTGACATTGTGATGTTTGCTAGCGTTGGCGCTGGGATGAATATTAATGCAATTGTTTACAGAGTATAATAATGTACGAAGGCAAATTTCCAAAGAAGAGATACAAGCATACCTTTCAGTTTTTAGAAGAAGTTATTACAAAAGAGCATTCAATTTTAGATTTAGGAGTGTCCAATCCTTTTTCTGAAATTTTACAAAAGGAAGGCTACAATGTAACTAACACAGGAGGTGAAGACCTTGATTTAGATACTTCTGCTGTAAAAACGAACGACTATGATGTGGTTACAGCATTCGAAATTTTTGAACATTTAGTTTCTCCTTTTAATGTATTGAATGACATTAAAGCTAAAAAACTTATAGCCTCTGTTCCTTTAAAATTATGGTTTGCTTCTGCATATAGAAGTAAAACTGATAAATGGGACCGTCATTATCACGAATTTGAAGATTGGCAATTTGACTGGTTGTTAGAAAAAGCAGGTTGGAAGATTAAAAAAAGCATTCAATTTACCAATCCTGTAAAAAAAATAGGCTTTCGCCCTATTCTTAGACGATTCACACCAAGGTACTATTTGGTGTACGCCGAACGTATATAATGAAAATTTACATTGTCATACCCGCCTATAACGAAGAAGCTTCCATAACACGTACGCTTCAGTCGTTAGCGAAACAAAGCTTTTTACCGGAAAAGATTCTTGTGGTAAATGACAATTCAACAGACAACACTCAAAAATGCATCGATGCAGTTGCTGAAAAATATCCCTTCATCCACTCCGTTTCGTTTTCTTCCGAAGCAATACATCAACCCGGAAGTAAAGTAATTAACGCCTTTAATAAAGGACTAGAAACTCTTGACACAAACTACGACATTATCTGTAAGTTTGATGCTGATCTTATTTTCCCTGAAAATTACCTCCAACGCATTGCAGCCCTTTTTAAAGAAAATCCGACCTGCGGAATGGCTGGAGGATTTTGTTATATTGAAAAAAAGGGAGAATGGGTGTTAGAAAATCTCACCAATAAAGATCACATTCGAGGCGCCTTAAAAGCGTATCGAAAAGCGTGCTTCAACCAAATGAATGGTTTAAAGAATACCATGGGTTGGGATACTATAGACGAATTACTTGCACAGTATCACGGCTGGAGTGTAAAAACGGATCCTACGTTACACGTAAAACACTTAAAACCTACAGGCGCATCGTATTCAAAAGGCGCAAAATTTAAACAAGGAGAAGCTTTTTATAAAATGCGCTACGGAAAGATCCTCACGCATATTGCAGCTGCAAAATTAGCATTCAGAAAGAAGAGTTTCACCTACTACTTAAATTGTATAAAAGGATATCACAAAGCGAAAAAGAGTAATGCAGCATTTGTTGTTTCTGAAGAAGAAGGACATTTTATACGAACGCTTCGTTGGAAAGGCATTAAACGCAAATTTTTGTAACCTTATAACCTTCTTTTAACGTTATAAAATATCTTTATCCGTATTTTTGAAAAAGCAAAGTAAACAAACGTTATGAAATTAAAAACACCCCTTTTTATCCTCTCTATTGTAGCTGTTTTCACCTTTTCGTCATGTGTATCATTACAAGTAAACGAAAACGAAGTAACAGTAACTGAAACTACTGTCAAAAAACCTAAAAACATCATTTTTCTTGTTGGGGACGGAATGGGCTTAAGCCAAGTTTCTTCAAGTATTTACTACAATACGAACAAACCAAATTTTGAACGCTTCTCTACGATTGGACTGAGTAAAACTTCTTCATCAAGTGATTTAATTACAGATTCGGCAGCAGGCGCTACGGCTTTTTCTATCGGACTTAAAACCTACAACGGTGCCATTGGTGTTAACAAAGACACCATTGCCGTGGAAACAATTTCAGAAAAACTTTCGAAAAGAGGGTTCGGAATTGGTTTAATTTCAACTTCGTCAATTGTACATGCAACTCCTGCTAGCTTCTTTGCACATTCAAAATCCAGACGTTTGTATGATGATATTGCCGCTTTTTTACCTACTTCAAATGTAGATTTCTTTGCTGGCGGAGGTCTTAAGTTTTTCAATAAGCGTAAAGACGGAAAAAATTTAATTGAAGCGCTTCGGAAAAATGGGTATGATATTAATACAACTGAATTAACCGAGACTGTTTCAGACAAAAAACAAGGATTTCTATTGGCTGAAGATGGTATGCCGAAAATGATTGAAGGCCGTGGTAATTTTTTAGAAAAAGCTACAAAATTGGCGCTTCAGAAATTATCGAAAAACGACACAGGCTTCTTTTTAATGGTTGAAGGTTCTCAAATAGATTGGGGAGGTCACAACAACGAGGCAGACTACTTAATTAGCGAATTAATCGATTTTGATGCTACACTTGGAGCCGCTTTAGATTTTGCCAAACAAAACGGAGAAACGTTAGTCATTGTAACTGCCGATCATGAAACTGGAGGATTCACTTTATCGTCTGATAGTGGAGATTACAACAAAATTAAACCTACTTTTTCTACGAGTGGACATTCCGGAACAATGGTTCCTGTTTTTGCTGAAGGTCCTGGAGCTACTCTATTTAATGGTATTTATGAAAATACTGAGATTTACTATAAAATGCTCTCACTGCTTTCTGAAAAGTAAGGTTTCAGTCCACTTTTAAAAAACAGTCTGTAATATTTGTTACCTTAGCTTTAGCTATACTGATATGAAATACATCGAAGACATTGGTTCTTACTTTATAATGCTAAAAAAAATATTTAGCAGTCCTACTAAGACGTCTGTTTTAAAGGAATTAATTTTTAAAGAAATCGACGATTTAATTATCGATTCGATTCCGATTGTAGCGTTTATTTCATTTTTCGTAGGTGGTGTAGTCGCCATCCAAACAGCTTTAAATATTGACAATCCATTAATTCCAGAATACTTAGTTGGTTTTGCAACACGCCAATCCATTATTTTAGAGTTTGCCCCTACCTTTTTGTCTATTATTATGGCGGGTAAAGTAGGGTCTTTTATTACTTCCAGTATTGGCTCAATGCGAGTTACAGAGCAAATTGACGCCCTAGAAGTTATGGGTATTAACTCACTTAACTATCTTGTTTTTCCAAAGATAGTAGCGATTATGTTTTACCCATTTGTAATCGCTATCGCTATGTTTTTAGGAATTTTAGGCGGATGGGTTGCCGCAGTATATGGCGGATTTAGCTCCTCAGATGCTTTTATACAAGGACTACAAGAAGACTTTATTCCGTTTCACATTATATATGCATTTATAAAAACGTTTGTTTTTGCAATCATTTTAGCGACAGTTCCATCTTGGCAAGGTTATTACATGAAGGGTGGTGCTTTAGAGGTTGGTAAAGCAAGTACAAATTCATTTGTTTGGACCAGTGTCCTTATTATCTTATCCAATTATATAATAACACAACTTCTTTTAAGCTCATGATAAAAGTAGATAACATAAAGAAAAGCTTTGGAGAAGAGGAAATTCTAAAAGGAATTACAACTACTTTCTACAAAGGAAAAACCAATCTTATTATTGGGCAAAGTGGTAGTGGAAAAACAGTACTACTCAAATGTTTAATCGGATTGTTTAAACCTGATGATGGCAATATTTTTTTTGAAGATAAAGCCATTCAGAATATGGATGATGAAGAGCAAAGAACCCTAAGAGAAGAAATAGGCATGCTATTTCAAGGCGGGGCTCTATTTGATTCGATGACTATTGAAGAAAACGTCATGTTCCCACTTCGAATGTTTACCAAACAGAAAAAATCGGAGATGCTTGGGCGAGTAAATGAAGTTCTAAAAAGAGTAAAACTTGAAAATGTAAACAAAAAGTTTCCAGCCGAAATCTCTGGAGGAATGCAAAAAAGGGTTTCGATTGCTAGAGCTATTGTAAATAATCCAAAATACTTATTTTGTGACGAACCAAACTCAGGTTTAGATCCAAAGACAGCAACTGTAATTGATAATTTAATTCAAGAAATTACACACGAAAATAACATTACAACCGTAGTGGTAACTCACGACATGAATTCAGTAATGGAAATTGGAGAAAAAATTGTATTCCTTAAAAACGGCCTTTTAGTATGGCAAGGAGACAATGATCAAATTTTTAAAACAGACAATCAAGACGTTACCGATTTTGTATATTCTTCCAATTTATTTAAGAAAATAAGAGATATTCAAATTAGCGAGCAATAACATTAAGCCCCCTAACCTTTTAAAAATCAAATAATTTAGTTTAATTTTAGCTAGACTAAATTATCCACCATGAAAAAAGGCTTCCTTTTTACTGCCCTCCTTTTTAGCAGTACGTTTCTATTTGCACAAGTATCATTCACCAATCAAAGTTCATTACTTGGAAATTACACAGATTATTCTGAAGTTGCCGTAGATGTAAACAACGACTATCTAGACGATTATGTCCGGATATCGCAAAACGGTATCGGAATAGATTACCAACAAGGAGATCATACATTTAACTCTGTATGGATTCCTATGCCGATTCAAAACGTTCCCGATTGGAGTGTTGCTGCAGGTGACTTAGACGATAACGGACATATCGATTTTGTATTAGGACATAGCTCCCGAGTTTCTTTTCTACTAGCTAACAATGACGGAACAAGTTATTCTGAAATTACACATCCTGAATACATATTCTCTCAACGCTCTACCATTGCCGATATTGATAATGATGGCGATTTAGATTCGTTTGTGTGTCACGATGTGGATTTAAGTCATCCCTATCGAAACGATGGTAACGGGAATATGACCCTAGACCAAACACTAATTCAAACTGTTAATGCCCCAGGAAATTATGCTGCCGTATGGGTAGATTACGATAATGATGGCGACCAAGACATGTACCTTACCAAATGTCGTTCTGGCGCTAGTCCTGGCGACCCTTTTAGAGACAATGCTATGTACACAAATGATGGCTTTGGTGTGTTTACTGAAAATGCGGGTAGTATAGGAATGAAAGACAACGCACAATCATGGTCTACTGTTTTTGAAGATTTTGATAATGATGGTGACTTTGATGCTTTTATAGTAAATCACGATTTTCAAAATAGATTTATGCTAAATGATGGAACAGGAAATTTCACCGATATTATTGGCACGACTCAAATAAACCCTGACGACTTAGGTGCTTGGGAAAATCAGGCAGCCGATTTTGACAATAATGGTTTTGTCGATATTTTTTCTGAAATGTCTAATGAAATATACTTGAACAATGGAGACCTTACCTTTACAGGAATGAGTCTTGATTTTGATGAAGGTGCTATAGGTGACTTTAACAACGATGGTTTTTTAGATGTTGTAAACGACGGAAACCTTTTTATAAACAATGGAAATGCGAACAACTGGGTGAAATTTACGCTTGAAGGCGTTGAAAGCAACCCCAACGGAATTGGAGCTCGCATTCAGATTATGGGAAATTGGGGAACGCAAATGCGAGAAGTTAGATCTGGAGAAGGTTTTAGCCATATGAACTCCTTGGTAGCACATTTTGGAATAGGCTCTGAAACTGAAATAGATCAAGTGGTTGTTACATGGCCTTCAGGAACAGTAGATATTTTTGACACGCTTGACCCGAACATACATCATGTGATTGTAGAAGGAAGTTCTCCATTAGCAACAACCGACTTCAACATTGAAAACCTTTCTTTTTATCCGAATCCTTCAACAGGAATTTTAACTCTTTCAGAAAAAGGGTTTGAAAATGCACAGGTACGTATTATAGATGTGAATGGTAAAATTGTACTAACCACTTATATTTCTTCAGAAAACAGCGTTAACATCACTTCTATCCCTAGCGGAATTTACTTTTTACAACTAACACAAGATACCAAACGAAGTACTTTTAAATTCATAAAAGAATAAAACACGAATTCATAAATTCAATAAAAAAGCCTCTTTACAAAGAGGCTTTTTATTTGTATTATTTAACAACAAGTGTGTCTTTCTTCAACTTATACTTAAGCCACTCATAGAGCTTCTTTTTATCCTTTTTAACAGACTCTACCGTGCTTCCTGCTCCCCAAGTAACATTAAAAATTGTAAGTGTATCAATCTTCTTAAAATTAGAAACAAGCGTATTAGAGTAACTTAATGTCTCAATATTATCGTAATTAATTTTTGCTTCAGCACAAATAGACTCAAAAGGAATCATATCATCTTCAAGCCTACTCAATCTTGAAACTTTCTCTTCTAAATAAATAATTTTTTGATTCTTCGTTAATAAATCTAACGAATCTCTAGAACGCAACTCTTCCATATATCGAACCTCATCTTGAAAGTTATTGTCCTTCACATTTTGATTGATTAATAACTTCGTGTCCTCTAGGGCACTATAACTCAATAACCTATTTTTCAAGATATCCAATGTAGATGACGCAATTTGATCGGTACCAAAAGAAGTTAACTCAATAGTAGATATGTCATTCTCTCTAAAGTGGTATGTAGCATACTTTTTCATGTAGGCTGCATTTGGCAACGCGTCTAATTCTTTTTCAATAAACTCTTTGGCACTATTATTAAAAGCACTTTCTCGTAGTACATTGATAAATGTAAACGTTGCTGGAACCATCACTAAGATAGCCAAAAAGGAAGCAACTCTAGCTATATTTTTACGACGCTTAGAGTTTACATATTTAATCATTGGAAAACGCAACAACTTAAGTACGATAAAGGTTGCTAAGGCAATAAAGATGGTATTTATAATAAATAAATACATAGCTCCCATTGCAAAATTCAATCCTTTAGAGTTATCTGTAAATGCTTCAGCTAAACCGTATCCTACTGTACACAAAGGCGGCATTAAGGCGGTTGCAATTGCAACTCCAAAAATTACACTGGCAATAGTTCCTTTTTTAGTCCGAGCTATAATAAGTGCCAAACCACCAAAAAATGCAATTAAAACATCCCGAATATCTGGTTTTGTTCTCGCTAGTAACTCTGACGATTCTTCACGTAACGGAAACAGCCAAAAGAATAAAAAGGCTGTAAGTACACTCAGCAAAATCATAATCCCGAAATTGATTAATGATTTTTTTAAAGTATCAATATCATTAATAGCAAGTGAAAGTCCTATTCCTAAAATGGGTCCCATTAATGGAGAAATAAGCATGGCTCCAATTACCACAGCTGTCGAATTTGCATTCAACCCGACAGATGCCACAAAAATGGAACAAACAAGAATCCAAGCAGTAGCACCTTTTAAAGGAATATCTCCTTTAATAGCTTCTACTGTACTCTCTCGATCCGTGTCGGCTCTAAAATCTAATAGCTCTACAAAGAATTTCTTTAAACTTTGAAACAATCCTTGTGCATCCTTTTTTAAAGCTGCTTTATTTTGATCGTTAGAATCTTCTGTTTTGAATTGATTATGCATTGTGATTAGGTAAAATTTACGCCAAATTTATGTGATATCTCTGTTAATAATTCCTTAATTTTTTGCTCTTTTTTCTTCGGAAACAAAAGTAATACATCGTCTGTATCTACTACAATATAATCAGTTATCCCATCAATAACAACTAGCTTTTCTGAAGCTGTATATATCATATTGTCTGAAGCATCTACCAAATGAGTAGTAGCGCGTACTGTAGCATTATTATCCTCGTCTTTTTCAAGCTTATCGTGCAATGCACCCCAAGTTCCTAAATCGTTCCAATCGAAAGTGGCCTTCTTCACAAAAACGTTGTTTGCTTTTTCTAGAATACCATAATCGATCGAGATATTTTCAGCCAAACCGTACTGTTTGTCTATAAATTCTTTTTCTTCCGAAGTATTAAAAACTGAATTACCTTCTTCAAACAAAGCTGTCATCGTAGGCATATACGTTTCAAAAGAAGCTGTAATACTTTTCACGCTCCATATAAAAATACCTGCATTCCATACAAAATTACCTTCAGCTATAAATTGTTTTGCGGTTTCGTAATTTGGCTTTTCTCGAAATTGCTTTACTTTTTTTATTTCTGAAGTCGAATTCTTTTCATTTTCAATATACCCATAACCAGTATTCGGAAAGGTGGGCTGAATCCCTAAAGTGACCAACATGTCATTATTTTGAGCCGCAGTAAAACACACCTCTACATCGTTTGCAAAAGCGGCCTCATCTTCAATCCAATGGTCGCTAGGCGCCACTAGCATCACTGCATTGGGATTTTGTTTTTTTATTTTTAACGCCGCCATTAAAATACACGGAGCGGTATTGCGCATGGCAGGCTCTAAGATAACCTGCGATTGATTTATTTCTGGCAGTTGTTCTAACGTAATATCTAAATAGCGATCATTGGTTAGAATTACTATATTTTCCGAAGGGATAATAGCATTTAATCTCGAAAATGTTTTTTGCAATAACGTCTGCCCTGTTCCTAACATATCGTGAAATTGTTTTGGAAACCCTGCTCTACTTACCGGCCAAAATCGGGAACCAATTCCGCCTGCCATTATCACTGCATAATAATCATTCTTCATATTGTTATTTTAAAAATTCCACTTCGGCATTCGGGTTAAATAAATACACGCGTCCTGTTGCTACTTCTAAACATTCAAAACGTTTAATACGTTGTTTTCCACGCTTAAAAATTTTACCATTATACAACCTAAAATGCCCTCCTAAGGGTATTTCAAATATATAGTTTTTATCGTTTGGAGCATCGTAGTGTTTTAGCGCCAGCGCCAATCGCGTATCCGTATCACTTGTAGCCTTTGGGTTTTTAAAATGAAGCGCCAACAACGGCAGCAACTGACTGGGAAAAACTTCGGGTCTAATAAACGGAAGCATGAGTTGTTGAAACGTATGCTTCCACTCTCTTCCATGTGGTTTGATGCGTCTGCCAAACTTTTGAAATGCCACTAAATGTGCAATCTCATGAATTAAAGTGATAAAAAAACGAAATTTATTCAGGTTTGAATTTACCGTAATCTGATGCGCACCATCGGGTAACTTCCGGTAATCTCCATGACGGGTTACACGTTCGTTTACGATTTTAAGATGCACATTATTCATTTTAATCAACTCAAACGTTGGAATAACGGCAGCTTCAGGAATGTATTTTTCAAGGACTTCTGTCATATTTCATAAATACCAAAAACAAAGGTGAAAGCCTTTCTTTAGCACTTCAAAAATACCTAGTCTACTTTAATCAAACACATATTTTAGATAAAAAATAATTCATACATTTCTCTAAATCTCAAAGGGTTATATTTTTTTATTTAAAACAATTCTAAATAGACTTTGAAATCACAATTCCTCAAAGTACATTTGCACTCAATTTATATTTAATCTAAATAAAGATAGTGCCGAAATGAAGTATTTTTCTACCATCCTTTTCATACTTTTCACACATATTGTATTAGCGCAAGAAGCAGCAACAATTACTGGATCTGTAACCGACGACAGCAATAGTCCCGTTCCATTTGCAAGTGTTTATATTGTCGACCTTAACATGGGAACTGCAGCAGATGCTAATGGTCACTTTTCTATAGAAAATGTTCCCTATGGGACTTGGCAGCTAACAGCAAGCGCTTTGGGATATACAATTTTAACACAAACCATTACCTCTAAAGAACCAATCCTTAACGGTGTTAATTTTCAATTGACACATAACAATGAACTTGATCAAGTAGAGGTTTTTGGGAATCGAAACGACCATCCAGATAAAATAGAATCTATTACACGCTTACCGTTAAAACCGTACGAGCAGATTCAAAGTATTTCCGTTCTTTCCGAAAAATTAATTGAAAACCAAGGCGCTTTATCTATAGCCGAAGCTACCAAAAATGTCCCTGGAGTGTACACATTTGCTACGTATGGAAACAAACGTGAAAGTATGTCTTCACGTGGTTTTAGAGGAATTCCAATTTTAAAAAATGGAGTACGCATACACTCCGATTTTCGCGGTGTTGGTATTTTAACCGACATGCAAGGTGTGGATAATATTCAGGTTTTAAAAGGAAATGCTTCCATAACACAAGGAGTCGCAACAGATTTAGGGAGTCCGGGTGGAATTATAAATATTGTAACTAAAACCCCGAAATACACCTCTGGCGGAAGTGTGAGTCTTAGAGGAAATAGTTTTGGTCAAGTTCGCCCTACCTTTGATGTATATGGCCCACTAAACAAAGAAAAAAATATCGCATTCCGTTTAAATGGTGCTTTAGAAAGAGCTGATAGTTTTCGGGATATGGTAGAAAAAGAAAGCTTCTACTTCAATCCTTCTTTTGAATGGGAAATTAATGAGAAGACAACTGTAACACTAGAATTAGATCACTATTACGACAGTCGTACCCCCGATTTAGGAACCGTTAATTTAGGCGAAAATGATGTGAATGCAATTTATGATCTTCCGCATTCTCAATTTTTAGGATTTGAAAATGATCGTTCTATTACTCAAAATACTACCTACGCGATTAGAATGGATCGAGAACTAAGCGATAAACTTACGTTAAAAGGTGCCTTCTATAGTTCTTCCTTAAAACTTGATGATAAAGGAGCGAGTTTAGGTAATGCCATAGAAGAAAACGAAGTAAAACTATACAATACGCGGCAACGTAGTTATTCAACTTCCACTCGAAATGACAATAATAGCGTTCTACAATTCGACTTAATTGGTGATGATATTTACACCGGCTCTATAAAACACACCTTCCAAGTTGGTTTCGACTACCGTTCTTCACGTTTCAGTACTACAAGTCAATCTGCAGGAGTGGTAGACACCATAAATGTATATCAGAATATTGAAAACCGGTTGCCAGATGTTTCGCTAGGAGAAGCAAGTGTTAACGGTGGAAAAACAAACTCTTTAGGATTCGTTGCACAAGATGTAATTTCGTGGAATACCTGGTTAAAAACATTTTTAGGCGCACGTTTTAGCTCAACAGAAACACTATCTGAAGTAGAAAACACACGCAGCGATGCCTTTAATCCATTAGGTGGAATTATCATTTCTCCCATTAAAAATATAAATATTTTTGCTTCCTATACAAATAGTTCTTATCCTCGTACAGCCTCCCGTTTAGGATCTAATGGAGAAGAATTAGGAAACGAACGCTACGACCAATTAGAAACAGGCCTTAAAACCACTTGGCTTAACGATCGATTGCGTTTCAACTTGACACTCTATAAAATAAACAACAAAAACATAAACCTTCCTGTGTATGATGAAACTTGGGCAAACATCCTCTACTATCAAAAAGGTGGAAATGACCAACGTCAAGGGGTGGAAGTAGAAATTACAGGACGTCCTCTTGAAAACTTAGAACTTATCGGTGGTTATGCATACATCGATGCTCAGTATAAAGATCATACTTCTTTTGTTTATGGCTCAGCGCCATTAAATACACCAAAGCATACATTTAATGCCTACGCTAACTATACCTTCAGAAGTAACACATTGGAAGGACTTACAGTAGGTGCAGGAGCTTATTATACAGGAGAACGTCCTATTAATGATTGGTCGTCTGGTCCTGTCACACATCAAGGAATTGTACCCAACCAACAACCTTTTAATGTGGAAGCCTATACGTTAGTTAATTTTCAAGCACAATACAAATTTGACAAAAACTGGAGTGTTCAATTTTTATTGAATAATGTTTTCGACAAAATAGGATACAATGCATACCGAACAAGCTATATAAATCAAACAGATCCTAGAAGCTTTGCAGGAGTATTGCATTATAAATTTTAATTTTTTTTGAGTTGTTAAGTGGTAAGGGCATGACTTAGGTTGTGCCTTTAGTATTGTTTAAAATTCTTGTTATGAAAAAAAGAAAATATACCCTTCGGAAATGTATCAACGATATTCATCTTTGGTTAGGAATTGGTAGTGGAATTATTCTACTGGTAATATGTTTAACTGGAACCGTACTCACGTTTGAAGAAGAGATAAAAAGTCTTTTTGAAGAAGAAATTACTGTGGTTCCTGAAGCCAATACACTTTCCATAGAACAACTCACAAAAAAACTTGCTGAAGAAGGAGACGTAATGCGTGTAAGTATTAGCCCTGAAGCCACAAAACCCTATGAGTTTTCAGTAAAAACAAGCAAGAAAGACAGACGTGGCACTACTTTTTTTATGGACCAATACACAGGAACATATACTAAATCTGCTCCAAATGTATTAGATGGCTTTTTCATGACAATGTTTAAAATGCACCGCTGGTTACTTTTAGACATCTCAATAGGAAGACCCATTGTAGGTATTTCTACTATTATATTTTTAATCCTTTCCATTACTGGTATTGTACTTTGGTTTCCGAAGAAAAAATTAAAAAAACTAAAATGGAAAAATTTAAAGCCTGGGTTTAAAATCGCTTGGCATGCAAAATGGAAACGCCTTAATCATGACTTACACGTTACTTTGGGCTTTTACACCGCTATTTTTTTAGTCATTATGTCGCTTACAGGCTTGTTTTGGTCTTTTGAATGGTATAGGGATGCCGGAAGCGCAGTACTCGGCACAGAGGTTTTTGCAGGTCGCGGTGGTGGGCCAAAAATAAATTCAAAAGTTGATTCGAATGCAATAGATCTTAATTTTGCCAAAGTACTAAAGATTACAAAAAACGAATTACCTTTTGAAGGAACCACTGTTTTGCAAATTCCTAAAAGCAAAAAGGACATCTACAGTGTTCGAAAATACCACGATCAAGATTTTCTACAAACAGCAACAGACGAGCTTAAAATTGATCGCGATGGGACGATTATTTCAAAAGAACTTTTTTCTGAGAAACCTTTAAATGTTCAAATTGCAAGTTCTATAAAACCGCTGCACATGGGAACAATTTTTGGATGGTTCTCAAAATCTATCTATTTTATTTCCTGTCTAATCGCCACGAGTCTTCCTGTAACTGGAATCATTATTTGGCTGAATAAACTAAAAAAGAAACCCAAGAAGCCTTCTTCTAAAAGCATCAATTAAGGAGTAGAGCTGGAAACCTGTAAAATCTTTCCGTTGTAAAATTTATTTCCGTTTAATGAAAAGTCTAAAATATAGGCTGCCATTTCTTTCGCTGTCAATGGCGCTTCATACCCTGGAAACGCTTCTTCTAACATTTCAGTCTGAACTGCTCCCAAAGCCAATGCATTAAACGACGGACCCGTTTCTTTATATTCTTCCGCCCAAAGCTCTGTAAGCGTTAACACCGCACCTTTACTGCTGCTGTATGCACTTAACCCAGGAAACTTCATACTTCCTTGTATGCCGCCCATACTACTTATGGTAAGTACGTGCCCTTGCTTCGGAAGAAAAGGTAGTACCGCTTGTGTAATCGCCGCAACACCAAATACATTAACTGCATATACCTTTTGAAAATCGTCCATTTTTATTTCTGAAAAAGGCGCATTCACTAGTAATCCTGAGTTATTGATAAGCACATCTACCTGTGACCAGTTCTCCTTCACAAATGTTGAAACCTTTTCAATGGAAGAAGCTTCCGTGATATCGAATGAAAAGGCGGTACAATTTTTCAGTCTTAAATCAAGAATGGGCTGTGCGTTTCGTGAAAGAGCCAAGACGTTGTGTCCTGCTTCAGCAAATAACTGCACCAATTCAAAACCAATTCCCCTACTGGTTCCTGTTATAATAATGTTTTTCATAGTTTTTTAAAGATACATAAATCCCGCTATTTTCAGACAAACTGAACCTAGCGGGATTTTATAATACGCGTCTTTGCAGCGTGTAAACAACAAGGACTTTGATTTTATATTACACAAACATTGTTACTGGATTCTCAATGTATTGTCGCAAGGTTTGTAAAAACTTTGCGCCTGTCGCTCCATCAACTGTGCGATGATCGCAAGCCAAGGTAACTGTCATTGTGTTTCCAACAGCAATTGCTCCATTTTTAACTACTGGTTTTTCAACAATAGCTCCTACCGATAAAATGGCAGAATTTGGTGCATTAATAATAGAAGTAAACTCTTTTATACCGAACATTCCTAAGTTAGAAACAGTAAAGGTACTTCCATCCATCTCTTGAGGCGTAATTTTCTTGTTTCTAGCTTTTCCTGCCAACTCTTTTACATTCGCTCCAATTTGAGAGAAGGTCATTTGGTCTGCAAATTTCAATACAGGTACTAAAAGTCCTTCATCTACAGCAACAGCAACCCCAATATGTATGTGTTTTGCAATACGCGTTGCATCACCTGTCCATTGACTGTTTACTTGTGGATGCTTACGCAATGCCATCGCACACGCTTTTACCACCATATCATTGAATGATATTTTCACATCTGGATTTGAATTAATAGCGACACGGGCAGCAATTGCGTGGTCCATATCCAACTCTACCGTTAAATAATAGTGTGGTGCACTAAATTTAGATTCGCCCAAACGTTTTGCAATGGTTTTACGCATTTGAGAGTTCTTAACCTCTTCAAAGCTTTCAACCCCTACTGGCGTATATGCTTGCGCTCCACCTGCTGTAGGTTGGTAATTTTCAATATCACTTTTTACAATACGTCCATTTTCACCACTTCCTTGAACTTGCGCCAAGTTAATTCCTTTATCTTCCGCCATCTTTTTAGCTAGAGGAGATGCAAAAATACGTCCGCCGTCATTAGTTACTGCAGGTTGTGAAACGGATTTCTTAGCAGTTGTTTCAGTTTTAGAAGCCTCTTGTTTTGGAGCTTCCTTTTTTTCTTCTTTTACTTCGGAAGCTTTTTCAGCTTTGTTGTAGCTTTCCGTAAGACCAGAAACATCGGTTCCTTTAGGACCAATAATCGCGAGTAACGAATCTACGGGAGCAGACTCACCTTCTTGAATTCCAATTTTCAGTAAGACACCACTGTTGAAAGATTCAAACTCCATGGTGGCTTTATCGGTTTCAATTTCAGCTAAAATATCACCTTCTTCAACAGCATCACCTTCTTTTTTAAGCCAAGTAGCAACTGTCCCTTCGGTCATCGTATCACTAAGACGAGGCATAGTAACCATAACAACCCCTTCAGGTAATTCAGTTTCCTTTGAGCTAGTCTCTTCTTTCGTTTCTGTTTTAGTAGCCTCCGCTTCTTCTTTCGAATCTGAAGCTTCTTCTTTTTCTTCTGACTTTCCGTCGCCAGAAATCAGACTTGAAATATCTTCGTCTTTTTCACCTATAATTGCCAACAGTGTATCTACAGGAGCAGTTTCCCCCTCTTGAATACCAATATGAAGCAATACACCTTCGTTAAAAGATTCAAACTCCATGGTGGCTTTATCGGTTTCAATTTCGGCAAGAATATCACCTTCATTTACTGTATCGCCTACTTTTTTAAGCCAGGTTGCTACAGTTCCTTCTTCCATTGTATCGCTCAATCGCGGCATGTTGATTACTTCTGCCATATCAATTATAATTTATGTGGTAAAAAAGGGTAGTTTTCTTGATCGTACACTACGTCGTACATTACGTTTTTGTCTGGATATGGAGATTCGTCTGCAAATTTTTCACACTCACTCACCAAGTCTTTTACACGCTTGTCAATTTTCTTTATTTCAGCTTCTGTAGCATATTTCTTTTGGTAAATAGTATGCAATACACTTAAAATAGGATCTTCTTCTTGTTTTTTAGCCACCTCTTCTTTGGTACGGTAATGTTGTGCATCACTCATAGAATGACCTCTATAACGATACGTTCTTATTTCTAAGAATGTAGGTCCGTCACCTCTTCGTGCGCGTTGAATGGCTTCGTCCATTTCTTTCGCTACCAGTTCTGGTTTCATTCCATCTACTGGACGACAAGGCATTTCGTACCCTAATCCTAATTTATAAATATCGGTATGATTTGCTGTACGTGCTACAGAAGTTCCCATTGCGTATCCATTGTTTTCACAACAAAATACAACTGGAAGTTTCCAAAGCATTGCTAAGTTGAATGTTTCGTGAAGGGAACCTTGACGAACCGCTCCATCTCCCATAAAGGTTAATGTTACAGCATCGCTCCCATTATATTTATCAGCAAATGCAAGTCCAGCACCTAATGGAATTTGACCTCCAACAATACCATGACCTCCATAAAAACGATGTTCTTTAGAGAAAATATGCATCGAACCTCCCAAACCTTGAGATGTCCCTGTAGCTTTTCCATACAATTCCGCCATTACACGTTTAGGATCTACGCCCATCCCGATAGGTTGCACGTGATTTCTATACGCAGTAATCATCTTATCTTTTGTTAAATCCATAGCGTGCAAAGCACCTGCTAATACAGCTTCTTGCCCGTTATACAAATGCAAAAACCCTCTAACTTTTTGATTGATATACACTTGCGCTAATTTATCTTCAAATTTGCGCCAAAAAAGCATGTTCTCATACCAGTCTAGGTATGTTTTTTTTGTAATTTTCTTCATCTATAAATTGTAACAGTTTCCGAAGTGAAAACTCATTGCACGAAAAACAAAAATAGCATATTAAAAAGTTTTAAAAAAGAAGTATATCTTCAAATTCAAAAAAAGAAAGGTAAATTTTAAAAAGGACAATAAACTAATTTACTAAAAACACCAAAAAGCTAGGATTAACAAAGGGTTTACTGCTAATAAGCCTCGTGTTTATGGCACACTAAAGATGTAAAAATTAATTAACTTTTATTCCCAACAGCTACAATTTCACCTTGAAATTTAGGTAAAATTAAACATGTGTTTATTCTTTACTTCTTAAAAAAAAGGATTAAAACAGATAAGAGCCATCAAAAATAAGTGGCAATAAATCTTTTATAGAATTTGCCTTAATGACTTTTCCAGATTCGCCCATAAAGTAGATAGCCATCGGTGACTTTTGTTTTACCTCGTACTCTGCCAATGATTGTCGGCAAGCGCCACAAGGAGGAATAGGCGTAGTAATGGTTTGTTTTAAGGATCGCGCGGTAATAGCGAGGGTGGTAATTGGCACCCCTGGATATAACGCACCTGCCTGAAAAACTGCGACACGCTCGGCACACAAACCTGACGGGAACGCTGCATTTTCTTGATTGTTTCCCATTACAATCTCACCAGTTTCTAACTGAAGTGCTGCTCCCACATTAAAATGTGAATAAGGCGCATATGCGTTTTCACGTGCAATATGCGCCTTATTCATTAAGTCTTGCACGTTTTGTGGAAGTTCCGAAATAGCTTCGTAAACTTCTAAATGTGCCTCAATAGTTATTTTTTTCAAATTTCTAGTATTCGTCGTATTCGTCTCCAAAATTGAAAGTCAATCCAAAACGAAGACTTCCTTCTAATGGACTTACTACTTTCGAAGTAGAGAATAAATAAGAGATATCAAAGTTAATGGCAGTATATCTAAATCCAGCTCCTAATGACAAGAACTTTCTAGACCCTGCTTCTTCAGCTTCATTAAAATACCCTGCACGGAATGCAAATGCATCTTGATACCAGTATTCTGCCCCTAATGCCCAAACGTATTCTTTCAACTCATTATCACCATCACCAAAAGAAGAAATCATTCCACTAAAGAAACTTTCTTTGTAGTAGTCATCATTTCTATCAATTGTACCGTCTCCGTTAGAATCGCTAGGTGTAGGAACTAATAACTTATCTATTTCTAAAGACACTCCTACTTTATTGTATTCGTCCAAGATAAAGTCGAATCCACCTCCTAAAGCAAGATTGGTAGGAAGGTTACTTTCTGAACCAGCATCGTCATATTTAATTTTCGGTCCAATATTCGAAATATTGAAACCTAATCTCCAACGTCCGTCAAAATCACTATATGCAATCTCTTCACTTTGGTAGTAACCTGCTACATCTACGGCAAATGTACTTGCTGCGTTCCCTTCACTTGTACTTGACTGACCAAGTTTTAAGTCAGAGTTAATAAAACGACCTGCAACAGCCATAGAGAAACGCTCACTTAATCGAAGTGAATACGAAACATCTAACATTAATTCGTTCGGCTTTACAATAAGTGGTTCTTGATCTGGAGTATCTCTAAGTTCAATTTCTCCAGCACTAAAATAACGGAAACTTGCACCTACAGCACTTTGTTCGTTAATACGGTTATAATAGGTTACATTTCCTAAAAATATATCATTAACTAATTTACTTAAGTATGGTGTATATGTAATACCTACTCCTTGTTTTTTAAGAGCAAAAGCATACTTTGCAGGGTTCCATTGTTGTGAAAACGCATCTGCAGAGGTTACAACACCAATATCTCCCATACCCGCTGCACGAGCATCACCAGCAATTAAAAGAAACGGAACTCCTGTTGTAATAACACCTTGAAGTGATCCTGTTTCTGTTGGTTCTTGTGCGTTTGCGTTAAATGCTACTAAAGTTATTAGTATTGAAATAAAGAATTTCTTCATGAGGTTCAAATTTTGGACAAATATAATTTTAATTTTTAAAGGATAACAAGTTTTTCAAATTTTTCAACTTGCTTATTGGTTAACGTCGATTTTACCGTAATCTTATATACATAGACACCTTTTCCTATTCTATCGCCAAAATCGTCGGTTCCATCCCAAGTAATCTCCCTCGACAAGAAACCATCGGTAGTTACAATTTGATTTTGCGTCCATACTACCTTTCCAGTAACAGTGAACACCTGTACTTGAACTTCTAAAGGCTCGTACGGACGATTGTGATTGAACCAAAATTCGGTATAATTCACAAAAGGATTTGGGTAATTTAATACGTTTGTTATTTCAAGAGCATCATCTCCCGCTACTATAAATTGTATTTCTTCAGTAGAGGAATTATTATACACATCCCAAGCTTTTAGGGTTAAAGTATGTAATCCATCTTCCAAGTCACGTAATTTATAATTAAGTGTTCCTTTGGTAAAATCATCAACATCTGCTTGATAATATTCATTTACCACATACGGATTAGACTCATCTCCATCTAATACAGCCACAATATCATGTCCTACTCCACTTGAGGTATTAATACCATTCGTATCTTCTATTTTCGCCAATAGCACGGGAGAATCATTTGTAATTCCGCCAGAAATAAAACTCTCGTCATTCATAAATAGATTAATAAGCGGCCCTCTATCGTCCTCCGGAGCATTTTCATTTAAACCACCTACTTTAAAATCAACGTTTACACCTCCTTGATCTTGCAGCACATTGTCTCGCTTTGCATATAAACTAACACGACCATTTCCTACTGGGATTTGGGTATCTCTCGGCATCACAAATTCAAATTCAAAATTACCATTGGTTACCGTGGCTTGTCCGTTAAACAGAACCTCTCCTAACGTGATGAAATCAAGAATAAAGCCCGAATTATTAGCTCTATCATTCCCTAAGGTTTGTCGGTTTACGTTTTTATCAAAAAGTTTTGCTTCTAAAACACCATTGTATCCCGTTAACTTCTGACCGTTTTGATTTGTTACTTCTCCTTCAAAACGAACTTTACTAAGTGCTTTTAGAGTGTCTGTCGCTTGAGCAATTGGCACTCCGTTTAAAGTTGTTATCCGTATATCTTTCTTCGGAAAAGCAAGTGGAAGCGCAGGATCTCCTATAAAAAATACAACACGTCGCTCTTCACTATTAATATTATTTTTTGAAAGACGTAGTCCTTCAGCTGGCGTATTAGGATTTTCTACTCCAAACCCATAAAGCTCTGAAGCCAATGCTTCATTATAATCTATCCCTAACGAAATATTTATAGACCTCGTTGTAGTCACCAGCGATATCGCTCCTCCCTCTTTATTCTGATAGGTAAGTTCTCCTGCAGTAATCCGCAACGGATTATCAAACTTTGTAAACTCACAGGTTACTGTTATTACACAAGGGTATTTGTATTTATTTTGAAGGTTTTGAGCGGCTTCTTTGGTGTAAATAAATTCATGAGCCAATCCATCTTCACCTCCGTGACCGAAATAGTCTATAATTAGCGCCCCTAATTCTATATTATTTTTAATAGCTTCATTGACGGCAGGATATCTATTTCCGCCTGCTGATGTTTCTTGCTGAAAAGCATCTGAGTGAATCTTTTTTACATTTACAAAGGGTTTTTGTTCAGAAATAACATCTCCCAAAGCATCTAATTCAATTTCTAAAATTTGATCTCCATTGTCAACATCATCCGAAATTAATAAGAAATTGTTTCTCCAATTACCGTACGACTCTTTCAAACTGTAATCAATAATTTTTTGCACCATTGCATTTGCATGGGTCACTTCATCTGTTAAAATTCTTCCTACCGCTATATCTAGCAAATCGTCTGCACTCATCGTTCCTTCATCTTCATCCATCATTCCGAAGTAATCATCAGACACATACGAATAATGATTACTTACACTAGCCACCGTATGAAATGAAGGTACTACATTGTTGTTGTTTGAAATTCTATTTTTATAATCGACAGAAGTATCGCCAAAAAAGCACAAATATTTCACTCGATTTTCTTCCGAAGAAGCATTCTCATAAACATATCGTATAAAATTTCGAATCCCACCAATATCTTGCTGCCCCGAACTAAACTCTTCATAAATCATATCGGTAGTAACTACTTTCGTAGTTAATCCAGATACATTTTTATGATGATTTGCAAGTTTAAGTGCTGGCTGGATTAGATAAGGAGCCGTAATTATTAAATAATCAATATCCTTAAAACTTCCCGTTTCGTCATTAAAAATAGTTCCTTTTAAATCTTGATTAACCACCTGCGAATTAGCTATACGGACGGGCGCATAGTAATCATTAGGATGCACGGCGACGTACTTTCTTAAAAGCCCCATCTGAGCCTTAAATGTAAATGTACTTTCAGAAGCTTCATTTTGCTTTGCCGTAATTTGGTTTGTATTGGTAACATCCCAAACCTGAGTAAATTGAGAAGCATTACTTATTTGGTATTCTCCAACACCTGTCATCGCAGTAACACCATTATATTTAAACGGCAATTGTCCTTCTACTCCTGTTAACTGACGCAAAGCTTCAATACCTATATAATCTAAATACCCAATACTTGAAGGATTCCCTCCATTGTTATAAGCAAGATCTACCGTTACTGTTGATGATCCAGAGGCAGGTACTTCTCCTCTAAAATCGTCTACAGACAATACACTTTGCCCACTAAGTCCTGCAAAATTTAAGGGATCTAAACTTGTTCCATTTACCGAAAGAGCCATTGATGTGACACTTTCAGAAGTAGCTCCAGCTTTCACCACCACAAACATGGGATCACCATTAGAGACGATGTTAGGAAAATCAAATTCAAACGTTTGTTCACTTTCAATATCAAATCTATTTCCATACCATCTTCTTCCTACCAACCCAGGACTTGACTCGTCTAGTTCATGAAATTTGTAATCATGAAACTGAGTAATTGGAACTCCCGCTCCCACTGGCTCTACCATTGGTTGTACACGAAGTCCCGCGCCACCTTCAACCGTTACATAATAATATGCTTCATCACTATAAGGATTGATATTAGTATCATTTAACTGTCCGGTAGCAGACAAATCTCTAAAATCATCAACTGTATCATCATACCCCTGTGTACTTATTCCGTAGAACAAAATAGCATCTCCAGCATCAAAAGACCCATCTTCTTCGCCAATGACTTGAATGGAATTTTCAGGCAAATCAAAATCTGTATTTAACGAATTTAAAAACGGTAAGGGTTTTCCTCCATGTCCGTAAATTTTCAAATTACGAGGGTTAATTCCGTCGGTATTCATTCCTAAGTCATTCAAAAAAGACTTATCTATTTTATGAATACCTGTTTTTTCAACTTTAAATTTATACCAAGCTCCCGAAGCTAAAACTGAATTGGATAATTGAATTCTATTCTGAGTGTTTTTTGCATTCGTTTTTCTATAATCTGCAGAAAACGAAACTATTTTCCTCAAAACTCCATTGACATTTACTACTGGAGAAATTGAAAGAATTGTATATGTTATATTTCGTGCTTTTTTACTTCTAATAAAATACTCGGGCGTAGCAGGAACTAATGCGCTATTTACTTTTGCCAATTCTTCTGCGGAAAGTGAAGCGTATACAATATTGCTTACTCGTAAACTAGAAGGATCTGCGAAACCATTATCTTCCCATTGCTCACTATATTGAAGTGTTCTATCTGTCAACTGAAGATTCAACTTCGAGAAGGCCTTTTCTTTATAGGTCAGATAATTAGTCTCGGAAGGAGCCTCGCTAAGACTAGAAGATTGATTGTCCCAATCTATTGAAAAGGTTCGAACTTGCGCTTTCACAATGAAAGGCAGTAATAGTAGACTTAAAAAAAGGAAAAATTTTTTCATTAATATCAATAACGCTTCAAATATACACTTAGTATTATATCGGTTTCAAACTTTATTTTATTATAATTCAAATAATAATTATTAAAGTAATACGTTTGCATTTGTGTTAGTGGTAAAAACCACAAAAAACTAACATTGTATTAATGCTAAAATATTATTGCAATTTTATCGTTAATTACTATATTGCGAACCCAATTTCTTCATAATTGAAACTATGAACTTAAAAAAAACATTAGTATTACAGCTATGCATTGCTATAGCTGCAACTTCATTTTTAGTGAGTTGCAACAAATCACGAGACTACAAAGATAGTTCTAGAGCTACTGGTTGGAAGATGAACTCCAAAGAAGGAGGATTTCAATACAACCCAAAAGCGAAAGAACAGGAAACTGGTCCTGGCTTAGTCTTTATCGAAGGTGGAACTTTCACCATGGGTAAAGTGCAAGATGATCCTATGCACGACTGGAATAATAGTCCTAACCAACAACACGTTCAATCTTTCTACATGGATGAAACTGAGGTGACAAACCTTATGTATCTAGAATATTTAGATTGGATAAAAAATGTTTTCCCTCCATCCGACGAAAATTATCGTAGAATATACGAAGGAGCATTGCTTGACACTTTAGTTTGGAGAAACAGATTAGGGTACAACGAAGTAATGACAAACAACTACTTACGTCATCCTGCTTATGGTGATTACCCAGTAGTAGGTGTTAGTTGGATTCAAGCCGTTGAATTTAGCAACTGGAGAACAGATCGTGTGAATGAATTAATTCTTGAAAAAGAAGGTATCACTACAAGAAATGCGCGTTACGAGGTAGAGCCTGGCGAAACATTTAGCACAGAAACCTATTTAAATGCTCCTACTTTAACGTATGGCGGTAACGACTCTATTACTAGAGGAGGAAAACGTTCACAAGGAATCGCTAAGAAAAGCAAAGACAGTACTGGACTATATATCCAAAGAAAAGATGGTCTATTAATGCCATCGTACCGTCTTCCGACTGAAGCAGAATGGGAATACGCAGCTTTAGGTCTTGTTGGACTTCGTAACTACAATGTATATAGAGGAAGAAAAAAATATCCTTGGGATGGTCAATACACTCGTTCAGGAAAAAGAAGAAGCCGTGGAGATCAAATGGCAAACTTCAAACAAGGTGATGGAGATTATGGTGGTATTGCTGGATGGAGTGATGATGGTGCCGATATTACTGCTGAAGTAAAATCATACGAACCAAATGACTATGGTTTATACGATATGGCTGGTAATGTTGCAGAATGGGTTGCCGATATCTACCGTCCTATTGTTGATGATGAATTTAACGACTTTAACTACTATCGTGGTAACGTTTACACTAAAAACTCAATCGATAAAGATGGAAAAGTTAGAATTGTAACTGCCGACTCTATTGTATACGACACGTTAAGTAACGGTAGAATTGTCGCTAGAAATTTACCTGGTGAAATCTTACAAGTACCAGTTGACGATAAAGAAACATACTTAAGAACAAACTTTTCTGAAAGTGATAACCGTGATTACCGCGATGGAGACAAACGTTCTTCACGTTACTACCAATCATTTGGCGAAGATGAAGAAATGGACGAATCTGAAAGAATGTATAATTCTCCTAAGAACAAAGTATTTGCCGATAGCTTAGGAAACTTAGACCGTCAATTTGACAAATCGTCTAACAGAACTACATTAATTAACAACGAAGTTCGTGTGTACAAAGGTGGTTCTTGGAAAGATCGTGATTACTGGTTAGATCCAGCACAAAGAAGATACTTCCCAGAAGATATGGCTACAGATTACATAGGCTTTAGATGTGCTATGTCTCGTGTAGGTTCTAAATCTAAAAAAGGGAAAAGACCTAGAAATTAATCTGAATTTAATTTATAATTTAGCCCTCCTTTTCCATTCGGAATTGGAGGGTTTTTTATTACATTTATTTCTATGAAAATTGAAACAGTTTATCAGCATTTTATAGCAAGTACAGGAATTTGCACTGACACCCGAAAAATTAAAAAAGGGTGTTTGTTTTTTGCACTAAAAGGAGACAACTTTAATGGAAATAAATTTACTGAAGAAGCGCTAACTAAAGGAGCTTTAAAAGTGATTATCGATGAAGAAGAGTATCACAAACCCACCGGAGAAACCATTCGGTGCCCTAACAGCCTAGAACTGCTTCAAGAGCTTGCCACGTATCACAGAAAGCAATTAAACATCCCAATTATAGCATTAACAGGAAGCAATGGTAAAACAACAACCAAAGAGCTTATAAACGCTGTTTTAAAACAAAAATACAATACTACTGCCACCGTTGGCAATCTCAATAATCATATCGGAGTACCGCTTACACTCCTTTCTATGACAAAAGATACCGAAATAGGTATTATCGAAATGGGTGCCAATCATCCAAAAGAAATTGCGCTTTTATGTGAAATCGCACAACCAGATTATGGCTATATAACAAATTTCGGAAAAGCGCATTTAGAAGGCTTTGGAAGTATTGAAGGAGTTATAAAAGCGAAAACGGAACTATACGAATACCTTCGTAAACACCAAAAGACAGTATTTATTAATGCAAATGACCCTATTCAAAAATCTCTTTCAGAAGGCATACAAAGAAATACTTTCGGAACGGAAGGTCAAGATATAGGTGTAACTCTCCTAAATAGCAAGAAAGAACTTGTAGTTTCTTTTAAAAATTTAGATATCAAAAGCAATTTAATAGGAATTTACAACTTTAATAACATAGCTGCTGCAATAGCGATTGGTGATTATTTTAAGGTTTCTTCGGAAAAAATTAAAACTGCAATTGAAGCTTACACTCCCACAAACAATCGCTCGCAACGGATTGAAAAGGATACAAATCAAATTATTCTAGACGCCTACAACGCCAATCCAACAAGTATGCTTGCTGCTTTAGAGAACTTTAAACAAGCGGAAGGTGACAACAAAGTACTTTTTCTAGGCGATATGTTCGAACTAGGCGCTGAAGCAGCTTCAGAACACCAAAAAATAACAGATTACCTTACCGAAAACAACCTTGGCACAACGTATTTATTAGGAAGCAACTTTTTTAAAACAAAATCAAACGCTTCAAATATTTTACAGTTTGAAACTTTTGAAGACTTTAAAGCACAATTTTCAGAAAAGAGTATCCAGAAAAGTTTCATCCTAATTAAAGGATCTAGAGGCATGGCCTTAGAAAGAATTACGGAACTTCTTTAACCGTAATTACACGATAAAAATCAATTTTAGAAACTATCGCAACTTCCTTTTTTCCTCTAAATTAAACTTCCGAAGAAAAGAAATTACACCCAAAATTTTTAACACCAATCCTTCGTTTTAACATCTTATTATGTTAAAATTTCACTAGCTTGGTTAAAGAGCGTTAAAGTCCCTCTCTCAGCTCAAAATAGTTCTTACATTAGTACTAATCAAACACTTAAAACTCACATTTTTGAGTTTGTGTTTGAGTCAAACAAACTAATAATTAAAACTAAAAACAATATGTCTAAAACTGGCAATACCCTATTAGGGATCGTAGCAGGAGCAGCACTAGGAGCAACTTTAGGAATTCTATACGCACCTGAAAAAGGAACAAAAACTAGAAAAAAAATAAAAAAGAATGCAGTGCACGCTAAAGATGACATTATAGCTAAAACAAACGAGCTTACTTCGCAATTAAATTCTAAATTTAATGTGCATAAAGAAGAGTTTGGAACCAAACTAGACTCCATGGTAAGTGAAATGAGCGATAAAGCAGAAGATGTTATTTCTACGTTAGAAAAAAAATTAGCGACACTTAAAAAGCAGAATGAAAAAGTAAGCTAAGATGATTATGGACACGTTCAAATCATCTAAAGAAGAACTAATAGACGGAGGCTCGCATTTAAAAGAGTACGCTAAGAAAGAATATGAATACTCGAAATTAAAGATATTCTTTCAAATCGCTAGTTTAACTACTAGTATTGCAAAAGCGATTTTAATTGGTACAGCGTTCACCCTATTTACAGTTTTTATCTCCTTTGCCTTAGCCATAGGCTTGGGTCAATTATTTAACAACATGTATTTAGGATATATCGCTGTAGCTGGACTCTATCTTTTAATTGCAGTATTCATCTACGCGTTTAGAAGTAAATTAGAACGATTTATAGTGCAAAAATTATCCAAAACTTATTTCGACGATGAAAACATATAATTCACTCAAAGATATCGAGCTTGATCTTAAGAAAATGAAGTTGGAAAAGCAGATTTTAGTGGAAGAAATGAAACTAAATGTACATCGAATTGATGAAAACTTTTCATCGAACATTATTATGAGCACGTTACTTCCTATCGCGAAAAAGTTTGGAATTCCTTATTTGATTCATCGGATTTTCAAATAAAAATCTGAAAACATTAAAAAAACTCTCAACATTCAATTTGTTGGGAGTTTTTATTTTAAAACTCCTTTTTTTGCTACCCTCACAAAAAGCTGAAATACAACCTACTACTTTAGATCGAAACAAGCTTTTAAAAAAGGTGCAAAAAAAATCAATTATTTTTCAAATAAATGTTTGTGGAAACTAAAAACTAACTTATATTTGCCCTCGCTAACAATAAGGGCGATTAGCTCAGCTGGTTCAGAGCACTTGGTTTACACCCAAGGGGTCGGGGGTTCGAACCCCTCATCGCCCACAAAAAAAATCTCGAATTTTATTCGGGATTTTTTTATGCCTTATTTTTACAACACTTCCGCAACTACAAACGTACTTCCACCCACAAAAACAACATCACTCTTTGTTGCGGTTAACAAAGCATCTTTGTACGCCATTTTCACCGAAAGATACACTTCACCTTCCAAACCAAATTTCGCTGCCTTTTCTTCCAACACTTTTACTTTAAGTCCTCTTGGCACATCTGGTCTACAGAAATAATACTTTGCCTCTTTTGGAAACAGCGGCAATACCGTATCCAAATCTTTATCATCTACAGCTCCCAACACAATATGCAACGCATCGTACTTTT
The DNA here is from genome assembly GCF_900102055.1 of Ulvibacter litoralis. GTDB lineage: Bacteria > Bacteroidota > Bacteroidia > Flavobacteriales > Flavobacteriaceae > Ulvibacter > Ulvibacter litoralis. Next base: position 139,026 of record NZ_FNBA01000001.1, read on the forward strand.
CAAGACTCAGTTGTTTCATCACTAACTGAAGCCCTTCTTTATTATGTGCTGTATCGCAAATTACTTTTGGTTGTTCTTTTAAAATCTGCCAACGCCCCATTAAGCCAGTATTCGGTATAGTTCGTAACAAGCCATTTTTAATGCTTTTTTCTGAAACCTTCCAACCTTTCTCTTGCAGTATAAGCAAGGTCGCCAGTACGGTTTTAATATTCTTTTTTTGATAGCTTCCTTTTAAGTCTGAAGCATAGGAAGCCTTTTTAGATTTTTCGGCAAATACAATGAGCGCATTCTTATCTAGCGCAACCTCTTGAAATATTGTTTTTGTTTCTGAAACAGTTTCACCAATCACAACAGGAATGCCTGACTTTATAATTCCAGCTTTTTCAGCAGCAATTTGCTGAAGTGTTGTTCCCAAAAATCGCATGTGATCCAAACCAATATTCGTAATAACCGATACTTCTGGTGTAATTATATTCGTACTATCCAATCGCCCTCCTAACCCTACTTCTATAATTGCAATATCAACTTTTTCTTTTTTGAAGTAATCAAACGCTAATCCTACAGTCATTTCAAAAAAGGACAACGAATGTGTTTCAAAAAAAGACTTGTGCTTCGATACAAAAGCAGAAACCGTTCGCTTCGGAACCATTGTCCCGTTTACTTTTATTCGTTCTCTAAAGTCTTTTAAATGCGGTGAGGTATACAAACCCACCTTATACCCTGCTTCTTGTAATACAGAAGCTAACATATGGCTAGTAGATCCTTTTCCGTTGGTTCCCGCTACATGAATTGTTTTAAAACCAGTATGAGGAGTTCCTAAATACTCTGCCAAAAGAAGGGTATTGGAAAGATCTGCCTTATAAGCAGATTTCCCTACCCGTTGATACATGGGCAATTGTGCAAAAAGCCACGCTATGGTATCTGAATAGTTGATAATAGTCTATTTTACAATTAATTTCTTAGTAACTTGAGACGTTCCGCTAGTTATTTTAACCCAATACATTCCTATTGAAAATTCTTCAACTGAAAACTGAATTGAATTTTCTCCTCCTGAAAATTTATGTTCAAAATAGGCCCTTCCTAAAGCATCATACACAATCACTGAAACAATTTCGGAAGGATTCTTCATCGAAATCGTAACAAGATCTGAAGCTGGATTTGGAGCCACCGAAACACTTTCAGCAAAATCAAAACCATCTACATTCGCCTCTCCTACATATATTTTATACATAGAACGCCCATAGGTTGCCGCGTACAAATAACTCGATTCAGAAGAATTCATAAACAAATCGGTCACCACTACTGACGGTAAGTTTTCACCAAATGGTTCCCAATCTTCACCTGGAGATTGAACTCTCATAACACCAATATCGGTTGCAAGAAAGACACCTTCCCAACCACCAATTTCAATATCACTTACAGGAATATTTGGAAGATTTCTAGTAATATCAATCCAAGTCTCCCCTCTGTCCTCACTATAAAAAACATGTCCTCCATCTTCGCCATAACGATACCCGGAAAAAGTAACATAGACCCGTTCCGATTCGTAAGGATCGGCTTTCACTTTCGTTACCCAACGCTCTGGTAAATTTGCAGACAATTGTTCCCAAGTAACTCCTCCGTCGTCCGTACGCCACACATTACCATCGTCAGTCCCTACAAAAATTAAGTTGGTGTCAATGGGAGATACATCAATGGTTGTTATGGTTCCAAACGTAAGATTCCCAGAATTCGTACCATTGCTTAAATCTCCACTTATCGCAGTCCAGTTACTTGCTGCATTCGTTGTTTTATACAAACGCTGTGTTCCATAATACAACACTTGCGAATTTAATGGATCTTGTGTTACAGGCGTATCCCAATTTTTGCGATCTCCAGAAGAAATCCCATTAGTAGCTCCAAAAAACGAGGCTCCATTATTGGTTGACTTCCCTAGATTTCCATTTTGTGACAATGCATAAATTACATTTGTATTCGTAAAATCGACTAAAGGCTGAAAACCATCTCCCCCATAAATAATATTCCAATCACTTAAACCTCCTGAAGTAGTTCTGCTGGTGCTATTATCTTGAGCGCCACCATAAATCTTACTTGGATTTAGCGCATCCACATACATTCTATAAAATTGAGTGATGGGCAAATTAAGGTTCTTAACCGAAGAAGCCCCATCGTTGGTACTTTTATACAATCCGCCGTCATTCCCCAACAACACCTCACCAGCTACAGAAGCATTAAATGCCATGGCATGCTGATCTACATGCACATTTGAAAATGAGTCAGACCAATTGGCCCCTCCGTTTGTTGACTTCTGAACTTCAAAATCTACATTGTAAACAATATCTTCATCAGTAGGATCGACAAAAACACCTCCAAACCACCAGTGAAAACCTACATTTGTTAATTGCCCTGTATTTTTCTCTACCCAAGTAGCACCGCCGTCATCGGTTCTATAAAACCCTTCAATACTACCTGCCGTATCTACATATCGTGCATACAACACATTAGGATTCGATTGAGAAATATCAATATTTATACGTCCTTTATCTGCCGCAGCTGTTGGCAAACCATTGGTTAATTCTGACCAGGTTTCTCCTCCATCTGTAGATTTATACAGCCCTGAAGTTTCTCCACCATATTGACGTCTATTAGGGCGTCTAATCCGCTCCCAACTTGCAGCATATACAATATCTCCATTGGTTGGATGCATTGCCATATCTATAATTCCTGTAGAGTCGCTTACAAATAATTTTTGTTCCCAAGTTGCTCCACCATCGGTCGTTTTATACACACCGCGATTCACATCGTTTCTAAAAAGTGGCCCCATAGCTCCTACTAAAACAGTATTTTCATCATTTGGATCGATTAAAATCTTTCCGATACTTCCTACATCTGGCAATCCTTTCGACTCCCATGTTAGTCCGCCATCGGCACTTCTAAACATTCCATTCCCGTCGTACGCTAACGAGCCTCCTCCAGCATTTACTTCTCCAGTTCCTACCCAAATAATATCGGTATCATTTTTTGAAATTTCTATATCTCCTATAGACAACATTTCTTGCTCGTCAAATATGGGATTCCAAGTCACTCCCCCATCAATTGTTTTGAACACACCACCAGAGGCAGCTCCTATATAATACGTTTGCGGCTGATCTATTGGAATCTCAATGTCGGTAATTCTTCCCCCTATATTTAAAGGCCCTGCAAATTCCCAAGGCAGTGCTGAACTCGAACGTCGTGGTTGTTGTTTTTTCCAAGCAATAGCTGCTGCGTATGCATCTGTTTTTAGCGTTCCTGTGGGATACGCGCGTTGCATAAACATAAAGTCGTGTGGTTTTTCTTCGGAAGGTTTTTCAGAGATATCACCCTTAGAGGAAGGCGCATTGCAACCCAGTATTGAAAGAAAGAAAATTGAAACCAGAATTATACGAGTCATAGCATTGTGTTTATACTGCTAAAGATAGTTAAATTCTAATTTGAAATACGGGAAGCGTTATTCTGAAAGGCTAAATTTATAGATAATTTTTCCTATTTGTTTTGCGGGTGCTTTATCGTCGCTGTTAAATCGTGTTGCTAACGCCGCTCTTTTTGCTGGTTCCAACAAGCATTTGGTATTGTTTGTAGTTCCGCGAACTCCTGCTGTAGCACTAATGACTTTACCATTACGATCTACCTCAATACTGACTACTACCGTTCCAGCTTCATTACAGTCTTGTACAAATTTCTCTTTGTTTAATGCTTTACGCCCCCCTAACAAGTAATTTCCATCACCGTCTAAGCCTTTTCCTGTTCCGTAGTAACTTTTAGCATTTGGATCACCGTTCGGGTCTCCTTTATCGCCAGGGGTTTTATCGTCGCCTTCTCCCCCTGAAGCAGTACCGTCACTTTTTGGACCATTAATCAAACTAGATAATGCATCGGTTGTTTTCTTGTCTGGCTTTGGATCGGGTTTTTTAGGCGGTTCCTTTTTAGGCGCTACCTTTTTAATTGGCGTTTCCTTTTTCTCTACCTTTTTTTCCTCTTTTTTAATAACAGGCGCCTCCTCATTATCTTGCGTCACCACCTCTTCTTTGATTTCAGATTTTGGTTGTGTTACAGGTTCAGGTTCGGTTTCTTTGGGTGCCGATTTAATAGCTTCGGAAGGTTGTATGTCTCCAGAGCCGGTTTCGGTCGTTCCAAAATTAACTGCAATTCCTTGTTCTGGTGGTGGGTCTAAATAGGTAAGTCCTACATAAAAAAGCAATAGCAAGATAATCACGTGTAACACTACCGTGATTGCCATGCTCTTTTTTTTATGTTCGGTATCTAACAGACTCAATGGAAAAGGTATTAATATTAGTACTTGTTTTGCAAGAGGGATTGAGTACACTACCGTGTAGTGACGAAAGCCCGACGCGCCCAAAGGCGGGTCTTGCCCAAAAATTAATTAGGACGTACTGCTAAAACGACTTTAAAGTTATTTTTATTAGCGATGTTCATTACAAAAACAGCGTCTTCGATAGGCACTCCTTCTTCGGCGCGTAATATAATCGTGGGTTTGTCTTCTCCAGCGAGAATGGTTTTTAATTCCTTTTCTATGCTGTATTCGCTAACACGCTCTTTGTTTACATAGTAAGCGCCATCTTTGGTGATGCTTACCGATGCTTTTTGAACGTTGGTGCTTTTTCCTTTTGCTTTTGGCAAAATAAGATCTAACGCATCTGGCGTTATGGCTGGCGAGGTTAGTAAAAAGAAGACCAATAACAAGAATACAATATCTGTCATGGAGCTCATACTAAACTCTGCACTTACTTTATTTCTACCTCGTAAATTCACTAAACTGGTTCGTTTAAGATGTCTAAAAAGTCAACAGCCGTTGCTTCCATTTGGTGCACAACTTTATCTGTTTTTACCACTAAATGATTGTATCCCATATACGCAATAATCCCCACAATTAATCCGGCTACGGTTGTTGTCATTGCGGTGTAAATACCTTCGGCTAGGGTTCCCATTTCTGCTTGCCCACTACTTGTTGCTAATTCATGGAATGCCAAAACCATACCAATTACGGTTCCTAAGAATCCAATCATTGGAGCAGCACCTGCAATTGTTGCTAAAATACTTACGTTCTTTTCGAGTTTGTACACTTCTAACTTCCCAGCATTTTCGATGGCTGTATTGATATCTTCTAACGGACTTCCGATTCGAGAAATACCTTTTTCAGTAAGTCGAGAGACTGGACTATTTTGTGAAGCACATAGTGTTTTTGCAGCTTGAATGTTCCCCGAAGCTACATTATCACGAATCTGATTCATAAAGTTACCGTCCATTTTTGAAGCGCCTTTAATTGCAAACAAACGCTCAAAATAAATATAAACGGCCACAAAAAGTAGTATAAAAAGAACTCCAATGATGATTTGACCTCCAAGGCCTCCATTCATAAGAAGTTCCATAATAGAAAGCGTCTTTTCTTCTACAACAGGCTCTACCGCCCCTGCAGCTTCTTGAGCGCTTTCTTGAATTAAGTAGTTAAGCATAAAATTACTTTTGTTTTAGTGAATAACGGATATCGTTTCTATAAATTGTTATACGTGGTGAAATAGAACTCTCTCGATGAATAAAAAGACCCCTGCCCCAGCTATAAAACCAATAAACGCTAACCAGCTTATTTTCTTAAGATACCAGATAAAATCGATTTTTTCCATTCCCATTGCAGCTACACCTGCAGCAGAACCGATAATTAACATACTTCCACCTGTTCCTGCAGAATACGCAATAAAGTGCCATAATACAGCATCTGTAGGTGCATCGTACATTCCCATAGAAGCAGCTACCAACGGTACATTATCAATAATCGCCGATAATACTCCTAAAAAGATTACCACAATATCTTGGTTTGGAATCGCTCCTTGTAAAATTTCGGCAACATATCTAAGGGTTCCGACGTCTTCGCCCCCAACAGTTCCATATACTAAACTTTCCAATCCTGCTACTGCCATTAAGATTCCTAAGAAGAAAAGAATACTTGAAATTTCAATTCTAGATAGGGCCTTATGCGCAGAGTATAAGTGTCTTCGTTCTTTCGTGAAGTCTTCTTCAGGGTGAATATATTCTGAAACCAACCAAACAACCCCAAGGGCTAACATCATTCCAATATATGGAGGTAAGTGTGTAATTGTTTTAAAAATTGGCACAGAAACAATCATTCCCAATCCTAAAAACAACATTGTTTTACTACTTAATAATTTATCGGTTTCTTCTTCATCCTCAGAGTTTACCTCTATTTGGCCTTTAAAAGCAGGCATATAACTTGCGATTCCGAAAGGAATTACAAAACACACAATAGAAGGTATAACCACAAATTCGATAAGTCCTGCTGCTGTAACGTTTTTAGCAATCCAAAGCATTGTTGTTGTTACGTCACCAATTGGAGACCAAGCACCCCCTGCATTTGCTGCAATTACAACCATTGCTGCAAACCAAAGGCGTTCTTCTCTACTAACAATAAGTTTTCTAAGTAGAGTAATTAATACAATTGTAGCTGTAAGGTTATCAATTATAGCAGAAAGTATAAAAGCCAACACTCCTATAATCCATAATAACTTTCGTTTACTCTTCGTTTTAACAGCCCCTTTAAGCACCTCAAACCCTTGGTGTAGATCGATAATCTCCACAATGGTCATAGCTCCAATCAGGAATATTAAGATTTCAGCCGTTTTCCCTAAGTGGTGTAACAGCGTATTTTCAAAACCATGTTCAGCGGCTTCTCCACCCGTAAGGAAGCTAAAAGCATTGTCATGCGAGTCGATTACATCGAACCAACCAGCGTGAAAACCAATAGCCAATACAGCCCATATTAATGCTGCCATGATTAAGGCAGGCACCGTTTTATCTAACTTTAATGGGTGTTCAAGCGTTATCGAAAGGTATCCAATAACGAAAATTAAAATAATAATTGATTCCATATAATTGTGAGGTTATTTATTATACTAATTGCTTTAATGCAATCTCAAAAGCGGTACTACTAATGTTCGTTTTAGAACTATTATTGTTAAATGTATTCTGAATTGCATTTTTAATCGTGATAGATGTATCATTAAAAATAGCTTCATCTGTCATTTGCACTTTACGCTCCATAAAGTATGCAAAAACTCTAGCCATTCCGCAATTACTAATAAAATCTGGAATTAAACTTACACGCTCATCGGTGTATTCCATAATAGATCCGAAGAAAATTTCTTTATCTGCAAAAGGTACATTCGCACCACAGCTAATTACTTCCAATCCAGTATCGATCATAGAAGAAATTTGTTCTTTTGTAATCAATCTAGAAGCGGCACAAGGTGCAAAAATTTCACATTCTAGCGTCCATATTTTTTCGTTGATCTCTTCAAAAGAAATCATATTATCTGCTTTTAGCGTGTTTCCGTCTTTATTTAGGAACATCTGCTTTATCTCATCGAAAGAGAAACCGTCTTTGTTTATAACTCCGCCAGCTCTGTCTATAATTCCGACAATCTTTGCTCCCATTTGCGCTAAATAATACGCTGCGGCAGCCCCAACATTTCCAAAACCTTGGACAATGGCACGTTTCCCTTTAATATCGCCACCATAAATATCGTAATAGTGATGCACAGCTTCCGCCACACCATATCCAGTAATCATGTCGGCAACCGTATATTTTCTTGTCACGTCTGGAGAATAGGCTGTATTTTCTAATACTTTTATCACACCATGACGCAATTGCCCAATGCGGTTAATTTTATCAGCTTCCGTAGGAGAAAAGTGTCCATTAAACACTCCTTCTTGTGGATGCCAAACCCCACTTTGCTCTGTAATTGGGATTACTTCGTGAATTTCATCTACATTTAAATCACCACCTGTTCCGTAATACGACTTTAATAACGGTGAAACTGCTTTGTACCAACGCTCTAAAACACCTTTTTTACGAGGATCTTTTGGATTAAAATTGATACCCGATTTTGCACCACCAATTGCTGGTCCAGAAACTGTAAATTTCACTTCCATTGTTTTGGCTAGCGACAATACCTCGTTCATATCCAAACCTTCACGCATACGCGTTCCTCCACCAGCAGCACCGCCGCGAAGAGAATTTATAACTGTCCACCCTTCGGCTTCAGTTTCTGGATCATTCCAATGAAAAACAATTTCAGGAGTTTTATTTTCGTACTTGCTAAGTAATTCTTTCATTAATAAGGTGAGTTAATTTTCATCTGTTTTTTTAGATGTGCATAGGCAAATATAAAAAATTGACGAAGGCTTACGATTGATTTTATGTAATTTTTATGCAAAGAAAATCATTCCGCCAGAATGATCCTTAGAAGCACCCGTTACACTTGCCAAACAATTTACTTCATTTCGCAATTTCAACACCCCTAACAGACCGAATATCAAGGCTTCTTTAAATTCTATCATTTTCGCATCTGGCACAATTAACGCTACATCTTTAGAACGTTTTATCATTTCAAGTAAATACCGATTGTAAGCGCCTCCACCTGTAACAAGTACTTTCGATCCTTTGTTAAATTGTCGTGCAATTACCGCAGCAATATGATCGGTAACTGTGCGCAATTTATAGGCATCACCATAGCGCTTATTATTCAATATGGGCAAAAACTCATTCTGAACCCACTCCAATCCTAAAGATTTCGGTGGCAACAGTTTGTAATACGGTATTTCTCGCAGTGCTGAAGACAAAGACAAACTAAATTTTCCATGTCGCGCCATTTCTCCACCATCATCGTACGGTTTTCCATAAGCCTCAGCCAACGGGTTTAGCACAATATTTACAGGACAAATATCGTACGCTATACGTTCGCCGTTTCGTTCAAAAGAGCAATTTGCAAAACCTCCCAAATTCAAACAGTAATCGTATTCTTTAAAAAGCAACGCATCGCCAATAGGCACCAACGGAGCTCCTTGTCCGCCAAGCGCAACATCTTCCACCCTAAAATCGCACACTACTGTTTGTTGAATCAGTTTTGCCAGTTTCGGTAGATTTCCAATTTGCAATGTAATTCCGTTGGCGGGCTGGTGTAGAATAGTATGTCCGTGACTGCAAACAGCATCTAGGTTTTTAATTGTATGTTTCTTAACAAACGTAAGAATCACTTCGGAAAGGTACTCGGTATATTCTAAGTTTAAGGTCTCGAGGGCAGCTTCAGAGTGCGACACCGCCTCTTGCAATTTTTGTTTCCAAGTGGAAGGATACGCAACCGTTTCCGAAGCAAAAAGCTCAAAACTCCAGGCATTCGTTTCAGAAAATGTAAAAACTATCTCACATAAATCAATCCCATCAAGAGAAGTTCCACTCATAACTCCTACCACATGATAGCTGTTTTTTTTCATCATTTGAATTACATTTAATGCATAAAAATAGCATTCAAATTGAATACTTTTGAAAATTAATCCATCTTTTTCAAAAAAGACTATTAAAAAATCAACAATCGTAGCCTTAGCCTGTTTGAGATTTGATTAATAAACGGTATCTTTGCGCCACTTTTCACACAAAATATAATTACGTATACCTATGGATTTTAGTCTTTCCGAAGAACATATAATGATACGCGATGCAGCTCGCGATTTTGCAAGAACCGAATTATTACCTGGTGTAATAGAACGTGATAACGCTCAGAAATTCCCTACAGAGCAAGTTAAAAAAATGGGCGAACTAGGATTCCTAGGAATGATGGTTGACCCAAAATACGGCGGTGGCGGTATGGATACGATTTCCTACGCGATTGTGGTTGAAGAATTAAGTAAAGTAGATGCTTCATGTTCAGTTATCGTATCGGTAAACAACTCTTTAGTTTGTTACGGTTTAGAGACCTACGGAACAGAAGATCAAAAACAAAAATACTTAACCAAATTAGCAACAGGACAATCAATTGGAGCCTTTTGCTTGAGTGAGCCAGAAGCAGGAAGTGATGCAACTTCACAAAAAACTACGGCTATCGACAAAGGCGATCACTACATTCTTAACGGAACTAAAAACTGGATTACCAATGGTGGTACTGCAGATTTTTACTTGGTAATCGCACAAACAGATAAAGAAAAAAAACACAAAGGAATTAACGCTTTTATTGTTGAAAAAGGCTGGGAAGGTTTCGAAATTGGACCTAAAGAGGACAAGTTAGGAATTCGTGGTAGCGACACCCATTCTCTTATCTTTAACGACGTAAAAGTGCCTAAAGAAAATAGAATTGGTGAAGACGGATTCGGATTCAAATTTGCCATGAAAACATTGGCAGGTGGACGTATCGGAATCGCAGCGCAAGCTCTTGGAATTGCAGGAGGTGCGTACGATTTAGCTCGCGAATATTCTAAAGTTCGTAAAGCTTTCGGAACCGAAATTTGCAACCATCAAGCCATTGCTTTTAAATTGGCAGACATGCACACAAGCATCGAAGCAGCCCGTCATTTAGTAATGAAAGCTGCCTGGGACAAAGACCAAGGCAACGACTACACCATGAGTGGTGCCATGGCAAAACTATACGCTTCGCAAGTTGCGATGGACGTTTCAGTAGAAGCAGTTCAAGTACACGGTGGAAACGGTTTTGTAAAAGAATACCATGTTGAACGTATGATGCGTGACGCGAAAATTACACAGATTTATGAAGGAACTTCAGAGATTCAAAAAATCGTAATCTCCAGAGGATTATTAAAAGACTAATACGTTTCATTTGCGATTCGCATTAAGAATCAATCACTATAGAACCCGGCTTTATGTCGGGTTTTTTTATGGGCAAGCACCCCGTTTTTAGAAATAAAAAACAGGGCACCGTGCTATTCGTTTCTACGCCACTCCGCCGTTGGCGGATGCGGGGTATCCACTGCTATCACTCTTGCAAAAGCAAAAAGGCACCTTACAACTTGTAACAATATTTCAGTTCGTCAGACTAATTAGTCGAAGCTTTTCAAAAATTGGGTTTCCAAACTCAATTATTTTCACGAAATTGAAACTCCAAAAAACAAATTAAAACAACCTTAAAATTAGATTCGCGCTATGTCTGACGATTTTGACTTATTAGAAACCGATTCCTCTTCCTCAAAACAAGAAAAAGTAGATGTAAACTGGGGTAAAACTGTGGACCAAATGAAGTCCAAACTCGCTCAAGAAGACGATCCAGAAATACGCCAAAAAATACTTAATGCGACCCTAGACGATGTGGTAGGCATGGCAGAAAAAGACAGAAGCTCTTTACTAGATGCTATTAAAGACCTTACCGATTACCAAGACGAAGTCGGAATCATTTTCGAAAAATTTTCTACGCTGAATCCGTCCGAACAAAAGGTTATCGACGATGCTCAAAAAGCATTGGAACGTGCCAAAATAGAATTGGAAGATGCTCAAAACGTAAAAGACAGCTGGTGGAACAACCTTTGGGGACGCAAAGCCAAAATAAAGAACAAAACTTCCGAATTAGCCGCTGCGCAAAAAGTGAGAGATGCTGCCGATATGAAAGCCAAAGAAATGTTTCAGCAACGTATCGAAACGGCAGACGTACAAACATTATTAAACGAACTTTCGTATAAAAGCCAGGCAGCTGTTACCCGTTTAAAAAATCGTGAGGTTGAAATCAAAGAAGTAGAAGACAAACTTCAAGTTGCCATTGTAGAAGCGAGTAACAACCACACCAAAGCACTTGAAAAAAAGAAAGAGACGGAAGACAAACTGGAAGAGCAATACGCATTGCTAAAACAAGCCAGACAAGAACTAGACGAAATTGCCGACAAACAATCGTCTGCCTATTCTGAAGCGATAGGAAAAATAACCACTATCGAACAGAAAGTAGAAGAACTAGAAGGTCTTAAAAACGCCTACACTACACTTGCGGCGAGTAAAGATAGTTTTGTACACAAACACAACTTAACGATTAAAGTACTTACATCGCTACGTAGTAACTTACAAACACACCGCGCCAAACTAAAAAGTGATACCGATGAGCGTCTTAAATATTACGAAGGATACGTAGTAGCGTTAAAAGCTAGAACCGATCAAGAATTTGCCGCTATTTTAGAACACTTGGGTGTAAAAACCGATGAGCATATTGGACAAACCTTAGCCGCAATGCATACTGCAAGTGCCAAAGCACGTCAGGAAATGATGGACAATATTCCGGTACATGAAAAAGTAATGCAAGGAGTTTATGGAAGTTATGCCGAATCGTTACAAGAAATACGCGAGAAAGATGCCGACATTCAGAAGAACTTTGCAAACCGCTACGGGATTGATATGAAAGAGATTTTTGAAGAGTATTACGCAAGCGAAAAAGGAACGCCTGCAAACGACAATCCGACGCCCGAAAAACCAAAACCAGCAGCCGAAGACGATTTGTTAGGATAATCCAAACACACTGTGTAATAATTGAGCGTTTTAAATACCTTCAATAACACGGTACACCAAACTGAAATCATTCGAAATCTGTACACATTAAAATGTCAATAAACCAAATTGTAACACCACTCGATAGTGCTGTTCTTGAAACCAAAGAACAGTACTCGGTGTACTTCAAGATAATAAATCATGCGTTTTCTGAGTTGGTAAGCAAAATAGCGCAACACAACATTTGTTCTACAATCGAAACCACTTTCATGGAGCAATACTGTGAGTTGCTTTTGTATTCGCTAGAAGCTTTTAGAGTCAAATATTTGTTCGACAGTGAAGAGAAAATGAAGGTAGATTTAACCGAATCTGGTTTTCCAAATTACTTGGAGTTTCGTTATCTTTTAAACGATTTAGAACTTAAAAACGAACACATCAGTAAGCTTCCGAAGGTAGAAGAACTAAAGGCCGAATTTTTAGAAACCTTACTGAAGAACAAGGAAGAAATTTCGGAACGGAAATTACACCAAGCAGCTTCTATTGTGTATTACAATTCGGTAGAACAGAAGTTTATTTTTAAACGTTTTGTACAAGGAAAAATCATTGCGAATGTCGGTACTGCAGCTTCCGAAGGAGAATATATGGTTAGTTGGTCGTTTTACGACGTAACCTATAACCGCCCATTTATTTGTTTTATGTATTTCGATTTATACAAAACGAGTATTTCAGAATACACACAACAGATTTACGAAGTTTTAGAAACCGTTGCCGATAGAGACATGTCAATGGATATGATGGCGTATGCTATTGACAAAAAATTACCGAAAGTCTGGCCTAAGAAACTTAAAAAAGTGGACATGGGTCCTTTTCATAATGTTTTTGCGAAAGATGAATTAGAGATTACGCACGTCATTTTAAAAGGGATAATTGAGAAAAACTTAGATCTTTCGGCGTTTGCTTTGTCGCTAACCATAAAAACAACCAACAGCACCGGGAATTTTTCCGAAGGAAATATTTTCAACAAGCAATACTTACAAGTTTGGGAAAACTCCAAACCTCAAAAATATGTATTTACGTCGCATAGAGTGATGCAAACCCTTTACGACCAAATACCCGACACCTTACACGCTTTAACCCAAGACCCAATCGAAATTTCGGCTTTAACTTTATAACTATGGAACACAACAGTACATTTCCTATTAAATTATCTGAACTTGAAGCCCTTCGAGAGGAAGCCACTTCGTATTTAAAAGGCGTACAATGGGAACAGGGAAATAAAGCTAGAAGTCGCGATAAAGACCAAAAGGACGATTCTATTTTACTGTACCTTTCGAAAGCAAATAATGGCGGAAGCACTGAAGTGACTTCGGTCGCTAAAACCATTGCAAGTGTTAAGAAACGCTTGTTGCCCGATTCGGTCGCCATTCCGTTGCACCTTAACAGAGCCTTGTTTGCCCTGCAGGAAGGGTTAACTATGGGGATTTGGCTAAAAGACAGTTATTACGATGCTTCCGGACTCTCAAGTTTAAACGAACGCAGAGGAAGTTTAGATGCAGCGCAACGCCGTGAGTTTGATTCGAAAATGCAAACGGCTACGGCTTTTATGCTCTTCGGAATTGCCTACAGAACTTTATTCGATTTAAAACAAGTGGCTTCAGACGACCTTAGTGTGATGAAAAATAAAATCTCATCCATTCCTGAAGTGTCTCTTTTATCACCATTGAAAGGAATTTCATGCTTGTTATTCTATTACGATGGTTTCTTAAATCACAACGAGATTATTACTTCAGACAAAGACGTAGTCGATTTTACCGTGGTCTTTTTTGAAAGTATTATTTCTGAAATTCAGTTGCGCATCAATTCCTTAGAATACACTGAAGTCATTACCGACCGAACCTATAAACTTGAAAAAAGTGAATTCGCTGTTTCAGGCTGGGAAAACACATTTGAAGGCACTGCGAAAAGTGTAGAATTCAACAAAATTGAATTTGAAGAAATTGTAGGGAACCGCGATGCTAAACATTTTGCGCGAAGACTAACCGAGCGAATGTTGAGCTATGATTTTGAAGCACAAAAAAATCCTTTTCAAGAATTGGGTGGTTTTATGCCCGTTTTTATGGGCTACGGAATTCCAGGAACAGGAAAAAGTATGCTCATCGCTGCCATTGCCACTCGCTTGAAAAAACATTGTGAAGCTTTAGACATTCCGTTTTTGTTTCATCCCATGCCAGATACGCTTATCTCAACCTTTCAAGGAGGTTCGGCCGAAAAAATGGTGCAATGGATGAAGCCCTTACAAGATCCTAACAAACTAATTTTCGCGCCTATTGACGATGCGGAAAACAATTTACAAGAACGAACTACACAAGGAGTCTCGGCTGGAGTTAAAGAAGTGATCGGTGTGTTTCTACGATATACGGAAGGCGCCTATGCGATTAACTACGGAAACAGCTCGATTGGTTTGTTTACGAACCTTCCTGAAATGCTTGATAAGGCAGTAATCTCAAGAGTGCAAGGACGTTTTAAAATTGACGGAGCTCGTACCCTACCCGATTTTATAGATCAGGATTATTTATGGTGGCGAAAACTAGAAAAAACAATGCCCGATTTCGTGAATATGAAGAATCCCGAAAAATACGACTTCCTAAGCGAGCAAGGGTTGGCTAAAAACTTGGGCGAAATCATGAACGTGAGCGACAAACCTTCCGAAGCAAAAATTTTAGAAATTTATGAGCAAACGGAAGCAAATCATTCAAATACCGAACATTTGTTTTTTGCCGAATTGTATAAAAACGTTCAGAAATCATTTCCGTTTTTCTCTTCTCGAGACATTCGGAACATACAAAGTGCTGTTTCACTTCGCTTAACTGATTTTGATCTTCCTCAAGCTTGGTTTGACGATGCTAGTTTGTATTTCAAAAAAGACTACGACACCAAACTTTCGATGCTTCAAGACTTGATGAAGCAAAACATGAAAGGCTTGAACTTTTCAGACATTCGCCGTCAGGAAGTGATTCGCTATTTAGACAACGTAGCTACCATTGCAGACACCGACTTTAAACGTCAGGTAGAAGGCAGAATTCACGATATGAATGTGCAAGTAGAAGCCAGACGTCAATTTGAAGAAAAAGAGTAAAACGATAAAAATTGAGATTCCTGTGTTCGCAGGAAATGAATATGGATAAATTAAAAGCAGCAGGATTATACGGTGGCGCCTTGGTTCCACTTTCAGGATCGTTGGCAAAACGCTATAACGGCTGTCTCGAAATGATGGGAATTACACCTACTGCCCTATCGCACTTTTCTATTGATGCGATGGGCTGGAGCCCTGAAATTGCTGAAGAGAAAAAGGACAATTATTACCTAAATATAGGAGAGGCCAACGTAAATGCAATTATTATTTCGCCAGCTCAAAACAACAAACCTGTGCACATGCCGTCGCATAGTTTTGATCGTGATTTGCTGAATGCAGTATTTGTCGCTTACGAAAAACCCATTCGAGATATTACTAAAGATTCCGCTATTTGTGTGCAGTTAGACCAGCATATTGACACCTTTTATGAAGCTTTCGATTTGTTGCGCTACGGAAAGATTACCGTTAATTTTAAAATTTTAAACGATCTTGACAAAAAACAAGAAGCCCAATTTGAACTCATTAAAAAGTTTCAAGAAGGGAATGCTTTTTTAGATCGTGAAGTACATAAAGAACTACTAGCATCGTCGCGTGCTTATGGCGATCTTCGGAATCGAAAACTAGACCTTGAACCTTTTTCATTAGAGGTGAGTTCTTTTTACACAAGAGCTTTTGGCGGTGTTTTTATTCTGAAAGATTTTTTGAAGCCCATCATGATTTTTGAATCGAAAGAAACCTTCAACGAAGCGATAAAAAATGACACGTTTGATGTACTTCTGTTTCATATTGAACACGACGAATTGTTAGAATCGTTAAAGAGTCATTTAATTTTAGAAAGCAATTTGAAGAAGTCGGTAAAAACCCCGAGTTACGAACGAATTAAGAAGCATCTGTTCTCTCGCCATGTTAAAAGTCCGCAGCAACCCTTCAAAGAGATCTTCGACAGTCATTTTCTGTTTCTTAAGTATTTGAATGAATTGGATATTGCTGTTCAGAAAAAAATAACAGGCGTCGAATTGTATTTTCAGAAATTAATTATCGACAAATCGTTACAACAAGAAGATTATATCGACAAACCTTTTTACAAAGCATTGCACCAACCGCATTCATCGCTTGAAGAAGATCAAAAACAACTGATTTGGAAACTAATTTCAACAATAGCGCCGCTAGACCCGGTCTATTTATTTTGGTATAACAAAGCGCAATTTTACAAAAACTACGCTTCTTGGGACGAAACCTATCAAGATTGGGTAATAGATTGTATCTTAGAAGAGAACAAAAAACAATAACCTATGACACTGGAAATCATCATTTTTATACTCGCCATTCTCTTCGGAATTGTTTTTTACTGGAGAGAAGCAAAAAACAATGCGTTGTATCGTTTTTGCAACAAAGTAACGCACTCGAAAGAGCTTCAGATGAAACTTGAGAACAGAAAAGGATTTATTCACCAACAACCGTTCTTATTGCGATTGGTTTGGGTTACGTTGTTCTTTTTAGTGATTGCAATTGTACTTACAATCATTATTCCGTTTACGGTGAATTACCTTCAGTACTTTATTGCAGCCATAGTAGGAACGCTTATCGGAACCTATATTGCTTCTTTATTTTTGTTCGCGAAGGAAAAAACGAATAAAGAAAATCTTGAAAAAACCTTTCAGAAAGGAAAAGATATCATCGATGATTTTTCTGAAGATGTACGTGAAAAATTTGAAGACGAAGTACAACCGGAAACCACTGAAATTCCGAAGAAAGAACCTGAAGCGCCTCAGAAATCGGCACGAGAACGATTAAAGGACAAAGGGATGATTAAGTAACGCATTCAATTAACGGTACTATATCATAACACAGTACGTCAACCTGAACTTGTTTCAGGTTCCCTCTTCAGGTATTTAAAACCTGCTTGATGTGACGCCGAAGCAAATTCGGAATGACGTGAAAATGATAGTATGTGACATAGTACGGATATACATTAGTGTATTCTTTTAAAACAACGAAAGATGATAAAAAAATATTGGCAAAAAGGAGGAAAACAAAAGCGCATCGTTGTACTAAGTGCGTTTGTATTGGTATTGTTGCTTTTCTTTTTACGAGACAACTACCAGCCTGCTTTATTGTTTGTTCGTAAGTATGTGTTCCTTATTTTAATGGGCGGACTCTTTTTAGGATTTACACTTTCAAAATTTAGAAGTGCGTTGACGGCTGGAAAACGAGTTTTAATCCTCATCGGAATTGTTGTCTTTTTTGGCGCGGGTTGGTTTTTAGGTTGGAAAATGGAATTGTACCAATTTATGCAAACCTATAATGTGTTTAACAACTTAAATTTGGTTGAGATTAGCGAATTGCCACTCACCCAAAACGAACGCATTCAGCCCTACAATAATATTGTAACCATGGCCTACGAGTCGATTGGTGAAACGCAAGAAGTTTCGGCACCGCAATTAGTGCGTGTAGATAGTACGAACCAATGGACCATGGCGGTACAACCTGCTGAAGAATATATGTGGCAACGTATGAACGACAATACCGAAGAGTTGTTTTCGGTTCCGAGTACGTCGCCGTTTCCTCGTTTTTCTGATAAAAGTAGAATTCCGATTACGTTTGCCATTGGAGAATCGTTAGCGTTTAGTAGAAACACCTACAATGCCGTAGTGCAACGTTTTAATTTCTTTCAACTGTTTACAATGGAGCCGAGCGAGGTTTTCTATATGAAAGACGACACCGGCAAGTGGGTTCAGGTAGTGAGTTTAATTAAATGGAAAGGGTTTTTCTTTCCGTATCCTTCGTATGGAGGTGTGATGGTTATAGAGCCTGGCGAACATGATTTTGGAGATTATATGGAACGTATTACCATTGGAAAAGGAACCTATATCTCGCCAAAAGAAACACAAAACCATCCTTTTTTAACGCGTCAAAATACGCTGAACGAGAAAGTATCGCGTTTGCAAGCACAATCGCTTCAGTTTTTAGGTGGATTTACAGATCCGTTGCCTTGGAATATGGAAACAGCCGTGAAAATTCCAGATTTGGCCGACGATCAGAATCAGCAGCCTTTTGTTACCGATTTCAATTTTGAAGGCATGAATACCGATGCGTTTAGCGGACTCTACCACTGGTTTGGTTTGGAACCTATTGGCGAAGAACGCACCAGTTTGGCATTTAGCGTACTCGTTCCTGCTGACGGAACGGATGCGTTGTACTACTACAATCACGCAGCCAAAAAAGAAGGACTTGCGGGTGTTTCGGCAATGCCATTAAAAGTGATTGAATCTAAAAAGGAATACGATTGGTCGGTAAACAAACCTGTTGAATTTAGACCTTTTGTTAAGTATATAGCGGGAAGAAAACGTTTATTTGTACTTAGTACGATTGCCGCAAAACGAGAAGGAAACAAAAAATTTGACGGTGCTGCAACACCCGATTTGGCACTAATCGATTTGGAATACAGAGATGTTATTTGGGTAGATGCCAAGCATCCTTCACAATGGGAAACGACTATTTTAAATCAGTTAGGCGAAACTTGGAAGGCTTCAGAAGGACTTACCGATAAAGAATTGTATCCTAATAAGATTGAAATTGATGTAGTGCCCATTCAGCAGCTTGACAGCCTTAACATTGATACACTTTCCGAAGAAAATATTGAAGTGGTAACCGATACCATTTCAAAGTAGTAAAAATTGGAGACGTTTTTCGTTTTCTAAGTACCCTAAATATGATTACATTGTGTAACATCCATTAAGACTTAAGGATCACTTGTATATTGCGTCAATAAATTTTTATTATGAAACTAAACTTATTGTCCTGCGATACTCCAAGACCCGACAGAAGAGCGATAGCCAAATGTATTGTAGAGATTTCTTCAAATATGGCTGAATCTTTGTCGTATGAACTTACAGCTATTCTTTTAGATGGAGACGCTGTTGATATTGAACTAAATGATAAAAACTCAGGTTCTGCTTTAAGAGCTCTACGAAAACTAAGTATTGATTACGAAATTATAGAGTGACTCAAAATAGAAAGCTATGTATGTTTGGTTTTCGCTAATCTGCTTATTGCAGTAAGAAAGGAGAAAATGTATTAGTTGACGTAGAAAACGAAGATACCTCATTGTAAATGCACCTTGTGCTTACAAAACTTGAAGTATACTGTTTTAAAAAAAATAACTATCTTAGTTTCTGACAAAACCACAACACTTACATTTCTGATTTACAGCTAGCTAAAACCAACACACAACTAAGATGAAAAGTTTCAATTCGTTGCCCATTTCCCCACTATACCATCCCCTAGCACCGTGTTTATAAGACCATTTATATATTAATTTAAGTAAAAACTATTTGTATGCAGTCAAAAATTTTAGGGTTATGTTTCGTAGTTCTTTTCTTCTCTTGTAAAGAAGAAGCAAAAGATAAAGCAATCGCAGAGCGTGAAATTCAACAATACACCATTGAACAATTTATGGACAATGAAGCTATTGGTGGCGGAAGTTTTTCAGCAGACAATAGCAATTTACTTATATCAAGCAATCGATCGGGTATTTATAACGTGTACACCATTCCTGTAAAAGGAGGCGAAATGACGGCCATTACTAAATCGGATAGCACCTCTATTTTTGCAGAATCCTATTTTCCGAATGACAACAGAATGTTATTAAGTGCCGATGGAAATGGGAATGAAATTGATCACTTATTTGTAAGAGATTTAGACGGAAATATTAAAGACATCACTCCAGAAAAAGAGGCTAAATCAGGCTTTTATGGATGGTCTAAAGATGATCAATATTTGTATTTTGGTTCAAATAAAAGAGATCCTAGATATTTTGATATATATAAAATGTCTATTGCCGATTTTTCTTCGGAAATGATTTATCAAAATAATGACGGTCTTGATTTTGAAGGTATGTCCAATGATGAATCGCATTTTGCGCTCTCAAAATCGATTAACACCAACGATAGCGACCTTTTTCTTTACAATGTGAGCACAAAAGAAATGACGAAGATTAACGAAAATCAGAGTGCAAATTCTGCTCAGGATTTTTCAAACGATAATTCTACCTTTTATTACACCACCGATGATGGTGGCGAATTTTCATATTTAGTCTCTTACAACCTAGGAACTAAGAAAAAGGAAAAAGCACAAGAAAGGTCATGGGATATTATGGGGAGTGGTTTTACTTCTGAAGGAAAATACATGGTTATGTACGTGAATGAAGATGGTAAAAACGCTATAGAAGTCTTAGATTCTAACACAATGACACCTATTGACCTGCCCGACTTTGGGGATAAAAGTATTACGAGCGTAGGTTTTAGCGATGATGAAAAATGGATGCGCATGTATGTAGGAGGTTCTAATACTCCTTCAGATTTATACACCTATAATTTTGAAACAAAAGAACAACACAAACTTACAAATGTTTTAAACAAAGAAATCAATGCAGACGATCTGGTAACGGCGAAAGTGATTCGTTATCCTTCATTCGACGGTACTGTTATTCCTGCAATATATTACCTACCTAAACAAGCTTCCGAAGCAAACAAAGTGCCTGCGATAGTTTGGGTACATGGGGGGCCTGGAGGACAAACGCGCCAAGGGTTTAATTCACTTATTCAATATATGGTAAATCACGGATATGCAGTATTAGCCGTAAATAATCGTGGGAGCAGTGGCTACGGAAAAACTTTTTTCCAAATGGACGATTTAAACCATGGAGAGAAAGATTTACAAGATTGCGTAGAAGGTAAAAATTGGTTGGCTTCTCAAGCTGAAATTGACGGTGATAAAATTGGAATTCTCGGCGGGTCTTATGGTGGATATATGACCATGGCTGCGCTTACCTATGCTCCTGAAGAATTTGATGTGGGTGTAAATTTATTTGGTGTTACCAATTGGATTCGTACGTTAAAAAGCATTCCACCGTATTGGGAATCACAACGTAAGTCATTGTACTTGGAACTAGGAGATCCTTATTCGGCAGATTCGGTTCGACTGAAGCGTATTTCTCCACTGTTTCATACAGACAAGGTAACCAAGCCGTTAATTGTATTACAAGGCTCTCAAGACCCAAGAGTATTACAAGTAGAAAGTGATGAAATTGTTGCGGGTGTTAGAAAAAATGGGGTTCCCGTAGAATATGTATTATTTGAAGATGAAGGACATGGTTTCGTTAAAAAAGAAAATCAGATAGAATCATACCGTAGAATTCTAAAATTTTTAGACACGTATCTTAAAAAGGAAACGGCACCAACTGATGGCACTACAACAGAAAGTATAGAGATTAAAAGTGAAACAGAATAACACTTACTTTTTCTGATTAAAAATCTTTTTCCGAACTCGTACAATGGCATGGGCTATTTTTGGGCTACTCGAAAACGCATCCGAAAATGTCATGCTTGCAAGTAAAGCGATTAGAGCCAAGGTTCCAATGGCGCCTCCGTACCCGTCGAAGAAACTGCTTTTATTAATGTAGATCACACTAAATATAGATCCTGCCACGATTAGGCGCGTATAACTTCCATTTTTGGAAGAAACCATTCCGATGAAGGAAGCGCCTATAAATACAATTTGAATATTTTTTGTTAGATAGTCGTTGAGTAAGTTTGGAAACACATAAAAAAATAATCCTACTAATAATGAAAGTAACGCAGAAGCTCGAACGGCTCCTTGGTTTAAACGTTTGCTCACGTAAAACGTAAGTGTTGCTCCAAGAATCCCAGTTAGTATAATAATGATATCATTCATAGCACTATCCAGTTAATTAAAGAAACAAGAACCACTCCCACAAAAGCAATTGTACCAAGTTTTCCGCCGATACCTAGAAATAAGTTTTTAGACAACATATAAAAGACTCCTGCTAAAATTCCGGCGGCAACTACAAAACCTATTGAAGGTGTTATTGCTACGCTTGACATTCCGACAAAAGCACCGCAATACATTGCGTTTGGCAACTTTTTAAGATAAAAAGACTCTTTACGCAATAAGGGCAAAAAAGAGGCCACAGTTCCAGTAATTCCTGCAGCTAAAACACTTCCTAGATTTCCATAAACATTTAGCACATAACAAACAACTGCTCCAATAGGAACCCAAATCACTACCGAAACCTGTTCGTATGCATATTCATGATGGTGCAAATCTAAGTACCTATATCCAAAAAAAATAGTCAGTAAAATTAGAAGTATTGATAGTATGGCGGCAAAGTTGTCGGTTTCGTATTTCTCTTTCACCGTGACTGCTAAAAATACAATTTGAAGTAGCAAGACAGTTAGTACTATGAAAAACCGAATGACTTTGTGTTTACTCATTAAAAATTATTAGTGTTTACTACAAGAAGTTTCTATAGTGTATAAAACATTATAAAAAGAAATCCCACACCAAGCCGAAACGAATCACAGCATCGCGATATGGATATCCAGGTGCTGAAAAGTATTCACTTTTATTGGAGAACAATGTATTAAAATGCTCCCATTTAAAGAAGATACGCGTTTGTTTAATTTTCGCATTAAAGAAAAAATCGACAAGTGGAAAACCACCTATTTCTTGATCGTTTTGCACATAGAATTCGGCCAACACAGGATCGTAGGCATTCATATGGTACGTTGTAAAATACTTAAAATTGATTCCTGTTTGCAAGAACAATGCTCTTTTAAATAAATGATCTTCGTAATAAACCGTGTTTCGAGTAAGTATTTGAGGCACGTTAAAAACAGACTCCCCATTAAGAACTTGTTGGTACATCACTGTATTTGCTAATCCCCATTTTTTATAACGAAACTCTTTTTCAGCTTTAATCTTTAAGTAATCAACCCGATCGTTAAACTGATTTGGTGTTGGTGTAGAATCGTTGGCTTTTATCCCAAAATAGGCATAATCATCAATTCCCGTATAACTTACCGAAGCATTCAGAAGTTTCTTAGATTTCAAATCAAAACGAAGTTCTTGTGTTTTTACATTATTCAAATTGTTTTGCCAATTGTAATTTATGTAATCACTTTGATATAGTTGAAAATTAAAATTTGGCGCTACAGAATGAATTGTAAGAGATGCTTCCGCTTTATTGTCGGCATCTAGTGCATAAGAAGCAGCTCCTCTTAGGTAATTTCCATCGTAATCGCCAGCGACATTGATCGCTCCTTTTCCGGAAAGTTGAAATCCACGATACTCTTTTTCATAAGTGGCTCCCACTTCCACGATACTCCCTTTCAAACGATTGGTGATACGCCCGTCTTCTAAAATGAGGACTGAATCATATCCATAATTATAATTGGTATATCCTGCGAAGGCACTTAGCTTTCCGAAGACAGAACTATTGAAATTTGCAAAAGCTTTCGCATTAAAATCTTCTAACTTCACGGTCTCTTTCAAATCAGCCGTTTCAAAAGATTCACCAAAACCATCATACGGACTGGTTTGTCGGTATTCGTAAAATTTATCCTCGTACGAAATACTATTTCCAATGGTTAACACAGAATAATTACTACTGTCGCGCTTCGAAATTAGCTCATATTCGTGTTCTCCATAGAATCGAAGTCCTTCCAATTTATTTTCGGCATTTTCAAAATTCACATCAAGACGTCCTCTATCGGAAAACTCAGAATCGTCATTTATAAACAATTCTAAGGAAGCATCTGCGAGTCCGCCGTTCTCTTCATTCAACACATCTTGGGCAGTCATATGTGCCTTAATTTTATACCGTTTGTTTTTTGTGTGGTAATTGGTTGTAAACGTAAAATTACCTGTACTTGTTAGCATTTGCTGGTACGCTCCTAACGAACGAATCCCTTTATAAGCGATTGAAAAATTAAATTGCTCGGAAGTATTTACCGTAAAAAAAGCATCCATTTGCTGTCCTTGACGAAAAGCTGTTTTAAAATACAATTCAGTTAAAGGTGTCGGAACGTGGTAATAGTTAATAGCTTCAATTTCGTGATAATTGAAATGATGCGACTGTGCGGCAAAAAGTGGTTTTAAATTAAGTCGGTCAAAATTATAAGCCAACGAATTATACGTTTGTCCAACATTGGAAAACGGCAACAATTCAAAATCATCCTTGCGTAGGTAATTAAATTTATAATCCTTCTGAATGGAAAGTGTTGTGTCTATATAAGTAGTATCGCGTTGGGCCGAAATAATACGGTACAAATCAATGGGGGGCTTTTCAGCTTTTCCTTTCGTATTATTTGACGCTGTTTGGGTTCTAGTGTTTTGAGCAGATCTATCTCCAGCAGGTTTATTTTGTGCATACACGATTGTTGACACACACATCCACAGAACTAGCAAAAAGGTTTTCTTCATCAATATTTTCCTTACGTTGCAAAATAACAAAATAAGCGCCAACTTTCAAGCACCAATCTTCAAAGAAGTTGCTTCAAAAATGAGTTTGCGAGTTGGTTCAATCTTCGTTTTTTGTAATTTGCACCCAATGTTAGAATTAAAAATACACAAGCATTTGTTAGAATGTGGTACCGACGAAGCGGGACGTGGTTGTTTATCGGGCCCTGTTACTGCGGCTGCGGTAATTTTACCAGACGATTTTAGTCATCCATTTTTAACCGATTCTAAACAGCTTTCAGAAAAAAAACGCTTACAACTGAAAGAAATTATAGAGGCCGAAGCTATTTGCTATAGTGTGACGCATGTAATGATGGAAGAAATTGACAAAATAAACATTCTTAACGCTTCCATTTTGGCAATGCACCGCTCTATTAAAAAGTTAACAACGCAACCTGAATTTATTGCAATTGATGGCAATCGTTTTAAGCCCTTCGGAAAGATTCCGTATGAATGTGTGATTAAAGGAGATGGAAAATATTTACACATTGCTGCAGCTTCCATTCTTGCAAAAACTGCGCGTGACGCTTATATGGAAGATTTACACGAGAAATTTCCTGCGTATAATTGGAAACAAAACAAAGGCTATCCCACCAAACAACACCGTGCTGCCATTTGCGAACACGGCACTACACCGTTTCACAGAATGAGTTTTAAACTCCTCCCCGAACAATTGCGTTTGGATGTTTAAACTGTTTTTCTACGTTGTTGAAAACCCGTCAATAAAGAATTGTTAATATGTACGAACAGCCAAAATTGATTGTTATTTTTGTAATATGAAGTGTTTTCTGAAAAACGTATTTTTTGTGCTTTCGCTATTGGTTTTATGGCGCTGCGACACCCCTGTTACAACCACTGGAGATCTTATCGATTATGTACCTGAAGGTGCTTCCGTTGTATTTAAAATTTCGGAAGTTCCCGATCCTGAAACGGGTTTTACAACCTTTACATCGGATGTGAATTCCAATACGGTACTTTCAGAAATTCAGAAAAAAGGACTCTTTAAAGGACTATCAGAAAGGGCTAATTTGCTAAAACATTTAACGCCTACTGCAAAAAGCATTGTGTGTATTACGGAAACAAACACTGTTTCAGACGTTACTTTTATTACGAGGTTAACCTCTAAATTATTCACCGCAGATTCTATCCCAAACAAAACCATTGAAACGATTACGTATAACGATAAAACGCTTCAAAAAATCACCATTGATGCACAAACATCGTTTACAACAATAAAAGACAGTGTGTTTATCGCTTCTACTTCGCAAGCTGTTTTACAAGGGATTTTAGATGGGAAAACAGAAAAAAGCAACACATTTAAAAAAGTGTTTTCAATTAACAACGGTAGTGATTTTACGGCCATTACAAAAGGAGAAAAAGTAACGCTAAACGATTCGCTTTCGGTTGATTTTACAAGTTGGACGGCCATGAGTATTACCGTGTTGCAAGACGGAATTACAGCGACGGGTGTTAGTATTGCCAATGATTCAGTGCCGCAAGTATTAGCCGTCTTTAAAGGTCAAGTACCACAACAAAACAATATAGCAGCCATACTTCCTACCGAAGCTACAGCGGCGTATTCGTTTACATTTAGCGATGCTGAATTGCTTCAGAAAAAACTACAAGTATTTAAAAAAGATTCTACAAAACTGACAACCACAGGTCTTTTCGGATCTGTAAATGAGGTTGGACATATCACCCTTTCAGAAGGGAATGCAATTGTTTTAAAGAGTATCGACCCGATGCTTACCGATGAAGCCTTGGCTCGTTTTGTTTCAGAAAAAAATACCTTTCGAGAAATTGATATTCGCACCTTTAGCGAGCCTAAATTATTTCGAAATGCTTTTTATCCTTTGATTAGTACAACGCTCCCAACCCTTGCGTTTCAGTTAGACGACTTTTTTGTTTTTACTGAAAATGAAGCCACCGCAGAGCAGCTTATTTCGGCTTATAAAAATAATGGCTGTTTGGACAAAAGCGCATATTATGAAATGCACCAATCGGAATTAGCCGCTGCATCATCGTTCGTACTTTTTAAAATGCAAGGTGCCATTCCTACCAATCTTTCTGGATTTTTCACCACTTCTGAAAGCTCTGAACACAACATTTCTCTCAAAAAATATCCATTAGCCGTGTTGCAATACAGTTATGACCGTGATTTTGCACATGTTAATTTTGTTTCGGAAGAAGCTTCAGAAAAGAAGCAAACTACAGGGACTGTTTCGGAAGATTTTAATGTGAAATTCACCAATCAACTACTTGGAGATCCGCAGTTTTTCAGCAATCACAAAACAAACCAAGAGGACATTGTGGTGCAAGACATGACCAACGCATTATTTTTTATCTCTTCCAACGGAAAAGTATTGTGGAAAGAAAAATTAGACGGCCCTATTTTAGGAACTATTACTGAAGTAGATTTACTACGGAACGGGAAAAAACAACTTGCGTTTACCACGAAACACACCTTTTACATTCTAGATCGTACAGGAAAAGCTGTTGCGCCGTTTCCTATAAAATTTAAAGACCCTATTACACAACCGCTTTCCGTTTTTGACTACGACAACAACCGAAAATACCGTTTTATAGTAACACAAAACGAGGAAGTATTTATGTACGACTCGGAAGGAAAAGCGGTAAAAGGATTTACTTTCAAAAAAACCAAAACACCAATTGTATTATCGCCGCAACACATTCGATTGGGCAATAAAGATTACATTGCAATTGCCGAAGAAAGTGGAAAGCTTAATTTACTAAGTCGGGTTGGAAAATCGAGAGTTACCGTTTCGAAAAATTTTCAATTTTCAGAAATACCTATTCAAAAAGAAGGTTCTAATTTTGTTGTTATTACAAAAGATCACAAAAAAGAAAGCATTTCACAAGCGGGTAAAGTGACATCGCTGCCTTTGCAAGTTTCAGACAATTATCATTTTGCCATGATGGGAAGCACCAAGGTAACATTAGATGATAATTTATTGCGAATTAACGGTCGCCTTGTTGAGCTTCCGTTTGGTGTGTATACACAGCCAAAATTATTTCTTGCCAATCGAAATACGTATGTTTCAATTACCGAAACACAACAAAACAAAGTGTATTTGTTTAAAAAAGACGGAGAACTTATTTCTGGATTCCCTGTTTTTGGTAGCGCGAGTGCTTCCGTTGAAGAAAGCTCTAAAAAAGGAAAGCTCATCCTTGTTGTGAAAGGTGACGCGAAAGAAATTTTAAAATATACGATTCAGTAAACACGTCTTTTCTGCATCGAGAATTGAAACCTTTATTTTCTATTTTCCAAATCTGATGGTTTTTATACCCGTATTTTTCAGAATAAAATATATTTTTGAGCAAATTCAATTCAGAAGAAAGCCATTTCGCTAATGTATAGCCCTATGAAAAATATTATTTCCCTCCTGTTAGTCTTATTTTCAACAACAATTGCTATTTCGCAAAGTTGCAGTACTTACTTTCCGCTTACAGAGGATGCTACTTATCAAATGACAAATTACAAAGATGGCGACACTCCCGTTTCTGTAGTTGATTATGCGGTTACTGAGGTTACAAAAAAGGATGGAAAAGCGATAGGAACTGTTCATTCAATTACGAAAGATGCCGCAGGAGCTGTCATTTCGGAAATGCCCTATAAAGTGTATTGTAAAAATAATGTGTTCTCTATCGATATGGAATCGATGATAGATCAAAAAACGTTGGAACAATACAAAGAGATGAACCTTAAAATGACTAGCACAACGCTAGATTACCCAAATGATTTATCGATAGGAAGTACGCTTAAAAGAGCTTCTATAAAAATGACAATGGATATTGCTGGAGAGTCAACGAGTATTGACATGGTTATTGGTAATAGAAAAGTGATTGGAGAAGAAACCATTACAACTGCAGCAGGCAGTTTTAAATGCTTGGTACTAACACGTACCTTTAATTACACAATTCCTTCTTTAAATATGTCCGAATCCTTTAAAACAAAACTATGGCTTGCTGAAGGACCTGGAATTGTAAAGCAATTGGATTACAATGCAGACGATGTTTTAACGATGAGAAGTGAGTTAACAAAATATAGTCAACCAAAATCAAGAAGGAGACTACAAATAATGCATTAACTAAGAAACGTATGGTTTTTAGTTGCTTACGAAATAGCTTCAGAAGCGACTTCTGCTTCAAAAAGGAGCAAGAAATGTTTTAATAATTTTGTTTTAACTTCTTCCATAGAAACAGACTCTTTTCCTAGTTCTAAATTTAAAGAGGTTACTGCCTTTCCTTTAATTCCGCAGGGAATCATATGATCAAAGTAGCCAAGATCCGAATTTACATTTAGAGCAAATCCGTGCATGGTCACCCAACGACTTGCGCGAACACCCATGGCACAAATTTTACGAGCAAAAGGAGTTCCTACATCAAGCCAAACACCTGTTTCTCCTTTAGATCGTTCGGCCTTAATACCGTATTCTGAAAGTGTATTTATGATCATCTCTTCCAAAAAACGCATGTATTTATGAATGTCTGTAAAGAAATTTTCTAAATCTAAGATGGGATAGCCTACAATTTGCCCTGGGCCGTGGTAGGTAATATCACCTCCTCGGTTAATTTTATAATACGTAGCATTAATTTGGGCTAATTTTTCTTCGGAAATCAATAAATTAGAGAGGTCGCCACTTTTTCCTAACGTATAGACATGCGGATGTTCTACAAACAACAAATAATTTGGAGTTTCAACTTCAGTTTCTTCTCTTCGATTTTTGATTTTAAGATCAATAATTTCTTTGAAGAGTTCCTCTTGATAATCCCAAGTTTGTTTGTAATCCTTTACTCCTAAATCTTCAACTACGACCTGTTTATTTAAGGACATTTATACAGTAATTTTAAAGAGCAAAATTAAGGATAAACACCCCTACAATTTAAAGATTTAAGAAGATTTTAGGTCTCGATTAAAGAATATTTCAATTATTACACCCTTTAAACCGCATTTATTGCACTTTCAATCCCTAAAAGTTTAAAAATAACATTAAATTTATGGCATAAATAAGGATGAAACACCCTTTTTTAAATACTAAACGCAATAGGAAAACAAAATAGTGTCTTTAAAATGATATATTTGTTTTCTACAAAATTAAATTAATCTATTATAAATGTTATGAAAAACTACCTATTAAAGGCTTCGTTTGCACTAGCAATTTTCTTTGCTGGTTTTCAATCACAAGCTCAAAATGCAACTAATGTATGGGAGTCTGTATCTTCAGACAGGACCCAGTCATTAGAAAAAGAAACAAGAAAAGCAGAACCGTCTAACTACGATTTATTTAGACTAAACACAGCTAATCTTAAAGCAATGCTTAGTGAAGCTCCTTCAAGAGACCAACTAGCAACTTCTCAAGTAATTATTCAATTACCAACATTAAACGGCGAAATGCAAAGTTTCCGTGTTGTAGAAGCTCCTACTTTCACTGAAGGTTTGCAAGCTCAATTTCCTGAAATCAGATCGTATGCTGCACAAGGAATTGATGACCCTACAGCAATTGCTAGATTTAGTGTTTCTCCACTTGGTTTAAACGCTATGATTTCTTCTGCAAATCATGAAACTACTTACATTGACCCATACACAAGAAACAAAGAATTCTACATTGGGTATTCAAGAAGTTCTATGCCTGCAGACTCTAACACATTTGAGTGTTTAGTTGAAGATTCTAACGAACCAACAATAGACTACGAAGCAGTAGCAGCTTTAAAAAATGCTGACGATGGTAAATTAAGAACTTTCAGATTGGCTTTAGCTTGTACTGGAGAGTATGCAACATACCACTTAAACAACCAAGGGATTCCTACCACTGCTACAGACGCTGTTAAAAAAGCAGCTGTTTTAAGTGCGATGAATACTTCTATGACTCGTGTAAATGGAATTTACGAAAGAGATCTTTCAGTTACAATGGTAATTGTTCCTAACAACACAGACATTATCTTTTTAAATGCAGCTACAGACCCTTACACAAACAATGATGGTGCGGTTATGTTAAACCAAAACCAAACTACATGTAACAACATTATTGGATCTGCAAATTATGACATCGGTCACGTATTTAGTACTGGTGGTGGAGGTATTGCTCAATTAAACTCTCCTTGTACTGCTAGTGGAAAAGCTAGAGGTGTAACAGGATTGCCTGCTCCAATTGGAGACTTTTTTGATGTAGATTACGTAGCGCACGAAATGGGTCACCAATTTGGTGGAAACCACACTCAAAACAACAACTGCCAAAGATCTTCAGCTTCTGTAGAGCCAGGTAGTGCTTCAACTATTATGGGATACGCAGGTATTTGTGCTCCTAATGTTCAAACACATAGTGACGATTACTTCAATGGAATTAACATTTTAGAAATGTGGAATAACATTTCTGTTGGAAATAGTACTTGTGGTGTTCAAACAAACACAGGAAACAACCCTCCAACTGCAGATGCAGGAGACAACTTTACAATTCCTAAGTCAACTCCTTTCGTATTAAAAGGTATCGCTTCTGATCCAGATGCAACAAACACTCTTTCGTACAACTGGGAACAAAGAGACAATCAAGCAGCAGCAATGCCACCACAACCAACATCGACTGTAGGGCCAGCTTTTAGATCATTACCATCTCAAGCAAGTCCAGACAGATACATGCCAGCATTACCTACAGTATTATTAGGTTCTACTCAAACTACTTGGGAAGTTGTTCCTTCAGTAAGTAGAGTTATGCGTTTCAGATTTACAGTTAGAGATAACGCAGCAGGTGGGTCTTCTACAGCTAGTGATATCACTGCTGTTTCTGTAGATGACAGTGCAGGTCCGTTTGTTGTAACTTCACAAGCTACTAACATTACTTGGAATGCAGCTCAAACAAGAGAGGTTACTTGGGATGTTGCAGGAACTGATTCTGGTACAGTGAACAGTCCAAATGTTGACATTTTACTTTCTGTTGATGGAGGTCTTAATTTTGATATTACGCTTGCAAGTGGAGTACCTAACAATGGTTCAGCTAACATTACTGTTCCTTCTAACATTGACACAACAGATGCTAGATTAATGGTTGCTAGTTCAAACAACATTTTCTACAATGTAAATGCATCTAACTTTACAATTGATAGTGAACTTAGTGTTAATGATGTTAATTTTTCTGATTTAGCAATTTACCCTAACCCATCTAACGGAACTTTTAAAGTGAACTTTACACCACTTTCAACTTCTGAAATCGCTATCTCTTTATATGATGTAAGAGGAAGAGAAATCAACACTCAAGTATTTGAAAGTACTGGAGCTACATTTAACGAAACATTTAACTACTCTAATTTAGTAGCTGGAATGTACTTCGTAACTGTAAAAAACAATGGATTAAGCCAAACAATGAAAGTTATCATTGAATAAGGAACTTTGTTCATTCATATAAAAAAAGCGGGACTTGTTATAAGTCCCGCTTTTTATTTATATAATACTCTTCTTTTTCTAAAGAGAAATATTTTTTGAAAAGTGATTTGTTTTTTGAGAAATTCCATCCACTACATAAGAAGCATCTACAGTAAGTTGATCTCCTTTTTTAGAAAGTTGTAAAGCTCCATTTTCAACTTTATAAAATCCAGCTTCTCCTCTACAAAAACACTGCTTTCCAAATAAGAAATTTACAGTTTGTAAAGTTCCATCTTTCAATGCTAAATCTGCATCCGAATTTTTAATTTCAAATTGAACTGTCTCTGAATAATCGCCATCTGCAGTTCCTTCAGGACCTTTTTCCATATACGAGTATTCAACCACAATATTCTCTCCAGGTGTAATCACTGGATATAATTGTCCCGTTTCATCTTCTTTAATCGTTAATGACGAATTTTTCATCACCTTTACGTTACAAGCTCCAGCATCTGGACACACACTTTCTGTAATTGCCATAGTTTCTTTTGAATCAGTTTTGGTAGTCTCGGCTCCTCCGGTTGTACTCTTACATGCGTTTATCATGATTAGAGGAATTAAAAAATAAAATGCTTTCATGTATTTGTGATTAAGGTTATTATTGATTTATATCTGCTTTTAACGCTTTCAAATATAGCTTATTTTTCTAACTCCACTTCTACATCTAAAATGTCAGGGTTTTCAATATACGCTACAAAATCACGATGAACTTCAATTGTTTTTCCATCTAAAGAGTAGGTTGCATCATCTACTGACGACTTTTTAATTCTCTTCGGAAAGGTATATTTTAATGTATATGTCATGCCCGACATAAATGCTTTCGCAGTCTGCATACTATCTATTTTCATTTGGTGTCGCTCCGCATCCATGATATAAGCGTCTCTTTTAAAAACATTTTTTTCAAAAGAAAAACGAACACCCACCGTTTCTTCTGAAGCATCATCGGGACTATTTTTCTTGCTATTAGACATTTCTGGCATTAGATTGGCACCTTCATTTAAGCCTTCAACCATATTATTAGCTTCGCTCACTTGTTTGAAATCTTGATACAATTCCAATTGCATTTCTGAAGATTCGGTATCCATTACCATATGAAACGTATAATCTTCAAGCTTTTTTAAGCGTTGTTGTTCTGCTTCAGAAAGCATCGAAATACTATCCTTCTTCGATTCTAAAAACTGTTTCATCACTATAATAGAATCTACTTTTATTTTAGTGGTATCAAAACCCATTCCGCCGAAAGACATCATATCGTCCATATTTAAATGCATCGTTATACGACCGCTACCATTTTCATTTAAAACCATGGTTTCAGTAAACTGGCAACTGATTAATAACATTGAAAAAACAACTACTAAAAAACGTTGTAACATAAATTAATTCTTAGGATTATTAATAATAATTAAAGCGGCAATGACACCTGGAATCCATCCGCAGATCGTTAAAATCAAAACAATCACAATAGACCCGCATCCCTTATCCAAAACGGCCAAAGGTGGAAACAAAATTGAAAGCAATACTCTCCAAATACTCATAGTACAAATTTACAAA
Source organism: Ulvibacter litoralis (assembly GCF_900102055.1). GTDB lineage: Bacteria > Bacteroidota > Bacteroidia > Flavobacteriales > Flavobacteriaceae > Ulvibacter > Ulvibacter litoralis. Next base: position 172,785 of record NZ_FNBA01000001.1, read on the forward strand.
TTAAAAAAAACTGACCCTCTTATAAAGTACATTTAGCAATCTCAAAAAACAGTTCGAAAACCAAATTTTAAAGCGACCATCCATTATATCAAGGTTCACATTTTATTTGTCCTTTACAATTAGCTTTTGTTACACCTATTGATTTACAATTTGATTGTACTTATATTCGTACTTTACTTCCTTATGAATCGAAACCAACTTGTTTACACCTTTCTTTTTTGTTTAGCGACACTATCGAGTCATGCACAGTATCAATTTTCTGGGCACGTAGACACACAAGTAATCGATGGCAATGTATACCTTTCGGTTGTAGAAGACTACCGAAAAATTTCTGGGGTGTATCCAGAACAAATACTAAGTAAAACAACACCCGACACTACCGGATATTTTTCTTTTTTTGGTAATAATCTACCCTCCGAAAACAGAATTTATCGCATTCACGTAGATACCTGCAACGAAGCAGACCAAAACACCTCTCACTTCACAAGCCATTGCCCGAACAGCAAAGAAATCATTTTTATCGCCAATAATAATGACACCCTTACGCTTCCATTTAGCTTCGATAATGAAATGTTTTGCAAAGTAGTTTCTAAAAATGAAAAAGCAAACGCCTTTTTAAAAATAGACTCTTTAAAACACGATATGAGTTTTGCCTTCGGAACCTATCGAAGTGAAGCCAATAGAAGCATGAATTCAAAAAAATGGTTTCATATTTTACAAGAATATGGCGAACAATTACACGAACCCTTGGCCGAATTATACAGCTATGCATTTTTGTCGGACAGGACACAGAGTCTTCATTCGTATTATTTGGAAGACCTAAAAACCAATCCGTACTACGACAACTTATTAGAACGTCTTACCACAGCTTATCCAAACAGTCAGTACGTTTCACAATACAAAGCAGAACTAACATCTGATAAGTATATTATTTCTGAAAACCATACCATTAAATATCCGTGGTGGTTGTACTTATTAAGCGGCATCGCATTAGTTTCCATTTTGGGGAATTTTTATTTCTTCGGAAAGTTAAAAAAGGCAACCGCACAAATTCCGTCTCTTGAAGCATCTCTTTCCAAACAAGAGAAAAAAGTGCTCGATCTTATTTTGGAAGACAAAACCAATAAAGAAATTGCTGCGGAGATGTTTGTGAGTCTTAGCACTGTTAAAACGCACATCAACAATCTTTACAAAAAACTACATGTTTCTTCTCGAGAAGAAGTTAAGAAACTCAATAACTAGTCTTAGCAAAAACCTGATTTAAAACACTTTAACTCATTTCAACCTAGGACTAGACCTCTTTTCAAACCGCTAATTTTTCACTTTATGGGTCGTTTGGTATAGCTTCGTTTCAGAAACTAAAACCAAAAACAAATGAAAAATTTACTATTTCTATTATTCAGTCTATCCGCTTTAATAGCACCCGCACAACCTTTCAATCAAGAAATCGCGAGAGATGATACTTCTGTATTACTTGGAAAAATAAACAAAGACATCCTTCTAAATGGAACCTACAAAGAATGGTTTGAAACCCACTACAACGAATACCAACCCAATAAAGAACAACTATCTATTATAAAAAATAAACTTCCAGAATACACCATTACTGCATTTTTCGGAACTTGGTGTGGCGATAGTAGAGAAGAGCTTCCTCGCTTTTACAAAGTATTAGACGAAGCTAATTTTCCTTTAGCACGGTTAACAACGGTAGCCGTAAACAATGAAAGAGACCACTACAAACAAAGTCCCGGTGGCGAAGAAGAAGGACACACCATTCATAGAGTCCCTACGTTTATCTTTTACAAAGACGGAAAAGAAGTAAACCGAATTGTAGAACATCCCGTTAGTTCGTTTGAAGCCGATGTTGTAGAAATCCTTCAGCAAGAAAACTACATCCCCAATTATCAAGCGGTCACCACTGTATCAAACACGCTAGCAGAAATGGGATTGCAAAAGTTTCAGAAGAAATCGAAAAAACTCCTTCCGAAGTTAAAAAAAGAAGCCAAAAGTCTTTCGGAATTAAACACCTACTCTAGCGTACTATTTTATTCAGAACAAAAAGATGAAGCGATTGCTGTTGCAAAACTAAATACCTTATTATATCCTGAAGAAGCCTATACGTACGAGAATTTAGGGAACAAACTATACCTTACTCATAAACTACCGGAAGCACTTGAGTATTATAAAAAATCGTTTGCGTTAAACCCAAAAAACGAAAGGGTGCAAAAAGCGATCGCAAAAATTGAAGAAACCCAACAAGAAGCTAAAAAGTATTAAATACACCTAGAACCGAATTTATACCTAAAAAAGGCCAACGAAATTGAAAAACCCGTTGTTTGTCTCTATATTTGCGTCTTATTTTACACAAACATTATGCAACTTTCTGAACTCGAATTAGTACGAAGAGACAAACTAAACCAATTACGCAATTTAGGCATCAATCCTTATCCTGCCGACTTATACCCTGTAGATGCTACTAGTAAGGGGATAAAGAAGGATTTCAAGGAAGGTAAAAAGGTGACTATTGCAGGTAGATTAATGTCGAGACGTATTCAAGGTCCTGCTTCATTTGCAGAGCTACAAGATTCGGAAGGGCGTATTCAGGTGTATTTTAACAGGGATGAAATTTGCCCTGGAGAAGACAAATCTCACTACAATAATGTGTATAAAAAATTACTCGATATTGGTGATTTTATTGGAATTGTAGGTGAATTGTTCACCACCAAAGTAGGTGAAAAAACAGTGATGGTAAAAGAGTTTGTATTGCTTTCGAAAGCATTAAAACCCTTACCACAGCCTAGAGTTGATGCGGAAGGAAAAGTACACGATGCATTTACAGATCCAGAACAAAGATACCGTCAGCGGTACGCCGATTTGGTAGTGAATCCGCATGTGAAAGAAATATTCATGAAGCGCACCAAGCTTTTTAATGCCATGCGTACTTTCTTTAATGAGCGTGACTATTTCGAGGTAGAAACCCCTGTATTACAACCCATTCCTGGTGGTGCAGCAGCACGTCCGTTTACAACACATCACAACTCGTTAGACATTCCATTATACATGCGAATTGCGAACGAATTATACCTAAAACGCCTTATTGTTGGTGGTTTTGATGGTGTGTATGAGTTTTCTAAAAACTTCAGAAATGAAGGAATGGACAGAACGCACAATCCTGAGTTTACTGCGATGGAAATCTATGTAGCGTACAAGGATTACAACTGGATGATGGATTTCTGTGAGCAGTTGTTAGAATTTTGTGCTACGGAAGTAAACGGAACTACAAAAGCGACTTTTGGGGAACATGAAATAGATTTTAAAGCCCCTTATGCACGTGTTACCATGGCAGATTCTATCAAACATTTTACAGGATTTGATATTAATGGCAAATCGGAAGATGAAATTCGAAAAGCCGCACAAGAAATGGGCATCGAAGTAGATGACACGATGGGGAAAGGAAAACTGATTGATGAGATTTTTGGCGAAAAATGTGAAGGAAATTACATTCAACCCACTTTTATCACTGACTACCCTAAAGAAATGAGTCCGTTGTGTAAAGAACACCGAGACAATCCAGAGCTTACCGAACGCTTTGAGTTAATGGTCTGCGGAAAAGAAATCGCAAACGCATACAGTGAGTTAAACGACCCTATTGATCAACGCGAACGTTTTGAAGCACAGCTAAAACTTGCCGACAGAGGTGATGATGAAGCAACGGCTTTTATCGACTACGACTTTTTAAGAGCTTTGGAATACGGAATGCCTCCAACAAGTGGAATGGGAATTGGAATGGACCGTTTAATTATGTTCCTAACCAACAACGCTTCTATTCAAGAAGTTTTATTTTTCCCGCAAATGCGTCCGGAAAAGAAAAAAGTTGAAATGTCGGAAGACGAAAAAGCTGTGTTTACACTTCTAAAAGCAAATTCTCCTATGGAACTGAACACGCTAAAAGAACAAAGTGGATTAAGCAACAAAAAATGGGATAAGACGATTAAAGGCTTAACCAAAAGCAAAATTGCTACTGTCGAAAAAAACAACGAAGGCCTCTTTGTTAAGCTAGCTTAAATCACACTTATATAACTAAGTATAAAAAAAAGGGAGTAGCAAAAGCTACTCCCTTTTTTCGTTTGTAAGAATAATCATTTCTCATAAATTATTATTATCCTAAAAAATAAGGTTACTTTTATAAAAAACTAACTCTTAATCTTTAATCAATGAAAGTAATAGTATCTCTCTTGCTATGCATGTTTACACTGTCACAGGTAGTAATAGCGCAAGAAAACAAAGAACAAGTAGCCCAAACATGGCTTACTGAAAACGTACAAAATTTAAAAGCCAATCAGAGCTTTGCCTTAAATTCTAGCAGAGCTGGTCTTTCTGGAGAAACATTTAGATACCAACATACCGTTAATGGTGTGGAAGTTTTTGACTCGTCAATTGCGGTTCACGTCTCAAAAAAGAACAAAGTAACCTATCATTCTAGCACCTTCGACGAATCGATAGAAACAATTAACACAACACCTTCTATTTCTGAAAATGAAGCATTACAAGCTGCAATTACTGCATTAAGAATTGAAGGAGTAATTTATCAAGAAGAAGTAAAACTATATGTTTACAACAAGCTTGATGCTACAAAATTAGTATATCGAGTTACTACAATGTCTGAATTTTTAATTGGATACTGGGAAACGATTGTAGATGCTCAAACTGGAGCTGTTCTTAGCACTAACGATATTTCTATTTATGAAAAAGAAAAATCAGCAGAACCACAATATACAGGAAGCTCTAAAAAAAAAGCGGGAAAAAGAAGCGAAAGTGTTGGCTTTTCGGCGGTAGCTAATGGAACTGCAATGGTGTTTGATCCAGACCCATTAACAAAAACTCTTAATATTTACGGTGGAAACTACTCTGACAACAACGATGCTACAAATGCTGACTTAGATGCAGCTAGAACTGCGGTAACTCTTTTAGACATCGAACAAACAGGATCTGATTATAGATTAAGAGGTCCTTATGCTGAAATTGCAGAATTACAATCACCTGCGACTGGATTATTTATTCAAGATTCTCCTGATTTTGACTTCACGAGAGATGAGCAAGGTTTTGAAGCAGCAAACTGCTACTACCACCTAGACAAAGCAATTAGACATATTAATGAAGATTTAGGAATTACACTTGTATCTATTTATAATGGAGGTGTTGTTCGTTACGACCCACACGCTTTTAACGGAGCAGATAACTCATCATACGGTGGTGGAAGCCTTAACTTCGGAGAAGGTGGTGTTGATGATGCTGAAGATATGGATGTAATTTTACATGAATTAGGTCACGGACTTCACGATTGGATTACTAACGGAAACCTTTCTCAAGTAAATGGATTAAGTGAAGGTACTGGAGATTATTTCGCGAACTCTTATAAAAGAGGCTTAGGACAATGGCAAACTTCAGACCCATCCTACTATTATGTATTTGGATGGGATGGTCATAATCCTTATTGGCCAGGACGTGTAACAAACTACACAGCAATGTACCCAGGAGGTCTTACAGGTAGTATTCATACAGATGGTCAAATCTGGGCAACTGTATTATTAGAAATCTGGGAAATTATTGGAAAAGACAAAATGGACACCGCTGTACTAGAAGGTTTAGCGATGACAAACAGTTCTACCAACCAACAAAATGCTGCTATTGCAGTGCGTCAAGCTGCCATCGATATGGACTACACATGTGCTGAGATTGATGCGTTCACAGAACGTTTTGAAGCTAGAGGATATGTATTACCTCCTTACTCTTGTACAGGTTGTTCAATTTCAGACATAGAAGCGACAAACTTTTCTGCTTGTGATGACAATGGAACCAATACTGATCCATCTGACGACTTCTTTACAGCAGATATCGTAGTTACTTTTGAAAACACACCAGCAACTGGTACTTTAGACTTAACAGGTGATGGTACTGCTTCAGTTTCGGTAGCAGGTTTAGTTTCTCCTTACACATTTACAGGAGTAACACTTCCTTCAGACGGTGAAGCGATTGACTTAACAGCTGCTTTTTCTGATGACGCTGCTTGTTTGGTTAACGAATCTAATGCAGGTACTGCTCCAGAACCATGTAGCGCACTTGGTGTTGCCGATATAGATGCTGTATTAACAATATCACTATATCCAAACCCAGTAGATGATACTATAACATTCTTAGATGTTACGAAAGAGTACAATGCGACTGTTTATAACTTACTAGGTCAAAAAATACTAGAACAAACAATCGACACTAACGCTAACACGTTAAACGTTTCTAACGTTGCAACTGGAGCCTATATTATTAAAATAGAAGGTTACAGCGATGTTTTAAAGTTTATCAAAAAATAAAAACAGCCCCTTTTTAAGGAGCCGTTTTCATCATCAAAACAGGTATTTCTAACCTATAGGAATACCTGTTTTGTTTTTTTATTATTTATCTTGTTCGTCTATCCATTTAATGTCTCGCACGTTTTTCTGAACGGCAACAACACCAAATAATGCCAATGCAAACGACATTCCGTAGAACCCTTTCTCACTTAATTCTAAATCGGCATTCCACAAACCGATCACTAATAATACAATTGAAGCGATAGTTGTAAACCAACTAATTCCATAATAGATATCTGTTACGGGCACTCCTTCTTGCCTGTCTCGCACACTTTTCTGAACGGAAACGACCGAGAATAACCCAAATAGTAAAATGGTAAAATAATATCCTTTTTCATTAAGCATCATGTTTACATTCCACAGTCCGATGCAATACGAGACCATTCCTATAAATAGTGCCGACCAAGAGGCAGAAACAAATGCTGCAGTAGGTCTGCAATTAAACTTTTCTTCTTTTTTGTCTTTTGACGTTGAACTTTTTTTGTTCTCTATTGCGTCACTAAAAAATTGATTTTCCATAATAAATTGTTTTGATGATTATTTATTGATGATGGTACAAATATGCAATGCTTCTGAAGTGTGAGAAATAGCATTTTTACAAAAAACTTACGATTTAAAATATCAATAAATAATAAAAAGCTAATAATTAAAGCTATTTTTGAATAATAATCTTACGATTTAATGAAAGCTTTATCTACTATTATTTCCATTCTTTCTGAAGAAGAACAACAAGAATTCCTGCGATTTCTTCAGAAAAAGAACCGAAGAGGCGATACCAAAAACAGTGCGCTCTTTAAATTGATTGTAAATGGAAAAACCGAGAACCTTGATGTAATACTCTACGGAAAAGCAGCTAGAAATGCATATCATGCACTCTGCAAACGACTTCAAGACAACCTAATTGATTTTATTGCTTCTAAAAGTTTCGCTATTGAAAGCAATGAAGAAATGGAGATATTAAAACTCCTTCTCGCTGCTCGTATCTTTTTTGAACACAAACATTATAAAACAGCCTTTAAAACACTTGAAAAAGCCGAACGTAACGCACAGCAACTCGATGTCTATTCTATTCTTACTGAAATCTATCACACAAAAATTCAGTATGCACATTTACATCCGAAACTAGCACTTTCAGAAATTATAGCAGAAGCACAATTAAACTTAAAGTACTTTCAGCAAGAGCAACATCTAAATATGGCGTACGCTACTATAAAAGCGAAATTAAAAACAACCCCTAAGCAATCGATCAACGACATTATTTCCGAAGCCTTCTCAGCTTTCAATATTGAAATAAACAAAGCACTTACTTACAAATCGCTCTTTCAATTAATGAGTACTATTACAACGGCTGCGAGATTGCAAAGCAACTTTTACGAGATTGAAAACTTCATGTCTCAGACGTACGCGGTAATTTCAGAAAAACAAAAAGACATTACTACCGACAAGCATTTGTATTATCATATTGAGATATTGCATGCGATGGCCGTGACGCTTTTCAGAAATAAAAACTTTACGGCTTCTAAAGCATTTTCAGAAAAAATGGAACTGGAAATGGAAAAGAAAAACGGTGTTTACAAACAACGCTTTCAAGAAAAACTGATTCTAAACAAAGCCTTGGTTCAAATTTATACGGGAGAGTGTCTTGCCGCTACCGAACTCCTTCCGAAATATGCAAAAGACTCCTTAGATATTCAGCTTACTTTGGCAATGGGACTCTTTCAGCAAAATAGATGGAAAGAGGCCTATCAAATTTTTAAAGACTTACACCATAGCGATGTTTGGTATGAGAAAAAATCGGGTTGGCTCTGGGTTTTAAAAAAATCGATTCTCGAAATTTTAGTGCTAATAGAATTAGATCGTCTAGAACTTGTCCTTTCACGATTGCAAAGTTTCACCTCTAAATTCTCAAAACGCTTAAAGGAAGGAGATGAATTACGGGTACTAAACTTTATAAAACTAGTAGGCTTGTATTACGAAAATCCAAACGCGGTACAATCGGAAGCATTTAAAAATAAAGTCGAAGCTTCTTTCAATTGGATTGGAAAAGAACGCGAAGACATTTTTGTTATGAGTTTTTACGCTTGGTTAAAAGCAAAAATGGAACAAAAAGACGTGTACGAAGTCACTTTAGAATTGGTGCATTAAAAAAAACACCGCCCTCAACTTAAAAGCGAAGAACGGTGCCACTCACCAACCATTAATTTGTAGATTACAAAAAGTTACTCTCCTACTTTTCGTAAAAACTCAATATCATTTTCTACGGTTAACAACAACACACTGGTCGCAGTGCAAAACACCGGACTCGTAATACAGTGATGACCGTTCCAGCTTCCATCGGTATTTTGAATCTTTAAAATTCGTCCGCTCATATTATCGTACCATTTTTTCCAATCTTCATCTTTATTCACCACCATCGATTCCCCCGTTTGCAAAAAACTCAAAAACTCTTCACCGCCATTGTTTCCAAATCCGTTAAGCACATCATTTTGTTGCGCTTTATCTTTCGCAGATTGATACACATTATACGACGTTGAATACAGCAATGCTTCCGATTCGTCCAAACCAGCCGTTTTTAAATTGGCAACCGTCATAGGAGCATCTTTTTTCAATTTCCCTATTCTCTTAGCTTCATTCAAAGATTCTTCTGCCTTTCTCGCTTCTTTCGCACTGGCACGAACACTGCTGCTTACTGCGTACAACATAACACCTGCACCATCTTCGGTTTTTACATTTCCTGTTTCGTCGTTGTAATTTCCTTTTTGATAGTTTCGAGAGCGTTCCATCACTTCTTCATCCACTTCAGCACCGACTGCTTGTGCAGATTCTAAAGCACTATTTGCCAAGCCACTTTGCAATACTCCTGCCCAACCAGCTCCAGCTTGTTTACCATTGCCATCGGTTCCTTGTTGTATTTTTGAAACACAGATATCCAAACAACGAGCTACGCGTTTTTTATCAATGCCTTTAAGGTCGCGGTCTAATAAACTTGAAAGAAACTGAGCCGTTAACACAGCGTCTATATTCTCTCCCAATTTTGTTTGTATTTGCGTCCCGCGAACTTCTGTGATATACGGACTATCGGAAGGCGTGTTCTCCACAGTTTCAAGCAAATAATTTATGGCTCCTTTTAAGTTGTTGGCATACGCCCCTTTTTTTAAGGTAGTTCCGCTTCGTAAAAAAGCAGTTGCCACCATTGCAGTGGTTGCTGGATCGGCAGAAACAGCGTGCGGATTTTTAACATGTTGCGCACTATGACTTCCTGCGCCATAACCGCCGTTTGCTAATTGTGCCTCTCGCAACCATGAGAGTCCGTCGCGTACCGATAACCCAACATTTTCATTGGTCTTATACACATCAAAATCTGTAGAAGACTGCTCTCCCATGACCGTCATAAACACACAACCCTTTTCAGATTGCAGTGTTCTTTTTGTTTCTGGATAGGTTGCTTCTGAAGAAAAGAAAGCGATTAATACACTTACAACTACCGCTGGAAAACCTAGTAACATCAATTTTGTTTTCATAATTCTGTTTTATTTTTCACCGAAGCTATTGTAAACAGGCACTTTAAAAAACATAGGATTAGGCAACACTCTTTCTCATTGAGGGAACTTTACTGCTGAAAGAGTTTAGATTTTAACAACCCTATGGTAAACAACACAATGTATTTTCCTATTTTTAACAATAAATACCACTCAAATGAAGATTGTATCTCAGTTATGTAACTTTTTCTTAATACTCTTATTAATTTCCTGCGGAAGTGATGATAGCCCTGTAGCTACAGAAGACACTGAAGCACCTTCTACTCCTTTACAATTGACAGCTTCAAGTATTACTGAAACTTCAGCGCAACTTAGTTGGGAAGCGGCTACAGATAATGTAGGTGTTGCCTCCTATCAATTGTACGAAAATGGAACCTTAACTGAAACTGCGATCAACGCAACCTCATTCGCCGTTACGTCACTTTCCGAAGAAACAACCTATAATTTTAAAGTAACTGCTATAGATGCTGCTGGCAACGAATCTGGAGCCAGCAATACGGTTACTTTTTCAACAATTGCTGCACCGCTTCGATTTGAGACAAACTTATCGGATATGGGAATTTATACTGGCACGTTTTCCGATTTAACGCCTGCCGATGGTGTTCAGTTATACGAATTGAATAGTACATTGTTTACCGATTACGCAAAGAAACAACGTTTGGTTCGGCTTCCGAATGACACAAAACTAGAATACAATAATTCTGATTTACTTCCGAAGTTTCCAGACAACACCTTAATCGCTAAAACTTTTTATTACTATGTAAACGAAGGAGATCCAAGTCAAGGAAAGCAAATTATTGAAACGCGTGTGCTTTTAAAAATTGAAGGTTCTTGGCAAGTTGGAAATTATGTATGGAACGGAAGCATGACAGATGCTGTATATAGTGAAGCTGGAAGTGTTGACCCGATAAGCTACATTGACACAAATGGAGAAACACAAAATATAAATTATGTGATTCCCTCAAAAACGGACTGTTTTACCTGTCACAATAACGATGAAAATACATTTCCTATTGGAATGAAACTGAGAAGTATGAATTTTACACCGAGTTATGTGAGCCAGAATCAGTTGGATTATTTCTCTGGAATTGGATTGCTAGATGGTGTAAATTCAGCAAGCATTTCTATTCTTCCCGATTGGACAGATGAAAGTTTAGACATTTTTTCTCGTGCAAGAGCATATATTGACATCAATTGCGCGCATTGCCATCAACCTGGCGGACCTGTTTCTAATTTTGGTCTTGATTTTAGATTAGAGACTCCGTATGAAGGTACTGGAATTTACGCAAATAGAGGTGAAATTGAAGCGCGTACCCAAAGCAACATTCCGTCGTATATGATGCCACAATTAGGCAGAACCATTGTACACAATGAAGCGGTTGTTATGTTATTGCAGTACTTAGATGAAATTGAACCTTAAAAACGATTACGATTTATTTGCCAATTGACCACAAGCTGCGTCAATGTCTTTTCCACGACTTCTTCGAACGGTTACAGGGATTCTGTAGCGCTCCAACGTATTTATATACGCATCTATCGCGGTACTTTTGGCTTGTTGAAACTCTCCATCGTCGATAGGATTGTATTCAATCAAATTTACTTTACAAGGCACGGCTTTACAGAACTGCACCAAAGCTTCAATCGCTTCAGTGTTATCGTTTATTCCGTCCCAAACAATGTATTCGTAAGTGATTTTTCGGTTGGTTTTTTCATACCAATAAATCAGCGAATCTTTTAAATCGGGCAACGTAAAACTTTTTGCAAAGGGCATTATTTGCTCTCGCGTTTCCTGAATTGCCGAGTGCAACGAAACTGCCAAATGGAATTTCACTTCATCATCGGCCAATTTCCGAATCATTTTAGGAACCCCAGAAGTTGAAACAGTAATTCGCTTTGGAGACATTCCTAAACCACCTTCCGAAGTAATCTTATCGATTGACTCTAGAACATTCTTATAGTTCATTAAGGGTTCTCCCATCCCCATAAACACAATATTAGAAAGGGGTCTGTCATGGTACAACCTACTTTCTTTATCAATAGCGACTACCTGATCGTAAATCTCATCAGGATTTAGGTTTCGCATTCGTTTTAAACGAGAGGTCGCACAAAATTTACAATCCAAACTACACCCCACTTGCGAAGAAACACAGGCAGTTGTTCTGTTTTTGGTAGGTATCAACACCGATTCTACGATGAGTCCGTCGTGTAATTTTACGGCATTTTTAACGGTACCATCGTTACTACGTTGGATGTTATCAACTTCAATATGATTGATCACATAATTGGCTTCTAAATGGGCACGTGTTTCCTTAGAGATATTTGTCATATCCTCAAAACGGTGTATTCCTTTACTCCACAGCCACTCATATACTTGATTACCACGGAATGCTTTGTCACCAATACTTTCAAAGAAAACGCGTAGGTCTTCTTTGGAAAGTGATCTTATATCTTTTTTTTCTGAAGTCATTGAATGCAAAAATACAGAATTCAATATTCAATTATGCCTATTCAAGATGCAAACTTCTGAATAGCACTTCTGAATAGAAAAAAGGAGTGGCAAAATAAAAAGGATAAGAAATATTATCGTTCTACAACAATCTTCTTAGTGATTGTAGATTCAGAATCGGCATCTAAAAGATACAAGAAGTAAATCCCTTCGTTAAAACTTTCAAGAGAGATAGTGTTCATTGTATTCGACAAAGAACCTTCCATTAATTTCTGACCTAATGTAGAAAATAACTTGAACGACAAATTAGGGAATCTACTGTTTAAGACTGTAATGTTAGTAGCCGTTGGATTAGGGTAAATTTCAAGTGCCCCAATTTCTTGAACTTCTGGTACGTTCAGAATATTTTGTAAAGATTCAGTGCTAGAAATACCACTTCCCGTAGGATCTAACCAATCGCTTAATCTTGTTTCTGGTGTTGCACCCGCATTCCATGAAACGCCAAACCTTCCGTAGATATCATAATCGTTATTGTTCTGAAACCCGTCGCAGAAAGATTGCCCAGCATATAACTGCCCAATAATTTTACCGTCTTGATTAAATAAAGGAGAACCTGACGAACCACTTTCGGTAGTTCCAATTTCCCAGCCATCGCCTGTTCCAACCGACACACCACCAATAAGCCAGACTTCAGTTCCGTTGGCGTTTTCTTTCACAGCACCAGAATCGTCTCGACAAATTTTCATGATATCTCCATTAGGATGATGAATCCCTACTTCGAATAAAGGGTTTTCGTCTCTATTATCCCAACCGGCAAAGGTAACATCCCACGATTCCGGAATTGCATTATACATTTCGACCAGCGCAAAATCTGTTAGCGCATTGTTTGCTTTTAATTCGGCACCACTCATGGTAAAATTCGTTTGCAAATCTGGACTTTCTTCGCCCGTTGCGCACACAGGCCCTGGACTCATCCAATTAAACCGAACGGTCCAAAAAGCAGGATCGCTATTATCCAAACAGTGATTTGCGGTAAGTAAATACGGTGTTTTGTCTGCTTGCGAATTGTTCACTAAAGCGGCAGAACACAAATAGCCATTTCCTAAGGTTAATAAAGCAACTGCTTTTTTTACCACATCTTTTTTACTGTCAAAATCATCTCCAATAGGACAATTTACATCATAATTACATGCTCCAGAATCATTCATACCGCGATTTGCTCCTACAAATTGAGAAACACGATCCATTCGATATCCATGAATTATACTACCAATAGAAATATTCGCCTCTTCATTCACACTCTCTGGCTCAAAATATTCAATCCAGATTAGATCTCCTGTCACAAACCAAGATCCTAATATTTTATTGGCTCGGTTTTGTTTAGAAGAATAGGTCTGTGACACTTCAGAACGATCGCTATTATAAAGATGAAGTGTTGTTCCTTTTGGCAAGTAGAAACTATTAAAATTCACACTTAAATTAAGTGCGTTTGGCGATTTTATAGCACCGCGCCATATTCTTCCAATATTCGGAATGTCTGTCCATTGGCCTGTTTCAGAAAAATCGATATCAAGCCTTCTTTCAACTCCATAACGCCAAGGAAGTGTTTTATCTAAATCATTTATACTATCCTCTACAGCCAAAGCTTCTAAGTTAATAGACGGAAGCTGAACAATAGGAACATTTGTTGTGATAGGTAGTCGCCAACTAACAGGAACTGTTTCTATCTCTTGCGAAAAAGAGCTTAGAACAGTAAAGCAGATAAAACATAGAAGTAAAAATCGTTTCACTCGTAAGGTTTGTTAGTTAGCAAACAATCATACTAAAATAGCTATTTAAATTGGGATTTGAAAATCAATTTGTTACAAAATAAAAAACCCCGATGAAACATCGGGGTTTTAGTAGAATTATTGAACGTTACTTAGATAATAAGCATTGCGTCTCCGTAGGTATAGAACCTGTATTTTTCTTTAATTGCTTCATCGTACGCTTTCTTAATAAAATCGTGTCCTGCGAATGCAGAAACCATCATTAATAAAGTTGATTTTGGCGTATGGAAGTTCGTTATCATCGCATTTGCAATACTAAAATCGTATGGAGGAAAAATAAACTTATTTGTCCAACCCGAATATGCATTTAATCTATATCCTGAAGACACCGAGCTTTCTAGAGCACGCATTGCAGTTGTACCTACAGCACACACACGTTTTTTTCTTTCAATCCCGTTGTTGATAATTTTTGCTGCAGCTTCATCAATGATCATCTCTTCAGAATCCATTTTATGCTTCGAAAGGTCTTCAACCTCAACAGAGCTAAACGTACCTAGACCTACGTGAAGTGTTACTTCCGCAAAGTCAATTCCTTTTATCTCTAAACGTTTTAGCAAATGCTTCGAAAAGTGCAATCCAGCAGTTGGTGCTGCTACTGCTCCTTCATTTTTTGCAAAAATAGTTTGGTAACGCTCTGCATCTTCTGGCTCTACCTCTCTTTTAATGTATTTTGGAAGTGGCGTTTCACCAAGTTCGGTTAGTTTATTTCTAAACTCTTCATACGAACCATCAAACAAGAAACGCAATGTTCTTCCTCTTGAAGTTGTATTATCGATTACTTCAGCAACTAATGTTTCGTCATCGCCAAAGTATAATTTATTTCCAATTCTAATTTTACGTGCAGGATCTACCAACACATCCCAAAGACGTGTCTCAGGATTTAACTCACGCAACAAAAACACTTCGATTCTCGCTCCTGTTTTTTCTTTATTTCCGAACAAACGTGCTGGAAAAACTTTTGTGTTATTAAGAACCAAAACATCATCTTCTTCAAAATAATCGATAAGATCTTTAAACATTTTATGCTCAATAGTTTGCTCTTTTCGGTTTAACACCATTAATCGAGCCTCATCTCTGTTATCGGCTGGGTATTCGGCCAAAAGTTCGTCTGGAAGATTAAATTGAAAAGCAGAAAGTTTCATTCCCATAGTTAAATATTTATGTGTGTAAAAGGTGGCAAATATACAACCTCAGCATAGGCGTTGTCAAGTAAATAGCGAATTATTATTGAAAATCTGCAAGAACACCCATTTTCTGTATGTCCTCCCAAAAGCTTGGAAAGGATTTTGTTACCACCATCGGGTCGTTCATACAAACCAAAAACTGAAGTGCAAGTGGCGCAAATGCCATTGCCATTCTATGATCAGAATAGGTGTCTACGACAATAGTTTCTTTTGTTTTTTCTGAAAGGGCTTTGATATTACAAGATTCTAGCTGTAATGAATCGTTAGTAATTGAAACTTGAGCGCCAAATTTTTCAAGTTCATTTTTCAGTGCTGAAAGGCGATCGGTTTCTTTAATCTTCAGTGTATGTAAGCCTGTGAGTGTACAACCTATTCCTAATCCAAAACAAGTTACCACGATAGTTTGTGCTATATCGGGCGTGTTAGCAAGGTCAACAATAAGATTGGTTACATGTTTCTCTTCGGAAGCTGATAGCGTTACGGATGTTTCCGAAGCATTAAAAACAGTTTTCACCCCCAACTCTTTATAAATTGAAGCCAATGCTGCATCACCTTGAAGGCTTTTTTCCGAATAACTACTTATTGTTACTGAAGGTATTGCGCCCAAGGCTACAAAACTGTAAAAATATGAAGCCGAACTCCAATCCGACTCTACAACACATTCTGTTTGTGAAACATTGCTCTTTGGATGTACTGTTAAGGTATTTCCTTTAAATGTATTTTCAATACTTAAAGCATCTAACAATGCCAATGTCATTTTTATATACGGCACCGATGTGATTTTCCCTTCTAAAGAAATGGTGAGCCCGTGAGGCAATGAAGGCGCTATAAGTAACAAGGCAGAAATATACTGACTGCTTACATTTGCTTTTAAAGTTACTTGGTTGTGAATGATTTTCTTTCCCGAAATTTGCAATGGCGGATACCCTTCTTCTTTCAAATACGTGATAGAAGCTCCTAGAGAACACAACGCATCTACTAAAATTTTAATCGGTCTTTCGTGCATTCGTTTGCTTCCCGAAAGTGTGATTTCGGCACCTTCTTTGGTTGCAAAATAGGCAGTTAAAAACCGCATTGCTGTTCCGGCATGATGTACATCTACCAATCCACTTTCTACTTGCAATGCTTTTTGAAGTACGCGAGTATCGTCACTTTC
The DNA here is from genome assembly GCF_900102055.1 of Ulvibacter litoralis. Lineage (GTDB taxonomy): Bacteria > Bacteroidota > Bacteroidia > Flavobacteriales > Flavobacteriaceae > Ulvibacter > Ulvibacter litoralis. Next base: position 189,346 of record NZ_FNBA01000001.1, read on the forward strand.
TGAAAGATTTTTTATTGCAATAGAAGGATACAATGCTTGCAACAACAGTAATCTATTTGATTCACTCTTTGAGCCCGTTACTTTAATGAAAGTTTCTTTTTTAGAGACTCTCGTATGTTTCAATAATGCTTTCATTAATGACGCTCTTGATCTTTCAATTTTGCTTTAAACTTTCCGAAGGTTACAAAAAAACCATATACAAGTCCTGCTGCTAAAACTCCAACGATAAATTTAAGAGGATCTCTTTCAGAAAAAAATGTTGCACTAAAACCATCGATAGCCCATTTAATAAGAACGAATACTGCCGAAAAAATCACCGCTAATGAAACTACCGATTTCCAAAAGCCTTTATGATTCATTACTTTTTTTATCATTATTGCAATTTTTTATTGTTGTGATGGCGATCGTGATCGCGCTTGGTTTTTAAATCTAGTTTTTTATTGAAAGCTTCTTGAAGGTTCACTCCGGTCTGATTTGCTAGGCATAACACCACAAAAACCACATCGGCTAATTCTTCTCCTAAATCTTTATTCTTATCACTTTCTTTTTCACTTTGCTCTCCATAACGGCGTGCTATAATTCGAGCCACCTCACCTACTTCTTCTGTAAGCTGCGCCATGTTTGTGAGTTCATTAAAATAACGTACTCCGTGTTCTTTAATCCAATCATCAACTGCCGCTTGGGCGTCTTGAATATTCATATTTTATGCTTTAACTAATACTATTTTTTCTTTCTCTTTTTCTATTAAAAGTTCGTAAAACTTTTTAAGACTCAAATATTCATCTGCACCGATAAAAGGCTCATTAACAGAATATTCTACTGAAATTTGAATTTTCCCTCCTGCATTTGACAGAGCATATCGAAAACCTAATACATTTCGCTCGGCTACAAAACTAGCACTCTCCGGCATCGACTCTACTTGATATCCTTCAGGAATAGCAATTGTAACAAGGTATCTATCCTTCACAGGGTACATAAAATCTATTGGATACTTTCGATCGTCTAATTTAAAAGGACTTTCTTCAGTAGCCAAATATAACAAAGGAGAAAGATACAACTTCCCGCCAACCTCTTCAACAGCATCTGTTTTTTCAAAATCGTAACTTAGAACAACAGGCTTATATAATGTTTTTAAATTTTCAAATTCAATATTAGACACTTCTATTTCGCCCTTATCTTTCTCGATTATTTTACGAACATCGTCTTTATTAACATTTGCGTAATTATCTCTATAGAGTTTAGAATAATGACCTGTAAACCTACTTTTTAAAGACCCTGTCGCTGCTAAATCTTCATTAATAGCAACCGTAAGAAGGGTACTTTCTACCGCAGGCTTAGTTGGAATTAAAGGCACCCATGTAGAGCTTCCTTCCTCACGAATGATACGCCCTTTCCAGTTTAATAGTTCTGGTTTTAGAATATCAATTTCGGCTTCCTTATCTGTAGCATCAAGCAATAAAACATGATTGCTAATCTCAACCCCACAAATTAAATAGTTAAACCCATTTCTGGTAGGAAATAAAGGAATTCCATTTTTCTTAGTACTCAATAGAATAGGGTTTGCATTTAACCCTGCATAGCGCAACATTGCCGTTAGCATTAGATTAATATCTGCAACATTCCCTGTACCTTCTTTAAAAGCATTTCTAACTCCGTTTTGAGAATAAAGACTATTGAAGTTATTCCATGCCATTTTCTTTTTTACAAACTCAAAAATTAGCAGTGTTTTTTCTTCAGGACTACTTACACCACTAAGCAATGTATCAATTTCGTCTTTGAAATAATTGCTTTTATTTAACTGTACTCCAAAACCACTAGAATTATAAATAGAGTTAGAAACAGCTTCCCAAGTAGTTGCATAGCTATCCACACTAGAATTTGGATATTGAACGTATGACAACTCCATTTTTAATGAAGCACTATAATTATCTAGATAAGGAGCATAAGGCTCTTCTTTCAAGGCTGGAACATTATCAATATCTACAGTATAAATATTCTCTTTAAATGTGATATCGGTTCTTTCAACTTTACTTGCATCCCTTAAATCGGCAGCACTACCCGATCTAGTTCCTAATTTATAGGAATAAGACATTGTACGATCTCTAGCATTATTTTTAATTTGATAAGGCAGCCATCCGTTTTGATGTAATTTATAGTTATAATATTCTGGCACTGCAATTCGCAAACTCACTTTATTTACTGGAATTGTTTCTTGAAAACGATACTCATCAATTCCGTTGATATAGGCCGATTTTATGGAGTATTTGAATTCGATGACACACCCTTCTTTTAAATCGGGCATGGTAAATTTTTCTTCATTCCAAAACTCATTCACTTCTTCTTTAAAAATCCCACTTTTAGTCAGTTTTTTCTCTTGAACTTTACCCGACTCATCCAAATAATACGTGTATGCCTTCAGTCCCGTTAAGTCTTCTTCTTTACCTCCTTCAGCTTGATAAAGAATTATTTGTTTTGTAGCCCAATCAAACCCCTCTTTATCGTAAATTTTAATGCGCTCATGAAAATCTTCTACAATATAAAAACCCCAATCTACAGATTGTTCGTAACTCGCTTTATACTCTCTATACAAGATAGCTGCATGTGCTTCAGGGTCGGTAGGATGTGATTTTTCTTTAAGTTCTTCAACAGATACCTTTCCAAACTTGAAGTTTTGAGCTACGGAAATTTGAACTGTAAATACAAAAATAAATAAGAATAATGTGTTACGTTTCATGGGTTGGTTTTTAAATTGTTTTTGGCGTAATTAGCATTTTGGTTTTATCGTATTTCGCTATTTTTTTTCTGAAAGAGCGGTATTTAGCATAGTCTTCAGGAGGAAAAACTCCTTTAGTGATAAGTAACACTCGTGTATATTCAATTTTGTTTTTAGAAATCTCTTTGAAGCTAATTGTATAACTTCCAAACTTGCTTTCTAGGTGTTTTTCTTCTGGCAAACCTTCAAAAACATACCCTTCTGGTAATTCAATTTCAAAACGATCTACGTCTTTATACCCCATTGCAATATTTAGTTTCTGCTTTCTATTGAGAATTCTTGATGGAATGTATTGCGACTGATTAAATACATTGACGCAAAACAATAAATCATCACCCACAAGGGTGGTGTATTTAGGAGCATTAACCTCTAAATTTTCCGTAAAAACAATGTCTGTTCGATTATTATCTAATGTCGCTTTTTCAATTTCTAGCCCCGTTATATAGGACCATCTTTTTTTATAAGCAGTAATAAGATCTTCACTCGTTTTCTTTTCGAAATAGTATTTGTCGTCATATTGAAGTCCTTTAGACACTTCCTGAAAACTTGCTGCAATACCTCCTTCAGGATTGACCGCAATTTTTCCTACTGTTTCTTGTAAATTTTCTTCAGAGCTATATGCTTTTGTATGCACAATCTTGCCTCCTTCTGGTGTTATAATAAGCACGTCTCTATCGTCTGAAAAATTTCCGCCAAAACCAAACGGTGCATCTTGACTTGTACATTCTAACCAGATTATATCATCGCCTTCAGGAATTCCTAAAATAACGTGATTCCCTTCTATTCCTGAAAAGCCTTCAGTAATATCTAATTCATCATCTCCCGAATATAATATCGTGTAATACGATGGAACACCGACCGCATCTAATAACACCTTCATATAATTAGAAAGTGCCTTACAATCGCCATAACTTAATTTATCTACATCTGAAGCCAACATCGGTTTCCAGCCTCCAATACCAATTTGCACACTTATATAGCGCACCTTATCTTGAAGGTATTGATATATTTTACGTGCCTTTCCAATATTGGTAGTTTCATCTTTTACTAAAGATTTCATTTTAGCAACCGTAGCTTCTGGAACATCCTTTACATCATACAATAAATTACGTTCCATCCAAGCCCCATATTCGGCCCAATCTTTTGCTCGAGCTTCAACACCACTTAAATAAAACCTATCTAATGAAAATCGAGCTCGCGGAGCTATACTCTCAAAAGGCAAACTGCCTTCTTCATATTGGATTGCAGGAATATTGGTTGCTGTATACTCAAATGAATTTGGACCTTCCGAAGTATCTATAGTATATCCTTCAAAGTTTGTATGTAATGACCTTGGCTTATTTTCCGGGTCAAAAATCAACTTATAGGTGCTTTTTTTTGTGCTTGAAGCATAATCTTCTGTTGGCATCCATCCTTTAATAAAAGCGGTAGTAGAACTTTCAAGAGAAGAATTAAACACTAGTGTATAAGGATATGCTGCTGGAGTATAATTTAAATAAAGAACGCGATCATCACTGTATAAATTTACACCTCCTACCGCACTAGCGTCTGTGAAATCTTTTTTCTTGTAATGTTGAATTTCTTTACCAAATGCATCGTAAACACGTACTTCTGCTTTTTTAATTGTTGTATAATTATCGTAATGTAAATAACTATCTACATGTCGATTTCCATTTTTATTCAGCACAGTAATCGCACGATAAGACGTGTACATCATTTTTTTCTCTTCGGAAACATCTATCTCTGTATATTCACTTAGTAATACACTGTTAGCCTTATTAACTAACTCTAAAGGAATAGCCGCAATAGAATAATCTGTTTGCGAAAAAACACATTGAAAAACCCCTAAAAATAGAAGTAGGGAACATTTATACATAAGTTGCATTATATTGGGAGGGAGTAATAAAGGGTCAATATAAAAAGATTAATTAAAAAATAAAGAACTTATTCTCTTTTTTTAGAATCTATTAAAATTGTTACTGGCCCATCGTTTACAAGGGCTACGTCCATCATTGCGCCAAAAGAACCTGTCTGAACTATCCTACCCAACTGTTTTTCAAGCTGTAACACAAACAACTCATATAACGGAATAGCAACTTCAGGTCTAGCCGCCTTGATAAAGGAAGGTCGGTTCCCTTTTTTGGTGCTTGCATGTAAAGTAAACTGGCTTACTACAATAATATCGCCTTGAACATCCACAATCGAATTATTCATTGCATCATTTTCATCTGAAAAAACACGAAGCTTTACAATTTTTGCAACAAGCCAATCTATATCCTCTTGCGTGTCTTCTGCTTCAATCCCTAATAAAATAAGAAAACCATGTCCTATTGAAGCAATAATATTCTCTTCAACAGTAACAGAAGCTTTTTTAACACGCTGGATAACTATTCTCATTCGTTGGTATAGATGTCTTTTCGGTAGTGTTCTTCTTCCCCGTCAATTATTTGCAAATAACTTTTATAACGAGTCCATGCAATCTCTTCATTTTCTAAAGCCTCCTTTACAGCGCAATGCGGCTCTTCAATATGCAAACAGTTGTTAAATTTACAATGCTCTTTCAGTTTAAAAAACTCAGGAAAATAACCTCCTAATTCTTCTTTTTCAACTTCAACCACACCAAAACCTTTAATTCCTGGTGTGTCTATAATTTGTGCTCCAAAAGAAAGATCGAACATTTCAGCAAAAGTAGTCGTGTGCTGCCCTTGCATGTGCTGATTAGAAATTTCGGTCGTTTTGAGGTTTAAATTGGGTTCAATCGCATTTACAAGGGTCGATTTTCCCACACCACTATGTCCAGAAAACATACTTACTTTCCCTTTCATCATCTCCTTCAGCTTATCGATATTTTTTCCGGTAATGGCAGAGATCCCCATACACTCGTAACCAATATCACGATAAAGAGCTGCTAGGTATTTTACTTCTAGCAACTCGTCTTCGGTATACGTATCTATTTTATTAAAAAGTAAGATGGCTTTTATTTCGTACGCTTCCGCAGTCACCAAAAACCGATCTATAAAAGAGGTAAATGTGGGCGGATTATTAAGCGTGATGAGCAGAAAAGCAATGTCAATATTTGCAGCAATAATATGAGTTTGCTTCGAAAGATTTACCGACTTGCGAATAATGTAATTTTCGCGTTCTTCGATAATGGTGATAATTCCGATGGTTTCATCCCCTTTTGTTTCTACTTCAAACTGCACGTGATCTCCTACCGACACTGGATTGGTACTCTTAATTCCTTTAATACGAAACTTCCCTTTAATACGGCATTCGTAAAAAGTACCATCTTCAGCTTTCACCGTGTACCAACTTCCTGTAGATTTATAGACAACGCCTTTCTTCATCTTGCAAAGTTGCGAACTTTTTATTTATTTATGATCCTTTTCTGATGATTAATAGACTCTTGGTGAATCGCTTTATAGATTCGAAGCATAAATTCTTCACTCAATTCATTTTCTTCACCTTCCAAGATCATTTTACCTAGAATCTCGTTCCACCGTCTGTTTTGTAAAATGGCAACGTTGTTTTTCTTTTTAAGCATCCCAATAGAATCCGCAATTTTCATACGTTTCCCCATCATTTCAACCAACTTATTATCGATCACATCTATTTGTGTACGCAAGGTATTTAGCTCATTATTATACACCACAGTATCATCTTCAACCTTTCGAATGCGCAAATCTACCGTCATTTGATCCAACGTTTCTGGCGTAATCTGTTGTTTTGCATCACTCCATGCACTGTCTGGGTCGAAATGCGTTTCTACCATTAACCCATCGTAATTCAAGTCTAAAGCGGTCTGACATAAATCAAAAATGATGTCTCTACGCCCTGCAATGTGCGACGGATCTAAAATTAAAGGCAAATCTGGAAAGCGTGTTTGCAAATCAATCGGTATTTGCCATTCCGGATTGTTACGGTATTTGGTTTTTTCATACGTTGAAAACCCACGGTGAATTACCCCTAAATTATTGATATTAGCAGTATGCAAACGCTCTACAGCTCCCAACCAAAGTGATAAATCTGGATTTACTGGGTTTTTCACCAATACTACTTTATCGGTACCTTTTAAAGCTTCTGCAATTTCTTGTACAATAAATGGAGAAACGGTTGTTCTAGCACCAATCCACAAAATATCTACATCGTGCTTCAAAGCCAAATCTACGTGATTTGCATTGGCTACTTCCGTAGTTGTAAGCAGTCCCGTTTCTTCTTTTGCTTTTTGCAACCACTTTAAACCCAACGCACCTACGCCTTCAAAATTTCCTGGACGGGTTCTTGGTTTCCAGATTCCCGCACGTAATACTGTGGTATCTGTATCTTTTAATTGGTGTGCAATTTTAAGCACTTGTTCTTCTGTTTCTGCACTGCAAGGACCTGCGATAACTAATGGATGATCTAATCCAAAAGCGTCTAACCAAGATCTGAGGTTTTTATTATTTTCCATTTTCTAATACTTGTATTAATTGACTCGGTGTATTTTCTACGTTATGCTTGTATACCCCTAAAATTTTTAATTCTGAAACCGCTTTTTTCAACACCTTGGTTACTTCGGTGAATAACTGATAATCATCAAACATTACATCTACAAAGAAGGCGTACTGCCAGGGCTTCCCTACAATGGGTAATGATTGTATTTTTGTTAGGTTAATATTGAAGGTTGTAAACATCTGAAGCGTGTTTGACAAGCTTCCTAACGAATGCGACAACTCAAATTTTAACGTGGCTTTGTTTGCATTTTCAGCAGGTGCAATCGCTTCTTTTCCTATCAAAACAAAACGGGTCTGATTGTCTTTCTCATTCTGAATATTACTATCCAAAATCTCCAACCCAAATCGTTCAGCAACCTGTTTTCCCGCAATTGCAGCTACTCCTTTTAAATTTCCTTCTTTTATTTTTTTTGCTTCGGAAGCCGTATCCTTTCCTTCAATTATTTTAAGTTGTGGCGGAAGTTTCCGAAGATAATCTTTACATTGAAGCAATGCTACTGGATGCGAATGTACTTCGTCTATGTCGTAAATAGTTTGACCTCCTAACGCCATGATAAACATTTGAATATTTAAAAATACTTCGTCGTAAATCACCAATCCGCTCGCATCAATTAGATTGTAATTAGGCAAAATGGAACCTGCAATGGTGTTTTCTATGGCCAATACGCCAAAATCGGCACTCATGTTTTCAATACACTCGGTTACTTTTTCAAAGGTGTCACACATAATAAGTTCTATTTCTGTGTCAGGAAAAAGTAAGCGCGTTGCCATATCGTGAAATGAACTTTCGATTCCTTGGATTGCAATTTTCATAGCTTCAATTTTAAAAATTAGTATAAAAAAAAAGTCTCGGAATATATATCCGAGACTTTTAAATAATTAATATGATAATTAACTACATAGCGACCTCGGATCTTTCCGTAAAATAGAAAAACCAAAAGTTAAAATATGTAGTTACTGCTTTCATTCTGTAAATCTGAAATGCTAAAGTAATTAAAACTTTAAAACAACAAAGTCTTTTTTTCGTTTTTTTAATTATGTAATTTTACGCAACGAAAAAATATGTCCATACAAGTCACAAATATTACGAAAGAATACGGAACGCAAAAAGCACTGAATAACGTTTCATTTTCAATTCAAAAAGGAGAAATAGTTGGTTTCTTAGGCCCCAATGGTGCTGGGAAATCTACGATGATGAAAATTCTTACTACCTTTTTAAAGGCTTCGGAAGGCGACGCGGCTGTGAATAACTTTAATGTTTCAGAAGAAACGATAAACGTTCAGAAAAGTGTTGGATATCTTCCCGAACACAATCCGTTGTACTTAGACATGTACGTTCGCGAATACCTTCAGTTTAATGCAGACATTTATAAAATTCCAAAAACTGAAGTTGAAAAGGTGATAGAACGCACCGGACTTTTACCAGAAGCGCATAAAAAAATAGAACAGCTTTCAAAAGGGTACAGACAACGTGTCGGACTTGCAAATGCGTTGTTGCACAATCCGGAAGTATTAATTCTCGACGAGCCTACTACTGGACTCGATCCAAACCAATTAATTGAAATTAGAGAATTAATTAAAAACGTTGGAACCGAAAAAACAGTTTTACTTTCAACTCATATTATGCAAGAAGTTGAAGCGATTTGCGACCGCGTTATTATCATAAATAAAGGAGAAATAGTACTCGACAAAAAGCTAAGTGAGCTTACCAAAAACAAACAACAAATTGTAGAAGTTGAGTTCGATTACCGAGTTGAAGAAGTGATGCTACAACGCATCAACAACGTTGAAAAGGTTGAAAATACAGCGGGTTTTGTATATCAACTTTATTTCTCGACCGAAAAAGACATGCGAGGTGATGTATTCGACTTTGCTCATGACAACGGACTTAAAATTCTTCAGCTACATCAAAAAAACACCACGTTAGAAAAGCTGTTTATAGAGCTTACCAAAGACTAATATCTGTTACATCCGAATCCCGATTCCAAACTCGAAACCTTCCGCTTTTGCCCATTGCGATTTTACAGAAATAGTACCGAACATAGTACCGTCGAAAAAGTAGCGTTTAATCCCTAGTCTATTGTACACTCGGTCTTCAAACTCGTAGGGCCAATACACATAATACCCTAACTGCGTCATAAATGCGTTTTTATGAAAGCGAAACTCGTGTCCTATAAACATTCCCAATCGTCTGTAATCTTCCGTTCCTGTTAAGCCATCTTCAGGATACGCAATAGACCGATAGCGAATTAATTCTTTCAGAAAATCGGAGAAAAACACATCTACTCCTATTTGCAATGTGTTCTTGTACGAAATCCGTTTGTCTACATAAGATGAAAACACATAAAAAGGAAAATGTCCTTGTCCAATCACGTCGCTTTCGTTCCAACCGTATCGAAGTACAGCATTAATTTTAACCTGTTCTGAAAAAGATTTTTCTTGTGTTTCTTCTGAAGCAATATACTCAGGAAGCTGTTTGTTGTAAAACAGATAATTTATCCCAGCATTAAAAACTACCGAATTTGTACTTGTATTAGGAGCTCTGAAGTTCGCGTTGGAATAATGAATAAAAGACAAACCTGCCTGAAGTCCAAACCCTTTCCATAGATTTTCCCGAACGTAATTAAGCTTAAAAATAGTGGTGCTCAAAAAACGGGTTCCGTAGGCATTATTACTGAAATTGGTCTCTTTATCAAACGGATTGGTGGCATACGAAACTCCCGTAGCGGCCGAAAACAATAAATTCCGCTTTAAAAAATACCAATTGTAATGCGCGTACAACGCATATTGATCGCCAAGTGTTTCACTGTGCGAGTTTTGGTATCCAAATGTAAAACCCCAATCGGGATAGTTGTACTGTCGTTCTGCGAGATTAGCGCCAAAGGTCTTGCGATTGTACGTAATTAAAACACCTGTGGGATGTGCTTCAATTAAATGCGAAATATCTGTATTGTGTTCAAAAATATAGCCGTAAAAGGAGCTTACACCAATTGAAAACGGCTTCTGTTTCGTTTCTTGAGCCAACAGTGGCTGGAACAAAAAAGCAACAAACAAAAAAGAAAAAAGAGTTTTCATGGTATGGTATACTTCTATGCGAGAAGAAAATATTCTTTTTGTGCTTTACTCAAAAATGAGGCGACCTGTGTACAATTCAATTTTTTCAATTAGTGGCGGTCTATTTTTAGATATGACATTTCCAACACTTACCAATTTAGCGTAAATAGATTCTTGCGGATTTACAATAATGTCGTTGGTACTTCGGTGCAAATTTATAGAAACACTTTCAGCAATTAAACTTCCAGCGTCTACACTACAATCGCCAGAATACAAACCGATATTTAATGAATTGGTATGCCCTGACAAATAAAATCGAGACAAGCCATTTGCCACAATATCTAAACTACCCACGTCTAATTGTAGTTTAAAATCTCCATCAATATGATAGCCATCCTCTGTATTTTGATCTTCGGAAAGTAAACGCAATGAAGGAAAACTTAACACTCCTATACTTTCGGTAGGCAAGCCTGTACTTGAACGTATTTCGGTGATATTTGGCGAAGTAACATATACTTTGGTCAATCCATAATCCCGGACGAGATTACAGCTGTTGTAATTGTACACATTGAGTTGTCCATCGATTACCTTAACATCAATATCGTTGAGTAAGTTCTCACCCGTTTCAACAACTACTTTTTGTGTTTCTCCTTGCTGAATAAATAGTTGAACGCGCTCCCAAACTATTATTTTAGAAAATTCTTCTACGGTAAATTCTTCCTGAATACTATCGCCCGCTGCCTGAAAACAATCAAGCGCCTTGTCTGAATCACATCCAAAAAGGATGAATACTCCTAGTATATATAAAAACTTCTTCATACGTTTTAAAATCGAACTCCAACACCAAATTCTACACCTTCAGCTTTTGCCCAATGTGCTTTTAATGTAACTCCTGCAAATAGTTTGTCTTGGTAAAAATATCGTTTTAATCCCAAACGATTGTAAAATCTATTCTCGAAAGCGTACGGCCAGTACACATAATATCCAAATTGTGATACAAAAGCGACTTTGTTAAATCGTAATTCGTGGCCTACAAACAATCCTACTCGCTTATAATCTTCATCACCAGACACTCCATCTTCAGGATACGCAATGGATCTATAATTGATATCTTCTTTCAGAAATGTAGCAAAAAAAACATCGGCTCCTGCTTGTAAGGTGCTTTTATAATTGATCCGTTTATCAGCGAAAGCCGACACCACATAAAAGGGAAATTGCCCTTGTCGTATTACATCACTTTCATTTAAACCGAAACGAAAAACTACGTTGTACTTTATAGGCTCAGCATAACTTGAGCTTGGCGGATCGTTTTCATTAATATACTCTGGAAATTCTTCAGAATTGAATAAATAACTAACCCCAGCATTAAATGCCCAGGTATTTGTACTGTTATTAGGCGCTCTAAAATTTGCATTTGAAAAGTGAAGAACACTAAACCCTGCATGAAACCCAAATCCTTTAAACACATTTTCACGAACGTAATTTACCTTCAGAAAAGTGGTACTCAACAAATCTGTTCCGTAGGCATTATTATGTACATTGGTTTCCAAATCGTACGGATTTGTAGCATACGAAATCCCTTGACCTACACGAATCACTATGTTTCGTTTTAAAAAATACCAATTATAATGTCCGTATAGCGAATATTGATTTCCCAACACTTCGTTATGAGATCTATGATGCTCAAATGTAAATCCCCAATCTGGAAAATTATACCGACGTTCCCACTCATTAAAACCGTACGTTTTCCGATTGTAGCTAAGAATAAAACCACTTGGATGTTCGGTTATTAAATGTGCTATGTCTAAATTATGCTCTAAAATACTTCCGTAGAAATAATCCAATTCGACCGAAAAAGGAGATTTTTCTTCTTGCTGCGAAAAAAGAGAAAAGGAAATTAAAAAAGAGGCAATTAGAAGGTACTGTTGTTTCATAGGTTTTTAAGAAGCCTAAATATACACTAATCTTCAAACAATAAACGCCCTGTAAAGAATTCATTGACTAGAACGACTGGAGGCCTGTTAACAGCAATAATATCGCCTGTTCCGCGAATATCACCTATTATTTTATCGATTGGATGTACGATCATTTTATTCGCACTTCTTTGAAAAACAGATAGTTCCGAAATTTGTAAATTTTGCCCTTCAAAACGCGGATTTTCATCATTAAAACTAATTCTTGCAGTATCTGCAGTTCCAGAGATGTAAAATACACTTTGCCCGTTTGCCGAAACTTTAAAATTTTCACAATCTATCTGAAGGTAAAAATCACCTCCTTTACGAACATCTTCGATTCCGCCAGAAGTATCACTAGTTAGCAACAAATCAGGAAAACGCAACACACCATCGCTCGTAATATCGTACGAAGAGCTGTTACGTAATTCAGTAATATTAGGTGTGGTTACGTAGGCTTTAGTAATGCCATAATCACGTACAAAATTACACGTATTTTCATCTCTTATGACTAAAACTCCCTCTGTAACACCTACAAAAACATCATTAATTAGGTTTTCTCCTGTTTCAATAATTATCTCTTGTACGTCCCCTTGTTTGACAACTAAAGAGACCTCGCCTTCAATTCGGATGCTAGAAAACTCAGTGGTTTCAAAAGCAGTTTCAATAATGGTTCCTGTCTTTTGAAAACAATCGTTTCCGTTTTCAGAATTACAAGCACTAAAAACAACAAATAATATAAGATAGTAAGCTTTTTTCATCTAAGTTATATACGATATCCAATTCCAAATTCGATCGCTTCCGCTTTAGCTCCGTGCGATTTTAACGTAACTGCACCAAATATATGTTTGGTGAAATAATAATTCATACCAGCACGAATATAAACCCTTCCTTCAAACTCATACGGATAATACGCATAATACCCCACTTGTGTTACAAAAGCCAAATCGTTAAGATGCAATTCGTGCCCTACAAACACACCAACCCGTTTGTAATCTTCATCACCTGTAACTCCACTTGTAGGAAATGCTGCTGCAGTATATTCAGCTTGTTTTTGTAAAAATTTTGCGAAAAAGGCTTCCGCTCCTACTTGCAAGCTACTTAAAAAACTCACGCGTTTATTCGCATAGGCAGAAAATACAGCAAAAGGCTGTTGTCCTAAACCGATATAATCACTTTCATTCAAGCCGCCACGTACCACAAAATTAAAATTAATAGGTTCGATAAAGCGTTCAAAACTTGAACGGATATAATCTTGTTCTTTTTCTTCTGAAAAATCATATTGCACACCTATATTAATAGCAAGTGTATTTGTACTTGAGTTTGGTGCTTTTACGTTTCCATTGGAATAATGTATCAACGAAATCCCACCTTGTACACCAAATCCTTTGTAGATATGTTGCTTGTTGTAATTAAGCATCATGTAGGTAGAACTTACGAAAGAACTTCCGTAGGCATTGTTTTTAAAATTGGTCTCTATATCGAACGGATTGTTTGCATAAGTAATTCCGCTTCCTAATCTGAAAAATAAGTTTCGCTTCAGGAAATAAAAATTATAATGTCCAAAAACACCATAATTCTCCCCTAAAATACTGTTATGCGGATTGTGATATACAAACGAAAAACCCCAATCTGGATAGTTATAAGCTTGTTGCCAACGTTTCTTTCCGAAGGTCTTAAAATTATACCCTAAAATTAAACCGTCGGGATGATTTTTAACCAAATGCGAAATATCTTTATTATGACGCGCAATGGTTCCTGTAAAATAATTGACGTCTATAAAAGAAGTTGTTTCTTCGTTTTCTTGCGAAAACAAAGTGCTTGAAAAAAGCAAGATAAGTACGATTATTCTGTAGGTCATTCCTACAAATTAAAGAAATCTTTGTTTCATTAAAAAGGCAAGTGTAACAAATCGACATTTCCACCCGAAAGTATGATGCCTATTTTTTTATTTCTGAAACGTTCTTTCTCCTTAAGCAAAGCCGCGAAAGGCACAGCGCTAGAAGGTTCTATCACAATTTTCAAGCGTTCCCAAAGCAATTTCATCGCTGCTATAATTTCCGTTTCATCTACACAGATTATTTTAGGAACAAGCTCTTTTATAATAGGGAAATTGACATCGCCTAAGTTTGTTCGCAGTCCGTCGGCAATCGTTGGCGCAGTTTTATTTGTTTCTATTACACCACTTTGCAACGACCTAAAAGCATCGTCTGCAACACTGGGTTCTCCTCCAATTGTAATGCAATTTTTACCAAAATAATGAACCGACAACGCTGTTCCAGCTACTAAACCACCACCTCCAACGGGTGTAAGTACTACCTCTAGATCTGGATGGGTTTTTAGCAATTCGAAAGCGGCTGTTCCTTGCCCTAAAATCACGTTTAAATTATTTGATGGATGTATAAAAGTAGCGCCCGTTTCGGCTACAATTCGAGCTGCTTCTTGTTCTCTTGCAGCTAAGGTTGGTGCTGACTCTGTTATCATTCCGCCGTAACCTTTCACAGCTTCTTTTTTTACGGAAGGTGCATTACTTGGCATGACAATATATGCTTTTACCGATAAACTTTTGGCAGCCAATGAAAGCGCTTGCGCAAAATTCCCTGAGGAATGCGTTACAACTCCCCGACTCCGTTCTTCGTTACTTAATTGTAAAATAGCATTGACAGCACCACGCATTTTAAATGCGCCCATCTTCTGAAAATTTTCACATTTAAAATATACGGAAGCACCACAAATCGCATCTAACAAATGAGATGTTACTACGGGTGTTTGATGCACATAAGGCGCCACACGAACACTAGCTTCTTGAACGTCTTTTTTACTCGGAATCATAAAATGGCTTGCTGTACTATCTAAAAAAGAATTATTCTTTCGTAATAAGGTCGGCTAAGGAGGTATTTTCTAAAATCTTAAGATTGCTATCACGAACCTCAACCATTAAATTGTGTACACTACAATGGTCCTCGTCTGGACAATCGACACATTTTTCATAAAAATTTAAGCTCACACAAGGCACTAAAGCGATCGGACCTTCAAGCACTCTATACACTGCTGCTATTGAAATGTCTTCTGGACCTTTCATTAAATAATAGCCACCGCCTTTTCCTTTTTTGGACCCCAAGAAACCTGCTTTGCGAAGCGTTAACAAAATACTTTCTAAAAATTTTAAAGAAATATTTTCTGAAGTAGAAATTACTGAAATCTGCACAGGGGCATCTTCAATATTTCTAGCTAAATACGAAAGGGCTTTTAAGCCATATTTTGTTTTTCTGGAGAGCATAGCAAGTTAGTTAAAAGCTAAAATTAGCTAATTATTACGAATATTTAATAGTATTAAAACAATTCCTTTACAATAGATTTAATATTATCACTTTTTCCCATGGAGTAATAATGTAAAACGGGGATTTGTTTTTCTAATAGTTCTTTACTTTGTTGGGTACACCATTCAATACCAACCTCTCGAACAGCAGCATTGGTCGTACATTTCAAGACTTCTTTAATTAACGCCTCTGGTAAATCTGCATTAAAACGATGCGGAATTACATTCAATTGTTTTTTTGTTGACAAAGGTTTTAACCCTGGAATAATAGGTACGGTAATTCCTTCTTTTCTACATTTTGACACAAAATTGAAATATTTTTCATTGTCAAAAAACATTTGAGTGACAACATATGTCGCGCCATTTTTTATCTTCTTTTTCAGAAAATGAATGTCACTATCCATATTAGGCGCTTCCATATGTTTTTCAGGATAGCCTGCAACCCCAATACAAAAATCGGTTGGCGTCGAATTTTGCAATGCCGGATCTAAATAACACCCTTTATTAAGCGAGGTAATTTGCGATACCAATTCGCTTGCATACGAATGTCCTTCTTTTTCAGGTGTAAAATAGGTTTCGCTTTTCACCGCATCACCGCGCAATGCCATTACATTGTCTATCCCTAAAAACCCAAGATCGATTAAAAAATTCTCGGTGTCTTCTTTGGTAAAACCACCACACAAAATATGCGGAATGGCATCTACATTGTATTTATTCTGAATCGCAGCACAAATTCCAACCGTCCCTGGTCGTTTCCGAACTACTTTTTTCTGAAGCAATCCATTTGCCATTTCTTCATACACATACTCTTCTCGGTGGTACGTAACATCAATAAAAGGAGGGTTGAACTCCATTAAAGGATCGATCCCATCAAAAATAGACTGAATATTTTGACCTTTTAAAGGCGGTAAAATTTCGAATGAAAACAATGTTTCCCCTTGCGATTGTTCTATGTGCTCTGTTACTTTCATCTAATCTGCGATATTCGTTTGAAGCCATCTTTTGGCTGTTTCAAATGTTATATTTTTCCGTGTGGCAAAATCTTCTACCTGATCTTCCTTTATTTTTCCGAGGCCGAAATACCGTGCTTCCGGATTACCAAAATAATATCCAGAAACGGAAGCGGCCGGCCACATCGCCAAACTTTCAGTAAGGGTGACTCCAATGCGTTTTTCCACCTCTAAAAGCTTCCAAATAGTTTCTTTCTCCAAATGGTCGGGACAAGCAGGATACCCAGGCGCTGGACGAATTCCCTTATAACTTTCGGCAATTAAATCTTCATTACTCAAATTTTCATTATGCGCATATCCCCAATGTTTGGTTCGTACTTGTTTATGTAAATACTCCGCAAAAGCTTCCGCCAAGCGATCGGCCAATGCTTTAACTAAAATGGAGTTGTAATCGTCTAAGTTCTTTTCAAATTTCTGGGTTAATTCATCCGTTCCAAAGCCCGTCGAAACACAAAAACAACCTATGTAATCTTTCTTTTCAGAAGTAGTTGGTGCAATAAAATCGGCCAAGGCAATGTTTGGACGTCCGTCTGCTTTTTTACTTTGTTGTCGTAAGGTTCTAAATACAAATGTCTTTTCTTCGGAAAGTTTTACTTCAATATCATCGTCGGTGATCGCATTGGCTTCAAACAATCCGAAAACAGCTCTTGCCGTGAGTAATTTTTCAGAAATAATCGTATCCAACATCACGAGTGCTTCTTTAAATAATTCGGAAGCTTGTTCCCCAACCACCTCATCGGTTAGTATAGCAGGATATTTTCCATGCAATTCCCAACTTCGGAAAAAAGGTGTCCAATCAATATAGTCTTTCAGTAATGCCAAATCAAAATTTTCGAGCACTTGAATGCCTAGCATATTAGGTTTCGTAATTTCTGAAGCCGTCCAATCTATCTGTAGCTTATTTTTTCGAGCTGCTTTAATAGAAAGGAACTCTTTTACCGTTTGTCGTTTTAGAAAATTGTTTCTAAACACATCGTATTCGTTTTTCAAGTTCGCTTTAAAAGCTGTCGCCGTTTCTTTCTGAAGCAAATCGCCCACAATAGTTACCGCTCGAGAAGCATCATTTACATGTACCACCGCATTTTTGTACTGTGGGTCAATTTTTACAGCCGTATGCGCTTTGCTCGTTGTGGCACCACCAATGAGCAACGGAACGCTAAATTCTTGTCGCTCCATTTCCTTTGCGAGGTATACCATTTCGTCTAATGAAGGTGTAATTAAACCGCTCAACCCAATAACATCTACTTGATTCGCTTTGGCTTCGGCAATAATTTTTTCTGGAGCCACCATCACGCCCAAATCGATGATTTCATAATTGTTGCATGCCAAAACAACACCCACAATATTTTTACCAATATCATGCACATCTCCTTTCACCGTGGCCATTAATATTTTACCATTAAAGCTTACCACACCATCTTTTTCAGCTTCAATAAAAGGCAATAAATACGCCACTGCTTTCTTCATAACGCGCGCCGATTTCACCACTTGTGGTAAAAACATTTTTCCGCTTCCGAAGAGATCTCCAACCACATTCATCCCAATCATTAAATGCCCTTCAATCACCTCGATGGGTTGCTTTGCTTCCAATCGTGCTTCTTCAACATCTTCAATAATATAGGCATCGATTCCCTTTACCAAGGCTCTTGTAATTCGGTTTTGCAAGGGTTCTTCTCGCCACGAAAGATCGACTGTTTTCTCTTTTGCCGTTCCTACAACTGTTTCAGCAAATTCTAACAAACGCTCAGTTGCATCATCACGACGATCAAACATTACATCCTCTACATATGTCAATAAATCTTTCGGAATGTCATCATAGACTTCTAGCATTGTCGGGTTTACTATTCCCATATTCATTCCAGCTTGAATCGCATGGTATAAAAACACCGAATGCATGGCTTCGC
Organism: Ulvibacter litoralis; assembly: GCF_900102055.1. GTDB lineage: Bacteria > Bacteroidota > Bacteroidia > Flavobacteriales > Flavobacteriaceae > Ulvibacter > Ulvibacter litoralis. The sequence continues at coordinate 207,851 of NZ_FNBA01000001.1, forward strand.
GCACCGAATTGTTTCCTCTAAAACTAAACGAAACATTACTCACGCCGCCGCTCACACTGCAATACGGCAAATTTTGTCGCACCCAACGTGTGGCTTCAATAAAATCGATGGCATTTTTACGATGCTCATCCATTCCTGTTGCGACAGGAAAAATATTTAAGTCGAAAATAATATCCTCTGGCGCAAAGTGTACGTCGTTTACTAAAATATCATAACTGCGTTTTGCAATTTCTATACGTCTTTCATACGTGTCTGCTTGCCCCTCTTCATCGAAAGCCATTACAATGACAGCCGCGCCATAGCGTTTAATTAATTTTGCTTGGTGTTTAAAGGCAGCTTCTCCTTCTTTTAAACTAATGGAATTCACCACACATTTCCCTTGCACAACTTGCAACCCAGCTTCTATGATTTCCCATTTAGAGCTATCAATCATAATAGGCACACGAGAAATATCCGGCTCGGCAATCACAAGGTTTAAAAACTTCACCATTGCCTCTTTTCCGTCTATCAAGCCATCGTCCATATTAATATCGATGATTTGAGCGCCACCTTCCACTTGATGTCGCGCTATTGACAAAGCTTCTTCAAAATTGCCTTCTTTTATCAGGCGTAAAAACTTTCGAGATCCCGCAACGTTGGTTCGCTCACCTACGTTTATAAAGTTACTTTCAGGCGTCACCACAAGTGGTTCTAAACCGGAGAGTTTCAGGTATCTTTTCTGTGCTATTTTTTCTGAAGTTTCTTTCATGTCCTAAACGCTACTATTCGCAACAACTTTCAATTACTCTCGGCTTGTATTCCGAAGCAATGGAAGCTATCGCTTGTATGTGTTCTGGAGTGGTACCGCAGCAACCTCCAATTATATTGACTAATTTTTTCTCTAAATACTCTTTAATCTGTGACGCCATCTGCTCCGGACTTTCATCATACTCTCCAAAGGCATTTGGCAAACCCGCATTAGGATAGGCAGAAACACCCATACATGATTGTCGTGCTAAAACTTCTAAATGTGGTGTGAGTTGCTTGGCGCCTAACGCACAATTAAATCCAACACTCAACAACGGAATATGCGACACTGAAATTAAAAAAGCTTCAGCAGTTTGACCCGATAAGGTCCGTCCAGAAGCATCGGTAATGGTCCCGCTAATCATCACGGGAATGCTACTATTTCGTTCTTCTTTAATTTCTTCAATAGCAAAAAGCGCGGCTTTGGCATTTAACGTATCAAATACCGTTTCTACCAATAAAATATCTACACCACCATCTATCAACGCTTCTGCTTGTTGCTTGTATGCGATTCGCAATTCATCAAAACTCACAGCTCTAAAACCAGGATCGTTTACATCGGGCGACATACTCGCTGTTTTATTGGTCGGACCCATAGCGCCTGCCACGAAGCGAGGCTTGTGTGGTTCTTTTTTAGTGAACTCCGTCGCAACTTGCTTTGCAATTTTAGCCGACTCATAATTTAATTCATAGACAAAATCTTCCATGTCATAATCGGCCATGGCAATGGTGGTTCCTGAAAAGGTGTTGGTTTCAACTATGTCGGCACCAGCTTCAAAATACTTGGCATGTACTTCGGCGATTGCTTTTGGCTGTGTGAGCGACAGTAAATCGTTATTTCCTTTTACGGAAGTATGAAAATCTTTAAAACGTTCTCCTCTAAAATCTTCTTCGGAAAATTGATAGCGCTGTAACATCGTCCCCATGGCGCCATCGAGAATGAGAATTCGTTCTTGTAATGCTTTTTCTAAACTATTCATGATTACAATGTTACAAGTGCTTGTTCTATATCGTTTGTAATGTCTTCTATGTGCTCTAAACCCACTGAAATACGCACCAATCCTTCGGTAATACCCGTTTCCAGACGGTCACTTTCAGGTAGTCTACTATGGGTTGTAGAAGCAGGATGTGTTACAATGGTTCGGGTATCTCCTAAGTTTGCTGATAAAGAACACATTTTTAAATTGTTCAAAAAAGTGCGTCCGGCAGCAATGCCTCCGTGTAATTCGATACTTATAATATTTCCGCCTTTTTTCATTTGCTGTAGGGCAATCTCATACTGAGGATGCGATGGTAAAAAAGGATATTTTACTGTTTTAATTGCGGTGTTACTTTCTAGCGCAGTCGCTAATTGCAAGGCATTTTCACAATGTTTATCTACTCGAACGGCTAGCGTTTCCAAACTCTTTGACAAAATCCACGCATTAAAAGGAGACAAGGCTGGCCCCGAATTACGACTGAACAAATAAATTTCTCGAATTAAATCGGCACGCCCTACAGCAACGCCGCCCAAAACACGTCCCTGGCCGTCAATTAATTTTGTTGCCGAATGCAATACGACGTCGGCACCATATTTTATGGGCTGCTGTAAATAAGGTGTCGCAAAACAATTGTCTATAACAAGAAGGAGATTATGCTTCTTTGCAATAGCCCCTAAAACTGCTAAATCTAACAAAGCTACGGCTGGATTTGTAGGTGTTTCAGCATAGAGGATTTTGGTGTTTTCGGTAATAAGTGATGTGATTGTATCCACTTCATCCACCTTAAAAAAGGAGGTTTGGATATTCCACTTCGGAAGGTATTTTGTAAAAAGGCTATGGGTCGATCCAAACACGCTTCTGCAAGAAACAATATGATCACCACTATTCAACAAGGCAGCAAATGTTGAAAATATAGCAGACATTCCCGTTGCAAACGCATAGCCCGCTTCGGCACCTTCCAACGCACACATCTTTGAAATAAATTCTGAAGTATTCGGATTGGTAAATCTGCTGTAAATGGCGCGGTCTTTCTCTTCTGCAAAAGAGGCACGCATTTCTTCAGCATCATCAAAAACGAAGCTTGACGTTACATACAACGGACTAGAATGTTCTTTAAAAGAAGAGCGTTCTAGCTGATTTCGGATGGCTTCGGTTTCAAAATGCATCATTTTTTATATGTTTTCTCCGTTAAGCACAATGTGATAGGTTACCGGCACACACCCTGCTAATGTTAATGACACCGAACAATATTTTTCAAAACTCAACGCTGCAGCGCGTTTTGCTTTTTCAGGAGCAATGGGACCTTCCAAAGTAATGGTGACATGAATTGACTCAAAAGGTTTTGCATCGCCTGTATCTTTTCTCGTTCCCTCCACTTCTATCGCATACGATTCAATTTCCTGACGTTGTTTTTTCAGAATAGAAATAATATCAATTGCATTACATCCTCCTACGGCCATAAGCACCAATTCCATCGGACTTGCCCCTTGAACGGTATCTTCTGTTTTATTATCAATATTCACCACGACATTATTTGGCCCTTTGGCTTCAAATAGAAAATTTTCGTTTACTCTGTTTAATGTAACTTTCATGCGTTTTGTTTTAATTTACTCGATCGCTAAGACGTAAAATATCTCCAAAAACACCTCGGGCAGTGACAGTTGCTCCCGCTCCTGCGCCTTGAATAATGATTGGGTTTTCGCCATAACTTTCGGTATAGATTTCAAATAAAGAGTCACTCCCTTTAAGTTGTCCCAACATACTATTTTTAGGAACCGAAACCAACTTTACATCGAGAATTGCACCATCATTTTTTGACAAATCGCCATGTAAATCGCCCACATATCGCAACACGTGATCTTCCGACTGATTGGCTCTTTTTATGTGATACGGAACATCAAAATCGGTGAGACTTTTTAAGAATTCTTCTTTTGAAACATTTCGAAGCTGTTTCGGAATTAAATTCTGAATGGTAACATCTTCAAATTCATTGTGTAAATCCAGCTCGCGCGCCAGTATCAGCAATTTTCTTCCCACATCGTTTCCGCACAAATCTTCCCGCGGATCGGGTTCTGTAAATCCCTTTTCGATTGCTTTATGAAGTACGCTGCTAAATAATTCTTCTTTTTCTGAAAAGGCATTAAACAAATAGCTTAGCGAACCGGAAAACACACCTTTAATTCGTGTAATATTTTCACCTGAAAGGTGTAATAATTTAATTGTATCTATTAACGGTAATCCTGCACCAACATTGGTTTCGTACAAGTATTCTTTTTTATGAAGCGTCAGTTTATTTCGCAATCCATTGTAAAAATCGAGCCCTAATGTGTTCGCTATTTTATTGGACGAAACTAAATTGAAACCGCCCGAAATCAACAACGGATAGTTAGCTACGAAATCGGCATTTGCCGTGTTATCGATCGCAATACAGTTTTCAAGGCTGTTATTATGGGCGAATTGAATCACGTCTTCCACCGAATAAGGAATTCCTTCCGAAGTTTTTGTTTGCTCCCATTGCGCATCGATACCTTTTTCTTGCAGTAGCACACTTTTAGAGTTTCCGATGGCGAATATTGAGATTTCTATGTCCCGACGTCTGGAAATTTCTTTTTGCGATGCTACAATCTGGTTTATTAAGAGCGAACCAACATTTCCGTGTCCAAAAACCGCTACGTTGATTGTCTTTTTCTGAATACTTTCTAAATCAATCAAGGGTGATGGAGTTATTTGTGTTTGCGTTTCTAACATGTTGTTTTCTTTTATTATTTTGCTGAAAAGTGGGCGCTAACAGCGTTTGTAATTGTTCGTATTCAATTAAAAAAGCATCGTGCCCATGACTCGATTCTATGGTGTGATAGCTCACATTTTCTTTAATCGTTTTATAAGCCAAATAGGTTTCTTCAATTTCAGAATTCATAAAAAACAAATCTGAATCGACCCCAATAAGCACCACATTAGCTTTAATTTTTTCTACGGAAGCTAAAAAGTTACCGCTGTCTTTTGCAATATTAATGGTCATTAACAAGTGATTCATTAATTTATAAGCCTGCAATTGAAATCGTTCTTCCAATTTTTCGCCGTGGTAATGCAACCAACTTTCTACGTTATATATTTGTTTCTCTTCGTTAATCGTTCTGTTGAATTTTTGCTGAAAAGATTGTGGTGATCGGTACATAGTTACCGCGTGCATTCGGGCAATGTGCAATGGTTTTTCTGAATGTTCTAAAATCTGTTTTTGAATACTACAATTAGCCAACAACCAATCGGAAGCTTTCCAGTCGGTTGCTATTGGAATTAGATTTTCAAATAAATCTGGCGCCAACACGGCCATTTGCCAAGCAATGCTTCCGCCCAAAGAACCTCCAATAACGGTATGTATTTTTTTCAGTTCTAATTGTGCAATTCCCTTCAGAAAAATAGTCGCAATGTCGTGTACTGTAAAAGCTTCAGCCGAATCGAGAACAAAACCGTCATATCCATTTCCCGGTATGTTAAATGCCAAAACCGTAACTATTTCGGTATCGATACACTTTCCGAAGCCAACAATCGCATTCCACCAACCCGCATCCCCTGCAACCGTGCTATTTCCAGTAAGCGCGTGATTTACCACCACCACAGGCGCAGTGCCCAATGGCGGACCAAAAAGTTGATAACTCAACGGAAGCGTACCGCTAAAACCTAAATTTTGCGTTGTATGCGTAATATGTACCGTGTGTAAATTCATAAGATTTATTATAAAGCGACACTCCGTACGAGGTAACTGCCGCCTCTACAAAACAACATGTTAACTTAAAACTGTAGTGCCAATATGTGAAAAGGCAGCTTCAAGATCTTGCGTAAGGTCTTGGATGTTCTCCAACCCAACCGACAGTCTAATTAAATCTTTTGACACTCCTGTAGTTTCTTGTTGCGCATCGTTTAATTGTTGATGCGTGGTGCTTGCAGGATGAATAATTAAGGATTTTGTATCTCCGATATTTGCCAAGAGTGAGAATATTTTGGTGGTGTCTTGCACTTTTTTAGCCGCTTCGTAACCGCCTTTAAGTCCGAACGTCACGATACCACTTTGCCCGTTTGGCAAGTATTTTTGTGCTAAATTATAATATTCGCTTTCTGGCAATCCAGGATAATTTACCCATGCAACTTCGTCTCGTTTTTGCAACCATTTTGCCAATTCAAGTGCGTTTTCACTATGTTTTTTAATTCTGATTTCTAAGGTTTCAAGTCCTTGAATAATTTGAAACGCGTTAAACGGACTTAAGGCAGCACCAAAATCGCGCAAGCCTTCAATACGAACTTTCGCAATAAAAGCGGCTTCTTTTAGCACTTCGGAATACACCAATCCGTGGTATCCAGCTGAAGGTTCTGTAAATTCAGGAAACTTTCCGTTGGTCCAATCGAAAGTTCCCGCATCAATGATGACACCCCCAAGAGAAGTTCCATTTCCATTTATGTATTTTGTAAGTGAGTGAATCACAATGTTTGCCCCGTAAGCGATCGGATTTAACAAGGCTGGAGAAGCGACTGTATTATCAACAATCAATGGAATCCTGTTACTTTTTGCACTTGCCGCAATCGCTTCAATATCTAGTACATCCAATTTTGGATTTCCTAACGATTCGATAAAAACAGCACGGGTATTTTCTTGCACAGCATCGCTAAAATTTTGAGCATCTGAAGCATCTACGAAAGTGGTGGTAATCCCTAATCTTGGGAGTGTTACGTTTAACAAATTATAGGTTCCACCGTACAAACTACTAGAAGCGACAATATGATCTCCAGCTCGTAAAAGCGTAAGTAAAGTTGTTGCGATGGCTGCTGTTCCTGAAGCTGTTACTACTGCTGCAAGTCCGCCTTCTAAAGCTGCCAAACGTTGTTCTAAAACATCGTTTGTTGGATTGTTTAATCGGGTGTAAATAAACCCAGGTTCGGAGAGGCTAAATAAATTAGCTGCGTGTTCGCTATTGTTAAAAACATAGCTTGATGTTTGGTAAATTGGGACTGCTCGTGTACCTCCGTTTTGGGTTACGTCGTGTCCTGCGTGCAACGCTTGGGTTGCTTTTTTGTGTGTACTCATTTTCCTGTACTTTTTGAATTAATTAAAAATTTAAAACAAAAGCCAAAATGCATCGACCGTTTTGGTTGATGTACTTACTAGAAAAATGTTATTAAGAAAAAAAATAGAAATCACAAGACTGTAATTTCTTTTTCGTTATCTATCTATAAACTGCACGAAACAGTAATAAGTAGAATTTAGCACCTTCTTTACGAGTAAAGGGTTGCTAAGGTTTCATAGGGTCTAATCCCTCCGCCTTTCTTGATAACAGATTCAATAAGAGTTTGAACTTTGTGAGCACAAATATTCGTTCACAAAAAGTTAATATCCAAATTATTTTACATAAAACTTTAAAATTTTAGTTTTTCGTTACGGTAATTTGGCCAAATATTTTTGCCTAACCACTTGTCCAACAGGAACATCTGTAATTTTACTTTCTAGCCAAGAAATGATGTCTAAATATAAAAATGCACGGCTCTCATACGGATCATTTTCAAATTCTTGTAATTTTTTGTGCAATTTCACAAAGGCCTTTTTAATTTCGTGAGGGTAAATATCTTGCAATGCTTTTATAAATTTTATCATTTCTTTTTGCACTTCGTACAATTCGTCCATCTTTAATAAAAACTTATACGTACTTTTTAATAACGATTGTAAATGATAATCTTGTCCTGCTTCATAATGAGCTACTAAATTTAAAACGCGTGAAAAACAAAGTAAATCTTCCCGCATGGAAAGGGACTTATTAGAAATTATTTTTTTCAAATAGAAAATACATTCTTTGTTGTTTCCAGAACCAAAATGAAGACATGCAAACTTATAATACAAGGTCATTATGTGATGTTCATCTATCCGATCTTCAAACTTTTTAATATTCGTTTCAATTTCAGGAATAACGGTTAAACCCTCATTAAAACTACCGTCCATAAAATACATATTCACTTTATTGGTGCTTAAATAAAGAAATGTAAGGGCTTCCACATTATCATCTTTCGGAAATTCTTTCTGCTTCAGTATGGTTTCAAATTTTTCGAGATTCTCTTGAAATTTTGTTCTATTTCTACTTAAGAAAAGTGATTCTAGTAAGTAGTTGTTTCCTTTCAGAAAAAATACAGGATTCAGATAAATCATTCCTGGATACTGATAAAATAAATCGACCCATTTTAAAGAATACTTGTAACAGTTTAAAAAATCTTGGAGTAAAAAACTGTACCATAAATGTGCCTTGTACAACCATAGTTTTTCTCGAAATCCAAGGTCTTCAATTTTATATTTGGGCATTCGTTTGTTAAAATAGTTGGTGACCCAATTACTTTCTTCTTCGTTTTTAACGTATCCCGTTTTAAGAAAAACTCCGTACAACTGTAATGATAAATTCGATAATTTACTTGTAATTACATTTGCTGCACTCAACTCTTTTGCCTGTATGGTAAGCTCATCTGCACGCCCACTGATACTTCGTGTGATGTACTGCGACTCTATAATCTTCTCCATTTCTACAATCTCGTAGGCGAGGTTTTTCTCTTCATTCTGAATGGCAATGTCTTTCCACTTACTAAGCAATTTCAGACTTTGTTTATACAATCCTTTGTGATATAAAATAGAGGCAAAATCGAGTTGTTCCCGAATCTGAGAGCGTATATTTTGATGAGAAGGATTCAATTTTAAACTCACCAATATCTGACGGTACAAATGTGCTTTTACATTTCCAAGCTGTGCTTTTTTTACAACTTTTGTTTTTAATATTTGTGCTTCATCATAAGTTTTCAGTTTGTCTAAAACATTAAATAAATTTAGAAATTTAGAATCTGCATTCACACCAATTCGTCCCACATACAGCTTGAACTGACGTTTTTCCGACTTGGTTAGCGACTTAATAAGTACAAATAAATTATCTTTTTGATCCTTAGTCATAATGCATTTATTTCATTTAAACGTCTGATAAACAGATTTTTATGTGTTATTTTTATTAGTTAAACATCGTAAAACTAAATCTTTAGAGACCTTCTTAGCATACTCCAAAGTATATATTCGTAATACAATAAGAAAATATATTTTTATTAATGTTAGATACAAATGTCCAAATTTTTGACACAACGCTCCGAGATGGAGAGCAGGTCCCCGGTTGTAAACTAAACACTGAACAGAAAATAATTATTGCTCAGCAGTTAGACGAGTTAGGTGTTGACATAATTGAAGCGGGTTTCCCTGTATCAAGTCCGGGAGACTTCAATTCGGTATATGAAATCTCTAAAATCGTAAAAAACGCAACAGTTTGTGGCCTTACGAGAGCCGTACAAAATGATATCAAAGTTGCTGCGGAAGCATTAGTAAAAGCGAAAAAGCCTAGAATACACACAGGCATTGGCACTTCGGAAAGTCATATCAAGTACAAGTTTAAGACGACTCCTGAAGAAGTTATCGTTCGAGCACAAGAAGCCGTTCGCTACGCAAAATCGTTTGTTGAAGATGTAGAGTTTTATGCTGAAGATGCAGGAAGAACCGAAAATGAATATTTAGCACGTGTTTGTGAAGCTGCCATTAAAGCGGGTGCTACCGTTTTAAATATTCCAGATACTACGGGGTATTGTTTGCCTAGTGAATACGGAGCGAAAATTAAATACCTAAGAGAAAATGTTACCGGAATTCACAATGTGATTTTATCCTGTCATTGTCATAACGATTTAGGATTGGCAACCGCAAATTCGATTGAAGGCGTTATCAACGGAGCTCGACAAATAGAATGTACTATTAACGGAATTGGCGAACGTGCTGGAAACACTGCCTTAGAAGAAGTCGTCATGGTGTTAAAACAACATCCGTACTTGAACTTCACCACCAATATCAAAAACAAATTATTATACCAAACAAGTCAGTTGGTATCCTCTCAAATGGGCATGTACCCACAACCAAACAAAGCGATTGTTGGCGCCAATGCCTTCGCTCATAGTTCTGGAATTCATCAAGATGGGGTAATTAAAAACAGAGAAACCTACGAAATCATGGACCCAAAAGATGTGGGTGTTACAGAATCTGCTATTGTGCTTACCGCTAGAAGTGGCCGTGCTGCCTTAGCATATAAAGCTAAAAAAGTAGGGTACGAACTTACCAAACTACAACTGGATATTGTCTATGCTAATTTCTTAAATTTTGCCGACAGGCATAAAGACATTAAAGACAACGATATTCATCAAATCATTGAATCCTCCGGGCTTTACAAAGAAATATTATCTGCTTAAATGAAAAAAACACTCTTCGATAAAGTATGGGATGCGCACGTGGTCAATTCAATTGAAAACGGACCACAAATCTTATATATAGACAAACATTTAATTCACGAAGTCACAAGTCCGCAAGCCTTTCAAGAATTGGAAGAACGGAACATTCCTGTGCTTCGTCCAAACCAAATTATTGCCACAGCAGATCACAATACACCGACACAAGACCAACATTTACCTGTAAAGGATCTCTTGTCTAGAAATCAGCTTCAAAAACTATCTGAAAATTGTGAAAAGAACGGAATCACTTTGTACGAACTCGGACATAAATACAACGGAATTGTACACGTAATTGCACCCGAATTAGGGTTTACACAACCTGGAATTACCATTGTATGTGGCGACAGTCACACCTCAACACATGGTGCCTTTGGAAGCATCGCTTTCGGTATTGGAACCAGTCAAGTAGCGCAAGTATTTGCAAGCCAATGTCTGTTACTTACAAAACCTAAAAGTTTACGCGTTACCGTGAATGGCACCTTAAAAAAAGGAGTGCTTCCAAAAGATGTGATTTTGTACATTATTTCTAAAATCGGGACCAATGCAGGTACGGGATATTTTTGTGAATATGCGGGAACTGTTTTCGAAAATATGAGCATGGAAGGCCGTATGACCGTTTGTAACATGAGTATAGAAATGGGTGCTCGTGGCGGAATGATTGCACCAGACGAAACTACATTTGAATACATAAAAGGAAAAGAATTTGCTCCTAAAGGAACCGAATTTGATAAAAAGGTAGCCTATTGGAAAACACTTCCTTCAGACGAAGACGCTACATTTGATAAAGAATATTTTTTCGATGCCGACCAAATAGAGCCGATGATTACCTACGGAACCAATCCCGGAATGGGAATAAAAATTTCAGAAACAATCCCAACACTCGACGATGCTTCTTTTGAAAAGTCTTTAAATTATATGGGCTTTAAAGCCGGCGAAAGTTTGCTTGCAAAACCTATTAATTACGTATTTATAGGAAGTTGCACCAACTCTCGTATTGAAGATTTTCGCATCGCAGCTGATTTTATCAAAGGAAAACAAAAAGCCGAAAATGTTACGGCTTGGCTCGTACCAGGAAGCAAACAAGTGGAAGCACAAATTGTAGATGAAGGATTGCAAACCATTTTTGAAGCTGCTGGTTTCGAATTAAGACAACCTGGATGTTCTGCCTGTTTGGCAATGAATGATGATAAAATTCCGCAGAACGAATATTGTGTATCGACTTCAAATAGAAATTTTGAAGGCAGACAAGGACAAGGTGCTCGAACGATTTTAGCAAGTCCGTTAATCGCTGCCGCAACCGCCATTGAAGGTAAAATACCGGATATCACCAAATACTACCTCAACTAATGGAAAAATTTACACGCTTAACAAGCACCGCGATTCCGCTGGATATAGAAAATATAGATACCGATCAAATTATTCCGTCCCGCTTCTTAAAAGCAACAGACAACAAAGGATTTGGCGACAATCTATTTAGAGACTGGAGGTTTCAGAAAGACGGAACCGTAAACACTTCTTTTATTCTGAACAATCCAAAGTACAATGGAACCATTCTCATTGCAGGAAACAATTTTGGTTGTGGATCGAGTCGCGAGCATGCCGCTTGGGCATTAGCAGGCTATGGCTTTAAGGTCATTGTCTCTAGTTTTTTTGCCGATATCTTTAAAGAAAACTCACTAAACAACGGACTCTTACCTGTTCAAGTTTCAGAAGCATTCCTGAAAGAACTCATGGAGCTTGTAACATCCTCTCCAAAAACGGAACTAGAAATAAATCTCGAAGCACAAACCATTTCGGTTGTAAATACTGCCTTAACGGAAGACTTCGACATAAATTCATATAAAAAAATGTGCCTCATTAACGGCTACGACGATATTGATTACTTGCTGAGCAACAAAGATAAAATCGAAGCTTTTGAAGCAGCACAAACCCTATAAAATAACACTCCATGAAACTTAATATAGCCGTATTACCTGGGGACGGAATTGGTCCCGAAGTTACTCAACAAGCCATTAAAGTATTAAAAGCTGTTGCCTTAGAATTTGACCATACTTTCAACTTTAAAGAAGCACTTGTAGGTGCAATTGCCATTGAAGAAACCGGCAATCCCCTTCCCGACGAAACCATAAAATTATGTAAAGCAAGTAATGCCATTTTATTTGGCGCTATTGGCGATCCTAAATTCGACAACGATCCTTCTGCGAAAGTTCGACCAGAACAAGGATTGCTTCGCCTTCGGAAAGAGTTCGGAATGTTTGCAAATATTCGTCCTATCAAAGCGTACGAAAAGCTGTTAGACAAATCGCCTTTAAAGGAAGCAATCATTAAAGGAACCGACATCTGTATTTACCGAGAATTAACGGGCGGAATTTACTTTGGCGAGAAATCATTAAACGAAGAAAAAACAATCGCTTCCGATTTGTGTCAATATTCAAAAGAAGAAATTGAACGCGTTGCACATTTGGCGTTTAAAGCCGCTCAATCTCGAAAAAAGAAAGTAACGTTGGTTGATAAAGCCAATGTGCTAGAAACCTCTCGTCTTTGGAGAAAAGTAGTTACTGAAATCGCAAAAGACTATCCAGATGTTTCCTTAGACTTCCTTTTTGTAGACAATGCAGCCATGCAACTTATTCTAAACCCGAAACAATTTGACGTCATTTTAACCGAAAATATGTTTGGCGATATTTTAAGTGACGAAGCAAGTGTTATTGGAGGTTCAATTGGCTTATTAGCCTCTGCTTCTATTGGCGGCAAGGTTGGAATGTTTGAGCCTATTCACGGGTCGTTTCCACAAGCCAAAGGAAAAGGCATTGCAAATCCGATTGCTTCCATTTTAAGTGCAGCCATGTTGTTAGAACATTTTGGCTTGCATAAAGAAGCACGACGCATTCAACAAGCCGTAGAAAAATCGTTAGAATTGGAAATTACAACTTCCGATATTAGTACAAAAAATAGTGGTGTATCTACCAATCGTGTAGGTGATTTTATTGAAGACTTTATTCTACATCCAGAAGAAACAAACCTGAACCTAAATAATATTCACTTAGGACAATCGACTATTATATAACACGCAACCATTCAATTTAAAAAGGAAAAACCTATAATGCTGGCACAGCAATTATAGGTTTTCCTATTCTTAACAACTACTAACTATAAAACTCTTAAACTCTTAAACTCTTAAACCAAAAACTGAAAAAGTTCTGGTTTGTCATTTAAATAATCTCCATAGAAATCATACGCTTTCATTCGAACCACTAAAGGCTTCAAATCTTCAGGCGTTTTTAATTCCAACCCCACAACAGCAGCTCCATTTTCACGATTTGTTTTCTTGGTGTATTCAAAATGTGTAATGTCGTCGTTTGGTCCTAAAACTTCAGCAACAAATTGACGTAACGCTCCAGCCCGCTGCGGAAACTTCACAATAAAATAATGCTTCCGTTTCGCATACAACAGCGCGCGTTCTTTTATCTCGGCAGTACGCGTAATGTCGTTATTGCTTCCACTTACCACGCACACTACATTTTTCCCTTTTATTTCTTCGGAAAATAGATCTAAAGCAGCAATGCTCAAGGCTCCGGCAGGTTCTACAATAATTGCATCCTTGTTATACAAATCCAACATGGTTTGACATACTTTTCCTTCTGAAACAGAAATCACTGCATCGAGTGTTTCCCTACAAATTGAAAAATTTAAATCACCAACCCGTTGCACTGCGGCGCCATCTACAAACTTTTCGATAGATGTCAAAGTCGTATTTTCACCACGCTCGATAGAAATTCGCATGGAAGGTGCTCCCTCAGGTTCTACCCCAATAATTTTGGTAGAAGGAGACAATTGTTTAAATACACTACTTACACCAGCCGATAATCCGCCACCGCCCACGGGAAGAAAAATATAATCTAACGGTTCTAGGGCTTGTGCTAGTAACTCCAAACCAATGGTTGCTTGCCCTTCAATCACTTTTTCGTCATCAAAAGGATGAATAAACACTTTACTGTCTTCCTTACAAGAAGCCATTGCTAGTGTATTTGAATCGTCAAACGTATCGCCTTCCAATATCACTTCTACAAAGTGTTCGCCGAACATGTGTACCTGTTCAATTTTTTGCTGCGGAGTGGTTGCTGGCATATAAATAGTTCCGTTTATTTTCAGCAATTTACACGACAATGCAACACCTTGCGCATGATTTCCAGCACTTGCACAAACAATACCTTGCGCTCTTTCCGAAGCACTTAGAGAAACCATTTTATGATATGCACCTCTAATTTTATACGACCGAACGGGTTGTAAGTCTTCCCTTTTAAAATAAACGTTACTAGAAAACAACTTAGAATACCGTTCATTTTTAGACAAGGGCGTTTTGGTTATAACTCCCGCTAACAATGAGGCAGCTTTCTCTACGTCTTGCAATCTTGGAACATATGTGATCGTAGCCTCCATAGATTTATGCTAATACAGGTTCGGACTGTGTGATCACTTTCATTGCCTTCATTGCTGAACGTAATGTTTTCCCTGTCGCTTCAATTTCGTGTGCTTGAATGGCTTCATTTACTTGTATTAATTGAACATTATCAATTGGTTCGGTAGGATATGTACGTCCAATATCTGTTGGTTGTATTGTTTTCATAAAATCGACAAGCAATGGTTTCGCTGCATGATCGAACAAATAGCAACCATATTCCGCAGTATCAGAAATAATACGATTCATTTCAAACAATTTCTTTCTCGCAATGGTATTCGCAATTAACGGCAATTCGTGCAACGACTCATAGTAAGCCGACTCTTTTATAATCCCTGAAGCCACCATCGTATCGTACGCCAATTCTACACCCGATTTCACAAAAGCGACAAGTAACGTACCGTGATCAAAATAAGTTTGTTCACTAATATGATCGGACGTTGCTGTCGATTTCTCAAAAGCTGTTTTACCCGTTTCGGCACGCCATTGCAACAAATCGGAATCATTATTTGCCCAATCTTGCATCATTCCTTCAGAAAAGCGTCCGCTCATAATATCGTCCATATGCTTTTCGAATAAAGGTTTTAAAATTTCTTTTAATTCTTCGGAAAGTTCATAGGCGCGAAGCTTGGCCGAATTAGACAAACGATTCATCATATTGGTGATTCCTCCGTGTTTTAAAGCTTCCGTAATGGTTTCCCATCCATTCTGAATTAATTTTGAAGCATATTCTGGTGCAATTCCTTGCTCCACCATCTTATCAAAGCTCAAAATAGATCCTGTTTGCAACACTCCACAAAGAATGGTTTGCTCGCCCATTAAATCACTTTTTACCTCCGCTACAAAAGACGAAGCCAATACTCCAGCACGATGTCCGCCCGTTGCATACGCATACGCTTTTGCCTGCGCCCAACCTTTATTTTCAGGATCGTTATTTGGATGCACTGCAATTAAAGTGGGTACTCCAAAACCACGTTTGTATTCTTCTCTTACTTCCGTCCCAGGACATTTGGGCGCTACCATGATGACCGTAATATCGTCTCGCACTTGCATGCCTTCTTCCACTATATTAAATCCGTGCGAATACGATAAGGTCGCACCTTTCTTCATTAACGGAACAATACTTTTAACCACAGCGGTGTGTTGTTTGTCTGGCGTTAAATTGCACACCAAATCTGCTGAAGGCAACAACTCATCATAAGTTCCTACCGTAAATCCATTTTCTACGGCATTTTTATAAGAGGCACGTTTTTCTGAAATCGCTGCCTCTCGAAGTGCATACGACACATCCAAACCACTATCGCGCATATTCATTCCTTGGTTTAATCCTTGTGCGCCACAACCAATAATAACTACTTTTTCCCCTTCTAAAGCCGCGATGCCCTCTTCAAATTCTGAAGCATCCATAAAACGGCAGGTTCCTAATTGTTCTAATTTTTCTCTAAGTGATAATGTGTTGAAATAATTTTTCATTTTATTGTTTTTTTAAGCGCTAAAAGCTTGTAATAATGTTGATATTTTTAATTCTTCTTTGGTGACTGCAATACGTCCAGAACGTACAAATTGCATAATCCCGAAGGGTTTTAATTCGCGATACATGACTTCTATTTCATTTTTATTACCAGACACCTCCAGAACAAAAAAATCGCGTTCTACCGTCACAATGCGTGCGTGATTCGCACTAATAATGTTTTTAATTTGATCGTCTTCAAAAAGCAAATCACTCTTTATTTTAAAGAGACACGACTCCTGATAAATAATCTGATCGTCGGTGTGGTAATAAGCTTTAATCACTTCCACTTGTTTTTCTATCTGACCAATAATTTTCCGAATGCCTTCATCAGAAATTACGACCACGATAGCCCATCGCGTTACTCCTTCAATTTCAGAAATAGACGAGTTAATACTTTCGATGTTTATTTTTCTACGCTGAAAAATTGCAGAAATCCTATTGAGAAGTCCAACGTTGTTTTCCGTATAAATTGAAACTGTATATGTGTTTATTTGTTCGCTCATAGTTTTTTATTTTTTCTGAAAAGTTTCAGCCTTAACACAATCGTATGTCAGAGACAGAAGCTCCGGTTGGAATCATAGGAAAAACATTGTCTTCTTTTTCTACACAAACCTCTAAGAAATACGCCTCTTTACTTGCCATCATTTCTGAAACTGCTTCTTTTAATTCGTCGCGCTTTGTTACTTTTTTAGCCTCGATGGAATAACCTTTGGCAATGGCTACAAAATCCGGGTTTACCATTTCGGTGGAAGCGTAGCGTTTGTCGAAAAATAGTTGTTGCCACTGACGTACCATTCCGAGAAATTCATTGTTCAACACCACGATTTTCACAGGTATTTTTTGCTGAAAAATGGTTCCTAATTCCTGAATTGTCATTTGGTAGCCACCATCGCCTGCAATCATCACAACCTCTCTATCGGGTGCTGCCATTTTAGCACCAATAGCAGCCGGAAGTGCAAATCCCATTGTTCCTAATCCGCCCGAAGTAATATTACTTCTCGTCGTCGTAAAATTTGCATAGCGACAGGCAATCATTTGATGTTGTCCCACATCCGAAATAATAGCAGCATCTCCTTTACTCTGAATATTAATCTCATTAAGAACTTCTCCCATAGTTAACCCTTCTTTGGTAGGATGAATGTCGTTTTTAATGACTTTTTCAAACTCAACAGCATAGAGATCTTTAAATTGTTGGTGCCATTCAGGGTATTTTTTTTCTTGAAGTAGCGGTAATAATTGTTGCAAACTCTCTTTCGCATTTCCAAGAACCGCCACATCTGTTTTTACGTTTTTATCAACTTCAGAAGGGTCTATTTCAAAGTGAATGATTTTGGCTTGTTTCGCGTATGTTTTTAAATTCCCAGTAACACGGTCGTCAAAACGCATTCCGATAGCGATTAACACATCACATTCATTGGTTAACTTATTGGGCGCGTAATTACCATGCATTCCCACCATTCCAATGTTTAAAGGGTGTGCTGTCGGAATTGCAGAAGCTCCCAATATGGTCCATGCTGAAGGAATTCCAGCTTTCTCTATCACTGCTTTTAACTCCGCTTCGGCAGTTCCTAAAATAACGCCTTGTCCCCACACAATCATCGGTTTTTTAGCCGTATTGATTAAATCGGCTGCTTTTTGCAGGGCTGTAACATTTACGTCTGGAACGGGGTTATAACTTCTGATTGCCGTACATTTTTTGTATTCAAAATCGAATTCTTCAAACTGAGCATCTTTGGTAATATCAATTAAAACAGGCCCTGGACGACCACTCTTAGCGATGTAAAAAGCCTTTGCAATTACTTCAGGTATTTCTGAAGCTTTCGTTACTTGATGGTTCCATTTCGTAACTGGCGTTGAAATCCCAACAATATCAGTTTCCTGAAAAGCATCACTTCCCAATAAATGTGAAGACACCTGGCCTGTAATACATACCATCGGGGTAGAATCTATTTGTGCATCTGCAATACCTGTGATGAGATTTGTAGCTCCTGGTCCAGAAGTCGCCATGGCAACGCCTACTTTTCCTGAAATACGTGCATAGCCTTGTGCCGCATGAGTGGCACCTTGTTCGTGTCGCGTAAGCACGTGATGAATCTTATCTTGATACTTATACAATTCGTCATACACAGGCATAATGGCGCCTCCAGGATATCCGTACAAGACATCTACCCCTTCAGCCAACAAGCATCTTACAATTGCCTCACTTCCCGAAATACGTTCGGTGGTTTTTGGAGCGTTCTCTTTTTTACTTACTGTTGTTACTATTTCCATACGATACGTTTAAAATTCGTCTGTTACACATCCTTTTGATGCAGATGAAACCGTTTTTGCATATTTATAAAGAACACCGCGTTCAAATTTGAGGTTTGGCGCGGCCCATTCTTCTTTTCGTTTTTGTAATTCTTCTTCGGAAACTTCCAATTCAATGGAGTTTGTTTCCGCATTAATTGTAATAATATCACCATCATTCACCAATGCGATGACGCCTCCTTCTTGAGCTTCGGGAGTGATATGTCCAACAACAAAACCGTGTGTTCCTCCTGAAAAACGTCCGTCAGTTATTAAAGCCACATCTTTTCCTAAGCCTGCACCAATAATAGCAGCGGTTGGCTTTAGCATTTCTGGCATTCCAGGACCTCCTTTCGGACCTTCATAGCGAATCACCACCACGTCTCCTTTTACGACTTTCCCATCTCGAATCCCGTCATTAGCTTCATATTCACCGTTAAACACTTTTGCTTTTCCTCGAAATAGAAGTCCTTCTTTCCCTGTGATTTTTGCTACGCTTCCTTCTTTTGCTAAGTTTCCGTAGAGCATGCGTAAATGCCCTGTGACTTTAATTGGATTCTCTATCGGTTTTATCACATCTTGCCCTTCAGAAAGATCTGGAACATCTAAGAGGTTTTCAGCAATTGTTTTTCCTGTTACCGTTAAACAGTCACCGTGTAACAATCCTTTCCGAAGTAAATATTTTAATACAGCTGGAATTCCACCTACGGCATGAACGTCTTCCATGAGGTATTTTCCGCTAGGTTTTAAATCGGCTAAAAAAGGAGTGGTATCGCTTATCTTCTGAAAATCTTGCAACGTAAAATCGATGTTTGCGGCTCTGGCGATTGCCAAAAAGTGCAGCACAGCATTGGTAGAGCCTCCTAAAATAGTGACCAATCGGATGGCATTTTCTAACGATTTGCGGGTAATAATATCGGAAGGTTTTATGTCTTTCTCCAGCAAATTTCGGATGGCAGCTCCTGCTCGTACCGACTCTTCTTGTTTGGCATCGCTTAACGCAGGATTTGAGGCATTAAAAGGTAATGCCATTCCTAATCCTTCTATGGCAGAAGCCATGGTATTCGCGGTGTACATTCCGCCACAAGCACCTGCTCCTGGACATGCTTTTTCTACAATACTTTCATAATCGGTTTGCGTCATGGTGCCCGCTACTTTACTTCCCCACGCTTCAAATGCCGACACTACATCCAACTTCTGACCTTTATGACAGCCAGAATCGATGGTTCCGCCATACACTAAAATGGACGGACGATCCAAACGAATCATTGCCATTAAAGCGCCAGGCATGTTTTTGTCGCAACCTACCACAGTGATTAACCCATCGTAGCTCATGGCTTGCACAACCGTTTCCATAGAATCGGCAATTAGATCGCGCGAAGGCAACGAATAGCGCATTCCTGGGGTTCCCATAGAAATTCCATCACTCACACCAATGGTGTTAAAAATAAGTCCGACCACGTCTTCTTGTTTTGTTCCTTGCTTTACTAATTTTGCTAAATCGTTAAGGTGCATATTGCAAGGATTTCCTTCGTAGCCCGTACTCGCAATACCGATAATAGGCTTAAAAAAATCTTCTTTTGTGAGTCCGATAGCGTGCAACATGGCTTGTGCGGCGGGTTGCGTATCGTCTTGTGTTACTGTTTTACTGTATTTATTAAGTTTCATTTATGTAAGGATTCAAAAGAATTTGTAGCTAGATGTACTCGTATTGTTTGATAATTACGCGGTAAAATTGCGTTTGTAAAAGCTTCCGAAGTGATTAAAAAAAAGCTTCTCAAAGCGCTTAAAATATTTTGATTGATTTGCATAGAGTTTATAATTGGATTAAAATTAATTTTTTTGTGTTTTTAAAGAATCCCTACATTTTTTTATAGGGGAAACCCATTGGTATTACATTTCTTTTTATTTACTGACAATCAGATAGTTAGCTAATGTTGTTTATGATGTTCACTACTCAATATTTATGCATAAAAAAAGCCTGTATCGCGATTGATACAGGCTTTTTTTTAGAATATAGCAAGCTGCATCAACACCAAGGTATAATGATAATAATGACAAGTATGCTACTAATTAATTTCATAAAACTATTGTATAAAAAAAGCCTTCCGTTTTAAAGGAAGGCTTTTACATATGTTACGTAAATACCATTCCTCAGCCTTGCAAAATAATTGCAGGGATGCTACTAATGATATTTATAATTTGTGTATTCATTGTTCTTCAAATATTAGAAACTATTACGAGCTATCCAAATTTTTTACTGAAGTTTTTGTTGAAATGTTTTTAAGGTCGTTCCAATTTCGAACGCATAACCTGTTTGCGATAAAGCATATTCTATAGCACTAAGCGTTGCTACGAGGTCTTTTTCTGAAACCGATCCCATGTGTCCCACTCTAAAGTAAGTGGTTTTAATTTCTGGCAATAATCCTCCAGCAACAATGATGTCTCTATCCGACATCGCTTTTCTAAATTCAGCATCTTGAACACCTATAGGATAGTACACAGCTGTTAAGGTATTCGCAGCGTAGTCTTCGTTCTTCGGAAGAATTTTTAGTCCGATAGAAGCCACCGCCAAACGAAACGCAGTTGCCAATCGCATATGTTTTGCAATCCGTTTCTGGATGCCTTCCGAAGTAATTATTTTTAAACTTGTTTCTAGGGCTAGAATCAAATTTACGGGTGGTGTTCCGAAATAAGAAGGTTTTCTTTCTTGATACGCCTTCATAATTGGCAACCAATTTCCCCAATCTGCATAATAATTGGGCACTAATGTTTTTCTGTTTTTCCATGTCTGTAGTGCTCTTTCCGAAGCAACTAACAACGCCAACCCTGGTGGTACCCCCACTGCTTTTTGAGAAGCCGTAAGCACAACATCTAAACCCCAATCATCTTGCTTAATAGCTTCACCAGCCACAGAACATACACCATCCATCACACTCAACACCTTGTATTTTTGAGCTAATAATGCGATAGGCTCTGGCGCTACTAAAACACCTGTCGAAGTATCTACATGTGTAAACGTTAGCAGTTTGTATTGTTTTTGTTTGAGTTCTTCTTCAATTTCTTCTAGAGAAATGACATCGCCAATAGCTGCAGATAAAACCGTTACCTTGGCTCCGTAACGCAATAAAATATCACGATATCTTTTTCCGAAGTAGCCTGTAGAAATGACCAACGCATGATCGCCAGCTTCAATTAAGTTTGCGGCTGCCATGTCCATGGCCAGTGTACCGCTTCCAGCCACAACAAAAGGCTGACCTGCTGGTGCTTTCCAAACATCTTTCATTAGATCTAATGCGTTCCCGAACGATTCAATAAAATCTGGTGCTACGTGACTTGTTGTTTCAATACCCATGGCACGTGTTACTTCTGGTTCAAATTCTATGGGACCTGGGATCATTAATAATTTTCTTCCTTTCATAATTTAGTCATTAGATTCTAGGTAAATCATTTCCGTCCTTCAAAGGCAATTGAGAAGATCCCATTAAAAAAGCATCAATATGATGTGCAGCTTGTCGGCCTTCAGAAATAGCCCACACAATAAGTGATTGACCGCGCCTTGCATCTCCCGCGGCGAATATTCCAGGCGCACTCGTTTTATAATTTGCAATGGTTGCTTTTATGTTACTACGCCCATCTGTATCTAACACAAATTGATCTACTAAGGTTTTTTCTGGCCCTGTAAAGCCCAATGCGAGTAGCACTAAGTCACATTTCCACTTTTTCTCCGTATTCGGAATTTCTTTTAATTGTGGACGTTCTCCCTTTTTGAAATTCCATTCTACCTCAACAGTGACCAATCCTTTTAAATTACCTTCTTTATCACCTAAAAACTCTTTGGTAGAAATGCTCCAAAACCGTTCTACGCCCTCTTTGTGAGACGAGGTGGTTTTCAACTTCATAGGCCAATACGGCCACGGCTGATTTGCAGGTCTGCCAAGTGTTGGTTTGTCTAAAATTTCAAAATTAGTTACCGATGCTGCCCCGTGACGATTGGAAGTACCAATACAATCGGATCCTGTATCACCGCCACCAATGACTATAACATGTTTATCTTTTGCTGAAATAATAGCTTCAAAAGGAGTTTGTTTATCTACGTATTCGTTATTCAACTTCAGGAAATCCATTGCTTGATGCACTCCTTTTAAATGCGACCCTTTTATAGGAATGCTTCTTCTTTCGGTAGCACCATTACACAACAAAACAGCATCAAATTCAGCTTTTATTGTTTCTACACTTAATGAAACACCGACATTGGTGTTTGTTTTAAATGTAATTCCTTCTTCTTCTAAAATTTCGATTCTACGATCTATAATTGACTTTTCGAGTTTAAAATCTGGAATTCCGTAGCGCAATAATCCGCCAACTTTTGCATCTCTTTCAAAAACAGTTACGCTATGCCCTGCTCTATTTAATTGTTGTGCCGCTGCCAATCCTGAAGGTCCAGAGCCAATGATTGCAACCTTTTTATTGGTGCGCTGCGTAGGTGAATGCGCTACAATCCAACCTTCCTCGAAGGCGATTTCCACAATGTTTTTTTCTATGTTCTCGATGGTTACAGGATCTTCATTAATTCCTAACACGCAGGCTTCTTCGCAAGGTGCAGGACACAATCGCCCCGTAAATTCTGGAAAGTTATTCGTAGCATGTAAAATTTTAGCAGCCTCTTTCCATTTTCCTTTATATACATTGTCGTTGAAATCTGGAATTAAATTTCCTAAAGGACAACCACTAGTACAAAAAGGAACCCCGCAATCCATACAGCGTGCTCCTTGTTCTTTCAATCCCTTTTTCTCTAAAGGAATGGTAAACTCCTTATAGTTTTTGAGTCTTTCGCTTGCAGGATCGTACGCTTCAGTGATTCTGTCAAACTCCATAAAACCTGTTATCTTTCCCATTGTATTATAGTTTTATAAGTTTTTCTTGTTCTAATCTAATCAAGGCTTGTTTGTATTCTTCAGGAAGCACTTTCACAAAAAACGAAAGTTCTTTTTCCCATCCTTCTAAAATTCGCTGTGCTTTCGGACTCTGTGTGGCGTTGTAATGATTCTCGATGAGTTGTTTTAGTGTATTGATATCGTCCGTTTCAGAAACAATTTCTAAATTCAAACCAGCCACATTACAGTGCTTTTTAAAGGTGTTATTTACATCGTATACATATGCAATTCCGCCGCTCATTCCTGCGCCAAAATTTCGTCCTACTTCTCCTAAAATAACAGCAATACCACCCGTCATATATTCGCAACCATGATCTCCTATTCCTTCCACAACTGCTTGTGCGCCGGAATTCCGAACACAGAACCGTTCGCCTGCTTTTCCGTTGATGTACACTTCGCCAGCTGTAGCACCATACATGGCTACATTTCCAATAATCACGTTGTCTTCAGGAATAATCGTTGCTGTTTCTGGCACTCTAACAATGAGTTTGGCTCCTGAAAGTCCTTTCCCGATATAATCATTGGTGTTTCCGGTTACTACCAGCGTTAACCCTTTGGTTGCAAAGGCTCCAAAACTTTGGCCTGCAGAACCTTCAAAATTTATTTTCAATGTGTTTTCGGGCAAGCCTTGTGCGCCGTAGATTTTAGAAATTTCATTACTTAAAATAGCACCAATTGCACGGTCTTTATTGGTGATTTTAAAATCTAAACTGGTTTTTTCTTTTCTGAACAAAGCAGGATGTGCTTTCCGAATAATTTCAAAATCTAACGACTTCTCCAAATTGTGATTTTGAGTTGTTGTGTTGTATAGTTTTGTTTCTTCGGAAACTTTTACCTTATGAAGAATGGGCGATAAATCGATACCATGTGCCTTGTAATAATCGATGGCTTCATTTCGGTTAATTTTCTCAACCTTACCAACCATTTCATCTACTGTTTTGAAACCTAACTGCGCCATTATTTCGCGTAATTCTTGTGCCACGAAATACATGAAATTTACCACATGCTCTGGCTTTCCTTTAAACTTCTTCCGCAGTTCTGGATTTTGGGTTGCAATTCCGACAGGACAGGTATTTAAATGACACACGCGCATCATCACACATCCTGAAGCCACCAACGGAGCCGTTGCAAATCCAAATTCTTCGGCTCCTAACAAACACGCAATGGCCACATCGCGCCCCGTTTTTAATTGTCCGTCGCATTCAACCACGATACGGTTTCGTAAATTATTCATCACCAAGGTTTGTTGTGCTTCCGCAAGTCCCAACTCCCAAGGCAATCCTGCGTGTTTTAAAGACGTTAATGGTGACGCTCCTGTACCGCCATCAAAACCAGATATAAGAACTACATCTGCTTTGGCTTTAGCCACTCCAGCCGCTACGGTACCAACGCCGACTTCAGAAACAAGTTTTACATTAATACGAGCGGTTCGGTTTGCCGATTTTAAATCGTAAATTAATTGTGATAAATCTTCTATCGAATAAATATCGTGATGCGGCGGCGGTGATATGAGTCCAACATAGGGTGTTGAATTTCTTGTTTTGGCAATTTCAGGATTTACCTTCTCTCCTGGTAATTGCCCTCCTTCTCCCGGTTTGGCTCCTTGTGCCATTTTAATTTGTATTTCTGAAGCACTTGTCAAATAATTTGAGGTGACTCCAAAACGCCCAGAAGCAACTTGTTTAATTGCACTGTTTTTCCAATCTCCGTTCGCATCTTTATAAAAACGAGTTTCATTTTCTCCTCCTTCACCCGAATTACTTTTCCCTCCAATACGGTTCATTGCAACTGCCAAATTTTCGTGCGCTTCCTTACTAATAGAACCATACGACATGGCGCCCGTTTTAAAACGCTTTACAATATTGGTCCAAGGCTCTACCTCTTCAATAGGAATGGGATCGTAGTTGGTAAACTCGAACATTCCACGAATGGTCATTAATTGCTTAGACTGATTGTTTATGAGTTCTGAATACTCCTTATACGTTGCAGCAGTATTGGTTCTGACTGATTCTTGCAATTTTGCTATGGATAAAGGGTTGAACATGTGGTGTTCTTGATTCCGTCTCCATCGATATTCGCCTCCAATTTCTAAGTCTAACTCACCTTCAATGTCGCGACTTTCATAGACCTTTTTATAGCGTTTGCTAATTTCTTTTTCTATATGATGCAATCCAATTCCTTGAATACGTGTCGCTGTCTTCGGAAAATATTGATTCACAACTTCCGTATTAATTCCAATACACTCAAACAATTGAGAACCTCGGTATGAGTTGAGCGTAGAAATTCCAATTTTATTCATCACTTTCAGAATTCCTTTTCCAATGGCTTTGTTGTAATTCTGAATCGCTTCCAAAGAAGTTATAGCACTACTATTGAAATCTTCTACCTGATCTTCAATAATCTCGTTGACCATATATGGATTAATAGCACTTGCTCCGTACCCAAATAACAAGGCAAAATGATGCACTTCTCGCGGCTCGGCAGATTCAATAATAAGACTTACTTTGGAACGTTTCCCGAGTCGTTGAAGTCCGCTATTTACATACGAGCAAGCCAACAAGGCAGGAATTGGCGCCTGTGTTTCGGTTGAATTTCTATCGGAAAGAATTAAGATATTTACACCTGTTCCGGCGGCTTTTGAAGCTTCTTTTAAAATAGACTCTAACGCTTCTTCCAATCCGTTGTACCCTTTTTCAATGGTGTATAGTATCGAAATAGATGCTACTTTGAAGCCGTCATTATGCAAGCTTTTTATTTTATCTAAATCCTGTTTTGAAATCACCGGATTCTGAATTTTCAACTTTTTACAATGCGTTTCATTTATTTCAAAGATATTAGCATCGCTTCCTAATGTTAGACTAATATCTGTAATAATCTCTTCACGAATTCCGTCCAACGGAGGATTGGTTACTTGTGCAAAAAGCTGTTTGAAATAATTGTACAATAACTGTGGCCGTTGCGACAACACGGCAATTGGTGTATCACTTCCCATAGACCCAATGGGTTCTTTACTGTATTGCGCCATCGGTAATATAATGGTGTCAATATCCTCTTGTGTGTATCCAAAGATGACCTTTCGTTTTTCTAAAGAGGTTTCATTATAAAAAACAGGACAATCGTTATAAGGAATGTTTTTAAGTTGTAATAAATTGTGGTCTAACCAGTTTCGATACGGATATTTTGACGCGATTCTTTCTTTTATTTCTTCATCATTTACAATTCTCCCTTCATTCATATTCACCAAAAACATTTTACCAGGTTCTAATCGACCGTGATATTCCACATTCTTAGGATCAATCTCAATTACGCCAATTTCCGAAGACATTATAACGTAGCCATCTTTTGTAACCGAATACCGCGAAGGACGTAAACCATTCCTGTCTAAAACGGCACCGATATACTTTCCGTCGGTAAAAGGAATAGAGGCTGGACCATCCCAAGGCTCCATGACACACGAATTGAATTCGTAAAATGCTTTTTTGGTATCGGACATTTCAGGGTTTTTCTCCCAAGCCTCTGGTACTAACATCATCATTACTTCAGGAATAGAACGACCTGTCATTAATAACAGTTCGACCACCATATCCATAGAAGCCGAATCTGACTTTCCAGGTAGTACGATTGGTAAAATGGCTTTGATTTCTTTTCCAAATAGGTCACTTTCCAATAATTCCTGACGCGAATACATTCTAGAAATGTTTCCACGAAGCGTGTTAATTTCTCCATTGTGACACATATAACGGAAAGGTTGCGCCAAATCCCACGTCGGGAATGTATTGGTAGAAAACCGTTGATGCACCAATGCCAATCTCGTAACGAATAAAGGGTCGGACAACTCTTTATAAAATAATTTTATGTCTTCAGGAATCAATAAGCCCTTATAAATAATAATTTTTGTGGAAAGACTCGGCAAATAGAAAAACGCGCTTTCAGAGATTTTAGATGCGATAATCTCGTGTTCTGTTTTTTTCCGTGCGATGAAAAGCTTCAAATGAAACTGAAACTCACTTTGGTCTTTAGTTTCTTTACCTACAAATATCTGTTTAATGTAAGGTTGCGTTACGGCAGCAATTTCACCTAGCACAGTTTCATCAACAGGAACATCACGCCACCCAAGTACTTTTAAGCCTTGTTCTTGAAGGTGTTTTTCAAAAACAGTGATACAAAACGATCGTTGATTGCTCTTTTTAGGTAAAAAAACATTGCTTACTGCATATTCGTTTTCCTTCGGAAGTTTAAAATCACAATTCTTTACAAAAAATTCGTGCGGAATGTCAATTAAAATCCCTGCACCATCACCCGTTTTTCCATCCGAACTAACGGCACCTCGATGCTCTAAATTTTCTAAAATTTGAAGCGCTTTATGAATGATATCATTTGACCGAATTCCCTTCAAACTACATATAAATCCTGCGCCACAATTATCGTGTTCAAATTCTGGTAAATAAAGTCCTTGTTTCTGCATCATAACATCCTAATTTTAATTGCTATTTTACTCTAATATAACAACTTAAATAGCACACTTCATAATGCAAGAATCATTATTATGAATATCAAAATTTGACTGCTTCTAAAAAATGAAATCAACAATTTGAGGCCCTCAATTTTATCAATCATGCAATGAAAAATTACATGAAACTCAGCATTTATATCATTTTTTTCTCAACTCTTCTTCAATTTCACCTAAAAATTCACATCAAAAACACCAAAATTTGAATTAATTTTCAAAATTTAAATTGAAAATATATAAAAAATCAACTTAAAATAAGCACACCCCTTAAAAAAACACACTATAAATTAATAATACTATAAATTTCAAACATTACCCCTATTTTTTATAGGGGTAATGTTTCATTTTTTATATTTTTATCAAAAAATTTGAAAAATTTATTTAAGTATTATTCATTTTAAACACCAACTTAAAAACAGTCTTTTTTTGCCCAAAAATCACAATTCAAAGTAGCTTTTTTCACCTACTAAAAGAAGCTAGTTATTTCAATCATTTTTCAATTTAAATACACTAAAAAAAAACAACAATTAGCAACCTATAATTCATGAAAAAAATTGAAGCAATTATTCGGAAATCAAAATACAGCGCAGTTAAAGATGCACTGCACGATGTAGGCATCAATTTCTTCTCTTATTGGGACGTCACCGGACTAGGAAACGAGAAAGAAGGACACGTATATAGAGGTATTTCTTATAGTACGAGCGACATTCAGCGCAGATATCTTTCTATTGTAGTAAATGACAAGTTTGAAGAAGATGCAATTAACGCAATTTTAAAAGCGGCGGCTACCGGTGAAGTTGGTGATGGAAAAATATTTGTTTCAGAAATAAAAGACTGCTACCGAATACGAACAGGAGAAAAAGGCGCAAATACCTTAGAATAAATCATCAGTAACAACTCACTATGGAATTATTTACAATAAATAATGTATGGATGATGATCTGTACAGCACTTGTTTTCTTTATGCATCTTGGCTTTTCACTTTTAGAAATTGGATTGACAAGACAAAAAAACACCATCAACATCCTCTTTAAAAACACATTTATCATCACCGTTGGTCTTTTGCTATATGCAATTGTAGGCTTTAACCTTATGTATCCTGGAGATTTTAATGGATTTTTAGGGTTTGCTGGTCTCGGACTAGAAGCACCCTTAAATGCAGCTGGAACGTTAGATCTTACGTATAACGAAGGCTATACGTATTGGACCGACTTTTTATTTCAAGGCATGTTTGCAGCTACCGCAGCCACAATTGTTTCTGGTGCCGTAGCAGAACGCATTAAAATTGTTCCTTTTATGTATTTCGTGATATTTTATGTAGGAATTGTATATCCAATCGCTGGTTCTTGGAAATGGGGCGGCGGATTTCTACAACAATTAGAAACCCCTTTTTACGATTTTGCAGGTTCAACATTGGTACACTCTGTAGGAGGATGGGCTGCTTTGGTAGCGGTTTATTTACTTGGCTCCCGCATTGGAAAGTATAAAGACGGAAAACCACAGGCCATTCCCGGACACAACATTCCATTAGCAATGACCGGAGTATTAATCCTTTGGCTAGGATGGTTTGGATTTAATGGAGGCTCTGTATTATCTGCAAATCCTGAAGCTACTTCCTTAACCTTAGTAACGACTTGCTTAGCAGCTGCTGCAGGAGGAGTTGTAGCCTTCATGGTATCGACAATTTTACACAAAAACCTAGATTTAACGATGTTTTTAAATGGTATTCTTGGCGGACTGGTAGGTATTACCGCTGGCGCAGACCAGATGAGTCCAATGGATGCCATACTTATTGGTGGAGTTGCAGGAGCCATTATCGTTTTTGCCGTTTCTTTTATCGATAAGTTAAAATTAGATGATCCTGTAGGTGCTATTGCGGTTCATTTAGTCTGTGGAATTTGGGGAACACTTGCCGTGGGTCTCTTCGGAAACTTAGCAGGTTTCGCACAACTTGTAAGCCAGTTAATTGGTATTGGCGTCTATGCGGTATTTTGCACAAGCACTTCATTTATTATTTTATTTGCACTGAAAAAAACCATGGGAATTAGAGTCTCAGAAATTGAAGAATTTGAAGGCCTTGATGCACATGAACACGGTATGGATGCCTACCCAGACTTTAGACTGAATGAGCATTGATTAATTGTTTAAAATTGGTTATTTAGAAAAACCGCTACAAATAATTTGTAGCGGTTTTTTGTTTTCTAATATACCACACCTCTGTTATGCTGAATTTCTACTCGCATTGATATTTCCAAATAGAGATCGGGTGACAATTTTCTCGTAAATTTTGATTTGCTCCTCGTCTCGCACAGGTGCTTTTTCTAATTCTTGAATCTTCTTTAATGCAAATTGCTGAATGGTAAGCAACGGCAGCACAATAGACTCGCGAACATCGATTGAAGCTTTCCCTGCTTGTTCATTTTCCATCAATACAGAATATCCTGTAAGCTTCAGTAATAATCGTTTTGTGGTTTTGTATTCAGTATAAATAATGTTCCAAAAACTTCCAAATTCAGCATCTTCAGCCATATATTTTGTAAGATCGAAAAACGATTTAGACAATGACATCATACTGTTTTCAATCAACGTTTTAAAGAAACTAGATTCAGAATACAGTGACACTACTTTATCAAACTGTCCTTTATCTTCAAAATGTTTTAATGCCGTTCCTACGCCAAAAAATCCTGGCACGTTCTGTTTCAACTGACTCCAAGACCCCACAAAAGGAATGGCTCTCAAGTCACTAAAAACCAACGTATCCGATTTTCCTCTTTTGGAAGGTCGGCTTCCAATATTTGTTTTCGCATAGTATTTTAATGTACTCATTCGTTCCAAATACGGCAAAAACATAGGATGACTTTTAAAAGCTGCATACGTTTCATAACTAATCGTCGCTAACGAATCCATCACTTCAAGCGATGCTTTCGACATGCTTAAATTGGTTTCGTTCAAGCGATTCGCAATTCCCGAACTTATTAATTGTTCTAGATTATACTGAGACGAATCTAAAGTCCCAAAATTGGAACTAATGGTTTGCCCCTGAATGGTTAGTTGCACTTCTTTGTCTTCTATGGTAGGTCCTAACGATGCATAAAACTGGTGTGTTTTTCCACCACCTCTCGCTGGAGGTCCTCCACGACCATCAAAAAAGATCACCGTTACGTCGTATTTTCTTGAAACTTCGGTCAGCTTCTCTTTGGCTTTAAAAATTGCCCAATTGGCCATTAAATAACCTCCATCTTTGGTTCCATCACTAAAACCAAGCATGATGGTTTGTTTGTTTCCTCGTTGTTTTAAATGTGCGCTATAGGTTGGATTTGTATACAACTCTTCCATCACCAAATGCGCGTTTTCCAAATCGGTAATCGTTTCAAATAACGGCCCAATATCGACGGTCATTTTTTCCTGAAAGGCAATCAACTTTAGCATTGCAAACAATTGCATCACGTTTAATGCCGTTTGATTGTTGCTAATAATATAGCGGTTTGCAGCACGCTCTCCATTACTTTCTTGAATGGTTTTTATCGCCTTGATAGTTTCCAGCGTTTTTAAAACTTCTTCATCTTGAAACAAGGAAATATCTACAGCTCCTTCAACTTTCGATAAAATTGCTATTTGTTCTTTTTCTGAAAGTGAATTATAATTCTTCGGAAAGATCTCGCTACCATTTTCAATCAATCCTTCAACCATGGTCGAAAATACACTGTCATGCGCGCGGCTGTCTTGACGAATGTCTAACATCGCAAAATGAAACCCAAACAAATGAATTTTATTCAGCAAACTATTTAATTCGTTCACATACAGCGATTGGTGCTCTGCGATTACAATTTCTTTAATAGATTTTAATTCTGAAACAAAAGTGTCAAAACTTGCGTAGCTAATGGCTGAAGGATCTAAAACAGCATCGTATAATTGTTTTTCAATACCAGAGATACGGTCTTCAACTCCGGTAAACGTTAGTTTTCGTTTTAACGAACGGATGTCTTTGTAATAATTTTTTAAAATGGTTTCTTTCAGTCTTCTCGCAACTTTCAGTGTAGTTTCTGAAGTTACAAATGGATTTCCATCACGATCTCCTCCTGGCCAAAACCCAATATTAATAATGTCGTTTGCGATTGGTTTTCCGTCAAAAATGTTTTGTTGAATGTAGTCGTAAACGCTTCCGAAGGACTTATAAAAAACATTTTCCAAATACCAGATCAAACTCACTGCTTCATCGTAAGGGGTTGGTTTTTTATGTTTGAAAAAAGGCGTTTTCCCTAACTGTGCTAGCAAATCATTAATTTCTAACAAGTTGTTTTTCTTGATAGCCTTCGATAAATCGGTAATGATTCCCAATACAGAGCCGGGGTAAAACTGTGTGGGATGCGCCGTTAGTACAATTCGCACTTTAAACTCTTCCAAATACTGTTTTAGCTGTTCTTTCTTATTGGTAGAAGTTGCCGATTCTTTCAAACTTCGAAGTGTTCCAATACCGTCCATATTATTGACAATAGGAAAGGCGGCATCTTCTATTGCATCGAACAAAACAACTTGCCGTTCGATGTATTGAATAAAACGAAATAACAAACTTATCTGACTCTCGGAAGATCGTCTGGCTTGATACTTATGAAAAAAATCGGTTACAATCTTAGTAGGATTGTCGCCGTTTTCGAACCCTTTTTGGCAGGTTTCGTGGAAAAGAGGCAATAAAACGCCAGTTTTAGTAATACTATCAAACGGTAATGTCATAAAAATACTATTGTAAATTTGGTATTTTGACAATACGTTTTGATTAAATCGGGTAAGTTTAGGTTGTGTAGACATCTGCTTTTTAGTTACCCTTAAAAATACTAAAGACTGCTTACAAACAGCCATTCTAGATGCTTTTTTATGAAAAATTTCACGAAAACGTTTGAGGGAAAAACGAAACCGATTTAAACGAAAACATGAAACATGCAAATTAACATATCCTTATATTTTATAGTTATAATATTATCTGTATTTTTGTAGCCTTAAAAATGAGGAAAGATTTGACTGATTGCAACCTCAAAAAAAAATGCTAAAGGCAGTGTAAACTTCCTTCGACGTTTTCGTCAAATCGACCTATAATATTATAATTAAAAACCATTTTATGGCGTATTTATTTACTTCGGAAAGTGTTTCTGAAGGACATCCAGACAAAGTTGCTGACCAAATTAGTGACGCATTATTAGATAACTTTTTAGCTTTCGACCCAGAGTCTAAAGTAGCTTGTGAAACCTTAGTAACGACAGGACAGGTAATTTTAGCTGGAGAGGTAAAAAGTAACACTTACCTAGATGTACAAACTATTGCAAGAGATGTAGTAAACAAAATTGGATACACAAAAGGAGCGTATCAATTTAGCGGAGATTCTTGTGGTGTTATTTCGTTAATTCACGAACAATCTCAAGACATTAACCAAGGGGTTGATCGTTCTACTAAAGAAGAGCAAGGTGCTGGTGACCAAGGAATGATGTTTGGATATGCAACCAAAGAAACTGCGAACTACATGCCGTTAGCACTAGACATTTCGCATAAAATACTAATAGAACTTGCAAAATTACGTAGAGAAGGAACTGAAATTTCGTACTTACGTCCAGATTCAAAAAGTCAAGTAACCATAGAATATAGTGACGATAACGTTCCACAAAAAATTGTAGCGATTGTGGTTTCAACACAGCACGACGATTTTGACGAAGACGCACCAATGCTTCAAAAAATTAAAGATGATATTATTTCAATCTTAATTCCGAGAGTAAAGGCACAGCTTCCGAAGTACGTTCAAGAATTATTTAACGACGACATTACCTATCACATCAACCCAACAGGAAAGTTTGTTATTGGGGGACCTCACGGAGATACAGGTCTTACAGGACGTAAGATTATTGTAGATACCTATGGTGGTAAAGGAGCTCACGGTGGTGGTGCTTTTAGCGGTAAAGATCCAAGTAAAGTAGATAGAAGTGCCGCATATGCATCACGTCACATCGCAAAAAACTTGGTTGCTGCAGGTCTTGCTGATGAAGTGTTAGTACAAGTATCGTATGCAATTGGAGTGGTAGAACCAACTTCAATCTTAGTAAATACCTACGGTACCTCTCATGTAAACAAAACAGACGGAGAAATTGCAACTTTGGTCGCTAGCATCTTTGATATGCGCCCATCTGCGATTGAGTCTCGTTTAAAATTACGTAATCCAATCTATTCAGAAACTGCCGCTTACGGTCACATGGGAAGAAACCCAGAAACAGTAACGAAAGTTTTTGAAAGCCCTTACAATGGTAGAATTGAAAAAGAAGTGGAACTTTTCACTTGGGAAAAACTAGATTACGTTGACAACGTGAAAAAAGCTTTTGACCTATAGTTAGATCAAAAACAACATAGAAAAACCCTCTTCAGCATATGCTTTAGAGGGTTTTTTATTTGTCTCACTAAGTACGATTTTGGCTACTAGTTTTCGACTGCGCTCGAACCGACATTTATATAATATTGTAATTCTTGGCCTTTTGCACAGCTTCAATTTTAGAGTGTACTTGTAGTTTTTTATAAATATTTTCAATGTGTTTTCGGACGGTACTGGGCGATAAAAATAAATTTTCAGCAATGGCCGTGTAGCTCAACCCTTTGCTTAGTTGCTCCAACACCTCAACTTCGCGTTTTGACAACGATATTTCTTCTTGATCTCTCGGATTTTGAATGTCAATCGGATTCCGAAGTAATTTTAATGTTTTTAATGCGATGGAAGGATTCATCGCTGCACCTCCATTTAGCGTATCTACAATACCATTATACAAATCTTTTGGATTGATCTCTTTCAACAAATATCCATCGGCACCCGCTTTAATCGCATTAAAAATATGCTCGTCATTATCGAAAGCAGTGAGCATGATAATTTTTAGTTGTGGGTATTTCTGCTTTACAATCTGAGTGGTTTCAATACCGTTCAATACTGGCATTTCAATATCCATCAAAATCAAATCGAGGTTGTGATTTTCCTCCAATTTGGTTAACAATTCACTTCCGTTGTGAGACGTATGCTTCACCACGACATCTTCAAAAAAAGAGAGCTTCTCTTTAATCGCATGGATTAAAAAGGAATTATCATCTACAATGGCAATTTTTAAAGGCATCTATTCTTTTTTTTGAATCGCAAACAATGTATCGCTTCGTTCTCTTTCCGAAGTAAAAAACATCATTACAATTTAATTTTCGGCTGCACCAAAAGCGCTTCTTCTAGGTTATAAGTTAAAAAATTATACACATTTAAATGCGTTTGTCGTGTACTAAGTTGCTTTTTGTGCATTTCGAACGCTAATTGCAACTGTCCCAATTGGTCATTGTGTTGCATTCTCAAATTCTTGTTACGATACAAAAACACAATCATCACTCCTATACCAAGCAATGTAAAAAACACGACTATTACGATTTGTGAAACACTCATTTAGATCAATACTATAATTAAAATTAAGAATTCATCCTTCCATTTAACATACGGCAATTGTCGTATTTATGTGATTAGCGGAAAAGTAACCGAAACGGAAGTACCTTTATCAAGCGTAGACAAAACAACAGCCTTACCTCCAAGATCCTTTGCTCGTTTTTTAATGTTGGAAATTCCATTCCCCATCGCTGTCTTTTCTAACAAAAATCCGACACCATTGTCTGTTATAGTGACGGTAATTTGTTTTTGTGCTGCGGAAACTGACACGTTTATTTCTGAAGCTTTTGCATACTTAAAAGCATTGTTTACGGCTTCTTGAATAATGCGATACATGTTCATTCCTTGTACTGAAGTAAACGTAGTCTCCTTTGAAACAGTAGCAGCCACCGAAAAACGAAACTGAACCTCTTGCTTTACCGCGCCTGCTTTTTCTATAAAGTTAGAAATACGTCCTTGCAAATCTTCAAGCGTAATATCTTGCTTGTTCATTGCCCAAATAGTATCGCGTAGCTCGTAAATAGTTTGTGATGCAAAGGTGCTAATTGTACTTAATTTTTTAGAAATCTTTGAATTCTCCCCTTCCAACCCAAAGGTTAAATTATCGATAGACGAAATAATAAAGGTAAGTTGCGACCCAATATTATCGTGCAAATCTCTCGAAATTCGAAGTCGTTGTTCTTGCAATCTGTTTTGCGTTTCGATGCGTGCTAAAGCTGTTTTTAATTCGTTTTCTTTCCGCAACTGTTCATTTTTAAGTCGTTGCTGCTTATAAAATAGGTATCCTAACAATCCTAAAACCAACGCCAAACCTAGGCTTCCGAAGAGCAGCGTGTTTTTTTGTTCTATTTGCAATTCTCTTTCCGCGAGGTTTGCTCTACTTTCGGCCAAATCTCTTTCTTTTTCTGAAACTTTAAAACGAGTTTCTAGCGCCGCGACATTTTCAGCATTTTCAGAAGAAAAAAGACTGTCCTTTAAGCGAAGTGTTTTTGTAAGATAGTGATCGCCTACTTCAATGTTATGTACCGAATATTGCGTTTGTGCTGAAGCCGCATAAAAATCGACCGCCGACGCTTTTAAATCTGAAAACTCCTCCAAAAACGACTCGCCCTCCTTGATGTATTGCAAGGCTTTTTTATAATTCCCAATCGTATTAAATGCATGAATACAATTGGCATACGTACTAATATTCGCCCTTCTATCAATGTTTGATGTGTTTCTGCCCTCCAAAATTTCTTCGAGTAAAGCAATTGCTTTGCCAGGCGTATCCTGAAGCATGTAAATATTCGACAAACTCGTTAACAAATTATAGTACACGCCTTGCTCGTTCACCTCTTTCGCCATTTCGATGCCTTCCAAAAGTGCCTCTTCCGCTTCTTTATATTGTCCTTTTTCGGTTAAATTGATGGCGATATTATTGAACGATATTGGGATTTCATACCGAATGTCAAATTTTTTACGAATTTCAAGGGCTTTGAAATGGTACTCCAAAGCCTTATCTACCATTTCCATTTCTTGGTAAATAAGCCCTATATTATTGTAGTATGTGCCATTTGACTGTAGGTTATTTTGCTCTCGATTGAGCGCCAAGGCTTGAAAAAAGAAATCGAGTGCTTCTTGATTGTCTCCTTTATTCCAATGATACATCCCAAGGTTGTTGGTGATCTTTGAAGTCAGTTTCTTGTACTTTTGGGACCGACTTATAGCCAACGCTTTTTCAAAATAGATTTTAGCAGAATCTGACTTTCCAGTGACGTCCATTAAGATGCCGTAATTATTTGTGAGTTCTGCTTCGGAAAGTGATAAGTGTAAATTTTTCGCTTCGGAAATACTTGATTTCAATAACCGTTTTGCCTTTTCAGGATCGTTGAAGATATAATGAAATGTAACTTCTCGCACCATTCGAAGTCGTGTTGAATCATTTACATGTTTTGAAGCTTCTTGAAGGCTATCAATATGCTTGGTTGCAGACTGACTGAAGGCTATTCCGTAGAAAAGAAACAATACAACAAAGAATACGTGCTTCATAAAGGATTATTTTGATTCTAAAGTAAGAAAAAATAAAAGAGGTTGAATAAAAAGTAAAGTATGTTGTTAAACTGAAGGCATTTATAACCTATTAATTAGCCTGAAGTTAACCCTCTCGACAGCGTTCGAACCTACAAAAATTACTTTTTAAACAACCTCTTACAAGTTGCTCCCCACAACTTTAAAATAAATCTGGTTAGTTATTTATTTGGTCAAATCGTATGCGAATATTGAGTTTGAATCTGCTTTGTAGTATAAAATTCCGCCGCGATCATCCACTTGGTATTCTGGTTTTTTATCTTTTAAAACAATCTCTTTTTCTTTAGCTCCCGTGTCTTTGTTTAGCTTCACCAAACCAACACCTTCTTCTAATTTTGTCAATACAAACTGTGCATTTTCGGTGGCTGCTGTCGCTTTAAAACGTTTCAACATTTCTCCGATAGATTTCCCTGTTGCCATCGCCATATCGGCAGCTAGTCTAGCATCCCGTTCGCCACGAGCGGTATAGTTCCCTAATTTGTTTCTATTTTGATTTGCCGAATTTTGAGCGGCTGCTGCAGTGGTTGCTGCGGCTACTGCTGTAACTCCCGCCAAAATTGCACCCATCGCACTTTTTCCTGGCGCTCTGTAATACTCATGCCATTGCTGCTCTCCTTTCCAATCTAGGGTCATCATGTTTTGATCGCTCGTACGTAAAATTCCGCCCTCACGAATCTCAATGCTGCTCGGAGCTTCCTTCCCTTCAAATTTAGAGTCTGCCAACGTGCTTACTTCTCCCGACGTGGCATCGACCGCAAACAAAGTTTCATCGGCACTAATTAAATACCTATCATTTCCTGCATCGTAGGTAGAGCTAATAGCACCCGCACGTTTGTATTTTAAGGGCTTTTTCCAAACTTGGTCACCCGTTTGTAGGTTTACGATATTCGCATCTTCCGAAGTGATATAAATCAAACCCTGTGGTGTTTCAGACATGGTTAAAATATTCTCGCCTGTTTTTAATGGTTTTTTAAAGAGGGTGTTTCCGTCGTAGGATATTTTATTAATTCCTCCTTGATAGATTCCGAAGAGAATTCCATCTTCCATGATATAAAAATGTTGCACATACCCTTTTGTTTTCGGTGCTTTCTCCCAAAGATCTTCACCCGTAGCAGCGCTTAAAAACCCTATTTTAGATTCATTCTTCGCTGCAAATACACTCGTATTCCCACCATTATCTACATTGCTTACAATTGCCAATCCCTGTGGTAAGATTTCAAAATTAGCGACCTTTCCTTTTACCTTGGCGTTGTCTGCCCAAAGCTCCTCTCCATTAGGACCTAATTTATATACTTTGGTGTTTTTTCCGCTTTCAGACTCTTCAAAAGCATAAATATCTTTTTCGTTAGAATCGGAAACAAGCCAAGTAATTCCTTTAATTTTCGTTTCCCACAGCGTTTCTCCCGTCAATGCTTTCTTCGCAACAAGTCCTTGTGTAGTTGGCACTATAAGGCTATTTTTCAACAATAATGGACGTCCTGTTACGGCATACACTTTTGCAATTCCTACCCGAGTAGGGTCATTTAAGTTAAATATGTAGTCTTGCTGCCCTGTGTTTAAATCGTAGACGGCTACTGCATTCGCATAATTGTCTTCTGCGCGACGTTGTCCACTTACTACCAATTTGTTTTGAGGCATCATCACATCGCAGGTTGTAACAACTTTCCAACCGTTGTCTTCGGTACTAAATAATTTTTGTCCCGACATATAATCGATCACCGCTTTTTTGGTAGAAAGACTTGCAAATCCTGTCTGACCAATAATAACGTACGGCGCGTTTGGCACAAACGTAAGCTCTTCTGGTTTTACGCGTCCGTAGTCTGTAAAGTTAAAAAGCAGGGAATTACTACCAGGCTTTATCCCCACTAGGCCATCGTTGCTTGCCACAACCATAGTGCCCCCCTGCGTTAGTGTCATTTCATTAATTTTCGCGCCAACATCATATCTATAATCTGGCGCTTCGGCGCGTTGTGCAGTACTTACAGAAGAAGTAATGAATAGCAATCCGAAACAT
Organism: Ulvibacter litoralis; assembly: GCF_900102055.1. Lineage (GTDB taxonomy): Bacteria > Bacteroidota > Bacteroidia > Flavobacteriales > Flavobacteriaceae > Ulvibacter > Ulvibacter litoralis. The sequence continues at coordinate 247,181 of NZ_FNBA01000001.1, forward strand.
AAAAAGGTTGTTATTGAAGTTCTCATAATCGTGTTCATTTGGTTTTACACCTCAAAGATGCTGCAATGCCCAATCGATTTCAATAGGGCAATTGGCGTATAATTTTGATTCATCTAAAGGTATAGCGCATAAAAAACTGGAAGCATTATAAAAATAACACTCCCAGTTCCACGTAAAAACCTCAACACAGAGATTCTCGTACATGCGCTATATTCTAATTAATTTCTTGTGTACGCTACATTAAAAGCACCATTGGTCACCGAAACAGTATCTCCAATGTTATCTAAATTATAGCCTGTAAAACTGAACGTTCCCGAAACAGTGGTATCATCAAACGTTGAGATATTCACCTCTCCGTTATTTCCTTGTGCATTTCCAACTGTGGTGAATACAACCACAGTATTCGGATCTGGGTTACTTGGATCTGGCAAGTAGCTATACGTTCCAATGTTTACAAAATTCAACGAGTAGGTTCCTACACCGTCAAATCCTGTGATGATAAATTGAATATTTTCTGAGTCCATTGTTCCGCCACTTACAGCCATCGCTTGGAATTCGCCAGCTCCCGATAATTGCGCCGCAGTCGCTTCTGGAAACGATTCGTAGTTATTTCCATTCACTTTTGCTGTAAATTCTCCCGAACTAGCAGCCGTTCCTCCTCCATCGTCGTCTTTTTTACACGACGTTGCCATTAAAAGACTACAACTTAGGAATGTTATTAAGATTGATTTTGTAAAGATTTTCATAATGGTAGGGTTTTTAAGTTATTGAATACCACAAAGGTGGATTAAAAACCAAACTAGAATCAATACGGCATCTGTCGTATCCTTACAATGTAATGTGTGGGTTTTGTTGCTGAAAGTTTTCTATTTTTTGCTGAAGGTTTTTCAAGAAGGCTTGATGCGCTTCACTTTCGGGATAAAAAGGCCTGTGACGCAATCCTGATTGAATGCTATCAATTTCCTTCTGAAGCGGCGCCGTTTCCGAAGCAATCCAAGCTGTATTAAATCGTTCCCAAATAATAGCGATTGCCAACGCATTTGGATGCAGCATATCTTCCGCATAAAATCGATAGTCACGTAATTCGTCTAATAGCAACTCGTACGAAGGGAAATAATGCATTCTGTTTTTCGGTGCAATTAATTCGTGTAAACCTGCTAACAAATGTGCTTTACTCTGTGTATTTTCTACAAAACCATCTTTTAAATGCCGTACTGGTGAAACGGTATGCACAAAGGTCGCTTGTAGATTTACATCCTTAATTAAGGTAATTGTGTTTTCGATACTTGCGGCAACAGCTTCAGCTGAAAACAACTCTTTTAAAAATTTTTTCTGCGGAATTTTATGACAGTTCGCGACAAAGTTATCGGTTTCAATGAAGCGATACACCCAAGCCGTTCCGTAGGTAAACACGAAGTGTGTTGCAGTTTCAAGATACTCCTGAAGTAGTTTTAATTGTGTGTTCAATTTCCGAAGAAACGCTTCTTTATTAGCATCACTCAACAACGAATGAACTTCAAAACAATGCCATTGCTCGTTGTGAAAAAACAAATCTGCTTCCGTAAAAAGTGTTTCATTGAGTGCACGGGTCACTAACTTTTCAATCGCAACAGGATGAAATACTATTCCGAAGGGATTTTGAAGGGTGTTAAACTTGTAATACGCTAGTTTATCGCCGATATTCTCTACAAAACAAGACCCAAGCAACAAGACCTTTGAGTTGTAATCAATTGGGTTGTGCTCGGGTTGTATGTTTATTTGCGTGTAAAGTTTCATTGAAGAAACAAACGTGATTATTATTCAATATACGTAACGGCTTTTGCCAACGCTTCTGGAATACCGCTTGGATTTTTACCTCCAGCAGTAGCGAAAAACGGCTGACCCCCACCGCCACCTTGAATGTACTTTCCAAGTTCGCGAACAATTTGTCCTGCATTTAACTTGCGTTCTGTTGCCAAGTCTTTCGAAATGTAACAAGTAAGCAATGCTTTGCCCTCGTTTTGAGAACCAAATAAGATAAATAGATTGTCTATTTCGCCTCCTAATTCGAATGCGAGATCTTTCAATCCTGACGCATCTAAATCTAGTTCTTTTGCTAAAAAGTGAACGCCATTAATTTCGGTAACTTCCGATTTTAAATCTCCTTTTACATTTTTAGCTTTATCTTTCAACAGTTGTTGTACTTGTTTTTGCAACTGACTGTTTTCTTCTTGCAAACTTTCAACTGCTTTCACAGGATCTTTTACATTGTTCAATGACTTCTGAAGTTTTGAAAAAGCATCACTACGATCTATAAAATACTGTTTTGCAGCATCGCCTGTAATGGCTTCAATACGTCTTATTCCGCTAGCCACAGCACCTTCCGAAGTAATAATAAAATGCCAAATATCAGCTGTGTTTGCAGCATGCGTTCCGCCACAAAGTTCCATCGAGGTTCCAAATTTTATCGCGCGAACAGCATCGCCGTATTTTTCGCCAAACAAGGCAATAGCACCTTCGTCAATCGCTTGCTGGTACGGAATATTTCTACGCTCTTCCAACGCCAATCCTTCACGAATACGCGCGTTTACAAAGTCTTCTACTTGTTTCAACTCTTCATCGGTTACCTTGCTAAAGTGTGAAAAATCGAAGCGTAAATTTCGGCTGTGCACCATCGATCCTTTTTGCCCAACATGTTCGCCCAAAATAGTTCGTAACCCTTGGTGTAACAAGTGTGTTGCGGTATGATTTGATGCCGTTCTAAACCGTTGTTTCTCATCCACAACTGCTTTAAAAGTACCTTCAGGATTTCGAGGAAGGTGTTTTACAAAATGGATAATTAAATTGTTCTCCTTTTTGGTATCCACAACATAGGTAACTCCGCCATCTTGTGCTTCCAAATACCCTTTATCACCAACTTGACCACCGCCTTCAGGATAAAAAGGCGTAAGATTAAATACCAACTGGTACATTTCGCCATCCTTTTTGCTTTCCACTTTGCGGTAGCGTGAAATTTTAATTGTAGTTTCTAAAGTATCATACCCTACAAATTCTTCTTCCGCATCGTCAAATAAAACTTCCCAATCGCCCGTAGCAACTTTGGTTGCTGCACGAGAACGGTCTTTTTGTTTTTGTAATTCTTTTTCAAAACCAGCTTGATCTAATTCGTAACCTCTTTCACGAAGAATTAAGGCTGTTAAATCGATTGGAAAACCGAAAGTGTCGTACAATTCGAATGCTTTTTTACCCGAAATTGTTTTAGAATCTGCACTTTCAATGATATTTTCTAACAATACCAACCCTTGATCTAAAGTTCTTAAGAATGAATTTTCTTCTTCCTTAATGACATTGGTGATTAGGTTTTTTTCAGAAATTAATTCAGGGAACGCATCTCCCATTTGCTTGCTTAGCGTTGCCACCAATTTGTAAATAAATGGCTCTTTGGTATCTAAAAATGTAAATCCGTAACGAATTGCACGTCGTAAAATTCTACGAATCACATACCCTGCTCCCGTATTACTTGGTAATTGTCCGTCGGCAATAGAAAAAGCTACTGCACGAACGTGATCGCTAATGACACGAATGGCAATGTCTATTTTCTCGTCTTTACCGTATTTGCTATTGGTTACTGCTTCTATTTCACGAATAAGCGGTGTAAATACATCGGTATCGTAATTACTCTGTTTGTTTTGTAACACCATGCACAAACGTTCAAATCCCATTCCGGTATCTACGTGTTGTGAAGGTAATTTTTCAAGGCTTCCGTTTGCTTTTCTGTTGAATTGCATAAAAACCAAGTTCCAAATTTCCACGACTTGCGGATGGTCTTGATTTACTAATGAAGCGCCCGACACTTTTGCTTTTTCTTCCGCAGAACGAATATCTACGTGAATTTCGCTACAAGGACCACAAGGACCTTGTTCGCCCATTTCCCAAAAGTTATCTTTTTTATTTCCGTTAATAATTCGGTCTTCCGGTACAAATTGTTTCCACAACTCGTAAGCTTCTGTATCACGTGCTAAGTCTTCTGAAGCATCGCCTTCAAAAATAGTAACATATAAAATCGATGTATCAATTTTATAAACTTCGGTCAACAACTCCCACGCCCATTCGATAGCTTCTTTTTTAAAATAATCGCCAAAACTCCAGTTTCCTAGCATTTCGAACATGGTATGGTGGTAGGTATCCATTCCCACCTCTTCTAAGTCATTATGTTTTCCACTAACGCGTAAACATTTTTGTGTATCAGAAATTCTAGATTCTTTTACGGCTTTATTTCCTAAAAAATACTCTTTAAACTGGTTCATCCCAGCATTGGTAAACATCAAGGTTGGATCGTCTTTCACTACCATAGGTGCCGATGGCACAATAGCGTGTGACTTTGATGTAAAAAATTCTAAAAACTGTGAGCGGATTTCGCGAGATGTCATACTAAATAATTTATACTATATATATGCAGTTAGTGTACTATGGAAACAATTTCTATATTTGTGTAACGTTTCAAAATTTAACACTACCTATCACCGAGCAAAAATATGATTTTTTAGCGTATGTCTAAGGTTAAATATTACTACGATAGCGAAACCCTTTCCTATCGAAAGATTGAAAACAAAAAAGGAAGAAAATTAGGTATTATTGTCTTAAGTATTTTGGGCATGATATTGAGCGGTTTTATGCTCTTACTAATCTACATAAACCTGCCTTATATTGAAACTCCCAAAGAGAAAGAATTAAAGCGTGAACTAACAAATATGACGCTGCAATACGATCTATTAAATAAAAAAATGGATCATGCTGCCGCAGTATTACACGAGTTAGAAGACCGCGACAACAATCTATACCGTGTCTATTTTGAAGCAAATCCAATTCCGGAAGAACAACGAAAAGCAGGTTTTGGAGGTATAAACAGGTACCGTGATTTGGAAGGATATGATAATTCTAAACTCATTATATCGTCAAGCAAACGCTTAGATATTTTAACCAAACAAATTGTAGTGCAGTCAAAGTCATTAGACGAAATTGCAGTACTGGCTGAAGAAAAAGAAAAATTATTGGCGGCGATTCCAGCAATTCAACCTGTAAACAATGAAGATCTAACACGAATGGCATCCGGATATGGTTTTAGAACTGATCCTTTTACCAAAGCGCGAAAAATGCATTGGGGAATGGATTTTACAGCACCTCGTGGCACCCCTGTATATGCTTCTGGCGACGGGAAAGTAACAAGAGCAGACAATACAGCTTCTGGCTATGGAAACCACATTCGTATCGATCACGGGTATGGGTATCAAAGTTTGTATGCGCATTTGTATAAATACAACGTGCGTGCAGGACAACATGTAAAAAGAGGTGATTTAATTGGTTTCGTAGGAAGTACAGGACGCTCTGAAGCACCACACCTTCATTACGAGATATTTAAAGACAACCAACGCATCAACCCTATTAATTTTTACTACGGAAACCTAAGTCCTGACGAATTTACGAACATGCTTAGAGCTTCGCAGCAAGAAAACCAATCTCTTGATTAATGCACGTAGAACTACCTGAAAGACGCTATTACGGCATTGGCGAAGTTGCCAAAGCCTTCGATGTAAACACATCGTTGATACGCTTTTGGGAAAAAGAATTTGATGTTTTAAAACCTAAAAAGAACGCCAAAGGAAATCGGAAGTTTACTCCTGAAGACATCAAAAACCTCGAACTTATCTACCATTTAGTAAAAGAACGAGGCTTTACACTAGAAGGCGCCAAAACACATTTAAAAGAAAACAAACAAAAAACCTTAAACCACTTTGATATCATTCGGAAGTTAGAATCGATAAAAGCCGAATTACTTAAAATTAAAGAACACCTTTAACCTCAACACTATGAAAAAATCACTTATCGTAATTATTGCCATTGTGGCTATCCTTGCTATTGTAGGATTTACAATGGGACCTAAATTTTACAACACAGGAATACAACTTCAAGAAACCGCTACCGCGCAATGGGGAAATGTAGAAAGTGCGTACCAACGTCGTGCAGACCTTATTCCAAACATTGTAAACACAGCAAAAGGATATGCTGAATTTGAGCAAGAAACTCTTTTAAAAGTAACTGAAGCGCGTAGTAAAGCGACTTCAATTACGATTGACCCTTCAAATATTACGCCTGCGCAATTGGCACAATTTCAACAGGCACAAGAAGGATTAACTTCAGCTTTATCACGTTTATTAGCTGTTTTTGAAAGATATCCAGACCTTAAGGCGAATGAGAACTTTAAAGAGCTTATCAACGAGTTGGAACGTACCGAAAACCGAATCAATGTAGAGCGTAATCGTTTCAATGAAAGCGTGAAACCTTTCAACATTCACTTAAAAACATTCCCGAACAACATCATCAATAACTTTATTGGGAAGTTTACTGAAATGGCTTATTTTGAAGCAGACAAAGGTTCTGAAAAAGCACCTGAGGTTGAATTTGACTTCGGAAAATAATCGCTATGTCTAAAGTTGAAGATTTTTTAACACCTTCCGAGGAAGCAGCAGTAGTCGAAGCCATTCGTATTTCAGAAAAAAATACGTCGGGTGAAATTCGAGTGCATTTAGAAGCACACAGTAAAATTGACGCTTTTGATCGCGCTACGGAAGTTTTCGAATTTCTACACATGAGCAATACCAAACAAAGCAATGGCGTGCTTATTTATGTAGCTGTAGAAGACCGAACCCTCGTCATTATGGGTGATAGCGGCATTAACGATGTCGTAGCTCCTAATTTCTGGGAAAGCACTAAAGACAGTATGATTTCGCAATTTAAAGACGGAAACACCAAACAAGGTTTAATTGACGGCGTACTAAAAGCCGGAGAACAACTAAAGAAACACTTTCCGTATAAAAAAGACGATAAAAATGAATTGCCAGACGAGATTTCGATTGGATAATTCTTTTAAAAATATATTTTTCAATACAAAATAAAAAAATTACACCCATGATTATTGAACCTAGAACCCGTGGATTTATATGCCTTACCTCTCATCCAAAAGGGTGTGAGCAGAATGTTATAGACCAAATTGAGTATGTAACCTCAAAAGGTGAAATAGAAGGTCCTAAAAAAGTACTTGTTATTGGTGCTTCCACAGGATTTGGACTGGCTTCTCGCATTACTAGTGCATTTGGCTCTAACGCATCAACTATTGGTGTGTTTTTAGAAAAACCACCTACAGAAGGAAGACCTGCTTCTCCCGGTTGGTACAACAGCGCTTACTTTGAAGAGCAAGCACATAAAGCTGGTTTGTACGCTAAGAGTATCAATGGCGATGCTTTTTCACACGAAATTAAAAAACAAACTGTCGATTTAATTAAAGCTGATTTAGGAAAAATAGACTTGGTTATTTATAGCCTTGCTTCACCAGTGAGAGTGCATCCTGATTCTGGCGAAAAATTTAAATCTGTTCTAAAACCACTAGAAGGTGTTTTTACTAACAACACGGTCGATTTCCATACGGGCGTAGTTTCAGAAATAAGTATTGAGCCTGGAAACCAAGAAGACATCGATAACACCGTTACCGTAATGGGCGGTGAAGACTGGGGATTCTGGATAGACGCGTTGCAAGAAGCAGATGTGTTGGCACCAGGATTTAAAACGGTAGCTTACTCGTATATCGGTTCTGAACTTACAGAAGCTGTGTACAGAAAAGGAACGATTGGTCGTGCTAAAGATCATTTAGAGGCTACGGCTTTCACCATTACAGACAAGTTAAAAGCATTGGAAGGAAAAGCATACGTTTCGGTAAACAAAGCTTTGGTAACGCAAGCGAGTTCTGCCATTCCTGTAATTCCGTTGTACATTTCATTGCTGTATAAGGTGATGAAAGAAAAAGGATTGCACGAAGGGTGTATTGAGCAAATTCAGCGTCTTTTTTCTGAAAGATTGTATGCTGAAACTACGGAAACAGACGAAAAAGGAAGAATTCGAGTTGACGATTGGGAAATGCGTGACGATGTACAAGCGGAAGTTGCTAGACTTTGGAAGGAAGCAACAACTGAAACTTTGCCAACGCTAGGAGATTTAGAAGGCTATAACACCGACTTTTTCAACCTGTTTGGCTTTAAAGTGGAAGGTATAGATTACGATGAAGATGTAAATGAAATGGTTGAAATTCCAGGATTACAATAACAAATTAAGACCTATAAAAAATGTTCCAACTGTTTCAGAAGTATAAAATTGTTTCAATAGTAGCACTACTATTCTTTTTTTCTGAAACAGTTGTAGCACAATTTCAAATTCCGGAGAAGCCTAAAGAACAGACTTCGGTATATGACTACATTGATTTACTTTCCGCAGGACAAAAAAGCAGCCTTGAAAACAAGCTACTTCGCTATGCAGACTCTACCTCTACTCAGATTGTTGTTGCCATTATTGGAAGCTCTAACGGAGAAGAATTAGACCTTCTAGGCGCAAAATGGGGTCATAAATGGGGCATTGGACAAGCCGATGAAGACAATGGTATTTTAATCCTTCTTGCCAAAGACGACAGACGGGTTGATATAAACACTGGCTACGGAATTGAATACCGCATTACCGATCTAATGGCTGAGCGTATTATTAATCGCGTTATGATTCCGGAGTTTAAAACAGGGAGTTACTACAACGGATTAGACAAAGGTGCCGATGCTATTTTTGCAGCGCTTAAAGGAGAGTTTAAAGAAGACAGAACGTTCAAAAAAAATTCGGATAACTACAATTTCATTATTGTTATTGTAATCTTCTTTATCATTATTTTCATTTTAGGGTCGAAGAAAAACGGCGGCGGCGGTAAAAACGGTGGTTCTAGAACTGGATCCAGTTTGCTCGACGTTATTATTTTAAGCAATATGGGACGTACGGGCGGATTTGGCTCTGGCGGCGGAAGCTTTGGAGGCGGTGGCGGATTTGGCGGCGGAGGCGGCTTTGGTGGCGGCTTTGGCGGTGGCGGATTTGGTGGTGGTGGTGCCAGCGGTGGCTGGTAAGCTTTTTAAAAATCACTTCGGAAAGCACTACGGTATATTGCAACTACGCAATCCTTCAGAAAAAACGCTGACTCAAAACCACAGTAGGTTTTAAGCAATACACACTCCTGAAATAGCGCACACAAAGTCACTTCTGAAAACTTTCAGAAGAAAAACAAATACTACATACCCTTAAAAAGCCATGTGTTTTATTTCTTACGGAAATAGATGGTTACCGGAACCCCTTTAAAATCGAATTCCTTACGTAATTTATTTTCGATAAAACGCTTGTACGGTTCTTTTACGTACTGTGGCAAATTACAGAAAAACGCAAAACAAGGATGCGGTGTTGGTAATTGCGTAACGAACTTAACTTTTACGTACTTCCCTTTGTTTGCAGGAGGTGGAAACGCTTCGATTATAGGCAACATGGTGTCGTTAAGCACACTGGTCTTAATCTTTTTACTACGATTTTGGAATACTTCTACCGCCGTTTCAATGGCTTTGTAGATACGTTGCTTGTGTAAAACAGAAATGAACACAATTGGCACATCTGTAAAAGGTTCGCATTGTTGACGAATGTATTTCTCAAATTCTTTTACGCTGGCGTTGTCTTTCTCTACTAAATCCCACTTGTTTGCCAAAATAATAACTCCTTTGTTATTACGGTGCGCCAACCAGAAAATAGCTTGTACTTGTCCGTCGAAACCACGAGTGGCATCGAATACCAAGATCATCACGTCACAATGCTCGATAGCACGAACACTTCGCATTACAGAGTAAAACTCTAGATCTTCTTTTACTTTACTTTTTTTACGAATCCCAGCAGTATCTACCAAGTTAAATTCGAAACCAAAACGGTTGTATTTTGTATCAATACTATCGCGGGTGGTTCCTGCGATGTCTGTAACGATGTAACGATTTTCACCAATAAGTGCGTTGATAAAAGAAGACTTTCCTGCGTTTGGTCGTCCTACGACAGCAAAACGTGGTAAGGTTGCTTCTTCTCTTTTTTCTTCTTCAGGAAGTGCTTTTACAAGATCGTCTAATAAGTCTCCTGTTCCGCTTCCGTTGATGCTTGAAAGGTTGTAGTATTTTTCGAAACCAAGGTTGTAAAACTCAACAGCATCGTTGGTACGAGCTGCACTATCTACTTTATTAACAGCAAGAAAAATAGGCTTTTTAGATCTACGAAGTAATTTTGCAACTTCTACGTCCATTCCTGTGATTCCACTTTCAACTTCCACCATAAAGATGATTGCGTCTGCTTCTTCAATGGCAAGTTTAACTTGATTGTCAATTTCAGTTTCAAAAACATCGTCACTTCCAACAACATATCCTCCAGTATCGATTACTGAAAACTCTTTTCCGTTCCAATCACTCTTTCCGTAGTGACGGTCTCTTGTCACCCCACTCACTGAATCAACAATAGCTTCTCTTCGCTCTATTAATCTATTAAAAAGCGTCGATTTCCCTACATTGGGTCTTCCTACAATGGCAACTATACTCATAATCTTGGTTTTGAGGTGCAAAAGTAATCTTTTCTAGCTATACTATGTATCTAAAAAAGCTACTGTTTCTAATTTAATTGGGTTATTGGGGTCAGCTAGTTAAAAAAAGTGGTTTCAAATGGGTTTTAGTATCAATAAAATCTAGTAATTTAATCGACTCAGAATCTATTCTATGGAAATTTCAAATCAAATTGTACTCAGACCTCGGTTTAAACTAACGGTAAAACAATCGAAAGAAGCCATTGTGTCATTATTTGAAGCCGCGAATAAAAATCAAAAAGACTTCCTAACCAATATAGTCGATGAACATATTTTTATTCGAATTCCTAAAGAACAGCACCATTTCTGGACACCACACTTACATTTAGAGATAAGAGATGAAGGAGAAAATTATAGCGACCTTCATGGCTTTTTTGGACCCAACCCTAAGGTTTGGACCTTGTTCATTTTTTTACATTTTGTACTAGCAATTTTGTTTATTGGGTTAGGTATTTGGATTTATACAAATTCTAGACTTGATAAGAGCTACCTCCCACAAATGGCAGGAATGCTCTTTTTAATTATTTGTTGGATTGGGTTATATATTGGAGGTCGATTAGGAAAGGCTACTGGAAAACAACAGATGGAAGAATTGTATCAGTTTATGAATCAAACACTCCAATTGTAAGGCATGCTGTTACGAAGCGTTTAAATGTACTGCCTTCTTCTTACTTCTTATTATAACCAAAACGTTTTAGCTGTCTGATATCGTTTCGCCAGTTCTTATTAACCTTTACATACAGTTCGATGTGAATTTGTTTTCCGAAGAACTTTTCCAAATCCTTACGTGCTTCAATTCCAACCCATTTAATGGCCTGTCCTTTATGGCCAATAATAATTCCTTTTTGCGTTTCGCGTTCTACCATGATGACACTTCGAATGCGGATGATATCATCGTCTTCAAAAAACTCTTCGGTATCGATCTCTACGGAATATGGAATTTCCTTTTTGTATTGCATCAAGATTTTTTCACGAATCGCTTCGTTTACAAAAAATCGTTCTGGCTTATCGGTTAATTGATCTTTAGGGTAAAACGGTGGTGATTCTGGAAGCAACTCTATAATCCGTTTAAAAACTTCAGTAACTCCAAAATTTTCAAGGGCAGAAATTGCAAAAACCTCAGCGTTTGGCACTTTAGATTGCCATAATTCTAGAGCTTCAGAAAGGGAAGCTTCATCACCTGTATCTATTTTATTAATTAATAGAAGTACGGGTATTTTGGCATTGGTTATTTTATTGAAAAAGGCTTCGTCTTTTAATTCTTTCTCGCCTAATTCGACTAAATACAAAAGCACATCGGCGTCTTCAAAAGCAGATTTTACAAAATCCATCATACTCTCTTGCAATTGATACGCAGGTTTGATAATTCCAGGTGTATCACTTAATACTACTTGAAAGTCTTCACCATTCACTATTCCTAGTATTCGGTGTCTTGTAGTTTGTGCCTTTGATGTAATTATAGACAACCGCTCCCCAATAAAAGCATTCATTAGTGTGCTTTTACCAACATTTGGGTTTCCTATAATATTAACAAATCCAGCCTTATGACTCATATATAAGTTTTGTGCAAAGATAATAGAAAAATAAAGGTATTAGATGGGAAAAGAGATATAACAAAAAACGCCCCGCTTAGCACCCACTTTTTATTTAAAGCAATTTGTAGTTAAAACCAATGAGACGCGTAGGAAATTTCAACGAATAAGTATCAAAAACCACCCTAAACAGCTTTTTATATACGATACCGTGCTTAAACGTTAAAACTTTAACTATATTTGTTTTAACTATCTCCATTATTTAAGTGAACATTTCTATATTTAAAGAAGGATTTTTGTTTACGTATGAATCTAAACCCCAAATCGAAGCCTATTATTACTTCTCCTTTAACACTTTTAAAGGAACAACTTTTTGCGTTTGCAAAAGAAGACTCTAACGTATTTAATTTTATCTTCAACCAAGGAAATAAAGGCCTGCTCTTTTTTGATATAAAAAACCCTACATTAAAGCATATTAATGAAGTTTGTATCAAAAGACTCGGATACTCACCTGCTTCATTTTCAGAAAAAGAAGCTTCTGGACTACTTTCAAAAACTGAAGAAAAAGTCTTTCTTGAATCTCTGAAAAAAAAACCAAATACGCCTGAGAATTATACTGGAGAGCTTTTATTTCTGAACAGAGAAAAGAAAAAAATCATCATGACGTATGAAGGTTTTTTCTGCAAAGACAAAGGCAACAACAGCACTTATTTTCTATGTAAAATAACGAAAAAAAATATCTCAAAAACCAATTATAAAAACATCATCGAAGGTGCAGAAATAGCAACCTGGGAAGCCAATCTTGATACCAGGGAGGTTATTTTTAATGAAAACTGGGCTGCAATATTAGGATATTCTTATTCAGAGCTATTTCCTTTAACAATAGATCGAGTACGTTCTTTTATGCATCCTAAAGACTTAGAAAACTCACAAAAAATACTCATGACTCATTTAGAAGGGAACACTCCCTTTTATGAATTTGAGTCGCGAATGAAGCATAAGTCTGGGAAATGGATTTGGGTATTTTTAAAGTCTAAAGTTGTAATCTACACCCCTGAGGGCAATCCACAATGGATGGCTGGATACATTGAAGACATTACCTCAAAGAAAAATGCCTACGACATTCAAAATACCTTTATAGCACAAGCTCCTAGAGCCATGGCAATGTTTGACAATAACATGGTGCATATTGCAGCTTCTGAAAAATGGGTTTCTGATTTTGCATTAAACAAAGAAGTTATTGGAAAAACAATTTATGAAGTATTTCCAGAAATTGCTGATTCGTGGGTCGAATTACATCAAAAATGTCTTGGTGGTGTTTCTGAAAGTGGTGATGATGAAATTTTTAAAAGAGAAGATGGTAATATATTTTGGATAACATGGGATGTACGCCCTTGGTATACAAACGACAATATCGTTGGAGGGTTAATTATTTACCTAACCGATGTTACGAAACGAAAAAATGCTGAAGACAAACTCGTTATTAGCGAAGCTACCTTTAGAGAGAGTTTCTATAGCTCTGCCACTGGAATGCTTTTTGTATCGCAAGAAGGAAGATGTTTAAAATCTAATAATGCAGTCTCTGATATTTTAGGGTATAGTGCTAAAGAATTAACAAGTATCAATTTTCGAGATATCACCCACCCTGACGATCTTGAAATTGATGTAAGTTTTTTTAATGAGCTTGTAGCTAACAAAAGAAGTTTTTATCGCATCTCTAAAAGATACATTCATAAAGAAGGGCATATCGTATGGGTTCTTATGTCTGTTGCTAAAATTGATGACCATAAAGGAAAAACAATTTACTACATTACTCAATTAACAGATATTACAGAACAAAAGAAGGCACAGCTAGAAGTTTACAAAACATCTTCTTATTTACAATCTTTAATGGATGCCAGTACGCATGTTATTATTTTTGCCAGAAACATGGAAGGGTACCTTACTGTTTTTAATAAAGGAGCTGAAAATTTATTAGGATATAACAAAGAAGACGTTATACTAAAAGAAACCACAGATCTCTTTCATCATCCTTTTAAAGACAGCACATGTTCCAATGTTACAGAAGAAGAGGATATAAGAATACAGAAAGAGTTTTTATATTTTATGGAAAAAGAGGGGCATTACACCAATGAATCTACTTTTACACGAAAAGACGGGAAACAGTTTCCAGTGTTACTAACAGTAACTTTTATAAAAGACTCTGAAGGAGAAAAGATGGGGTTTTTAGGAATTGCCACAGATATTACTGATCTAAAGGCAATAGACAAAAAGATGAAATCACTTCTTTCTATTACGCAAGAACAAAACGAAAAACTTAAAAACTTCGCCCAAATTGTTTCTCACAACTTGCGGTCTCATTATGGAAATTCTGAAATGTTACTTGAGCTTTTTCAGGATGAACATCCATCACTTATAAACGACTCTACATTTAATTTTATAAAGGAAACTTCAGAAAAATTAAACCAAACCATTTCGCTATTAAACGATGTAGTGGTTATAAACTCAACCCCTATAAAAAAACTAGATACTGTAGACGTGCAAAAGCTATTAAATATCGTGTTGTTTAATACAAAATCAATGGCTAAAAATGCAAATGTTACGATAGAAAGTTATATCGATAAACCACTTTTTGTTTTAGGGATAAATGCCTATATTGAAAGTATCATACAAAACATCATAAGCAATGCGATAAAGTATTTTTCTGCGGAAAGAGATAGTTTTCTAAAAATTAGGCATCGTAAAGATGATAAATTTATTATCTTATCTTTTGAAGATAACGGACTAGGTTTAGACTTAAAAAAGCACGGCAATAAAATATTTGGTATGTACAAAACCTTTCATAAACATGAAGATGCTAAAGGTATTGGTCTTTTCCTATCGAGACAACAAGTAGAAGTCATGGGAGGTCGTATTGAAGTAGAAAGTACTGTTGATAAAGGGTCCATATTTAAAGTGTATTTACCCTATGAATAAGATTTCAACAGCCTGCATAATAGATGATGATAAAATATTTATCTATACCCTAAAAAAAATGATGGAACATGTAAATTTTTGTTCCAATTTTATGGTATTTAACAATGGCCTAGAAGCAGTAAAAGGACTCCAAGAAATTTCAGAAAAAAAAGAAACACTTCCCGATCTTATCTTTTTAGACTTAAATATGCCAATTATGGACGGTTGGGACTATCTAGAAGAAATTAAAGATCACTCTACTATTAAAAACATTAGAACCTACATCGTTACCTCTTCCATAGATCCTGTCGATTTAGACAAAACAAAAACCTTTGAAACCGTAACAAGTTACATCACAAAGCCTCTTAACATCAAAAAACTAAAAGAACTTTTAAACAGTCTTTAGTCTTTTTTTAAGCGGTTTACTAATTTTCCAACGGTTAAGCCTTGTATTAGTATAGAAAACACGACTACAACATAGGTAATTACCAAAAACAAATCTCTGTGCATTACCTCTGTAAGTCCTAATGCAAGTGCGATAGAAATACCGCCACGCAAGCCTCCCCACGTCATGATTAGATTGGTATTTGGCACAAAATCTAACTTCTTCTCAAAAAACTTTATAGGCAACAATAGCGAAGTATAACGACACGCCAATATAATTGGAATGGCCAATAATCCCGCAACAATATAATTTCCTTCGAAGCTTAAGACCAACATTTCCATCCCTATCAATACAAAAAGAATGGTATTTAGTAGAATATCTATAAGCTCCCAAAACTTATCCACATAACTTTCTGTAACTTCAGACATCGCGCTGTGACGTACAGTATCCATTCCTACCATTAATCCTGCCGTTACCATAGCCAAAGGTGCAGAAACATGAAATTTATGTGCAATAGCCGTTCCTGCCATTACAGTTGCTAAGGTCATGATTACTTCAATATCATAATCGTCAATAGATTTTAAAAACCTATATGTCACCCAACCTAATAACAACCCTAACGCAATACCCCCTATCACTTCTTGTCCAAATAATACTACAATATCCATCGGACTCACCGTATCTCCTCCTAAGGTTGCAATTTGGAAAATGGTTAAAAACACTACAACTCCTACGCCATCGTTAAAAAGTGATTCGCCTACAATTTTAGTCTCTAGTTTTTTTGGTACTCCTGCTTGTTTTAATATTCCTAAAACAGCAATGGGATCGGTAGGAGAAATTAACGCTCCAAATAGTAAGCAATAGATATATGCAACTTCTAGTCCTAACATTTGAAGCACATAAAACATGACCGTTCCTACCAGAAATGTAGAAACCAAAACCCCTAATGTAGCAAACACAAATACAGGCCATCGCTGTACTTTTAATTGCTCAAAATTGGTATGTAATGCTCCTGCAAATAATAAAAAGCTAAGCATAACATCTAAAAGAACCGATTTAAAATCTATGGTTGTAATAATATAACGTTCTGCATCTAATAAGGTCGTATCAAAATAGCTAAGTCCGAGAACCGCTAACGTAAACACGATCGTAATAAGCATTAAACCAATTGTATTTGGCAAGTGCAAAAAACGAACATTGATATATCCAAACAAAGCCGCAAGAACAACGAGCGTTGTAATAATTGAAAAATAGTCCATAATAAAGCTTGTATCTGGCTAAGGTAATAATTAAATCCATTTAACATCAACCCTACATTAGAAGAAATAACTATCTTTAACTTATGCAACTCCCCGTAACAAAACTGTATTTGTTATGGCATACATCTTAGACACCCCTCCGCTTCACATTCAGAAAAACTTAGAAGCACTTTCAACAGATTTAGACCTACAACTCCCTGCTAAAAAAGTAGACAAAAACCTTCTTATAGCCAGTTGGAACATTCGCGCTTTTGGAAATTTAACCCGAAAATGGGAATCGGAACCTACAGATTCTCCTAAACGAGATTTACATGCGCTACGTTGTATTGCTGAAATCATAAAACGTTTTGACGTAATTGCAGTACAAGAAGTAAAAGCCAACATTCGAGCCCTTCGAGATACTTTAAAATACTTAGGAAGCAACTGGTCTTTAATTCTCACAGATGTGACCAAAGGAAGCGCTGGAAACGGAGAACGAATGGCGTATATCTTCGACACTAGAAGAGTGCAATTATCTGGTCTCGCTTGCGAATTGGTCGTCCCTAAAGAATGGTCTAAAAACATTGGAAAAGACGCATTAGACGAACAATTTGTTAGAACTCCCTATGCCGTAAGCTTTAAATGTGGCTACCAAACCTTCATTTTAGTTACCCTTCATATTAAATACGGAAAGAAAACTGAAGAACGAATTAAAGAACTCAAAGGAATTGCAAAATGGCTGGCAGATTGGGCAAGCGATATTAATGCATACCATCAAAACTTAATCACTTTAGGCGATTTTAATATTAACGAACGGGGTGATTTACTAGACAAAACCTTTCTTTCCGAAGGGCTTTACGTACCACCAGAATTACAAAACGAAGCGGTGACTAGGTCTATATTTAATACCACAAAATACTACGATCAAATTGCATGGTTTAACAACAGCAAAAATGTTCCTAATTTGTCACTCAACTTTATAAATGGAGGACACTTCGACTTTTTACCATCAGCACTCTCCAATAGAAACATATCGAAAAGAAGTCTCTCTTACCTTCTATCAGACCATTATCCTTTGTGGGCTGAGTTCGAATTATAAATTCTTTAACTTCTGAAAGTGGGTATGTTAGCCGTAACAAAACTATCTTTGAATAGTTATACTAAGTAGTAGGCAACTATTTTAAAGAAAAATGCGTCTATATAAATACAAAGTAAAAACCATTATGACGTTTATCAAAAAGAGTATATTTATTTTTAGCCTTTTGGGAGCTATCACAGCTTCAGCACAATCCTTTTCTGCAAAAGTAGTGGATAAAAAAACAGGAGAGGCCATTCCATTTGCTACTATTGAAACGGGCGAAAATCAGGGGGTAATTACCAACGAGGATGGTTTTTTTACTCTTTCTGAAAACAACGAGAGACAACCACAAGATTCTATTTACATTTCATCTTTAGGATATGCCAGAAAAGGAGTTTTGCTTCAGCATGTAACGGAAAACACCATTCTTCTAGAACCAAAAGAGTTTGAAATTAAAGAAGTCTTTTTAACCAACAATCCGTTAGATTCCGAAGAAATTATAGACCGCGTAAAAGAAAATCTAGACCGTAATTATTCCACAGGTCTCAGTAATAAAAAAGTATTTTTTAGACAATCCGATTTTAAGAAAATGAATAAAATAGACTTCGGATTTCAGAAGTCTAGCATTGAAGAATTGAACAAAGAATTAATGGATAGTATTGCACTTATACTTCCAAAAACGGCTTCGCATTACACTGAAATTGCAGGAAATATTTACGGCGATTATACAACACCAAAGCTTCATATAGATAAGGCAGCCGAATTGTACGATAAGTCGAAAGACCTTTCTTCGGAAGCACTTACCGATCGTTTGGAAAAAATATTTAAGGAGAACATCAAGCCAAATTCCTATTTAAAAATTAAATCTGGTTTCTTCGGAACCAAAGTCGATTTAGAAGAAACCGATAATGAGTCACAAGATGGCAAAATGATTCAAATACGCACTGAAAACCCTGATGATGCCCCAACGCTACTTACCAACCAAAAAGAGCGTATTGCCGATATTTACAAGCAACTTTTCTTTAATGAAGATTCAGAATTAGACTTTTTAGACAAATCGAATCGGTACACATTCGAACTTAAAGACTACTCCTATATTGAAGATGCATCGGTGTATATTATCGAGTTTTCGCCCAAAGGAAAAAAAGATTTCAAAGGCGTTTTATACGTAACTACCGACGACTTTGCAATTGTCCGTTTGGAATTTGACAATGTCCGTCCGCTGAAAAAATTCGGGATGTTTGGTATCAACTACAGAAGATCCATCTTTAAAGGTAAAATGCTCTTCGGAAAAGACCAAAACGGAAAATACGCCCCGCGTTATATCGAGATTGAAGACGGGAGCACGTTCGGAATTGAGCGTCCGTTAAAAATAATTGAAAAGAACAAACACGTAAAAGGAAGACGCAAGCAAAACGAACTTTCATTAGAACTGAATATTCAAGGCGCGTCTCGCGTTAAGTATGAATTGGTGGTATTTGCTTCGGAAACTATTTCGCAAAGCACATTTAATGCTGCTACCGAAAACACGAACGTTAAAGCCACTCATTTATCGAGCTACGACCCTACGTTTTGGCAAGATTATACCATTATGGAACCCAACAAGGCCATACAAGCATTTAAGGTGATTGAAGAATAACCAATCACTTCGTATTTCATTTTTTAGTATCTTTAATCTCACACAAACAACTCACGTACAAATACGTACATTAAATACGTCCGTATTTGTATTTTGAGAATCCTTCCCCATTGGCCTAATTTTTCAACTAGTTCACATGGTACAACGAGATTATACAGACATTGTAAAAGAAACTTTAAACGCTGCCTATGGATTCAACCTTCAAAAAGAAGTGGAATTGCCTAAAGGACGCCCTTTCAAATTTTCTTTAGGAGATCCTGAAAATAAGGTTGTTGTTGATATAAGACCTCTTTCTGAAAGCATAGAAATCGAATTTATTTCTAGCGACATAGTACCATATGTTGGAGAAGCAATGTATATTTTTGGGCCTAGTGTACACTACTTTTTAGTGTATGAAGCCGGTTTGTATTCTAGCGATATCAGCCAATTAGAATCTATAATTTCTGATGATTCTGGAGTGAATATTTCAATTTTAGACCAAGATAGCATTCAAGATCTTAGACTACGGCATCTCCCATCCGAAACTGTTGCGGAAAGCGAGGCTACTAAAACCACTAAAAAATCACAACAATCTTCCACATTTGATGAAGCTGCTGAAATAGACGCTAATGCTCCGAATACTTCCATCACAGAGTACAACTCCTCTGAATTTTTAGCACTTCCCGAAGTTCAAAGCAGGCAGTTTTTTGTGGTGGGTACACAATGGGGTGCTTACGAACAATCTCAGCGATTTATAGACCAAGGTATTTGGGATAATGGTACGAATGAAGATGTAAAACAACTGGTAAACACCATTCAAGTAGGTGATATCTTAATTCAAAGAGCCGATGCAGAAAACCAGAAAATTTCTACATTACACATTAAAGCTATGGGCGTTGTAACACAGCTTCAACAAGACAACAGCCCCATGAAGGTAAATTGGGCACTTCATGGTTTTGGATACAGTATCCCTTCTATTGAATCGTATCACGACAGTATTGTACAACCTTCAAAAGAAGAAATTACGCTCCTCATAGAGACATTTAACGATTTTCAATTAGGAGATTTTGTAAAACATCTCACGCCACTTCCGCTCCCTCACAACACGCAAACTATTGCCGGAATTTTAAGTGACGCCGATATTGGCGTAGATTATTTAAATATTACAAAAGACATTGCAGCTTTTTCACGTGTGATTGCCGCCAAAAGCTTTTTGCCGCCTTTGGCGATTGCACTCTTCGGAAAGTGGGGTTCTGGGAAAAGTTTTTTTATGCGAAAACTGAAAGAACAAATTGAAGAGTTAACGGTTCAAACGGAAGGAGATCATTTTTGCCGCGGAATTGCACAAGTTCATTTTAATGCGTGGTCGTATATGGACTCTAATCTTTGGGCAAGTATAGTTACTCGTATTTTTGAAGGATTGCAACAATACATTAGTAACGACACCACTGCTAAAAATGTAAAAAAAGAAGTTGAAAAAGCCTTAACCTCAAAACTGAATAGTACGAATCAAGAACTGGAAACTCTTAAAATTGAGAAAAACTTGATAGACAACAAACTTTCTGTCTTGAAAACCAAAAGAAAGAAATTAGAAGATGACCTATCAAAAAAAATAAAAGAGATAAAAGAAAATACATTGGTTTCGGTGTTAAAAAATGTGGATGCAGAATTTGATGTACAAAACAAAATAGAAAAAGCGATTCGCACCAATAAATCAATGAATCAAAACGTTGAAGATTTTAAGGAAATTATTCCTGAAAAATATTGGAAAACGCCGGATGAGTTTTACGAACAAGCCACTGCGATAACAACCTTTTTAAAAGTCTTTTTCGACAAAAATAAATGGTGGAAAAACATCTTATGGCTTCTCGGCATCATCATTATTATTCTAGGGGTACCCTTGGCAGTATCGTACATTGGTGCCGTTGTCGGACTTACAAACCTTCGTCTTTCACCCGAAACATGGTCGCTACTTACAGTTGCCGGTGGTCTTGCAATTCGCGGGATAAACACCTACACCAAAATGCAACCTTTAGTGGCTTCCTTTTGGGAAATTCGAGAAGACTACGCCCTTAAAAAAGAAGAAGCGACACAGTCTTTTGCACAACAACAAAAAGCCCTTACCGAAGAAATAGAAAATTATCGTCGAGAAATAGAAGGGCTTAATCAACAAATTATTTTATCTACCCACGAACAAGCAACCCTTAAGTTTAGATTAAAAAACACGCTTTCTACTGAAGCGCTGCACTCCTTTATAGAACGGAAAAGTGAAAGTAAAGACTACGCCAAACATTTGGGCATTATTTCGACCATTCGGAAGGATTTTGAAATTTTAAGTGAGCTTTTCACCGATCATAACGACGAAGTAAAAAAGGTTAAAAAAGAGGCCGCAGAGCAGTTTAAAAACTATTTTGAACACCCTCTAGAGCGCATCATTTTATACATAGACGATTTAGACCGATGCCCTGAGGAGCGTGTGGTAGAAGTATTGGAAGCAGTGAATCTCTTGATGGCCTATCCGCTATTTGTGGTGGTGGTAGGTGTGGACCCGCGCTGGGTTAAAAATGCGTTGTACAAACGGCATCAATTGCAATTTACCTCACAAACGGAGAACAGTCATGTCGAGTTAATTAAACCATCGGCGTATTTAGAAAAGATTTTTCAAGTGCCTTTTAACCTCAAAAAACCCTCAGATACTAGTGTGAAATTTATGCTGAAATCACTTGCAGAAACACAACCAGTTGCTATTCTTTCTTCGGAAAATGCTTCGGAAAGTTTTACAGGTTCGTTGGACGATACGGCTACTATCGAAACTACTACGGAAGCTTCAGAAGGAACCGAAAACAAAAATGAAACGCTTCTGAAACCAAACGATGCAAATGAAGAATCCGTCTCCTTAAACACAGATCCGTCCCTTTCCGAAGTAAAAAAACCACAGCCTATCGAAATAGAATCGCTCACCTTTTCAAAAACAGAAATAACACTCATTCAAACCATGTCGCCCATTGTGGGTGGGAGTCCGAGAGCGATTAAGCGATTTATCAATATTTTTAGAATTGTAAAAGCACACGAAGATTACCCTAACAATTTGTCGGCAGATGAGACCAAAGTTGTATTGTTTTTACTGGCACTTCCCTTGGGAAATTACAAAAAATTATACGCTCCTTTTATAGACAAAATGAAAAATCATAGCGAAATTGAAACTTTTGAAAGTTTTTTTATGAGTTTTAAAGACGCAACATACAATGGCAAAGAAGTACAAGTATTAGCTTCCGAATTGCAGGAAATTATCACCCTTGATAAAAACAATTTGGGAGCAACTCCGTTGGCAAGTTTTTCGAAACAGTTTCCGTTACTGAAACGATTCTCGTATGTAATTGATTAATTATAAAAACAATTTAGAAACAGCGTTGTATTCTATTTCTTTAAAGTGTGAAATCACCTTATCGGCTTTTGAGTAATCCTGATTTTTAGAATGATAACTGTTGTAACCCACACAGTAAATATTGGCTCCTTTCGCGGCTTGAATTCCGTTGGTAGAGTCTTCAATCACCATGCATTCGCTGGTGTGATGTCCAGAAGCTTCTGCAGCTTTGCTAAAAATTTCGGGATGCGGCTTGGATTCTTTTAAATCGGCACCACTTAATTTCGCCACAAAATATTGATCGAGATCAAAGCGGGTAAAAATTCGATTGATGTTAGGCATAGAAGCCGAAGATGCCAAAACAAGAGTCAATCCGTTGCTGTGATAGTCTTTAATACGTTCTTCCACACCTTCAATAAGCCCTAGAGATTCGTCGGTATCAAAAAGATGTTTAAAGTATTTCCTCTTGATGGACACTAGATTTTCTGGCGTTGTATCCAATTCAAAATGAGTGACTAATTTTTTACAAATATTGATGGTAGATTGCCCCGTAAAACTTTCGTAAAGAGCGTCAGAAACGGCAACAGAAGCCTCATCAAACATACTGTAATAGGCTTTTTTATGAAGCGGTTCTGTATCTACAATTACTCCATCCATATCAAATAAAACAGCTTTAAGCATCTCTTTCTTTTTTTTTGCTAAGATATGGAAACCTATATAAATAACATCCTTTACTACTCGTACAAAACCCGTAAATGATCTCATAATTTAGTATCTTGGAGCATCGAACTGGGCGTTCAATACACATTCATTTAATATTTACAATCATGAAATTAGGAGCATTTTCAATAAGTCTTAGCGTTAAAGACATTCATAAATCAAAAGAATTTTACGAAAACTTAGGGTTTGAGGTTTTTGGTGGCGCAATCGAAAAAAATTATTTAATTCTGAAAAATGGGGATTCTCTTATCGGAATATTTCAAGGAATGTTCGAAAATAACATTCTAACGTTCAATCCAGGTTGGGATACAAACGCAAACACATTAGAGCAATTTGATGATGTTCGCGACATTCAGAAACATTTAAAAGAAAAAGGAGCACAATTACTTAGTGAAGCAGACGAATCCACTTCAGGACCTGCTAGTTTTATGGTTCTAGATCCCGACGGAAACACCATTTTGGTCGATCAACATGTCTAGTTTTTATATGCCAAAAGAGAGGTAAGAGACTTGATACCTGACATATATCATATTTTGCGATTCCAATGCTACAAAAGGCATATTTAACTAGAATAAAAATTGATTATTCGTTATTTTTGCAAAAACTAATAGTGTCTTGAAAAAGGTTTTTTTATTCATCTTACTACTTTCCTTTTCGGTAAGGCCTATTTTCTATGTGTCTAATATTCTCTATTACGAACTGAATATTGATTACATCATTGAAACCTATTGTGTAAATACCGACAAACCAGAATTACAATGTAATGGTAAATGTCACCTATCAAAACAACTACAATTAGTTTCACAAGAAACGAATGACTCGGAGGGAAACCTCATCACCAACATTATTTCTGAATCTTTTTTCCCCGTTTATTTTCAATCTGAAGACACGATCAATTTTGACACTTCTTTACTCACCATTGTTCGGCTTCAAAACTTCTACTATAGCGAAAACTACGCGTACAAGCTAGACTATCAGTTACTCAAACCTCCCATTTCATAAAGTTTACATATAAAATTATTTTTTTCACAAGGCTTTAGGTGCTTGCCTAAAACAGTACCTTATATTTTAAACTTTATACAAAATGAAAATATCAAAAATAGCATTAGTATTAATGCTAAGCATCTCTATTATATCATGTTCAAGTGACGATGACAATAACACTGAAGACTTAACAGGACAAAAAGGACAATTGGTTCTAAAATTTGACAATGGCGTAGGCGACCAAGATTTCATCTTTGGAACTTCGTACAATAAATCGAATGGAGAATCGTACAAACTAGACCAATTAAAATACATTATTAGCAATGTAAGCTTATTGGATAGCGAAGGAAACACATTTGAGTATCCTACCGAAGACAATGTATTTTTAGTAGATGAAGCCAATGGAAACAATGCAGGTGAAATCTGGATTACCCTTGACAATGTAGATGCTGCAGATTACACGTCTATCTCATTTGGTGTCGGAATTGACCAAGAACGTTACTTACGTGGAGCAGACGGACAAGGTGATTTTTTACAAATAGCACAAGATGCAGGAATGCTATGGTCATGGGCAACTGGTTTCCGATTTGTTAGATTGGACGGAGTTTTCTCTTCAGATACAGTGACAGACCAAGCGTTAAACATTCATATGGGAAGTGTTGGAACTTCATTAGACAACTATAGAGAAGTAACATTACCGTTTCCAAACTCGGTATTAGTAAGACCTTCAATGACACCAGAAGTACATGTAAAAACAGACATCGCTACCATTTTTGATGGTCCAACGCCTGTTAATTTCATGGATGGATACGACCAAGTACATACAGATCCTATTGAAACGCCTATTATCGCAAACAATATGATGGAAATGTTTGAAGTACACCACGTACACAATAACTAAGCCTATAAAAAAATGAGGAAGGCACGTCTATTAGATTTGCCTTCCCTATTTCATAATAGTTAATACATTTTTTTATGAAAAAGCTACTATTAATATGCGTGCTTATCAGTTTTATGTCTTGCGACAAAAGTGATACGATTGTTGAGTATGAGGCTATTCCTATCGATTTTACAATCCCTTCAAATTTCCCTGCTTTGCAATACAACTTGGACAACAATCCACTTACAGAAGCAGGTTTTGAGTTAGGGAAGCAATTATTTTACGAAGGAAAGTTATCGGCAAACAACTCTATTCCGTGTGCCTTTTGCCACGAGCAAGCTTTTGCCTTTACGCATCACGGACATACCTTAAGTCATGGTGTAAATGGCGGAATTGGATTGCGAAATGCACAACCCATTCAGAATTTGGCCTATCAGTCAGAATTTATGTGGGATGGCGCCGCTACGCATTTAGATTTACAACCCATCATTCCGCTTACAAGTGAACTTGAAATGGATGAAACATTGAGCAATGTAATTGAAAAATTAAAAGCCGATGAAATCTACCAAGATGCGTTTGCGCGTGCTTTTGAAGATGGAAAAATAAATTCTGAAAACATGCTGAAAGCATTGTCTCAGTTTATGATTGTAATGGTTTCCTCCAACTCGAAATACGACAAGTATGTGCGACAAGAAGAAAACGTACAGTTATCACAAATTGAAACAGACGGCCTAAATTTTTTCGAAAATAAATGTGCTAGTTGTCACGCTACCGATTTGTTTACAGACCAATCGTATCGAAACAATGGACTGCCCGTTAACCCAATGCTCGATGACAAAGGAAGGTTCAATATTTTTGAAAACCAGGACGACTTGTACAAATTTAAAGTCCCTAGTTTGAGAAATATTGAAAAAACGTATCCTTACATGCACGACGGACGACTTTCAACTTTGGAAGCTGTGCTTGATTTTTACGATGCTGGTGCCGTAGACAACGGTAATGTAGATCCTATTTTACTCAGAGCCGATGGTTCCTACGGAATCTCACTTACTGCCTATGAAAAAGAAAGCATTATCGCTTTTCTAAAAACCTTAACAGACAATGAATTTTTACAAGATGAACGATTTTCAGAATATTAATATCAAACCATTTGCCATAGCAACCCTTTTGTGCTTTATAAGTTTTGGTAGTGCCTATGCTACAATTATAAAACCTAAGGACTCAATTAGTTCACAACGCTTTCAGTATATGTCTATAAACACATTAGAGGATGATTGCGATTTATGTGGCTGTACCACGAGTGGTGGAAGTTCTGCTTTTGGTGATTTAAGCATGTCTAATTTTGTCGGAGTTCGATACATCTACCAAAACTTTGAATCTAAAGACGGGATTTTCAGTAATTCACCCATCAGTAAAGAGCAATTTAACACCTATCAACTTTGGGGGCGTGTACCGATTAATGAATCATTCTTTTTAAGTGCGATTATTCCGTATCAAGATTTAAATCGAAACTTTGAAGACAGAGAAGAGCATCTTAGTGGGCTAGGTGACATCAATGTAATTGGATGGTATCAGTTTAAGTTTTACAAAAAGGAACAAAAAACTGACGGTACGATGGATTTTGTGGTGGAAAGAGAACGTTCTAATCACACCTTAAACGTTGGATTGGGAGTGAAACTACCAACAGGTGAATTTGAAGAGCAACTCACCGATAAAGTTAATCCAGGATTTCAAGTGGGAACCGGTAGTTTAGATGCTTTTACCACTGCTATTTACGGGTACAAAAAAACCAATCTAGGTTTTGCCACTACCCTCGCCTATTACTTCAAAACAAAGAATAAGAACGAATATCGCTTCGGAAATCAATTTAGTTATGCGACTACTGTTTTTTATGACATTGCTTCTGAAGAAAGTATCATTAAACCTTTTATCGGATTTTCGGGAGATGTGTACAATTCCATAGAGCAATACGACGAAAAATTACCCGATACTGACGGTTCTATTTTTAATGGTTCTGTTGGCTCTGAATTTGTCTACGGAAAGTTTTTATTGGGCGCAAAATACACCTTACCAATTAGTCAAAACTTATTTGGAGGAAACGTAGAAGCAAAAAATAACCTTGCCGTTTACTTCAATTATGCGCTTTAAAATTATCGCATTCAGAATAAAGACTTTTTAAATGAAATTTTTCAGAACTTTAAACGTCAAATGAAAGAGATTAATAATTTCAATTATTACATGAAACAGTAATGAATAAGAAACAAAAAAGAAGTTGGATTCAGAATGGTATTTTTGCTGTAATAGCGATTACACTTTACGCCACGGGATTACACACGGAAGTTATCGGATTTGTACAACGAGGGCTACTTGCAACAGGGCTCATGAATCCGAATGTTGAAGTAATTGCACAAGTAAATTACAACACAACGGAAGGTGAAAATAACACAACTGATCCATCGGATCCTTTTACCAAAGCTGATTTTAATTTAACATTGATCGACGCCAAAGGAAATGAGGTTTCATTAGGTGATTTTAAAGGCAAGGTAATTTTTATGAACTTATGGGCAACATGGTGCCCACCCTGTATTGCCGAAATGCCTAGTATAAAGGAATTGCAAGATTATGTGGGTGATGATGCTGCTTTTGTAATGCTATCGCTCGACAAGGATTTTGAAAAAGCCAAAGCTTTTAATACACGGAAAGGCTATAACTTTCCAATTTATACACTCGCAACTAATCTCCCAAAAATGTACCAGTCATCTTCCATTCCAACAACATTTATTATTGATGCTAAAGGAAATTTACGAATGATACACAAAGGCATGGCCGATTATAGCACGATGGATTTCAAAAACTTTCTAAATAGCTTAAAATAGTTTTACTTTAAAAATAGATTAGATACTAAAAAAGCTGACTTAAAAGTCAGCTTTTTTGTTGTTATTTCTCACAATTTAGCATCCAATGGATTCCAAATTTATCTGTGCACCTTCCAAAGTAACCCCATTCACGCTCCTTAAAATCGTGATGTACTTTACCTTCAGCTGAAAGATCATTAAATAGTGTTTCTGCTTCACTCTTATCAGTTAAATCAATACTCAAATGTACTTGGTTTCCACTTGTAATGGGAGTATCTGGAGCAGCATCATAAGCCATAAAATGAACTCCTTTTCCACTTAACTCTGCGTGCTGCAATTTGTCTCTATAGTGTTCAGGAATGTCCATCTTAGCATCCTTGTACGTTTGCTTATTTTGAATGGTAGCATTAAATAGTGTTGAATAAAATTTTAAAGCTTCTTGACAATTTCCGTCAAAAGCTAAATAAGATTGGATTTTCATAGCTGTTTTTTTTAGTTTGTAACTTTCTATTCAATGTAATAAGAAATTGTAAAATTTTTCAGCAGTTTAAAGTTGTTTTAACAAGGTTTATTATATGTTTAACACACTAATAAACAACATACTAAAGCACAACTATCGTTTTAAACTAAAGAGCATTAATGAGAAAAATTGATGTCCAAAAAAGAAGCATAAACAAGAGAGAAAAACCTCCCTTTCAAATGCATAATTAGGTAATAAATAAGACAGCTATCATGGCATTTTAAAACACCATGGCTTCAATATTAATTATTTTTATCGGCGATATCCTTCATTAAAATAGCATCAATTTCTTGGTTGTCTGCACTGTGTAATACTGAAATATCACCCGTGTTTTCAAAAATAACGGCTTGAACTTCTGACAACTTATGAACGTTTGCTTCTCGTAATTTTGCCATCAAATCGCTCATACCAACATTGCATTTTTTAAGATTGTCTTGCAAAATTTCTCCATCCAGCATGATTAACTGTGGCTTATTGGTAAATAGACTTTTAAACCAAGAGTTCTTTCTAACTAAAAAAGAAAATAGAGTTTGGAAAGCAATTATCATTAGCAAAGCCAATCCTCCTTTTACTAGACTTTGATTCTCGTTTAAAATGATGGATGCTAAAATAGATCCTATCGCAATCGTGGAAGCAAAATCGAAACTCGACATTTTAGCAAAAGTGCGCAACCCAAAGATTCGAGTTATAACAATGATGATTGAAAATATTCCGAAAACAGATCCAACAAGTAATAGTAGTGATTGTAAATCCATAAAATTAGCTTTTACTTTTATCTATTTCATTGCATTTCAAATCGTATTGTCGTTCTTGATATGCCTTACACATTTTTTCAAACTCTTTAGGAACAATCGTTCTAAAAGCTTGGTCATCTTGCGGGATCACGTTCACCATTTCATCAATCATTATTTGTGGGTCAAATTGATTCTCAAGTAACTTCTTAGAGGCCTCTATAATGGTTTTCTTATTGGTGAAATAGTAGTCATCATCATGCCACTGTTCAAAACTCTCATACATTCTATCATTAAATCCCGTTTCAAAAGGCCCTGGGTTAATGCTAGCTACACTAACACCAAACGAATGCAATTCGTCTCTCAAACTCTGCGCAATAGATTCGAGGGCGTGTTTGGAAGCATTATACGCTCCTAAGTAAGGGGAAGTGGTGAGTCCTGCAATGGAAGAAACAAATACAATTTTACCCGAACCTCTTTCTTGCATGGCTCTTATAAAAGGTTGTGAGAATTCAAGCGTAGAAAACACATTTGTTTCCATTACTTGTCTAATAAGTCCAACAGGCATTTCGCCTACGGGACCCGATTGTCCCATACCAGCATTATTTACAAGGATATCAATATCGTACCTAGCGGCATTTTGACAATCTAAATCACTCAAAATATCTAGTTTAATCACCTCAACTTTGTCTTCGATTTTGTGTTCTTTTAGTTCTTCTAATAGCTTGGATTTTTGCTCCCAAACTTGAACACCTGCTATCACTTGATGTCCTTTCTTCGCTAATCCAATTGCTGTTCCTTTTCCTAATCCGGTACCTGCACCGGTAATCATTATTTTTTTCAAAATTTCTCGTTTTTAATTGGTTCTATCTTAAAATACGGATACGAATCCTAGATGTATGTTTATACTTTGTTAATTAGCATTAGTTTAGCAATTAGATTTCAACGTCTTTGGTGAAATTTTCCAGAGATGGATTTCCTTCCGTTTGTGTGAAATTTAAATTACTCGAAAGTTCAAACAGATGCGCTTCCGTTTCAAAAAAGTGCATCATATATCCTGCTGTATTGACAAAAACAACGATATCATCAATCTGTGGAAGTTGTGGCAAAGTGATTTTTCGTTTGAGTAATACATCTCTTTCCAAACAATAGGCGCCTGTAAAATAAACTGCGACCTCTTCTTCTGAAGGGTTCTCGTTATAAAGTACAAAGGGATCTAATAAGAAGTCTGCACTGGAACTCATCATCTGACTCATATTCATATCGAGTCCGACCAACCATTGTCCTTTGGCATCTTTCTTTCTATGAACCACTTTCGCTACGGTAATTCCCACCTGATTTAAAAGGGATCTTCCAGGTTCTAGTCTAAACTGAATGTTTTGTTTTTTTAATTTGTAAGCATTAGAATGACCCGCAGCATCCTTAAAATCGAGCACATTCCGAAGAAAATCAATTCCATTACATTCATTGTAAAAAGGATAGGTATTTAATTTTCCTTCTAAAGCACCATTGATATTCTTATACCCTAAACCGTTATTACTAAATGTTCCTGTCGGCAAATGATGCAATACCGCATGCTGTAAGTTTTTAGTAAATGCCTCCCACTCTTCTTTACTTTCCAAATAGTTCATGGTAATACCGCCACCAATATCGATGAATTTGATTTGTATATTTCGGAGTACTAACTTTTCAGCCAACGAAAGACAGTCACTCAATGCTTTACCGCGCTGGGTTGTACTGTAACCGTCTAAATGAAAGTGCAAGCCTTCAATAGCGATAAAATCCTTGTATTTTTCTTCTTCCAAAATGGAGATTGTATCTTCTACTAACATATCAATATCAAACCCAAACCGACTGTACAGTTTTTCATTTTCAACCGTAAAACCACTCATTCGCAATCCTACTTTTGCTTTTTTCTGAAGCTCACTCGCTATTTTGTACGTTAAGTTCCATTCATCTAGGTTGTCTAAAATGATTGGAATCTCATGTTGTATGGCTAGTTTTATTTGATTGGGAGTTTTTATAGCCGATGTAAGTACCACATTCTTAGCGGTACCTCCCAATTGAACACATTGCTCTAGCTCTCTAAAACTTGCAGTATCTACACCAATTCCTAGTTCAAAAGCGCGTTTTACAAGACTCACACATTTATTCGCCTTACGAGCGTAGTAAATTTGATAGGCAATTTCATAGTGCTCGATGGCTTCTTTAAAAACAGTTACATTTTCTGAAAATGAGTCTAAGTGATGAATGTTTGCAGGCGAACCATATTCGTGTAAAACATCTTTCAACAACGGTCCATTTTGGAACAAGTGGGTCATCCAAGAAGACGTAATAGGCGTTAATCCGTTTTCAATATTTCCTTTTATGTATTTCATAGTTTTAATGTGAGTTTTTGAAAGGTCAACACTGCATTCATAACATTTTCGGCCCAGGTTGAGGCGTTGTTATTTCTAGTTCGCGACAACGTATCATTATCAAAGGTGTTTCCTTCCGTAGGGGTTCCGTAGAACGTTATAGTAGGAGCAATGTCACCTTCCGCAGTAATGGCATTTCCTGTTTGTGTGAGATGTATTATGGGTGTAGAATCTTCAGAAGTTTCCGCAGTATTTTCAGAAAGAAGTCCTCGTGACAGTAAATTTTCAAAAAGGAGCGATCTGTTTTTTTTGTCGTTCCCTCTAGGTATCGTCGCGTTGATTAAAAAGTCAAATTCTGAACGATTCAATTCCGTAGTGAGACTGTATTTTTCAGAAGACTCATCAAATTCGAGTTGTGCGTTTTTTACATAATTGAAGTTTAAAAGTCCTGCTTCGGAAAGTGCTAGCACCTTTTTCATGTTGCGCAAAGGAGGACCATACGAAATACGATTGAACAATCCGAAGTAATACGTGTCGAACTTATTTTTTGATTCCGCAGTTAAAATTCCTGCCGAATATATTTTGTTAAACTCCCCACTTATTTTAGGCCAACAACTATACACAGCAGTGATGGCGTGATTCTTTTCCACAGCATCTATGTCTTCCCGAATTTTGGCTACCACCATTTCTGTGGTCAGCAATGGATTTGAATGAAAATAATTTTCGATAGCTTTCCAATGAAACCTTTTACTTTCATACAAACGATGAAAGCTCTCTACTTGATTACGAATAGACAGAAAGTCAGTGCTACATTGCAAGAGTACCTTTTTGGAAAGAAATAGCTTGGTGTAATAAGCAACGTAAAATTCTTTTAAAATGAACGGCAAAATGTGTTCTTCAAAATCGACGTGTTTAGCATTGAGCAGGTCATCGACAAATGAAGGTGTAATATATCGCAACGGAAGATTTTCGTCGGAAGCCCCATCTCTTGGAATCATTGGCAAACCCGAACGAGAAAACACCGCAATTTGGTTAGGTTCCTTACCCGAAGCGATGTATGTTAACTTTCCGTCTTTCTGAGTTTTAAATATTCCTCCTTTTCCTTCTGAAAGTGCTAAGACAGCATCAATAAAGGTCAATCCAAACCCTTTTACAATTACAGAAGAGGATGAAGTGATTTTTTTCAATGTGTCTGAAACGGGATAGATGAAATTGATATAAGCATCCTTCTGATTGGATGTTAAAGTTGCCGGTCGGAACCAATAATGTCCGGTTGTAAAGAGTATCGTTTGAAAGGAAAGATGGGGATTCCACCCTTCCTTTTCTGTTTTAAGATGATAGGTTTCTTCTGTTTTTGTTACATCAACCACCGTATCTACATGTGGTATCACAGTACAATTCTCATCTAAAGCGTTACAAAGTGTAGCAAAGCAATGCGTAAGATATTCCCCTACTGTTGCGCGAGAAGAATAGTTGTTTTTAGTTGGTTTTGGTTGAGAGGTAGATCCGTTTCTTTTCCAATCCTCAAAAGATTCGATAGGGCAAATCATCTTTGGATCTTCAGAAATATTAAAATCAATTTTATGGTCGGGATAATTCATCAGTAAATAATCTGGCTGATCATTTCTATACACATCTCCAGCACCCAAAAAAGGTGTTCTGTTAAATAGATGAATTTCAATTTCGCTCAAACACTTTGAATGATGGATTTGTGAAACCAACCGTTCAAAACCATACAACCCCTTAGGTCCGAAACCTACGATGGCGATTTTAAATTTCTCAGAAGTAGTTGGGCTCGTTTTAATCATTTTTCAGAAACGATGGGTTAGACACCTCAAAATTATCTAGGATCCAATTTTTATTATAAATGGTATCAATGTAGCGTTCTCCTCGATCACTTATCATCATTCCGCAAGTGCTATTCTTCGGAATGTTGCGTGCATATTTTTTAATGGCTGAAATGGCACCTCCAGAAGAACCTCCTGCTAAAATCCCTTCCGAATGTAACAAGTTCCAACAGCCTTCCACACAGTCTAGATCGGTCACTTTCACCGAGTCATACACAAATTCTTTTCGCAAGAAATGAGATTTCACACTCGAACCGTGACCTGGAATCAACCGATTGGATTTTTCATTTCCAAACAAAACACTTCCCACGGCATCTACGGCAATTAGTTTGGTCGGCAATCCATTTCGCTGAATATACTCTGCGCACCCCATGAGTGTACCGCAAGTACTTACAGCTACAAAAAGATAGTCTAAAGGAGCATCGAGTGCGTTATAAATTTCATCCATTGTAACTAAATAGGTCTCTGGATTTTTTGGATTTTCGTATTGGTTGGTCCAAAAACTATTGGGAATTTTATCCAATAACTCTTTTACTCGACACAAACGTGCCCCCAAATATCCATCTTCAGGATGCGGTTTTGTTACATAATCGATGGTTACCCCGTAGGCCAAAAGCAATTTCTCTGTTTGCGCATTGAGTTTTGGATCTACAACAACGATTAGCCTTAATTTGTAATACAAGCAGGCTTGTGCCAAGCCTAACGCCATATTTCCAGAACTGGATTCGATAATAGTATCGCCTCTTTTTACTAGCCCTAATAACATCGCCTCTCTTAAAATAGAAAGAGAGGTTCTATCTTTCAAACTCCCACTAGGATTGGCAGCTTCTAATTTTCCTAGCACATTAAAATTGTACGCTTTAAAAGTTTGCGAAAGTGATACAAGGGGCGTGTTTCCAATAGCATCTAAAATAGAAGCACAAGGTGTTGAGGTTTTGGTTTTGACAGTTGGTAGCATGAGTATTGTGTTAGGTTGGTATTGATTCTAGTTAGGGTTAGACATTCAATTTTTTCACAGGTTGCTTTTTACTTTTTCTGTCTTTAAGCATTTGATATCCATGATAAAGGACTTGAGCTATGGTGAAAATTCTAAAAAACTTTTTCATAATTAAGAGTTTATTTAAAGGTTAAGATTGAATTCTTGAAGATTCCTATTTCGTAGAAATTGAAAATCATGTTTAAAAAAACCATCATTCAAATCATTAAATGATGGCTTATACATGACAGTTCAATTTCTAATCATTCACTATAAAAGCGTGAATAACGCCAGGAATCCACCCAATCATTGTAAGAATTACACTGATTAAAAAGGTAGTACCCAAACCGTGTTTTAAGAACACTGGTAATGGTGGTAAAATGATATTTAAAATGATGGTTACTAATGACATAATGTTTATAGTTTAGCGGTTAATGTTATACAAAAAAGTGATTTAAAAAGTAGTTGAAACGCTAATTAAAAATCCATTTTTTGTGTACGTTGTACTCAAAGCTAGTTTAAAGAATCCCTGTTAACAAGCTATTTAGGAAAGGTTTAGCTATTTGTTGTAACGAAATGTTAAAGGGAAAAAAGGGCTGTTTTTCATTTAAAAATGGCTAAAAATAGCACCTTTTTCGGAAGTCTAAATTCTAAGGTAACGCTATCTACTACATGCTTTTTACACTAGAAATTGGAGGCGTTTTTGATCCCCTCACTAGAAGGAAGTTTTAGGTATTCGAATTTAAAAATGTGCTTTTATTTTAACTTTCTTTACTGAAAAGCATTTGGCTACATTTTCAATCGTGTTTTGGCATTGTTATTTTTTACAAATATGCTTGGCAATCATATATTGCGTAATGGGCTTTAGAGTTTTCCCTGTTTGTGGATGAAGTCCTAGATCGGTAAAGTACTCCAATTTGCCTTTGGTGTTTTTTCCATACCATATTTTCACTCCTTTATCGTCCTTGAAAAAAGAAGTCTCACAATTGACTTCTACTTGTCTAAAGTTTTTAAAACGGTCTTCATTGCATAATTTCAAGGCTCCATTCTGCAGTAATTTAGCGTCAAATTCAGTTTCCACATAGCGATCTACTTCCCAGACCATCCAGCATTCTCGATTCATGTACATCACGATACTTATGACACTTAGGGAAAGCAATAACACTGCAATTCCAATTTTCACGATCATTGTTTTTTTCAGATTTGAACCACTTTTTTTTAAGAGAGACTCTTCCGAAGTACGCTGATGCTTATTTGAAGGATTTTCTTCTTGAGCACTTGCTTTTTCAGGAGCCAATAACAACACTCCTCCATCATCAATTTTCGTTTTTTGCTTGCTATTTTTCAACACAAAATCTTCATAATCTTCATAGCCCAAATACGCGCAAAGTGCTTGCACCACCTTCAACTGCTTTATTTTAATTTCAGTATCCGGCGCTTTAACCGCTTTGTTATAATAATCTCTCAAACTTCTAGAGGTAAAAGGAAACTTAGACGCTTCTTCAATAAAATCAGAAAGCAGCTTTGCCGAAGAATTCGTTGAAGGGGTTAGAACGCCTTGTTTCTTCTGGTTTTCGGATGCCTTTTCAAAAGCAGCTAGTAGTAATTTTCTATGCATTCTAGTTGTATGTTTCGGAAGTTTTTAAAGCTACAAAATTGTGCTCTAATAGGGATGGAAATTCTTTTCCAATAGGTTTCCATCCAATTTCCATTGGTTCTTTTCCATTCCCTCTTTCTTTGTTGAAGAATGATTGACAGCCTTAGCGTAATAGGGCTTTACGACATTTTCATTCTAACAAGGAGCTGCAAAGTGAAGGGATATTCCCAATGAGAAGTAGGTATAAAACTTCGCTTCTGCACTCCATACTTCTCATCTAGGGAAAGACGTCTTTTCCTCTTTTTTTCAAGCGATACAATTCGCACCCATCACTGAATACTCATTCGGACAGCCACAGGTATGTCCTATTTAAAACAAATACAAAATGAAAAAATTAGCACTAATACTTTTTACGGTTTCCCTCAATTTGGGACTTTTTTCTTGTTCACCGCAAGCAATTTCAGAAGATACTAACGCCCCTCAAGCTTGTTGTGGTGAAGATGGTCATATTCCGCCACCACCACCCATTGGAGGATAGTACAACTTATTAATTTTGTACTTACATTTGAGGGATGAAAACAAAAACGGTTTCATCCCTCTTTTTTTCGTTTCTCTGGATGGCGCTC
This sequence comes from Ulvibacter litoralis, assembly GCF_900102055.1. Taxonomy (GTDB): domain Bacteria; phylum Bacteroidota; class Bacteroidia; order Flavobacteriales; family Flavobacteriaceae; genus Ulvibacter; species Ulvibacter litoralis. The sequence continues at coordinate 283,939 of NZ_FNBA01000001.1, forward strand.
TTCGTGTCCACACCCGTTTGTGCTCAGAGTCAGCCAGCAATTGACAGCAGCACGTATCATTACAACAGCATTATCCAACTCACCAATAGCGACGCCATACATGCTGCCTTTTTATACTTTCAGAAAAGCAGCGAACAAAACCTTCAGAAAGGCGATACTTTAAAAGCGGTATCTAATCTGAGATTAATGGCGATAGGACAAAACGAACTAGGGTTTGTTTTTGAAAGTGAAAAAACAGCCGTTAAAGCCCTAAAGTTACTTGGGGATGGTATCGCTTCCGAAGCGGTTATAGATGCTAAAATTGGGCTTTACAATGAACTCGGCATGCTTTACAGCAACAATTCCAATTACACCAAAGCCTTAGAACTATACAACAAAGCGTTACAGATTGCTCAGAAGTCAAGAGATAGTTCCATTTTGCTAAACAATAAGGCCAATGTGTACAAACATATGGACCAATTTGAATTGGCACGAGAACAGCTTGATATTGTCTATAAAAAAAGTAAAACTGGAAAAGACAGCATTCAAATAGCGAGGGCGCTCAACAATTTGGGCTATGTGCAATCACTTCTAGGTGTCCCCGAAGGACTCACCAACATGCAGACAGCACTTCGTATTTGGAGCGATCACGAATTTAACACAGGAATCTATTCTGGCTATAAAAATTTGACGCGCTATTACAAAAACCAAGAGAATACCGAACAAGCGCAGCTGCATGCAGACAAGGCGTATGCAACCGCTAAAAAGATAAATAGTGTTCCGTATATTAAAGACGCCTTGTCGTTATTCATGGAAATTAGCGACGATCCTACTGTGGTTGCATATAAAAGAATGAACGACAGTATCGCCAAGGCAAAACAACTTCAGGAAAACAAATTTGCCCTTCTGAAATATGATCTTTCCGAAGAAAAAGAGAAAACAGAAGCCAATAAACTACTCACCGAAACGCAAAAACGACGAACGCTTTTATTTCAAAGTATTGGAGTTTTCATACTTCTTTCGGGTGTGTTCTTGTACCTTCTTCTGAAAGCCAAACACAAAAAAGAAAAATTGCAACAAGTCTATGCTACGGAAACTCGGATTTCTAAAAAAGTACATGACGAAGTCGCCAATGATGTGTACCAAGTAATGACGAAAATCCAGGGAGCTACGGTAACTTCTGAAAGTTTATTGGACGATTTGGAGTCTATTTATACCAAAACGAGAGATATTTCCAAAGAAAATAGCGCTGTAGATGTCACAGAAAATTTTGAAGCCACTCTGAACGATCTCTTGCTCTCGTACCAAAACGATGCTGTATCGATTGTGACTAGAAACAGCAGTGCCATTCCGTGGAAGACTATTTCCGAAGCCAAAAAAACGGCCTTATACCGCGTGTTACAAGAATTAATGACCAATATGCGAAAACACAGTGAAGCAACAGCGGTCGCTATTATCTTTCAGCAAGAAGGGACTAAAACGCTTGTTACATATAGCGATAATGGGATGGGTTGCGACTTAAAAAAGCACAATGGATTGCAGAATGCGGAAAACCGTATTCATACCGTAAAAGGAACGCTTACTTTTGAATCGGAAATAGGAAAAGGGTTTAAAGTAAAAATGACGCTGTAAAAAAATGTTTCAAAAGGTATTAATTTCAGACGATTTAGGAAGTATCAATCAAGGGGTGCATAATTGCTTGCAGTCGCTAGGCATAAAAAATATTGTGCAAACACAGTATTGCGATGATGCCTACCTTCAGCTTAAAAAGGCAGAAAAAGAACAAGAGCCGTTCGATTTATTAATTACAGATCTTTCGTTTAAAACCGACCATCGGGAACAAAAATTTCCGTCGGGAGCACATCTTGTAGAACAGCTTAAAAAGGAACATCCTTCCTTTAAAATCATCGTGTATTCGGTAGAAGATCGGCTTCAGAAAGTACGTTCCTTACTGCAAGACCACCATTTGGACGCCTATGTGTGTAAAGGAAGAAATGGTCTCGCCGAATTAACCCAAGCCATCACCGCTGTACATACCGACCAACAATTTACTTCACCGCAAGTGGCGAATGCGACACAGGCCAATGTAAAACTCGAAATAGACGAATACGATATTGAATTGCTAAAACGCCTTGCCAATGGACATTCGCAAGAGGAAATTAGCCAACAGCTAAAAGACGCACACATTACGCCTAGCAGTTTGAGTTCGATAGAAAAAAGATTGAACAGACTCCGAATTCATTTCAAGGCAAACAATGCGATTCATTTAATTGCCATTGTAAAAGACATCGGATTGATTTAAAATCTCCAAAAAAAGGTTTCCCGTAAACAACCCACATTTCAAACCTATAATTTTGCACTCCTTTTAGTACACTTTAGTAATATTGGGGAGTATAAAAAAGTGGCTTTAAGTCTCCCTTACGGTTTTCCGTAAGGGTTTTTTGTTTTATTGGGGTAGGTTTGGGGGAGAAACAAAACCCAAAATTACGTAGTTACCCCTATCCCACAGCAAGGGAGAAAGAGGTACTTTTAAAATTGTAAAGAACAGGTAGTATTCATAAAACAACGTCAATACCATTGAAACCAGCATCAACTCCCACCCAACACCCTAAACTGCTATTTGCTAGCGGTCTGCTCGTACTTAGTATGGCACTCCCCTCCTTTGCGCCTTCGGTATCGAATGTGTACATCTGCAAAGGACCTTCCAGTAAAAAATACCATTACAAAAAAGACTGCCGCGGACTCTCAAACTGCTCTACCGATGTGTATCCGGTATCCCTTTCGGATGCCAAACAGTTTGGAAGAACACTGTGTGGCTGGGAGGATTAATTTGGGGTGACGAATATCTAAAACACATAACACTTTAACAAATATCAAACACTATACCTATGAAAATAAAATTAATCTTAGTAGCACTCTCTCTATCTTTTTTAAGCTGTAAAAGCTACGTTCAAGTATACGAAACAAAAGCAGATAACATTAAAACAATAGAAAACGCGTATGTTTTCGAAAATGACTCTTTAACTATTACCTATAACTTTTGGCAAGAAAAAGGATTGATGGAATTTGTTATTTACAATAAACTTGAGGTTCCATTATATATTGACTGGAGAAAATCTTCGTACGTAGATAATTCAGTTAAGTTAAACTATTGGGAAGATGTTGAAACAACCAATGCATTATTCAGAAGCTATTATTCTACTTCATTCTATGGCATGCGTAACTCAAGTGGTAGATCAACAGCAACCAAATCAAAACAAGAACGAATAACCTTTATTCCACCTAAAGCTATTTATTCACGTGCTCAATACTACTTATTACCTAGAACTGATCTTATTTTAGATAAAACCGATTCTTTCAAAGAAGTGCCGTTATACGATACATCAAAAAAGAATACCAAAGTGTATACAAAGGCATTTACAAAAGAAGAGTCTCCCCTAATATTTAGAAATTTTCTGACGTTCTCACTTACAGAAGCATTTAATTCCGAATTTTATGTCGATAATCAATTTCATATTAGTAAAATACTTAAAATGGAAGACAAACATTTTTATGGAAAGGATGGAAAACTTGTCCGTACAAGAAATAAAAATCTCCCTTTTCAAGACGATCGTTATTTCTTTATTAATCTAGCACACCAGAAAAAGACTTTTAAAGTAAGAAGGGTTCATATCAAGTAAACAAGCCGTTACTCGCATTGCCTAAACCCTAACTTTCTTCTATATTTACAACAAACAAACAGATTTTAATGTTCGAACAAACTTTTAAAAATATAGACGACCTGCTTTACAAAGATTCTGGAGCAGATAGTGAATTAGATTACATAGGGCAAACCTCTTGGGTGATGTTCCTGCGCTACTTAGACGAATTAGAACAAGACAAGGCTGATGAAGCCGAATTAAAAGGCGAAGAGTATACTTTTATTTTAGATGAAGAGTACCGTTGGCCAAAATGGGCCATGCCAAAAGATGCAGATGGCAACGTAGATCATCACATTGCCTTAACAGGACCAGATTTAGTCGCTTTTGTAGATGGAAAGCTTTTTCCGTACCTCGCGAGGTTTAAGCAAGAGGCAGACAATGCCAATACGATTGAATATAAAATTGGAGAAATCTTCTCTGAACTGAAAAATAAAATTCAAAGTGGGTACAACCTACGGGAGATTTTGGAATATGCCGACGCACTTCCTTTTCGTGCCTCTACAGATAAGCATGAGTTAAGCCACTTGTACGAAACCAAGATTAAAAACATGGGAAATGCAGGGCGTAATGGTGGGCAATACTACACCCCAAGACCGCTTATTCGTGCCATGATTAATGTAATTGACCCGCAAATTGGCGAGAAAATTTACGATGGCGCCGCAGGCTCTTGTGGCTTTTTGGTGGAAGCGTATGAGTACATGTACGAGCGCATGGAAAAAACAACCGACAACCTTAAAACATTACAAGAAAATACCCTCTACGGAAAAGAGAAAAAGAATTTGGCGTATGTGATTGGGATTATGAATATGATTCTTCACGGCATTGAAGCACCCAATATTATCCACACCAATACGTTAGGCGAAAACATACGTGACATCCAAGAAAAAAACCGTTATCATGTTATTTTGGCAAACCCACCTTTTGGAGGAAAAGAGAGACCCGAAGTACAGCAAAATTTTGACATTAAAACAGGAGAAACCGCTTTCTTGTTTATGCAGCATTTTATTAAAAGTTTAAAAACAGGTGGTCGTGCTGCAATCGTGATAAAAAACACCGTATTGAGCAATACCGACAATGCCTCGGTAGCGTTGCGTAAACTCTTATTAGAAGGCTCAAACCTGCATACTATTTTAGATTTACCAGGAGGTACGTTTACGGGGGCAGGGGTAAAAACCGTGGTTTTGTTTTTTGAAAAAGGAGAACCCACCAAAAAGATTTGGTACTACCAATTAGACCCAGGGCGAAATATGGGGAAAACCAATCCTTTAAACGATGCCGATATGGCTTCATTTATTGAATTGCAAAAAACGAAGCCGGAAACTGAACAATCTTGGAATATAAAAGTGGCAGATATTGATGAAACCACCTTTGATTTATCTGTTAAAAACCCAAACACCCCTGAAGAAGCACCATTACGAAGTCCAGAGGAAATATTAGATGAAATGTTTTTTTTAGATAAGGAAACCAAAGCGATTTTGAAATCTATTAAAGAATTGGTATGAGAGAAGGATGGAAATATTGTTCTCTTGAGCAACACATAAAATTAATTGATTACAGAGGGCGTACTCCTAAGAAAACGGAAAGTGGTGTGAAGCTTATTACTGCTAAAAATGTCAAATTGGGGTATTTACAAAATTATCCTGAGGAGTTTATTGCAGAAGATAATTATGAAGAGTGGATGAGAAGAGGGATACCCAATTATGGTGATGTGATTTTTACTACTGAAGCTCCATTGGCTAATGTCGCTCAACTCTTAATTCATGAAAAAGTGGCATTTGCTCAAAGGACAATTGTCATGCAACCAGAGAGTGGAATATTGGATCAAACATTTTTAAAGTATTTACTTTTATCACCTGAAGTAAGAGATGACATATTTTCGAATGGCACAGGAGCTACAGTTACAGGTATTAAATCCAGTTTGCTTAAAAAAATTCAAATCCCAATCCCACCATTTCAAGAACAAAAACAAATCGTAGCCATACTCGACAAAGCTTTTACAGCCATAGATCAAGCCAAAGCCAATATTGAAAAAAACATAGAAAACGCTAAAGAGCTGTTTCAATCTAAATTGAATGACATTTTTAGCCAAAAAGGTGAGGGTTGGGAGGAAAAGACTTTGGGGGAGGTTTGTGAAAAAACCAAGAATATTAAGTGGCAAGATTTTGCAAGTGAAGAATTTGAATATGTTGATTTGAGTTCTGTTTCAAGAGAAACTTTAAGTGTTACTGAAACAACAACAGTAAATAAAGAAAATGCACCAAGTAGAGCAAAGAAAATAATTCACGAAGGTGATGTGATTTTTGCGACTACTAGACCTACATTGAGACGAGCAACCATTATTGATGAAGAAATATCAGGGAATCTTTGTAGCACTGGTTATGTGGTTTTAAGGCCAACAGAAAATATTAGTTCTGATTGGATTTTCTTTTACCTACTAACAACAAAATTTATGGATAGAATGAAATCATTGCAAAGAGGTGCTAGTTATCCAGCAGTATCAGACAATGATGTGAAAGGATCAAAACTTTCAATTCCAAGATCAAAAGTGGAAGAAAAACAGAATATTCTAATAATGAAGAATCTGCAAGAAAAGACTAACTCATTAATTAAAAATTACGAACAGAAACTTGAAGATTTAGAAGACCTCAAAAAATCCATGCTGAAAAAAGCCTTTGCGGGCGAGTTAACTGAAAAGGAAGTTGCGGTATGATTACAGGCAACCAAATAGTAATATTTAAACCAGATGATGCTAATGCTTCTATAGAAGTTCAAGTACATCATGAAACTGTTTGGTTAAACCGTAATCAATTAGCAGAACTATTTGGTAGTGATATAAAGACTATTGGTATACACATTACTAATGTTTTTAAAGAAGGTGAACTTAGTAAAGACGCAACTGTCGCAAAATACGCGACAGTTGAAAATATATGGAGATAAAAAACCAAATAGAAATTTATCAAGCTCAAGATGGCTCTACTCAAATTAATGTACAATTTGAGGAAGAAACGGTTTGGCTTACACAAGCGCAAATGGCCGAACTCTTTAATAAAGGAAGAACAACCATAACAGAGCATATTAATAATATTTTTAAAGAAGGAGAGTTAACGGAAGATAGGGTATGTCGGGATTTCCGACACACCACACAACATGGCGCTATTAAAGGAAAAACACAATCTAAAAACGTTAAATACTATAATTTAGATGTTATCATATCTGTAGGTTATAGAGTAAAATCAAAACAAGGCACACAATTCCGTATTTGGGCAACTCAAACCTTAAAAGAACATTTAGTTCAAGGATATACTATTAACCAAAAACGTTTAGAGCAAAAAGAACAAGAAGTAAAGTTGTTAAAAGACGGGATTCATATTTTAACCAGAACAGTAAGCAAAGCCATAGAAGAAAAAGCTTCAGATAACATAATCTTAGAAACCTTTGCCAAAGGTTTAAGCCTATTAGATGACTACGACCACGAACAATTAGATGCTAAAGGTTTAACAACGAAAGAAGCAAATTACCCAAGTTTAAAAGAGTATCAAACACTTATAAACCAAATGCTTACTGAATTTGATTCTGATGTGTTTGGAAAAGAAAAAGACAAAAGCTTTGAAAGTTCGGTTGCCCAAATTGCAAAAGGATTTGGAGACGACGATTTTTACCCAAGCCTTGAAGAAAAAGCAACAACACTTTTATATTTAGTAGTAAAAAATCACGCATTTGTAGATGGTAATAAACGAATAGCAGCAGCTTGTTTTTTAAAGTTTTTAGAACAAAACAAGATGCTTTTTAATGCTGAAAAACAACCTATAATCAGTAATGATACCTTAGCAAGTTTAACACTGTTTATTGCTTCAAGCAAACCAGAAGAAATGGAAACCGTAAAACGATTGGTGATTAGTGTATTAAACCGAAATAAATGAACGAAGCACAAACCAAACACGATTTAATAGAACCAGCTTTGCGAGAAGCAGGTTGGGGCATTGTTGAAGGCAGTCGTCTGCGTTTGGAGTTTCCTATTACTAAAGGGCGTTTATTAGGCCAAAACAGACGTGCAACACCCCTTTTTGCAGACTACGTTTTAGAATACAAAAACAGACGTATTGGGGTTGTTGAAGCCAAAAAAAGAGATTTATACTACACCGATGGTGTAGGCCAAGCCAAAGACTATGCGGAACGCTTAAATATTCGTTTTACCTATGCTACCAATGGATTGCAAATCTATGGCATGGATCTAGAAGAAGGTACTGAAGGTGATGTAACCAACTACCCTACTCCAGACGAGCTTTGGGAAATGACCTACCCTACTCCTAAAGAAGAGTACAAAGTTGAAATTGCCAATTGGAAAGAACGCTTATTCGCTATCCCTTTTGAAGACAGAGGCGGTACTTGGCAACCTAGATATTACCAACAAAATGCTATTGCTAAAGTGTTGGAAGCGGTTTCAGAAAAAAAAGACAGAATACTATTAACATTAGCAACAGGAACAGGAAAAACAGCCATCGCTTTTCAAATTGCTTGGAAACTATTTCATGCCAAGTGGAATTTAAAACGGGATGCTTCCAGAAGTCCAAGAATTTTATTTTTGGCAGATAGAAACATATTAGCAGACCAGGCTTTTAATGCGTTCAATGCATTTGATGTTATAGATGAAAATATTAAAGTACGTATTCGCCCTTCAGAAATAAAAAAGAAAGGACGTATTCCAAAAAACGGAAGCATCTTTTTTACCATTTTCCAGTCTTTTATGGCAGGAAATAGCGCAATTTCAAACATTGAAGAAGAAAACAACCTTTATAAAGCAGCAGAAGAAGAAGCAAACTACGGGGAGGCAAAACCCTATTTTGGAGAATACCCGAGAGACTTTTTCGATTTTATCATCATTGATGAGTGTCATCGTGGTGGCGCTAACGATGAAAGTACGTGGCGGGATATTTTAGAATATTTTTCACCTGCTGTACAATTAGGTTTAACTGCGACTCCCAAACGCGATGTAAATGGAGATACCTACGATTATTTTGGAGACCCGGTTTATATTTATTCCTTGAAAGAAGGGATTAACGATGGTTTCTTAACCCCATTTAAAGTAAAGGAAATTGATACTACAATTGATGAATACACCTATACGGGCGATGATGATATTGAAAGTGATATTGAAATTCCGATTGGCACTAAATTTACAGAGGAACAGATAAACAAGATTATTGAAATAAAGGCTCGCGAAGAATATCGCGTAAAAATCTTTATGGATATGATTAATCAGAAACAAAAAACACTGGTTTTTTGTGCCACGCAAATTCATGCTGCGGCAATTCGAGATTTAATCAATCAATACGCTACAAGCAAAAACCCTAATTATTGTCATAGAGTGACTGCAGATGATGGAAATATGGGAGAAAACCACCTTCGCGATTTTCAGGATAATGAGAAAAATATTCCTACCATACTTACTACTTCACAAAAACTAAGTACGGGTGTTGATGCACCCGAAATAAGAAATATTGTATTGCTACGTCCTGTAAAATCGATGGTAGAATTTAAGCAAATTGTAGGTCGTGGAACTCGTTTGTTTGATGGGAAGGATTATTTTACTGTCTATGACTTTGTAGATGCGCATGAGCACTTCAATGACCCAGCATGGGACGGTGAGCCGTTGGATCCACCCGAACCAACTACAGGAGGAGAGAAAAAACCTTGTAATGTATGTGGCGAGAAAAAATGTATTTGTCTGAAACCAGAACCTGAAATATGCGAAGTGTGTGAGAACGATCCTTGCGTTTGTGATACTCCTCCACGCAAAATGATAAAGGTAACTTTGGCGAAAGGCAAAGAGTTAGAATTAGATTCTATGGTAAAGACTTCGTTTTGGAGTCCGTCGGGAACACCAATTTCTGCTACCGAATTTGTAAAACAATTGTTTGGCGATATTCCTGGTTTCTTTACTTCGGAAAAAGAATTACGAACAATTTGGAGTGTGCCGAGTACCCGAAAAAAATTACTCACTGAATTAGAAGAAAAAGGGTATACCAATGCGCAATTAGAAGATTTACGAAATTTGGTGCATGGAGAACATAGTGATCTTTTTGATGTATTAAATTATGTTGCATATCACAAAGGGTTAGTTCCAAGATTAGACCGTGCAGACAACGCCAGAATTCATTTGGGCGATTACAATCCAAAACAACAAGAATTCTTAAACTTTGTATTAGAACAATATGTGAAAGAAGGGGTAAATGAACTGGATGATGCAAAACTCCCCGACTTATTAGAATTAAAATACAAAGCAATCGCCGATGCAAAACGAGAGCTAGGAGATATTAAATCGATCCGAAACTCATTTATCGGGTTTCAGAAAACAATCTATGGAGAATGGGTTGGGTGATGGTTAGAGTGTTTTAAAAAAAGATTATATAATCTATAAATTAAGAAATATGAATTTAGATAAGTTTTATTCTTTAAGAACAAGTTTTACTGTAATAGCAATTACTGGTAGAGTAGGGTCTGGATGTTCTCAAATTGCCGATAAATTAGCTAAAGAAGATTTTAATCAAAATTTAAATTCTTTAATAATTAAAAACTCTTTAAACCCTGAGAATATAAAATCTAATATTTGTACTAACTATTTATCTCACCCCAAAAATTGGACAGCATTCAAGAAAATTCTATATAAGGACATACTATTATTTCATGTTTTATTTTATGCAGCCCAAAAATCTGAATCGATTCTTGATACAATTGAAAAAATTATAGAGATTATTTGTCAAAATGATCCGGAACTCAATCCAGAGATTTTAGGTAATAGATTTACAAATAAAGATGATAAACTGATATTATTTGAGAAATTGAAAGGTTTACTATTGGCTAGTGATATGTGGTATTTAAAGATTAAAGAATTTAAAAAAGAAGATCTTAATTCCTGTCTATCTAATAAAAAGAACTATAGAAAATTATATGAATATTATTTTAATGAGCATGAAGAATTATCTTTAAAATTTTATGAAATTCTTAATAATCATAATTTTATAAAAAGAACTCGTTTTATACATGATATTGCAAATAATCTTAGAAATTTTGGATCTGTTGTTACTAATTATTCTGCAGTAAAAGGTAAAGAGTACAGTTATAATCATATCTATACCGTTGCAGAAACAATTAATCGAGTAATTAAATGCTGGAGATACGTTAAGAAAGGTAAAACAAAGACCAGAATAGTTATTGATTCTTTAAAAAATTCTCGTGAAGCTATGTACTTTAAAGAGAAGTTTGCTGCTTTTTATATGATTGCCACAAATAAGTCTGAAGAAGAACGAATTGAATATCTTAAAAGTAAACTAATATCAAAGAAAGTTCTCGATAGTACTATTCAAGACATCTATAATCTAGATGAAAGTGAATACAAAGGAGAGGAAGTAAATAATGGCGAATTTGCATCTCCTGATATAATAAACTGTATCCAAATTAGTGATTATCACATATTTTTTTCTAATAAGCAATACGGAAGCCTTGAACCTATAACTGATGGGTTATTTAAAAATAATAATTATCAATTTATTTCTTTAGATAGACAACTGGTAAAACTAGTTTCTCTAGTTCAGCAGCCAGGACTTATTACTCCTTCTGCAATTGAAAGATCTATGCAAATAGCTTTTAATGCTAAATTAAGCTCAGGATGTATTTCAAGACAAGTAGGTGCACTAGTAACTGACCAGAACTTTTCTATAAAAGCAATAGGCTGGAATGATGTTCCACAAAATCAATTACCCTGTAATTTAAGAAATGCTCAAGACTTAATCAATAAAAATAATACCAATCAATTCAGTGATTTCGAATTAGGACAAGATAATTCTAACACATATAGTGATGATCAAACTTTTCACGATAAATTTAAATCAGAAGTTAATGAAAAACACTTGAGTCTAGACCTAGAGGGACGCAATTGCTCTTTCTGTTTTAAATCTTTTCATAATGCTTTTGAAGGGGAAAAAAATCAAGTACATACACGTTCACTTCACGCTGAAGAAAATGCTATGCTTCAAATCAGTAAGTCCGGAGGTCAAGGAATTAAAGGAGGTAAGCTATTTACTACGGCAAGTCCATGTGAACTATGTGCTAAAAAAGCATTTCAATTAGGAATTATGGATATTTATTTTATCGATCCTTATCCTGGTATTTCAAAACGTCATGTTCTTAAAGGTGGTGTAAATATTAATCCAAGTCTAATGATGTTCCAGGGAGCGGTAGGTAGAGCTTATCATAAACTATATGAGCCTTTTATGGCTTATAAAGATGAATTAGCTATTTTAACAGATATTAGACCTAAAGCCAAACCAGAAAAACTTCTCAGTAAGTTAACAAACGATAAAACACTGCAAAAAAAGTTATTAGATACAATTATAAATCATAAAGAATATTAAATATGCCCATACCAAAACACTTTGAAATCCGTGTTCCTGCCTTGCAGTTGCTTCAAGACAAAGGAACATTAAAACTAAATGAAGTTGTAGCTTTTCTGGGTGAATATTTTCAACTTACCGAAGAAGATATGTCGGAAATGTATCCTTCTGGTAACGGTCATATATTCTACGATCGAGTTAGCTGGGCATTGAGTTATTTGAATATGGCAGATTTACTAGATAAGCCAAAAAGAGGGTTCTATAAGATCAATGATTCCGGAAATCTTCTTTTACAAACTCCCCAAAAGATAAATGATTATGTGGATACTAAAGTAAATGAGCGAGAAGTACCGAGAAAGTCCAAGAAAAACACAAAATTAGAAGAAGAAATAAATGAATCCACCAATAGTGGCACTCCATCTGAGAAATTATACAGTTCTTTTGAGAAAATAAAGTCAGCTCGGAAAACAGAGATTTTAAATATGATTCTAAGTAAAACTCCTTATGAGTTTGAAAATCTAGTAGTACAACTTTTACAGCAAATGGGGTATGGAGGCGAAATTAAGGATTCTGGTTTGGTCACTAAGGCTTCCAATGACGGCGGTATTGATGGAATAATAAAAGAAGACGAATTAGGTTTAGGTAGAATTCATATACAAGCGAAAAGATACGATCATAAAAATGGTGTTGGTAGAGACGATATTCAAAGGTTTGCCGGAGCCATGTTAGGAGCTCCAATGAGTAAAGGAGTTTTTATCACCACCTCCTACTTTTCGAAGGGAGCTATTGAGTATGTACTTAAATTAAACAATGCAACAATTATCCTAATCGATGGGGACCAATTAGCCGAATATATTTACAAATTTGGTTTAGGAATGCAAGTGGTACAGACTATAGAAATAAAGAAACTAGATACTGATTTCTGGGATACGATGAAGGATAATTAATTTTTATGTCAGAGTATACTTTCCCCTGGCGCGCTTTTGCAAAGCGTGACGTTTCTACCGCACTTTATAAAACCTGCCTTACTCTTGTAAAGCGCATCCCCTTTACCGTATAGAACAAACAGTTAGATGATGCAACAGCGGGAAATAAGTCTCAATATAGAGATATCGTTTAACAGTCTATTTTTTGAAAAAAATCATATAACGTAATATCTCTAGCTTCGCAAATTCGATATAAAGTTTCCACAGGAATTCTATAATTATGTATATTTTTTATCTTCCTTACTGTACTTTCATCAATAGTGTGCAAGATAGCAAAGGCATTTTGTGATTTACCTTCCTTTAGCCATGGTTGCAGCCACTCCTTTGTTATATAGTTACATATTTCAACATTAATATCAGTCATAGTAACAAAGGAAATGGATGACTAACAAAATACTTCGGTCGTTCGACCGTAATTTAAAATTATTTATTATATTTGACTCATAATTACATATTTGAGAGACTTCTTAAAGTAAAATATTAGAAGCATTCACTTTGGGTATTACATAAAATCCATTAGAATGCAAGTACAACAACCACCAATGTAAAGGAGGGCTTTCATGGCGAACACTAAGTTAGAACTATTAAAAAAAGGATGTCCTTCCGCCTTTGCAGATATTTATGCCAAACACAGCAGAAATATCTTCTGGGTGGGCAAGCGATTAATCGATGATGAGTTTGTAATAGAATCATTGGTACAGGATGCTTTTTTAAAATTATGGCTCTATAGAGAAACAATAGAATCTCCCAAGCATATTTTCTTCTTTTTACGATTTGTGATGAAAAGAGAGTGTATCTCCTACTATACCCGTCCCAAAAATAATTTTTCTAGAAACATACAATCGTTAGAGAATTTTCAAAACTATCAAGACTATATGGTAGGATACGACCCCCTCAATGGAACAGAAAATCAAAAACTCCAAGAGATGAACCAAAAAGACTTCGATAGAATCAAAATAGTATTGCCCCTATTAAATGCAAAAAGCAGCCACCTCATCGAGCTCTGCCTAAAATATGGCTTTCAATACAAGGCCATTTCCGAGGCAATGGGAACGAGCCTTAAAGAAACCTGTAACGATATAAAAAAGGCCATTAGCGATATCAAAAACATCATAAACCAAGGAGACAAGCTTAATTCCAAACAAAGTACAGTCAAACTAAAAATTCAAGAAGGGATAACACCGCAACAGGCAGAAGTACTAAAACTACGATGTGAAGGGAACTGTACTTTTGCTTTCATTGCCACAACGCTCAACCTTACTCAAAAAGAAGTGCACAGCGAGTTTGTGGCCGCATATAAAATAGTACAAGACAAATACCAACCACAATTAGCTTAATATGGAAACAGCTACAATGAAACGAACACGAAAAATCCAGCTATGGATCGACCTTCCCACCAAGGAGGAGCGGAAAATAGCACTAGATACACTATACCAATGGCAAAACAGGTGCTTTAGAGCGGCCAACCTTATCGTTACACATCTGTACGTACAGGAAATGATCAAGGAATTCTTTTACCTATCCGAAGGAATACAATATAAACTGGCAGACGAAAAAAAAGTTGAGGACGGAATCTTGCAACGCTCTCGTATCAATACAACCTATCGGGTGGTATCAAATCGATTTAAAGGCGAAATCCCAACCAACATATTGTCCACACTCAACAAAACCTTGGTAACCTCCTTTACCAAAGATAGACCTGCATACTGGAAAGGCGAATGCTCCTTAAAAAACTTCAGAAGAGATATGGCATTGCCGTTCAGCTTAGAGCTGGTAAGTGGCCTGCATTATGATGACCAAAAAAATGCATTCTGCTTTAAGCTGTTCCAGATCCCTTTTCGCACCTATTTAGGGAAAGATTTAACAGATAAACGAAAGCTATTAGAACAGGTAATAACAGGGAATACCAAACTCTGTACATCACATATCAAACTAAAAAATGGCAAGATATACTGGCTCCCAGTATTTGAAATTGAAAAGGACGAACACCGTCTGAGACCTGAAGTAATAGCGGAAGCATCCCTATCCCTCGAATATCCACTTATAGTAAAAACAGCCAACAAGAAACTAACTATTGGCAGCAAGGAAGAGTTTATGTACAGAAGGCTAGCCATACAGGCAGCTAGAAAAAGGGCACAAGAAGGAGCTACTTTTTCCAAATCGGGAAAAGGAACCAAAAGAAAATTAAAAGCAATGCACAGCTTCCACCAAAAGGAAAATAAATATGTGCAACAACGTATCCACTTCTATAGTAAAAGCCTGATCGACTTTTGCATCAAACATCAAGTAGGAACACTCATTTTAAGAAACCAGGAAGATAAAATTGGAATAGCCAAAGCAGAAAAATTTGTCCTAAGAAACTGGAGCTATTACGACCTCATGGTCAAAATAAAGTACAAAGCAGAAAAAGCAGGCATTGAACTTATTGTCGAATGATACGCTGATGCGTAACGAGGGTGCTTGTACACCCGTAAGGTGAGGCCAGTTAGAGCACTCACTAAATGTAAAAAGCATATACAACGCGTGGACTCTCTTATTTTGATAAGACCCCTGACGCGCTTTTGTAAAGCGTGACAATTCTAGTGCGCTTTTATAAAACAGCATTCCATCAAAACCACAAAGAAGTAGTACCCCCTAGATACCCCCTAGATACCCCCTAGATAAGCCATGGATAAGCCATGGATAAGCCCATAAAACCTCATAAACCTAAAAGGATCTTAAATACAGGCATTCAAGGGATAATTCTTAACACCTCTAAACGTGCCATAAGCCCTGTAAATACGGTACTTTTAGCCAATCTAACCCAAATAAATAAAACCCAATAGAGACCCAACTTGTGAAATATATCCAAAAAAGGCACGAACAAATTATTATCCCTACTCGTGTATACGTATCGTATATTCTAAAAGGCAGGCTCGAACCGTCATGTTATGAATAAGAAACAAAACCCAAACTATTCAATACTCACCTTCCCAAAACCTAAGTGTCTTTTTCTTTGGTTCGTTTCTTTTGGACAAGCAAAAGAAATGAACAGAACACCCTTAAAACCCAATGAACATCATCATTTCATAATCACAAATCACCAGTCACAAGTCACTCAAAAAACAACTCTAAAAACACGATACCAATCCGTTCCCTAAGCGTAGAATACCTATCGAAAAAATCGAAACAGGACGACGAAGGAGGACGCGGTTTTTTGGATAGGGGTTTGAAAGACGGCACGGATTTCAAAATTCCCCAGCGTGGGTGTCTTTTTCTTTGGTTCGTTTCTTTTGGACAAGCAAAAGAAATGAACAGAACACAAATAGAACCGCAGCATAAACTCATTATATAGGCTGTTTAACCTTCCATTTTAAAGTCAAGAACTAAATACGTTTACATAAAGTATTTGTGACATCGGCAGCTTCATCAATTATGCATTGATTGAAATACAACCAAAAAAACTCTACCGAAATCACCTTTTTTTTATATGTCTTTTTTATAAAACAAAATTGAAATAATAATAAACCCAATTCCTGTAAGCGCTGGAGGGAGCATTTTTCCAATAATTCCAAGTATCACCATGACTATGGCAATTAGCACCAGTGTAATTAATAGCATGTTCTTCATGTTTATTTTATTTAATGTAAATCAATTATTTAAATTCCATTTGTAATCTTTATAGTTAATTTTAGTATTTGCATTGATTTTTACAGTTGAGTATTTGTTTAAAAAATCAATCAAGCTTCCTTCATTTTTAAAATCACCAGAAAACCAATCAAATATTTTTGAAATTTCAATTTTATCGGCAGTAATACTATTTTTGGTTGTATCGTTAATAAAAGAAATTGTCGAACTTTCTAACTGCTTTTCAATCTTGGCTTCAGTATAGGCTTCATTCAACAAATTAGGACACGAATAAGATGCGCAATTAATGGCAAAATGAATTCGAGGTTCATTCATTTTCCTTAAAATTTTATGTTCAATTTCACCTAGACTATAGGCGCTATTTTCTAACATAATAAAATCTTGATCCCAAGGTTTTTTAATGTCCTTTATGCTTTCAACTGGATAATTATCTAAAATTAATTTCACCGTAAATGCATTATATGCATTAATCCAATACGCCAAAGTTGCATTTTTTGACCATGATTTTTTAGGAAGGTTTTCGGCTAAAACATCTAAATAAGATTGAAGTGCTGCTGTATCGTTCTTAAACCCCAGGTAATCTACTTTTCCCGAGCTTGAAACATGTTTTTGCAATAAATCATCCCACTTTTGGTGACTTATGGTTGCTACATTATCACTAATTTCTAAATTGGAACTATACGCTAAATCTGGAATTGAATTTCCGCTTTCTGCACAAGAGATAAATGGCATAAAAAGTAGAATTAAAATATATTTTCTCATTTTATAAGGATTTAATTGTTCTATGTATTGGACTCCATTATAATACAAACCTAACAACTGTTTAGAAAAAAAGGGTTCAGCTACATTCAATATATGTATAAGTGTTTTGAAATATTCCCTCCGATTTGTCAGTTTTAAGAAAAGTCAAAAAAATCATCCCTAAGCGTAGAATACCCATCGAAAAAATCGAAGCAGGACGACGTAGGAGGACGCGGTTTTTTGGATGGGGGTTTGAAAGACGGCACGGATTTCAAAATTCCTCAGCGTGGGTGTCTTTTTCTTTGGTTCGTTTCTTTTGGACAAGCAAAAGAAATGAACAGAACACCGTTAATCCCTCAGAATCCTCTTCATTTCCTAACCACAAATCACCAGTCACAAGTCACAAATCACCAGTCACAAATCCCTAAGCGTAGAATACCCATCGAAAAAACCGAAACAGGACGACGCAGGAGGACGCGGGTTTTTCGATAGGGGTTTGAAAGACGGCACGGATTTCAAAATTCCCCAGCGTGGGTGTCTTTTCTTTGGTTCGTTTCTTTTGGACAAGCAAAAGAAATGAACAGAACACTGTTAATCCCTCAGAACTCTATAAACACTACGTCAGTAATCTAGCTTAAGAAAAGATTCCGTAAAATTCAAAAAAGAAAAGACATAATTGAAACCTAAAACACCCATACAAACCTTTTCCCAAAGCGTAGAATACCCATCGAAAAAATCGAAGCAGGACGACGAAGGAGGACGCGGTTTTTTGGATAGGGGTTTGAAAGACGGCACGGATTTCAAAATTCCCCAGCGTGGGTGTCTTTTTCTTTGGTTCGTTTCTTTTGGACAAGCAAAAGAAATGAACAAACACCCTTAAAACCCAATGAACATCATCATTTCATAACCACAAATCACCAGTCACAAGTCACAAGTCACTAATCACAAGTCCCCAATCCCTAAGCCTAGAATACCCATCGAAAAAACCGAAACAGGACGACGAAGGAGGACGCGGGTTTTTCGATAGGGGTTTGAAAGACGGCACGGATTTCAAAATTCCTCAGCGTGGGTGTCTTTTTCTTTGGTTCGTTTCTTTTGGACAAGCAAAAGAAATGAACAGAACACCCTTAAAACCCAATGAACATCATCATTCATAATCACAAGTCCCCAATCCCTAAGCGTAGAATACCCATCGAAAAAATCGAAGCAGGACGACGTAGGAGGACGCGGTTTTTTGGATGGGGGTTTGAAAGCCGGCACGGATTTCAAAATTCCCCAGCGTGGGTGTCTTTTTCTTTGGTTCGTTTCTTTTGGACAAGCAAAAGAAATGAACAGAACACTCTTAAAATCGCAGCATAAACTTATTGCATAAAAAAAGCTTCAAGAGAACTTGAAGCTTTTTTCCTAGTAGCGGGAACTGGACTCGAACCAGTGACCTTCGGGTTATGAGCCCGACGAGCTACCTACTGCTCTATCCCGCGATATATAGTATCTGAGAGATGCCCAAGATACAATCCCAAATAATGTTCTTAGCTTTTAACTTTCGGTTCATAATGCCGACACGATTATTTCGGACTGCAAAGATACAACGTTTTTTAGTTCCCGCAAGTAAAGTCACTAGAAAGTTTAACATAAAATCATAAATATTTCGCTGACAGCTTCTTGTTTGCTATTTTTAATATATGACCAAGAAAACACGCTACAGCTTACTCACTGTTTTAACCGTAAGTATCCTCATACTTGCTGCTGTGTATTGGGTAAACAACAGCATTAAAAACAAAGTAGAACACTTCATTAACAACCGATTGACCGAAACCATTGTGCAATCGTACGACGATCTTTCTCTAAATGTATTGGAAGGCACCCTTACCTTCTCTAATGTTTCCGTAGCCATAAAAAATAAAGACTCCGAGGTGATTCACACCCAGGTCAATTTAAACAAATTAGTGATTACCGATATTAGTTATTGGCAGTACCTTGTTCACAATACCATACATATTGATCACATCTCTTTAAAAAACCCTACCATTCGCTACAAAGAAAACCTTTTGAAGGCTTCGAAAGACACTACCAAAAAACCCATGCTTACGTTGTTTAAACCTATTGAAATTGACGAAATTTCTATTGAAAATGCAACGCTTCAAATTACGGAAGATGAACAAAACACCATAAAACTGTACACCGAAAATGCTTCCGTAGCGGTTAAGGGCATTTCTATTACTTCGGAAACGTTATTGAAACGCCTTCCTGTTACGTTTGAAAGTTATGAAGCGGAAGCAGATTCCATTTTTGTAAAGATGAATGCCTTCGAAAACCTTTCCGCAAACAATTTTGTCTTGAAGAATAAAAAAGCAACTCTTACCGATATTATCCTCAAAACAAAGTACAGCAAGACCAAACTTTCCGAAGTCATTCAAAACGAAAGAGACTATTACGACGTACAACTAAAAACACTCACGGTAGACGGAATCGATTTTGGCTTTAAGAACCGTAAATTCTTTGCGAAGAGTACCGCTATAACCCTTGACACTCCTTCGGCGCTAATCTTTAGGGATAAATTGGTCGCAGACGATCCAACGCACAAAAAACTATACAGTCGCGCATTGCGAGAAGTACCTTTTGATCTTTCTATCGATGCGGTGAAAATTAAGAATGGTACCATTACCTATCAAGAACGCACCAAGAAAAACAATTTGGGCGGAACCTTACTTTTTAAATCGCTAGACGCCGATATTAAAAACATTAATAATACTTCGGAAGGAAACTCTACAACCACTATTGCCATTAAAGCCCTGTTTATGAAAGACACGCCTTTTACAGTCGATTGGAGTTTTGATATCCAAGATGTTTCAGATCATTTTACGTTTAAAACCTCCATTGGCGCATTGGAAGCGAGCGATTTAAATCCTTTTACGGAAGCAAATTTAAGGGTACGATTAACGGGAAAGGTGCTAAAAACTTATGTAACGATTGACGGAAATAGAAATGCATCGCATTCGGATATGAAAATTAATTACAACGACTTTAAAATAGCGATACTGAATAAGTCTGGAAGAGAAAAAAATAAGCTACTCTCAACAATTGCTAATTTATTTGTATCGAAAAACAGTAAAAATGAAGGCTATAGCGAAAGTGCGATTACCGCAACGCCCGATAAAACGAAATCGTTTTTTAATTATATCTGGGTAAATATTATGGCCGGCCTTACAGAAAGCCTAACGGGAGGAGGGTTGTAAGATTTCTTCTATTCGGCAATCCACGCCATCGCATCCAATCTATTCTCTGTTGGAAACTTTTTGAACTCTCCTTGAATAAAAAAATCATCGATCGTAGCAAGCGCATGAATCCACTTACGGTTTGATACAATGGCAATTTTATTTAATTTACTAGAATACTCAATAGGAAAGATGGTTGCAATAAAAACAGCGGTGAGCGTAAATTTTCGGATTTCGTTATCTTCTAAATACAAATTTACTTTGTCGTAGGTTTTCAGTTTATGCAACACAGAGTCACGAAGTTCTAGTACGGCCTTTTTATCCATAACCCCCTCAACAATATATCCTATTGTATTTTCAGAAAAACTAAAATCCACTGACATTTATACCTACAATTATTAAATAATGACTTACCCCTTTCTTTATCTTATTCAACAAGAACAAACGTGATGAAAACCAAAAATAAAGAATTTTCAAAAACAAAAGAAGGAAATATCCTACTTTTAAGTGGTTCCTATTTCCTTAATTTTTTAAAAGCTGATAAATATACTATTTTGTATAATCGCCTAATGTTAAACTTTAATAGGAACGTAATCAGCCTCAATACGATACATTCCTAATACACCAATATCACATTCATAAATAATTCTATTTATGAATTTTTAAAAGTTACAACATAATACACGTTTTAAAAGAGAGGGTTTTTCCCCTTTTTTACATCAACTTTAAAAGGGTCTCTTTTTTAGAGGGGTAGTTGTCTAAACGTTGGCATCAACAAAAGGTGTTATTACAGGTTTTATTGTTCTATATTTTCTGAAGTGAAACCAGTTAAAATCCCCTCTTCAAATTGAGGGGTCACTTGGATGGGATTACAACATACTTCGCAATCTTCAATATACGTTTGTCGTGCCACTGAAGCATCTAACAACATCGAAATTTCCTCCCAGCAATAGGGACATTGAAAAAAATGTTCGAACATTTAGGTTTCGTTTACTATTAAAAATTGTTTCTTCGGAAAAAAGATGCGATTTACAAAACTAGCGGCAATCACACAGTACAAAAGGCTACTAAAACTTCACATTGAGTAGTTGTCCCGTTAACTGAAGCAACTCCAATTCTGCCAACTTGGTTTCATATTTTGCAAAGTTTTTATTGGTTTGTGCATTCAACAAATTAATTTGTGCCTGTCGCAATTCTACAGAACTTATCTGCCCTACTTTATATTGCTCATTGCTGCGCTCAAAATTATTTTGTGCGGTAGCAACATTTTGTTCTTGTAACCGATAAATAGCTAATAAATTACTGTAATTACCTTCTGCATTGGCAATATCTCTCTGTACTTCCGAAATTAACTGACGCTTTACCAAATCTGTATTCTGTACCTGAATTTTTGCATTTTTCACATTCGTAATTCCACGACCTCCATCAAATAAACTCCAGGTTAAATTTAGACCCGCCGAAAAACCCGTGGTGGTATTGGAGCTTGCAAAGCTTGTGGAAGGGAAATTACCTTCATTCCATCCATAAGAACCCGTTAGTCCAAGACTGGGTAAAAATACTGCCTTGCTCGCTTTATAGCTAAACTCATTGATTCTTTTGTTCGAATTTGCCTGCAATAAACGAACATTGTTCGTGTCTGAGCCTTGTACAAATTCTTCTAACACCATCGGACTGGAAAATGCAACAATCGTATCTACTTCAAAATTTCGCTCTAAATCTTTATGGTTCACCACCACATTTAAATCGCGTTTCGTATTCCGTAATTGCTGCCGCGCATTCATTAAGTTGATGCTATCAGTTACAATATCTACTTCTGCATTTAGTACTTCCAGTTTATTTATCTGTCCGTATTCAAAAGCATATCCAGCACGTAGCAATCTCTTTTTTGTATTTTGAAAGGTTTCCTCCAATACTGTTACATTTTCGGTAAGACGCGCCACTTCATAATAAACCGAAAACAACTGAAGCAGTGTCGTTTCAATCGTTTCACGAGCTTCCAACTGACTTAAATTATAGTTTTCTTTTAACCGTTTGTAATCGTAATAACGTCCTAAACCGTCAAACAATGTGTAATTTAAATTTAATGAAGCATTGTATCGCGTCGTTTCTGCATCGGTGATATCTGAAATTCTTCCGTCTTGAAATCCGACCGTTTGATCTTCTATATTATAACTAGCACCCGCATTTCCTGTTAAGGACGGTAGGTATCCAGAATTTAAAAGGCCCGCATTATTTTCAGAAATAACAACGTTATTTTTTGCAATTACAATTCCGAAGTTTTGTTCCAGTACTTCAGAGACAGCATCTTCCTTACTTAAAAGATCTACCTGTCCGAAAATGCTTCCGAAGCAACCCAGAAAAAACCATATATAATTAATGTTCTTCATTTTGTTCTTTAATAGCACGTTCTACTTCTTCTTTTGTCACTTTATCGCCTGTTGCCAACCACTTTGAACCCGTTTTTACTGAATTCGTTACAGATAAAAGTAATGGTAAAATAATGAGCGTAAGTACTGTTGCAATACCAATTCCATAAGCGATAGAAATTGCCATCGGTTTTAAAAACTGGGCTTGTCTACTCTTTTCCAATAGCAAGGGTGCGATCCCAGCAATGGTTGTAAGAGAGGTTAAAAATATTGCACGAAATCGTGTTCTTCCCGCTTCATACAAAGCTTCATCAAACTTCATCCCTTCCTGAAGAAAGGAATTAAATTTCCCTATGAGTACGAGTCCGTCGTTGACCATAATCCCAATCAAGGCAATAATCCCCAACGCCGATAAGATATTGATAGGAAAATCATGAATCCAGTGTCCCCAACCTACAGCAATAAAACTAAACGGAATCATAATAATAAGCAATAACGGCTGACTATAACTTCGGAAAGTGAACGCAATCACAATATAGATTAGAAACACTACAATTGGCACCACAACTCCTGCTGAATCTGTTAATTTTTTTGCTTCCCGATTCTGTCCTTCATACAACACACGCACCGTAGGATATTTTGATAAGATGTCGGGTATTACGTTTTCTTGAATATCAGAAAGAATTTCGGTAGGACTGCCTTTAGGATCGGTGAGATCTGCATTCACCTGAATTTCACGTTGCCCGTTTAAGTGACTTATCGATTCGTCTCCGCGTTTAATTTCGTAGGTAGCAATCTCTCTGAAGGGAACGCGCGCTCCGCTCGGAGTTACAATGCGCATGTCATCAAGGTTATTAATCGATTCCCGATTTTCTCTGCTGTAACGCACCCAAACCCGAATTTCATCTTGTCCTCGTTGAAAACGCTGTGCTTGCAAACCAAAAAAACCTGCCCGCACCTGACTCATTACATCTCGTAAATTAAGTCCTAACGCATAGGCAGTTTCGTTAAGTGATACATAAATTTCTTTTATTCCTTCTGGGTCGGTATCGGTTACGTCGGTAAGAAGTGGATTATTCTCAAAGGCCACGCGAAGCTCCTCTTTTGCCGCTTTTAATTCATCTGTGGTGTTTCCAAGGAGTGAAACAGACACCGGACTTCCACCAAAATTTCCACCCGAACCAAAGGTAAGTCGTTCAACACCAAACACGGGACCCACTTCCTCACGAATCGAGGTTGTAATATCGGGAGAAGAAAAGTCGCGTTCTTCACCTGGCAGTAAATTAACCTGTAACGAAGCTTTGTTATTTCCAGGTCCTACTCTTTTAATAATATTTTCTACCACTTGTTTGTTTCCGCTTTGACGCGCGGTATAATCTTCATTAACACGCCAAGCAGCAGCTTCCACCAACGAAATAATAGAATCGGTAAGTTTCGGATTAGTCCCTTCAGGCATGAGCAAATTAATACTTACCCTGTCGCTCGCAATACTAGGAAAAAATGCCGTACGAATGATTCCTCCGTTAATACTCCCAATCGTTAAAATCATTAATGCCCCAAGGATTGCGAAGGTGATAAATCGCTGCTGAAGTGCAAAGCGAAGTACCGGACTGTAAATTTTGTCTCTGCAATAAGCCATAAACCGATCGCCATATTCATTAAAAACACGAAGTTTAGAAAATAGCTTGGCGATGCCTTTTTTGTTTTTCCGTTCTTCTTCTGTTTCTGAAATAAGGGCTTTTGAATGCGCAATATGTGCTGGTAATATGATGAGTGCTTCTACAAGAGAGACCACCAATGTAAGGATTACTATAACGGAAACTTCTCCAAAGAAATTCCCCATTCTTCCATCTAAAAACAAGAAGGTAGAAAACGCAAGTACTGTGGTTGTAATTGCCGCGATTATCGGCGGAAGCACCTCGATAGTTCCATCGATTGCTGCCTGAACTCTTGATTTGCCTTTTTCGTAATGTTGGTAAATATTTTCAGAAATCACAATACCATCATCCACAAGAATCCCAATAACGATAATCATTCCAAACAATGAAAGCACATTAATCGTTACTCCAAAGAGGTCGGCAAAAATAAACATTCCAAGAAATGAAATCGGCAATCCGAATGCCACCCAAAAGGCGAGTCGGGTATTTAGAAAAAAGGAAAGAAACAACAATACTAATAAAATACCTACGGCTCCATTTTCTAGAAGAAGGGCGGTTCGTTGTTCCAACCGAATAGAAGAATCGCTTACCACATCAATTTGTACTCCCGTATATTTCTGATTGAATTGTTCGATATACAGATTTACCTGTTCTGCGGTAGAAATAAGGTCTTCGTTATTGGTATTGGTTATTTCAATATTTACTGCCACATTACCATTAAAATAAGAAGCATTGGGTGTTTCAGAAAAACGATCCCGAACTGTAGCCACATCTTGAAGTAGCACCAGTGTCCCATTTTGTTCCGAACGAACCACGAGATTATTTAACTCGTTGCCGTAATACGATCGGTTACTCGCGCGAATAAGATAATCTTCGGCATCGGTTTTTATATTTCCTCCAGTAGTTAAAATATTTGCTTTTGCCACTGCTTCGGCAACTTCAGAAAAAGAAAGGTCATAGGCCAACAAATCATTCTCTCTAACGGCGATCTCAATCTCTTCTTCGGGATAGCCCGAAACGGTAATCTGCGAAATACCATCCATAGCACGGAGGTCATTTTCAACCTGCCTTCCAATTTGTTTTAAAGCACCTAGATCAATATTTTCTCCGCTAATTGAAAAATCGATCGTTTGACGAGTCTGCTCTTGTTTAGCCACGACGAGAGGTTCCATTCCTGTAGGGAAATTGGGAACGCGATCTACCGCATTTTTCACCTCCGCAAGCATGGCGTTAATATCTTCATTACTTTCAACCTCTACCGTAATACTTCCGCCACTTTCTCTAGACACCGAAGTAACACGTTCTACACCAATAAGACCTTTTAAATTATCTTCTATTTTAAGCACTACTCCTTCTTCGATTTCTTGAGGAGCTGCTCCGGGATAGGCAATATTTATTGTGATAATTTCAGCTTCCTGTAACGGAAAGAAAGAAGATTTTAATTGAAAAATTCCGAAGATCCCAAAAATGATAAAAGCAAGAATAAGCACATTTGTGGCAACTTCGTACTTTATGAAATAGCTGATAATTTTTTTCATTTCTAAAGTGTTTTCGTTGTTGAAGTAGGTTCTTCATCTTCTTTAGAAATTCCTTTCCCAATTTTTACAAGCATCCCAGAGTAAGCGCCGGGAACTGGTTTGGAAAGAATTTTTGTACCGTCGGGTACGCCTTTCACTACAACTTCATTTGGAGAGAAATAAACAGGATCTATTTCGAGAATTGATAATATACTATCCTTCACTACAAATAACTTATTCTCATCTACCAGTAACTTTCGGGGCAACTGTATGGCGTTTTCCACTTCATTGGCCTCCAATTGTGCTTCGAGATACATGCCTTCTTTTAAATCAGTTCCTTTTACTTCTACAAAGACATTAATGGTTTGAGTGGCCTGATTAATTCTTCCGTTGATTCGAACGACTGTACCTGTATAATTTTTACCCGTATCGACCGTATTAAGCTGTACCTTTTCTCCAATCTTTAATAAGTCACTGAATTCTTTTGCGATTGAAAGTTCCAGTTCAAACACTGAGGTATCGATGAACTCTCCCAGTTTTTGTCCCGATCGAATTAGCGTTCCTCGGGTCACCAAAGCTTCCGTAACAATTCCATTAAAAGGGGCTCTTACGCTGTATTTTCCTAGCCGTTGCTCCAAGTTTTTAACATTAAAATAAGAAGTTGACACGCCTCTTCCCGTTATAAAATAACGTACTTTTTCGGAGGTCATCTCTGGAAGATTGGGTACCGATTTCGTCATATCAAAATTAGCAAGATACTGGTTCCAAACAGGAAAAGCATCGGGATAATCCAAACGTAAATCGGGCATTAAGGAAGTGATAAGATTGTAGAATTCACTTTTTGCTGCTTGTACGGAAGCGTAATATTCCGAAGAATTCATACGGATTAGTGTCTGCCCTTTCTGGTAGTGCTGCCCCGCTTTAAAATCGTTTGAACTTGATTCGAAAATACCTTGAACTTCACTGTATATCTCCAATCGGTTTTTTGCTACCAAATTTCCATTGGCAGGAAGTATGATAGGAACCGTACTGTTTTTTACTTCTTCAACAAAAACCGTTTTAATTACTTTTTTCGCTTCAGGTTTTTGCTTTTCGTTGTTTTTTACAATGTAATTCGCACCAAGAACAGCTCCAACGAGAATTACAACCCCAATAGCAAAAAGTATAATTTTACGCATTTTTTATGTATTTTCCTTTTTTTCAAAAATAGGAAGCACATATTCTTCGGATGTTAAAAATATCCTAAATAAAAAAACTCTAAATTAACTCTTCTAGTTTATTTGTGATCTTTTCCCACTCTTCCATCAATTCACTTAATGTATCCTTTTTAGATTGATACATATCAAAAAAGTTTGGTTTTGCAATTGTTTCGTCATAGCGTATTGCTAATTCGGCATCAATTGCTTTAATCTCCTTTTCTAATTTTCCAATTGCAGCTTCAGTTTTGCTTAGCTTATTGGTAAGTGACTTTTGTTTCTTCTGATTTTCGTACGATTGCTTTCCTCCTGAATTTTTTTGTTTCCCTTCGGAAGCTATGACAGTTCTTTTTTCTGCTTCTCGTAAATTCTGAAGGTTTCGTTGTTCTAGGAAATACTCTATATCTCCTAAATATTCTTTTATCTTACGATCTTTAAATTCGTACACCTTATCGGTAAGTCCTTGCAAGAAATCTCTATCGTGAGACACTAAAAGCAGCGTTCCTTCAAATTTCTCTAACGAATCCTTTAAAACGTTCTTAGACTTAATATCTAAGTGATTGGTTGGCTCATCCATCACCAACACATTAAACGGCTGTAAAAGCAGTTTAGCGAGCGCCAAACGGTTTCGCTCTCCCCCACTTAATACACGTACATATTTATCTACTTCTTCTCCTCGGAATAAAAAGGATCCTAATATATCTCTTACTTTACTTCTATTTTTTTCATTTGCCGCATCAATCATAGTATCTAGAACGGTTTTACTTCCGTCTAAATAATCAGCTTGATTCTGAGCAAAGTATCCTATTTGTACATTGTGGCCCAATTTCATCGTTCCTTCGTGTGAAAGTTCGTTTACAATGATTTTTGCCAGTGTCGATTTTCCTTGTCCGTTTTGTCCCACAAAGGCAATCTTACTATCACGCTCTACCATCAAATCTACATTGCGTAAGACTTCCTTGTCTCCATAACTTTTTGAGACCTTAGAAGATTCAATGACGATTTTTCCAGGCGTAATCGAAACCGGAAAATGTAGCGTCATTACGCTATTATCATCTTCATCAACTTCAATACGATCAATTTTATCAAGCTTTTTTATCAGCGATTGCGCCATGGTTGCTTTACTTGCCTTGGCCCTAAACTTTTCAATTAGCTTTTCAGTCTGCTCAATTTGCTTTTGCTGATTTTTTTGGGACGCTAGTTGTTGCTCTCTAAGTTCTTTCCGTTGTACCAAATACTGGGTATACGGTTTGTTATAATCGTAGATCTTTCCGAGGGAAATCTCAATAGTACGATTGGTTACATTATCTAAGAACATTTTATCGTGCGATACAACCACAACCGCACCTGCATAATTTTTCAAGAATTCTTCCAACCATAAAATAGATTCAATATCTAAGTGATTGGTAGGCTCATCGAGTAATAAAATATCATTATTCTGAAGTAGCAGTTTTGCCAATTCAATTCGCATACGCCATCCTCCAGAGAATGTTTCGGTAAGCTTATTAAAATCTTCACGTTGAAATCCAAGTCCTTGTAAAATTCGCTCGGTTTCTCCTTGGTAGTTATACCCACCATGAATTTCGTACTGATGCTGTACTTCGTTCAAATCGACCATTAAATCGTGATAGCTCTCACTTTCATAGTCGGTTCGTTCAGCTAGTTGGGTGTTAATTTCTTCTAACTTCTTTTCAAGTGTTTTAATTTCTTTGAACGCTTCGTACGATTCTTCCAAAACCGTTCTACCAACTTCAAAATCGATATCCTGTTTCAAAAACCCTATCGAAATTTCCTTATCGGTGGCAATCGCACCTTCGTCGTATTCTTGCTCTCCAGAAATTATTTTTAATAAGGTAGATTTTCCCGCACCATTTTTACCTACCAAACCAACGCGAGTTCCTGCCCCTAATTGAAAGGTAATTTTTTCGAACAAATAGTCTCCTTGAAAAGAAACTGAAAGATTATGAATATTTAGCATCTATAAAGCTGTAATTTTTTTGCAAAGATGCTTAATTTTGTACTGCAAAAAAAATGATATGAAAGGTTCAAAGCTATATAGTATTTTCACAAGCACATGTCCCGTTTGTCATACAGGCAAAATGTACCTAAATAGCAATCCCTATATTATCTCTGAGGCACAAAAAATGCACGAACGCTGCCCACATTGTGACACCAAATTTAAAATAGAGCCTTCTTTCTTTTACGGTGCGATGTATGTAAGTTATGCCGTTGGTGTTGCCATTGCCGTTGCTGCCTTCATCATTGCTTACTTTTTTATAGGTCTTGGCCGACTCGAAAGCTTTTTTGTGATTACTGGAACGTTGATTGTGTTGCTTCCTGTGATTTTAAGAATTTCACGAAATATCTGGATCAATTTTTTCTTCAAATTTGACAAAGAAAAAGCAAAGAAATAAACCTGCTTAGGACCATCGGTTAATATCCACCTCTTTCGGAAGCTCAATTTGCATCGCTACATGCTCATAAAGCATTTTAGACAACAACGGAGCTCCCATGATTCCATGCGTTCCCAAACCGTTAAAAAACACCTTATTTTTACTTTCAGACAGCATTCCCATCAAAGGCCTCCTATCTTTTGTGGTTGGCCGAATTCCAATTTCTTGCGAAACTATTGTAAACGGACACGAAACCATTTTCTTAAACTTAGAAACAATCTCGTCTTCGGCTTTTTGTGTCGCTGCGTATCCTAAATCATCTCTCGAATAGGTGGCCCCTACTTTGTACAAATCTTCCCCTAATGGAATAATGTACACAGGTCCTTTCAATAAAAAAGGAAGCTTCAATTCTGGAGCTTTAATAAGGAGAAATTCCCCTTTATTGGGAGAAAGGTATTCTTTGGGAAAAAATGGATTGTTTGTTACGAGTACTCCTTCAGCAAACACAATTTTTTTTGCGGAAAGGTTTTTATAGTGAATGGTATTATTTTCTTCGGAAAGTTGGTCGTAGTCGAATGTTTCAGCTGAAAGTGAATCTTTTTTCTGAAGATACTCTCGATACGCGCTTAATACTTCTGAAGGAAAAATCCTTCCAGAATTACGAACCTTTCCGAAGCCAAAAGGAGCCACGACGGAAGCATTGGTATTGGCATCAATCTCGGCTGAAAGATAGGGAGACAATTCAAATTTATCGCTTGCCACTGCCCAATCATTCTGTTCTTCGACACTCGTTAAGATTCTATAAATAGGCTCTTGACTAAATATAGGAATATTTAATTTTTGAGAAAGGTGTTCATAAAAAGGAAGGCTTTCTTCCAAATGTTCTTTCGCATTCCAAGCAATGGTAAATCGTTTTAAAACGACTGGATTAAAGACCCCTCCCGAAACCTGAGTTGCCGAGGGTTGTTGTCCATCAAAAACAACAAAAGACTTACCGTGTTTTTCCAATTGCTCGCAAAAACTGAGTCCTGCAATGCCTAATCCTACTATGATATAATCAACTTCTTTCACGCAGCAAAGATAAAGTTACGGTTGGAAGTGATGGATAGGAAATTGAAAAAATATTGAAAATAAAAAAGCCCTCTTACAAAATAAGAGGGCTTTTTTTAAACTATATAATAGGTCTCTAGTAATTCCAAAGATCAATTTCTATATTTCTAATTACTTCTTGAATTCTATCCGATTCTAAAAGTTGCATTAAAGCGTTATCGTTGATGTATTCATTAACTGTTCTATCTCCTTGAACGTTATCTTCTTTGTAGATAACACCGTGAAAACGTCTTGAGTTTAATAAATGGTCGTACGAAATAGGTTGTGATGTATTCTTTCTATTAAAAGCTTTGGCTTTGTGTAACACTTCACGTGCTCCAGGATACCAAACCCAGAA
Organism: Ulvibacter litoralis; assembly: GCF_900102055.1. Lineage (GTDB taxonomy): Bacteria > Bacteroidota > Bacteroidia > Flavobacteriales > Flavobacteriaceae > Ulvibacter > Ulvibacter litoralis. Next base: position 315,155 of record NZ_FNBA01000001.1, read on the forward strand.
TAATTCAACTCTATTGTCAACACTTCCTTCATCTTCGAAAGCCTTAGAACGTGCTTCACCTGCTACTGGACAAATACCTAATAAACGGTATTTTAATTCTCCTTGACGTTTGTCTAGGTACCAGTATCCACGGATTCTCCACTCTTCAATATCACCTGCATCCAATGTAAACTCACGAATGTATTGGTCGTCTACAGCTTCACCGTTATTCACTTGGTCAATACCAGCATCCGTTGTATCTCTATATACTAAAGAAGCATCTAAATCGCTAAGGGTACGTTTTTCAGTAAAGTAAGAATCTGCATATACATTTTCTATTTTACCTTCTTTAATGTTTTTAACTAAAACATCGTACAATGAACGTCGTTCAGAACCAATATTGTTTGTGTCAATTGGGTAATACAAAGGAAAATTAACACGTTCATCAAGATCGATTATTTCCCATGTAGTTTTAGACCACAACACATCACGCTCGTCTGTATAACCATACGGAAGCGGATTGTCATTATCATAAGCGATCTGCTCACTCGTCTTCACGCCTATTTCGTCAGGTGTTGTAGCATTAAGGATGTTTATCTGCGCATTTGCAGCAAACGTCCCTACTAATAGACCAACACATAAAACAACATTCTTCAAATTCATAAGTAATTAGTTTATTCTAGTTTGTTAACTCAATAAATACAGGAGATATTTTCTTTAATTTATATCCTGAATTTCCTGAAATATTTGCTGTAATGTCAAATATTTGAACTGTCTCACCACGTTTCGCTCTTTTTAAAGCTGAAGTTGCTTGACCGTTTAATCTAGCTCCGTTTACTTTTACAGTAGGTTGACCAGATACTTTAAAGCTAAATCCTGTTACATTTAATTTTAAATCAAAATCGAAGTCAGGTAACACAGCACCAACAGAAGACTTTTCAAGTCCTTGACGTTGCATTCTTACCACTCCTCCATCACCATCTTCCCCACGAATGGTTCCGGTTGGTCTTGGAATTCCTTTTACACGAAATTCTGAATTAGAACTTACACGTTGTCCGTCAGGTAAAGTACCACTAGCCGTAATTGTAACCGTTCTACCTTGTCCAGGTGTCATGTTATATTTACTTCCAGAAACTTTAGAAAGACCCGCACCAGATGCAGTTACTTTGTTGTCTGGAATACCAGGAATAGAAATCGTCATTGGATTTACAACTCCTTGGTAAACTACATTCATTTTATCTGCAGCAATTACAGCAGAATTAGGCTTAGAGATTGTTGCGAAACCTGTATTTACAGGAACTTCAATTTCTTTTCCTCCTTCACCATAATACAAGAATCCTTCAATTTTGTGATCTCCAGGGCTTCCTGCACTTACTTTAAGAACAATTCTACCTCCTTCAATATCGTAATCTTTTCCTTTTTCAAGTTTTCTTCCGTCCAATTTAAGGTCTTCTCTTTGTGGCACGGTACTCGCATCAGTTCTACCTAATAAGATCGCTCCGTTAAAAACCTCTCCAGGATAGAATGCCGATTTAGGCACATCCATAAAAGTGTTGTAGTTGTTCATAGAAAGCGCTGAAGCTTGTTGGCCAGCTAACATCTTTTGTAACACTTCACTTTCCGTAGTTTTAATATCTGCTTGAATCTGCGTCAATTTAGTTAAAGAAGCAATTAATGGAAACCCTTCGTAGTTATAGTTTAACCACTCACGTTTTTTCCCATCACGATCTTCTACTTGAGAAGTAGAAAAGTTTTGTTCGATTGCTTTTCTAACATTTGGAAAAGATTCTGCTGGCAATACTGCCATCATTTTAGTTCTATACTCGTTCATTTTATCAATAAACTCTTGTCCTTCTGGCTTATAATTTTCACCAGTAAAAAATAGATTGTTAAAATGATCTGGTTTATCCATTACTTCATAATCTGAAGTATCTTCAAGATCAGCTTTAGCCGCAGTTTTTAAAGATTGAATATACGCATCTAGTTCTGCAGAAATTTGAGCTACTTTACTTCCGTTTTCTTTTACCGCTGCATATTGCTCTGGAGCATCTATTGCTTTTTGAGCTAAGTTAGCCATAAAAGCTTGGTTACGTTCGGTAGTTGCAGTATTTGCTTCTTCTATTTTTTTGTCTAAAAGCCCAAAAGCTGATAGTACTTCTTTCGACATGTTTAATGCCAACATTGCGATGAAAACCAGATACATCAGGTTAATCATCTTCTGTCTAGGGGAACTTCCTCCTGCCATGTTAATTTGTTTTTAAATTAATAGTTAGTGAGAATTGTCCTAGTTTTTTGAACTCATAGCCGATAACATTCCGCCATATACACCATTTAAAGATGATAAGTTCGTTGCAAGGTGTTGCATTTGTTGCTTTAATTGCTCAGCGTTTTCTGCTACTCTTTCGTTAGCTTCAGCTTGACGACTTGTAGACTCTACTTGTACTTTGTATAAGCTGTTTAAAGATTCCATTTGCGCAGCAGCTAATGCCATTTCTTCGCTGTATTTTTTAGTAGAGCTCATTGCCTCAGCAGTTGGAGCCATTCCTTTAGCAGCACCTTCAAAAGAACGGATACTATCGCTAAGGCTACTCATTAATTCTGAATCAATTTTTGCTCCTTTAAGCATTTCATCTAATTTCTTAGACAATAACCCTTGTGCATCTTCTGGTTGCTCATCTTTCTTTTTCTTAGATGAAGCAGCACCACCTGCTAACTCAGGATATACTAATGACCAATCTAAATCACTTTCTACCGGTTCGAAAGCAGATATTGCGAAAATAATTGCTTCAGTAATAAGTCCAATTGCTAAAAGAATACCTCCATTAAGTGGTCCTAATTCCCAGTGAAGAATTTTAAATAAAGCTCCAATAATTACAATCGATGCTCCAAGGCCATAAGCCATGTTAAATAATTTCTTTGTTGATTTTGCTTGTGCCATAATAGTTTAGTTTAAGTTTAGTTAAGTTTTATTTATTTTAATAGATTAACGGGCGTCTCCAAAATTTTTGTTCATTGTAATGTCAGTCCCCATATAATCTTGTACTGTTCTAAAGCCGATATAGCTTCGAGCAGAATCTGCATATTCGTAATCACGAGTACTTACTTGAAGGAAGTAAGCTACATCTTTCCAAGAACCTCCACGTACAACTTTACGTGCATTATCTTCGTCATTTACATTTGGGTTCATTGTAGAAGTGTATTCGTAGGATGCAGGATCGTATGAAGATGCTACCCATTCTGAAACATTTCCAGACATGTTGTACAAGTTAAAATCGTTCGGTTCGTATGCATTCGCTTCAACAGTATATAACGCTTGATCTGCTGCATAATCTCCACGAAGTGGCTTAAAGTTTGCCATAAAACAACCTCTATCGTTTTTAGCATAAGGTCCACCCCAAGGATATGTAGCTGACGCTAAACCTCCACGAGCTGCATATTCCCATTCAGCTTCACCAGGAAGACGGAATGAATTTACATGATTACGCTTTTTAGATTTTTGGTATGAGTTTTTGTACAATGTTCTCCAAGCACAGAATGCTTTTGCTTGTTTCCAGTTTACACCAACCACTGGGTAATCACCATAGGCTTGATGCCAGAAGTAATCGTTGTGCATTGGCTCATTGTAAGAATAATTGAAATCTTTAATCCATACAGTAGTATCTGGATAGATAGCTACAGTATCTTTTTTAATAAAGTCTTTTCTTCTTTTGGTTTTATCTCTCGCTGCCGCTTGAATGTCCATGTGTGTGTATTGGAACTTCAATTTATTCACATCGATGGTACGTTGTCCATTATACGCTTCTTCAGCAGGGATATACATACTATCCATTACCTCTGTATAATATTCATCAGGATACTCGGCAGTATCCCAAATTAAATCAATGTTGTTGTTTATTTTTCTTCCAGCGTAGAAATCTTCTCCAAGACCATAGTAGTTATCGTACATGTATTGGTCGTACGGTGTCATTTCTGCACTCTCTTGATCTTCAAAAGCGAAATCACCTACACCACCATCACCTGGCATTGCACCCACTTCATCTGCAATAATTGCAAGACGTAAACGGATTGTAGAATCGCGAACCCACTCTACAAATTGACGGTATTCAGCATTGGTTATTTCCGTTTCATCCATATAGAACGAACGAACGGTAACCGTTTTGGTAGGGGCATCGTTAACAGCGACGAAGTCATCGTCAGCCTTACCCATGATAAAAGATCCACCTGGAATAAGTGTCATTCCATAAGGTTTTTCAGGATACCATTTTTTCCCTTTTGCTCCAACTAGTTCTCCTCTGTCTCCAGAGTTACAGCTGTACAAAAAGGCAACAATCGCAGTTAATGCAATAAACTTCTTCATAGGTAATTAGGTTAAATTTTCGAGATTCAAGGGCGTAAACCTATTTATAAAATTTTAAAAAAACAAAAGTTTTCTTAAAAATAAACAAATCTCTTTTAGTTCAATGTTTGATTATACTTCATTCTTTCGGCGGGCCTTATACCACCGCTCAGGAATCTCCTGGTTACACGCACTCAAATATTCGCCATAAGTGCAAGGTAATAACGTTCTTCTTTTTAATTTATTATTAACATTTAGAAAAAAAGGTAATTCTATCCACCAACGCCCTGTTTTATTGCACTTTTTAAACAATAAAATAGCATCATCGACAGGTACATTGTATGTAGAATAGCGTTTTTCATCCTCAAAATCATCATCAGAAATCCTAAAATTCACGCCCTCTATAAAATACCAAATTATTTGCGCCACTAACATTGCGGAACTCTTTTCTTCTTTAAATTTATTCAATTCATACACACCAAATGAGGATACTTGATTGCTTATTCCAGCATATCGAGCTATGGCACATATTTCTCTCCCATCAAATCCATTTGGAGAGGCATTATTCTTATAACTAATTTCTGAACTTTTTATTGCAGTTACATCCAAACTTACAATATCTGCATTTCGCATAATAGGCTCAACAACTGTGATATCTGAAGTAACTTCTCCCAATCGATACGCATCGAAATACAACTTCTCCATCAAAGAAATTTCTTCAGGAGGGTTGAAAAAAGACTGATAGCCAAGCGCACTATAATTAAACAGATTATAAGGCTGATCAACAATTATCTTACCAATGTACGAATGGTTAGAAATGGGTGCTTCTGCATCTCCCACATCAAATTTACTATCCACGTTTACCAAATTCACCATCTCTCCAAGCTCATCGTAAGCGCGATACTGCGCATACAATACATCTTGACCGGCTCCCAAAAGTAACGGAATTATATTTCTTTTCAGCAATGCTTCAACAACTGTTTTAACAGCAAAATACGTATCTTCAACAGTTGCGCCTTTTTCAATATCTCCTAAATCGATAATTTTATGAATCCAATTCCCAGGATATAAGGAATACAGCTCTTTCCGAAGTAAATCAAAAGAAACTTCCTCTCCCATATAATCTACACCACCTCTATTCTCTTTAACACCTAGCAAAGCAAACTTCACATCCTTTAAATCTGGAAGTTCTCCTTGTTTGCTGTGCACCGCAATCTTTTTTCCCAATACACCGACTGGCAAAATTTCTCGATGGGCACTTACAGATTTAGAAACGGGGGAAAGAAACTCTATCATTATTTTTTCTTGGCTGCAGTTTTCTTTTTAGTGGGTGCTTTCTTTTTGGCTGGCGCCTTCTTTTTAGCTGCTTTCTTCTTAGGAGTTTTCTTTTCAATCATTGCCAGAGCCTCTTCCAAAGTGATTTTATCAGCTTCAGTCGTTTTTGGCAACTCTATCTTCAGTTTTCCTTTTATCAGGTTAAAACGTCCCCAACGTGCTTTCTCAAGGCGAATTCCTTCATCTGGCCATTCGTTGATAAGCTTGTCGATTTCTTTTTGTTTTTTATCCTCTATCAACTGTTTGATATCTGCTTCGGAAAGGTTATCGAAATCGTACTTTTTATTAACGTTAATGAAAATATTATTCCATTTAATAAAAGGTCCGAAACGCCCTACTCCTTTTTGAACGGGCAGTTCTTCGTAAAAAGCAATCGGCGCATCTGCTTTTTCTTTTTCAAGAATCAACTCTGTAGCCACTTCCATATCTACTTCTAAAGGATCCATGCCCTTCGGAAGTGAAATAAACTTTTTACCCAATCGGATATACGGTCCAAAACGACCATTATTTACCTCAACATCTTCTTCTTTATACACTCCCAACGTCTTCGGAAGCTTAAACAAATCCATTACCTCTTCAAACGTTATTTGATGTAATTGTTGGTCTGGACGTAAACTTGCAAATTTCTTTTCTTCATCGTCTGGCGCTCCTATTTGAGCCATAGGACCAAATTTACCCAAACGAACTAAGACTGTTTTTCCACTTGCAGGATCTTCTCCTAAAATACGCTCTCCACTTTCACGATCGGCATTTTCAGAAACATCTTCCACACGTGGATGAAATTTCGCGTAGAAGTCTTTCATCATCTTCTTCCACTCTTCTTTTCCTTCTGCTATATCATCAAAGTCTTGCTCAACTTTTGCTGTAAAATTGTAATCTAACACCGATGAAAAATGCTCCACCAAAAAGTCGTTTACAATCATTCCAATATCTGTTGGAACCAACTTTCCTTTGTCCGATCCTATTGTCTCAGTCAATGTTTTATCGTTCACTTCGTTTTCTTGAAGTGTTAGTTGTAAATACGAACGCTCAACGCCTTCAACACTTCCTTTTTCTACATAATTACGATTGATAATGGTAGAAATTGTCGGTGCGTACGTAGACGGACGACCAATTCCCAGCTCTTCCAATTGTTTTACCAAAGATGCTTCCGTAAAGCGGTAAGGCGGTCTTGTAAATCGTTCGGTCGCTGTAATATATTCGTTTCCTAAATCGTCTCCTTTTGAGAGGTTAGGCAACATTCCTTCTTGTTCTTCTTCTTCAAAATCGGTACCTTCTAAATACACTTTCAAGAAACCGTCAAACTTGATCATTTCACCGTTAGCAGCAAAATGTTCCGATACTTTTTCCGAAGCAAGTACTTCAATTTTTACATTGGTACGCTCCAATTGTGCATCGCTCATTTGCGACGCGATGGTACGTTTCCAAATTAGGTCGTACAAACGTGCTTGGTCGTAATCGCCTTCAATACTCTTTCGAGACATATCGGTAGGGCGAATGGCCTCATGCGCTTCTTGAGCTCCTTTTGCCTTTCCTTTATAATTTCGTGGTTTGCTGTATTCGCTTCCGTAAGAATCACTAATTTCTTTTTCGGCAGCCGCGATAGCATCTTTTGAAAGATTTACACTATCGGTTCTCATATAGGTAATAAGTCCCGCTTCGTACAAACGCTGCGCCATGGTCATCGTTTTCCCTACTGAAAAATACAACTTACGAGAAGCTTCTTGTTGTAGTGTTGATGTTGTAAAAGGCGCTGCAGGTGATTTCTTTGCAGGCTTTTTTACCAAATCTGAAACTTTATAAGAAGCCTTAATATTTTTTGCTAAGAATGCTCTAGCATCTGCTTCTTTCTCAAAGTTCTTCGGCAATTTTGCTTTAAACTTATTCCCTTCCGCAGTAATAAACTCAGCATCTATTCGGTAAGATCCTACTGGAGTAAACGCTTCAATTTCTCTTTCGCGCTCAACAATTAATCGTACCGCGACACTTTGTACACGTCCGGCAGACAACCCTCCTTTTACCTTTCTCCACAATACTGGAGAAAGCTCATACCCTACCAATCGATCTAAAACACGACGTGCTTGTTGGGCATTTACTAGGTTGTAATCTATTTGTCTTGGATTTTCAATCGCCTTTAAAATGGCTGTTTTGGTAATCTCATGAAAAACAATTCGTTTTGTCTTTTCTTCTTTTAAATCTAGCTCTTCAGCAAGGTGCCATGCAATAGCCTCTCCTTCTCGATCCTCATCACTCGCTAACCAAACCATTTCAGCTTTTTTAGAAAGTGCTTTTAATTCTCGTACGAGTGCTTTTTTATCGCTAGATACTATATATTTTGGCGTAAAATCCCCCTCTACATCTACCCCTAACTCTTTGGAAGGAAGATCTGCAATGTGTCCGAAACTGGAGGAAACTTTGAAATCTTTTCCGAGGAACTTTTCAATAGTTTTCGCTTTCGCAGGTGACTCAACAATCACTAAATTCTTAGCCATATTCTTTTTTCTTTGGGAGACAAAAGTATAGTATTTTTTTAATACCGTATTATCAAGGAGGCATTTTCACCTTCTATTAACAAGAGTAACGTATATTTATTATTTTAAAACCTTCTGTTCCCTTTCTTCCGTATCGCCCTCAAAACCAATGGTATCTTTATACACATAATAGACAGGAACATGCATAAAGTACGCCGTAAACAAGACTCCAACAAAACATAAAATAATTCCTAATTGCGCAACCATTGATGAAATTAAAACCAATCCAAATATGATGATCCAATACTTATTCCCCAATTTAAAACTCGCTTTTACAATATCTGAAACCGAAAGTTCGGGACGAAATGCATAAATAACACCGAATAATTGAATCGGAACCATTACATAAAAAATGGGCAAATAACACAAAAGAATTGCTAGTAATACGATTCCGAAACTAGCAAATGACAATAAAAATAGCTTCTTAAAATCTCTCTTTACAAAGTCAAAATATCCACCCACATCGCTTGCCAACTCTAAATCCTCTTTTTTAAGAACTGTAAAGTAATGAGCTGTAACTCCAAAAACAACCGCTTGAAAGATAAAAATAACGCAAAACACAACCAATCCATAAACGATGATTAAAGGTAAATAAGTCATAAGCTCCGAAGCATCACTAAAATCAGAACCGCCACTAGAAACTTGACTAAAGATAACTGCAAAATAGGGTACATAAATAAGCAAAAGCATAGGCACAACCACCACCATACTCACCAAAACGTGGTACAAGGCCTGCTCCCATGTTTTTTTAAACAACTCAAAACTCTTAGAAAGAATATCTCCAAAATCTGGTTTATTCGATTCTTCTATTTGCTGAAAAATATCTTTTTTTATCATAGTACTATTGAAGGTTAGGGTGTAAATTTACAAAAAGAAGTCTGACACTTTGTCACCAACTTCAATTTAATTGTATCTTTGTACGTTACTTGATTACACATACAAGTATATTCAATAGTGAGACGAACTTATGGAAGAAAAGATTATAGACGAGAACAAACAAGGGACTGCTATCACATTAGAAGCAAAACCTAAAAACACACGTAAACTTTATATTGAAAGTTACGGTTGCCAAATGAATTTTAGCGACAGTGAAATTGTTGCCTCTATACTTGCAGACCAAGGCTATAATACCACCCAAAACTTGGAAGATGCCGATTTGGTATTGGTAAACACCTGTTCCATTCGTGATAAAGCCGAACAAACAGTTCGAAAAAGATTGGAAAAATACAATGCTGTAAAACGTATTAACCCAGGAATGAAAGTGGGCGTATTAGGCTGTATGGCCGAGCGTTTAAAAGAAAAGTTTCTTGACGAAGAAAAAATTGTAGACATGGTGGTAGGGCCAGATGCCTACAAAGACCTTCCTAATTTATTAAAAGAAGTGGAAGACGGTCGCGATGCTGTAAATGTTGTGCTTTCTAAAGATGAAACTTACGGCGATGTTTCACCCGTGCGTCTAGGCTCTAATGGCATTAACGCCCTTGTAAGCATTACCCGTGGATGTGACAATATGTGTACATTCTGTGTGGTTCCTTTTACCCGCGGAAGGGAACGTAGTCGCGACCCACAAAGTATCTTAAAGGAAGTGAACGACCTTGTTGAAAAAGGATATAAAGAAATTACGCTGTTAGGCCAAAATGTAGATAGTTATGTTTGGTACGGAGGCGGTCTGAAGAAGGATTTCAAAAATGCTTCGGAAATGCAAAAAGCAACGGCGACGTCTTTTTCTAACTTGTTAGCGATGGTTGCTGAAGCTCATCCAAAACTTCGTGTTCGGTTTTCGACCTCAAATCCGCAAGATATGACCGAAGATGTGCTACACACTGTTGCCAAATACGATAACATTTGTAATTACATTCACTTGCCAGTACAAAGCGGAAGCACGCGTATTTTAAAAGAAATGAACCGTCAGCACACGCGTGAAGAGTACCTTGCGTTGGTTGACAAAATTCACGAGATTATTCCCAACTGCGGAATTTCACAGGATATGATTGTTGGTTTCCCTACGGAAACGGAAGAAGACCATCAGGACACCTTAAGTTTAATGGAGCAAGTACAGTACTATTTTGGATATATGTATAAATATTCTGAACGTCCTGGAACCATGGCTGCCCGTAAATTTAAAGATGATGTTCCTGAAGAAACAAAAAAACGCCGCCTTACTGAAATCGTAGCCGCACAACGCAGACATGGTGCCTACCGAACCAATCAATTTATAGGACAAACCTGCGAGGTGTTGATAGAACGAGCATCTAAGAAAAATGAAAACGAATGGAGCGGTAGAAATCCGCAAGGATTGGTGGTTGTTTTTCCAAAAGAAAACTACAACCCTGGCGACTTTGTGAATGTAAAAATAGCATCCTGTACGAGCGCAACATTGATTGGAGAAGCTATTGGACTTTCAGAAAACAACGAACTATAAAAATTTTGTATATTGAGGTGTAACTTAAAACAGAACAATTATGAGACATGCTATTTTACTTATAAGTGCGATTTTTCTTCTATTAAGCTGTTCCAACAATGATAATGATGCAGTTCAAGAAGAACAAATTTCAGAATTAAAAATTAAAAAATTTAGAATTACTCACTTCGATGAAACTACCGGCTTGCCTGGACACAACGACTATTATTTTGACGAAGATGCGAAACTCACAAAAATACATGTTATTCATTATGACGGAATCGATGGAGTTATAGACAACATTTCATACAATGCTTCTGGGCAGTTAACTAGAAATGATAGAAACACCATAGATCAAGGCGTTTCAGAACTTTCCTATTATTTTGAGTATCTATACAATAGTGACAACAAGCTTGAACAAATTCAGGAATACGATGCAAATGGAAATGAAAATCGTATTATGGAGGTTATACATTACCAAGACAGCATACAAGTTCATAAGGATTTAGCCTCAACCTCTGAGGTTATTTCATCTTTTAAATTTAGCCCCGCAAACCTTTTAACAAAAACAATAACTAAAGCTCACGAATCGCTCTATCCTACGCATCAAGATTACACCTATGACGGTGCAAATCTGATAAACATTCATACGGAAGATTTCTACACTTCTGAGATTTCGGATCAATACTACCAACACGACGATAAAATAAATCCGCTGCACCTCGTTCTTATGGAGAGCTATAGACAACATATTATAGATAACTTCGGACTTTACTTGCTTCCAAAAGAATATTTATATTCTGAAAATAACACAACACACTATCAAAGCACTTTTGATAGCGATCAAGTGACCACGTATCGATACAACAATTTAGACTACCCCATAAGTGCCGAAGTCAAAATTGATGGAAATTTATACCGTGAATTGACGTACGAATATTACTAACCTAAAAATAAAAGAATTATGAGACATGCGATTTTTCTTATAAGTGCGATTTTACTTTTATTTGGCTGTTCCAACAATGACAATGATGCAGTTCAAGAAGAACAGATTAGAGAATTAAAAATTAAAAGTTTTACTTTATCGAAATATGCGCCTGGAAATGGTTTTCCTGAGCACACTGCATTCTTTTTTGACGAAGATGCTAAGATTAGTCAAATACATGATTATCGTGAATCTAATCCTGGTAAATTTATCCAAGATATTTCGTACAACGATCAAGGGCTAATTTTAAACAACGATTGGCTATATGTTACTGATAATCAAACTGAAATGTTTGGCCACATAGAAACTGAATACAACGCATCAAACGAACTCATAGAAATGATTGAATATGATGCTAATGATCAACAAGAAAATACCTATCATTTAACACATTATCAAGATAGCATCCAAGTAGTTGCTAATCTAAATACAACCATCGAGGAAAAACTAACCTTTAAATTTAACCCCAACAACCTTCTAGTTCAACAAGATGTTATACCTGCCGATCTAATCAGTTTTTATAGAAAAGATTATTTCTATGAAAATGGAAATTTAATTAAACAACAGACAACAATTAATTCAAATATCACAGAAATTATCTATAGATACGATGACAAAATAAATCCACTATATACTGTATTGAACAATAGTTACGAACAGCTCATTTCTATTGGCAGAGCTGGCTGGTATAAATTTTATCCCAATCTAAATTACTTTTATTCCAAGAATAACTTTACTTCATATGAAGGTTTAAGTGCTGATGACATCATAACCTACCAATATAATGACCTCGGCTATCCAATTAGCGGAGAAAAGGTAATTGATGATTTCACACTTAAATTAACCTACGAATATTACTAAAATCTAAGATTCCTGCCAGCGCAGGGAATACATATGGAAAGCATACAAGCAACAAAACAACGATTCGGAATTATCGGAAACGACCCCAAACTGAATCGTGCCGTAGAAAAAGCAATGCAAGTTGCCCCCACAGACATCTCTGTACTAGTAACCGGAGAAAGTGGTGTAGGTAAAGAGAGCATTCCTAAAATAATACACTCACTCTCACACAGAAAACACGGAAAATACATAGCCGTAAACTGTGGTGCCATTCCTGAAGGGACGATTGACAGTGAACTTTTTGGTCATGAAAAAGGGGCGTTTACAGGAGCAACAGCTACCCGTAGCGGATACTTTGAGGTTGCCGATGGTGGAACTATATTTTTAGATGAAGTTGGCGAGCTTCCACTACCAACCCAAGTGCGCTTGTTACGCGTATTAGAAAATGGAGAGTTTTTAAAAGTAGGATCGTCTCAAATACAAAAAACAGACGTGCGTATTGTTGCCGCAACCAATGTGAAAATGGTAGACGCCATTAATAAAGGGAAGTTTAGAGAAGATTTATACTACCGTCTAAGCACCGTAGAAATTAATCTACCGCCCCTGCGCGAACGTAGTGAAGACATCCATTTACTGTTTCGAAAGTTTGCTTCCGATTTTGCCAACAAATACAAAATGCCCACCATTCGTTTGGACGATGCAGCTGTTGAACTTTTACTAAAATACCGCTGGAGTGGTAATATTAGACAATTACGCAATGTGGCCGAGCAAGTTTCAGTACTAGAAGAAAATAGAGACATTACCTATCAAACCCTAAAACATTACCTTCCAGACATGGGAAGTAACCTTCCAGCTGTTGTAAATACTAAAAAGTCGGAAAGTGATTTTAGTAGCGAACGGGAAATTCTTTACAAGGTTTTATTCGACATGAAACGCGATGTAAACGATTTAAAAAAATTAACATTAGAGTTAATGAAGTCGGGGAATGCCGCTAAAGTAAAAGAAGAAAACTCATCATTGATTAATAAAATTTATTCTGAAACTCATTCGCAAGAAGACGACTTAGAGTCATTCATAGAAACCGAGCATTCACCAGTTCGAGAAGAAAAAGTAGAGGTTTTAAATATTGCTGAACTTTCTTCGGAAGCAAATACGCCAACGCGTACTAAAAAAGACGCCTACGATTTCGCGGAAGAAATTGAAGAAGAAGAAAATCTATCGTTACAGCAAAAAGAGTTAGAATTGATTAAAAAATCGTTAGAAAAATACCAAGGCAAGCGAAAAGATGCCGCAGACGAACTAGGAATTTCTGAACGCACCTTATATCGAAAAATCAAACAATACAATCTTTAAACCAGCAATACACTAGTTTTTATTTATGAAAAACCTCAAACACTTATTTTTACTACTGCTTACAGTTATTACTATACAAAGCTGCGGGGTATATTCATTTACCGGAGCCGATATCGATTATGCAAATACAAAAACATTCCAAGTCAGTTATTTTCAAAATAATGCCCAACAAGTAGAACCTGGAATTGACAGAGAATTTACTCAAAGCCTACAAGATTTGTTATTAAACCAAACCAGTTTGGATTTGGTAAATAGCAATGGAGATTTAGTGTACGAAGGTGAAATTGTAGAGTATTACACGGCACCAATTACAGCGACGTCTCAAAGTACAGCCGCTCAAAACCGATTAACAATTGGAGTCAATGTTCGCTTTTACAATACCAAAGATGCGACTAAAGATTTTGAACAACGATTTTCGTTTTATTACGATTATACAGGTAGCACCCTTTTAACAGGGGCAGCATTAGACGATGCTATCGATGTTATTTACGAACGAATTACGCAAGATATTTTCAATAAATCACTCGCAAACTGGTAAGCCTTGAACACAGATAAATTTACATACCTGCTTGCGAATCCGCAAAATATAAGCAACGACGAAATGGCGTCGCTAGACACGGTGATTGAAAACTACCCTTATTTTCAAAGCGCGAGAGCCCTACAGTTAAAAGGACTTAAAAACCAAAGTAGTTTTTTATACAACGATGCGTTAAAAACAACAGCCGCATATACCACAGATCGCGATATTCTTTTTGAGTATATTACTTCGGAAAAATTTATACAAAATGATATTTCGAAAGCGATTGTACAGCACGATATTTCTTTTAATGACATTGAAGTAATTTCTGAAAATGTTTCAGAATCTATCAGCATAGAAATAGACAATCAGTTAAAAGCCGAACTTAAAAAAGCAGAAGCCGTTTTAAATCCAGACCTGTTTGAGCGTAAGACAGCTGTAAAAGCTTCAGAAGTAACTGAAGACACACAAAACCCAGCTGAAGCTACCGAGAAAGCACAAATAACACCAGAAACAACTTCTGAGTCCGAGGCTCCTTCCGCAGCAGAAATTTTAGAATTGGACAAACCGCTAGAATTTACAAAAGCAGACACTCATTCGTTTAGTGAATGGCTTCAATTAACGCGTACAAAGCCTATTATTCGCGAAAAACCTTCCGAAGAGAAAAGCGAAACACCAAAAGTTGAAGTTGAAAAAACAGAAGTTCAAGACGAAAAAGAACGCAAGTTTGAGTTGATTGAAAAATTTATTCAAGAAAAACCAAAGTTAAAACCAAAGGCTATTTCGGGAAATTCGGCAAAAGAAAAAAAAGAAAATATAAACTTAGCGTCCCCTTACACACAAGCTCCCGACGCTTTAATGACGGAGACTTTGGCAAAAGTTTACTTGCAACAAAAAAATTATACCAAAGCCATTCAAGCATATAAAATTTTAATTTTGAAATATCCCGAAAAAAGTGGTTTCTTTGCAGACCAAATTAGGGCAGTCAAAAAATTGATAAATACAGAAGAGAAATGAGCACGTTTACAATATTTTTAGTTTTGATCATTATCGTAGCATTTTTATTGGTAGTGGTAATTATGGTTCAGAATCCAAAAGGTGGAGGTTTATCATCTTCATTTGGAGGTGGTGGAACACAACAAATGGGTGGAGTTCAAAAAACAACCGATTTCTTAGACAAGAGTACTTGGACTTTAGGAGCCGTGATGTTAGCTTTAATCTTACTTTCGAACATTCCAATCATGGGAAGTAACGCAAACCAATCAAAAGCTTTTGATGAGGATGCTATCGAGAATGTAATCCCAACAACTCCAACACCAGCTCCAACTACTGAAAGTACTCCAGACGCAGAGTAATTTCTTTAAAAAAATTAGTAAAAAATGCCAGCTTATGACAAGCTGGCATTTTTTGTTTATAATTGTCAGTTTTTGAGCAGTGGCATAATTTCTGTCTATTAGCCTACATACTATAAAAACAAAGTTTAACAACTAAAATTATATTGAACATGGCATTAAAAATTCAACCACTTTCAGACAGAGTAGTAGTTCAGCCACAAGAGGCAGAAACGAAAACTGCATCTGGACTTTACATTCCAGATTCTGCAAAAGAAAAACCTCAACAAGGTAAAGTCGTAGCTGTTGGAAAAGGTAAAGAAGACTACAAAATGACCGTAAAAGTAGGTGATCTTGTTTTGTACGGAAAGTACGCAGGAAGTGAACTTAAGCTAGAGGGAAGCGATTACCTCATTATGCGCGAAGATGACATTCTAGCGATTATCTAATTCAGTAGAAGCCCACTTCTTGGCTTCAGAAATAGAAAACATACTCTTAGAACAAAAATTAAGAACAAACATAAAAAGCACAAAGCGTAAAACTTGTTGCTTTTTGTAAAACACAAACACAATGGCAAAAGATATAAAATTTGATATAGAAGCTCGCGACGGAATTAAACGCGGAGTTGATGCATTAGCAAACGCAGTAAAAGTAACACTAGGACCTAAAGGTCGTAATGTAATTATTGGAAAATCATTTGGTGCTCCACAAGTAACAAAAGATGGAGTAAGCGTTGCAAAAGAAATTGAGCTTGAAGACCCGTTAGAGAATATGGGAGCTCAAATGGTAAAAGAAGTAGCCTCAAAAACCAACGATTTAGCAGGTGATGGTACTACAACGGCAACCGTTTTAGCACAAGCAATTGTAAAAGAAGGATTGCGTAATGTAGCTGCAGGTGCAAACCCAATGGACTTAAAACGTGGAATTGACAAAGCTGTTGAAGCCATCGTAAAAGACCTAGAAAAGCAATCTACTAAAGTGGGGAACTCTTCAGAAATGATCAAACAAGTAGCGTCTATTTCTGCTAACAATGATGATGTTATTGGGGATCTAATCGCAAAAGCATTCGGGAAAGTTGGAAAAGAAGGTGTTATCACTGTTGAAGAAGCAAAAGGAACAGATACGTATGTAGATGTTGTAGAAGGAATGCAGTTTGACAGAGGATATTTATCTCCATATTTCGTGACCGATAGCGAAAAAATGCAAACTGAATTAGAGAATCCTATGATTCTTTTATACGATAAGAAAATTTCTTCAATGAAAGATTTACTTCCTATTTTAGAACCATTGGTTCAACAAGGGAAGTCTCTTTTAATTATTGCTGAAGATGTAGATGGTGAAGCATTAGCAACATTAGTAGTAAACAAACTACGTGGTTCTTTAAAAATCGCTGCTGTAAAAGCACCAGGGTTTGGAGACAGACGTAAAGCAATGCTTGAAGATATCGCTATTCTTACTGGCGGAACTGTTATTTCTGAAGAACGCGGATTTACATTAGAAAACGCAACTTTAGAAATGCTTGGTACTGCTGAAACGGTTACAATCGACAAAGACAATACAACGATTGTTAATGGTGCAGGAAGTAAAGACGACATTAAAGCGCGTGTTAACCAAATTAAATCTCAAATTGAAAGCTCTACCAGCGATTACGATAAAGAGAAGTTACAAGAGCGTCTTGCGAAGTTAGCAGGTGGCGTCGCTGTATTGTATGTTGGTGCTGCTTCTGAAGTTGAAATGAAAGAAAAGAAAGACCGTGTAGATGATGCACTTCACGCAACACGTGCTGCTGTGGAAGAAGGTATTGTTGCCGGAGGTGGTGTTGCACTTGTTCGTGCAAAATCTGTTTTAGAAAAGATTGCTACAGACACTTTAGACGAAGTAACAGGAATCCAAATTGTAGCGCGTGCTATTGAAGCACCTCTACGTACCATTGTTGAAAATGCAGGTGGTGAAGGTTCTGTTGTAGTAAGTAAAGTAATGGAAGGCAAAAAGAACTTCGGATACGATGCTAAAACTGAAACGTACGTAGATATGATTAAAGCGGGAATTATAGATCCTAAGAAAGTAACTAGAATTGCATTAGAAAATGCTGCTTCAGTTGCCGGAATGATCTTAACTACCGAGTGTGCATTAATTGATATTAAAGAAGATGCTCCAGCGATGCCTCCAATGGGTGGTGGTATGCCAGGGATGATGTAATATCAAACTGCAACACACAAATTGATTCTAAAAGACCTTTGCTTTCTGCAAGGGTCTTTTTTTTTACAACTATTAAAAGAAATGTTACTCCTTTTTACCAAAAATACGAAACAAGGAAACAGACACAAGTGTTATAACCACTGGCCAAATTACGAATAAGTCTGAACGCATAATGGGTTCCGCATTTTCAGGAAGGGTCGCAATCATTTTTTGCATGTACACTTCCCAAATAATGGCTGCAATCACTACCACAATGGTTATGATGTATAAAAGAATTTTAGGTTTTAATATCATCCTATAAAAATATAAAAACCACCGCTTTTAGGGGTGGTCTTGTTTGTTTATTTTCAATTTTAAAAAGATCTATACATAGACCTACCACGAATTACTTCTTCTTAGAAGCAGTCGTAGGAGCCTTTTTAGCTGGAGCTGCTTTTGCAGGAGCTTTTTTCGCTTGAGGCTTACTGTTTGACTTAGGTGTTGCCATAATTTCTAATGTTAAATTAACTACGTAAATGTAGCATAGATTTAGATTCGTGATATTTTCATTGGCAAAAATTTAACTATAAAAAACTCCAAAAAAAAAGGAGCTATTTAAGTACTCTTAAACAGCTCCTTTTTATACATTATTAAGAGTACACCTTACTCTTGATGGTCTTTTTGCACATCCTCATCTCTATACAAACAACATGGATGTAAACTGTGATATGCTTCCTCTGTAGCCTTTGCTTCTTTGGTATCATGCCCTACATTTGCAACACTCTGACTAATGGTAGCAAGATCGGTTTTACGTTCGTCGTAAATAACACTTAATTCGTGTGTTTTCACATCCCAAACAGCAGATTTCACTCCTTTTGTTTTTATGGCTCCTTTTTCAATTCGTTCTTTACACATCATACAAACACCATCAACATCAAGGGTTGCTTTTGCATTTTTATTTTGTGCATACGATGTTACTCCAAAGCAAAGTAATATTGCTAAACTTAGTATTTTTTTCATTGGTTTATTTTTAAGTTAATTTTTAATTTAGTTTAAATCGTAATCCTGCATAATAGCTACTTCCAAAAATTGGACCATAAACAAATGTGGTATCAAAATTAGCCCCAAATGGATTTTCACTGCTTACAATAGGATTGTCTTGTTTTACATTTGTAATATTTTCACCTCCTAAATATACTTCAAATTTATTAGAAAATACTTTTGTAACCTGTGCATTAAGAGTAGCTACACTAGGTGAATACGCTGGTAATTTATATTCTGAAGGACTTTCAGCAGTAGAAGAAAAACGCTGTTCTCCAAGCCAATTATAGGTCGCGTCAAATTTCCAATGCGCATTGTTTGTTTTCCGATATGTTTCGTAAGAAATATTTCCAAAAATACGATGGCTTGGTGTTAAAGGCTTTTTCAACATGCCAGAATTATAGGCTGTTTTAATTTCATAATACTTATATGCCGAACGGAAATCCAATCCTTTTGCCAATACAATATTGAATTCAGCCTGAAAACTGTTCGCATAACTGGAACCCTTCAGATTGTAAAAACTAACTTCTTGAGAATTTTCCCAATCAACAACTACTTGATTCTGAAAGTCGGTTCTGTAAAAATCGAATGTGATGTCTGCCTTTTTTCCGAAGAGATCAAAACCCTGTAAATACGAAACACCATAATTCCAAGCAACCTCCGGATCTAAACCATAGACACTTCCACCTTCATTTACTATACGAATAGCTCTACCGGTTGAAAACAAACTCTGATTCTCGGTGAAAATATTTGCGCTACGCTTTCCTCGCCCAACAGAACCTCTAAAAACACCCTTTTCCCATGCCGTATAACGCGCATGCAATCGGGGAGTAACAAACGCTCCTAACAAATTATGATTATCGACACGAAGTCCTGCCGAGACATTTAAGTTGCTTAAATTATCATACTTATATTCAAAAAAAGCACCCACCGAATTTTCAACACGATCGTAATTGGTTGTTTCTACCAACTCCTTATAACTATCATAAGTCGCACTTAAACCAGTTTTAAATTTATGCCTCGAATCGCCAATGATAGAACTGTAAATTCCATTTGCATACAAACTGTTGTGTTCAATGTTGTACTCTCGCAATCCAAAGTACGACTCCTGATTGTGGTTGCTAAACGCTACTTGCGCCCCAATATTTTCATACGGAATATTAGGATTTACATACCCTAACTTTGCCGAAACATCGAAACGTTGGGTATTGATTTCACCTCCCCAAGCATTGGTTGTAAGCTTATCAGTGTCTGGATTAAAATCTATTTGCCCTGTTTGTTTTTCATCATTCAGAAATCTAAAATTTATAAAACTTACAAATCCCTTTTCAGGATCGGTGTATTGCCAGCGATTCATCACATTTACTTGTTTTGCCAAAGGCATATCTAAAAACGAATCATCGTTTTTATCAAACTTGGTATCACGAATATTTCCATGTACGTAAAGCCCTGTACTCCACTTTTCGCTTACATTGGTATTGACATGTGTGTTTAGCTCAAACCTTCCGTTAGCCGCACCATACAAATTGACAAACAATTTTGAATCTGTTGTTGGTTTTTGTAACTCAGCATTTATTTGTCCAGCGATACTTTCAAACCCATTAACCACGCTTCCTGCTCCTTTGGTAATTTGAATGCTTTCTACCCAAGTTCCCGGAATAAAACTCAAACCATAGGCTTGTGAAGCGCCCCGTATAGAAGGAATATTTTCAGTGGTGATTAAAATGTACGGACTGGTAAGTCCAAGCATTTTAATTTGTCGTGTTCCTGAAATCGCATCGGCAAAATTCACGTCAATCGACGGATTGGTTTCAAAGCTTTCAGAAAGGTTGCAACACGCCGCTTTAAGTAATTCGGCACTGCTAATATTGATTACATTTTCTGAAGCTAAAAAAGAGCGAGAAGATGCTTTTTTACGAGTGGTTACAACCACCTCATCCAAATTTCCTTTAGGCAGTAGTAAATGACGGATCTCTTTCGAATTAGTAACTGAAATAGTATCCGTTTTATATCCAACGTAGCTTATCACCAGTTCTTTGTATTCCTCTTGATACGGAATTGTAAATTGTCCGTCCAAATCGGTAACCGTCCCTACAGACGTATTTAGCCAAAATACATTGGCTCCCGACAATCCAATCTCTACACCTTTGTTATTGGCTTCCACCACCATTCCCTCAATTTGCTCTTGGGCAAATAGAAAACAAGGGAGAAAAAATACTATATATAAAATTTTATGTGTCATAATTATAATGTTGTGTTTTTTAATCGTAATGCGTTTGCTATTACTGATACTGAACTGAAACTCATTGCCAAAGCAGCAATCATTGGAGATAGTAAAATTCCGAAGAATGGATACAAAACCCCCGCAGCAATCGGAATTCCAATCGTGTTATAAATAAGTGCGAAAAACAGATTTTGTTTAATATTCTTCATCACGTTAGCACTCAAATTATACGCTTTCAAAATGCCTTGCAAATCACCATTTACCAATGTAATAGTTGCACTTTCCATGGCAACATCTGTTCCTGTTCCCATAGCAACTCCCACCTCACTTTTAGCCAAAGCAGGAGCGTCGTTAATACCATCACCAGCCATGGCTACTTTATGTCCTTCACTTTGCAAACGCTCTACTTCATGAAGCTTATCTTGAGGTAACATTTCTGCTTTAAAATGTTTTAGGTTTAATTGAGACGCAACCGAAGCAGCAGTTTCTCGATTATCTCCCGTAAGCATGATAACATCTATTCCTTTATCTTGCAGTTCATTAATCGCTTTTCTACTGGTTTCTTTAATTTTATCTCCAATAACGACATACCCCACCACCACGTTATCGATTGCAAGCATTGGCACTGTTTTACCTTGTTTTTGAGACGCTACAATTTCTTTTTCTATTGTTTCTGAAAGTGTTGCGTTTGAAGCTTGCATCATGTTCATATTTCCTAGATGAATTGTCTTCTCTTCCACAATACCTGAAACACCTTTTCCTGTTTCTGAAGAAAAATCGGTTACTTTAAGAACAGCTATATTTTGTTCTTTTCCATATTTCATCATTGCTTCAGCTAAAGGATGCTCGCTTAATTGATTTACCGAAATTAAATACTGAAGCACTTCACTTTCAGAATAAGAACCTTGTAAAAACCCTACTTTTTCAACAGAAGGTTTTCCTTCAGTAATAGTCCCTGTTTTATCAATAATAAGGGTATCGATGGTGTTCATCTTCTCTAAAACCTCCGCATTTTTTATCAAAATTCCAGATTGTGCTCCTTTACCTATCCCAACCATAACTGACATTGGCGTTGCTAATCCCAAAGCACAAGGACAGGCAATTATCAAAACCGCAATTGCATTCACCAACGCAAATACGTAAGCTGGATCTGGACCAAAAACGGCCCAAAGAATAAAGGTAATGATCGAAACAAGTACTACAATCGGAACAAAATAGCTTGATATTTTATCGGCTAGGTTTTGTATCGGCGCTCTACTTCTACTAGCTGTATTCACCATTTCAATGATTTGCGACAGCAACGTATCGGCACCCACTTTTTCAGCTTTTACTACAAAAGATTGTTTTCCATTAATAGTTCCAGCTCTCACCTTATCTCCTTCTTCCTTTTGAACAGGAATGGGCTCTCCACTAATCATAGACTCATCAACTGAGCTGCTTCCTTCTGTAATAACTCCATCTACAGGAATCTTATCACCTGGTTTCACGCGCAATAAATCTCCAAGCACTATTTTCTCAATCGAAACAACCTCTTCCGTTCCATCTACAATTCGAACTGCTTTATTAGGTGCTAGTTGTAACAACGATTTTAAAGCCGTATTGGTCTGACTATGGGCTCTTGCCTCTAACAACTGCCCTAGCAACACCAAAGTCAAAATAACTGTGGCGGCTTCATAGTACACGTGAACACTACCCGTATCTCCTCTAAATTGTTCTGGAAAAAAATCTGGAAAAAGCATTCCGAAAACACTAAACAACCAAGCAACTCCCGCTCCTATTCCAACAAGGGTAAACATGTTGAGATTCCATGTTTTAATGGAACGATAGGCTCGTTCAAAAAACATCCAAGTTGCGTAAAATACTACTGGAATTGACAATCCAAATTGAATCCAATTCCAATAAATAGGATTCAAAATCGTGTACAACGGATTGTTTGGAAGCATTTCAGACATTGCTATCAGAAAAATAGGAAGGGTAAAACCAACCGCTATCCAAAACTTCTTTAATAATTGTTTGTATTTTTTTTCTTCGGAAGAAACATTGGCTTTTACAGCAACCAAATCCATACCACAAACAGGACAAGATCCCGGCTCCTCACTATGAATTTCTGGGTGCATCGGACAAGTATACCCTTCGGCAGTTTGCTGTGTAAGACGAACCTCTTCTACGAGATCCATCCCACAAACAGGACAATCGCCAGGCTTGTTATACGTAGTATCCCCTTCGCAATGCATGGGGCAATAAAATGTTCCTGTTCCTTTCCCCTTTGGGGTTCGAAGAGACGAATCGGGCATTGCATTAGGGACAGTTCCCAGCATGTGAATGGAATATCTTCCTCCATCCTTTTGCAAAGCTTCTTGGAATGCTTCCATAGAAATATGCTGTTCCATTTCAATAACAGCTTCCTGTTTTTCTAAATCAACAGCAGCAGAAACGCCATTCACCTTGCTGAGAGTTTGCTCAACATGCGATCGACAGCCATTACAGGTCATTCCCGTAATTTTATATGTGTGTTTCATTATTCTTTTTTGATTTTAATGCGTACTCAGTTCTTGTTATTCAAAAAAATGTGAATAACAAAATAGGTCCTTAAAGGACGAAATAGCATAAAATCAAATTAGAAAAGTCTCGTAAAGAACAGAGATGTCTTTATAAAGTGGAGGTGGTCTATAGGTATCAACAAAAGGCTGAGAAGCCTCATAAGTTACGAACGAAGGAATAACAAATACAGAAACAAAACTTGCAACAAACACTTTGTTAAAAGAAATATCAAGACTTGCTTTTGCAAAATTAGAATCGGTAGTTACTTTGGTATATTCATTTTCGCAACACTGTTTTTTCGTTATGGAAGGAGGCTCGCAAACAGATCCATCCATCATTCCACACGAAAGGTATTGTTCTCCAAAAGTAAGTTGCGCCATCATTTCATTTTCGCCACAAAAGTGCTGCGCATAGGCAATTCCGCTACTACTTACAAGTAGCAACAGTGACAACAGTATGGAAATGATTTTTTTCACAATTGTAAAACTACTAAAAAAGAAGGCTACAGATTCAATAGCCTTCTTAATTATTTATTAAAAAGTTATTTAATTTCGTCTGCTACACGTCCGCATTTTAGCATTTTATCTCCAAAATAAGGGTTCTGAATATCTTTAGAAGTACTTAACCAATACGCTCCAGTATTCCCAAAAGCCATCGGACAATACTGTTTGTAGACAGTACCAGAGGTTAACGCTCCCTCCAACATTTTTTCAACAGAAGCCGTAATTGTCACAAACTCTTTTCGCTGTGCTTCAACATCGCTAGAAACTACTAACGCTTCAACTGAGTCTAGTGTTGTTTGATCTGCTTGTGCCTCTTTTAATTTTTGTAGTAATACCATCCCTGCTGCAGAAGCAATCGTGCTATTTGTATTAACCAATGCTGTTTTAAGTTTAATATAAGCATCAAAAACACCAGCAGTGGTAGCTTCTTTAAAAGCTGCATCTGTTTTTGCAGAAGTGTACACTTCCGTTTTTGGAGTTACAGTAACTACTTCTGGAGTGTCGCTTTTTTTATTCTCATTACAAGAAACAAAGGCAAAACAAAGGGCAAAAATAAAGGCAAGATTTCGTGTTTTCATAGTTCTTTTTCTAGACGACAAAGATATTAAAATTTTGAACTACTTTTTCTTCTGAAAATAAAAAGCTGGAATTAAAATAAGTAAGAAAATTGGCTGAATTAAAAATCGACGTACGTAAAACAGCGTCATGTGTTGTCCTGCTTCAGAAGTATCTAAAAGTACTGTTAACGCTACCATTAATACTACAAAAAACAACAAATAGAAAATAGCAGACAACTTCAGAATTTCGGTACTTTCAAAAATAAACCATAGAATCCCCAATGAAATTAAAGTATTTAACACAAAACGAAAACCAACGTGAAGCAGTAATTTTACGGTTTCAAAATTAGGAAGTACGTCATTGGGTGCCGATTTGAAAAACACTATTAAAGGATCGTAAAAAAGTGAACTTTCAAAAAAACGAATGACCACTAACAAAGCCCCTAAAAAGGCGATTCCTGCTATTTTAAGAACCTTAGTCATTTTCAGCTTCCGTTATAGGGTCTAACTTCTTTATCCAAAGCATCCATAGTAAAAAAACCATTCCGTAGATAATTCCTGGAAACACAACCCCGTGTAATAATTTTTCATATTCAGGATACGCATGAAGTGCCACCACCAAAATAACAATCCGAACAATATTGACGGCGTAAATTAAAACAGAACCTGCCAAAAGGAATAAAATTGTTTTCTTAAATCGCTGTGCAAAGGCAACGACAAAAGCAATAAACAACACAATAATACTTAACGAATTGCAGCCTTCTACAATACTAGCCATGTATTCATTATTTAAATACAAAACCATCTGCGGCTTGCTGTCATGCGGATAAATAGCCGCTGGGTATCCAAATCCAGAAAGAATGGCGGTACTTTGCTTTGCCACCAAATGAGTTACAAAATCTGGATAGTACACGCTTCCTTCCGAAGCCTTTAAATACAGCGCATACCCAACGCTTAAAAGCAGATACGTTCCCAAAAAAAGGAATACAAAACGGACAACCGACTTATATTTTACAAATAACGCTTTCACTCTTATTTTATCATTTTTAACAAAAATACAGTATTTAGTGTTGGTGTATCTAGCGGTTTTGAAATACTTTTGCCAAAAATAAATACACTATGTCTTTTGATTCCCTTCGCGATAAAGTAACTACCCTACTTGCACATCCTTCTACTACTGCTGAACAAAAAATGACGGCGGTTTGTGAGCTGCTTCAAACATCTATGGATCATTACGACTGGGTTGGTTTTTATTTTGCAAATCACGAAGCACAAACATTACATCTAAAAGCCTACGCCGGCGAAGAAACCGACCATACGGTAATCCCTTTTGGTAAAGGAATTTGCGGACAAGTAGCCGTTTCGAATGCTAATTTTGTGGTGCCAGATGTCAAGGCACAAGACAATTATATTGCATGTAGCATTACGGTAAAAGCAGAAATTGTGGTTCCGTTATTTAAAAACGGAAAGAATATTGGTCAGATTGATATCGACTCAAACACTCCAGACCCTTTTACTTCGGAAGACGAGCGCTTTTTAGAATGGGTGAACGAAGAAGTGGCTAAAATTCTTTAATTCTGAAAGGTACGTAGCTAGGTTTACATTCCCGTTCTAATGGCTTCTACAGGGTCTAATTTAGACGCTGAAATCGCAGGAAGTATTCCTGAAATAAGTCCGATTGCTGCGGAAACTAATGTACCTATCAACAAGTTTAAAGGAGACAACACAAATTCGAAATCGCCCGTAAACTGTGATGCGAGCAGGGACACAATGAAGACTAAAAAGAGTCCGATTAATCCTCCAATGATTGAAAGAATCATCGCTTCAAACAGAAACTGAAACAAAATAAACTTGTTTTTAGCCCCTAGTGATTTCTGAATTCCAATTAAATTGGTGCGTTCTTTTACACTTACGAACATAATATTGGCAATTCCGAAACCTCCTACCAGTAAGGAGAACCCACTAATAATTAACCCCATTACATTGAGGTTTCCTGTAATATTATCAATCAGGTCAGTAAATCCTTTTAGTTCATTCACAAAAAAGTTGTCAATCTCATCGGGTTTCAATCCGCGCGCCATTCGCAATTTTTGCTTCAGAAGGGCTACAAATTCGGCTTGATCTGCGTTCTTTTCAGGTTTAATCATGATAAAAGGAAACAACGATCGGTTGTTACTTCCAAAAATTCGTCGAATGGAATTTACAGGTAAATAAGCTGCGGTATCTCTAGAACCTCCAAATAACCCAGATCCTTCTTTTTTAAGCACTCCAATGATGACATAGTTTTTTCCGTAGAGCCTTGCCTTTTTACCAATGGCAGCTTCTGCAGAATCAAACAAAATATTTGCTATTTCATCTCCAATTACGGCAACCGATACCCCGCTAGCAGATTCCGCTTCATTAAAAAATCGTCCGTGTGCAATTTGCAAAGCTTCAATATCATAATACTCATGGGTAATCGCTCCAATTTCAACGCTACTCACCGTTCGTTCTTCAAATTTCATCGTGGCGCGCGGAACATTTAGCGTATACGAAGCTGCAAACAAATCTGGAACTGCTCGCTTTAAATATTGATATTCGTCATAAGTGACATCGGGAAATTGTTCTGCTTTCCATCTCGGAACATCTGTAGGACCAAAAGAAAAGCGTCCTAAATAGATGGTACTATTATCCAAAGAGCTAATACTACCTTCAATTTCTTTCTTCAACGAATCTACCGCTGCTAAAACTGCTATTATCGAAAAAATACCAATGGTAACACCTAAAAGCGACAGGAAAGTTCGCAATTTATTGTTTCTCAGGGCATTAATAGCGAAATTAAAGCTTTCTTTTAAAACACGAAAGTAGATTAGCATTGGCTAAATTTTTTGATTTTTTCTTCTGAATAAAGATAAGACGATTTCTCATCACTTATGTTACAAATTTCTTAGGTAATTATGTACTTTTGCACCTTAATTTTCCAACCCATGAGCGACACAAAAAAAGTAACATCTGCATTACTATCCGTATTTCATAAAGAAGGGCTTGCCCCAATTGTTAAAAAACTAAACGAACTTGGTGTTACCTTGTACTCTACTGGAGGCACTCAGAAATTTATTAATGACCTTGGCATTGATGTAATTCCTGTGGAAGAAGTTACCGATTACCCTTCTATTTTAGGAGGTCGTGTAAAAACATTACACCCGAAAGTATTTGGCGGAATTTTAAACAGACAAGACAACGAAGGTGATGTAAAAGAAATGGAACAATACAATATTCCGCAATTGGACATTGTAATTGTTGATTTATATCCTTTTGAAAAAACAGTTGCTTCTGGCGCTCCAGAGCAAGATATTATTGAAAAAATTGACATCGGCGGAATTTCATTAATTCGCGCTGCTGCCAAAAATTTTAAAGACACCCTTTGTGTTTCTTCTATGGAAGATTACGCAGAGGTTTTAGAACTTCTTTCAGAAAACGACGGAAACATTTCGTTAGCAGACAGAAAACGATTTGCGGCAAAATCATTTAATGTTTCTTCAAATTACGATACTGCTATCTTTAACTATTTTAATAGCGACAACAGTATTCCTGCCTTAAAAATTAGTGAAACCAATGGAAAAGTACTTCGTTACGGAGAAAACCCACACCAAAAAGGATTTTTCTTTGGCGATTTTGACGCAATGTTTGAAACACTTCACGGAAAAGAAGTAAGTTACAACAACTTGCTAGATGTGGATGCCGCTGTGAATTTAATGGGTGAATTTACTGGTGAAGCGCCAACGTTTGCCATCTTAAAGCACAACAACGCTTGCGGATTGGCACAAAGGGACACCTTGAAACAAGCCTATTTAGATGCATTGGCTGGAGATCCAACCTCTGCATTTGGTGGTGTTTTAATATCGAATACGGAAATAGACGTAGCTACTGCTGAAGAAATTCACAAGTTATTCTGTGAGGTAGTAATTGCCCCTTCTTTTTCAGAAAAAGCTTTGGAAATTTTAAAAGGAAAAAAGAACCGAATTTTATTAGTTCAGAAAGATGCTGTGTTACCAAAAACAACGGTTAGAACCTGTTTAAATGGTACACTTGTTCAAGATAAAGACGGAATTACAGATAGCGCTGATAAATTAACACACGCTACAAACAATAAACCAACCGCATCGGAGTTAGAAGATTTGATATTTGCTTCTAAAATTTGCAAACACACAAAATCGAATACCATTGTTTTAGCAAAAGGAAAACAATTATGTGCTAGCGGAACAGGTCAAACCTCAAGAGTTGATGCCTTACGCCAAGCAATAGACAAAGCAATTGGCTTTAATTTTGACCTAAAAGGATCGGTATTAGCAAGCGATGCTTTTTTCCCGTTTCCAGATTGTGTTGAAATTGCAGACAATGCCGGAATTACTGCTGTTATTCAACCAGGAGGTTCCATAAAAGACGAGTTAAGTATCAATTATTGTAACGAGCATGATTTGGCGATGGTATTTACAGGTACACGCCATTTTAAGCACTAAAATTTTATTACATTTGTGTTGAGTTGAAACTCAGTACGTTTAATTTCAATACCGCCAATATAGCTTATGGGATTTTTTGACTTCTTAACAGAAGAAATTGCTATCGATTTAGGGACAGCCAATACCCTAATTATCCACAACGATAAAGTTGTTGTAGATGCTCCATCTATTGTGGCACGTGATCGTTCTACTGGTAAAATTATTGCTGTAGGAAGAGAAGCAGCAATGATGCAAGGTAAAACACACGAAAACATAAAAACCATTAGACCACTTAAAGACGGAGTAATTGCCGATTTTGATGCAAGTGAAAAGATGATTAACATGTTTATTAGCGACATCCCAGCTTTAAAAAAGAAATGGATCAAACCATCTTTACGAATGGTGGTATGTATTCCAAGTGGTATTACAGAAGTGGAAATGCGTGCGGTAAAAGAAAGTTGTGAACGTGTAAACGGTAAAGAAGTTTTCTTAATTCACGAACCTATGGCAGCTGCTATTGGTATTGGTGTAGACATCATGCAACCGAAAGGAAACATGGTTGTAGACATAGGAGGAGGTACTACCGAAATTGCTGTCATCGCATTAGGTGGAATTGTTTGCGACAAATCTGTTAAGGTTGCCGGAGACGTTTTTACCAACGACATTGTATATTACATGCGTACACAACACAACTTATATGTTGGAGAGCGTACTGCTGAAAAAATAAAAATTCAAATTGGTGCTGCTACTGAAGACTTAGAGCTTCCACCAGACGAAATGGACGTTCAAGGACGTGATTTGCTTACAGGAAAACCAAAGCAAGTTCAAACATCCTATCGTGAAATTGCAAAAGCATTAGACAAATCTATTCTTCGAATTGAAGATGCTGTAATGGAAACCTTATCACAAACTCCACCAGAGTTAGCTGCCGATATTTACAATACAGGTATTTATCTTGCCGGTGGTGGATCTATGTTACGAGGTCTTGACAAACGTTTGTCTCAAAAAACAGACCTTCCAGTGTATATCGCAGAAGATCCTTTAAGAGCCGTAGTACGCGGTACAGGTATTTGCCTTAAAAACTTAGCCAAATACAAAAGCGTATTGATAAAATAAAGGACTAACACATCATGCAACAGATTCTATTTTTCTTTATACGGAATAAAAACTTCCTGTTGTTTGCTGTTTTATTCTTGTTTTCCTTTGTACTCACGGTACAATCACATTCGTTTCACAGTACAAAGTTTATGAGTTCTGCCAATTTTTTAAGTGGCGGAATCTTCACATTTAAAACGAATATCAACACCTATTTTGGCTTAGAAGAAGAAAATAAAAAACTCATTCAGGAAAATGTTTTTCTTCGGAAAGAGCTAGAAGCATATAAAATGGATGCTGCCGGAAAAGCACCAGATACCTCAACATTACATTCAAAGTATCGATTTATTGACGCACAGGTGATCAATAATTCGTATTCAAAAACAAAAAACATTCTTACCATTCAAAAAGGAGCTAGCGACAGTGTTTCTATAGATATGGGGGTAATTACATCCAACGGAATTGTGGGAATTGTAAATAATGTTTCTAAAAACTACGCAACCGTACAGTCTATTTTAAACACCAACAGTCAAATAAATGCGCGTGTTAAAAATTCGAATCACTTCGGAAGCTTAACTTGGGATACTAAAAAACCAAACGTAGCACAACTAAACGATATAAACCGATTGGCTTCCGTAAAAGTAGGAGACACTATTATAACCGACGGAAAATCAACAATTTTTCCTGAAGGTCTATTTATAGGAACCATTAAAGCTTTCGAATTAGGAGAAAACGACAACTACAATTTAGACGTTCAATTGTTCACCGATATGACCAACTTGAAACACGTTTATGTCATTGAAAACAAAGACGCTGAAGAAATTCAGTCACTAGAAAAAGAAAGCGAAGATGAACAATAGCGAGATTATTTCTAATGTTTTTCGGTTTATCATATTGGTGTTGTTACAAGTTCTAATACTAAACAACATCAACTTTCTAGGATATATTAACCCCTATTTATACATCTTGTTTATCATTGTTTTCCCGTTGAACGGAAACAAATCCCTATTAATCATTTTAAGTTTTTTATTAGGTCTCAGCATTGACCTTTTTGGAAACTCAGGAGGGATACATGCAGCCGCTTGTTTGGTAATTGCATACCTACGCCCTTTATTTTTAAAATTCTCTTTTGGAGTGAGTTACGAATACAATATGGTGAAAGTAAACAAGGCACCCCTCACGGAGCGCATCACATATATCACGCTTATGGTGCTCCTTCATCATTTGATTTTATTTAGCTTAGAAATTTTTAGCTTTTCTCACATACTCTTACTACTTAAATCTACGTTATTCTCAAGTATATTCAGTATTGTGTTAGTATTTTGCACCTTACTTTTATTTAGTCGAAAATCTTAATGCGGAAACTTTTATTACTATCCATTGTACTTATTACTGGACTGGTATTTACTGGACGTTTATTCTACCTTCAAGTGTACAATACATCGTTTCAGCAATTATCAGAAAACAATGCTATTAAGGTAATTTACGATTATCCGCAGCGGGGGTATATTTTTGACCGCAACGGAAAGTTACTCGTTGCCAACCAACCTTCATACGATGTTATGGTAATTCCGAGGGAAGTAAAACCCTTAGACACTTTAGAATTTTGCAACTTATTAAAAATCACAAAAAAAGACTTCAAAGAAATTCTGGCAAAAGCACGTGTGTACTCACCACGATTACCTTCCGTAGTAATACCACAACTTACCAAAGGTGAATACGCCTATCTTTCAGAAAAAATGTATAAGTATGAAGGATTTTATATTCAGAAAAGATCTTTACGCGATTATGAAGTCACACATTCAGCAAATGTATTAGGCTACATTGCTGAAGTAAACCCATATATCATCAAACAAAACCCAGATTATCAAATGGGAGAGTTGATTGGACGTCAAGGTGTAGAACAACAATACGAAGAAGTACTGAGAGGGGTAAAAGGGGTAAAATACATTCAGAAAGACAGGTTTAATCGTGACATTGGTCCTTTTAAAGAAGGTATTTTTGATACTCTTCCAGAACGAGGAAAAGATATTTCGCTAACTATTGACGAAGTGCTTCAGCAATATGGCGAAGAGCTGTTTGTAAATAAACGGGGAGGTGTTGTTGCAATTGAGCCCTCTTCAGGAGAAATTTTAGCCTTGGTAACGGCTCCCTATTACGACCCAAGTTTATTAGTAGGAAGAGAACGTTCTAAAAACTACACAAAACTCTATTACGATAGCATTGCAAAACCCTTATACGATCGTGTATTGCAAGGAGAATACCCGCCAGGTTCTCCGTTTAAAACATTAACCGCCTTAATTGGCTTGCAAGAAGGGATTATAGACACTAAAGAAACTGTTGCTTGTCATGGAGGCTATACCTACGGAAGGGGACGAAAACTAGGATGTCACCATCATAAAAGTCCGTTAAGCATGGTGGGAGGTATTGCAAATTCCTGTAATGCTTATTTCTGTACTGCCTATAGGCGCTCTATTGAAAAATACCCAACCCCTCAAGAAGGAATGACGCAATGGCAAAGACATTTGGAGAGTTTCGGATTAGGGAACTACCTCGGAACCGATCTTCCTAGTGGACGCCCAGGGAAAATTCCGAGTGCGGCATTATACAATAAAGTTTATAAGTATCCAGAGTATAAATGGTATGCAACAGCAACTATTTCGAATGCTATTGGACAAGGAGAAGTATTATTAACGCCTATTCAGATGGCGAATTTTACTGCTGCTATTGCAAACAAAGGGTGGTACTACAAACCGCACATTATTAAAAACATTCACGATGTAGATACAATTCCGTCGGTATATACAGAAAAAATTCAAACAACAATTGATTCTGAACACTTTGCACCAATCATTGAAGGAATGCACGATGCTTACAATTATGGTACAGCTTCCTTTTTGAAAATTCCTGACATCGAAATCTGTGGTAAAACTGGGACTGCCGAAAACTACACAAAGATTGATGGCAAGCGAACGCAACTTACCGATCATTCTGTATTTATTGCTTTTGCTCCTAAAGATGACCCAAAAATTGCCATTGCGGTTTTTGTTGAAAATGGATATTGGGGTTCCCGTTGGGCAGGACGAATTGCAAGTTTAATGATAGAAAAATACATTAAAGGTAAAATTACACGTACCGATTTAGAAAAATACGTGTTAAACGGAAGTCTTGAAGCCGAATATGCGAAACCATATAGCGGCGAACCTTTTAAAATTAATCAATAATGGCAGTAGGAACAAGCAAAGTTCGGTTTGATTGGCTTACCATATTTTTTTATGCTGCCTTAGTAGGAATAGGTTGGGTAAACATCTATTCTGCTTCTTTAAGCGATGCTTCTGCTGGGTATTTTGATTTAACACAGATTTATGGAAGGCAGCTTTTATTCATTATCTTAAGCGTTGTTTTAATTATTTTTATTCTCGCCGTCGATGCAAAATTCTACGAACGATTTTCCAGTATTATTTACATTGTCTCAGTAGCCTCCTTAATTGGTTTATTCATTTTCGGAAAAAATATTAATGGAGCTACCTCTTGGTATTCTTTTGGTAATTTCGGAATACAACCCAGTGAGTTTGCCAAAGCTGCTACCGCCCTTGCACTCTCTAAGTATGTTAGCGACATACAAACAAACATGCAAGAGATAAAACACCAGCTAAGAGCATTTATTATCATTGCCTTACCTGCTTTAATTATAATACCGCAACCCGATCCTGGAAGCGCTTTAATTTACGCTGCATTTGTTTTCCCGCTATATAGAGAAGGCTTGCACTTTGTGTACTTACTACTTGGCTTTTTTGCCGCCGCACTGTTTGTAAGCACCCTTGCCATTGGAGTTCCTTGGGTGATTGCAGGTGTACTTTTAATTACGGGTTTCACCTATTTTAAAAACAGAAAAAGAAGACCTCGAGTGATCAACTATGCGGCGATTGCTTTGGCGTGTATTGCTTTTGCATTTTCAGTGAATTATATCTTCAACAATGTATTTGAACAACGCCATAGAGACCGTTTTAATATTGTTTTAGGGAAAGAAATAGATACCAAAGGAATTGGCTACAATACGAATCAAAGTGAAATTGCCATTGGAAATGGTGGATGGTTTGGAAAAGGCTGGACCCAAGGCACGCAAACCAAAGGAAACTTTGTGCCAGAACAACACACAGATTATATTTTTAGCACCGTAGGAGAAGAGTGGGGCTTTGTAGGGAGTGTACTGGTTATCGCTCTTTTTATAGCGCTTATCACACGGATTCTCTTTTTAGCCGAACGCCAAAAAAATCAATTTAGTCGTGTGTATGGTTACAGCGTCGCCGCGATTCTATTTTTTCATTTTTTCGTAAATATCGGGATGGTTACAGGACTCTTTCCAACAGTCGGAATCCCACTGCCTTTCTTTAGTTATGGAGGCTCTGGACTCTGGGGCTTTACTATTTTAGTCTTTATTTTTGTGCGTTTGGACGCTTCTAATTTTGTGCATTCTTAGCGTTTTCCCCAAGCTTTTAGATTCACTTCCGATTCTAATTTTGTTTCTACGGCTTCGGAAAGATTCGTAAAGAAGTCAATGCCCGTTTTTGATTCGATTTCATCGATAGATACAACATAATCGTAAAAAGAATTGCTCGTTGGTTTGTTCGGAATTAAAAACGCAACCGCTTTATAGTTTCCATTGGAAGCATCCAACACAATTTTATAAAACTCTTCTGGGACGGAAACACGTTCGTCTCCAATTGTTTCTAAACCTGATTTTAAAACACCTCCAGTTACAACATAAACGTCATTGTATTTGTCGGCCCAAAATCGGACCTTCTGCTCTAAGTAGTTCCAAACACCTGCATTAAACTCGTGGTTTTGCGGACTAATATTACTCGTTAAAAAGGTTTCGTGATATGCTTCTTCATTAAAACGTCTGTCGCCTGCAGGACATAAATGTCCGCGATCGTAACCTGATTTTTTATAATTACGCCAATCGGCTGATTTAGTTTTTACACTTCGATCTTCCACAAAATACGGACGCTTGACATCATTTTTAGACAACTGATTTTTATTCAGAGCATACGCCACCCACTCCGCTTGCTCGTGAGCTTCAGCATAGGATAATGCATAAAAAGAATGTTTTACAACCGCCCCCGTTGTAGAAGTAGGAAGAAAACGATCGTCAAATTCCGAAGTAGAAAAATCGCCCGTTATACTTTCGGTATCAGGATAGGCTTCATTCTGGGTGTCTACGTACTTTTCAGCATAATACAAACCAGCAGTCACTAAAATAATAAGTAAGGGATATAAAACTTTTCGATTCATTTGTGTAAAATTAATTCCGAACGTCTAGCGCATCCCGCAAGGCGTTACCAATAAGCATAAAAGCCGTAACCAGACTCATAATAGCCAATCCAGGAATAATGGCGAGGTACGGTTTTCCCAAAATAATATAAGCGTAATGATCTTTTATAATTCCGCCCAAACTCGGCACTGGAGGTTGTGCACCAATTCCTAAAAAGCTCAATCCGCTTTCAATCAATATTGCGCCTGCAAAGTTCGCCGCTGAAATAATAATTACAGGCGCCATTGCGTTGGGCAAAATATGTTTGGTGATAATTCTAAAGTCGGTGTATCCTAAAGCGCGCGCCGCAGTTACATATTGCATCTGCTTTACCCCCATTACTTGCCCTCTAACCACACGTGCCACTTCTACCCACATGGTGAGTCCGACCGCTATAAAAACTTGCCAAAATCCCTTCCCTAGGGCTAATGTAATTGCGATAACCAATAACAATGTTGGGATAGACCATGTCACATTAATCACCCACATAATGGCGGCATCGATTTTACCTCCAAAATAACCTGCAATTGCGCCCAATGAAATTCCGATCAGCAATGAAATAAACACTGCTACAAAGCCAATGGCTAATGAAATCCGAATTCCGATAAGCATTCTACTTAGTAAATCGCGTCCGTATTTATCGGTACCTAATAAAAATTTCTTTTCTGAAATGTAGCGCTTCGGAATGTCTTGTAATGAAGTCCCTTCGGGGAAAACAGAAACATCAAATTCTTTTTCTAAGCCATCAGTTCCATCTGAAGTATACTCGGTAATCTGAAGCTTTCCATTGTTCAGACTATATGAATTAATTGGAATTTCGGTTGCGGCACTTTTCTTTCCGAAGAAAAAAGAATTGAAACTATTTTCTTGTTTAAATTCAGAAGGAATGGTTAGCATCTTAGTTGTAAACCCAGGCGCTTTAGAATGAATCGCCAAATGCATCTGATTGGCATTTTGAGAAGCATCGGGGGCCAAAGAATAGGCAAAAATTGCAACAAGCACACACACCACTAAAAAAGCAAAACTAAAAACGCCCCAAAAGTTTTTTTTAAACTTCTGGAGCGCAATTTTTGTTAATGAGGTGGATGTTTTCACCTTGTAAAAATACTTAAATCTTTTATTAAAAGCCGAACAATATCCGAGCTTCGTAGAAAAGCATTTTTTATGTCAATTAGTGTCTAATATCGGCTACTTTTCCCGCCTTAATATTATTGATTTTTAAGTCTTGAAGAACATTTACAGCTTCTTCAACATAAATATCTTTACTCAAATTTTTGTGCCATCTTTTGCGTTTTTCGCGCAAGGTAGTGTCTTGTTTCATGAGTGCAATTTCAGCAGGAAGCGATCGGTAACTCAACTGGTTGTCGTAAGTATCTATCGCGTCAAACTTCTTCGTTTCCATTTTGCGTTTTTCAATTTCGGCAGTATACTCATCAAAATTAAGGGTTACCTCCATTTCGTCTCTACGCTTTTTTACCCATCGAGCATTTTCATCAATCAATTTTAATTGCTCGCTTTGTGCCATACGCGCTTTACTTTTATCAATCGTTTCTTGAAAGTCTACATACCCATCCCAAATGGTATAGTCTGCAGCATCAATTTTATCGTATGGTAATGGGTTGTCGTAATCTCTTTCTCCAACATCTATGTAGCTGTAACGATCTGGCATCACCACATCACTCTTTACACCTTCCAATTGCGTAGAACCTCCATTTACACGGTAAAACTTCTGAGTGGTTAATTTTAACGCCCCCATATCTCCGAGGTCATTTTGACGCAACCATTGGTTTAAATCGACTAAATTTTGAACGGTTCCTTTTCCGTAGCTCTGCGCACTACCAATAATAATAGCACGTTTGTAATCTTGCATCGCAGCTGCTAAAATTTCGGAAGCAGAAGCAGACAATTCGTTCACTAGAATTACTAACGGACCGTCCCAAACGATTTCATCATTTTTATCTTCTAACACTTCTTTGTTTTTCCCACTAGAAGCTACTTGAACTACTGGACCTTCTTTTATAAATAATCCTGCGATATCTACTGCTGTTCGTAAAGACCCTCCTCCATTATCACGAAGATCTAATACCAATCCTTCCATTCCTTCATCTTTTAGACGAATGATTTCCTTTTTGATATCGGTGGCAGCATTTCGTTCTTTATAATTTTCCATATCGAAATAGAATGCCGGAAGGTTAATTAAACCAAATGTCTTATCCTCTTTTTCAATCACTGTCGATTTTGCCCAAGTTTCTTCCAACTCAACCACATCTCTTGTAATTGTAATATCTTCCATAGAACCATCAACACGCTTAATAGTTAAGGTAACCTGTGTTCCTTTTGGACCTTTAATTAGTTTTACAGCATCGTCTATACGCATTCCAACAATACTAACAGCATCTTGCTCGCCCGCTTGTCTCACTTTCATAATAACATCACCTACTTCAATTTCTTCACCTCTCCAAGCAGGACCTCCGCTTATTACTTCCACCACATTGATGTAATCATTTTTTTTCTGAAGTCTCGCTCCAATACCTTCAAGCTTCCCTGACATTTGTAAATCGAAACGATCTCTATCGGGTGGCGCGAAATAATTGGTGTGTGGGTCAAATTCTTCTACAATTGTATTTAAGAAAATAGCAAAATAGTCTTTACGTTCTAAATCGTTTGTAAAGTCGAAGTATTCTCCCAATGATGTTTTTGAAGAGTTTCTCGCTTTTTCTTCTAGCTCTTTATTTGTTTTACGAACATAATCTGGTTTCGCTTTAAAATTAGCGTCTTCCTCTTCCACCAAATCGTAATACGACGAAATGGTAGAAAATTTAAGTTGTTGTCTCCAACGTGCTTTAACTTCCTCTTTTGAAGTTGCATATTTTAAATGTTCGTAATCTACATTAATGATTTCTTTTGCTGAAAAATCGAAAGGAGTCCCT
The DNA here is from genome assembly GCF_900102055.1 of Ulvibacter litoralis. Taxonomy (GTDB): domain Bacteria; phylum Bacteroidota; class Bacteroidia; order Flavobacteriales; family Flavobacteriaceae; genus Ulvibacter; species Ulvibacter litoralis. The sequence continues at coordinate 353,624 of NZ_FNBA01000001.1, forward strand.
AAAATTTCAGGGTAAATAGCTTCAATTTCATCCATACGTTCGTTAAATCTCGTATATACTAAATTGAAAAATGTAAGTTCTTTGTTTTTTATCTGATCATCGATTTCTGTTTTGTACGCACTAAACTCTTCGATATCGGAAGCTAAAAAGTAACGTTTTAATGGATCTAATCCATTGATAAAATCGGTGTAAACACCTTCAGAAAAAGTGTCGTCTATATCCTGTGCGTCATAATGCCCTTTTTGTAATACATAGGTAATTAAATCGAGGAGGAGCTTATCTTTATCGGGGTCGTTAAATTCTTTGGTTGTAAAGCTACAAGAAGCCGCAGCTACAAAAACAGCCAAAAATAAAATTTTAAAATTCTTTTTCATTATTCGCATAAAAATCATCTTACTTTATTACTAGTCCTCTAAAGTATATAAAAAACCGTGCCATGGATTTTTTCTGGTACTAATTTTTTGTTAAACAAAGAGGAGCCTCAAAATACTACAAATCGTTTAAACAAAACGAACAACCGAGGAATAAATTTTTTAAAACTTAAAAAAAATCAATTTACGCAGTGCAAAAATCACAGCTATAAAACCAAAGATTCCAGCTTGCTAATTTTACTTTATTAGTTGTATTTTTGCTTCTTGAAAACACACCCTATGTCTAAGAAAAAACCGCTTATTTTAGTAACAAATGATGATGGAATTACCGCTCCTGGTATTCGAGCCCTTATTGAAGTAATGAACTCGATTGGTGATGTTTATGTGGTTGCGCCTGATGCACCACAAAGCGGAATGGGACACGCCATTACCTTAAACGACACCTTGTACTGCGATAGCATTACTGTTGCTAAAAAAGAACCTCAAATAGAATATAGTTGCAGCGGGACTCCAGTTGATTGTGTGAAAATTGCTGTAAATGAAATTTTAAAACGCAAGCCAGATTTATGTGTAAGCGGAATTAATCACGGAAGCAACTCTTCTATCAATGTAATTTACAGTGGCACCATGAGTGCTGCAGTGGAAGCGGGAACGCAAGGAATTCCTTCCATTGGATTTTCATTATTAGACTACTCAATAGATGCTGACTTTGAAGCTTCAAAAAAGTTTGTGAAGAAAATTGTGAAAGAATGTCTTAAAAACAAACTTCCCAAAGGAGTTGTGCTTAACGTAAACATTCCGAAGCTTTCAGCAAAAGAAATCAAAGGAATTAAAGTTTGTAGACAAGCTGATGCACACTGGGAAGAAAAATTTGACAAACGCACCAATCCTGTTGGACGTGATTATTACTGGCTTTCGGGCGAATTTGTAAACGAAGACAAAGGACAAGACACCGACGAGTGGGCGCTGGCGAATGGCTATGTTTCTGTAGTTCCTGTTCAATTTGACTTAACAGCCCACCATGCGATTAAAGAAATTAACACCTGGGATATCTAATGAATAAAACTATAGCTAAAGAACTTTTTATCGGATTGCTTATCGGTATTGTATCAAACCTTGCTGGAAGTTATTTGTATTTATTTTTCTTATCGAATGTTAAGGAATTAAGTATTGAAAGCACCTTTGATGTAGCACTAGAACAAGGATTGCTAGGAACTGTCATTGCACTTGGAGCTTTATTAAATTTTGTTGCCTTTTTTGTTTTTCTGAAAAAGAAGCAATACTATAGAGGACGCGGGGTTATATTTGCAACACTCATCGCAGCCATTATCATATTAATTTCAAAATTTTATTGAAACATAGCTTGTAACAAATGAAATACTACCTCATAGCTGGTGAAGCCTCTGGAGATTTACACGGCGCCAATTTAATGAAAGCCATTCAGCAACAAGATGCTGAGGCAAGCTTTCGTTTTTGGGGTGGCGATCTTATGGAAGAGGTAGCGGGAACTCCTGTAAAACACTATCGTGAGCTAGCATTTATGGGCTTTGTAGAAGTGCTTTTTAATCTGCGCACCATTTTTAAAAATATTGCACTTTGCAAAAAAGATATTGAAGCTTACAATCCAGATGTGCTCATCTTTATAGACTACCCTGGTTTTAATATGCGAATTGCAAAATGGGCGAAACAAAAAGGCTTTAGAACACATTATTATATTTCTCCACAAATCTGGGCTTGGAAAGAAGGCCGAATTAAAGACATCAAACGCGATGTAGATGAGATGTATGTAATTCTTCCTTTTGAAAAAGACTTTTACGAAAAGAAACATCAGTTTCCTGTTCATTTTGTAGGACATCCATTAATTGATGCCATTTCAGATAGAACGCAAGTTGTTCCTGAAGAATTCAAAAAAGAAAACGGTTTAGATACACGCCCTATCATTGCATTACTTCCAGGAAGTAGAAAGCAGGAAATTTCAAAAATGCTCGCTGTTATGCTTTCTGTGGTAGAACGTTTTCCCGACTATCAATTTGTTATTGCGGGGGCTCCGAGTCAAGGCGCCGAATTTTACGCTCCTTTTATAAAAAAACAAAATGTGCACTTACTACTCAACAAAACATACGATTTGCTGAGTATTTCTCATGCAGCCTTGGTTACTTCAGGAACAGCTACGCTAGAAACGGCACTATTTAAAGTCCCTCAAGTGGTTTGTTATAAAGGAAGCAGAATATCTTACGAAATTGCCAAACGCATTATAAAGTTAAAGTACATCTCTTTGGTAAATTTAATTTTGGACAAAGAAGTAGTCACTGAGCTTATTCAAACGGAATTCAATGCTAAAACGCTAACACACGAACTCACTAAAATTTTAGACGAGTACCAAAGAGCTACTTTGTTTTTAGAGTATTACGATTTGGAACAAAAACTTGGTGGACGTGGTGCTAGTAAAAAAACAGCCTCTTTAATTATTGAAGCAATAAGTGCTAATTAATTAATTTTTCATAATTTTAACGAAACCCAATTCTTTTTATGAAAAAGCTCCTCCTACTAGCTCTTTTAGCTGTCTTTTTTAGTTCCTGCGGAAGCTCCAATAGAGTTACCAAAACCAATGTAAACAAGTCTGAAAAAATCATCAATAAATCCATTAGTGGAAAGTTGGACAACATTGTAGATTATGCCAAAACATTTGAAGGCACTCGTTACAAATACGGCGGAACTACTAAAAAAGGAATGGACTGCTCTGGTTTGGTGTTTACAGCCTTTGGCAAAGAAAATATTGCCATGCCTCGTATTTCTAGAGACATGGCAAAAAAGGGACGAAAAATCAACCTATCGCAAGCAGCTGAAGGTGACTTGGTCTTTTTTCAAACCAATAAAAGCAGGCGTGTTATCAATCACGTAGGTTTGGTTGTTGAATCCAATCGTGGCGAAGTATTCTTTATCCATTCTACCACTTCAAAAGGTGTTATTATTTCCTCCTTAGAAGAACGTTATTGGAAAAGTGCTTTTGTAGAAGCACGTCGCGTCATCTAAAAATTTTGTATCTTTAAAAAGCAGCAACTTCCCTTCTACACTAGAAGGAATGAAGTTTATTAATTACACCGTTATATATTTTGCTGTATTAGTTGCTTTGGGCATTTTAACCGCTCATTTTACACCTACTTTCTTTTTCTCACTTCCTTTTCTTGCGGTACTAACAATAGCTATTATTACAAGTTGGTTTATTGCTAGAAAACAATTATTCCCTACTCTTTTCTTCGGAAGCCTTGCCTTTATAGCTTTCTTCGGAATTGGATTCGCAAATTACCAATTGCGATTACCGACCTATCAGAAACTACATTATTCGCATACTACTTCAGAAAACAAAGCTGCCGTCCTTCAGCTGAAGGTTTTGGAAGCACTGAAACCTGACAATTATTACATCAAGTTTATCGCCACCGTTCAAGCTTCAGAAGGAACGAATACAACAGGAAAAGTACTGCTCCAAATACACAAAGACAGCTTAATACCTAGCATAACAGTTGACGACATTCTCTTAGTTTCAGCTAGCCTACAAAACATTCCGAAGCCATTAAACCCACATCAATTCGAATACGCTAATTACATGAAAAATCTGGGCGTATATCATCGCGTCTTGATTTCAAATGACTACATTTTACAACACTCAAAAGGTAGCAAAACCCTGCGAGGACATGCCGAATCACTTCGGAATTACTGCTTAAAAAAACTACTACAAACCGACATCACCACGGACGAACGCGCCATTACACAAGCACTTGTTTTGGGGCAGAAAAAAGATATTTCAAAGCAATTGTATGCACAATATGCAGCTGCAGGAGCGGTACATATTCTCGCCGTATCAGGCTTGCACGTTGGAATTATCTACTTAATTTTCTCATTCTTACTACGTCCTTTAACACATCTGCCGCATGGCGAAATAGTGCACTCTGCCCTCGTAATTCTACTACTTTGGTGCTTTGCATTTATCACAGGTTTGTCGCCCTCAGTAACCCGTGCAGTCACCATGTTTTCGTTTTTTGCGTTTGCAACTGCATTACGGCGAGACACCAATTCAATAAACACCTTGTTTTTGTCTTTTTTAGTACTACTATTAATCAATCCGTTGTGGTTGTTTCAGGTGGGATTTCAAATGAGCTATATGGCAGTCGCAGCTATTTTATGGATACAACCAACATTGTATTCGTATTATCGTCCGAGGTTTTATATCGATCGATTGTTTTGGGGAATTTTCACCGTAAGTATTGCTGCACAGTTGGGGGTATTTCCGTTAAGCTTGCATTATTTTCATCAATTCCCAGGCTTGTTTTTTGTAACCAATTTAGTCGTACTCCCTTTTTTAGGACTCATCCTTTCTGCGGGGCTTCTCATTGTGATGCTAGCCGCTTTTTCTGTGCTTCCTGAAAAACTAGTCTTATTCTATAATTTTGGAATTGAATATCTGAATAATTTCATTGCTTGGGTTGCTACAAAAGATCATTTTATAATTGAAGATATATCCTTTTCAGAAGCAAAGGTACTAGCGAGTTACTTAATTATTATTTCAGTTTTCTTACTTTGGAAAAAGCTTAGTTACAGAAGAACAGTATTGGTATTATGTAGCTTCAGTCTTTTTATGGGTGTTCTCATTTGGGAATCGTACACCTCTTCAGAAACAAGATTAATTGTGTTTCATAAAAGCAGAACTTCACTTATTGGTTACAAACAGGCGCGCGCTCTAAAAATTTTCCGAAGTAATTTAGACACAGCAACTACATTTCAAAAAACCAATCCGATCAAACAATACCGAATAGGTGAAGCCATTACAGTTTTTTCCGAAGCACCACTTCAAAAAATCTTTAGATATCGCGAAAAAACAATCCTTGTATTAGATAGTTTAGGCGTGTATCCAATGATTTCTGAAGGCAGCATTGTTCTGCTCACTGAAAGTCCGAAAGTACATTTAGAACGCCTCATTGACAGCTTGAAGCCGGCGTGTATTATTGCCGATGGAAGTAATTACAGGTCGTACGTGCAACGTTGGGAAAAAACATGTGCACAAAAAAAGCTCCCTTTTTACCATACTGGCAGCAAGGGAGCCCTTATCATCGAGTAGTGAAACACTTAACTAAAAACGCTACCCTTTGAAATTACTTTTAAAGTTTTGTTGGTATTCCTGCCATGCTTCGGCAGTATTTATTTCTTTATACTCGTCGCTTGCAATCATTTTTAAATAGATTTCTAATTGCGCTGGTGTTTTATATCCTGGCACAGCTTGAATAAGTGCTCCATCATTTTCAAAAAAGACCAAACTAGGATAGCCACGTAATTTTAAAGCATCTGCAAAAAAGTGCGTTGCATTTCTTCCTTTTCTACCTTCTTGGTAGTTAGGATTGGTATAGGTAAAATCTTCGAAGGTAATTTCTTCTGTTCCTTCAGCATTAAATTTTACAGCGTAATAATTCTTATTAACATATGCTATCACATCTTTATTACTAAAAGTATTTTTATCTAGCATTTTACAAGGACCACACCACGTAGTATATACGTCCATAAAAATCTTTTTGGGTGTCGTTTTTTGTAACTCTAAAGCCTCATTCATTGTCATCCAATTAATTTTTTGAGCACTCATAGAGCCTACAATCATAATTGTAAAGACAAAAAGTAATTTTTTCATGTTCTTAATTTTTCTGTTGAGATAATATGAAACAAAAAACGTTCCAAAAATTGGAACGTTTTTTTTAATAAAGTATTGTATTTAACGCACTCCGTGCATCAGTTTTTTAAGAATAGGATTTAATACGATTGCAATCACCCCAGCTCCTATTGGAATTAGTGTAAAAATTAAGAAGAAGGTTCCCATAGAGTACTGTTCAGATATCTTATCGATCATTCCTCCCATGGTTCCTGCTGCTTTTTGTCCAACAGCAATGGCTAAATACCAAACTCCAAACATGAATCCAATCATTCGTGGTGGCACAAGCTTACTTAAATACGACAGTCCTACGGGTGAGATACATAATTCTCCCATAGTGTGTAATAAATACGCTAATATTAAGAAAATCATACTTACCGAAGCCGTTTTAGCCCCTGATGGAATTTCACCTGCTCCGTAGGATAGTATTGCGAAACCAAGTCCTAAAAGTATCAATCCGATACCGTATTTCATAGCTGCGCTTGGATTGTACTTACTTTCCCACCATCTTGAGAATAATGGCGCTAGTGTAATAATAAAGAAAGAGTTTAGAATTCCGAACCAAGTTGCTTCAATTTCTGTCCCTGCTTCTGAAAACTTATTAGACAATCTATAGATTACAAGAAACCATAATCCTGCAAAAGCAATGGCCAAAATGATATTTGAAAGTCCGATACGAGAGAAAGTCTTTTTGGTAAGTAAGATGATTACCCAAGTAATGATAATTAGAGGTACTGTCGTTAAAATGGCATCAACCACTTTAAAAATCATTGCAGAATCTCCTACTAACGTACGGTCTGTATAATCTCTGGCAAAAATGGTCATCGATCCTAATGACTGTTCAAAGAAAGAGAAAAAGAAAACCGTAAAGAGACCAAAGATGGAAACTGCTATAATTCGGTCTCTTACTACAGGAAGATATCGTACTATTCTGGTAACTAACAATATTAAAAACAATACTAAAGCTGTTAAAACAACAACGTTGGTTCCACTTAAACCACCAACCGTAAAAGGCACTAAATTGATACCTCCAATTTTTTCTAACGGATCGTTAAACAAGTATAACAAACCACCTACAGACGATAAGATTATCAAGAATTTATCGAACATTGTAAAAGGGTTCAATTTCTCGTCATCTAATGGTATTTCTTGTTCTGCTGGATTCGGTTCATTTATATTTTGAGGCAATTCAACTTCATGTAATTTGGTAGGCTTTCCTCCTACTGCACCAAAAAGGTCTTTGGCTAATAAAAATTGAAGCATTCCAAGAAGCATAAAAATTCCTGCCAGTCCAAATCCGTAGGACCATCCAAGTGTTTCAGCTAAATATCCGCAAAGCATCATTCCAAAAAAGGCTCCTGCATTTACTCCCATATAAAAAATGGTGTAGGCGCCGTCTTTTTTCGACTCTTTGCCTTTATACATTTCAGAAATAATAGAGGTAATATTCGGTTTAAAAAAACCTGTACCTACAATCAACAATGCCAATCCTAAGTAAAACGAAGACGTTGTTTCAAGTGCCATTGCTGCATGCCCTAAGGTCATAACAATACAACCTACTACCACTGCCATTCTATAGCCTGAAATTTTATCGGCAAACCATCCCCCGATAATAGGTGTTAGATACAGCAAAGAAGCATACGTACCAATAAGTGCTAGTGCATGCTCACGTGGCCATTCCCAACCAGCATTATCACTTAACAGGGGTGCTGTTAAAAATAATACCAATAAAATACGCATTCCATAAAAGGAAAAACGCTCCCACATTTCAGTAAAAAACAACACAAACAAAGCTGCTGGATGCCCTAATACTTTGTCTTTAAATAAATTTTCAATATCCGTATTCATAGAATTGGTTTTAAGGAATGTATAAAAACAGAAAAGCCCTATACATCTATGTATAAGGCTTTCTTATATTTTTTTTTAATTTTTTGCTACTTCGTATCCTTCAGCTTCGTCTTCCATTACACGCTCATTATCCTCTGCACCGTGTGTAAGCTTCTCTAGTTTCTTACGGAAAATCATTACTAACAATCCGAAAATAACACAGAAAACAGCAATTCCTGTAAAGATTGTATATTCTCCAAGTGATGCTGAAGCTTCTCCTAACAATCCTGCTAATTTGTTTCCTAATCCTGTCATCGCAAAATAAACTCCCATCATTAAAGAAGCATATTTTAGCGGCGCTAATTTTGTGATGTACGATAATGCTACAGGCGACAAACATAATTCTCCAACGGTGTGAAATAAATATGCTAATACCAACCAGTACATTGCTGAAGACCCTTCTGCCTCATATTGTCCTGCCGCAGCAGTCATGAAGAAAAACCCTGTACCCATGATAATAAGTCCTACAATCATTTTAAATAGAGATGTAGACACTTTTCCTCTTAGTTTACGCATTGCCCAGAATCCTGCTACTGCTGTTCCTAAAAAGATGATAAACATTGCGTTTAAAGATTGGAACCAAGACGCAGGAACTTCCCACCCCATTAACAATCTATTTGTTTTTTCTTTCGCGTAAATATTCATCAATCCACCTGCTTGCTCAAAAGCACCCCAGAATACGATTACCAATAAGAACGAAATAAATAATACAATTACTCTATCTTTTTCAATTTTAGTCAATGGTTTTTTCATTAACTCTTTATCCGCTTCACTTTCCGAAGAAGACAAAGAATTACCAACATGCTTTAAATGCTTTTGTCCAGCCAAGTACTGAATTAACCCTAAAGCCATTCCAATTCCTGCCAATCCGAAACCATAGTGCCATCCGTGAACTTCACCAACATATCCAACGATTAAACTAGATAAAAAGGCTCCAACATTAATTCCGATATAAAAGATTGTAAATCCTTTATCTCTTCTAATGTCTCCTTGCTTGTATAGTCCACCAACCATCGTAGAAATGTTTGGCTTCAACAAACCAACTCCTGCGATAATTAATCCAAGACCTGTGTAAAAAGCCCACATTTGCTCAATAGCTAAAATACTATGTCCAGCTACGAGTAGGATCCCACCGTATAAAACAGCTTTTTTCTGACCTAAAAATTTGTCAGCAATCCAACCCCCAGGAATAGATGCTACGTACACCAACATTGTGTACCACCCGTAAAGCGCTAACGCTTCTCCATTTGTCCATCCAAGTCCAACATTATCACCTGTTGTTGCTGCTACTAAATACAATACTAAAATAGCGCGCATTCCGTAATATGAAAAACGCTCCCACATCTCTGTGAAAAATAAAACGTAAAGTCCTACGGGATGTCCAAATAACTCTTTTTGTTTTGGTTGTACTGCTGTTGACATATATTTTTATATTAATTAATACTTTCTTGTTAGTTTTTAATCTCGATGCGATTCGCTTTTGGCTCGCCTAAAGTTTCATTGATAAACTTAGTCATTTTTTTGTACAAATGTAAACGTGTGTTTCCACCGTAAATTCCGTGATTTTTATCAGGATACACTGCCCAATCAAAATCCTTATCAGCTTGCACCAATGCTTCAACTAAGCGCATTGTATTTTGGTAATGCACATTATCATCTGCACTTCCATGAACCAATAAAAAGTCTCCTTTAAGATTGTTTACATGCGAAATTGGTGAGTTCTCATCATAGCCAGACGCATTCTCTTGTGGCGTTTGCATGTAACGCTCTGTATAAATAGAATCGTAAAATCTCCAACTTGTAACTGGTGCTACTGCAATAGCCATTGCAAATGTATCTGGTGCTTGAAACAAACAGTTAGACGACATAAAGCCACCATAACTCCAACCCCAAATTCCAATACGAGAAGCATCAATATAAGGCAACGCTCCTAATTGTTTTGCGACTGCAATTTGATCTTCCACTTCGTATTTCCCTAACTCTTTCTGAGTCATTTTTTTGAAGTCTCTTCCTTTCAATCCTGTTCCTCTTCCATCCACACAAACCACAATATAGCCCTCTTGTGCTAGCATTTGGTACCAGTAGTCATTTGTACCATTCCAACGATTGGCTACCTGCTGCGAACCTGGACCAGAATACTGATACATAAATAATGGGTATTCCTTATTTGGATCAAAATTTAACGGCTTAATCGTGTACATATTCAACTCGTTTCCATTTACAGAAATCGTTGAAAACTCCTTAGGAGACATTTTAAATCCACTCAACTTCTCGCTTAACCCAGCGTTATCTACAATAGAACGCAGTTGCTTTCCGCTTAATGACTCATGTAGTGTATACGTATATGGTGTTGTTGCATTACTGAAGGTATTGATGTAGTAGGAATAATTGGCACTAAAAGACCCGCTATTAGTTCCTGTTTGTTGTGACAAACGAACCTTATTTTTTCCTGAAGGTAAAATAGAATACACATCTCTATTGATACTTCCATTTTCTGAACTTTGATAGTAAACACGTCCTGTATTCTGATCAAAACCATAGTAACTGGTTACTTCCCATGGACCATCAGTCACTTGGCTCAGTAACTTCCCATTTTTATCGTAGAAATAAATATGATTCCATCCACTTTTTTCACTAGTCCAAATAAAGCTGTTGTCGTTTAGGAAAGTAAGATTATCCGTAACATCCACATACGCGTTGTCTTTCTCTTGTAATACTAACTTCGTTTTATTTGAACTTGCATCTACAAATACCAAATCCAACGTGTTTTGATGACGATTGGTTACCTGCGCACTTAAAACATTCGCATCTTCCGTCCATTTAATTCTTGGAATGTAATAACTGTTATAATCTGAAAGATCAACATTAGAAGTTTTCCCAGAATTTAAATCGTACACATGCAACGATACTTTTGCGTTCGCTTCACCTGCCTTTGGGTATTTAAAAACCTGTTGTGTTGGATAGAGTTGATTTCCGTAGATATCCATTGAAAATTCTGGCACTTCTGTTTCGTCAAAACGAATAAAGGCAATTTTCGAACTATTTTTATTCCAGTCGAAAGCACGCACAAAAGCAAATTCTTCTTCGTACACCCAGTCGGTAATACCATTAATAATACTATTCTTTTTACCGTCTTGAGTAATTTGTTGTGTTTTTCCTGTTTCAAGATTTTTCACAAACAGATTGTTGTTAAATCCGTAAGCAATTTTCTTACCATCCTTACTAAAGGTAGGTTCTTGGATTTTTTCTTCGGAAACTAACGTTGCTTTTTTAGACGCTATATCATATACATAATACGTACCTAAGGTTGAATGTCTGTACACAGGCTGAAGCGCAGTTGCTAATAACAATTGCGTTTCGTCCTCATTAAACTCGTACGACAGTATTCCAGAAACGTTTGAAATCTGATCGGTATCTACAAGCGTTTTTACTTTAGCGCCACTTTTATAATCGTACACATCGACTGTTGCCGCTCTTGTACTGCGATTAACGTTTAAAACAGAATATTCCTTCCCGTTCTTTAAAGAGCGTAGCACATCTAAGCCTTGAGTCCGAAAAGAACCACTCCAAATATCTTCTAATGTAATGTCTTGTTGTTGTGCTGATAGGGTAGTGAATGCAGTTAAAAACAGCACAAAAATTCGTGTAAGAAATTGTTTATTCAATGTGTTAAATTTTTGTTATGCCAAGTTTACTAAATTTTCAGGAAAATCGGTTCTTTTTTATGTTAAATACCGTCAATTTGTTTCCAACTTCGCACTAAAATGGTTGCTTAGAAATACTATCTTTGTAATTTACAATGATATACTATATGGCAGTTCCTATTTCTGGATTTTCAAAAAAAACAAAGCAACAAAAAATTGATTGGCTAACAAGCACTTACTTAGCAAACGACCCCACCGCTAGTCTTACTTTACAAAAATATTGGAACAGCGACGCGCAATTGCAAAAGCTGCACGACGATTTTATTGAAAACACCATTAGCAACTACTACCTCCCTTTAGGTGTGGCTCCAAATTTTTTAATAAACGGCGAATTACTAACCATTCCAATGGTTATTGAAGAAAGTTCGGTGGTTGCTGCCGCAAGTAATGCTGCTAAATTCTGGCTAGAAAGAGGTGGTTTTAAAGCGGAAGTTATCAGCACTCAGAAAAACGGTCAAGTGCATTTTAATTTCTTCGGAAAGGAAGGTGACATCACTTCATTTTTTACTGAAATTAAACCTACACTGATTGAAAGTCTAGCTACACTTCAAAAAAGCATGCAAAAAAGAGGTGGCGGATTGTTAGACATCACACTTATAAATTCTTCAGAAGCATTAGAAGGTTACTACCAACTTCACTGCACTTTTGAAACTTTAGATGCTATGGGCGCTAATTTTATCAATAGCTGCTTAGAACAACTCGCCAAAACTTTTGAAGCCGAAGCGCACAAATACACCCCATTTATTACCGCAAACCAATTTCCAGAAATCGCATTGAGTATTCTTTCCAATTACGTTCCTGAATGCTTGGTTAGAGCGCACGTAAGTTGTCCTGTAGCAGACCTTGCCACAAACAATATTGACGGCGCAACTTTTGCCAAAAAATTTGTTCGTGCAGTAAACATCGCCAAAACAGAACCTAGACGTGCTGTAACCCATAACAAAGGGATTATGAATGGTGTCGATGCTGTTATTTTGGCAACCGGAAATGACTTTAGAGCTGTAGAAGCCGGTGTACACGCCTATGCCGCAAAAGAGGGGCGTTACACAAGCTTAACCGACGCACGTATTGAAAACGACATATTTACCTTTTCTATTGAGCTTCCGTTAGCATTGGGAACCGTTGGCGGACTTACCACATTGCATCCTTTGGTTAAGTTTGCTTTTTCATTGTTACAGAAACCAAACGCCCAGCAACTCATGAAAATTGTCGCAGTTGCCGGATTGGCTCAAAATTTCGCTGCCTTAAGATCTTTAGTGACTACTGGAATTCAGAAAGGACACATGAAAATGCATTTAATGAATATATTAAATCAGTTGGAAGCTACAACTTCAGAAAAAGAAAAAGCCGTCATCTATTTTACTACTAATCCAATCTCACACAGCAGCGTTGTGAGTTTTATTGACACCCTTAGAGCGTAGTTTGAAAAAGACTTTTTACAGCAACGGAAAATTACTAATCACCGGCGAATACCTCGTCTTAGATGGCGCCACTGCATTGGCGATACCTTCTCACTACGGACAATCATTAACTGTGATTCCTTCGGAAAGTAACGTGTTGTCATGGAAAAGTATCGATTACAAAGGAAATACATGGTTTGAAGGAAACTTCTCGTTGAAAAAGGGGTTTCTGAATGTAATTCCAACTTTGGAAGCTGAGAGTTCAATTCACATTAAAACTGCTGAAACTTTGCTGAAAATCCTTCAGCAAGCAAAAAAAATGAATCCGTCCTTCTTAGAAAATGAAACGGGATGGAATATTACAACACACTTAGATTTTCCGAGAGATTGGGGATTAGGAACTTCCTCCACCCTTATCAATAACATTGCACAATGGGCCAATGTGGATGCCTACAAATTACTCGACACAAGTTTTGGCGGTAGTGGTTACGATATTGCCGCAGCACAACACAAACAACCATTACTTTACACAAAACATCCAGAAGGACCTAGCATAGTAACTTGCACATTGGCTTGGGATTTTACAGCTTCTTTATTTTTTGTTCATCTTAACCAAAAACAAGACAGCAAGGAAGGTATTGCTCGGTACAAAAAAGCGTCAGCAAATGCGAAACAGCTAGAAGAAATTAGCTTGATAAGCAACAACATAATCGCTTGTAAAACTCTTTCAGAATTTGAATCATTGCTTCAGCAGCATGAGGCTTCAATTTCAGAAATCATACAACTTCCAACTATTAAACAACGTCTTTTTAGTGACTACCCCAATATTATTAAAAGCTTGGGTGCTTGGGGTGGAGATTTTGTTTTGGCAACAGGAACAGCTTCAGATCAAGACTATTTCAGAAAAAAAGGATACACAACCATCATTCCTTTTTCTGAAATGATTGCATAAAAGCGCATTAGTTTCAGAAATAATCTCATAAAAAACCTCCTGCAATTTCTTACAGGAGGTTTTACTTTCAATTATATGTTAAATAAAACGACTAAAAGAAGTTTGCTCTATTATCTTCGATATCTGCAGCCGCTTTAAGTGCGTTGTACACTTTTGTAGTTACTGTTGGAGTTACTTTAGCGTTTAGCTGGTTAGCAAACGTTGCATAGCTCTCTAATTCTGGAGCTTTATTTACTGCTAATACACGCACTTTAAATACTCCTGTTTTCCCTGTAATTAAACCTGTAGTTTCTCCTGCTTTTACACCGAAAGCTGCTCCAACCACTGCTGGTTCTGATCCAGCTCCTGGAATTGTTGGCACAGCCATTGTAACTGCCGTAGCTGTTTCAACTCTTACACTTTGACTACTTGCAATTTCTTGTAATGTAGTACCTGTAATAGAAGCGCGAATTTTTTCAGCTTTTTTCTTGTTACGTAATATAGGAGTAACTGTTGAAGAAGCTTCTGCAACACTCATTAATCCTTTTGGTGATTTACGAGTTAGTTGTGCGATTACATATCCATTAGGAACTGTAAAACGTTTTACATCACCTACACTTGTATCATCATCAAAAGCCCAGTTTACAATTGTACGGTTGTTACCAACACCTGGAATTACAGCATCAAGCTCTCCCATTTTGTTTACTGGCTTTACTTCTAAGCTACTTTCTTTTGCTATAGCTGCAAAGTCTCCTTTTTGAGAAGCTACTTCAAATTTAGATGCACTTGAAAACACATCACTTAATGTTTTTTCTGAAGGCTCTATCTCTTTAGTAACTGTTGCTATTTTAATTGCTTTTTGAAGGTTTTTATGATCTTCTACTCCTACAATATGAAAACCGAATTCAGTTTCAACTACACCAATAGTTCCTGGTTTGTTACCAATTGTAAAGTCGTCGAAAGCTGGAACCATTCTTCCTGGAGGATTGTAACCTAAGTCACCACCTTTATCTTTATTAGATGCATCGTCTGAAAATGTAGCAGCCAATGATTCAAATTTACTTTTATCTCTTTTTACAACAGACAGAAGACTATCTGCTAATTTACTTGCAGCTTCTTTCGTTCTTTTAATTGCTGAAGAAGCTCTCAAAGATCCTTCGTATCTAATTAAAATATGTTTAGACTGAATAGAGTCTGGCAATTGCTTCGCTCCTACAACTCTAGTAATGTTAAATGTGTTTCCTAATTTATAAGGTCCGTAAACTCCACCAACACTTGTATTAAAAATAGAATCTGCAACTTCGCCAGGAAGTTCATTTTTAAAGAACCATCTGTCAACAAATTCTGTTTCAGAATTAGCGTTTACAAAGTTTGCATAATCTTCAACTTTAGCAAAACCTGGAATCGTATCATTGTACTCAAAACGATCGCTCAATAATGCACGAACACTTTCTTTAGCATCTTCTACATCTTCAGCTGAAGGCGCTTCAGAAAAAGAAACATATTGAATGTCTGCTTTCCGCTCTACTTCAAAGTTTGAAGCGTGCTCTTTTACATACGCTTTAATTTCAGCATCACTAACAGGAACATCATCATCCGAAATTTTTGAAAAAGGAATATGAACGTACTCCAAGTTCAATTTATCATTCTCAAAACGATATTCTGCTTCTCCTTCGCTTGACGTACTTCTTAATCCTCCTTTAATCATATTGAAGTATGAATTTTGAAGAACGCTTTGCGCTGTACTTTTTTCAAAATCTAACCATTGTTGGTATGCGGCAGGATTTGAATTTTTAATACTTGCAATATATTCTTGTAATTTCCCTTCGTCAAAAACACCAGCATCGTTTAAAAACGTTGGGTTTGTAGAAAGGTTGGTACGTAATGCATCTGCTATTTGTGCTTTCTCTGCAGAAAGACCTAGTTTTTCAAATTGCTCTTCTAATAGAATGTTACGTAACTCATTATCCCAAACACGATTTACTGCTTGCGCTGTAGTTCCGTTTGCCCCTAACGTACGTTGTACATTTTCTACTTGTTGCATGAAGCCTTCTCTCTCAATATCAACTCCATTTACTGTAGCTACAGTTGTTTGTGACTTTTCTGATGAAAAACCACCGTTACGAATTACATCTGCTAGAATAAATGAAAACAAAGCTAATGCGATAATGATAATAAGGAACACTCCTCTTTTTCTAATGCTATTTAAAATTGCCATTTGCTGTACATATTTATTTTACTTCCTGCTGTTTCCACAACTAAGAAGGGTTATGATTGGCCCTATATGATTCCTTATGTATTCTATAAGGCTGAAGTTTAGGGTAAATCTTCAGTATATTTAGTGGGCGAAAATAACATTTTCCCTCCATTAATAAAAAAGTTCGTTTGAATATTTTAAGGAAATCGTTAAAAACTAATTCTCAGGCTTGTTTTTAACTTCAACAAGTTCGATTTTAGTATTAGAAACTTCCAAAATATGAAACGTATAATCTTCAATTTCAACGGTTTCTCCTTGCTCCGGAATCTCTTCGGTAAAATTAACGATCATTCCGCCTAGTGTTTCGTAGTTTTCACTTTCGGTTAAATCTAATTTATAGGCTTCGTTTAGGTAATCAACTTCTAATCTCGCAGAAAATTTATAGTGTCCTTCGTTTACTTCTTCCTCGATAAGCGCAATACTATCGTGCTCATCTTCAATTTCCCCGAACAACTCTTCTATAATATCTTCCACAGTAATAATCCCAGAAGTACCTCCATATTCATCAATAACTACCGCCAAACTCTTACGCTTCTTACTTAGGATATTGAGAACGTCTTTTGCCAACATCGTTTCAGGAACAAAAATAACAGGCATTATTATTTTCTTAATAAGTGTTGGTTTTTTAAACAGCTCGAAAGAGTGAACATACCCAACAATATCGTCGATACTTTCTTTGTAAACTAGTATTTTAGAAAGTCCTGTTTCTATAAATATCTTACTTAAATCTTTAGGCGATGTTTCAATGTCGACCGCAACTACTTCCGTTCTAGGAATCATTGCTTCACGAGATTTCACTTCGGAAAAATCTAAGGCATTCTGAAATATTTGAATTTCTGTATCCACTTCTTCGTCAGTTTCAACAGTTTCCATTTGCTCTGAGATGTAATTCCCCAATTCAATTTTACTGAAGCTCAACTGCACCATATCACCTTCCGTTTTAAAGAAAACCTTCAACACTAAGTCTGAAATCCAAATTACAAATTCAGAAATTACGGAGAAAATGATGTAGAAAAAATAAGCAGGTATCGCAAATATTTTCAGTAAGTCATTTGCATAAATTTGAAAAAACACTTTTGGTAAAAACTCTGCAGTAAGTAAAATTACAATGGTCGAAATTACAGTTTGCACTAATAATCCAGAAAAGCCTGCAATATCGATATACTCCATGAGCAAATCGCCCATAAAAAAACCATAGACCACAAGTGCAATGTTATTACCCACTAACATAGTGGCAATAAATTTTGAAGGTCGCTTGGTAATTTTCCGAAGTATTCCGGCTAATAAATTATTTTGCTTTTTTTCAATTTCAATGTGGATCTTATTAGAAGAAACATATGCAATTTCCATTCCCGAGAAGAACGCGGAAAGGAGCAACATTGTTATAATAATAAGTATACTATAGTCCACGGAGGTTATTGTTTTTTATTCTGTTCCTCTATGTTTTTCCTAAATTTTCGTTTGAAGAAAAACATAAATACTGCTACTGCTGCGAAGAAAAGAAAAAGATACGCTCTATTTCTATCCAATTCCCAATTGGTTACAACTAAGTAGATAGAAAACGCAGCCATTGCAAGGTATGCATATTCAAAAAGTTGGTAAATACTATTTCTCATCCATTTTTGTTTTATCAATAATTTGAACGCCCTTGTTTTTTCTCGAGATGAAGTTAGTGAAATCTTCGCTAGAATCAAATCGAGCGCCATCATTATAAGATCCGTCTTTAAATTTTATTTGGTAAGGCTCATCTGTAAACACCCATTGCTCTTTCTGATTCCAATAGAGTTGCTCTGCTTTTAACACCAAACTATCGCTTGTTATGAGCACTACATTGTCTCGCAAATCAATTAAATTGGTATTTGCATACCGAATGGCATAGTTTGAAGTTACAATATTCTCTTTGTTTTTATCCCAAAAATGAACTTCAACACCATCAGGAAATTCTTGATACGGGAACTTAAGATTGCTATAATCCCAAAGACTTGGAGCTATTAAATTTGCAACTACTTTTCCAGAATCAGTATATTTCAGGTTAATATTTTTTCCTTCAGCAAAAGGAGCACCATCGCGAAGGCTCAATTTCTGTATGTCTTTATAATTTCCTTCACATGCAAAAAGCGTGACAACACAACATAGTGTTATCACGCTTTTAATCATATGTTTTATTTTGTGCATCTTATAAATTAGGAACTTTCACGCTACCGCCAACCCAACAGTTAAAGGTAATCGTTTTTCCTCCCATACCAGCATCAAAGATATCACTTTTTTGCGGAGCACGCTCTCTATAACTTGCAGCAGTTGCTCTTGCGTTACCCGCAATAGATCCGTCAACACGAGCAGCTTTATCAGCCATTTCTGCAGCTTTCCAGTAAATTGCTCTTTTTTCGAACACTGTATTTCCACAGCTATTTGCACTTGCAGCATACATGTTCGCGATTTTTAAATACGCTCTACCCATAGATGGTTGTTGCTCTACTGCTTTAAGATAGTAAGATCTAGCTTGACTATTTCTTCCTCTAGCTTTCATTTCGTCAGCAATACGGTAGTAAATTCTTGCACTCTTACGAGGATCATCTTGCATGTTCGCAGACTCTTCGAAATAAGAAATTGCTTTGTCTGAATTACCTTTTTCTTTTTCTAACTGACCTAAATACAATTTCGTATCTGCTGAAGGAGCCAATCTATCTAACTGCTCTACTAATTTTATAAATAAAGGATCGCTTGTACAGTCTTTTCCTGAAAGACGCCCAGCTGCTCTTTTAATCCAGTCGATATCGTTTTTCTTAGCTTCGAAATCTTTATTGTACAATGGGATTAAATTTGGACAATCTGCCAACTGACCTAATTT
Organism: Ulvibacter litoralis; assembly: GCF_900102055.1. Classification (GTDB taxonomy): domain Bacteria; phylum Bacteroidota; class Bacteroidia; order Flavobacteriales; family Flavobacteriaceae; genus Ulvibacter; species Ulvibacter litoralis. The sequence goes on from NZ_FNBA01000001.1 coordinate 372,714, forward strand.
ACCATCTACACTACCTTTTACTTTTCCGTAAGAACCAAGATTTGTTTCATAAGCTTTTAAACGTTTTGCTTCTTTACTTGAAAGTGTTTGACCCGCATCTTGCTTGTCTGAAAGCTTGTTGATTTTAATCGCAAGTTCACTTTCTTCTTTTTCTAACTTTTCAGTAATAATATCATATAAATCAAAAACATCTTGAAGATCTTTTTCACCTGAACTTTGTAAGTCTACAGCCAATGAGAAATATGTGTAGATACTTTTCGGACTTGTAAAGTTTTCAGCATCTTTTTTAAATGCTTCATCAAATGCATTAAACTGTTCCATTTTAGTACCGATACTATTGTCGTACTTTATTTGAGCAATATCAGACAATACATCTCCTGTTTTAGTTTTAGAACCGAAGTATTGCATTCTGTATTTGTATGCTTGTTCTAAATCGGCGATTTTACTTTTATCCCCTTTTTCAATGAAGTACTCAAACATTTTTACTGCATACTGATAAGTAGCCATACTATATGTAGGACATTCTGTAACTACTTTGTCGTAATTTTGAAGTGCAACTTCGTAGTTTTTAGCTTTTGCAGGTTCAATAAACAATGAACCTAACTCATAACATTTGTTATCCGCTTGCGCGAATGATTTTCCACTTATAGTTAATGCGCATAGCATTACCAGTAAAAATAATTTAGTTTTCATAATGGTAGTGTTTCCTTTTTTAGTCATAATATCTTTTTTCGAACCATTTGTCATTAAGTGACAAACTTAAAAATGTGTTGAAAAAGTTTTCTTGTATCAATCCAAAATCTGTTGTTCCTCGTTTTCCTAGTTCAAAACCTAGATTTATATTAGAGAATAGTTTTCCAGCTGGTAAACCAACTCCAAAAGATATGCCAAACTCATTAACATCTTGTCCAGCAATATTTATTCCCGTTTCTTCAAAACGAATTCCGGCTCTGTAAACAACTCTATTCCAGTAACTACCTAATGCATTATAGTTCGGGATAAAAAATCCTCCCGCTCTAAATTTAGATGCATTCACAAAGCTAACATTATCTAAAGAGGTATCAAAGTCTATATTTCTGTTTGTAAAATTACTTGTTTTTTGATTGGTATATTCCAATCCAACAAACCAATGTTTAGGAGCTCCTATTCCTGCTCCAAGCGTAAACTGAGATGGATACGTAAAGTCGGTGTCTGGATCATCAAATTCTAGTAATTCAGATTCAACTTGCAAACCAGAAGGCAGTACCATTACGGTAGATATTTCCCTACTATTTTCAGAAACGAAACTAGTACCTGGCGTAAATGTCATAGAAGTTGCTAATTCTAAATCATCAGTAACCATTGTTTTATACGTAGCTCCAAAATTAAAACTAAACCCTAAAAGATCAGATCTATTTAAAATTCTTGTTCCTAGTTCTAAATCATCCTCTTTAGTATAAACCGAATTTTCAACGTTTCCGAAGTTATAATTCGTTTCAACACCAAAACTTAATTTAGGAGTGATTTGATAGGCAATGGTAAGAAATGCTTTATTTAATCCGCCAGAACCAGAAGATTGCGTCAAACCAGTTTCTGTAATCGATTGCAATTTATACCCTACCGATGAATAAGGAATCAGCCCAAAGCTAGCTCCAAATTTTCCCATCGGGATTCCAACCGCTAAATAATCTAACGAAGTTGTAGATGTTTTTTGAGAATCTGTTTCACTTTTTTGAGTTCCATATTTATGGCTGGCTCCTACTGAGTAGTTTACCAATCGTAAATCTGCAACACTTGCTGGATTTTGTAAGTTAAGATGGATACTATCCGTGTAAACTCCTATTCCGCCCATAGCCCTATTCTCGGCTGTACCTTTAAATTTCTGTATCCCTATTCCGTAAAATGAATACGGAGAAGTAGTTCCTTCTTGAGCAAAAATAACCCCAGAAATTAATAGAAATATACCTATAATTATTCGCTTCAACATCAATCTTTATTATGTTCTAATATGTAATTTAAGCCCTCCAACAAGAAATTTGAGTTCGCAAAGATGTCACTTTTTAAGCTATCACGCAAAAAATGAGCATCCCCTCCTGTTAAAATTATTGTTAAATCGTTATAATCCCTTTTATACAAGGCCACAAAGCCTTCAATTTCATTTAAAACTCCGTAAACAACACCTGAATGTATAGAGGTTGCTGTAGAATTACCCACTACTTTTTTGGGCAAGTTGATATCCAACAGCGGTAATTTTGCAGTATAATTATGTAACGCCTCATAGCGCATTCCTATTCCTGGAGATATTGCGCCTCCTAAATAATCATTCGCATCGGTTAAAAAATCGTATGTAATACAACTCCCCGCATCAATTACTAACACATTTTTAGTAGGATATTGATATGCTGCAGCACTCATGAGTGCTATTCTATCAACTCCTAATGTTTTTGGCGTGGCATAAAGGTTTTTGAAAGGAACCGATGTTTCATGTGTTAACACAGAAACTGGATAACGTTCTTTCAATTTGTTAATTTGATGTTCTGTAAAATTTCCTACGGAAGAAACAATACATTTATTTATACTAGGATATGCCTCTGAAAGTTCTCCAAGTGTTACTAGGAAATCTTTTTTAATACATGTTTTTTTATACTGAAGCACATTTGCATTAAACACAGCAAGTTTTAACAGTGTATTACCTACATCGATTATTAAGTTCATTATCAGTTTTAAAGGGCTAAAAATACAACTTGAAACACTAGTTAATTGTTAATTCTCTATTAAAAAGAAAAAGATTATTTAAAATATTTTCAAATATATGTTTTGCATAACGCAAATTAAATTTATATTTGCACCCTCTTAGACTAATCACTTGATTTGTGTAAGTAACCAAAAGGTACCTTAGCTCAGTTGGTAGAGCAATGGACTGAAAATCCATGTGTCCCTGGTTCGATTCCTGGAGGTACCACATTAAAACCCTGTAAACGTTTGTTTTACAGGGTTTTTTGTTTTTAGAAATCTAATTTATTGTGGTGAATGTTATTTAAAAAAGCTGCTTTTCAAGTTTTAAAGCACCTGGAAAAAGAATATTATTTTCTAAATGAATATGTAAGTGCAGATCTTTTTCAAATGCATCAAGCATTGAGAAAGTTACTTTATAGGTATTACAAGCATCTGATGGCGGCATATAATTATTAGTCAGCCTAGCAATTGTACGAAAGATTTCTCCTGCATCATCATGTTCGTGTTCCATCATGGTAATTGGATTCTTTACAGTTCCAAAATGGGCGCGTTGCATGGGTATATTATCTTCATGACTTTTAACCATACGTTTAATTTCTGGAAATAAGACTTGTTCCTCTTTTTGCATATGTTGCAGCAACTCTTCAGAAACTTTTAAAAATTCTCTATTTATTTCGAATAGTTCTGGGTGATTTGCTCCGTGCACTTTACATAGCTTATCTAAAAATTTATGAATCACGGGTATTTTAGTTTGAACATATGTGTGATGTATTTTTTCTATATAAACTGCTAGTAAATCGAGAGGCCATGATTTGTAATCGATAGCCGCGTTATTTTCACTACCTAAAACACCACTAAGCTTCTCTAGTATTTCATCTATAGCTATTCCGTTTTTTTCACAAACAGCTGTAAGCGGTCTATTTCCTTTACAGCAAAAGTCAATGCCATATTCCGAAAACACAGCAGCAGTTCTAAAATCCTGAGCAACAAATTGCCCTACCTCTTGTTCTTTTATTTCCATCATAGTAGTAATTATTTAAAAGCATCCAACTTTAACGACGCATGCCCGTTTTCTAATTCAAATGCTAATTCTTCTAAAGTTGATCCGTCCAACATCTTTTTAAGATCTGCCCGAACACGCATAAATTTGGTATGCAAAGGACACGGATTGTGCTCGTCACATTTTGGCAAGCCTAATCCACAACCTTTGTATACAGAATCTCCATCGATAGCTCTCACAATATCAGTAAGGCTCGTTTTTCGCAACCCTTCATCAGAGATATAAAATCCTCCGTGGGGACCTTTTAATGAAAGTAAAATATGTTCCTTTACTAATTTTTGTAAGATTTTTGCTGTAAAGGCTACCGGTGATCCAATTTCTTCAGCAATAACAGAAGGACTTACTTTTTTCCCCCTTTTAGACTCCTTCGCTATAAATATTAATGCCCGAATACCGTACTCACAAGATTTTGAAAACATGTTTTTCTCTCTAAAATTTATACTACAAATATATAAAAGACAAAAATATCTTTTATATGATAAAAGTCATCTTTTCTAACAAATCTATCAAGTAATTTTGAATTGTTTAAAATGAGTATCAACACATAACACCTTCATACAATGACTAAAACGATCAAATTACTCTGCGTACTAACACTAGGACTTTTAATAAGCTGCGGAGGCAAAGAAGAAAAACAAAAAGAAAAAATCAAAATAGGACAAAAACCTAAAACTGAAATTAAAAAAGAAGAACCTGTTTCTACTGAAATTCCTGCGTCGAAGAGAATTACACTAGACAATAAAGGAGTAGGAAAAATTAAATCAATCACATTAGACCCTACCATCGACAATGCAATGGCAGAGAGAGGTGCAGCTCTTTTTAAAACAAACTGTACTGCTTGTCATAAAACAAACAAGCGCTTTATAGGCCCAAATCCAACTGGAATATTAGAACGTAGAAGTCCGGAATGGGTAATGAATATGATTTTAGACCCTAAACTAATGACTGAAGAAGACCAATGCGCAAAAGACTTACTAGTAGAGTTTAATGGAGCTGCAATGGCAAATCAGAATTTAACTGAAGTACAAGCACGTGAAATTCTAGAGTTTTTCCGAACCCTATAAAAGAACAGATATGAAAAAAACCATCCATTTATTTAAAGTTATTCCTTTTGTGGCATTTCTTACAATTCTATTTAGTTGTAAGAACGAAGTGAAACAGGAAACTACAGCGACTCAATCAACTACTGAAACAGCTCCAACGAGCAGACAGGGACAAGCATTCATAGAAGATGAAAGCGCTACACCTAATGTTTTACAAATAGCAATTGGCTCACCCGATCACACCACTTTGGTTGCTGCGGTTCAAGCTGCAGGATTAGAAAATGCATTGGTAAATGCAGGTCCATTAATGGTTTTCGCACCCACAAACGAAGCTTTCAACGCATTGCCTCCAGGAACTGTAGAAGAATTGCTAAAACCTGAAAACAAGCAAAAACTCGCAGCGATTCTTAAACATCACGTCACTGCAGGAAATTACACCAAAGACTTTTTGAAAAATTTCAAAAAAATAGGGCAAGCAGATGATACAAATGCCAGCGTGGTCGTAAAAGGAGAAGATGTCTATGTAGGCGGCGCAAAAATAGTGGCAAGTATAAAAGCAGGAAATGGTATTGTTCACGTAGTAGACAAAGTGATTTTACCAGAATCAAACTAATAACAACTAAACTTTAGAACCAATGAAAAAATATAAATTTCAATTACTATCACTCTTTAGCACTTTAATGCTACTAACAAGTTGTGGAAATAACAATGGCCAAAACAAATCGAACGGCGCTTTAAATTCGAATGCGGCAGAAAAAGTGTACGTTGCTCCAGGTGAACATGATGAGTTCTACGCATTCATGTCTGGAGGATACAGCGGAAACTTAACCGTATACGGTTTACCCTCTGGTAGAATGTTTAAAGAAATACCTGTATTCTCACAATTTCCGACATCTGGTTACGGATATTCCGAAGAAACAAAACCAATGCTTGAAACCTCTCACGGTTTTATCCCTTGGGACGATTCGCACCATCCAGATATTTCTCAAACAAACGGAGAGCTTGACGGACGTTGGATTTTCATTAACGGAAACAACACTCCGAGAATTGCGAGAATAAGTCTTACTTCTTTTGAAACAGAAGAAATTATTGAAGTCCCTAACAGTGCAGGGAATCACAGTTCTTCATTCGTTACCGACAATACGGAATACGTAGTGGCAGGTACTCGATTTTCTGTGCCAATTCCGCAACGTGATATGCCGATAAGTGAATACAAAGGAAACTTTAAAGGAGCCCTTTCATTTATAAGTGTTGACCCAGAGCATGGCCATATGGATATTAAATTCCAAATACTAATGCCTGGATTTAATTACGACTTATCTCACCCTGGAAGAGGAAAATCACACGGATGGTTCTTCTTTACAACCTATAACACGGAAGAAGCAAACTCATTACTAGAAGTAAATGCCTCACAAAATGATAAAGATTTTATTGCAGCTATCAACTGGAAAAAAATCGAAGACTATGTGAACAATGGCGGAGGTACAAAAATGCCTGCTAAATACGCACATAACTTATACGACGAGGCAACACATACTGCTACGAGCACCATTAAAAAAGAAGTGCTTACCGTAAATCCTCTTGACATACCTGGAGCTATTTACTTTCTTCCCACGCCAAAATCACCTCATGGTTGCGACGTAGATCCGTCAGGACAATACATTATTGGGAACGGAAAACTTTCCGCAGATTTAACAGTACACTCATTTGATAAAATGATTGCAGCTATTGAAAGCAAAAAATTTGATGGAGAAGCGTACGGAATTCCAATTTTAAAATTTGAAGATGTACTTGCTGGTACCGTTAAAAGTGGTGGATTAGGACCGCTTCACACAGAATTTGATGGTAAAGGAAATGCATACACTACCTTTTTTATCTCTTCGGAAGTGGTTAAATGGAAACTTGATACTTGGGAAGTTATTGACAGAAAACCAACCTACTATTCAGTTGGACATATTATGATTCCTGGAGGAAATTCAAGAAAACCTTTTGGAAAATATGCAATTGCAATGAACAAGATAACCAAAGATCGATACCTACCTGTAGGTCCAGAAATGGAGCACTCTGCTCAAATCTATGATATCTCTGGAGAGAAAATGGAACTTATCTACGATTTCCCTACACACGGAGAGCCGCACTATGCTGCTGGATGTCCTGCTGAGTTATTAGCCCCAAAAGCTAAAAAGATCTATCGTTTAGATGAAAACAAACATCCGTACGCTGTAAAAAGCCCAGATGAAGCTAAAGTAGTAAGAGATGGCAAAGAAGTACATATTTATATGTCAACCATTCGTAGTCACTTTACGCCAGATAATATTGAAGGTGTAAAAGTGGGTGACAAAGTGTATTTCCACATTACAAACCATGAGCAAGATTTTGATGTCCCTCACGGTTTTGCTATGATTGGTCAAAATAGTTCAGAATTATTAGTAATGCCAGGACAGACAAAAACTTCTGTTTGGGAACCTAAACAAGAAGGTGTTTGGCCTTTCTACTGTACAGATTTCTGTTCTGCATTACATCAAGAAATGCAAGGATACGTTAGAGTTTCTCCAGCAAATTCTAATGTTGAATTGAGTTGGTCTTTAGGTGACTAAAGGTGATTAGTGATTGTAAGCAGGCAGTTATTTACAACTGTCTGCTTATTTAATCTCATGCCTTGCACCTTTCTTTTAAAACAGCATCCCTTTAATACCACTTATTATCATGAAAAAAGCAAGTATTTTAATGATTCTTGGCGCCCTGCTCTTAACAGGACTTTTTAAATTTCCGCTATGGAATATTATGCTAGGTGCTCCACAATACCCTGAACCCTTAGGAATGAATATCTATATTGATGGTATTCAAGGAATGAATGAGTTTGATATTCAGAACATTGATGGACTCAATCATTATATCGGAATGAAAACCATACCAAAAGCTGAAGACATGTGGGAATTTACCGTTTTTCCTATTGTTATTGGAAGTATGGCAGCCTTAGGTGTTTTGATTGGCTTTTTAGGCTTTTTCGGAAAAGTAAGTTATCATTGGTTTTTAGGATGGCTCGTATTAATGACCATTTTAGGAGTCTTAGGAATGTACGATTTTAATGCTTGGATGATAGATTATGGGACCAACTTAAACCCAAATGCTATTATGAAATTACAAAATCCAGACGGCACACCTATGAGCTATAAACCACCTCTTTTAGGACATCAAAAATTATTAAATTTTGACGCATATTCATACCCGCGCTTGGGAGGATATCTTATGGGATTAGGAATGTTATTTACACTCATTGCCTTTTTAATAGGGAAAAAATCAAAAACAAAAGAATCATGAAGAGTCTAATTAAAAACATCCTTGGCATCGTTGTATTTTCAACAGTGCTTGCCTGTACAACAGGAACAAAACCCATTGATTATGGAAACGAAGGGTGTCATTTTTGTAAAATGACTATTGTTGACAAAATTCATGGAGCCCAACTTATTACTGACAAAGGAAAAGTATTCAAGTTTGATGCGACAGAGTGCTTGCTGAATTATAAAGCAGAAAATAAAGAATTAGGAGCAGTAAATGTTCATACAAATTACTATGAAGCACCCACAGCTTTCATTGCAGCTGAAGAAGCAACCTTCTTAATCAGCGAAAAACTACCTAGTCCGATGGGAGCAAATCTAACTGCATTTCAATCTAAAGAAACTGCTGAGAAAATTCAATCAGAACTTGGCGGTAAATTATATAATTGGGAAGCGTTAAAAGCGCACTTAGCCTCTAAAGAATAAGAGTTTTTACGTATGCAAATTATGATGGACAAACTCCTAAAACTTCTTTATTGTACACTTATCCTTTTCAGCGTTCAAGGTGTTGCACAAACGGTTGAAGTTTGTAATACATGTGAAATAAACTCCCTCAAAGAAGCCATTCAAATGGCAGTAGCAGGCGATACAATTTTAATAAAAAAAGGAACCTACAAAGAGTATAATATTGTAGTAGATAAACCTTTGACTATTAAAGGAGAAAATTACCCTATAATAGATGGAGAAGACAAAGGAGAAATTATTCGTGTCACTTCAGATCATGTGACTATTGACGGCTTGTTTATTATCAATGTCGGAACGAGTTACACCAGTGATCACGCTGCCATACGAGTTGTACGAAGTGAGCACTTTTTAATTCAGAATGTAGTTTTAGAACAACTGTTCTTCGGAATTTACATCGAAAAATCTTCAAACGGAATTATTTATCACAACAAGATTATTGGCGATGCCCAAGACGAATACAACTCCGGAAACGGCATCCAGTTATGGTATTCAAAGAATGTATTGGTAGAGCGTAATATTGTACAAAAAGTACGCGACGGTATTTATTTAGAATTTTCAGACAACATCATTATTAATGAAAACACCAGCACAAACAACTTACGTTACGGGTTGCACTTTATGTTTTCTAACGATGATCTTTATACAAATAATTTATTCGAAAATAACGGTGCTGGTGTTGCAGTCATGTTTTCGAAACGAATTAAAATGCATCACAACACTTTCAGAAAAAATTGGGGCTCTGCCGCATTCGGACTGCTTTTAAAAGAAATTAATGATGCTGAAATAAAAAACAATGTATTTGAAGAAAACACTGTTGGAATCAACATTGAAGGCTCTAACAGAATTGTGTATGCAAATAATGATTTTATAAGTAATGGATATGCTGTAAAAGTTTTGGGAGCTTGTTATGCCAATACTTTTGAAAAAAATAATTTTTTATATAACTCATTCGATCTCTCATACAATAGCAAGATTAACGACAATGTTTTTAAAGACAATTACTGGAGTAGCTATACTGGATACGACCTAGATAGAAATGGCATTGGAGATGTTCCATACAGACCTGTAAAATTATTTTCGTATGTGGTGAACAAAACCCCAGAAACGATTATACTAATGCGAAGTCTATTCATCGACATTATCGATTTTTCAGAAAAAGTGTCCCCTGTTTTTACACCCGATAATTTGGTAGACATGACCCCACAAATAAAACGCTACGAATGATTAATATTGAACAACTACACAAGCGATTTGGAAAAAACCAAGTACTTAAAGGAGTCGATTTAGAGATTACTAAAAAAGGGGTTTTTGCAATTTTAGGACCTAACGGTTCTGGAAAAACAACCTTGATAAAAACAATCTTAGGAATGGTTATTCCCGACAAAGGAAAACTACTCGTGGGAGGCATTCCTATCAATAAAAACTGGAAATACAGAGACCAGATAGACTACTTACCTCAAATAGCAAACTTTCCGGCAAACCTAACCGTACAGGAACTTATCGAGATGATAAAAGATTTGCGAAACCATCCTGGAGAGGATAAAAAATTAATCGCGCTTTTTAAACTTGAACCCTTTCTATCTAAAAAATTAAGCAATCTTTCAGGAGGAACCAAACAAAAAGTAAACCTTGTCCTTACACTTATGTTCGACAGTCCTATTATTATTCTAGACGAACCTACCTCAGGATTAGATCCTATTGCTTTATTACATCTGAAAGCACTCATAAAAGAAGAGAAAGCAAAAGGTAAAATTATTTTAATTACCTCTCACATTATGAGTTTTGTAGAAGAAATGGCAGATGAGATTGTCTTTTTACTAGAAGGGAAAGTGTATTTTAAAGGAAGTATTGAAGCACTTAAAACGCAAACCCAAGAGTCTAATTTTGAACACGCTATTGCAAACCTTTTAACCTTCGACCATGCTTAAAATACTAAAATACAGCTTTTTTGACCTCATCCGAAGTAGATGGTCGTATGTGTATCTACTCTTCTATTTGTTACTAGGATGTGTACTACTGTTTTTAAACAACGATTTATCAAAAGCGATTATCACGTTAATGAATGTAATAATCATTTTAGTGCCGTTAATTGGAACAATTTTTGGCGTGATGTATTATTATAATTCCAAAGAATTTACGGAACTGCTATTAGCGCAACCCATTAAGCGTTCTTCTATATTTATAGGACAGTATTTGGGTGTTGCCTTGTCGCTTTCCATGAGTCTAGTAATAGGATTAGGAATTCCATTTGCACTTTACGGACTGTTTCAATCCAATGAAATTTGGGACTTTGTGTTACTGTTAGTTACGGGAACGTTCCTTACGCTCATATTTACAGCACTGGCTTTTAATATTGCTTTATACAATGAAAATAAAATAAAAGGATTCAGTTATTCAATCCTTCTTTGGTTGTTCATGGCTGTAATTTATGACGGGCTATTTTTAATGTCTCTTATTGCTTTTCAATCGTATCCTTTAGACTCTTTTTCAATAGGAGCTACCATGTTTAACCCCATCGATCTGTCTCGTATTTTAATTTTACTAAAACTAGATATTTCAGCGTTATTAGGTTATACGGGTGCTGTTTTTCAAAAATTCTTCGGAACAGGTTTTGGATTGTTTATATCTATTGGAGCACTATCCCTTTGGGTCATTTTACCTGTGTACAACATTTACCGAAAATGCAGAAAAAAAGATTTTTAAACTGATAGATATCATATTTTTAGACTGCTTCAATATGGACCTTTGCCATAGGTATAATGAGCAAATTTTAAAATATGACTTCTTGTTTCCACTGCGGGGATCCCTGCGACGAAGAGTTAATTGTACACCATGACAAAAATTTCTGTTGTTATGGATGCAAGACTGTATTCGATATTTTAAACGATAACGACCTTAACTACTATTACGATTTAGAAAAAACACCTGGGAATTCACCAAAAATTTCAGAAACGAAATTTGAGTTTTTAGACAATCCCAACATCGTTGGAAAACTTTTGGAATTTGATGAAGGAAACACACAGATTGTTTCTTTTTTAATTCCTTCAATTCATTGCAGTTCGTGTATTTGGGTGTTAGAAAACTTAAACAAACTACAACCAGCAGTAAGTAATTCGCAAGTAAATTTTCCTGAAAAAACAGTCCGCATTACCTTTAATTCTGAAACATTAACAGTCAAGCAGTTGGTGTTATTGTTAGCTCAGATTGGTTATGAACCTTACATTTCATTAGAAGATGCAAAACCAAAAGAAAGGAGCCACAACAAAAAGTTAATTTTCAAATTAGGCGTCGCAGGTTTTGCTTTTGGAAATGTAATGTTTCTTTCATTTCCTGAATATTTTCAAGAAACCGAATTCTGGCTTGATTCATTCAAGCATCTCTTCCGTTGGTTGATGTTTTCCTTCTCACTCCCCGTTGTTTTTTATTCGGGACAGGATTATTTTATTTCAGCCTATAAAGGATTACGCTCTAAAATATTAAATATCGATGTACCTATTGCGTTAGGAATCTCGGTTTTATTCATTCGAAGTACTATAGACATTGTTTTCGATTTAGGCTCTGGCTTTTTCGACAGTCTTACAGGATTGGTGTTTTTCTTATTATTAGGAAAGTTCTTTCAGCAAAAAACATACGCTTATCTTTCTTTTGAACGGGATTACAAATCTTACTTCCCAATGGCAGTAACACAATTGCTTAAAAAAGAAGATGGCACTTATTCTGAAATACAATCTGAAGTACACCACATAAAAAAAGGAGACCGATTGTTAATTCGGAACAACGAATTGATATCGGTGGATGCCGTTTTATTAAAAGGAGAGGCACTCATCGATTACAGCTTTGTAACAGGAGAAGCAAATCCCGTTTCAAAAGCTAGCGGAGATACCTTGTATGCGGGTGGAAAACAACAAGGAGGTGTGTTAGAAATTGAAGTCCTAAAACCTGTTTCTCAAAGTTATTTAACGCAGTTATGGAGTAATGACATTTTCAGTAAAAACAACAAAAGTCCTTTTCAATCAATAACAGATCGTATTAGCAAACGTTTTACTGTTGGAGTATTAAGCATCGCTTTTCTGGCTACATTGGTCTGGCTTATTTACGATGCTTCGCATGCTTTTAATGTGTTTACAGCGGTTCTTATTGTTGCGTGTCCTTGCGCTATTGCACTTGCAGCTCCTTTCACATTAGGAAATATATTGCGTCTTTTCGGAAAAAAGAAATGCTATTTAAAAGAAGCTTCCGTTATTGAACAAATGGCAAAAATAGACACCTTGGTTTTTGATAAAACGGGTACGTTAACTGCGGCTGCTAAAAATATAATTCGTTACGAAGGCGTAGATCTTTCCGAAGAAGAAGAAGAATTATTAGCCACTTCACTTCGAACTTCCAACCATCCATTAAGCAGGGCTTTGTATAAGGAACTTCAGAAAAACAACATCTGTACATTAGACGAGTACGAAGAGATATTAGGGAAAGGAATTACCGCAAGAATCGCAAAAAGTGAAATAAAAATAGGGTCGCATCAATTTGTCACCAATGAATCTGACATTGTTGTTTCGGAAACCAACCCGAATCGAACAGGGGTTCATATAAGTACAAACAACACTTATAAAGGGTGTTATATTTTTCAAAATCAGTATCGTGAAGGTATTGCTGAAACCATGCAAACACTCGCAAATAAATACGAACTTATTGTACTTTCTGGCGATAATGAAGGCGAACGGGAATATCTTTCAGAATTACTTCCGAAGGGAACGAAGCTATACTTTAACCAGAAGCCTGAAGACAAACTTCAATTCATTGATAACTTACAAAGAAAAGGGAAATCGGTCCTCATGATGGGTGATGGACTTAACGATGCAGGCGCCTTAAAACAAAGTAATGTCGGGATAGCCCTTTCTGAAAACACCAATGTATTTACGCCCGCCTGTGATGGAATTTTAGATGCCAGGGTATTTAACGATATCCCAAACTTTTTAAGTGCTTCCAAGCGTGGAATTCAAATTATACAATGGAGCTTTTTATTTTCTCTGTTTTACAATATTATCGGACTCTCATTTGCGGTTACAGGACATTTAAAACCTGTGATAGCGGCCATTTTAATGCCTTTGAGTTCTATTAGCATTGTGATATTCACGACGCTACTTGTTCGTTTTTACGTAGGCACTCTTTTAAAACGGTAAAAACTATTATTTTAAAACTTGGTCTGAAACCGAAAATCTTTCCGAAGAAAATAAAAACAATACATATTAATGAATGCTTCAATTAAAGCCACATCGTTTTGTAGTTGCTAGCAACAGTGCCCTTCATTACGTTTTTTTTCTAAAATAGTTTCTTCCCAAAGCTGACATATATCATATTTTAAGAAGGGCTCCATTTCTATTTTTACACCATAATTCAGGTAGGTATGAGTATTATTTATATGCTTTTGGCAATCAGTGTCTTTGTGGCGCTCATCTTTTTTGCAGCATTTATTTTTTCTGTAAAAAATGGGCAATATGACGATACCTATACACCATCTGTACGTATGCTCTTTGATGACGAAATTGTTAAAGAGGACGCTACCAAACTGAATGAAACAACAGAAAAACCAACCGTACCAAAGAAAGGTTAGTATTAATTTAAAAATTTGGTAAAAAATTAAACGATCAACTTAAGTAACTATGGAACTACAAAAGTTTTACTACGATAACAAAATCGTAAGCAAATTCATCATCGCGACACTATTCTGGGGCGTCGTGGGGATGAGTGTCGGCTTATTATTAGCCTTTATGTTTTTATTCCCTAACCTTACAGATGGTATACCATGGCTTAGTTTTGGTCGTCTTAGACCATTACACACCAATGCTGTAATTTTCGCCTTTGTTGGAAATGCAATATTTGCTGGGGTGTATTATTCTACACAACGTTTGCTTAAAGCGCGTATGTGGAAAGATTGGATGAGTAATCTAAACTTTTGGGGTTGGCAGGCTATTATTGTAGGTGCAGCGATTACGCTTCCATTAGGATACACTACAACGAAAGAGTATGCCGAACTTGAATGGCCTTTTGATATTGCTATTGCATTAATCTGGGTTGTTTTTGGAGCAAACCTTATTGGTACAATGATTAAAAGAAGACAACGTCATTTATATGTAGCCATTTGGTTTTACTTAGCAACATTTGTAACAGTGGCTGTTTTACACATTGTAAACAGTATGGAACTACCTATAGGACCATTAAAAAGTTACTCAATGTACGCTGGAGTGCAAGATGCACTGGTACAATGGTGGTATGGTCATAATGCCGTTGCCTTTTTCTTAACGACACCGTTTTTAGGATTAATGTATTACTTTGTTCCTAAGGCAGCGAACAGACCTGTATATTCGTATAGACTTTCTATTGTTCACTTCTGGTCATTAATCTTTATTTACATCTGGGCAGGACCGCATCACTTATTATATTCTGCACTTCCAGAATGGGCACAAAATTTAGGAGTTGCCTTCTCTATTATGCTAATCGCACCTTCTTGGGGAGGGATGATTAATGGTTTATTAACCTTACGTGGAGCTTGGGATAAAGTACGTACAGATCCTGTTTTAAAATTCATGGTGGTCGCTATTACTGGATACGGTATGGCAACTTTTGAAGGACCGATGCTATCACTTAAAAATGTAAATGCAATTGCGCATTTTAGTGATTGGATTATTGCACACGTGCACGTAGGTGCCCTTGCTTGGAATGGTTTCTTAACTTTTGGTATGATCTACTGGATGGTTCCTAAGTTATTCAAGACCAAATTATGGTCCACAAAACTTGCCAACTTTCACTTTTGGATTGGAACATTAGGAGTTATACTTTATGCATTACCTATGTATGTTGCTGGATTTGTTCAAGCGTCTATGTGGAAACAATTTAATCCAGATGGAACATTAACGTATGGTAACTTCTTAGAAACTGTATCTGAGATTATGCCAATGTACTGGATGCGTGCTATTGGTGGAACACTATACATTACAGGTGCTTTAATTGGTATTTATAATATTATTAAAACAGCTAGAGCAGGAAGTAAAGTAACTGACGAACTTGCAGAAGCTGCAGCACTTCAGAATGTAACAAAAAAGAGAACTGCAAAAGAAGGATATCATACTTGGTTGGAAAGACGTCCTGTTAAATTAACCATTTTTGCTACCATAGCTATTTTAATTGGAGGAATGGTTCAAATTGTTCCATCATTAATGGTTGATGATTATGTTCCTGTAATTTCAAGCGTGAAACCATACAGTCCTTTAGAACTAGAAGGTCGTGATCTATACATTCGTGAAGGTTGTGTTTCTTGTCACTCACAAATGATACGTCCTTTCAGAAGTGAAGTAGAGCGTTATGGTGAGTATTCTAAAGCCGGAGAGTATGTTTACGATCATCCATTTTTATGGGGAAGTAAACGTACCGGACCAGATCTTCATCGCATAGGCGGAAAATACAGCGATAACTGGCATTTAAATCACATGTACGATCCGCAAAGTACCTCATCAGGTTCTATCATGCCTTCATACAAATGGCTTATCAATAGCGAATTAGACAAAAGCAAAACGGAAGCAAAAATGAATGCGATGGTAACATTAGGCGTTCCTTATACCGAAGCTGAAATTGCCAATGCTCAAGAAGCAATGGTTGTTCAAGGAACACAGATTGAAAAAAATCTGTACAGCGATCCAGATTTTGCCAAAACGTATGAAGCAGATAAAAAATATGCTCAAGAAAACGGAGAAGAGTTTGTAGAAATGCGAGATCGTGAAATCGTAGCCCTCATAGCTTACTTACAACGATTAGGTACAGACATTAAAGTGAAAGACGCAGAAACTTCTGCAATTAACGAAAACAATTAAGGTCATGTTGAAATTTATAAAAGGAAACTTAGAAAATATAGATGGAGTTGAGGTATATCCTATGATCTCTCTTATGATATTCTTCATCTTCTTTTTAGTGTTGTTCTTTTGGGTGTTCACAGCTAAAAAAACACATATAGCAGAGGTAAGCAATATCCCATTAGAAGATGATACAGTAACTGAAAACAACACCCAACTATGAGAACGACAGCATCATTTGTAAGAATATTAATTGTAGCCATTTTTGTCTATTTCTTTCTAGATTTCATAGGCACTTCAGGAGAAACTTCTATTTTTTTAGAAAACCCTATAATGTGGTTGGCGTATGGTATTATAGTACTGTTTTATATTGCAGGAGAAGTTTGTATAGAAGCAATTAAAAGTGTGCTTTACAAAACTTTAAGCCCTGAGGCGCAAGCTAGATATGACGCTCAAGAAACAGAAGCGAAAGAAAACCAATTTAAATGGATTAAAGAGAAGTATAAAAAATCGTTAGGAAGTAAAGGCATTGAAGAGGAACACGAAATTATACTAGACCACAATTATGACGGTATTAAAGAGTTGGACAACAACCTTCCGCCATGGTGGGTATATATGTTCTACGGAACCATCATTTTCGCAGTCGTATATTTAGTTCGTTTTGAGGTTTTCAATGATTACACGCAGGCTGAAGAATATGAAACGGCTGTCGCTGAAGCCAAAGTAGAAATTGAAGAATGGAAAAAAACTGCTAAAGATTTAGTCGATGTAAACACCGTAACACTTCTTACTGATGCATCTGATTTAAATGCTGGAAAAGCCATTTTTGAAGCCAATTGTATCGCCTGTCACAAATCTGACGGTGGTGGTGGAATTGGACCAAACCTAACCGATACGTATTGGATTCTAGGAGGTGGTATCAAAAATGTATTCCATACAATTTCTGAAGGAGGACGTGATGGTAAAGGAATGATTTCGTGGAAAAGCGACCTTAAACCTCTAGAAATGGCACAAGTTGCTAGTTATGTTTTAAACTTTCAAGGTACTACTCCTGCAGAGCCTAAAGAAGCTGAAGGAGAAATTTGGGTAGATCCAGATGCACCAACAGACACACAAGAAGCAACACCTGAAATTGTAAATGACTCTACAGCAGTGAAACTTACAATGAACTAAAAACAGGTTCAATTTCTTAATAGCGCAAACAAAAAAATAATGGCAGATCAAGGTCAAGATAATTTTAGAGATACCATAGGTACACTCAATGAAGAAGGAAAACGGGCTTGGGTATTTCCTAAAAAGCCTGATGGTAAATGGTACGAGTATCGTAAATACGTAAGTTACGTTTTACTTGCTTTCTTATTTGCTGCGCCATTTATTAAAATAGGAGGAAATCAGTTTTTAATGTTCAATGTATTGGAACGTAGGTTCAATATATTTGGGTTTCCTTTTTGGCCACAAGACTTTCATTTATTTGTCATTATGATGATTATAGGTGTCGTCTTTGTTGTGCTATTTACTGTTGCATTTGGTAGATTATTTTGTGGTTGGATATGTCCGCAAACTATTTTTATGGAAATGGTTTTTCGCCGTATTGAATATTGGATAGATGGCGACCGTGGAAAGCAAATTCGACTAAAAAAAATGCCTTGGAATGCCGAGAAAATTAAGAAAAGAGTCCTTAAGTGGATCATCTTTTTTATTATTTCGTTTCTCATTGCAAATATATTCTTAGCATATCTTATCGGTAGTGACCAACTCATCCGTTACATTACAGACGGCCCTTCAAAGCATGTGAGCACTTTAATTTCTCTGCTTATTTTCACTGGAGTATTTTACTTCATTTTTGCATGGTTTCGAGAACAAGTATGCATCATTGCGTGTCCTTACGGCAGACTGCAAGGGGTTTTACTCGACAACAAGTCGATTGTTGTTGCTTACGATCACAAACGTGGAGAAAAAGAAGAAGGTCGTGCTAAATTCAAAAAGAATGAAGACAGGCCTGCAACGGGAAAAGGAGATTGTATCGATTGTTTCGCTTGTGTACATGTTTGTCCTACCGGAATAGACATTCGAAACGGAACACAATTAGAATGTGTAAACTGTACAGCTTGTATAGATGCCTGCGACCATATGATGGAAGCGGTAAATCTTCCGAAGGGATTAATACGATATGCAAGTGAAGATAACATCGAAAAGAAAGAGAAATTTAAGTTTACACCTCGATTAAAAGGGTATGTAGCGGTACTTGGAATTCTTACCGCAGTACTTATTGGAATGTTGTTTTTACGTAATGATATTGAAGCTAATATCTTACGATTACCAGGTCAGTTGTACGAACACAAAGCAGATAACATGATTAGCAATGTGTACACCTATAAGCTAGTAAACAAAACGGTAGACGACATCGAAAATGTCCACTTTGAACTACTATCGCATAAAGGCACAATAACCTTGGTTTCTCATGATGATATTACTGTGAAAGGACAAGGATTGGCTGAAGGAACTCTCTTTATAGAAGTTAATGCAAGTTCTTTAAGTGGCGATAAAGACCGAATGGAAATAGGTGTTTACAGCGGTGATGTTTTGATTGAAACAACAAGCACAGCCTTTTTAGGACCGAGAAGCTATAAGTAAATTACTAAAAATTGAAAGGGTTGTTTTTCTTCGGAAATGTTTACAGATTAGTAGCATAAGTACAAATGCATGAATGAACTAACAATAACGAATCGCACGGTCTAAATGCCCATAACCCTTACAACCATAAACGAAGTATGTCAGAAAAGAAAAAATGTTGTGAAGGATGTAAAAACGGACAACCAGGCCTAAACAAATCGTGTCAGGCAAAGTTGCTACTTGAGGAGTTAGAAAAGAAGAAAGAGGTAAGAAGAAAACAAACGAAAGTTTAATTAATAAGATTCCCGTTAGTTCGGGCACACAACGATATGAAATGGAATTGGGGAACAGGAATTGTAATAGGAATGATCGCTTTTATGAGCTTCATTACCTATATGGTGGTCACGATGAGCACTAATAAAAAATTTAGTTACGATTTAGTAACTGAAGAATATTACGCGAAAGAAATGGCATACCAAACGGAGATTGATGCCGAAACAAAAACGAACAATCTCAACGAAAAAATTGAAGGAACTAAAACGTCCGACGGCTGGCTTCTTAGCTTTCCTGAAGAATTGGAAGCTTCAAAAATTAATGGAAAAGTGTTCCTATATAGACCCTCTAATCAGCAACTGGATTTCGACTTACCATTAGTCCTTTCCGGATCAAATTTGCTCATACCTGACAATAAGCTGATTGAGGGTCGTTGGAACATTACGATAGCCTTCACCTATAACAATGAAGACTACCTTTATAAAAAATCGATTACCTACTAATGTTATACTCCGCGCTCATATTTGGTTTATTGGGTAGTTTTCACTGTGTGGGAATGTGCGGACCTATTGCATTTTTATTACCTGTAGACAGGAAAAACCCAACGAAACGGGCGTTACAATTACTTAGTTATCATTTAGGACGTATTTTAATGTACGCACTTCTAGGGTTGGTATTTGGACTTGTTGGCAAAAGTTTAAACCTATTTGGATTGCAGCAACAGTTATCTGTTGGAATAGGTGTATTAATGATTCTTTTTATTTTAATCCCTACAAAAATTGTAAGTCGTTATAATTTCTCAAAACCTATCTACAAAGCAGTAGGGAAAGTGAAAAGTGCCATGGGAGCAGAACTTAAAAAGAAGAATCCGGGAACGTTTTTCACGATAGGCTATTTAAACGGTCTATTACCTTGCGGATTGGTCTATATGGCAATTTTTGGAGCGTTAGCTACAGGAGGAGCCTGGGAAGGAAGCCTTTATATGGCTGTTTTCGGATTGGGCACTGTACCTCTTATGACGACAGCTATTTATTTGGGAAACTTCTTAACAGGAAAAGTAAAAAAACGCGTCTTAAAAGTGATTCCTGTATTTGTTATAATTATAGGCGCATTATTTATTGTTAGAGGTTTAGGATTGGGTATTCCATATATCTCACCGTCTGAACACGTCGCTATTGAGCAGGTATCTGCAGAACATAGCTGTCATTAATTAAATTAATTTTAAATCTAAATACTATGGAAAATATAATTTTACCTTTAGTGAACTGGGGAATGGGTGCACTACTAATTGGAGTTTTTGCAGTTGTTTGTATTGCATTAGTACTCGTTGTATATTCTTTGGCTAGTAATGACAAAAAAGCTGCCGACACTAAAAATGATGACGTAGAGGAACTTTAGATTTATTTTAAAAACCAATTGATTTGTCAAGGGAAGCACAATCAAAATCTAAGGATTCTGATTGTTAAACTTAGTCTTTAAGACGAAAGCTTTTCTTTTCCTTAAACTTCACGATTGTTACAAATTCTTAGATACGTATATGAATGAGGACAACATCAGGAATTAGGAAACCTTCTATCATCCTCAATTCAACCTACACTAAACTTTAAATAGTCATAGAAAAGAGTTGTGTTTCTGGTTTGCTTTCTTGCAAGCGCGCATCGAAAGCCATACAGATATTACGGATAAAAGGCCTTCCTTTTTCGGTCACTTCTAATCCATTAGGTAGTATTTTTATAAGTCCGTCACGTTCTGTTTCTTCTAATTGTCCTAAAACAGTTGATAGTGAATCACTATAGGTTTCTGTGGTGTCCCATGCCGTTTCAAACTTACACATCAAATTAAGGATGTGTTTTCGGATGATAAGATCCTCTGTTGTTAATACATGTCCTCTAAATACAGGTATAATTCCTTTTTCCACCAAATCTTGATATGCTTCTACCCCCTTTTCATTTTGTGCAAAAGCCGTCCAACAATCACTAATCGCGGAAGCACCTAACCCAATCATCACTTGTGTTTTAGAGTTGGTATATCCCATAAAATTACGGTGAATCGTCTTATTTTCTAACGCCTTATAAAGCGAATCGGTTGGCAATGCGAAATGATCCATTCCAATTTCAATATAGCCCGCTTCGAGCAAGTGTTTTTTACCCAATTCGTACATCTCTCTTTTTTCTGAAGGGGAAGGCAAATCGGAGTCGTTAAAACCGCGTTGTCCATTTCCTTTCATCCAAGGCACATGCGCATAACTGTAAAATGCAATTCGGTCTGGTTGAAGCTTTGCCGTTTGTGCGATGGTTTCACGAACGTGTTCTTTTGTTTGAAAAGGCAATCCGAAAATAATATCGTGTCCTACAGAAGCATATCCTAACGAACGTGCATTTTGCGTAGCAGCAATTACATTTTCGATAGGTTGTATTCGGTGAATGGCCTTCTGAACCGTTTCATTATAATCTTGAACACCATAACTTACTCGCGTAAATCCAAAAGAAGCTAAGGTTTCTAAGTGTTCTTTGGTTGTATTGTTGGGATGTCCTTCAAAACTAAACTCATAGTCTATTGCTTTGTGAACTTTCCGAAGAAGCCCTTCTAATAACATTTGTAAATTTTCCGGACTGTAAAAAGTAGGCGTCCCACCTCCTAGATGTAGTTCCTTTAAAATTGGTTTTTCACCAAACAATTGAATGTATAAATCCAATTCTTTCAAAACAGATTTTAAATACGGAATTTCTACTGAATGATTTTTGGTAATGCGTTTGTGGCAACCGCAAAACGTGCATAAGCTCTCACAAAACGGCAAGTGGATGTAAATACTAATCCCTTCCGAAGTATTGCTTTCTTGAAAACTTTTAACGAGTTTTTCTTTCCAAACTCTAAGAGAAAAAGAAGCAGGATCCCAATAAGGAACAGTTGGATAACTAGTATACCTCGGTCCTGCAACATTATACTTTGAAACTAAAGTTTGACACATACGTATTATTTTAGCTTCAAAAGTAAAATTTAGACAAGGGCCATCCGATGATAAATATCAGTTTTAGAAAATCAATTCTGTTTTTCTATAACACTTCATTTCTGCTTTTTCTAGTTTTCGTTAATTTTACACTTTCAATCACCAAGTAACGTATATGAGATTCCTTTTTGTTGTACTTTTTTCTATCTTTTCTATCGCTGCTTCAGCACAAATTTTAAATGCTGAATCACTTCGGAAAGTGACCGATACCAGTGGATTTTCAGGGGCAACGAGTTTAAAGTTTGCGCTAAAACGAAACACTAACGATTTTCTTACTGTAACTAGTAATCTTCACCTTCAGTACAAAACAAAAAAGCATTTAGTACTTTTCAAAAATGATATTGATTTTCAGAAAATAGAAGGTGAAAAATTTGAAAATAGCGGGATTTCACATTTGAGATACAACTACCGCTTTCACCCACGAATTGCTTGGGAAATTTTCACACAAGCACAATATAATAAAATATCTCTTATCACTTTTAGAGGATTATTAGGCACGGGGACACGTTTTAAGCTTTCTTCTGCTGAAAATTATAAATTTTATTTGGGAACGCTTATCATGTACGAACACGAAGAAATTGACGATGGAGTTACCCCACTTCAAAGAGATTTTAGAGGAAGTTTTTATTTTTCGTTTAGCATGTATCCAAAATCTAACATCAGTGTAACTAGTACGACTTATTACCAACCGTTACTTTCAGGATTTAATGATTACAGGGTTGCAAATCAGTCGTCACTAGCGATTGAAATAATAAAAAACTTGGCATTTTTAACCTCGTACACCTTTACATATGATGCCTTTCCGGCAATTGGAATTCCTAATTCGCAATACGATTTTACCAGCGGGCTCGCCTATTCTTTTGATTAATACCGCAAACTTTAGTAAGTTTTCAAAAATAAATAGACTACTTTATTATATTTACCATAATTGAAAACCGAACGCATATTAATCTCGTAACTATTATAAACTAACTCTTTTATGGCTTCTAACAACTATTATGACCCTGCAGATCTTCGGAATTTTGGAAAAATCACAGAATGGAGTGAAGAGCTAGGAACTAAGTTTTTTGATTATTACGGTAAAGTTTTTGAAGAAGGTGCCTTAACAGCCCGTGAAAAAGCACTGATTGCTCTTGCGGTTGCACACACAGAACAATGCCCGTACTGTATCGATGCGTACACAAAAGACACATTACAACGAGGCGTTACCAAAGAACAAATGATGGAAGCCATTCACGTGGGTGCTGCTATTAAAAGTGGTGCAACTTTAGTGCACGGTACGATGATGATGAATAAAGTAAATAAATTAGACGGGTAAAAGTATGTCGAAACAGAAAACCCAATCTCTTCATAAACGCGATAGTGAATTAGCGGAAGCAAACCGACAGTTAGAAATACTATCAAACGGTATTTTTAAAAATGGAGAACTTCCCACTTTTGCAAAAAAAATAAAGGAAACCAATCAGTTTCCGCTTCGCCCTAGAAAATTAGAAATCTTACAAATTAACGTGGGGTATATGTGCAACCAGGTTTGTGATCATTGCCACGTAGATGCTGGTCCCGATCGCACCGAAATTATGACCCAAGAGACCATGTTACAGTGTCTTGAAGTGATTAAAACAACTGGAGCTCACACCCTAGATTTAACTGGAGGTGCCCCAGAAATGAACCCAAATTTCCGTTGGTTTGTGGAAGAAGCTAGCAAAGCGGGAATTAAAGATTTTATCGTACGAAGTAATCTTACGATTATTCGTGCCAATAAAAAATACTATGATTTACCGCAGTTTTTTAAAGACCACAATGTACATGTTGTAAGTTCTATGCCACACTGGACTCGTGGAAAAACAGACAAACAACGAGGCGATGGTGTTTTCGACAAATCTATTAGGGCATTACAAGATCTCAATGCAATTGGCTACGGAATGCCTGGAAGTAATCTTCGTTTAGATTTGGTGTACAATCCGAGTGGTGCTTTTTTACCGGGTGACCAAAATAGCATGGAAAAAGATTTTAAAAAGGCATTGCTAGACGATTTTAATATTCAATTTCACAATCTATTTACCATAACCAACCTGCCAATTTCTCGTTTTCTAGATTACTTAATTGCTTCAGAAAACTACGAAGATTATATGTATCAATTAGTCGATGCTTTTAATCCTTCCGCAGTTGCAAATGTGATGTGCACCAATACCATTTCCATTAGTTGGGACGGTTGGTTGTACGATTGCGATTTTAACCAAATGCTAGGACTGAAAGTGGCGAGTAAGGTGCAACATATTTCAGAATACAACGAAACCCTTTTAAACGATAGAGACATTATAATTTCACAACATTGTTACGGCTGTACTGCAGGCGCAGGAAGTAGTTGTCAAGGAAGTGTTGCTTAACCCATGAATTCGAAAAAAACTGCCATATTAATTTTTGCTCAGTCGGCACAGCGTGAAGGAACGCTGAAGCCCTTTAAGCAATCGGTGGTTTTATTTGAAGAATTAAACAAACAAACCCTTCGGAAAGTTGAAAAAAGTGGACTCCCCTATTTTTTATTTTCTGAAAAAGAACAAGTAGGAAACACTTTTGCCAAACGCTACACAAATGCGATTGAAGCTATCTATCAAAAAGGCTTCGAAAATATAATTACCATTGGAAATGACACGCCGCATTTACAAACAAAACAACTTACCGAAACTGCTAAAACCTTAGAACAAAATCCTATCGTTTTAGGGCCTTCTACCGATGGCGGCTATTATTTAATGGGATTAAAAAAGTCTCATTTTAACCCTTCCGATTTCTTGAAACTTCCTTGGGGGACTTCAAGTCTTACACGGGTTATTTCAAAATTATTTTCAGCAAAAAAAACGCGCATTGTTTTCTTGAAAGTGTTGCAAGATATCGATGCTGTTTCAGACATAAAAAAAATACTAAACAGCTTCAAATACATTGCTGTTTCTCTTATAAAATTACTCCATTCTATTCTTTCTTCGGAAAAAACTGTACTCACAAAAAACAGTTTATTTCTAGAAAACTTACTTCATCAATCTTATTTCAATAAAGGGTCACCCGTATTTCTTCAGGTTCAAGTTTAACAGTACACCATTTATTACTAAACCCCTTTATTATTATGAAGAAAATACTCATTAGCTTTTTGCTATGTGTAAGTGTTGCTGCATTTGCGCAAGAAGATTTTACCGTAACAGTTACCGATTACGAAAGTAACCAACCCATTTCAGAGCTTAGCATACAACTAACAAACGACGCTCGCGGACTAAGTTTTGAGCAAACTACATCGAGCCAAGGAAAAGTAATTTTTAAGTCCATCCCAGCCTTGGATGGGTATCAAGTATTCTTTGAAGGAAACGATTTATACGGTCCTGCATTTACCGAAAAAGTTGACGTGCGCTCTAATCAGAGCCCGAGCATTCAATTGCGTTTGGCACCGAGTCTTGGCAACGAACAACAATTGGAAGAAATCACTCTTAGCAATACCACCTCAGCAAAAATTAACCGTCGCGATGCCGAAGTTTCTTTTGAATTGAAAGCTGAAGAAATTGAAGAAATCCCCGTTGAAGCACGGGATGTGACACGGGTTTTATATAGATTACCCAACGTAACACAGGCTACAGGTTTTTTTCCTGAAGCTGCCAATGTAAGTATTAATGGAGGAAATCCTTTGTTTACTTCCTATCTTATCGACAACCTAGACAACAACGAAAATTTCCTTGGTGGACAACGCTTTGCAATTCCCTCAGGATTTGTAAAAGATATTACTGTGCTTACCAGTAATTATTCTGCGGAATATGGCTTAACGAGCAACGGAATTATAGACATCACCACCAAATCTGGAACCAATAATCTAACAGGAGAAGTCTTTTTTATTACGCGTCCAGGTCCCTCCATCGATGGGAAAAGTGAGTTCGCACAACGTGACCTTTCAGGAAATCAAGTAAAAGATGGTTTTGCGCGCTACCAAGCTGGTTTTGGCGTGGGAGGTGCTTTGGTGGAAGATAAAACGTTCTTCTATTTAAATTTTGAACATACTACCGACGTAAAAGACAACTTATTAAATGTACCTGAATTAGGTGTTTCTGAAACTGTTCGAGGAGAAAATAACTTCGAATATTTTTCAGCAAAAATAGACCAAAAATGGAATTCAAATGTTAGAAGCTCCCTTAGAGCCAATGTAGGTTTGGTAGGAATTGAACGCCAAGGAGGAGGACTTGACGGTGGCGCTACTTTTCAATCGGCAGGAAATAAGCAAGAACGAAACAGCCTCAATCTAGCGTTGAAAAACTCATACACAATTGGTGCTATTTCGGGTGAAAGCAACATTCAGTACAGTCGTTTTAAGTGGGGCTACGCAACGCCTAACAATCCTGAGAGTCCGCAAGTGGTCGTGAGAGATCCGTTGCAACAAACCATTGCCGTACTCGGACATCCAGGCTATGTGTTTGACGAGAATGAAAGTACCCTTCAGTTTCAACAAAAATTCAAATATTATCTTGACAATCATACGTTGAAGGCTGGACTCAACTTTATTACCAGCGACCACGAACTTTTTGGTGGTGGAAATCCGAATGGAAACTACACAGTAGAGCTTACACAAACACAATTGGAAGCGCTTCAAGCTAGAAATTTGAATGCTGGTTTTGATATCAACGATTTACCTTCAGACGTATCTGTAGTGAATTACAATGTAGAATTACGTCCTACTTCCTTCGGAAAAACGCATAATATCTCTAGTTTTTATGTGGAGGATTTATGGGCTGCTTCCGAAGATTTAAACATTACATTCGGACTGCGTTACGACTACGATAATCTTTCCAAAGGAGGAAGTGATAAAGGTGATTACAACAACCTAGCGCCTCGATTTAACTTTAACTACCAACTGACCAACAACAGTGTGATTCGCGGTGGTTACGGAATTGCGTACGACAAAATTAGTTATGCCATTTACAGCGATGCATTACAACAAAACACCACTTCTGACGATTATAGAGCACAAATTCAAGAATTGGTAAATCAAGGTATTTTACCTGCCGACACAGATATTGACAAAGTTACTTTTGCGGGAAATATTTCGGCGAATGTTGCAAACGTAGATTATTTACAAGGTCCTTCAGGCGCATCATTACAAGATCAACGCGAAGGAGTTTTCTCGAACGAGCGACGTATTTTAAATCCGAACGGCTATCAAAATCCCTACTCGCATCAGTTTTCAATTGGATATCAGCTTCAGGTGGAAAACGACAAACTATTCTTTGTAGATGTATTTCACAACAGGGGAGAAAAATTATTCCGCCTTCGGAATTTAAACGCGGCTGCGACCTTTCCAATTGATGAAAATTTTGATGCTTCCAATGTGAGATCCATAGAAGAAGCAGACAGCACACGACCGATTCCAATCGTAAATGGAGTTGGAATTATTAACGGACAAGAAGTTTCAGGCGTGGCTCGAAATGTAATTGTTTCAGAAACAGAAGGGAAATCGAGATACTACGCGGCAAGTTTCAATTATCAAAAAACAAAAGGGATGGACAATTATTCCTATCGCCTTAACTACACCTTATCATCTTTAGAAAACGATACGGAAGACATTAATTTTCGTCCGCAGGATGCGAATAATTATGCAAATGAGTACGGCCCTTCTATTAACGATCGTCGTCATAATATAAACGGAATTTTTAACTACTACCCTTTTAAAGGCACGAGTGTTACGTTGGCGTCTTTATTGCAAAGCGGGCAACCGATTAATCGAATTCCGGATGCGTCTATTTATGGAACTACCGACTTAAATGGGGATGGTTCTGGCTTTGGGGATGCCTATGTTGGGAACAGCGATCGTTCGCCTGGCGAGTCGAGAAACAGCGACCGATTGCCTTGGTCGTTCAATTTTGATCTAGGAGTACAACATCAATTTGCCATTGGAACTGCATCTAAAATTGAAATAAGAGCCGATATTTTTAATGTGTTTAATGTTGAAAATCTGAGTGGATATAGCAACAATTCGACGCAAAGCAACCAAATTCAGGTAGGACCCGCTTCATCGGGTGTTTTTGTGCAGCGAAATGCGGGACCCCCAAGACAGTTTCAATTTGGAGCACGTTATTTATTTTAAAAAAACCGAATTCGTATGAATAAAATTATAGCACTACTTACTGTTTTCATTTGTTTCGCATGCGCGGAAAAAAATAAAGAAACGCAAAAAGATCTTTCGAAGCTTTCTTGGGAGGAAATTACGACGGAAGCAAACGGAAAAGCAGTAACCATGATGATGTGGAACGGCGATTCGAAGATCAACGATTACATGCAAAATTATGTGACCCCGAAGCTAAAAAAGGAACACAATATCGACTTAGAAATTGTGGGCGGACAAGGTCCTATTATTGTGCAATTGTTAATGACCGAATTGCAAGCTTCAAAAAACACGAGCGATGTAGATTTGGTTTGGATTAATGGCGAAACCTTTTTCCAACTTCGGCAAATAGATGGTTTGTACGGTCCTTGGACGTCACAAATCCCAAATGCCGCTTTGATCGATTTTGACAATCCGTTTATTGGGTTCGATTTTCAACAGGCGGTAAATGGATATGAGCTTCCGTGGGGAAATGTACAAATGACCCTTATTTACAATTCGGCTACAGTGAAGAATCCGCCAAAAACACGCGAAGAACTTTTAGCTTTTGCAAAGGAACACCCAGGTACGTTTACCTTCGATAATCACTTTACGGGGCTTACCTTCTTGAAAGCCTTACTCATTGATATTTCAGGGAATAGAGATGAATTATCTGGCGATTTTAATGAAGAGAAATACACCAAATACAGCGCACAACTTTGGGACTATATAAATGAGTTAAAGCCTTATTTATGGCGAAAAGGAGAAGTATTTCCTGAAAATGTGGCGCAAATGCATCAATTATTTGCAACGGGTGAATTGTTATTTACCATGAGTAATAACGACTCTGAAGTAGACAGTAAAACACTTGAAGGACTTTTCCCCGAAACATCGAAAGCGTATGTACCCGATTTTGGAACCATTCAGAATTCACATTACCTCGGAATCACAAAACTTTCAGGAGAGAAAGCAGCTGCGATGGTCGTTGCCAACACACTCGTTTCACCAGAAGCACAGCTTACAAAAATGACTCCGAATATTTGGGGTGACGGTACTGTTTTAGATGTACAGAAACTAACACCCGAACAAAGACAACAATTTGAAACTATTCCGTCTAGAACACGAGCTCCTAACAGAAAAGACATTCAGCATAAAGCATTGTTAGAGCTAAGTCCGGAGTATATGATCCGATTGGCAGAAGATTTCAGAAAAGAAATAATTGAGAACTAAAAAATGAGACAAAAACGAAGATATCGCAACTTCAGCAATTTGCTTTTTATAGCAATTGTCACCCTTCCTGTAGCTTCAGGATTGGTGTATGCGTTGTTGTATAGTCTTGGTTTTATCGGCCTTTTAAACAAAGGATTTACAACAGACGCTTGGGAAACCATTCTTCTTGGAAAACCCTTTTGGAGTTCGCTCGGATTTAGTTTTTACATCGCGATGGTCACCATAATCATCAGCTTGACCGTATCGCTGAGTATTGCCATTAGTTGGCGTAAAAACCTAAACAAAGGCGCGTTGAGTTCCTTAATTTATTTGCCGTTGTGCTTCCCAGGAACTGTCATGGCCTTTTTTAGCTATCAGACCTTATCAAAATCGGGATTGTTATCTAGAATAGGGTTTCAACTCGGTTGGATTGACGATTTGAGGATGTTTCCTAGTTGGATTAATGACGCCTACGGAATTGGAATTATTATCACTTCCGTTTTATTAATCACACCTTTCTTCATCATCTTATTTTCAAATTTATACACTTCGGAAAAAGTAGAAGAATATGTGCAATTGGCGAAAACATTTGGTGCTTCCAAGAGACAAGTGCTTTTAAAAGTAACCTTGCCCATCTTACTGAAAAAGGCTTCAGTTACCATTTACTTATTCATCATTTTTGTAATGGGAAGTTATGAAGTTCCGTTGTTGTTAGGACGTCAAGATCCGCAAATGATTTCCGTAGCGATTTTACAAAAAATTCAGAAATACAATTTATACGACATTCCAAAAGGATACGCCATGAGTGTTCTTTATGTGGTACTGGTAATTGGTGTACTGTTCATTCTATATCGAAAAAATAAAACCTTCTTTAAAACGGAAATGAAGCATTCATGAAAAGAATACTGCAATATATATTCATGATTTCTATCGGGTTTCCACTGGTTTTTTTACTAGTGCTTTCCTTAGGAAGACAGTGGCCCTACCCATCTGTTTTTCCGAAGCAAATGACCTTGGCAAATTGGGAGTTTATGCAAGAAAGTAGTTCCAAATTGTTTCAAACGTTTTTCACCTCACTAGGAATCTCATTAACGGTTGCTTTTTTAGTCACGGCACTCTGTTTTTTCGTCTCAAAACGCATTGCGTACAGCAAAAACCGAAACACGTATCTAGTCTTAGCGTATATTCCGTATTTACTTTCACCCGTAATCCTAGCGGTGATATTTCAGTATTATTTTAACATTGCGCAACTTACAGGAACTGCCTTAGGGGTAATTATTGCTCAGTTTTTAATTGCATTTCCTTTTGGAGTTATTATCTACCTTAATTTCTGGAATGAAAACCTAAAAGCGACAGAAGAATTAAGTTACACCCTTGGCGGAAGTACGTTTCAAACCTTTAAAAAAGTACTTTTCCCATTATCGAAAAATGCCATCCTATTGTGTTTTTTCCAAGTGTTTTTAATCTCTTGGTTTGAATACGGCTTGACCAACTTAATAGGAATCGGGAAGGTACGTACCCTCACCGTGAGTGTGTTCAATTTTGTGAATGAAGCCAATATCTTTTACGCAGCATTAGCTTGCTGTTTATTGGTTGTTCCTCCAATGATACTAGTCTATATAAATAAGAAGTTTATCTTTTTTGTTGAAAAAAACGAAGCATGAAGCCAATTTTAAACATACAAGATGTGAGTAAATCGTTTGGCAAGGAACAAATCTTGTCGCACATAGATCTTACATTAGAACAAAATACTGTGTTGAGTTTAGTAGGCTCTTCGGGTAGTGGAAAAACAACTTTACTGAAAATTATTGCCGGACTCGAAACACAAGACAGTGGCACTATTTACCTTCATGGTGAAGAAGTTAGCAACATGAAGCCACAACACAGAAATAGCATTTATTTATACCAAGAAGCCTTGCTTTTTCCACACTTGAATGTTTTTGAAAACATTGCCTTTGGTTTACGACTAAGAAAAACTCCAGAAGCCCTTTTAAAACAAAAAGTGACTGAAATGGTATCGTTTTTAGGAATGGAAACACACGCCACCAAGATGTCGCATCAGCTTTCGGGCGGACAACGACAGCGCGTTTCTTTTGGGAGAGCCATGATTATCGAGCCATCGTTATTGTTGCTCGATGAGCCTTTCGGCGCTTTAGACAGTGTAACGAGAGAGAAAATGCAGGTGCTTTTTAAAGATTTGGCAAAGCAGATGCAAATTTCAGCAGTGTTTGTAACGCACGATTTGAAAGAAGCCATTGTGATGGGTGACAGTATTGGAAAAATTACCAAAGGAGAATTAACACAATTTTCAGATTTAAAATCTTTTTATAACGACAAAGATTCTGGAATTAAGAAAGAAGTTGAATTCTGGAAACAGTTTAATTAGAGAACAATTATGACGCAAAATTTTAACCACATGCAATCCATTTATTGGGTATTCACTCAATTATGCAACGACGACTGCGATCATTGTTACAATGATTCTAGTCCCTTCGGAAAGCGAATTAGTGAAGCAGATTGTTTGGCTATAATCGACAATCTTCCCGATAAAATAGATCGCCTTATTTTAAGTGGTGGAGAACCCTTGGCAGACCGGAAATTGCTCCACGCTATTTTAGACAAATTGAAGGAGCGGTATCAAGGGAATATTCAAATAATGATTCAGACCAACGGTGATCTTTTAAATCCGGAAAGACTTCAAACCTTAATCGACAAAGGCGTTTCTCGTTTTGATATTGCGAGTATCGATCGCTATCATAAAAAAGCCGGTGGACGTCTTATGGAGCTTGCCGATATTTTTGAAAGTTGCGGCGTAATTGGAACTGAAAAAGACCCGTTAATTGAAGGCGGACACTACCTTGCCGAAAACCCACTGAGTTGGGGGTATTGGGGTGCAAGTGAAGACATGTGGTTGGGTGGAAACTGGGCACGAGGTAAAGCGATGAAGCACGATATCTGGTTAAAAGATCCAGAGCATAATTTTTGCACCATTTTAAGTGGTGCTCGTAACTTTTTAGGCGGGTATGAGGACATTCCGCAGGAAATTAGCATTCAACTTTGGCGTATCAATCCGTGCTGTCCTGGAACGCATTTCCCGATGGGCGATGCCCGTAAACAAAAAGTTTCCGAAGTATTAGAAAGAGCTTCAAAAAATGCTGTTTTTAAAATGCTAAACGAAGGGAATCCCTTAGAAATGGGACTTAGCCTTGGGGTTACGAAAGAGGAAGCAACAGCTAAAAATGAAGAACTTAAGAATATCTGCTTATATTGCGATCATTTTTTAAAGTGCCATAAAGATGAAATTTTTGACAAAAACGGTGTGTTAGCAAATGAAGTTTAATAGTAAATACAGTATAATTCTCGTGGTGTTATTTCCTTTCTTTGCTTCAGGGCAAAATACAATTAACGATGTGCTTCAAAAGTACAATACGAGAAGTATCCCCTATATTTCGGTAGAAGAATTGCGAATGCTTCAGTTACACGATACGATTCAAATTTTAGACGCTCGAGAGCCCGATGAGTTTCTGGTAAGTCATATTGCTTCAGCGATAAACGTAGGCTTCAATACATTTTCTTCCGAAGAAATTTCAGAAAAAATAACGGACAAAACTACACCAATCATTGTATATTGTTCGCTCGGAATTCGTTCCGAAGAAATTGGCGAAAAACTGAAAAAAGCAGGGTTTACCAATATAAAAAATCTCTACGGTGGTATTTTTGAATGGAAAAACAAAGAATTTCCCGTTTTAGACACAACAGGAATAGAAACTGAAAAAGTACACACCTTTTCCAAGCCTTGGAGTAAATGGCTTTTAAAGGGTGAAAAAGTTTATTAATGGCATTATTAGCAAATAAAAATACAGACGGAGAAGATCGTTTTACTACAGATTTTCATTTTCCAACTTCCAAAAAAGCATTACTAATTTTTACACGAAATCCTGAATTAGGAAAGTGCAAAACACGCTTAGCCGCTACTGTTGGTGATGAAAAGGCGCTCGAGATTTATGTTTTTTTACTGAAACATACTGTTGAAATCACAAAATCACTCGCCGTAGATAAATTTGTATTTTATTCTGAAAACGTTCAAAAAGAAGATCTTTGGGATGCTGAAATTTTCAGAAAGAAAGCACAATCGGGTGACGATTTAGGCTTCCGAATGGAAAATGCCTTTGCCGAAATGTTTCAAGCAGGCTATGAAAAAGTGATCGTTATTGGAAGTGATATGTACGACTTATCTAAAACCGATATCGACAATGCCTTTGATGCGTTAAACACCAATGATCTTGTAATAGGTCCTGCTGAAGATGGCGGGTACTATTTACTAGGAATGAAACAAGTACACAAGGCTGTCTTCAAAAATAAAATTTGGGGAACCAATACTATTCTAGAAGACACACTTAAAGATTTACAAAACAAAACTGTGGCAATGTTAGAAGAGCGTAATGATGTAGATTATTATGAAGACATTAAAGATATTGCTATATTTAAGCAGTTTATTAACTAACCAAGCATACCAAATTATTTTATGATAAATTACATTGAAGAATCTGCCAACTTCCTAAAGGAACGCGGTTTTGGAACACCAGAAATCGGAATCATTTTAGGTACCGGTCTTGGACAAATACTCGATAAAGTTGAAGTTGAAGCGGAAATGAGTTACAATCACATTCCTAACTTTCCAACAGCAACCGTCGAGTTTCACAAAGGAAAATTGATTTACGGGTCACTTTCAGGAAAAAAAGTAATTGTCATGCAAGGGCGTTTCCATTTGTATGAGGGCTACACTTTACAAGATGTAACATTCCCAGTTCGTGTAATGCGCGCATTAGGAATTGAAAAACTATTGGTAAGCAATGCTTCAGGAGCCATTAATAGTACCTTTAAAAAAGGGGAAATCATGTTGATTGACGACCATATTAATCTACAGGGAGGTTCTCCTTTAGGATTTAGAGGTGTTGAAAAAATGGGCGAACGTTTTGTAGATATGAGCGCGCCATACGACCCTACAATGAATAAACAACTTGAAGATATTGCTTCAGAAAATAATATAAAATTACACAAAGGGGTTTACGTAAGTGTTTTTGGCCCACAGCTAGAAACCAAAGCAGAATACCGCTATTTAAAAATAATTGGAGCCGATGCTGTGGGAATGAGTACCGTTCCCGAAATTATTGTTGCCAATCATTTAGGCCTTCCTGTCGCGGCATTGTCTGTATTAACCGACGAGTGTGATCCAGAACGCTTAAAACCGGTAAACATTGATGATATTATTGCACAGGCCAAAAAAGCAGAACCCAACATGATTACCCTATTTACTGAATTAATTGGTCAATTGTAATACCTATTGGGCGTAAAAACACGTTCCCAATAGTAGAAGCTATTTTAACGGATCTACCTTTCATTACCATAAAGGTACTTGCAGTTAAATAATTAAAAAAAATGTAATTTTAAAGTCCGTAGTGCGACTAGTACAACAGACTTTTTTTATGGACAAGTATTTAGACATATTTAGAACCTCTCATTCTGGCTACTGGAATTATTTAGTAAGCGAAGTAACTAGTTTTCATTGGGAGAATTATTTCTACGGACTTATTATTGTCTCTTTAGTTGTTTGGGGATTAGAACTTCTTTTTCCGTGGCGAAAAAACCAGAAAGTATTTCGAAAAGACTTTTGGCTGGATACATTTTATATGTTTTTCAATTTTTTTCTTCTGAATTTAATTGTTCTTATTTTTCTTTCCAACACGGCTGAAGCATTATTTAATGACGTATTAAGTCTCGTTAATTTAAACGTTTCAGATTTTGAACTTATAGACATAAATGCGTTACCATATGGGTTAGGGTTACTTGTGTTTTTTTTAGTTTCAGATTTTGTACAATGGAACACACACAGATTATTACACAGATTCCCTTTTCTGTGGAATTTTCACAAAGTACATCATTCCGTAAAAGAAATGGGCTTTGCCGCGCACTTGCGATACCACTGGATGGAACCGATTGTATATAAGTCACTTCTTTACATTCCTATTGCGATTATTGGAGGCTTTAATGCTGAAGATGTAGCGATTGTCCACTTTTTTGCCTTAACGGTCGGACATCTTAACCATGCAAATTTAGGGTGGGATTATGGCGTATTACGCTACGTATTAAACAATCCTAAAATGCACATCTGGCATCACGCTAAAGAACTCCCAGAGCATACCAAATACGGTGTTAATTATGGAATTTCATTAAGCATTTGGGATTATCTTTTCAAAACCGACCACGTCCCTTACAACGGACGCGATATCGAATTAGGTTTTGAAAATGACGAAACATTTCCACACGATTTTATACATCAGGAATTATACCCATTAAAAACCAAGGAGTAATTCCTTTCGTATATATTAATACTTAATAAAAATACAATGAATTACTTATTAAAAACAGTAGCTGTTATCACGGCTGCATTTGTATTTCAAAGTTGCAATCTTCTTTCTGCCGCAGGCGTAAGCAGTCAAGGACAACCTACAAAATCTGTAAAAGGAGAATTGACTTCAACAACAGCGAATTCTAGCGTAAATTTAGACCATTCGAAATGGGATGCTTTACTCAAAGAATATGTCGATAGTAAAGGACTTGTTAATTATAAAGGTTTTGTCAAAAATCAGGAGGAACTGTCGAAGTACCTAACGTTTCTATCGTCTCAAAACCCTACAGACCAATGGAGTGTACAAGAGTTATTGGCATACTATATTAACTTATACAACGCATACACGGTTCAATTAATCGTGACAAATTATCCTACCAAAACCATTAAAGATATTGATGGTAATTGGACCAAAGGCTTTGTTCCTGTCGGTTCTAAAAATTTATCCCTTGGAGGAATTGAAAACGGAATTCTTCGAAAAATGGACGAACCTCGCATTCACTTCGCAATAAACTGTGCTTCTATTTCGTGTCCAAACTTATTAAATGAAGCTTTTACAGCTTCAAAAATAAACGAACAGTTAGATCGTGCTACAAAGCAATTTATTAATAGTGACAAAAACGATATTGATGCTAAAAACCCGAAATTGTCTTCCATTTTTGATTGGTATCAAAAAGATTTTAAGGTAAATGGAAGCCAAGATGTGATAGGCTATATTAATCAGTACTCTTCAGAAAAAATAAATAAAGACGCTGTCATTACCTATAAAAACTACGATTGGAATCTAAATGAGCAAAATTAATTTGTAAGTTTAACCTATGATAACCATTGTAATTCCAGTTTTAAACGAATCTAAATCTATTAACGATTTATTAATTCATATAACTGAAAATGCTTCCGAAAAGAACATTACTGATATTCTTGTTATTGATGGTGGAAGTACAGATGCAACGCGTTCTATTGTTGCCGAATGTATTGAGACGACTGCATTTCCCATTCGGTTGCTGTTTTCAGAAAAAGGGCGCGCTAAACAAATGAATACAGGAGCTCGTGCTGCCAAAGGAAGTGTTTTATACTTTTTACATGCCGATTCATTTCCTCCAAACAACTTTGACACCGATATCCTTTCCGAAGTAGCAAAAGGAAACTTAGCAGGCTGTTTTTCTATGAAATTCGACAGTACACATTGGTGGTTAAAACTGGTAGGTTGGTTTACAAAATTTAGCTGGAGAGCATGCCGAGGCGGTGATCAGAGTCAGTTTATTACCAAAAATCTATTTACAGAAATCGGCGGATTTGACGAAAATTATGGCATTTACGAAGACAACATTTTAATCAATGAATTGTATGCCAGAAACGAGTTTACTGTCATCCCAAAACGACTTACGACGTCGGCGCGATTGTACCATGAAAAAGGGGTTTGGAATATTCAGTATCATTTTTTAGTAATCTACTTTAAAAAATGGATGGGTGCCGATGCTACCGAATTACAAACGTATTATTGTGCTAAGGTTCGTGGAACTAAAAAAAATTCAAAAAGAAGTATCTCCAACGTGTTTTCAGACAAGTAAGCTTAGAAGAGCTTAGTTATTTCCATACATTTTAGTAATCGTTGCTTCAACAGGCTTGTTTTGTGGCGTAAATTGGCTGTTATTTATTCCACCAACTTCTGGGTGTGCTATAAACCATTTCCATAAAAAACCACCTGCAAACCACGACTCATTCCACACCTTATCAAACAACCCTTGCGTTAAATTGACTTGCGCTTCTAGATTCACATCTTTCATTTCACGATCGCTTACCCAAGGTTCTTTTCCAGCAAAATCGACACTTCGATAGCCGTATTCCGTAAAAATAATTTGCTTTTGTTCTTTTTCAGAAAAAAGCTTCAGTTCATCTTTCCATGGCTTCCAACCTGCTTTGGCATCTTCTAATGTCGGTGTTTTCTGATCTGAAATTGGAAAATACGCGTCCACTCCAATATAATCTAACTTGTTCCAAAAAGGAACGCGTTTGTACTCATCCCAATTGGCTGCATAGGTTAGTTTTCCTTTGTAAATCAATCTAATTTCAGCAATAAGTGTTTCCCAAAAAGCCGGGCGATGCATCACAAATTGTTCTAATTCGGTTCCAATACAGAATAAATCTACTTCAGCTTCCGCAGCCATTGCAGCGTATTCCAGTATAAAATTGCGATACGAATCTTCTAATAATTTCCAGTTTTCTTCCGAAGTCATTTTTAAATAGCCCGTAAATTCACCGCGCCACACCCAAATTTGAGGCTTTACCAGTACTTTTATGTTGTTTTTATGCAACAACTCGATGTATTGTTTGGCACCATTACGAGTTTCACCAAACCACTGCCGATCTGTGTTAAATATAATTTCAGGATGTTCTAAGGTCTTTATAAAACCAAAAGGCATAATAGCCGCATAATTCGTATGAATATTTAACACCGGAGTGATATGGTGCTGTTGAATCGTATCGCGAGAAGCTACAAAACTAATCCCATTCATTTTTCGGGGAGTTTCTTCTTTTTTAGCCTCGCCTTGTGCGCAACTATAAAAAAATGGAAGACAAAAAAGTGGTAGAAGAAAACGGAATTTCAAAAGCATAATCCTTTCAATTTTTACTGAAAAATACAACAATTACAGAAGGGTTAGCCTAATTAGTTTTGAGCGTTCAGTTTCCAATTGTACGGATAGTAAGTAACAGATGCAGTTACAGGTACTTTCTGATTTCGATAGGTATTTAAAAAATCGATTTCGGTCTGTCCGTTTCCCACAAAATCTTCTTTATACCATTTAAATATTTCTGAAAAAGCCACCGAACCTTCCGTCACTTTTATAAAAGTGGGATTGTTTAATGCAATTTCTGTTTGGTGTTGTAACTGCGCTTCTACCTTTGAAGGTGTATACGCTTCAGAAAGTAACGGCGGACACCCTTTTGCGCCACAAACCAATACAAAATGAAATCGTGGATCTTTAAAAACCGCTCGTAACTTTTTATTTTCAATATCGTTCAGTGTGATTTCAGTACCGCCCAAACTATAGGTTTTTGTGTCGAAAAACCCTTTGGTATCGAGTGGCGATGCAGTAGGATACACGTCTATAATTCCTTTAATCACAGCTAAATTATAAGCGTTGATCCAAAATGCTTGGTATTGTTTTGCTTCGGAAGCTGCTACCTTAGTGTTTTTAGCTATTTCTAATATTGAAAGTAAGTCTTCAGGATGCTTATGTATTTTATCGTACGCTACGTTTCCTTCTGAAACATACGTGGCGAAGAACGTGTCTGCTTTGTCAAGAAATGAAGTAAGCGATTGCGAAAAACTTTCCGAAGAAAAAAGAACAACAAAAACGAAAATAACTGAAAATTTAAAGCGCATAGGAGTAATTTATATTGCTTAGGTCGGACGATTGTGTATTAAACTTACAAAAGAAGTATAATAGATATTCGCTTCAAAAGACCCGAAATACTTAAAGTTTCCAAAATAATTTCTATAAAAAAGCGATTTCACTGTAATGTTAGTAACTTTAAGTGCGACAGACTTAGCAACCACATCAATTTATGGAACACATAGTTATTATTGGTAACGGAATATCGGGCGTTACAGCTGCGAGGCATATTCGGAAACTTTCAGACAAAAAAATTACAATTATCTCTGCGGAAACTGATCATTTCTTTTCGCGTACCGCGCTCATGTACATTTATATGGGACATATGAAGTATGAGCATACCAAACCGTATGAAGATTATTTCTGGAAAAAGAACCGAATAGAATTAAGACGCGGTTTTGTAGAAAAGGTCCATACCGATAAAAAAGAAGTTCAGTTTAGCGACAACACAACACTAGCGTACGACAAACTTATTATTGCGGCAGGTTCTAAATCGAATAAATTTGGATGGCCTGGACAGGATCTTAATGGCGTTCAAGGGTTGTACTCAAAGCAAGACTTAGATGCGTTAGAACAAAACGCACCCAATAATAAAATCTGTAAAAGAGCGGTGATTGTAGGTGGCGGATTGATAGGTATCGAGTTTGCCGAAATGTTGAGCACTCGTAATATTCCTGTTACTTTTCTAGTTAGAGAAAATAGCTTTTGGAACGGTGTTCTTCCGAAAGGCGAAAGTGAACTATTGAACCGTCATATAAAAAGTCATCACATTGATTTACGGCTTTCAACCAATTTAAAAGAAATTCTTTCCGACGACAACGAAAAAGTAAGAGCAGTCGTTATTGAAGAAACGGGTGAGGAACTACCATGTGATGTTGTTGGGCTTACCGCAGGGGTAACTCCCAATATTGATTTTTTAAAAGACAGTGGTATTGAACTTGGAAGAGGCGTAAAAGTAAATCGCTTTTTAGAAACAAATGTAGATTCTGTGTACGCAATTGGCGACTGTGCCGAACAACACGAACCCATTGGAAATCGCCGTCCTATTGAAGCCGTTTGGTACACAGGGAGAATGATGGGCGAAACATTAGCACAAACTATTTGTGGCAACAAACTCGAATACAAACCTGGACATTGGTTTAACAGCGCCAAGTTTTTTGACATCGAATACCAAACCTATGGCTGGGTATTTAGTGAAAGAAGCAAAAAAGATACAGAAGCACATTTTCATTGGAAACATCCCGATGACAAAAAGTGCATTACGATAGCTTACCATAAAGACTCTAAACTATTTTTAGGGATTAATACCTTCGGAATACGAATGCGACACGAAGTATTTGACCGTTGGCTTTCAGAAAAAAGAGGTCTCGATTATGTTATTGAACATCTCCCAGAAGCAAACTTTGACCCAGAATTTTACAGAAGCTTTGAAAAAGATATTTTAAAAGCTTTTCATTCTGAAACTGAAGTTACTGCCCATTAAAACAGTAACTAGTAATTGAGTCTTTATTCTAATTTACGAAACACCAAAATATGAGCACAGTACAACAAAATATATCACTTACCGGAGAACCACCAAAAAGTTTAAACGGCACACAAAAAATAGCGACGTTTATAGGCTTGTTTGGCTTAGTGGTGTTAGCCTTAGCAGGGTTTAACGTAAACTTTCCGAACAAAGGTTTGTGGCTTACAATTGCTTTACTTTCTATCACGGCAGGAATTATCTTGTTTGCAAAAGGAGCGTATGCCCAAAAGCAAGAAGGTATTAAAAATGACGGCGTTTGGTTTAAATCAATTTCAAGTCGTGGATTTGTAGCTTGGATTGCTGGGATACTTCTTACTAGTTTTTATATTGTTTTGTACTTTTTTCCTCAGTTTTTAGGATTAAATAGCGAAGGAAGTAATACGGGTGTAATCGCCCTTTTTGACCCCTTAAGCAGATTGTTAAGTGGGAATCCGGCGAGTCAATGGTTTGTGTACGGTACGTTATATACGATTGCCATCTTTGCCTTCGGAGTAAAGTTTATCTGGAAATACCGCCACAACAGGTACGAGCGTATTCGTACCATTAGTGTGATGGTTTTTCAAACCGCTTTTGCCTTTTTGATTCCTGAGTTTATGGCACGTTTAAACAGCGACTCTTTTAACCTTCCGTATTACGATCTTAAAAACATTTGGCCTCTTAATTATTATAATTTTGAACAGTATCGTGTCGATAGTTTTATCTCTTCGGGTTCGGTGGGTGTCGGACTTTTAATCTTCGGAGTGGTTTCTATTTTTGTCATTACCCCTATTCTAACTTACAAATACGGAAAACGTTGGTATTGTAGTTGGGTATGTGGTTGTGGTGGCTTGGCTGAAACAGCTGGTGATTCGTTTCGACAATTAAGCGACAAAAGCATGAATGCATGGAAGGTGGAACGTTGGGTAATTCACAGTGTATTAGTTTTTGTGGTAGTGATGACAACGGCTGTAATTTCTACATATTTAGGATACGACTCAACAAAATACTGGCTAACAAAGGATGTGTTTCTTATTGGTGTTGGTGTGTTTTTAACCTTGTTATTTGCTGGAATTTGGTATTTCAAAAAAGAAGAATTACAAAAAGATGCCCGTTACGGTGCTATTGGATATTTAGTGATTGTTATTTCTTTAATCGCTATGCACTATGCGACAGGAAAAACCTTATTTCTTTTTGAAGCAGAAACCCTTCGGAAAACCTACGGGTTTTTAATCGGTTCTATTTTTAGCGGTGTTATTGGAACAGGCTTCTACCCTATTTTAGGAAGTAGAGTTTGGTGTAGAATGGGTTGCCCTATGGCAGCTATTTTAGGAATGCAACAACGTTTGTTTTCAAAATTCAGAATTACAACCAACGGTGGTCAATGTATTTCTTGCGGAA
Organism: Ulvibacter litoralis; assembly: GCF_900102055.1. Taxonomy (GTDB): domain Bacteria; phylum Bacteroidota; class Bacteroidia; order Flavobacteriales; family Flavobacteriaceae; genus Ulvibacter; species Ulvibacter litoralis. Next base: position 415,099 of record NZ_FNBA01000001.1, read on the forward strand.
ACTGCTCAACCTATTGTGAAATGGGAATTGATGTTCGTGCATATGCACAAAAAGGAGAAAACATTGTTCGTTCTAGCTGTGTAGGCTGCGGAATTTGTTCTGCTGTTTGCCCAAGAGGGGTATTAAAACTTGAAAACGGACCTCTAGAAGGACGTATTGAAAGTAAAGATGTATTGTTAGGAAACGATGTTGATTTAATGAACTATGTGTCTAAAAACTAAAAACCGTTTCATTTAAAATCGGAAGTACTGTTAGGTCTTCGAGATTGTTCGTCTAAACCTTCAGAAACAGTAACCTATATTTTACCGACCTTTGCAATCTTATTTGCGATCCTAACATCATAATGAAGCACAACATAAAAGTTATTATCCCCGCGTACAACGAAGAAGGGTCTATTGGTAAAGTGATAGGCGATATTCCTGCGACTGTTTCCGAAGTAATTGTTGTAAGTAATAATTCTACCGACACGACTGAAGCTGTAGCCCAAAAAGCTGGAGCAACGGTACTTTCAGAAAAAAGAAAAGGATACGGCTATGCCTGTTTAAAGGGAATGGAATACATTGCCAACCAACAAGAAAAACCAGACATTGTCGTTTTTTTAGATGGCGATTATAGCGATTATCCCGAAGAACTTTCAAAAATTGTTGCGCCCATCCTTGAACAAGATATCGACTTTGTAATTGGAGCCAGAACTAAGGAGCTTCGTGAAGCTGGATCGATGACGATTCCGCAGGAATTTGGAAACTGGTTGGCCACAAACCTTATGAAATTGTTTTTTGGAGCCACATTTACAGACTTGGGGCCTTTTAGAGCCATAAAATACGACAAATTACTAGCCTTACAAATGGAAGACAAAACCTATGGCTGGACCGTTGAGATGCAATTAAAAGCACTTAAACGAAAATATACCTATATCGAGGTGCCTGTGCACTATCGAAACAGAATAGGTGTTTCAAAAGTTTCAGGAACGGTAAAAGGTGCTATCTTTGCAGGCGTAAAAATCCTAGGTTGGATCTTTAAATACAGCATAAAAAAATGATATTAGAGTGGCTTATTATTAGTGTTTATTCGATTGCCCTTATACTAATTTTCATGTATGCGCTGGCACAACTTAATCTTCTTTTTAATTATTTAAGTGCGCGAAAAAAAGAAGATACCTCTGAGACATTTGACTTTTCAAATTCTGAAGAAATTCCTTTCGTCACCATTCAGTTACCCGTGTATAACGAGCTGTATGTGATGGAGCGGTTGCTGAATAACATTGCTGAATTAGAATACCCAAAAGACAAATTAGAGATCCAAGTATTAGACGACTCTACCGACGAGTCTTTTGCTTCAACGGAAGCACACGTTAAGCTATTAGAAGCAACAGGACTTGACATTAAACACGTAAGCCGAAAAGACCGCGTTGGTTTTAAAGCAGGCGCGTTAAAAGAAGGTTTAAAAACAGCCAAAGGTGAGTTTATCGTTATTTTCGATGCCGATTTCCTTCCGAAGAAAAACTGGTTAAAGAAAACCATTCCGTATTTCAAAGACCCTAAAATTGGCGTGGTGCAAACCCGTTGGGGACATCTAAACCGAAACTATTCCATTTTAACCAAAGTACAAGCATTTGCTTTAGACGCTCACTTTACCTTAGAACAAGTTGGAAGAAACAGCAAAGGGCATTTTATCAACTTTAATGGTACCGCAGGTGTTTGGCGTAAAGAATGTATTCTAGATGCTGGAAACTGGGAAGGTGACACGCTTACTGAAGACCTTGACTTAAGCTACCGAGCACAATTAAAAGACTGGAAATTTAAATACCTAGAAGAAGTTGAAACTCCTGCCGAATTACCTATTGTAATTAGCGCAGCACGTTCGCAACAGTTTCGATGGAATAAAGGTGGCGCTGAAAATTTTCAGAAAATGGCGAAGCGCGTGCTGAAAAGTGAAAATGTTCCTTTTAAAACAAAAGTGCACAGTTTACTTCACTTACTGAATAGTACTATGTTTTTAAACATTTTTATTGTTGCTATTCTAAGTATTCCGATGTTGTACATCAAAAATGAATACGAACACTTAAAAATGTACTTCTACGTGATGAGCTTTTTTGTGTTTAGTACCATCATTTTCTTTATCTGTTATTGGGTGATGTACAAAATCATGTATGGCGGCGGCTTTAAAATGTTTGTGAAGTACACAGGTATGTTTTTTACTTTTTTCACCATTGCTATGGGCTTTGCGCTACACAATTCAATTGCGGTATTGGAAGGACATATGGGGAAAAAAAGTGATTTTATTAGAACACCAAAGTTTAACATTACTTCGCTGAAGGACAACTGGAAAGACAACAAATACTTAGCGAAAAATGTGTCACCGAATGTGATTATTGAAGGAATCTTAATGTTGTATTTCGGCTTCGGAATGTACAGTGCCTTCGTAGTAGGTGATCAAGGTGGCGATTTCGGATTGTTTCCGTTCCACTTGATGCTTTTTATAGGCTTCGGATATGTGTTCTTTAAAAGTCTTACCTCTAAAGTTTAGCGCCCTAATGAAAGTTTAAATTGCTGCGGCGTCATAAACTCCAACTTTTTAAACTGTCGGTTAAAGTAACTCACATTATTAAAACCTGATTTGAAAGCAATTTCAGAAATAAGCATTTTATTGTTTTGCTTCATTAGCTTCTTTGCAAACTTAATTTTTTCAGAATTAATAAAATCGATGGGCGAAATCCCTAAGGTATTTTTAAACTTTTTATGAAAGTTAGAAGTACTCATGTAGGCTTTTTCAGCCAACAAATCGACACTTATACTTTTATCGGTAAGATTTTCTTTTATGTATTTTACAACAAAGCCAATTCGGGTGTCGCTAAAAATTTCTAAGGAATCGTTTAAGATGCTATACTTCGCTTTTGTTTGCAATAAACGTACAATCAGCTCTTGAATCATTAAATCTAAAAGCACATCTTTTGAAGCGGTATTGTGTGTAAACGTTGTCACCAATCGCTCTATCAAATAGTTTACTTCTACTTGATTTGTTAAATGCGAGGCCAACCCTTCTTGTAAATTCCACTTGTTGTTTTCGTTTTCTATTTCAACCTGCTGGTTGAACTTAAAAGCGACTTCGTTTATTTTTTGAGGATCGATTCCTAAAGCAAGACACTGCGTTGGACTTTCCTTAGTAGCGATTGGAAAATCGATTACCATTTCTTCATAGGCAGGCATTACAACCGATTCGCCAGGCAAAAAATCGAATTGCGGTAAATCTTTTAAATGCATAATCTTCTTTCCTGTAAGCATGCTTGCAATGACAGGAAAATCAAACGTGAGCGAAATTTTATCGGCAACCTTATGTGTTTCAAAAATATTTAATTCTGAATACTCCGCGTTGTACGTAGTTCGATTCTCAACCAAGGTGAGGATTTTTCGACTCTCTTTATGTTTCGATAGGGAATGATTCATACCCAATAATACTAAAAATTAAACACATTAAAACAAAACAATAGAAATGTGTTATGTTTCTACAGGATTGTTCAAGATAATACATTATTAACATTAATACCTTTATAGAAATAAATTTTTAACAAAATAACTATTAAAATATTAGCATTATGAGCAATGTAGAGACTGCATCCGGAAAGGCCATCGAAAAGCCTAAATTTAAAGATCAATACGACAATTTTATTGGAGGAAAATGGGTCGCACCCGTAAAAGGAGAATATTTTGAAAGTATTTCGCCTGTTGACGGAAACACATTCACTAAAATTGCGCGTTCTACAAAAGAAGACATCGAACTTGCTTTAGATGCTGCTTGGATTGCTGCGGAATCTTGGAATGCCTCTTCGGCAACAACTCGTAGTAATGTTTTATTAAAAATTGCTGATGTCATAGAAAATAACATTGAAGTATTAGCAAGAGCTGAAACTTGGGACAATGGAAAACCAATTCGCGAAACCATGAATGCCGACTTACCATTGGCTGTAGATCATTTCCGTTACTTTGCAGGCGCTATTAGAGCGGAAGAAGGAGGTGCTAGCGAGTTAGACGAAAATACACTTTCATTAAATATTTGGGAACCTCTAGGTGTGGTTGGTCAAATCATCCCTTGGAACTTCCCACTTTTAATGGCTGCTTGGAAACTAGCTCCTGCGTTAGCTGCTGGTAACTGTGTGGTATTAAAACCTGCTGAACAAACACCCGTAGGAATCATGATTCTTGCCGACTTAATTAAAGACGTACTTCCAGACGGTGTTTTAAACATTGTAAACGGATTTGGATTAGAAGCAGGGAAACCATTGGCTTCAAACCCACGAATTGATAAAATTGCATTTACAGGTGAAACCACAACAGGACAACTTATCATGCAATACGCTTCAAAAAACATTATTCCTGTTACGTTAGAACTAGGAGGAAAATCTCCAAACATCTTCTTTAAAAGTATCATGGATGCCGATGACGATTTCTTCGATAAAGCGATTGAAGGTGCTGTCATGTTTGCCTTCAACCAAGGAGAAGTATGTACGTCACCTTCTCGAATTTTGATTGAGGAGAGCATTTATGACGATTTCATTAAGCGTGTAGTAGAACGCACCAATGCAATAAAAATTGGTCACCCATTAGATCCTGAAACAATGCAGGGAGCACAAGCTTCTAGCGATCAATATGAGAAAATTTTAAATTATATTAAAATTGGTAAAGAAGAAGGTTGTGAAGTATTAGCGGGTGGAGGTGCTGCCTATAACGAAGGATTAGAAGGTGGATATTACGTTCAACCAACTATCTTAAAAGGAAACAACAAAATGCGCGTTTTCCAAGAAGAAATTTTTGGCCCTGTAGTATGTGTGACCACCTTTAAAGATGAAGAAGAAGCTATAGAAATTGCAAACGACACACTTTACGGTTTAGGTGCCGGTGTTTGGACACGCGATACACACCAAGCATACCAAGTGGCTCGTAAAGTAAAAGCGGGTAGAGTTTGGGTAAACAACTACCACGCATATCCAGCACACGCTCCATTTGGAGGGTATAAAAAATCGGGAATTGGTCGCGAAAATCACAAAATGATGTTAGATCATTACCGTCAAACTAAGAACATGCTTATCTCTTACGATAAGAAAAGACTTGGTTTCTTTTAATAGATAAATGAGTAACCTTATAGGGTCAGAATATTGGTTTTCTGGCCCTATTTTTTTTAGAAAAAATTATGGAAAAGTCAAGAGTAACTATAACTGAAGATGCTGCAACTATTGTACGCAAAATGAAAGCAGAACACGGCGAATTAATTTTTCATCAAAGTGGCGGCTGTTGCGATGGCTCGGCCCCCATGCTTTTGACCAAAGATGATTTTTATTTAGATGATAGCGATATTCTCCTTGGAGAAATTGAAGGGGTAAAATTTTACATGAGCCAAGATCAATATGAATATTGGAAACACACCCATTTAACTATTGGAATCACAAAAGGGAGAGGTTCTAGTTTTTCGGTCGAAATTCCGTTGGGATTGCGATTCCTTACAGAATCTAGACTCTTCACCGATGAAGAAAACGCTTATTTTTCAGCAATAGAAAAAGAAAAAAACATCTAGAAAGTAACTTCTACTTCTAGTTGTTTGCCTTCTCTTTCCACAGTAACGATAGTTGTTTGCCCTTTATCAAACTTAGACAAAGCCTTCATATAGCTCATCATATCAAACGTTTCAAACGCTCCTAATTTAACAACCACATCCCCTTTTAATAATCCTGCTTTTTGAGCGGGCTTTTCTTCACTAACTCCATCAATTCGCATTCCCTTTCCTGCATACAGATAATCGGGAACAACGCCTAAAGCAACTTTAAACGCTGGCACATCTTCACTTTCATTTTTGGTTTTTCGGAAGGCTAATTTCCCCTTATCATTCAAGTCGGTAATAATCGCTTCAATGTAGTTAGAAATAGCTTGCATTCCTTCATAATTCAACTTTTCAGAATCGTCACTCGGCTTATGATAATCGCTATGTTGCCCTGTAAAAAAGTGTAACACTGGAATGTCCGACAAATAAAACGAGGTATGATCGCTAGGTCCAATACCCGATTCGTGAGACACAATGTTTAACGAATCTTTATTGGCAAACAAAACTTGCTTAAAAATTGGTGACGTCCCTACGCCGTGCACTGCAATAGTTCGCTCTTCATTTAAACGTCCCACCATATCCATATTAATCATGTAGCTCACCTTTTTAGTGTCTATGGTTGGATTTTTAACAAAGTAATTAGAACCCAAGAGTCCCATTTCTTCACCAGAAAAAGCGATAAACAGATAATTGTTTTGATTGTTTTTTTCGGAAAGTTTTTCGGCCAGTTGTAACAGGACTGCTACACCACTCGCATTATCATCTGCTCCGTTGTGTATTGCTTTTCCTTCGCGATACAAAGAACCTTCTCCCCCCATTCCTAAATGATCGTAATGTGCTCCAATGACTACGGTGTTTTCTGCTTTATTATCAATAAATCCAATAACGTTTCGTCCAGAAATAGTACTATCTCCTTCCGAAGCATTAAAAACAGCTTCTTCATGCGGATTTGAACTCGGTTTAAACGAAAATTCTTGGTAATACCCATTGCTTCCTTTGGGTTGCAATCCTAGACCTTCAAAACGTTGTTGTATATACGCTGCTGCCAAACGTTCTCCTTCCGTTCCCGTTTCTCTTCCTCCTAATGAATCGGATGCCAATATCGTAACATCATCTTCCATTGTATATACCTTTACTTTTTCAGAAGTACATGAAAAAAAGAGAACTAAAACAAAAACTATTATAACTGAACGCATATCCTTATTTTTGCGTAAAAATAACGAAATATGAGATTGATTACCACCCTTTTGCTACTTGTCGTTGTATATTCTTGTAAAAACACGTCTGAAGCAGAAAAAACAACTGAAAACACTTCCGAAGTAACTACAGAAATTCAGCAAGAAACAGTAACTGATAGTCTAATCTATCCTGAAGAAAAACACTTTAAAAGCATACGCCAAGTAACCTTTGGAGGCGACAATGCAGAGGCATATTGGAGTTTTGATGACAAACAATTGGTGTTTCAATCAAACTATAAAGATTGGGACGTAGAATGTGATCAAATGTTTTTAATGAATGCTTCGGAAAGTTTTCCAGAAAGCAAACCACCTATGATCAGTACCGGAAAAGGACGTACAACTTGTGCGTATTTTTTACCCGATAACAAACATTTTGTATATGCTTCTACCCATTTGGTAGACGAAAATTGTCCAGAAGTGCCGTTGCGATCTAACGGAAAATACGTTTGGCCTGTGTACGACTCGTTCGATATTTTTGTGGCCGACTTAGAAGGAAATATCACCGCACAACTTACGAATGAAAAAGGGTATGATGCAGAAGCAACCGTATCCCCAAAAGGTGATAAAATTGTATTTACATCAACTCGTAGCGGTGATTTAGAGTTGTACACCATGAATATTGACGGAAGCGATGTGAAACAAATCACCGACGAATTAGGTTATGACGGAGGCGCTTTCTTTTCGCCAGATGGCACCCAATTAATCTTCCGTTCGTCGCGTCCTAAAACACCCGAAGCGATTAAAGAATACAAAGATTTATTAGCACAAGGATTGGTACAACCTACCGAAATGGAACTGTATATCTGTAATGCAGATGGGAGTGATTTACGTCAGCTTACCAACTTAGGAAACGCCAATTGGAGTCCATTTTTTCATCCATCGGGAGAGAAAATATTGTTCTCAAGTAACTTTGAAGCCGAACGCGGATTTCCATTTAACTTATACTTAATCGATTTGGATGGGAAAAATTTAGAGCGTATTACACACGGAGAAACCTTTGATGCCTTTCCTGTGTTTTCAAACGACGGAAAATATTTAGCATTTTCTTCCAACCGAAACAATGGCGGCGGTCGCGACACCAACCTTTTTATTGCCGAATGGCAAGACTAATAGGTTTTGAAACTCTAATCCATGTCCCTAAACACCCTTGTAGGCCAACTTAAAGCACATAAAAACATACTTCTGTTTGCGTTGGCGGTCGGACTTTTATATTTTGTTTTTGGGCACTATTTAGAGCGTTCTAGTTTTACAAAACTCCTTTTTCTATGGAGTAGTTTATGTTTTAGTAGCTACTACTTAGTCAAAGTTGGCAAAAACCATTTTTGGTGGTTAGTAGGCATTGGAATTGCAGTTCGATTCATTTTCATAGGGGCTATCCCCAATTTATCGCAAGACTTTTATCGCTTTATTTGGGACGGACGGTTATTGATTCAAGGCATAAATCCGTATTTATTTACACCTCAACTATATGCTGCCAATCCTGAAATTGGCGTCACGGTTTCGCAAGCAACTGCTTTAATGAATGGGATGGGTGCGTTAAATGCGAGTCATTTTAGTAATTATCCGCCCGTTAATCAATTCTTTTTTGCCATTGCAGCACTATTTAGTAGTAAGAGTATTTTAGGCTCTGTAATGGTATTGCGTTGTATTATGATTGGTGCCGATATTGGTATTTTATACTTCGGAAAGCGATTGCTAGAAAAATTACAGCTTCCTCCCAATCGTATTTTTTGGTATTTCCTAAACCCGTTTATTATTATTGAATTAACAGGCAACTTACATTTTGAAGGCGTCATGTTATTTTTCATGATTTGGGGCTTGTATTTACTTCACAACAAAAAATGGATTTGGGCAGGAGTACTTCTCGGACTCTCAATTTCGGTGAAGTTATTGCCTTTATTATTGCTTCCGATATTCTTAAAATACTTTTTCAAGAAGGAAGCTTCATTCTTACAGAATCTAAAAATTCCAGTTGCTTTTTATTTGATTGTGTTAGGAACAGTTTTACTCACCTTCGCCCCTTTTTTATCTTCAGAATTTATCTCAAATTTCTTTGCAACCATTAGTCTTTGGTTTCAAACGTTCGAGTTTAATGCGAGTGTGTACTACCTCATCCGTTGGATTGGTTTTCAAACAGTAGGGTGGAATATCATTGCCGTTGCTGGCAAATCGCTTGCTTTTGTCGTTGTAACTATTATAATTTTGTTCGGCTTTTTCAGAAAAAATAAAACCACGCCACAGCTTATTACAACCCTCCTTTTGGGAGTTTCTTGTTACTTTTTATTAGCGACTACAGTGCATCCTTGGTATGTAGCTACGCCTTTATTGCTTTCTATTTTTACAAAATATAAGTTTCCGCTCGTTTGGAGTTTTATGATTGTATTTAGCTATTCAGCATATAGTATGGAAGGTTTTTCTGAAAACTTGTGGTTTGTTGCTCTAGAATACTTTGTAGTAATAGGGTTTGCTACTTGGGAACTTTTCAGAAAAGAAAAGGAAGATCTGAAGCCGGTAGAAATAATTTAAAATTCAGTAAAAAAACACCCTACAATCGTATTTTTAAATACAAGTGTAGGGTGTATACTTTATTAAAAAAATCGTTATTTAGATTTTACCCGAATCACATCGTAGACATCTTTTCTACGGTCTTTTAGGTTTTTAACAGCTCCAAATGAGTGTAGTTCACGTAACAAACTAATATCCACATCGGCTACCAAAATCATTTCAGTATTGGTGGTTGCTTCTGCTTTAATACCGTTGCTAGGAAACGCAAAGTCGCAAGGCGTAAACACAGCCGATTGTGCATATTGAATGTCCATATTTTCAACATTCGGCAGGTTTCCAACACTTCCAGCGATGGCTACATAACATTCATTTTCAACGGCTCTAGCTTGCGCGCACAAACGCACACGAGAATATCCGTTTTGTGTGTCGGTTAAGAAAGGTACAAATAAAATGTCCATTCCCTCATCAGACAGTAAACGCGATAATTCTGGAAACTCAGAATCGTAGCAAATAAGGATTCCGATTTTACCACAATCCGTCTCAAAGGTTTTTAGCTCACTTCCGCGTTGCATTCCCCAAACTTTTGCTTCGTCTGGAGTCACATGAATTTTTTCGTAACGCTCCACACTTCCATCTCTTCGACATAAATACCCCACATTGTAAAGAGTATCACCAACCAATTCTGGCATACTTCCAGAAATAATATTGATGTTGTACGAAATTGAAAATGCTGAAAGACGCTTCTTTATTTCTTCCGTGTATTTAGCGAGTTCACGAATGGCATCAGACTCTTTCAAGTGATTGTATGCTGCCATTAAGGGTGCATTAAAAAACTCAGGAAACACTGCAAAATCACAACGATAGCCCGAAACCGTATCAATAAAATACTCCACCTGTTGCATCAACTCTTCCAAGTCGGCATACGGGCGCATTTGCCACTGAATCAAGCCTAATCGTACAATTGTTTTTACTGAAGACGGTGATTTGGTGGGTTTGGTATAATAAATATTATCCCATTCCATCAACACCGCAAACTCTCCTGAATCTGAATCCCCTTCCAAATAGCCTTTAATCACTCGAACAGGGTGAAAATCGTTTGAGATCTGAAAATTTAGTACAGGATCACTAATTTCCTTGCGTTTTACAGCATCAATATACTCTTTAGGCGTATAATGCTCTTTGTATTTATGATAGTTCGGCATTCTTCCGCCAAACACAATACTCTTAAGATTTAGGTTTTCACAAAGCTCTTTTCGATAATCATACAGACGTCTTCCCAAACGCAAACCTCTAAAGTTTGGTTTGATAAATACCTCAATCCCATACAGCACATCACCATTCATTTGATGGTTTTTAAAGGTGCTTTTAGTAATGATATCGGCATAGGTATGATTGTCGTCAAACTGGGTGTAATCAACCACAATAGATAATGCACAGCCAGCAATTTCGCCATCAATTTTAATGAGTACTTGTCCTTCAGGAAAAATATCAATTAACTTTTGAATGGCAGTTTTTGGCCAATACGAGTTTTCCAAACCACTGTAAGATTCCTGCGTTGCTTCTTTAAGCTCTTGGTAATCTTGGATAGTTAAGTAAGAAAGCTCAATGTTTTCTATTTCTTTATCTTGCATTTTACATGCCTAACAAGTAGGCGAATATTAGAGGCGCCACTATGGTCGCATCACTTTCTATAATAAACTTAGGAGTATTAATATCTAATTTACCCCACGTAATTTTTTCGTTAGGTACCGCTCCTGAATAACTTCCGTAACTTGTAGTAGAATCACTTATCTGACAGAAATAACTCCAGAATGGTGTTTCTGTACGCTCCATATCTTGGTACAACATAGGCACCACACAAATTGGGAAATCACCTGCGATTCCTCCTCCTATTTGGAAGAAACCAATTCCGTTTTTAGAATTTTCGGTATACCAATCGGCAAGAAATGTCATGTATTCAATTCCGCTTTTCATGGTCGAAGCTTTCAATTCTCCTTTAAGCACATAGCTTGCGAAAATATTCCCCATCGTGCTATCTTCCCATCCTGGACAGATAATAGGTAGGTTTTTTTCAGCAGCAGCATACATCCAAGAATCCTTCAAATCGATTTCGTAATACTCTTCTAGCACCCCACTTAAAAGTAGTTTGTACATGTACTCATGTGGTAAATAGCGTTCACCTTTTGCTTCAGCATCCATCCAAATTTTCACAATATGCTCTTGAATTCTTCGGAAAGCTTCTTCTTCAGGAATACAGGTATCGGTTACACGATTTAATCCTTTTTCCAACAACTCCCATTCGTCTTGTGGTGTTAAATCGCGGTAATTCGGAACACGTTTGTAATGTGAATGTGCCACCAAGTTCATGATATCTTCTTCCAAATTGGCTCCTGTACAAGAAACAATTTGAACTTTATCTTGCCGAATCATTTCGGCAAAAATTTTCCCTATTTCCGCAGTACTCATTGCTCCTGCTAGCGATACTAACATTTTAGCACCGTTGTTTAATTGATCTTCGTATCCTTTCGCAGCATCTACTAACGCCGCAGCGTTAAAGTGTAAATAATACTTTTGAATAAATTCTGAAATTGCTCCTTTAGTACTCATCTTCTTCTTCGTTAGATTTAGTAATTCCTTTTTTAGTATCGTGAAAATTACTCTCGTACATATCTGCTTCTTCTGTTTCAGCAAATTTATAACTCAACATTTTATAGTATAATTTAGCCGCTAAGAAGTCTGAAGATTTATCAGCTTCATTAGGGCATAATTCAACGATATCAAACCCTACTACATTTCTTTCAGCAAACACTTGCTTTAAAAAATCTAATGTTTCGTACCAGAATAAACCTCCTGGTTCTGGTGTTCCTGTTGATGGCATAATGGAAGGATCTAACGCATCTAAATCGAAAGTGATAAATACATTTTCTCCTAATGCTTCAACCACTGTATCCATCCAGTACTCATCTTTTGCCATTTCGTGTGCAAAAAATGTTTTTTCAAGATCCATTACACGTGTTTCAGCAACATCCATACTGCGAATTCCAACTTGTACTAAATTGGTTGTTTGACTCGCTTCGTACACGGCGCAAGCGTGATTGCAAGTTGTTCCTTGGTATTCTTTTCTCAAATCTGCATGCGCATCGATATGCAATACAGTAAGGTTATCAAAACACTCATTAAACGCACGAATTGTTCCAATAGAAATACTGTGTTCTCCACCAAAAACAGTTACAAACTTGTTTTTAATAATGTATTCCTTAGTAGTTTTGTGTACTGCATCTACCATTGCTTCTGGCGATGAACTTTCAGTAATAGGTTCCGTTAAATGGATTCCCTGTTTGTAAACTTCACTTTCAGTTTCAATGTCGTAGAGCTCCATGTTTTCTGACGCATGTAAAAAAGCATCAGGACCTTTGTCTGCTCCTTTTTGAAAGGTACTTGTTCCATCGTAAGGAACTGGAATTAATACAATTTTTGAAGTTTCTAGAGCCGCATTTTTTTGCGGGATTCCAGCATACGTTTTAGTGCTCATAACCTAAAATGTTTAGCAATTGCTCGCTTGTTTGTTGATTTGAAAATAATTTAGTTGTGATGTTTCCATCAGCGTCTTTGTCAATTAATATATGCTTGGGTGATGGAATTAAACAGTGTTGTAAACCGCCAAATCCGCCTATTGTTTCTTGATAGGCACCCGTATTAAAGAACCCAATATACAAAGGTTTTTCTTTTTTAAACTTCGGAAGATAGATGGCCGCCATGTGCTGCTCACTATTGTAATAATCGTCACTATCACAGGTCAATCCACCTAACAAAACACGTTCGTACTCATCATTCCAGCGGTTAATAGCCATCATAATAAAGCGCTTATTAATCGCCCAAGTATCTGGTAATGTAGTGATAAAAGAAGAATTAATCATATTCCACTTTTCACGATCGTTTTGTTGCTTTTGGTATAAAACCTCATAAATAGCACCCCCACTTTCACCCACTGTAAAGCTTCCAAATTCTGTGAAAATATTCGGTACAGGCACATCTGCCTCATCACAAGTAATGTTTATTTGATTTACAATCTCATCGACCATATACTCATAATCGTAATCGAACGCTAAGGAGTTTTTAATTGGAAATCCGCCACCAATATTCAAACTATCTAATGTTGGACAAATCTTTTTAAGGTTTGTATATACCTTCAAACATTTTACCAATTCGTTCCAGTAATACGCCGTATCACGAATTCCGGTATTGATAAAAAAGTGAAGCATTTTAAGTTCTACATTTTTATTTACAGCGATCTGATTTTTATAAAAAGGAACAATGTTTTTGTATCCAATTCCTAATCGAGACGTATAAAACTCGAATTTTGGCTCTTCTTCGGAAGCAATTCGGATTCCAACTTTAAATTTCCCTTTAATTCCTTCTGAAAGCAATCCAATTTCCTCGTAATTATCGATAATTGGAATACAGTTTTTATGACCATTATTAATGAGTCGCGTAATGTTTTTTACATATTGATCGCGTTTAAATCCATTACAAATAACAAAGGTGTCATCGGTAATTTTTCCTTCTAACTTTAAATTTTCAACAATATCAATATCAAATGCTGAAGATGTTTCAATATGAATATCATTTTTTAACGCTTCATTCAAAACGTGTTTAAAATGAGAACTTTTGGTACAGTAACAGTAATTGTAATTTCCTTTATACTCGTGCTTTTTAATAGCTTCGGCAAACCAATTTTTGGCTCTGCCTATATTGTCAGAAATTTTTGGAAGGTATGTAAACTTAAGAGGAGCCCCATATTCTTCAACTAACTCCATTAAATCGATTCCGTGGAATTCTAGGGAAGCAGTATTTAAAGTAAATTCCTCTTGTGGAAAATCATAGGTTTGATTGATTAGATCAATATATTTGGTATTCATGATTAAATGTATGTGTGTGTTTTAATAAAAAAATCGAATAAAAAATCTACTTCAAGATACGAAGTATTTGGACATACCTATACTAATCAGATACGAATTGGGTTTAGCCAGTAGGCCAACCTTTGGAAAGGCTCTGAACTTGGAAGGTCAGAGAAAACGGAAGCTAGCTTTAAATTTCGGTTGTTTGCCTGGCAAACTGCTTTTGAATATGACTTCCTAATCCCCAAAAGCCCGAACACAGAAACTTGGTTCAATTTGTTCAGCTAAATGCATGACAAAAGAATGAAAAAAAACTGAATTGCAAATTAATTTAAAGTAAATTTTAAAAATTAAATAGTTTTCCTAAATAATTTCCATTTTCTGAAGTAAAAAAGAAGCGTTCATATTCTTGCAAACGCCCTGTTTAAAGGTATAGTCGAAATGTAGCTCGTTATTTATAATCTCAGCATCGAAGTAATAATTTTTAACTTCTGGAAGCTCTTCAGAGATCTCACAGAGGCTTAAATCGTGTGTTGCGATAATTCCAGTGGCGTTTGAACGCACCAAACGCTCTACAAATTTGCGAGAACCAATGGCTTTATCGGTACTATTTGTTCCTTTTAAAATTTCGTCCAAAATAATAAAATAGCGATCCCCTTTTCCGTCAGGATCAATCTCATCTACAATAAACTTAAGACGTTTTAATTCTGAAAAGAAATAACTCTCATCATCGGTTAACGAATCACTCGTTCGCATGCTTGTAATCAACTTAATAGGGTTGTATTCAAAGGCTTCAGCACAAACTGGCATTCCAACATTTGCCATGACAATACTTAAAGAAACGGTACGTAAAAAGGTGCTTTTTCCCGCCATATTGGCTCCCGTAATAATAAAAAATTGCTGCTGTTGAATGGTAAAATTATTATCAATCCGCTTTGCTTCAGTAAGCAATGGATGCCCTAAATTGATAGCCTTAACCGTGTTCTCAGTTTCAGAAATTACAGGAAAAACATAGGTTGGATGATTAAACGCATAATTTGCCAATGAGTTTTGTGCGTCGAAAAAGGCAAGCACCTCAAACCAATGTTCAATTTGATCTTGGTAGGTTGCAATCCATTGTTCAATTTTATAACACAATTGTAAATCTCGCAATGCAAACGCGTTTGAAAACACCCCTACCATCATGTTATTTCGCTGGTCGAAAGCGTCTAATATTTTTGAAAATTCTAAGAAAATTTCGGACGCTTTTTTATGTTCCGTTTTAATTTCTTGTTGTTTTTTCTGAAGTGCTTCGGAAGTAAACGTTTCTGCTTCAATCAAAGCTAGCAACTGATAATATTGCTTAAAGGTATCTTTCGCTTTACTCGCATTTTGATACAACTGATTGATACGTTTTACATAAACACCTGTAATCCCTAACCCTATAAAGAACCATAACGTGGTGACTGAAAGTGGCAGAATTGCAAAATAATTCAGTACAAAAATCCCTAAAGAAAGCGCCATGAACACCAACGGAAGGTATTTCATAACTCGAGGCACGAAAGATTTGTGTTGCTTCAGCCATTGGATAATTTGTGAAGCACTTGTTTCAACTTGTACCAAACTTGCGGTTGCCGAAAAATTTTGTCGCCATTTGGGTTTTTCAGAAAGCTCTTGAATGGCTTCTTGTTTCTGCGGAATGCCCTCAATTTCATTGGAAGTCAGCATCCAAGCAAGAAGTCGTTTCCCAGAAGCAATGGTCGTTCTATTTACGTTCTGAAAAAAGGAACCCTTTCCGAAGAGATCGATATCGTAACTAAAAGCATGTAACTGATCTTGAAACTCTAATCCGCTGCCTAATGCTGAAATATCCCCGTTTAAAACATCTATTTCAGTTTGATTAATCGCCAATAAAGTTTTCAATTTGTCTCTTTTTAACGCCAAATCGGAATGTTTTGACACTAAAAAAATGAAAATTATAATTCCAACAACAATGATCGGAATAACCACTTGTGTATTGCTGAAGAAATAATAAACCCCAAATAAAACGGCACATACCAAGACCAATCTAATAATGCTTGAACGCATTAATTTAGAATTGATTTCAGCTAGTTCCGTTTCAAAAAACTCTTTTTGTTGGGTATAAAACTGAAGCGGTTTAGACATACAAATGGGTACAGAAAATTTCAGAAATTATAAACGGCCAAACATATCGATATCCTGTTGCGTTAAATGTCTCCATCGTCCGCGAGGTAAATCTTTTTTGGTAAGCGCTCCAATGGTAACACAGTCTATGGCAGCAACATCGTATCCTAAATGATCAAAGATTGTACGTATTACGCTGTTTCCAGTGTGCTTAATTTTTAACCCTACTTCTTTTTTAGGTGCATTGGTAATGTAACTAACTTCTTCAACAGAAATTAGCTTATCGTCAATTTTAAAACCTTCTCTAATCTTTTTAAGATCTTCTCCTTTCAGATTTTTGTCTAACACAATGTGAAACAAACGATCCATTCCTTTTTTGGTAAACTTCTGGCGAAATTGCTCATCGTTTGTAAACAACAACAATCCTGTAGAGTTACGTCCAAGACGCCCAAAAGGCTTGATTTTAGCGGTGGTTGAATTGGCTACCAAATCCATCACGGTATGCCCTTTACTTTCACTATCGGTTGTAGAAAATCCTTTGGGTTTGTTTAATAACACATAGGTATTTGGCTCCGGATTTAAACGACGACCGTCAAAACGAACATCGTCTGTAAGTGCCACTTTGTACCCCATTTCGTTAATAATCTTACCATTTACAGTTACTAAACCTGTAGCGATATAAGTATCTGCCTCTCTACGAGAACAAACACCACTATTTGATATGTACTTATTAAGACGCACACCAGTTGCAGTGTTTTTCTGCGGTGCTTTTTTAACTACAGGCTTACTTTCTACATTGTTCTGTCTACCAGCCTGCTTGTTTGTATTTTCTTTTTTGAAAGGCGCATTCCCTCTTGCACTACTTCCTTTACGAGTATTATTACTTCCTCGCCCAGAAGGTTTTCCCTTTCCACTTGAATCTTGTCTGTTCATTGCCTAAAATTTTTGCAAAGATACATAAAGCCAACTGTGTTTCAAGCACCAAAAGGTGAAATTGCACAATCACTACAATCCCTTCAGTTACCCCGATTTTACACACTAAGTTTCAACAATAGAAGTACATACTAAATGAATATTCTTTTTTATTTCTGAAAAATTACAACTTCCGAAGCAAGCAACGAACAAAAATATGAAAGGAATGATTCAGAATTTATTTAAAATAAATCTAAATAAAACTTGTGAGATTAAACCATGCAATCTACTTTTGCGCTATATTAATTCATTCTAAATAAGAATACTAATGAAAAAAATTGTTTTTCCAATTTTAATAACAATAACAACTGCGCTATTTGTAGGTTGTTCTAGTGATGACGATAGCGGTACAACAGACCCTAACTTAGTTACAAAACAAGAAGTAGTTGAAAATTATGCAGCTATTGTATATCAAAACTACGTAGATGCTTATAGCGACGCTGTAGCATTACAAACGTCGCTTGCTACGTTCACAGCAACTCCTACTGAAGCTAATCATAACGCTGCAAAACAAGCTTGGAAAACCGCAAGAGAGTCTTACGGAACAACGGAAGCATTTCGTTTTGCTGCAGGACCAATTGACGATAGCGACGGACCAGAAGGTCTTTTAAATGCATGGCCATTGGACGAAAACTACATCGATTACGTAGAAGGTGCTTCTGATACTGGAATTATAAATAATGTTGGAGCGTATCCTGCAATCACAAAAGAATTGCTAGTTTCTTTAAATGAAGAAGGCGGAGAAACAAACATCAGTGTTGGTTACCACGCTATCGAATTTTTACTTTGGGGACAAGACAATACAGACCCTGAAGACAACCAAGCAGGTTTACGTCCTTACACTGACTTTGTAGATGGCGGTACTGCTCAAAACCAAGACAGAAGAAGAGATTACGTTACGGCATGTGCTTCATTACTATTAGATCATTTACAATTAATGATTGACGAATGGGCTGTTGGTGGACCATACCGCACTACATTTTTAGCCTTAAATGAAGATGTTGCTATTAAAAACATTTTAACAGGAATTGCTACCTTATCTAAATCGGAACTTGCTGGAGAACGTATGTTTGTAGCTTTGAGTAACCAAGATCAAGAAGATGAACACTCTTGCTTTAGTGATAACACACACAGAGACATTCGTTTAAACCTTGAAGGCATTAAGAATGTATATATTGGAACTTATGGTTCTATTTCTGGCGCTTCTTTAAGCGATTTAGTAACACAAGCTAACGCAACAACCGCTTTAGAAGTTACTGCACAATTAAATGAAGCAGTAACTACTGTAGAAGCTACTGGAATCCCTTTTGATATTGCTATTAGCGGAGGAAGTACAACTACCGAAGGTGCTAAAGTTTTACAGGCTGTTAATGCATTACAAGATTTAGGAGACCAATTTGTATTAGCGGGTTCTGCTTTAGGAGTTACTGTTGTTGCTGACTAATTAAATATAGTCTAAAACTAATTATTGAATTACCTTTGCAAAATGGCGATAGCGAACAGCTTTCGCCACTTTGCTTTTTACATAACTATGCGATACACTACAAAATACCTCTTCATTAGTTTTTTAGTAATTACTTTAGTTACGAGTTGCACTAAGGATAATGATGATGAATATGTTGGATTACTTGCCGAAACTGGTGAAGAATTTTCTGGTGGGCAAACTACTATTTTTGACGTTTCACAAAACGCATTTGGGTTTCAAGCTCCAAACCTAACAAACCAAGAAGGGTTAGATTTTTTTGTAGGGAACTCATTATTCAATCAAAATTGGGTTACGGCTCCTGCTTCTACTACAGCAAGAGACGGATTAGGCCCGCTATTCAATGCACGTGCTTGTGCAGGGTGTCATTTTAAAGATGGAAGAGGTCGAGCACCAGAATTTAACGGTGAATTTAGTCACGGTTTTTTATTGCGATTGGCAGTTGGCAATGATCCTTTTGGAGCGCCCATCCCAGACCCTAATTACGGTGGTCAATTGCAAGATCAATCTATTATGGGCATTGATACCGAAGCTGGTTTTGAAATTGCTTACAATGAAGTAACAGGAGCCTACGCCGACGGAACTCCATACAGTCTTAGAAAACCTACCTATACTATTATAAACCCAACACAAGGCGCCGTTACTGCAACACAAGTTTCGCCTAGAGTTGCCAACCACATGAGCGGAATGGGACTTTTAGAAGCGATTTCTGAAGCAACCTTACTTTCTTTTGCCGACGAAAATGACAGCAACAACGATGGAATTAGCGGAAAACCTAATTACGTTTGGGACATAGAATCGAACAGTCTTCAAATAGGGCGTTTTGGATGGAAAGCAAACCAACCAAGCGTATTACAACAGGTAGCAGGTGCTTTTGCAGGAGATTTAGGAATTACTTCTTCGCTATTTCCTGATGAGAATTGTCCACCAACCGTAAATTGTGAGGACATTCCTAATGGAGGAGCGCCAGAAATTGAGGACGATAATCTAAATAAAACAGTATTGTACTCTCAAACCCTAGCCGTTCCTGGAAGAAGAGATTGGGACACCCAAGATGTGTTAGAAGGAAAAGCCATTTTCAACCAATTAAACTGTGTGAGTTGTCACATTCCTAAAATGACGACGGGAACACACCCAACCGTTACCGCCTTATCCAATCAAACAATTTATCCCTATACCGATTTATTACTTCACGATATGGGCGATGGTTTGGCAGATGGAGCTACAGATTTTCTTGCCAATGGTAATGAATGGCGTACGCCACCACTTTGGGGAATCGGTCTTATTGAAAATGTAAACGGACACACCTTCCTTTTACACGATGGAAGAGCACGTAATGTAGAAGAAGCTATTCTGTGGCACGGTGGTGAAGCAGAAACTTCTAAAAATGAGTTCAAAAACTTAGCGGCTTCAGACCGTCAAAAATTAATTTTATTTCTTAATTCGTTATAATGATAAAAAAGCATCTTGTTAGTATTCTTGCCGTTTGTACACTCTTTGTTCTCTTCGGAATTACAAGTTGTGAAGATGAAGGTATTTCTGAAGATCAAGCACAATTACAATACAACAGAAGGGACCAATTAAACAATCTTGTTGTTAATAGAATCCTTCCGTTGCACGAATCATTTGCCACACAAACTACGACGCTCTTAGAAAAAGCAGAAGCATTTGCTCAAAATGAAACGGTTCAGAATCTTACCACTTTTCAGAATGAATGGAAAAACACAGCTATTCTGTGGAAACAATGCGAACTCTATAACATGGGCGACATTGAAGATAGTTTTATTCACACACGTATCGATACTTGGGCTACCAACGATGACAATATAGAAGGATTTATTGCAGGTTCAGAACCCATTGACATCGCTTTTATCAATTCAGTAGGGTCCTCTTCAAAAGGAATTGCAGCCTTAGAATATTTATTATTCAATGCCGATATAAGCACCACGCTAACCGATTTTCAAAATGATAGCAGACGTGTTGATTATGCCGTAGCACTTTCCGAAGACTTAAAAAATTTAGGAGCAGAAATAAATGGATTGTGGATTGGATACGGCCCTACTTTTATCGACGCCGTAGACAGCAATCTTGAAGGTGGACAAAATCAGACCAATAATGCGATGGTGACTTTGGTAGAAGAAGTTATTATTAGCAAACTAGGTCGTGCGCTAGGAGACACCAATGGCGGAACACTAAATGAGGAAGAGTTTGAAGCGTTCCGAAGTGATATTTCGCTTCAAATGATTAAAGCCAATCTTGAAGAAGTACAAAAAACGTTTACTGGTAATTTCGTAGAAGGCACTCGTAATATTGGCTTTGACGATTATATTGCAAATTTAGAAGGCAACGATTTACGAGACAGAATAAATGCATCTTTCGATGTTGTAACCTCGCAACTAGACACGTTTAGCCAGAGTTTAAACGAAACATTACAATCGAATCCTGAAAAAATTACAGCCCTTCAAAATGCCTGCAATGACTTGCTCATTATTTTGCGCGTAGACATGGCAAGTTTTATTGGCTCTACCATAACCTTTAATGATAATGACGGTGACTAAGTGTCTTTAAAAAAACAGCTATCCGCGACCACTTCTATTTTTCCTTTGGCTATCTACCGAATAGCCTTCGGGTTTCTACTGTGTTTTTCGTTGGTGCGTTTTATGGCAAACGGATGGGTTGAAGCCTGTTATTTAAGTCCCGAATTTCATTTTACTTATCAATATTTCGGTTGGATTCACCCGCCAGAAAGCGCAACACTTATGTACAGTATTGTAGTGCTTTCGGCACTTGCAGCCCTTTGCATTGGCTTAGGATTTCTCTATCGAATTGCTACGATTGTTTTCTTTGTATCGTTTACTTACCTAGAACTCATCGAGCAATCTTGGTATTTAAACCACTACTATTTTGTTTCCATAATCGCCTTCCTTTTATGTTTCATTCCGGCACACAAAGACTACTCCATTGATGCGATTTGGATGAAAAAATTACGTTCTAAAAGTGTGGCTTCTTGGACGGTTTTTATTCTGAAAATTCAGATTAGTATTGTCTATCTTTTTGCAGGAATAGCCAAACTGAAACCCGATTGGCTGTTGGAAGCAATGCCATTAAAAATATGGTTAAAAGCAAAAACCGAATTCCCTATTGTTGGTCCGTTGTTTCAGTATGAAAGTACCGCTTATGTTTTTAGTTACTTCGGACTTCTATACGATCTTTCCATTCCTTTTTTACTGTGGAATAAAAAAACGCGACCGTATGCGTTTATCGCGGTAGTTGCTTTTCACGCCTCTACCTATGCGTTATTTTCTATCGGAATGTTCCCTTGGATCATGATTGCAGGTTCTCTAATTTTTATTTCTTCGGAAGAGTGGCAAGCGTTGTTGAAACGGTTCGGAATTTCGCTAACTCCTTCTGAAGCTTCCGCAGAAACGCAGCCGCTTTCTAAGTTTTCACTAGGCTTTTTTGGGCTTTTCTTTGCTATACAAATTGCAATTCCGTTACAACAATATTTCTATGCTGAAAACGTGCTTTGGACAGAGCGCAACTACCGTTTCAGCTGGAACGTGATGTTGATGGAAAAAACGGGCTATGCTGTTTTTACCGTCATCGATTCGTCTTCAGGAAAGAAATGGGTGGAATATCCTAAAAATCATTTAACCGACATTCAAGAAAAACAAATGAGTTTTCAGCCAGATATGATTTGGCAATACGCGCGTTTCTTAGAAAAAAAATACAAGAATAATGGTCACGACACTATTGAAGTGTATGCTACGGTTTATGTTACGCTAAATGGGCGTCCTTCAAGAATATATCTTTCCGAAGAAATTAATTTGCTTTCCATTTCAAGAAATGAAGTGTATGATTATATTATAGATTAATCTTGCCCTCTTTATTGTAATCGTTCATTTTTTCCATTGATGAAAAAACGAACCAAAAAAATCTAGGCTGATGAAACTTTGTCTAAATGAATCGCTTGACTCCTAAATTTTAAGAACTCGCTAGAAAAACAGCAATAACCACAATAATTTTCCCGCTCAAACAGATTAAAATTTCACGGTGTCTTCACTTCACATTTTACGACAAACTTTCGATAGGCCATAAAAAGGTGCTTTAGTATTTTAAAATGTAATGTATACGACCTTAAACAGTGGTCTTTTAAAAATATATCTTTCCGAAGAAATTAATTTGCTTTCCATTTCAAGAAATGAAGTGTATGATTATGTTGTAGATTAATGCTGCCCTCTTTATTATAATCGTTCATTTTTTCCATTGATAAAAAAACGAACCAAAAAAATCTAGGCTGATGAAACTTTGTCTAAATGAATCGCTTGACTCCTAAATTTTAATACCTCGCTAGAAAAACAGTAATAACCACAATAATTTTCCCGCTCAAACAGATTAAAATTTCACGGTGTCTTCACTTCACATTTTACGACAAACTTTCAATAGGCCATAAAAAGGTGCTTTAGTATTTTAAAATGTAATGTATACGACCTTAAACAGTGGTCTTTTAAAAATATATCTTTCCGAAGAAATGAAGTGTATGATTATGTTGTAGATTAATGCTGCTCTAATTAGTGCAATTGTTCATTTTTTCCATTGATGAAAAAACGAACCAAAAAAATCTAGGGAAATTAAAGAATCTTACTAAGTACTACTTCTAGTTCAATCAATACAATACTAATAACCCCTGCCAAAATAATGAGCTTCAAAATATTGTGTAAAACCACATAATGTACCTTTTTAGCAGAACGCCAAAGTATAATGAGAAATACGATTAATGCTAGGATACTTCCGTAGAAAAAATAATACATATACCCTGTTTCAAACTTGGTCAATAACAAGGTAATTGGAATCAATGTAAGAAGACTTAAAATAGTGAGCATCCACTTAGATACCTTTTCACCATACACCACCGGAATTGTTCTGTAATTAAGCGCTAGATCTCCTTTTATGTTTTCTAAATCCTTCACAAGTTCACGCATCGAGATGATAAGGAATAAAAAGGTGGCATGTACAAAAATGACCAATGCAAAATTTCGGTAGTAAATAAAAATCGCGAAAAACGGAATGATTGCTAAAATAGCCGCTACAATATTCCCAATAAAAGGATACTTTTTAAGCTTGTGCGAATAAAACCAAAGCATAAAGATGTAAATCGAAAAAAACACAACGGCTCTAAAGGAAACGTAGCTTGCAAAAATGACGGACAAGAAATTAAGAACAAAATAGCTCGTTAATTTTGTGCGCTGACTTACAAGTTTATCGAGCATTGTTTTTCGGGGCCGATTGATTAAGTCCTTTTCGCTATCGTAAAAACTATTAATGATGTATCCTCCTGCTATAGCTGAAGCTGTAGCCAAAACTAACATCAATAAATTAGGGTCTAGCAATACTTTTTTAACCGGAAGTTGAGGCGCTAAAATGTAGATGGATGTTAAATATTGCGCCACTACAATTACCAAAATATTGTAGCCTCGTACCACAGAAAACAAACTGAAAAACTTTAATAAAAAGTGTTTTTGCTTTCGAGTGAACATGTGTTATGTGACTGAGAAATGGTGCTTAGAAATTGTAAACCACTTCGAGTTTATAATCTTTTAAAGCGGCGCGGGCGTCGTCAATGTTTTCGGTAAACCCTAACATATAACCACCTCCACCAGAACCGCAAAGCTTAAGGTAATATGCATTTGTTTCGATTCCTTTTTTCCAAAGGGTATGAAACTCTTTTGGAATCATAGGTTTAAAGTTCTCCAAAACAACTTTTGAAAGTTGCTTGATATTGCTAAAAAGAAGCTTTACATCGCCTTGCAAAAAGTTATCTACGCAGGCATCGGTATGTTTTACAAACTGATCTTTCAGCATATTTCTGAAGCCTTCTTGCTTCATATTCTCCATAAAAATTTGAACCATTGGAGCCGTTTCGCCGGTGATACCACTATCTAGTAAAAACACAGCCCCTTTTCCAACCTCTTCTGGTTGTGAAGGAATTCCTGCAGGTTCAATATTATCTTTTGAATTAATTAAAATAGGCAGACTTAAATAACTATTTAAAGGGTCTAAACCGGAAGAGGTTCCGTGGAAAAAAGATTCCATTTCACCAAAAATAGCTTTCAGTTGAAGTAATTTTTCGCGTGTTAAGTTTTCTAAAACTGTAATTTTATCACATGCATATTTATCATAAATAGCAGCTACTAAAGCACCACTACTCCCAACGCCATAGCCTTGAGGAATACTAGAATCGAAATACAAACCGTTTGCAACATCACTTTTAAAATCTTCTAAATTAAATGTTACTAGATTGGGTTTCTCCTCCTGTAATTTTTCTAAATAAACACTGAAGCGTCTTAAAGCATCGTTAGACTTATGCGTAGCCACTGTATGAAATTTGTCAATTTTTAAAGCACCTTTATAAAAACTATACGGAATCGATAATCCTTTAGAATCTTTTATAATACCGTACTCGCCAAAAAGCAAAATCTTAGAATAAAACAGGGGTCCATGCATAGGTTTGAGATAATAAACTTAAATATACCGCTTTTTTAAATATAAAAACGAAAATAATAGGACAAAGATACTGTTTCCGTAGGAATAAATATCGTCTAACTGTTCTTTTTTTGGACGAAACAACAATTTAGTAGTCACATAGTTAGCAACTTACACCAAAAGCGATTTAATTGAGAAATGCTACAGCATACAATTTAGTTTCTGAAAATAAGACAGATCCTTCTGAAAACTCTATTTTGTAATCTTAAATCGAAATAGCTCCAAACCCAGCGACATCACTAATGAATTCACCGTTTTTACAAAATGAAGAAAGTTCCTTTTCAATAAATAAAGCAACGGTTTCCTTTTCAGTTTCGGGATACAAAACGTGCACGTTAGCCCCCGCATCTAAAGTGAAACAAATATTGCTTTTGGTTTTGGCGCGATATTCCCAAATACGGTTAATGATTTCTAGAGTATTTGGTTTCATTAGAATAAAGTAAGGCATCGAAGTCATCATCATAGCGTGTAACGACAAGGCTTCACTTTCTACAATTTTTATAAATGCTGAAAGATCTCCGCTTTCTAGAATTGGAAGCAACTGAGACAAATTGTTATTTGCTTGCTCAAAACGCTGTTCGGCAAAAGGATGGTTGTGCATTAGATCGTGTCCAACGGTACTGCTTACTTGCTTTTCGCCTTTATCGACCAGTAAAATTGTGTCTTGGTAGTTTTTAAAATTTGCATGAACTGTATATGGATACTTTACTCCAAATAAGTTACTGCTTCCTTCAATATCGGGATGTTTTCCCCAAACAATTAGATCGCCTTCAATACTTCTACATGCACTTCCAGACCCCAAACGTGCTAAAAATGATGCTTTTTGAGAGTAATACTCTTTCGTGTTTTCGGAAGCACTCATTTGTTGCTCCATAGAAACCAAACACAATGCCAAGGCGCTCATTCCGCTAGCTGAAGATGCAATTCCGCTGCTATGTGGAAAACTATTGGAAGTTTCTATTGTAAATTGATACGCCTTCAAAAAAGGAATATAGGCTTCAATACGCTCAAAAAACTTTTGAATTTTAGGCTCGAAACTTTCTTCTCGTTTCCCGTCCAGAAACACTTGAAATGTAAAACTTTCCGAAGTGCTTTTCTTTTTAAACCTCAGACTTGTTTTGGTATTACAATTACTTAATGTGAAGCTAATAGAGGCATTTTTAGGCAATTGTTCGCCATATTTCCCCCAGTATTTTACCAGAGCAATGTTACTCGGCGATTGCCATGAAACTTGGCCGTTATCTAGGTTTTTAGAATAGCTTTTTGGAATAAACTGAGTGTCTGTCATAAGGAATACGCGAATGAGAGACAAATATACCTATTTCACAGAGGATGCGAAATACGTTGGTTTATAATTTATGATTTAGAGTTTGATAAAAACTAAATTAGTTATGTCGCTTAAAAGAAGCTCTCCGTTTTCATTAATTGAAAAACTGGTCCTTACCACTTCATCTCCATAATCCATAATTAGCGTAGTGTCTTCTGTATTCCATTCAAAACCCAAGGCGGTTGATGTGGATTGCCCTGCTAAATCCCCTTCTCGAACTGCACTGTATCCCATGTTTTCAGTATCAAAAACTAATTTGTACTCAAATTCGGTAGTAACATCACTTCGTTGCCATTCGCCAATTAAATTGTCTGACAAGGGCGTCTTGTCGTCCTCCGTTTTGCAAGACAAAACAGATAGTAGAACAAATAATAAGAAGATTACTTTATGAGGTTTTAAGGTTTTCATAGAAAACTCTGTTTAAGTTGTTTGTGATCGTAAATTATCATTTTATGCTTTAAAAGTAATTCTTTTTTTATGATCTGCAATTAAGAAAAAAATACGTTCCAGCATTTTGTGGGTATAGGTATTGTTTTTTAGTAAAGTTTTTAAAATGAAACTATTTTATAAAGACACATTATCATTACAATGTTATTCCTTGTTTTTAGACGAAGTGAAAACGTATTCAACTGTATTCGTATCCAAATCTTTAATGAAACCAACAAGTTTATTTTTTCATTAAAAGCTAGAAATGAGAGTTAAAAAAATTATTCTTATGACATTATTCTTCACCAAGCTGTGTTTCTGTTTTCTTTAAAATTTTAAGTGTATTGGCATCTACTTCATAATAGATATCTAAATTACCATTCCAAGGTCTAGACATGATGGTAATATACCAGACATCATTTTCATAATCTAAAGAAAACGCTCTCTACCTTTTCCTGTAGCAATATCTATCCACTCTTCTTGTTCTAAAAACTTCAACACTTCATGATAGTCATGTCCATCTAACTTTTTATCTTTATCTTTTTCTCTGTGTAATTTTCCTTTATCATCAAAAAATTGCCATATACCAATTTTCATACCTCCTAGTTCTTTTCCTGTATATTCTAAAGTATTCGTAGATTCAAAATACCCTTTTCTTATTTTATAAAAGCTTGGTTTTGGTGGTGTAATTATTTCTGTAGCTCCAGAGTTTTTCGTTAATCCAAATTGATGGATTTGTGTACTATCTTCTAAAATAATGAATCCACCTCGTGATGGATCTTTTTCCTTTCTAATTTTATATGCTTCTACATCAAATTTTTCTGTGGTCAAAATAGTATCTTTTTTTTGCCCATTACAACCAATTATTAGTACGCAGAAGATAAATAGTATTAATTTATATATTGATAGTTTCGTCAATTATACTTACTTTTCTTTTAGAGTTCCGCCCTTGTAATAAAGGGTTTGTTAAATTTCACCTTGTTTATTATAAGTACACCATTCTCCTTCTTTTTTACCGCTCTCATAATTTCCCTCTTCTTTTAATATTTCTGTTTTGTAATAAAAATCTTTGGGATGCTGTTTCATAAACTCAATTTCAAACTTGTCTAATAAACTCCCTTTAAAAGCACAAACAATAAAAAGATATAGAATATGACTGCTTTCATTTAGTCTTCAAGCTCTAATTCTATTTTTTTAAGCTCTTTACCTGTTTTTCCATCTAATGTTACTTCTATCAATTGCATTTTATCATAATCGTAATATGTAATTTTCCATACTTTACTACCTGATTCTTCATTTTTATAAATTTCAGTTTTTATTCCGCCTTGTTTTGGATATCCCTCTTCAAGCTTTATATTCTTTTTATCACAATATTCTAATATTTCTTTCCAACCAAAACTGTAACCATCATCTGTGTTTATTTCCTTAATAAGCTTGCCTTCTTCACTGAATTCATACCAAATCCCATATTCTGACCCATTATTAAATGAAGTTCCTTTTATTTCAATATTTCCATTTTTATAATAGTTTTTTGTTAAGTTAAAGTAACTATTTTTAGGATAAATTGCTTCACTAAAACCTTTTGAGTATTCTAAATAAATGTAGAATATTTCATTTTCACTCTTACGAAGTTCTCCATTTACCTGCTCTTTATTAAAACCCTTTACATTAAATGTTTCAAATTCATTTGTGATTTTCGGTATATCTATATCTTCATTCATTTTCGTTATTTTTTGCGCTTTACAGCTATTAAGATTAAATAGTACAATTGTTATGTAGACTAAATATTTCATATTTTTTAGGTTATTGATTTATTTGCTTTTATCCATTGCCAATAGTATAAACTACAGCGTTTATTGTTATTAGGATCACTAGATATATTATGCGAATAATCTAATAGGTTGTCTGTTTTTTTTGCTTCATAGGTAAATTCTGCCTTCGAAGTTGCCTCACTATTTGTAAAAGTGTGTGGTAAATTAAAAGAGTGTAAAAACTCGTGTGCAGCAGTTTGATCGTTTGCAGAAGCAAATACTACCACATAATCTGCCCCTCCAGCTGAATACCCACTTAAATTACCTACACCACTAGAAGGCATACCATTTTCAGCAAAATAAAAAGCTTTAAAAAAGGCAGCATATTTTTTATCTAGTTTAAGTTTTAAATAATCTACTAAATTCTGAATTGGTATTTCTGCTTTGGCAGGGATAGCTGGTGAATTTGCTGTTTTAGCTATTGCTGCTTTAGCTGGCACTAAAACACTCTTTTTTAAAATTTTACCATTTTTAACAAACCTTGAAAAATCAGTATCAGCAGTTAGATCTATATCAACAATTTTTGAGTCCGGGTGCAATTCTATATAAGCCTGAGTAAGATATTTATTTAATCGTACCATCTCATTAGAAGCGTCACTTTTTTTAGGCTTCGAAGTTTTAGAAAGTTTTGTAGTTAATTGCACAAACACCACTTTCTTCTGTTTGTGATTAGCTGCAGCATTACTCCAAACATTTAACTTACCAGACAATACTCCAGTAGGTTGTTTTTCTTTGTAGGCTTTAATTACAATTTCTTCATCCTTGGTAAATTCATTTTTACACTCAATTAAAACATCATCTTTTAATGTTTTTTTCCCTTTTTTATTTGAAATATCAATTTTATTGGGTGTAAATGTAAAATTAGTATTATCATCAAATTTTAAATAGTCAGCCTTTTCTGTAACATCAATCCTAATTTTTATCTTAGCACTTTCTCCTTTTTTTAAGCTTAACCATTCTGTAAAATGTTTGTCGTTAACTTGATTACCTTTGTCATCTTTTACTTTTTTCCAAGTTACTTCAAAAGGCTTATACTTTTCTTTTAATTTTTTTAATAATGTTGCATCCTTTTTAAAATGTCCTTTATAACTATTTTGCCCTTTTTCTAATATTTTAAAAGTACTGTCTGTATATTGTTTGCTTACAATATCTTCAAATTTATTGTCATTAAATAAGCTTGTATCGTCTTCTCTTATCCAGTCAAAACCAAAACTTCCATCCCAAGCATCGTTAGGCCTAAAGCTAACCAACACTTTAGGCGGAGGCACAACCTCTAATGCCTTACTCTTTTTACTAACTTCAGAATGCGCTACTTTGGCAACAAGTTTGTCAATATCGGCAGTTTTAAACTCCTCCCACTGCTCTTTAATTTCTAAAGCGGTTAACTCAACAGCGCCATCTTCGGTGACACTCTCTTCAAAAGTGAGCTCTTTTTGTCCGTTCTCGAACTCGGTACCGTCTTCTTTTGTAATTGTTATTGTAACAGAATTACCTTCTTGGTTTTCTATTTGCACTTGTAAAGCAACATTTTCTGTATAGGTTGTTTCTTCTAAAACTTCCTTCGTCTCTGGGTGTATCCAGTTTATAGTTGTTATTACAGGCGTAGGTTTTGTTATTACTGTTGGCGCTACAGCGACTGCATCAGGATCTGTAATCTTCCATTCTTTTGCAAAAATAGTTTGCCCATCTTGTATCATGGAAGCAGGAGAAAGCTCAATGTAAGTAGTCATGGGCTGACTGTCAATTCCGTTAAAATTATCCTCACAGGTAAGTACATGAATGTCGAGCAGTTCGATAACCCTGTTTTTTCCGTCTAAAATGGAAGGCTTAATGATTATCTCTAAGGATTTTATCATATTCCCATAAACCATATGCTCAAAAAACGGATCTTCTTTTCTAGTTTCAAAGGCAATTTTCCAAATTCCACCTATTGGTTTTGCTGAAGGTTTTCTATTAACATCAGTCTCTTGAGTAAAAGAATAATCAAACCGTAAAATATTAATACTTAAATCCTCGTACGCCAGCTTTGCAATTATACTCATCCGTTTTTTCTTGTTTCGTATTTTAGTTCATCATATATAGATTAACTATCCGTTTTTTTATTAAAACATAACTATTCCGCTCTTTTAGGAATGGACAGCACCTAATAAGATAGATATGGGGAAGCACTCTTACGAAAGTATAAATTTATGTTTATGTTCTACGTGTAAAATTTCATAAATTTTGTACGTATGTTTTTACACAGAAACACAATTAAGAGACAACTTTAACGGGACAACGATATGATTTTTACCATTGTTCGGTAATTTCGAGCCGTGGCATTTACGTTCAACTTTCGTTCAAAAAAATTGTTGGTGCATTTTGCTTTTCCCATTCCTGCTGAAACGTATAAATACACACAGGCATCCGTTATTATAAATTCTTCGGAAGGAAATATTTCTGGATTTATGGCTTTTTTTATTTCTTCGGAAGGAGCTTCAAAAAGAAGCACAAAGTAGCTTTTCAGCATTTTTTCTTCTGAAAATGGGCAGTTTGAAAGAATTTCTTCCACTTCTGAAGCTGTTTTCACCAAAACAGGCACTTTAAACTCATACTTCTTTTCAATTGCTTCCGAAATAGCTAAAGCATGCACGTCACTTTCCGAAGCCGAAAAAATCACATTTCCACTCTGAATATACGTCCGCACTTCTGTGAAACCGAGCGATTCGAACAGTACTTTTAAATCGGCCATCAAAATCTTTTTCCGACCGCCAACATTAATTCCGCGAAGCAATGCGATATAGGTTTTCATATTAAGTTTTTGTAAGTGCTTGCGCCGCCAAATACCCGCCTGTCCATGCGTTCTGGAAATTAAACCCGCCTGTTATTGCATCGATATTAAGCACTTCGCCAGCAAAAAATATGTTTTTCTGAATTCTACTTTCGAAGGTTTTAAAATCTACTTCTTTCAACTGAACACCGCCTGCAGTCACAAATTCTTCTTTAAAAGTGCTCTTTCCGTTTACCGCATAGGTTCCTTTTGTAAGTTGTTCGGCAAGTGCTGTAAGCTGCACATGGGTCGTATCTGCCCACTTCTCTGCTTCTGAAATATTGGATGCTTTTAGCAAACTTTGCCACAATCGTTTTGGCAATTCAAATTGCGTATACTTGGCAACCGTTTGTTTAGCATTTTCGAGTTTCAGCGTTTTTAAGGCTTCTACAATGTTCTCTTCGGAAGCATCGTACAACCAATTTACTTGAATCTTAAATTTGTATTGAGTCGCCTCTAAAAGTCGTGCGCCCCAAGCTGATAGTTTTAAAATTGCGGGACCGCTCATTCCCCAATGTGTAATAAGCAACGGACCTTCACTTTCTAATACAATTTTTCCTTTAGCATCAAGCACAGAGACTGAAGCCTGCGTTGCAACGCCTGGTAAATCGAGAATGCGTGCGTCCTTTATATTGAAGGTAAACAACGACGGAACTGGCGCTTCAATCGAATGCCCTAATTGTGCTAGTAGTTTCCATATTTTAGGATTGCTTCCGGTAGCGACGACTACTTTTTCAGCTAAAAAATCACCTTCAGAAGTAGTGATCAACCAACTATTTTCGTGTTTTGAAAGTTCTTTTACCGAATGGTTTTTACGTACATCAATCCCCAATCGTTTGGTTTCAGACATAAAACAATCGATAATGGTTTGTGACGAATCGGTAACGGGAAACATCCTACCGTCTTCTTCTATTTTAAGAGTCACACCGCGTTTTTCAAACCAATCGATGGTATCGCCTGTCATAAATTTATGAAAAGGCCCCAAGAGTTCTTTTTCGCCTCTTGGATAATTTCCAACAAGCTCTTTGGGTATAAATTCGGCATGTGTGACATTGCACCTTCCGCCTCCAGAAATTTTTACTTTGGTAAGCACTTCTTTCCCTCGCTCTAAAATTGCAATTTTAAGGGATTTGTTATTTTCAGCAGCATTAATAGCTGTAAAAAAACCAGCGGCACCACCACCAATAATTACGATATCATAGTTTGTAAACACGCTTCAAAATTAATGATTATTCCGCTAGCAAGGAGTGGTTTTGAGTAGAATTGAACAACACCAGAGTTTTCAACCATAATTTTCGTTGTTCGTTAACTATTCTAAATAACAAGGGTGCTTAAAAAATAAATTTTTAAGCACCCTTGTTGATATTCTATGGTAAGTACAACTTATTCTACGATAAGCTTACGTGTTACCTTTTGAGCATCATTACTAAATGTTGCAAGGTACACTCCTGCTGGATACTCAATACGTAGTGTATTTTCCCCTTCAGAGAGTGTTGTGGTGTTTATTAATCGTCCTTCAATAGTGTAAATAGACACTGTTTCGAAAGAAAGTGTGTTGTTAAAATGAAGCGTTTCCTTTACTGGATTTGGATAAAAACTGAATGTTTCCGCCAAAAATTCGTCTGTAGCGGCAACTGGACCACAGCTAACAGGATCAAAAATAACTTCTCCTAAAGAAGCATCGTCTACTTGATGAAAAATCACAGATTCAGCATCTGCTAAGGTGTTTATCTGACCTTCAATCCAGCAGTTGTGCTTTGCTTGAAGTACGTTAGGTGTATTGTTATAAAGCGCGTATACTTCTCCGTTGTTTCCATTTTCAGAAAAAACATTTAACCCTTCATTATCAACATCGTCTCCTAAATTAACGCTTGCTTGTCCAATTACCGTAATTCCCCAAAGGTTTCTTCTAATTTCATTTCCAGAAGCAATTACTTCCATTCCGCCACCTGACGAGTTTAATGAAATTCCACTTCCTCCTATACCAGGATTTCCTTGAGTGTTATTATCTTCAATTATATTGTCTCTCACATACGCAAATGAAGGTCCGACGATAGTCATTCCGTATCTATTTCCTTGAATAATATTTCCATCTATTTCAGCATTGATAGCACCACCAATAAGATTTGCAACTGCAATACCTCCAACTTGTGTTAATAAAGGATCTCCAATAATTGTGTTCTCAATAATACGAAGCGGCGTCGTTGTCATGGTAGACCCCATATTAATTTGAGGTCTGTTAGAGTTTGATTGGTTGTTTCCTTCCATATAATTATTCGCAATTAAAGGGGAAACATCTGAATTTGCTCCCGAACTTACCGCTGGAAGTTCGTTAAACGTAAAAGTATTGTTTGTAATTTCTGGCATCCCTCTAGACAATGAAACCACAGCACCTGTAGATACTCCTGAAACATTATTAGTTAGCGTGCAGTTATTTAGAGTGAATGTCTCGGTCAATACACGAAGTCCGCCTCCATATTGGATGGTTGCATTCTGAATATTAATTACTGAAAACTCTTCAAAACGGAATCCATCATACGGAGCCGCCTCATCAACAGCTGTAATAAGCACATCATCTGAAACTACTGTAAACGCACCAAAAACAGTGACCCGTAAATCAGCTTCTATAGAAAGCGTAAGATCTGTGGTAAATTCTACCGTGTCATTTTCTGCAATTTCTAGGTTTTCTAAGAGCGTATAATTATTTCCAGAAACCGTTATAGTTGAAGGACTATTAGTAGCTATGTCGTCTAAGGTCCAAGTTACTCCAGTATTAGGTGTAGTATAAGTTTGCGCCCACACAAAAGAGGTAACAAGTAGTAAGCAATAAGTAAATAAGGTAGTTCTTTTCATTTTTGTTTTTTTAAAGGTTAAAAATACAAAGAAGTTGAAAATCAAAAAAAGAACCAATCAATTAAAAGAAGGCGTACTTATTAAAGTTAACCCAAAAAATCAAATTATGCCGCGACAACATTCAACGGTGTTTAAAAATGTACTAATTTTATAGTATGATAATACTGTTGTACATTGTAAGCATCGTCTTTATAATTACCCCATTTTTGCCTGCAACAGGGCATCCTCATTGGTTTTTTAGGACTGCCGATTTTGTTCGTTTACAATCCATTGCCATTGAAATCATTTGCTGTTTTTTATTACTTACGCTCGATACCTCTTTAAGCAGTTTGCATTGGATTTTACTTTGTGGTTTGTTTGTTGCGATTGTATATCAAACCTTAAAAGTGTTTCGATACAGTTCTCTTTATCCTCGAAAAAAACCCAATTTTCCAAGCGGCGGAATGTTTTCAATTTTTGCGGCCAACGTATTGCAAACCAACTCGAGCTACGGAAAATTAATTGATATCATTAATGAATTTGATCCAGACATTGTATTGACAATGGAGGCTAATAAAGATTGGGAAACTGCCTTAAAAGAGATAGAATCGACGTATCCCTATTCAGAAAAAGTACCTTTAGAGAATTTCTACGGAATGTTATTGTATTCCAAACAGAAGCTTCACAACGTTACATCTAAATTTCAAATTGAAGATGATGTCCCTTCTATTTTTTTCGAATATGAAATCGAACCGAACACAAATGTATTTTTCGCTTGTTTACACCCCGCACCTCCTAGTCCGACAGAAAACGAAACTTCAAAGGAACGAGACGCAGAGTTAATGCTCACTGGCAAAATGATTCGTGAACTAGACATGCCTACCGTTGTATGTGGCGATATGAACGATGTGGTTTGGTCGCGTACCACACGCCTTTTTAAAAAAATGACCAACATGATCGATCCGAGAATTGGTCGTGGATTTTTCCCTACCTATCACGCAGGATACCGATTCATGCGCTTTCCATTAGACCATTTATTTCATACCAAAGACCTCTATGTTAAGGAAATGATGCGTTCGCGGAATTTTGACAGCGATCACTTTGGAATGTATTACGAGATTCACCACCGAAGAAATAAATCAACAACAACTTCGGGTAGCATCACTTCCGAAGAAAAAGGTGATGTTGACACATTAATTAAAAATGGTATTTCGTAAGCACTGAAACAAACTGCTTACTATTTAACACAAATACATATTAATATAATGACATAAAAAAAGCCTCTCGATTAAGAGAAGCTTTCTGCTGGTGCGGGCGGGGAGACTTACCGCAACAAGTGCGGCATAAACTTCTCGCCTCCCCAAGTTTTTATCAAAATACTGCATAAAAAAAGCCTCTCGATTAAGAGAAGCTTTCTGCTGGTGCGGGCGGGGAGACTTACCGCAACAAGTGCGGCATAAACTTCTCGCCTCCCCAAGTTTTCATCAAAATACTGCATAAAAAAAGCCTCTCGATTAAGAGAAGCTTTCTGCTGGTGCGGGCGGGGAGACTTACCGCAACAAGTGCGGCATAAACTTCTCGCCTCCCCAAGTTTTCATCAAAATACTGCATAAAAAAAGCCTCTCGATTAAGAGAAGCTTTCTGCTGGTGCGGGCGGGGAGACTCGAACTCCCACGCCGTGAAGCACTAGATCCTAAGTCTAGCATGTCTACCAATTCCATCACGCCCGCGGTAGTTTTTTACAAGATATAATCTGTAAAAGGAGTGCAAATATAAATAAACCTTTTATACCACAAACAACTTATTTTATATTTTTTATAAAATTTATGTTCGCACCCACATTTTCATTTTAGGGAACGACGCTTCACCCTCTTCTGAGTAGGCAAGTCCCATCCATTTCAATAACGGCAAACCAATATAATTTTTAGATTCAA
The DNA here is from genome assembly GCF_900102055.1 of Ulvibacter litoralis. GTDB lineage: Bacteria > Bacteroidota > Bacteroidia > Flavobacteriales > Flavobacteriaceae > Ulvibacter > Ulvibacter litoralis. The sequence continues at coordinate 451,590 of NZ_FNBA01000001.1, forward strand.
ATTGATCTATCAACCAAGTAGAGTCTCCTTTGTATCCATTTTCATGGAAAACGACCTTATTAGGCAATCCTATTTGTTGTGCAGCAGCATACGACCATAACAAAACAGCCAATTCATCCCCTTCTTTTTGTTTGTTCCCCTCCGCAACATTCGCATTCAATTGTGTTCTTTCCTCCGGAAGTGTAACTGCAATATGCCCTGCTTCGTGTAAAATATCTCCTGGATTTTCAAGTTTGTCGGTATCTATAACTAACAATCCGTTTTCAATAGTAAGTCCTGGTAAAAATGTTTCAATCTCAATACTTCGGAAAGCATATCGAATCGAAATAGAATCTAAGAATTCAAGGATGTTTTTAATTAGTATAGCTTCTGAAGGCATATCGTTCCATTCTAAAAAGTAGTTGTTCATTCATAGAAACAACGTCGATTACCCCTCTAAATTACTTCATTTTTAGTACTTTTAAGCAAAATTATTACGATTCTATGAAAAGTGCAAAACCTTATATTGAAGAACACAAAGACCGGTTCTTAAATGAACTAATTGATTTATTAAAAATACCTTCTATTAGTGCCGATTCGGCATACAAAAAGGATGTAATTGCTACTGCTGAAACGGTAAAAGCAAGTCTTGAAAAAGCTGGATGTGATGCTGTAGAAATCTGCGAAACACCAGGTTATCCTATTGTATATGGAGAAAAAATTATAGATAAAAAACTTCCTACGATATTGGTGTACGGACATTACGATGTACAACCACCAGATCCATTAGATTTATGGAACAGTCCGCCATTTGAACCTGTCATTAAAAAAACAGAACTACATCCAGAAGGCGCTATTTTTGCCCGTGGAAGTTGTGACGATAAAGGACAAATGTACATGCATGTAAAAGCATTGGAATACATGACCTCAACAGGACAATTACCGTGCAATGTGAAATTCATGATTGAAGGTGAAGAAGAAGTTGGAAGTAAAAGTTTGGGATGGTTTGTAGAAAGAAACAGAGAAAAACTTGCCAATGATGTCATCCTAATTAGTGATACGGGAATGATTGCTCCCGATGTACCTTCAATTACTACGGGATTAAGAGGATTGAGCTATGTTGAAGTTGAAGTAACAGGACCAAATCGCGATTTACACAGTGGTTTATACGGAGGCGCTGTAGCAAACCCAATCAATGTGCTTACTAAAATGATTGCTTCACTTCACGATGAAGACAATCACATTACCATTCCTGGTTTTTATGATGCTGTTGAAGAACTTTCAGCAGAAGAAAGAGCAAAAATGGGAGAAGCACCTTTCAGTAAAGAAGCTTACTTAAAATCTATTGATATTGACGATACGTATGGTGAAGCTGGATACACTACCAACGAACGCAACTCGATTAGACCAACGCTTGACGTAAACGGAATTTGGGGCGGCTACATTGGCGAAGGCGCTAAAACAGTAATCGCAAGTAAGGCTTTTGCGAAAATAAGCATGCGTTTGGTACCCGATCAAAATTGGGAAACCATTACCGATCTGTTTGTAAAGCATTTTGAAAGTATTGCTCCTGCTGGAGTTCGTGTAAAAGTGAATCCACATCACGGCGGACAAGCATACGTTACTCCAATAGATAGTTTAGGATACAAAGCTGCTGAAAAGGCGTATGAAGCGACCTTCGGAAAAACACCGATTCCACAACGAAGCGGGGGTAGTATTCCAATTGTTGCTTTGTTTGAAAAAGAACTAAAAAGTAAAACAATTTTAATGGGCTTTGGTTTGGATAGTGATGCAATTCACTCACCTAACGAGCATTTTGGAGTATGGAATTACTTAAAAGGAATTGAAACCATTCCGCAGTTTTACCATTATTTTACTGAAATGAGTAAGTAACCGTACGATTTATACATCAAAAAAGGTCTGAAGTACATTGCTGTAGTTCAGACCTTTTTTAATAGTTTTATTTAAAATGTACTTCTTATAATTTCTTTACGTATTCAGTAATGATGACAATTTGTTGTCCATCAACCTTCCCTTCAATATAAGTTTCATTTTCATGATCTAACGAAATTCTACGAACAGCTGTCCCTTGTTTCGCCACCATACTAGACCCTTTTACTTTCAAGTCTTTAATTAAAACCACACTATCGCCAGCTTGAAGAATTACACCATTACTGTCTCTATGTACTAACGCATCACTTTGATCTACGCCATCCCCTTCAGCCTCAGCCCATTCTTGCACATCTTCTTCAAAATACATCATATCTATTAGCCCTTGTGGCCAACCTTCCGCTTTTAAACGCTGTAACATACGCCACGCCATAACTTGCACAGGCAATTCTGGACTCCACATACTGTCGTTTAAACAACGCCAGTGATTTGGATCTACAGTCTCAGGATTTTCAATTTGCCCTAAACACGTTCCACATAGTAAAATAGCACCCTCTAAATCTCCTTTTGGTGATTTAGGCACTTCGTAAACTGATAATTTTTCGGGAGAAGCACAAAATTCACATTTAGAATCACTTCTTTGTTTTAGGCGTCTTTCTAAGCTCATGTAGTTGGTTTTAATTTTGCAAAGATAGAATAATCTATGAAATAAGCGCTTCGGAAATACCACTAGAAGAAAAGCAAATTGATTAGAACAAAGAATTAATACTCTACATTTGTAGAATATAAATATTTATTCTATGTTTGTAGAACACACTCTAACATTGTAGAAAAACATGCAACTCACAAACGCCGAAGAACAATTAATGCAAATTCTATGGAAAAAGGAACGCGCTTTTATGAAAGACTTAATCGACGCACATGAGGCTCCAAAACCAGCCACAACAACTGTTGCAACCTTACTAAAAAGAATGCAGGATAAAAATTTTGTAGATTACATACAGTATGGGCGTTCTCGCGAATATTTCCCATTAGTGAAGAAGAAAGATTATTTCTCAAAACATGTAAATAAGCTAATCAAAAACTTTTTCAACGATAGCGCCTCCCAATTTGCTTCTTTTTTTACCGAAGAAACCAATCTTTCTAAAAAAGAGCTACAAGAATTGAGAACTATTATAGACTCAGAACTTAAAAAGAAATAATTATGGAAGCGTATTTAATTAAATCGACGGCTTGCTTACTTATTCTTTTCCTATTCTACAAATTGGTGTTAGAAAACGAAACCATGCATCGATTTAAACGCTTTTATTTATTAGGATCAATACTTATTTCTGTTATAATTCCGTGGATTACTTTTACAACTTATGTTCCCGCACTAACAGCCAGTATGCCTAGTGTTATCTCTGACAGTGTAATTGTCATCTCTTCGGAAAGTAAGGAAACTACTCACTATCTTCCTGCTATTTTATGGACGTTATACGGTATTGGAGTTTTGTTCTTCAGTATCCGATTCTTCAGAAATCTGAAGGATCTGGTGCTAAAAATCAGAAATAATCCGAAGGTTAAACAAAACAACATCACGACTGTATTGCTTCAGAAAGAAATAACACCTCATACCTTTTTTAGCTACATTTTCCTGAATAAACGTCAATTTGAAGCACACACTATCCCTTCCGAAGTACTTCTTCACGAACAAACACACGCGCTTCAAAAACACAGTATCGACATCTTATGTATTGAACTTATTCAAATTGTTTTCTGGTTCAATCCATTGGTCTATTTTCTAAAACACGCCATTAAATTAAACCACGAATTCTTAGCAGACCAAGCAGTTATTCAGAAAGGAATAAAGCCCAATACGTATCAAAATTTACTTCTAGCATTCTCATCAAATGTGACGCCTTTATTGGCAAATTCAATTAATTATTCATCCATCAAAAAACGATTTACAGTTATGAAAACAAAAACTTCCAAACGTCAAGCCTTAATTCGAGCCTTCTTCCTGCTTCCTTTGGTAGCGTTACTAGTCTTCGGATTTAGTACGAAAGAAACAATTCAGAAAAAGACAACAACTACCCATTCAGAACAAATAAGCTCCCCAAATACCCCAGAAAAAGCAAGTCCGAAGCAACTCGCTGAATACAATAAATTGGCACGTAAATACAACGCAATGGATCTAGAAAACATGGTGGTAAAGAAAAAAGACATGAATCGGTTGCATGTTATTTACAACCTAATGACGACAGCACAACGAAAAAGTGCAGTAGCTTTCCCTAGATTTGCACCACTTCCTCCTGCTCCAGATGCTCCTGTGGTAAAAAAAGGGGTGAATGATACCGATAAAAACATTCCGCCGCCTCCACCAGCTCCAAAAACTTCTGGGCTTCAAAAAGCAACTGACGCAGAGATCGAAATTTACAATCGTCTTGCAAATAAATACAAGTTCGCAACTCAAAACAGAATGGCGGTACAAAAAGAGGAGGTAAATACTTTAAATTTAATTTATAGTAAAATGACTGTTTCACAGCAACAAAAAGCATTGCCGTACCCTACTTTTCCGCCGCCACCTCCAGGTGCTTTTCCTGCGCCAGATCCTGCTGGATATATTATTCAAATGGCAAAAAAAGGAGCTACGTTTTATATCGGAAACGAACTAATTACAACAGAAAAAGCCATTGAGGTTATTAGAGAAAACAACAGTTTTCAGTTTGAAGTGAAAAATGAGAATTCTAAAAATCCGATTGTAATATTTATTGGATGTTAGCAAAACGTACTGGAAATAGTACGCACAAAAAAATGCCTCGAAAATTCGAGGCATTTTAAATATTGTTTCAACTCGTTTTTTTAGTTTGCTACTAAATTTAACGAAACTGTTAATAAATTTGAACTCCCACTATAGCGTTGTGCCCAAACTTCTATAAAGTCACCGGGTGCTAATTGTACTGCTCCCATCGTAGTAACTGCTCCAATATCTGAACCTGTATCGAAACGACGATACACTTTTGTTTCAGAAATGATAGAAGCCGTTGCAGAACCGCTATTTCCTTTAGCGATGTAAAAAATATAAATTCCTGAACCTGATGACTGACATGATATGGTTGAAGACACATTAAAGTAGCGTGTGTTTTTTCCGTCGTAGATAATTCTGTTATCACCAGAGCTTTTAAATCTAAACAAGTTGTTATTTGAAGTTCCGCCCGAGATTTTAACTGGTGTAGAATTATTTGCAAAACTTGTTGTTTCTCCAACACCAACGGCAGCATCTAAGTTAATATCTCCCGTCGCCACTCCATCTTTTTCTACTAATATACCTTGACAATCTACATCCCAATCCTTTCCAAAATTATATCCAGGATATCCTCCTGATGAATACCCGTCCACAAAGGTTCCAGCTCCTACAAAACTAACTCCTGTTAAGGAAGCTGCATTGGTAATTGTGGGATTTGCACTTACATCAATACCTGTTTCAGTGGCATCTACCACTATTCTTCCATTGGCAATTTGCAAATTATCAAAAGTACCTGAAAACGTCAAAAAAGTGCCTTCATTCGTATCAGGCCAAAATATAGTTTGAGCAAAAAATGAATTAATATTTGAAACGGCAAGACCATCATCGTTATTTAGAAACTGAGCTACATCTATAAAAACAAGACCAAAGCCACTAAGTGTACCTATAGATGAAGCATCCATAGTTATAACACTATACATAACAAGATTATCAGCTGTTGACGCAGTTATGTTAAATACCTGAGCACCATTACCATTAATTAACACATCTCTAATATGTCCTCCTTTAGACCCGCTAAATAGGGTGCTTCCTGAGTTATTTACAATAACATCTCCTCCAGTATCTTGACCACGAATGTATGCGCCATTCAAATCGATAGGGTGATCAAAAAGAATAACCCCATTTATTTCATAAAGATAATCTTCGTTTAATACATATTTTGTGGTCCCTCCAACTGCTAACTCATCAGCTAAATCTGCCACACTTTGCACCAATTTATAATTTGTTCTTTTTTTGGCCCCTTCTAAAGCAAACCAAGCTCCATTATTAAAGAAATAAAAGGCATCTTCATCAATATCAAAAACCATTAGTCCGTCGGCAGGGCTTGAAATATCATTTCGCTGCGTTGTAGTCATTCTAGGAGTTAAAACTCCTTGGGTGGTGGACGACATATCTAAAATGGAAGACGAATCTGGATCGGTTGTCCCTATCCCAACTTGTGCATTGATGTGGATTGAAAAAAATAAAACTATTAAAAGTAATGGGAATTTATAAATTTTCATGGGGTAGGTTATTTAGTTAGGTAGTTTCTATTTTGCTGAGGAGCATTTCACCTTAAAATTTCCAAATCATAACTACCTGCAGGCCTCAATATTAACACTCAAGGACATAAGATACTGGTGCTGCTCCTCAACTAAATAATAATCTTAATATAGTAATAAGTTACTTTACTACTAAACAAAGATAGATTGATAACACACCTCTTTTTTCAAAATTTCGACAGCAGTATAATTCATATCGACGAAATACACTAAAAGAAGGTTGAAGTGTATTTCATCCTCCTTCTTTTGTGATAGAAGAGCTCCTCAGTCAATATCTGTTTAAATGAAATGCAACCACAACATATAGTAGAAATGCAACGTTATAGTATTTCAAACCCATTAAATATCAACAAATTGCTACAACGTTTTTTCATATTTTGCTCAGGAGCAGATACAGACATATTAGAAGAATGCTCTGCTGGAGAACAAACTAAATTTGCAGGTATAGGAGCAACCGTTTTCTTTACCGCAGTAATGGCCACTATTGCAGCTGCTTATGCACTTTATACTGTTTTTGACACCTATTTTACCGCTATTTTCTTCGGAATGATTTGGGGACTTCTTATTTTCAATTTAGATCGATTTATTGTTTCTACCATAAAGAAGAGAGATCATTTTTTTGACGAACTACTTCAAGCATCACCCCGTATTCTTCTAGCGATTATAATTGCAATTGTAATTGCAAAACCATTAGAAATGAAAATTTTCGAAAAGGAGATAAATCAGGTATTGTTAGAGCAGAAAAACGACCTAACCCTTGCGAACAAAGACCAACTTGCATTACAATTTACTCCAGAAAATATTGCTTTAACTTCGGAAATAGAAGCGTTAAAAAAAGAAATTACAACCAAGGAAGCTGAAGTAAACACACTTTATGAAACTTATATTTCTGAAGCAGAAGGACGCGCTGGCACAGAACGTTTAGGAAAAGGCCCTGTTTATAAAGAGAAAAGAGAAAAACACGACGCAGAATTACTTGCCTTAGAAAATCTACGAAAAGAAAATACTGAAAAAATAAAAGCTTCCGAAGAAAAACTGGAAGCACTTGCTGCCAACTACCAAACTAAAATTACCGAAACACAACCTATCATTGATGGCTTCGACGGTTTAATGGCCCGAGTAAATGCACTCAATGAATTGCCTTGGTTGCCTTCGTTTTTTATATTCATGTTATTTTTAGCTATTGAAACCTCTCCTATTTTAGCCAAACTATTAGCTCCAAAAGGGGTGTATGACTTAAAATTAGAAGAACAAGAAAGCGCTGTAAAATCATGGGTAGCACAACAAAAAGCACAACGTGATATTTTAAAAACTACAGATCGAGATATTAATAACAGAGTGTACGCAGATATTGCTGAAGAACAAGAATTGTATGATTACAAACGTAAAAAAGCGAGGGAGTTAATGCAATTACAAGCAGATGCTTTTTACAAAAAGCAAAAAACTATTTTATAATTACAAAACATAATAATGATATTTTAGGTTTTTTCTACCTAGATAATATTTTAAATTTAGAAAAATCTCCAAATCATTGGATTGGTATTCTATTGTATTTTTATCAAATATAATAGGAGCGATACTTTTAGTGAAAAGTTTCTTACCTCCTAAAGTGCCTAAAGAAACCCCAGTTCTAATTTTTAATATTCTTAGATTAAATTCTTCTTTCAATCTATCTATAACCCTTGATGATTTGCTCAAAGGCTTTATACGAGAATACAGCGCTAATGAAATAGTGCTATTATTTTGAATTAACTTTTTTAATAGATTAAAATCTTTTATATCCAGTGATTGATCTTCTCCAAGAAGTCCAATGTAAGCAATATCTTCTCGGCTATAAAAATAACGGACTCCTTTACGAGTTGCCCAAGATTTACTTTTTAAAGCATTGGTTTTTATTACATGAACATTTTCAGGGAATTTATTTTTTAGTGTTTTCAATTCGGCCATTCTTTCTTTTGAAAAACGGTTTAAAACAAAGCACAAATTGTAGTTGCTAGCTCCACACAACACCTTTTCCATCTTATTGAAGTCAATCCTATCATCATTTTTACTACAATAAATTACAATTCCTGTTTTCATATAACATAAAAAAATCAAAATTCAATCACTACAAACTTAATGAACAACTAAAAAGGAATGTAGATAATATCGACAAGCAGAAAATATCTGTAGTCGAATGGAAAAAAATAATGGTTTAATTAAAGAAAGGATTGTTTTTACCCCCTTTGAAGGAGTTTCAGAAATAGAACCTGCAACATCTAGCACTTATAATATTGATGCAAATTAGTTATCGAAAACCGAAGATAAGCGACACTTATTAATTGATTACAGGAGATTTAACCTACGCATTAATTCCGGGCGTTTAGAACGACTTACAGGAATAACACTTTTGCCAATTAACACACTATTATCTTCTATATCAACAATTTTATGAGTATTAATTATGTAAGATCTATGAACTTTCAGAAAGGTTTCTGTTGGTAATTTCTCCTCTATTTTTTTTAGGGTTGAATGTACTGTATAATTTTTATCGACAGTTCTTACTGTAATATAATCTCCTTTAGCTTCAATAACTGTTATTGAAGGCATATCAATTTTAATAAGCCGTCTGTCTATGTTTACAAATAATTCACTTCCTGTAGTCTCCGTATCGCTTTTTACAGTGCTTTGAGCAGGAGCCTCAAGCTTAAATGCTTCCGCTTTTTCTACTGCTTTTATAAATCTGGGAAGCTTGATAGGTTTTACCAAATAATCTACAATACAATTGTATTCAAAAGCTTCAATTGCATAGTCTTTATGTGATGTTGTAATAATTATTCTTGGAAGAACTTTTAGTGTTTGAATAAAATCGAAGCCTGTAAAATCGGGCATGTTAATGTCTAAAAATATCAAATCAACTTTATTTTGATTTAAATATTTCATCGCACTCATTGCATTCGAGAAACTTCCTTGAACTACGAGATTAGGGCTTTTAGAACAAAGCTGTTCTAGAATAATTCTAGCTGTTTCTTCGTCATCTACAATAATACAATTCATTCTTAATACTGTTTTAAAAAATTTATCATTACTTCAAGAACTGAAAGAAACCCCTGGTGTTTAGAATTGTTTTCTTCTCTTAATTCATTCTCATAATCTTCAACAAATTGATGGCTTTGCGCCATCCCTAAGATACTAATCTTATGTTTAATTTTATGTACAATGTTAGCACTTTCTACAAATTCTTTAGAATTATAATAGTTAGTATATGTTTCTATTTCTACTGGCAGTTCTTTTTTTATTACTCCTACCAATTTTTTTTCAAAAGAAACATCACCATCTGCTAATTGCTTCACTAGTAGTAAATTTGGTGTTTCTTTTATCATGTTTTCATTAGTAGTTCGTTATATTATATCCTACTTAACAAGTGTAAAATAGAAGGTTGTCCCTTTCCCCACTTCGCTATTTAACCAAATTTTTCCTTTGTGTAAATCCACAATTTTTTTCACAATTGAAAGTCCAATACCTGAAGATTTTTTGTCTTCATTTAAAGATTGAAAAATCATAAATATTTTTTCAAAATATTTTTCTTCAATTCCAACACCATTATCAGAAATAGAGAATTTGTAATACAATTCTTGTTCTTCAACATCAATTTCTATAAGTCCTTTTTCTTTATCTATAAAGCGAATTGCATTACTTATTAAATTTTGAAATAACTGCTGCAATCGCGTTTGATCACCTTGAATAGTTGGAAGTTTATTAATCACTCTCAAGTTAATATGATCTGGAAAATAAAGAATTTTATGCAAATCCTCTACGACCAAGTTTAAATCTACAGATTTAGCCTCTAAGGTATCAGAGGTAACACTAGAGTAATTTAACACATCCGAAATTAAAAGTTCCATTTTTTCTAAAGTCGCTTCGATTAGCTGAATATTTTCCAAACTAGTCTCTGTAAACACATCTTTATTGTCCTCCTTTAACCATGAAACCAATGCAAATATACTTCGCAAAGGAGACTTTAAATCGTGAGATACAATATGAGCATATTCTTGAAGCTCGGTATTACTCTGCTCTAATTTAGTTAATAATTGTTCTTTAGTTTTTTGAAGTGCTTTTAAGTCGGTAATATCTAACACAACTCCAATAGAACCAATTACAATACCGTTAATGTCATAGTTAGGCGCTGAACTAATGAGCCAATCTCGACGTTCTCCTTGTTTGGTGATAATTTGCCCTTCAAAAGAATTAGACCCATCTTTTACAGTTTCGTCTACTCTTTGATTAAAAAACAATTTCGCTTCTGTTGTATTTTGTAGTAAATCGTTAATACTTTCTCCTAATAATTCTGATTCAGAATAACCCGTAAGGGCTTCAAAACTATTGTTAACAAAAACAGCCTTCTTGTCGAGTGTAACCTCAACCAAGCCTAAATTCATGTTTGCAATTATATTGCTAAACTTTTGTTTTTGGGCTTCCAAACTTGCGCTGTACTTTTTAGTTACAGTTACATCCTTAAAGCTCCATAAATGCCCTTTAAAGACACCATCTCTAATAAAAGGGGTGTAATTACGCTCTAAAATTTTTCCATCAACCATTCGCAACTCATCACCTATAACTGGCTCTTTCTTCTCAAAAATTTCATGGATTCTTTGTTCAAATTTTTCAGGTTCTAAAAAAAGTGTTTTACTCTCTTTTTCGCCATTTGTTATATCGTTTCCAGGAAAAGTATCGATGGTATGCGGAATGTAAAACATTTCAAAAAGCTTATTATTCCCAATAACGGTGACTCTATTTTCGTCTTCCAAAAAGACTCCAGTGTCTAGATTTTGAATAATCAGTTTTAGCCTATCTTCAGATTCGATTAGTTCATTCTGCATTATTTTTTCTTGCGTAACATCTCTTGCAATCCCCTGTATAGCAACAGGGTCTCCGTAGCCATCTAAAATTAAACTCGCATTTATATGAAGATATTTAAACTCTCCTTGCCTAGAAATTATTTTCACTCTTAAATCTTGGTACGTTCCACTTTTAAGAATCTCCATCACAGCTTCCTGTGTCTTTACTTTCTCTTCAGGAGCTACAAATTCTAACAAATTTATGGTTTTACTACCTTTACTCACTCCTAAAAGGGAGTACGTAGCACTGTTCATTTCTAACACATTTCCGTATAAATCTAATACGCAATACGCATCTATAATATTTTTAAAAACACCTTCTAACTCAATGTTTTTTCTTGCAACCAAACTCTCTAATGCATAATTTGCTTCTTTAAATTGTTGCGCTAAATAGTATAGTTCAAGAGATTTTTGCTCAAGTATATTTTCAGCTTCTTTACGAGCCATACGCTCTCTAGCAAGAGCCCTTTCTAATATTTCTATTTTTTCGTTATCCATTCTTAGTAATAACGAATTTTACTTCAGTACCATCATCTTTGATTTTTTCCATTTCTATGGTAGCGTTCGCATTAAAGTATTCAAAAGTTTTATGCATAAGGCCTAATCCAAAGCTATACATTGCTTTGCTAGAGGAATAAATCATTATTAAATTTGTATCTGTTTTTTCTATAATTTGAAATTTAGGTAAATCTGCATCGGGATAGATTTTTAATACCTCCACATGAATATGCCCTTCAATTGACGAAAGCATTTCTAACGGGTCTGTGTATTTTTCTAATATATGAAGATAATCCCGTTTTAAAACAATGAAAAAATGTTCTGCATATGCAAGTAATAAGTCGTCAATACTCAATTTAGTATATTGACTTAAATTATGTAACAAGCTTAACATTTCAGAAAATTCATATCTCCCAACAGCAGTATAAGCTCCATCGGTAGATAGCTCAGATTTTTGGATGAGCTCATCGACAACAGCTAATCCATACTTATCTTCCACTAATTGCAAAAATTCTGTAAATAAAATTCCTTTCATATGGTTAATTAACTACTTATAAACTAATAGACATCCCATTACCTTTTGTATTAGCTATTATCTAAAAATCATTGCTTTAACTTAATAAAAAATTCCGTTCCTACACCTTCTTCACTTTCCAACCATACTTCCCCATCGTAAAGGTCTACTATTTTCTTTACAATTGACAAACCAATTCCTGTAGAGTCTATATCGTTTGTTAATTTACTAAACATTTTAAAAATTCTTTCATGAAATTGTTCGCTAATTCCGACACCATTATCTTTTACACTAAAAATATACCCATCTGTGTCTTTGCTATAACTTAAATAAATTTCGCCTCTGTCTTTATCATTGTACTTAATTGCATTACTAATTAAGTTCTGAAATAACTGCTGAATACGCACCTTATGGGCACTAATAATTGGAAAAACTCCAATCACCTCTATATTAATCGTGTTTGGAACATGAAGTGTTTTAAATATATCTTGAAATACTTCATTAATATCTACAGCTTCATTTGTGCCATTTTCTAAATCAATACTTGAATATTGCAAGATCCCTGTAATTAAGCCATCCATTAACTGCAACTTCGAATCTATCAAATTAAAGCTACTCATAACCTCAGCATTGATAGAAGCTAAATGATCTTCCTTTATCCAACTCATCAAACTTGAAATCCCACGAAGTGGCGATTTTAAATCGTGCGAGACTATATGCGCATAATCTTGTAATTCGCGATTACTATGCTCTAATCTAATTAAGAGCTTTTTATTTTCATCCTCAGCTTTAATCCGTTCAATATGGTTGATAGCGTTTTTTAATTGCATTGAAACAATTCCAGCTATATTCTCTAACACTTCTAAATTGTCATCTGTATAATAGTTTCGCTCTTTATCTTCAACATTGATAACGCCTATAATTTCCCCATTATTAATAATAGGCACGGCCATTTGAGACAATCGAACCTTATCGTTAAAAACGTAATTAGGATTTGCAGTTGTATCATTTTCTATAAAAGCGATTCCTGTTTTAACAACAGTTCCCACAATACTATTTTCCAATTCAATTTCTAAATCATCATTAATCGGACTGTTAAACTGCTCAACATAATCAAACCCCGTTATTTTCTTAAAAGTTCCTTTTTCCTTATTCACCAAGTACAACTCACAATAGTTTGTCTCTAAATAAGAAGCGATCTGACCTGTAATTATTTTAGCGATTTCATAAATATCTATCTTACCCAAAATAGATATTGCAATCGTATTAATATAGTCTAAAGCTAATGTTTTTTGACGGATAGAAGTTATATCCTCGACAATTCCTACATGATACTTAATTTTACCATCTTCACCTTTAATAGATTTAGCGTAGGTATTTGTCCATAAAATGGAACCATCCTTTTTCAAATACCTTTTTTCTAAGCGATATGAATCTACCTCACCCGAAGTAAGCATTTTTTGGTATTTATCGGTAATTTCTTGATCTTCAGGATACGTTAAATTTGTCTCCTCTACTTCAAAAAACTCTTCTCTAGTGTACCCAAGCATATCAAGAAGTGCTGGATTAATAACTAAAATGCCCTTGTAAAACTCTTTAAAAAGTGTGATCCCAACAGGAGAGTTTTTTATAATAATATCTAATTGTTCTTTCTGCTCTTCAATTTGATTTTTAATACTAACATCTTCCGTAACATCTCTCGCAATACCATGGGCTCCTATCGGATTTCCTTCAGTATCATAAATACCAATCCCATTAATTTGCAACAATCGTATCTCGCCATTTCCTTTGTAGATTCTAATCTTAAAGTTTTTAATGGCTCCTTCGGTAAGTACTTTTTTAAAGGCTTTTTTATAAAGTGCTAAATCATCGTAATAAATAACATCTTTTATATTTTTCTTTTTCGAACCTGCTCCTAAATTAAACAGCTCTGTCGCAAAATTATTCAGTTTTTTAAGATTTCCCTTTTCATCAACTAGAATATAGGCATCATTTACATTTTCAAAAACATTCTCTATTTCTGAATTCTTCTTTGCATCAAAAGAAGCAAGCTTAAAATTTGCATCTTTCAGTTCTTGACGCAAATTATGTACTTCTTTTGAAGCTTCAAGCGCTATACTTTCAGCTTCTTTTCTCGCTTGTCGCTCTCGCAAAAGCGCCTTTTGCATTATTTCTATAGATACTTCTTCTGTCATTTCTCACAACTAATCTTACGCCTTAATCAACTCGTTAACACTCCAATAGGCCAATAGCTTTTCCATTTTAGATACGTAATCCTCATATTTTAAAGGTTTTAATACATATCCAGCTATTCCTATTTCATAACACTCTAATAAATCTTTGTGATTATTTGAAGTCGTTAAAACAATCGTGGGGATATATCTAAGACGTTCATCGGCTTTTATAATTTTCAAAAACTCTAACCCATTTACTTTAGGCATATTTAAATCCAATAAAATGATATCGGGAAGATTCTCTTTTGTCATTAAAATTCGCAAGGCTTCTTCACCATTTTTGGCTTCCTGTATTGCATGAATAAGACCTAACTTGACTAATGTCCTATTCATTTTCATTGTTTCAACAACATCATCTTCTATAAACAGTATGGAGAGATTATTTACCATTTTTTAATGTATTTTCGATTGATTAATACGACACAAAAATGCGCGAATTTGACTCAAAAGGTAGTCAAATTCGTTTAAACCTGTTTTAGTATCGTTCAAAATTTGATTTGTGTCGGTGAATGGTTTCTCTAAAAATGAAGAAAATCGCAAATATCCCATTCATAGAAAGGCTTCAGGAATATTTACTCATAGTTTTTTAGTATTATTGTTTTAGCAAATTTTATGTATATGCCTACAACTATTTCTTCGGAAAAAGCATCACAACTTGTTAAACACTTCTTCGAAATCACTTCGGAAGCTTCAAAACTTCCAGGCGAAATAGATCAAAACTTTAAAATTACTTCGGAAACCAAGGCTGAATTCATCTTAAAAATATCGCATCCCGATACTTCTGAAGCTTACTTAGATTTTCAGCAAAAAATACATGAACATCTTGAAGGTTATGAAGAAATAGTAAAGGCCCCAACTTACATTCGAAACCGAGATGGAAAAGCCACTTCAACACACACAACAGAAACTGGAAAAGAAGTAACCGTCAGATTGCTAACTTGGATTCCTGGACGTTTATGGAGTCACGTAAATCCGCAATTAGACCCCTTACGCTTTAGCTTAGGGCAACAAGTTGGTTTACTAACAAAAGTACTTTCAGATTTTAACCATCCCGAAGCACATCGCATCTTTCAATGGGACATTGCACAATCGCTTTGGACAACCAAACACATTTCCTTATTTACTGCGGAAGAGACACAAATTCTAACACACTTTCAAACAAAATTTGAAACTGCACAACCTACCTACACCACCTTACGAAAAAGTGTTGTACACAACGATGCTAACGACAATAATATCATTGTTTCTCATGACTTACAAAGCCCAAAAGTGGAAGCCATTATCGATTATGGCGATGCCGTTTACACACAAATCATTAATGATGTTGCTATTGCATGTGCCTATGCCAGTATGGGGAAACACGACCCTTTAGAGGCTTCCTTAGCAATTGTAAAAGGATACCATCAATCATTTCCACTTCAAGAAGAAGAATTAAACCATTTATACATTGCCATTGCCATGCGATTGGTAATTTCGGTAACCAAATCGGTCATTAACAAGGTAGAAAATCCAGAAAACGAATACCTTCTTATTAGTGAAAAACCCGCTTGGGAATTGCTGAAAAAATGGTTTCAAATACACGAGGATTTTGCACACTTTAGCTTCAGAAATGCCTGCGGCTTTCCTGCAAATCCTTCCGAAGCACCCTTTAAAGAATTTATAAAAAACCAATCTTTCAGCTTTTCAGAATTATTCCCTTCCGAAGCAAAAGAAGAAATCCAACTACTCGATTTAAACATAGCGAGTACCTGGATAGGAAACACAACAGAGTTTAATAACCTCGATCTTTTTCAATATAAAATAACACAACTTCAGAAAGAACATCCCACCAAACTAATTGCGGGCGGATACTGTGAAGCGCGACCCCTTTACACGGCTTCTTCGTTCGACAAAGAAGGCAATAACGGTCCCGAGAGCCGATCCATACATTTAGGTGTCGATTTTTGGCTGCCCGAACAAACACCCGTACACGCGCTCTTGGATGGTGAAGTTTTTACCGCGACCAACAATGCGAAATACAAAGAATACGGCGGACTTATCATTTTAAAACACACAGAGGATAATCTAACTTTTTACACCCTGTACGGACATCTTTCTGTCGCAAGTGCTACACGTTACAATATTGGCGATCGCATCGCAAAGGGCGATTGTATTGGCTACTTAGGAAATAGTAGCGAAAATGGCGAATGGGTGCCACACCTACATTTTCAAGTAATGCTATCGATGTTAGACTATGAATTTGATTTTCCGGGTGTCACGTATCCAAACCAATTAGATGTTTGGAAAAGTATCTGTCCAGACCCAAACCTTTTCTTCAAAAACAAAGATTTAGGAACGCAGTATCCCACTGCCGATGAAACCATCATTACTTTCAGAAAAGAGCATTTAGGCAAAACGTTAAGTTTATCGTACAACAAACCTTTACACATTGTGCGAGGCGAAGGCGTTTATTTAATCGATACGCTTGGTAAAAAGTATTTGGACACGGTTAATAATGTAAACCACGTAGGACATCAAAATCCGAAAGTGGTCGCTGCGGGACAACGACAAATGTCGATATTAAACACCAACACGCGCTATCTACACGAAGAGATCGTTGCCTATGCGAATGCTTTATTAAAAAAGCTTCCGAAGGAAATATCGGTGCTGCATTTTGTGAATTCAGGAAGTGAAGCCAACGAATTGGCATTGCGAATGGCGAGAACCATCACTGGAAACACAGACATGCTCGCTATTGAAGCAGGTTACCACGGAAACACAACGTCGGTCATGGAAGTGAGTTCGTATAAATTTGATGGGAAAGGCGGTGCTGGAAAACCTGCCGACACACACATTTTACCCCTTCCAGATCCTTTTAGAGGACGTCATACTGGAGAAGATGGTGGCGTAGCCTATGCACGCTACGCTAAAAAAGCTATTGAACATTTAAAAGTGGTAGACGAAAATATCGCAGGATTTATTGGTGAATCATTGGTAAGCTGCGGCGGACAAATAGTTCCGCCGAAAAATTATTTTAAAGAAGTGTATAAGCACGTTCGAGAAGCGGGCGGAATTTGCATTGCAGACGAAGTACAAACAGGTTTTGGACGTATGGGAAAAACCTTTTGGGCGTTTGAGCTGTTCGATGTCATTCCGGACATTGTTACCATGGGAAAACCTGCTGGAAATGGGCATCCTCTTGCCATTGTAGCCTGCACACAACAAATGGCAGACGCCTTTGCAAACGAAATGGAATATTTCAACACCTTTGGCGGAAATCCTGTTTCTTCTGCCATTGGACGCTCCGTTTTACAATGTATTGAAGACGATAACCTGCAACAAAACGCACGAGAAGTCGGTTCCTTTTTAAAGGCTGAACTTAAAGCGCTACAACAACAGTTTCCTATTATTGGAGACGTTCGAGGAGAAGGCTTATTTTTAGGATTTGAATTGAACGACACTTCTAAAAAACCATTGGCACATCACGCGACCTATCTCGCCAATAGAATGAAAGATCTAGGTATTTTAATGAGTACCGACGGACCCGATTACAACGTGCTAAAGATAAAACCACCCATTGTTTTTAGCCTAGAAAATGCTAAAGAGCTTATCTTTAGACTGAAAACGATCTTTGCTGAAGATTTTATGTTGCAGTACCATCAACTTTAAACACAAAAACAAAATCATTATGAAAAAATTATTATTTCTCTTCATACTCATTACTACTTTAAATTGCTACTCACAAACCACCGAAGCAGAAGACATTGAAGCGATTAGAACTGTGATGAAGCTGCAAGAAAAAGCATGGTCTCACAACGACCTTGAAGGGTTTATGCAAGGCTATTGGAAAAGTGATTCCCTTAAATTCTATGGCAGTAGCGGACTTACAAAAGGATGGCAGCAAACCTTAGATAATTACAAAAAAGGATACCCTACCAAAGAACATTCTGGCACCTTAACTTTTAAACTGAATGATATTTCTAAAATTGATGAAGGTTCGTATTGGGTGATGGGCGAATATTTTCTGAAACGTACCGTTGGCGATGCAAATGGCGTTTTTTTAATAATATTCAAGAAAATAGACGGCGTTTGGAAAATTGTAGCAGACATGTCTTGTTAGAAGCAAATTCTTTTGAAAGCGAATAACAACCCAATAAAATACCAATTAGCAAATGCTTTATATAAAATTCAACATTCAGGATAATTCAAAGTATCCAGATTTTCAGACGCTGTATACGCATATGGTAAACATGAGAGAACCTGGTTTTGAATATGTAGACAACAGTCCTGAAATTGATTGGGACACCAAAAAAACACAAGAAGAAGTAGATGCTGCCGTAAAAGAGCTCTCCGATTATTTAGATGAAAAACCAGAAGTACATCGTTACAATGAACTAATCCCAGACTATGTCACGCTATTTCTAGAACAATTTTTAAAAGCTGATAACGAAAAATTAGCGTCACTTGGAATACAAGATATTGGTTCTATTTTTAATTATTTGGAATACGGTTTCGAAGTAGACATGGATGCTTTAGAAAAAATTAATGAGCAAGAAGGCATTGTAACATTTTCTACAGGAAATTACCCTTTTGGTGGAATAGAGCGCTTCTTAATTACAATGAAAGCATACGATTTAGTCCCTACGGAATGTTTTAACGGGTTTGAAATTTGTGAACTTAATTGGACGTCAAAGTTTGATTATGAAACCGCTGCATTTCCTGAACGGACAAAAGAATATATACAATCATACAAAACTTCAAAAGAAGCTAACAATCTAGAAAACATAACAATTACTACTCCGTCAAAGTTGAAACAACTGTATGCTTATTTTTTTAAATAAAGAGCGATTATTTTCTGAAACGAAGCACCTTACCTTTTTAATTCAGCTTATAGGTGAGTCCTATAGTGGGTCCAACTCCAGCGTATAAACTATTCTTGTTTTCCGAAGTGATATTTCTCGAACTGATGTATGGGATGATTACTTCAAGTCCAAATCTATCATTGAAATAATAATTTCCACCAATTCCAATCGTAAGTACAGAAATTCCACCACTTAATTGTTCGTGTTGATAAGTTCGAAAATTACTATCGTCCGCATCGTATTTAATGGTTCCAAATCCAAAACCAAATTCAGCAAAAACTCTTAACTTTTCCTTGTTTACAAAATTGTTTCTCACACTAGGAATAAACGCAAAAGAGTTATAATATGAATTTATGTTTCCAACTCTTAAATTATTTAGAGAAGCATACGAAAAGTTCAAATCGATGGAAGTTTTTTCTGAAATATAATACCCAATGGATGGTTTTAAAACAATTCCATTGATGCCAGAATCGAAGCTATCAGAAGAACCAAATAAAGGCAAGGCTGAAATAATGAGTTTTAGATCGTTTTTTTGTGATTGACCAAATCCATTTAAAATTGCTCCTATTAGAAATACGGTTACTACTAAAATTCTCTTCATTCAGATTCAATTTTATAATTCACACTAATAAAAGAAATGAACTGCAAGAATTATTCCGCTTTCTATAGATAGTATTAAAACAAGATATTCCTAACTAAAACGCTCGGGTAAAAACCGTTCAATTGCCATGGCCGTTTTTTTATTAGCAATTAATTGCGCCACCAATTTTCCCGTTCCTGGTCCTAAACTCCATCCCATCATCGCATGACCGGTTGCAATGGTAATATTTTTATGAGTCCCTAATTTTCCAATAAAAGGCAATCCGTCGGGCGAAACAGGTCGAAATCCGTAAGCTGCATTTTCTTTTTCTTCTTCGGAAAGTGATACGTTTTTATAGAATTTGGAGGCTGCATTCGCAATTGCTTCCACGCGTTCTTTACGTATATTTTCGCTCAATCCAGCCAATTCCATCGTTCCTGCAAAACGTGTAAATCCGCGCATGGGTGTTACCGCAACATTGGCTTCCATTAAAACAGTTGGATGCGTAATTTTTGTTGAAGCTTCCGTATTGATACTATATCCTTTCCCTGCCTGAACCGGAATATAAACACCAAATTGTTTTGCTATTTTTTCACTCCAAGCTCCTGTTGCCACCACAACCTCATCCGTTTGATAAGTGTTTTTAACTGTTTTCACTTCGATGCGCTCTTGTACGGGATCTATAGAAAGCACTTCTTCATTTGTTTTAAATGCCACGCCTTTCTTCTGAAGAAATTGCTTCATAGACGCCATAAATAACTGGGGAGTTGTATGTGAATCACTATAATAATGAAAAGCGCCTTCTGCGATTAAATTTGGCTCTAATTTTGCCAAACTCGTTTTGTCAACATACGCAATTTGAAGTCCCATGGCTGAAGCTCTATCGACCACTTCTTGTTCGTGCTTTTTTGAAGCTTCTTTCTGAAACGCCATCAACAATCCTTTGTGCTCAATATGAAAATCGACATCGCCAGATTCGTATATTTCTTTAAATAACTGCTGACTCAATAAATTAATGTCTAAAATCGTCTGTGTACTTTTTTCAACATTCTTTTTAGTACACGCTTTTTTAAACAACCAAGTCCATTTTAAAAAGTCTTTGTCCAAACGTGGTTTTACGAAAAAAGGACTGGACGAATTAAACATATACTTCATCCCTTTGGTAATCATTCCTGGAGCTGCTAACGGAATAATGTGAGAAGGAGTAATATAACCCGCATTTACAAATGAAGCACCACTTACAATGTCCGATTTGTCAATAACCGTTACTTCGTAGTTTTCCTTCAGTAAATAATACGCCGAGCATAAACCAATAATGCCGCCGCCAATAATTGTACAGTGTTTCATATTTAAATTACCTGAAATCCATGTGCATATGGATCGTCTTCATCATCAATAATAATGGTGTTATACCCATACACTTTTGCCCATCCTTGAATGCTAGGAATTATTGCTTTTTTCCCTGCCAGAGTTGTTTCTTCTTCAACACAACCCACAAAAGTACTTCCAATATAACTTTCGTGAAGATACGATTCTCCCACCTTCAATTTACCTTTTGCGTACAATTGTGCCAAACGTGCCGAAGTTCCCGTGCCACACGGACTTCTATCAATGGCTTTATCACCATAAAATACCGCATTTCGCCCTGAAGACTCTGGGTTTATTGGAGTACCCGTCCAAAGCATGTGTGTCACATCTCGAATGGTCGAATTTTCAGGATGCACAAATAGATCTGGATACTTTTCATTAATTCGATCCCGAACTACTTGCGAGTATTGTACAATCTTACTTGCTGTAAAATCGTGTACCCCAGAAAAATTTTGTTGCGGATCAACAATAGCATAATAATTCCCTCCGTAGGCAACATCAAACGTAATTTCACCTAATTCTGGACACACTACCGTTAGACCTTCGGCAGCCAAATAACTTTTTACATTTACCAGTTTTACCCAATCTACCTTTTTACCAGTTTGTTGGTAGTCAACTTGAATCAATCCCGCGGGAGCTTCCATTCTAATTTTCCCAGGCACTTTAGGGGCAATTAAGCCTTCTTCAATCGCGATGGTAATGGTTCCTATGGTTCCGTGACCACACATGGGCAAGCACCCTGAGGTTTCAATAAATAAAATAGCTACATCATTTTCGGGATCGTGTGGCGGAAATAAAATAGAACCGCTCATCATATCGTGTCCGCGAGGTTCAAACATCAACCCTTTCCGAATCCAATCGTATTCTTTTAAAAAGTGTTGGCGTTTCTCACTCATAGTTGCGCCTTCCAAATTAGGACCACCCGCTTTAATAACCCGAACTGGGTTTCCGCAGGTATGCGCATCGATACATTCAAAAACAGAACGCGCCATAACTTAGATTTTTGCAGATGTTACCGAACTATTCACCAATCTAGTAATCCCTAACGGATTTTCATTTTTAAGTTCTTCAGGCAATAAAGCATTTGGCCAATCTTGAAAACAAAAAGGGCGCACCCAACGCTGTATTGACGAGACCCCAACCGAAGTAAAACGACTGTCGGTCGTTGCTGGAAACGGTCCGCCATGTACCATTGCAGGACACACTTCTACTCCCGTAGGAACACCATTATACACAATACGTCCTACCCTATTTTGAAGCGCCTCTATTACATTTTTATAGTCTGGAAGTTCTGAAGGTTCTCCCAAAATAGTTCCCGTTAATTGCCCTTCCAATTTCGAAATAATGGTTTCTAATTGGGCTACATTGTCACATTGCACCACCATCGTAAACGGTCCGAAAACCTCCTGATGTAATTGCGTATTTTCTAAAAAAGTGCTTCCGTCAACAGTGGTTACTGCTTGTCGGGCGTAATTTTCTTTAATTTTAGTATCGTATTGTGCGGTGACTGTCACTCCTTCTTGATCCAACGCTTTTTGTTTGTTCGCTTCATAGGTAGTTGCAATATTAGGATGCAACATACAAGAAGGATCAATGGTTAGAATCGTTTCTGAAAGTGTTTTTACAAACTGTGTTAAGGCGTCACTTTTGATACCGAGTAACAACCCCGGATTGGTACAAAATTGTCCCGTTCCTAAAGTGACTGAACCTGCGTACGTTTTTGCCAAATCTGTACCGCGATTGGTTAGAGCTTCTGGCAATACTACGACAGGATTAATACTTCCCATTTCGGCAAATACAGGAATCGGTTCTGGACGTTTGGCTGCCAAATCGTATAAGGCTTTTCCACCTTTATAACTTCCTGTAAAACCAACGGCTTTTATCGCTGGGTGCGAAACCAATTGCGCTCCAACTTCAATTCCGCTGCTATTTACATTTGAAAAAACACCTTCGGGCATTCCTGTTCGTTTTGCAGCTTTTAAAATTGCACTTGCTACCAACTCACTTGTTCCGGCATGCATTGGATGTGATTTTACGATTACGGGACATCCTGCTGCCAAGGCTGCTGCGGTATCGCCTCCTGCAGTAGAAAACGCAAAGGCAAAATTACTAGCGCCAAAAACAACGACGGGTCCCATTGCGATTTGCATTTTCCGAATGTCCGATCTTGGCATGGGTGTACGTTCGGGTTGAGCCGTATCTATTACCGCATCTACCCAAGAACCTTCTTCTAGCAGTGCCGCAAAGGCTTTTAATTGCCCCATGGTGCGTCCGCGTTCGCCTATAGCACGTCCTTCTGGCAATCCAGTTTCTGAACAATAGGTTTTAACAGCTTCATCTCCTAAGGCTAAAATTTCGTCGGCAATAGCGTTTAAAAAGGCTGCTTTTTGGATTCCTGACACATTTCTATACGTTTTAAATGCTTCGGAAGCCAACGCTGCTGCTTCGTTTATTTCTTCTTGAGTTGCTTCTGAAAATGTGATGTCATTTTCAATATTCAATTGCGGATTGAAGGTTTTATAGGTTTTTGTTCCTTTGGAAGATAAGGTACTTCCGATATAGTTTTTTCCTGTAATCATAGTTTTTTAATCCTTTCTAGATGTGCTGCAACAGCCATGGGTTTAATTTTTATTTGTGTTAAGGATAGAGGCTTTGTTTAAGCTCTCCTCCAGCGCCAACGGCAATGGAGGAAGCGAGTGCCGAAAGCCTGCCTACCGGCAGGCAGGCCTGACCGTGTTTTTCAAGCGGGAACACCCGAAACGCTATAAATTTTTATAATCGGGCACTATAGGTCTTGTTTGCATCCCTTTTTCAATTACCGATAAAACATGGGTACGTTCGTCACCAAATAAAGGTAATCTTGGAGCGCGAACTTGCTCGGTTCCGATGCCTGTGGCAACCTCGGCAAGTTTTATATTTTGCACTAATTTAGGGTTTATATCCAACTCTAGCAAGGGTAAGAACCATCTGTAAATAGCGATGGCCTCTTGGATGCGCCCTGCTTTTTGAAGTTCGTAAATGGCTACAGTTTCTGCAGGGAATGCACAAACCAATCCGGCAACCCAACCGTCGGCGCCCATTAGCAGACTTTCGAGTGCGATGGTGTCTACACCTGTTAAGATTTTTAAACGATCGCCAAATCTATTTTTGATTCGGGTAACGTTTGAAATATCGCGGGTAGATTCTTTTACTGCTTGAATATTTGGGCATTTTAGCAACTCTTCGAACATGTCTAACGTGACTTCAATTTTATAATCTACCGGATTGTTGTAAATCATAATAGGCAAGGAAGTGCTGTTGGCAATAGCTTTAAAGTACTCGACCGTTTCACGATCTCCCGACTTGTAGCGCATCGGTGGAAGTACCATTAATCCGCTGGCGCCATCTTCTTTTGCGAATTGTGCCGCTTCGATTGCTTTTTTGGTGCTTTGCTCTGCTACATTGATCAATACAGGGATTTTTCCGTCAACAAAAGCTACAGTTTCTTGTGTTAAAGTACGTTTTTCGGAGTCGGTAAGTGTGCTTGCTTCTCCTAAAGTTCCGCCAAGTACAATTCCGTGAACACCTGCGTCTAATTGCGCTTGCAAATTAACTTTGAACATCGGTAAATCTAGTTCATCGTCGCTTGTAAATTTTGTCGTTACTGCTGGCATGATGCCTTTCCATTCTATTTTCATAGCAATTTTTTTATTGTAAATGTATGCTGAAAGGTGACTTGGTGAGTAATGCTGTTTTACCTGATACTTGTACTATTTTACCCTAAATTTAAAATTATTGTCTATTATTGAATAGTATTACAGCATTTATGAAAGTTCTTCCGTTTACAATACCTAAGTCAAAAAAGGACACCTTGCTTTTACAGGAAGACAAGGGTGCGTCTTTTTACGCATTGTTACACCAACATAAAGAGCTTCAAATTAGTTATATTAAAGAAGGAGAAGGCGCTTTAATTGTGGGTGACACAGTTACTTTTTACAAAGCGGGCGACATCCTTGTGTTGGGCGGAAATTTACCTCACGTTTTTAAAAGCGATACTTCTAAAGGAGCCTCTTCGCATATGCGAACTGTTTTTTTTACTGAAAACTCTTTCGGAGCCGACTTTTTTAAGGTTGAAGAATTAAAATCGTTGCAATCCTTTTTTAGAAAAGCCGCAAATGGGTTTCGAGTACTGTCGAAAAACACGAAGATTAAAACACAGTTAGAAGCACTTTTTACGGCTTCAAAACTAGATCGGTTTATACTGTTTCTTCAATTATTAAAGGAAGTGAATACTGCTACTTATGAATCCTTGTCTCTTTTTGTTTCAGAAAAGAAATACAACGATATTGAAGGACAGCGAATGAGTGCCGTTTTTGAATACACGATGAATCACTTTCAGAAGGAAATTACATTATCAGATATTGCTGCGGAAGCGGCGATGACCAAAAATGCGTTTTGTCGTTATTTTAAAAAGCGAACCAATAAAACCTATGTGACATTTTTGAACGAATTACGCATTGAAGAATCTTGTAAATTGATGCTTTCGAACAAGGATTTTTCTATTGCTGAAATCGCCGAGTTATGTGGCTTTCAGAATATTTCTAATTTTAATAGAATATTTAAATCTCAAAAAGGAAAAACACCTAGGGCTTTTCGGAAAGGGCAAGTGTTTATAAAGAATTAAGCGTCTAGATTGTTTAATTCTTCTTTTAGCTTTTTAGTGAGTTTGCTTACGACCAAATCGTACGAATGGTCTGTTAATTCAAGAAGTAATTTTGGCGGAATGCGATCTTCGATATGAATGGTATTCCAATGTACTTTACTCATGTGAAACCCTGGATAAATGGCATCTTCGTATGCTTCTCGAAGTAAAATAGACCGTTCTGGGTCACACTTTAGATTTACTTGAGGTGGTTTTCGCTCTAACGGGCACAAACAAAACATTTTGCCCATTACTTTAAAAACAAGAGTTTCACTATCGAAAGGAAAGGATTCGGTCACTCCTTTTTTCTGCAAACAATACATTCTGAAATCTTCTACATTCATCGCTATTCAATTATAAAACCCAACGCAGGTTGATCGTCAAAATAAATCAGTAGTGTTTCGGCTCCAAGCGCAAGCGGCACACTAAATCGGGTTCTGTTTCCAACCGTTTCAAGATTTTCAACAGGCAACTTTTCATCTCCAAACGTATAAAAAACTGCTTGCGTATTGCAATTTGTAAGACTAAAAGGTACTTCGCTAAGATACTGATCGGTGCTTATAATACCTTGCAATGGTGACTCTACATCGCCCATTTTTAGGTTTTCAGCAATAAGCAAGGGCATTGTTGAAAATACACGTTTGCTAATCACAACATCGATAAAAGCGTCTTCAAACATACTTGGATAGTGCGTCTTAAAAAACAAATCTGGGGGTGTTTTGTAGTAGAAATAGGAGGGTTCTTTTATAAATCCGCCATTGTAACGGCCTGCGCCCCAAGTAGGATCAAAGAGGTACGATTTTCCGTCGATAACAGCGACATTCCACATGTGGCTATTTTTAAAAGGACGACCAATATCGTTAAAGTTTGTTTTGATATCGCCTCGCACCAAATAGTTTGAAATGCCTTGTAATTCACATAATTTCTCAAACAACATGGCATAGCCTTCGCAGACGGCAACACCTTGTTGTAAGGTTCGTTTTATGACTTTATCCCGTGTTTTTTCTTCTTTGGTATTGCGTTCTCGGTAATCTTTAAAATTGTAATTAAACTGTTTGTATTCGTTAGGATCGTAGGCAACATTTTGAATAATCCAACTGTAAATAGCTCTCACTTTTTCTTCTTCGGAAGTAAAATCTCGGGTGATAAACTTAGAGAGTTCCTCTGGTGTATCAACACTTTCAGGATACAATAAAATGGTTGCATCTACGCGTTCGTAGTCTTGCGAAAAACTTTCCGAAGTAAAAAACAGCAACACGCAACACACCCAAAATTGTAGTATTGTACGAATCACATTTAGATTTGTTGGGGCGCGTCTCATTTCTTTTTTGAACCTAGCTTTAAAGGTACTTCTGAAATATTTAATGCTGAATAGTCTAACTTCCAATTAATGGTTTCTACTAAGGTTTCGATGAGATGAATGGTTTCCAATGCTTGTTTTGATGCTTCTAACAGCAATCCGCTATTGGGAACTTTATCTACAATATGTTGTTTGGCTTCGGCGGTAATCTCGGTTAAATCTGAAGCTGTAAAAGGGTTTGCCCACCCTTCTTTTTTATCGTAATATTTAAAATCTGTTTCGACCGTTAGTAATTCTGGCTTCGGAAAATTGGTAAGTGTTACGATGCGCGTTTTAGGGTCGGCGTTCATTTCAATTTTAGTAAGATCGAACCCTACATAAGCTTTGGCTTCAATTAGAATCAATGCTTTTTTCTTTCCAATGATTCTGCTAAGCCATTTGTCTTTTAAGTTCTCGTAGTGATAGATTTCAGAAAAATCGCCTTCCACCGTGATAAACTTACAAACGGTTCTAATTTTCTCCATTAAAATAACGGACTGTTGATTTGTTTTGTTTTTTTTCAGATTAACAGAAAATCGCGCGAACACGAAATACGCAACAACGGCGCCAACTGCTAAGCCTATAAAAAGTAAATCCATATGTTTTGTTATCCCATTGTTCCCAAATGGGTATTTTTAAAATTATCAGGGTATTTGAGTCCATAGCCCAAAAATCGGTCCATAGCCGAATGTGAAAATAGAATAATCCCAATTAGACTATATAATTCGCCTAAATATAACATTCCTGCCAACATAATAGCAATGGCTATTGCCTTATTATGAAACACATTATAGACCATCGCGCCTACTTTCGTGTTTACAAGGTATCCTAACATTCCAATATCTGGCAGTAAAAGCAATGTAGGAAAAAACCACCAACTATAGTGTAGTTGTGAAAATAAAAAGATTCCTAAACAAAATTGGGCGAGTTCTTCAATTTTTAGTGTTGTTTTCATCATCAATAAGTTTGTAAAGTACAGGTTTACTTGGCGATGCGTCATTGTGAAAAGAAGCAATTTGCAAGTTTAATAAATACCTTCCATCCTTAATTTTATTGGAAACATAGATAAACTCAGTAATTGTTGCATCTAAACGAGGTTCTTTTGGATAATTCCAAAAGGCCTTGTGAGCGGCTAACAATCCGTCGTCTTTTTCCTTATCAATCGACGGCAAATCGATTAATACATGTTTCACGCCAATTTCTCGTAAAAAACGAGCTGCTTTCTCGGTAAAATACGGCCAATTGGTATGCGAATATTTACGCGTTTTCTTGGAGGATATATTCGGCATTGTTCTAATTACAATGGCCTCAGGCTTTGTTCCATTTAATAATGATTTCAATTGTTTTGCTGAAATAACCTGATCATTTCCGCGTGTTTCAGGAGCTACAGTTACGAGTTCGGCTACGAAGAAAAACTTCTTTAACGAATCGTTTACAGAATGAAATGCTTCCGAAATATGCCCTACACATTCGGTGTGTGTTCCGTGTGCGTGCGGATTGAAATAAATGTCGTTAAAATTGACGGATGATCCCTCACTCACCTTTGCTACCCATTCCCCTATCTGAACAGGTTTAATGACTGGAGGTTCTAAGTACCAAGCTTCAGGATTCTTTTTGGAAGCTTTTAAAGTAATAGATATATCCAAAGGTTTGGCGAGATCTGCAGTTACGTTTTGTTCTTGAATTTTAATTGTTACTTTCACAAGACTAAGATACAAGAAACTTTTACAACCCACACAAAATTTAGTGTTGGCAAACCGTTAAAAATCGTTGGTTAGAAACAAATCGCTGGCAATTCCGTCGCTTAAAAACTTCCCTTTTTTGGTAACTAAAAGTGTGTTGTTTTCAAGAAGTAAATTGTTCTTTCTTAGATGATCTTTCGCTTGAGACAGTAAATAATCCCGTTGCTTTTCTCCAAACTGAAGTGCTATTTTCTCTAAAGAAACACCCCATTTGGTGCGCAGTCCCGTCATAATATACTCGTTGTACTTGTCTGTTTCTGAAAGTACTTCACTTTCCGAAGGAAGTTTGTTTTCTGCAATGCTTTTTATGTACTTCGTATTGTTATTTACATTCCAGCTCCTTCGTTTTCCATCAAAACTATGCGCTGAAGGTCCGATTCCTAAGTAGGATTTCCCCTGCCAATAGGCGGTGTTATTTTGAGAGTAATAGCCGTCTTTTCCGAAGTTTGAAAACTCGTAGTTCTCGTACCCTGCCTTTTCGGTAGCTTCCAGTAAATATTCATAATGAGAAGCAGCTTCCGCATCGTTTACAGGAGCCACAATTCCCTTTTTGATAAACATATCTAAGGCTGTTTTTGGCTCTACCGTAAGCGCATAACAGGATATATGAGGCACATTAAGCGATACTGCAATGTTCAGATTTTCCTGCCAACGTTCCAAAGTCATTCCTGGAACTCCGTAAATTAAATCGATGCTGATATTATCAAAATGCGTCATCGCTTCTTTGATAGAAGAAAGTGCTTCTTCAGCATTGTGCGCCCGATTCATGAATTTCAAATCGGCTTCAAAAAAAGATTGCACGCCAATGCTCAATCGGTTGATTGGACTCTCAGAAAGCTCTTGAATCACTTCTTTGGTTAAGTCGTCCGGATTGGCTTCAAGGGTGACTTCTGGATGTTCGGTAACTGTATAATTTTCAGTAATAGTATCAAAAATACGTTGCAATTCTTCCGAAGACAGTAAAGAAGGGGTTCCGCCGCCAAAATAAATTGTTTGCACAGCCTCTGGCAACTCCTCTTTCCGAAGTACCAATTCACGGCAAAGTGCTTCCACCAATTCTGTTTTCTTTTTCAAAGACGTTGAAAAATGAAAATCGCAGTAATGGCAAGCTTGTTTACAAAAAGGAATGTGAATATAGATTCCAGACATTGGCGTTATAAATTGCGGTGCAATTTTGTTTTATTTAATTCTGTTTTCGTTCTGTTTTACAAAAGCCGCCCAACCTGTATAGCTTTTTCCTGTATCAATTTTATTTCCATTGTAGAAATGACATACGGCTGCTGCCAAACCATCGGTACTATCGAGGTTTTTAGGAAGTTCTTTCAATCCCAATAAACTCTGAAGCATTTTTGCTACTTGTTCTTTCGAAGCATTTCCACTTCCTGTGATCGCCATTTTTATCTTTTTTGGCGAATATTCGGTAATCGGAATATCGCGTGAAAGTCCGGCAGCCATCGCAACCCCTTGCGCTCTTCCTAATTTTAGCATGGATTGTACGTTTTTACCGAAAAAGGGCGCTTCAATCGCAATTTCGTCGGGATGAAAGGTTTCAATAAGCTCGATGGTACGCTCAAAAATGTGTTTTAATCGCACATAATGGTTGTCATACTTAGACAATTGCAACTCGTTAAGTTGTAAAAATTGCATTTTTTTACCGACCACTTTGATTAGTCCGAACCCCATAATAGTAGTTCCAGGATCGATGCCTAAAATGATTTTTTCTGTTTTTGTTCCCATTCTTGAAAGATTCCCTGCTTCGCGAGAATTGCGTAATTTAGCCTTGTGATAACGCTATCCCACAAAACTAAACAATATCTACTAGCTGCCCTAAAAGTTTTGCTACTTGCGGCTACTTTTTGGTATATCTATTATAAAGTAACGCAAACAAACGCACAAACCCTCGCTGCATTCTTAAATGCGATTCAGCTTAAAAATGGATTTTCTATTTTGGTGTTTGTAGTGCTCGCGGGTGCCAATCAGTTTTTTGAAGTTTTAAAATGGAAAACCCTTGTTTCTAAAATCGAATCTATTTCTTTCAAAACTGCTTTGCAACAAAGTTTAGCATCGCTCACCATTTCTATGAGCACCCCCAACCGAATTGGAGAATACGGTGCCAAGGCGTTGTACTTTCCGAAGCACCAACGAAAACAAGTGCTGCTTCTTAATTTTTTCGGAAACATAGCGCAGCTTTTGGCTACTTTTTTCTTCGGAATAGTAGGCACACTCTATGTTGTGCAGCGCTACGGAATTGAAATTTCAACTACCAAACTTGTGCTTCTTTTGGTTGTACTTTTAGGAGTAGGCACACTCGGTTATTATTTTAAAGAGAAACAATTGCTACTGAAAGGACTTTCGATTGCTAAAGTCATGAAGTATATATCAAACATTGAAGGAGTTCGAAAACTGAAAGTCATGCTTTATGCCCTGCTTCGTTATGTTACATTTAGCTGCCTTTTTTACCTATTATTGACATTTTTTGGCGCAAAATTGCCAATTTTTGATGCTTTTTTACTCATTTTCGCCATGTACCTATTGGTTTCCATACTGCCTAGTATCTTTATTTTTGATGTGATTTTACGAGGTGGTGTTGCCGTTTGGTTGTTTACACTCGCAGGCGTTCCCGAACTGAGTATTCTTTGCACTGTTTTAGCGATGTGGCTCCTCAACTTTGTACTTCCCAGTCTTTTCGGAAGCTATTATGTAGTCACCTATAAACCTGTGGCAGCATGATTGTTTTGTTCGCGATTATAGGTGTTTTATACAGTTTTGCGATTGTCGGATTGCTTGTTGGGTTTACAAAACTTCCATTATTTTCTTCGGAAACTACTACAACACAGACAAGGTTCACGGTAGTGATTCCCTTTCGGAATGAAGAAAAAAACCTTGCAAATTTGATTGCCTCACTTCTGAAAATGGACTACCCAGCCAGTCACTTTGAAGTGCTTTTTGTAAACGATGCTTCTGAAGATGCTTCGGTAGCTTTCATAAAAAATAGCTTGCAAGAAGCGAATGCCTCTTTTGCAAATGCTTCTTTTAGCTTTAAAATTATTGACAATAAAAGGTTTTCAGAATCTCCTAAAAAAGATGCGATTACTACGGCTATTTCCGAAGCAAAACACCCTTGGATTATTACCACCGATGCAGATTGTACCCTTCCAAAAATGTGGTTAGCAACGTACGATGCCTATATTCAGAAAAACGATACGGTATGTATTGCAGGACCTGTTTTTTATTCGGCCGACACTACATTGGTGCAGCAATTTCAGCAATTTGACGGACTGAGTTTACAGTTGGTTACTATGGCTGGATTTGGATGGAAGCATCCGCTGCTTTGTAATGGTGCGAATCTCGCGTATACAAAAACTGCTTTTTTAGCCGTAAATGGATTTACCGACAACAATCATATTGCGAGTGGTGATGATATTTTTATGTTGGAAAAGTTAAAAAAACAGTTTCCGAAGCAAGTTCAGTATTTAAAATCGGAAGCGGCGATTGTTACGACACAACCACAACCTACATGGAACTCGGTAGTAACACAGCGCATTCGTTGGGCATCCAAAACATCGAAGCAAAACAATAACGCTTCAAAAGTGTTGGGAATGATTGTGTTCGCAACAAACTTATGTGTACTCATCGGTCTTACGTACGGAATCCTTCAGGAGGAATTCTGGCCAATTTTTGGGTTATTCTTCGTTGTAAAATTGTTTCTGGACTATCTAACCATTCGGTTGAGTGCAGGATTTTTCCGAAGTAAAACAAACCCCTTTCAGTATGTAAAAAGCACTCTTTTGTATCCAATAATTACTGTACTTGTAGTTGTAAAGAGCCTTTCGGGAAGCTACGAATGGAAGGGACGAAAGTTTGAAAAACACGCGTAACTTAAATAAATTTTCTACCTTTACCCTAACTAAATCAAGCCCTTATGAAAACCCTACTTTCATTCACTCTTGCGGTATGTTTTTTTATATCGACCGCCACTTTTGCGCAGCAACAATACACTGTTGACGGGAAGCAATACACATTACAAACCGAAATTGAAGGTCCGCTGACTCTTTTATGGAACACCATTGATGGTGAATACCGCTATTTTTCTAAAAAAGGAACCGAGATTTTAGAACTTACAAACACTAAAGTTGACGGAAAATACCAAGAAGAATATAAGGCAACCTTGCAATCGCAAACCCAAGACGCGAATGCTGGCGACGCTTCGAAAGTAAAATTTACACTTCCTAGTTTGACTTCCTTTTTTGTTAGCTACAACAAATTAAAAGACTCGAATTTCACCTACGAATCGAAATCGGTAGACATTCAAACGCGCTTGGGAGCGTATGTTGGTGTTACGAACAATGCGTACAACTCAAACCCTACCAATGCTATTGTTCCAACCTTAGGATTTGATCTTGAGATTTTGGACGAAGTCTATTTAAGAAGACATTCGGTAGTACTTCGATTTAAGCAATCGTTTAAAAATCCTGACAACAACTCTACGTCTTCTCAATTATCATTAAACTACCGTTTTAAATTTGTGAAAAGCGAAAAACTAGATGTATTTATCAATACTAAATTTGTAGCCTATACCTACGCTAAAACGGAAGATCTTGTTTTAGATTCTACAACTGGAGTTTCAACAATAGTTAGTAGTTCGGGGGGTAACTTAAATGCGCCGGCTGCTTTTGGAATTGGTGCCGATTATGCGGTAGGAAATGGTTTCATCACTTTTAATTACAACGATATTGTTGCGGTTGGTGTGGAGAATAAAGACGATAATTTTCCTGTAGATTTCAGTTTAGGATACCGATTTAACCTATAAATCCTCTGTTTTAATCACAATAGGTAAGGTAAATTGTGTGGCAACCGGAATGCCTCTTTTGTAGGCAGGAGCCACGGGATACAAGGTATCTATTCCTTCTAGCAACCAATCTTGAAGTAAAGGAAATTCTGTTTCGATGCTTGGTGGCATTACGATATTCGTCACCATTAGTTTCCCTTTGTTATTGATTGAAAACGCAAGCCTTACCGTATCGTTTAAATCGTGAAGCGCAATGGCATTGTGTTTGCGAAACGATTGCCGTAAATGATCAGACAACGTACGTTCGAAGCATCCTTTTTGACTGTTTTTTTCGGTAGTTGATTCACATTCTGAAAAAACAGGATATTGGTCCACTTCTTTCCAATCGATGGTTTTCAGTTCTTCTTCGTAAAAAGTCTCGGTAGAAACTTTTTCGGTTTCAAAGAACTGGCAAGAAGTGGTTACGACCAGAAGTATTATAATTTGTATGTATTTCATTTTCAGAAAAAATCCTTCCGAAAAATACAACTTTTACGGTTACTTCCCTGTTTAACCACTAAAGTTCTTCTTAAATGACAAAAAAAAAGCCAAAACATAGGATGTTTTGGCTTAAATGAACTGTTTTAAGTCTTTTCTCGACTTTTATTCTTGGATATTGAATAGGATGGGCAGCGCGTATAATACGCCCACTTCTTTTCCTTCTTGAACACCAGGTTCCATTTTTGGCAATTTAGAAACTACTCGAATCGCTTCTGTTTCTAATTCAGGATGGGCTGCCTTTGCTTTTACGTTTGCAATGCTTCCACTTTTGTCAATTTTAAATTGAACCATAATTCGTTGGCGCCCGTTAATGGCTTCAACACCCTCCACTTTTGTATTAAAATTATCGACAACAAAGTGCATTATTTTTTCAGACATACACTTTTTCGCCTCTTCGTTGGACGATAACCCTTCGCAACCAGGAAAGGTTGGAACCTTGTCGATTACTGCAAACGCTATGTCTTCTGACTCAGGTTCGTCCAAATACTCTTGTACCGACGTGTACACCTTATCGCCCGATTTTGCTGGTGTTGCTAAAAACTGCAATGCTTTTTCTTCTTCCGGCGTCAAATTCCCTTTTTTCATGATGGCTTCAGACAGTTCGTTGATTTTGTCCATGACTTCCGAGCCACTTTCTGAAATTGCTACTTCGGAAGGTTTCGTCTCGTCGGAGCAAGAAGTGTACACTAACATTGCGCAAACAACAGGTACCAATAATAAATACTTCAACTGAAAGATTTTCTTAGATTTTGATTTTTGTAACATACGAATTCGTTTTTTGATTAATGATTGATTGAAAAATGTATTGATGAATGAAATTGATTCGATTTTAAATATTTGAGCTAGTAAATCTTCGTAATACGCTCGTTTTCCGCTTTGCGCAACCACAACTGAATCTGCCGTAAACTCTTGTAATGTCACCATTTTATTCTGAAACACATACACCAACGGATTAAACCAAAACAGGATTCGAAGGAGTTCAAAATAAAGAAGATCGAGCGAATGTCGCTGCGAAATATGAACCTTCTCGTGTAGAATAATGTTTGTTTTTTGGGCTTCGGAAAGTTGATCGCCCAAGTAGATGGTATTCATAAAAGAAAAAGCAGTATCGGTATTGGGCAACGTTACTAATTGAAAGGCTTCAATTTGGGTGCGCTTTCCTGATGCTTTTAAGCTGTTAATTTTATACATTTTCATGCCCAACAATGCCAAACTACAAGCTGCGCCTAGCACCCAAATAAGTAAAATTATGGTGCTTACACTAATTCCACTTGAGGACATTATATAGATGGGATCTAATAGTTGGGAGGTTAAAAAGCCTTCCGGAGGAGTATTTCCAACAAAAACGGTAGGCAATTGTATAACGTAATTTTCAGGAATGCTTTGTCGTATTATGTCCAATTTTACAAAAGGAAGCACCAAACTTAACAAAGGAGTGATGAGTAAATAAACGCGGTTCCAGGTAAAGAAGGTTTCATTTTTCAGAAACAAATCGTACACTGCTAAAAACAGCAGTTGAAACACAAGTGTTTGTAGGATATAATGTATCATACCTCTTTGTTTTCTTTATTAATCTCCTTCATTATCGATTCCATTTCAGAAATACTGATGTCGTTTTTCTTCATAAAAAAAGACACCATACTTTTAAACGAGCCCTGAAAATATCCGTCTACCAACTTTGTAAGCGACTGATTGCTGTACTCCGATTTTTTAACCTTCGGAAAATAAATATGTCCGCGACCTTCTTTTCTGTAGGCTACAAAATCTTTACTTTCCAAAATCCGAACAATGGTCGAAATTGTATTATAAGCAGGTTTTGGTGCTGGAAATTCTTCCATAATTGCCGCGACATTCCCCTCTCCTAGGTTCCATAATACGTGCATAATATCTTCTTCTGCTTTGGTAAGTTGCTTCATAATAACTGATTTACAGATTCAATATTACAACTAATTTCTTAGTTGAACTAATTATTTAGTTATAAACTTGTAACATTTCAAAAAAAAAGGTGTCTTATGAAGGTATGGATACAATTTACATTATTAGTGGACTCCTTTTAATGCTCATCGGAATTGTAGGGAGTATTCTTCCTGTTTTACCAGGCGTACCCATTAGTTGGTTAGGGTTGTTGGCTCTTTATATGGCCCCATCCATCCCCTTTGATAGCTTTTTTATTACCGTTACAGGAATTGTAGCAATACTGCTTTATATATTAGATTACATCATCCCTGCCATTGGCACCAAACGCTTTGGAGGTAGTAAAGCAGGTGTTTGGGGCACCACTATCGGATTAATTGTCGGTATTTTAGCTCCCATCCCCTTCGGAATCTTAATCGGTCCTTTTTTGGGCGCTTTTATAGGTGAAACAGTATTTAATAAAACAGAAAGCCCACAGGCTTTCAAAGCGGCTGTGGGCTCTTTTATTGGTTTTTTAAGCTCTACTTTTATAAAGTTTATGGCTACTGCTGTGTATTTAGGCCTTTTTCTTTACAAACTGTTTGTGTATCGTGATGTCCTTTTTGCGTAAAAAATTACATCCACACTGTTTTGGCTTCAATATTAGATTTGCGGTATCCTTCCGACACTTTCTCGTCGTATTTCCCTACATAGAAAAAGCCTAGACAACGTTCGCCTTCTGCTAGGTTGATAAACTCACCCATATACTTTACAAGTCCTGGAGAACTCCAATAGGCACCTATAGAAAGTGATTCAGCAACCAACCACATGTTTTGAACCGCCATAGCTGTCGCTGCAATTTCTTCCCATTCTGGAATAGATTCATTCGGATCTCGTTGCATGCAAATAGCGATGATGCATCCTGCTTTTACTGGATTCTCTTTTAGTTTGTTGTATTTGAACTCGGAAAATGTTTGTGCCGTTTCTTTAAATTTTTCAGCTAAAAATAGTCCTAGTGCTGCTTGAGATTCTCCTTGAAACACTTTGAAACGCCACGGTTCAGTCTTTTTATGACTCGGGGCCCAATTAGCTGCTTCTAGTAATTGTTCTATTTCACTTTCTAAAATCGGTTCTTGATTGTATTGATCTGGAAAAACAGATCGTCTGTTCTTTATTATTTCTGAAATCATTTCTTTTTTTTGGACCTTAAAGGTACAAAACAACAAAAAAGAGTTTCCCAAATTTTCTTTAAAGTATGTTTAATTTTTTAAAAGAAAACATAGGTTTTATAATCGCTAAAAGAGGTTCGTTATAAGAGTAAAAAGACACGAGAAATAAAGGTGGAAAATCTAAAGTTAATTTAGAAAAAGTTCCGAAATGTTGTCGGTAATACGCTTCGGTTTCATTGTTTTTTTATCCAATAAACACCAAATAGTTTCCGAAGAAACAAGCAAAACATCATCTCTGTAAATAAGTACTTTTCGGGTAGATTTTACGCCTTCATTTTTTTCGACCCACGTAGAAATGGTAATGGTATCGCCTTCAAAAGATTGGTGTAGGTAATCAATTTTATGCTGCAGTACCATCCAAATCAATTGTTCTTTCATTTCAGAAGTGGCAAAGGTATTCCAATGCTTTTCTGAAATCTCTTGAATCCACTTTAAATACACTACATTATTCACGTGATTTAAAAAATCGGTGTCTTCAGCGGTAACTTGAAACGAATTGCTAAAAACTATTTTGTCGTCTGGAATCGTTACTTTCATTATTTTCTCTTCGGAAGGTGAGGTATTCAGTACAGACTACTAAATTACAACTGATGCCTTTATAATCCAAGGCGTTCGAGCACTTCTTTCTTGTAAGTTTCACCTATCGGAATTCTAAAATCTTCAATCACTATTTTCGTTTTCTGAAGGGATTTTATATACTTCACATTGACAATAAAAGATCTGTGAACACGTAAAAAAGAAGCTTCTGGTAGTTTGTCCAAAATTTCTTTGAAGCTTAACAAGGTAAGAATTGGTTTTGTTGAAGTAGTGGTATATATTTTAATATAATCTTTCAACCCTTCCATAAATTTTATATCTTGAATATTAATTTTAATATTCTCATATTCAGACTTTACAAAAATAAAATCACGTTCAATATCACTTTCTTGTAGTGACGAGGTTTCTTTAACTTCGGATGTGATTGGACTTATTCTTTCCGACTCAAATTTTTCTTTAGCGCGTGAAATGGCTTTCAGAAATCGATGAAAAGGAATGGGTTTTACTAAATAATCGGTCGCATTTAATTCGAAACCTTCCAATGCATATTCGGGATAGGCGGTTGTAAATATAAACTGAGGTAAGTTGTCTAATGACTTTACCAGTTCAATTCCTGTAATGTTTGGCATTTCAATATCTAAAAACACTAAATCTACTTGATGTTTGTTTAAAATCGTAATCGCAGCCAACGGATTGGTACACTTCCCTACAATCGTTACCCCTTCAACTTTCGTTAGGTACGACTCAACAATCTCAATTGCTAAAGGTTCATCATCAATTATGAGACATTTCATTTACTGTAGTGTTAAATTAAGGTCTACGATATATTTTCCTTCTTTTTCTGAAACTTCTAAGGTATGCATCCCTGGATATAGCATTTCTAAACGCTCTCTTGTGTTTACAAGTCCAATTCCAGAATTTTCAGTATCGGCTTTTCTATTTCCAATTAAATTGACGCACGTAAACGACAAATTGTTCTCTGACACTGTGATTACAATCTTAATTTCAGTATTTCCTTGATAGTCTGTACCGTACTTAAACGCATTTTCAATAAACGAAATTAAAAGCAAAGGACGCACTTTTTGAGCACCAACATTTCCTCTAATATTAATGGTTACATTTTCTGCATACGCCAATCGCAACCGTTGAAGCTTAATATAGTTACTAATATAGTCTAATTCTTCCTGTAATGGAACGTATTCGTTATTGGCGCGATACAACATATAGCGCATTAATTCTGAAAGTGTAATGACTGCTTCAGGAGCGTTGCTTGCCTTTTTAGTCGTTAAAGAATAAATGGTATTTAACGAATTAAACAGAAAGTGTGGATTGATTTGATTTTTTAAAAACTGAAGCTGCGTTGTGGTTCGAACAGATTCTATCTCTTTTTTTCGCGTTTCATTTTTGTTCCACTCCATATACATTCGTATAATGGTACCAATCAATATAAAAGAGACATTTAACGCGACTGGAATTCCTCTCCAAGAAGAAAATCTTGGGGGTTTTCTATCGCCGTTAAACGGTTTGAGATGTTGTTCAAATGGTTCGAACACCTCTCTATAGTATTGGAAAAAAACATATGAGATTATTAATATGAGTCCGATACTAACTAAATAAAGGGCTGTCTTTTTTTGAAGTAATAATTTTGGAACTAGAATAAGAAAGTTGATGTAAAAGAACAAAACATCTACGCCAAGTCTAACCCAATAAAAAAGTGGAACACTTCCTCTTTCAGAATACATCTGGAAAGAAGTAACAAACAAAAGTACACTCCAACATAAAATATGGATGATGATTTGTTTATTTCTTGTAAAAAAGGAGGACATGGAGAGTTGGGGCTATAATTAATTACAAAGAAAGGAAATATTATTCTCTTTCAATTCAGAAAGGGTTATGCTTGGGTTTTCTTTTTTTTCAATTTTACGTTTTATAAGAGTTCCTATGGTTTGGGCGTCTTCAAACGTGCAAAATGCTTTCTGTTCTTGAATTGCAGGAATAAAATCTTGTTTAATCACTGTTTTGTTTTTAACCGATACCGAATACCCATAGCCGTCACCCACAGGATGCACCGCTACATTGACTTCCGAAGGAATTAAAAAATAGAACAATAACGAAATTGTGGCTACTAAAAGGAAAGAATGAAAACAAAATTTAATTAACTTCATTAGGTGTGTCGTATTTTTTTAAACAAAAAGACCAAAGAAACCTATCTGTATTACCATCTTTATTAAAATACATCTAGGAGACTTTGGCTTACAAAGGGAGTTACAAAACAAAAAAATTAATCATCCTCATTGAGTTCTTCTTGCGGAAAAAATTCATAGGTATCGTCTAAATAAAGACTTCCCGACCTTCCTAACAAAACAAAAGCCTTGTTATTAGTACTTGTAAAACTGATTGCATCTTGTCTCGCGGTAGCTTCTAACGCGGTTAATTCTTCCCACGTATCGCTTACCGAATTATACTGCCAGGTACTTCCTAAAACGCCACCGCTATATCCGCAGGAAACATATCCAAGACCATTCAACGA
The DNA here is from genome assembly GCF_900102055.1 of Ulvibacter litoralis. Lineage (GTDB taxonomy): Bacteria > Bacteroidota > Bacteroidia > Flavobacteriales > Flavobacteriaceae > Ulvibacter > Ulvibacter litoralis. The sequence continues at coordinate 491,980 of NZ_FNBA01000001.1, forward strand.
AAAACCTAATGCATTAGAACGTGTTATGTAATAGTCTTCATCGTAGTCTAAGTCATTTTTCTTTTCCCATTCTCCAGTAGCAGGTGTAAATTCCCAAACATCGTCTACATACAATCCGTTGTTTACACCCGTTACTAAATACACTTTATCGCTAATGGTAAAGGTTGTTGCGTAACGTCTTTTAGAACCTCCATACCCAAAAACTTCTGTCCATTCGTCTGTGGTTGGACTGTATTCCCAAAAATCCTTACGATCATTGTCGCCATCAAAACCAGTACCTATATAGCCTTTTTCACCAACAGCAAATGCTACAGAACCTCTTCTGTTTCCGCCGCTAAAATCTGCTTTTTGCGTCCAACTATTACTACTTGGACTATACGCCCAAAAATCATTTAACTCTGAAGCCGCTTCGGCATCGTATCCTGTTCCTATATATCCTGTATTAGAAACAGAAAATCCAACCGCAGAACTACGTGCAATTCCGGGGAAATCTGCTTTCTGAACCCAAAAATCACCATCAATATCATACGCCCAAAAATCGGTAAGATAATCGTCTCCATCATATCCTGTTCCTACATATCCTATGTTATCAATGACAAAACTTGCAGCACTACTTCTTGGAGCACCATCAAAAATGGATCGTGAGGTCCAGTTTCCAATATCTGTATCGTCATCGTCTGAGGAACAACTTTGTGTAACAAGAGCAAGTGTCATTGCTGTTACTACCATTAAATAATTTACGCTTCTATTCATTTTACAATTTATTTTTTCAAAACTCTTTTGTGATGATCACTTTTCGCAAAACCACAAGGCAAACATACCTCGTTAGATGGCTGAAAAAAAAAGAAATGGACAGAGTGGCAAAATGTATCTACCAACACTTAGATTGTGCTGATTACTTGTATAACACGCTGTTTTTAGACACTTCTGAAGCGTTTGACGATACAATTTGGGCATTGGTATATAATATTTTAAACACGACTCCTCTTCGAGTAGGTTTGCTCAAAAAAGCGAATGAAATACCTATTGTGCATTCCGATACTACTTACCATTATTGCTTGTAGCAATGACGGAACTTCAGAAATTGGTAACGATTGGATAGACAGTGAAACCACTTTCTTATCAATAGACACCTTAACCGTAAGAGCAGCGACACTAAAGTTTGATTCTATGGTTGTTTCTGGAGAACGACTTTTAATTGGCTCGTATGCAGACCCTGTTTTTGGACGCACGAATAGTGAATCTTACTTTCAGTTAGAATCCCCTGGGTATGATATCGACAATGAAGCCATTTTCGATTCTATTGCCTTAATTTTAAAGTACGACAACTACTATTATAACGATACCATTTCACGTCAAAAATTCGATGTGTTTGAAGTGGTAGACAATATAAAACCGAGTAGTGATGATTACTTTTACAACACAACTACATTTAATTATAACACTTCAAGAATTGGGACTAAAATTTTTGACGCAAGACCTAAAGGAGCCGATTCACTTCATATTTCGATAGATGCTGCCTTTGGCAACGAGCTTTTTTCAAAAATACAAGACAATGACATTACGAATATTGATGAGTTTTTAAATGAGTATCGAGGATTGCTTGTACAACCAGACACTATAAACAATACAGCAGTCTTAGGATTTAGTAACGACAGTTATCTGCGAATTTATTACACCATTGAAGACGAAGAAGGAAACCTTGAAGAAACGTGGGATTTTCCAATAAGTAGCACCAATTCTTCCAATCATATTTCTAGTTCGCATGAAGGCACTGTATTAGAGAGCTTAACCGATCAGGAAATGATTCTTCCAAGTTCCGAAACTTCAAACACCGCTTTTATGCAATCGGGCGTGGGAGTGCTCACTAGAATTGAATTTCCGTATGTAAAATCACTTTACACTATTACTGGAACAGGATCTATTGTAGAGGCAAGCCTCAACATATCCATTAAGAAAAACGCTTCCACAATAAACCTGCACACTAAAGACTCATTGGCTTTATACATCATGGACGCCAACTCTGACGTCGTTTCTGATTTGTTAGATTATTCTGGATCTGCTGTGTATGGAACCATTACTGAAGAAAATTCAGAATTCAACATTACCCGATATAGCATTCCTATAAAAACCTTTTTAGACACAAAACTTAGTGAAACCACAAACAACGATAATTTGTACCTCGCTATTTATGCTCAAGATTATTACAATTCTGTAGACAGATATATTTTATATGGAGAAAATAATTCGGACCAAAACAAATTAAAATTAGAACTCACATACGCCATTTATAATGACAATTAAAGTAACATCCCTTTCCCTACTCTTTTTTATAAGTGTTAGTGCCTTTTCACAAACAAACGACTTGTCTAGTTCGCCATATTCATTATATGGATTAGGATTAAGAAATAATTTAAATACGGGGGAAGCAAATACCTTAGGAAAAACTGGAATTGCATCACATAGCACAAGTAGTATCAACGGTTTAAATCCAGCTTCTTTTGCTTCCTTTCACTCTAACAGCTTTCTGTATGACATCGGTGTTAAAGTGCAACAAGAAACCTTAGTAGAAGGCGGTGTAGATGAAAGTAGAACCAATGCAAATTTTTCAAGCCTTGCGTTTGCCTTTCCTGTTTCTAGTAAATTTGGGGTTGGATTAACATTACTTCCTTTTACCAATGTTGGATATTTCGTTTCAGGAGTTCCGAATGAAATTGAAGGATCTAACGAACAGTTCAATTCAGATATCTATGGTTCTGGCGGACTTAACGATATTAAAATAAATGCAGGGTATAAAGTAACAGATAAATTAAGCGTTGGGGTAAGCGGGTCGTATCTCTTCGGAAAGATTGAAGAAAACGAAACAAATTATTTTCAAGACAATGTTCTTTACGTGAATGAAGAAAATTTTTACAGTGGTTTTCAACTTAAAACAGGCTTGCAATATACCTTTAATTCGAACTTTTCTTTTGGAGCGGTAGCAAGCTTACCAACTAGCCTTAAAGGAGACCAAGAAAACACTGTGACCTTATCGGTTGCTGATGCTGTTGGAACGGTTGAAGAATCACAAAAAGACTTGGATGCCTTTAAACTTCCCTTAGAGATTGGTCTTGGAGTGGAAACCAAATTAAAAGAGAATCTCTCCTTCAACATCGATTATACAAGACGTTTTTGGAGCGCCACCAACCAAACAGATCAGAGTGGAACGTTTGTAAATCAGGATATCATTGGTTTGGGAACGAAGTATATTCCAAATAAAAACAGTACCAATTATTGGGATCGAATGAACTACAGAGCAGGATTAAATTTTGACAGCGGAAGTATCGAAATAAACAATACCAGAGTTAGTAATTACGAAGCTACAATTGGATTAGGAATCCCTTTCAGCAAGAAAAACAACTCCATGCTTAACGTAGGGTACTCGTATGGAGTACAAGGGCGTGTCGCTAATAATCTTATTCAGGAAAACTACCACCTTCTTACGCTCAACCTAAGTTTGGAAAACATCTGGTTTGTAAAACGATATATTGATTAAAGAAAAAAATTAAACACTAGGCATTATAAATAGTTTTTTAATGGCATCGGAAATTCGTTTAGGACGGAGTCAATTTTTATCCAACAAACACCATAGTGTTTCTGAAGCAACAAGCAACGTATCGTCTTTATAAATCTGAACCTTTCGAATCGATTTTACACCTTCATTTTTATCAACCCACGTATAAACTGTAACTTCATCACCTGCAAATGCTTAGTGTTTAAAATCAATTTTATGCTGCAGCACCATCCAAATAAAACTATTTCTCATCTCAAGAGGAGCTGTGGTAATCCAATGTTGTTCTGAGATATCCTGAATCCACTGCAAATACACAATATTATTAACGTGCTGTAAATCGTCAGTATGTTCTTTCGTGACCTGATAGGAATGACTAAATAAGATTTTATCGTCTAGAAGGGCTGTTTTCATTGTTTTTCTTTGGAATTAAAAAGTGATGTAAGGTAGGTAAGAAAGGCCCTAAAACAAAAAAAGCCCATCCATTTGGATAAGCTCTTCATCGGTTTACTACATAAACCCTCCGCCACATTTAAGACGGACAACACAACGCGTTTGCGCTCCCTTGCAGAAGGGAACCTCCTCATATAACCTGAGAAGTATTTCAAAATATCCCCACTTTCGTGGGGACGTTGGCGGTCTGGACGAGACTCGAACTCGCGCATTTAACTAACTAACAATTAATCACTTATACTATATAAATTAATTAAGTGTGCCGAATTGTATTCCTTTGAGGTAATTTTCTATACTAAGTTACCTAAATTGTTTAATTTTAAAATCTCCCCTTTGATTAATTTCAAATACAGTTTTTTTTAATGAAATTGCAGGCTAAACTTATTTCTAGCTAGCACATGAATTATAATACAGATATAAACATCCTTGGTGGCATCCCTAACTATCAATTATTGTATATAGGCTTACCTCTTTTGATAAGTAATGAAGCTAGCTTAAAACAGGTGTTAGTCAGTAAGAATGAATATAATTTTAGAACAGAAAGATCCCGCCAAAGATTTTTAACACTTTTAAAGTCTGCTCTAATTTCTGATAATGAAAAAATAAATATGCTTGCATCTAATCTATTTCAATTTCTAAAAGATGACGAACCTTCTCAGGCTTTATTATTCTTTTGGTTGTTTAGTTTAAATAACAAATTGTTCTATGAGCTAAATCGTGATGTATATCTAAAGTTTTATTTCCAAGGTAGAATGGAATTTCCCAAAGAAGATGTTATTGCATACCTCAAGGATTTAATTTCAAGAACTCCCGAATTGAAAGGAAGGTGGTCTGACAATACAATAGATACTATTGCTTACAAATATCTCTCTGTACTCAAAAAGCTTCATCTACTCAAAGGATCTAGAAAGAAGACTTTTGAACTTGTTAATGTAAATGACAAAATGCTTGCAGTCTATTTAAATCTATATAGCTATTTAAAGAATACAAAGTCTAACTTTTTGGATGATGAATTTTCTAGTTTCTCATTTACGCCAAAAGAAAATTTAGTTGAGCGGATAAAAAGAGTAGCAAAAAAGGATTGGATTATAATGAATTTTGCTGGCAGCAACTTGAAGATTGAAAACGCCTATGAACCTAATGATATAATAAATGGCATATTTGGAAGATCATAAAGTCAAGTTTGATGACTTGAAAATTAGTCTAGATTTAAAAAATAGGAATCAGCTCAGACGCGAAGCCAATGGTGGGAATAGTATTTTATTCACATACCCTCCTGTTGAAGAAAAACTTTACATACAAAAAGCTAAAGAATTATTATCAAATACAGAGTTTAAGTTTATTGATATTGCAGCATTACTAGTTGAGTTTATAGATTCCGATGGGTGGAATGATTTTAAAGATTACTATGAAGATTTTTCATTAACACCTCATATTGTATTTAATTCTGATGATGGAGCTATAGATTTAATGGACTTGATTATTCGAGAAATACTAGAAGCAGAGAACTCCAACTTAACACCTGTGCTAATGCGTACAGGATCACTTTATGGAACGGGAATAGAAAATGTAAACATCATGGAACACAATTCCGTTATGGGCCTTAAACAGCCTTTGATTATCTTCTATCCAGTAAAAATAGAAAATGATAATATTCTTTTTCTGAACTTTAAGCCAGCATCAAAATATCGATGTACTATAATTGATTAATTCAACCTATGACATTAATAAAAGACACTTTAGAACTAGACTTAAAAGAAGATATTAAAAATGTGATTGACTTGCAGGATCAGTCTGAAAATGCAATACAATCTGAAATTGAATCCTATATCGTCACTGATGGATTAGGACAACATATTTCAAAATTCATCACCCTTTATACCAGTAATATTAAAGAAACGGGTGTATGGCTATCTGGATTCTATGGATCTGGTAAATCTTATTTTGGAAAGATGCTTGGTTACTTAATTGATAACCCTAAGATTAATGGAACACCTGCAATTGATAGGTTCTTACCTAGATTGAATGGTGTAGAGAACCAAAGTCTTATTGAAAATGATATTAGGAAATTAAGTGCTATAAAAAGTAAAGTGATATTTCTTGATGTTGCTAAACAAAACACTGACAATGGTCTTGCTTTCACATTATTCGCCAATTTCCTTAAGACGTTAGGGTTCAGAGAAGATCTTTATGGGTATATGGAATACGAACTTTTTATAGATGGAAAGTACGAACTACTTCAAAGTAAATCTAAAGAATTGTTTGGAAAGGAATGGGACGAAATTAGAAGTAGTAATAGGGAAATAGCAAAGGCTATGCGCCGCTTTTATGCGTCTATAGATTATACGGATGCAGAGTATGAAGATACCAAAAAGACCTATGAGATTGCTATAGAGACATTCTCATCATCTAAATTCAAAGATGAATTAGAGAAATATCTAGTTAAGTGCCCAGAAGAAACTCTAGTATTTGTTTTTGATGAAGCTAGTGAGGCTATAAGTCAAAAGAAATTTACCCTGCTTGATTTAGAAGGGTTGAGTGAAAGTCTTTCAAGCATTAACAAAAAGGTTTGGACCATTGCTATTGCTCAAGAAAAGCTCGATGATGTAATAAGTAATTCAAATGTTAGTAGAGCTAACTTAAACAAAGTAACCGATAGATTTAAAAGTAAAATTCACCTAGAATCAACTGAAGTTGATGTGATTATTAGAAATAGATTACTTAAGAAAAATGAGAAAGATCATAAAGCATTAATTGACTACTTCAAGAAAAATGATGGATTAATTAGTGACACGACTAATCTAAAATCCAATTTCCCTACAAAAACAGAGTCAGCTGAACAATTTGCTACATATTATCCTTTTCATAAGTATCAATTCGCATTATTACAGAAATTTCTTTTCAGCTCCAATGCACTAGTACAAAACCAGATTGCAGCTCGAGGAATGATCATTACTACATTCGACATATTAAGGAGAGAGCTAAAAGACCAAGAGCTTTATAACTTCGCAACTGCACAAGACCTCTGTAGTGAGGCTCAAACATCTCCCCCAGCAGATCTAGTAGGCAAGTATGATACTGCAAGACAGATTATTAAGAATAAAGAAATAGATCTTGATGGTGAACACTTATTGAAATGTATTCATTTTATTAATGAGTCCATATTGGTTTTACCAACAGTTGAAAATATTACAAAATCCTACATTTCCGACAGTGCTAAATACTATGATATTAAACCATTCATTGAAGATGCACTTACTATCCTAGTGGAGTCAAAAATCTTATTGGTCTCAAATAACAATTATAAGATCACATCAAACCTGGAGGGCAAGCTACTTGAAGAAATGAAAGATTTCGATGTGGCACTATTTATTAAGAAGAGAGAACTTGTTACCTATCTTAAAAAAATTAGTTTGTTCCGTCAAGTAGGTGTTTTAACAGAAGACTCTGTAGCATATAATTTTAATATCATTACAGATCTTGATGATGAAATCATAAGTTCTAACAATAAGAATCTTAAGCTAACCGTATACAGTCTTTTTAATATTAATGAAGATCGTCAGGATTTTATTGAGAGCTTAAAATTGGACACTCAGTATTCAAAAGATACTATTACGCTTGTTCCGGACAATAACAACTTTAAAAAGATAGATAAGTTAATTGATGAAGTAGGACGCTTCGCTTTGATGGAAGAAAAGTATGGTAATGATAGTGACTCTGAGACAAGAAAAATTATTAGAGAATTTTCTACCATCAAAGATGAAAAAGAGAAAGATCTTATTTCATTAATAGATGCTTCCTATTCTAACGGATCTCTCATTTACTTGTTCGATGAAATCCTATTGAATAAAGATAATTTTAAAGGCAACGTTAATGAAGTTCAGCGTAAACTCATTAAAAACATTTATACCAAAAGGTTATCTAGTCAATTATCTGAAAACATTGGTTCCAAATTAATTAATGAGAGTAGTGATGAAAAACTCCATCGATATTTTTCAGGAGATGAGTTTAAGTTTTTTGACTCCAAAGGCAATTTTACGGGTGACCACTTAAAAGTAGTTGAAGAAATAACTTTAATAATCAACAATCGTTATATTGATGGGAAAAGTCTTGAAGATGAATTATCTATAGCTCCTTGGGGTTATTCTTATGGAACAATCTCTACTGCGCTAGCAACACTTTTCAGAGCAGGTAGGCTTGTTGTTAAGTTTAATGACACTGAGTACTTTTCATTTCGAGATAAGCCTTCCCACGAAGCATTTAATTCTAGTACTAAATTCAAATCAGCGCGTTTTAAATCAATAACTAAAACCCTATCAGCAGAGCAAAAGAATCAGCTAGTACAGGCTTTATTAGATCTAAAATATGAAACTCATACCGATCAAAAAATTAGTTGGACGTCAAGTGATTTTGATCTTGCAAACGCAGTAACACAGCTAGCAGAACATTTTATTAAATCAATCGACACACTCAGCAATACACTACCAGATTTCGATAAACTATTTAGCAAGGTGAAGCAACAGAAGGATATATTACAAAGCTACTCTTCAAAAACAACAGAAGGAAACTACATTGACAAGGCGGAGGATTTTCTGGATAACAAAGTTGAGTATAGCAACTCAATAGAAAGCATCGTTACAGCTGAAAAATTCATCAAGAAAAATCTAGAAAAAATTAAAGGGTTTAAGCGTTTTGTTATTCAAGTGAATGATGAATTACAAAAGGCAGGGATTACAGAAAACAATACTATTAAAACCAAAACATTCGAGTTTAATGAAGCTTACAAAAACGATGTAGTTGGAAATTTTTCTGAAGTTCAAAGTGCTGCTCAAGCTATTAAGGATGAATATTATCTATTAATGAGCTCAAACGCTAAGAAAATGACTAGCACGTACCAGGAACTGAAGGATAAAGCCTCTAAAGTAGTTCAAGATCTAAATAGCAATTATCCCAAGGATCTAAATACAGAAGCTTCTAGAAAATTGAATGATCTTATTCAGTATTGCAATTCGAAAATTGTAAATGATATCAAGCTTGAATACCATATTGAATGTCAAAACTGTAAATATTCACTATCTGATATATTAAATTATATTGATCTAGGGCCTATAAAAGAAACAGATCTGCAGATGATTGAAGGTAGTTTTGTTAAAGAAGCTCCTACTCCTACCGATCCAAAAAAGCCAAAACAACCTAAAAAGTTACAACTTAATATTACCAAAAAAGTAATGACTACATCTGAATACAGAAAATTACTTTCAGGGCAATTGCAGGCTATGTCAGGGATGGATAATGATGATGAGATAGAACTAACCATTAACAACTAAGTCTTTTGAAACTACACGATCACGTTGAACATATAAGAGCTCTAATTTATAAGTCTTTCAATAATCAATTTGCAAGACTAGGTGTAGGAGCTACTAAACTGGTGACTCTAGATAAAATACCTGAACCTCTTCATAATAAAAGAGAGAAAATTGAGGTGTTAATAAGAAGTCACGAAGGAGAAACAGGAAGTTATGAGAGTGCCAGAGAGAAAGCCTTAGATGAATTGTCATTTACCCTATTTAATCGCTTAGCAGCTATTAAAGTGATGGAGGCTCATCAATTATTTCCACCCATTTTAACAAAGCAAGCTGAACTAGGTGACCGCTCTTTTGGGCATAAAGTATGGCTAGAGCAGCACCCTCAGATGCGTGATGAAGAATTGGAGGGGCTGAGACACTACTTTAAGGACGAATTTAATACGTTGGGAGAATCCATCCCATTGTATCATAAAAGCTATCCTTACGCCCTCCTACCCTATGTTATTGATCTCAATGAGATTGTAGAAGCATTTAATTCAGTTGAAAAAGATGCTCAAATTGAAGACGCTATTTGGGAAAGTGATGATATTTTAGGGTGGTTATATGAAAGTTATAATAATGCTAAAAAACAAGCCCATAAGGACAGTGGCGATAAAACTGAATTTGACAAAGTAAGCTTGCAATCACAGGTATATACACCCAGATGGGTAGTAGAGTTTCTAGTGAATAATTCATTAGGGAAGCTCTATCTGGAAATGTATCCAGACTCTACTATTTCAACTAGGTATAAAATAGCTAATGCACCTACAGAGCAAGTACGAAAGATAAAACCTTTACATACGGTAAAGCTTATAGATCCTGCATCAGGATCTGGAAATTTCTTATTGTATGGTTTTAATTTCTTTTATGATTTATACCAGGACCAAATTGATAATTATGGGGCGGAATATAATGAAGATGATATCCCCCAACTCATTATTGAACATAACTTATATGGGATAGATCTAGATGATCGTGCCATACAGTTAGCACAATTAGGCTTGTGGATCAAGGCAAAACAAAAAGTGCGCACCACCGGACAACTTAACTTTAACATAGTTTCCTCAGACTTTTACTTACCTGAGTTTGAAGAAGTACAACCCATTTTTAAAAGTGGTACAACGAACTCAAAGCAGCTTCAGGTCATAGAGGAAATTTGGGGAGATCTACAGCAGGCTTATAAATTTGGTAGCTTGGTTAAAATAGAAGAAAAGCTGAGTCTACAATTTCACGGCTTGATCGCTCAACAAGGCACAACTCTTTTTGGAGAAGAAGAAGTAGAAGAATACGAGCGTTTTAAAGTTGAGTTCTTTAAAAACCTAGAAACAGCTGTTACTAAATTTGCAAGCCAACAAGGGAACTCCTTTTTAACTGATAAAACAAAGGATGCTATTACCTTTTTAAAACTTCTTACACAGAAGTATGATTTGGCTACGGCAAATCCTCCCTATACTGATAGTGGTGATTTTGGCCCAGAGCTAAAAAGGTTTATTGAGAGCAATTTCAAGAAACCCTATAAATTTAGTACAAATCTTTACGCATCCTTTATAAAAAGATGTTTTGAATTGACCAATTCAGATGGGAAAATAGCTATGATCCACCCTAATACATTTATGTTTATTAAAACTTTTGAAAATCTAAGGGAATATTTGTTAAGTCATTCGCAAATTGAATTACTTGTAGATTATGGACTGGATAGGGTTAACCTTTTTGGAGGAGAAATTTTATTGGACTCCAACTGTTGGTATGTCCTTGATAAAACTAATAAATGTGATGAAGGATTATTTTTTAACATTTCTATAAACCAGCAAGAAAAAACAAAGAAAAACTCCTTGTTAAAGGCGGTTGAAGATTCATTAAACAATAATCATAATGATCGATTATTTAAAATCAATCAAAATATTTTTAGAAAGATTGAGAATTACCCTTTTATTTATTGGATTAGTAAAGATTTCAGAAAAAAGTTCAGCCAAAATCCTTTAGGTTTAAAAAATAAAGTAGTGACAGGCTTGATGACTGGAAACAATTTACAACACCTAAGGTTTTGGTGGGAAGTTGACAAGGACAATTTGTCAGATTATTATCCAAAGGACAGAAAAAAGTGGGTTTTTTATCAGAAAGGAGGGCCATTCCAAAAGTGGTTTGGAAATAACTGGACAGTTGTGAACTACAGCAATGATGGAAGAGAATTAGCTACTACTGACAATAAAGAATATTACTTTAAAAATGGAATATCGTATTCAGCTTCAGGTCAAAAAGGAGCTAGTTTTAGATATATTGAAAATAAATTTTCCTTTGACAAAGGAGGTCCGTGTATCATTTGTTTAGATGAGAAAATAAATTTGAATTACTTATTAGGATTTTTAAATTCAAAACTAGCCAGCTATATTATTGGTTGTTTAAATCCAACAGTAAATAGGCAAGTTGGGGATTTAAGAAGATTACCAATTGCTTATCCAAATGAAGAAACATTATTGAATATTGAAACTTACGCAAAGAGAAATATTGATATTTCGAGAAGTATTGATGTGTTTTCATTATTTAGTTATTATAAGAACGATCAATATATAACCTCAAAATGGAATGAAGTCGGGAAGGGTATTAAACTAAGATTTTTTTATGAGAATCATATTATCACACAAACTCTTTTAAACGAATCCCTCATTAATGAAAAGGTATTTGAAGTATATGAATTGACTGAATCAGATAAAATATTGGTATTAGCAAAAGAAGGCGAAAGCATTGGTACTTTACCTGTAACCAAAGAAGCTAAGCAAGCATATTTAGAAAATGAAATTGAAGAATTTTCATTAGATAATATACGAGAATACATTCAAAACCTACCCGAAAAAAAATTCAGCTCAATTGAGAGGGAAACTATAGAAAAGAAGTTTCCAAGTTTATACCTAAACAACAACGATCTGGAAGAGTTTTGTATTCGCCACCAAATCAACCCTATAAATGTTTGGTATTGGTTTAAAGAAAGTAATGTAGTACCCAAGCAGCGTATGAATGATCTAGCTATGGAGTTTCTAGCAGATCTATTACGTGATATATTAATGGAAGATGATGATGGCATCATACCCTTGGTACCCAATGCAGGTGAAAAGGTACTGCTAGATCGCATTGAAGAAAAATTTATTGAGAAAGGGTTTACAATGGCTCAATACTCCAGTTTCGATAGTATTTTGGGTAGGGAGTTAAATGATTATGTCAACAATCACTTCTTTAAGGCATTTTCAGATCACCTTAATCTATTTATGTACTTACCTAAAACGCCATTTATCTGGCATCTAACCAGTGGTCCCGAGATGGGATTTGATTGTTATATCATAATATACAAGTGGTCCCGAGACAAATTGCTTCGCATACGATCTATATATTTAGAAAATAGAGAACGTTCCCTTATTAACCGTCAAAGTGACTTAGCTAATGACACCTCTGCTAAAGCACAAAATGAGAAAGAAATTATCTATCTTCAACTTAAAGAAATTGAATCTTTTAAGGAGAAAATAGACACCTTACTTGAAGAAGGATATAATCCTATCTTGGATGATGGTGTGGGTAAAAACATAGCACCCTTACAAGAAAAAAAGATGTTATCTTATGAGGTATTAAACAAAGGTCAATTGAAAAAATATTTAAATGCAGATTGGTAATATGACAGAGAAAGCTAGAAAATTTCAATCATTATTTAAACATAAAAGTTTTGCCCAATTACTAAATACTAGTGGTTCTTTAGAAGAATTATATAATACCTTAACCGAAGATGATGTAAATGACTTGTTTGACATAAATGTAATTTTTATTAGAAGTAGTTCGCCTTCTTCGAAGATAGAATTAGATGAAGTTAATATATCAGGAAGCTTAGTGCTCATCAATTTTGATGCTAACCAGTTTAAGTTATTACTCCCAAAGGAAGTGTTAGCCATTATATTACATGAAATTGGGCATGTATTTAATCCTGAAATTAAAGACATGGAGGGAGAATACGTAGCAGATGCATTTGTGAAATCTAAAGGATATGGCAAATGGATTATTTCAAGCTTAGAAAAGGGAGTTAAAAATAAGTGGCTTGGTTTTGATAAAATCGAATGTGATTTACGCATACAAAAACTCAAGGAATAAAATAAATTATGACACTTAAAGATACCATACAACAACTTGAAGGAAGACGTCTTGAATTTAAAGAGGTAATTCCTACTAAAGCTGAATTGGAGAAGACTATAGTAGCCTTTTCTAACGATGCTGGAGGAGTTTTGTACTTAGGGGTTAGAAATGAACCCAGAGAGGCTGTGGGCCTTCCTGAAGCTAATCTAATGGAGATAGAAGAACAAGTAAGTAATATTATTCACGACAGATGTACTCCTGTAATTATCCCTGATATTTCAGTGGTTAGTATAGATGACAACTATTTGCTAAAAGTTGAAATTTTTAGAGGTAATCAACCCCCCTATTATTTAAAAGCTTCTGGGAAGAATAAAGGTACCTATATAAGAGTAGGCTCGAGTAACAGGCTTGCCACACCAGAAATTATTGCTGAATTGGAAAGGCAAAGACGTAACATATCCTTCGATTCCGAATTAATTTTTGACAAAGCACTTTCGGATATTGACATAGCTAACTTTAAGGCATTTTATAAAGAAAAGACTGGAGAAAAACTTGATGAAAATAGTTTAAAAAAACTACATCTAGTTGCAGCTCATCAAGATCAAATGAAAGCCACTCAAGCTTTGTTATTTTTTTCTGATGATCCTTTAAGAAAGGAAATATTCCCTTATGCCAAAATAGAATGTGGGAGGTTTAAGGGAGAGACTATGGATCAATTTATCGATCAAAAGACTATAGATAGTAATATAGCTTTACAAGCTGAAGCTGCCTATGAATTTGTTTTAAGACATATTAACAGAGGAGCTAAAGTAAAAGGAGTATATACCGAAACTCGTTGGGAATATCCTATTACCGCTATAAGAGAAACTATAAGGAATTCCATAGTACACAGAGACTATTCATTATCTGGCAAGGACATTAAAGTGGCTATATATGACGATATGATAGAAATAACTAGTCCTGGAACACTTTTACCTTCTATTAATTTTACTGAAATGGAATCTAGACAGTCTGATATTAGAAATAAAGTAATCGCACCTGTTTTTAAGAAGTTAGGTATTATTGATCAGTGGGGTAATGGTTTAAAATTAATAGCTGAAGAATTAAAGGAGTATCCAGAAATAGAATTTAAATGGTTTGAAAAGGGACTTCAATTTCAAGTGCAGTTTATAAAGAAAAATTATGTAGCTCCTAAGCCAGATAAAGGATTTGGGTTCTTAGTTGATGAATTTGGTCTTGATATCGATGCAATAGAAAAGAATTTAGGAGAAAGAAGTTTAGTGATTCTTAAAATGATGTTTGAGAATAGTAAAATCACATCTATTGAATTAGCTGAAGTAATTGATGTTTCTGAAAGTACTATTAAAAGAGATATAAAAGAACTTACAGATAAAAAATACTTAGATCGTAAAGGATCTAAGAAAGCTGGTGATTGGATTATTATTAAACAAAAATAAGATTAGTTATAATGTATATTATAGAAGGTCTTAATGAACATTTTAGATGATACTTTATATGACCTTTTAAATGACACTTTAAAAGAACAATTAATAAACTCTTTAAAGTAGTTGATAGATAAGAGTTTAATAGAGTACTTAACACTCTAATTAACAATCAATTTAAATGACACTTTAAATGATACTTTAAATGACACTTTAAATAACAACTTAATAAACATCAAATAAGAGAATTACATAATACTCTTCTATAAATTGAATAGGATGATTGTTTAGAAGATAATTAATAAAGTGAATAATAGAATAGATATATGATTGATACTTGGTTTAATAAAGATTTAGAAAAAATATATGCCGATAACTCTATAACAGTTTTTATTGATGAATCTAAGGAAGCTGAATTCTTATTAAATACAATTGACAAACAAGTAACCATCTTTGAAGTTAATACAGATCTGGAAGAATTAAAGGTCAAATATGATATTGAGAAAGCAGGTGAAACAAACAAAAAGTACTTACTCTATACACACCGATCTAAGGATCAATTAAAGTTTATTAGAGAATACTGTGAAACCAATGGCAGTATAGAAATTAGGTACTTACAGAATTATGTCAAAGACAAAGTTCATAAACAACTTAATTTGAACTTAAACCTTGACAAAGATGAATTAATATCTGCTGCAAAAGTAAGTGTGGGAAAAGATCAAACCTATTGGATGGATCTAAGTCACAAAGGTTCTTCCGAGATTTTTGATCTTGAAAAAGAATTACTTCCCTTCTTAGATAATCCAAAGAGTCATCTCGTTAAATATGATACGAAAACTCAGGAAATATTCTTTAGAAGAATTAACGAGCTCATTGAACAAACCTATATAAAAAAACCACCAACAACTTTAGCGAATGAAGTTGTAAATTACCTTCTAGAAGGATTGGCAAACAATAACCCTAATAAGGTGTTGTTAGATGTTTACAAAAACTGGTTAGATAGCAACTCCTATCAAAAATCATTCTATGGATATCTCAAAAAATACAAACTAAGAGAGAAGTCGGACATCTTTGAAATTCATTCTTCGCATCCGTTTATAGCTATTGACGAACTATGGTTAAAAAAATTAGGAGAAAACATAACTAACAAAAGCTTTATATCTGATTTCATCCCAAAGATTAACCAACGAATCTCCGATGGTGTGGTGAAAAATTTAGATATTAAGTTTTGGACTCCAATCAAAGTACTATTAGAATTCGATGAGAAAAACATCAACCAGTTAGCTACATTAGATGAATGTATATCATTCTACACAAATCATTTTTATAAACTAGATAATGCTATTCGAAAACTCTACGCTGAGTTTTTAAACAAAAAGGACTTATTAGAACCCTTACAGGGCTATTATAAAAACATAGTAACACTCTTCTTAGATAAATGGTTTAGATATATTGAAGAATATGCTCCCAATCAATTAGGGACAATCCAAAATATACTAGATGAAAATACTGAAAAAACAGCCATCATTGTAGGGGATGGTATCTCTTTTGAATTCTCTAAAGACATTACAGTAAGAATTTCTAATGAATTTAAATTAGAAAAAGAACCACAATATATGTTTGCAGGACTTCCTTCGGAAACTGAGCATAATATGAGTCAACTCTACGTACAATCTGGGAAGATAATGTCTAAGAAAGCAGATAGAGAAGTCTACTTAAAGAATTCTAATTCTGATAAGGAAATAGGTTTTATAGATCTTGATACTGTAAATGAGCAAACAGATAATGAACACTATTTAATTTGTAGTCATAAAGACCCTGACAAATTAGGAGAGACATATCAGCAAAAAGCTTTAGTTTACTTTGATAAAGTGGCAGATCTATATGCTCTTAAAATAGAACAACTACTTAGAAATGGATATCGTAATGTTTACTTAGTAACAGATCACGGGTTTGTGCTTACAGGTATTTTAGAAAACTCAGATAAAATTGAAGTAGATTTTACTGGAAAGGTAAAAAAGAGTGAAAGATATATAAGAAGTGCTGAAAAGCAGTCTATTAATATAGATTTACTTCACGAAGAAGAATTGAAATACCATACTAATAACTATTGTTATTTTGCCAAAAGATTAGGACCTTTTAAGACCCCTGGAGTTTATGGTTTTAGTCACGGAGGACTTTCTCCACAGGAAACCATTATTCCCTTCTTAAAGTGGTCTAAAACGCATCAAGATGAAGATTCATTAGGTGTTTCAATAGCAAACAAAGCAAATCTCGCCGAAATAACTGGAGATCTATTTTCAATTCACTTAATGGCTGAATCGAACACGAAAAATTTATTTACTTCAGAAAGAAAAATCATACTTATGATGTTTGCTGAAGGTACTAAAATCAATGAAAGTGAAGTTCTATTAATTGAGCGAGATAAAGTTCTAAAAAGGGAATACAGTTTTGGTGCTCACTCCACCATACAAATTAAGCTTATTGATGCTTTAACCAAAGAACAATTAGGTAAGGTAACTATTAATCAAAACAAAGCCAGAGATCTTGGTGGACTACTGTAATAAAAAAAGACAATGATTGTACTTGATGACTTAGACAATAAATTACTAGAACACTTTAGAGGTTTTGTAGTCAAAAAAGACTTGGTTAGATCTCTAAAAGTTGGGGCAAATGTTCCCGTTTTTGTATTAGAGTATTTAATTGCTAATTCTTGTTCTACGGATAATGAAGAGAAAATAAAACAGGGAATGGAGAATGTTAAAAGTATTCTCTCAAAACATTATGTAAATCCGGAAGAAAGCAATCTTATTCAATCTCGAATAAGAGAGAAAGGGACCTATAAAATCATTGATAAAATATCAGTAAAGTTAGACACTAAAAAAGATGTCTATTGGGCACAATTACAAAACAGCAATATTAAAGATGGAGTAATTACCGATTCTATGGTAAGTGCACACGATAAAATGCTAATGGGTGGTATTTGGGCAATTATAGACGTTGAATACGACGCTTATAGTAAGGAAGGAGCTACTTTACACCCTTTCTTAATTAGAGACATTAAACCCATTCAATTGTCATCATTTGACAATTCAAAGCTAATTTCAAAAAGAAAAGAGTTTAGTAAAGACGAATGGCTAAATCTATTATTAAGGAGTTGTGGTTATGAACCCGAGTCTGAAGGTATGACAGACCGAGTTAAAATGTTGTTGCTATCGAGACTATTACCTATGGTAGAAGCTAATTTTAATTTTGTAGAACTAGGACCTAGATCTACAGGTAAATCTTTTGTTTTTAAAGAATTAACGCCTTATGCGGTACTCATTTCAGGTGGGCAAGGTACCATTGCAAAATTATTTGTTCACGGCTCTACGGGCAAGGTTGGTGCAGTAGGACAATGGGATGCAATCTGTTTTGATGAAGCAACTGACAAGATATTTAAAGAACGTGATGCAGTTCCCTTAATGAAAGACTACATGGAATCTGGATCTTTTTCCAGAGCTGGGTCGGGAGGAGAAATAACAGGTGTAGCATCAATCATTCTAAATGGAAATATTAATCAGCCCGTTGAAACTGTTCTACAAACAAGTCACTTATTCAGTGCTCTATCTGACGAAGTTAATAATGATACAGCCTTTTTGGATAGAATACACTTCTATCTTCCAGGATGGGAAATGATTAAGTTTTCACCAAGTAACTTCACCAACAATTTTGGATTTAGTACAGATTTCTTTTCGGAATGTTTAAAGTCCTTTAGAAAACAAACATATACAGATACTTTAGAAGATTATTTCACATTAGGCTCACATCTAAAGCAAAGAGACACTAAACCTGTAAAAAAAACTGTCTCGGGATTTATTAAGTTAATGCATCCAGACGGGAATTTCACCAAGGCTGACGTTAAAGAGTATTTGGTAATTGCTTTAGAAATGCGCAGAAGAGTAAAAGAGCAACTGAAACGGATTGGTGGAATGGAATTTTGGGACACCAACTTTTCATATATTGATAAAGAAACTCAAGATGAATATTATGTTGGCTTACCGGAAGAAAAAGGATCTCATTTAATAGAAAGCACACCCTTACAACCTGGAGTTTGTTATACTAGTACTAGTGATGGGGATAATATGGCACTTGTTAGAATTGAAGTTGTAACCACTGCAGGTTCTGGAAAAATAAATATTACTGGTGTTAGCAACAATCAAGTGAAAGAGAATATTAAAAACACTGTCCACTATATCAAAGCAAATGAAAAGACTATTTTAAATGACCAGCACTCTTTAAAGAATTTCGACATCTCTGTTCAAGTCACTACTCTATTAGGATCAAATATATCCTCTGGTATTGGGTCTGCCGTTTATATTTCAATTATATCATCTATTTACAAAAAGAATCTTAAGTCAGGATTAGCCGTATTAGGCAATTTATCAGTTGGAGGAGCAGTCGAAAGAGCAATTAATTTTGCAGATAAGATTACGATGCTTTCCGAAAACGGAGCTAAGACTGTTATAGTGCCAATGGACAACTTGACCGAGCTAGCTAATGTTCCTGCTTCAGTTCTAGGGAACACAGATGTCCCTTTCTATTCAAATAATCAAATGTTAATGCAAAAAGGTATACTTACAGATTGATAATAACATAGTATATCAACTATAATCTTTGACTAAAGAATTTAAATATTGAAAAAAAGCGGAAATGTGACTAAAATTAAAATTGATGACTATTTATCCGAACAAAAACCTCAACTTCAATCGATGCTTGACAAGCATCGAAGAGTTTTAATAGCCTCAAATCCTGGATCGGGAAAGACAGAGTTCTTTAAGAACATTTGTGAGGATATTCATTCTGGAAAAATAGAGGGGAGAATTGTTTTTATTGCGCCCTACATTATAATCCAAAGGCAGTTCAAGCAAGACTTAAAAAAAAAAGGTGTTAAAATAGATCTTGAACTAAATCACCTAACCACTATAAAAAAATTGAGTTCAAAAGACAAGATAATAACTTCCACTTATCAAAGTCTTGGTTTTATTATTGATGATTTAGATGACAAAGATATTATTGTAGTAGATGAAGCTCATACACTTCTTACCAATTATAATAAAGGATTCGGACAACGAGATTTTTATTTTTCAACAGTTCAAAACCTCTACCACTCTTGTTCTAAGTTGGTACTGTTAACTGGTACTCCTTACTCTTCGTTATTGGATATTTTGGATTTACATCTAATTGAAGTTGAAAAAGTAAATGAGAAACAGGCAGAGATAAGAATAAACTATTCTTGGGAGTCTAAAGAAAAAATAGTAAAGGTGTTTGCCGAAGAAACAATTTCAAACAACGGTGTCAATTCACTGAATATCATTTATAGAAAGAACGTAAAAGATTGTATCAATCTAGCTGAGATGTTGAATAAAATGGGCTATAAAGCTGAATCAATAACATCTTATCATAAGGATTCAGAAACCTATAATAGTATTGCTGAAAAAGAAACCATACCTAATACTGTCCAATTCTTAGTCACAACAAATGTCATAAGCACAGGTACCAATATAAAAAATTCTAATGTAGGATCTGCTTTGGTATTAGATGAATCCAATCCCAATGAAATCAAACAGTTTTCTAAAAGGTTTAGAAATAAACTAGATATTGCCGTCGATGTAGTTAATAGACCAATTGATAGAGCGCCTTCTCTATTAAAACTAAATGAAGTAGATGCACAACGAAAGTATTTAAATGATTCTCTTTCATTTTTTAAGCAAGCCAACATTAACACAACCTACCACTGGAGCCATAATGAAGGTTATCTAGCCGACTCAGAATTAGAATCAACCACTCCTAAGGACTCTATTAATAGACTTCTTAAACACTATGTGATGCGAGAAAGCTATATAAATGACGAAGAGGTTAAGGACATTTTTAGTGCGGATGACCTAGCAAGTCTATTAAATGAATATTCTGATATATCAGCCTCTGTTGAAACCACCTACAATCATTTACCAGACACTAACATTAAAAAAGACGACAATTATAATTCAAAAAAGCAAGAACTTATTGGTCATTTTGAAAAAAATGTTGAATCATATATATCTACATTACTTCTTAGCCCATCTCTTGACTACTACTCTAAAAAGAAAGTAACAAACATACTCAAACATGTTGTTTTTAAACCTGTTAGCTATTCACAAGAGATTACAGACAATATAGAAGATCCTATATTCAGAAAAGAAATCATTCCTGAATTAGTTTCGAATAGAGAACATTTTAAAACTACTCTAGATTTTCTTAAATATTTAAAAACACAAAATTCAAAGACTAAAAATCTAACCATACTGGCTTTAGAATTTAATGACTTCTTTAGCAACTATTTTGAAGTTAAAAAAGTGAAGGACGTTAAAGACAACTTTTTTAAATATAAATCTAACCTAATTCTAAAAGATGCAGTAAAGCTTAATGACCTGAGTCTTGAAAATCAATTAATACTAAAGTTGATCGAGCTAACTTTTGAATATTGTAAAAACAAAGAAGATGTCCAAATAAGTGAGTTGACGGACTATTTAGAAAGAAATAAAGAAATCAAAAAGCTAGTAATAAAAATTGACAGCTTAGAAATCACTCCTTCACATTACATCAAAATAATTGGAGGATCTGTTAAAATTCAAACTCAATCTCTAGCTAAAGCTTTAGTCCAAGCTATATTTTATATCAAAGTCAAGCGTAAGGGCAGTAAGAAAGTTACCAAAATTATATTTAGTGACAGCATACCTGAAGGGTTCACGAACGAATCTATCGAAGATGGAAATCAGCAATATTTATACAATAAGCATTCTAAGACAGATATATTGTTAGGCGGTGTTGACTCTGTGAATTTAAAATTTTTAAACTCTTATGAGTTAATATTAGATGGGCTTATATAGCATCTATGAAAAAATGGACTTTTTCATTATTTCAATGTATACGTATATAATAAACCTAGTTGATTGTGTCCACATTTTAACTTAGCTCCATCTAAAATACACAAAATAGCTATTTATAATAATACTAATTACAGTTAGCTAACTGTAATTTACATATAAACCCTACTATAAGGATGAGTGTGTACATGAGAAAAACTTATTATAGGTTTTTCTCAATGTACTTCTAGCACTCAATCTATCATTATTTCAAAATGATAATAGTAGTATGCCTTATCCTTTATGATAAACACAGTCTTTAGTTCAAGAGTAACTTTGATTGCTTCAACTTTCACTATCTGCCCCTTAGTTAAAGTCCCCACAGGATGGGATACAGAGGCCTTGAAAGGGCAAAAAAGCTGTTTCAGTAGATTGTTCCAAGTAACAACATACAACCACTCAGAAGAGCTATATTTCAGCTGTTCTGCTAAATCATTTTTTTTCATATGTTTTCAGAAATGTTCGAGATAGCTATTTTATATTAGAAACCAATTCTCACTTTGATTTTGCATTGAATCACTAAGTCCATTCACAAATTCAAATGCATTGACATTCCTTTCCAAATTTGAGTCAATATATGACGACTTATTTGCCCCTGTCATAAGATTATAAAAATTCCATAGGTTAATACTCTTCTCAATATCCTTAGAGAAATTTGGGTCGGAATGATAGTCACGGACCATTGCTCCTATTTGATTATCATTCACGGATAATGCCAACTTGCCTACTTTTTCTTCTGGAGAAAGATGCTGGTACATTTTCATTTTTCCGATGGTCTGAGCGAACTGTTGTTCATTCAAATAATGTTTACTCATACGTTCCATGTTCCCCAAAAACCTTTCCCTATCAAAAGACTGTATTAGTTCATTTATACGATCCTTTAATTCTGCTATGCTGCTAACTCTAATATCAGCCTTCAATCCATCAGTACTAATACATAAATTAGTACAAACAAGGTTCTTGAAACCTATAAACACCTTAAACTTTTCTATATTTCGCTTTGAATACAAATTCTCTTGATTAAGAGATCTTACTCCTCCAATTGTTAAGGACAATGAATTGTTGTTTACACTTTCGGTCAAACTAGGTATCTCAATTATAAATGCACAGCGCTGATAGTAAATGGTTTTTTCTTCTGGCATTAACTCCTTCACTGCCTTCCCAATTGCACTTGGTACTCTACCCCTGATAACATGAGAAATCCTAATGTTTGGTTCCAGGATTCTTACATCTGAAAAGTTGGCTTGAACAACTTCCTTTGTTGCATCGATAAATTGTGAATGAGCTATTGTACTCTCATTATCGCTGTACACAGGAATGATACAATCTCTTTTAAGATGAGACAATGATACTTCCTGAGTATTTGCCTCTATAAAGCTTCCTTTCGAAGTAGTTATATGCTCTTCAGATATTATCTGATTTTCTATGTTACTTACTGCTATCAATTCCATTTTCTTGATTTTTAGTTTGTTAAATTATTTGATTATTCGGAATAACTTGAGATTGAATTCGCTCTAGTTGTTCCTTCTTTTTGAGAATTAGAGGTTTAATTCGTTCTTGTAAATCTGGATACTTCGAGTATACGTGTCTAAGTCCTTCCATTGTCTCACAGGCATTAATCTCCAGTTGAATTTCTTCTCCTACCAACCCAATTCCCTCCTCACACCATTGCATTATCTTTTTACCAGTTGAAGCGTTGATTATAAACTCTGGTTTATCAATAAAGAGTCCTGTTCGATCCTTAGATGCTTTTACTTGGTGAGCAATGTCCACGTCAAATACAATAGTAAACTCATAGTCTAAATCATTCCGCTGAATAGCCTTTAATCCTACCTTTTCAGGCACCATTTTTCCATTCTTTTGATTTAACACATAGTCTTGTTTTACACGCATCGTCGAAATGATATGTGAATTAGACTGGAGTATCTTATTAACAAAAGCATTCTGTCTAGGTGTGATCTTACCCCAATTAGTAAAACTATTGCCTGGCATATTACTGTGTAGGTCTAATAGGTAATCCCAACAATGTGAGATACTGTCAATAATTATTACTTCCATCCCTGCTTTTTCGCAAAGAATAATAGCTTCAATGAATCTTTCAGGCGAATAAGGGGGTTTCATTGTCACAACATTGTAGTTCCCTAAATGAGCATATAAGTCAGCTGAACCATTTTCAGTATCTATTATAGCTGTTTTGGTGAATTCTCCACCGATTAAGCCCTTTGCTAAGAGCAATGCTGAGTATGTTTTACCACTGCCAGCACTTCCCTGCAGGGCTAATTTTATTTTTGCTTTTTTCCTTTCGGATTTTCTTAATTCCATTATAGCTGTTTTAAGTATTAATAAATAAAAAAGGACCTATACATAAATGCATAGGTCCTATTCGAGGTTGAATCAAAAGTGATTATTAAATCACTAAATCATCATCAATAAGTTGTTTCTTTGCCTGAAATAAACCTGCAAAGTCATTTGTGCTAGCCCTGTTGGCATTACTTAGATGAGACATTCTAATTTGAGGACTACCTTCCCCGTCAAAACTCAAGTTACACAGGTAAGACTTATCAACCTCAACTCCATGTATGTAGTTAGACGCATAGCACATTGCAGTACGTTCCACTTCTTCACCATCTGGCAAGTCAAATCTTAGCGTAACAATTTTATAGTCTTTATCATTACTATTAGTCAAGGTATTCTCTCCTATTTTCAAGAGAGTAGCATTAAAAAGAAACTCTGATTCACCAGAGATATCATTAGTAATTTCACGATACTCAGTCATAATTATTTATATTTTAGTTATGAGATAAGACACCCCTATCTCCCAAAATATAAAAAGGGTAGGGGTGAAGTTGAGTTTATCTAGCGTGCGGAAAAAAAATAAAAAAAATTAAATTGAAAAGTAACTATATGTTCCTTCATCACCCGCTAGTACTCCTTGAGTAATCTCATAAGATATTGGATAGCCTTCTAGCCCATATTCTAATAGAATACTAAATTCTGTAATTTCTGCTTCTTTTCTTTCAATAACATTATTAGCTAAAAATTCAATATTCTCTCTATACACCCCATCCACTTCTTTAGGCAGTAATATTCTATGTTTATCCCAAAGAAAATAAAACGGATTAACCTGTTCATCTAGAGTAATATTATAGGTATGTGAAGCCCCTCCAGAAGGAGTTTCATCAATAGTTAAGCTCATAACAATGTTATTACTATTATATTCATAACTAATAATACGACTTGATTGTCCTCCTGAATTAAACAGCTTTTTTTCTACAATTAAGTCATTAGCATATGTAAACTCTACATCGCCAAAACTACCGCTCCTTATTGCCATAAGTTTATTGTCCTGATATTCATAGTCATAATATGAACTTGCATTAGATATATCCCAATTGAAATTATTAAAATCATTTGAATTCTGAGAGAATCTATAAACTCTCGAAATAAGTCCATTTGAGTTATATACAAACTGCATCCTTCCAGGGAATGCGCTACTTGACCAAGCTTTCACAATCCTGTCTCCTTCATAACTTAACTTTAGGACAACCCCACCATTAGATTCATTTAAATATTTCACTTCTGTCGGGAGACCTATTGTAACAGAGTTATCATTAGATGAACACCCAATGAATAATAAGATTAAAAAAGTAAGTTTAATTGGTTTTAAAAATTTCATTTATTTTATTTTAGTAGTTAATAATAGTTATTATAATAAAAAGAGGCTATTAGCACCTCTGTCTAAAAAGTAGAACAAGTTAGTTCTATATAAAAGAGCAACCTATAAGGTTTCTCCACAAAATTCATAAATCACCTTCATCCGAAAAACTATAATACCCACTTTTAGTTATTATTATGTGATCAATAAGTTGAAGGTCTAAATATTCAGCTGCCTTTTTAATTTTCTTAGTTAATATTTTATCCTGAGAACTGTATTGTATGTTTCCCGAAGGATGATTATGAGCCACTATTATGGAAGAAGCGTTTGATTTTAAAGCAGCAGTTAAAAGTAATTTCATATCTACTACTGTTCCAGCCACACCACCTTTTGACATATGATAAATCCCAAGTACATTATTAGCTCTGTTTAAAAACAGTGCTTTAAACTCCTCTTGTAATTGAATGGTATTTACATTCCAATTATCTAAAAGAAGGTTATATGCTGTTTGGCTATTAGATATTTTTACAGTGCTATCTATTTCATTGGAATAGATAAGTTGTATTTCATTTATTGTATTCATTATTTATATTGTATTAAGATGAAAAGTTTAAGATTTGAAGAAATGCCAAGGGCGGTCGAAGAAATATTAGAAAAGCTTATTGTTATTGAGCAAAGACTGAATGATATTAAGAATCATTTTCAGCCAATAAAGCCTATAGAGTTAATGACACGAAAAGAAGTAGCATTATTCTTTAAAGTAGATATCTCTACAGTTCACAATTGGACTAAAAAAGGAAAACTCCAATCGTATGGGATTGGAGCTAGAGTTTATTATAAGAGAAAAGAAGTAGAAAATGTATTAATTAAATTATTTTAATTTTAACTTTATCATTTCCTCACTTACTCGCTTCTGAACAACCTTACCATAACTAGCTTGAGTAATCTTCATACTACTATGTCCTAAGAGCTCTGAAACTATCTCCATAGGAACATCATTATACAAAAGAACAGTTGAAGCAAATGTCTTTCTAGCCATATGGTGAGTTAGGTTCTTTTTTATCCCAACGAAATCAGCAATCTCTTTTAAATAGCTATTGAACCTCTGATTAGATATGTTATTAAAAATATATTCAGAATGGTCCTTGTCATATCTATATAGTATTAATAGAGCCTGAGGCAACAGAGGTACTTTATAAGTCTTCCCTGTTTTACTACGCCTAA
Source organism: Ulvibacter litoralis (assembly GCF_900102055.1). GTDB lineage: Bacteria > Bacteroidota > Bacteroidia > Flavobacteriales > Flavobacteriaceae > Ulvibacter > Ulvibacter litoralis. The sequence goes on from NZ_FNBA01000001.1 coordinate 518,703, forward strand.
TACTTAACCAAAGGTTGTCATCAAACTCTTTAATGATATCTGATTTTTTCAGACTAGCCATTTCTTTATATGCTAATCCAGTATAACAACAGAAAACAAACAAGTCCCTAATCATACCAATTCTATCAATTCGGAATTGATACCTTTCCAATCTTCTAAGCTCTTCTTCAGAAAGAAAGATTATCTCTTTTCTTACTGTCTTATAGCTAAATAATAAGAATGGATCTCGATTTAAATATTCCTCTGCTATCGCGAACTTCAACACCTTCTTAAACCTTTGAATAGCCTTGTTTAAGGTGCTCTGCGCAAGCTTTTTCTCTGTTTTAAGATAGTATTCATATTCGCCTAGAAAATTGCTTTTAAGAGCCTTTAACAGGATGTCTTTTGTTTTGAATTTATGCATAATAAAGTCTTGCAAGTGTTTGCCAGATTCCAGATACTTCTGATAAGTAACTAATTTAATATCTATTCCGATTAGCCTTTTAATTCTATCGCTATGGAGGTTATACACTTCCATCACGCATAGCTCATCTTTTGGAGCTTCTCCCTTGTATTGATTATAGATGTCAAGCACATTAAATGAAGTCCCTTTAACTTGTAAAAATAAAAAAGCCTGATTCAAATTTTGATTGATCAGGCTTAATTGGCTGTTTAGATATTCACTTTGGTCACTTGGTTTGACTCGCTGTTTTTTCCCATCCCAATAGTCAGGGTTTATAAATAAACCTGTAGAGAACTCTTTCCTCTTTTTTAAGAAGGTTATACGGCATCTGAGCGCACATTTGTTGGATTGGTTCATTCGATTGCGTGCAAGCACAAACAATACATTGATAGTACTTGTATTCATTATTTTATATTTTTTTTGGTTAGTAAATGGACATGCACACCTTGTAGAAAAGATGCACACCTAATTGCACACCTTTCAGATGTAAAAAACGTATCAATGTTGCCTTTTGAAGATGAATCACCCTAAAACAAAAAAAGCCCATCCATTTGGATAAGCTCTTCATCGGTTTACTACATAAACCCTCCGCCACATTTAAGACGGACAACACAACGCGTTTGCGTTCCCTTGCAGAAGGGAACCTCCTCATATAACCTGAGAAGTATTTCAAAATATCCCCACTTTCGTGGGGACGTTGGCGGTCTGGACGAGACTCGAACTCGCGACCCCCTGCGTGACAGGCAGGTATTCTAACCAACTGAACTACCAGACCGTGCTACTATTTTAAAGACTTTATTAGCATGTCTTTGCTTATATTGCTACAAGCGAGTGCAAATATACACCCTCTATTCAATCTGACAAACATTTTTCGAAAAAAAATTTCACTTTTTATCCAAACTTCTGACGTTCCACTAAATAGGTAGTCAAAATTTTATTGAAACTCTCATTAATATTCGTCGGAACGTACTTAATACGGTATTGCGCGCACTTCAACTCTAAATCTGTAAAGTAGGTTTGTACCGCCGTTTCGTATTGCTCCTTTATGGTATCTGCATATAAATTTACAAACTCACCCGTCTCAACATCTATAAAACGCTTGGGGCGATTCGTAAAATCAAACTGCAACTCCTTTTCTTTATCAAACGTATGAAATAACACTACTTCGTGTTTGTTGTATTTTAAATGCTGTAAGGCTTCAAATAACTTTTCTGCTTCCGCATCACTTTCAAACATATCGGTAAACAAAAACACCAACGACCTTCGCTTCAGTTTTTCTGCTATTAAATGCAAATGACTGTAGGTTTTGGTCTGTACTTGTGTTTTTGATGCTACAACGGCATTATTAAGTTGCGCCAAAAGCATTTGATGATGGCGCTCACTCCCTTTTTCCGAAGAATAGAACTCATACGTATCACTATAAATACTCATCCCCACCGCATCGCGCTGACGCTTTAGCAAGTTCATAATCGCAGCACTTGCCAATACCGAGAAACCAATCTTATTTAACGAATTAATCCCTTGCTCTTTGAGTGCAGGATAATGCATCGAACTACTGTTATCAATAATTAAATGGCAACGTAAATTGGTTTCTTCTTCGTAGCGCTTGGTATAGAGCTTATCCGTTTTAGCAAAAAGCTTCCAGTCAATATGCTTGGTGCTTTCACCATTATTATAGGTTTTATGCTCCGCAAATTCCGCAGAAAAACCGTGAAACGGACTCTTATGAAGTCCAGAAATAAACCCCTCTACCACTTGCGTAGCGAGCAACTCCAGGTGTTTAAACCCAACAATTTCGTTTATTTCTTTGTCTATATTCATTAGGTTATCTTCCTTGTATCGTGATTTGTGAGTGGTGAGCGGTGAATAGTTTGTTTTATTTTTTTTGTAAATAATTTCTTGTACCAAGCAACAATTTTCCAACTGAATTAAGTTGGTTTTTTAATGTTTCAGATTCTTGAATAAAACCCAATCGTACAGATAAATAATATTGAGTCTCAACTTCAGAAAGCGAGCCTAATGCAATACTTATAAACTGTATAAATTCCTTATCGCTTTTTCTTGCCGCTCCTTCTGCCACATTTGATGGAACAGAGACCGCAGAACGTCTTATTTGACTTGTAAGCCCGTAAATTTCTTCTTTAGGAAACTGAGCGCTAATTTTATAAATAGCTTCAACTAGATCCATGCTCTTTTTCCACACATCCATGTCTTTATGATTCATACCTAAAGCATTACTTACTATTCTCCTGCGCACCATTCACGGTTCACCGTTCACAGTTCACAGTTCACAGTTCACTAATAACTACTTACACAATTCCGTCAACAATTCCGTAGGAAACAGACTCATCAGCACCCATCCAATGGTCACGATTAAAATCTTTCATTACCTTCTCAAATGTTTGTCCGCAATTATCTGCTAAAATCTGAGCACTTAATTCCTTAGTTTTAATAATTTCTTGAGCTGTAATCTGAATATCACTTGCTTGTCCACTAGCACCTCCACTAGGCTGGTGAATCATAACACGCGCATGTGGTTGGATAAAACGACGTCCTTTTTCACCTGCCGAAAGCAACAAACTTCCCATCGAAGCTGCCAATCCAGTACAGATTGTAGAAACAGGACTTTTTATCGACTTAATAGTATCGTAAATAGAAAAACCTGAAGTAACATATCCTCCCGGACTATTTATATAAAATTTAATCTCTTCATTATTAACCGAATCTAAATATAGCAATCTATCTACCACGTGGCGTGCACTTTTATCGTCTACCATACCCCATAGAAAGATAGTTCTATCATCTAACTGCTGACTTTCAATTCTATCTTGAACTTTTACTGTTTTCTTTTCCATACAAATGTCCTTGCCGTAACAAGGGTACTTTTTAAATTAACTTACAATCTTACTAAAATAAGAAAAGGCTTAACATATCGCCAAGCCTTTTATAATTTAATTTTCTAAACTTATTACAAAAGCTTATCAATCGCTTCTGCGTATACATTTTTAGGAGCAACACCTACTTGGCGTCCTACTAATTCACCTTTATCAAAAATCAAAACAGTTGGAATATTACGAACTCCGTACTTCGCTGCAAATTCTTGATTTGCATCTACATCTACCTTTCCAACAACTGCTTTACCGTCGTATTCGTCACTAATTTGATCAATGATTGGTCCAACCATTCTACAAGGACCGCACCATGCTGCCCAAAAATCAACCACTACGGGTTTATCACTTTTTAATACTGTTTCTTCAAACGTTGCGTCTGTTATCTCTAAAGCCATACTATTTGTTTTAATTACTAACACAAAAGTAGTCAAAAAAAACTCGATTCCTTACAACCTTTACATTACTTTAGACAATATCCGTATCGATTAATCTTATCATGCGGGTTGCCTTTTATTCGGCGCTGCCCAATAAAAAGCACCGGGCTTTCAGCTATATCCCCGATTCTCATCGGGGGATGCCGCTTCTATCCCTACCCGAAACACTTAAAACCCCTTTCTTATCATACATCAATGCACACCTTCAAAACCCATCGTATTTTTGAATAAAATTAATACCGTTATGAGCTACACATTAGAACAAAATACCGAAAAAAACCGCTTCGAAGTGAAAGTAGAAAGCGCAACTGCCATTGCAGAATACAAACTATTCCCTGGCGGAATTGCATATACCCACACCGAAGTTCCTAAACAATTAGAAGGCAAAGGCATAGGGAGCTTTATTGCGAAAGGAATATTAGACTACGCTCAAGAGCATAACTTACACGTAAAACCCTATTGCTCTTTTATAAAAGCATACATAGACCGACATCCTGAATACCAACAAAATTCAGTATTTCACAATAAAGATTTACAAAATGAAAACTAAAACCATAGAACGTATTGTAGCACCAAGTACCCCTCATTTTGTGGGCGACGGATTTAGAGTGCACAATTTTATACCGGGCAGCCAAGGGTTGAGTATGCCTCGCATGACGCCTTTTATCATGTTAGACTACAATTCCAAATTTTACTTCCCTCCTTCCGAAGTACCTAAAGGTGTCGGCGTACATCCGCATCGTGGTTTCGAAACGGTGACCATTGCCTACAAAGGAAAAGTGGCACATCACGACAGCAGCGGCGGTGGCGGTGTTATTGGCGAAGGCGGCGTACAATGGATGACGGCAGCTTCAGGAGTATTACACAAAGAATACCACGAAGAAAGCTTCAGTAAAACGGGAGGCGACTTTCAAATGGTGCAATTGTGGGTAAATTTACCCGCTGCACATAAAATGTCGAACCCAAAGTATCAAGCAATTTCAAAAGAGGAAATGGCAACGTACACCCTTCCGAAGCAACAAGGAACTATAGAAGTAATCGCCGGAGACTACAACGACGTAAAAGGATCGGCTTCCACCTTCACCCCATTACACATGCTAAACGCACGTTTGCACAAAGGCGGAACAGCAAACTTTTCATTTCCTGAACACTACACCACCTGTTTGTTAGTGATAGAAGGAAGTATTACCCTTCAAGATTCCGAAGTAATCGCAACCGATCATTTGGTATTGTTTGAAAACGAAGGCGAAAACATCACAATCACTGCTTCAGAAGAGGCTGTTGTTCTCGTATTAAGTGGCGAACCTATTCTCGAACCTATCGCAGCACAAGGTCCGTTTGTAATGAACACCAAAGAAGAAATTGCACAAGCCATCACCGATTACAACATGGGTAAATTTGGTTATTTAGAAGATTAAAAAATAAATTATGAAAACAATCACACACAAAGCAAACACACGAGGACATGCCAATCACGGTTGGTTAAACTCTCACCATACATTCAGTTTTGCAAACTACCAAGATCCAGAACGCATGAATTTTGGAGCCTTACGCGTTCTAAACGACGATACAGTTTCTGGCGGAAATGGGTTTGGCGCACATCCGCACCAAAACATGGAAATTATTTCCATTCCGTTGGAAGGCGATTTGCAACACATGGACAATATGGGCAACTCGACGGTTATTAAAGAAGGTGACGTGCAAATAATGAGCGCCGGAACCGGAATTACACACAGCGAATACAATAAAAACAAAGAGATTGCTGTAAAATTTCTTCAAATCTGGATGTTTCCGAATAAAGAAAATGTAAGCCCGAGATACGATCAAATTTCTACGGCTTCCATCGCAAAAGAGAATGAGTTTTATCAAATTCTGTCACCCAACAAAGACGATAGCGGAGTTTGGGCACATCAAGACGCTTGGTTTCACTTGGGGAGTTTTGACAAAGACACCACAACCAACTACACCTTTAAAAAAGAAGGTAACGGACTTTACGTCTTCCTTTTAGAAGGCGAAATTGAAGTGGAAAATCAGAAACTCGAAAAAAGAGACGGCTTCGGAATTTGGGATACAAATTCGGTTGCTTTTACTACTTTTAGTGGCAGCAAAGTGTTGCTCATGGAAGTTCCTATGAATTTTTAAACTGAAATCCTATGTCAAACATCAATACCATCGTACCCGAAAGAGCCGCCAATATTGGTAATTTTATGGTAGGACGCTTGCTTCCATTTCGCCAAAAAAGAATGGTAGGCCCTTTTGCGTTTATCGACCATATGGGACCCGCAACATTATCCGAAACCGAACATCTGGACGTAGCACCACATCCGCACATCGGATTGTCTACGCTCACCTATCTTTTTGAAGGGCATATAATGCACCGAGACAGCATTGGTTCGGTGGTAGAAATCAGTCCAGGAGCCGTGAATTGGATGACAGCAGGAAAAGGGGTGGTACATTCAGAACGGACACCAGAACGCTTTCGAGGGGTGAAAAAGTCACTCCACGGACTTCAAATTTGGGTGGCGCTTCCGAAACATTTAGAAGGGATGGAGCCTTCTTTTAGTCATGTTGAAAAAGAAGACATTCCCACTTGGCAACAAGACGGCGTTACTGTGAAACTGATTGCTGGAAAAGCATTCGGAAAAGAATCGCCAGTTCCCGTGCATAGCGACTTGTATTTTATAGAATTAAAAAGTGATATCCGACAAAAAGTTTCTATCGGTAAAGATCTTTTTGGAGAGAGTGGCTTGTACATTTTAGAAGGTGCCGTGCATAGCGAAGGCAACACCTATGAACCCAAACAACTTCTCGTTGCCAACGACAGTACGCTATGCGAATTTGAACTAGAAGCGAAAAGTACGGTGTATCTTTTTGGCGGCGAACCCTTTCCTGAAGAACGTTTTATTCATTGGAATTTTGTGGCTTCAGAAAAAGAAATGATAGAAGAAGCGAGAAATAAGTGGATTGCACAAACCTTTCCGAAGGTTCCGGGCGAAACAGACTTTGTTCCATTACCGCGTTAATAAAAAACAGCCCCGTTATTTTAAAAATCATTTCCGATTTCAAAAACAAAAGAGCTGCCTTAACAAACTTCACAAAAAAATTATACCATTGCCAACTCCTGTACTTTCAAAACATTAGATGGAATTTTCGTTCCATTTGTAACAACTGTTGGCGAAACAGGAGCTCCGTTATCAGACACTATAGAATTTACATAAGTGATAGAATTTTCAATATTGTACTCCCTTCTGAAACCAATAAGTTCTACCGTAATATTACGTTCTGCAGCACCTTCATTTACAAAGTCTTTTATTAGCTGTAGCACATCATAATCTATATAAACTGTTGCAGAAGCATCCAACACAACTTTACTATTTTCTGGTAAATGAGCAAAAGTTTGCTTTATTGCTGCTTTATTTAAAAATGATACTTCTTGTGCCAATTCCATTTGTATGGTCTCCCCTTTAGTATGCTTGTCTTTTTTAAAAAAATAAGCCAATTTTAAATTTCCTCGTAAAATAAAATAAACACTTACAGCCAAACCAATTCCAACTCCAACCAATAAGTCTGTAAATACAATAGCAACTACAGTTACTAAAAAAGGAATAAATTGAAACTTTTTACTGTTATGCCACATATGAATAAATATTCGAGGGCTCGCTAACTTATATCCAACAACTAGTAATACCGCTGCAAGGGAAGCTAAAGGGATTTTATTTAATAAAGACGGAATTGCTAAAACTGCTATCATCAAAAAGAAACCGTGGGAGATGGCCGCAATTTTAGTTCTACCTCCAGAATTCACATTTGCTGAAGTCCTAACAATTACAGATGTTACTGGAATCCCTCCAATTAAACAACTCAACATATTCCCAACACCTTGTGCTTTTAACTCTCTATTCGTATTTGTATATCTTTTTAACGGATCCATCTTATCTGCTGCCTCAATACACAATAAGGTTTCTATACTAGCAACAGCGGCTATAGTAAGCGCTACTACCCAAACGTCTATATTTACAATTTGCGAAAAGTCTGGCATACTAAATTGATTCCAAAATTGATTCATAGATTCTGGAATAGGGAGATTAACCAAATGCTCTTGACTTATCACCAAAGAAGAACCTGTTGCTTTTAAAGTTTCATTAATTGCAATACCAACTAATACCGCAATTAAAGCCCCTGGAATAGATTTTAATCGCATCAAAAAAGGGACTTTCTTAAATGCTATTAAAACCGTTAGCGAAGCCAAGACCACCAACAAGGCTCCTGGATGAATATAATTGATTGTATTTGCCAGAGTTACAAATATTTGATGCTGCCCATCAGCGTTGATAAAGAAGTAATCGCCTTCGTGCATTTCATCAAAACCCACTGCGTGCGGGAGCTGTGATAAAATTATAATGATTCCAATTGCTGCGAGCATCCCTTCAATAACGTTAGAAGGTAGGTAATTTGAAAGTACTCCAGCTTTAACAAACCCTAGCGTAATTTGGATTATCCCCGCCAAGAAACCAGCTAACAAAAAGGCTTCAAACGAACCTAAACTTGCTATAGCAGCCAACACAATCGCTGTTAACCCCGCTGCCGGTCCAGAAACACTTAATTGTGAACCACTAAGAGCCCCAACCACAATACCCGCTACCACACCTGAAATGATTCCAGAAAACAATGGGGCGCCACTCGCCAAAGCGATTCCTAAGCATAGTGGTAATGCGACCAAGAAAACCACCAATCCTGACTTAATATCAGACTTTACATATTTTGTTGTGAAATTTTTCATAGCTATTATTTTAAAATTTTATGAATTGAAAAGGCTTACAAGAGAAAACTTTCGCTGTGGTTCTTCATCAGTTACATCCAAAGAAACTTCAACAACGTTATTGACACACTTTTTTAAATACTTTGTGGTATCAAACCATTTATGATTTGGACTATGAGAGAAGGCCCCTTTCGGAACAACAGCATCTTCTACATCTAATTGCTTCAAAAAATTCTGGAAAGAATAAGAGTTGATTCCTGTAAATAACTCAAAAGAAATAGCCTCAATATGGTTTTCGTGCTCAAGAATTAAGCGACGTTCATACGCTATAAATTCATTGCTTAACTGTTTGCGAAATTGCTCTTTTGCTTTAAAGTGGGTAACCTCCCAACGAGTGTCTGGTAACTTATAACCCGCAATGAGAATAATTTCTAATTTGGTATTTGGAAAATTTAAAATAGCATACTCGACAAGCTGTAAAGACTCAACGGTAAAATCTGTAGGAATTAGTATCTTTTTCATAGTTTTTAACTTTTAACCAAACTTAATTGGCAAAAGTTAAAACAGAATAAGAATGAAATTAAAATGAGATTAGAATGCTAATACCCCTCTAAAATTAGAGGTGCTTTTTGTTTTTTAACTTAATTTTAACTATTGTACCCCTATTTTCTTGGGAGTAAACTCGAATTTCTCCAGAATGCATTTTTATGATTCGATACGCCAAAGGAAGTCCAAAACCAAAACCTTCAATCCCTCTTACATTAGAAGCTCTGAAAAATGGTTCAAAAATATTTTTCAATTCGTCTTCAGGAATTCCCACTCCCTCATCTTTTATAGTGAGTAAAATATGATCGGAATCTGATACAATTTTTAAGGTTACTTTTTTCTCTTCTGAAAACTTACAGCCATTTTCCAAGATATTACTCAACGCAACATTCAGAAGTGACTCACTTCCTAAAAGGGTAATGCAATTTTCATTTTCAGGCAGTCCTTCAAAATCTAAAATAATTTTATTATCAGGAATAGACACATCGAGGTTCTTCTTGATATCCAATACCAATTCATCAATCCGTAAAGCTTCAATCACCAACCCCTTAGAGTCAAAGTCTGTTTTCGCAAGCTTCAGAAGTCCGTTTACTAAAAAATCGAGTCTCGCCGCCTCTAATTCGATGTTTTTCAGTGTTGAAAGATAATCTTCTACACTTCGTTCTTTATTGAGCGCAATTTCGGTCTGACCTAAAATAGCTGTTAAAGGATTCCGAAGTTCATGCGATGCATTATTAATAAAATTACTCTGCAAGTCGAACGAGATTTGCAATCGATCTAGCATATTGTTAAACGTGCGTGATAAATCTGCCAACTCATCCTTTCCATGAGTCGTGTCCAACCGAAGTGATAGGTTTTCAGCACGTATTGAGTTCACCTCTTCTATAATTCTTAAAATCGGACTTAAGGCTTGCTTCGCGAAATAATGCCCTAAAAAGAATATAAAAATAATACTCACAAAAAAGGCTGCGATGAGGATGTTTCGCAGGTTGTCTAGCTTTCCAAATCCGTACAAATCTGTAGCTGAAAGCACCACTATAAAATCTCCTTTATCATCATGATACAACAATCCTGTATAGTAATACTGATCTTGCTTTAGTTCGGCATATTTTTTTGTAAATATTTTTTTATAAAAACGTTCAGGCAAAGTAGTATCTAAAGCCACCAAAGGCTTTTTTCGCTTCGCATCTACAGGGTAGATAACTTCCTTTTCGTTGGGCAAAGTTTGTAAGTGACGAAGCCTTATATCTTCATAAATATCAACATTCAAATCACCTTCATCCAAATACGCTTGTGCGGCAATAGTAGCTCTCTGACTTAACCGTAAATAAAATTCTCGTTCGGTATATTCTTTCGAAAAATAATAAATAAAGATAAAAATACCTGTTAAAAACAAGCTCGTTAAAACAACGAAAATAGATGTAATTTTTGTCCGTAATTGCATAGAATAGCTTATTCTTCTTTCAATACATACCCCATACCAATAACGGTGTGAATTAGCTTGTTATCGTACTGCTTATCTATTTTATTTCTTAAATAGTTCACATACACATCGACAACATTGGTCCCTAGATTAAAATTGATATCCCACACATTCTCCAAAATATCCATTCTACTTAACACCTTATTCCTGTTTTTTAATAAATATTCCAGCAATCGAAATTCGGTAGAGGTTAATTTTACTTCACTCCCAGCACGCTTCACTTGTTTTGCATCCCCATCCAATTCTAAATCGGCCAATGTCAATAGTTGTTCTTCATTTACAGGAACCCCAATCGTTCGGGTACGAGCTCTAATTCTAGCTAACAATTCCTTAAACTTAAAAGGTTTCAGCAGGTAATCGTCTGCACCTGCATCCAGTCCCTTTACAATATTCTCGGTTGTTCCTAAAGCGGTAAGCATGATGATGGGAAGTGTAGCATAGCCCAAATTTCGTATTTTTTTGGCAACCTCTCTTCCATCCATTCCTGGCAATATAATGTCGAGCACTACCAAATCTATTTCTTTTTGCTTCAGTAACTCCAAGCCGTTTGCACCATCGTATGCCACAAATACCTTATACCCTGATTCTTGCAGTCCTTGGCTTATAAATGCCGCCACATTGGGTTCATCTTCTATGACTAATATTTGTTTTACGATAGTAGTAGGCTTTAAAATATGGGAAACACACAAAGATACCTATTTACTAAAAAATACATTTTAGCACCACGTTAGAATTGCATTAGAATTTCAATATTTAAAAAACTTAAAACATGACACAATTAGATTAATACGGCTTAAAATTTTTGGCCGCCAATTCTTTGCGCACCCGACTTAAGCTTTCGGGCGTCATTCCCAAATACGAAGCAATCATCCATTGCGGAACACGAAGCAACAAATCTGGATATTGGGTAATAAACGTGAGGTATCTTTTTTCTGCCGAAGCGCTTAGCAACAAATTAATGCGTTTTTGCAACTGCCGAATGTGATTGTGCAACAGTTTTTTATTAAACTGCCGAAAGGTTTCACTCATTTCTGAAGCCTTGTTGATAAAATCGTCATTTACAAACACCGCTTCGGTATCTTCAATGGCTTCAATACTAAAATAGGCAGGATCGTTAAAATAAATACTCCCGCGATCGCCTGTAAACCAATTTTCGGGTGCAAACTGAACAATGTGCTCCTTCCCCGCTTCATCGAGCGTATAGGTTCGTAACAAGCCTTTTTCCACAAAAATCGTATCGCGACAAATGTCACCTTCTTTCAACAACCGCTCCCCCTTTTTAAAACTTCCCGCTTTCAAAAAAGGCTCCAAGGCAGCAACCTCAGTAAGAGTGAGACCGCCGTTTTCCACGAGATAGGATGTGATATTTTTAATAGGCATTGTGCTGTATTAGTTGTTTTTTGAAGCTATTTCCTGCTTTCCGCTCCAATCTTTTTAGTCATGCTTCCTAAAAAGGATTTCCACTGCAATCAGGGCTAGGGCTTGGAAGTTTATTTTTTAAGTTTAGCTGACATTGAATTTAAACAAGGACTCACGTCAAAATACAACCCTTCCAACCCTGCATCATTCTCAGCAACGGTTAAGTAATCGTAATGTTCAATTAACTGTTGCATGCCTCCAAAATCAAGACCGACAATTTGTATCAAATCATATTCATGCGCCGTGTAAATCACATAAAACGAATCTTCCTTAGAAGTCCCATCACCTGAACTTATTAATGCATCCACAATCATATCACGGCGGCGAATTGTTTTATCGTAATTCTCTCGATCCCTTAATTGCTCATACACATATAACTGACGGTTATAAGACCGTAAATCAAATGGATTTGTTTTTAAAATGGTTTCTGAAAACTGAAGTACATTCGTTAAATCGTCAGGGCTCAGTGTTTCTTTTTGCATGATAACACGTAGCGTATCATTCAATTTTGAGCGAGAATAGGGCGAATAGTTCTCGTTAAAGGAATAACCATAATACAAATGCCTTTTTTCCTCCAACGTTAAGGTTGTATCTGCTTCCACAAAGCGCCCCATCAAGGTTTCATAAAATAGCCCCGAATTTTTATTTTCTATGTTTTTCTTAATAACGCTGTAGTCGGGTTTTTCAAACTCCCAATTTTGAGCATATCCCAAAAAACTGACAACTAAAAATGACACTAGTAGTAGATGTTTCATGTGGTGGTGTTATTTTAAATAAATTTCGTCTCTTATGTAACTCGCATTTAGCCAAAAACAATGTTTAGTATATTCCTTTACTCCTGTTAACTTATCCGTAAGAGGTAATTTATAAGTATCATCAGCATTTCTTGTATGTGGCCTAACGTGACTTATTCTGTTTTCTGTTTTTTTGGGAAAATAGATTTGTCTTAAAATATTGGCTTTTCTTCCTATGATTTTTTTGACTGAGTATGAGCATAATTTATAAAAATAAGAAAATTTAATATTAATTATGATACACATTGTATGTTGACTAAAGCATACAATAAGTATAGTTTTAATAAATGATTAATAAATTTCTTTTACAAGAATTTGGTAACAGAATTCGGGAATTAAGAACTCAAGAAAACTTGAGTCAAGAACAACTTTCTTATAAAACAGGATTTCACAGAACTTATATAGGAATGATAGAAAGAGGTGAAAGAAATATTTCACTTACTAATATGGCTATTTTTTCTAAAGCCTTCAATTTAACACTTGACGAACTATTAAAATTTGATAACGCAAAAGAATTACTTAAAAAGTATAAATTAAAAACTGAAGATTAAGTTTTCAATAGTCAAGCATTTTAAAATGGCACTTAAAAAAAAGAATATGAGTATAGAAAATATTAGACAATTTATAAAAGAAAAAGCAGAAGAATTCGGTGCTAAGATGGACAGCGAATTCAATAAGTCTTATGTTGAAAGGAATAACACAGGACAAGAACCACTTAAAGACAATGGTGCTTATTTTGGCTTTATTCACCCAGAAGAAGAAGTATCTGGTCCATTTCATGACTTTTCTTTAACAATATTCCCTAATGATCAGAATAAACCATGGCTTGTTTGCCTCGGAATTGGTTCTAGTGGTTTTAAAAATGACTATGAACTTGCAACCTACCCTGGATTAAGACGATTGTTTTCTAATTTAACAAACGAAAGAGGCTTTTGTAAAACGGATTTTTCAGATATAGAAACTAGCTTACCTAAATCAATCACTGGAAACCCAAGCTTACAGCATATAAAAAACACTATTAAAACTTACACCAAAGTTTTACCTACTTGTCAAATCGTTAATGACCCGGAAAGCGAAGAAGGAAAAGAAGTTATTGCAGCGTTCGTAGCAGGTTATGCAAAGCTTAGAGACTGGCCTACTAACAAAGACCATCGAAAAGCAGTTACTGTAGCACTAGAACCTTTTCTTAAAACAGAAATTAATGATAAAGCAGAAGAAGTTGAGAGCCTATTAATGGAGCGAAAATATATTGTTCTTCAAGGTCCTCCAGGAACGGGAAAGACGAGAACAGCAAAAGGGGTTGCAGACAATATTAATGCAATGACATTTTTTACCCAATTTCACGCAGAAACTAGTTATTCCGACTTCATTTTTGGATTAAGACCTGACACCGCAAACGAAAAACTTCGATATAGAGGTTATTTAGGTAGTTTCTCGGAAGCATTGAAGCATGCCGTTGAGCATAGCTCAAAAAAAGTCGTTTTAATCATCGACGAAATAAATAGAGCTAACCTTTCAAATGTTTTAGGACCAATTTTTTACTTATTCGAACATAAGATGGATGTCTCAAACGTAGAAATTGAAATTTCGCCTAATTTCAAAGTAAAGAAACTACCTAACAATTTTTTCGTGATTGCTACTATGAATTCAGCCGACAGAAGTTTGGCTGTTGTAGATTTTGCCTTGAGAAGAAGATTTGCTTGGTATCCCATGACTCCAAAAATCATTAATGGCCAAAATAAAAAACTTGAGAATGTCTCTGTTAATAAGGTACCTAATGAAGAGTTTTTCTTTAAAGAAGACTTTGCTGTTATCGAAGAAATTTTTAATTGGTATGCTTCAAGTACTGAATTAAACCTTCAGCCAGGTGAAGGGTACTTCATTGCTAAAAATGAAACGGAAATGCTGAATAGAATCCGTTACGAAATCTTTCCTTTGATTAAAGAATATTTGCAAGAAGGGCTTTTACGAAATGCTAAAGAAGAGTTCAATAATTATTTCTCTACAAGAATAAACTTATCTCTCTTTGAATGACAAAATCATTAGATGTATTTTGTGAAATACCTTGTTTAACTGAACAATCAAGACAGTTAGGTGGACTTGCGTTACAGAAAAAATGGTTCAAATCGGCAGACAAAAGAGTCATTGGACAATACCTACAAAAATTTATTGACTACAATTCAGAACAATTTAAATTCTTGGGGGTTCAACCTTATATAATTGGTTCAGACCAAAGTACGGCATTAGCCTTTCATACATCAGGGTTCATTGGCTCTATTCCATTAAGAGCATCTGATACCGGAAAGCAAATCGGTGATTTTGTGGTAATGCCCAGATTTACCGGACCTGATAGATTTGAGGATTATATTGAAATTTTAGACTTACTTGGAACAGAAATTAGTCCAGAATTCAGTGACAGTTTGCCTCTAGCATCGGGTAAAAATTTTAGACCACCGTTATATTTAGAAGCTGTAAAATTTATATCGTCTCTTGAAAAGTTGACAATGAAACCTTGGTGTAAGTTTGACAACGTTGAAAAAATTTTAAATCAACCAACTGGACAAGTAAACTGGACGAAATATATCAATTCAGAATATAAAATCGAAAATCGTTTAAAGTTTCCCGTTAGAGCCAACGTATTAAGCGAGTTTCACACCGAATATGCTGAGATTAGATATGTATTCGACATTTGTAAAAGTGAACTCCTTTCAGCTAATACACCACAAAGAATTAAAAATACTCTTAGAAATAAATTAAACTTTCTTGAAGAGCGTTTATATCACCATAAGCCAAAAACAACAAATAAATTAATTATTGGGTTATCAGAAAGTCCTGTAGTTAAAAAATGTAAGGAGCAGGCAAATAAAATTTTAAATTTTAACCTTGTTGACAGTACAGCTTGGCGTGTTGACTTCTCTGATGTATTTGAAAAGTTTATACAACATATCTTTAGAGAAGCGGCAAAAGAAACTGGTGGAAGGCTTTATTCCAACTTCAAATTCCATTCTAAAACATCAAAGCACTATTCTTGGGAACTAAAGCATATTGAGCCAGACGCTATCTTTAAGAAAGAAAATTTCTTGGTTTTTATAGACGCCAAGTACAAATCAAACCTATACAACAAGTTTGACCAAAGCGAAACTCTGAAAGAAGTCCACAGACACGATTTGCATCAAATAATGGCCTACTCTTCTTTCAGTAAATCTGATTTAAAATATGGATTTCTTTGTTATCCTTCGAATCAAATAGAAATTAAAAGCATTGAATATAAAAACGGAATAAATAAAGTGACAAATACAATATTGATTTTGGGAGTACCCTTGAAAAAGGATTCCATTGCGGAAGCAATGCGACTATTGACAAATAAACTTATCGAAATTGAAAGAAAAGCAACAACCGATTAATACACAGTATAGTTAATTGGCGAAGCATTCCGTATTCGAGAATTTCGCCCGTATTATAAACATTAGAATTGTTAACTATTGGAGAGAGTAATAAGAAATAGAAGAATCCTATTTCTTATTAATTTATAGAAAGTTCAATTTCAAAATTTGAGTTTTCAAACTCAATTAAAGCTTCAGGTTTTGAATATTTATAAGCATCAATAAATTCTATTTTTTGGTTTATGTCAAAAAAATAATATGCCATTTCCTTTTTATACAAAAGCCAAGTGGTATTTATGAACCCATTTTTTTTAAGAAGCTGGAAACCAATATATTTATTTTCGGAATCTAATTTTTCTATTATTTCTTGAATTTTCATTTAATTTAATTTTTCCGCGTTAGGGATTGAACGGCGTGTTTAAGCTTTAATAAATGGTTTTTAGAAAACCATTTATTAAAGCGAGTAGTGAAAGCCCGCCTCAACGAAGCTAGCGACGTTGGGGAACGCCCAAAACCAACTAATTCAATCGGTAACTTACTTGTTTTCTTTCTAGCTCGTCTAACAATTCTTGGGTGATATTTACTTTCTGCTTTCTGCTCGGCATGCTTAGTTTCACTTTGTTTTCCACTTCGTAAATCACAAAATGCAAGTGTTTTTCACCTTTATGGGCTTCAAACAGTTCTTTTAGCAAGGAAATTCGGTCTTCTTGTATGTCTTCAACCGGCATTTGAATGGTGAGCTTACGCGCCTGTGTTTCCATGACATCGTGCAGTAATTGCATGCTGTTGTATTGCAGTCTAGGTTCGCCTTTTTTACCGGTATCACGGTTTGTCCAGCCTTCTTTCACAAACACACGTCCGTAGATAAAGGAGTTGGGCACTAAGAAATGGCGGAGCTTTAAGTATTCTTCGCCAAATATTTTGAATTCAAAACTATCGTCGTAATCTTCTACTGTAAAAATCGCCCAGCCTTTCCCCGCTTTCGATTCGCGGTGTTGCACATCTGCCACCACTCCTCCAAAGGTAAGCTCTCGATTCACAAACTTTTCTAAATTATTAAAATCGGATACCTTGCAATTACAGAAATACGATACTTCGGTTTTAAAATCGTCTAAGGGATGCCCAGAAATATAAACGCCTACCACTTCTTTTTCGAGTTTTAGCTTTTTCATGGTTCCCCACTCTTCACACGGAGGCACTTCAGGTTCCGGAATTTGAACTTCACTCGCATCGCCAAACAAACTTACTTGCGATGAGTTTTCAGTTTCTTGGTATTTATTGGCGTATCGCAATACTTTTTCTAAAAACATCACCCCATCGCCATCGTCGTGTAAATACTGCGCTCTGTGCGTATCGAAACCATCAAATCCTCCGGCCAAGGCAAGATTTTCGAATGCTTTTTTATTGGCTGCACGCAAATCGATTCGTTTCGACAAATCGAAAATAGACTTGTATTTTCCATCTTTTCGGTTTTCTACGATGGTAGCCACAGCATTTCCTCCCACTCCTTTTATCGCTCCCATTCCGAAGCGAACTGCACCTTCATCATTTACCGTAAACTTAAAAAAGGATTCGTTTACATCGGGTCCTAAAACGGGTAAGCCCATTCGCTTACACTCGTCCATAAAAAAGGTTATCTGTTTAATATCACTCATATTATTGGAAAGCACCGCCGCCATATATTCGGCAGGATAATGTGCTTTTAAGTAGGCCGTTTGGTAAGCAATCCACGCGTAACAGGTAGAGTGCGACTTGTTAAAGGCGTAACTTGCGAAGGCTTCCCAATCTTTCCAAATTTTCTCTAGTTTTTCGGCATCGTGTCCTTTTGCAGCGGCTTGCTCGATAAATTGAGGTTTCATTTTATCCAATACTGCTTTTTGCTTTTTACCCATCGCCTTACGAAGTACATCGGCTTCCCCTTTTGTAAATCCGGCGAGGCTTTGCGACAGGAGCATCACTTGCTCTTGGTATACGGTAATTCCGTAGGTTTCTTTTAGGTATTCTTCCATCGCTGGAAGGTCATATTCAATTTCCTCTTCCCCGTTTTTACGTCGAATAAAACTCGGAATATATTCCAACGGACCGGGACGATACAAAGCGTTCATCGCAATTAAATCGGCAAATACGGTTGGTTTTAGTTCCTTCATGTACTTCTGCATTCCGGCAGATTCATATTGGAAAATCCCTACAGTTTCACCACGCTGGAAGAGCTCGTATGTTTTCTCATCATCTAACGGAAAGTTATCTGGATCTAATAATATATCGTGTTTGTGCTTTACAAGTTTCACGGTGTCCTTGATAAGCGTCAAGGTTTTCAATCCCAAGAAGTCCATTTTCAGCAAGCCAGCACTTTCTACTACCGAGTTATCAAACTGGGTTACGTACAAATCACTGTCTTTTGCCGTGGCAACGGGAACGAAATCGGTAATATCGCTCGGCGTAATAATCACCCCACAGGCGTGAATTCCGGTATTTCGAACCGAGCCTTCTAAAATTTTTGCTTGATTAATGGTTTCAGCTTCTAAATCGCTTCCTTCTGCGAGGTTTAAAAGCTCGTTGACTTTTGGAAGTTCGTCGCTTCGAAATTTCTTCCGAAGTTCTTGTTCGCTCATTCCGAAAATCTTGTTCAGCTTCGTCATATTCGGAATCAACTTCGAAATACGATCGGCGTCTCCTAACGGTAAATCTAACACACGTGCGGTATCGCGAATAGACGATTTTGCTGCCATGGTTCCGTAGGTAATAATTTGCGCTACCTGATTGGCTCCATATTTTTCAATTACATAATCCATGACACGACTTCGACCTTCATCGTCAAAATCAATATCAATATCGGGCATACTCACACGATCCGGATTCAAGAAACGCTCAAAAAGCAGATCGTACTTAATAGGATCGATATTGGTAATCCACAAACAATAGGCAACCACACTTCCTGCTGCCGAACCACGACCGGGCCCAACCGATACATCCATTTTTCGGGCTTCACGAATAAAATCTTCCGTAATCAAGAAGTATCCAGGATATCCTGTTTTTTCAATTACATCTAACTCAAAGTCGAGACGTTCTACAATTTCAGGTGTTAGTTCGCCGTAGCGTTTTTTAGCGCCTAAAAAAGTTAAGTGTTTTAAAAATGCGTTCTCTCCTCGTTTCCCTCCGTCGAGTTTGTCTTCAGGATTTAGGAACTCTTCAGGAATGTCGAATTTTGGAAGTAAGACATCGCGCGCAAGACTATAGGATTCTATTTTATCAACTATTTCAGAAATAGAACTAATTGCTTCCGGAAGGTCTTTAAACAAAGCCTTCATTTCTTCTTGCGACTTGAAATAATATTCTTGATTTGGCAATCCGTAGCGATACCCACGTCCGCGACCAATAGGTGTTGCTTGCTTTTCTCCGTCTTTTACGCACAATAAAATATCGTGTGCATTCGCATTCTCTTTAGCAACGTAATAGGTGTTGTTACACGCCACTAATTTTACTTGGTGCTTTGCCGCAAAATCAACAAGTACAGTATTTACTCGGTCTTCATCTTCTTGATTGTGACGTAATATTTCCAAATAGAAATCATCGCCAAAGGTTTCTTTCCACCACAGCAAAGCTTCTTCTGCCTGATTTTCACCAACATTTAAAACCTTACTCGATACTTCCCCATACATTCCACCAGAAAGCACAATAATATCTTCTTTGTACTTTTTTATAACCTCTCGGTCTATTCGAGGCACATAATAAAAACCATCGGTATAGGCGATCGAAGCCATTTTAGCGAGGTTGTGGTATCCCTTTTTATTTTTGGCCAACAATACAATTTGATAGCCGTTATCTTTTTGTGATTTATTAAGGTGGTCTTCACAAACAAAAAACTCACACCCTACAATTCCTTTTAGTGCTTTGTCTTTATCTTCTTCAGCCAATCCTGCATTGTACGAATTTACCGCTTTCACAAAATGAAAGGCACCCATCATGTTTCCGCTATCGGTAATGGCAACGGCAGGCATTTCATTTTCCACAGCAGCATTCACTAAATCTTGCGTACTTATGGTAGATTGTAAGATGGAATATTGCGAATGGTTGTGTAAATGAGAAAATTTAACTTCTTGAAGGGTCGCTAAGTTTTCTTCTATTTCTTCGGAAGAAATGGTAACTGTTTCAACACTGGCCTCAAGCTCTTTTCGTATTTTATCGGAAGCTTTTTTAAGGTTGATATGCTTCAGTCCGATTAATTCAATCTCTTTCGGATTTGCTTCTGAAAAATTCTTAAAATAATCGGGCGCAACGTCTAATTCTTCCGCAGTATAAATCTGACGACGCACCAATTCTAAAAAACAACGTGTTGTTGCTTCTACATCGGCAGTAGCATTATGCGCTTCAGAAAAAGGCACTTTAAATAGAAATTCGTGTAGTTCTGTTAGGGTTGGAAGCTTAAATTTTCCACCGCGTCCTCCTGGCAACTGACATAATTGCGCGGTTGTTTCGGTACAGGTGTCTAATACTGGAAAATCTAGCAATGGATTTTCGATACCCAATCGATGGTATTCGGCACCCATGATATTAAGGTCGAATCCTACATTCTGACCGACAATAAATTTAGATTTAGAAAGTGCTGTATTAAACTTTTCAACAACTTCCTGAAGGGAGATTCCTTGTTGTTGTGCTAATTCGGTTGAAATTCCGTGAATTTTCTCTGCATCAAACGGAATATTAAATCCGTCCGGCTGCACTAAATAATCTTCATGCTCTATCACATTCCCCATCGCGTCGTGCAACTGCCAAGCAATCTGAATACAACGAGGCCAGTTGTCACTATCGGTTAAGGGTGCATTCCAATTCCGGGGAAGTCCGGTGGTTTCAGTATCAAAAATTAAAAACATACAACGGGATTAGCTAGAAAAAATTCTACAAGACCTATTAATAGGCTTGGAGTAAAAATAAAAAAAACAGACTAGAAATTAAAGTTAAAACACGAACAGATCTATTCTTTTATGAACAAAAAAAATGCCTCAAAATTAGAAACTTTGAGGCATTTTTTTGGCAGGAATGTTTTATTGATAAATCACATTAAATTGTCCCAATGTAATGGTACTATTAGCTGTTTGTATATAAAATGTGCCTTTGATACGATTTCTAGCGGTGTCGTGTGAAAAAACAATTAAATTCCCTGAAAGCGCATCTTCAGACCCCGTTCCATCACGATAGGAAATAGTAATACCCTCTTCTGGCAACACAACACTTCCTGTTTCAATATCTAATGGTAATTTTATTAAAATTGATCTATTTGTTGTTCCTCCGGTGATCACAATTGAATCGACTGTTTCGATTGCTGTAACAGTTACTGGATTGAAAGGATTGTCATCAATATGTGCTAAAAATGTACCCGCATTAGCCGCAGGGTCTTCCGGATCGATAACAGGTTCTTCATATCTTTTTACAGGTGCTTCAAAAAAGATTCCTCTTTGTGCCACCAATGTATCCACACCTTCTATGACTGCTGTAAAATCAAAAGTTCCAGAAATATTTCCTGCAGTTTCATCATAGTTACTAATTACAACAGTACCACTTCCGTAAGGATTGGTAAAATAAGTATCACCGCTTGCTCTTTCAAAAGAAGCGTAATTAGCACTACTTCCGCCCAGCCCATACGACCGAACTCCAATACTACTCACTTTTATGGTAAGCGTTTCACGCTGAGTAACACCTTGTATTAAATACGTACCATCCTCATTCTCTGAAACGCGGGCGTCTATAGCCTTAAAAAAAGACCCGTCTAATTGAGCTTGTAATGCAGGATCATTTGTTTCAGTATTTTCACAGCTTGAAAATACGATGGCGAATAAAAAAAATAATAGCAAATGTTTCATGGGGGCTAATTATTTGATATAAAGTGCAAATGTAAAATAAAAAGTGCAATCTATTGAATTTCAATAAAAAAATATAATATCTTTGCAGGCTAAATTATAATCGAGGTCGAGAACCTCAAAAATTAATTCTATGCCTGTAAAAATTAGATTACAAAGACATGGTAAAAAAGGGAAACCTTTTTACTGGATCGTAGCAGCAGATGCACGTTCAAAAAGAGATGGTAAATACTTAGACAAATTAGGTATCTACAACCCAACTGTAAACCCAGCACAAATTGAACTTGATGTTGATGGTGCAGTTAAATGGCTTCAAAACGGGGCGCAACCAACAGACACAGCTAGAGCAATTCTTTCTTACAAAGGTGCTTTAATGAAAAACCATTTA
This sequence comes from Ulvibacter litoralis, assembly GCF_900102055.1. Lineage (GTDB taxonomy): Bacteria > Bacteroidota > Bacteroidia > Flavobacteriales > Flavobacteriaceae > Ulvibacter > Ulvibacter litoralis. Next base: position 541,097 of record NZ_FNBA01000001.1, read on the forward strand.
GTTGGTGGTGTTCGTAAAGGTGCATTAACCGAAGAACAAGCTGAAGAAAAATTCAATGCTTGGGTAGAAGAAAAAGCAAAAACGGTTGACAACAAACGTTCTAAACTTTCTGACGCCAAAGACAAAGTAAAAGCTGAAGCATTAGCTGCTGAAAAAGCAATTAATGAGAAGCGTGCTGCAGATGCTGCCGCTGCTGCTGCTCCTGCTGTAGAAGAAGTAACTGAAGAAGCTGTTGAAGCAACTGAAGAAGCTCCTGCTGCTGAAGGGACTGCATTAGACCAAGCTGCTGCTGAAGCAAAAGAAGAAACTAAAGAATAATTTTTAGACGATGCAAAAGGAGAACTGTTTCTACTTAGGCAAAGTCGTTAAAAAATATAGCTTTAAAGGGGAAATTCTCGTAAAATTAGATACAGACGAACCCGAACTTTTTACTAAAATGGAATCAGTTTTTGTGGAACAACACAAAAACTTGGTTCCATTTTTTATTGTAAAAAGTTCCCTGCACAAATCGCAATTGCTTCGAATTAAATTTGAAGATGTTGACACCGAAGCCGCTGCAGATGCTTTATTAGGAACCGAATTATACGTTCCGCTAACTTTTTTACCGAAACTGACCGGAAATAAATTTTACTACCACGAAATTATCGGGTTTACCGTAGAAGATGTTTCCTTCGGAATGGTAGGAACAATAACAGGAGTAAACGACACCACTTCGCAAGCCTTGTTTGAAATAGATCGTGATGGAACACAAATCTTGATTCCGATAAACGATTTATTTATTAAAAATGTAGATCGAGACAAAAACAACATTCTTATGGATGTTCCTGATGGCTTGATCGAACTCTACCTATAATGTCACTTCCTTTTCAATTTAAAGAGTTTACCATTGCTCAAGATCGCTGTGCCATGAAAATTGGTACCGATGGCGTTCTACTAGGTGCTTGGACGTCTATTGAGAACAATCCGAACTCTATATTAGACCTGGGTACAGGAACTGGAATTATCGCTTTACAGTTAGCGCAACGAAGTTATTGCGACCAAATTGACGCCGTCGAAATTGATACCGATGCCTACGAGCAATGCACCGATAATTTTGAAAACTCACCTTGGGCCGATCGATTGTTTTGCTACCACGCCTCTGCACAAGAGTTTGCAATGGAAATTGAAGAATCGTATGATTTGATTGTTTCGAATCCGCCGTTTTATTCTGAAGACTACAAAACAGACGACAAAGCAAGAGATACCGCTCGATTTACCGATGCGCTTCCTTTTGAACATCTTATTGGATGTGTACATCAATTACTTTCTGAAGCAGGTACGTTTGCACTCATCCTTCCGAAGAAAGAAGAAGAAAATTTTATTTCTATGGCTGCGGAAGCGGGATTATTTCCGAAGCGAATTTGTAGGGTTAAAGGCACCCCTACTTCCGAAGAAAAAAGAAGTATGATAACGTTTACCTTTCAAAAAACCAGTCCGAAATTAGAGTCGCTTACTCTCGAAATCTCAAGGCACGAATACACAGAAGACTACAAAAATTTAGTAAAGGATTTTTATTTAAAAATGTAGGTCTTTAAACAGGTGATTTTTTACATTTGTAGTACTAAAATCGAAACTGATGAAACCTGATTTATTTGAAGCTCCTGATTATTACAATCTTGACGACTTACTTACAGACGAACATAAACTTGTACGTGATGCTGCCCGTGAATGGGTAAAGCGTGACGTATCTCCTATTATAGAAGACTACGCTCAAAAAGCGGAATTTCCAACACAAATTATTAACGGATTAGCAAACATTGGTGCTTTCGGACCTTATATTCCTGAAGAATACGGTGGTGCTGGTTTAGACCAAATTTCATACGGTCTTATCATGCAAGAGATAGAACGTGGTGATAGCGGTGTACGTAGTACTGCATCGGTACAATCGTCACTAGTAATGTATCCAATCTGGAAATACGGAAACGAAGATCAACGTAAAAAATACTTACCAAAATTAGCTTCTGGTGAATGGATGGGATGTTTCGGTTTAACCGAACCTGACCACGGAAGTAATCCTGGTGGAATGGTTACCAACTTTAAAGATATGGGCGACCACTATCTTTTAAACGGAGCCAAAATGTGGATTAGCAACGCTCCTTTTGCACAAGTGGCAGTGGTGTGGGCTAAAAATGAAGAAGGACGTATTCACGGATTAATCGTTGAACGCGGTATGGAAGGATTTAGTACGCCAGAAACACATAACAAATGGTCACTACGAGCGTCTTCAACGGGAGAGCTTATTTTTGACAATGTAAAAGTGCCGAAAGAAAACTTATTACCGAACAAATCTGGTTTGGGTGCGCCACTTGGCTGTCTAGATTCTGCACGTTTTGGAATTGCTTGGGGCGCTATTGGAGCAGCAATGGATTGCTACGATACAGCCTTGCGTTATTCGAAAGAAAGAATTCAATTTGGAAAACCAATCGGACAATTTCAATTGCAACAAAAGAAACTGGCCGAAATGATTACCGAAATTACCAAAGCACAATTATTAACGTGGCGTTTGGGTGTATTACGCAACGAAGACAGAGCAACTTCTGCTCAAATCTCGATGGCGAAACGCAACAATGTAGACATGGCGATAAACATTGCTCGTGAAGCAAGACAAATGTTAGGCGGTATGGGTATTACTGGCGAATACAGTATTATGCGTCACTCTATGAACCTTGAAAGTGTAATCACGTACGAAGGAACACACGACATTCACTTGTTAATTACAGGTATGGACGTAACAGGTTTAAACGCGTTTAAATAATAGCACCCCTATTATTAAACTTATCTTAAAGGCTTCACTTCTTAGTGAAGCCTATTTATTTTTGTGATAAAAAACTATGATTTCTGAACTAAACAAACGCATTACACCCTACCGAAACACTCTAATAAATCACCCGTTATATAGTGAAATAAAAACGCCAGAACACTTAAAACTCTTTATGGAGTATCATGTTTTTGCCGTTTGGGATTTTATGTCGTTACTGAAAGCACTTCAAAATGGATTAACGTGTACCACCTTACCTTGGAAACCTGTTGGAAATCCAGAAACGCGCTATCTAATTAACGAAATTGTTTTAGCTGAAGAAACCGACATCAATAGACATGGAGAACGCGAAAGTCATTTTGAAATGTACCTTAACGCGATGAAAAAATCGAATGCAGAAACAAGTAATATTCTTTCATTTTTAAAAGCTTCGGAAACTGAAAAAGATATTTTAAAGCTGATAGATACACATCCTATTCCCGCAGCTGTTAAAACCTTTTTACGTTTTACTTTTGAAACTATTTCAGAAGGAAAAATGCACAAAATAGCGGCTGCTTTCACCTTCGGAAGAGAAGATTTAATTCCGCAAATGTTCTCATCTATCATTGAAAAGATTCAGCAAAACTTTCCAAAACATGACCTTACAGATTTTAAGTATTACTTTGACCGTCATATTGAACTGGACGAAGACGAACATGGTCCGATGGCCCTGCAAATGGTTACACAGCTTTGCGGAAACGACGGAAAAAAATGGCGCGAAGTAGAACAAGTTACCGTTGCTTCCCTAGAAGCAAGAGAAGCCCTTTGGGAAGGCATCCTTTCAGAAATATTGAACCCTAAACTTGCATAGCTGCAATCCCATAGTGTATCTTTAAACAAAAGAAAAAGGTATGTCCTCTCAAACCAGAATCAGTCGTGCCTACGATACGGCACGACGAATCTCATTTAACGACGATTCGAAATTCGTGATTTTTAGCGATTGTCATCGGGGTGACAATAGTTTTGCAGACGATTTTGCCAACAACAGAAATATCTATTTTCACGCCCTTCAGCATTACTACAATGAAGGGCACACCTATTGCGAAATAGGAGATGGCGACGAGCTCTGGGAAAACATAGAGTTTAAATCAATATTTGAAGCGCATAAAAACGTGTACGATTTAATGCGTCTTTTTTTTGTGGAAGGAAGGTTACATCGTTTGGTTGGGAATCATGATATGGTCTATCGAAACAAGCGTTTTGTAGAAAAAAATTTACACAGCTATTTTGATAAAGTGACTGCCAAAGACGTTCCGTTATTTCCAGGTATTTCATTTCCTGAAGGCTTGGTTTTAAACCATGAAACCACGGGCCAAGAACTCTTTTTCTTGCATGGGCATCAAGCCGATTGGATGAACTATCGCGGTTGGAAATTTAATCGCTTTATGGTACGAGCCGTATGGCGACAATTGCAAATTTTTGGAATAGGAGATCCAACCAGTCCCGCTAAAAACTATAAAGAGCTTATAAAAGTAGAACGACGCACCAAAAAATGGATTGCTGCAAACAAAAATATTTTCACGGTCATTGGACACACGCATCGCCCTCGTTTTCCAGAGCCAGGAGACATTGCTTTTTTTAACGATGGAAGCTGTGTACACCCAAGAAGTATTACAGGTTTAGAGATAGAAAATGGAGAAATCTCGTTAATAAAGTGGCAAATAGCAACCACCAAAGACGGAACTCTTAAAGTGATTCGAGTATTGCTAGAAGGGCCGCAGAAGCTAATAGATTATAAAACAGAATAGCCTTACTGCACACTCCTTACAGCTCCCTATCTTGTGCCAATGTTGCGTCGAAACTAGTTGCATTTCGGTTGCTTTTCGCAACCTTTCTGTGTTCCAATTCTTCTTTAAGTAATTTTTCTTGAACAGCTTGCATCTCTTTTGAAATTCTAATGATTTTTAATTGACGGAATAGCAATACCGTTATGAGCACTGCCCCAATGGCAACTAAAATATAAATAAAATTTGTAAGTGTTGTTTTTTGAGAGGCTAAGGCTAGCTTTTCTCGATTTTTTGAAAGCTCCGAATTAAGTTCTAATATTTCAACTTTACTCAGCTCTTTGGCAGTACGCAAGCTATCTCGTAACACAGCGTGTTCCTTATAATATGTTAACGCTTCTTCATAATTTTCTTCCTGTTTATAAAGAGTATATAAAAGTTCTGAAGCTTCAGATACTGCTTTAAGGTTGTCGTCTTCTTTGGCTAATTTTAAAGACAATAAAGCTTCTTTTTTTGCTTCCTCTTGATTCTGAAGCGCTAAAAAAACGCGCCCATAATTTAGATGCACAGAAGCAAAATCCATCTCTAACAACTCTAACAATTCTAGTGACCGTTCTAGATACGATCGAGAAGTTTCAATCTCCCCATTTAAAAAAGAGGTTTCTCCTAAATTGATATAATCTATTGCGAGTCCGATAGAATCATTTTCTCGCAACGAAATTTCAATAGCCCTCTCGTAATTGTCTTTTGCATTTGGAAAATCTTTCATATCCAAATAAAGACCTCCAATGTTGCTATAAATTACACTTAAGTTTCTGCTATCTCCTAATTTTAGTACAATATCTCTCGTTGCCTTGTATTTTTGAAGTGCCATTTCAAAATTCCCCAAAGAGGTATAAATCAGACCCAAATTAAACAAAGCTCTTCCTTCTTCGTCTTCATTATCATGCTCTTTGGCTAGAGAATACGCTTTTTCTGTATAATAAAAAGCACTGTCATGGTAAATCTGACTGTCAAAATAGCGCTCGCCGATAGTACCCAATAATTCAATAGTACGTTCTGGATTGGTTTCCTTTTGAAGTAAAAATGTGAGGCTATCAATGGCTCTCTGTTGCCCAATAGCTGGTACAGCAAATAGAAGTATTAATAAGAATAAACCTTTAAATTTAAAAAGCATGCAACTACTTTGAGAAAACCAAATATAGTGTTTTTTAAAAAAGGAGGATTATCCAGTAACTTTGCTTCAAGACAAGCAATATTAACTTTCAGGAGCCAACGTTACTTTCAAACCTTTCAGTTCAGGATGAATGTGGATTTGGCATCCCAATCTACTGTTCTCTTTTACATGAAATGCTTCCGCTAGCATAGCTTCTTCATCATCGCCCATTTCAGGCAATTCAGTATCACTTTCAACATAACACTGGCAAGATGCACACATTGCCATTCCGCCACAAATTCCGATGGTACCCTCAGGAGCCAACTCGTACGATCGTACCACCTCCATTAAATTCATGTTCATATCGGTAGGCGCAAGCACTTCATGTGTCACACCGTCACGATCTACAATGGTAATGTTTATATCTTGTTCCATACTACTATTTTGGGCGTTTCCTCTTTCGCTACCGCTACAGAGGGGCGGGCTTTCACTACTCGCTTCAAAAATGCTTTTTCAGAAAACCATTTTTAAAGCTCAAACACACCGTTCAATCCCTAACGCACATTAATCGATTGCTTTTACAACTGCCTTCGGAGCTTCTTTTTTAGTTCCATCAAAGCCCTCTACACCACCAACGGTTGTGTATTTCATCACATATCGCTTATCTGGATAAATACGCTGAAAAGCGCTCTGACACATCAAGGTTGCTTCGTGAAACCCACAAAGTATCAGTTTTAATTTCCCTGGATACGTATTTACATCCCCAATGGCATAAATACCCGGAATATTGGTTTGATAATCTAAGCTATTATCTACTTTAATGGCATTTTTTTCAATTTCTAATCCCCAATCGGCAATCGGCCCTAATTTAGGCGCCAAACCAAACAACGGAATAAAAGCATCGCATGCCAATGTAAACTCTTCAGCTTCTTTTTTAATTACAACTCCTTCAACTTTATCTTCTCCTACCAATCCTACTACTTCAGCAGGTGTCACTAAATTTATTTTTCCAAGATTTTTTAATTCCTGAACTTTTTCAACACTATCTAACGCACCTCTAAATTCGTTTCTTCTGTGAATTAACGTGACACTTTCAGCAATATCGGTTAGAAAAATGCTCCAATCCAACGCAGAGTCACCTCCACCAGAAATAACCACATTTTTATTGCGATACACTTCCGGATCACGAATCATATAGCTAACGCCTTTGTCTTCGTAAGCATCGATGCCTGAAATAGGTGGTTTTCTAGGTTCAAAACTCCCTAAACCTCCTGCAATAGCAACTACAGGAGCGTGGTGTTTTGTTCCTTTAGAAGTGGTTACGATAAACGTACCATCATCTAATTTGTCGATAGTCTCAGCACGTTCGCCTAAGGTAAATCCTGGTTGAAAAGGCTCAATCTGCTTCATCAAATTGTCTACCAAATCTCCTGCAAGAACTTCAGGAAAGGCTGGAATATCGTAAATAGGTTTTTTGGGATATATCTCCGAGCATTGTCCGCCAGGCTGTGGCAATGCATCTATTAAATGGCACTTTAATTTTAATAATCCTGCTTCAAAAACGGTAAAAAGACCTGTTGGCCCTGCGCCAATTATAAGTATGTCTGTTTCTATCATGTAAAACGACCTTGTAATATTTTATTCAAAAGTAAAACTATCCAACTATTTAAAAAGTGATAATTATCACGTTTACGCTACATTAATCACCTCTTCAATTTGAGGCGCATGTTTTTTAATTGTCATTTCTACCCCACTTTTAAGTGTCATCTGATTTACGGAGCAACCCACGCATGCACCTTCCAATTGTACCTTCACAATTTTACCATCGTCTATCGATACAAGTGAAATATCACCGCCATCACTTTGTAAAAAAGGTCGAATCTCATCTAGAGCTGCTTCCACCTTTGTTGTTAGTTCTTGTGTTGTCATATTATTTTTTTACGGAGCTACAACCTGCCATTGTAGTTATTTTTATTGCTTCAGTAGGTGGTAAAGATTCGTTTCTTCGCACCGTTTCGGCGACTACATTTTTAGTGATAGTTTCAAAAGCGGTTTCAATAGCTGTAGCAGTTTGCATTGCTGCAGGACGTCCTGCATCTCCAGCTTCTCGAATACTTTGCACCAATGGAATCTCTCCTAAAAATGGCACTTGTAAATCTTCAGAAAGGTTTTTTGCTCCTTCTTTTCCAAAGATATAATATTTATTTTCTGGCAATTCTTCTGGTGTGAAGTACGCCATATTCTCGATAATTCCTAACACAGGAACATCGATGTTTTCTTGTTGAAACATAGCAACTCCTTTACGAGCATCTGCCAACGCAACGGTTTGTGGTGTACTCACAACCACTGCTCCTGTAATTGGCAACGATTGCATTATACTTAAATGGATATCTCCTGTTCCTGGAGGTAAATCGATAAGCATAAAATCTAGCTCGCCCCAAGCAGCATCAAAAATTAATTGATTTAATGCTTTGGCTGCCATTGGCCCTCTCCAAATTACCGCTTGATCGGGTTGCGTAAAGAACCCAATAGACAATACTTTTACTCCGTAATTTTCGATGGGTTTCATTTTGCTTTTTCCATCAACATTGATAGACAATGGCTTTTCTAATGCCACATCGAACATAATTGGAATGGAAGGTCCGTAAATATCGGCATCTAAAATTCCCACTTTAAAACCCATTTTTGAAAGCGTTACCGCCAAGTTTGCTGTCACTGTAGATTTCCCTACACCTCCTTTACCCGAAGCAACGGCAACGATATTTTGGATTCCCGGAATTGGTTTTCCTTTTATAAGATTTGGGTTTTGCTTTGCTGGAGGTGCTTCAACAGTAATGTTAACAACTACTTTTGCATCTGCAAATACCTTTTCCTGAATTACTTTTATAACATCAGCTTCTGCTCTTTTCTTAATATGTAAGGCTGGAGTACTTAGTTTTAAATCAACAATAACCTCATCGGCAAACGTAACAACATTTTGTACTTGCCCGCTTTCTACCATATTCTTTCCTTCGCCAGCTACTGTAATTGTTTCTAAAGCGCTTAGAATATCTTGCTTCGTAATCTTCATAAATCGTATAATATTTAGATTGATTCTAAAGTGCAAATATAACGGTAAATCTTCGGAAAAGGAAGCCCAACCATTGAAATGATTTATAGTATAATAAGCAATTATGTGAGAGGTGCATAATTATTGATTTTCAGAAAAAAAGAAGACTTCGTATTGCAAAAAAAGAAACCGCTACAACTCCTTCATCGGATCCCAAAAAAGGGTGTCAAAATTTTGAACTTTATTTTCTACTACCGCTACACCTTCACTTTCCAACAGTTGCTGCATCAGGTTGGTTCCTTCAAAATGATGTTTTCCGCTTAACAATCCGATTCGGTTTACCACTCGGTGTGCAGGTACATTTTTAGCACTAGAGGCGTTCATTGCCCAACCTACCATTCGGGCGCTTCCTGCCGCTCCCAAATACTTTGCAATGGCTCCGTAAGACGTTACCCTGCCAAACGGGATTAATCGTGCAACTTCATAAACTTTATCGAAAAAACCTTCAGAAGTTGCCATTATACCTCTTTAATCACTTTTAAGAATGTAATAATTGTAATAGCTCCTGTAATAATACCAATAACGTAGTTCATATTCACCTTCAGCTTTACACTGTCTTTTTTACGTTTAAAAAACTGAATATACAGTAGCAACATAGCAAACGTTCCGAAGCCAGAAGCGATTACAGCTGCCCATAATTCGGGCAATGCAAATTTAAACCATCCAAAGCCAGAAAACGTGATACTTACATATACCCAATACGGAAATGGCAGTAGGTTTAAAATTCCTAAAAGCATTCCGTAGAAAAACCGATTGGTTTTAGAATACCCTTCTTTTTCAGGAATTTCTCGCCGAGTATCTTTCGCAATAAAAAAAAAGTAGATGGTAATACAGATAAAAATTCCGAGTGCGATTTTTTGTAGCAAATCGACGACTTCGTGATGCTGATCTAAGTATTTGGCCAACAACAATGCGACTAATGTCTGAATAATTACGGTTGCACAAACACCAAATGAAAATAGAACTGCTGCTTTTCTGCCTTCTTTCATGCTAATTTTAGCAGCCGACATATTTAGCAGTCCTGGAGGAACCACACCCAAAAATGCCGCAAAAAAACCAACAATAAAGTTTAAAAGTATAGACATTTAGGGTTTGTTTGTATTGTGAATATAACCATTTTTTACGCGTGACGAAACTTAAATTTTATATAGGTAATTTTTTTATTCACTTCTAAATACTGACTTTCATAAAAAGTTTGGATTCCTATTACATCTGCTGGAGAATGGTCATTTCCATACACATCATGATGTGCATATTCAATCGTTTCTTCCAAACCGTGCAACAAACCTAGCGTGTAACCGTGCATAAATTCGCTATCCGTTTTTAAATGTACAATACCATCTTTTTGCAACACTTTCTTGTATTTATCAAGAAATTCTTTGTTGGTTAGCCTGTGTTTGGTGCGCTTGTATTTAATTTGCGGATCTGGAAATGTAATCCAGATTTCGGACACTTCATTTTCAGCAAAAAGCAAATCGATAAGTTCTATTTGCGTTCGCATAAAACCAACATTGTCCATCCCTTCTTCTAGCGCCGTTTTAGCACCACGCCAGAAACGTGCGCCTTTGATGTCGATTCCAAGAAAGTTTTTTTCAGGATGTGCTTTGGCAAGATTTACCGAATACTCTCCTTTTCCACATCCTAACTCTAACACAATGGGGTTGTCGTTTTTAAAGAAATTTTTACCCCAATTTCCTTTTAACTGCAAGGTGTCGTTTTCGGCTTCTTCGCGCGTTGGCTGAATTACATTTTTAAATGTTTCATTCTCTTTAAAGCGCTTTAATTTGTTTTTACTTCCCACAAACTTAATTTTTTGGTAAAACTAAGGAAATATTATGTGCCTTGTATTATTCGTACTTTTGTTTTATCATAAAGTGTTAACACATAGAAGAAAAAATTGAGCAAAAAAACCATATTGGTAGCTCCATTACACTGGGGGCTTGGCCACGCAACACGTTGCATTCCGATTGTACAGGAACTTCTAAAAAATAATTTCAATGTTTTATTGGCTTCAGATGGAGCTGCATTGTTATTGCTTCAGAAAGAATTTCCGCAGTTACCTTCTATAGCGCTTCCACCGTATAATATCGTGTACCCCAAAAAAGGTAAAAACTTTAAATGGAAGTTACTTCAGAAGCTTCCACATATTCAGAAAACAATTATTTCAGAAAAAAAATTAATTAAAACCCTAGTTGCTGAAGGAAAAATTGACGGAATTATTAGCGATAACAGACTGGGTGTTTTTAACAAAAATGTGCCTTCCGTTTTTGTTACACATCAATTGAATGTGCTTACCGGAAACACAACCTACGTTACCAGTAAAATGCATCAAAAGATTATCAAAAAATTTGATGAGTGTTGGGTGCCAGACGTGGAAGCTCCTATTAATTTAAGTGGAAAGCTCGGACATATTAAAAATGCAGATTTCCCTATTAAGTATATTGGCGCATTGAGTAGGCTTCAGAAAAAAGAAGCACCTAAAAAGTATGATATTTTAGCGGTATTGTCGGGTCCAGAACCTCAACGAACCTTATTGGAAGAGAAGCTACTCGAAGCATTTAAAGGAACCGACAAAAGTGTGTTATTGGTTCAGGGCTTGGTTAGTATGAATCAAAAATCCTATGTTTTAGACGGAATTAGTATCACTAATTTCATGCAAACGGAGCAGTTAGAAGAAGCGATTAACCAAAGTGAAATTGTTATTTCTCGTTCTGGATACACCACGCTTTTAGACTTAGCCGCCTTGGAGAAAAAAGCGTTTTTTATACCAACTCCAGGTCAGTATGAACAAAAATATTTAGCAAAACGTCTTAAATCATTAGGAATTGTCCCGAGTTGTAAACAAGATAAATTCACTTTAGAAAAGCTACATAAAATCCCTCTTTACAAGGGACTAACAGCCTTTGGTATGGAAACTAATTTTAAAGAATTATTTGGACTTTTCGAGCGTGAACGAAAACTCTGATCCCACGCCTATCTCACTTTCGACATAGATTTTTTCGTTGTGTCCTTCAACAATATGTTTTACAATGGCAAGTCCTAAACCACTCCCTCCTTCTTTTCGAGAGCCACTTTTATCTACGCGGTAAAAACGTTCAAAAATTCGTTGAATATTTTTCTTCTCAATACCTTCTCCATTATCGGTAACGCGAACGATTACTTTATTTTTAATTAAGTGTTCTATACTAATTTCGGTGGTTCCGTCTGGCTTTCCGTATTTAATAGAATTAACGACCAAATTGGTAAGCACCTGCTGAATTCGTTCTCTATCGGCATTTACAAAAATGCTTTCCTTATAGTCAGTATCGAACGTGAGGGTAATATTTTTTCTAGCGGCTTTCATCTCTAACAAATCAAACACGTTTTGCACCAATTTTACAATATTAAAATCTTCTTGATACAATTGTAATCCTCCCACTTCCAATTGGGTAATCATATCTAAATCTTTCACGATATAGATAAGACGCTCTACCCCTTTATTCGCTCTTTTTAGGTATTTTTTTCGAACTTTCTTGTCTTTTAAAGCTCCGTCCAAAAGCGTTAAAATATACCCTTGTACTGTAAACAATGGAGTTTTAAGTTCGTGAGAGACATTTCCTATAAATTCTTTACGGTAATTCTCTCGAATTTTAAGGGTTTCAATTTCTAGCTTTTTGTCTTGTGCAAATCGTTCTACATCTCTTGTTAGCGTTTTAATATCGGTTGTGATTTGTTTTTTACTGAAATCTTTCGCCTCCAGTAACGTAATATCATCGTATATTTTTTTAATTCGCTTGTAGATAAACCGTTCTACTCGATACTGAATAATTAAAAAAGAAGAGATATAACAAATAAATATGAAGGAGATTAAAAACCAAAAATTAAGCCCTTCGGAAACATAAAAAAAAACACTCATTACGAGTGTTAAAAAAAGGGTGATATACGAAGATGTATATGCCGCAAATCGGTATGTATTTCTAAATTCACTCGCCATTACACTACAAACTTATACCCAACTCCTTTAATGGTTTTAAACTTTTCATCGCCTATTTTTTCACGTAACTTACGAATGTGCACATCGATGGTTCTACCACCTACAATTACCTCATTTCCCCAAACACGATCTAAAATATCTTCACGTTTAAAAACTTTACCTGGCTTTGAAGCTAGAAGTGATAGCAATTCAAATTCTTTTCTAGGTAGAACAAGTTCTTTGCCTGAAATTGAAATTTTATACTCTTCTCTATTAATTATTAAGTTTCCTAAATTAATAGTGCTTTCTTCTTCTGCGTTTTGCTTAAAGCGACGTAACAATGCTTTTACCTTACTCACCAAAACTTTTGGCTTAATAGGTTTCGTAATATAATCGTCGGCACCTGCATCAAAACCTGCAACTTGAGAATAATCTTCTCCTCTTGCGGTTAAAAATGTAATAATTGTTTCGGACAGCTCTGGAATTTTTCTAATTTTTTCGCAGGCTTCAATCCCATCCATCTCTGGCATCATTACGTCTAAAATGATAAGATGTGGTTGGTGTTTTTTTGCCGCACTCACCGCTTTAACACCATTGTTTGCAGTAAACACTTCATACCCTTCCGAAGAAAGATTATACCCTACAATTTCTAAGATATCTGGCTCATCATCAACCAAAAGGATTCTTATGTCTTTCTTTTTCATGTCTAAAATTTCATTTTTACGTTATAAATATAGTGTTAAATACGGTTTACACACAGTTTCAAAAACAATTAATAACGTTTACGTAACATGGTTTCGCCTCTATCAAGCTCTTAAAACAGGCTATGTTATTTTATCGTTAAACTAATTGAAAGATCATTTTTAAGAGTGTGAGAGACTTGATTTTATGTATCTTTGCGCCATAATTTTAAACAAATAATTTGATGAAAAAAATTACTTTTTTAGCTGCTCTTTTAATGAGTGGTGTTTCTTTTGCTCAAATCGTCGCTTCAACAAGTTTCCAAGAGGAAGTTATAACTGCTGGAGTTAATGACGCAAAATATTTCGATTTAGGTGACGCAAACGTTGCTCACGATTTAGTAAACAACCCGCTTCAAACACCTCTTAACCAAAATGGTGTTGTAGAATTAGGTGTTGATGCTCGTTATGAACCGTATGACACTCCAGATGTTGGTTTAACAGATGGTGATTTTATTGGCATCACAAGCTTTACTCCTTCTGCAGATGTAGGATATACAGATGGTGACCAAGGATACCAAATTACAGATGTAGATGGTAACTTTATTTTAGAATTTGCTACTGTAGATTTAACAGGTGTTACTGGTGCAACAGTTTCTATTGATTACCTTTTTGGAATTAATAGCAACCCATTAAACGGAAACTTTGAAGGTGATGGTACTGAAAACGCTTCTTCTTCTGACAGATTCCGTATCTACGTAAAAGACCTTACAAACAATACTGAAATCGACATTGTTGATTCTACTGGAAGCGATATCGACGATTTAGTGCCTTTTGATGCTACTTCTGGCGAATACCAATTAGAGTGGATCACTGGAACTGCTGCTTTAACAACTGGATCTACAGTACAATTAGTAGTTGAAGCTAGATGTAACGCTGGTGGTGAAGCATTTTTCTTAGACAACGTTATTTTCGACGGAATCTTAGGAACAAATGATCTTCAAAACGACCAATTTGCAATCTACCCGAACCCAGCAACAAAAGGATTTGTAAACATCTCTTCTACTGTTGCAGGTGCAAAACAAGTAGCTGTATACGATGTTCTTGGAAAAGAAGTAATCAACACTACAATTGCAAACGACAGATTAAACATTGCTGACCTTAACAGCGGAATCTACATTGTTAAGATTGTACAAGGAACTGCTTCTATTACTAAAAAATTAGTAGTAAACTAATTTAGCACTCCTTTAAAATTTAAAAGCTTCTGTTTTTGCAGAAGCTTTTTTTTATTCCCTATTTTTGAATAGATTTTTTCTGAAACAACCACATGCTGGAAAAAGATATTTTTACCATTACTTCTTCTGAAGATTTTGAGATACAAACCCTCAAGGTTTTTCAATATCAATACAAGAACATCGCTGTTTACAGACAATTTTGCGACTTATTGAACGTACACCCTTCCGAAGTAAAAACCGTCACAGACATTCCATTTTTACCCATTCAGTTTTTTAAAAGTCATTCTATTATTGCCGAAGGTTTGTCCCCAAAAACAACCTTTACAAGTAGCGGGACCACAGGCGCTATTACAAGCAAGCATTTGGTGGCCAATGTAGATCTTTACGAAAAAAGTTTTACAGAAGGCTTTTTAAGAACTTACGGAAACCCTTCCGAATATACCATCTTGGCATTGCTTCCGTCCTACCTTGAACGCGATGGTTCTTCACTAATATACATGGTGGCAGACCTAATAAAAAAAAGTGACAATCCGCACAGTGGCTTCTACCTCAACGACACCGATGCACTCATTGAAAAATTAACGGAACTCGAAAAAAACAATCAAAAAACAATTTTGTTAGGTGTTTCCTATGCCTTACTGGATTTGATTGAAAAACAAACCTTTCAGCTTAAAAACACCCTCATCATGGAAACGGGCGGCATGAAAGGAAAACGAAAAGAACTCATTAAATACGAACTTCACGATTTGTTAAAAATTGGGTTTGGCGTTTCAGAAATTCACAGTGAATACGGAATGACAGAACTGCTCTCACAAGCCTATTCCAAAGGAAATGGTGTTTTTACTTGTCCGCCCTGGATGAAGATCTATACCCGCGACACCGAAGACGCACTGTCTTACACTCAAGGTAACACAGGCGGTATTAATGTGGTGGATTTAGCAAACCTGTATTCTTGCGCGTTTATTGCCACCCAAGATTTAGGGAAATGCTACGACGATGGCAGTTTCGAAATTATTGGTAGATTTGATGCTAGCGACATTCGTGGCTGCAACTTAATGGTGCTTTAATGACGAACAAACCAACTTCAACAAGCGACGGTTGTCTGTGGATTTTCATTTCCATAGTGTGCAGCGTTATTGGCTTCGGACTCATAAAAATAACCACCGGACTTTCAGACGGCATTGCGGGTGTTTTTGCAATTATTGTTTCCATCTTGGTTACCATAAAACTATTAGGAAAACCTTCCGCAAAACTTATTTTTAGACAAGGGGTATTTCTGTTTCTGTTTTTCTTCGGAATTAAATTTATTGGCGGTATTTTTTTAAATGCATTACAAACCATTCACATAGAAGAACCTCCTAGTCCTTCTGAAGAAATTGTAGCCACACACACTATTATCGAAAACAATGATACCATTCCGGTATTTTCAAGTTATAGAACATGGCGCGATAACTTCGGAAACCAATACAACGGAGCACTCACAGTACGTCAACAAGATTATCTATCGCTAGAAAATAGTGTTGCTAGATTTCGTCCTCCGGCCACAGGGAATTTTTGGGGAAACTTATATCTATACATGGCTAAAAAAGACACGCCAAGCTTAGATTTGGTGCTAAATACCTTTAATGAAATTCGGAAAAGCGAAAACCTCAACCAAATGGAATTCGCCGAAATGGTAGTTACTTGCATTCAAGATATTCCGTATTCATTTGTATTTCAAGAAGAATGCTTGCCAGCCAATAACTACGAACGTTCTATTAGAACCGTTTTAGAAGACTGTCCAGATTGCTGTATTGGAAACAAGCTTTACGGAATTCAAAATCCAGTCTCTTTTCTTCAAAATCTAAAAGGAGACTGTGACACTAGAACCGTTTTAGCCTACGCCATTTTAAGTCATTTTAAGTACGATGTAGCCATTGTAAACAGCGACTTTTACAAACACTCTATTATCGGAATCAACCTTCCTGCACGAGGCGCTACGAAGGTTTATAACGGAAAAAAATACATTCTTTGGGAAACAACGGCCAAATACTATAACGTTGGCGTGCTTCCTAGTAATTTCAACAATGTAAATCATTGGAACGTGGTACTAACTAGTAAATAATAATTTTATGAACTCACAACTTTTCACCCTAGCGCTCTTAGAGATAATTCTGTCTATCGGAATTTCTGTGGTCGTTATTTTCATTTCGTACATCCTCTTAAAAAAGTTATTTTTCAAGAAAGAAACACTGCAAGGAGACAATCTAGCATTTGTAATTTTCACGTCAGGAATTATGCTATCTATTGGTATTATTTTAAGTGAAGTTGTTCCGTCAATCACCAATGTAATCCGACTTTCAGCAACGCAAAACGAAGCCATTAGCATCACTACTATTATTGGATATTCAACCTTGTATCTTTTTATTGGTTTTGTTTGCGCACTATGTATAAACCTTGCTGTTTTTTTACTATTCTCTCTTCTTACCAAAGGAGTAAATGAGTTTAAAGAGATACAACGCAACAATATTGCTGTAGCTATTTTGGTGGCAACCATACTCATTAGCATCACACTTATCGCAAAAGATAGTATTTCGTTATTAATCAGCTCTTTAGTGCCGTATCCAGAAGTTACAAATTATTTATAAAAACAATGTAAGGTAACTAACAAACCGTCGACTATTACTTCAGTTAAAATATTTAATGGTTTATGAAGAAGAGGAGTTAAGACTCTTTCATAGTTGGTTGGTTAGTTGAAAAAACCCCTAAGTCTACAGTAGATTTAGGGGTTTTATTTAATTTTTATTTCTGAAAGCTTGCGTTTTTACTACACTACTTTAATAATGAAGTAGTTTTTCTTACCACGTTGCAACAACACAAATTGGTTGTTGATTAAATCTGAAGTTGAAACACTAAATGCATCTGTAACTTTTTCTCTATTTACAGAAATTGAATTCTCTTTCAAGGCACGACGCGCTTCACCGTTCGATTTTAAGAAGCCTGTCTTTTCTGCTAAAGCTCCTATAATATCCAACCCAGCTTCAATTTCTGCCATTGGCACTTCTGTTTGTGGAACTCCGTCAAACACATCTAAAAAGGTTTGCTCGTCTAGTTCTTTTAAATCGTCTGCTGAAGAATTACCAAATAATATTGCAGAAGCTTTCACTGCTTTCTCATATTCTTCTTCATTGTGAACCGTACACGTTACTTCTTGTGCCAAACGCTTTTGAAGCAAGCGCATGTGCGGCGCTTCTTTGTGTTCAGCAACAATTGCTTCAATTGTTTGTTGATCTAAGAATGTAAATATTTTAATGTATTTCTCAGCATCATCATCACTAGTATTTAACCAGTATTGGTAAAATTTATAGGGTGAAGTTCGTTTTGCATCTAACCAAACATTTCCACCTTCACTTTTTCCAAACTTGCTTCCGTCACTTTTAGTAATTAACGGACAGGTAAGTGCGTACCCTTTACCTCCACCAATACGACGAATTAATTCGGTACCCGTTGTGATGTTTCCCCATTGATCGCTACCGCCCATTTGAAGCGTGCAACCTTCATTTTTATACAAATGCAAGAAGTCATATCCTTGTACCAATTGGTATGTAAACTCTGTGAAAGACAATCCGTCAGCATTCTCGCCCGTCAATCTTTTTTTCACAGAATCTTTCGCCATCATATAATTTACCGTAATATGTTTTCCAACATCACGAATAAAATCTAAAAATGAAAACTCTTTCATCCAATCGTAATTATTTACGAGTAAAGCTTGATTCTCGGCTCCCGAATTAAAATCTAAAAATTGTGACAATTGAGCACGTACACATTCTTGATTGTGGCGTAATGTTTTTTCATCTAAAAAATTACGTTCATTAGATTTTCCCGAAGGATCACCAATCATTCCCGTAGCACCCCCTACCAAAGCAACGGGTTTATGTCCGCATCTTTGATAAAAAGACAACAACATAATAGGTACTAAATTACCTATGTGAAGTGAATCTGCTGTTGGATCAAACCCAATATACGCGGCGCGCATTTGCTCCATTAAATGGGTTTCTGTTTCTGGCATTACATCATGGACCATTCCTCTCCATTGTAACTCTTCTACGAAATTTTTTAGTTTCAAAATTGTGTCTTTTTTTAATAATTCAACAAAGATAGTCGGATATGGCTAAAAGATGAAAGTATATTACAAAAAAGACTATTTTTGAGTATATGATTTTAGTTACGGGCGGCACAGGATTAGTAGGTTCACATTTGTTGTATTTTCTTCTGAAAAACAACGAGTCAATTCGTGCGATACACCGAAAATCAAGTAATATACAAGCCGTTAAAAAAGTGTTTTCTTTTTACACTGAAACTCCTGAAGAAACACAGTCGCTTTTCAACAAAATTGAATGGGTAGAAGCCGATATTACTGAAATTCCTTCACTTTCCGAAGCATTTAAAAATATCACCAAGGTATATCATTGCGCTGCATACATAAGTTTTGACCCCAAACATTATTACAGACTTAAAAAAATAAACATTGAAGGTACTGCCAACGTAGTAAACCTTTGTTTGTCTCATAAGATCGAAAAAATGATGTATGTGAGTTCTATTGCAACCTTAGGAAAAGAACTTAATAACGCACCTATTTCTGAAGCTACCGAGTGGAATCCTGAAACAAAAAATAGTGTGTATGCCATTACTAAATACGGTGCCGAAATGGAAGTTTGGCGTGGAACTCAAGAAGGACTAAATGCAATTATTGTAAACCCTGGAATTATTTTAGGTTCTGGATATTGGAATTCTGGTAGTGGTGTTATTTTAAAATCGGTCGCTAAGGGAATCCCTTTTTATACGCCTGGCGGAATTGGCATTGTGGATGTTAGAGACGTTGTAACTGTACTCATTTCGCTCATGAAAAAAGCGGTGATAAACGAACGGTATATACTCGTAGGTAAAACGGTATCTTACAAAGATTTCCTTACCGAATTGGCAACCAACCTCCATCAAAAACCACCTACAAAAAAGGCTTCGAAATGGTTATTAACGATTTTTGCAGCTTTAGATAGTGTTGTAAGCACTCTTTTTGGCACAAAACGGAAGTTGTTAAAAACCACGATTACTTCGCTTTACAATTTTTCTATTTACGACACTTCTAAAATAGAAAAAGAGTTGAATTTTACATTTACCCCTTATAAAGAAACAATCGCTAGAGTCGCGACTAATTACCTTCAGAAAGACCTACGGAAGTAATGCTTCTTGCGGATCTATTAAGTTTTGCTTTGGTTTTTTTTGAAGCAGATTCGGTGTAACCTCAACACTATCCACCTTTACACCATCAATACTATCTTGTTTCCGTTGGGCTTCTTCACGTTGCAAACGAATTTTTTCTAAACTATCTACTTCTTTTTTGTAACGTACCATCCGTTCTTCAACTTTCAAAAATAATTTATTATACATCCCTAAATCTGAAGTATAATAGGCATTAGTTTCTGCAAATTGTGTGCTATCAATTCCATACTTTAGATAAACAAACTTTTCTAAGGCCAATTTTTTTTCAATAATAATTCTATTGTCTATACTCCGTGCCGCATTAATGAGATAGACTTCTGTCATAATTTCGACCATTTTATCTTCAGGAATTAAATTTGCAGGCATTTCGGGACGTTTTACATCCTGACACGCCAACAAGCAAAAACAAAAAACAATAGCTGTAATGTATTTCATTATCGGTTAAATGTTAATCGTTCTGGTACGCTCTTATTTGGGAATTTTCCGTTTTCATACACCAAGACTCCATTCACAATAGTATGCGTAACTCGCGATTTAAACGTAGTTCCTTCAAACGGAGACCAACCGCATTTGTATAGTATATTCTCTTTATTAACCGTCCAAGGCGCAAATGGATTTACCAAAACGACATCGGCTTTATACCCTCTTTTAATATACCCTCTATCTTTAATTTGAAACAAAATAGCAGGATTGTGTGCTGTTTTTTCAACCAACTTTTCCACCGAAATAAATCCTTTATGATGCATTTCGAATAAGGCTGCTAATGCATGTTGCACCAAAGGACCTCCAGAAGGGGCTTTTGTATAATTATTATTTTTCTCCTCTAGTGTATGAGGTGCGTGATCTGTAGCAATAACATCAATACGATCGTCGAGCAACGCTTTCCACAAACCATCTTTATCTTTTTGTGTTTTAACGGCTGGGTTCCATTTTATTTTAGTGCCCTTGGTTGCATAATCTTGGTCGGTAAACCACAAATGATGCACACAGACCTCGGCTGTAATTTTCTTTTCTGAAAGTGGTTTTTTGTTGCTAAAAAGATGCGTTTCCTTTTCAGTAGAAAGGTGAAACACATGCAATCTAGCACCTGTTTTTTTTGCCAACTCAATTGCTTTAGAAGAAGAAATATAACACGCTTCTTCACTTCGAATTAAAGGGTGTTTTTCAATCGGAATATCCTCTCCAAATTCTGCTACATACACAGACATGTTTTGCTTGATTGTTGTTTCGTCTTCACAATGCGCCGAAATAAGCAAATCAGTTTTACTGAAAATTTCTTCTAAGGTTTCAGGGTTGTCCACCAACATATTTCCTGTAGAAGATCCTAAAAACAACTTAAGTCCCGCTACTTTTGAAGGATCTACCTTTAAAATTTCATCTAAATTGTCGTTGGTACCTCCAAACATAAACGAATAGTTTACCCAAGAGGTTTCTTTTGCGATTGCAAATTTTTCTTCCAACAAATCAATTGTGGTTGCCTGCGGAACAGTATTCGGCATTTCAATAAAAGACGTAATTCCGCCCGCTGCTGCCGCTTTAGATTCGGTAGCTATATTCGCTTTGTGCGTAAGGCCCGGCTCTCTAAAATGCACTTGGTCGTCAATCATTCCAGGAATTAGATAGCAGCCATCGGCATCAATTACTTTCGTGTCTGCCGATTTTACACTAATGCTTTCAGCAATTTCAGCTATACGATCGTCTTGAATAAGAACATCTCCATTGATGATGGTTCCCTCGTTTACTATTTGCGCGTTTTTTATTAAAATTGTGTTCATTAGATATCTAGGCTGTTAAACAGGCTTTTAAATTTCATTTTTAATACTCCAAAAATAGCTTCAGAAATAATTCCTGAACTCATTTTAGATTCTCCCTTCGTTCTATCGGTAAATACAACAGGCACTTCTTTTATTTTAAAGTTACTTAAATAGGTTTTGTATTTCATTTCTATCTGAAACGCGTATCCTATAAAGTGTATTTTATCTAAGTTGATCTTTTCTAAAACAGCACGTCTATAACAGATAAAACCAGCTGTGGTATCGTGAATTTCCATTCTAGTTACAAATTGGACGTATTTTGAAGCCAACCAAGAAAGTAATACCCTACTCATTGGCCAATTTACAACATTTACCCCTGTTACATAGCGTGAACCAATTGCCATGTCAAAACCTTCTTTTTCGCAAGCATTATACAACCGAATTAAATCGTTTGGTTTGTGTGAGAAATCGGCATCCATTTCAAAAATATATTGATAATCGCGTTCCAATGCCCATTTAAAACCTGCAATATAAGCTGTTCCTAATCCACCTTTCTTCTCGCGTTCTAACAAAAAGACACGTCCCTTGTATGCTTCAAAAAGCTGTTTCACCGCTGCGCCCGTTCCGTCGGGTGAGTTATCGTCCACCACTAAAACATCGAATTCACGTTGCAACGAAAAAACATTCCGAAGCAATCGTTCAATATTTTCAATTTCATTGTAAGTGGGTATTACCACTAAAGCGTTGGACATGCTCCTTTTTTAAGGCAAATGTACCGTTTTTTTGACTATTATATGTTAGAGAAAATCTAATTCAACTCCTTTTTACACGTTTTAATTTACAGTACCTTTATCCCAAAATTTAGAGTGCAATACGTAGAGCGTTATACCGAATCCTTAGATTGGATCACCCTTTTTTTAGTTGGGTGTGTCGTGCTTTATACGATTGCTAAATATGCGTATCCAAAAAGATTTGATGAGTTTATATTACTCCCTATCAACAATAAATACTTTTTTGTTCATGGAAAAAATGACGATATAAAGCACCCTTTTAACATCTTATTGTTTATCAATCAAGTAATTTCTGTAAGTATTTTTTTGTTTTTATTTTTGAAAGTTATGCGTCCAGAAGTGTTAAAAACGAATCCTTGGTTGTTTCTTCAGATCTGTTCAGGTTATTCAATCTTTATATTAATTAAGTTTTCAATAGAAAAAATTGTAGGCTCCATTTTCTCTATTGATGCACTAATAAACAACTACTTATACCAAAAATTAAGCTACCGAAATCTTCTCGCAATTGCTTTATTTATTGGGAATCTTATCTTTTTTTACACTCTAGAACCTTCCCTAAATATTTTACTTAGCTTTATCGCAATTATCCTCATTTTAAACGGCATTGCCCTCTTTAATAGTTACAAGTCAATTGGAAAAATAATTTTGGCTAATTTCTTCTATTTTATTTTGTATCTTTGCGCTCTTGAAATCGCACCTTATTATATATTATACAAGGTGTTACATTAGCGTAGTAGGAAACATAAAAATATTGATTGTATGAAAGTGAAAACTATTTTAGTTTCGCAGCCAGAACCTAAGGTTGAGAACTCTCCATATTTTGATTTAATTGAAAAACAAAAAGTAAAAATTGACTTTGTTCCTTTTATCCATGTAGAAGGTGTCTCAGGAAAAGATGTTCGCTCTCAAAAAGTTGATCTTTCGCAATTCACAGCCATTATTTTAACTAGTAGAAATTCTGTAGATCATTTTTTCAGAATTGCAGAAGAACTTCGTTTTAAAGTGCCAGATACTTTAAAATATTTCTGCTTGAGTGAAGCAGTTGCTTACTACCTGCAAAAATATGTGGTATACAGAAAGCGAAAAATATATGTTGGTAAAAGAACATTCCCTGAACTTTCTCCACTCATAAAAAAATACAAAAACGAAAAGTTTTTACTTCCTACTTCCGACAAACTAAAACCAGAAGTACCAGCAATACTAAACGAATTAAAAGTAAACTGGAAAGAGGCTACATTTTACAAAACCGTTGTAAGCGATTTAAGCGGACTTCGAAATGTGTATTATGACATATTAGTTTTCTTTAGCCCTAGTGGAATCGAATCATTGTTTGAAAACTTCCCAGATTTTGAGCAAAATGACACTAGAATTGCTGTTTTTGGTAACACCACAGTGAAAGCTGCGGGCGAAAAAGGGCTTCGTGTAGACATTCACGCGCCAACACCAGAAACACCTTCTATGACAATGGCATTGGAAAAATACATTAAAGAAGTAAACCATAAAAAATAACATCCTTCTTTAAAATGACGAATAAAAAAAGGCTTACCAAACGGTAAGCCTTTTTTAGTTTATAGATATTGTCTTCTGGTTATCCCGCTATAGGAGCTCCAGATAAAATTTCATCATTTGCATACTCTTCAAACTTCGCAAAGTTTTCTTTAAACGAAGCTGCCAATTCGTTGGCTTGAATATCGTACGCTTTTTGATTCTTCCAAGTTCCTTTCGGATTTAAAACTTCACTTGGCACATTTTCACAGCTTTGTGGTACTTGTAATCCAAAAATAGGATGTTTCTCGAAAGCTACATCTTTCAGTTTACCGTCAAGAGCAGCCGTAATCATAGCACGTGTGTACTTTAATTTCATTCTGCTTCCAACACCGTAAGGACCACCTGTCCAACCTGTATTTATTAACCATACATTCACACCAGCATCTTTCATTTTCTTACTCAACATCTCGGCGTACTTTGTTGGATGTAACGGCATGAAAGGCGCTCCAAAACAAGCTGAAAAGCTTGGTGTTGGTTCGTTAATTCCTTCTTCAGTACCTGCTACTTTCGCTGTATAACCACTAATAAAATGATATGCAGCTTGACCCGGCGTGAGCTTAGAGATTGGAGGCAATACTCCAAAAGCATCTGCTGTTAAAAAGAAAATATTTTTAGGGTTTTCTCCAATAGAAGGCACTTGAATATTTTCAATATGATAAATTGGGTAACTTACACGTGTGTTTTGTGTGATAGAAGTATCTTCAAAATCAACTTCCCCTTTTTCATTCATAATTACATTTTCCAAAATTGCTCCTGGCTTAATGGCATTATAAATATCTGGCTCATTCTCTTGCGAAAGATTAATCACTTTTGCATAGCAACCTCCTTCAAAATTGAAGATGGTGTTTTCTGCTGTCCATCCGTGTTCATCGTCTCCGATTAACTTTCTTTCAGGATCTGCAGACAAGGTTGTTTTACCCGTCCCTGATAATCCGAAGAAAATAGCGGTTTCACCATTATCACCAACATTTGCAGAACAGTGCATAGGCATTGTGTTCTTATCAACTGGAAGAATAAAGTTTAATGCAGAAAAAATTCCTTTTTTAATTTCTCCTGTATATCCTGTTCCTCCAATCAAGGCGATTTTTTTGGTAAAGTTTAAGATCGCAAAATTGTGTTGTCTTGTTCCATCCACAGCAGGATCTGCCTTAAAATCTGGAGCATTTACAATCAGCCATTCTGGATCAAATCCTTGCAATTCTTCTTCCGTAGGACGTAAAAACATGTTATGTGCAAACATATTAGACCAAGGATGTTCGGTAATTACACGAATGTTTAACTTGTATTTTTCATCTGCACAAGCATAACTATCTCTCACAAAAACTTCTTTTTCTGAAAGGTAGCTGGTAACTTTATCATACAGCTTGTCGAACTTGTCTGTTGGGAAAGGAATATTGATATTCCCCCACCATACTTTGTCTCGAGTTACATCATCTTTTACGATAAAACGATCCTTTGGAGATCGCCCCGTAAACTCGCCAGTATTTACAGCCAAAGCACCACTACTCGCAAGTTTTCCTTGCCCTTTTTCTAATGTTTTGTTGTGGAGTTCCTCAGAAGAGAGTTGATAATTAATTTTTGCATTTTTGATTCCGTAAGCATCTAGCGAAATCGTTTTCGTAGTTTGGTTATTAGTGACCATACTTTGTTTTAATTGTTGTGACTGCAAAAATAATAAATCTGAAAGAGATAAGCTGTTTAAATTAATAAATTTATCCCTATTTCATTGTTAATAATCCAAAAGTCAATCGCAACCATCCAATTATAAAGAGCAAACCTCCAATGGGAGTAATCGGTCCAAGAAAAGAAACCTCAAAAGGAAGAATAGACTTTAAGGCCAATAAATAAATTGATCCTGAAAAGAAAATGATTCCGAAGACAAAAAACAAAAATACCCATTTACGGGTTGTAACTGGTATGGCCGACGCAAAACCAACTACCAATAAAGCGAGCACATGATACATTTGATATCGAACCCCTGTTTCAAATGTTGCCAACGAAGCACTATCCACACTATTCTTTAATCCATGGGCTCCAAAAGCACCAATAGCTATTGTTAAAGCAGCTAAGATACTTGCTGTGACAACTATTTTTTTATCTATATTACTCATCGGATACGGTACATTTTAGTACTTTCGCTAGCACATAACGAATACAACAAAGTTAACGAAAAACTCACAAATGAGAAACATTTTAATCATAGGAGCAGGGCGCTCGGCCACAAGTTTAATCCGATATTTATTAGAGAAATCGGAATCTGAAGAACTTTATATTACTATTGGTGATATTTCTATTCAGAACGCACAAAAACTTACCGAAAACCATCCCAATGGAAGAGGTATTTTTCTAGATGTTTTTAATGAAACACAACGTAAAGAAGCTGTCGAAAATAGTGATTTAGTAATCTCTATGCTCCCAGCTCGTTACCATATTGAAGTTGCTAAAGACTGTATCGAATTTAGAAAACACCTTGTTACCGCTTCTTATGTTAGCGACCAAATGCAACTACTAGATCCTATGGCGAAAGCAAAAGGATTGGTTTTTATGAACGAGATTGGTTTAGACCCTGGTATAGATCATATGAGTGCCATGCAAGTGATAGATCGCATCCGAGACAAAGGTGGTAAAATGCTATTGTTCGAATCATTTACAGGTGGTTTAATTGCTCCTGAAAGTGATAACAACTTATGGAATTATAAGTTTACATGGAACCCGAGAAATGTGGTACTTGCCGGACAAGGAGGCGCAGCCGAATTTCTTCAAGAAGGAAAATACAAATACATTCCCTACCATAGATTATTTAGAAGAACCGAATTTATTTCTGTGGATGACTACGGAAAGTTTGAAGTCTACGCCAACCGAAATTCATTAAAATACCAGTCGGTGTATGGCCTGGACGATATTTTAACTCTGTACCGAGGAACCATTCGTCGTGTTGGCTTCAGTAAGGCTTGGAACATGTTTGTACAACTCGGAATGACAGACGATACTTATACCATACCTGATTCTGAAAATTTATCGTACCGCGAATTCGTAAATTCATTTTTACCATACTCACCAACAGATAGCGTTGAGTTGAAGCTACGTCATAATCTGAAAATTGACCAAGACGATTTAATGTGGGATAAAATTTTAGACCTAGACATTCTAAACGGCGAAAAGAAAATCGGAATTGCAGATGCTACGCCTGCACAAGCACTTCAGAAAATTCTAGAAGACAAATGGACACTAGACGAAGACGACAAAGACATGATTATTATGTACCATAAATTTGGGTACGAATTAGACGGCAAAAAATACCAAATAGATAGTAATATGGTCTCTATTGGCGACGATCAAACCTACACCTCTATGGCCAAAACTGTTGGATTGCCAGTGGCTATTGCAGCACTTAAAATTTTAAATGGAGAAATTACAACTCCTGGAGTTCAAGTCCCGATTTTAAAAGAAGTGTACGAACCAATTTTAAAAGAATTGGAAAGCTACGGAATCACTTTCAAAGAAACGGAAACTCAATATTTAGGGTACAACCCAAACAACGTTGTGGCTTAATACTGAAAGGTAAGCACCATTTAATAGTACTTAATTGCTCTGAAGAAGTTCTTTTTTTCAGAGCAATTTATTTTTTAATAAATCTGAATCATTTGTTATTTTAACGAATACGCAGGTAAATAAAACTCGAACGTACTCCCTTCATTGGGCACACTTGTAATCGTTATATTGGTTCCATGCAATTCCATGATTTTTTTAACTATCGCCAAACCGAGTCCGATGCCTTTTTTCTTTTGAGAGGTTTCATTTTGTCGGAAGCGTTCAAAAATATACTTCTGATCCTCTTTCGCTACGCCCGGACCTGTATCCTTAATTTTCACGACAACATTTTTCGCATCATGCGCCACAATTATTTCGATGACTCCATTAGAAGGGGTGAATTTAATTGCATTGTCCATTAAATTCTGAATCGCGCGCTCTACAAGGCTAATATCTGCAAACACCAAAGGGGTTTCACCCACAACGGCAACTTTTAGATCAATATCCTCTTCACGCGCCAACCCTTGATAATTGGAATGGATATCATAAATTAGATCTGTTATTGGAAAAGGTTCGTTTATAGGTTTTGTTTGTTTTGCTTCCAATTTTGAATATTCAAACAACTGCGAAACCAACTTCGTAAGCTGTTTTATATTTCTTTCAATAATAGCTACGTATTCTGTTTGTTCAGTTTCGCTCAAGGTATGCTTCTTAATCTGAAGCGTTTCAATATAGCCTTGCATAACTGCCAACGGTGTTCTTAAATCATGAGACACATTGGCGATGAGTTCTCTTCGCAAAACATCTACCGATTTAATTTCTTCCATATTTCTGGAAATAGTATCTGCCATTTCATTAAAAGTAACCGCCAACGTAGCCAAATCAGATTTTTCAGCATTGGGTATTCTACTTTCAATATCTCCATCACGAAATCGTTTCACATGATAAATAACCGTTCTCAAATTTTTGGTAAGAAACCACACACTAAGCCACCCTAAAAGGATTAAAAAAAGCATTGTAAGGATTGTGGCCGCAGTACCAAGTTTCAGAAAATAGCTAGATACTAATGAATTGTAAACATTCTGATACGCTTCACCCGCCAATACAATATAAATATAGCCTTGATAACCATCTTTCTCATAATGAGCCGCAGAAAATATCTTCTTCTCGCCCGGATTTCGAGGGTCATCTCCCAAAATATGTATCTTCTCTTCGCTTGCTACAAACTCCTTGATCGGCTTTAAATCTACATGCTTGGAGGGTTCGTTCGGATTGGAATGATCGAGCACTACGGAATACAAAATTTCTCCTTGTTCATTCAACAAATACACTTCAATCGCCCTATTCACAGCCATCATATCGTGCATAATGTCACCAAAAAGCGGACTATTTACACTTCCATCTTCCAAAAAGGGAGAAGCATCTTTAAATTTTTCATCAATTAAATGTTCGGCAACATTTGCATTTAACTTTTGAGCTGTTTCTTGCTGAAATTTACTTCCGAAGAAAATAGAAAGCACGATATACGTTATTCCCATTAACACAATAATCAAGAAAAACGAAATGCTCAGTTTGGTAATCAGCTTGTTTGAAATCGTAGTATTTTTCATTAGAGTTTCGGTATATCTTCGTTAAACTTATAACCTACACCCCAAGTGGTAATAATGTAAGTGGGTTTTGCCATTTCGGGTTCAATTTTTGCCCGAAGACGGTTTATATGTGAGTTTACAGTATGCTCGTACCCTTCAAAATCGTAGCCCCAAATAAGACTCAACAGTTGTGATCGGCTAAAACTTTTTCCGGGACTAGCCGCCATCAAAGCAAGCAATTCAAATTCTTTTGGAGAAAGCTCTACGCGCTGACCTTTCTGAATAACTTTCCGTTTCTCTAGGTTTATTTCGAGTCCGTCAAACTTCAATTCAGAAATAGTTTCGTTTGCGACCGACTTACGGTCCATCTCAGAACGCCGAAACACAGCTTTCACACGAGCGATAAACTCACGAACACTAAAAGGTTTTGAAATATAATCGTCTGCACCAATCTCTAACCCCAAGACTCTGTCAATTTCTTCTGTTTTGGCGGTTAGCATAATTACGGGAGTGCTTTGCTTGGCTCTAATTTGCCTACAAACTTCAAAACCATCCATAATAGGCATGGAAATATCAAGAATGACCAAATCTGGTTTTTCGGTAAGAGCGAGATCAAGACCTTCTTTGCCGTTGTATGCCTTTAAAACTTCACAATCAATATCACGTAGATGAATTTCAATTAAATTGATAAGTTCCCTATCATCTTCTATAATCAATACTTTTTTCATCTCTTTAATTTGAACAACGATTCTACATTTTATTTTTCAGTGCTAAATGAAGCTTTTTATATCACAAAACTATCACATCCTTCTTTTTTGAATCACATTATATATACTACTACAAAATACAACTAAAAATTGGGGCACATTTTTGAAGGAAAATAGGCTTCAGAAAAGAGTATCACAAAACCGTTATTATTTCGTGAGACTATTGCAATACTATAGGTCGTGCTTTGCAATAGAAACAAACAAAAACAATATTATGAAAACAATTAAAAAAATTATGCTTGGCTTACTCGCAGCTCCAGCCTTACTACTGGTAGGATGTAGTAGTGACGATGACGCGACTCCACAAAACGGAAACCTAACCTTAGCGATTACCAATTTAGAAGATTTAGGAACCAATGCACGTTATGAAGGATGGCTTCTTGTAGACGGAACACCTATTTCAACGGGAACTTTTTCGGTTGATGCTAGCGGTGTATTATCAGAAACATCTTTTTCAGTAGCTACGGAAACGCTCAATGATGCCACAAAATTCATTCTTACTGTAGAACCAAATCCGGACAGCGACCCTGCTCCGTCGGCTCAAAAATTAATCGCGGGAGACTTTAACGGAACTACTGCAGCCGTCTCAACTTCTGTAGCACCCGCTATTGGAGATTTTAGTTCTGTTGCTGGATCCTTTTTTCTTCGTAGTCCAACAGACGAACCTGTAGGTTCTGTAAACAACGGAAATGACGAAAGCGGTGTTTGGTTCGGACTTCCCGGAGCGCCACCAACTCCAGATTTTACACTTCCAACACTTCCTGAAGGATGGGTATATGAAGGATGGGTTGTTGGAGAAACAGGTCCCTTATCAACAGGTCAATTTACTGCATTCGACACTGTCGATTTAAATGCAGGCGCTAGTAGTAGTTTTAGCGGAACAGAACAGGTAGGCCCTCCAATTCCAGGAGAAGACTTTTTCAACAATGCTCCCACAGGAGAAACTTTTCCTTTGGATATTCGCGGTAGAACTGTAGTTATAAGTATCGAACCGTCTCCAGACAATAGTCCGGCACCATTTTTACTAAAGCCTCTTGCTGCTGTCGCTGGCAATGACACCGCTCCTGCGACTTACAGTTTTAATCAAAATCTTGGCTCGTTCCCTACAGGAACAGTAACACGATAGTTTTAATTGTTTTTTTGCTTCTGAATCTGAAATGATTCAGAAAAACTCCCCAATTCATTACTAATAGAAAATGCCCGCGAAAACGGGCATTTTTTTATTCTAAATTTTTTATGTTTTTGAAGTTTATCGTCTTCCTAAGAACATACTTATAAAATAAAGTAAGGTTGCTAACGATCCTATCGCAGCGACAACATACGTACGCGCTGCCCATTTTAAAGCATCTTTTGCACCAGCATGTTCTTGCTGAGTAACCATATTTTTATCTTCTAACCACGCCAATGCTCTGTTACTCGCATCAAATTCTACCGGAAGCGTAATAAACGAAAAAGCCGTTGTTACCGCAAAGAGTAAAATTCCGATGAAAAAGATCGTATTTCCTAACATCGTTCCCGTAGCAGACAATACAAGTCCGGCCATGATTACAATGTTCGATAGCTTGCTCGAAATACCAACTGCGGGTACAATTTTAGAACGCAACGTTAACCAACTATACGCTGTGGCATGTTGTACCGCGTGTCCGCATTCGTGCGCTGCTACTGCCGCTGCCGCTGCATTGCGTTGCGCATATACCGCTTCGCTTAAATTTACTGTTTTATTTACTGGATTGTAATGGTCTGTAAGTTGTCCTGCGACAGAAATCACTTTTACATCGGTGATTCCGTTATCGGCTAACATTTTTTCGGCAATTTCTTTACCGCTCATTCCATTTTGTAAATGTACTTGTGAGTAATGCTTAAACTTACTTTTAAGCTTATTACTTACATACATACTCACCAAAAAAATGGCTCCTGCTAAAATATAATATCCAATCATTGTTGTTTTGTTTTTTAAATCTAATAAAAGATACTACAAAAAGTATGCTAGATTTTATCCCACAATATTTACAATCTTTCCAGGAACAATAATCACCTTTTTAGGCGTGCGTCCTTCTAGATATTGTTGTGTTTTCTCATGTGCCATTACTGCTGACTCAATGTCATCTTTACTCATATCTAATGGTAACTCTAGCGTAAATCGCATCTTTCCATTGAATGAAATTGGATATTCTTTTGCACTTTCTACCAAATGTTTAGCTTCAAAAATAGGGAAAGCTACTTCCGAAATACTTTCAGAATGTCCTAACAAACTCCAAAGCTCCTCTGCGATATGAGGTGCATACGGAGAAATTAATACCACCAACGGCTCCAAAATTTCTCTACTTGTACATTTTTGAGCCGATAATTCGTTTACGGCAATCATAAAGGTGGAAACCGACGTATTAAAACTGAAGTTTTCAATATCCTCTTGTACTTTTTTAATGGTTTTATGCAGTGTTTTTAAACTGTCTTTGCTCGCAGCGTCTTCCGATACAGAAAAACCTTCTTCAGCACCTGAATGATACAATTTCCACAATTTTTTCAGAAAATTAGAAACCCCTGTAATTCCAGCAGTACTCCAAGGCTTCGCTTGCTCTAACGGACCTAAAAACATTTCGTACATACGCAACGTATCGGCACCGTACTGCTCGCAAATCGCATCTGGATTCACCACATTGTACTTCGACTTCGACATTTTCTCCACCTCGCGTGTTACCTTAAAGCTTCCGTCGTCTTCCGTGATAAACGTAGCGTCTTTAAAGTCTTCACGCCAGTTTTTAAAAGCTTCAACATCTAAATTATTATGAATATCAACAAAAGAAACATCAGTATGAATCCCTTGAACCTTTTTATCTTTTATTTTCGAAGCTGTAACAAACGTATTTTCACCTTCAATTCTATTTACAAAAGCACTTTCACCCAAAATCATTCCTTGGTTGATCAACTTTTTGAAAGGTTCGTCTACTTGTAAATGCCCTAAATCGAACAATACTTTCACCCAAAAACGACTGTATAACAAGTGACCGGTAGCATGTTCGCTTCCTCCTAAGTACAAATCGACATTCCCCCAATACTTCATAACTTCTTCTGAAGCCAATGCTGTATCATTTTGTGGATCCATATAACGGAACAAGTAACAACTACTTCCCGCCCATCCTGGCATGGTGTTTAATTCTAACGGAAAAACCGTAACATCGTCAATGAGCGAATTGGCTACTACTTTATTGGTTGTAACGTCCCACGCCCAAACATCGGCGCGACCTAAAGGCGGCTCTCCAGTTTCGGTTGGCAAGTATTTTTCTATTGCTGGTAATTGAATCGGTAAATGCTCCAAAGCAATCATTTGTGGCATTCCGTTTTTATAATATACTGGAAAAGGCTCTCCCCAATAGCGCTGACGTGAAAATACAGCATCGCGCAATCGGTAATTAATTTTTCCAGTTCCTGCTTCTTTTTGCTCTAAAGCTTCAATGGCTTTTTGAGTTGCTTCCGCATACCCAAGACCATTTAAAAAGTCACTATTTGCAATAACAGTTTTGTCTTTATCGGCGTATGCTTCTTCAGAAATATCGACACCTTCAAAAATATTCGGAATCGCAATATCAAAATGTTTTGCGAAATCGTAATCACGTTGATCCCCGCAAGGTACACTCATTACCGCTCCCGTTCCGTAGCCAGCCAACACATAGTCTCCAATCCAAATAGGAATTGCTTCTCCTGTAAAAGGATGCTCGGCATAGGCACCTGTAAACGCACCACTAATGGTTTTTACGTCTGCCATACGCTCGCGTTCGCTTCGTTTTGCAGTGGCTTCAATATAATCTGAAACTGCTGTTTTTTGTGCTTCCGTAGTCAGTTTTGCAACCAAATCGTGTTCTGGCGCTAACGTCATAAAACTCACTCCAAAAATAGTATCAGGACGTGTGGTAAATACTTCA
The DNA here is from genome assembly GCF_900102055.1 of Ulvibacter litoralis. GTDB lineage: Bacteria > Bacteroidota > Bacteroidia > Flavobacteriales > Flavobacteriaceae > Ulvibacter > Ulvibacter litoralis. Next base: position 574,948 of record NZ_FNBA01000001.1, read on the forward strand.
ATGGTTTCGTCGCTGTCTTTCACTTTGAAGGTAACACTCGACCCTTTCGATCTTCCAATCCAGTTGGTTTGTGTGTCTTTAAGCGGCTGTGGCCAGTCGATGGTATCCAATCCGTCTAGTAAACGTTGGGCATAGGCAGTAATACGCATGCTCCATTGTTTCATTTTTTTACGCACCACGGGATGTCCACCACGTTCTGAAACGCCATTGACAATCTCGTCGTTCGCAAGTACTGTTTTTAGTTCTGGACACCAATTTACTTCCGTTTCAGCCAAGTAAGTGAGTCGGTATTTAAGGAGTGTTTTTTCTTTTTCTGCTTCGGAAAATGCATTCCATTCGTTGGCAGTAAAAGGAGTTATATCGGCTTCAGAGGCAACTTGTACGGTTGTATTTCCTTCCGAAGAAAAAATAGTTACTAGCTCTGAAATAGGACGTGCTTTGTCTGAAGCTTTATCGTACCAACTTTCAAATAATTGAATGAAAATCCATTGTGTCCATTTGTAATAGCCAGGATCTGAAGTTCGCACTTCGCGACTCCAATCGAATGAAAATCCAATTTTATCTAACTGTTTTCTATAGCCTTCAATTTTGGTTCCTTGGTTGTCAACGCCGCCTTCAATATTCACTTTAGTTGTTTCTGAAGGATGCTGCCCTGTCTGAATTGCATACTGCTCTGCAGGCAATCCAAAACTATCGTATCCCATTGGATGCAACACATTGAAACCTTGATGACGCTTGTACCGAGCGTACACATCACTTGCAATATACCCCAGCGGATGTCCAACGTGCAGTCCCGCTCCCGAAGGATAAGGAAACATATCTAACACATAATATTTAGGTTTTTCTGTGTTATTTGTCGCTTTGAACGTTTGGTTTTCTGCCCAATATTTTTGCCATTTAGACTCGATATCGTTGAAGTAATATTTGCTCATTTTTCTAGTTTCTTAAGAAGCGCAAATTTACAAGTATTGTACGAAAGACAAAACTTTAAACGTTACTTACTTGCAGGTGTAAAATTCATTGTATTTTTACCGTTAGAATCAAAATTATTATATGGCATCTTCTTTTGAAAAATATCAAAAACGCAGATTAATATCGTCTTACTTTTCGGTAGTAATTAGTATTTCCTTGGTCCTATTTTTATTAGGTTTATTAGGATTATTAGTACTGAACACCAAAAAAGTAGCAGATCACTTTAAAGAAAAAATAGCACTCACCATCTATTTAAAAGACACCGCCAAAGAGGTTGAAATCACACAGTTAAAGCAAAGTTTAGCCTTGGCCGAATACACAAAATCTGCCGAGTATATCTCAAAAGAGCAGGCTGCCGAAGAGCACAGCGCTACTATTGGCGAAAATTTCATGGAGTTTTTAGGGTACAACCCTTTACAAAATAGTATCGATGTTTATTTATTGGCCGATTATGTTTCGCCAGAAAAATTAGAAGAAATCACTACCGAATTAGTCGCCAAAAATTTTGTAGACGAAGTGGTGTATGACAAGCCTTTAATTGCGTTGCTTAACGACAACGTGAAAAAAATTAGCCTTTGGGTTTTAATCATAAGCGGCTTGTTTACATTTATTGCTGTATTGCTTATTAATAGTTCTATCCGACTTTCAGTATACGCGAAACGATTTACAATCAAAACCATGCAAATGGTGGGCGCGACCAAACGCTTTATTCGAAGACCTTTTATTTGGAAAAGTGTAAAATTAGGGGTTCTAGGCGCTATTTTAGCAATGATTGGAATGGCTGCGGTTTTGTTTTATTTAGACAAAAGTTTTCCAGAATTACAATTGCTAAGCGACGAAGTGCTTATCGGACTTCTATTTGCTTTTATCTTTTTTATGGGACTGTTTATTACGTGGATTAGCACCTTTTTTGCAACCCAACGTTTTTTAAACCTACGAACCGACGAATTGTATTATTAAAAAAGGGTAAATTTGCACCCGAAACCTAAAGTATATCAATTATGGGAGAGAAGAAACGAAGAGAAGAAACACAAATGCCTTTTGTATTTGAGCGTAAAAACTACAAATTCATGCTAATTGGTATTGCCGTTATTATTCTAGGTTTTATCTTAATGACAGGCGGAGGAAGCGACGATCCTAATGTGTTTAATCCTGCTATCTACAACTGGCAACGTATTCGTTTGGCTCCAGCGCTGATTTTAATTGGCTTTGGAATTGAGGTGTATGCCATTTTACTGAACCCTCATAAAAAAGACTAATTTATGGACGCATGGGAAGCCATTATTCTCGGTATTATTCAAGGATTTACCGAGTTCTTACCTGTTTCATCTAGTGGACATTTAGAACTAGGAAAAGCCATTTTAGGAGATACTTCGGTACCCGAAGAAAGTCTTTTATTTACCGTAATTCTGCACTTCGCTACTGCTTTAAGTACCTTGGTTGTTTTTAGAAAGGATGTATGGGAAATAATTAGCGGCTTACTAAAATTTAAATGGAATGAAGAGACTCAGTTTACTGTAAAAATTATAGTATCCATGCTGCCTGCTGTCATTATCGGATTGTTATTTGAAGAACAACTAGAATCCTTTTTTGGAGGAAATATCGCTTTTGTGGGTGCTATGTTAATTGTAACTGCAGTATTGCTTTGGTTTGCAGATAGAGCCAAAAGCACAGGCAAACCAGTAACCTTTAAAAATGCATTTATTATCGGGATTTCACAAGCCATCGCTATGTTGCCTGGTATTTCTCGAAGTGGCGCTACCATTTCCACCTCAGTACTTTTAGGAAATGATAAAAGTAAAGCCGCAAGATTTTCCTTTTTAATGGTTGTTCCGCTTATCTTCGGAAAAATTGCAAAAGACATTTTAAGTGGCGATTTAGCTTCAGAAAGTGCTAACTTTTCAACCTTAGGACTCGGATTTATTGCAGCTTTTGTTTCTGGATTAATTGCCTGTACTTGGATGATTTCACTGGTGCGAAAAAGCAAACTAAGGTATTTTGCCGTGTACTGCATTATTGTAGGGATTATCGCAATTGCTGTAGGATTATACCAATAAGATGAACGCAGAAGACTACAAGGAAGGACAACTTATCTTAATAGACAAACCGCTAGACTGGACCTCGTTTCAGGTAGTGAATAAAGTCCGTTGGCTTATTAAGAAGCAATTTCAACTTAAAAAAATTAAAGTTGGACATGCAGGAACATTAGATCCTTTGGCGTCTGGACTTCTTATTCTATGCGCAGGAAAGTTCACCAAGCAAATTGACACTTACCAAGCGCAAGTAAAAGAATACACTGGAACGATCACCTTAGGAGGCACGACACCGAGTTACGACTTGGAAACAGAAATTGATCAAACCTTTGATATATCAGGGATTACTTCGGAAGAAATTATAGCCGCAACGCATCAGTTTACAGGAGACATTCAGCAGCAACCACCAATTTTTTCTGCGTTAAAGAAAGAAGGAAAACGTTTGTACGAATTTGCTAGAGCTGGTGAAACCGTAGATATTCCAAAGCGAGACATTACGATTTCAGAATTTGAAATTACCAACATTACATTGCCAAACGTTGAATTTAGAGTGGTTTGCAGCAAAGGAACTTATATTCGATCGCTGGCACACGACTTCGGAAAAGCTTTAAACAATGGCGCCCATCTTTCGGCATTACGAAGAACCAAAATCGGAGACTTTTCAGTTGAAAACGCAATTTCTATTGAAGCTTTTGAAGCAAAATTGACCGAAGAAACGGCATCATAGCCACCCGCAAATTGCAATTGCAATTTGTTAAATGCATCAAAACGCTTCTCATTTTCGCCTAAATTCTATAAGTTTCCCTAAATTCGCTAAATATTTCAGTACTTACAATGAATTTTAATTATTCATATCGCGCCTTTTTAATCACTTCGTTACTCTTCGGAATTTTGTTTTTAGCCTTCAAAAGCATAAAACTTTCAAAATACAAAGTAGTTCCTGAAGAAAGCTTTGATATTGAATATGCGGTTATAGAAAATGAAGTAGAAGACGATATGGCTTCGGTTCCGAAGAAAACCATTAAAATTCAAACCAACAGAGCCTTTAATGAAGCTGAAAAATTTATTTCAGAAATAGAAAACGAAGAACGTATTTTAACGGAAGAAACCGACGGACTCAAAGAAGAGTCAGCATCTGAAAGCAATGAGAGCGACACCAATGCTTCTGCAGGAGATTTAGCCCTTCAGAAAAAAAAGGTTTCAGAAGTCAAGAAAAAAACCTCTAACGGTTCCAATAAAACTGAAAAAGTTTCAGTAACAAAATCGGCAAATAGAAACAGTACCGTTAGTTATCGTTTGGTAAACCGAAATGTGATAGACCTTCCAAATCCAGTATATACTTGCGGTAGCTACGGAAAAGTTGTCATAAACATTGAAGTGAGCGCCACTGGGAAAGTGGTTAAAAGCAAATACAACGAAGCGAGCTCTACCACCTCAAATGCCTGCCTTATAGATGCCGCTTTAGACTATGCAGATCAAACCAGATTTACCACAGAGGCTAATAAAGACAAACAATTAGGATCTATTACGTATAATTTTCAAGGACAAAATTAGCTTATATACTTTGTTAAATCTTCGATGGTACTTTGTCCTTTATCTTTATTGTACCATACTTGCAATTCTTGTTTAAATTCTGGAGTTAATAATCCGTGAGCTTCTTTAAATTCGGTTACCATCTTGGTTGCTTTTTCGGGTCTTGGTCCCCAAACACCTTGAATCGAATTTGACGTTTTATCAAAAACAACAAGTTTCGGAATAGACATAGCGCCGTTGGTTAAAAATGCATTCATCAAATCAGGATTTTCATCTCTTAAAACCACACTGAAATTGATTTTATCAGATAACTGAGCAACTGCATTCATAACAGGCATTGTTTGCGCCGCATCACCACACCAACTTTCCGTAATCACTAACCACTCGAGGGGCTCTGCAGTGTTTTTAAACAGTTCTAAAGCACTTTCTGGAACTTTCACTGTCTTGTCTAGACGTCGCATTCGCGCATCGTTAAGCACTGTGTATTGCGCCAAACCTTCATTTTGAACGGGTCCGGTATTGGTACCTTCTAACACATGATTTGCTACTAAGTCTCTATATTCTTTATATGAAATTGCTTTCTTCAAGCCTTCAGCCACTAAGGTTTCTGGCGTTTGTAATTCAATTGTTTTTTCCATAATCATTAAGACGTCATGTTGTTCAAAAACTTACTAGCTTTACTTATATTGCTGTTTCAAAAATAGTCAAAATGGATAAAAAAAGATGTTCTTGGTGTGGATCGGACCCACTTTATATGGCATATCATGATGAAGAATGGGGTGTTCCCGTTAAAGAGGATGCTTCATTGTTCGAATTTCTCCTTTTAGAAACTTTTCAAGCAGGTTTGAGTTGGATTACAATTCTTCGAAAACGTGAAAACTTCAGAAAAGCTTTTGACAATTTTGACTACAAAAAAATTGCCCACTACGATCAAGAAAAAATAGCCTCATTATTACAAGACGCGGGAATTATTCGAAATAAATTAAAAGTAAATTCGGCCGTAAGCAATGCCATTGCATTCCAAAAAATTCAAGACGAATTCGGTAGTTTCAGCAAGTATATTTGGAATTTTGTTGACGAAAAGCCTGTTCAAAACAAACTTACATCACTTACAAATGCTCCTGCCAACACTCCTTTAAGCGATGTTATTAGCAAAGACTTGAAGAAACGCGGATTTAAATTTGTAGGTTCAACCGTTGTGTATGCCTTTATGCAAGCCACCGGAATGGTAAATGACCACTTGATAACTTGTTTTCGATACCAGGAAGTTTAGTCAAGCTTTACAACCGCAAGGTATTCGTTGTTTGCGTGTGCAATATTTAAAGCCTTTAGCGTTTGTCTATATCTATGCTTAAGGGTTGCATCTAAAGGTTTTTGAAGTTTAAACAACTGTTCAAACCACTTTTTCGCCTTCTTGTACTCGTTTTTAAAATAATAGGCATTGGCTAATTCTTTATAAATACGAGGAGTTCCGTATCCTTCCATGGCTAATTGTTCGTAAACCTTAACAATATCAACATCTTTATTGACATCAATTTTTGAACTTTTAGTCGTTTGCGCTAAAGAACTAAATGAAATAAAAAGTAACAGTAGACAGATAAGCTGGGGGAGCTTTTTCATAAATAGTATTTTACATTGGAAAGCAAATGTAGGAAAATTCTTATTGATATGGAAATTTCTTACGTTTACTGTTTTTAATTAGGCTTGTTTCACAAAAAAACGAAAAAACTTGGAGATTAATCTATAGACTATGTTAAAATAAAAAGAAAACATAAATTTAGTCACCAAATCTATTCAAAAGCGCTAAAAACTGGTCTCTAGAAACCTCCTCAGCCCCAAGGCTTTCTAAATGAGCGGTATACACCTGACAGTCTATTACGTGGTATTCTTTTTGTCTAAGTTTCGATACCAAATGACAAAACCCAACTTTAGAGGCATCGCTTTGTTTGCTAAACATACTTTCGCCACAAAAAACCTTTTTTTCTTTTAAATCAATGCCGTACAGTCCGCCTACCAAGGCACCGTCTTTCCACACCTCAACAGAAATTGCAATTCCTTGATTGTGTAATTGAATGTAGGCTTCTTGCATTTCGGCTGTAATCCAAGTTCCATTTTGTCCGTTTCTTTTTGCGGTGGCACAGTTATGTATTACTTCGGAAAAAGCAGTATTATAGGTTACTGTAAATACATTTTTAGTAATTGTTTTCTGAAGGCTTTTCGAAACCTTTAACTGCTCAGGATATAATATCATTCTTGGATCTGGACTCCACCATAAAATAGGTTGATCGTCTTCATACCAAGGGAAAATTCCGGAGTTATAAGCTAGCAGTAACCGCTTTGTAGATAAATCGCCTCCTATGGCTAACAACCCATCATCATCTGCTTTGGAAGGTTCTGGAAAGGCAAGAGCTGAAGACAAGTAAAACACTTATATAATATGGTGTTAGCAGTTAATTTTTAAAATAAAAAGGCTGTCTATAGTTGTACTTATAATCTATTTGTAGAATCGAGCGAAGTCGAGACCTATGCAACAGTTAGGAACTGTGCTCAAACGGACATAAAAACGTACTATACAGACAGCCTTTCGTTTACTGTTTTATAGATTTAAAACGGTAAATCGTCGTGATCTTCTTCGTTTAAATTGCTCGCTGGCTCAAAAGCATCAACTGGAGGCATTGGAGGCATTCCAGCGCTATTAGCAGATTGATCAATATTTTCGATTCTCCAACCTGTAATAGAGTTGAAATATTTAGTTTCACCTTGAGGGTTTACCCACTCACGGCCTCTAATATTGATACTTACTTTTACGTTTTGTCCAACTTGGTATGAATTTAACAAATCTGTTTTATCTTGAACAAACTCAATAAGAATATGCTGTGGGTATTGTTCTTCGGTAGTAATTACCAGCTCTCTCTTTCTAAAACCATTGTTTCCAAACGTTTTAGTTTCATCTATCATTTTAATTTTTCCTTGTAAATCCATCTTATTCGTTTCTATAATTATTTATTTTTTTACTAAAAGTTTCCATGCTTCGGAAACATTTCCGTTACAAAGCTGCTGTTGTGCTAAAATATGTATTTCTTCCGAAGCATTTACAAAAGTGTTTGCTTCTTCAGGCAAATTTTCAACATTCGCCAACATTCCTAAATCATTTCCTGTTAATATCGCACTGTTTTTAATCGCTTCAGGTAAAGCATCTACACCAATACCAAGCGTTGTAAGAGGTTTTGGCACTTCAAACATTCCTTCTTTGGCACGATTGTACCAATTCCCACCCATTCTAGCTACCGTATCAATTTTTACAGGATCAATTTTTCCTTCGGAATCTAAAATAGTTTCATCTATATGTAACTGAACAACCTCGCAAATAACAAGGTTTCCTGCACCTCCATTGTCCCCAAGAGAAATCACTTCATTTACTTTACATTCAAATTGAACAGGAGATTCTGCCACGCGGGGTGGTTTTACTGCTACTGAAGCTGCTTCAGTAAACCCAGCTTTTTCAAACTCATTAACTCCTTTGGCATATTCTGTAGAAGACAAAGACATTTGTTGCACCATGGCATAACTTACAATGTTTATAACAACCTCTTTGTTAATAAGTACATTTTCTAGGGTGTGTTTTGTAGTATTATCACGAACTCTTCTCGCAGGAGAAAAAATTAGAATGGGCGGATTAGCACTAAACACATTAAAGAAGCTAAAAGGCGATAAATTTACATTGCCTTCAGCATCAACAGTACTTGCAAATGCAATAGGACGAGGAGCTATGGCGCCTAAAAGGTACCCGTGCAATTGCCCTGTAGATATGTCTTTCGGATTAATTGATTTCATGGATTACAAAAGTAGCCAAACTATAAAGTTTCTAAAAATTTGTGTACACAATAATATTAACATATTTGCATTATATTTATCCACTAAGGTTTTAACCCCACCGTATAAAATTAATGAAGGTTAAAATCGGAAATCGCTTTTCTGTATGCAAAACAATACTACACTTACCCGTTGGGTATTTATTTTTTCTTCACTTTGTATTATTGGACTTATTTTATGGAATACATATTCATTTTTTAATCAACTAAAAGAAAACGAACGAACCAAAATGCAGATTTGGGCTACCGCTCAGACCGAACTTCAGAACGACGATAAGGATGCTGTAATTAGCGACACTTCATTAGAAGTAATTAAAGCGAACACCACAACTCCTATGCTGGTATATAGTCATCGGGAACAAATTTACACCGAGCGAAATTTGGACAAAAGAGATGTAAATACGCCTGAAAAAATTGAAAATCTCGTAGTGCAATTTAAGTCTGAATACAAGCCTATTGAGATAAAATATAATGATGAATTATTAGCAACTATTTACTACGGAAACTCTCCCATTATTAAAAAGCTAAAGTATTATCCTGCTGTATTAATTTTAATAATCTTCTTATTTATTGCTGCAATTTATCTTTTTTATAAGACTTCTAAATCGGCCGAACAAAACAAATTGTGGGCTGGAATGGCAAAAGAAACTGCACATCAAATTGGAACACCTTTATCCTCGCTTGTAGGTTGGACCGAAATTTTTAAAACGGAAAATATAAATCAAGAATACATCGTCGAAATGGAAAAAGACATTCACCGTCTGGAAACCATTACAGAACGATTTTCGAAAATTGGATCGATCCCAAAACTTGAAAAAACAGATTTAATTGCTGAAACAAAAGCTACTTTTGACTATCTTAAAAGGCGTAGTTCTAAATTAATCAAGTTTGAATTAGACGTTCCTGATGATGAAATTTACGTAAAACTGAATTCTCAATTGTATAGTTGGACCATAGAAAATATGGTAAAGAATGGCATTGATGCAATGAGAGGGAAGGGAACCATTACCGTCTCCATTGAAACAAATGCAAAATACGCAATGGTTCGCATAAGTGATACGGGAAAAGGAATAGCCAAACGAGATTTTAAAAAAATATTTCGTCCTGGCTACACAAGTAAAAAGAGAGGTTGGGGACTCGGTTTGTCCCTCTCTAAACGAATTATATCTGAATACCATAACGGTAAAATACGCGTGTTAAAAAGTAGCCCAGAAACTGGAACTACTATGGAAATAGCATTACAATTTAATAAATTGACATGAATACCATAGAACAAATACTACATATCGCAAAGCTAAAAAACAATTGCCCTGTATGTTATGCTACAGATGGTTTAGAGATTTCGTTTATCCAAGAAGAACACGAAAATAAATATTACAACAAAATAAAAAAGGAAGTTTCAGAAACCCTGTATTGTCATAGTTGTAAAAATATTATTTATCCTGTAAACTGGAATGAAGATATTGAACGTGTGTATCAATATCATAAAAAACAAGCAAAACCAAAAAGTGCACAAATACAATTAAAACCTATTACGTATTCAGTCGTAATTGGCATTCTACTCGTTCTTTTTGTGGTTTTTTATGTAGCTAGCCTATAGCGTATTTCTAAGCCATGTTTTTTTGAATTGCCGTAGCCAAAGCTATAAATTCTTCTGAAGACATAGCAACTTTGTGAGAAAAAGTCATTTCTTTCATCTCATTTAACGGAATTAAATGAACGTGAACATGTGGCACTTCCAATCCAACAACTGCAACTCCTACTCGTTTACAAGCAACCGTTTTTTCCAAAGCGATGGCAACCTTTCTAGAAAACTTCATCAGTTTTATATAAGTTTCTTCATCTAGGTCGAAAATTTTATCCACCTCGACTTTAGGAACACATAATGTATGTCCTTTCGCATTTGGATTGATGTCTAAAAAAGCTATAAAATGTTCGTCCTCTGCTACTTTGTAACAAGGAATTTTACCTTCAATTATTTGTGTAAAAATAGACACCATTTAGTCTCTTGTAATTTCTAAAATTTCAAAATTTATAACTCCGTTTGGGATTTGTATTTCGGCTACATCCCCTACTTTCTTACCAAGCAATCCTTTTCCGATAGGTGAATCTACTGAAATTTTTCCAGTTTTTAAATCGGCTTCACTTTGCGCCACCAATTTATAATTCATTTCCATCCCGTTGGCTTGATTTTTAATCTTCACATTAGAATGCACTAAAATTTTAGAGGTATCTAAAACAGACTCATCTATTAAACGAGCATTGGCATATACTTCTTCCAATTTAGAAATGCGCATTTCTAGCATTCCTTGTGCCTCTTTTGCAGCATCATATTCTGCATTCTCACTTAAATCTCCTTTATCACGAGCTTCCGCAATTGCTTTAGAAGCATTCGGACGCTCCACATCTTTAAGCTGATTAAGTTCTTCTCTCAACTTTTTTAAACCTTCTGCTGTATAATAAGATACTTTACTCATAGTTTATTCGTTTTTGTTGTACAATGTCCTTTAAATACCACATTTTCAATTTAAAATGACGTCTGTCTCTATAAATACAAAAAATCCCATTGCGAGACGGGATTTCTTTTACACAAATATACTAAAAAATAACTTATTACATATTTTGTACTACTTTTGAACTTAAATTTTAGACCCCTAATGAAACGTATTATATTCTCCCTGTTTTTATCCTTAACACTTTTAAGCTGTAATAAAGATGATTCTCCTAACGACAACAATCCCTTCTTGTTAAGTCCGATTGTTAGCGTAAACTTAAACCTAAACTTACCGCAATACAATGACTTAAAATTTCCTGGAAATAGTATTGTTCTTCCCGGAGAAGGCATTCGAGGCATTGTGGTGTATTGTGTAAATTCTGAATTTTACACCGCCTTCGACCTAAGCGACCCAAATCATGTGCCTAGCTCTTGTTCGGGGATGACAATTTCTGGTATTGAAACCACGTGCCCTTGTACTTCAGATTCTAATAAATACGATATTGTTACAGGACAGCATAGATCCAATCCAGATTTATACCCTATGCAACAATATCGCTCTATTAGAACAGGTGACAATATTCAAATCACCAATTAAAATTTTACAGTAGCACCCACTAAAAAATTAATTTCAGCCTGCGGATAATAGCCTGCTCCTTCTATGGTCGTAACTTGTCCAGGAACGCTCCAGTCATCATCGTAGGTGTAGAAATATCCATTAGACACATACTTTGTGCTAAAGATGTTATTTACCAGTCCAGAGAATACTATTGATTGTACAACAGGCACATTGTCTAACGTATAGAAAATATTAAAGTCGTGGATAAAGTAACTCTCCAATTTTGAAGCATCGCTGTCAATATTTCCCATATATTGCTCGCCTACAAACTTTGATAGTAATGAAAACTGCAACTTGTTAATAGGACTGTATTCAATTCTATTTCCAGCCACAATTCCGGGAGAGAAAGAGGTATTTGTAGTTCCTAGATTTACCAAACCACCATCTCTAGCAGTCACAAAGTCTAAATTTTTATTCGTGCTTAAAGCAATGTTTGGAAACACACGTACTTGATTGGAAATACGCACTTCTGCATCCACTTCAAGTCCTAAACGATAACTTTTACCACTAGTAGCACGAATAGGCGCTCCTACATCATCTAGCGCTCCAGTAAGCACCAATTGATCTTTATAGTTCATATAAAAAAGGTTGGTATTTACTTTAACAGCTTCAGAAGCAGTTCGCCATCCTAATTCAAAATCGTCTAATTTTTCAGCCGTAAAAATGCCTTGTTCAAAATCGCTTTTACGAGGCTCTCTGTTTGCTTTTCCGTAGGAGAAATAAAACTGATTGGCATCGTTTAACTGAAATGAAGCCCCCGCTTTTGGGTTGAAAAAACTATACTTTTCACGAACTACTAACGGAAGTAAATCGGAGGTAATTCCGCTCGTTCTATAACTTACAAAACGTCCTTGAAGATCTCCAAATACACTCCATTGGTCATTTAAACGATAGGTCATTTTTCCGAAGACAGTGAATTCATTTTTATCTCCATTTCCACTATAATAACGGTCTCTAATCTCAGAACCTCCTGCATTTTGAGCCCAAATCACTTCTCCAAAATGATCCCCTCCGTAATAACTATAAAAAATTCCTCCCGTTACATCTACCCGAGTGTCTTTGTACGTTACGTTCGCATTGGCTGCGTAAAAGTTGTTGTTTAACCAACGACGACGTATTAAATCTGTAGTATTTATGGTTTCACCCCCTATTTCGATTGGCTCAAACCCGTAATCTTCAAAAGATTCGTCTTCTTTATATTGCTCAAAATACCCTCTTCCGTAGGTATAATTAAGTGCTAGATTGGTGCTCCATTTATTATTGAAACGTTGATTCCAAAGCAACTGATAATGATCTTGCGAATAGTGATCTACTTCTTGGTCGTAAAACTGATCGTTGCCATCGGCATCGGTATAAGCCCCTGAAGGATTATAGGTTCTGTCGTCTCGCAACTTTGTTGAATCAATTCCATTCCATGCTTGATACGTCTCTTCAGTTCCTCCAAAGGTGATGGCTTTAATTAAGGTGTTTTTTCCAACGTACGATCCTTGTAAGTAATACGATTTTAAATCACTTGTCGCTCTATCAATATACCCGTCTGACTGGATGGTAGACAACCGTCCCGCCAACTCGATGTGATCGCTTAACAATCCTGTGCTAAACTTTACATTGTGTTTGCGCGTGTTATACGAACCAATTGCATTTGAAATTTCGCCGTATGCCTTTTCTGAAACACCATCGGTAAGCATGTTTAAACTTGCTCCAAAAGCACCAGAACCGTTTGTTGACGTTCCAACACCACGTTGCAACTGCAAGCTTTGAACTGATGACGTAAAATCGGGTAAGTTTACAAAAAACGACCCCTGACTTTCGGCATCGTTAAACGGAATTCCGTTTAACGTAACATTTACTCGTGAAGCATCGCTACCACGCACACGAATGTATGTATACCCTACACCAGCACCTGCATCACTCGTGGTGACAACCGATGGTAAGTACGAAAGCATATAAGGAATGTCTTGCCCTAGGTTTCGCTTCTCAAGCTCTTCTTTTTCTAAATTTGAATGGGTAATGGGCGAATCTGCATCTACCCGAACTGATTGAATTAATACTTCCTCTAGTTTTTCTACGGAAGTAGAATCTTTAACTTTTTCTTGCGAATAGCCATTTGCTATTGCTGTTAAAACGGTAAGTGAAATGAATAATTTTTTCATTCGTAAATAATAATTACGAATAAAAGGGGCGTTATTCTTTGTTAAGGTTAAATAAATTGTTTGCTTCCGCAGATACGATATCATTGGTTCGCATGGTCTAAAAAAATATCTGAAAGACATTCTCTTAGACTTGGTTTCCTAAACAGCATTACCTGTTCAAGGTTCTATGGGTATAATCTCAGCTTTTTACGGCACCCCTTTGAGATGCCGCAAATATAACACAACTTTATTTTAATAGACATCCTTTTTTTATCAAAACCTTAATACTCGCCTGTTTTAATTGTGATTATTTTTGAAAGATGCAGCAACCAAAAAACAAACTTACCCTAAAAATCATCCTTAGCTATTTGGTAATCTTAGCGTTGGCTGTATTTGTAAGTGCTTTTATTTATTCTGAATACAAGGCGTATATTCAGAATGCTTCCGAAAATTCATTGGACCAAAAGTTTATTGAAACTGGAATGTTAATCAATTTGGTGTATGAAACGGATGGTTTTTCTCGCATTGCACTACTTACCGAAAAAGAAGAAGATTTTATAAAATACACCACGAAAGTGGATTCGCTTTACAATCAAATAGAAAACATTAAAAAACTCACCTCTAGTGCCTTTCAACTCAAACAATTGGATAGCGTAAAATCATTGTTGGAAGAAAAAACGCGAAACATAGAACAACTTCGTGTGTTAACGATTACCAGTAATAAAGATTCTTCGCTAGACGATATTCTGGATGAGATTAAAAAATTGGAAGAGACCATGGGAAAAAACTCCCTAGAAACCATGATTAAAAATCCTTCCATACTTTCTAAAAAAGAACGGAAAGTTTGGCAGTCGTATGTTGATTGGTTAAACGCAAGCACCCTCACCGACACCACAAAACTGAACACCAAAATGGTCGATTCTATGTTGGTCGCTTCGCGCTTTATTGTTTCTGAAGCTAAAAAAGAAAATTCGCGTATTCGGCAATCGTTGCAACAAAAAGAAAACGAATTGATTCGAAATGACCTTACCATTTCGGAACAATTACGTCAAATTATCGCAGCCTTAGATTTTGAAATTAGTAAAAACAACAATCTAGAGAAAGAACATCGCCTCGCCTCGATTCAACGCACTTCGTACACATTAAAGTTAGCGAGTATTGCAGCAGCGCTTATTATGCTATTGTTTACCTACCTTATTCTCACTGACTTTTTTAAGGCTGAAAAATTTAAAACCAATCTCGCTGAAGCCAAACAATATTCTGAAGATTTATTAAAAAGCAGGGAGCAACTCATTTCTACGGTGAGTCACGATTTAAAAACGCCACTAAATACAATTTTAGGCTATACAGAGCTCATTGAAGACACGCCTCTTTCAGAAAAACAACAACATTACAGCAGTCAAATTAGCACAAGCGCTACATTTATTTCGAAGTTGGTAAACGACTTGTTAGATTTTTCAAAACTGGAAGCTGGAAAACTCACTATTGATGCGATTCCCTTTTCGTTGGAAAATTGCATTAACGACATTGCAAAAGCTTCAGAAGACATGTACGCTCAAAAAAATGTGTCGCTTTTGGTATCTATATCTGAAACTGTTCAGAACACATTTTACATTGGCGATCCGCTTCGCATTCAGCAAATAATACACAACCTTGTTGGAAACGCCTTTAAATTCACGGAAGAAGGCACGATTGAAATTTCAGTAACAGAGCACAAACAAACTGCTGAAACTGCCGTGCTTCAAATTAGTGTAAAAGATACGGGGATTGGTATTTCAAAAGAAAAACAACAACTTATTTTTAAAGAATTTACGCAAGCGGAAGAAGACACCGCGCCTAAATATGGTGGCTACGGATTGGGACTAGCCATTTCAAAAAAACTTAGTCAGTTACTCAACGGAAGTCTTACCGTAACCAGTAAACTAGAAGAAGGAAGTACCTTTACCTTAGAACTTCCTTTGAAAAAATCGAATCGAATCATTCCTAAAAAACAAGTTTCAAAGCAACAGGGCTTTTCAAAAATAAAAGGATTAATTCTAGACGACGATGCTACAATGCTGGAACTTCTTGGCGAAGTTTTAGCGCTACTCAATGTTGAAACGGAATTATATACCACTTTTACAGAACTTCAGAAAAGAGCGACATCCGACTTCGATTTTATACTTACCGATATTCAAATGCCCGATATGGATGGATTTACAGTCCTAAAAAAAATACAACAAGGCACCCTTTCGGCTTATTCACAACAGCCTATAATTGCTATGACAGGAAATAGGGCTATTGAAAAGAAAGTATACCTTGAAAAAGGGTTTTCAAACATGCTTCTGAAACCCTTTAGTAAAGATCAACTCGCGAAGCTATTAAGCGAGTTATTTCCCTCTAAAATTGAAATTAAAGCTGAAAATTCTGAAATACTTCAATCACCCAAACATGCAAATGAAGAATATAGTCTAGCGTTGTTATCTTCTTTTGTTGGAGACAAAGCGGCCTTAAAAGAAATTTTAAGTGAGTATTTAAATCAAACAAAAAAGAATCGGATTGAACTAGAAGAAGCTTTTCAAACAAAAGACTTTGAAACGATTAATTCAATAGCACATAAAATGCTTACAATGAAGCGTCAAATTGAAGCAAAACACATCCTACCAATCCTAGAACGACTTGAAAAAGCAACTTCAGAAACAATTTCTGACAGTGAATTAAAAACGCTTTCAGAAACATTAAAAAAACACCTCAACAACCTTGTCACAGGACTTGAAAAGGAAATTTCTTAAAGCTCGATTTGATATTGTTCTAGTTTATTGTAAAGTGTTTTGCGGGTAATATTTAATAATTTTGCGGCGCGAGATTTGTTATTGCCGGCTTCTTTTAAAGCATTGATAATAAGTTGTTTTTCATTCGAATTTTTAGAAAAATCTTTCGGCGCTGCTTTCTTTTCAGAAGCTTCCATGACTTCTCTCGGAATCACATCCAACGGAATTAAACTTGAGTTGGTAAGCAGTACAGACCGTTTTATTACATTTTTGAGTTCTCGCAAATTTCCAGGCCACGCGTATCTTTTAAAAGCTTCTTCCACTTGCTTTGAGAGTCCGATCACGTTTTTTCCCAACGAAGCATTGGCTTGTTCTAAAAAATAATGTGTAAACAGAAATAGATCTTCGGTACGCTCACGAAGCGAAGGAATCTGAATCGAAAATTCATTCAAACGGTGGTACAAATCTTCTCTAAAATTTCCTTCCGAAACGGCTTTCACCAAATCTTCGTTGGTCGCCGTTACAATGCGAACATCCACTTCAATTTCTTTACTACTTCCAACCGGTTTAATTTTTCGTTCTTGAAGCGCACGTAACAATTGTATCTGGTTTTCGTACGAAAGATTTCCTACTTCATCTAGAAAAAGAGTTCCGAGATGTGCGGCTTCAAAATGTCCTTTTTTATCGGTAATGGCTCCTGTAAAACTTCCTTTAATGTGTCCGAAAAACTCACTTGCAGCAATCTCTTTCGGAATAGCACCGCAATCTACTGCTACAAAATTCTTGTCTTTACGATCACTAAAATTATGAATCGCATTGGCAGCAACCTCTTTTCCCGTTCCACTTTCACCTTGCAACAACACGTTCATTTGTGTAGGCCCCACCAATTTGAGATACTCATTAAACTTTTTAGAAACCCCACTATTTCCTGCTACAAAACCAGATTTTACCGTCTCTATTTCTTTCGCGGGTTGCTTTTTTTCTTCGGAAACATTTACGGGCACCTCTTTGTTTTCCGTTTCTAAAGCTTGCTCTATAATCATCACCAACTCTTCTGGGCGAAAGGGTTTTGATATATAATCTAACGCTCCTTTTTTAATAGCTTCTACGGCAGTTGAAACTTCTGCGTAGCCTGTCATTAAAATAGTTTGAGTTTTCTTGGCGTTTTTTCTTGAAAAATCTAGCAGTTCCAATCCCGAGCCATCTGGAAGTTGTAGATCGGTAATTAAAAGCTGATACTTTTGAGTTTCAATCTGAGTCTTCGCTTCTTCACTATTCGTGGCTATTTGAACCTCAAATTGACGACGCTCTAAAAAGTTAGCGATCATTTTTCCGAAGGCAATATCGTCTTCAACAATAAGAATTTTATTTTTCATAACTCCAGTGTGGTTCCGTAAAAATAAGGAGTATATACCTGTGAACTATTTAAAATTATCATAAAAAAAGGGAGCCCTATTGGGCTCCCTAAGAAGTATTGAATCTAATTACCTGTAGTGAACTACATTTTAATAAATTCCCCTTTACTGTTAAGATACACGGTTTGATTTGTGCTTTCTAAGTCAGTAGCATCACTACCAGCTGTAAGAACTAGTTTGTATACTCCTTTATCATTTTTGGCTGCGCTTGAAATCGTTGCTCCTTTGTAGGTTTTTTCTACGGAAGCTTTTACTTCTTGCGGTACGTCTGAAGCTTTTACGTCTTTAAAATCTTGAACATCATCAGCTGGTGCTTGAAGTGTCATTTCTTTTACAGGCGCTTCATTCATTGCGGTTGGTTGTTTCTTTTCTTGTGCATTTACAGCTGTTACAACTCCTAATGCGAATACTGAGGCTACAATTAACTTTTTCATTTTTTTTTGATTTTAAAATTTATAGTTTTCAATTTATTTCTGATTAGCTTATTGAAAAATTAGTGCCAAAGAAAATTAGTCGTCATCAAATCACACAAGTAGCTGATTTAAAGTACTTTTAAAGAATTTGTAGTATTGTGCCGAAAATATAGAAGTGTATAAAACAGAGTACAACTGTGTAAAATTTACACAGTTTGTGGATAGTATGTTAATCGATACTTGGAGGTTTACGGTTTGCTTTTTTTAAAGCATGTCCTTTTTTAGAACGCAACCTTCTTTCAATAGCACTTTTTGAAGGTTTTGATTTTTTACGAGGTTTGGCAACTTTTAAGGCATCCTTCAGTAAGGTAACCAATCGTTCTATCACAATAGCTTTGTTGCGATGTTGACTTCTCGTTTCGCCACATTGCAAACTTAGGATTCCATCTTGTGAGATTCGATTGCTTAATTTCTCCTGTAACCGCTCTTTTTCCAGCTCCGTAAATGCTTCCGAAGCAACAATAGAAAAGCTCAATTCAATTTTTGTAGCCGTTTTATTAACGTGTTGTCCTCCGGGACCACTGCTGCGCACCGCTTTAAAAGCAAGCTCTCTATAAAGCGTATCAAGTTCCATTAAAGGGTTGGGCTGTGTTCCTTGGTGAGTAGATCGTTTACTGTTTTAACTGGATTAAATGTTATTTGAGGTACTTCAACAAAAGCTGTATTCCAATTTGCCATTGCTCCATTCCAAAGACCTGGTAATTCCAAAGCTTTTAATGGAACACCATCTTGTGATTTGTTGGTTATAAACCCAGAAAAAGGATCTGTAAATCGTGTTAAATCGAATTTCTTGCCAGTATAATCACGAACGCCACAAACAATATCTACTGGATTAAAGTGAGTTGCTTCAGAGGCTATCGCCTTTTGATGTTCATCCTGTAAATCTATTTGTGATAGTTCCACAATTTGCAACGAAGTTTCACCATAAGCATCTTTTACCCAAAAAGGACCGCCCCCTGGAGCTCCGGTATTTTTCACCATTCCACAAATACGTATAGGCCTATTTAAAATGGTAATAATTGCTTCAGCAGTTGATGGAATGTCTTTAATATTTAATGCATTCCACAGAAATGATTTGATTTCTCTTAAAGACTCTTCTGTGTAGTCACTGTTAAGCAACATATTTAAGTATCCAAAAACCTTATCTTGAAGCCACAAAAGCTTACCGGCTAATACTTTTTTATAGTATGCCGTTTTATCTACTAACTCTTCTGTAACAACGTTGTCTATATTTTTAATGAAAATAATATCCCCATCAACATCATTTAAATTTTCAATTAAAGCGCCATGCCCAGAAGGTCTAAAAATTAAATTGCCGTCTCTATCACGAAGCGGTTCGTTTTTTAGATTTACTGCAATGGTGTCGGTTTCTTTTTTCTGAAAAGAATAGGAAATATGAAACTCAGTCTTTGTTTTTTTACTTACCCTTTTCTTAACACCTTCAAATTCGGCCTTAAAAAAAGGAACATGCTTTTCTGCGAAGGTAAAATGTAAAAATGCCTCATCTCCAGCGGAAGCATAGAATGCAGCTTCATACAATTGTTCTTCAAAAGCAGTCGTTGAATATTTTGTGTATTTATGAAATGGAATTAACCCTTTTGGAAGACTATTAAAATTTAGTCCTTTTCTACCCAACATCATATTCACAAAAAGATAGGCGCGCATTTCTTTGGTGCCATGTCTGTATTCTGGATAGTTTTCTCTAATTTTTTTTCGAACCGTATTTACAAAAGCAAAGTCTTTCAGGGACTTTATAAAAATTGCCATCTGTTTATTACGCTCTTTTTTTAAATAGCTATTTAGCCGGTCTGTTTCTGGATTAAAATGATCTAGAAATTCATGTAAAAAACGAAACATTCGTGTAGCAGCACCTGAGGCCGGAACAAATTTCACCAAATCTAAATCAACTTTACGTGATTCAAATAAAGCAACTAATTTTTGCTGGTCACTTTCTCCAATAACTTCAATCCCATTTCCTACAGAAGCGGCAGTAACAATAGTAGCATAAGGAATTCCGCGTTTAAACGTCTCTATTTGTCCTTCTATTTGCTCTAAACACAGTCCATGCCTCTCAATTTGTTCTAGGTCTTTATTTGTTAACATCCATTTTTTTCCTTAATCAATTCTTGTATAATTTTAACTGCGGAATCAAAACGTTGACTTTTTGAACCCGTTAAAACTTCATAACGGAGGTTATAGTTGGTTAGTTGAGTTTCAAAAATACAAAACATTTTTTCTCTTTCGTCCGGTCTATCACGTAAATCATCGATTTCCCAAGGCACGTCTATGCCCGTAAGAAAATACAGACTATACTTGCTTTCATTGATGCAAGTATCAATTTCAGGCGGACAAAACCCATTGTAATAAAATTCAGAATATGTTTTGATTTCCAGCAAGTTAGTGTCCAAAAACAATACCTTGTTAGCTTTTTTTGCAGCTTCATTTTCTGCCTTCATTTGTCCTTCAGCAATGGGAATTAAGTCAATTATTTCGCATTTTTCTCCTTTTTCATCCCATTTTTTTTGCAAATACCCACGCATAAATTCTGGAACCCATAACGTATTGAAGTAAATAGCCAACTGTTTTG
Source organism: Ulvibacter litoralis (assembly GCF_900102055.1). GTDB lineage: Bacteria > Bacteroidota > Bacteroidia > Flavobacteriales > Flavobacteriaceae > Ulvibacter > Ulvibacter litoralis. The sequence continues at coordinate 595,828 of NZ_FNBA01000001.1, forward strand.
CCAATGTTGTCTTCCCTGTTGACTCAGGTCCGAACAAGACTATTTTTAAACAAGTACTGGGTTGTTGTTTAAGTGTTTCTTCCATGCGAGGTAACCAAAAATGGCGATAAAAGTAAAAATAAAATATTGAATACTTGTAAATGTAAAGCCCTTATAAAAGTATAGCGGAGCCGAAATAATATCTCCGACAATCCAATACAACCAGTTCTCTATTTTGCGCTTTGCCATCAGCCACATTCCTACAAAAAAGATAGCCGTAGTGAAGGTATCTACATACGCAGTCCAACTATTCCATTTGTCGAAAGCGGTGTATACTAGAAACACAAAAAGTAAAGTCGCACTAAAAATAAGTACTGAATACAAATGCTCTTTTTTAGTTGTTTTACTGATAGGCGTAACATGCGACGCATCTATCTTACGAGTCCAAATATACCAACCATATACACTCATTATAAAGTAATACCCATTAATCATCATGTCTCCTAAAAGGGTCCATTTAAATAATAAATAGACAAAAATAGCAGTGCTAATCATCCCTGTTGGAAACACCCAAATTTTGTTCTCTTTAGAAAACCAAACAGATAGAAACCCAAAAATAACAGCTACAATTTCTAAAACGATATCTAACGTCTCATATTCATTGTACTGTCCGAATAAAAAATCAAAAATGGGGCTCATAATCGCTTCTATCAGATTTTACAATTTTAATATACAGCAAGCCTCTTTCAACAGCTTCTAAGGCAGTTTTCATTTCCTTCTGAAGGATATTCATCACTGCATCATACTCGCCATACACTTGTGTACTTAACGGATTCTCAAGCACGGTTAGTCCCGAGCTTCGTAAGCTCTTTATGAAGTCAATAATCGCAGGTTCGTAATTATCCTGCAAAGGGGTTAATGTTAACTCGACTGATATATTCATTCTTTATTTTTTTATCTTTTCAAAAACGGTTCCCATCACCACCAGATCCGCACCCGCAGTATACGCTTCTTGTTTTTGACGCTCCGTTCTAATTCCGCCACCAACCAACAAAGGTATGGAAATAGCTTTTTTAACTTCGGAAATTATTCTTGGGTGTACCGGAATTGTAGCACCACTCCCCGCTTCCAAATAAATTAATTTTGCACCCATATACTCGCCAGCCAATGCTGTGTGCACAATTGCGCCTACATCCTCTTGAGACATAGGCTCTGTATTACTTACTCGAGCTACCGCCGATTGATTCCCCCCATCGAGCAGCAAATAGCCTGTTGAAATAATTTCTAATGCTGTTTGCTGAAGCTTGGAAATTGACTTTACTTGTTGCCCTATCAAATACTCGGCATTTCTACCTGAAAGTAACGACAAAAAGAGAAGTACGTCTGCTTCAGAAGTAACTTGTGTATAGTCGCCCGGAAATAAAAAGATAGGCAATGTACTTGCTCGCTTTAATGCGTTTACAGTAGCTTCGGTAGCACCTTCAACAACAGTACTTCCGCCCACAAAAAGATGTGTTGTTTCCTTCGGAAGTTGTTTCAGAAATACATCTGCTTCCGCAATAAAAAACTTATCTGGATCTATTAATATGGCTAAGAATTTTCGATTCTCAGAAATACCTTTCAGCAGTGCTTGGTAACATTCCATCCTCACCCTTATTGTAGCAATGCGTACGCACAAGTAAACCCTTCGAACTCCAAAAAGTGAACATCGTAATTAACAGTTACGGCTTCAAATGAAACTGTAGAGGTGGTATGCAAGTTATCGAGGCTAAAATCTTCTACATAGATATTCTGAATAAAACTCACGCCAGGATGCGCAAAACTTTTATACAACGACTCCTTAGCGCACCAAACCAAGGTTAGCTTTCGCATAATGGCATCTTCATTAGCAAGAGTGCGATATTCCTCAATGGGCGTAAACTTATGTGCGATTCGTAAAATTTTAGAACGTTGCTTTTCAATGTCGATTCCAACCTCCAAATCACTAATCACAATAGCCGAAAAAATAAATGAATGTGTAATCGAAATATGCTTTCCATTGTGCAAATGCGGCTTTCCATTTTCATCGTAAAACAAATCGAAATCTGTATAGCCTTCCGCAGCCAATAAATGGCGTACACTCATAAAACCACGACGATGTAGGTCGCTTTTCATCCCAAGTACGCGATTTTCACAATGTTGTGTTAGTGGTATTCCTTCCGAAAGTTCTTCAAAAGACTCTTCTATCTTCCAAATGAGGACTTTAGTGGTTGGACTAAGTGTTATAGTTTTGTAAAGAGGCATAATTATATGATAGATATTATGTACTTTTGCAGTCGAAAATTAAATTTTAACATTCCCGTTACTTGGGAATAAAGATACTAAATATGTCAACGAACACAGTACCCTACACCGCGTTTAAAGTAAAAGATATTTCCCTAGCAGATTGGGGACGTAAAGAAATTGAGCTAGCTGAAGCAGAAATGCCCGGACTAATGTCGCTACGCGAAGAGTATAAAGACGAACAACCTCTTAAAGGAGCTCGTATTGCTGGATGTTTACACATGACCATCCAAACAGCTGTTTTAATTGAAACTTTACAAGCTTTAGGTGCAGAAGTTACTTGGAGTTCTTGTAATATATTTTCTACACAAGATCAAGCAGCAGCAGCAATTGCAGCTACCGGAACAGCAGTTTACGCTTGGAAAGGATTAACAGAAGAAGAATTTGAATGGTGTATTGAACAAACACTTTTCTTTGGTGAAGATCGCAAACCACTAAACATGATTTTAGATGATGGTGGTGATTTAACAAATATGGTATTGGACAAATACCCAGAATTAGCAGCAGGTATCAACGGGATTTCGGAAGAAACTACAACAGGAGTTCACCGTTTATACGAGCGTGTAAAAAATGGAACACTTCCAATGCCAGCTATCAATATTAACGATAGTGTTACTAAATCTAAATTCGACAACAAATACGGATGTCGTGAGAGTGCTGTAGATGCGATTCGTCGTGCTACAGACATCATGCTTGCTGGAAAACGTGTAGTTGTATGTGGATATGGTGATGTTGGTAAAGGAACTGCAGCTTCTTTTAAAGGTGCTGGTTCTATTGTAACCGTTACCGAAATTGATCCAATTTGTGCGCTTCAGGCGGCTATGGACGGTTTTGAAGTAAAACGTTTGGAAACCATTCTTCCAACTGCAGACATCGTAATTACGACTACTGGAAATAAAGACATCGTTCGTGGAGAGCATTTTGAAGCAATGAAAGACAAAACTATTGTTTGTAACATTGGTCACTTCGATAATGAAATTGCAGTTGCTTGGTTAAACGACAACCACGGAAGTACGAAAGTAGAAATCAAACCTCAAGTTGATAAATACACCATCGACGGAAAAGATATTATTTTATTAGCTGAAGGTAGATTGGTAAACCTTGGTTGTGCAACAGGACACCCAAGTTTCGTAATGAGCAACTCGTTTACAAACCAAACGTTAGCACAAATTGAACTTTGGAAAAACAAAGAAGCTTATGGAAACGAAGTGTATATGTTACCAAAACACTTAGACGAAAAAGTAGCACAATTGCACTTAGCTAAAATTGGCGTTGAGCTTACAGAGCTTACCGAAGAACAAGCAGCCTATATTGGTGTAACTGTTGAAGGACCGTTCAAACCAGAATACTACAGATACTAGATCAATTCATTTATAGAAATTTGAAAATCCCAAGCAGTTATTGTTTGGGATTTTTTTATTTTGGGCAATTACTACGTCGCGAAAAGCTACGCAGTACCGCGCTTTACACTGTATCTTTTTCTCGTGCCTCTAAAAAGGATGCCGTTTCAATCGCTAGTGCAAACCACTTCTATTTTGCTTTTAAAAATACTTCTATGTAATGTGTTGTTGTTAAATACTCATTTCTTAGATTAGAAACATATTTTTCTACTTCTTCAAAATTTTGATGTTCCTCATTAAGGCAGTCATTTAAATGATCGTCTGTTACTGTCAGGGCAAGATACCACTTCCCGCTTCTAGTGACCTCTAAACTTTTTAAAACAGGAGCATGCCCTTTATCTTCAAGTGCTGCATCTACGAGAACTGGAACAAGATTAACCGTTTTTGTTTCTTTATTAACTTCATAAAAAGTTAGATAACACGTTTGTCCATTAATAACCACAGGAATGTTTCCATTAAAATCATCGTAGTTAAGTTGGTACTTGGCATTTATGTAATAATAAAACTCATTGGCTTCTTTAGGATCATCAAAAACATAGCTAAATTGATTGGGAAGGTTATTAACAAACTTCTTTGCTTTCACAATTTTCCCTTCCTCTAAATTGGGCGCAACCCGAAGCGGAATACAAGAGGTAGTAACCAATAAAAGAATGATAATAAAACGAACTAACATAGATTCATAGCTTATTTTTTACAGCAAAAAGAAGCACCTACTTCGCCTTTCTAAAAATGTAACTCATCCACACAGGATCATTATCATCAGACACTACAGATTGTCGGTCTACAAACTCCCAATTGGCGCTATTCATATAATTAAGCAGTGTAGAAGTTTCTTCAATATCTTCAATTTCCTTTACGGTTATAGTTTTGCCTAGTAGTGACGTTTGTTCTTCTACTTTAATACGTTTCACTTTTCCTCGATTGTTCGCTTTCTGAACGACAATAATTTCCAAGAAATCATATTTCTGTATCTCTTGCGCAAAAGTTTCCGAAGTAAAAAAAAGAGAAAACGCAAAAACGAGTAACAAGGTACTTATTCTTTTCATAGTGGTAATTTTTAGTTGCAATTAAGGTACAATTAATCTTTGTAATAGCAACAAACACAAAAAAAGGCACAAAAAAACCCTGTTAGATATACTAACAGGGTTTCAATATTGTAAAGAAAGTGTTTCTTAAGCCTCGAAAGGAACTATAGAAACGTATGATTTGTTATCTTTCTTTTTAGTGAATTTTACCAAACCATCCACTTTAGCGTGAAGCGTGTGATCTTTTCCACCATACACATTTTCACCTGGGTGATGTGTATTACCTCTTTGTCTTACGATGATGTTCCCGGCAATAGCAGCTTGACCACCAAATATCTTAACACCTAGACGTTTCGATTCTGATTCTCTACCATTCTTAGAACTACCAACTCCTTTTTTATGAGCCATTTTCTTAAGATTTTATATTGTTAAACTTATAGTGTTTAAAGCAATTACGCTTTACCACCATCTAATTCGTCTTGCCATTTTTTAAGCTCGTCCCACTTACCATCGGCAGCCAATTGTGCTTGTGCTGGCCAAGTATCTGTTACGTGGTTACCACGAACATCAGCAATAATTTCTGATATTTTCGCAGCATCTGTTTTTGCTAAATCTGCAAAAGTTACAATTCCTGCCGCGTTAAGCGTTTCAGCAATTTTAGGTCCAATACCTTCAACTTTTTTAAGATCATCTGCTTTTCCAGAAGCTTTTGCTTTAGGAGCTGCTTTTGGCGCAGCTGCTTTTGCTTTTGGTGCAGCTTTTGCTTTTGGAGCTGATTTAGTTGCTCCAGAAGCTACAATGCTTTCAATAGTGATTTCAGTAAGAGCTTGACGGTGTCCGTTTTTCACACGGTATCCTTTTCTTCTTTTCTTCTTGAAAACAATAACTTTGTCACCTTTAAGGTGTTTCACGACTTTTGCTCCTACTTGAGCGCCGTCTATAGCCGGGGCGCCAATAGTTACTTTGTCACCGTCGCCAATAAGAAGTACATTGTCAAAAGACACTGATTTACCTTCTTCAGTAGCTAAACGATTTACAAAGACTTTTTGGTCTTTTGCAACTTTAAATTGCTGCCCTGCTATCTCTACAATTGCGTACATAGCGTAACGTTTAATTAAATTAGTTAATAATTATATCCCTTAGAACGAATCTTACTTCGCATAAGAGGGGTGCAAATATAATTTTAAAAAAGGAAATTACAAAGGGTTTAGAATCTTATTTTTCAGGATGTTTCGTAGCGTTCCAAGAATCCTTTAAGAGTTGCATAAATGCCAAGGTAAGTACTAAGGTAGTAGAAAAACCCATCATGATTAAAGTCACAATAATAATGAGGCCTCCTTTATTGTAATTTAAGCTCCAAGAATCTAATATAGCATGTGCAAATTCTGTGTCTATTTGGAAAATATACAATGCCATAAAAATAGAAAATAAGATTGTTGCAATTGCTCCAGTAACCAATCCTAACTGAAAACCATCTTGGTAAAAAAAAGACTTGCCACTCGCTTTGTACTTTTGCATTGCTATTAAAATCCCAACACCAAAGATAATTCCGTTTGCCACACTCAAAACGGGAAATTCATGCAGCCCTACAACTTTCAGTAGTAAAAAATAAACAATGAGAACCACCGCAGTTCCTATTCCATATTTTATTGCTATTTTCCCCATAATAGAAGTATTTATGACTCCTATAAATTTCGGAAAAAAATTTTAAAAACACTGATAATTAACACTTTATTGTCTTAATTTCTCCTTTTATTAGCTAAATACACGCCTGTTAAGATTACAAATGCAGCTACTATTTGAAGAAAACGAAACGTCTCCCCATCTAACAATCCCCAAACAACTGCAACAATGGGCATGGTATAGGTTACTGAAGAAGCAAACACAGGACTCGATGCCTGGATTAGCTTATTAAACAAAATTTTTGCTATTGCAGTACCAAAAATTGATAGAATTACTAAATATAAAAGTGACGTATGCACCACTTCCGATTGTATGATTTCTGCCGTAAAGAATCCTGAATATATCAAAACGAGCGTTGCAGGAATAACTAGAACGGCAAAAGTCCCAACGCTAATTGCCACAGCAGAGAGCTGCTGCAAATGCTTTTTTACAATATTTACATTTAACGCATAACAAACCGACGCTATCAATACCAACCCCGCATACCAGTAATTTTGATCAGGATTAATTTCGGAGCCCGCCCAAACCAACAGACAACTTCCAATTAACCCAACCACAACGCCCAACGCCTGTTGTCTAGACGATACAACACCAAACACGATTGCCCCTAAAAGCAGTGTCATAATTGGAGTGGTCGAATTTAAAATAGAAGCAATTGCACTGTCTATCTCTGTTTCAGCAAAAGCAAAAAGAAAAGCGGGAATAAAGGTTCCTAAAAAAGCTGAAATAGAAATCCACTTCCATTCTCTCTTTCGAATGCCTTTCAACTTAGGAAAACTAAACATTATTAAAAAAATAGCCGCAAACAGCGTGCGCAGTGCCCCTAATTGCATTGGAGTTAATCCTACTAACGCTTTTTTAATAAGTATAAACGAGCTTCCCCAAATGAGTGAAAGAACGCAGAGGAAAATCCATTTTAACTGAGTATTTTTCATTTGCTTTAAAAAAAGCAAAAGTCGCTAAAATTTTAAGAAGGACTGTAAAAATGAAGGGCTACTTTTCCCAAGTAAAAGTTTCCATTACGTGCCGAATGTCGTTACGCAAATACACTACTGCAGGATAAATAGAATCGAAATTAGGTTTTGCTTCAAAATAAAGCGATCCCGACACAAAATGATTCACACTGTCGGTGACATAAAAATGCGATTGCGAGGCAGCATTTCCATTAATCATATAAAACATTCCGTAGACTTTTTCATCCGTGTTTACAAAAGGCTGTTCTGGAATACTTTCAGCTTTAATATTATGATCGTATGCCAATTTTTGAGCATCATATAATAAGGAGTCTAAATTATTATGTGCGACATCTTGATAGGTTAAATAGATGGTCGCATTCATTTTAGGATACGAAACATTAAACGCACAGTTTGCATTGCTTTTTAACACAGCTTCCTCATTGATCTCGAAAGAATATGGGCAATTTGTCGCTATACCTTTATAGGTCGCTTTTGGGTACTCTAGCCGAAGCATTGCATTAGGCTTCACCAACACATCGTCGTTACAAGCCACTAAGAGAACACAAAAAAGTGTGATAAAAAATAATCTGAACATACTATTGGATAGAAAGTTTTACTTGTTTTATACGTTTGTTATCAAACGCTTCAATAGTAAACGTATAATTATGGAAGGTTATTACTTCGTCCTTTTTAGGAAATCCTTTCGAAATCTCTAACAGAAAGCCTGCAATGGTTTCAGCTTCCCCTTTTTCGTCTTCAAAAACCTGAGAATCTTCAATTTTAATCACTCGGTAAAAGTCTTTTAAAGCTGTTTTACCTTCAAACACAAAATTATTATCATCAAGTTTCGAGAACACAAGATCTTCATCATCAAACTCATCACTAATTTCCCCTACTATTTCTTCTAAAATATCTTCCAATGAAATCAAACCACTGGTACCGCCATATTCATCTACAACAATTGCCAAGTGCATTTTTCGCTCTTTGAATTCATTTAGCAAGTCATCCAACTTTTTATTTTCAGGAACAAAGTAAGGATCCCGTTTAAGTTCTTGCCAATCTAGATTTTTTCTATCTATAAAAGGCATTAAATCTTTTACATATAAAATCCCGGTGATATTATCAATGTTATCTTTATACACAGGAATTCTTGAATACCCTCTTTCAATAATTTCCGGCATGATATCTTTAAAACCCAATTCTTCATTCAATGCAAAAATATCCATCCGGTTTTTCATCACCTGTTTGGTGTCTGTATTCCCAAAGGTGACAATACCTTGTAATATTTTCTGCTCTTCGTGGGTTGTATCTTTCTCATCAGTAAGCTCTAGTGCTTGCGATAATTGATCTACACTAAGATTCGATTTTTGTTTCCCAAACTTTTCGTGAATATAAATAGTCGCCGAACGCATGGGCATACTTATAGGAGTTAGCAACGCATCCAATACATTTAAGGGGTACGCCATAAAACTAGCAAACTTAACCTTATTTCGACTTGCATATATTTTAGGTAGTATTTCACCAAACAATAATATAAGAAAGGTTACTACACCCACTTCTACTATCGATCTTAAGTAGTATTCAGTGGTAATACCAGAAAATAAAATATCTGTCAGCGAATCAAAAAGTAAAACGATGGCAATATTTATAAAGTTATTTGCCACCAATATGGTAGCCAATAACTTTTTAGGCTTATCAAGAAGTTTCTGAATGATTACCTCTTTACGAGAGGGCGTATCACTATTAATATCGGTTGGCGTAAGCGAGAAAAATGCCACCTCGGCTCCAGAGATTAACGCAGAACACAACAATAAAACAAGTAAAAAAACGATACTTGTAATGTACGTATAATTTAAAATTGTTATAAAAATTAAACTGGGAGGCTCTATATCCAAAATACTATAGTTCGTTATACATTAAAATGGTAAGTCGTCATTATCATCTCCACTTTCTGGATGATGAACCGTTTGTTTGCTTTGAGTTGGAGCCGATTGTTGTGATGGATTGGTATTTGTGTTACCCATCGGCGCTCCACCTTCAGTTTTAGGCGTTAAAAAAGTAAAATCTGTACACTGAATTTCTGTACTGTAGCGATCGTTTCCTTTTTCATCTTGCCATTTGCGAGTTTTTAAACGTCCTTCAATATAAACTTTATCTCCTTTTTTAAGATATTTCTCACAGACTTCAGCTCCTTTGTTACGAACCACAATATTATGCCACTCTGTATTACTTACTTTCTCACCAGTAGTTCTATTAGTATAGGTTTCATTTGTAGCCAAAGGAAAACGTCCAATACTACCACCACCTTCAAAATAATGCATTTTAACCTCATCTCCCGTATGCCCAATTAGCATCACTTTGTTTAACGTTCCACTCATTTTTACTTAATTAATTTTAACCACAAAGGTATATTTTGTACTTTAAATATAAGTGTTTTTTTAGAGTTTAAAAACTGAAAACTCTGAAATAAAATTTTCAATCAATACAGGCACAGCATACTCCTCAATTTCAGCAATAGCAACTTCCGTTTTTTCAGGAAATGATGCCTTTACATCAAAGCCATTACTTTCAGCAATCCAAAATCGCGTGTATAAATGCTGATGCGATAGCTTGTGTATTATTAAGGTGTCATTATACAACGAAATATCTTCAACACACAATTCTTCCGAAAGCTCTTTAAACTCATTCATCACAATTAATTCAGCATACGTAAGATCTTTTTTTGTTTCAATTAACGGAAACTCATACAACTGTTGCCAAATTCCTTTACCACTTCGTTGTTGCAAAATGGTTTTATGTGCTTCGGAAAGTACCACGATATAATTAAAATACCTTTTTCTTACCGTGGTCTTTTTCAATTTCACAGGCAAAGTCCCAACTAATTCTGAAGCATACGCATCACAAATGCTATTAAATATACAGCTTTTACAATCTGGATTCTGCGGCACACAGTATCGTGCACCAAACTCCATACTAGCTTGATTAAAGGTGCCTGGGTCTTTTTCATCGACCAACTCTTGTGCTAAAGCTTTAAATTGCTTTATTCCTTCGGTTGTATTAACAGGAGTGCTTATTCCAAAAACACGAGAAAGCACCCTGTACACATTCCCATCTACTACTGCAGCAGGCTCATTATAACAAATCGATGCTATAGCACTAGCGGTATAATCACCCACTCCTTTTAATGTAAGAAGTTCTTTATAAGTAGTAGGAAACACCCCATGTAGTTCATCTACAATATATTTAGCTGTAAAATGTAAGTTTCTCGCCCTAGAATAATAACCTAGCCCTTGCCATAATTTTAAAATTTTTTCTTCGGAAGCTGCTGCCAAATCTTCAACTGTAGGAAAAGCCCTTAAAAAACGTTCATAATAGGGCAAACCTTGCGCTACACGGGTTTGTTGAAGAATAATTTCAGACAACCAAATAGCATATGGATCACGTGTACTTCGCCAAGGAAGCTCCCGTTTATGAACCAAATACCACGAAATGAGATTTTTACGAAAAAAAGTGGGCTTTAACAACATTTAACAAATTTAGGGGATATCTGATTATATTTTAATGGATTAACGTTTGATTTATTGATTTTAAAATTCTTATATTTGCCCTCTTGAAAAAAAACCTATACTTATTAATAATAAAAAAAAATTAGAATGACGAAAGCAGATATTGTAGCGAAAATTTCAGAAAAATTAGGAATGGAAAAAGGAGATGTTCAAGCTACTGTTGAAACCTTCATGGAAGAAGTTAAAACTTCTTTAGAAAGTGGTGACAACGTATACCTTAGAGGTTTCGGAAGTTTTATTATCAAAACTAGAGCTGAAAAAACGGGAAGAAACATTTCAAAAAACACTACAATTAAAATCCCCGCTCATAACATCCCAGCTTTTAAACCTGCAAAAGTATTTGTAGAGGGTGTTAAAACAAACGTTGAAGTAAAATAATCTAAATAATAATCCGTCCGCCTTTGGTGGACACTAAAATGTATTTTATATGCCAAGTGGTAAAAAAAGAAAAAGACATAAGGTAGCAACGCACAAGCGTAAGAAAAGAAGACGCGCGAATCGCCACAAGAAAAAGTAGTTTCCCAACTACTTTTTCTTTTTACTAGCAATTAGTAAATTAAAACGTTCTTTGAAAATGAAATTGTAGTACTTTTCTACCTAAAAAGTAACCCACAATTTCGACGGGTTTTTCTTGACTTTACAATCAAGACAACAAAAACCTGTGATAAATTATTGTTTAATCCATTTGTCAGCCGTAGGCTGATGGATATAAATTAATTACAAGTGAACTACGAATTATTCATTAGATCCAGTTCACGAGAAGTTGATTTTGCCCTTTTAAAAGATGGAAGACTAGTTGAACTTAATAAAGAAGAAGAGGACAACAAATTTTCGGTGGGAGATGTATATCTCGCTAAGATCCGAAAAACAGTCCCTGGTCTCAACGCTGCATTTGTAAATGTTGGCTACGAAAAAGATGCTTTTTTGCATTACCATGACCTTGGACCAAAAGTCCTTACTTTATTAAAGTTCATAAAACGTGTAAGCACAGGTAAACTTAAAGAGTATTCTTTAAAAGATTTCCCATTAGAAAAAGAGATTGATAAACACGGAGGCATTAACGACTCTGTGAAATCTAATCAATCTATTCTGGTACAAATTGTAAAAGAACCCATTTCCACAAAAGGACCACGAATTAGCTCAGAGCTTTCAATAGCTGGACGCTATATTGTACTGGTTCCTTTTTCAGACCGTGTTTCTGTTTCTCAAAAAATAGAATCAAAAGAAGAAAAAGAAAGGTTAAAACGCTTAATTACAAGCATTAAACCAAAAGGATTTGGCGTAATAATACGTACGGTAGCAGAGGGCAAAAAAGTAGCAGAACTGGATAGAGATTTACAAAATCTCACAGATCGCTGGACAGCGATGTGTAAAAAGCTACAAGGAGCACACCATCCTTCTAAGGTGTTAAGCGAGTTAAGCAGAGGGTCATCTATGATTCGAGATGTATTTAACGATTCATTCTCGGCCATTCACATAGACGACGAAACCCTTTACTTACAAATAAAAGATTATGTGCAAGAAATTGCACCGCATAAAGAGAATATTGTTAAGTTTTATGACTCGAAAGTTCCAATGTTTGAAAAATTTGGAATCGAACGTCAAATCAAAACATCCTTTGGTAGAACCGTATCGGGAAGCAAAGGAGCCTACTTGGTGATTGAACACACGGAAGCCATGCACGTCATAGACGTAAATAGTGGAAACCGCAGTAACAAATCCAAAACACAAGAAGGAACAGCACTCGAAGTAAATCTAATTGCCGCTACAGAGGTAGCAAGACAATTACGATTACGAGATATGGGAGGTATTATCGTTGTAGATTTTATTGATTTAGCCTCGGCGGCCAATAGAAAACAACTTTTCGATCATCTTCGTGAAGAGATGAAAGACGATAGAGCCAAACATAAAATATTACCGCCAAGTAAATTTGGCTTGATACAAATTACCCGCCAACGCGTTAGGCCTGAAATGAATATTAAAACGCGTGAAGAAAATCCAGAAAACCTGGAAGGAGAAAACGCAGAAATTGAAGCGCCTATTGGAGTGGTAGACAAAATTAATGAAGAGGTAAAACGCCTTTTCAAAAAAGACTATAAAAAGATTACATTAAACGCACATCCTTTTATAGCAGCCTTTTTAACAAAAGGAATTCCATCAGTGCGAACCAAATGGTTTTTGGAGCACAAAAAATGGGTGAAAATTCAACCTAGAGACGCTTACACGTATCTGGAATATCATTTTTACGATAAAAATGGTGAAGAGATTAACTAGTATTAAAAGCCTTTTCAATTTAATTTGAAGAGGCTTTTTTTTTGCACTTTATTGGGCATTCCCTATTTCCGTTGCACTTCAGTAGGTCGGGTCATCCACTATATCTTTTTTGTCCCCTTCTGCGACAAAAAAGGATGCCGCTTCTACCCCTAATGCAAATCTTTATTAGATCTCGTTTTAGCATTCAATATGTATAATCAAACACAGAAAACAGTAACTTTGCTGTGTGGAAAAAAGTAAGTCTTATTCTGTTACTGAAGCTACCCAACGCTTAGAACGCTATTGTGCCTATCAGGAGCGTTGCCATAAAGAAGTACAGCAAAAACTTCGAGACATGCGAATGATTCCGGAGGCTATAGACCAAATAATTCACCACTTACTTCAGCATAATTTTTTAAACGAAACACGCTTCTCACAAGCCTTTGCCAGAGGTAAATTTAGAACTAAAAAATGGGGCAAAAACAGAATCGTACGGGAACTAAAGCTTCGCGCTATTTCCAAATACAATATTACCATTGCCTTAAAAGAAATTGAACCTTCAGAATACCTTCAAACATTTGATTTACTTTCAGAAAAACGTGTAAATCAGTTGGCTTCCGAAGAAAACCTTCAGAAAAAACGAAAAAAACTCGCAGATTATTTACTCTACCGAGGTTGGGAAAGTGAGTTGGTTTATGAAAAGTTACGGGAACTCATTCCGTAGCAATTTTACTACAAATTAAAAGTCGCACCCACGTTTACAGAAAGCTGATTGTTTAGCTCTTCCGAAGGTGTTAACACGCCCGTTTTATAACTCGCAAACGGAATATTTATTTCAGAAAAAAGCCCGAAACCGGTGCTAAAAAAGTATCGTGCTCCCAAATGACCTCCAAAATTTTTAATTCCTAAGTGCAAGCCTGGGTACACATCTAGGTGATCGTCTACGTTGATCACACTTCCGAGATTTGCATTAAAACGCGCTTGCACATCAAATCGATCGCCAAACTCAGCAACAACGATTTCTTCTCCTTGAAGGTTCCGAACTTTTTCAACGCCTAACAAATAAACAGACGCTACTCCTACTGAAATATTTTCTCCCAAACCATAATCCAAACTCGCCATAATACCTGTCCCATCTTGCTGCAAATTAGCACCAACTTGAAATTTTACATCTCCCTTTCCGTGAAATGCTTGCGCATGTAAACCACTTACAAACAACATGATAAAAATTAAAACGAATCCTTTCATTTTCTAAAGGTGTTAGTTCAAAACAAATATACTGCTTTTTTTAAATGGCTTTATGGGTTCTAAGAATGGCTTGTTCGTTTTTCCAATCGATCCACTTTTGCCCTTTTAGCTTGCGCATCAATGTATCAAAGTAACGCATCACAATAATATTATAGACAGCTCGAGCAAGATTTTTAGGACGCTTCGGAATGGAACGCAAGCTCATAGAAAAACCGGGGGTAATGTATTTCATATAATGCCAATAGCCTTCTGGCATGTACAGCATATGTCCGTGTTCCAAATAGGTTTTATAGCCCTCTGCCTTTTCTAAAGCGGGCCATTTTTTATAATCTGGATTTGAAAAATCGATATCCTCACGGGTAATGATTGAATGCGGAATTTTATATAAAAAATCATTTTGCTTCTGATCAAACAAAATCACTTCCTTTCTTCCTTCAAACTGAAAATGAAAAATATTTGCCAAATCAATATCGTAATGCATGAAAGTATAGGAGTCAGTTCCGCCGAAAAAAAGCATTGGTAACTTCTTCATCAACTTCATACCTAAATCTGGAAACTTAAAATCCTTCTGAAGCTCTGGTACTTCTTTCAAAATATTCCATAGAAAGATTCGGTATTTTGTAGGCTCCTTCTTCAGTAAAGCTACATAATCGTTCATTTTCATGGTGGTATGAGGCTCGTTGAAACCATCTTCATGACTTACTGGACGATTGTCGTACAGAGGCACTGTTTTCTCACCAGCTACTTTTGCCATAAAATCAAGGTTCCACTTGGTAAATGCAGGCCAATCCTCAACAAACCGCTCTATAATAACCGGTTTTTGAGGTTTGTAATAGCGTTCCAGAAAATCTTCTTTCGAAATGGTTTTTACTCTCTCTATTTCTCGTAATTTCATAGGCATAGTAACATGTAAATTTACGAAAGTTGTTCCGATTCGGTTTTTAAAAAAAGCATAAAAAAAAGGCACATCTTAGATCTGCCTTTTTTTTATATGAACACTTATAATTTATTTTGTGACTTTACGCTTCGCTTTAGCCTCTTCATTACGCTCTATAGTGTGTCCTGGACGCGTCCAACGTGGTTTTTCACCCAAGGGTTTATACTGAGAAGCTTCGGCCTCTACAGACTCCGGCTGTGCTTTTTTAGCAAAAGGCTTCATAGGCTCTAAACCTAATAACTTAAACATTTCCATATCTTGATTTACATCAGGATTTGGCGTGGTAAGCAACTTATCGCCTGCAAAAATAGAATTCGCTCCTGCGAAGAAGCACATGGCTTGTCCTTCACGACTCATATCCGTTCTTCCTGCCGACAAACGAACTTGTGTGTTTGGCATTACAATTCTAGTCGTTGCAACCATTCGGATCATTTCCCAGATTGAAATAGGTTCAATTTCTTCCATGGGAGTTCCTTCAACAGCCACTAACGCATTAATTGGAACTGATTCTGGTTGCGGACTTAAACTCGCAAGTGCGACTAACATTCCTGCGCGGTCTTCTACTTTCTCCCCCATTCCGATAATTCCACCGCTACAAACAGTCACATTGGTTTTACGAACGTTGCCAATAGTATCCAATCGATCTTGATACGCTCTAGTAGAAATCACATCTTTGTAATAATCTTCTGAAGTATCTAAATTATGATTGTACGCGTACAAACCAGCTTCTGCTAAGCGTTTTGCCTGATTCTCTGTAATCATCCCCAGTGTACAACACACTTCCATATCTAGTTTGTTAATGGTACGCACCATTTCCAATACTTGATCAAATTCTTCACCATCTTTCACATTTCGCCAAGCAGCTCCCATACACACTCTAGAACTTCCAGAGGCTTTAGCACGTAACGCTTGCGCTTTTACTTGTTGCACTCCCATAAGATCGTTTCCTTCCACATTGGTGTGGTAACGTGCTGCTTGCGGACAATACCCACAATCTTCTGGGCAGCCTCCTGTTTTTATAGATAGCAAGGTGGAAACTTGCACCTGATTTGGGTTGTGATTTTTACGATGTACTGTAGCTGCTTCGTACAGCAACTCCATCATTGGTTTATTATAAAGATTTAGGATTTCTTCTTTGCTCCAGTTATTTTTAATCTCGCTCATAAAGTTTTACTCCAATTATTTTGTCGTCTTTGTATCGTCAATTGTTTGGTCCGACTTGCTTGTATCTAGTTTTTTTCCTTGCAGGTATTCTGGCAATTCCATTCCCGCCATATTGAACATCTCTTGCAAAGGAGGAACAGATCCGTACATTCCAGAAATAAAGTTAGAAGTGGCTGTTTTACCATCTTTCCCAGCTCCATTTTCCCAAACGGTAATTTTATCAATTTTAATATTTTTAATAGCTTCTGCTTGAAGTCCGACAAGCTCTGGTAATTTGTCTGCAATTAATAGTAATGCCGCATCTTTAGAATTATTTCCTGCTGCTTTTACAATTCGATCCAGACCTTCTGCTTGTTTGGTTAGTATTTCAAAAATTCCTTGTGCTTCTGCTTGCGCCTTAAACAAAATTGCATCCGCTTCCCCTTTGGCGCGTCTTCTAATTTTTTCAGCTTCAGCTTCCGCGTCAATCTCTACCTTTTGTTTGTCAATTTCTGCAGGGATAATGATATCTGCTAATTGCGTACTACGTTCTCTTTCTGCTCTTGTATTTTCAGCTTCTTTCTCAGCAATGTATGATTCTTGCAATGCTTTTGCCGATTGTACTTTTTCCGAAGCAATAGCAACGCGTTCTGCTTCCGCTTCTCTTTGACGACGTAAGGAGTCGGAATTTGCTACATTAATTTTTGCAATGTTTTCTCCTTCTACTGCTTGTGCATTTGCGGCTGCTACTTGCGTACGTTGGTCTTGTACTGCATTTGCTTCACCAATAGATCCATCTCTGTTTTTTTCAGCTACCGATTTACGTGCTGCGTTAATTGCATGTGCAGCTGCCTCTTTTCCTAACGCTTCAATGTAACCAGACTCATCTACGATATCTGTAATATTTACGTTGATTAATTTAAGACCTACTTTTTTCAGCTCAGACTCAACACTGTTAGAGATATTGTTCAAAAACTTATCTCTATCGTTGTTAATTTCTTCAATATCCATAGAAGCAACTACCAAACGTAATTGTCCGAAAATAATCTCTTTAGCTAACTCTTGAACTTGCTCTAACCCTTGACCCAGCAATCTTTCCGCAGCATTTTGCATGATACCCGGCTCGGTTGAAATACCAATAGTAAAACGAGAAGGTACATTTACACGAATGTTTTGTTTACTTAAGGCATTTACCAAGTTAACCTCAATTGAAATTGGCGTAAGATCTAGATATTCATAATCCTGAATAACAGGCCAAATAAAGGCTGCTCCCCCATGAATACATCTGGCCGAATTACCTGTACCGACTTTACCGTACACAACTAAAATTCTATCGGAAGGACAACGCTTGTACCTACGAATGAAGGTTACTAAAATTATAAAAACGAATAAGATCGCAAATCCGATGGCAATTAAAGGCGCCAAACCTTCTATTTGTAGTGCTAAATTTATCATATTAAGAATGGTGTTTTTTTACAATTAAAATTCCGTTATCTGTTACATCTACAACCATCACAATGGTGTTTTGTACTAAATCTTCAGTTTCATTGGTCATCGCATCTAACTCTCTCAAGCCGCCCTGAACCTTTATAGAAATTTTCCCAATAGTACTTTTATTTGCGCCAACCGTAAGATAAACTTCCCCTACTTGATGCAGTGCATTTTTCATTTGTAAAGAGCCGCTGCTGTTTAATTTTCCTAAGTAATAGAAGATGGAAGCCATTACAAGCATCATTAACAACCCGCTCACTACAGAAAGAAGCACTGTAATGGTTCTAGAGGCTCCTTCATCAATACATGCAATACCAACCCATCCAAAAATGGTAAAGAATCCCACTAAATTTTTAAACGATAAAAACTGAAAGCCAATCCCTGTATCGGCGTCTATCTCTGCATCTACATCTCCTAAATCATCAACTTCGCCTCCAATAAAAGTAAGAATAAGCAAGACTATGAATATGCCTGAAGCGACTATCGCTATGAGCCAATAAATTTTTTCAAAAAAGATTAAATCTGCAAACCACTCAGCCATATACATTTACTTTTTATAAAACAATGAGGTAATATAGGTACTTTTTATATGTATCACAATAAAAGGTTTTGTTACTTAGAAACAATTATACTTACCGCATTGCCCCCAAAACCGACTGCATTGACTAAAATGGTTTTTAATTGCTTCGGAAACTGTTTTTCATTGTTGAAATATGGATTTTCTATAAATTGATTGTGTTTCAACATTAGCACAGCCATTTCTAAACTAAGCATTCCTGAAGCTCCAAAAGTATGTCCCACCAACCATTTATTAGAGGTTAATAGGGGCATTTCATTTCCGAAAACCTCTTTAATTGCATTTAATTCTGAAACATCTCCTTTTACTGTTCCCGGTGCGTGCATTACAATAGCATCTACGTTTTGCAAGTTTGCTTTTTGTAGTGCCATTTTCATTGATTTCTGAAAGCAACTTGCATTTTCTGAAATAGAACTATTGTGTGTTAGCTTTTCTGAAGCAAATCCGTAACCAGAAATAATGGCCTGCGTATGACTGAAAACACCTTTTTCTAAAACCGCTACGGCTGAAGCTTCTCCCAACACCATTGTATTTTTTTCTTTCTGAAATTTCATCGACTCACAGGCCAAATCATTTTCAGAATTGGAATATAATTTCATCGCTTTCATTTGAGCAATGGTAAAAGGGGTCAATGCTGCTTCGCTTCCGCCCACCACAAATGCGTCTGCCATATCGGCTTGCAACCAAGCAATTCCGTTAAGCACTGCGTGTAAAGCGGTCGAGCAGGTTACTGAATGCCCAATGGTAACTCCGTTGGTATTCAATTCTTGTCCCACCCAAGACGAAATATTTCCTAAAGTTGTGGTTGGTGATGTAAAAGCTGAAACTTTTTCTCCTCGCAAAAACTGCTCGTGAAAACCTTCAAACAACGATGTTGCTCCTCGGGAAGAACCAATATTAACACCTATGTTTTTGCCTTCAAATTGACCTAAAAAAGCTTCTTTTGAAGCCATAATTGCCAAAAGCACCGACCTGTCTAGCTTTTTGTAAGTCGCACTAGAACGTTTCATCTGTTGCAGAACAGCTTCAGCTTCCGAAGAAATTTCAGAAACCCACACTTTTATTTCCGAAGAAATTGGCTTTATAAAAGGGTCGCTAACAATAAAACTTTTCTTTTTAAAAAGGGGACGCCAATTTCGATAACTTTGCCACACTTCTTCTTGGGTAGTTCCTAAGGCAGAAATTGAAGCTATATTTGAAATAGAAATAGGTGTATCCACTTTTTTTATTAATTTAATGCAAAAATAGTGGTTCTACCGTTTTAAAGTGTCCTTAATAGAAATAATATGGAAGAAAATACAAAGACAGAAAATTGGTTTAAACGAAACTGGAAATGGGCAGTACCAACAGGTGGTTGTCTTTTAACTATTTTATTTATTATTGGTTTTGCCGGAACGATGGTTTTAGGCGTTAGCTCTTTATTTACAAGCTCTGAGCCCTATAAAGAAGCACTAACAAAGGCGCAAACCAGTCAATTAGTGATTGACATTCTTGGAGAACCCATTGAAAAAGACGGCATTGCAAAAGGAAGTGTTAATTATACCAATGGTGATGGATATTGCAACCTAGATATTCCTATAAAAGGACCTAATGGAACCGCTATTATTACCGTTATTGCTGAAAAACAAACCGACGTTTGGAACTATGAAACCCTAGAATTACGAGTTCATGATACCGGAGAAATCATCACTTTGCTTGAAAACAATGAGGTCTTAGACGATTGGTAAACAGCTTTCGATTGCCGTGTATATTGTTTGTAATTCGGAATCTGAAATAACAAAAGGTGGCAATATGTAAATTGTATTTCCTAACGGACGAAGAAATACCCCCGCTGTCATAAAATGCGAAAACAATTCATTTCGAAGGTTTCCGTAACGCTCCATTTCGATGTTTAAATCGAGTGCAAAAATGACTCCCAACTGTCTCACGGATGCCACTTTTGGATGTTGTATTATTTTTTCTGAAAAGGCTCGATGTGCATTTTCAATTCGATGAATTGACCCTTGAATCGCTTCTGAAGTTAACAAATCAATTCCTGCGATAGCCGCCGCACACGCTAACGGATTTGCACTATAGGTATGTGCGTGAAAAAAGCCTTTGGCAATTTCGTTGTCTAAAAAAGCATCAAAAACGGTTTGTGTGCAACTCGTAATACTCATTGCAGCAACACCCGCAGTAAGTGCTTTACTCAAACACATAATATCAGGTTTTGTCTCTAGATATTCTGAGGCAAAGTTTTTTCCTGTTTTTCCAAATCCCGTCATCACTTCGTCTGCAATACACAAAATATCATTTTGTTTGCAAAGCTTCAGCAGTTGTTCTAACCCTTCCGCAGAATGAAATTTCATTCCTGCAGCTCCTTGCACTAAGGGTTCGTAAATAAAAGCAGCACAATCATTTTCAGAAATAATGGTTTTCAATTTTGAAAGCACTTCAACATTGTTTTCAGCAGTTGGCACTGGAATTCGTTCCACCTTCAGAAAAAAGTCTTCGAAAGGCCCGTTATACACCGAAAGACTCGAAACACTCATTGCTCCAAACGTATCGCCATGAAATCCGTCGTCAAAAGCAATTAAGGTATTTCGCTTCGTTCCTTTATTAAAATAATACTGAAACGCCATTTTAATTGCGGCATCTACCGCTGTCGAGCCGTTGTCATTAAAAAATATTTTTTGCTGATTAGACGGTAAAATCGCCATCAATTTTTCAGAGAGTTGTACCGCAGGTTCGTGCGTAAATCCTGTAAAAACGACTTGATCCAGCTGTTGCATTTGTTTGCAAACAGCTTCAATAATAGTATCGTTGCAATGTCCGTACATGGCGGTGTACCAAGAGGCAATGCCATCGATGTAAGTGTTTTTGTTCTCATCGAACAACAACGCGCCTTTCGCTTTTACAATTCCGATAGGGTCGCTACTGGTTTTGTGCTGTGTTAACGGATGCCAAATGTGTTTTCTATCTCTTTGTTGTAGGCTCATACTATTGTCTTACTGAACTGGTGTTGCTCTTTTTTTATGGTGCGACCCTGAAACGAGTTCAGGGTGACGTAGTTTCTATTTTTTACCGTCTTCATACAACCGTCATGCTGAACTCGTTTCAGCATTTCACTAAAATATGTCTAATGTTTCAAGTTTAGGATTCGTTTCTCTTATTAGATTTAACTTCCATCCTTTATGCCAATTTTTCAATTGCTTTTCTCTTGCAATTGCTTGTTCAATATCACTAAACTCTTCAAAATAAATCAAATCTTTGAGATTGTATTTGCTTGTGAATTTAGAACCAACTCCTTCTATATGTTCTAAAATTCTCTTTTGAAGGTTAGCTGTAACTCCAATATAAAAAGTTGTTCTGTACTTATTTGTCATAATATATACAAAACTTCTTTTCATCATTTTTTGTTTGTGTGACCCTGAAACAAGTTCAGGGTGACGCATGATTTCATGTTATAGTCGTCCTGCTGAACTCGTTTCAGCATCTCACTAAAATATGTCTAATGTTTCTAATCTTGAAGCATACTCTCGCACTACATTCGCATCAAAATAAGGCTCTTCTTCAATTCGTCCGAGAATGGCTACTCCACTCATTTCTGCAATAATAGTTTCGGTGGAAGGATTTTCGTCTCCGTTAAACAAGATTCCGAAAATGGATAGACCGCGTTGTTTCAATACCTCGATGGTTAGTAATGTATGATTGATACTCCCTAAATAATGACGAGAAACAACAATCACTTTATCTTTCGGCTGAATCAAATCCAGGACCGTTTCTGAATTATTGATCGGCACTAAGAGTCCGCCAGCACCTTCAATCACTAATTTATTTTGAGTCGTAGGTCTTTTGATTTTTTTAGCTTCAATAGTAATACCATCTAATTGCGCAGCTGCGTGCGGACTCATAGGGGTATTCAAATTGAAGGCACTTGGATGAAATTTTGTTTTTGTATTGCTCACAAGCGCTTTCACTTTATGTGTGTCACTTGTATCCAAATCGCCAGCCTGAATGGGTTTCCAATAATCTGCTTGCAATGTTTCTGTGAGTATTGAAGCAGCAATTGTTTTACCCACATCGGTACCAATACCCGTAATGAAATACGTTTCTTTCATTCGCCAAAAGTAAATAAAGACGAGCATTTGCCCTATATATCGAGTCTATTAATTGCGCTTTTTAGCGCTTCCATCAAGCGCGTAATTTCTGCTTCGGAATGGGACGAATGAATACAAATGCGCAAGCGTTCTTTTCCTTCTGAAACTGTGGGAGAAAGGATCGCTTTTACAGAAAAACCTTGTTGGTGTAATGCTTCTGAAACTGCTTTTACACGATTATTTCCAGGAAGCAAACAACAATGTATGGCTGTTTCACTTTTTATAAAGTAGTTCTGAAGTGTATATTTTTCAATATTTGATTGCAATATTGCTATATTCAAATTTAACTTTATTATGTTTTTAGTACTTACTAACTGTTCATATGCAGCTTTTATTGTGGCCACCGAATGGGGCGGCAGTGCGGTTGTGTAAATAAAGCTTCTTGAAAAATTTAATAAGTAGGTAATTAAGTCCGAACTTCCTAAAACGACAGCACCGTGACATCCTAACGCTTTTCCGAAGGTGACAATACGCGCAAAAACAAAAGCCTCTAAACCGAGTTCTTGTACGAGTCCGCGCCCTTTACCTACAACTCCGACAGCGTGTGCTTCATCTACAACAAGATGAAATGAATGTTCTGTGCAATAGGCTGAAAATGCATTTAGATCTGGCATATCGCCATCCATAGAAAAAACAGATTCCGTAACCACATACACTTCGACATCTTTGGCATTTGGCTGAGCGTTTTGTAACTGAATAATTTTTTGCTGAAGATCGGCCAAGTCGTTGTGCTTAAACTTCACTGCTTTTGCATGACTTAGTGAAATTCCGTCCCGAATGGACGCATGACTATACTCATCGTAAAAAATACAATCTCCTCGTTGGGGCACACTGCTGAAAAAACCCAGATTAGCATCGTAGCCGCTGTTAAAAATTAATGCTGAGTCTATGTTGTGAAAAGAAGCTATAAAGGCTTCAGCGGACTTAAAAAGTGGATGATTACCCGAGAGTAAGCGAGATCCTGTGGCGCCATTTACTTCAAGTCGTTCTTCTGCTAAAATTTTAGAAGCTCTTTTAAAAATGGCTTCAGAAGTACTGAATCCTAAATAATCATTGGAAGAGAAATCGATCAAGCCTTCTTCGTTAGAAAGACGACGCAGCGATTTGTTTTCGATGCGTTTCTGTAATTTGGATTGAAGCTTTTTCGGAATGGATTTCATTTGTCAAATTTAAGTATCTTTCCTGAAAGGTTTGTTTATGATTAGCTATAAAAAAGCATCGAGTGTTTCGGAATTACAACAAATTATAAACCTTCAGAGAGACAACGTACCTGAAGGCATTTCTTCCGAAGAAAAAGAAACAGAAGGATTTGTTACCGTGGTTCACACACTGGAGCTCCTAACAGCTATGAATACTGTTTGTCAGCACAGTATAGCTATAGAAAATGATACGGTAGTTGGATATGCACTTTGCATGCACCCTTCGTTTGGAGATGAAATTGACGTATTAAAACCGATGTTTTCAGAAATACAAAAAACAATAGACCCTACCACTTCTTGGATGGTAATGGGACAAATTTGTATCGACAAAAATTTCAGAAAAAAAGGAATTTTCAGAAGACTGTACGAACATATGTCAACCTCTATTCGTCCTGAATTCACCACAATTATTACCGAAGTTGACGCAACAAACACTCGTTCGTTGGCGGCACATTATGCGATTGGCTTTAAACTGATGTCAACCTATACAGCCGACAGAAAAGAATGGGTTTTAATTCGCTTGAACTAAAATATAACTTCAGGCGCTTCAAGATCTACCCACTCAGAGTCTCTCGGATTTGTAGCGGCATCCAATAAATCGACCTTCAGTTGAATTGCCAACTCCTTTCCAAATTGCATGGCACCGTTAAAATCGTAGAATCCAGCTACTAATAAATTTTTATTTTTGTTATACCACACCTTCACCTGATAATGCGAATCGCCTCTTTTAAAAACAGAAACATACTCAATACTTTTAAAATTTTTCCAATTCCCTATAGAAAAAGGACCGATACGTCGAACAACCTTGTATCGTCTTGTGATAAAATCGAAGTGAAAATCGCGAACGCGAGAAAAGAAAAGTCCGACTAAAAAACAGAGATATGCAATAAAAAACCACGACATAATATTGCCCGGATTATTCGGAACATTGGGTCTTGGCGGCTCAGTCACTCCTTTATACAGACACACAAACATGGCCGTATATCCTAGGGCTGCAATTATTTTTTGCCATAACGGGCGTGATCCATAAAAGGAAATATGAGCATCAAATTTCATGTACAGTTTTATCGAAATTTAAATAAGAATTAAAGTATAAAAAAACCCCAAACTCCTTACGGAATTTGGGATTTATATTTAAAATGTACTACAGAAACTTAGTCTGCCAATACAATTATTTTATTATTGTTCATTTCAACAGTACCACCACTAATTTGTAGTGACCATTCGCCTTCCGCTACTTTTGTAAATTTACTTTCAAAACCAGCAGCAATCGTTGGGTTACCTTTAAATCGAACTACACCCGCATCTAATAAAGACACAATAGGAGCGTGATTGTTCATCATTTGAAAAGAACCTTCCATTCCAGGCACAGTTACCAAGTCAACTTCACCTGATACTATTGACGCTTCTGGAGTTACAATTTCTAAATACATAGTTTATATTGCTTTGGCTTTAAGCTTTTAGCTTTAAGCGTTATTAGGCTTCGGTTAACATTTTCTCACCTGCTTCAATAGCTTCTTCGATGGTTCCTTTCAAGTTAAAGGCAGCTTCTGGCAAGTGATCTAATTCACCATTCATAATCATATTAAAACCTTTGATGGTTTCTTTAATATCTACCAACACTCCAGGGATCCCTGTAAATTGCTCTGCTACGTGGAAAGGTTGAGATAAGAAACGTTGTACACGACGTGCACGGTAAACCGATTGTTTATCTTCTTCAGACAGCTCTTCCATACCTAGAATAGCAATAATATCCTGTAATTCTTTATAACGTTGTAACAACTCTTTTACACGTTGTGCACAATCGTAATGTTCATCACCTAAAATATCTGCTGATAAAATACGAGATGTAGAATCCAATGGATCTACTGCTGGATAAATACCAAGCTCCGCAATTTTACGAGACAATACTGTAGTTGCATCCAAGTGAGCAAACGTTGTTGCTGGTGCTGGATCCGTTAAATCATCTGCAGGTACGTAAACGGCTTGTACAGATGTAATAGAACCTCTTTTAGTAGAAGTAATACGCTCTTGCATCGCACCCATCTCGGTTGCTAATGTTGGTTGGTATCCTACTGCAGATGGCATACGTCCAAGTAATGCAGATACTTCAGATCCTGCTTGTGTAAAACGGAAAATGTTATCTACGAAGAAAAGTACATCTTTCCCTTGTCCTTCACCTGCTCCATCACGGAAATATTCAGCAATTGTTAAACCAGATAAGGCAACACGCGCACGTGCTCCAGGTGGCTCATTCATTTGTCCGAATACGAAAGTTGCTTTCGATTCTTTCATCGCTGTTTTATCAACTTTAGAAAGATCCCATCCGCCTTCTTCCATAGAATGCATGAAATCGTCACCATATTTAATAATACCTGACTCTAACATTTCACGAAGTAAATCGTTACCCTCACGAGTACGCTCTCCTACTCCAGCAAATACAGACAAACCACCGTGTCCTTTTGCAATATTGTTAATCAACTCCTGAATTAATACTGTTTTACCTACACCGGCACCACCGAATAAACCAATTTTACCCCCTTTTGCGTAAGGCTCAATTAAGTCAATTACTTTAATACCAGTAAATAAAACTTCAGTAGATGTTGATAAATCTTCAAATTTTGGTGCATCACGGTGAATTGGCAAACCATCTTTACCCGCTTTAGGTAAGTTTCCAATACCGTCAATAGCATCTCCAATTACGTTAAAAAGACGACCATAAACATCATCTCCAATTGGCATTTGAATAGGTGCTCCTGTTGCAACAGCATCTACCCCTCGGCTTAAACCATCGGTAGAATCCATAGAAATGGTACGTACTGTATTTTCACCAATGTGAGATTGTACTTCAAGAACCAATAAATTTCCGTGGTTGTTAACTTCTAACGAATCGTAAATTTTTGGAAGCTCTGCTCCACTCGCAAATGCAACATCTACAACTGGACCAATAATCTGTGCAACTTTTCCTGTAACTTGTGACATGAATAACTGTTTATTTTTTAGTGCTATACGAATGCCATAAGCACCCTCATTTTTAACGGTGCAAAGATAGTTTTTTATCTTTTAAAATTGCAACGGATTTAATAAAAAATTGCAGGGTTTTTTTTAGAAGGGCTACTTCTTCGCCAAGCTTCGAAGTACCGCGCTTTCAGCTATATCCTCGATACCTATCGAGGGATGCCGCTTCTATCGCTGCCCCAAACATTACAAACAAAAAAAATCGCCTATTAATAAGAATAGGCGATTTTTAATTATTTTATAAATATTGGTTATTCTACCGTAACCGATTTCGCTAAGTTTCTAGGCTGGTCTACATTACGATCTAATAGCACCGCAATATGGTACGACAATAGTTGTAAAGGGATTGTAGTCACTAATGGCGTTAACATTTCTGGTGTTTTAGGAACTACCATTACATAATCTGCCATTTCAGTTACAGCGGTATCTCCTTCAGTAACCACAGCAATAATAATTCCCTTTCGAGACTTAATCTCCTGAATATTACTTACCACTTTATCGTAATGATCACTATTAATAGCAATCACAACCACCGGCATATTTTCGTCGATAAGTGCGATTGGCCCGTGTTTCATTTCGGCAGCAGGATACCCTTCTGCGTGGATGTATGAGATTTCTTTTAATTTCAAGGCACCTTCTAAAGCTACCGGGAAATTACACCCTCTTCCTAAGTATAGGAAATTAGACGCATTTTTAAACACCTCTGCTATCTCCTTAATCTTTTCGTTGCTCTTTAATGCTTCCTCAACACGCGTAGGGATTAATTCCAATTCGTGTAAGTACAACATGTAATCACGTTTAGAAATAGTTCCTTTTGTTTTAGCCAGTTTTAAAGCTATCATGGTAAGCACCGTAATCTGTGTTGTAAATGCTTTGGTAGAAGCTACACCAATTTCCGGTCCTGCATGGGTATAGGTTCCACTATGCGTTTCACGAGAGATTGAAGATCCTACTACGTTACAAATTCCGTAAACAAAAGCGCCTTTTTCTTTCGCTAATTTAATAGCCGCAAGTGTATCTGCTGTTTCTCCACTTTGAGAAATAGCAATTACCACATCTTTTTCCGTAATAATTGGATTTCTATATCTAAACTCGGAGGCATATTCTACTTCAACAGGAATACGAGTTAAATCTTCAAAAACATATTCAGCCACCAATCCAGCATGCCAAGAAGTACCACAAGCAATTATGATAATTCGATCCGCATTCAGAAATTTCGGAATATAATCTTCTAAACCTCCTAAGTGAATAAGACCTTGATCTGCTAATAAACGACCACGGTATGTATCTTTAATAACAGAAGGTTGCTCGTAGATCTCTTTCATCATAAAGTGATCGTACCCGCCTTTTTCAATCTGCTCTATATTAAGTTGTAACTCATGAATATGTGGCGTTACCAACTTATCATTTTTAATTTTACGAACCTTTACATCTCTTCCTAATCTAACAATTGCCAACTCCTCATCTTCTAAGTAGATCGCATTATTTGTGAATTCAATAAAAGGAGAAGCATCACTCGCAATGAAAAACTCATCATCACCAATTCCGATAGCCAATGGACTTCCAAGTTTTGCAACAACAATTTCATCTGGTTTATTTCTATCAAATACAGCAATAGCATACGCTCCAACTACTCCATTTAAAGCAATTTGAACTGCTTTTCCAAGCTTTACATTTTCTTTCTTCTTAACTTCTTCAATAAGGTTAACAAGAACTTCTGTATCTGTATCGGATTTAAAAGTATATCCTCTATTTTGTAATTCTTTTTTAATAGACGCGTAATTTTCAATAATACCATTATGGATAATTACTAAATCTCCACTATTAGAATAATGCGGATGTGAATTCACGTCATTTGGAACTCCGTGAGTTGCCCATCTTGTGTGGCCAATTCCAAGATTCCCTTTCATCGTAATTTCCTTTTCAGCACGAGCCTCAAGATCAACTACTTTTCCTTTTGTTTTGCTTAACTGAATATCCGTACCATCAAACAATGCGATACCAGCACTATCGTACCCTCTATATTCTAGTCTTTTTAATCCATTAATGATAATTGGATATGCTTCTCTTTTACCTATGTAACCTACAATTCCACACATAAATTAATTATTAATTAGGTTTAGTATAATAAACTTGGAGTTTTAATCTTTTTTCTTCGTTGGCTGTATTATTACCAAACAATACCGTTCCTCGATGAGAGAAAACACTAGAAGTAGGCACCGCTTCTAATTCTGAGTCAGTTCCGATATCAATTGGGGTTTTGATACTATTAAAACCTGGTGTTAGTACATTTTGAGTAACCACAAGTGCCAACGGGACGTTTGTAGAATCATGTAGTACTATATTATTAAGGTGGTGTGTAATTCTAATTTTGTAATACTCACCATTTTCATCACTTCCACGTTGTAATTTACCTAAATGTCCTGTTACAGCGTCTGACGCTTCTTCATATACAGTATTATCATTACCATAGTCAAGTAATACTGATTCGTTTGCCACATCATATATAAGTAAACGGTCTGGTTCAGCTGTTCCTCCTGTAACTTTATCTTGATCTACATAAAAGATAAGATTTGCTTCATTAACAAGCCATTGCTCAAGTCTCATTTCGTCAATCTCATCTGACACCCCGTTACCATCAGCATCTTCAGTTCCAAATAAGTTTATAATAGTAGCAACACCAGCACCTGGATGTACATATAACGTTTCTTCTCCATTAATCATGTCTGAATTTTCTAAAGCGGCCGCGATTGTAGGATTAAAATCATTATCGAAAAGATTTACATTATTACCCGTAAAAGAAAGAGATAAAACCCCCTCCTCTCGTTCAACTTCTTCTCCAGCAGCTGGCTCTTCTTCGTCTTGATACGTATAAAACAATGTTACAGATGCATTTGCGATATTAAATAGAAAAAGATTTCCGTCGGTTCCTAAATCGTCTGTTTTAAAATAAAGCCCTCTAAAGTAATCTTTAAAGTTGTTGTTGTTTGCCAATACTGAATTTCCTCCTTGTGTAAGAATTTTTTCTTCAAAAAAGGCTACAGGCAATTTAACTCTATATCCTGGCGCCACTAAAGTTTCGTCTGGATCTTCATCTTCATCGTCGCCGTCGGCAGTTAATAAAAGATGCCCTTCATTGGAAGGTAAAAAACTTTCCTCTTCGTAAATCAACTCTCCTACATTACTACCTCCTTCAAATACGTCTCCTAAATTAGAATAGTATTTTTGGCGATCTTGAAGCCCTGTTGTTGGGTCAAAATCACGCAAGTAATAATTAGATTCGTATATCTTTAAATTGATAGGGTTTGTTCCATACACTGAATCTATAGTATAGGTAGTAACCTCATCTGAAGTCGTAGCATCGCTAAAATATGGAATGTATAAAACCACACTGTCAAGTTCTGTTTCATATCCAAAGTCTGGATCAGGTGTTCCTAATACCACTTGAGACACCAAATCCACTTTCGTTTTACCGTATATCGGGTCCGAATATGTCCCAAGCTGGTACACTGGCAATCCGTTAGATTGTACAGCCTCCAATTTTTTACTAAACGCTACAACAGTGTTATTTGTTTTAGACAGCACATTAATGGGTTGCCCCCCAATAACGTCTGACCCTAAGCTACTAAAATCTTCTTGACAAGATGCTAAGCCAATAATTAAAAATAGTATTGCCAACAGTTGAGGCAATGTATTCTTGAATTTCATACGCAATTAAAATAAGTTTATTACTGAAGTACTTTTGTTTCGTAAAAGTCTAAATATGCGTGAGAAAACTCATCCATATTGTGATACTTTAACACAGGTTTATCAAGATTGTTAATATATTCTTCTAATTCTTCAGGGATCTCTTTAGACCCAACAATGATAGCATCAGAATTTTTAATAGCAATCTTCATCAAATTGACATAATTAGGCAATTCTAACTCCTCAATAGCTTCATCGTCTATTGCATCGTATCTAATTTTATCAATCGCACCCATATTTAACGTACCATCAAAGCCTTGATTGTACACAGAGGTAACTATTTTACTATTCTCGAATAATGGCTCATTACCATAGTAATTGCGAAGGTAAAGTGGCAAGAAAGAAGCCAACCATCCGTGAACATGAATAATGTCTGGAGACCAGTTTAATTTTTTTACTGTTTCAATAACACCTTTCGCAAAGAAAATAGCACGTTCGTCATTATCTGAATAAAACTTTCCATCTTCATCTGCAAATGTTGCTTTTCTCTTAAAATAATCTTCATTATCAATAAAGTACACTTGCATGCGCTCTTTAGGAATTGAAGCAACTTTAATAATTAACGGCATGTCTAAATCATTAATTACAAGATTCATCCCCGAAAGGCGAATTACTTCGTGCAATTGGTGTCTACGCTCGTTAATGTTTCCATAACGTGGCATAAAGATTCGTATCTGTCCGCCATTATTGTTAACCATTCTAGGAGCTTCAAACGACATCGAAGAAATCTCGGTCTCTGGAAGATAAGGTATTACTTCGGAAGACACATACAAGACTCTTTTATCTTTCATCTATTTTATTTTTATGGGTGTTTGATTTAAAAAACACGCAAAATTACGAAAATTTATGTAGATTGCCTGTAATATATTAATATTGCGGGTCATTAATTCAAAATTATGGGTGTCTATACCAACCGCGAATCTCTTTCAAATGCCCTTTTACCCTTCAGAAAAGGAAAAAAAATTGGCTTTATCCCAACGATGGGCGCTCTGCACAATGGGCACCTATCCCTTGTAAAACAAGCACTTAACGAGAATGATTGTGTGGTAGTAAGTATTTTCGTAAACCCTACACAGTTTGACAATAAAAAGGATTTAGAAAAATACCCTAGAAACTTAGACGCAGATGTTAAATTTCTATCCCAACTAGAAGGAACCCTCTTTGTTTTTGCACCAGAAGCCTCTAATTTATATAATGGCCCAGTCATTTCTAAAAAATATACCTTCGGAAACATTGAACATGAAATGGAAGGAAAACACCGAAAAGGACATTTTGACGGTGTGGGTACCGTAGTAAATTTATTGTTTCGAGCCGTAATGCCCGATCAAGCTTATTTTGGAGAAAAAGATTTTCAGCAATTGCAAATCATTAGAAAATTAGTGGCTATTGAAAAGCTTCCTATTCGCATTGTAAACTGTCCAATTGTTAGAGAACCCAACGGTTTGGCAATGAGCTCAAGAAACAAACGCCTCACAGAACAACAATTTAACGACGCAGTTCTTATCAACAAGACACTTTCCGAAGTAAAAGAAAAATTTAGCGCCCTTTCCATTCCAGCATTAAACAAATTGGTTGTGGAACGGTTTTTGAAAAACACTTCATTAAAAATCGAATATTTTGAAATTGCGAACGAACGAACTTTAAAAACTGCAAAAAGAAAATATAAAAACAGCAGTTATAGAGCTTTTATAGCTGTCTATGCCGGCGAAATTCGCT
This sequence comes from Ulvibacter litoralis, assembly GCF_900102055.1. GTDB lineage: Bacteria > Bacteroidota > Bacteroidia > Flavobacteriales > Flavobacteriaceae > Ulvibacter > Ulvibacter litoralis. The sequence goes on from NZ_FNBA01000001.1 coordinate 628,227, forward strand.
TGATAGACAACATGGCATTATCATAATTTAAGCTATATATTTTCAACGAATCGCATTTTCAAGGTCAAAATTTAGAATTGTAAACCCTTTTAGTATCTTTGCCCCATGTTAATACACGTAGTAAAATCTAAAATTCACCGAGTAAAAGTTACTGGTGCAGACCTCAACTATATAGGCAGTATCACTATTGATGAAGATTTGCTGGACGCCGCCAATATTATTGAAGGTGAAAAAGTGCAAATTGTAAACAACAATAATGGAGCACGTCTTGAAACATACGCTATTCCAGGACCTCGTGGAAGTGGCGAAATAACCCTTAATGGCGCTGCAGCTCGTAAAGTTGCCCCAGGTGACATCCTTATTTTAATCACCTACGCTATTATGGAACAAGAAGAAGCGAAAGCATTTAAACCTTCTCTTGTATTCCCAAACGACGATAATTTACTCACATAACGTGAACAAATTTCTTGGTAAATTTTTAAAAATTGCCTTACCCTTAGGGTTAGGTGTCTTTTTAATTTGGTATATCTATACCTCATTTACCCCCGAACAACTCGCCGAAACACAATCCTATTTCAGTAAAGCGAACTATGGTTTTGTACTTCTATCTGTTTTGTTCAGTATTTTAAGTCATATCTCGCGTGCGTATCGGTGGAGTTTTATACTAGAACCTCTAGGATACCGTCCAAAATTAGCAAACAGCTTCATGGCTATTTCTGTAGCCTACTTAATGAATCTTTTAATTCCGAAGAGTGGAGAAGTATCACGCGGAATTATACTCGACAAATATGAAGATGTCCCGTTCGAAAAAGGGTTCGGCACCATTATTTCTGAAAGAGTGGTAGATCTTATTTTCTTACTTGCCTTTGCCTTAATGGCGCTAATTTTAAAATTTGACCTTCTTTCTGAATACGTCACAAATAGCATCCCGTCTAATGCAATTTACCTTCTTGTTATAGGTGGAATCTTGTTGGGTCTTGTCATTATCGCTTTTCTGAAGTTTTCCAAATCGAAAACGAACTTAAAACTTAAAAGTTTCGTCATCGGGCTGAAAGACGGCGTTTTTAGCATTCTTAAAATGAAGAAAAAGGGGGCTTTTATTTTTCATACGTTTGTAATTTGGGGACTCTACCTACTTTCGTTCTACACCGCTTTATATGCACTCCCAGAAACCTCTCATATTGGCTTCGGAACCATTATTATTGCCTTTGTTGTTGGTAGTTTTACCTTCGCTTTTACCAACAGTGGTTTTGGGACTTATCCAGCCGCATTAGCAGGTATTTTAGCCGTATTTGGTGTCGCTAAAACAGCAGGCGTTGCTTTTGGTTGGATTGTTTGGACTTCAAACATTGCTTCCATTTTAGTAATAGGCTGTTTATCCCTAGTATTATTACCTATTTACAACGCTTCAAAAAAATAAGCAGTAGCTGAAAATAGTCCGATTATAAATTTTGTTATCTTTCAGATTGAAAAAAACATCAATTATGAAAAACATACTTGTACTATTTATTTGTCTTTTGGGAAGTTTAGGTGCTTCAGGACAAATAATTTACGAAGAATTCAATTCTACTAAACTAGGCGAATCTAGACGGTTAAAAATTCAATTACCTCGAAACTACGACAGCAATACCGAGAAAGTGTACCCAATTGTTGTGGTTCTTGATGCCGATTATCTATTTGAGCCTGTTGCAGGAAATGTAGATTACTTTAGCTATTGGGAAGACATGCCCGAATCTATTGTGGTAGGAATTATGCAAGGAGATACGCGCTATGACGATTGCTCCTACGACGAAACAAATTATTTTCCAGCAGATAAAGGTGCCGACTTTTTTGAATTTATCGGACTAGAATTGATTCCGCACATCGATAAAACCTACCGTACTGCAAAATTTGTAATCGCTGTAGGACACGATTTTACTGCAAACTTTATCAATTATTACTTATACAAAGACCCACCATTATTTAACGGGTACATTAATTTAAGTCCAGATTTAGCTCCTGGAATTGATATGAGCCTTCCAGAACGTATTCCACACGTAAAGTCTAAAATATTTTATTACTTGGCTACAGGAACAGACGACATTCAAGGACTTATGGAAACTGCTGAAGAACTCAACACTTCTTTAAAAGGTCTGAAAAGTGACACGTTTACCTATTTTTACGACAATTTTGAGGGCGCTACGCATTACTCCTTAGTAGCTCGAGGAATTCCAAATGCATTGGAAAAAATATTTGCGGTGTACAGACCTATAAGCAAAAAAGAATATACCGATGTGTTAATGAAAACCGAAACTCCTATTCATGAATATTTAAAAGAAAAATACAAAACGATTGAAGACCTATTCGGACTTACCAATCCAATTCGTATCAACGATTTTATTGCAACTGGACGTGCTTCTGAAAAAAGAAAACAATTAGAGTCGCTAAAAGAAATTGCCGAATTGGCTAAAAAACAATATCCCGATTCTGTGTTAGGAAATTACTTTCTAGGACGCTATTATGAAGAGTCTGGAGAACCAAAAAAAGCAATGCGAACTTTTCAATCTGGTTTTGACAAAGAGGAAGTAGATTTTATAACCGTAGACTTATTATTAGAAAAAGCAGATAAAATAAGAACCGATTTCGGGTATTAATTTCTTTTCCTTCTGAAAAATAAAAAAGCTGTCTAAAAAGTAATTTTTAAGTCTGTTCGAACACAATCGAGAACTTAAATTTATGATGGTCAATCAGATTCGACCCCACTCGACCTGATACATTGATAAATCATTTCTTTTTAAACAGCTTCTTTTACAACTGGTTAGTTATTAGTTTTTAATTAGTTGTTTTGTTATCGTTCCTACTGAAGATTTTAAAACCACAAAATACGTCGCACTAGATAATGTTGAAACGTCTATCGTTTTATTCTCTTTTGTTTGTTCCAAATTTGAGTGCAATAACACTCTTCCTGTCGCATCATAAATATCAATCTCTTGTAACAATACTCCATAAGGCACACTAATAGTTAATTGGTCCTGTGCAGGATTTGGAAACAAGCTTATTCTATTTAACATATTATCGGTTGTTCCTAAAATTTCAGATTTAAACTGAAGTATAAATCGGTTGTTATAGGTTCCTGCTGTGGCTGTAAATTGATAATCACTCTCCGATAAGTTGGTTGTAATTCCTAAATACGTATCTACTAAATAAACGGTGGAAGCTTCTAACGCCAAGCCTTCCATATTTGCAATGGAAATAATATACGGCAAGCCTTCATCTACTTCTAATTGTGTAGAAAATCCGAGAGGAATATAACTGTCAGCATCAAAAGCTTCTCGCGATTGGATGCTAAATTCGCCACTTCCATCTTCTAGATGCGAGTACAACGAAACTACCGTTGCCAACCTTCTACTATCGTATCCATTATCGATACCTGCGGTAGCATTTTCAGTAAAACCAATTAAAGCCGTATTTTGCATCGTATAGGTTCTATTCTGAACTGAAAGCCAAATTTTATTTACTTCGGAATCATCAAAACGAAGTGTATTGTTATTAGACAATCTACGCATCGAATTGGTAAATAGTGCCGATCCTGAAGCAGTTGCTTTAATTCCAAACCCTTGCCCTGTTGAAATAAAGCCGTCAGGTTCAGAATCTACTCCTGAAGGATCACTGGCAGCAGCAACACCTCCCATTAAATTATACATAGAAATATCCTCCATGCTAAAATTCATTCCGTTATACCCCGGAAGTGAAGCATTTGGAGACGTAAAATGTTCCCAAAAATAAACCTCATCTACCATTGCATTTTGATTAATAAAATCGGTAGCGGAGATGGATGAAGCATACGGATTTGCTAAAATATTCGGACTGTCATTTTTTGTGGTGTTATACGCTACTGGAAACGAAATGTCCCCATTATTCAAGGTTCCTTCAGAATATACCAAATCGTACGAGGTGTCTCCATCGGTGATCGACGCTTGAGGCCAAACTAAAAACCCTTCCGAAGCATTAATAACCCCAGTGTATAGCGACCAATTATCTCCATTGTCGTCTGCAAAATTTTCAGCATCAGGAAATGCAGCTGCAACCGTTGCATCTGGAACAAAATTAGCAGTAGTATGATGTAAAACTCTAAAAGCATTTCCGAAGACATCGTCTCTTGTTTCCGAATCCATCGGACTCCCAAGTACCATAAAATCTCTTGGTTTTAGAACTGGTGTGGTTACATTTACATTGATATCGCCATTATTAAGTGCTATGGCGTCAGCATCACGTTGCACTAAATTTCCTTGATGATTTACATTTAGGGTTCCATTTACATTTACCCCATACCCTACTTCAATATAATCATCTGCCTCAACGGTCACTACTACTCCGGTGTCGATATACAATGAACACGCAGAGAAACTACCAAAATCTTCTGTGTTATAATTCACTCGAATAATTGCATTAGTCGTTAAATTTGGCTCGGTTGGCGACCATATTCCAGAAATAAATTCGGTAGTAGCATTACAACTAGCCAAAGGCGCTTCAATGGCTTGAATTCTGAAAGTAATTTCATTCGCTAAATCCGCTCGTTTTGATAAACGTATATAATATGTGGTTCCTGCAGTTAAACTAAAAAACAATCCGTCATCAGAAAAACAACTCAATTCTGTACCACCACAACTATCAAAAAGAGAGACACCTTCTGAATTTGAAATATTTGACACTTCTATATTTCCATCTACAGGCATTACAAACTCATACCAAAAATCTAAATTAACAATAGATGTATTATCACAACTAGCATTCATACTTTCGGTGGCTCTTCTAAAATCGTTGGTATATTCTGAATAGGTTACAACCCCCACATCTATAAACGAAGCTGAAGCGCAAGTATCGTTTTCTAATGCTTCAAAAGCCTGCAAATCAAAAGAAGAGTTATTTGCAAAAAGGGTTCGTTCGGCATAGCGCAATACATAGGTTGTACTTTCAGTTAAGCCATAAAAGAAATCATTCCCAGTAAAACAATACAACTCTGTTCCCTCACAGGCATCGTACAAAGTAAAGGTTTCAGTATTTGCGGCATCAGTAATACGAATATTACCCGTAACAGGCATGGTAAACTCATACCATACATCTAAAAAATCAATAGAAGTTGAGGTTTCACAATTGGTCACAAAATCGGGAGCTGTAGGACTAGCAGCACTAAAATCAGCGCTTACTGTTGTAGTGGCAGCCGTAGTAACCGAAATTGTTTCCTTATTTTCACAATCGTCATTTGCGATACTAGTATATGCCTGAATATCAAAATCAGAGCTATTCGCGAAAAGTGTTCGCTCCGCATATCGCAACACGTAAGTGGTGTCTTCAGTTAAATTATAAAAGAAATCATTCCCAGAAAAGCAGTGTAACTCTGTGCCTTCACAGGCGTCATACAAGGTAAAGGTCTCTGTATTTGCAGCATTTGAAATTTGAATATTACCCGCAACAGGCATGGTAAACTCATACCATACATCTAAAAAGTCAATAGAAGTTGAAGTTTCACAGTTGGTCACAAAATCGGGAGCAGTAGGACTAGCCGAACTAAAATCGGCACTTACTGTTGTAGCCGCAGCAGTAGTAACTGAAATTGTTTCCTTATTTGCACAATCGTCATTTGCGATACTAGTATATGCTTGAATATCAAAATCAGAGCTATTCGCGAAAAGTGTTCGCTCCGCATATCGCAACACATAAGTGGTGTCTTCGGTTAAATTATAAAAGAAATCATTCCCAGAAAAGCAGTGTAACTCTGTGCCTTCACAGGCATCATACAAGGTAAAGGTCTCTGAACTTGCGGCATTTGAAATTTGAATATTACCCGCAACAGGCATGGTAAACTCATACCATACATCTAAATAGTCGGCAGAAGTTGAGGTTTCACAACTGGTTATAAAGTCTGGAGCGGTAGGAGTTGCCGCGCTAAAATCTGTACTTACGGTTATAGGTGCAGTCGTCGTAACGGAAATTGTCTCTCTATCTAAACAATCATCATTTGCGATACTGGCATATGCCTGAATATTAAAATTGGAGTCGTTTGCATAAAGGGTTCGTTCTGCATATCGCAACACATAAGTCGTACTCTCCGTTAAATTATAGATGTATCCACCACCAAAAAAACAGCGTAATTCTGTTCCTTCACAAGCATCGTACAACGTAAATGACTCCGTACCCCCTGCATTTGAAATTTGAATATTTCCATCAACTGGCATCGTAAATTCATACCAAACATCTAAATAATCGGTAGAAGTTGAGGTTTCACAACTGGTTATAAAGTCTGGAGCGGTAGGAGTTGCCGCGCTAAAATTGGCATTTACTGTTGTCGTGGTAGCTGTCGTAACCGAAATGGTTTCCCGATCGGAACAATCGTCATTTGCAATAGTAGCATATGCCTGAATATTAAAACTAGAGTTATTTGCGTATAGTGTACGCTCTGCATATCGCAGCACATAAGTCGTACTCACCGTTAAATCATAGATGTATCCACCACCAAAAAAACAGCGTAATTCTGTTCCTTCACAAGCATCGTACAACGTAAATGACTCCGTACCTCCTGCATTGGAAATTTGAATATTTCCATCAACTGGCATCGTAAACTCATACCAAACATCTAGATAGTCAGCCGAAATTGAGGTTTCACAGTTGGTTAGAAAATCTGCCGCAGTAGGAGTCGCTGTTCCAAGAGCAGCCGATGTGTTTGTTGTCCCCGTTGTTGTTACGGTAATGCTAATTCTATCAGCACACGCATCATTAATGGGGGTTTGCGCAAAAGTTTGAAAGGAACTAAAAAAAAGAAAAAGTAGTAGTAAAGGTGTTTTCATACGATAGTTTTTAGAAAAAATTAAAAAACAGCTTACTTAAAAAAACAACTCCAACCATAAGGAAGAAGCTATTTACTGTGAGGAGTTTAGACGACCAATATTATAAAAAAAGAAAAGAAAATTGCTCACTGAAATCTAAGAGAGATAAAAAGTACCTGTTTTCAGTTAGGAAAAATCGTACACAAAAAACCCTTTTACAATAAAGTAAAAGGGTTCTAATTTGGTTAGTCACTAAATCTTATAAACAAATGTAAACTTTAACACTTGCAATATAGAGTTAAGTATCATAGCATGATATACGTATAATCACGTATTTACTACGTGTATGCTCTTAGAGTTCTAAAATCACATTTCTATTCGATATCACCCAATTAATCAACGAATTACTTCCCTTTTCTAGGTTTAATTTCACAATAATATTGCTTCGGTGTTTTTCAATGGTTCGAGTTGAGACACATAATGATTCTGCTATTTCGTTATTTTTCTTTTGAAGTGCGGCTAATTTTAAAATGGTTACTTCGGAAGGTGTTAATAGGCTCAATTTTTTTACTTCTTCGGAAGCTTCATTAACAATACTATTTCTAAAAGAGGAACTAAAATAAACGCGATTGTTCAAAACCGATTCCATACATTTTTCAATCTCCAAAAAGGAATCTTCTTTTAATAGATACCCTTCAATTTGAAGCGTTTTTGCCTGTGCAATATAGGACGTCTCTTTATGAAATGACAATACAATAAACTTTGTTGTAACCCCTTTTTCCTTTGCTTTTTTAATCACCTCAAAACCGGTTAACAAAGGCATATCTATATCTAACAAGGCCAACGTTGGCTCATTTGTTAGTATTTCTTCTAGAGCTTTCATTCCGTTTGAGACACTATTTATAACCCAATACCCATTTTCTATTAACTCGTCATTCAAGCCTTTTAAAAGTATTGGATGGTCGTCTGCAATTAGTATGGATACCTTTTTCTTCTCAATCATTTAAACGTAGGAATTATTAATTGGATTGTTGTTCCTTGATTATTTTTACTGCGAATATCTAAGCTCGACTTTATAATTTTGGCGCGCTCCATTAGGGTTTTCATCCCTAGACTTGTGGCTAGCTTTAGTTTTTCAGAATATTCAAAACCTTTTCCATTATCTACAATTATGGCCTCAACGGCATTGTTTCGGTACTCAATAGTTACTGAAGCCGATTTTGCTTCAGCATGTTTTACCATATTATTTAAAACTTCTTGTAAAATTCTATAAAGATGTAACGATGTTTCTTTCGATAATAAATCGTCTATATTTTCAATTTCATTGGTGAAAAATATATTCGTGTTTGCATCTACTTCATTAACCATCGATATAATTGCCTCTGTAATCCCTAGTTTTTCTAACGTGATGGGATGCAATCCTCTAGAGATACTACGTAATTCTTCCAACGTATTTCCCGCCAGGCAATCTATTTCAAAATCGCCAAAGCGTTTGGCTTGCTTGGTTAACAACATTAATTTTTGTCCAACACTATCGTGAAGTTCACGAGCTACTCTTGTGCGTTCTTCTTCTTGCGCTTTTATTAAGTCTTGTGAAAAGTCTTCTTGTAATTTTTGACGTTTTCTCGCGGCATTTCTAGATCGTGCCAAAACAACAACGGCAAAAAATGCCAACATTCCTATACCCCCAAAAAGAATTAACTGATTTTTAATTTTATTTTGTGCATCTAACAGCGCAATATCACGCTGTTGTGCTTGAATTTTAGCATCTCTCTTCTCTGTTTCATAAAGAGTTTGGTAATACGACAACCCTCTTACTTTTTGAACATTTCCAATCGAGTCTTTTAATGCTTCATAATTTTTAAAATGAGCATACGCTAAAGTATTATTCCCAAGAGCTTCATACACATCGGCTAGAAACTTTTCTCCTCGTTGAATTTCCTCAAAATGTGAGCCTTCTTTTTTAATAGAAAGATGCTCCTTACCGTATATTAAAGCATTAGCATAATCTTTTTTCGCAAAAGCTAAGTGTTTTAAAGCGTCTAGATAGGGCTCTTTATTTTTTCCTTGCGTGTTTTGTTCTGGAGACTTCTCAATTTCTTTTATATAAGATTCGGCAACAGAAACACTGTCTATTTTCGAATAAGCAATAGACAGTCCTGCTAATAACATGGCTTCGTAATATTCCGGACTTCTCGATTTTTTTGAAGCGTCTAAGGCTAATTTTAATTCTTTAATTTGCTCTTCATTATTTCCTTGTTTACCAGCGTCTGTTGCAGCATTGTAATAAAAGGAAACCAAATGTCCCTCACTTTTAATTTTTTTGGCAAGTACAATAGCTTCATCTCTTTCTGCTTTTGCTTCTTTAAAAAAATTATTCTGACTGTATAACACTGACAAGGAATTCCTCGAGCTAATAATATTGAAGGTGTCATTTGTTTTCTGAAAAATCTTTCGAGCTTCTTGTAGCAATCGAGATGATTCAGAAAAATCTCCCCAATTACTCAATGTAGCTGCTTTGTATAGCTTTGCCAAACCTACAAACCGATCGTCTTTCGCTTTTACAGCATTCGTTTCAGCCAAATCATAATATCCAATGGAGTTGTCATAATCTTCAAGAAAAAAGAAACTATCGCCGCCTTCAATATAAAATTTCGCCAACGCTGTATAATCTTTAGTTTTTTCGGATGTTTCTAAAAAATCTAAAAAAAGTTGCTTTCCCTTTTCTGGATTTCCTTTAATATTATTCTGAAAAAAAATAAGGTTCGCTGTTTGCCAAGTTGCAATACCAATCGAATCTATTTCTAAAGCGTATTGAACCGTAGCTTTAACAATTGAATCATTTTCAAAATTTGTATTGGAAGAGATATAATTAGACAAACTGTCCATTAATTGAAGCTTTTCCCCTTTATGAGATTGCTCAATTTTAAGAAGTAATGTGGCTATTTCTTTTTCTGAATCATCCTCTTGACCAGAAACGATCGTACAAAGTAATAGCACGAAAAATAATATCGTTTTTTTCACGGGGAGTAAATCAATTAGTTAGTACTCACAAATATATCACTTTTAAGCTCAATCCCTTTTAAGTATAAATACGTATATTCTAAGTTAAAAAAGAGGGTTTCAATTTGCAAATTCAAAATCTGGAATAATGCGATTTAATTTTCTTTACTACGCAGGTAAATATTGCTACTTTAGCTGAACGAATTATGGCAAAGACTAAAACAACTTTTTTCTGTCAAAACTGTGGCGCTCAGTTTGCAAAATGGCAAGGACAATGTACCTCATGTAAGGAATGGAACACCATTGCTGAAGAAGTCATTCAAAAAGCCGAAAAAGCAAGCTGGAATCCCTCTGAAGCTCCTTCAAAGCGAGTGGCAAAACCACAAAAAATAAGCGACATTACTACGGCTTCCGAAGCGCGTTTAAACACCAAAAACAACGAATTAAACAGAGTGCTTGGTGGCGGACTCGTACCAGGATCGCTCACCCTTTTAGGAGGGGAACCTGGAATTGGAAAAAGTACGTTAATGCTTCAGATTGCCTTGCAATTACCGTACAAAACACTCTATGTTTCGGGAGAGGAAAGTGCACAACAAATTAAAATGCGCGCCGAACGTATTCATCCAAATTCTGAAAATTGTTACATTTTAACCGAAACAAAAACACAACATATTTTCAGAAATATAGAACAAATGAACCCCGATATCGTGGTGATAGATTCTATACAAACCCTACACACCGATTATATTGAAAGTAGTCCTGGAAGTATTTCTCAAATTCGTGAAACTACGACCGAACTTATAAAATTTGCCAAAGAAACAGCGACTCCTGTGATATTAATTGGTCACATTACCAAAGATGGAAACATTGCCGGACCTAAAATATTGGAGCACATGGTCGATACCGTACTTCATTTTGAAGGAGACCGCAACCATGTGTATCGTATTCTTCGCGCCAATAAAAACAGGTTTGGTTCTACCAACGAATTGGGAATTTATGAAATGCAAGGAAGCGGTTTACGTGAAGTATCGAATCCTTCCGAAATTCTAATTTCCAAAAACGACGAAGACCTCAGCGGAACCGCCATTTCGGCAACGTTAGAAGGCATGCGTCCGCTTATGATCGAAATTCAGGCGCTGGTAAGCAGTGCTGTGTATGGTACACCGCAACGAAGTGCTACAGGATACAATGCCAAACGTCTCAACATGATTTTAGCCGTTTTAGAAAAGCGCGCCGGATTTAAACTAGGCGCAAAAGATGTCTTTTTAAATGTAACTGGTGGAATCACAGTAGACGACCCAGCCATCGATCTTGCCGTGGTCGCAGCAGTTTTGTCTTCAAATATTGATATTGCCATCGATAAAACGATGTGCTTTGCTGCCGAGGTCGGACTTGCAGGCGAAGTGAGACCCGTTACTCGTGTGGAACAACGTATTCTTGAAGCCGAAAAACTTGGATTTACCTCTATTGTGATTTCAAAATATGCAAAGCTTCCGAAGCAAAACTACAACATCAACATTATTAAAGTAGCCAAAGTACACGATGTGGTGCACCATCTTTTCGGATAATACTGCGTTAAATAATTCAGTATTAACAATTTCTTAGGCGAAAGTAAACACAGGAGCGAGTATCTTTAAGAGACTCTAAAACTCGTACTATGTCTATTTTCTCAAAAATTAAACAGACTATTTCGCTCATGCAGGAAGTAGATCTAGATGCTTTAGCTAAAATTTCAAAAAAAATAAACATTCCTGAAGTCATGTCAGCCGTGGGTGAATTGGACGATACCCAATTAAAAGGCTTGATGAAAATGCTGAAAACACAAGGAAAAAGAGGGCAACACAAATTACCTCCTATCGATGGCGATTTTTACGACCTCAGCCTAAAACTGAGTCAGGAAGAACGCGATATTCAGATAAAAGTACGCAATTTCATGGAAGATGAAGTAAAACCCATCGCCAACGAATATTGGAATAAAGCCGAATTCCCACACCATATCATTCCTAAAATCGGTGCGCTTAATATCTGCGGAATCGCATATGAAGGTTACGGTTGCCCCAATCAATCTTTTTTAATGGAAGGCGTACTCGCCATGGAACTTGCCCGCGTAGATGTTTCTATTTCCACTTTTTTCGGGGTTCATAGCGGCTTGGCAATGGGCTCTATTTATCTCTGCGGAAGCGATGCTCAAAAAGAAGAGTGGCTTCCTAAAATGCAGCGTATGGAAGTGATTGGTGCGTTTGGCTTAACCGAACCCAATGTGGGATCTGCCGTTGCTGGTGGCATGGAAACTACCTGCTATAAAGAAGGAAACGAATGGATTTTAAACGGCGAAAAAAAATGGATAGGAAACGCAACTTTTAGTGATATTACAATTATTTGGGCAAGAGAAAAAGAAACCAATCGCGTAAAAGGTTTCATTGTTCGAAAGGAAAATCCAGGCTTTAAAGCCGAAAAAATGGAAGATAAAATGGCCCTTCGTACCGTTCAAAATGCGAAGATAACACTCACCGATTGTCACATTCCTGAAAGTGATCGTCTTCAAAAGTGTGATAGTTTTAAAGACACTGCCAAAGTGCTTAAAATGACACGTGCTGGTGTTGCGTGGCAAGCGGTGGGTTGCGCTAGAGGTGCCTACGAAAGCGCCTTAAAATACACCAAGAAAAGAGAACAATTTGGTCGTCCCATTGCGGCTTTTCAACTGATTCAAAATCATTTGGTAGAAATGCTCGCAAACCTTACTGCCATGCAAACCATGTGTTTCCGTCTTTCAGAATTACAAGACCAAGATCTTCTTACCGACGAGCAAGCTTCGTTAGCCAAGGTATTTTGTAGCATGCGAACTCGCGATGTGGTAAGTCGTGCACGCGAAGTCATGGGTGGCAACGGAATTTTACTTGAGTACGACGTTGCGCGTTTTGTAGCAGATGCCGAAGCCATTTACTCTTACGAGGGCACCAAAGAGATCAACACCTTGATTGTTGGTCGTGCAATTACAGGATATAGCGCCTTTGTAGGTTAAGATGCCGGATTCGGAATGCGTGCGTGAACTTGGTTTATTTCTTTTAAAATTTCTTCGGAAAGGGTTACGTGTACGCTTTCAATATTTTCGGAAAGTTGTTGCATTTTAGTTGCGCCAATAATTGTGGACGTTACAAAGTCTTGTTGCCGAACAAACGCTAATGACAACTGTGCTAAACTGAGTTCGTGTTTTTTAGCAATGTCATTATAAGCGCGAATTGCTTCAAAAGAGCCTTCACCGTGATATCGTACATAATTTGGAAACAATGTAACACGTGCATCTGAAGGGGTTGCGCCATTGAGGTATTTTCCGGTAAGTTGTCCAAAAGCAAGTGGCGAATACGGTAAATACCCAACATTTTCTTGCAACAATACTTCCGAAAGGCCAATTTCATCTCTCCTATTGAGCAAGTTATACGCATTTTGAACCGACACCATTTTCGTGGCTCCTTTACGCGATTCTTCCATGTAGCGCATCAGTCCGTAAGGCGTTTCGTTGGAGAGTCCGATGTGTTTAATTTTACCCTCTTTTACAAAACTTTCGAGACGCTCAATCACTTCGGAAAAGTTATCCTTCCAAGCTTCATTTTCACTATGATCGTACTCCCGAACTCCAAAAATATTGACCGCACGCTCGGGCCAATGCAGCTGATACAAATCTAAATAATCTGTTTGCAAACGCTTTAAACTTTTATGCAATGCGTCTTCCAAAGAAGCTTTGCTAAAATCTAAAGAGTCTCTTAAATAGGCAAATCCGCGCGATGGACCTGCAATTTTAGACGCCAAAACCACATTTTCTCGTTGGCCTGTTTTAGCCAGCCAAGTCCCTATGAATTTCTCGGTAAGACCCTGCGTTTCTTTACTTGCTGGAGCAGCATACATTTCGGCAGTATCTATAAAATTAACTCCTTTATCAAAGGCAAAATTAAGTTGTTCGTGCGCTTCTTGTTCGGTGTTTTGTTGCCCAAACGTCATGGTTCCAAGGCATATTTCACTAACGTCAAGATCGGTATTGGGTAATTTTGTGTATTTCATGTAAGCGTTTAAAAGCGATTTCTAGTACAACAAACTGCGACTCCTAAATCTCGTTTAATAATTTGTTTATTTCGTCAAGTTTTGGCGTTAAAATCACTTCAATACGTCTGTTTTTAGCGCGTCCTTCCGAAGTATTATTTGGAGCAATCGGTGCGTATTCGCCACGCCCTGCTGCTGTCAGGTTGTCTTTTAAGATAGATCCATTTTGCGTTAAAATAGTAACCACTGCGGTAGCTCTTTTTGCAGAAAGATCCCAGTTATCTTGTAGTGTTCCATTACCACCATACGGTACGTTGTCTGTATGCCCTTCAATTAAAACGGCAATCTCTGGATTGTCGGCCAATACTTTTCCTAACGCCACTACGGCTTCTTTTCCACGACTGTTCACGGCCCAGCTTCCACTTTCAAACAACAATTTGTTTTCCATAGAAACATACACTTTTCCGTCGCGTTGCTCTACGGTTAAGCCATTGCCTTCAAAATTGGTAAGCGCTGCCGAAATTGCATTTTTCAAGGCCTTCATTTTTGCATCTTTTGACGCAATGATTCCTTCCAATTCATCTACACGTTGTGAACGCGCAGCCAAATCGCTTTGAAGCTGCTTCAATCGCTCCGCTTCTGCCGTTAATGCTCTTTCTTTTTCCTCTAGTTGGGTTAACAGGTTTCTGTTCAGTTCTAAATTTTCAGTAAGCGAAGAAGAACTGTTTTTTTCCAAGGCATCGTACGAATCTTTCAATCGTTTGTAGTTACTTTCTGAAGCAGACAAATCCATCGCCAACCTACTTTTTTCAGCATTTAATTCGTCTAATTTTTTCTGAAGATTCGCCAATGTATAGGTATCTGCGTTGCCTTCAGCGCCATCTAACTGCGACATTAAATCTTCATTTTCAGACTTAAGGGATGCGTATTTGTCTTTTAAATCTTCGTAGATTTTTGAAGAGACACAAGAGGTGGTCATTGCAACAAGTGCAATTCCGAAGAAAATATTTTTAATCATTTAAATGCTATTGTAGGTTACTATTGGGTTTTAATTTTTAGACTATGCAAAAGAGAGCTCCACCAAATGCGGACAGTGATCACTATGCATCGCTTCTGGTAATATAACGGCGCGTTTCAAGTTTTCTTGTAAAGGTTGCGACACCATATTGTAATCGATACGCCATCCTTTATTGTTTGCGCGAGCATTAGCCCTGTAGCTCCACCATGTGTAATGGTCGGGCTCTTTATTAAAATGACGGAACGAATCTATAAATCCGCTCTCCATGAAATTTCCAATCCATTCGCGTTCAACAGGTAAAAAGCCAGACACATTTTTGTTGCGAACTGGATCGTGAATATCGATTGCTTCGTGACAAATATTATAATCGCCACAAATCACCAAATTCGGAATTTCTTTTTTCAGCTCATTAATATAGTCTTGGAACAATGCCATAAATTCAAATTTATGCTCCAAACGGGCAATATTGGTTCCACTTGGCAAATACAAACTCATTACTGAAACATTTTCAAAATCGACACGAATGTTCCGGCCTTCAAAATCCATAGACGGAATTCCTGTTCCGTAGGCAATATTTTTAGGCTTCTCTTTGGTAAAAATAGCAACGCCACTGTAGCCTTTTTTCTGAGCACTAAACCAATAATGATGGTAACCAGCCGCTTCAATTTGATCTACTTCCACTTGATCCATATTGGCTTTGGTCTCTTGAATGCAAATAACATCTGGATTGGCTTGTTGCAGCCACTCGATAAAACCTTTGCGCATGGCTGCTCTAATTCCGTTAACGTTGTACGATATAATTTTCAAAATGATTGATTGTATTGCCCTTTTTGTGTGATCTTACCTGTAAAAACAAGCTAAAAAGGAATTGCTATTAAAAACTACTAATTTAAATAACATTGTATTTTTACACGGTACAATCGCAGAACTATTTTTAAAAAACAATCAACAAAATAAACTGCGCTGTGAGTAGTTCTATAAGTAATGAAAATATACCTGTTCCTTTTTGCGTTTTGCTTGGCTTCTTTAGGCTATGCTCAAGATACTACGGCTACGTATCGCACGAAGAGAATTGCGGTTACCGACACCATCGTTTTAGACACGGTAAGTATTAATCCTGCTCGTTTTGAAATGAAGGATCACTTCGGAAAGGTAATAGACACCACACAATATACCGTAGATTATAAAAAGGGAGTTGTCTTTCTTTCTGAAAGTTTGCAACAAACAACCGACACCTTGGTCATCGATTATTTGCGCTACCCGAATTTCTTAACCCGTAATTATTTTACGGTAGACCCTAAAGTGATTGTTCCCAATACAGGCAAAATAGACCGTTTGTATTCGTTACAACAAAGCAACTCTAACAAAACCTTTACCCCTTTTGACGGTTTAAATACCGCAGGTAGCATTTCGAGAGGAATTACCATCGGAAATAATCAGAATGCAGTAGTAAATTCTGAATTAGACCTTCAAATTACAGGAAAATTAAGCGACAAGGTTTCTATTAGAGCCTCCATTCAGGATGCTAATATTCCCACGCAAGAAGGTGGTTATTCGCAAAGCTTGGACGAATTTGATCAAATTTTTATCGAACTCTACAGCGACAATTGGAACATTCGCGCAGGTGATGTTGATTTGCAAAATAGCAACAGCTACTTCGGACGTTTCAACAAAAAAGTACAAGGTATTTCGTTGAGCGGTTCTGTAACACATAAAAGTGGCGCCAAAACAACGGCGTATGCTGCTGGTGCTTTAGTGAGAGGTGTGTTTGCTAGAAGTGCTTTTGTGGGACAAGAAGGAAACCAAGGTCCATACAAATTAGTAGGTCCTAACGGAGAACTCTTTATTTTAATTGTCTCGGGAAGTGAGCGTGTTTATGTGAATGGATTGTTGTTAGAGCGAGGCGAAAACGAAGATTACGTTATCGATTACAACGCAGGGGAACTTAAGTTTAATGCGACCTATCCGATTACTGAAAACATGCGAATTTCGGTCGAATATCAATACACCGATAGAAATTACACGCGTTTTATTGGGTATGGCGGCGGAAACTATACCAGCGACAAACTCGATATTGGAGTTTATGTTTATTCTGAAAACGATGCTAAAAATCAGCCGTTACAGCAAAATTTATCCGAAGAGCAAGTCGATATTTTACAAGTGGCTGGAGACAATCCAGATTTAATGAATGCACCATCGGCAGTGTTGGACAGTTATTCTGAAAACAAAATATTGTACCGTAGAGCGATTCAAAACGGGGAAGAAATATATATATTTTCAACCAATCCGGAAGACGAATTGTACAGCGTTCGATTTACGTTGGTGGGCGATCAACTAGGGAACTATGTGTTAAACAGCACCAATGCGATTAACCGCATTTTTGAATATGTGGCACCGATAAACGGCGTTCCTCAAGGAAATTACGAACCTATTATTCAATTAAGTGCGCCTACCAAATTACAAATTGGTGGTTTGAATGGAAGCTACCATCCTTCAGAAAAGACTAGAATCGACTTTGAAGTGGCGGGAAGTAAAAATGACCTCAACCTGTTTTCAAACATCGACGACAGTAATAATAATGGCTTTGCAGGAAGACTAAACGTAAAACAAATCCTTCTTACTACTGCAGACACCTTGCAAGTAAAAGCATTTGGGTCTATCGATTTTCTAAATGAAGACTTCAGAAACATTGAACGGATTTACAATATTGAGTTTGCCAGAGATTGGAACCTTACCGACCCCTTAGGAAATCAACGATTTGTTACAACTGGACTTGAAGTTTCAAAACCAAATGTAGGTGGTGCACAGTATTCGTTTCAGAATTTAGATTACTCTGAAAACTTCAAAGGGTCCCGACACGAAATAGTTTCCGCAGTACAGTTAAAAAAGCTTCAAACGAATACCAATGCTAGTTATTTAGATAGCAAAGGCGCTACCTATGATTCGAAATTTTTCAGACTTCACAACAAGACGGTATATTCTTTAAATAAAGCGTGGGTAGGTGCAAAAGTAAGTATAGAAAATAACAAAGTAAAAACCATCGCCAATGACAGCCTAACGCCCTTAAGTCAGAGTTATACATCCTACGAAGCATTTACCGGAATTGGAGACAGTACGGGTGTTTACATAGAAGCTGGATACCAACATCGCGTGAATGATAGCTTGCGAAATTTGGCACTTACCAAGGTGAGCACGTCGCATACGTATTACTTAAAATCGAAACCTATTAATGGTAAAAATGCACAGCTCACACTTTATGCAAATTATAGACTTCTGAAAGATGAATATGGTGACGAAGCTGACGATGCTTCCTTAAACTCCCGTATTTTATACAAT
This sequence comes from Ulvibacter litoralis, assembly GCF_900102055.1. Classification (GTDB taxonomy): domain Bacteria; phylum Bacteroidota; class Bacteroidia; order Flavobacteriales; family Flavobacteriaceae; genus Ulvibacter; species Ulvibacter litoralis. The sequence goes on from NZ_FNBA01000001.1 coordinate 646,422, forward strand.
CAGTCGCTTTTAAACGGCGGAATTCGGCTGAATACTGCTGTTGAAACCAACAACGGTGTAATTCCGCAGCAAGAATACACCTACGTTCAAGTGGAAGCTGGAAATGGTGTTTATACGTGGATTGACTACAACCAAAATGGAATTCAGGAATTAGAAGAGTTTGAAATTGCACAGTTTCAGGATGAAGCCGAATACGTTCGCGTGCTATTGCCCAATCAGGTGTTCTTGAAAATTAGAGAAAATAAATTCAGTCAGATTGTGACGTTAAATCCGCAATCTTGGTCTTCAAAAGAAGGGTTTCAGAAGATACTATCACGCTTTTACAATCAGACCTCCTATATCATCGATCGGAAAATAAAACGTAAAGATGACAGTTTTGAAGTCAATCCGTTTCAAGATGGTGGTGAAGATCAGCTTGGGTTAACGCTAAATTTCAGAAATGCGTTATTTTTTAACCGCGGAAAGCAACGATACACCACAAGCTACACCTATTTATCTACTTCGAGCAGTAATTTACTATCGCTTGGACTTCAGGAAAACAAATTGAAAAGTCATCAGCTAAGTTTTAACCACAAACTATGGGAAACTTGGTTGGCAAATGTAAAAGGGACGTTAGGAAGTAACGAAAGTATTTCCGACAATTTTGTAGCTCGAAATTACACATTAGACACTTACGAAATAAACCCGAAATTGTCCTACTTACTAAACAATCAGACCAGTTTTGATGTGTTCTATCAGTTTTTAAACAAACGCAATCAGTTGGGCGATATGGAAACGTTGGATCAGCAAAAACTAGGATTTTCATTCTCGTACACCAATGCTGAAAAAATATCGATCAATGGTGAGTTTAATTACATCGACAACGACTTTTCGGGAAGTGCTTTTTCTCCCGTTGCCTATCAAATATTGGAAGGATTGCAACCTGGCGTCAATTATACGTGGCGCTTGTTATTTCAGAAGCGAATTACCAAATACTTGGATGCTAATTTGTCGTACTTCGGAAGGGATAGTAAAAACGCGAATACCGTTCACACCGGAAGTGTACAATTAAGAGCTTATTTCTAAAAAAAACAGCTTCAATTATAAAACTGAAGCTGCTTAGATATGTATTATAAAGTTTACTGCTTACGGAAGCCATTTTTTAAATGAAATCGTTTCTTGCATTTTCTCTGAAATTTCAGAAATAGCAATACGCTCTTGCTCCATCGAATCTCTATAGCGAATCGTTACCGTGTTGTCTTCTTTGGTTTGATGATCTACCGTAATACAGAAAGGAGTTCCGTTAGCATCTTGGCGTCTGTAACGTCTTCCAACAGCGTCTTTTTCATCATAGATTACATTGTAGTCCCACTTTAGGTCATTGATAATACCTTCAGCAATTTCTGGCAAGCCATCTTTCTTTACCAATGGCAACACTGCAGCTTTAACTGGAGCTAAGATAGAAGGTAGTTTTAAAACGGTACGTGTGCTTCCGTCTTCCAACGTTTCTTCTTGCAATGCTTTGCTAAATACCGCTAAAAACATTCTATCTAAACCTATAGAAGTTTCTACTACGTATGGCGTGTAGTTTTTATTAGTTTCATGGTCAAAGAACTGTAGTTTCTTTCCCGAATGCTCTTCGTGAGCTTTTAAATCGAAATCGGTACGCGAGTGGATTCCTTCTAGTTCTTTAAAGCCAAATGGGAAATTAAACTCAATATCGGCAGCAGCATTTGCGTAATGTGCTAATTTTTCGTGATCGTGGAAACGGTAATTTTCTTCCCCCAATCCTAACGAATGGTGCCATTTTAAACGGGTTTCTTTCCAGTATTCATACCATTTCATTTCTTCGCCTGGACGTACAAAAAATTGCATTTCCATTTGTTCAAATTCACGCATTCTAAAAATAAATTGACGCGCTACAATCTCGTTACGAAAGGCTTTTCCTGTTTGAGCAATTCCGAAAGGAATTTTCATTCTTCCCGTTTTTTGAACGTTCAGGAAGTTCACAAAAATACCCTGTGCTGTTTCTGGACGTAAGTACAAATCCATCGCGCTATCTGCAGAAGCTCCTAACTTGGTTCCAAACATCAAGTTAAACTGACGTACATCGGTCCAATTTTTAGAACCTGTATCAGGATCGGAGATTCCAAGCTCTTCAATAAGTGCTTTTACATCGGCTAAATCTTCTTTTTCTAAAGACCTCGCCATGCGCTCTAAAATTTCTTTTTGCTGTGTTTTATAACGAACCACACGATCGTTGGTTGCTACAAACTGAGCTTCGTCAAAGCTTTCGCCAAAACGTTTTTTTGCTTTATCAATTTCCTTTTGGGCTTTTTGATGTAGCTTTTCGGCATAGTCTTCTACTAAAACATCGGCACGATATCTCTTTTTCGAATCTTTATTGTCGATTAAAGGATCGCTAAACGCATCTACGTGTCCAGAAGCTTTCCAAGTAGTTGGATGCATCAAGATTGCTGCGTCTATTCCCACAATATTCTGGTGCATATACACCATACTGCGCCACCAATATTCTCTAATGTTCTTTTTTAGTTCGACTCCATTCTGTGCATAATCATACACAGCACTAAGTCCGTCGTAAATTTCACTAGACGCAAAAATGTATCCATACTCCTTTGCGTGTGATATTACCTTCTTAAACTGATCTTCGTTATTTGCCATAGTCTCGCAAAAATAAAAAAACCGCTACGATAAGTTCGTAGCGGTTTCAAGTTTTTTTTGCCAAAAGGCGTATAATTTTATTTCAAATCCATAGTTGTGGTAGCAACTTGTCTTGCGCCATCAAAAACATTGATGGTGTATTTCCCTTCAATAAGATCATCTTCTGCAGCATTCACTAAAATACATACATCCAATTCGTCATTTTCATAAAATACTTTACTAGAAGCACTATATTTAAGTTCGGCATCGTCTATCATAATAGATTCATTGTTTCCTAAAAGTGCATTTCTAGGATTTATTACCTGTACAAAAAGTAATTTATCTCCCTTTTCAGCAATATTATTTGGTGCCAATGTAAAGCAAGCTCTTACTTTATCAGCTCTGCTAGAACGTCGTGTATCAACAATTTTCCCACTTTTTCTAACAATTACAGCATCTCCACGAAGATCGGTAGCACTTAACGTTGCTCCTCTTTTAATGGTTTCCGCCATAGCAGTATTCTTTTGATTTACAGAATCTACCACCATATAAGTTTTAGAAAGCACATTAGAAGTACTATCTCTTTCTAGCGCCAATCGTTGGTTTGCGTAAATTAAGCTGTCTGCTTTTTTGAAAAGCAATTTACGCTCTTCTTTTAGCCTACCAATTTCAGCTTTGTAACGTCCAATAAGTGCCATATTAGCTTCCGATTTTTTTACGGATTCTAACAATTCTTCAATACGTTCTCTGGCTGCTAATAAATCTTTATCTTTTAGTTCATTGTCTTGAATTACCTCGTCATAATTTGCAATTAATGACTCTAATTCAGTTTCAATATCTGCTTTTTGTTGTTCTAATCCAGTAACTGCGGTTTTGCTATCGTTGTATAGGGATACCGTATAAACGGCTAATCCAATCAATAAAACTGATAAAACACCAATTAATATCTTAAATTTAGAACTGTTATTCTCTGTGTCCATTAGGTTACATGTTATTGTTTGAAGAAGCTAAAGTAGTAAGTGTGTTAAAATAAAACGTTTATAAAATGATAAAAAAAATTAAAATATGTTAAATGTTTTATTTCCAAGGACTTGTAACGCCTGTAAATCAACGCTTTCCAAAGCAGAAACCGTCATTTGTGTAAAATGCAGGCATGCACTTCCTATGATAAGTCATCATAAAACGGATAATGAAGCTATGAAAGTTGTTTTTTATGGAAGATTTCCTGTTGAAAATGCAACAGCTTTAATTCAGTTTCAGAAAAAAGGAATTACGCAAGAGTTATTACACAATCTTAAATACCGCGGAAAGAAGGAAATTAGTTCCTTTTTCGGGAAATGGCTTGGCAGTGAACTTTCAGAAGTAGCTGCTTATAAAGCGATAGATGTGGTAGTTCCTGTGCCGCTTCATAAACAAAAACGTAAAAAAAGAGGCTACAACCAAGTTGAGGGCTTTGGAAAGGAAATAGCCAAAGCACTTCAAATTCCGTATGAAGACAAAGTGCTTATAAAAATTTCAAAAACCGAATCACAGGTATTCAAGCAGCGGTTTACACGTTTTAATTCCGAAGAAATATTTGCGGTACAACATCCTGAAAAACTAACAGGCAAGCACATTTTACTCGTGGACGACATTATTACCACAGGTGCTACCCTCGAAAACTGCGCCTTGCAATTGCTTAAAATTGAAAACACAAAAATAAGCCTTGCTACAATTGCCATTGCCTAACAAAAATCTTATTACTTTTGCTGCATGAAACATCGGTTACTGTATATTCCCATCCTTTTTTTGCTGTCACTTTCATTTGTAGATTGTGCTAAAAAGGGCTCTCCGTCTGGAGGGAAACGCGATAGCATTCCGCCCGTAATTGTAAAAAGTAATCCAGAAAATTACAGCACACAGTTTACCGGAAATGAGATTCGTATTTATTTTGATGAATATATTAAACTGAAAGACCTTCAGAAGGAGTTAATTATTTCTCCTCCCATGAAAAACGCACCTAGCATCACGCCTTTAAGTGCTTCAAAAGTGCTGAAAATTAAAATTTTGGATACTTTAAAAGAGAATACAACCTATTCTTTTAACTTCGGAAACAGCATCGTTGACAACAATGAAGAGAATGCATTTGAATATTTTAAATATGTCTTTTCTACCGGAAGCTATATTGACAGCTTAAAAATTTCAGGGAAAATTGTAGATGCAGAATTGGCAAAACCAGAAACCCCTACTACTGTTGTTTTATACGAAGTAAACGATACATTTAAAGATTCCTTGGTCCTTTCAGAAAAACCAACCTACATCACCACCACAAAAGATTCGACAAGTACCTTTGAACTTACCAATATCAAGGAAGGGAATTATCTATTACTAGCACTGAAGGAAAAAACGAATGATTATACTTTTCAGCCAAAAAATGATAAAATTGCGTTTGAAAAATCGATTGTAACCTTGCCTACCGACAGCTCGTACACCTTAACTCTTTTCAAAGAAAAACCCGCCTATAAAATAGCACGACCGAAACACGAAACGAAAAACCATATCTCGTTTGGTTTTGAAGGCGATGCTACAAATTTGGAGCTTGAAGTGCTTTCTGAAGTTCCTTCCGATTTTGAATATACGACCTATAGAGATTTAAAAAAGGACACGATTCATTATTGGTTTAAACCTGCATTTGAAGCAGACTCTTTAATTTTTTTGGCGAAAAATTACACTAAAAGAGATACGCTTACCGTACGAATGCGCGATTTGTTTGCAGATTCACTCTCCTTTTCGCACATGAATGCGGGAACATTAACTTCTTTAGACACCCTAAAAATTCAAGCGACGAGACCTCTCGTAAAAGTGGCTTCGGAAAAATTACAGGTCTTAGACAAAGATTCGGTTGCGGTACCTGCTTCCATCGTTTTAGATTCAACTTATAATGTGGCTAAAATTGTATTCGACAAAAAAGAAGAACAACGATATGCCATAGAAATACTACCTGGCGGAATTACAGATTTCTTCGGAAAGACCAATGATTCCTTATTTTATAGAGTTACTACAAAGCCAACTTCCGACTATGGAAACTTAACGCTGGCGCTTAAAAATGCCAAAGAATTTCCTATTATCGTACAATTGGTTACTGAAAAATTTAAAGTGGTTTCTGAAACCTATCTAACTGAAAACAATTCTGTATTGTTCGATTATATCAATCCTGGCAAATATTACATTCGGATTATCTATGACGAAAATGGCAATAAAAGATGGGATACTGGAAATTTCTTGCAGCGTTTAGCACCAGAAAAGATTCTGTATTATCCATCCAGAATTGAAGTGAAAGCCAATTGGAGTTTAAATGAAACCTTTATTTTAGACTAAACGAATCACGATCTTTTAGAAACTGAAGGTGCTCGCGATTCTTTGTAATATGTGATTTCTGAAGCACAATCGTTTCTGAAAATTCTGTTTCAAAATCTTTTGTTGAAATTTGTTCCCCTAGCACATCATATACTGCCGAATGCCCAACGTATTCGTGTCCCATTCCGTCCAAGCCAATTCGGTTAACACCCACACAATACGTCATATTTTCGATAGCGCGTGCTTTTAATAATGCGTCCCAAGCCGTAATTCTTTTTTTAGGCCAATTAGCAACATAAAGCAACACATCGTAAGCTTCCGTATTCCGCGCCCACACTGGAAATCGAAGGTCGTAACAAATCAACGGACAAATTTTCCAGCCTTTATACTCAACCAACAAGCGTTCTTCTCCCGCAGTATAGGTTTCATGTTCTTTGGCAAGCGTAAACGTATGTCGCTTGTCGTAAGTAGTGTAAGTTCCGTCTGGAAATACAAAGAATAGACGGTTGTAATACGTATTATTTTCAGCAATAATAACACTTCCTGTGATGGCTGTTTGTTGTTTTTTTGCTTCTGAAATCATCCATTGCAAAGTCGCGCCATCGGTAGCTTCAGAAAGCTCTTTGGCATTCATTGAAAATCCCGTGGTAAACATTTCGGGCAATACAATAAGATCTGTTTTTTCAGAAATAGCCGCAATTCTTTCAGAAAAATGAGCGCGATTCGCTACTGCATTTTCCCAATGCAAATGCGACTGAATAATAGTAACAGCAAGAGTTTCCATTAGGTGAGTTCTTCTAATAAATTGATTATTTCTTTACTGCCTTGCATAGTAGCATGGTCTTTTGCAGTAAGCCCTTTGTCATCTTTAACCATTGCATCTGCACCGTTTTCAATTAATAGTTTCAGAATGTCTTTATGTCCAAAAGTTGCAGCGAAAATAAGTGCCGTAGCGCCATTGTAATTTGGAACATTTACGTTTGCTCCTTTTTCTAATAAAAGTTTCGCTAACGGCTCATATCCTTTGAAACAAATCCCCATAAGGGCCGTATTTCCTGAAGCATCTTGTGCATCTATATTTTGAGGGTGATTCAAAATAATTTCTGTAATGTCTTTGAACCCATAATAGGTCGCTAAAAGCAAGGGCGTAGAACCTCTCGCGTCTTTTTCGGTCACTAACTGAGGTGCTTCTTTTAAAACCTGTGCTACTTTGGCTGCATCCTCGTTTCGAATGGCATTAAAAAGTTCTTCTTTCATAACACTAAATATAAATAAACAAAGCAACATATAGATATGCTGCTTTGTTAAACTAATGATAAGATAAATTAATCTGTTTTTGAATTATGTCTTAAGATTATTTTACATCGAAACGATCTAAATTCATCACTTTATCCCAGGCTGCGATAAAGTCGTTTACAAATTTCTCTTTAGAATCTTCACAAGCGTATACTTCTGCAATGGCTCTCAACTCTGAATTAGATCCAAAAATAAGATCGGCTCTTGTTCCAGTCCATAAAAGCTCACCTGTTTTTCTATTGCGTCCTTCAAAAACTTGATCGTCATTGGAAGTTGCTTTCCATGTAGTTCCTAAATCGAGAAGGTTTCCAAAAAAGTCGTTGGTAAGCGCATCAGAAGTAGTTGTAAATCTTCCATGCTTAGAACCATCAAAATTAGTATTTAAAGCACGCATTCCGCCAATAAGCACGGTCATTTCTGGTACCGTAAGCGTTAATAACTGTGCTCTATCGATTAATAGTTCTTCTGCCGTTGCCTTTTGATCGGTATGTAAGTAATTTCTAAATCCGTCCGCCACAGGCTCTAAGTGTGCAAACGACTCTATTTCTGTTTGCTCTTGCGATGCATCTTCTCTTCCTGCAGTAAAAGGAACTGTAACATGATGCCCTGCATTTTTTGCCGCTTGTTCTATGGCAGCTACTCCACCTAAAACAATAAGGTCGGCGATTGAAACCTTTTTATCGCCAGATTGTGCATCATTGAATTCTTTCTGAATACTTTCGATTGTCTCTAAAATTTTCGATAACTCAGTAGGATTATTCACTTCCCAATCTTTCTGTGGTGCAAGACGAATACGTGCGCCATTGGCACCTCCGCGCATATCAGAATTTCGATACGTTGATGCGGAAGCCCAAGCAGTAGTAACTAATTGTGAAATACTTAATCCTGAAGCCAATAGTTTTCTCTTTAATACTTCAACATCTGCTGCATCAATTAATGTATAAGTAACTGCTGGAATTGGGTCTTGCCATATTAACTCTTCAGAAGGCACTTCTGGACCTAGGTATCGAGATACAGGTCCCATGTCACGGTGCGTTAATTTATACCATCCACGTGCAAAGGCATCTTCAAACTCTTTTGGGTTTTCAAGAAAATGTTGTGATATTTTTTTATACGTAGGATCCATCTTCAGCGCCATGTCTGCCGTTGTCATCATCAAATCTTGCGTTTTAGACTTATCGTGCGCCATTGGTGCTTTTCGAGCGTGGGAAGCTTCCGTAGGCTTCCATTGATGTGCTCCAGCAGGACTTTTTGTTAACTCCCATTCATATCCAAGTAACACTTTAAAGTAATCGTGATCCCACTGATTTGGAACTGGAGTCCAAGCACCTTCAATACCACTGGTAATTGTATCATCTCCACTACCAGAACCATACGTACTTAACCATCCTTTCCCTTGAGCTTCTATTCCAGCACCTTCAGGCTCTACCCCTACCAATTCTGGATCTCCTGCGCCATGTGCTTTTCCAAAAGTATGTCCTCCTGCTATTAATGCAACAGTCTCTTCATCATTCATAGCCATACGTCCAAACGTTTCTCTAATGTCAACCGCCGAACCAAGAGGATCTGGTTGTCCATTAGGACCTTCTGGATTTACATAAATTAGTCCCATGTGAGCAGCTCCAAGCGGTTTTTCAAGCTCTTTGTTTTCATAACGTTCTTTATTTCCCATCCATTCCGTTTCGGAACCCCAATAAATATCTTGTTCAGGTTCCCAAACATCTTCTCTTCCTCCAGCAAACCCAAACGTTTTAAAGCCCATCGACTCTAACGCACAGTTCCCTGCAAGAATCATAAGGTCTGCCCAAGAAATCTTTTTTCCATATTTCTTTTTAATAGGCCAAAGCAATAATCTTGCTTTATCTAGATTTCCATTATCGGGCCAACTATTTAAAGGAGCAAAACGTTGATTTCCGGTATTTCCACCCCCACGACCATCGGTGACACGATACGTTCCTGCGCTATGCCATGCCATTCTAATAAAAAGACCTCCGTAATGACCATAATCTGCAGGCCACCAATCTTGTGAATCTGTCATTAATGCAACTAAGTCTTTCTTTAATGCTTCATAATCTAAGCTATTAAACTCTTTGGGGTAATCAAATTCTTGTGACATAGGATTGGATTTCCATGTGTTTTGTCGAAGAATTCCTAAATTTAACTTGTTAGGCCACCAATCGCGATTGGAAGTTCCTCCACCCGCTACTTCATTTTGGATTCCTTCAAAATAAGGACACTTTACTCCATTACTATCATTAATTTCCCATGCTTCTCCTTTGTTGTTTGACGGATGATCTTTCATACTATTTATGTTTTTAAATGCGTTTATTTCACTAATAATGATAAAGTTACCTATTATTTACGTTTTTTGTATTGAAAAGCAATCGTATCTTTTAATTTTTTAATAGATAAAACTTATGCAAAAAGCACAACGCTATAACAATTAGACATTAAAGTTTATTTAAAATTGCAGCAGCTTCTTCTAAAGTTTCATTTGTCTTTGCAAAACAAACTCTAATTTGTTTGAAATCTTCTTTATTGGCATTGAACACAGAGGTTGGAATGGTTGCTACTTTGAGTGTTTTGGTAAGTCTTTCAGCAAAAGCAATGTCTCCTTCCGAGGAGATAGCTGAGAAATCTAATAATTGGAAATAGGTACCTTGAGAGGGAAGTATGCTAAAGCGTGATTTTTTCAGTAAGTCTAAGAAAAAATCTCTTTTCTCTTGATAGAACCTTGAGAGTCCAAGGTAATTTTCAGGATTTTGCAAATAGGTTGCCAATGCCTTTTGAACAGGATGATTTACACTGAACACATTAAACTGATGTACATTTTGAAAAGCCTTCATTAAAGGTTCTGGTGCGACACAATAGCCAACTTTCCAGCCTGTATTGTGGAATGTTTTTCCAAAAGAGGCTGTTATAAAGGTTTTGGAAGCTAACTTCGGAAACATTGCTGCACTTTGATGCTGTGCGCCGTCAAATATAATGTGTTCGTACACTTCATCACTAATTACGAGAAGATTGTGTTTATCAACCAAATTTTCCAACTGAAGCATATCACTTTCAGAAAAAAGCATTCCGCTAGGATTATGTGGTGAATTGATAATTATCATCTTAGTAGAAAGAGTTATTCTTTCAGCAACTTCATCCCAATTTGGCGCATAATTAGGTGCTTGTAATTGAATAGGAACTGCTACACCACCAAATAATTCTATCGTCGGTTGGTAACAATCGTAGGCTGGTGTAAATAAAATGACTTCATCACCTTTTTTGATAGTCGCTGCTATGGCAGTGAAAATAGCCTGTGTAGCACCAGCTGTAACAGTAATTTCAGTATTTGGATTGTATCTCTTAGAAGCTGTCCTTTCAATTTTAGACGCAATTGCCTCTCGAAGTCCCATATCACCAGCCATTGGAGCATATTGATTATACCCTTCATTCATCGCTTTTGTTACAAGATCGACCAGAACAGGATCACTTTTGAAGTTAGGGAAGCCCTGCGAAAGATTTATCGCTTTGTACTCTAAAGCCATTTGACTCATTACTGTAAAAATACTTGTTTCCATTTGTTTTTTATTTGTAAGTGTTCGCTTACTAAATTACCAATAGTATATCGTTGAAGTTCTTAAAATATCGATTTATAACCTATATATAAGAAAATGTGTATATTAGCTCAACCAAATTTTCCAAATCCAATGAAGAAATTTACAACTCTTTTATTGATATATTTTGTTTGTTTTACACTTTCAGCTCAAAAATCTTTATCTACTGAAGAACTATTAAGTAGTAGCGAAGAGGAAATCTCTGAGTATTTTTCAAAATTAGCAGACTCATCGAACAACTTTTATTCAAAAGGAAATTACAAACAATCTCTCGAAGTTAACATTGATTTTTTAATTAAAGCCTTTGCTTCAGAAAACCCATACTACATCCATCAAGGATACCGTTTATTGGGGCATAATTACGAAGCAATTAATGATACCATTCTTGCAAAAGAGAGTTTTGAAAAATCAAAAAAATTCGCTAAACTTTCAGAAAACAATCAAGCGACTGCACAATCGTATATGGATTTGGCGGGAATATTTACCACAAATAACAATCCCGACAAAGCCTTTGCCTATCACGATAAATCTATCGAGCTTTTTGAAAAATTAAAAGATTACGAAGGTCTTACGAAAGCACATTATAACACCATACTAACCGCCATGAAAGTGGACGATAGTAAAAAAGCATACTTACATATTTTAAAGGCACGAAGGCTTAATAATTTTGAAAAAGACAGTGTTATAAGTGTTGGCTTAGACTACTATTCTGGATTGTACTATGCAAAAAAGCATAAGTACGACATGGCTGAGAAATACCTCTTAAAAACCATCAAAGGTGCTGAAAAAGCAAAACTTACCGTTCAACTAGAACGGGCGTATGACGCTTACAGTCAAAACCTTGCAAAACAAGGTAAAAATGAAGAGGCAGCGGTTGCCGAAACCCTGTTTGAAATGTACAAACATCTTAATGAAGAAAATATAAAATCGTTAGAGACAGAAGCATTGTCAGCAAAATTTCAAGTTTCTGAATACCGAAAAGATGTTGAAGCTGCCGAGTTACAAAATCAATTACAAGCCGAAATAGTAAAAAGTAAAAGTAATTTAAATACAATATTAATTGTTGTTACTAGTTGCTTTTTAGTAATGTTTATCGCACTGTTTTTTGCGTATCGAAACAGGAAAAAGTTGGTAAAAGAATTAAAAGTAAAGAACAAAGAGTATTTGGCGGCTAAAGAACATTCTGAAATGCTATCTAAAACCAAAAGCACCTTCTTTTCTACCGTAAGTCATGAGTTACGTACTCCTTTATATGGTGTAATTGGATTAAGTACTATATTACTAGAGGACAAGACACTTAAAAAACACGAAGAAGATCTAAAGTCCTTAAAGTTTTCTGCCGATTATTTACTTGCCCTTATCAATGATGTGCTTCAAATCAATAAGATTGATTCCAAAACAATTGAAGACGAACAAACCTCTTTTAGCATTCGAGATTTATTCAAAAAAATTACGGCTTCTTTTGAATATATGCGACTTCAAAACAAGAACAGAATACACATTCATATTTCAGAAACCATTCCGAAGCACGTTCGAGGAAACTCCGTTCGATTGTCTCAAATATTAATGAATCTTATAGGAAACGCGTGTAAATTTACGGAAGACGGTGATATTTATTTAATTGCTGAAACGGGATCGGAAACTGAAGGTAAAACAACGATTAAATTTTATATAAAAGACACTGGAATTGGGATTCCGAAGGAAAAGCAGGAAACTATTTTTGAAGAGTTTTCGCAAGCTAATTCTATTAACTACCACTATCAAGGTACGGGTCTTGGACTTCCAATTGTGAAGAAACTACTTGCTTTGTCTGATTCTGAAATTCACTTAGAAAGTGAATCAGGAAAAGGCTCTTTGTTCTCGTTTGAACTTACATTTGATATTGCTGAAAATATTGTAGAGAAGAAGGAAGTTTCTATCTTAGATACAAGCAGATTGGACGGAAAAAGCATCTTAATCGTTGAAGACAACCGTATTAATCAGACAGTAACTAAAAAGATTCTTGAGAATAATAACGCTCTTTGTTCTATTGCGAATAATGGGGAAGAAGCTATTTCTAAGGTTAAAAATAACGCCTACGACCTTGTATTGATGGATATTAATATGCCACTTAAAAATGGTATGGAAGCCACGCAAGAAATTAGAACCTTTAACAAAACAATTCCTATTGTAGCTTTAACGGCAGTTGAAGTTGAAGAAATGCGTTTCAAAATTTTCGATTCAGGAATGAACGACATCATTGTTAAACCTTACGATATTAACAAGTTTATTCAAACCATTCTTAAAAACATCGTTACTGAAAAGCAAGAAGTTTCAAAAACAAAAGATATCAATACGCGCTTAAGAGCTGTTTAATTACAAACTAGCTTTTAAATATTCACGGTTCATACGAGCGATATTCTCTAATGAAATTCCTTTAGGACATTCAATTTCGCAAGCACCTGTATTGGTACAGTTTCCGAAACCTTCATTATCCATTTGCTCTACCATATTTAAAACACGCTGTGTCGCTTCTACTTGTCCTTGAGGCAGTAATGCATATTGAGATACTTTAGCTCCAACAAACAACATAGCAGAGGCATTTTTACAAGCGGCTACACAAGCACCACAACCAATACAAGTAGCTGCATCCATCGCTTCATCTGCAGCTTGCTTAGCGATAGGAAGTGAATTTGCATCTTGTGTATTTCCAGATGTATTTACAGAGATAAATCCACCTGCTTGTTGAATACGATCGAAAGAAGTTCTATCTACTACTAAATCTTTAATTACTGGAAATGCCTTAGCTCTAAACGGCTCTATGGTAATAGTATCACCATCTTTAAACATTCGCATGTGAAGCTGACATGTTGTTACTCCACGATCTGGGCCATGTGGTTCTCCATTAATTTGCATAGAACACATTCCGCAAATTCCTTCACGACAGTCGTGATCAAATGCAACAGGCTCTTCACCAGAATTAACAAGTTGTTCATTTAGAACATCCATCATTTCTAAAAAAGACATATGTTCTGAAATTTCAGAAACCTTATATGAGACCATTTTACCTTTAGACGTTCCGTCTTTTTGTCTCCAAATTTTAAGCGTTAAATTCATAATGTCTTTTTTATTTATATGAACGTTGTTTTAACTCAATATCTTTAAATTCTAACTCTTCTTTATGCAGTACAGCATCTCCTGGTTCTCCTTTGTATTCCCAAGCAGAAACATACGCATACTCTTGATCGTTACGTTTTGCCTCCCCTTTTTGCTCTCCATCTAACTCTACAGACTCTTCTCTAAAGTGACCTCCACAAGATTCTTCTCTGTTTAATGCATCTTTAGCGAACAACTCTCCTAATTCTAAGAAATCTGCTACACGACCTGCTTTTTCTAATTCAGGATTCATTTCGTTAGCATTTCCAGGGACTTTTACGTTTTTCCAGAAATCTTCACGAAGGGCTTTTATTTCAGACATCGCCTCGGTAAGACCTTTTCTATTTCTAGCCATTCCTACTTTGTCCCACATAATTTTTCCTAATTTTTTGTGGTAGTAATCTACAGAATGTTGCCCTTTATTATTGATAAAGAAATCTATTTTGTCTTTTACTTCTTTTTCAGCAGCTATAAACTCAGGAGTCTCTGTTGAGATTTTTCCTGTTCTAATTTCATGTGCTAAATAATCACCAATTGTATAAGGCAATACGAAGTAACCATCGGCAAGTCCTTGCATTAAAGCAGAAGCTCCTAATCTATTTGCTCCGTGATCTGAGAAATTAGCTTCACCAATACAATACAATCCAGGAACTGTAGTCATTAAATTATAATCTACCCAAACACCACCCATAGTGTAGTGAGTTGCAGGATAAATCATCATAGGTGTTTTGTATGGATCTTGATCGACAATCTTCTCATACATTTGGAATAAGTTACCGTATTTTGCTTTTACAATTGCAGCTCCTAATTCCGTTATTTTTTCTTGTGAAGCATTATGTATATGGTGCAATTTTGCTTGCTCTTCTCCATAACGTTGTATTGCAGATTTAAAATCTAAATAAACAGCTTCACCTGTTTTGTTAACTCCATACCCAGCATCACATCTTTCTTTAGCAGCCCTAGACGCTACATCTCTTGGCACTAAGTTTCCGAAGGCAGGATAACGACGCTCTAAGTAGTAATCTCTATCTTCTTCTGAAATCTCTGTTGGCTTTAACTTACCTTCACGAATGGCAAGAACATCCTCCATTTTTTTAGGCACCCAAATTCGACCATCATTCCGAAGTGATTCAGACATTAAGGTTAATTTAGATTGGTAATCACCAGAACGTGGAATACACGTTGGGTGAATTTGTGTATAGCAAGGGTTTGCAAAAAAGGCTCCCTTTTTGTGTATTTTCCAAGCAGCGGTTGCATTAGAACCCATTGCATTGGTTGATAAATAATATACATTACCATAACCACCAGACGCAATCACGACTGCGTGCGCTGAATGGCGTTCAATTTCACCTGTGATAAGGTTTCTAGCTATAATTCCGCGAGCTTTTCCGTCGACTTTTACAACATCTAGCATTTCGTGACGGTTAAACATCTCGATTTTACCACGTGCTATTTGGCGATTCATTGCTGAATATGCTCCTAATAGTAATTGTTGTCCTGTTTGACCTTTGGCATAAAAGGTTCTAGAAACTAACACACCTCCAAAAGACCTGTTGTCTAATAACCCACCATAATCACGTGCAAAAGGAACTCCCTGCGCAACGCATTGGTCAATAATATTTGCTGAAACTTCAGCCAGACGATACACGTTCGATTCTCTAGAACGGTAATCTCCTCCTTTTACTGTATCATAAAAAAGACGGTACGTTGAATCTCCATCCCCTTGGTAATTTTTTGCTGCGTTAATTCCTCCTTGTGCTGCAATAGAGTGTGCACGTCTTGGTGAATCTTGATAGCAATATGCTTTTACGTTATATCCAAGTTCTGCAAGTGTTGCTGCAGCACTTCCTCCTGCCAAACCGGTTCCAACAACGATTACATCAATGTTACGTTTATTGGCTGGGTTAACAAGATTAATTTGATTTTTATAATTTGTCCACTTATCGGCTAAGGGTCCTTCTGGAGTTTTAGAATCTAATATCGACATAGCTACTGCTTTTAGTGGGATAATTGGTTAAAGTGATGATACAATGCAATAAAAATAAATCCTAATGGAATTGCAATTGCATAAAATTTAGTGAATCCTTTCAATGCTCTTGAATACATATTATTGAATCCAATACTTTGAAGCGAAGAAGAAAATCCGTGCCATAAGTGAAATGCCAATAAAACAAAAGCAATGACGTAAATCCCAACTCGTATAGGACTCTCAAACTTATGAACCACTTCTGGAAAATATCGTGTTGCATCCTCAGGATTAGACTCTATATATTTATAAACAATTTCTGGAACCCAAAAATCGTAGAAGTGTAAACCTAAAAAAGCAAGTATTACTAAACCAGAAATAATCATATTTCTAGAAGCCCAACTTGAATTTGCGCTTCCTTTGTAAGAAACGTAATTAACTGCACGAGCATTTCTGTTTCTAAGTTCTAGTACAAAGCCCATCACAAAGTGAAAAATCACTCCGAAAATCAATACTGGTTGCAAGAGTCCTTGAACCAAACCATTGGTTCCCATAAAATGAGACCAACTGTTAAAGGTATCTGGTGCAATGACCGAAGTAAGATTTATGACAAAGTGTTGGCCTAGAAAAAATACAAGAAATAAGCCCGAAAGTGCCATCGCAACTTTCCTAGCGATTGAGGAGGTAAGTATTCCCATTATGGTTTTCTTTCAAAAATTAAGATTCACAAAAATACGCTTCAAATAAACGTTTGCCAAAAAATAATCTTCTTATCTCCTTATTTAGAATAATAATAAGTTAATAGAAAATTTTCAGCATAAAACAAAAAAGCCACCCCAATGTTGGGATGGCTTTTTTTATAGCGTGACTAAAATGTCTTATTTTACGATAAGTTTTTTAGTAGCTGTTGCATTGTTTTGAGTTACTTGAACCATATATACACCTTCTTGTAAAGATGAGATATTTAATTCAGTTCCTTCAAGAGTTGTAGAAATTACAGTTTTTCCTAATACATCAAAAACAGTTACTTGCTTAGCTCCTTGAGTTTCAGTTTCGATAGAAACAACTCCTCTTGAAGCAGGGTTTGGATATAAAGAGAAATTAGATAAGCTATTGTCATTAACACCAGCTGTATTCTCTAGCAATTCTACTGCAAAGATAATATCAGAAGGAGTTCCTTGATCTAAACCAACTAAAGCAATTACACCTGGAGAAACCTCATCAGAGATAATTAATCCACCTGCAATACCTGTAGCTCCCGCTGGCATGTCATTAGCAAAATCATACTCTACACCTGTTGGAATACCTGTAGCTGGGTCAAGTTGTGTAATTAAATCTTGACTAACTCCTTGGTTGTGAATCCATAAAAATGGACCTCCTGGAGATACATTATCAATTGCACCACCATATACAGCTGTACCATGAGTAGCAGCAGGAATAAGAGATAACTCATTTCCAGACATGTCTACAGAAGCAATATCGTTTCCGAAGTTACCAATCCAGAATCCACCAGCACCACCGTCTAATGTTTCATCATAAGTTACCATTCTAGCAGTTGCAGCAGAAGTAATGTTAATAATTGCATCGATACTTCTAGTTCCTGGATCTACTTGATAAATTTGAGTTCCAGCTGTACCAATGTAAATACTAGTTCCATCTGTAGTCATTGAACGAGTTCCTGTAATTCCAGGAATAGTAAATGTCTCAACAAATGCTCCTGTTACATCCAACACATGAATAAGGTCTGAAGCCCATGCAGAAACCCAATACTGTCCATCCATGAACATGATACCAGCATTACCGTTTGCTCCAATAGTTCCATTCGCTCCGATATCAATTGTATACAACAAATCGAATAAAGCGTTTTGAGAATTACTTGATTCTCCGGCTGTTGGACTAGCCTCTCTTAATTGTGCATTAGCAGAAATTGTCCCCACTAACAACGCCAAAATAAATAATTGTAGTTTTTTCATCATAATTAGTTTTTAGTTTAAGTCCTAAAGATAAGAAATTATTTTATTGTAAAAACATTCCTTGTTATTTTTGAATTAAATTTTACCAATATTACGTATTCTCCTACAGGCAAGTAAGTTAACCCATTACCGCTTTCACGCAACTTCACTCCATCTTTCTTTAGCAACTTTATTCCTTTTTCTGAAAGTGATACATTATACTCAAAGTTTGAAATTCCTTTTGAAACTTCCATAGTATACTGCTGCAGTTCTTTTCCATCTTTCGTTTCTATTGAAATTGAAGCCGTACCATTTTGAGGAGTATAAAACTGAATTGGAATTGAAGGTTCATACACAGTGCTCCATTGACTATAACCATCCCCCCAACGTCTTGAATGTTCAATACTTTCAATAGGAGCAACTAACAATTCATTTTTCGTAGCAGGATTTATTTGTTGTAACAATGAAATATCTGCAATATAAATAGACCTTCCGTGTGTTCCAACCACCAAATCTTTTGCGGCAGGTTGCACGACCACATCGTGAATCGCAACATTTGGCAATCCTTCTGAAAAAGCCTCCCAACTTTCACCACGGTCAAAAGAAACATACATTCCATTATCTGTACCCACATAAAGTAAGCTTTCATTCTCTGGATCTTCTTTAATAACATTAACCGCTCCTACTGGCAAACTGGCTCCAATATTTTTCCAAGTAACTCCATAATTTTCACTCATATATATATGAGGTGTGAAATCGTCCCAGCGATACCCGTTAAGCGTTACATAAACACGCTCCTTTTTATGTGAGGAAGCAATCACACGACTTACCCACAGCTCTTTCGGAAAAGAATCGGACAATCGACTCCAACTGCCACCGCTGTTTTTGGTAACCGACACCAAACCATCATCACTTCCCGTATAGATCAATCCAAACTGAAAAGGAGACTCGCTTATCGTTGTTAATGTTCCGTAAGCCACATTCCCTGCTCTGCCTCCTCCTGTAAGATCTTCAGAAATTGCAACCCAATCATCTCCTTGATTCATGCTACGCATCAATTTATTTCCCCCTAAATACAAAATATCTTGATTGTGCGGACTTAACAAAATAGGGGTTTGCCAATTAAAGCGGTACGGACTTTCACCCAATTCGTGTTTTGGCTGAATATATTTGTTTTTGTGCGTATCTCGATTGATGCGATAGTAGTTTCCGAATTGAAACCCTGTATACACAAGAGCACTGTTTCTGTTATCTATTTCAATTTGCATTCCGTCTCCTCCCATAATAGATTCATAGGGATAATCTCCTGTTTGATGCCATCTTTTATCTTCTTCAGCTGTATGAGGCCCCACCCAAACACCATTATCTTGCAAACCACCGTACACATTATAAGGTGTTTCATTATCTACATTCACAGCATAAAATTGCCCTACGGAAGGTGCATTGTTCTTTATCCAGCTTTCACCATCATCATAGGTAATATTTACACCTCCATCGTTCCCATCAATTAAATGACCTGGAAGATTAGGGTTAATCCATAAGGCATGATGATCGGCATGCACATTGTGAGCACTAATAGACGTAAATGTCTTTCCACCATCTTTCGATTTTACAATAGGAACACCATAAATATAAATCGAATTTTTATCTTGAGGCGCAACGTGTATCTTTCCGAAGTAATACCCGTACGAATAATAAATATCGTCTAAATAGCCTTCATGGGTTTTGTTCCACGTAACACCGCCGTCGTTACTTTTATAGACCTCAGCCCCTACCACAGGAGTATCGAACAACATCGAATTGGCATCCTCAAGGTATTTTGCCAGATCGATAGGCTTCACAGAACCAACACGCACCATTTGCTTTACATTTTCAGCTTTGTACTTTTCTTGAAACCCATTATTCCGAAGGTATTGATCCAGTTTTTTGTTTTCCAATGCAAGAAATTGAGCCGTAGTCATGGCCTTAAAATCGTCTTTTGCAAGTCCATCTTTAGCCGGAGTTGAACGATTGCTTTTTCGTCTGGTCTGATTGTCTAAAACGGCATACACCGTGTTTTCATCAAAAATTGCAATTCCAATACGTCCCACACCCTCTCCCGTTGGGAAACCACTAGATTCGGTAGAAACCTTTGTCCATGTTGTTCCCGCATCGGTACTTTTATAAATAGCACTTCCCGCTCCATCTCCTTTAAAATTCCATGCTTTTCGGTCTTTTTCCCAAGAAGAAGCAAACATGATATTAAAATTGGAAGGCGCAACCTCTAATTCTATCACACCCGACCGATCGTTTACAAACAATGTTTTTTTCCATGTTTTTCCGCCATCGGTAGTTTTAAAAACACCTCTTTCTTCGTTATTAGAATACAAATGCCCGACAGCTCCTACTACAAGTTCGTCCGAGTTATTTGGATTGATAAGAATACTGCTAATATGATGGGAATCTTCCAAGCCCATATTCTTCCACGTCTTACCATTATCGTTTGATTGCAATATTCCAATGCCAGCATACGATGAACGCGACGCGTTTACTTCTCCAGTTCCCACCCAAAGCGTATTTGTTTTCCAATCCATGGTTACGCAACCTACATTTTGTGTCGGACTGCTATCTAAAACAGGCGTAAATGTTGTTCCGTTATTTTTAGTATGCCAAACACCACCACTTGCATATCCTACATAAAACTCCACAGGATTATTAGGGTTTACAGAAAGTCCCACCACACGACCGCTCATTATAGTAGGTCCAATGTTTTTAAACGGAAGGTTTTTTACTACTGAATTTTGCGTGAGCGTTTCTTTTTTCAGCAATCCATTTTTCACAACAGTAGCCGAAGTAGCGGGTTGTTGCGCAAATGAAACAAAGCCAATAAAACATAATAGAAAGAGTAATTTATTTTTCATGTAAAGTATTTTTATCTGCTGAAAGTACTCAAATGCGCTAGCTTCTCAAAATTTTATATCGGTATTAACAGCCAATGGATTAATTTCTATTAATTTTGAATAAATTCTGAAAATTAAGCTCATGAAATACGATAGAATAGACAACTCCTTATTTATAAAAAACAGAAAAAACTTTGCTTCTCAAATGAAGCCGAAGAGTTTAGCCATATTCAACTCTAACGATATATATCCTATTAGCGCCGATAGCACCATGCCGTTTGAACAACATCGTGATATCTTTTTCTTAAGCGGTGTAGATCAAGAGGAAAGTGTATTGGTTCTTTTTCCAGATTGCCCGAACGAAAAACATCGTGAAATTTTATTTCTGAAAGAAACGAACGCACACATTGCTGTTTGGGAAGGTGAAAAACTTACCAAAGAAGCTGCATTCGCAACGAGTGGTATTAAAACCGTTTATTGGCTTCAAGATATGGAGAAGATTTTGTTTGAAATCATGACACAATCAGACACCGTGTATATCAATACCAATGAGCATTATCGTGCTACCGTTGAAACGGAAACAAGAGAAGCGCGTTTCACAAAATGGTTATTGGCAAAATACCCTGCACATTCGGTAGCAAAAAGCAATCCTATTTTACAACGATTACGTTCGGTTAAAGATCCGATCGAATTAGACTTATTACAACAAGCGTGTACTATTACTGAAAAAGGATTTCGTAGAATTCTAGGTTTTGTTAAGCCTGGCGTTTGGGAGTATGAACTGGAAGCAGAATTCATGCACGAGTTTTTAAGAAATCGCTCCAAAGGATTCGCTTACACTCCTATTATCGCAAGCGGAAACAACGCCAATGTTTTACACTATGTTGAAAACAACCAACAATGTAAAGACGGCGATTTAATTTTGTTAGATGTAGGTGCCGAATACGCAAACTACAGCAGTGATATGACACGTACTATTCCTGTAAGCGGAAAATACAGCAAACGTCAGTTAGAAGTTTACAACGCCGTTAAACGCGTAAAAGATGAAGCGACAGAATTATTAGTTCCGGGCGCTTATTGGAAAGAGTACCACGAAGAGGTTGGAAAATTAATGACGCGTGAGCTACTAAACCTAAAACTGATTGACAAAGCGGATGTGAAAAATGAAAACCCAGACTGGCCTGCCTATAAAAAATACTTCATGCACGGTACATCACACCATATGGGACTAGACACCCATGATTATGGATTGCTTTGGGAACCAATAGAGGCAAATATGGTATTTACCGTTGAGCCTGGTATTTATATTCCTGAGGAAGGCTTCGGAGTTCGTTTGGAAGATGATGTGGTAGTTCAAGAAAAAGGATCGCCTTTCAATTTGATGCGTAACATTCCTATTGATGCGGAAGAAATTGAAGACATTATGAATTCGTAAACACTTCTGAAATTAGCATTCAATCCGATACAGCAATCTAACCCATTGTTGTATCGGATTTTTTATTTCTGAAACCGAACAAATTCATTAGCAAAAAAGCAAGTGCCGCTGGCAACACCCAGCCCAAACTATTTTTCGATAGTGGAACGAGCGCTTTAATGGGGGCTGCAAAACTTTCCGAAGTAATAAAAGGTAAAAAATCTGGAACACTAAACAACAACGTAACAATTGTAACTGCTCTAAAAACTAGTGGGGAAGCAAATCGTTTTGGAAGTGCATTTAACAGAATTAAAACAATGGTAATTGGGTAAATAAACATAAGCGCTGGCAACGCGATATCGATGATATACCCCACATTAAATTGCCCCACTACAATCCCCAATAAACACCCTAAAACTGCCGTAACTTTATAAGCCACGGGAGAATTTCCCACAAGTCCTTTCACAAAATCTGACGTTCCTGTTACAATTCCGACTGCGGTGGTAAAACAAGCAAGCGCTACTAAAACAGCTAGAAATGCCGTACCAACATTTCCTAAGGTTTCTGTACTCAACACTGTTAGTAGCTCCGTTCTATTTGCCGCTTCTAAGGTGGTGTTATGCATCGCTCCCAAAGCGATTAATCCGCCATAAATAAGAAACAAAGCAATTCCCGCAATCAATCCTCCTTTAGCGATTATCGATTTTTTCTCGGTGTACGAAAACGTTCCTTGCAACGCCAATGAAATGACAATAACACCTCCAACCACGACACCTCCAATAGCGTCGAATGTTTGGTAGCCTTCTAAAATTCCTTCCGTAAACGCATTTCCAAATATTGAGGGCTGCATCGGACTTACATCCGCAAAAAAACCAATTCCGATGATGCTTATTAACAATATGAATATAAGCGGTGTTAGAAATTTTCCAATAAAGTCCAACACCTTTAGCCTGTTCAATACAAAAACCAAGACCAATCCAAAATACACAATACTTGTCCAAAGGGAAGAAACATCAAAATACGGTTGTATTGCCATTTCGTGGGTTACCGAAGCGGTTCTTGGCGAAGGCAAAGCAATGGAAATTGCATAGACAATGACCGCATAGACAAGCGCAAATTTTGGAGATACCTTTTTTGCAAAATCTAGCATTGTTCCTTGCAATCGTGCGTACCCATAAATAGCGAGAATAGGAATGATTACCGCCGAAATCGCAAATCCAAAACTCACCAACAACCAATCGTCACCTGCATTAAACCCTAAAAAAGGTGGTAATATAAGGTTGCCCGCGCCAAAAAATAGGGAGAACAATGCAAATGCAGTTATAAAGGTTTGTTTGCTGTTATTCATTGGTAGATATTTGTGGCTCGAATATAGAAAAATGATACTGAATTATAACAACGCTTCCATTTATTACGAAATTCACGGAGAAGGTCCTGTGCTTCTATTGCTTCACGGTTTTTTAGAAAGTGCAACCATGTGGGAAAAATTTATTCCTGAAGTTGCTTCAAAATACACTATAATAACAATGGATTTCCCTGGTCACGGAAAAAGTGAATGTATTGACAAGGAACACACTATGGAACTATTGGCAGAAGTTGTTCATGCGCTTTTACTAGAACTGAATATTAATTCTGTTTCAATCATGGGGCATTCTATGGGAGGATATGTGGCTTTGGCATTCGCCGAAAAGTACGATGAAAAGCTACAAAAGTTGGCACTATTAAACTCAACTTCGGCTGAAGATTCTGCAGATCGGAAGCTGAATCGTGAACGAGCCATTCAAGTAATTTCAAGAAATCCTGCTGCTTTTATCAGTATGGCTATTAGTAATTTATTTTCAGAAAATACCCATCAAAAGTATGCTTCAGAAATCCAAAATCTGAAGAATGAGGCACTTAAATTTCCGTTAGAAGGCATTCTTGCAGCCGTAATTGGCATGAAAAATCGAAAAGATAGGACCACTATTTTAAAAAATTTCAGCAAAGAAAAAATTCTAATTTGCGGAAAAAATGACCTTATCGTTCCTTACGAAACCTCTAAAACACTGGCATCACACACGTTAAGCAAATTAATTGAGCTCGATGGAGGACATATGGGAATGGTTGAAAATTTAAAAGAAATTACAAAAATTTACACTTAATCGTTGATTACGTGTATTTTGTCGTCTTTTTTGTAGTATATTTATACCAACTAAAAATTACTACTATGAACCATATTTCCCCTAAACCATCAAAATCCATTACTGGAATTATGTGTACCACCTTTGGGCACAAGTACAAAGTTACTCGTAAGGTTACCAACCACATTAACGAATACAAATGTTCGCATTGTGGAAAAGAAGTAACCGATAACATGTCTGGAAAACTAGAAGTACTTACTTACAAAATAAAGAAAGTAAACTCGACCCTATCTGTCTATTTTCAGAAAAGATCAAGTAGAGTCACAAGACAAAGCGCATGAAATTATTTACCTGTAAAATTAAAGGTCATAAGTTAACGACTATTAAAAAGGATAGTATTCTAATTAAAGAATTTGAATGCATCAATTGCAAGAAAAAATTTACAACAGATGGGTATGGAAAAGTTGTAAAATTAAACTCGTATTGGGAGCAAAATAATTTATTGTTTGAGCAACTACAAAAAAGGCAAAAAGCACAAGCTTCTTAAATTATTCTTCTTGTAAAGAATTCCACCCTCGTGCTACAATAGGAATTTTAGTGTTAGCACGGGTTATTAAATGCACCCCTTCTTTTTCATGGGTCATGTGTCCAATAATTGATAAATTCGGGTTTCCTTTAATTTTTGGAAAATCTTCTTGCTTTACCGTAAACAACAACTCATAATCTTCACCGCCACTTAGTGCGATAGTTGTACTGTCCATTTTAAATTCTTCCGAAGTAGAAATTACCTGAGGGTCTAATGGAATTTTATCTTCATATAAATTACACCCAACTTTAGAGTTTTTACACAGATGTAATATCTCTGAAGAGAGTCCGTCGCTAATATCAATCATTGATGTTGGCAACACTTCTAAATCGGCTAAAAGCTTTACAATGTCTTTTCTAGCTTCAGGTTTTAACTGACGCTCTATTAAATAAGTATATGCATCTAAATCGGGTTGTGAATTAGGATTCACTTTAAATACTTGTTTTTCACGTTCTAATATTTGCAATCCGAGATACGCTGCTCCAAGATCACCAGAAACCACTAATAAATCTGAATCGCCAGCACCATCACGGTACACAATGTCTTCTTTTTTGGCATGTCCAATAGCTGTGATACTAATTAGAAGTCCGGAGGTTGAAGAAGTTGTATCACCCCCAACAACATCTATCCCATATATTTTAGCTGCAGTAGCAATTCCTGCATACAACTCTTCTAAAGCCTCCACTGGAAATCGATTTGAAGCTGCGATAGAAACCGTAATTTGTGAAGGAGTTGCATTCATTGCATACACATCAGATAAGTTTACAATAACTGCCTTGTAACCTAAATGCTTTAAAGGCATATAACTCAAATCAAAATGAACACCTTCTACCAAAAGATCAGTAGTTACAACAATAGGTTCGTCTAATGTAATCACTGCAGCATCGTCTCCAATTCCCTTAATCGTAGATTTATGTTGAATTGAAAACTGTTTGGTTAAATGGTCTATAAGTCCAAATTCACCTAATTGTGAAATATCTGTTCTAGAATTGTCTTTATTTTCAAGCATGTTTCCTTTGTTTACAGGTGCAAAAATAAGGCTTCATAAACGAACTCCATATATTTTTTGATGAATAATAAGTTTCAAGTAATTTTTCAGTTTTAAATCTATTTTTTAAGGCTGCTTAGAAGTCACTTTTAAAAGCAATAAAAGTTGTTAAAAAAAGACTATCTCTTTGCTAAAAAATTTCCTTTCCAGCAATTCAAAAAACCGCTTAACCTACTAAAACACTAGGATAAACACAAGTGGTAAAAAATATGTTAAGCCTCTATTTTTTTAACAAAAAAATATGTTAAAGTCTAGGCAATTAGCTTAAAATCTATATAAATTAAGGTAAACTTGCAAATCTCAAACTCCTATCTCATATAAAAAATAACTCATGAAAAATTTATTACTCCCTGTTTTTCTTCTTTTTGCTGCTGTTTCTATGGCACAAACACCTTGTTCTGGAGGTACTGCAGGACCTTATCCTTGCAATGGCATCGATTTACAATCAAATATCTCGCTAGCCGATATGAATGCCAGTGATGGAAATGACTCTTGGGGTTGGGAAGACCCTGACACTGGAAAAGAATACGCCTTAATGGGACTAAATAACGGTACTGCCTTTATCGATATTTCGGACCCTATAAATCCTATTTATTTAGGAAAATTACCAACACATACCAACAATAGTATTTGGAGAGATGTTAAAGTATATAGCAACCATGCATACATTGTAAGTGAAGCAAATGGTCACGGAATGCAAGTTTTCGATTTAACAAGATTGAGAACAGTAACAAGTCCACCGCAAACATTTACTGAAGATGCACACTATAATGCTTTTGGCCATGCACACAATATTATTATTAATGAAGATACTGGATATGCGTATGCCATAGGTACTTCTACCTATAATGGAGGACCTCACTTCATAAACATTCAAGACCCTAAAAACCCAATAGCTGCTGGAGGTTTTGCTATAGACGATTATAGCCACGACGCACAAGTGGTTACGTATTGTGGACCAGATAGTGATTATACTGGTAGAGAAATATTAATTGGAAGTAACGTTTACGAACTTTCTATCGTAGACATTACCGACAAAGCCAACCCAATAAGCATTTCGACCTTATCGTACTCAAATGTTGGATACACTCACCAAGGTTGGTTTACAGAAGACCAACGCTTTTTTATTCTTGGTGATGAACTAGATGAACAAGATTTTGGATTTAACACAAGAACGTTAATTTTTGACCTTGACGACTTAGACAACCCTCAGTTTTCTTTTTCTTTTGAAGGAGCAACAGCTGCTATAGATCATAATGGTTATGTAAAAGGTACTAAATTTTATTTGTCAAATTACAGAGCTGGTCTTCGTATTTTTGATGTTTCAGACATTGCAAATCAAGGATTTACTGAAGAATCTTACTTTGACACATTCCCAAACAACAACAACGCTAGTTTCAACGGAGCTTGGAGCGTTTATCCTTACTTAAAAAGTGGAAACATTATTATTAGCGATATCGACAGAGGTTTCTTTTTAGTGCGTCCTAATACTGCAATAGACAATGTAAATCCTGTAGCAAGTTGCAAAAACGCTACTGTTTCTCTAAATGCAGACGGAATTGCTACCATTACTAGTGATGATATTAATGATGGTTCATCAGACAATAGTGGAACGACTTATTTTATCATTTGCAAACACACTTTTGATTGTTCAGAAATAGGAGAAAATACAGTCGAACTAGAAGTATATGATGCCTTTGGCAATAAAGATTATTGCACCGCTACAGTTACTGTTGTTGACGATATAGACCCTACTATAACTTGCCCTGCCGACTTCTCTGTTGGATTTGGCGGAGGAAGCTCTTATGTAGTTCCAAATTATATAGCAAATGGAACAGCTTCAGCAACCGATAATTGTGACTTTACTACAACGCAAACACCAGCTGTTGGAAGTGAATTAACCGATGGCGTATATCCAGTAACTATTACCGTTACAGATGCAAGCGGAAACGAAACCGCATGTACTTTCCAACTAACCGTAGATCACACTCTTTCTGTTAATAGCATTGCATTAGAAAACAGCCTTGCTATTTTCCCGAACCCTGCTTCAGATGTACTTACAATAGAATCTAAGGACCACACGATAACTGACATTGCAATTTTCGACCTTCTTGGGAAACAATTGTATTCTGAATCGAATATTAATTCAGAATACACCACTATTGATGTTTCTTCGTATGCGAAAGGAATGTATTTTGTTACCGTAAACAATAAACTAACAAAGAAGATTGTTAAAGAATAATAATTTTTCAGAAGAAAAACAGCCCTAAAAAGCAATATACAGCACTAATTTTTAACAAGGTACGTTAAGATTAGTGCTGTATAATTATTAAGTTTACATCCCCTTTCTACCATAAAAAGGAGTTTTTTAAATAAAAAGCTATGCTATTACGATCACAAAAAACGATTAAGTACTTCCTACTACTTATATCATTCGGTATTTTTATTTCCTGCGGAAAAGATGATCCAGAGCCGCAAACTACATCAGATGATGATCCAATTATAGAAGAACCTTTTACTGGTGAAATCGACTTTATAAAAACATACGGAGGAAGCAATGAAGACTTTGGAACTTCTATTATTCGCTCTAATGATGGTGGCTATATGGTTTTAGGATCCACAAAAAGTAGCGATGGAGATCTTGCTTCACGAACTGGCGACGATTTTGATTATTGGTTATTAAAATTAAATGCTTCTGGAGACATTGTTTGGAACAAAACATACGGAGGTTCTCAAGATGATACCGCAACAAACATAACACAAACTAGCGATGGTGGTTATGCATTAAGTGGCTACAGTAGAAGTAGTGATGGCGATGCAACTGAAAATGCAGGATTTCAAGACTTTTGGCTTGTGAAAATAAGCTCCGACGGAACCCTACAATGGCAAAAAAGTATTGGATTTTCAGGTTTAGATCAAGCTTTTAAAATGTTTGAAACTGCTGAAGGAAACTTTTTCGTGACAGGCTTTTTCGATGTCAGCGCTTGTGGCGTCAATCCGTGCCCAGGAGACGAGTTACTTCCAGGAAACCAAACTGTAGTTTCAAAAAACTCAAAACACGGTGTTGGTGAGTTCTGGGGAATTTTATTAGATTCCAATGGAGAAAAAATTTGGCGAAATTACTATGGTGGAACCAACAATGATAGAAGCTACGATGCGATACAAACAAGTGATGGCGGATTTCTACTAACAGGGTCTTCTGAAAGTGTTGATTTCGACATTACAGACGCTAAAGGATCGTACGACTTTTGGGCGGTTCGGATAAATGCTTCTGGAGAAATAATCTGGACCCGCTCTTTTGGAGGTTCTGAAATTGATGTGAGCTATGCGCTTACAAAAACACCCGATGGAAATTACATAATGGTGGGTGATTCTAGAAGTCAAGACCAAGATGTTACCGCTGCTTTTGGAAATGCAGATGCATGGGCCGTAAAGTTTGATGATAATGGATCAATTATTTGGCAAAAATCTTACGGAGGTTCTGGGTTTGATTCTGCAAGAAGTATCGCTCCTCTAGCAAATGGCGGCTATGTACTCTCTGGTTCTTCAAGAAGTAACGATAATGACTTAACAGGGAATTTAGGTGTTAATGATTTCTGGCTATTTACCATTGATGAAGAGGGAGAACTCACCTTTCAAACAAACAAAGGAGGAACCGATTTAGATTTCTCTTACAGCGCTGTTGAAACTTCAGACCTTAAATTAATTGGAGTTGGAGATACAGAAAGTAACGACATCGACATACCTTCAAATAGAGGTAGCAAAGACCTCCTTGTTATAAAAATTAAATAAGTACTACTCTAACATAGACCGTTATTAACTATTAATCCAATTAAAAAAAATGAAAAAATTTGCCCTATTTTTTGCAGCAGCAGTTAGTATAATTGCTGTAAGCTGTAAAAGCGATGACGATAGCACCCCAGAAGTAACCCCAGTAAGCGTTGATTTAAACTTTACTCACAATTGGGACGGAAGTAACATCGAAAATGCAGACTTTGAAACCACACAATATACCAATGCGAATGGAGAAGAATTGACACTCTCTAAAATTGTATATTTAATTTCTGACGTAACCTTTACCAATAGTGCTGGAGAAAGTTTTGACGCTGGAGATTACAATCTTGTTAATGTAAGGGAAGAAGACAACTTAACATTTACACCAGGTATTCAAATACCTCCAGGAGACTACACTGTATCATTTACGTTTGGTTTTGATGACGAAGACAATATTGATGCCGTTTATCCAGACTTAAACCAAACTCCTGAAGGTTCTTGGGGCGTACCAATGATGATGGGAGGTGGGTATCACTACATGCGCTTAGAAGGTCGCTTTTTAGACAATACATCTACAATAACTGGTTTCCAATACCACGCTATTAGAGCGAACGATCAAAGCACAACACCTGTTACTCTTCAAGACACTTCTATTCCTGTAACTTTAGGTCAGGTAACGATTGGAGACAACACAACCATTGAGGTTAAAATGAATGCTGCAGAATGGTTTAAAAACCCGAATCAGTGGGACTTAAATGCATTACCAGGAATGCTAATGCCAAATTTTGCTGCACAAATAATGATTTCTGAAAATGGTGCTTCTGTATTTAGCTTAGGTGCTGTAACACAATAATCAACAATAACTCAATGAGATATCTAGTAGTAGCGAGCATTCTAAGTTCATTTTTGTTTTTTTCTTGTTCTGAAAAAGATGACGGATACACGCCTACACCAGTATCTCTAGAAATACCGCAATTGTTTGGTCAATTGCTTCTCCCTCCTACAATTCCTTCAGATAATCCGTTAACGGCTGAAGGAATTGCATTGGGAAAAAAACTTTTTTACGACCCAATTCTTTCCGCAGATGGCACACAAGCTTGTGCTACTTGCCACGACCCGCAAGCTGCATTTTCGGACACAAGAAAATTTAGCATTGGGATTGATGGAATAGAAGGGACTCGAAACTCTATGCCGCTTTTTAATCTTGCATGGAATTCTAATCAAAATTTCTTTTGGGACGGCAGAGCAAACTCACTCGAAAATCAAGCGCTCGAACCTGTCGAAAACCCAATTGAAATGCACAATACTTGGGGAAATGCCACTGCTGAATTACAAGCTACAGCAAACTATCCCGAATTATTCTCAAAAGCATTTGGAACCGATGTCATTACAAAATCACTTGTTACAAAAGCCATTGCCCAATTTGAAATGACGTTAATTTCTGCCAACTCAAAATTTGACAAATATCTTTTAGGAGAAGCTACTTTAACAGAGTCTGAATCAAACGGTATCGCTGTTTTTATGGACGAAACAAGAGGTGATTGTTTTCATTGTCATGGCGATCCAAACAGTCCACTTTGGACAGATAACACCTTTCACAACAACGGCTTAGACGCAACTATTACAGATCTCGGACTAGGAGGCTTTTCAGGAGATCCGCGAGAATTTGGTCTTTTCAAATCCCCATCACTTCGGAATTTAGCCTATACCGCACCCTATATGCATGATGGTAGATTTCAAACTTTAGATGAAGTTATAAACCACTATAGCGAAGGGTTGGTTTATTCTGAAACTATCGATCCTTTAATGAAAAAAGTATCAGAAGGTGGCGTACACCTTACTGAAGAAGATAAAGCAGACTTAAAAGCGTTTTTACTAACCTTATCAGAGCCTGGTTTTCGGAACAATCCCGACTTTCAAAATCCAAACTAATCACCGTTTTTTGATCTAAAAAACAGACACCTTTCCAGTATCAATTAAACCTATATCGACATAAGTTTAAATTCTTTTGAGCGTATGGTTTAGAGTAGTTTTTACCGTATCTTTGCACCCTAATTTAGAATAAATCTACACTAAATGATAAAAGTAAGTGATACCGCAAAATCAAGAATTGCACATCTTATGGCCGAAGAAGGTTTTAATGTTGTTCAAGACTTTGTGCGTGTTGGCGTAAAAAGTGGTGGCTGCTCCGGCTTATCTTATGAGCTGAAATTTGATCACACACTTGGAGAAAACGACAAACTTTTTGAAGACAAAGACGTAAAAATTGCTGTGGACAAAAAGAGCTTTTTATACCTAGTTGGTACAACACTAGAATACAGTGGTGGCCTTAACGGAAAAGGATTTGTTTTTAATAACCCGAACGCAAATAGAACTTGTGGTTGTGGGGAAAGTTTTTCACTATAAATTCAAAGTACCTTTTTGAATTTAGAATCTAGCATATGAAGTACACTGAAGACGATTTAAAAAAAGAATTAGAAACCAAAGAATACGAATATGGTTTCTACACTGACATAGACTCAGATACATTCCCTATTGGGTTGGATGAAAATATTGTTCGCGCTATTTCAAAAAAGAAAGAAGAGCCACAATGGATGACAGATTGGAGACTTGAAGCTTTCCGTCATTGGAAAGAAATGGTAGAACCAGAATGGGCTAATGTTCATTACCAAAAACCAGATTTTCAAGCCATCTCTTACTATTCAGCACCAAATAAAAAACCTAAGTACGATAGTTTAGACGAGGTCGATCCCGAATTATTGGACACCTTCAAACGACTTGGAATTTCATTAGACGAACAAAAAAAGTTAGCAGGAGTTGCAGTTGATATTGTAATGGATTCTGTTTCAGTAGCAACCACCTTCAAAAAGACCTTGGCTGAAAAAGGAATTATTTTCTGTTCTATTTCAGAAGCGATTAAAGAGCATCCTGAATTAGTAAAAAAATATATTGGTTCGGTAGTTCCGCAGAGAGACAACTTTTATGCAGCCTTAAACAGTGCTGTATTTAGTGACGGTTCTTTTTGTTACATTCCGAAAGGAGTTCGTTGCCCAATGGAACTTTCTACCTATTTCCGTATCAACCAAGCAGGAACAGGTCAGTTTGAGCGTACTTTAGTCATTGCAGACGAAGGAAGTTACGTAAGTTACCTTGAAGGTTGTACGGCGCCAAGTAGAGATGAAAATCAATTACACGCAGCCGTTGTAGAGCTAGTTGCTTTAGACGATGCTGAAATAAAATACTCGACCGTACAAAACTGGTATCCTGGTGGAAAAGACGGTAAAGGTGGTGTTTTCAACTTTGTAACCAAAAGAGGTATTTGCGAAAAGAACGCAAAAATTTCTTGGACGCAAGTGGAAACAGGAAGTGCTGTCACTTGGAAATACCCAAGTTGTATTTTAAAAGGAGACAATTCTATTGGCGAATTTTATTCAATAGCCGTAACCAATAACTACCAACAAGCAGATACTGGAACGAAAATGGTTCACTTAGGGAAAAACACCCGAAGTACTATTATTTCGAAAGGGATCTCTGCGGGTAAATCACAAAATAGCTACCGAGGTTTGGTAAAAATAAGTCCGAACGCAGACAACGCCCGTAACTTTTCACAATGTGATTCGTTATTGATGGGAAATAGCTGTGGCGCACATACTTTTCCATATATCGAAGTTAAAAATAAAACAGCTCAAATAGAACACGAAGCAACCACCAGTAAAATTGGGGAAGACCAAATTTTCTATTGCAACCAAAGAGGAATTAATACTGAAAAAGCAATTGCATTAATTGTAAACGGCTTTAGCAAAGAAGTATTAAACAAGCTTCCTATGGAATTTGCTGTGGAAGCACAAAAATTATTAGAAATAAGCCTTGAAGGATCAGTAGGATAATTGCTATCCCTTCTGAAAGGTTTTTAATAACAACAAAAATTGTATTACAAATGAAAAAAATCATTTTGCTAGTTGCCGTTTTTACACTCGTTATTTCTTGTAAAAACACAGAAGAGAAACAAACTGAAGCTACCGAAGTTTCAACTGAAACGGAAGCAGCTTTTAAAACATTTAAAGGAGAATTTTTGTACATGGCAGATGCCGCAGTACTTAAAGGGGATAATTTCATCTACGGTGTTGCCTTAGACGAAACCTCAAAAAACCTTGCCGATAAAGTAGCTCCAGTAAAAAAAGATCCATTCGACATGGTAGAAGTGTACGTTCGTGGAACGCTACAAAACAAACCTGACGGTGCAGAAGGCTGGGATGAAATACTTACCATTAAAGAAATTATAAGCATAAGCGACACCCCTGCTGAAGCTGATATTAAAATTGAAGAAAAGAAATCATAATCATGTTAGAGATAAAAGATTTACACGCCGGCGTAGCAGATAAAGACATTTTAAAAGGAATTAACATTTCTGTTAAAGCAGGAGAGGTACACGCTATTATGGGTCCGAACGGATCTGGAAAAAGTACATTAGCTTCTGTAATAACTGGTAAAGAAGAATTTGAAGTTACCAAAGGTGAATTGCTTTTTGAAGGAGAAGATATTTCAGAATTAGACCCTGAAGAAAGAGCTCATAAAGGCCTTTTTCTATCGTTTCAATATCCTGTTGAGATTCCTGGAGTGAGTGTAACAAACTTCATTAAAACAGCTATTAACGAAAATAGAAAAGCAAAAGGACTGGAAGATATGCCAGCTTCAGAAATGCTTAAGATGATTAAAGAAAAAGCCGATTTATTAGAAATTGATCGTAAATTTTTATCGCGTTCGTTAAACGAGAGTTTTTCAGGAGGAGAGAAAAAGAGAAACGAGATCTTTCAAATGGCAATGCTTGAACCAAAGCTAGCGATATTAGACGAAACAGATTCTGGACTTGACATCGATGCCCTTAAAATTGTTGCAAACGGTGTTAACAAACTAAAAAGCAAAGACAACGCAGTAATCGTAATTACGCATTACCAACGTTTGTTAGACTATATCGTTCCAGATTATGTACACGTACTTTTAAATGGAAAAATAGTAAAATCTGGAACCAAAGAACTCGCTTACGAGTTAGAAGAAAGAGGATACGACTGGATTAAAGAAGAAGTTAAATTAGCGTAAGCACCAAACTTCCGAAAGGAATTTGATGTCACGTAAATATTGAATTAAAATGGGACTAAAAGATAAATTACTTTCCTCATACATTGCCCTAGAAGATCATTTAGAAGATGATTCACCGCTGCATGAATTAAGAAGCAAGGCAATCAAAACCTTTG
Source organism: Ulvibacter litoralis (assembly GCF_900102055.1). Classification (GTDB taxonomy): domain Bacteria; phylum Bacteroidota; class Bacteroidia; order Flavobacteriales; family Flavobacteriaceae; genus Ulvibacter; species Ulvibacter litoralis. Next base: position 681,422 of record NZ_FNBA01000001.1, read on the forward strand.
AGGCAAAGGGTTTCCCAACTAAAAAAGAGGAAGCTTGGAAATATACTTCCCTAAATTCGTTGTTAAAAACGGACTATAGTATTTTTCCGAAGCAAGAAAACGCCATAGAATTTAAAGACGTAAAAAAATACTTTTTACATGAGATCGATACCTACAAAATTGTATTTATCGATGGTGTTTACAATTCCTTTCTTTCTGAAACTACGCACGATAAATTAGATGTTTGTTTACTTTCATCTGCTTTAAATAAATCGAAGTATAAACCAATTATTGAAGCGTACTTCAATAAAGTTGCTAAAGATGACAGCTTAACATCTTTAAATACAGCTTTTGCAAAAGAAGGCGCTTACATTCGTATTCCGAAAAACAAAGAAGTAGAAAAGCCGATTGAAATTTTAAACTTCTCTACAGGGAATGAAGGTGCAGTTTTATTACAACCTCGTAATTTAATTGTGGTAGAAGAAAACGCACATGTTCAGATTATTGAGCGTCACCAAAGTTTGTCAGAAAACGCTGTGTTTACAAATTCAGTAACTGAAATTTTTGCTGAAAAAAGAGCGTATGTAGATTTTTATAAAATTCAGAACGACGGCCCTTCAGCCTCTTTAATAGATAACACCTATATCTCGCAAGATCGTGATAGTAACTGTAAAGTACACACTTTTGCTTTTGGTGGAAAGTTAATTCGAAATAACTTGAATTTTTACCAAAATGGAGAACATTGCGATTCTACGTTAAAAGGAATTACGATTCTTGAAAACAAACAACACGTAGATCACAACACACTGGTACATCATATTGCACCAAATTGTGAGAGTCACCAAGATTACAAAGGTATTTTTGGCGATGCTTCTACAGGTGTTTTTAATGGTAAGATTGTAGTTGAAAAAGACGCTCAAAAAACGGATGCTTTTCAGCAAAACAACAACATTTTAGTAGACGACAAAGCGACAATTAACGCAAAGCCGCAATTAGAAATTTTTGCAGATGACGTAAAATGTTCGCACGGTTGTACTATTGGTCAATTAGACGAAGAAGCTTTATTCTACCTACGTTCTCGTGGAATTGCTAAGAAAGAAGCTCGTGCTTTACTAATGTACGCATTCGCTAATACTGTTTTGGAAAGTGTAAAAATTCCAGAATTAAAGGGCCGTATTAACAAGTTAATCGCCAAAAAAATTGGTGTTAATTTAGGGTTCAACGTATAAAAACGTCCTTTATTTAAACGTATTTATTCCTTTAGAAATAGGAAAAACTGTTATTAAATCACACACATGGTTTTTGATGTTCAAAAAATAAGAGCCGATTTTCCAATCCTAAAACGTACGGTAAATGGGCACCCATTAGTCTATTTAGACAATGCCGCAACATCGCAAAAACCGCAAGTTGTCATTGATGCTATTGTAGACTATTACAGCAATTACAACTCGAACATACATCGTGGTGTGCACACGCTTTCGCAAGAGGCAACCGATGCGTATGAGACGGCACGACAAAAGCTTCAGAAGCATTTCAACATACAACACGCACACGAAGTCATTTTTACAGCGGGTACCACACACGGAATCAATCTCGTTGCCAATGGATTTTCAGAAATACTAAAAAAAGGGGATGAAATAATTGTTTCGGCATTAGAGCATCACTCTAATATTGTGCCATGGCAAATGCTTTGTGAACGCACAGGCGCTATTTTGAAAGTAATCCCAATGGATGTTGATGGGACTTTAATTTTTTCAGAATACGAAAAACTACTTTCAGAAAAAACCAAGCTCGTTTTTGTAAATCACGTATCTAATGCTTTAGGAACGATTAATCCTATTGAGAAAATCATTGAAAAAGCCCATGAAAAAGGTGCTGCCGTTTTAATTGATGGTGCACAGGCTTGTTCGCACATAAAACCAGACCTTCAAAAATTAGAGGTCGACTTTTACGTTGCTTCTGCACATAAAATGTGTGGTCCTACCGGCGTTGGCGTATTATACATGAAGGAATCTTGGGGCAAAACACTTCCACCCTACCAAGGGGGAGGCGAAATGATTAAAGAAGTAACTTTTGCCAAAACTACCTATGCCGATATGCCGCATAAGTTTGAGGCTGGAACTCCAAATATTTGCGGAGGTATTGCTTTTGGCGTTGCGATTGATTATCTTAACCGAATCAGTTTCAGTGCTATTGAAACGTATGAAGATTCATTACTAGCCTACGCAACAGAACAATTGTCGGCTATTGAAGGACTTACAATTTATGGAACAGGAGCTGCTAAAACAGGGGTTGTATCGTTTAATATTGATGGCATTCATCCATACGACATTGGTACTATTATTGATAAATTAGGAATAGCAGTTAGAACTGGACATCATTGTGCGCAACCCATCATGGATTTTTATAAAATTCCAGGAACGGTTCGTGCTTCGTTTGCGTTTTACAACACATTTGAAGAAATTGATGTTTTGGTTGCCGCTGTAATTAAAGCAAAACAAATGCTTACTTAAAAATCGATACTATGAAACAGTTTGCAATTTTCAACATTATCATCCTTTCATTATTAGCCAGTGGCTGTAATTCTACCAAAAACAAAATAGGAGCTGCCGCAGTGTCAGACCTAGAGGGTAGTTTTACCGTTACTGAATCTGAAGAAACCACCTCTAAAGCAGAAACGATTACATTTACACTTTCACCTAAAAAGAAAACAATTAAGGGAACTACTGGTTGTAATTCTTTCTTCGGAAGGTTTGAAATTGATGTATATGCTATCAACTTTTTGGAAATAGCAGCTTCAGAAAGATATTGTTCTGAGCCTATTATGGATGCTGAACGATTATTTTTAAACGCACTGCGTCAAACAGGGTCGTACGCTATTAAAAATGGGACCCTATTATTGTATTCTAAAACTGATAGAAGTGTCGTTTTGAAGGCCGTAAAAGATCAAAACACAGAAGTAAATTAAGTATGACGATTGAAGCAATACAAGAAGAGTTAATTGACGAATTTTCCATGTTTGACGACTGGATGCAACGTTACGAGTATATGATTGACCTCGGAAAATCATTGCCTATTATAGATGAAAACTTAAAAACAGACGACAAGCTAATTAAAGGGTGTCAGTCTAAAGTATGGCTAAATGCTGAATTAAAAGATGATAAAGTTGTCTTTACAGCCGATAGCGACGCTATTATTACCAAAGGTATTATTGCCATTTTAATTAGATCGTTCTCAGGCCAAACACCAGAAGCAATTCTGAGTGCAAATACCGATTTTATTGATGAAATTGGATTAAAAGAACATCTCTCACCAACTCGAGCTAATGGATTGGTATCTATGATTAAGCAACTCAAATTGTACGCACTTGCTTATCAAACACAATTAAAGAATTAGAATTATGACAACTGAAGAAATAGACACTACCGAATTGGGTGAAAAAATAGTGAAGGTTTTAAAAACTATTTTTGATCCTGAAATTCCTGTAGATATATACGAACTCGGACTTATATACGACGTTTTTGTAAATGAAGATTACGAGGTGAAAATACTAATGACACTTACCACTCCAAACTGTCCGGTAGCAGAAACATTACCTGTTGAAGTGGAAGACAAAGTGAAATCTATAAAATCGGTAAAAGACGCTGAAGTAGAAATTACCTTCGATCCGCCTTGGACACAAGACTTAATGAGTGAAGAAGCGAAACTAGAATTAGGAATGCTTTAAGCGTTTTTAAACGGAACCGTAACTTTTATAAACACCTCTATTTTTTTTACAATGCAAGAAGAAATTATAAACCGTGTTGCCAACAGCAAACTTGCTACGTTGGATTTGGAAGATTTCTATCCTTCAGGGCAGCGTATTGCTATTGATATTTCACAATGGCTTTACGAAGGGTTTGTTTTGCGTGAAAAAGACTTTAGAGCCGCAACAAACGAACATGATTGGTCACAGTACCAAGATTGCTATGTCGCATTACATTGTAAAACGGATGCTATCGTTCCAGGATGGGCATATATGCTTCTTTCATTAGCCTTGGCTCCGTATGCTAAAAAAACGGTGGTTGGTGATTTAGAACTCTTAGAAAGTATTCTTTTTTCAGAAATCATAGAAAACTTACCCTTAGACAGTTATAAAAACAAGCCTGTTATTATTAAAGGTTGCGCTCACAAACCCATTCCTCAAAATGCATTTGTTCTTCTTTCACAGCGCCTTCAACCTATCGCAAAGAGTATTATGTACGGAGAAGCGTGTTCTTCAGTACCACTTTATAAGAAAAAATAGGCTTTTAGTCGGTATTCAACGTCCTTAATCGAAACCCATTTTTTTTATTCTTCGGAATGTATAAAGAACATTTATTTTTGCACAAAACTTTAATAATTTATAAAATGAAAAAACTTTTAGTACTTACTGCACTTTTTATAACTCCTTTGTTTATGATGGCGCAAGATGCTGAAGAAACAGAAGCACCTAAAGACGGATGGCATAAAGCGGGTAATATTTCTTTATTATTCAATCAAGCTGCCTTTAACCACGAATGGACTGGTGGTGGTTCTTCTAATTACTCTGCTAATTTAGGGTTAACTTATGATGCAAATTACCGTAAAGGGAAACTTACATGGGATAACCGCATTATGGCCGACTACGGAATAAGTAGAATTAGAGACGATGAGTACACTCGTAAAACGAATGACCGTTTAGAATTAAACTCTATTGTTGGTAAACAACTGAATGAGTCTTTATGGTACTTTTCTTACTTTTTAAACTTTAAAACTCAGTTTGCCTCAGGATATACATATGGTACTGATGCTGAAAATAATGTAACTAGAGATGAAACTACTAAATTTTTATCTCCAGGATATTTACAAACAGGTCCGGGCATGTTGTGGAAGAAAAATGACAACCTTAAAGTAAACATTGCACCAGCAACAGCACGTTTAATATTTGTGGCTAGCGAATTTACAGATGTTGGAAATGATCCCTTAGCAATTGCAGCTTTTAACGAATCTCCTTACTTTGGAGTTGAAGCAAACGAAACAACTCGTTTTGAATTTGGTGCTTCTGTTTCTGCCTATGCAAAAATTAATTTGATGGAAAACATCGCAATGGAAAATGTATTAAGTTTATTCTCTAACTACCTTGAAGATCCTCAAAACGTAGATATTGATTACACAATGAACTTAGTAATGTCTGTAAACAAGTGGATAACTGCGAACGCAACATTCCAAGCTATTTATGATGACAACGCCGTTAAAGGTTTCCAAATCCGAGAAGGATTAGGGATTGGAGTAACGTACGGTTTCTAAAAACAAACAACCTTCACTATTCATAAAAAAGTCGTTTCCAATACTTAGGAAACGACTTTTTTTTTATTCTTCTTCTAAACTTTTTTATTCTTCTTCTGAATGGTATTCAGGATACAAGAAACTGTTGTAAGGAAAACGTGTGGTATGTATTTCTCTTACTTTCTCGTAAACTACTTTTCTGAAATCTTCAAAATTTTCTTTATGCAGTGCTGAAATAAATACTGCATCTCCGTCCATTTTATTCATCCATGTTTTTTTCCAGTCTGAAAGTGTGTAATGCGCCGTCGTCCTTTCGGTTACTAAATCGTCGTCATCGATGGTTTCAGATTTATACGCATCAATCTTATTGAAAACCATTAACATGGGTTTGTCAGAACTTCCAATTTCATCTAAAATTTTGTTTACGGAAGCAATGTGATCTTCAAAAGAAGCATGCGAAATATCTACAATATGCAACAGCAAATCAGATTCTCGAACCTCATCTAAGGTTCCTTTAAAAGACTCTACCAATTGTGTTGGCAGCTTTCTAATAAATCCAACCGTATCGGTTAATAAAAATGGAAGATTTCCAATTACCACTTTACGAACTGTGGTATCTAAGGTTGCAAAAAGCTTGTTTTCGGCAAACACATCACTTTTACTAATCACATTCATTAAGGTAGATTTCCCAACATTGGTATACCCTACTAATGCAACACGAACTAAAGACCCACGATTTCCTCGCTGTACTTCCATTTGTCGGTCAATTTTCGCTAGTTTCTTTTTAAGTAATGAAATACGATCACGCACAATACGTCTATCTGTTTCAATTTCGGTTTCACCAGGACCACGCATTCCAATACCTCCACGTTGTCGCTCTAAGTGAGTCCACATTCCAGACAGTCGAGGAAGTAAATATTGGTATTGTGCCAATTCAACTTGTGTACGTGCATAACTAGTTTGTGCACGTTGTGCAAAAATGTCTAGAATCAGATTGGTCCGGTCAATGATTTTACAATCTAAAATCTTTTGAATATTTTTTTGTTGTCCAGGCGAAAGTTCATCATCAAAAACAACAGTGTCGATTGCATTGGCTTCAACATAAGCGCGCACCTCTTCCATCTTACCAGTTCCTATAAATGTTTTAGGATTCGGCATTTCCATTTTTTGCGAAAAGCGTTTTAAAACCTCTCCTCCAGCTGTAAAAGCCAAAAACTCAAGTTCATCTAAATACTCTTTCGATTTCTCTTCATCTTGATGCTGCGTAATTACTCCAATTAGAATAAATTTTTCATACGCTATGTTTAATTCTTCTATCATAAATAAAATTATTTAACAAAGGTACAAAACACATCGTTAGAGATTTTTGTATTTTAGCTAAACTCTTATTAAGGAACATATAAATTTTTACACATTAAAGTTAATAAAATAGAGAAAACTCCCCTAACTTTACAATAATACCCTATTGATGCTTGAACCTTCAACGGAAAAAACAAATCAGTACACATTTGCGTTTTATAATCTTGAAAATTTATTTGACACAAAAGACGACCCTGAAAAACTAGATGATGATTTCACCAAAGACGCCGATCGGAAATGGAATGATAAACGCTTCAGAAAAAAAATTAGAAATTTAGGAGATACCATTCATCAAATTGGATATCAAGATATTTTACACCCTCCTGTGGTTATTGGTGTTGCTGAAGTTGAAAACCGATATGTTTTACAAGAACTAGTAGCTTCAGAAGCACTAAAACATAAAGGGTACGAATTTGTACATTTTGATTCGCCCGATGAAAGAGGAATAGACACCGCGTTACTTTTCCGAAGAGATTATTTTAAAGTGATTGAAAAGGAAGCCGTTACATTAGACCTAAGAAACGAAATTGGAGAAAGAGATTTTACACGTGATATCTTGCATGTAACAGGAATTTTAGAAAATCATCCGGTACATATTTTAGTAAATCATTGGCCTTCCAGACGTTCAGGATCTGAAACTACAGCGCACAAACGACTCGCAGCTGCCCAAAAAAACATTGAAATAACCACAAAAATAAAAGCAAATAATCCTGAAGCTCGAATTATCATTATGGGCGATTTTAATGATGACCCAACAAGCGATAGTATTCAGCACTTGGTAGGAACAGCATTGTATAATCCTATGGAATTGTTGCTTACTAAATATGAAGGAAGCTTAAATTATAGAGGAAATTGGAATTTGTTTGATCAAATTATCATGTCCACTAATTTTTTACAACAACACGGGAACAATTTCCGGTTTATAGAATCAAAAATTTTTAACCCAAAATCACTTACAGAATACGAAGGTAGAAACAAAGGAAATCCATTTAGAACATTTATAGGGAAAAAATATTTAGGAGGAATGAGCGATCATTTTCCCGTTTATAGCACTTTTACAATAAAAAAATAAGAGTGTTAATAAAATGGTAATTAATCCGAAATTTCTTACTTTACATCTAAAAATTTAAGGATGCATTTAATACTGCATATAATTGTATATTTTTAAAATTATTTAACCACCAATTTAAACCTCATGATAAAAACAATACCCCAAGATGTGTCGCTTGGTATTTCTAACTTGCGTTCATTTTATTCAAAACACACCTTAACAGGTTTTTTCCTGTTTTTCTTTTTGTGTGTCGCTCCTTCTGCCTTTTCTCAAGGAGGAACTTGTGCAGAAATAGAACCTTTTTGCGCAGGAAACGAAGCTTTTATATTTGCTAATTGTAATGAAGATGAACCTAGCTGTACGTTAGCAGCAGAGCCAGGTCCTGATTATGGATGCTTAATTCAGCAGCCCTATCCTGCTTGGTTTTATTTACAAATTGACGAAGCTGGAAGTTTAGACTTCGAGATTGTTCAAAACACTGAATTTGATGTTAACGGAAATCCAATCGGTACGGGCTTAGACGTAGATTTTATCGCTTGGGGGCCTTTTGCTCAAGGAGATGATTTATGTGATTACAGTCAATTGCAAAGTTTTAATGAAATAGGATGTAGTTATTCTATTCAACCTGTCGAAACATTTAGTATTCCTAATGCCCAAGCGGGAGAAATTTATGTGTTAGTCATTACCAACTATGACGAATCTGCTGGATTCATCAAATTAGGTCAAACAGGAGGAACAGGCTCTACAAATTGTGACATTGTATTAGAATGTAGTGTAACTATTGACGGCGGTGACCAATCGTATTGTGATGTTGACGAAGTAACCTTAACCACCTCTACCACAGGTCCGGTTCAATCTTACCAATGGTACTTAAACAATACAATTTTAACGGGTGAAACTTCTGAAACCTTAACTGTTAGTGAAACGGGAGATTATAAAGTTTCCATCGACGGAACAGATTGTGATACTACGGAAGAAGACGAAGTAACCGTTACATTTCTTGAACTACCTTGTAATATCTCGGTTTGTACTTCAATCGATTTTGAAGAAGACTTCGGAACAGGTACAGAACGTGTTTGTTTAGATCCTAACGTTTCTTCATCTACCTATATCTGTAACGATACTACTCAAATTGAAGACGGACAGTATTGTATTTATAACACTTCTACCGGTTTAAACACAGGCTGGCATGTTGGCATGGAAGATCATACTGAAGGTGATGTAGATGGAAGAATGCTCTTTGTAAATGCAGCTTTTGATCCAGGAGAATTTTACAGAAGATCTATCATTTTAACTGAAAACGAAAACTTTTCATTCAATGCTTGGATTACTACTGTGTACGACACCGACACAAACATTTGTGGAGGAAACTCAATTCCTGCAAACGTATTATTCAGAATAGAAGACCCAAGTGGAGCTCTAATTGCTGAAACCAATACAGGTGACATTCCAAATGGACCTGACCCAAACTGGTTACAATTTTCAATTACATTTAATACCGGTGCAAATACCGAAATTCAATTGGTACTTATCAACAACTCTATTGGAGGCTGCGGAAATGACCTAGCAATAGACGATATTACACTAACGAAAGAAGGGGAATCACCAACCATTGAAACACCGCCAGATTTAACGGAATGTAATGCTAGCGGAACAGGAACAGCTATTTTCGATCTTGAGAGTCAGATCCCGACGATCTTAAATGGACAAAACCCTGCCGATTTCAACATCACATTCCACTTAACACAAGGTACAGCCGAATTAAACCAAAATGCAATTGCAACTCCAGGCGCTTATGAAAATACGAGCAATCCGGAAGCAATTTATGTACGTGTAGAAAAGGCAAGCGAACCAACTTGTTTTAGTGTGGTTTCATTCAATTTGAATATTGCAGAAGAATTAGTCCTAACGACCGATTTACCAGACACGATTGAACTATGTTCAACGGATCCATTCCCTGCACTAGACGCAACGGTAACCAATACCGGAATTGACATCACACTCGCTACATACCTTTGGACGGACACTTCTGGAACAACTGTTTCAACAGATCCAATTTTCACGCCAACAGCAGCTGGAGTATATACGGTAGTAGTTACTTATACACCAAGTTGTAGTGAAGAAACCTTTACAGTAGAAGTAATTGTTTACGATCCAGCAACTATTGATTTAGGTGCCGACCAAGTGATTTGTGAAGGAACTGAGTTCCAAATTGTACCCACTATTACAGGAAATACCACCGGAATTACATACCTATGGAGTCCTGGCGGACAAACATCACCAACGATAACAGTAACCGAAGCTGGAACGTATTCTGTAGAAATTACCACCAACGGACTTTGTTCAGCAACAGATAGTGTTACCATTGCCGTGACAGAAAGTCCAATCGTTGAATTAGGCGAAGGATTTGAAACTTGTTTTGAAGAAGCTACTATATTAGACGCTTCCCCTTCAAACTACGATCCTGCAACAGCAACCTACCAATGGATGCTTGATGGTGTGGTTATTCCTTCGGAAATAAATGCAACGATAGATGTTACATTATATGGATATGGAACCTATTCAGTGACAGTAACGGCTGATGGTTGTACTGGAGAAGATTCAGTAACGGTTTCGCCACGAAGTGATCTTATAGTAAGCATTGGAGACGGTTTTAACACATGTCCAGACGAACCTCAGACATTAACCGCAACGACTGATGAAACGGATGTAACATACCAATGGTTTTTAAACGGAACTCCTATCACAAACGAAACAAGCAGTACTTTAAATTTCGAAGTTCCTGCAGGATCCATAGGAGCTCAAAATTACTCGGTAGTGATTACAAAAGGAGATTGTTCTGGAACAGCAGCTGCTGATATCACATTATACGATATCGATAATTGTACCATTACGCAAGGAATATCACCAAACAATGATGGGTACAACGATGCATTAGACCTTACTTTTTTACAAGAGCGTGTTGGAATAGACAAACTTCAAATATTTAATAGGTACGGTACCTTAGTGTTTGAACAAAGTAATTACAGCAATGAATGGTTTGGTCAAACCAATGAAGGTGACGAGCTTCCATCAGGAACGTATTACTATGTAATTAACCTGTTAGGAAACGATGCTGTTTACGGACCGCAAGCATCTGGTTTTATATATATTAACAGAGAAACCAAGTAATGATGAGCACTAAAACTTTTTCAACCTCCAAAAAGACAGAAATGAAAAAACTATATATACTAACGTGCTTACTTGGATTTCTTTTTTTCCAAGACACACACGCACAACAAGACCCGCAATACACCCAATACATGTATAACATGAACGTGGTGAACCCTGCATATTCAGGATCTAAAGAAGGACTTTCAGTTACTGCTTTGTACAGAAATCAATGGTCTGGCTTTGATGATGCTCCTGTCACTTTTACCTTTTCGGCACACACGCCTATTAGTGATAAAGTAGGTTTAGGACTTTCAGCAATAAAAGATGAACTAGGACCTATAAGTGAAACCAATGTGTTTGCAGATTTCTCGTACACACTTCAACTAGGAGCGAAAACAAAACTTGCCTTAGGACTTAAAGGAGGATTTACGTTTCACGATGTAGGATTAATAGATTTAGAACTACAAGATGAAAACGATCCCTTTTTCAGTCAAGATATAAACAACACCTACCCTAATATTGGTGCGGGTGCCTTTTTATATGGCGATAAGTTTTACATAGGATTGTCTGTACCAAACATGCTAAAATCTGTTCACTTAGATGAAAGTGGAATTCAATACGGTTCAGAAACAAACCATTTCTTCGCAACTGCAGGATATGTTTTTCAAATGTCTGAAAATTTCAAGTTGAAACCTTCTGTAATGCTTAAATCAGCGTTTGACGCTCCCTTATCATACGACATAAACGTAAACGGATTGTTTTACGAGCGTTTTGAGCTTGGGGCTTCGTATCGTTTAGACGATTCGTTTAGTGGTCTTGTAGGCTTTCAGGTAACACCTAATATACGTGTTGGATACGCTTACGATAGTGTTACCTCCGATATTAAAACAGTAGCAAAATCATCTCACGAAGTTATCGTAACGTTCGACTTACTATTTAAGAAACGTACGTTACGTTCACCTAGATACTTCTAATAACTAATTCAATTTCATTCAAAATGAAAAAAATATATACAATTCTTTTGCTTATTGTGGTAAGTACCTCCATAGCAACCGCCCAAAATAGTAAAACTAAAAAAGCCGATCAGTTATACGACCGTTTGGCATATACAGATGCTGCTGAAGCCTATCAAAAGCTATTGAAAAAAGGAGAAGGTAGCAAATACGTTTTTGAGCGTTTGGCCAATAGCTATTACTACATTAACGATACTAAAAAAGCCGAACCTTATTACAAACGTGTGGTAAAAGGGAAAAAAGTAGCGCCTGAGCTTATGTACAACTATGCACAATGTTTAAAAGCAAATGGTAAAATAGGCGATTACAACACATGGATGCAGAAATTTGCAGAAGAGAAACCAGCAGATTCGCGGGCAGTAGAATTCATGAAAAACCCGAACTACGTTCCACAAATGATTGAAGCATTCGCATTATTTGAAGCAAAAAATCTTGCCGACATTAATTCAGAGTATTCAGAATTTGGAGGACTTTTAGTTGGGAAAGACTTTTACTTTTCTTCTGCTAGAAACACGTCTCGTAAAAAATACGACTGGAACGAACAACCTTTCTTAGATGTTTACAAAGCAGAAATGGTAGGAACAACTATCAAAAATGCGACACTATTAGGAGGAGATGTAAATACAAAATACCACGAAGGAAATGTGACAGTAACTGCAGACGGAAAACGCATGTATTTTGATCGTAACGATTATTTTAAAGGAAAATTTGAGAAAAACGAAGACGGCGTAAATCAGATCAATATTTATTATACTGAAAAAATTGATGGCAACTGGAAAGGCGTATTCTCTGTTCCTTTTAATAATTCTGAATATTCTGTTGGACATCCAGCCTTAAGTCCAGACGGTAACACACTTTATTTTGTAAGTGATATGCCAGGCGGAAAAGGAGATTCAGATATTTACAAAGTGTCTATTGACACTAAAGGGAATTTTGGAAAACCAGAACGTCTTGGAGACAACATCAATACAGAAGGAAAAGAAGTTTTTCCGTACGTAGATAGCAATGGTGCATTATACTTTTCGAGCAACGGTCATCAAGGTTTAGGAGGCTTAGATGGGTTTTATGCAGAAGCAAACGGAAGTAACTTTAAAGACCCTATCAACTTAGGAAATGGTGCAAATAGCGTGGCAGACGATTTTGCCTTTAACTACAATCCAAATACAAAAACAGGCTTTATGTCGTCTAACAGAAAAGGCGGAAAAGGAAGTGATGATATTTATATGATTTCGGCTATTGAAGCTCCTTGTGTTGTAACCATAAATTCTCAAGTGCTAAACGAATACACCAAAGGACCTATTTCGGGAGCACGCGTTGATTTATACGATACTTCAGAAAATAAATTAAGCACTAAAACAACCGATGCTAACGGAAAAGTATCTTTTGAAGTTGAATGCGATAAAGCGTATGTTGTGCAAGCTGTTGCTACCGACTACGAAAGCAACGCTGTAACTACCAAAGAAGCAAATAAGACGACCATAACAACTACGGTTGCACTAAAACCAATCGAAGAAATTATCGCGGACGGCAAAGTGATATTGAATCCAATCTTTTTTGACTACAATAAGCACAATATTAAATCGCAAGCAGCTTTCGAATTAGATAAGCTAGTATCAATTATGAAAAAGTATCCTGAGATGGTTATTAAAGCGGAAAGCCACACCGATAATAGAGGTAAAGATGCTTATAATTTAAACCTTTCGGAAAGACGTGCACAAGCTACGGTACAGTACGTTATTTCAAAAGGAATTGCTGCAAGTAGAATTACAGGTCAAGGATTTGGTGAAAGCAAACCAATAAACAACTGTGGTGATAATTGTTCTGAAAAACAACATCAAGAAAATCGTAGATCAGAATTTATCATCGTAAAGTAAATTTCCCCTATACTAACTTCACACCAACCTAACTTAAGGCCCTTATTCTTCTGAATAGGGGCTTTTTATTTTCTAATCATATAACGCTGTTATAAAGCTTCAGAAGGGATTATTTTCTTCGGAAAGGCATATCTCGTCCCGCACCTTATTTTGAGTTGATACCGAAAGCCATATCGCAATCTCGTATGTTTCCGAAGCAGTACTAAAAACTAACTATTGTTCATAAAGATTCACGCTTTATAAAAGCACGCCAGTGTATTTTTTCTTCGGAAGGTATATCGTTGCAAACCTTATGTTGAAATACTATCAAAAAAAACATGTCGCGATCTTGTATGTTTCCGAAGTAATAAAAAAACTACTACAATTAATAGAGAAGGATTTCGCTTTACTAAAGCACGCCAATGCAGTTCTCAACCGCACTCGAACAGCCATAAAACAAAAAAGGCTCCCTTTCGGAAGCCTTTTTTAAAATTTTATAGTTTGAAACTAGTTTGTATCGAAGCTAATGTTGTCAATTTGATAGGTCGTTGTAATACCACCATCTGCACCAGCATATTTAAAACCGATAAACACTTCTTGACCAATATAAGCTGATAAATCTAAATCGCCTGACGATGTAAAGTTAGCAGCATATCCGCTTGTGTTTCCAGTAGAAATTGTCGCGTTTAAGTCGGTCCAAGTAGCTGTGGTAACATCTCCTGAAAAATCAGTAGACACTAATACAGTTAGTGCTTCACCATTGTTGTATCCATCTTTTGTTCCAAAGTTGATTGATGCTGCAGAATTTCCAGCAGGAATAGTAAACCCTGGTGTAACTAACCAAGCATCTAAAGGATCTTCACCAGAACCAAATGCTGTAATTTGCGCATATTTATTGTTGCTAAATTCTCTAGCTTCGTATCTTTCTTCACCACCATTTACATTAACATTTGTCCAACCTGGCAGGTCGATATACTCTCCGTTACCTGTTACTGCAAGCCCTTCGAAATTTTCTTCGAACAATGCTTGTGCACAACGATCACCTTCCATGTTCACATCATCTGTATCTCTAATAAATGTTTGGTAGTCGCTATTGAAAATACTCAATACTGCGGTTAACGTACCATTACCTTCTGGTAATAATTTGTTTTTAAATGTAGAGTAACCACTATTTCTTAAAATAACTTGGTTTTCTTCACAGTCTTCAACCACTCTATTCACACTGAAGTTATTGTCGATGTTTGCGTATGATTGTCCAGCTAGGCTTGAAGGAAATTGTACATTTTCGAATTGTACCAAAGTATTTAATCTAGATTCGTTTTGAGCTTGCTCCATTGTAATTACTGTGGGAACTAAAGTTGCTGTTTCAGTAGAACGCAATACTCTTTCTTCAAATTCAGCAATACTAATTCTCCCTACATCAGATCCATCTTGAATTCCTAAGGTTGGTAATCCTGCGTATTCTCCAATAAATAGTCCATCTACACGAATGTACACTTTTCTTCCTGGCTCAAATCTAGTGTATAAATCTTGTGCTTCCGTTGAAATAGATAATCCAGCGGTTGGGTTTTCAGGAAGATCTTGAATGACCAATTGCTTGTAAAAATTTCCTGTTTCATCGCTAGAAATAACATAAGCTTCGATGTACAATGGATCTGTAGATCCTGCACCTGCTTCAATTAATACCGGTTCAAAACCTTGATAAGTTCCTTTTACTGCAGCAATGTCAAAATTAACGTCAACATTTGGTTCTTCAACATTGATTTCAGGAATGTCGTAATCGTCTCCTTTTACACAAGAAACTAAGATCGATCCTACAATGAAGAGGATGCTTAAAAATTTGATGTTCTTAAAATTTTTCATACTAATAAAATTTATTTCTTTTTCTTATCTATTAAAATCTAACATATACGTTTACGTAGTACGTAGTACCATATCCGTAAAAATATTTTGGTCCGAAAACTCTAGTATCATTTGCTGTATCTTCAGAAAGTGTTCTGTAGTTTGCATTTCTACCTTGCTCAAAACCACCTGTTTTGTATTCTTGGTTAAATATATTGTTTATGGTTGCAAAAAATCCAACGTAGTAGTCGTTTACTTTCCAAGATTTACCCCCCACAACGTTTACCAACATATAGTCGTCAAACTTTTCTTGTTTTAGTAACTCTCTTGCAATTTCTGGGTCGTAATCGTTGAATGGAAGACCATCTGTATCTAAATAGAAGTTTTTAGTTCTATTTAAAGGCGACACATCTACATAGGCATTTGAAAAGAAGTTAGAAGTTGCTCCTACCCACCAGAAATCTGGATCTCTATATTCGAAACCAATTTGATACGCTTGTTGTGGACCCCCAGAAACTCTGTAGTTTTCTAAAGTTGCTTCACCGTAATCGATTAGTTCGTCTGTAAAATCTTCAGACGTTAAGTATAAGTTTGGATTGTTTTGGTAAGTGTTTTCACCATACGCAGCAGCAGCTTTCAATTTAATTGTTGGTGTTACTTGCGCTTCAATTCCTAATTCCGCTCCTATATTTTGTTTGTCGACACCCGTTAATACTTCTTGTACAAAAGCAGTTGTATTGTCTCCTTGACCAGAGATTCCGTCAGCATAGTAGAAAGAAATTTCGGAAGCATCTTGAATGCTTGTATAGTATCCTGTTAATCGTGCTTGAACGATTGGAGAACGGAAGATATAACTTGCATCAAAATTGGTGTTTTTCTCTTCAGTTAACCCCACAACTGTATTGTTATTTTGTCTAGAGTTAGAGAAAGTGTTACGAATGGTTGGCGCATCTGTAAAGTAAGCCGTATTCATTGTAAGTAAGTGTCTTCCTGTAAGCTTGTAAGTTAATCCACCTTTAAGACCGAAAGTTGTAAAGTTTAATTTTTCACTTTCCCCTTCAGAATTGTCTTCAAAACTTCCGTTTTTAAACAATCCATTTCTTTGGTAGCTTGTTTGTCCAGCTTCAGCAGCAACATAAAAATCTACCATGTTGTATTTAAATTGCCCTTGTGCAAAACCTCCTACTTCAGTACCATCAATTTCGTAATTGTATTTAATAATATCATCTTCACCAACCACACGATCAGGATTGTTTAAATCAGGTTGTGCTTCAGATCCAGTATTAAAAGTATCAATATCTAAATACCCATTACCTCCTAATAAATCGATCATATTGGCGAAGTTATGAGAGTTTAAGCTTTTATAATTTAACGAAGCGTTTAAGGTAACATTCTCGTTAAGCTCAGATAAATAAATGGTGTTCACTGTAAACTGCTTATCATCTACTCTATCTTCATATAAATAGTATCTAGAAGTCCCTCCGTACAAAATATTTGTTTCGTATAAGTTGTTCCAATCTATTTGACCGTCGTTTGTAACGTTGCTATAGGCATTATAAGCACCGCTTAAATCGGCTCCATTCGGATTTGCTAAAAAGTAACTTGGTAAGTATTGGTAATAGGTTGGATCTGGATTTGGAACGTTGTCGTATCCTAAACGGCTGTTTCCTATTTTACCGAATTGATACGCTACGTTTGTATTTAAAGAGCTGTTTTCTGAAAGATCCCAATAGTGATTTAACATGATTACTGGCTCTTCAACTTCTTTGATTCTAGAGTTTCTTTTTTCTCCATCTTGTTCACCCCAATACGAGTTATAATTTACCCCTTTCAAGTCGGTAACCTCTTGTGTGTTTGGGGATGACTTCCCTCTTCTGTTTGGAGTATAAAAAGCTGTAAAGTTAAGGCTGTGCGCGTCGTTGATCTTTTTTTCAACAGAACCAAAAAATGAATTTGCATCGTATAAACTTCCTTCTCTAATACCTTCGTCACCAAAACGTCTAGAAATTAAAACCGAATATGCCCAACCGTTTTCCATTAATCCGCTATTGTACGATCCCATGACACGTCCACGGTAGCTTCTATTTGAAGTTGCATACGAGATTCTTCCTCCTTGTCTGTATTGAGAAGCTCTCATAATCATATTGGTTGTACCTGCTAAGTCACCAAATGTATAGTCGTTAGCAGACAATCCCATTGAGAAAACCTGATTGCGTTGTACATCATTAAGACCTCCCCAGTTTCCCCATTGTGGTCTTCCGTCGTACAATTTATTCATTTTTACACCATTGATAAGCACTGCTCCATTTTCTGAATCGTATCCTCTTGGTCTAAAAAAGGTTGCGCTAAAATCATATGAGGCAGCTCTAAGAAATACATCTTTTGAAGCTGAAAGTAATCCAGAAACATTAAATGAGGTTCCTTCATCTTCGTCTAATTCATTATCTGAAAGACTAATAATTCCAATTTGAGCTTCTAGGGCTGACAAATCTAGTTCTAATAAAATAGGGTCTAAATTAATCGTTGTTCCGTTTTGGATAGTAACAGGAATACGTTGTGTGATGTACCCTGATTTTGAAACCAATAACACCTGTTCTCCTTGTGGTAAATTAGCGCCAATAATGTTGAATAAACCTTCAGCGTTAGTGGCTGTATTAAAAATACTAGTTTGAATGCTTACATCCACATCTGGTATTACTTCACTGGAGTTTGTGTCCACTATCCTTCCTTTAACAATTGCATCTTGCGCAAAAAGCGAAACGCCTCCTAACAATGCTATGAAAAAAGTAAAAATGAATTTTCTCATTCTGTAATAAATTGTTTATTAGATTAAATAATTGTTATAAATGGGATGCAAAACTACATTTTTTAAATGAATTACCTACTTTTGGCGCAACAATTGTAAGGTTGTTTACGTAAACTTAATATACCAAAAGTAATGAAGATAAATTATTGTTTCTTAACCCTTTTCACCCTTTCTTTTTTCATTTCTAGTGCCCAAAACAAGAAGAATTACAAGGTAAATACCATTGCCTTTTACAACGTTGAGAACCTCTTCGATTTTGAGGACGACCCAATTACTTTTGATGACGATAGAACGCCAACAGGAAAAGATCATTGGACAGAAGAAATTTACAACGCAAAGCTAAAAAACATGGCAAAGGTGATTGCTGAAATTGGAAGTGACGTTACAGGAACTTCACCTGCAATTATAGGTGTTTGTGAAACGGAGAACAGAAGAGTTCTTGAAGACTTAGTAAATCAAGAGCCTTTATTACAAAAAGATTACGGAATCATTCAATTTGACTCTCCTGACAGACGTGGTATTGATGTTGCTCTTTTATATCAGAAAAAATTATTTACCCCTACAAATTATAAAGCGCATGAGCTTTTAATTTACGACAATAATGATGCAACAAAACGTATTTACACAAGAGATCAATTGTTGGTAAGTGGTATGTTAGACGGTGAAAAAATTCACGTTATTGTAAATCACTGGCCTTCTAGAAGTGGTGGAGAAGCTCGCAGTCGTCCTAAGCGTATTAAAGCAGCCAAACTAAACAAAAGGATTATTGACTCGTTGTTCACGGAAGATCCGTACGCCAAAATCATTACCATGGGCGATTTAAACGATGATCCCACAAGTCCAAGTGTAAAGGAAGTATTAAAAACCAAAACAGATCGTGATAAGTTAAAGCCTAAAGAACTATACAACCCTATGGAAGAAATGTTCAAAAAAGGGTTGGGTACACTTGCATGGCGCGATAGCTGGAATATATTTGACCAAACGATTGTTTCTACCGAGCTAATGAAAAAAGACTATTCATCATATCGTTTTTATAAAGCGGGTATTTACAATAAGTCTTACTTAGCAAACTCTAAAGGGCAATACAAAGGCTATCCTTACAGAAGCTTCGGAAACGGAGCATTTACAGGAGGATATAGTGATCACTTTCCTGTATTCGTATATCTTATAAAAGAAGTTCCTTCAAAATAAACATACATTTAAATTTAATAAAAAAAGGCACGCTGTTTAGCGTGCCTTTTTTGTTTTCCGAAGTACGAAAAATTAGAACCATTGGTTCCACGGAATTCTACTCAACAATAAAACTAAAGCTACGGTATAAAAGATAGCTAAGGTTTTAAACTTTGTTGCAGAAACCAATTTACTCTTATGTTTTGAATACCCCATTGTTATAAAAACCACTACTAAGATCATTACAAAGGGATGCTCTACTGCATTCAATCGTAATACGGAATCTTTCATCACAACTCCCATTCCGTTGTTTGTAATTGATTGTAACCCTAAAGGTGATACAAAAAATAAAACAAGACCAATTAACAATTGAATGTGCGTTACGATTAATCCAAATAATGAAATTCTAAAATCTTTAGGACCGTATTCTCTTTTCGAAAAATTCCCCATTAATGCATTAATGGTTGCTAATACTATGATTAGTACTACTAAATAAGCCCAATAGGAATGAATAAATTGTATTGTTGTGTACATACTCTCTTTTTTAAGTTGACTTTTTCAAAGGTACATTAATTGCATAAAAAAACCGCCTGTTAAAAACAGGCGGTTTAAAATAAAGTATGTTAGCTATACCTTAGAAGTTGTACTTTACACTTGCGTTATAAGTTCTTCCATTTTCAGTATAGTAACCAAAAGCATCTGTATTTTGTAATCCAATATAGTCAAATGCATTGTATAAGTTTCCTCTAAAAGTTAAGTCGTTTCCACCACCTAAGTTAAACTCATAAGACAAACCAAAGTCAGTAATTGAGTAAGGACTCAATTGACGTGGTTGGTAGTCAGATGCTGGAGTAGAAGGATCTGTAAACTCGTAGTGACCTGCACGGTAGTTAATGTTACCATCTACACTTAAAGCGCTTGTAATTCTTGCTTTAGCTCTAAGACCTGTAGTAAATTGTGGTGCAGAAGAAACTTTTACACCATTTCTATCAACACCTTCTTCTGATGAAATTAATTGATTGGTATCAACATTGTAAATATCTACACTAGACTCTCCTTTATATACCCAGCTACCACCAGAAATATATGAAGTAAGCGTTAACCAATCTGTAGCTCTGTATGCAATATCAAATTCTGCACCAGAGTGATATTGACGAATTCCTCTTTGTAGGATAGACATATCAAAATCATCAGTATCATCATCAGGAGTACCGTTGTCATTTGTATCTAAATTCGTGATTGTTCTGTTTGTCCAATCTGTAACGTATGCGTTAAAGTTAGCAGAAAAACGATTTATTTTGTAGTGGTATCCTGCTTCAAAAGAACGAATAATTTCATTATCAACTTCTGGGCTAATTAAATCAGCATTAGAACCGTTGAAAGCAAAAATGTTATCTAAGTAAGGTTGTCTTGAGTAGTATCCTCCGTTTAAGAAAATGGTACTTGACTCTTCAATTGTGTAAGAGATACCTCCTTTAAGGTTGTAACCACTTCTTGATACTTTTTCTGAAGTTTTGTTTTCAAATCTGTCTTCTCTTTGGTACGATTGACTAGACACAGAACCTTGGAAAAATGTTGAGAAATTATCACTAGCGTACTCTAATTGTCCAAATCCACCAACATAGTTAATGTCTTCTGAATAGTCATAATTAATACGATCACCTTCATCAGCATAACTAGTAAGTGCTGCCCAAGGAGTAGCATCAAAAGTAGCAGTAACGATAGCATCGTCTGGTCTGTCGTTAGACCATCCTGATAAACCGTAAAGATCTGTAACTTGTCTAAAATGATCTCCAGTATACATTCTACCATCTACACCCACATTAAACTTTAAGTTTTCAGTAATGTCATGGTTAAAGTTAGATACAACACCATACCATTGGTGATTGTTTACAGAAGATCTTCTAATATACCCAGCCCCATTGTCTGCACCGTAGTCTCCACCAAGACCTACAATTGCATTATTAGCAGCAATTGCATCGTAATCAATTTGACCACCTAAAGGACCATCTCCGTCAGGATCTTCCGTTCTTTTTCTTCCGTTTCCTCTATCTCCAGTTCCACCACCGCGGCCCCAAGATGCATATAATACAGTAGAAAGTTCAGATTTTTCACTCATTGTCCAGTCCCAGTTAAGGTTCATAACTGGCTTATGGTAGTAGTTTTGTCTTTCAGACTCGATACCATCTTCAGTATACCCCCAGTGTTGGTTATACTTAGGATCTGCTTCAATAATCTCTTTAGATTGAGACCATTTTTGACCGTGTAATTGTGGTGCACCAGTTAACAAGAAGTTAAATGAGTGCTTTTCGTTTGGCTCATAACCTACAGCAAAGAAATAGTTTTGTCCTTGTCCGTAAGTACCTTTCGCCCATTTTCTATGTGCTTGCCAGTAATCTACAAGTGCAGAAAATGCCCATCCTTTTTCATTTTTACCAGTGTTATAAGCAATAGTTCCTTTTGCGTAACTATCGTTCGCTCCTAAGAAACGTGCAAAACCACCTTCTTTTCTATCAGCAGCTTTCATTACAATGTTAGTTGTTCCACCAACAGATGAAATCGCTAATTTAGAAGCTCCTAAACCTCTTTGCACTTGAATTGCATTTGCAATATCTGCGATACCTGCCCAGTTAGACCAATATACTTTACCATCTTCCATTCCATTAATTGGCTGACCGTTTAATAAAACAGCAATGTTCGTTTGGTCAAATCCTCTTAAATAGAATTGTGAATCTCCAAATCCAGATTGTCCAGAAATGTGAACAGAAGGAGTGTTTTTTAACGCTTCTGTAATTTCAACGTTACCAACAACTCTATCTTGGATTTCAGCAGCTGAAATTGTAGATACTGCTACTGGTGTTCTTCTTCCTTCTGCAAGGTCAATTACACCTGTTCCAACAATAATAACTTCTCCTAAAGAATCTGCATCAGGAACAACAGAAATTGATCCTAAGTTTGCTTTTCCTCCAGATAATGTATAAGATACCTTTTTGTTTGTGTATCCTAAATAAGAAACTGTTACTGTTCCAGAATTAGAAGTAACATTTAATGTAAAATTACCATCCAAATCGGAAATTGCTCCGTTTGTGGTTCCCGTTTCAATCACATTAGCTCCAGACAATGGACCTCCCATATCGGAATCCATAATTACACCGGTAACTATACCTTGTGAAAAGGCAGTAAATCCGCCTAATAATAAAACTAATAGTAGTAGTTTTCTCATGAGTTGTTTATTTTGTTTTGTAAAATTTCAGCAAATGTACATTGAAGTGTTCAAAAAACAGCGCTCCAATGTTAACAAAATGCTAATTTTTTTGTTTACACAAAATTAACAGGAAAAAACACCTTTAACATTTTACGAATAGATAGTTATCAACAAATTGATTAACAGGGGGTTAATAAGAAATGCAGTCTAGCTGCTCTTTTAAAGGAGCTATAAATTCAAAATAATCCTCTTGATATTCTTTCGCAAGTGGTTTTGATAATGGTAAATCTTCCTTAAAAGGATCTACTTGTTTTCCATTTTTCCAAAAGCGGTAGCAAACATGAGGTCCTCCGGTATTACCAGTCATTCCTACCCAACCAATAACATCTCCTTGTTTTACATACTGTCCCACAGAAACATTTCTACTCTTCATATGTAAGTATTGTGTATCATAGGTTCCGTTATGTCTAATTTTCACATAATTACCATTGCCACCTTTTCTTTCCGACTTTGAAACAACTCCATCGGCCGTGGCTAAAATTGGAGTTCCAATCGGTGCTGCAAAATCGGTTCCTTTGTGAGGACGAAGTTTATAACCGTAGTATTTAATACGACGATTTAAATTGTAACGAGACGAAATACGACTAAACTTTACAGGAGCCTTCAAAAAAGCTCTTCTTAAATTATCTGCATGCTCATCATAGTAATCTGCAAACGCATTAAGTGTATCGATTTTATAGTTAAAGGAGTACAATGCTTTTCCTCTATGCTGAAAGTATGCCGCCTTTATTTCATCTAATCCAGCAGGGATGGTATCATTTATATACCTTTCAGTATACACCACCTTAAAGCGATCGCCTTCCTGAAGGTGAAAAAAGTTAACTGTCCAAGCATATATTTTTGCCAACTCGTCGGTCATATTTGCGCTCAGATTTTTTTCATCCATCGTTTGAGACAATGAACTTGTAATAATTCCTGAAGCTTCTTTCAGTTTGTATGAAATTGGTTTCTGACTTGTATAGCAGTTGAGTGTGTCTCGTAAATCGACAACGGCGTAATCTACTTTGTTCTTTTCGTAAATAAAAACTTGAGTTGTATTTACCGAATCTTTAGAATTTAGCAATACATACGGTTTCCCTACTACAATTTTTCGAACATCAAAACTGTCTCTAAATTTACTAGCAACTTCTAAAATTTTTTGATTTGGCACTCCATAGGAGTCTAAAATATCACCAAAAGTATCACCCGATCGAATCGTATCTCTAACGACATTAAAATCGTTTAATGCGTATCCGTATTCTTTAACAATAATGGGTTCTATTTCAATACTTTCAGTTGTGGTGTCGTCTTTAATATCATCCGTACAAGCAATAAAAGTGCATAATAGGGGGAGGAGAAATTTTACTATTTTCAATTTACTTTTTCTTTTTTTACGTTATACATCTTTTCCCCAGTCTTTCAACTCTTGTGCTGTCCAAACTTCTGGGAAGAAAATTCGGCGTTGGTATTTTGGAAGCATATATTTAGTCCAGTCACTTCCGCCTGTTGCTTCTACTTCTTTATGGTCTTTACCACCGCCTATATAATATTTAGCAGCATTGTAATGAGCCATAACCCAAGTAACATTTACAGTATAATCGTAATGACGCATCGCTTCTCTTAAGGTAGGGTCTTCTTTTACCTCGGTTGGAAGTTCTTTAAATTTTGCGTACAAATTTATGGTATTATATTCTTGTGTAAAGGCAATAAATTCATTTTTATATTGCTCTTCAAATGCTTTTAACAAATACGATTTTTTCCCTGTTTTGTAATCCTTTCCTGCAGCTTGCCAATACAAGTGTTCCAAGGCATGTTCGTAAGGCGTATTTCTATCAATAGAATCTCTAAAACGAGCGTCTATCAAGTTTATCAAATCTGTGGAAGCAAACTCTATTTTTCGGTACTGCGCACTCTGAAATCCACTAGCAGGAGTCAAAGTTGTTCTAAACTTCATGTATTGATCTACACTCATTCCTTCTCTCATAATGTTGAAAGAGGACGTAAGCATATCAAAATAGCGACTTATACGCATTAATTTTTCTGAAAAGAATGCTGCTGAAAGTGCTTCTTTATGTGCCACTTGCTGAATTTCCCAAAGAATCATTTTAAACAACAATTCATTAATTTGATGGTACATGATAAAAACCATCTCATCAGGCAATGTAGTTCGTTGTATTTGAAGGCTTAGTAATGCATCTGTTTGAATATAATCCCAATAGGTAATGGGCTCACTGTGCAATAGTCCTTCTAAATGGGTGTTTAAATCTTGATCTAAACCACTAAACTTTTTTTCTAGTTGTTCTAAAAGTTTCTTTGTTTCAGGCTTTATTTCCATACGGCTAGTCTACTAATATTTTGAAGGAATGTTGCAGTCCTTTATACTCTGTTAATGTTGCTTTTAAAGATCCAACAGCCAAGTCAGCTTTAATTAAAACGGGCATCTTATTTTTATCATCTGTTACCCAAATGGTTAAACTCTCGTTTTCTTTAAAAACCCTTCCTGCTTGCACATAAGGACGAAAGATTAAACAGGGAACTTTGCCAAAGTTAGTTTTTAAGGTTTCCCTACCCAAGAATTTAAGTCTAAATTTATAATTCTCTCTGTCAAAAAACATATCCATATCTATGAATTCGTCTTTCACGATATTATCTGTATCTAACTTATTCCGAAGGTAATAAAAAGCAGACACCATATCTTGCGCATCTTTTGGAAAAGAAAGCTCTTCTTTGGTATTGTGTTTTTTATTAAAGATCGTCGCTTTGTGATTGCTATGGTTAAAATCTATCTGAATGTCTTTGGTATAGCCTCCTTCATCAATTTTACGAATAAAACGATACGGAATGTTCTTTTCCTTATCTACATACGATTGATAATAATCCTCTACTTTAAAAAACCAACTTGACATTCCAACGGTTTTTCCCTCGCCTTTAATATGGTAAACCTCTTTCCCGTTAAGATTGGCATTGTTAACTTCTAACGTAGCATATCCTGCCGTTAACAATCCATAATGAATTCTAAACTTAAACCACTCACCATCTCCATAAGCTTTATGCTGCGCAGATAGTGTTGTAACACTTAAGAAGACTAAAAATAAAAGTACCTTTTTCATTGATTCGGGTTTAGCGTGTACGCTAGTATTACAAGTTCTATTCCAAAAACAAAACTCCATCAATAAGACGATGGAGTTTTAGAATTGTTACGCTTGTATTACAGTGTGCCACGAGCCGCTTGCTCACGCTCTATAGACTCGAATAAAGCCTTAAAGTTTCCTGCCCCAAAGCCTTTTGCTCCCATACGTTGTATGATTTCAAAAAACAAGGTAGGTCTATCTTCTAATGGTTTTGTAAAAATTTGTAATAAATACCCTTCTTCATCAGCATCTACTAAAATAGAAAGCTTCTGAAGTTCTTTAATATCTTCTTTCATCACATCCATGTGTACGCCTAAACGTCTTGGAATGTCATCGTAGTACTCTTGTGGTGGTGGTGGTAAAAACTCAACACCTCGTGCTTTTAGCTGAGCTACTGTACTTATTACGTCATCGGTTGCTAAGGCTAAATGCTGCACTCCTGCACCTTCATAAAAGTCTAAATACTCTTCTATTTGAGATCTTTTAATCCCTTTAGCAGGTTCGTTTATTGGAAATTTAATACGTCCATTTCCATTACTCATCACCTTACTCATTAAGGCTGAATATTCAGTATGGATTTGTTTGTCATCAAACGACAAGAAGTTTACAAATCCCATGACATCTTCATACCATTTTACCCAGGTATTCATTTGTCCCCAACCTACATTTCCAACCATGTGGTCTATGTATTTAAGTCCGGTAGGTTCTGGATTGTAATCTGATTCCCATTTTCTGAAACCTGGCAAGAAATCTCCTTTATAATTTTTACGCTCTACAAACATATGTACCGTTTCTCCGTAGGTATAAATTCCTGCGCGAACTACTTCTCCATGCTCGTCCGACTCTACTGTTGGCTCCATGTACGATTTTGCGCCACGTTTGGTAGTTTCCTCGTATGCACTTCTCGCATCTTCTACCCAAAGCGCTACAATTTTAACACCGTCACCATGTTTCACAATGTGGTCGTTAATAGGCGATTTACTGTTTAAAGGCGTTGTAAGTACAATTCTAATCTTATCTTGTTTTAAAACGTAACTTACTTGATCTCTAGATCCTGTTTCTAATCCTTTGTAGGCATGTGATTGGAATCCGAAGGCTGTTTTATAGAAATGTGCCGATTGCTTGGCGTTTCCTACATAAAACTCAACATAATCGGTTCCTAATAAAGGAAGGAAGTCTTCTGCTCCTTCGAATATTTTTTCTAACCCGTAGTTTACTGATTTTACTTCTTTGCTCATTCTTTTTAGTTTAGCCCTGATTGAAACGGCATCCTTTTTTGTTTTTCACAAAAAAGATACAGAGAAAAGCAGGAAATTGCTCCAAATTATTTTTACTCTAGCCAAGATTGGAAATAGGTGTCATCGGCAATTTTTAAAGCTTCTTCAGTTACTTGAAGCGGCTTAAACGTGTCGACCATCACGGCTAGTTCGTCTGTTTTTGTTTTTCCAATACTTCGTTCAGTCGCTCCTGGGTGGGGTCCGTGTGGAATACCCGCTGGATGCAATGAAATATGACCTGCATCTATATCGTTACGGCTCATAAAATCGCCATCTACATAATACAACACCTCATCACTGTCTATATTGCTGTGGTTGTAGGGAGCCGGAATGCTATCTGGATGGTAATCGTACAATCGCGGTACAAAACTACATATCACAAACGCATCGGTTTCGAAGGTTTGGTGTACTGGTGGCGGTTGGTGTATGCGCCCTGTAATCGGTTCGAAATCGTGAATAGAAAACGCATATGGAAAGTTATATCCATCGTATCCCACCACGTCAAACGGATGACTGGCATAAACCATGTCGAAAATATCGCCTTGTTTTTTTACTTTAATTAAAAAATCACCTTTTTCGTCGTAGGTCTCTAATTCTTGTGGTTTGCGAATATCGCGCTCACAAAACGGAGAGTGCTCTAACAATTGTCCGAACCAATTTCGGTATCGTTTTGGTGTGTAAATGGGACGGTACGATTCTACAATAAAAAGACGGTTGTCTTCGGTGTCAAAATCTAATTTATAGATAATTCCACGAGGAACTAATAAATAGTCTCCGTATTTAAAATCGAGGTTTCCCATGTGCGTACGAAGCTTCCCTGTTCCTTTATGGATAAAGATTAGTTCGTCTGCATCAGTGTTTTTATAGAAATAATCTTCTTGTGAATGTCTAGGCGCCGCCAAAATAATATTACAATCGCTGTTGGTAAGCATTACCTTTCGGCTTTCTAAATAATCGTTTTCTGGGGGTACTTGAAACCCTCTAAAACGATACGACTGCATGTTGTTTGCTTTCGCAACTTTTGGCGCTACGTTGTATTGCCTTTTTATCTCCTTTACCTGAGTTGGACGTTGTTCGTGGTACAAATTACTGTACATTCCATCAAATCCTATGGTTCCAAACAGTTGCTCGGAATATAGACTCCCATCGGGTTTACGGAATTGTGTGTGTCTTTTGGGCGGTATTTTTCCTAATTGATGATAAAACGGCATGATTTACATATTTATATTACAAATATCGGAAAAATTTACAGCTTATTTGAATAGATTTTATTAAAACCGAAAGCCTCCAGAAACATACCATTCACCTTTATCTCTTTCGGGAGAATAGGAGTATTTAATCTCAATGGGACCAAAGAAAGTTTCCAATCCATACCCAAAAGCATACCCGCTATAATCCACACCATCAATCCAGTTTCCACTAGTAAATAAATCATCTCCTACTTTGGCAATATTAACCGCAACGTTGATATGATTCTTTCTCACAATTTCATAATCTAACGTCAAACTTGATTTTAAATAGGTGTTTCCTCGCAAGCTTAAGGCTTCATACCCATACATCGGAATGATATTATTAATTTCTTTAAAGCCGAAGCCTCCTAAAGTAAAATCGAACGACTGAGTTTCGTCTCCTCCTCCAATTTTAAATCCGCCCTCGCTTGTTATTACTGCGGAAAAATCTGTGAAAAAAGATTTTGCGTATCCAATTTTTCCTTTTGCTATTGAAAACTGTGTAAAATCATCGTTTCGTCCGGAAGCGAACATATACAGATGAAAATCGCCATTAAAGAAAACTCCTTTTTTCGGAAAAAAACTATTGTCGTACGTATCGTATTTTAAGAAGCCGTACGTACTGTAGTAATTGGTGCTTTCAAAAACAGTTCGCGGCTTGTTATTTTCATCAATACCAAGCGTTTCAGACAAGTAATTTAAAAATTTGTGTTCAATCCCACCTCCCAGTAAAAAGCTTCTTCTAAAAAGTGTTTCAACATATAACTGATTGGTAAAATCTCCATACTCTAAATTAATTCGATTGATTTGATTGCTTCCTTCCGAAGTTAATTCAGGAAGCACAAAATCGATGGCAACGTCTTTTTCAAAATAGTTATAGCTTGAGTTTAGGCCTATACTCCAGTAAAATCCTTTGTCGATATAGTAGTTAAAATTATACCGTAAATTATCGCCCAACATCAAATCAAACGAAGCAATGTCGTTATTGGTAAGCAACCTCTTTTTGGTTAAATTGACCAGTGCTGTAGACTTGAACAAATTGTCGTAATGCGCCCCAAGTCTTAATAACATTGACGAGTTATTCTCTCGAAGCGTAAATTGAATCGAATATTTATCGTCTTCCAAAGGAACCAAACGGTAGTCGATATCTTGAAAATTTCCTGTTGCTGAAAGGTTATTAACTCCGTCACTAAAATCCTGATAGGTAACAACAGAAGGAGTTTTAAGCTTCAGTTTCCCTAAAACATAGGCGCGTGAGTATTTTTCATTTCCCGTAATTCCTACGTCATCAATATAAAATGAATTACGCTTGCGAAATGTAACTTCTTCTTTTGGTGGATGCAGCTGAAGCTTCGCGATTGAATCTAGTTTGTCTTTATACACAATAGAAGCCTCTACTCCCGATTCAATTATTTTTCGCCCATCACTAAAAGAAACCACTGAAAAATCATCAATGTTGGGGTGAATATAAATGTCTGTCTTTCCTTTCTTTTCAACCATATCCCCCACGGTACGATAGTTATTAATCTGCACCAATACATCGAACGCCGATTGAAGGGCCGTTCTATCTTTTAATCCATCCTGAACATCTACTCCAATAATTATGTCCATGCCTTTGGCGCGAACCTCATCGATGGGATAATTATTTACCACGCCGCCATCTACCAACAGCATACCGTCAATTACCACAGGACTAAACAAAGAGGGTAATGCCCCACTTGCTGTAATGGCTCGCGGCAAATACCCTTTGTTGAGCATCACCATTTTTCCTGTTTCAACATTTGTTGCCACACAAAAGAACGGTATGGGAAGTTTTTCAAAATCATTTACTGTGCTAACATGTGCCATCAATTTCGACATCATATTATACACATTCTGTCCTTTCGACAATCCTGATGGAAATCCTACTTGAAAATCATCAAACGGAAGTGTTAAGGTGTATTTTTCAGACTCATCTTTTTCGTAAAAAGTTTTAGCACTTCGCGGAATATCATCCTGAATCAGAGTGTTGAAATCAACTACATTAAAAATAGAATCCAATTGCTTTGCCGAATATCCTGAAGCATACAATCCCCCAACAATAGCTCCCATACTGGTTCCACCAACATAATCTACCCGAATTCCAGCCTCTTCAATCGCTTTTAAAACTCCAATGTGCGCCAATCCTTTTGCCCCTCCACCACTTAATACAACGCCCACTTTTAGGTCCTTCACCTCCTTTTCTTGAGAATAGAGAAGTCCCGAAACGAAACATACAATTACAATTAGGGCTTTTTTCATTTGGTTTGCTGAAAATGGGTTACAATTTTTTTTGCTCTGCTAGTGCCGACTACTTTTTCTAAATCGTCGAAAGTAGCTTCAGCAACGCGTTTGGTACTTTTAAAATGGGTCAATAATTCTACAATGGTTTTTTCGCCAATTCCAGAAATGGACTCCAACTCTGTATCTAACGCTTGTTTGCTTCTTTTGTTACGGTGAAATGTAATTCCGAAGCGATGCGCCTCATTTCGCAATTGCTGAATAATTTTTAAGGTTTCAGACTTCTTGTCTAAATACAACGGAATAGGATCGTCGGGATAAAACAATTCTTCCAATCGTTTTGCGATTCCGATAATGGCAATCTTTCCGCGTAACCCTAAAGCATCCAAACTTTTTAAAGACGATGAAAGTTGTCCTTTTCCACCATCTATAATGATAAGCTGTGGCAAAGGCTGCTCCTCTTCCAACAATCTTTTATACCGTCTATATACCACTTCTTCCATAGAAGCAAAATCGTCGGGACCTTCAACCGTTTTGATATTAAATTTACGATAATCTTTCTTACTTGGTTTTCCGTTTTTAAATACCACACAAGCAGCAACAGGATTGGTTCCTTGAATGTTACTATTATCAAAACATTCAATATGTCGTGGCTCTTCAGAAAGACGTAAATCCTTCTTCATTTGTGCCATGATTCTTTTTTCGTGACGGTCTGGATCTACAATTCTAGCTTGTTTAAAACGTTCCATTCTGAAATACTTGGCGTTCCGAAGCGACAATTCTAAAATATGTCGTTTATCGCCCGCTTTCGGAACATGTACCTTTACCCCTTCTTCTACAGTAATCGGAAATGGCACGTATACCTCTTTGCACTGTGACTCAAACCGTTGTCGCAATTCAATCACTGCCAACTGCAATAATTGCTTGTCACTTTCGTCTAGTTTCTTTTTAATTTCAAGCGTGTGCGAACGGATAATAGAACCAAAAGATATCTGAAGGTAATTTACATACCCATAACTTTCGTCCGAGAGCACCGTAAACACATCTACATTGTTAATCTTCGGATTCACCACCGTGGATTTCGCTTGGTAGTTTTCTAAAATGTCAATTTTTTCCTTGATGCGTTGCGCCTCCTCAAACTCAAGATTAGCCGCCAAGGTTGTCATTTGTTTTTTAAATGTATGCAAGGACTCTTTAAAGTTTCCCTTTACAATATTCCGGATCGCTTCAATATTATCGTTGTATTGCGCTTCCGAATAATAGGCTTCACAAGGTCCCAAACAATTTTTAAGATGGTATTCTAAACAGACTTTGTATTTTCCTGCTTGTATTTTTTCTTCGGAAAGATCATAGTTACACGTTCGTAAAGGGTACAAGCCTTTAATTAAATCGAGCAAGGTATGCACTGTTCGCATGCTGGTGTACGGTCCAAAATATTCAGAACCGTCTTTAATCATACGTCGGGTAGAAAAAACCCTCGGAAAGCGCTCGTTTTTTATGCAAATCCAAGGATACGTTTTATCATCCTTTAGCATTACATTGTAACGAGGCTGGTATTTTTTTATTAAGTTATTTTCGAGTAGTAGCGCATCGGTTTCAGTAGCAACCACAATATGTTTTACGGTAGCTATTTTTTTTACCAACAATCGGGTGCGCCCATTATCGTGCTCCTTGTTAAAATAAGAAGCCACGCGTTTGCGCAAATTAATGGCTTTCCCAATGTATAGCAGTTTGTCCTCTTTATCGTAATACTGATACACCCCTGGAGAATCCGGAAGTGTAGAAATTTGTAGTTTTACAGAAGCGTCTGCCATCCCCCAAAGATAACAGATGTTTTATTTTTTTTGTAAGCTTTCCCTGTGCAAATAGTGTTAAATCTGGGTTAAACATATTTTTAAAAAAACTAGAAATCCTTCTTTTACGTATTTATAAGTAGATACATTTAACCAATGCCAAAAAACTCACATATTCTAACCCTCAAAAAGCATTTTATTTTGCTTTTAGCAGTTTTGTATGTGGTGGCACCCTTAAAAAATGTATTTCTAGGTGGCTTACACGAAATTGAACACGCTTTTACACAAACGAGTGCTGCACATTCACATCAATTGGCACACGATCATGATGAGGAGCACGAACACGAACACAGAATTGTTTCTTTTTTCGCTACGCTTTTTTCTTCGGAAAGTAACGCGTCAGATTCAGATAAGGTAATTCTAAACGTTGAGTTCGATAAACACATTGTTCAGCAAACTAAATCGCTTCAACTCCCTCTGAAGCCTTTCAGAATTGATACTTATTTTTACGTTCCTGAAGTCTATACGGCTTCTTTCAGAAACACAACACCTCCTCCCGAACCTCACTTTTCATAATCAAATTCAACACGTTTCAGCAGTAAAAAACCGCCTGAAACAAACTGTCTATTTAATAAAATCAAAATTTATGAAAAGTAAACTTACCATAGGTTTACTACTTATCTGTATGTATGCGCAAGCGCAATTACTTACCGGTAAAGTAGTAGATCAAGATGCCAATGCCCTAGAAGATGTGGCATTATTTAACAAAACCAAAAACACACATTCGCACACCAATGGATATGGCGAATTCACCTTCGACAACGCCGCTGTAGGCGACCAAATTTACAGTTCGCATTTAGGCTATCAGAGCTATGCCTTCACGGTAAAGGAAGAAGATTTCGCTTCACCAATGGCGATTACCCTCTATGCGACTGCAATCTCATTAGAACAGGTTTCCATTACTCCAAACATCAATACCTTAAATCAGATTGCTAAAATTGATTTGGAGAGCAGCCCTGTAAAATCGTCTCAAGAAATACTTCGGAAAGTACCGGGGCTTGTTATTGGGCAACACGCAGGTGGCGGAAAAGCCGAACAGATTTTTTTACGCGGTTTCGATATTGATCACGGAACCGATATCAATTTATCTGTGGACGGAATTCCCGTAAATATGGTGTCGCATGCGCACGGACAAGGATACAGCGATTTGCACTTTATCATTCCAGAAACGATCGATAAAATTGACTTCGGAAAAGGACCCTACTACGCAGAACGCGGCGATTTTGGAACAGCAGGGTATGTTGCCTTTGCCACCAAAGAGAAATTAAAGAAGAACTCCGTTTCGGTTGAATATGGTGATTTTGATTCATTTCGCACGGTTGGATTGTTCAATTTATTAGACACCAAAACAAGTAATGCCTATGTGGCGAGTTCGTTAAATACGTTTAATGGTCCGTTCGATTCTCCTCAAAATTTTAATCGCTTCAATGTGATGGGGAAATACAATGTAACCTTGGCAGACCAACAAAAGCTAACACTAACTGCGTCTCACCTTCAGAGTAAATGGGATGCTTCAGGACAGATTCCGCAGCGTTCTATCGATGACGGAACCATTGACCGTTTTGGCGCTATCGACGATACCGAAGGTGGTAACACGAGTAGAACCAACATCATTGTAAATCACAGCAAAAAACTTTCCGAAGCAAAAAAAATAAAGACCAATGCGTTTTATTCACACTATGACTTCGAATTGTTTTCAAACTTCACCTTCTTTTTGGAAGATCCTGTAAATGGCGATCAAATTACGCAACGGGAAGACCGAAACATTTTTGGTTTTGATACGGCACTTTCAGAAAAAATAAAAGGAGATGCCTTCGATTTTGAATATACAGCTGGTGTCGGATTTCGATACGACGATGTGAACGAAGTAGAACTGTCGCACACCAAAAATAGACGGGAACTATTAGACCGCTTGTCGTACGGAAATGTAGATCAGGTAAATGCTTTTGGATACCTAAATACCGAATTCGATTTTGGTGATTTTAAAATAAATCCCGCCTTGCGATTGGATTATTTTAAGTTCGATTATGAAGATTTACTTTCAGAAACGTACGATAACAAAAGTGAAACCAAAGTTTTTGCGAGTCCGAAGCTTAATTTTCTATACAGTCCGAACCAAGACCTTCAATTATTTTTCAAAACAGGAATTGGGTTTCACTCCAACGACACACGTGTAGTGGTAGCCAATAATGGAGAATCTATTTTACCTGCTGCCTACGGAAGTGATCTAGGTGCCATCTACAAATTGACCGACAAACTGATTGTAAATACTGCTTTTTGGGCCTTATTTTTAGAACAAGAGTTTGTGTACGTGAGCGATGCGGCTATCGTAGAGCCTAGTGGAAAAACACGTCGTTTGGGAGTGGATTTCGGACTGCGCTATGAAGCCTTAGACTGGTTGTATTTGTATGGAGATGTAAATTACACTTACGCCAGAAGTACCGAAGAACCAAGCGGACAAGATTATATTCCGTTGGCGCCAGACTTAACGACAACGGGAGGACTTTCCATTGAAAATGTAGGTGCTTTTTCTGGCGGACTCAACTACCGATTTGTAAAAGACAGAGCCGCAAATGAAGATAATAGTATTGTAGCCGAAGGGTATTTTGTAACCGATGCCAACATAAATTACACCTATAAAAATGTAGTTTTTGGTGTGATTGTAGAAAATGTATTCAATACAGAATGGAATGAAACTCAATTTGCAACCGAAAGTCGTTTGTTTAACGAGGCCGAATCGGTTGAAGAAATTCATTTTACGCCGGGAACGCCCTTTTTTATTAGGGGAAAGGTAACGTATAATTTTTAATGCGATACAATTTGGTAGTATGTATTTTTAATTAAATTGCACTGCCTAATATGTACAAATGAATATCGCCATTTTATCGCGAGGAGAATTCCTCTATTCTACCCAAAGTCTGATTACTGCTGGTGAAGCAAGAAATCATGAAATGGAGGTATTAGATCCGACCCTATTTACTTCGGGAATAGAAAACGGAACTCCTGTTTTGTATTACGGAAGCGAATTAGTGGACGATTTAAACGCAATAATTCCTAGAATTGGAGCCACAAACACGTTTTTTGGCTCCGCTCTAGTGCGTCAATTTGAGGCTATGGGCGTTTTTTCTATTGTTGCTTCGGAAAGTATTTTGCAATCGAGAAACAAGTGGACTAGTTTTCAAATTTTAGCGTCGGCAAACATACCGATGCCCAAAACATTTTTAGGAAGCGCATTTCAAGCGGAAGAAACCTTACAGAGGTTTGGAAACAACCCGGTAATCATAAAAGTGCTAGAAGGAACCCATGGTGCAGGCGTTATTTTAGCCGAAACCTATCAATCTGCATTATCTACCATTGAAACGTTAAGTGCTTCAGAAGTACGCTTTGTGATTCAGGAATACATTGCCGAATCTAAAGGATGCGATGTGCGCGCCATTGTAGTAGACGGTGTTGTGGTAGCAGCCATGAAAAGACAAAGTAAAAAAGGAGATTTCCGATCTAATTTACACCGAGGAGGCTCTTCAGAATTAATACAACTCACCCCCGAAGAAAATAAAATTGCCTTAAAAACCGCTAAAACTTTAAGAATGGGCGTTTGCGGCATTGATATTTTACAATCGAAGCAAGGTCCCATGGTGTTAGAAGTAAATTCGACACCAGGTTTGGAAGGCATAGAAACCACCACAGGCGTGGATATTTCAAAACATATTATACGTTATATTGAACGAAATAAGCAGTAATATTTCTGACGAATTTCTTCAAAAAACCCGTGCTTTAATAAATAACATTCCCTAACACATTTTGTATATTGTTCCCCTATGAAGAATCAGGTACATTCAAAAAAAATAATAGGCCGCGTTGACAAAGCAGATTTTCCACAACTTAGTTTAAGTAATATAGATGTGAAAATTGACACAGGAGCCTTCACTAGTAGTATTCATTGTAAAAATCTGGTGGTAAAAGACAACTACTTAAAATGTGTGTTTTTAGACCCAGAACATCCGGCATATCACGAAAAAGAATTCGTTTTTGATCAATACGACGTAAAAGTAGTAAAAAGCAGTAACGGACAAACAGAAGCTCGTTACCGTATTTTAACGGAAATAGTTTTATTTGGAGAAACTATTCCTATATTTTTAACCTTGAGTGATCGAGAAGAAATGCGTTATCCTGTTTTATTAGGGAGAAATTTTTTAACTAAGAAATTTATCGTAGATATTAACAACACAGACCTTTCATACAAACAAAAAGTAAAAGATGAACATTAAAATATTATCTGCAAACCCTAATTTATATTCTACACAGCGCCTTGTTGAAGCTGCAAAAAAAAGGAACCACACCATTGAAATTATAAATCACACCAAATGTGATATTGTAATTGAAAAGAAAAACCCTGTTATTTTCTACAAAGGAAAAAAACTGGATCATACAGATGCTATTATTCCACGAATAGGCGCTTCTGTTACTTTTTATGGGACTGCAGTTGTTCGACAATTTGAAATGATGCGTGTTTTTACCACCACCGAATCGCAAGCATTGGTTCGATCTCGCGACAAATTGCGTAGCCTTCAAGTACTTTCGAGAGCTGGACTAGGACTGCCTAAAACTATTTTTACCAACTATTCTAGAAACGTAAAGGAAATCGTAGAACAAGCAGGGGGCGCTCCTGTTATTATTAAGCTATTAGAAGGAACACAAGGAATTGGAGTTATTCTTGCTGAAACTAAAAAAGCGGCAGAATCGGTAATTGAAGCTTTTAACAATCTACAGGCTCGTGTTATTGTTCAAGAATATATTAAAGAAGCAGGTGGTGCAGACATTCGCGCTTTTATTGTAGACGGTCAAGTAGTAGGTGCTATGAAACGCCAAGGGAAAGAAGGGGAGTTTAGAAGTAATTTACATCGTGGTGGAACTGCCTCTGTGATAAAATTAACCGACGAAGAAGAAACAGCCGCTTTAAAAGCTGCTCGTGCTATGGGTCTTGGTATTGCAGGTGTTGATATGCTACAATCTGCGCGTGGTCCTTTAATTTTAGAAGTAAACTCTTCGCCTGGACTAGAAGGAATTGAAGCCGCTACAGGAAAAGACATTGCAAATACAATCATAAAATACATCGAAAGAAACGTAGATTAATGAAGTACCCAGGAGACGATTTTATTATTTTAGGGCAACGCATTCGTTTAGGAGAAAGCAAAACGATAGACTTTAGCATTGCCAAATTATACACTTCTACAAACATTGAAATTCCAATTATTATAGAGCGTTCTACTGTCCCAGGACCTACTATTTTATTAACTGGAGGAATTCATGGCGATGAAATTAATGGCGTTGAAATTGTACGTCAGATTATTGCTAAAAAAATAAACAAACCGAAAAGAGGAACGATTATTTGTGTCCCTATTTTAAATATTTTTGGGTTTTTAAACTCTGATAGAGCTTTTCCAGATGGGCGCGATTTAAACAGAGTCTTTCCTGGATCTAAAACAGGATCGCTCGCCAGTCGGGTAGCCTATCACTTTACGAAAGAAATTGTTCCACTTGCCGATTTTTGTATGGACTTTCATACGGGTGGCGCAAGCCGATTTAATGCGCCACAAGTGCGTATTAAACCAGACGACAAGCAATTGTTGCATTATGCACACGTTTTTAATGCGCCTTTTACCGTTTTCTCTCCTAATATTGACAAATCGTACCGAACTACCTGCGACAAGATGAACATTCCGATTATCTTGTTTGAAGGTGGAAAATCACGAGATGGGAATAAATATATTGTCAAACATGGCGTCGATGGGGTCACCCGAATTTTAAAAGAATTTGAAATGCTATCCGATAAGCATACTGCAAAAGAAATCACCTCCGAAACCATTCTCATTGAAAAAAGCAAATGGATTAGAGCACAGCGAAGCGGATTATTACACGTAAAAATTGATTGTAATAAACACGTTGAAAAAGATGAGTTTTTAGCCACCATTACCGATCCTTTTGGCGCTATGCGATTTATTGTACGCGCTCCAAATGAAGGGTATATCATTAATGTAAACCATTCGCCAATCGTACATCAAGGAGATGCTATTTTTCATATTTCTACTATAGATTCTAACATGACTACTGCTGAAAAAAGTGAATAAAACTAAATCGGAACTTCGCAACGAGTACAAAGTAAAAAGACAACAACTCACACCAGAAATGGTAGAAGAGTTAAGCCTTCAAATAGCCAATCAAACCTTAAAGCTAGACATTTGGGATAAAACGTATTACCATGTTTTCTTGCCTATTGCTGAAAAAAAAGAAGTAAACACGGAATACATACTTCATATTTTACAAGGAAAAGACAAAAGTGTTGTGTTGCCGAAAGCTTATTTTGAAACAGGAGAAATGAAACACATATTACTTCAAGAAAACACCGTTTTAAAAATCTCACCGTATGGAATTTCCGAACCCGTTTCAGGAATAGAAGTGCCCGTTTCACAATTGGAGGTTGTTTTTGTTCCTCTTTTAGCGTACGATTTAAAAGGAAATCGTATTGGATACGGAAAAGGATTTTACGATCGGTTTTTAAGTCATTGCCATCCAAACACCCTATTTATTGGATTATCTTTTTTTGAACCCGAAATTAACGTTGTCTATGAAAACATAGATATTCCCCTCCATTTTTGTGTAACTCCTCGAAAAATTCACTCTTTTTGAAAAAAACACAGTATATTTAATTTATTATTAACCGAATAACCATTCAAATCAATGGAAACATCAAACAATCAAGCAGGTACACCTCCTGACAATAATTTAGTATGGGCAATCGTATGTACCGTATTATGTTGCCTTCCTTTAGGGATTGTAGCAATTATCAAATCGACTAAAGTAAAAGAGCTATGGGCTCAAGGAGATCATGTAGGAGCTCAAAAAGCTGCCGATGACGCTAAAAAGTTTTCCTTATGGGGCGCTGGTTTAGGTCTTGTATTTTTTGTTCTTTACATTATTTTAATGGCTGTTGGATTTGCTGGAGGTAACTTCTAAGAAAATTATAACTCTTACCCTCATCGCAGCAGTGCTTGGGGGTATTTTTTTTGTTTTCCACTCGTACAACCCTTCTCACCACTCGTTTTTTCTACCATGTCCCTTCAAATACACTACGGGATATCACTGTCCGGGTTGTGGGTCGCAACGCGCTATACATCAGTTAGCGCAAGGAGACGTCACAACTGCATTTGGTTTAAATCCGCTGATGGTTCTTTCACTACCATTGATAATTTACGCTTTTGGACTTAAACTTTACAACTATCTTTTCTCAACACAGCTCCGTGTTCATTTATTTTATAATCCTTTTTTTATTTACGGATATTTTGGAATTGTAGCCATTTATTGGATTGCAAGAAACATTCCGATGTACCCTTTTACAGTACTCGCACCTACAGGTTAACGATAAATTTTACACTTTTATCTTGTTTCTAATAAAATTAACTATATTTAACTCCTTAGTTATTCGAAGTTTATCTTTTCCCCCGTAAAAAACTAATCCTAATTTTATAAAAACAACTAATTGTGAATAGCAACTTTAATAATTTTTACTATAAAGAAGTTGCCAAATTAACGGGTGCTGGTAGCTGGAGTGTTAACTTCAAAGACAAAACAAGTATGCTTGATCCCTTAGCGCGTCGCATATTAAACACTCCAGAAGATTTTAAACCCACTCCTAAAAATGCAATGGGTTTTTATGCCTTAGACGAAATAGTTAGAGCTCAGAATTTTTTTAATGATTGTATGAAAGGAATTCCTTTTAATACTACCATCAAAATGCTTACTTACGACAAAAAAGAATTTTGGGTGAAAGCGGCTGGACAACCCTTGTTTGATGAGCAAAATAATATTGTTGGGGTACGAGGAGTTTTTCAAGACGTGAATGTTGAAAAAATGAAAGAATTAAGTCTTGAGAAATCATTAGAAATTATAGCTTCTCAAAACGCTAGACTTTTCAACTTTGCGCACATAGTTTCGCATAATTTACGCTCTCACTCCAGCAACTTACAATTAACCGTTGAGTTATTTAATTCGCTGCACAATTCAGAAGAAGAAGAGAAAGAATTAAAAGATAATTTGGTTTCCATTTCTGAAAGCTTAAACAAAACGATATCGCATTTAAATGAAATTGTTTCAACACAATCTCAGGCCGATGATGATAAAAGTGATGTTGTTTTTGAAGATGTTTTAAAAACCGTAAAAAAATCAATACAATGCACCCTTAATAAAAGCAAAGCGACTATAATTTCCGACTTTTCAGGAGTACCAATGATTCCTTATATTCCAGCTTATATGCAAAGCATTCTTTTAAATTTCATTTCTAATTCAATAAAATACAAGCATCCAGATCGTGATCCAATTATAGAAATTAAAACTTTTTCAGAAGAAAATAAAAACTACCTCACTGTAAAAGACAACGGAATCGGTATAAATCTTCAGAAGTATAAAAATAAACTATTCAATATGTACCAAACATTTCACAGAAACGAAGACGCTGTCGGAATCGGTTTGTATATCACAAAAAATCAAGTAGAAGCCTTACAAGGCACAATCACTGTTGAAAGTGTAGTAGATCAAGGTTCCATTTTTAAGGTTAAATTTTAATATATATGATGCCAACAGTAAGCCCGATTAAAGTTGCCTGCATTATTGATGATGACGAAATTTATGTACATCTAATCAAAAAGATAATTAAAATGAAAAAATTATCTGAAGAGTTGCTGGTATTTAGCAATGGACAAGAAGCGCTTACATATTTTGAAGCTCTTCCTGAAAAACCAACAGTTTCTGAACAAAACACGTTACCACAAATAATTCTTTTAGACCTTAATATGCCTGTAATGGATGGATGGGATTTCTTAGAAAAATACAAGAATACCGCCTTTTCAAAAAATCCTAAATCGACCCTTTATATTGTTAGCTCGTCTATTGATCCTTACGAAATGGAAAAAGCGAAGTCTATAGATTCGGTGACAGACTATTTAATAAAGCCTATCAGCATTGAACATTTTCAAACTATTTTTAATAAAACTGTTTAAGATTATGCTTCTATCTCCTTTTTAGGAAATGCTCTTTTATTAAAAGCAATTAAAAGTCCAACCCCCGTACTAATAGACATATCTGCGATGTTAAAAACGGGATCGAAAAAGGTAAAAAACTTTCCTCCCCAAAAAGGAAGCCACTCTGGCAAATATCCTTTCCATAAGGGGAAGTATAGCATGTCCACTACTTTTCCATGAAGCAATGTACCGTAGCCTCCATCTGCAGGTAAAAATGTAGCTACTTGATGATGACTGTCGTTAAAGAGCAAGCCGTAAAATACCGAGTCTATAATGTTTCCGAACGCACCTGCAAAAATCAAAGCAATTGCCACGACTAATACCCGCGATGCTTTCTTTCGAACCGAATCCCACAACCAATATCCAATTCCAACGATGGCTATAAGCCTAAAAACGGTTAGAAACAGCTTTCCATATTCTCCCGGGATTTTAGCTCCCCAAGCCATTCCTTCATTTTCAACGAATAGAATCTGAAACCAATCAAACACTTTTACACCGTCGCCTAACGAAAAACTCGTTTTGATATAAACCTTAGATATTTGATCTACCAATAAGACCAAAATGATAATTAAAATCGATTTTTTTAACGACATGCAGTATAAATTAGTAGAAGTATCCTTCTTTCTGTGTGTTTGTAAAGTGACACAAAAATAGGAATATTATTTGGTTTGAAATAGGCCAATTGCACCACTTCTGCTTTCAGCAATAATACGATACATTCCGTTAGAAACAAGTTCATTTTCAACCCTTCCTTTTACCGAATTTGCCGTTCCAGAAACCGTACTATTAGTATATACGGTAATTGCGCCTTTTTGGGTTTTAATTCGGGCGTTTCCTATAAAATCTTGCACCAAACAATTGCCTCCGCGAAGTGTAATAGATAGTAAATCAAAGCTTCCGCTGGCTTTTACTGAAGCTATTTCAGAATTAATTGCAATACTAAAAAATTCAGGTACTATCACCGTCATTTCTATTGAAATTACCTTATGTGCGGCTAATTTGTCATTTTCCGCAGTAAAAAAAGGAATGTACGATGTATCGAGAATAAGTGTTTTATTTTCTTCGGAAGTAGTTACCACCAAGTTCTCGTAGGTTTCACCAGAAATCTTGGTTAAGATGGTAATTTTATCTGTTTTTTCTGAAACAATTGAAATACGAGAAATTGTTTTTGAACTGATAAGAATCCGTTCCAATCCTGAAGCATCGAGCGACTTCTCAACCACTTTTTGTCCATAACTGAAGCTGAACATCAAAAAAAAGCAAAAAGAAACTGTTTTCAACATACGATTCGAGACTCTAGTACACTCTTGAGAGCATACTCATTTAATGGCAGAAATAAAAAGTCACGCTTTGCAGAAGCGAGCAACCAAAAATCCCCTCTCGAGATGAGAAGGGATTTGATGTATACTATATATTTTACTGCATGTTTTTCGCCTCGATGCTCAACGTTGCATGAGGAACTAACTTTAAACGCTCTGGATTAATTAGTTTTCCAGTCACACGGCAAATACCGTAGGTTTTATTTTCAATTCGAATCAATGCATTTTTAAGATCGCGAATAAATTTTTCTTGTCGAATCGCAAGCTGAGATGCCGTTTCTTTCCCCATTACTTCGCTTCCTTCATCAAAGGCTTTAAAAGTTGGTGACGTATCGTCTGTACCATTATTAGTATCGTTTCTGTATGAACTTTCGATCATTTCCAATTGTGCTTTTGCTTTCACAATTTTTTCTTGAATCAATGTCCTGAAACTTTCTAACTCCTTGTCGCTATATCTAACTTTAATGTCTTGCTGCATAATACTAGTGTTTTTTTATTCTCAACATCGTTGTGATATCATCAAAAGCAATTTCTATTCCATTTTCTACTTCTGACTCAAATTGCAACACCTCTGTTAAGGTTTCTTGTTTAATATATTCTAAATTACCTTTCACTGCTTCTTCCAATAATTCATTCGCTTGAATGGTAACCTCTACTCTATCTGTCACTTCAAATCCAGAGTCTTTTCTAATATTCTGAATTCTATTTACCAACTCTCTCGAGATTCCTTCTTTTTTCAACTCCGGACTAATTGTTACGTCCAATGCAACCGTTGTTCCTCCACTATTAGCAACCAACCATCCTTCAATGTCTTGTGAGCTAATTTCAACGTCATCGAGGGTCAATTTAGTATTTTTTTCGTTAAGCAAAATACTAATTTCTCCTTCTTTTTCTAACAAAGAAATTTCTTCTTGTTGAAAACTTGTAATTGCCTGAGCAACAGCTTTCATATCTTTCCCAAAACGTGGTCCTAGCTTTTTGAAATCTGGTTTTATTTGTTTTACCAAAATCCCCGAACCTTCATCAATAAGTTCAATTTCTTTTACGTTTACTTCAGACTTAATTAAATCTGAAACAGCTAAAATTTCATCTCTAGAGGCGTCATCCAAAACGGGGATCATGATTTTTTGAAGTGGCTGACGTACTTTTATTCTTTCTTTTTGTCGTAACGATAATACCAAAGATGATATTGTTTGCGCTTTTTGCATTTTATGCTCTAAAGCACGGTCTATATACGACGGGTTGACCGTAGGGAAGTCACTTAAATGTACTGATTCTTTTCCACTTTTGGAAACCCCATTCGTTAAATCTTTATACAACCGATCCATGAAGAACGGTGCGATTGGCGCCCCCAGCTTTGCAACTGTCTCTAAACAAGTATATAAGGTTTGATATGCCGAAATTTTATCGGTTGCATAACTTCCTTTCCAATAACGTCTTCTGCTTAAACGAACAAACCAATTGCTTAAGTTTTCTTGTACAAATTCTGAAATTACACGTGCTGCCTTGGTAGGTTCATACTCATTATAAGCTTCATCTACATTGGCAATAAGGCTGTGTAATTCTGAAAGAATCCAACGGTCAATTTCTGGGCGTTCTTCCAAAGGAATATCGGCTTCAGAATAATCGAAATTATCTAAATTAGCGTATAAACTGAAGAAGCTATAAGTATTGTAAAGTGTTCCGAAGAATTTATTACGAACCTCACCAATTCCGTCCAAATCAAACTTTAAATTATCCCACGGATTCGC
Source organism: Ulvibacter litoralis (assembly GCF_900102055.1). Taxonomy (GTDB): domain Bacteria; phylum Bacteroidota; class Bacteroidia; order Flavobacteriales; family Flavobacteriaceae; genus Ulvibacter; species Ulvibacter litoralis. The sequence goes on from NZ_FNBA01000001.1 coordinate 726,071, forward strand.
ATTGCTAATCATGTACCAACGTGTCGCATCAGGACCATAGGTATCTAACACCTCAAACGGGTCTGCCGCATTTCCTAAACGCTTGGACATTTTCTGTCCGTTCTTGTCTAAAACAAGTCCGTTAGACACTACATTTTTATACGCAACATCATCAAAAATCATGGTTGCAATGGCATGAAGTGTATAAAACCACCCTCTGGTTTGATCTACTCCTTCTGCAATAAAATCGGCTTTACGCCATGTTTTTTCTACTTTCTCTTTATTTTCAAACGGGTAATGCCATTGTGCGTACGGCATACTTCCGCTGTCAAACCAAACATCAATCAAATCGGCTTCACGCTTCATTGGTTTTCCACTTTCAGAAACCAATGTAATTTCGTCGACAATATTTTTATGTAAATCTACTTTGTTGTAATTCTCTTCGGAATAATCGCCTACGACAAAATCTTCAAAAATAGCCTTGTCTAATACCCCTGCTGAAACTGCTTTTTCCATTTCAGCTTTCAACTCTTCGATCGAGCCTACAATAATTTCTTCTGAACCATCTTCTGTGCGCCAAAGAGGTAAAGGGATTCCCCAATAACGAGAACGCGATAAATTCCAATCGTTTGCATTGGCAAGCCAGTTTCCAAAACGCCCTTCACCAGTTGCTTTTGGCTTCCAGTTAATGCCTTTGTTCAATTCAAACATACGGTCTCTAAACTCGGTTACTTTTATAAACCAAGAATCTAACGGATAGTATAAAATAGGCTTATCGGTACGCCAACAATTTGGGTAACTATGGACGTATTTCTCCACCTTAAAGGCTTTGTTCTCTATTTTTAATTTAATGGCAAGCTCTACATCTACACTCTTATCAGGTGCTTCGCCATCTTCATAATATTCGTTTTTAACGTATTTTCCAGCAAATTCGCCCATTTCTGGTCTAAATTTCCCTTGTAAGTTCACCAAAGGAACCAAAAATCCATTTTCATCTTTTACCAATAATGGCGGCACTTCTGGTGTAGCTTCTTTTGCCACTTTCGCATCGTCTGCTCCAAAGGTTGGTGCCGTATGAACAATTCCTGTACCGTCTTCCGTGGTAACAAAATCACCCGCTATGACTCTAAACGCATTTTCTGGGTTGTCATTTGGCAATGCGTAATCTAATAATTGCTCGTATCTAATTTCTAATAAATCGGCTCCTTTAAATTCTTTTAAAACGAAATACGGAATCTTTTTATCCCCTTCAGAAAAGGAAGCTAGCTCCGCTTCAGTTTCAACAGCGACAAACTTTCCAGCAAATTGCTTTCCGACTAAATTTTGAGCCAAAATCACGTTGATAGGTTCAAAGGTGTATTGGTTAAACGATTGTACTAAAACGTAATCTATTTTAGCGCCAACCGTTAATGCTGTATTACTCGGTAAGGTCCAAGGTGTGGTTGTCCAAGCCAATAAATGAATATCTCCAAGACCTTGTAAAATCTCTGGAAGCGTATTGCTTACAGCTTTAAACTGCGCCACAACTGTAGTATCGGTAACGTCTTGATACGTTCCTGGCTGATTTAGCTCATGCGAGCTTAAACCTGTTCCCGCTTTTGGCGAGTAGGGTTGTATGGTGTAGCCTTTGTATATTAAATCTTTTTTGTAAATCTCTTTTAGCAACCACCAAACCGTTTCCATGTATTTAGATTGGTAAGTAACATATGGATCTTCCATATCTACCCAATATCCAACACGCTCGGTTAATTTATGCCACACATCGGTATAACGCATCACCGCTTTTCTACAGGCTGCGTTGTAATCTTCAACAGAAATGGTTTTTCCAATGTCCTCTTTGGTAATTCCAAGTTCTTTTTCAACCCCTAGTTCAATGGGTAATCCGTGGGTGTCCCAACCTGCTTTACGATCTACTTTAAATCCTTTTTGCGTTTTGTAACGACTAAAAATATCTTTGATAGCGCGTCCCATAACGTGATGGATTCCTGGCATTCCGTTAGCAGAAGGGGGTCCTTCAAAAAACACAAAAGGTTCGCTTCCTTCACGAATGGCAATACTCTTTTCGAAAATAGTTTCTTTATTCCAAAAATCGAGTATCTCGTCTGCTAGTTTAGGAAGGTCTAAGCCTTTGTATTCCTTAAATTTTGTGCTCATAAATTGTTGCCTTTCAATAAGGTTGCGAAAATACTAAATTTTAAGTAAAAAGTAGCTACAACCCTTATTTAGAACTGTGATTTAATGTTGTGGTAAAATTGAACAAAAAACGCCACCCAAATTGGGTGGCGTTTCTGTATTTAATTGAATGTTTTTTACTGTCTTGTGAAGCGTAATTCTTCGGTATAAAGATATGTATCACCATTAGAGCTTGAAGCTTCTTCCAAACGTAATTGTAATTCATTCTCATTAAAAACAGTTACTTGATACGTCTCTCCGTCCAAAATTAATAATGATGTTGAAGCAGAAACAGAATAACCAGCAGTTTCATTTGAAATTACAATAATTTGTGAATCTTCTTCTGTTGTTTCTCCATTAACAACTACAGTGTAGGTTTCTCTAAACTCACCATCTACAGTATATGTTCCATTTTCAGAAAAAATAAAATCTACTTGAAAAGTGTCTCCTGTTGACGTTGTAGTTGTTGCAACTTCGTAACCATTAATAATAGTTGTTTCAACTTCTGTACTTACAAAATAATTAAGAGAATAGGTGCCTTCTAAGTTTGCTTTGTTATATACAAATTCATTTGCGCCATCGTCGTCACTTTTACAGCTTACAATTGAAAGCGCTACAAATAAGACGGCTACTATTTTTGATAATTTCATGGGTTTGTTATTTTTATTTGGCAAATATAAGATGTTTTTCTTCAGAATGAACATTCAATAAATGAATCTATGCTAGTAAATGGATTTTTATATCTTTAACTGAACCAACAAACTACCCCTTTGAGAAAATTTCTTATCGTTCTATTTCTTTTACCTTGCTTCGGAAATGCCCAGAATTATGTGGATCTTTTAAAGATTGGCTACGGACAAACATTCAGTAACAATTTTGAAAATACCAACAGTAGCACCCATGTTTCTTTTTCTGAAGCTGACGTAACGGTGCCTGTTGTACTTTCTGAAAACAATGCTTTCATTACGGGAATTGGCTTTAGTCAAACCCGATTACAGTTGTTTCCTGAAGCTGAAAATAAAAACCTTTACAGTACTACATTAAAAATTGGGTTGGCAACAACCTACAACGATACTTGGAGTTCTACTGTGGTATTGCTCCCTAAAATTGCTTCAGATTATGCAGCTGTTTCTGGCGATGACTTTTATATGGGTGGTTTTGGAGTTGTGAAATTTCAAAAGACAAAAAATTTAAAATATCGTTTTGGAGTTTATGCGACTATGGAAGCTTTCGGACTCTTTACAACCCCGATTATTGGTTGGTATTATTTAAGTGAAAATAAAAAATTTGAAATGGACGTCTCCTTGCCCATTTCGGTAGACGCAAGTTATGCGTTAGGAAAAACGTCTGTTGGATTCGATTACTACGGAATAGGACGCAGTTTCGCTTTTACTGAAAACAATACTTCACTATATGTAGACCAAAGTTCGTTAGAGTTTTCTGGGTATGTTCAATATGCAATGCTTCAGAAAAGCATTTTAATTCGCGGAAAAATTGGATATGCAACAAGTAATAATGAAGTATATGCAAAAGACGACACCATCGACTTAGGTGTTTCAGCTTTTAGTTTTGGCGACAATAGAATCCTCTTAAATCCAGATCTTAATGGGGGTGCTTTTTTAAAGCTTGAAGCCGTTTATAGATTCAATTTACCCGCTAAACAACTGGAAAACAAGCCATAAAATCCTATTTGTGTACAACCGAGAGATTTTATTATCTTTGGGCTAACTCCCTAATAAATTAAACATTGATAATCAATTTAAGAAATGAAGTCTGGAAAGACTACAAAAAGGACATTTGGCGCGATAATGAAATTTTTAAAATCTCGAACTACGGTCGAGTCTTGCGCTTTAAGTACAACCCTGACGGTGAATTAATGAAATTATACTCCTTAGGAGGATATTTTGTTTTTTCGTGCCTTAAAAAAGAAGGCAAAACAGATCTAGTCTATGTACATCGTGCAGTAGCTGAGCTTTTTCTAGAACCTGTAGAAGGCGGAATTTATGTGATTCACAAAAATTTTGACAAAGCCGATAACAATGCTACTAACTTGCAATTTGTAGATAGAAAGCAATTGTTTGCGCATAACAAGACAAATCCCGCAGTTATTAAAGCGAAGGAAAAAGCCTTGTTAAATCCAAAATATTCTAAGCTGTCTGCAGGAAAAGTACGAATGATTAAACGGAAAATTTTTGATCCCAATCGAAAAACTAGAATGCGACTTATCGCAAAACAGTTTGGAATTTCAGAGATGCAACTCTACCGGATTAAATCTGGTGAAAATTGGGGGCATATTGTAGATTACTAGTCCATGGAAAAAAGTTGTCCCGAATGCGGCAATAAGATTATTGGTCGTGCAGACAAAAAGTTTTGCAGCGACGCATGTCGTAATGCGCATAATAATACGCTCAATAAAGACAACAAAAACCTTGTACGAAACATCAACAATAGGCTTCGAAAAAACTATCGCATCCTTGAAAAATTAAATACAAAAGACAAAACTAAAACCACAAAAGAAAAATTACTTCGTTTGGGTTTTAGTTTTGACTATTTTACAAGTATTTACACCACAAAAACAGGGTCAACCTATTTTTATCTGTACGATCAAGGTTATTTACCACTAGATAATGATTATTATTTATTGGTAAAACGTGAAGGTGGACTTTAAAAAAGTGGCACTATTTCCAAGTTTGCCCTTTAAGTTTTAAAGCGGCAATTAAAACATCCTTTTGGCTAATTTGCCCAACTAGTTTCCCGTTTTCTAAAATGGGAAATCGTCTGTGTTTGGATTCTAAAAATTTATTGGCGGCATCAAACACATTCATGTTTCCATCAATGGTTTCTACATTTGTAGCCATGTGTTTTTCTACAGTTACATCTTCTAGTGGATGGTTGTAGTATCTACTTTCGCTAATTTGTTTGATACAATCTCCTTCAGAAATAACACCAATCAATTCATTGTTTTCATTAACTACAGGCCCTCCCGAAATCTTTTTTGAAATTAAAACCGTCATCACTTCCATCACACTTTGTTCAGGTCGAAAAGTGGTTAAATTTCTTGTCATATAATCTGCCACTGTAATTTGCTCTTCACCTCCTTTTGTCGGCTTGGCTCTTTTTCCCATAAAACTTTTAATTCCCATACTGTTCGATTTTAACTCTCTAATATACTGAAAATTAAGATACGAAATTTTTGTTTATTTCTGAAGGCAACTAGATTTATCAGAAAATTGTACTTTTAAAATCTAATTAACCTCCTCATGAATAAATCGTATCCTTTTCTATCATTCCTTCTCATAGTAGGATTACTTTATTACAGTTTTTACAGTTTAATGCCCGCAAAAGGAACTGACGCCTCTATTTCTGAAACGGAATTCTCTACTGAGCGCGCGTTGGTACCCTTACAAGAAATTAGCAAAGCTCCGCATTACTTCGGAACACAAGAGCACGAGCGAGTTGGGTTATACCTAGAAAATCAACTAAAATCGCTTGGTCTTGAAACACAAATACAAGAAGGTTTTGTTTTAGACGCAGCTTCTAAAAATCTAGACAAACCTAAAAACATTATGGGCCGCCTTAAAGGCTCTGGAACAGGAAAAGCACTCTTGCTCTTGTCACATTACGATAGTGCCTTAGTACCTTCGTATGGTGCCAGCGACGCAGGAAGTGGCGTGGTTACGATTCTTGAAAGTATGCGTGCTTATATCGCTAGCGGAAAAACACCCGTAAACGACATTATTGTTTTATTTACCGATTGCGAAGAAATTGGACTTGACGGCGCTAATTTATTTGTTAACGAACATCCGTGGGCAAAAGATGTCGGATTTGTAATGAATTTTGAAGCTCGCGGAAGCGGAGGTCCTAGTGTTATGATTTTAGAATCGAATGCTGGAAATGCAAACCTTATCAATGCTTTTATTGAAGCAAACCCTGAATACCCTGTAGCGTCTTCTTTAATGTACAGTGTGTACAAAATTCTTCCAAACAGTACCGACTCTACTATTTTTAGAGTAGATGGAAACATAGACAGTTTCTTTTTCGCCTTTATAGACGATCATTTCGATTACCATACCGCCAATGATACGATTGAAAATTTAGACATTGAAACCCTACAACACCAAGGAAGTTATTTGCTGCCGTTGTTGCATTATTTTGCCGATGCCGATCTTTCAAATTTAAAATCAGATCAAGATGATGTCTATGTCAACCTTCCGTTTGTGAAAATGATTCACTATCCATTTTCTTGGATTTTGCCTTCAGTACTTATTGCTACGGCTTTATTTTTACTGCTTCTTTTCTTCGGAATTAAAAACAAGAAACTTACACTCGCCGGAATTGGAAAAGGATTTATTCCTTACCTACTTTCTTTAATTGGCTGCGGAATTGTAGGTTATTTTGGTTGGGTTTTACTTCTGAAACTGTATCCTCAATACCATGAAATTCAGCACGGATTTAAATACAACGGTCATAGTTACATCGCCTTTTTTGTATTGCTATCGCTCGGAATCCTTTTTTGGATGTATCGAAAATTTTCAGAAAAAGACAAACCTGCAAATCTATTTATTGCACCGATAACACTATGGTTGGTTATTAATGCAGCGGTATTCGCCTATTTAAAAGGTGCTGGCTATTTTATAATTCCCGTGTATTTTGGATTGGCAGCATTGTGGATTTTAATCCGTCAAGAAAAGCCAAACTTACTAGTAATGGTGCTTCTTGGCACACCCGCCATCTTTTTATACGCGCCGCTTATTCAGTTTTTTCCAGTCGCATTGGGCTCTGAAATGGTGGTCATTGCCTGTATCTTTACGGTCTTACTTTTCGGATTGCTACTTCCTGTATTTGGCTTTTATAGAAACAAAGGCTTTTTAGGCGCTATTTGCTTCATTGCCGCACTTTTCTTTTTTCTGAAAGCTCATTTTACAAGTGATTTTTCTGAAACTCGCCAAAAACCAAATAGTTTAATTTATTACCAAAATGTAGATGATGGCACTTCGTATTGGGCAACTTACGACACTATGTTAGACGACTGGACGAAAGGTTATTTAGGTAGTAACCCTACAAAAGCTTCCGAGTTTATTCCTGCAGTTTCTAGAAGCAAATACAACAAAGGATATACGTATGCTTCAGAAGCACCTCAAAAGAAAATCCCTTCGTTTGAAACAGTACTACAAAAAGATACGCTTATCGATTCGTACCAAGCGGTCACCTTTACTATTTTTCCGAAGCGCGCTGTCAACCAAATCGGTCTTTATGTAGACAAAAGTATTACCTTTCAATCCTTACGATTTAACGGAAAAGAAGTTCCGAAAGACAGCACTGGAAATGTATACAGCAACAGAACTAATAATGAGATATTGCGATATTACATTGCCGATAGAGATTCACTAGAGGTATCGTACACTATTGCTCCAAAAACTGAGGTTACATTTACAGCCTTAGAATACTCTTTCGACTTGCTGACCAATACACAATTTACTATAAACAAACGTCCAAAAAATACCATGCCGAAACCCTTTGTTGTTACCGATGCAATTGTCTTAAAAAAGACATTTTCTGTTGCATCCATGCAAAAACAAACAAACGATAGCATCGCAGAAATCCCCCTTTTAAATGAGTAAAACAATCGCAATTGCTGGCCTTGGATGGCTAGGAAGCCCTTTGGCACAACACTTACAATTTTTAGGATACCGCGTTAAAGGATCGGTTACAACCCTAGAAAAAGCAACATCCTTTCAAAAAAAAGGAGTGGATGCTTATGCGGTAGAGATTTCGGAAGAAGGAGTTTCGGGTTCGGTACAAGCGTTTCTTTCGGAAACGGACTGCCTTATAATTATGATTCCGCCGGGCTTGCGAAGAAATACAGGTGCCGATTTTGTGTTGAAAATGGCGCATTTTTTAACTGAAATAGAAAAAGCTTCTGTACCAAAAGTAATACTCGTGAGTAGCACTTCTGTGTATGATGATGCCCAAGGTGATGTAAACGAAAAAATACTTCCGAAGCCTTCTACGCAAGCCGGAAAGCAACTTTTACAAGTAGAACAACTTTTCTTTACTTCCGATAAATTTAAAACAAGTATTGTCCGTTTTGGAGGATTGTTTGGCGGTAGCAGACAGCCAGCACGTTACTTGGCAGGTAGAGAAAACTTGAATGATGGAAACGCTCCTGTGAATTTAATTCATAGAGATGATTGTATTGCCATACTTTCCGAAGTATTAAAAAAGGATGCTTTCGGACATCTTTTTAATGCCGTAACCCCCCAACATCCCTCAAAAGAAGACTACTATACCAAACAAACCAAAGCCTTAGGATTAACGCCTCCAACCTTTGCAGCGCCCATCGATGGGGAAGTATTCAAAAAAGTAGATTCGGTAACCATACCAGAGATTTTAAACTATCGTTTTAAGTATCGTTTGTCATAAAGAACAACTCTTATATAAAACAAAAAAGACCCGCCATTTGGCAGGTCTTTTTTTGTCTAGTAGTTAAATACGATTACCAGATACGTACTCTGTTTTCTGGTGCTACGTACATCGGATCTCCTTCTTTAATATCGAACGCTTCGTAAAAAGCATCTACATTTTTAAGAGGCTCAGTAGCTCTAAAGCGACCTGGAGAGTGTGGGTCTGTTTTTATTTGGTTGCGTAATGACTCATCACGTTGCTTTGTTCTCCAAACAGTTGCCCAACTCATAAAGAAACGTTGCTCAGCAGTTAAACCATCAATATCTTCTGGTCTTCCAATTTCTTTATACAAACGTTGCAACCCATCGTAAGCAGCTAATACACCACCTAAGTCACCAATGTTTTCTCCTAAGGTAAATTTACCGTTGATAAATACACTGTCTAAAACTTCAACACTATCGTATTGAGCAGCCAATGCATTTCCTCTTTCTGTAAAGTTCACTAAATCAGCTTCCGTCCACCAGTTTACAAGGTTTCCATCTGCGTCAAAACGAGAACCACTATCGTCAAAAGCGTGTGAAATCTCGTGTCCGATTACAGCTCCAATTCCACCGTAGTTTACAGCGTCGTCTGCTAAGTAATCATAGAAAGGTGGTTGTAAAATAGCTGCAGGAAATACAATCTCATTGTTAAAAGGATTGAAATATGCGTTTACAGTTTGTGGAGACATTCCCCATTCTGTACGATCTACTGGCTCGTCGATATCGTCTAAATTGTCTTTGAAAGCCCAATTTCCAACAGCAACCATATTATCGTAATAGCTAGCTCCTGGCTTCACATCCATTGTTGAATAGTCTTCCCATTTGTCAGGGTATCCAATTTTTACGGTGAATTTGTCTAATTTCTCAACAGCTTTAATTTTAGTGCTATCGCTCATCCAATCTAATGCATTGATACGGTCTTTATAAGCAGCAATTACATTTGCAATCATTGTTTCAGCTTTCGCTTTTGCTTCTGGAGGAAACATTTCGTCAACATATAATTTCCCTAAAGCTTCACCAACGGTTCCGTTTACAGTGCTTAGTGCACGCTCATCTGCTGGCTTTTGTGCTTTTGATCCATTCAACGTTTTGCTGTAGAAATCCCAGTTTGCTTTTTCAATATCTGTAGAAAGCATACTAGCAGCACCGTTAAGTGTTGACCAACGCATTACTGTTTTCCAAGTTGCTACATCTCCTTCGTTCAGAATTTTTTCAACAACATCCATATAGGCAGGTTGCATAACGATTACAGTGTCTAATTTTTTAGTTACCCCCATATCCTTAAAGGCTTGTTCCCATTGAATAGCCGGCGCCATTTTTTGAAGTTCAGCGATAGAACGTGGATTGTTAAAGTTTCTGAAATCTCTACTTGCAACTTTATCCAATCTTGGAACTGCTAATCTTGTTTCGAATGCTAAAATAGTTTCTGCTTGTGCACGAGCATCTGCTTCGCTATCTCCTAAAAACTGAAGCATTCTAGTTACGTGATCTACATACTGACCTCTAATCTCTACAGATTTAGCATCTGTATTTGTGTAAAAATCTCTGTCTGGCAATCCAAGACCTCCTGGAGTAACATATGCTGAGTTCATTGCACTATTGCTTGGATTAGAAAAAGCAGCAACTCCTAAAAATGGTTGTCCAACAGTAACAGCATCTTTTGTCATTACACTTTGGAAATCGGCCACATTAGTAATGCTTGCGATTTTATCTAAAGCTGGTTGTAATGGTTTTACTCCTGCTTCATTTCTTGCTACTGTATCTAACTCTGAAGAGAAAATAGCTAAGGCTTTTGCTTGGTCTGTATCTGCAGCATACGCGCCACTTTTCTCGGCTTTTTCAATAATTTTTAAAACATCTTGTGCTGTAGATTTACGCAATACACCAAAACCACCCCAACGAACTTCATCGTCTGGAATTTCAGTATTTTTCATCCAATTACCGTTTACGTAATTGTAAAAATCCTGTTTAGGACTTACAGTTGTGTCCATATTTGAAAGGATAATTCCTCTCTCTACGTCGTCTGCTTTCGCCATTTTCTTGTCGTTGTTACACGCAGTAAAGGCAGAAACAACAACAGCAGCAGCTACAGCCGATTTCAAAATATTAGTTTTCATTGTTAAGATTGGTTTTTGGTTTATAAATTCTTAAAAACTAGTGATACCTTGTGTATAAGTAGTTTTATTTTTATTTCGTTACACTTAATTGGATAAATTATCTTTTAGTTCAGATTGATAGACTGAGTCTAAAAATTGTTTTTGTTTTTCTAACTCCTTCTTTTCATCATCTTTTCGCTGAAAATCGATATTGTCTTTCTGAAACTTCTCGTTTATCTGAATAATTAAGTTGTTTGTTGCGGTATTCATTTCAGCAATTTGTGTTTGCAATCGAGCAGAGTCTACTTGTCCCATAAATAGCTCTTGCTTTAATATAGAAGCCCTTGTTTTTACAACCATCACTCTTGAAGTTATTGCCTCTGTTTTTAAGGTATCTGGAATTCGCTTGGAAAGGGAATCAACCTGCAATACAAGTCGCTCACTTTTTTCTTTAAGACTTTCAATCGTGCTTCCGTTTAAATTTTTTGCTTCTTTTTCAAAATCTTCAAAAGCACCCCATTGCATCATGTACATTTTGGCATTTTCAGAAAGTGATGTGAATACGGTTTTTTTACTTCCGAAGAGAGAAGAAGTAGTCTTAACATCTTGATTGCTAACGTTATCTTCTGAAGTATTTTCACAAGAAACCAACAACAAGGTTGATAAAATAATAAGAAGAGGTAAAAACTTCATTATAAGCTGCGCATTGTGGTGCAAATATAATTTTTATCATGGCATTGTAGGGTATATTTAAGAAAGAATTAGGAGAGAATATCGCTATATTTGCCCCGCATAATACCCATTTTATGAAAAAAAGAATTCTTATCATTGGAGCTTCAGGTCAAATAGGAACTGAACTTACTGCATATCTACGTTCGAAGCACGGAAGCCATAAAGTAATTGCGAGCGATATAAAAGAAGGAAACCAAGAGTTGATGGAGAGCGGTCCTTTCGAAATATTAGACGCAATGGACTATAATGCCATTCAAGATGTTGTAATACGACACGAAATTACCGATGTGTATTTAATGGCTGCAATGCTTTCGGCAACTGCTGAAAAATTTCCAATGAAAGCATGGAATTTGAATATGAATTCACTGTTTCACGTGCTAAATCTGGCGAAGGATAATAAAATTGAAAAAATATTTTGGCCTTCAAGTATTGCTGTTTTTGGACCCACAACTCCGAAAACAAATACCCCACAGCGAACCATTATGGAACCTTCTACCGTATATGGCATTAGCAAACAAACGGGGGAACGCTGGTGTGAATATTACTTCAACAAATATGGTGTCGATGTTCGAAGTATTCGATACCCTGGTTTAATTAGCTACAAAACAATGCCTGGTGGCGGAACTACAGATTATGCGGTAGATATTTACCACAAAGCATTGAAACACAATAAATATATCTGCTTTTTAAATGCTGAAACTACTTTACCTATGATGTTTATGGATGATGCAATACAAGCTACCGTAAACATTATGGAAGCTGACGAATCTGACATTCATGTTCGCAATTCATACAATCTTGCCGGACTTAGTTTTAATCCTGAAGAAATAACAGCGAGTATTCAAAAGCACCTTCCCGACTTTTCTATTGAGTATGAAGCTGATTTTAGACAAGAAATTGCCGACTCATGGCCACAAAGTATTGACGATACCGAGGCCCGTAAAGACTGGGGGTGGGAACATAAAGTCTCCTTAGATGAAATGACTGGAATTATGCTGAAAAATTTGAAAGATCAGTACTAAATTCTTCTTCCATACCAACGTAAAAGGGCTGCACAAAATGCAGCTCTTTTTTTATATCTAATATTTTGTTTTTAAAAAAAAGCCCTTATCACTTCATAAAGGCGCGGATATCATTGAATTAAAAAATAAACAAAAAAAACATTATTTTTATTTATTCTAAATAAGAATAATGTTATAGTTTTGCATCGAACAATTTAAAATGCGATGAAAAACACAAGCTTTTTACTTCTTTTTACACTCTCTACCATTCGTGTGTTTTCTCAAAATCAGCCTATTAAAGACACAACCACCGTTGAAAAACTGAACGAAGTAGTGGTAACCGGGCAACTGAATCCGCAAGCTGTGTCTAAATCGGTTGTGGAAGTAAAAGTGATTTCTCGTAGCGATATAGAGCGTCAAGGAGGAAACAATCTCGCCGATGTTTTAAATAGCACACTTAATATAAATATCACTCCAAACACAGCTACAGGGAAAAGTGGCGTGAGCCTTTTTGGATTAGACGGGCAGTATTTTAAAGTATTAATGGATAACATTCCAATTATTAATGAAGAAGGCGTCGGTAACAACACAGATCTTACCCTTATTAACATCGAAGACATAGAGCGCATTGAAATTGTGGAAGGTGCCATGGGGGTTCAATATGGCGCCAATGCGGTTTCAGGAATTATCAATATTATCACCAAAAAAGGGTCTAAAAACGACTGGGACATTACAGCTTCGGTTCAAGAAGAGACCATTGGGAGCGAATACGAATGGTTTGACAAAGGCCGCCATATTCAAACCCTAAAAATTGGGCATAATTTTTCGGAAAACTTCTATGCCAATGCTTCTTTTACCCGTAATGATTTTGGCGGATTTTGGAACGACAAACAAGGCGAGAATTACGATGCGAACGACGGACTTCGGGGTCATGAGTGGCTTCCAAAATTGCAACACAATGCAAAAGCAGTTTTGTCGTACGAAAAAGAAAATATCAAATTGTTTTATCGTTTTGATTACTTAACGGAAACCATCGATAATTTTAGTGAGAATGTTGACCTTAATGAAAATCCGGCGACAGCAACCACCAATCCGACAGCGCAAGATGAAATATACACTAACAATCGTTTTTACCATCATTTGAATGCTTCCGGAAGTTTGTTTTCGAAAATTCCTTACAACATTTCTGTATCGTACCAAGAACAAACTAAAGATTTAGAGCGTTACACATATTACATTCGTAGGCAACAAAGAGAAAATGTTGAAGAGGGCGAGTACCAAAGTAGAAGTGCGTTCTTTTCACGAGGGACCTTCAGTAATATTATTCAAACTGAAACGGCAAACCTTCAGTTAGGATACGAGTTAACCAACGAAAAAGGGACAGGCTCGTCCGTAGCCATTGTGATTGCACCCGGCGAAGAAGAAATTACTCAAAAACTCGATAATTACGATTTTTTCGCAGCTTCAGAATGGCAACTTACCCAGCGATTATCGCTACGCCCTGGCGCTCGTGTGTCTTTCAGTAATTTGTTCGACACTCAATATATTGGTTCTTTAAGTGCAAAACAAACCTTGGGAGATGATTGGGAAGTCCGCGGTATTATTGGCTCTGCAAACAGAACCCCTAGTTATGATGAGCTCTACACCTATTTTGTGGATGTGAATCATAACGTACAAGGAAATCCCGAACTGAATCCCGAAAAAGGGATCTCTACATTTTTACACATCAAGAAAAATTCAACACTTTCCGAAGGGAAAATTCGACTTAAAAACAAGCTTAGTTTTAACTATTTAGGCCTACAAGATCGCATCGAACTTATCGTAGTACAACAAAATCCGTTGGCGTATCAATACAGCAACATTGACAATTATAAGGCGATTGGTGCTTTTTCTGAAAATGAAATTTACTTCGGAAACTTTAAAGGACAACTAGGCGCTTCTGTGCAAGGAATCTCGAAAGTTTTAGACAGCAGGACAGACAGCAATGATGACTTTTTATTCAACCTTCAGCTGAATGCAAATGTGTCGTATTCCCTTCCCAAATACCGAACTACTTTTTCGTTGTTCTTTAAGCATATTGGCGAACAACAACAATTTGTAGAAAAAACAAATGATGAAGGAAATCAAGAATTTGTTGCCGGAACCACTGAAGCGTATAGTTGGTTGGATGCAACGATCAACAAATCATTTTTCAGCAAAAAACTAACCACGACCCTAGGCGCTCGGAATATTTTCGACATCACGGCTGTAAATACAACCGCTTTTGAAGGCGGAGCTCATAACAGTCCTGCAACTCAAATTCCGTTGGGCTACGGAAGGTCTTTCTTTTTAAAACTAACCTATAACATATCACTATGAAACCGTTTTCACTAAAATTAAAACCTGCTTTTTTATGCTTGCTCGCAGCGGCTTTATTTATTTCGTGTAGTGAAGATGATTCGGTAACCACTGCAACTCCTTTTGTGGTCGCTTTTGAAAATCTTTCTGCAAATATTAGCGATATAGAAACCTCTAAAACCCTTTCGTTGGTGTATTCTGAAACTGCTACGGTACAGGGAAGTTTTGAAGTTTCAATCGTATCGACCAATGCCATTTATGGGGTCGATTTTACCACCGAACCTGCTGCGGAAGGAAGTACAATTACACTTCCTATTGAAGCTTCAGAAAATGGAAAAAGCATTGTTTTCAACAAACTTAATCCGACGCTAGACGAAACGGTAACGATAGAATTAAACATTTCAGCAATACATTACCCTTCTTCTGTAATACAGGGAAATACGCGGTTTTTATTTGGAAATACGCCTGCATTAGGAACAGGATATAGCCCGAATGTTGGTGGACCCAATCAGCAAAACCAAGTGTATATCGATTTAAGCAGTGAAGCTGAAACGGTGGTACAAAGAGACACTTGGGACTTAGGTTTTTACGCAGGAGATGAGTTTCGAGTAGGTATTAACGGTGCAATTTATATGGCAACTGCCCAATTAGAAAGTACCGACATCGATGCTATATCGGAAGCTGATGTAACCGATTTACAACCACAAGTTGCTGTAGGAACCTTTGATCCCGACAATGTTGCGTACATAGATCATCCCGATGGGGCAATTACAAAAACAGCCATTGCTTCCATTAGCGCTACCGAAGCTGAAAACAAAGTATATCTCGTAAATCTAGGATACACCGTTGGAACAGATGCTCCAGAACCAGGAAGTGTGGCTGTTGCAGGAAGCGCAAGAGGTTGGAAAAAAATTAGAGTGTTGCGTCAAGGAGATGATTACCTGTTGCAATATGCAAACCTCAACGATACGACACATGAAGAGGTTGTGATTTCAAAAAATGAAGGGTATAATTTTACATTCTTCAGTTTTGATACTGAAAATGTGGTTACTGCCGAACCACGAGCCGATCAATGGGATCTCAATTTTACCGTGTTTACGAACATTATAGACGGTGCCGGATCGTATGGTTTTTCAGACGGTGTGTTGCACAACAGCAAGGGAGGCGTCACCGCTTACAGTGTGGAAACAACTGCGTTCGATTACGATACTTTTTCGGCTTCGGATGTGGTTCTGAATAATTTTGAGCAAGACCAACGTGTGATTGGAAGTACGTGGCGCGATGTCATCAACGATGATAAAGTGCTTATCGATACTATTTTTTACATCCTAAAAGACGCGAACGGAAATTTATACAAATTAAAATTTACCTCCTTACTCAACGAAAATGGGGAACGCGGGTTTCCAGAATTTAAATACAATCTTTTACAATAAATCAACAAACTAAAAACAAACACTATGAAAAAATTCTTACTATTCGTTGTACTTACCGTTACTGGTTTTGCAGCAACCGCACAACAAACAGCCGTCACCCTTTCTATGGGATCAGGTTATACCAACGAAGTGTATTACAGTTTTGCTTCGGAAACAGCCACTTCTTTTGATGCCAACAGCTGGGACATCGCCTTTTTACGTAACAGCAGTCAAAATATTGGAATTCGTGTAAACGCCGGAATTGGAATTCAGGTATTTGAAGCTGCCGATAGTGCTTCAGACTGGAATACAATTGATATTGCCGATGAAGCAAGTTGGACTCCTCTTTACAATGATGATACAAATTGGGACAATGGTGCATTTATGCAAGGTTCGGCATCGTACGGCTGGGGTGAATACAATCCGGTAACACATCACGTAGAAGGGACTATCGTTTTTGTATTGAAGTATGCGGATGGAACCTACAAAAAGTTCATTAATGAAGATTATTTTGGAGGTTACACCTTTAAATATGCTACTTGGGATGGAACTGCTTGGATAGGAGAAACCACACAAACCGTTGCAAATTCTAGCAATCCTGATAACAGATACAACTACTACTCTTTACAAAATAATGAAGAAGTAATTGCGGAGCCAGCAGATACTGCTTGGGATATGGTCTTTACTAAATATGTTACTGATTTAGGAGGCGGAATGTTCTACAATGTAACAGGTGTTTTACACAGTGCGAATGTTACTGTTGCACAAAATGAAGAAATTACTGGCGGTGGCGATCCAAATGGATTGGATTATTTGGAAGCTATTAATACGATTGGGTATGACTGGAAGTCATTTAACGGAAGTGCATACGAGGTAAATGATGCGATGGCGTATTATATTAAATACGATGAAAGTACGGTGTACCGCCTTGTTTTTAATGATTTTGAAGGTTCTTCAACGGGGAATATTACCTTCAATTTTGAGGATGTTTCAGATGTATTAGGTTTTGAAACTGTTTCAGAAGGGGTTTCCTTCGGAATGTATCCGAATCCGACTACAAACAAACAACTTACCATCGTATATGATGCAAGTACGGCAGTTTCCGAAGCATCTAACATTGATATCTACGCATTAAACGGAGCTAAGGTATTTTCCGAAGCAATGACAACAGG
Organism: Ulvibacter litoralis; assembly: GCF_900102055.1. Taxonomy (GTDB): domain Bacteria; phylum Bacteroidota; class Bacteroidia; order Flavobacteriales; family Flavobacteriaceae; genus Ulvibacter; species Ulvibacter litoralis. The sequence continues at coordinate 743,418 of NZ_FNBA01000001.1, forward strand.
ATTTAACAACAAACAACTAGACCTTTCCGCATTACAATCGGGACTATATGTGGTCACTTTTACATCAGGAACCAACAGTATTACAAAAAAATTGATTTTAAACTAGAGAAATTATGAAACAACCATTTTATGTATTAGCCGTTTTATTGCTTTCAGGAATAAGCGTATTTGCACAAAGTAAAAAAGATTTGGACAGACAGTCGATAAAGGATATGTGTGGCTGTTACAAAGTAACGTTTAAATACACCGAAACTTTTGCGCCAGAAATTGATTATGAGAAAAAACTAGACTATACCGCCTACGCCTTAGAATGGGCTGAAGCGATTGAGGATAGCAAAGATCATATTTCGTTACAGCATTTACTAATTGTAAATGACTCGATGGTAATTAAGCATTGGCGTCAAGACTGGGACTACGAGAACAAAGATGTTTTTTACTACGACAAAGACAACTCTTGGGTATTTACCTCCCTTCCTGAAGACGAAGTAAAAGGACAATGGACACAAAAAGTATATCAAGTAGATGATAGTCCGAGGTATTCAGGATCTGCCACATGGATTCACGCCGATGGGAAACATTACTGGGAAAACACTGCCTCTTCACCCTTGCCAAGACGTGAATACAGCAAAAGAAGCGATTACAATGTAATGGAGCGGGGAAACCGTCAAGAAATTACAAGTTACGGTTGGATGCACGAACAAGACAACAATAAAGTGGTTCGTGCCGACGGAGAAGAAGATGTATTGCTAGCGCAGGAAAAGGGATATAATACCTATACAAAGTTACCGGACGAAGACTGTAAAGTAGCGCAAGACTGGTGGAAAGAGAACAAAAAACTTTGGAAAAAGGTGCGTAAAGTTTGGGCGGAAGTATATGACAGAGAAGGTGCTTTTACGTTGAAAAAGAGTGTTGAAGATTCGCCAATGTTTATGCATTTCTACAAATTAAATAATGATTCGTCGGAAGCTGAAATTCGTGAACTTATTGAGAAATTTATTGCCTCATGATGTTTGCCAAATTCATTTTAAAAATTACAACGGTGGCACTCGCCGTTGTAGTTTTGGTTTCTTTTTCTTCGGAACAAATTCCGAAAGTGATTCAGACTAAAATTGAAAAATCTGTAAAGGAGACTTATAATGTTCCTGAATTTACGATGGAACAGATAACCGTTTCTGAAGCTGTTCAAAAAGAAGTGAAAGCTGAATTAGGCGTTAATCATTTGTTTAAGTTAAAAAGTAACACTGAAACATTGGGCTATTTGTATTTAGGAGAAGCACCAAGTAAAAAAATGGTGTTCGATTACATTGTGATGTTTACACCTGAAGTAACGGTAAAGAAATCGAAGGTATTAATTTATCGTGAAGACTACGGACGCCAAATTGGGAGTCAGCGATGGTTAAAACAGTTTATTGGTTTATCTCCAGACGATGCTGTAAACTATGGTGAAAACATAGATGCTATTTCGGGAGCGACCATTTCGGCAGCTTCGATGACAACGGCAATTTCAGAGGTGTTAGCCGCGATGAAAGTACTTAAAACGTACACTATTTTATAAAAATAATTGCTTTGGAAGATATAAATACGCTTTATTACAATAGCTTCGGAATTGCTTTTCAATGGAAACGCACTGCTGCAAGAGATTACCGAAAAATCCAATTGGTATTTAAAGATATTGGGTTGTTTTTAACTTCTGAAGAATTAGTACAATTTGCCAAGCAAATCAACACGGTCTTTCGTCATCCGCCTTTATGCGATGATTGTAGAAAAGGATCCAAATGCAATTCATATCTTGTAAGTACTCCTGCTACTCAGGTTAGTCTCGCTTTGAGTCATGCAGAGTTACGAGAGGCGAAAGATCTTATTGAAGGTACGTTGTTTCAATTAGAACTCTCACATTTGTTAAAAGATATTCTTTAAGCAAAGTTATTATGCCAATGTTATAGGTGTAATTTTTAATAAAAAAAGAAAGCCCTTGCTACATTATGTGTAGCAAGGGCTTTTCTGTATGTTCTAAGTTTCCTTACAATTATTCTTTTGTAACGGCTGCTTATTTAATTTCAACCACTTCAAGATCAAAAACAAGGTCTTTACCAGCTAAAGGATGATTACCGTCTACAACAACGCTTTCTTCTTTAACTTCTACAACCAATAAATTCATTTCTTGTCCGTCTGGAGATTTAGAAACAAGTCCCATCCCTACTTCTGGCGCAATATCTTGCGGAAGGTGGCTTTTATTTACTTCTTGTCTTAGGTCCATATTAACTGGGCCATATGCTTCGGCTTCAGCAATTGTAATGGTTTTCTTTTCATTTAATTTCATGTCTAGCACACCTTTTTCGAAACCAGGAATCATTTGTCCTTGTCCTAAGGTAAATTGTAATGGTTCTCTTCCTTCAGAACTGTCAAAAACTTGTCCGTCGGCTAATTTACCTGTGTAATGTACTTTTACTGTGTTGTTCTCTTTTACTTGAGTCATACTCTTTTTAATTTAAAAAATGGGTTTTACATACTTCTTACGCAGCCACCATTTTAGTTTCAATATCTGACATCCTACCCGCGAAAACCACGCCAAAGAACGGAAGGAACCAGAAACACACTTTGCTTAACCCTAAAAAAGAGTTGTAGCTCCTTGCTATACTTACGTACCATTCTTTTATTACCGGTAGGTATGGTGTGTGAGGGAACATGAAAATGTGTCAGTTAGAAGGGGAATTTATGATATTTAAGGTGTGTTAGGATAGAAAAAAAGAAAACACTGAAAATCCAAATATCATAATTGTTGTAATAACAAGAAGCAGATACACAAAGGGTTTTATTTGATGGAAGTGGCTCCCCTCTTTTATCACTATTTTTTTGGTATAAAAAATCCCCACGCAACTTGGTGTTGTGTGGGGGTTTTATAAATATAAGGTGAAATTTTTAGGTTTTCAACAGGAAAACTCCTGTTTTGTTTTTTTTTGAGGGGATTTGTATATAAACGCTATAAAAAGTGGGTATGAGAAGGTTATGCTTATTTATTGGTTTTTTGCGTATTTGTGTTACTGATATTACTTGAATCATTTGAGTTAAAGTTGACGTTTATTCCAAAGCCAAGCCAAGGTTTTTTGTTGTGAATCCACTTTAGTTTTTCTTGGTCAGAGCCTTCAAGAAAATCCCATCCATAGAAAAGTCCAAAGTTTACATTTTTTGCTAAGTGAATTGCTAATCCAAAAGATGTTGTCAATGCACTTTGCGATAAGGTATTTAAGTCAGGGTTAACCGTTTTAATATCACTATTATCTTCTGTCAAATTAACTTTTGTAAGACTAATACCAAATGATAATTCTGCATACCCTAAATCGCCATATCTGCTAAAATTAATTCCTTTAGCAATATTAGCTCCTAGTGATAAATTAGATTCAAATTCAAAATTTTCATTCTCTGATCTTATTCTTATAGGGACTGTATAAGCTCCAACTTTCCATTCTCTTAATCTTGAAAAATATTTATTAGTATAGAAACTGAAATCTTCAATAGTCATTGTCAGCGTTTCATTATCTTCATTATATAACTTTTTTAGTCCTTCATCATCAAAAGTCAAATATCGATATGAAACATTTTTGCCATCAAAATTTACAATCTGTATAATGTGCTTTTTCTTAATTTCTAATTTTCCGTTTAACCCTGTAATTCTTTCTTGAGAATCTGCAGCATTTAGTGATTTGGTAAAATAATACTGCCCATTTTCAACCAAATAGTTATTTTCTTGAGAAAATGTAATTAAAGGGAGGAGAATCAATAGTATTAAATAATTTTTCATCGGTTGCTTTTTATTGGTTAGTAATATAAAACTGTTAAAGAACTCTGCTTTTAAAATACCCAACAAGTATTATTAAATACTATTTAATTTCTTATCAATTAAGTTTCTCGACAAAAACAAAAAGTATCCTAAACAAAAAATCCCTACGCAACAGGTTGTTGCCTAGGGATTTATAAATATAATTCAAAAAATTTAAGGAACCAACAGGAAAAACCCTGTTTTGTTGTTTTTAAAGGGGTGCTCCTCTTTTATTGGAGCAATTCTAGTTCTTCTCGCTTCCCTTCATCTTCCACCTTTTTCTGGTTCCAATAGGGTTCGTTGATACTTTTTTTCAAGGTAGCTTCTGTGAGTAATCCGTCGCCATCGTCTTCTGTCCAGGAAAGGATTTTATAAGGGAATTCTTTTTCAACAGTGATCGCAACCTTTCTAGCATAACTCAAGTAGTCAATGGTATAAATCACGGTGGTGTCCAATTCTGTTTTGCTAATGGTAGCTTTGGTGGGTTTCAATTCCTGATTCGCAAAACGACTGTAAATCGTTGAAAAAATTAAATCAATTTCTCCTAAGGGAAGTTTCCCTTCATGCAATCGAATTCGTGTCATGAGCTCGTCTTCTAGAAGCGCTACAGGAATGGTTGTTTCGGTATCGCCGTCTTTTTCAAAATAAGAAAACTCTTGGACCTGATAGGCATTTTCTTTGAGATTTAGTTGTGTAAAGGTATGTCCGCACCATTCTTGAATGCTGGTATTCAGTTTTAAGGTGTGCGGGTAGTTTATAGCACTAACGGGTGTAAACGTAGAAGTGACAATTGAGTAATCATAAATTCCTGTGCTGAATTTTCTGATGTTGTTTACTTTTAAAACAGACACATTATCTTCTCCGGCATCCTGAGGGTGATCTAATTTCACCTGTTTGCTTTGCGAAAAGGGTTCGGTTACAAATACCAAAACCACTTCCCCTTCACGGATTTCTCCATAGCGAGATTGTTTCAGTGCATAGCTATTTAGTTCTGCTTTTCCAGAATACCAATAGTCACTAAATTGTTTTGTGAGTGGTACCTCTTCTTTTCGGGTTGTGGGGATTGTTTCGTCTGCAGGCACTTTAGTGTCAAATTCACAAGCAATAAGTGAAAAGATCCCTAAAAAGCACCCTATTTTTAATAGTTTGTTCATATTTTTTTAATTGGCTACGCTTTGTGTTGTAACTACGAAGGAATTCTATAATCCATCTGCTCTTTCAACTAAAAACGGAGTCTATGTCATAAAACCTCATCATAAAGTGCGCTAAATGAGCTTGTATAAATATATGGCTAAAATTTTTATGTGTTCAAAAAGAAGCGACTGTTTCCTTTTTTAGAAAGTTGTTTAGACTGTTTCGTCTGTAAGTCGGTCAAACTTTTCTTTCATAGTTGGGTTTCCATACGTTAATTTTTTTATGGTTAAATCGTCCGCTTTATTATTTGCCAAGCGCAGATTATTTTCTGAAGACAACAAAGCATCTTTGGTTTTTTGAAGATGGGTAATGGTTTTGTCTATTTCATCTATCGCTGTTTTAAATTTACGACTCGCCAAGTCATAATTTCTTGCAAAGCCTTCTTTAAACGTATTTATTTTATCTTCAAAATTGGTAATATCAATGTTTTGATTTTTCATCAAATTTAATTCAGCCTTGTATTCCATTGAATTCATAGCAGCATTCCGAAGAAGGGTAATAATAGGAATAAAAAATTGAGGACGTACCACATACATTTTATTGTATTTGTGCGATACATCTACGATGCCAGTGTTGTAGAACTCATTTTCAGCTTCAAGAAGAGACACCAATACCGCGTACTCGCATTTTTTATCATTTCTATCTTTATCCAGTTTAGCGAAAAAATCTTCATTCTTCTTCTTAGTCGCAGTTTCATCATTTTCATTCTTCATTTCAAACATAATTGAAATGATTTCATTCCCTGCGGGATCCGTTTCTTTATAAATAAAATCGCCTTTACTCCCGCCTCTTGAATCATTGTCTTTTTCAAAGTAGGAATGTTGAAAAGCAGTTGCTCTCAGTTTGTTGAATTCCGTTTCACAATGTTGTTCCAGAGTTTCACCCACCATTTTTGTGGAAAGTTTCTGCTTAAAATCTTTTAATCGCGCAATTTCATCATCTTTCATTTTGATGGTTTCATCTTTCACGATTAGTTTATTGGTAAACTGTTCTTTAATAGACTTTTCAAGGAGTTGGGTTTGTGTTTCTTTAATTTTTAGGTCATTTGCGAGATTGTCACGTTCTTTTTCAATTTGTTTTATTGCTTCGGAAACATCTAGCATTTTCTGAATCTTTGCCTGTTGTATTTGAGATTTCATGGTAGCGATTTCTGTTTCTTTTTTGGCTAGTTTTTCAGCAAGATCGGTAGCGTTATTGGCTTTTAATAGACTTAGTTCTCTGTCTTTTTTTGCCAATGCTTCTTGAAATGAATTTTTTGTTTTTGCTTCAGCAAGTTGAACAGCGCTTTGTTTCTCCTTTTCAGCAAGTGCCAGTCTATTGTTTAGTTCTTCCTCAAATTGATGGTCTCTAACTTGTTTCAGGATGTCGGCAAAACCAGCTTCGTCAACTTTAAAAGCTTTTTTACAATTTGGACATATAATCTCGTTCATAATCTGTTTTTCTTAAATGCATTATATAAGGTTCTACGCACATTAAAGGGGCTCTTTTTTCGACTAAGTATTCACTAAAACAAGAGGTTTTCCTTAAAAATCCCCATGCGACAGAGCGTCCAATGGGGATGTATAAAAGTAACTAAATATTTATGGATTAAATACAGAATGGACTGTTTCCTGATTTTAGAATCGTGTTTGTATGGGAAGAGCTAACTCTCTTCATTTGTTTTCTTCTAGACATTAAAAGTACCTCAGATAAACGGATTCATAATATTCCCAACCCTACAAATAAAACACCTTTTCTGGATAATTTGTTACGGATTTCCTCATTCCAAAGAGGCTTCAATCAAAATTGTTTTAAATAAAAAAAACCACTCAAAAATGAGTGGGTTTTTAGTTCCTAGTCTATAGGAAATAAGGTTCGTGGGCTACAACTTAAATCTTAACGGTAGCTCCCATTATTTTTAAAAATTCTCGTATAAAACTTGGGTGTGCTGGCCAAGCAGGAGAGGTGACAAGATTACCATCTACATACACGCCATCTGCAGGGATTGATTGGAATTCTCCTCCAGCTAGGGTTACTTCTGGCCCTACTGCAGGATAGGCTGTTAGCTTTCTTCCTTTTACAACATCTGCAGCGGTTAAAATCTGAATTCCGTGGCAGATGGCAGCGACAGGCTTATTGGTTTTGAAAAAATACTGTACTAATTCAAGCACTTTTTTATTGAGTCTTAAATATTCTGGAGCTCTTCCTCCTGCAATGACCAAACCGTCATAATTTTCAACAATCACCTCATCAAAACTGTAATTCAATATAAAATTATGCCCTGGTTTTTCTGTATATGTTTGGTCTCCTTCAAAATCGTGAATGGCGGTTTTAATGGCATCTCCCTTTTTTTTGTCTGGGCAAACTGTGTGAACTACATACCCTACCATCTCAAGCATTTGAAAGGGAACCATTGTTTCATAATCTTCTGTAAAATCTCCTGTTAAGAATAGAATTTTTTTCATTGTTTTTCTTTTTCGGTTTATTAATTGGTCTGGAAGTACTTCCAACAGTTTGTATAGAAGTACCACCCGATTAAATTACAACTATTTATAGAAAAACAAAAAAGGTCAAAATGATTCAACAAGGTACTGCTCTTAATACAGAAGTAAATCATTTTGGTTTCAACTCTAATTTTAATAAAAACAAGGTGTTTGTAGATTTTATATATAAAGATACAGAAGCATCAAAAGTATTAGAACTTGGAGACCAAGTATTAGAAATAAACACGATTGATTTCACCAACATCACTACTAAAAATAAGTGTACGTTTTTCAACAATGGTATTATACCAAAAGAGGCTGATCAAATAGTAATTAAAGTAGCGAGAGATGGAAAAGAATTTGAATTTGAATTGAAAAAAGCGAGGTTACTTTAAATAAACATAGCGAAATTTTTTATCTATTGGCGTTACAGTTTTAATAAGCACCCTTGTGTTCCTAAATAGTATCATTTCTCTATTTTTTTAATTGGAAACAGCTTTCTAAATACGTTAGCAGTGCCTGCTGGAAATAGAATTCATATTAATTCTGGAACCTTACAGTATTATATATGAGATGAAGAAATGATCGTGCAGAAGCTAGGAGTATTGATTGATGCTTTTGTCTGCTATACTTAAATCAAAAACCCCACTCAAAAATGAGTGGGGTTTGTTTTATTATATTTCAACTTCATTACTCTGGAATTTCTTCCAAGAGGTTCTTCGCTTCTTGATATCCAAAATATTGATTCGATATTACTTCATTTAATTTCTTTTTCGCCTCTGAATAAGCTCCTTTTTTAGTTTGCAGCAATGCTAAATACCAATACGCTCGTTCCGATTCAATAGCATCAAGTTGTTGTAATTTTACAAATGTATTCTCAGCGTCTTCAAACTGATTGAGCTCCAATTGTGAAAGACCTAAATAGATATACAAAACCGCATCAGGATCTGGATGTTGCGTAATAAAACGCTTCAGCGTTTCAGTACTTTTTACAAAATCTCTTGCTTCAAATTGTTGTTGCGCTAATTTATTTAAATTTTGTGCATCGGAATCGCCTCGAACTACAAATGTGGGAAGGTCCTTAAGATTTACATGATTTGCATACAATTCTTCAGGAGTAACATCTCTATTCATTAAAAAATAAATAGGAATTAACAACACCAAAATCATTGCAGCAACTGCCATCCAATTTTTTCTAGATTTTATAGGAATCACAGGTGTTTCAGAAGTGGGTTTTATTGCGCTAGAAATGGTTTCTTTCCAGTCTTCTATAGGTTCTTCTTCAAACCATTTTTCATAGGTATTTACCTTGCTAGAGGATGCTTCAGAAGTGCTTGCCCAACGGTCTTCTTGGAACGTGTCAAACAATTCTTGCTCAAAAGCTAGTTCTTCTTGAAATTCAGAGTCTTGTGCAAGACGTTTTTTGAACTCCATTTCTTCTTCAGGGGTTGAAAATTCATCCCTTAAATAAGCCGCTATAAGATACTCATTTGTCTGTTTCATAACTGTTTTAATACATTAGAGCGCTTATCTCCTAAAATCAATTGTTTTAATTTCGCCTTGCATTTAAAAACACGTTGCCTAGCGACTGTTTCAGAATTATACTCCATGACTTCTACCATATGAGCATACGAAGCTTTATTGAAGAACAATGTTAGAATTTTTCTACAGTTTTCTGAAATCTCAGTCAATTTCTCTTCAAAGAGTTCCCAACGTTTTTGTTCCATCAATGCAAGCGCCATATCTGTGCTCTCTTCATAATGTTCCTCTAAGTTATCTTTTGTTACCCTTCCTTTTGATTTATTTAATTCTCTACGCCATAAATTTCTACAAACGATATACAAATAACCTTCAAAACTTTTCTTGATAATGAATTTTTCCTTTTTATAACGCACTGCAATTTGTAATAATGCTTTCTGAAAAATATCTTCTGCATCATATTCGTTGCCTTTGTTTTTCATGACAAAAGCCCTAATCTTAGGAAAACTAGTTTGATACAAAATACGAATCTCATTAGAATTACCGCTTTCTAAAGCTTTTAGAAAATGTGCACTATCTGTCATAAGCATACTATTGTAATAACAAAAATAAAAGATTATATTAGATTGGGTAACAAAATGAAGGTTTCTTAAACAGTGGGGTATAAACCTTAAAATTGTTTTCTATGAAATTTTTAAAATCTATTAGTATTGTCGTACTTTTAATCACAGCTTTAAGCTGCAGTAAAGAAACCGAAGAAACTTTTTTTGATGAACCCCTAGAAGCAACGGTTACACAAAATAGAGGTGGCGATTCAAGAGAACTCCTCCTAATATGGAGAAAAGGGCTAAGTAATGCCGACAAACATGCCATAAGAACCCGTTACATGGAAATTAAGTTCTTAAAAGATTGGTACGTTTGTGAAAACGAAGATGTTGAAACTTGGGAGTTTTATTGTGGTGAGGAAGGTGTCTGGTGCCAAGGAAAAGAGAGCGATACTCCTGTGGAAACTGGAGATGATGTACAACGTATCGCGCTTGACATGACTTGTGCTGATATCGAATAAAAAAAACATTTTTTATATTTTAGTTTGGCTATATGTACTGCTTATGAACAGCAATACATATAGCCAAACGTATTTTAATGACTATCAAAACTTAGACAGCAAATTAGAAGATGTACATCGAGATTTGTTAACGGATAGCCTTATAAATCTTGCAATTACGAAACAAGCTTATCAAGAAGCCGTAAAAATTGCCCATAAACATTCAATAGAAAAATATAGTGCTAACGACTACGAGGCAGCAATTGCCTACGGATTTGTTGAAATAGAAATCCTTGAAAAAAACAAACTTGACCGCAATGAATATGTTCAGGCATTGTACAATGTAGGGCGCTTCTATTATAAAAATGATGATTTTGAACGTGCAGCATTTATGCATCAAAAAATTGTGGACCTAAATCATTCAAATCAAACTAAGGGTAGATCTTATTGTGAAATTGGACGAAGTTATTTTGCCAAAGGAGATTATTACAAAGCGGTTGATTTCTATCGCTTCGGAATTGCAGCACTGGAGAAAGCCAACGACCCTATAACAACCATCCGTAGCCTTATTCAATTGTCTAACATCTATGAGCAAATAAATACTTCTGAAAGTCTTCAAGAAAAATTCAAAGCCCTTAACCGAGCACTGAAGCTTAGTGAAGAGACTCAGTTGCCAAAATTAGATCAATATGCTTTATACAGTAGTTTAGCTTCTTATTTTCATAATGACGAAACATTCGATTTCCAAAAAGCAAAACTATACTTGGGCAAATCCCTTGAAATTGCCCTTTCGTCTAATGATGATAAAAATGCTGCCAACCTTTATTCCAACTTAGGAAACCTGTATGATTCAGCTAAAAAAGATAGTGCTTATTATTATTATCAAAAAGCCTTAAGATACTTTAAAAATGAGGGAGAAGCAATTCGAACTTTCAACAATTTAGCGTCTTTTCACATCAAAAGAAAGCAATACCAAAAAGCACTTATTGAGAGCCATAAAACAGTCTCTTATGTAAGTAAAATGAACAATTCTTCAGACAGTTTCCCAACCATAGAATCTTTATTGAATACGCCCGATAAATATTCTGTGTTGCGTGCATTGCTTTTAAAATCGACTTCTTATTTAGGGATGAATGATGAATTTAATGATTCTATTGTAGTAAAAAAGGCTTTTAAAAATTTAAAGATTGCCGATGAAGTAATTGATTTTTTACTGAAAGAAAGCACAGAAGTCGCTTCTAAATTTCATTGGCGAAAAACCGCTTCAGATATCTATGCTAAATTAATTCACTGTGCGTATTTAATGGATGACAGAGATTTATTTTTTCATTATGCTGAAAAAAACAAAGCTTTTTTACTCACTACAAGTGTATTAGAAAATGCTAAAAAGAAACAACTCCCCGATTCTATTCTTCCAATTGATCTTCAGTTTCGCAAAAACATTGTAACCGCTCAAAAAGGAATAAACGAACTAACAGATTCAGCAAAAAAAGATTCGATGGAACGGGATTTATTTCAACTTAAAGAAGCATATCGATCTTTTCAAGAAACTTTAGCTGAAAAATTTCCCTCCCATTTCCTATCGAAAAATCAGGCAAAGGTATTCAAGCTTTCTACCATACAAAAAACATTAGACACTACTAAAGTATTCGTTTCAATTACGTGGAATGAAGCGGATGAATTTATGAGTAATGCCTATGTTTTGTTGGTTTCCCAAACTGAAACACGTGCTTATCTCATTAAGGACCTATCTCGTCTAAAAAATCTAGTTTTAAAGTATAGAGAAGCTATCTCAAAACCTTTTGATAAGAAAGAAGATCGCAGTCATTTTATTAATATTTCAAATGAGTTGTATCGCACTCTTTTTCCTTCGGAAGTCATTCAACATTTTATAAAAGATAAGCACTTGATTATTATACCCGATGGTCATATGCAAAGTATTCCTTTTGAATCGCTTATTACAGAAAAAGCCTCACAAACTTATTTAATTGAAAAACACGAAATAAGTTATGTGTATTCCGCCTCCTTTCAGCTTCATAATAATTCGTTGACTCGTTTGGCGACAAAGGGTTTTGTTTCGTTCTCCCCCATCACTTTTCCGAACACTTCGCTGGATAATCTCAGCTATTCAGAACAAGAGATGGAACACATAGAAGAGCATGTTAAAGGAGATTTTTACTTCCGAAGTGAAGCTACAAAAAGCCAATTTTTAAAAGAATATGGACAATATCAAATCGTACACCTAGCCACGCATGCTAATGCTACAAAAAATCCATGGATTGCATTTAACGACTCTATTGTTTCATTAACAGAATTATATACTGCTCCTAACAATGCAGAATTAGTGGTATTAAGCTCTTGTAACACAGCTGTTGGTGAAGTTTCTGAAGGGGAAGGTGTCCTTAGTTTAGAACGAGGTTTCTTTTACTCTGGTGCTCATGCTGTTGTTTCTTCTTTATGGAACGTAAATGATAAAAGTGCAACGACAATTCTTGGCGGTTTTTATAAAAATTTAGAAAAAGGAATGTCTAAATCTCAAGCATTACGAAATGCAAAATTAAATTATCTAACTTCTCACACATTATCCCAAAAATCTCCTTATTACTGGGCTCCATACATCATTGTAGGTAATACAGACCCCGTTTCTTTTCTCCCTCAAAAGTCAAAATTTACATGGCTATGGGGAATTGCATTTTGCGCAATCATTTTTCTTCTCTTCAAAAAAAAATTAAAAAAATAGGGTAACAAACTTTTCCTTCTGGTAACACTAAGATAAATAGTGCGATTACTAGATGGAATTTAACCCTATGTATCACATTCAAATTATACTGATACCCCTACTGGTAATCTCTACTATTTTAAAAACAAGTTAAAGTTTATTAACAAATAGTAAGTGAAAGCAAAACAGGGATCAAAAATGGATTGATCATCCAACGTCGATATGGTTGTACAACGACATTAAAAAAAAAAGACCCGAGTCATTTTATGAGAATATTACCGAAAATCGCAAAGAGTAGGTGTAAAAACTAAAACGCAATTAAACAAAGTAATTATGAAAAAAAATATTCTAAAATTAGCATTAGTAGCAGTAGCAGGTATGGTTTTATACTCATGCTCTAAAGACAACGAATCTCTTCCAATAGAAGCCAATATTGTTCAGACTGTAACTGCAGACAGAACAAATTTAAATGACTGTTTCATCGTTTCTGACAACCCTTATAATTATGTGGGTGAAATACACAACGAAATTATCCAAACTTTCGTGAACGAATATCCAGAAGGAATAAGAGACTTATCTAGACTAGCATTAACGATAGACGATATGGCTCTTAGTAATAACAACTACCGTCAAAAATTTGGAGACTCACATAAGGCTACAAATCCTCAAGTATTAATAGATGGAATGCGTGATTTTGAAAACAACTTCCATGGAATGATTGACAACATAGATACTTCTAGAGAAGTAAAAGACCGTTTAAAGCAATTAATTGACTTTATGCTTCGTGAAGGAAACTCAGAAAAAGAGCCAAACTACACTAATTTTGATTCTGAATTAGCGCGTTTTGAAAGTGGAATTATGAACAGTAATGATTTCAATCAAGAGGAAAAAAAGCTTCTTCTTTATTCTACTTCTGTTGCTCGTAACTCATCTTGTTTTTGGAATAATTACTACAACACAGGTAATAAAGCTTCATCTCAAACACAGGATGGTGTAAGCATGAAAAGAAAATGGTGGCAATGGGTAATTGTTGCAGCAGCTGATGTGGGTGGTACTATGGCTGGCACTGTAGCTACAGGTATTTCAGCAAGTGGAGCAGCACATACATATACTGATCCTGATAAAAAATAAAATTAAAACATAAAAAAAGGAGCGCTATGCCATAGCGCTCCTTTTTTATATTAATATTCTCTATGAAAACAAATAAACTTCTATGGATTATAGCCATTGTGTTGCTTCCGCTTCTAACAGGTTGTGGAAACAATGATGGTTTTGACGGACACCTCTATATCGTTTCTAGAAATACAGATTCTAAAGAGGGTAACTTAGTATTAAAATACAATCTAAGTGACATTAAAATTTCTCACATAGGAGTGGCATTTAGTACAGATAAAGATGCTCCTGTTTATAATGTAAGTTATGGAGAAGTAAATGAAGCTAATTCTGCACTACTGAAAGAAACATTAAGCGAATTTTGGATCTCTCCAAATCCAGAAGACAATCGGTTTTGGGAATTTACAATAAGTAAAGAGGAATATAAAAGAGCCAAGAAATATATTGAGAGCCAAGAAAAAGAAACCATCTATTTCGATTTCTCTCCAGATACTGAATTAGGTATGTATTGTTCCGAATTTGTATATACAGTTTTAAATAAAGCCAATTCTGAGCGATTCAAGAGTGAACCTACTTGCGAAAAGATGAAAGGATTTGAGCGAATGGCTACTAACGAAGATTATCTATGTTACCATCCTGCCGATTTCTTTCTAGCATATAAGCAGAACTCACTCACAACAAACAAAAGGCTTATTGAAGATTAAAAAAACTTCAACACATAGAATCTGCTACTTTTATAACTAACAACTCTTTTTTTTAACTTATCCAACCTGAAGTCTTATTTCTCTACTCACTTAATTCTAAAAACCCCCACTCGTATTGAGTGGGGGTTTTCGTTTTTTCTTTTTCATAAACTTAAACCATTCTTTTGTTAGCCTAGCTTTAGTTTTTAAGAACTCTTTTTATTTGTGTTCCTTCTTCTGTTTTTATTTTTAAAAAGTACACACCCTCATTAAGATCTGCTAAGTTGATAAAAGCATTCTCCTCTGAAACCTCTTTTGCTTTCACAGCCCTTCCTTGAACATCATACACTGTTATTGATTGAATTAAAGCGTCCCCTTTTACAAAAACAATGTCTTTGGTTGGATTCGGAACAACTGTAATTGTTTCCGTTAAATCAAAATCATTCGTTCCTAATACTCTAAACGTCGTTTCAGCATTGTTCGTTTCTATTGGAAAATTAAAGTCGAAATAAATATTTGCTCTCGCTTCAACATTATCTGTTGGCGTTAAATCTCCTTTGGTTATCATTTTCAATAGAATGTTTCCATGGCCTCCTGTATCTAATTGAATATTTTGGAAGTAAAATGTAACTTGGTTATCAATAATACTCACATCCACAGTGTGAGATGCATTTAGAATTTGTAGTGTGTTAATATCAAAATCTGTAGCATCAATTTCGGTAGTTATTACAACATTTTCCGCAGCAGCTGTTCCTATATTTTCAAAATTAATTGCATAATGTAAATACTCCCCTATAAATAGCGTAGGAACCTCATCACCTTCAATACATACTATATTATTAGGATCGTAAGAGCCTACAGCTATCTCGTCATAAATAAATATATTATCATTTGGAGTTTCATCGCCTGTAATTGGGTTTATAGTTGCATTATACGTCAATACATCACCAATATTCACTGGAGGTGTCTCTGTTGGTCCATTTACATTCAAGGTAATAATTGTACTACCATTTTGAAAGGGCTGCAGGTCTGTAAAATTAAACGTAAGAGAGCCAGTGCTCTGATTGTCTGGTGGAGTTGTTGCTGAAATAAAATCCAACACTGTATCATCGTATGAAAACAAAACATCTCCAGATAAGGTTTGGTTTCCTTTGTTTTTATAGACCAACAGGTATCTTGCATTAAAACCTGGCCTTGCGAAGTTGATAGGAGAAATAATTACTTCTAAATCTGGATGCACACCGTTTGCAACTACACAAAAATCTTGCAGGGTCGTACTATTGTCAATTACTGGTACTCCTACATTTGCTGGAGATGGGCTCACAGTAAAGTAACTAGGATTTTCTAAATTAGGAGTAAGAGAATACGTTCCCGTTTGTGCCACATATAAATTATATATTCCCTGACTATTGGTATACACTGTTGAGTTTGTTGAAGTCCCATTTAAATCTACTAAGAAATTCATATAAGGAACATTTAAATCTATAACATCACAACCGTCTGCTGCTGCATCATATTTTGCCGTTCCTGAGATGGTATTATAATCACCTCCCGGAGGTAAAGTACAATAAGAATTTACAGGATAGTCCAATCCCGCAAATGATTGAATCTCGACCACTTGATCTTGGTCTGCACATACATACTTCAAACTCGGATTGTTAGCTGTAATCCAATTTTCAAACCAACTACCTGCTCCCATGTTACTGCTCTCATCGCTTCCATTTTTAAGAAAAACGGTTTCTAACAGTGGGTTATTGATTAAATACAATGCCGTTAAATTGATATTAGCTGTAAAATCTAAAGTAGTAAACAAATTATTCCAACATGCTATTTGTGTTAATAAGGTATTATTAGACAGATCTAAACTCGTTAACGAATTCATACCACAATCTAAATTCGTTAAGCTTGTATTAGCAGAAAGATCTAAAGAACTTAGGTTATTGGTTCCGCATTGCAAATCTTCTAATAAAACATTTGCAGACACATTTAAAGTTGTCAATTCATTTTCGCCACATAATAGTTCTTTTAGCCCCGTACATCCTGAAATATTTAAGGACGTCAAATCATTATTAGCGACCCATAAATCTTCTAAATTCGGATGATTCAGTAAAGACAAAGAGGTCAAGTTATTATTGTTTGCTAGTAAGTTTGTGAGATTAACATTCGCACTTACGTCTAGAGAAGTCAAGTCGTTAGAACTGCAATTCACAAAATTTAGATTTGTGTTACTGCTTACGTCTAATGTACTTAATTGATTGTTGTTACAAATCAAACTTGTAATGTTTGTAAAAAACTGAATTCCCTCTAGATCAGCAATAAGTGAACTGGAAACGTTTAGCATAGGCATTACAGCCGCTGCTTCAGTTTCTTGAATTTCTCCATCTGTATTTGTATCTATTCCTAGTGAAATTAATTTTGCTTTAAAATTGGCATCAGGAATATTCACAATTTGTGCATTTGCAAAACCAGTAACGAGAACTAATAATAATAGTAGTTTTTTCATGGTGTTTAATTTTCAATAAATATAAATGTCTTTTGTTGTTAAAATATCGGTTAATGAGCATATACTAGTTCCCACTTAGAATTCGCTACATGGATTTCAAAATGTGTTGTAGTCGCTCTCTTTTTCTTTGAGAAATAGGCAAATGACTGCCATCTTCCATAACGACATACCCTCCATCTTTTTTAATATAAGACTTCAAATATGTAAGGTTAATTAAATGCGATTGGTGTATACGTTCAAAGTTGTGTTCGGCTAATAGCTCTTCATACTCTTTTAAGGTTTTTGAAATCAAAACCGTTTTATTGTTTTTAATATAGAACTTGGTGTAATTGTCTGTGCTTTCACATCGAATAATATCATTTATATCAAACAAATGAATTCCGTCAGAAGTCGATAAAGCAATGCGTTTAAAATTGTCCACATTTTTTCTAATGTTTTCCAAAAGCAAATCAATGTGAGAAAAATCATTTTTCTTCTCTACCACAGCTTCAATTTTTTTAATTACTTTTTGCAATTCTTCTGGATCTACAGGTTTCAACAAAAAATCAAGTGCGCTAAATCTAAATGCTTTAATAGCATACTGTTCATGAGCTGTAATGAAAACAATATTAGAATTGATGGCATTATTTTTCTCCGCAACTTTTTCCAAAATATCAAAGCCAGTACCATCATTTAATTGAATATCTAAAAAAACAACTTGTGGCTTTAAAGTATCAATCGCTGTAACACCTGTTGCCACACTATCTGCCTCCCCTATAATTTGTATGTTGGGTGCAAACAGTGCAAGAAGTTTTTTCATTCCTTCTCGTAAATTTTTATCATCGTCAATTAAAATAGCATCTATCATATGTTTTTCTGAAATATCCGTGTTCTGTATTATATTAATTTTCTATGTATTGCAATGGCAACGTTAAAACAACTTTAGTCCCAATAATTTTGGCGTCTTTGGTCAGTTCTTCAATCTCTATGGAAGCTTCTTTATCTGTAACCTCAGCAATCATCTCCAACCTCTTTTTTATAATATCTAAAGCCATAGATTTGTGCGCTAGCACAAAATTTTCTTTGTTTTTAAGTGATTGATTTATGCCTACTCCATCGTCAATAATAACACAATTTAAGGCTGTTTTTGTTACTGAAAAATCAATGGAAATAACTCCCTGTGTCTTTTTAGGTATTACACCATGAATAATAGCGTTTTCAATAAAAGGCTGAATTAATAGCGGAGGAAGCGCTACATCATCTTCAATATTTGAGTCTTTTTGAATACTGAAATTGAATTTATTATTAAACCTTAACTGTTCCAACTCTAGGTAATTTTGCAAGCTTTCAATCTCTTTATCAATGGGTATTAAAGATTCTTTTGAATACTCAAGTGTTAATCGCATCAGCTTTGAGAATTTTGATAAATACTTAATTGCAGAATCGGTACCATTTTGAACAATAAAACTTGAAATAGATCCTAAACAGTTAAACACAAAATGAGGGTTCATTTGTAAATGCAATGCTTTTTGTTCATATTCGGCAAGTTCTTTCTGAAGAGTTAACGTCTTTTTAAGCTGGCTTCGGTTATAAATTAAAAATCCAATTCCAGCTAATAGTAACACAATTAAAGCTCCAAAAAGCAATTGGGTCCTTGTTGTTTTTACTTTTTCTTTTAAGAGTAATTCTCTTTTACTATTGGCTTCCTTTTGAAGCAATTCTTTCTTTTCAAACTCATAATTCATAGCGGCTTCAACCGATTTCCGAATGTCACTTTCTTTTGTTAAGCTATCCTTTACAACACTAAACTTTTTGTAATGCAACAATGCTTTTGAAACCTCCCCTTTCTGAGCATAGATATCACTTAGGAGTTTTTCTGAAACTGCTTTTTGTTCTAACACATTTATTTTAGTTGCTAACTTTAATGCGGTTTCAGCCATCCTTAGCGCTTTGTTATCTTCTTTCTGATCTAAGTGAAATTGAGCCAAATGAAGATATGTATCTGCTAAACCGAAGCTGTCATCTATACGTTCAAAAGTAGTAATTGCTTTTTCCCAATTCTCTTGAGCCAATGCAACGTCTTTTCTAAGTACATAATACGCTCCTAAATTATTATACCATTCTCCTAAAGCTCGAGGATTTGGATATTGATCTAAATATTGTTTTGCGGCTGTATAATTTTCAAAGGCTTCATCTAATTTATTTTGTTTCACATAAATATTAGCAATATTGGTCAGGGTGATTCCACTATTAGGATCTTGAAATTTTTCTTGAATGTTCTTAGCTTTTATAAAATAAATAAGCGCTTTCTCATCTAACGATTTAGACTTATAAACAACCCCAATATTATTGTATATTTTAGAAGTTTGGCCTTCATCCTTTAATTCTTCATACAACTTCGCAGAAATTAAATAATATTGTAATGCCTTATCGTAGCTGCTTTGTTCAGAAAAAACGATTCCCATACCACCATAAGCTTTCGCTATACCTTGGGTGATTTCTTTAGCAGGTTGGGAGGTAGTCTCTATCCCTTCAAAAACAGTTTTAGCCCACACAAAGTGGTCTAACGACTTTTCATAATTCCCTAGAATAATATAAGCCGTTCCAATGTTTAAGTATGCTTTTCCTTCTTCAATCTTAAAGGCATTATTTTTAGCTAATTGAAGCGCTTTTTCACCATATTTAAGCATCTCATTAGGGTCACTATATTTGTATTGATCTGAAAGGGCATTCAATAATTCAGCACGTTCAATTACACTGGTGGTTTCATTGATTTTTAACTGAAGACTATCCAATACATTTTGTTGCGCATGAAGATTTATAAAAAAGAAAAAGAGAAGGATAGATTTTAATTTCATAATATTTCAATTGTATAACGAATGTACTATTAAGAATTCTAGCAAATAATGATGAATGAGAATTTGAGGGTTCTCATCGAGAATTTGAAAATAAAAAAAGCGCTACGTTTATATTTTTCCTCTTAGCTTTTAGCTGAAGGATATCTCTCTTTTTTTCAGAAACAAAACTTTTTATTCAAAAAACACAAAATACGTAATTACCCGTATAGCAATTCTTTATTTTTAGACATACATTTAAATAGTTGCTAATCAGTATTTTAATAAATACTCCGTCTGCTTTTTTTTGTATATCCTATTGTTTGTAATATACTAAAAAAGGTGCCGATGGTCCTTAAAAAATTATCATGGAAAATGTAAAAGTAAGTTCTAAAAATCTCCCTACGCTAAATGTACAAACTGAATATATCACTTTATGGAATACAATTCGTAAAGAGGAAGAAGAAGTACAAAGTATTTTTAATCTACAAGGTAATATGTTTCATTTTATAAAACCTACTGCCGATATAAAATCATTTCATATTTATGTCGCTTGTGATGCTTCAAGGAATCTTCATTTTTATTTTATTTCTTCAAGCGATGATGCCAATAAAAAATTTAATTGGGTGTACTCTTCTCAAATTAAGCAGTTAAAATATAGTCTTCCGCAAAGTACTCAACCGCCTACTGAAACGAAGTTTATCGATTGGTCTTCAGCAAATAAATGGGTGAATAATTGGATTGATGATAGCAAAAGAAACGCATGGATTTCAGATAATTTTTCTGTGGATTCTGATAAAAATAATATTGTACAAGCGTTTGAAATTAATGCTAATGATTTCGAAATTAATGACATTCACAATTGTTTTTTAGCTTTAAAAAAAGATGGGTCGGGTAACTACCAAGCAGATTTAGTAGTGTACAACACGGCAACTCAGACCTTAGTGAATACTGTTTCAAAAGTGTTGAATGGTGGCGTGAAGCCTGCATTTTCATTTGAAGATTTAGCGAGACCTGTTCCTCCGTTTGGAGGTGATGGTTTAGAATATAAAAATTTTGGTGTTTTAGTTGATTTAGGAATTGTATGAAAATCTCTAAGCTTGCAGAATCACTAACCTATGCTTCACCCGTTATTCTCTTAATTGGAATTTGTATTGGGGTTTACTATTATAAGTACCTTCAGTACATCTATCGTGTTCTCTTTTTTTTTCTTGCAGTAAACCTAGGCATCGACCTATTGTCAAGATATTTAGCTTCCATGTCGCATAACAACCTATTCTTGTTTATTGTAATAAGTTTGGTAGAACTAGTTACATTTTCATTTATCTATTATCACATTATTGAAAAGAAGAAAATCATTGTACTTCTCACGGTTATTGGACTCGGGTATGTTTTAACGGAAACACTTTCTACTAATTTTCAAAATATCTTTAATTTTCAATCGTACTCAAAAGTGGTTTCTTCTTTTTTAGTTGTACTAATGGTACTCATTTACTTTATAGAAGTGCTGTATCGTGAATATAAAATTTCGATACCCTTAATCAATTTAAACCTATTGATTATGGCTTATTTTACGTTGGAATTAATCCTATTACTTCCTTTAAACTTTTTGATTAATGGAAATCAAGAATCCATATATTATATATGGTTATTGCGGACTTTAATATTGCTCATTTTTTATATAATTATGATACATTTTTTATGGAACCATGGCAAAAACCAGAAACAATTACGTTGTGGGTAATCATAACTGTATTGTTTTTAGTACTTCTTTTAACATTTATTGCGGTATTGGTTCGATTAATTTTTAAAAAAATTATTCGAACTAAAATTGCAGAGGCAGAAGCAGAAACGAAGTATCAAGAAGATTTATTAAAAACAAGTATCACAGTTCAAGAAAATGAACGGAAACGAATTGCTTCAGACATACACGACGCTTTAATAGGAAAACTAATTGCCATAAAAATACATCAAGAAAACAATTCTGATATTACAAAATATTCAGATTTAATTGACACAAGTATTGAACTGGCAAGAAACATTTCTCACGATTTAAGTCCACCAATATTAGAATACACCTCTCTCGTTGACCTTGTCAAAGAAATGATAGACCCATTAAAGTTAAAAACTGCAGTACAATTTAACATTGATCAAAGGGTGCAATATGAATACACTACAGATTTTAAAATTCAAGTGATTCGTATTTTACAAGAGCTATTTAATAACATTATAAAGCACGCAAAGGCATCTCAAGTAATTATTTGCCTAAGGGAAACAAAAAAGCAACTATTTATAAAAATAGCAGATAATGGAGAGGGATTTAGTACAGGTGAAAATGCTAAAGGATTGGGCTTAAAAAACATTAAATCTAGAGTACAATACCTTAAAGGAGCATATAAAGTTAAATCGAAACCACTTAAAGGCACCGTGTCTTTGTTAATATTTAAAGAAGTAGCGATATGAGTTCAATTCTAGTTTCAATTGTTGACGATGATTCTCTAATACTTTCCTTATTAGAGGACTTTGTGAATGCCCAATCTGGGTTCGAAGTGATATTCACTGCCACAAGTGGTGAAGAGTTTTTGTCTAAAATTAAACTGCAGGATCTAAAACCGCAGGTAGTACTTTTAGATTTTAAAATGAAAGAACTAAATGGTGCTGAAGTAACAAGTCTATTAAAACAATCCTATCCGGATATTGAGGTAATTGTGATGTCATCTTTTTACAAATTATCATTTATGGGTTTTATGCTAAAAACGGGAGTTTCAGCATTTATTCCGAAAGGAATTTCACAACAACAATTAATTAATGTGATACGAGAGGTTCACGAAAAAGGAATTTCTTTTATGCCAGATCAAGTGGACATGATGCGAGAACAAATTTCGTCGAAATCTCCAAAACCTCTTGCAGCTCGAAAAAATCCTTTAACAGAAAGAGAAGCCGAAGTATTAAAACTTATTTGCCTTCAAAAAACGGCTAAAGAAATAAGTGATAAACTTTTTATTTCTCCCAGAACTGTTGAAGGTCATAAAAGTAATTTATTATTAAAAACAGAGGCTAAAAATATTGCTGGACTTGTTATTTATGCACTTCAAAATAACTATGTTACCATTGACGAAATTCCGTTGATTTGAAGAATCCTTTTTCTTAATAAGTCATTTGATTATCTTGAATCACTGTTTAAAAAGTAGTTAAAACAAGAAAACACAAAATGTTCTATTTTGTGTTTTCTCATGAATTAAATTTAAAGAAACTAGATTAATCTAGAGTTAGATCCTCCTTGCATCGCTACTTTAGTGGCAACAACACCCATCCCCATTATTTGTAAGCTTCCTGGCTTACAAGTAACCGTTGTAGTGAT
This sequence comes from Ulvibacter litoralis, assembly GCF_900102055.1. Classification (GTDB taxonomy): domain Bacteria; phylum Bacteroidota; class Bacteroidia; order Flavobacteriales; family Flavobacteriaceae; genus Ulvibacter; species Ulvibacter litoralis. The sequence goes on from NZ_FNBA01000001.1 coordinate 766,607, forward strand.
TGATTTGTCTTCGTTGTGGTGGTGTGATTGAACGGCCAAAGAATGTTTCGATGAAGTATAGAAAGGCCAAACGTTAACATCTCTACTTTTTGATATCATGTGATATTCAGATTCAGAATACGTTGCATGTGACGTAACCGTTATGGTATAGCCATTAACCAAAAAGACTTGATTTGCCAAATTTTGACAAGATCCTTTAGGTCCAAAAACCTTATCCCAAGCCGCTTGACCACTCGTCCATTTGGTTGGGTTTTGATACTGATCTGTAAAAAATCCCTGTGTAAACCAACCTCCAGCACGTACTGGTAAATATGCAAACTTGTCAAAAACAGCATCCACGGTTATTCTAGAAGTAGAAGCTTTTGAATTTAACGATTCAGAAACACTACTAGACTTGACACCCCAAAATCCAACCCCAGCTTCAGAAGCGCTATTTGCCCAAGAATCACTGACATTACTATCGGCTGTAGCAGAATCAAATTTGATTTTACCTCCAGAACCTGCAGCAACTTGTTTCAATAAAGCTGCAAATGGCGGTGTATAAATTGGGTTTACAGCGATATTTCCATCAACCCAATATTTTGGGTTTGAATAATTTTTTTCCGCAAGGGTTACTAAAAACCCAGGTTTAGCATCTCCAATTACAATTTGCATATTTCCATTTAGTCCATTTACAGGATTGCTGGTATACAATGTTGCAACAGATTTTGGTGGAATACCGTCAATAAAATCATACAAACCGGATGCGTCAGATTGTACTGGTAAAACTCCTTGTATGAGTTGAAATTCTTTATTACTTAAATGAAGAGCCTCACACATTGTATTGTAGAATCCTTCTGTCGAACTTTTTAGCGTTGCTGCCATAATTTTATAATTTAACTGGTTAATAATAATCCAAAGTTATACCGCATCACTCCTTATTATTAGCGTATAATTACCTGAAAACCAGTTGTAGTACAATTACCTAATTCGAATTATTAATGAAATATTAAACTTTTTATGAAATGATTATAATCCGTTTCTATATATAGAAGACCTTGTAGAGTGTATCGTAAACCGCTTATTTTAATGAAGAATTTTTCAGAAAAGCGCATAAAAAAAACCACTATTTCTAATGGTTTTTAATACTCTCATTCCTTTTTTAGCATTTACTTCGGAAGGTTTTCTAATACGAACTAAATAAAAGAATTACTTATTTATCAAACTTGGTCAATTCCATGCGGCTTGTTAGCGCTCCATTCTTTTTATAGCTTTCTTGTTTCACCATTCCTACCCCTTCGGCTAACCAGAGCTTGGTCTCCATTTCGATAGTCATCCCCATGGTTTTCGAAATGGAGGTTTCTGTTACTAAAAAGCAGTCAAAAGTACCTGCTTCTACGGTTACACGTTCCTTTTTCTCTACTTTTCGATTTGTTTGATCAACAACCGTATTCATTTTTATACCGCCCATGTTCATAGCTACGGTTAAATTAGCATCCGGAAGCTCTTGACCTACGCTTAAGTCGTTTGGAAGTTCGATATCTGTACCGGTAATATCCATTTCAAGCCCCATTTCTGTGTATTGCTGCATCATTTGCGATGGGAACAATGATTTATAATCGATACGAACCATACCGTTCTCGCAAAGGATATTAAAATTCGTCTCAAAAAGATCTTTCCCTTTTTTATCTAGGTATTTCATATCGTAGGTAGCATTGGTGGCAGAACCTTCTGCAGTCACCTTCGATATCGTATAATCTACAGTCCCTTCTATTTTTCCTTTTTTATTATAGTTGGTGTATTGAAAGGCGGTTCCTTCTTCGATGGGATAAAATTTACTACAATTACTCTGGGAGTATGCGAATGCCGTTGTAAGTACTGCCGCAAGTGTAAGTAAAACACCTTTTTTAAGTTTTTTCAATGTTGTGTTCATCTTTCAATATTTAAATCAATTTATAAATACATTTAATTTATGGAGGTTCCGAAGTAATCGCATTCGCCACCCATATCAGTATGTCACTAAGATACAAATAAATAACATTTAAAATAAAGTTGTTTGGAAACGTACTTAAATGAAGAATCTTTCAAAAAAAGGCATAAAAAAAGCCACTATTTCTAGTGGCTTTTTGTTTTCGCTCCTCTTCTTGGGCTCGAACCAAGGACCCTCTGATTAACAGTCAGATGCTCTAACCAACTGAGCTAAAGAGGAATTTCATATAGAAAATTAAAAGAATTAATCTTTTAGCGGTTGCAAATATAATTTAATTTTAAAATGTCGCAAAACAATTTCGCTTTTTTTTAATTAAAAATTGCGCGATAGATATCGTTCCCATTTGCGAACAGTACCAAAGCAATTAAAATAAAGAATCCAATCATTTGTGCATACTCCATAAACTTATCATTAGGCTTACGTCCTGTTACTATTTCATACAGTAAAAACATTACGTGCCCTCCATCTAATGCTGGGATCGGCAGGATGTTCATAAACGCTAAGATAATCGATATAAGCGCGGTTGTTTCCCAAAAGCTCATCCAATCCCATGTGTCTGGGAAAAGGTTTCCTATGGCTCCAAAACCACCAACTTGTGTCGCTCCTTTTTTGGTAAACACATATTTAAATTGCTTTACGTAATCTTTTAATATGTTGTATCCATAACTTACCCCTCCAGTAATACTTTCGCCTAAACCGTAAGTAAGATGCGTTCCTTTTCCTTGTAGTTCCTTCGCAAAATTTTGAACGCCAATTTGACCTGTTTCAGTTGCTGTAACTTTTAAAGTATCTATCTGACCGTTGCGCGAAACAACAACCGTATTTTCATTTCCTTTATTTTTGGTCACATTCTCTGTAAATTCATGCCAGTATTTTATTGTGCTTCCGTTTACTGCTAGAACCACATCCCCATTTTTAAATCCTGCTGCTGCAGCTGGAAATTCGGGTGCTACCGTATCAATCACGGCTTTTCTAAGTGGCTGGAACGGTTTTAAAACATCGTTTTTAAACATTATTGTTCCTGCATCTTCTGGTACCGAAAGTGTTTCAATAGTACCTTCTTTATGTTTTACTTCAACCGTAGAGACATCTCTTAAAAACAAGTACTTGTTAATTTGAGTTACGTTTTCAAAATCTTCACCATTCACTTTCAGTATATGGTCTCCATCTTTAAAACCGTACTCTTTAAATTGTTGGGCTACTGAAAATCCTTCCGGAATATCAGCATTGGTTGTAATATCTCTTCCGTAGAAGTACAACAATCCCATATAAATAACAAAACCTACTATAATATTTACGGTAACTCCACCCAACATTATAATTAATCGTTGCCAAGCTGGCTTACTTCTAAACTCCCAAGGTTGTGGCGGTTGTGCCATCTGCTCTTTGTCCATACTCTCATCGATCATACCCGAGATTTTTACATAACCTCCAAGTGGCAACCAACCAATTCCGTAAACAGTATCCCCTATTTTCTTTTTGAAAAGTGCAAACTTGACATCAAAAAACAAGAAAAATTTCTCTACACGAGTTTTAAATAATTTAGCGGGAATAAAGTGTCCCAATTCATGAAGGACAATTAAAAGAGATAAGCTTAATAATAGCTGAATTGCTTTAACGGCAAATGGACTCATAGTTTCTTAAAAAAATTAGTAAATACAATACTTGTCATACGATTCGTGAACACACTGTATTCAAAAACTGAACCGAAAACAATTTCTCTGTCAAAGCAACACGCACGACAGAAATTGAACGTGCAAAAGTAACCTTTTAAAGGTTGTGAAAAAAATTTTAAGAATAAGTCACAAATATTGAAATAGGCATTATTCACAGATTCGCAAATTCGCCTCTTCTAATTGGTATTGAAAGCAATAGCTTGTTTGTTATTTTTTTACGACAGACCGATAAACCATTCCCGCACTTGTTTCAAATTTTACAAAATGCATTCCAGAAGGCAGTCCTTCTAAATTCAATGAATTCTGAACATTAGGGACCATAATTGTTCTTCCTAAGGCATCTATAATTTCAATACGATAGATAGTTATATTGTTTGGTTTTTTAATTTGAAGTTCACTTCGGAAAGGATTCGGAAACACTAAAAATTCCGAAGAAATCTGAGAATCACTGAAGCCTAAAACCACCGAATTATTACGAGAGATTACATGTCGATCAGGATCGAATAACACTGAAGTCACTGGAAATGTTACATCCACCAAAAAGTTTTCACCATCGGTCGAATTCTCCAATACCACATCTAAAACCTCACCGTTAGCCCCACGAAGTCGTATAGGAACACCCATCTCGAAATAACTTACCGACGAGTGGCTTTGCGACTGATTAATTGTAATGGAGGCTTGACTCGCTGTGGGTTGATTCCATTCAATGGTATAGCTTGGATACCCTTCATTATAAATCCAATCGTCAAAGAACTCTGTTAAATCCTCTCCACTAACATCCTCCATTTTTGCTATAAAATCGGGTGTTTTGGCGTAATTATACGCAAAATTTGGATCACTTAAATAATTTTGAAGGCCTTGAAAGAAAAGTGCATCTCCTACTTTTTTTCGCAACATATGCAACACCATCGAAGACTTGTTGTAAGTCAGACGACTGCTAAAAATTCTATTTACACTCGTCGTATCATTGTCTGGAATATAAACGACACCATCTGTTTGAGACGTAATGCTTGATATTTTACTCTGCCTCCAAGATCTAAAAGCAGTATCACCATCTAAATTTTCAACAGTTAATCCCGTTAAATACGTAGCAAATCCTTCATTTAACCAAATATCTTTCCAGCTTCCGCAGGTAACTTTATCTCCAAACCATTGATGTGCCAATTCATGTGCAATCAAATCTCTAGAATGACTTCCCATGAACGAAACTGTTGTATGTTCCATTCCACCACCCCAACCAAACTGGGCATGCCCGTACTTTTCGTTGGCGTAAGGGTATTCTTCAAACAAATCGGTGAATAAATTCATAATATCTACCGTAACACCTGAATTAGCTTGCCAAGAGGATAAATCTTCAGGATACACATAGTTTACGATATCAAAAGGGTTCCCATTATTGGCAACCTCATGGGTGTAAACTTCATAATTGGTCACGGCTATGGCAATTAAATAAGCTGGAATAGGGTGCTGATGCTTAAAATGCGTGGTTTTCATACTACCATTTACTACCTGACTTTGCTCCAAACCATTACTCACCGCTATATATTCTTCATTGGAAGGATTAAATTGAGGCGAAGTAATATATACATCTATCATATCTATTTTATCGTTAAGATCTTGTTTGCAAGGCCACCATCCTTTTGCTCCGAAGGGCTCTGAAAGCGTCCAAATAATTGGGTCGCCATTGTGTGTTGTTTGTTCAAAAGAACCAAATCCAGAGCTAATTGGATTTCCCGAATAACGAATGGTCAACGAATCTAATACTCCAGTATTTTGTACTTGTGGTAATGTAATTACAACTTCATCATCTGTATTTTGAACATAACTTAAATTATTTCCTCTCTGAATTACTTCTGAAACGACCATGTTGTTAGTAAGCTCAAAGGTAACTTCACTAAGATTTTCTTTGGCAACAAAATGAGACGTAACATCTCCCGAAATAAAAGCAACATTAGGGTCGACGGTTAATTCAAGTCGGTGGTATTTAAGATCATAATTACCCGTGTTTAGGTTTTTTGAACCTTGTATGCTATTTAGTGCAGCCTTCGTTTCTGCCTCAACAATGGAAGGTAATTTGTCTTGAACCACTTGAGAATGAAGCCCTATAGAAAATAAAACTGCGGCGAGAAAAGTAATTTTTTTCATACTGAACTATTTAAAAAAGAAAAGATTTAAGATTCTTTAAAAATACGATAATGACTTCTGATGTTTTGTGACAAATGTCACATAACTTTGTAATTCTTATAATTATTTTTGCTTAATGCTTCAATTCTTTTCTAAATACAAGTTTTTTGCAGTCGTACTTCTTGTACTTTCAGCAATCATTATTTCTATCATTTATTCGATTCTAAACCCCGTAAAAACACTTCCTATTTTTCAACCCGCACAGGTAAATGTTGAAATGGTAGATAGTACCATTCAACATGTAAAAAAATACCACACAGTTGCCGATTTTTCGCTTCTAAACCAGAATGGAAAAACCATTACACAAGCAGATTATAAAAATAAAATTTACGTTGCCGATTTCTTTTTTACCACCTGTCAAACAATTTGCCCAATCATGACAGGCCACATGGCAGAAATTCAGGAAAAGTTAAAAAACGATACCAACGTTCTATTACTGTCACATACAGTAATGCCCGAAATAGATTCCGTAGCGCAACTTAAAAAATACGCACTAGAAAAAGGTGTTGACGATTCCAAATGGAACCTCGTTACTGGTGATAAAAAACAAATTTATACCCTAGCCCGAAAATCATACTTAGCCGCAAAAGACAATCCATACGATCAATACGACCTCATTCACACCGAAAACTTTGTCTTGGTAGACACCAAAAAAAGGATTCGAGGGTTTTATGACGGTACAGATCCAGTAGCAATTGAGCAACTTTTGGAAGACATTGCGACTTTAAAACAGGAAGACTAACTTTTTAAACGTAAATGTTTTCTTACCTGCACATTTTCACTTACTTTTGCCTTGTTTAAAATCAATCTAAATAACACAAATGTTGACTATAGCATCGTTAAAAAAAGGGCAACGTGCCATTATTAAAGAGTTTTCTATAGATGTAGTTCCTCTTAAATTATTGGAAATGGGATGCCTTCCTGGAAACGAAATTGCATTAGTTCAAACGGCTCCATTTCAGGATCCATTATACCTCAACATTAACGGAAGTCATTTAGCAATAAGAAAAGAAACAGCCGCCCAAATTGAAATAGAATTGATCCCTTAAAGATGGCAAAACAAATAAACGTAGCGCTTATTGGAAACCCGAATACTGGGAAAACCTCTGTTTTTAATAGACTTACCGGTCTAAATCAAAAAGTAGGGAATTATCCAGGGATTACGGTTGAAAAAAAACAAGGAACCTGTACTTTATCTAGATCTCTAAAGGCACATATTATTGATCTTCCAGGTACCTATAGCCTAAACGCTTCTTCTCTAGACGAAAATGTGGTTATTGAACTTTTACTCAATAAAAACGATAAAGATTTTCCAGACGTAGCAATTGTTGTTTCCGAAATTGAAAACTTAAAAAGAAACCTTCTTCTTTTCACTCAAATAAAAGACCTCGGTATTCCTACCATTCTTGCTGTTAACATGGCAGACAGAATGGAACGGAAAGCAATTTCTCTCGATGTTGAACGATTAGAGCAAAAACTGGAAACCAAAATTGCCCTTATTAGTTCTCGAAAAAATACTGGTTTCGACACCCTTAAAGAGCTTATTACAAACCACGCTACAATCTCAACAAAACCGTGTTTAAATGCTTCTGCCATTGCGCCCGAATATTTTGATCGCCTTCGGAAAGTGTTTCCAAACCAAGATTTATACAAATTATGGTTGGTTATTACGCAAGATGTTAACTTCGGAAAGTTAGAGCGTAAAGAACTACAAGGCGTTGCAAGTTTTAAAACAGAGTCGGAAAGCACTCTGAAGCGTTTGCAACAGAAAGAAACCATTGCGCGTTATCAATTTATCAATGGAGTTTTAAAAGAAACGCTTACCATAGATACCGCCAATGCGAAAGACTTACGAAGCAGATTAGACCGCGTACTCATTCATAAAGTATGGGGGTATTTTATTTTCTTCGGAATCTTACTCTTAATGTTCCAAGCTATTTTTGATTGGAGTAGTTATCCAATGGACTTTATAGATAGTACGTTTGCTTCCCTTAGCGAATGGATGAAAACAACGCTTCCTCCTGGTGACTTTACCAATTTGATTGCTGAAGGAATCATTCCAGGACTGGGCGGAATTGTAATTTTTATTCCGCAGATTGCCTTTTTGTTTTTCTTTATCTCCATTTTGGAAGAAAGTGGTTATATGAGTCGTGTCGTCTTTTTAATGGACCGTATCATGCGTCGTTTCGGATTAAGCGGAAAGAGTGTTGTGCCTTTAGTTTCTGGTACTGCTTGTGCTATTCCAGCAATCATGGCAACCCGAAACATTGAAAACTGGAAAGAACGCCTTATCACGATCTTAGTAACACCCTTTACAACCTGTTCGGCAAGATTGCCTGTGTACCTTATCATTATTGCACTTGTAATTCCTGAAGGTCGCGTTCTAGGAATCTTCAGTTACCAAGGATTAACGTTAATGTTTTTATACTTGCTAGGTTTCGGAGCCGCCATATTTTCGGCTTACCTTCTCGATAAAATTCTTAAAATAAAAACCAAAACATTTTTTGTGGTCGAAATGCCCAATTACAAGCTTCCGATGCCTAAAAATGTGCTTATTACCGTGATCGAAAAAACCAAGTCGTTTGTACTCGGTGCTGGAAAAATCATTTTAGCAATTTCTATTATTCTTTGGGTATTAGCTTCTTACGGACCTGGTGACTTCAACAAAGCAGAAGCGATTGTAACCCAAGAAAATGTTACGAATAACCTTTCCGAAGAAGAACTTGAAACCAAAATTGCATCTTTCAAATTAGAAAATTCGTACATCGGTATTCTTGGAAAAGCGATTGAACCTGCTGTACGTCCGTTAGGATACGACTGGAAAATTGGAATTGCACTTATCAGTTCGTTTGCCGCTAGAGAAGTATTTGTAGGGACACTTGCTACCATTTATAGCGTGGGAAGTGAAGATGAAAAAACCATAAAAAATAGAATGGCCGCAGAGGTAAATCCCGTATTAGGAACTCCATTGTTTAATTTTGCAAGCGGAATTTCACTATTACTCTTTTACGCCTTTGCCATGCAATGTATGAGCACGTTAGCCGTTGTAAAAAAGGAAACAAACAGTTGGAAATGGCCTATGTGGCAACTCTTTGCAATGTCTGCCATTGCGTATGTAGTCGCATTAGGTGCGTATCAATTATTAAAATAAAAGTTAAACGTTATGCAAACAATACTTGTATTACTAACATTTTGCCTCGCATTGGGCTATGTTCTTAAAAAATTTGTTTGGAACCCTATTTTTGAAGCCCGTCAAAAAACGACAGGCACTTTAGATGGAGGAAAAACAAAATGTGGGAAATCAGATTGTGGGTGCCATTAATTTCTTATTTCCCTTCGGAAACTAATAACGCATAGTCACGTTCGCCGTTATCTTCAGATGATGGATACGGTGTTACCGACAAACATTTTAGCGTATATCCTTCAGAAGAAATCAAAGTATTCTGAACTTCTTTTCCAAAGACCAATTCAACTTCTTTCGGCTCTTTCCCATCCTCTGTAACCGAGGCTAAGACTTTTACCTCTCCCGCCCAAATACAAGTTGTATTTTTAGGACAACGCGAATCGGCAATTACTTTTATAAAGGTAACCGAGGCTTTCTCAAACTGCACGGTTTGTCCCACAGCTACCTTTACCCCAATTTGAGGCACTTGTATCGGGTCTTCTTGTGAAAAACCAACCGTAACGATTAAAAGTAGGAGTATGATTAATGACTTTTTCATGATAACTTGTTTTTTGTTCTTAAAGATATAGGAAAAAATGATGCCAAACTTTTAAGTTTCAGTAAAGCTTGGGTGCCAAAACAAGAAATGACCTCAACTAATTTGTGATTTATCCCCTAAATAAGAAGAAATCATCCTTAATGTGTTCAATGTGTTCGTCCTTGTTGGTAAGGATGTATTCAATCGCTAAATTGGTAAATTCTTCGCCTTTTTCAGTAAGGGAAACAACATCGTTTTCAATACGAATCATATTGTTTTTTGTCGCAAAATCTAACACTCCCTTAGACCGTAGTTTTTTCCAATTTATGTGTTCGTTTAAGTGATTTATGTGGCGTTCCTCTTCTTCGGAATGGTTGTTTAAATGCAACAAAAAAGTAATTAAAGAAACCTCTTTTCGTTGTTGTTTTTGACGGTACAACACCGCTAAAAGTCCTTTGCTTGGTGCAAACAAATACACCAGTAAAAAAATCAATCCGAGCACCGTGGTCATAGATCCCGAAATTGAAGCATCCAACCAATGCGCTAACCAATAGCCAGCAATAGCTGCAAAAACCCCAAAACAAATGGAGAGTCCGAGCATTTTTTTGAGATCACTCGTAAGCAAATACGATGTCGCTGCGGGTGCAATCATTAAGGCTACGACTAATATCGCTCCCACGGCATCAAAAGCACCCACCACTGTAACCGACGATACCGACATGAGTCCGTAATGAAGTACCAATGGAGAAAAACCCATTGCCGAAGACAAGCCCGTATCAAACGTACTTACTTTTAATTCTTTAAAAAACAGAAATAATAAAACCAATGTAATTAGAAGCACGGTTCCCATGACCCACAATGATTTTGGCCCTAAGTCCACCCCAGAAACAAGTAATCTATCGAAAGGCGCAAAGGCCAGTTCGCCCAACAACACGGCATCCACATCGAGATGCACATCATTTGCGTTTTTAGCAATTAGAATCACCCCAATGCTAAACAACGCTGGAAATACAAGTCCGATGGCGGTATCTTCTTTTACCAGATTCGTCTTTTGAATGGTTTCTACCAAAACAACAGTGATAACACCCGTAATTGCTGCTAGTAAAATTAAAAGTGGTGAATTAAGATCTTGTGTAATAAAAAACCCAATTACAATTCCGGGTAAAATCGCATGACTAATCGCATCGCTAATCAGCGCCATTTTCCGAAGCACTAAAAACACTCCCGGAATCGCACATGCAACCGCCACAAGTGACGCTATTAATTGTATTTCGATTTGTGGATTAGTCATTTTTTAGCTGTTGGTTATACATATCCTTTGCTTCGTCAAACCCCTTTTGGGTAAGTGCCCATTGCTGTCCCGATATTGTGATCCATTCTTTCTCTTCTAAGGTTCTAAGCGAGCCTTTTGTATAACCATGAAAATTATTCAAAATTCGAATGGCGTGTGGATGCGAAATATTTTCGTGAGACTCAACAATCCCGTACATAAACTGAAGCGTTTTTTTAAGCTGTAAATCTTTTCTGTTTTTTCTGAAACGAATTTCACGAAACAACAATCCGCGACCTGGCGAGAAGATAAAAGAGAAAATTACAAACACTGCTGCCACCAAAACAATAACCGGCCCTGTTGAAAGGTTATTCTGTGTTGCACTTATAGCAGTTCCTAATACCCCTGAAAAGGCACCAAAAATAGCCGCAAGAAAAACCATAAATCCTAAACTGTTTGTCCATTGTCGCGCCGCAGCTGCAGGAGCCAATAATAAGGCACTCATTAACACAACCCCAACCGTTTGTAATCCTAAAACAATGGCGAGTACAATAAAAAAGGTGATGAGAACATCTATAAACCGAGTATTAAACCCCAATGTTTTGGTATAATCGGGATCGAATAATAGAATTTTAAATTCTTTCCAAAATAACAAGAGAATAAAAAGACAAACACCCGTTACAATAATCATGATTTTTACGTCACTTTCAACAAGAGTTGCCGCTTGTCCGAAGAGATATTTGTCCAACCCTGCCTGATTTGCATTCGGCATTTTCTGAATAAACGTTAGCAGTAACATTCCGAAGCCAAAAAACAAAGACAAAATCAATCCTAAAGCCGTGTCTGTTTTTAAATGGGTTTTGGTAATCATTCCCCGAATCCAAAACGTTCCAATCAAACCACTTACCAAGGCTCCCAATAACAATACATTACTATCTTTTGTTCCCGTTATTAAAAAGGCAATCGCAATTCCAGGAAGTGCCGCATGCGACACAGCATCGCCCAATAAACTTTGCTTCCGAAGTACGGCAAAACTCCCCAACATACCACAGATAGCCCCCAACACAGCTGTTCCCAACGTAATAGTACGAAGGGTGTAATCTGTAAATAAGAGGTTAAAATATTCTGTGATGGTCATTGCTTATAGTTTATTGCTAAATTATTCTTTTAATTTTCTTTTAAAGCCACTGATCATTTTGGTGATTTGTGATCAAAAATTATGTCTTTTGTTTTTTACAAGCGAAGCGTCCTAAAAGCTACTAACTACTTATTAACGGCAACTTTGTAATTAATTCCGTAGGTTTTAGTTAGGTTATCGTCGTTAAAAATTTCTTTTACAGGACCCGTCGCGATTTTTTTCACGTTTAAAAAAGTCACCCAATCAAAATACTCGGGAACAGTTTGTAAATCGTGATGCACTACAACTACCGTTTTTCCTGCTTTTCGCAATTCTTTTAAAATATTGATAATGGCTATTTCGGTGGTCGCATCTACGCCTTGAAATGGTTCGTCCATAAAATAAATAGAGGCATTTTGCACCAAGGCTCTCGCCAAAAACACCCGCTGCTGTTGTCCGCCGCTTAACTGACTTATTTGTCGGTTTTTGAAGGACAGCATTCCCACTTTTTCCAAGGCTTCCAAGGAGGCTTTCTTTTCCTTTTGTCCCGGACGTTTAATCCATCCTAAGCTTCCGTAGGTTCCCATCATCACCACATCAATGGCCGTGGTTGGAAAATCCCAATCGACACTTCCTTTTTGTGGTACGTAGGCAACTAACTTTCGTTGTTTTTCGTAAGGTTTTCCATAAATAGCAACACTTCCAGCAATGGGTTTGATAATACCCAAAATGGCTTTTATAAGCGTTGATTTTCCTGCGCCGTTAGGACCCACAATTGCCATGAGCACTCCTTCTGGAACGGCTAGATCGATATCCCAAAGCACCGGCTTATAATCGTACGCTACGGTAAGATCATCTACACTTATAGCTAATTTAGTTTCATCCATACTTTTGCTTTTTAACGAAGGGCATTTACAATGATGTTCACATTAGAGGTAAACATTCCTATATAAGTTCCTTCTACTGAATTTGCATCACCCAAAGCATCACTGTAAAGCGAGCCTCCTATGACAACTTCATGATTTTTTGAAAGCACCGCTTGTTGCAAAGCTTCAATCGTTCTACGCGGCACAGAGCTTTCTATAAAGATAGCTTTTACTTTGTTAGTAATGATAAATTCGGAAAGGCGTTGCACATCTTGTACACCTGCTTCCGTTGCAGTCGATATTCCTTGTAAGCCAACAACCACGAATCCGTATTCGTTTCCGAAGTAATTAAAAGCATCGTGTGCAGTCACTAAAATTCTTTTCTCCTTCGGAAGGGTTGCAATTGTCGCTTTTACTTCTTCTTCTAAGGCATCTAACTTCTTCTGAAAGGTAGCGTTATTCGTTTTATAAGCTTCCGCATTGATTGGATCTTCTTCTGAAAGTACCTGTGTTACTTTTTCAGCAAATTGTTTAAAAAACTGAATGTTAAACCACACGTGCGGATCGTAATTGGACGCGAAATATTCCGAAGCAATCAACTCCTTTTTGTTTAAAAAATCACCCAAAGCGACCGTCTTTTTTTGCTGTGCTTCCATTTTTTCAAACACCTCTACAAGTTTACCTTCCAAATGCAACCCATTGTAAAAAATAACATCGGCTTGAAACAATTTAGACACATCACCTTCGCTTGCTTTGTACAAATGCGGATCTACACCAGCACCCATCAAACCTTCTATTTCGATCAAATCACCACCAATATTTTTTACCAAATCGGTCACCATGGTCGTGGTGGTTACTACTTTAAGTTTTCCAGAGGTTTCGGTGGAATTTTTACAACTTATAACCGTAAGAACGAGCAGTATACTGAGTATTTTTTTCATGTTATTTATTTTGGGATTCGGAAACTAACGCCTGCACTCACCAAAAGATCTTGTCCTTCGGTAAAGCTCCTACCTATGGTAGCGTCTAGCTGTATGTTTTTCTTTATTAAATAGGTAATTCCGGCGTCACAAAAGTGATTCGCCTTGCTGTTTTCTAGTAGGTCTCCATAAACTTCGGCATAAAGGCCAATATTGTCGGTAAGGCTATACCCGTACGCCAATGTATATACGTAGGCCGCCTCTGGAGAGTCATTTCCCCATTGTGCCCCTAAGTTATAGCCAATACTCGATGCTTCACTAAGCGTGTGTGCTGCTGAAAATCGAAAATCGACTCCTGTATTTTCAGGGCGAAACGCTGTTGCCGCTAAAAAGGGCATTTGTATATGACCTAACAAAGCAATTTCGGGCATCCACCCATTTTCTTCAAGTAATTCAACCTTCATTCCTAATAAAAGAGGCGAAAAACCACTTGCCACATCCGCTAACTGACTATTAGTAAAAGTGGTTCTTGTTTCTTCTAAATTCCAGCCAACCCGTAGTTCAAAATTTTTAAAGAGTCCGTACCGTAATAAAGTTGTATTGTACCCAATTGTTTCAAAATGAGACTCTGTTTCTTTAAATGACTCGTAAAAAATTCCAGTTTCAACTTGTAACGAATGTAAAGGTACTGCTCGCGACGACTCTGTTGCGTCGGGTCTGTCGGTTACCAAATCTTCAACAGTCTCGTTTTCTTGTGCGACACTTAAGGAGGGAGCTGCTAATAGAAAAATTACCATACACTTTTTCATAGCCTTAATTTGTTTGAACGTATAGGTTTTCTGCTATCTTGTTAGATATAAAAAACTGGTCTCTTCCTACTAGAATCACCATAGAACCGTCAAAAAACTCTTTTCCAAGCACGGTTATTTTGGTTCCGATACTGATTTTCTTTTTGTCCAGATATTGAAGGTATTCTGTCGTAGTTTCTTTTACACCAACACAAATGCCTCGCTGGTTTTTATTTAATTCTGAAAGCAGTTTCTTTTCAGTCCGTTTCATATTTCCATGCTTGTCTGGAATAGGATCTCCATGCGGATCGAAATCTGGATTCCCAAGGAATTTATCAAGGCGGGTTACTAACTCGTCCGATTTTATATGCTCAAGCTGTTCTGCAATTTCGTGCACCTCATCCCAATGAAAGTTCAGCTTTTCAACTAAAAATACTTCCCAAAGCCGATGTTTTCTGATAACGGCTGCAGCCACTTTTTTTCCTTGTGCGGTCAATACGGCTCCTTTGTATTTTTTATAGGAAACCACTTCTTTATCTGCCAATTTCTGAATCATATCGGTTACCGACGATGGTTTCATTTCCATTCGATCGGCAATGGCATTGGTACTCACTTCCCCTTTCAGTTCGTGCTCCAAATGATAAATAGTCTTTAAATAATTTTCTTCTGCATGTGTAAACATACGGCAAAGGTAAATCTATTTAATGCGTTTACAAAAACTTATTTTTAGTCTAACCTAAAAATAGAGCCATAAAAACACCTTATTACATAAAAAACAATACGTTTAAATGGTATTTATCCTAAAACCCGCGTTCCTTTTGAAGCTGTTCGTAGGCTTCTTGCACCTTTCTAAACTTCTCTTCAGCACCTTTTTGGTAGGCTTCATCCATGTGTTGTAGTTTGTCTGGATGGTATTTTTTTGCCATTTCGCGGTACGCTTTCTTTACATCAGCATCGGTAGCAGTCCGTTCTATTTCAAGAATTTTGTAGGCGCTATCTGGATTTTTAAAGAACATGGCTTTAATGCTTTCAAAATCACGGAAATTGATTCCTAAAAAGCCTCCTATTTTATTAATTTCATTTACTTCAATTTCAGTAACCACGCCATCTGCATTGGCTATGCTAAACAAAAAGTGAAGCACTTGCAATCTAGATTCATAGCGCATTCGTTGGCGCAACACATTACAAATATTCACTGCGGAAACCTCTCGCTTCTTAATAACTTCATTAAAAACCTTAAACGTTGCGTTTGCACGTTCCTTTCCGTAGGATTGCACAAAATACTGACGTACAAAATCCAATTCGCTCTGACTCACCGTACCATCTGCTTTAATCACCAAAGAAGCAAGAGAGAGTAGGTTTAATTCAAAATCGGCAGGAGTTACCTCCGCTTTTTGTTGCTGAAACACGTTTTGAAATCCACCACCGTCTTTCTTTCCAAAACTTTCAATAACAGTTCCCACTATAAAGCCAATAACAGCTCCAGGAAATCTATATAGTAAATAGCCTAAAATGGCTCCCACCCAACGAATCATATTTTTTGTAATTTATAGTATGTATTAGCGACCAAAGGTAGGATTTTCAATGTAAACTATACAGCCTTTTGCTAGTGTTCGTTTTTAAAATTAGCACTTATTTAACGTAATTGCTTGCTGTGTAAAGCTGAAAACGCACCTTAAAAACCCTCTAAATAAGTTATCTTTGTAGCAAATTTGTTACATTAATTAAACACTTTTATTATGTATCCACCAGAATTAGTTAAACCAATGCGTGAAGACCTTACCAATATAGGTTTCACAGAATTACATACAGAAGAAGACGTACAGAATGCATTAAGCAAAGAAGGAACAACACTAGTGGTTGTAAATTCTGTTTGTGGTTGTGCTGCTGCTAACGCACGTCCAGGAGCAAGAATGTCATTACAGAATGCAAAAACTCCAGATCATTTAGTGACTGTTTTTGCAGGTGTTGACAAAGAAGCTGTAGATGCTGCTCGTGCACAAATGGTTCCTTTCCCTCCAAGTTCACCGTCTATGGCGTTGTTTAAAAATGGAGAGTTAGTACACATGCTAGAGCGTCATCATATTGAAGGCCGTCAAGCCGGAATGATTGCTGAAAACTTAAAAGGTGCTTTTGACGAGTTTTGTTAATCGCTTTTCCTGTTAAAGGACTTTAAAATAGTTATATCACTTTTCCGTAATCTATTCTATTATAGTATGTCAACCTGAACTTGTTTCAGGTTCGCAACGCAACTATTTTATTATCTTCTTGATGTGATTCCGAACTAAATTCGGAATGACACAAAAATAATCGTCTATGATATACTACGGATATACAAAATTTATAAGACCGTTTCTAATTAATTGGAAACGGTTTTTTATTTTTGACACGCAATGAAACAACTTTCTAAAATACTCTCGTATCCTTTCACCGTTCTATTTTATTTCTTTTTCGGTCTAAGCATGCTCTTTTTTCACGCATTAGAAGTCATCTGTCTGCGTTTATTTGGCTACCATGCCTTTAAAAAAAGTGTCGATTATTTTAATTGGACCATTTTACGGTGTCTAAACGTATTAGGGACCCGTTTTACCATGACAATTCTTGAGCCGCTTCCAGAAGATGCTCCTATTATTTTTGTTTCCAACCACCAAAGTATGTGGGACATTCCGCCCATTATCTGGTACCTGCGAAAATTTAGTCCCAAATTTGTTTCTAAAATTGAATTAGGAAAAGGACTTCCTGGAATTTCCTATAATTTACGCCACGGAGGTGCTGCGTTAATTGATCGGAAGAACCCGAGACAGGCCATTACCGAAATGACGCGTTTTGCTAAATATTTATCAGCAACCAAGTATAGCGGTGTTATTTTTCCTGAAGGAACGAGAAGCCGAAACGGCGTTCCTAAAGAATTTCGGTACAAAGGGTTAGAAATTCTATTTAAATACGCTCCTGAAGCTTATGTAGTGCCTATAACCGTTAATAATTCATGGAAACTACAGCGCTACGGAATGTTTCCGATGCCATTAGGAGTACACTTAAAACACACGGTGCATCCTGCGCTAAAAATTTCAGATTTCGAAAATTCTAAAAGTTGTATTGAAGTGGTAGAAAAAACCATTAAAGATGCGGTAGAAAACTAAGATGGCACAGTCAAACATATCACAACCACTTATTGCTAATACGATTGCCTTTGTAAAAAAGGAACTCAAAGATGCTGAAGGCGGTCACGATTGGTTTCATATTGAACGGGTGTATAAAAATTCTCTTTTAATTGCTTCGGAAGAAAACGTAGATCCTACAATCGTTGCGTTGGGCGCCTTGCTTCACGATATTGCAGATTCTAAGTTTCACGATGGTGACGAAACCGTAGGTCCTAGGAAGGCACGCCAGTTTCTTGAAGACGAAAATGTTTCCGAAGAAATCATCCAACACGTTGTAAAAATTATTGAAAATATCTCGTTTAAAGGCGGTCATAAAAAACAAGTCTTTTTCTCTGACGAACTCTCGGTAGTGCAAGATGCAGATCGCTTAGATGCACTAGGAGCAATTGGTATTGCTCGAACCTTCAATTACGGCGGATTTAAAAACAGGGCTTTATACGATCCTGAAATTAAACCTAATTTACACCAAAGTCCTTCAGAATACAAAGCTTCAGAAGCACCTACACTCAATCATTTTTACGAGAAATTACTGCTCTTAAAAGATAAAATGAACACCCAAACGGGACGTAAAATTGCTGCAAATCGCCATCAATACATGAAAGACTTTTTAGCTCAATTTTACGCAGAATGGAATGGGGAAGCATAAAAAAGCTGTCTAAAAAATACTTTTTAAACAGCTTTAGTTTTTAAAAATTAGGACTTTAAACGTCTACTCCAAAATTGGCGTTACTGTATATCCTTCTTTTTTAAGTAGATTAATTACTCCTTTGTCACCTCCGAGATGGCCGGCTCCTACTCCATAAAACACAGCTTCCTCCTTAGATAATGCTCCAATTTTTGGAATCCAATTGGCATTTCTTTCATGTAACAATCGCTCCATTAATTCAACGTCTCCGTCAAAATACTCGTCCATATACGCATACAAATTTTGGATATCTTCCGCTTTGTAAAGTGCAATCATTTCGGCAAACATGTCTTTCATAAAGGCATCTTCTACAAGTAATTTTACAACATCGTCAATTTGATCTTCGTAGGGTTGCTTATCGAACATTCCCATCTGGAAAGCTACTGTTTCCAGACCTTTTACTTCTTTTTGTTGCGCTGCCGCCATTTCGATAAGTGTGCCTTCATAACTAGCAAATCCCTTTCCCAAATACGTCATCATCACCATAGACGACAATACCATCGGCTTAAACGAGACAAACTTGTCCATTCCCACGCCCATTTTCTCATTAAAATACGCGTCTAACCTTGCGTACTCTTGCTCGTCCATGAAATTTTTCAAGCTATTTCCTTCCGATAGCACCGATTCTTTCATCATTTCAGATTGTAAATTCGGATCGTCCATATCCAGTTCTAATACGATGGTTTCTGAACTTTCAATCGCATTTTTCACTTTTTGTTTTAGCTGAAAGTCTTCTTTTGGCAACATGTGAAACGTTCCGAATACATACGACGTTTTAATTCCGTTGCCTTCTACTTTCCACAATAGACTATTTTCTTGTTGCGCTTTTCCGTTAAAAAACACCATCATACAGATGCATGCTACGAGTACTGATTTAAAATTTTTCATTGTTTTTATGTTTTAAAGATTAGGTTTTATAATTAGCAGAACTGCCCAATTAGTTCTAGTATAAATTGAAATAAAGTTGTCATCTGAGTTAAAAAATTAATTGAACAAATAAGTAAATTGCAACGCCTATTACAATCCCGATTCCAAATTTTATAAGTTGAATTTTGCTAGTTGTTTTGTTTTTTGTTTTCATAAGTTCGTTTTTTAATGATAGTTCGTATGTGTATAGAAAGTGATTATAAAGTAGGCTACAATTGTCCATCCAATTGCTTCATACATTCGTTGGGTTGTTTTGGTTGTTTTCATCGTGATTGATTACAGTTGAAGTATTCCGTTTTTTACCTGAATCGTTTCTTGTTTTTCTTCGGAAAGGAAAGAGAATGAAACAATGTCTATTGTTCCATAAGAAGGAACCTTTTCAGAAAGAATGGCATGCACTCTTTTTGCTTCTGTTTTTACTGAAGTGATTGCACAATCACGTAATAAAAAATGTACATTTTCATTTGAAACACCCTCATCGTTAAACTGAATTCCGTAGCTAGAAATATCGATCGAAACATCTTTACAATAACAATGCTCTTTTAAAACTTGCTCCATACTAGCCGTAGTTCTATCATGCTCTTTCAACCCGCTTACAAACGAGTAGCTTAAAAAAGCGGATCCAAAAAAGATTGCTACGATTGCTGAGATTTTAAGTATGCGATTTTTTGTTTTCATAATAGTTGGTTTTAGTGATTTATTTCTGAAACCAAATTTGCGCTATAAAAACAGTATATAAAAGAGAAGCCACCCCAATTTAGGAAAAATTGGGTGGCAAAAATTAGCATCAATTTATTGATTTACAGTTGTTTACATTAAAAATGTAGTTCTAAAATTACAGGGGATTCACCCAACCCTAAATTTATAAATTTAGGGTGTAAAGGGTGTTTTTAGGTGATATTTTTGATCTCTTTGATATAGAAAGACGGGTTTAATCCAGTGTCTTTTTTGAAGTATTTTGTAAACGAATCGGCACTTTTATACCCTAATTCTTCCGCAATCGATTGTATCGAATACGATCTAAAAATAACATCATCTTTTAATCGGACGATGGCATAATTAATTCGAAGATCATTTATGTAGGTGTTGAAGTTTTTTCCGTAGTGCGCATTGATTACTTTTGAAAGATAGGACGTGTTGGTATTAATTTTTTTCGCAACGTTGTACGAGTTGCATTCTTGCTTTAAGAAATATTCTTTCTCCTCAAGCTTTCGAAGTCCGTCCAAAATTTGTTGTTTGGTTTCCTCTGGGATGTCGTTGGTCGTTTTTTCTTCCAGCACCGCATCTTTAGTGTCTATAATATCTTTTTTCTTTTCAGAAGCCTTCAGTTTGGCAATTAACGCTTCAAATTTTAATTCGTTTTGTTTCTTGGTTCTGTAAAATTTCAGCAACACAAATAACAATCCTAAAATTACGATGGTTGCTGCTAGAGAGACGTATTTCAAATAGCCTTTTTGCGCTTCCTTTTCCGTTTTTAATTCGGCTAATTCTGCCCGAAACTCCTCCAATTCTTTATTCCGAAATGAAGAGTGTATGGTGTCTTTAATCTTATTAAATTCTGTGGTCGTGTTTACATATTTTTCAAAGTAAAAACTTGCCCTTTCCAAGTTTTTCTCTTCTTTATAAGCATTGGCCAATACCTTGTAATAATCATCCATAAAACCTTCTTCTGCTTCAGAAACGGGATAGGCCGCTAAGGCTTCTTCAAGATGAAAAATGGTTTTTTTGTATTGCTTTTTACCTGCATACACCTTGGCATAAAGTCCTCCCACAATTAAACTGTCAAACTTTGATAGTGGCCTGCAATATTGTGTAGAATAATCGAAACTCTTTTTAGCGGCATCAAATTCTTTTAGCAATAGCTCTGCTTTTCCCAATTGCCAATACAAGTTTTTTGTAAAACAAGAATCTTTGTTTTCTAACGATTTTTTTAAAATCAAACTGCTGTAATGATACGCTGAATCTGCTTGTTTGGCTTTAAGATATGAATCTGCAATACTCGCTTGGGCTTTAAACAAAATCGCTTCCTTCTGAGTTTCAGAAAGAGAAGTGTCGTTTGAGCTTAACACCCGTTGAATCAATTCTTTCTGAGTTTGAATTGCAGAAGCGTAATCTCCTCCAATCGATTCAATAAGGTTGATACCAAAATAAGCAGCTTGTATTTCTTCAATATTATTATGAGCCTCCGCAATCGCCAAGCCAGCATTAAACTCATCTAACGATTTGCTTAAAACGCCTTTTTGAAGGTACACACTCGCCA
This sequence comes from Ulvibacter litoralis, assembly GCF_900102055.1. Classification (GTDB taxonomy): domain Bacteria; phylum Bacteroidota; class Bacteroidia; order Flavobacteriales; family Flavobacteriaceae; genus Ulvibacter; species Ulvibacter litoralis. The sequence continues at coordinate 788,131 of NZ_FNBA01000001.1, forward strand.
ACGTTTGGTGGGTTTTAAAGTAAAAAGCTTCCAATTTATTTTGATACGTATGTTCGCGAAGCTTTTCACCAAAAACTGTCGCTTTATCATACGCTGATGCCTGCAAGTAAACAACCGTGAAAGCATGATACGCTTTCCACTGATTTTCAGCATCTTTTTCTGTCGTTGCTTTTTCTAAATAAGCCCGTGAAGCCTCTAATGATAGCGTTGTGTCTACTGCTGTATTTGCATTGATAATTTCGGTTAATTCTTTGTAGGTTTTAGCAGAAAGGGGGTCTTGCTGTGCCTGACTTAAAAACGCAAAAAATAAACATAGCACGAATAAAAATGGTCTCATAACAAGTTTGTATCGAAAAGATCAAATTAGTAACAGTTTTCAAAGATACTAATTAAAATAAGCGTAGCTGCGGGTCTTTTAGTTGAAGATAATGACTTGTTTCTAGTGGTTTTTGCTTCGGAACATTTAGATATTTTTTCTTTGCAAGTTGCATTGTGTCCATCACTTGTTGTGCAATCGCACCTTCGCCTCGCATTCTTGTTCCAAACCGACTATCGTTTAAGCTTCCGCCGTGCGACTCGGCTATCTGATTTAAAATACGTTCGGCACGATCTGGAAAGGTTTTATACGCCCAATCTTTAAAAATTTCGCCAATCTGCCCATTTAATCGAACCATAATTCCTGTGACATCTATCGCGCCCAATTCTGAAACTTTTTTCACCAAAGGAAGTATTTCGTGACTCGTTAACGAAGGAATGATAGGCGCCATCATCACGCGTACCGGAATGTTATTTTTCGAGAGTATTTCTACAGCTTTTAGTCTGTTTTTAATACTAGCCGTTCTAGGCTCTAGCAGACGTCTTGTTTCTTCGGAAAGTGACGTAATAGAGATATTGACGGTCACTAAATGAAGTGCTGCCATTTCTTTCAATAAGTCTAAATCGCGCAGTAATAATGAATTTTTAGTGATAATCGAAAACGGATGTTTCCATTTATGAAGCACCTCGATGCACTGTCGTGTGATTTGAAGCTTCCGTTCTATAGGTTGGTAACAATCAGTATTTCCAGACAACACAATTGGGTGCGGTTGCCAGGATTTCTTTTTCAGTAAATCGTCTAGCAATTGCGGCGCATTCTTTTTTACTAAAATGGTACGCTCAAAATCAAGTCCGGCACCATACCCCCAATATTCATGACTATTACGCGCATAACAATACACACAGCCGTGTTCACAACCTTGGTACGGATTTGCCGAAAAATTCATTCCCACGTCGGGACTGGTTACTTTATTGACAAAGGTTTTTGGGAACACATCGATGTACTTGGTTTTGTTTTTATCTGCCAATTCGCCTTCCGCTTCGCAAAAGTTTAGATATTCATCCAACACTTCGTGTTCGTGTTCAAAAAAGCGATTGTGGATGGTACGTTGTGCTCCGCGACCTTTGATGGGTTCAGACATAAAAAAAACTTTGAGATAAATGAATATCTCAAAGTTACTTTTAAATTGGACTATTTCCTATAAAACTAGGAATATTTCCAAGTATTTTATTTTCCGGTAAAAGCGGCTTTTCTTTTATCTAAAAAGGCTTGTGTTCCTTCTTTAAAATCGGCAGTTCCAAAGCATTTTCCAAATTCTGAAATTTCAACATCGTATCCGTTTTCTCCAACTTCATAACCTGCATTCACAGCTGAAATTGCTGCTGCAATCGCCATTGGAGAGTTTCTCATAATTTTTTCAGCAAGGGTTCTTGTAAAAGGAAGTAATTCTTCCAAGGCAACCACATGATTTACCAATCCGAAATCCAATGCTTTATTGGCATCTATCATTCCTGCGGTCATAATAAGTTCGAAAGCACGTCCTTTCCCTACTAGTTCTGGCAAACGTTGTGTTCCACCATACCCAGGAATAAGTCCTAAAGACACTTCTGGAAGTCCCATTTTTGCATTTTCGCTAGCGATTCTAAAATGTGCTGCCATCGCAAGTTCAAGTCCGCCACCTAATGCAAATCCGTTTACTGCTGCAATAACAGGTGTAGAAAGCGTTGCTATAAAATCGAATAACACAGCTTGTCCTTGTGCGGCTAATTGCCCACCTTCAGAAACAGAAAAATCTGAAAACTCGCTAATGTCTGCTCCAGCTACAAATGCTTTCTCTCCACTACCGGTAAGTATGATGGCACGTATACTAGCATCCTCATCGGCTTTTTTAACGGCTTGGTGCAGCTCGTTTATGGTGTCTTTATTAAGTGCGTTTAGCTTTTCTGGTCGGTTTATCGTAATAGTAGCAATACCATTGGAAGTTTCCGAAAGAATATTTTTAAAGTTCATGATACTAAGGGTGTTTGGGTTTGTGGTTTCAAAATTACGAAAAAGCTTACAAATGTCTAGGAAATACCACTTTAAAAGTCGCTCCTTGTGCTTCATTGCTCTCTAATGTAATGACACCTTGATAGGTTTCAACGATGTTTTTCACCATGGCAAGTCCCAGTCCCATACCACTCGATTTTGTGGTAAACTTCGGCTCAAATACTTTTTCTCTGTTTTCTTCAGAAATACCGATTCCGTTGTCTGTAATTGTGATAGCTACCAAAGGTCCTTCAGAAGCTACGCGTACTTCAATACGAGGCTCTTCAGGATTTTTCTGTTCAATAGCCTGAATGCTATTTTTAATCAGGTTGGTAATCACCCGAATTAATTGTGTGCGATCAAATTTGGCGATAATTTCATCTTCTTCAGAAAAGAAATAAATGTACTCTTCGTTAAAAATGTCGAGCGACAACTTTGTAATCTTAACAATATTAAGCGTTTCGTCTTTTTGTGCAGGCATAGTCGCATAGGTTGAAAATGCCGAAGCAATAGAACTCATCGTATCTATTTGCTGAATTAATGTATTGCTATATTCCTTTAATTTCTGCTCAATATCTGGCGCCGTGGGATCAAACTTTCGTTGAAAACTTTGCACAGTTAAACGCATTGGTGTCAACGGGTTTTTAATTTCGTGTGCCACTTGCTTTGCCATTTCACGCCAGGCTGCCTCACGCTCGCTTGCTGCTAGTTGTGCGGCACTATTTTCCAACTCATCAATCATCCGATTATAAGCGCTTACAAGGGTTGTGATTTCTTGCGATGTATCGGTAATTAATATTTTTTTGTTCCGTTTGTTTAAACGTGTTTTCGTGATTATTTCACTAATATCATTTAACGAACGTGTAATGTATTTTGATAAAAAATACGCCAACCCAATGGCAATTAACATCATGAAAAAGTAAGCAATCCCTAAGCGCGACAAATTTTCTCGTAACTCTCGCTTTATAAACCCATCGTCTTCAATATAGGGAAGGTTTAAAATGGCTAGCGGCTTAAAATGCATGTCGGTAATATAGGTGTACGACGACCTGTATTCTTTTCCGTCTTCTTCAAATTCTTCTATAAATGATTTCGTAGGAGATTTTTCTAGCGCTTGTAAAGCATACGATTTCATTTTTGTGTCGGTAGAGTCGAAATAAAAAGAAGCCTTTGACGATTTTAAGTAGTTTCCCTCTAAATCGTACAAGTACATTTCTAAATTATGAATGGCTTTTAGTTCGTAAATTTTCTCTTTAAAAATCAACGGAATTTTATCCGTCTCTACAGGATAGGTTGTATTTTTAAGAATGAAATCAATGTTTTTACGGATGTTCTCCTCTTTCCGAAGCAATCGCTCTTTGTGATAATCTTTAGCTTCCTCACGATACTGATAGATAGTAACCATCGCAATTAATATCGATGCTCCCAGCAATAATAACAGCATTGATAAAAAAATTCGAAAGCGAAACGATTTATAAAATCCCATGAAATTCCATTTGTTTAAGGAATATAGCAATAATTACACCAAATGAACGCCTCTTAAAAAATCAATTTTTTTCGCGCAATCGTTTGTAAAATTTAAAGCCTAGCATAATCAATATTGAAAACAACATAATTCCAACAACCCCATAAATCCAATTGACTGCGTTTTTTAAAACCACTAGAAAAACAATTGCAAACAGGATAATAGTCGCTCCTTCATTGAACAAGCGCATAAAATTAGAAGAGTGTTTTACGACGTCCTTCTGAAGCTGTTTAAAAATACTATGACATTTAAGTTGATAGATAATTAGCAGTACTACAAAGCCTAATTTTACTTGCATCCATCCATCTGAAAGATAAAAAGGACGAAGTGCCAATAACCAAATGGCAAAAACAACGGCCAATACCATGGAAGGCCATGTGATGATATACCACAAGCGTTTTGCCATGATTTTGTACTGAGCACTCAATATTTCTTTGTCGGGAGATGGCTTCTGAAAGGCCTCAATTTGATATACAAAAAGACGCACTATGTAAAATAAGCCTGCAAACCAGGTGATGACAAAAATTAAGTGAAGCGATTTAATATATTGATATTCCATATGCTTAAAAATCTACTGAACCATTTTTACAACTTCTTTATTCAAAAAGTATCCTGTGAGTATTGTTGATAACACATCGGCAATCGGGAACGAAATCCAAACACCCCAAACCCCAAAAAACTGTGGTAAGATAATCACTAACGGAATTAAAAAGAAGCCTTGCTTGGTTAAACTTAGCAACAACGCCGGCATTGCTTTCCCGATGGCTTGAAAATAAGAAGCTCCGATTAACTGAATCGCAATAACAGGTGTGGCCGCAAAAACCCAACGCAAAGCAGAAGGTGTTCTACTTAAAATCTCACTGTTATGTGCCATTGTTTCGGCGGAAAGAGTTTTACTATTACTGATAAAAATCGACACAATTTCAGCTGGAAATATCATTATAATCGCAAAAATAAACAACGCCAAAGCACCTGAATATTTTATAGAAGTATTTATACTCTCCCGAACTCTCTGAAACTGATTGGCGCCATAATTATACCCTGCAATTGGCAAAAACCCCTGATTTACGCCAATTACTGGAAACAAAGCAAACATGAGCATTCTACTAATAATTCCGTAGGTAGCCACATCTAAGGCATCTCCTTGTACGATTAGCACATTATTTAGCAATATGGTTAATACACTTACAGTTCCTTGTCGCGCTAAGGTAACAGAGCTTAAACTGGCAATCTCGCCCACAATTTTAGGCTGCAATTTGAAATTGGTGAGGGTAAGTCGCAATTCACTTTTAACTATAAAAAACCACAATACAAAGGCAAAACAAATGGCGTACGATATAAACGTAGCCCACGCAGCACCTTCCATTCCAAAATCGAATACATTTATAAGGATGTAATCCATAAAAATATTCCCGATAGCAGGTAACATCATTGCATACATGGCGAATTTTGGTTTTCCTTCGGCACGAATTACATTGTTCCCCATCATACACATGGAGAGCATCACTATACCATACATTACAATACGGTAATAGGTAAGTGCCAAGTCTTTAAAGGAGTCGTCGGCACCAAAAAATTCGATCAAGTAATTCTGAAAAACCAATCCGAGAATGGCCAATAAACCTGATACTAAAAAAGTAAGCGTCACCTGATTTCCAAACACCTGAAGCGCTTTAGAGTCGTTTCCTGAGCCAAGCGCCCGCGACAACACGGAGCTTCCTCCGATACCAAAAGCCAATCCAATGGCGCCAATAAAAAAGGTAATCGGAATGACCACTGTAATGGCAGAAATCGCTAGCGGACCAATCCATCGGCCCACAAAAATGGTGTCTACAATCATATTTAGGGACATTACCAAAATCCCGATGGACGCTGGTACTGCTTGTCTAACCAATAATTTACTAATAGGATCGGTTCCTAAGGTGGTAGATCTTTTTCCGTTCGCCATTAAGCAATTGCTGTTTTTAAGTCTTTAAGTCGCCATTGGTCAATCCAATCGGCTAAAAGTTGTGCAAAATCGTCTCGATCGTTCAAACACGGAACAACAGTAAAGTCTTTTCCGCCTACTTCGTGAAATATTTCTTCTCCTTCCATCGCAATTTCTTCGAGTGTTTCTAAACAATCACTCACAAATGCAGGTGTAACAATGGCTAATTTTTTAGTTCCAGCCAATCCCATACGTTCTATGGTTCGGTCTGTGTAGGGTTGCAACCATGGATCAAAACCTAATCGTGATTGAAACGATGTTGAAAAGGTTCCTTCTTTCAGGTTTAATTTTTCTGCGACCATTCGCGTGGTGTCTAAACACTGGTGGCGATAGCAATATTTATGTGCTTCGGAAGCAGTTACACAGCAGCTTCCGTCTATTTTACAATGTGATTTTGTAATATCGCTTTTTCTGATGTGACGCTCTGGAACCCCGTGGTAACTGAATAAAACGTGCTCATAGTCTGCATTTTCTAAACCTTCAGCAATACTTCTAGACAACACATCGATATATTCTGGTTTCTTGTAAAAAGCAGGTAATGAACTCACTTCTAATTGCGGAAAAAATTCTTTCCGAAGTTCTTCAACTTTCACATCAATCGTTTCAGTAGTCGCCATTGCAAACTGAGGATACAACGGAATTGTGAGTACTTCTGTCACGCCTTGATCTACTAATTCTTGAAGTCCTTTTTGCAACGTCATGCTTCCGTAGCGCATTGCCAACGCAACAGGAACCGTTGTTTTTTGCTTTACTTTATCTTGCAATCGTTCCGAAAGAACAATTAAAGGAGAACCTTCTTCCCACCAGATTTTTTGATACGCTGCGGCCGATTTTTTGGGCCTTGTATTTAAAATAATTCCTCGAACCAATAAAATTCGTGCCCAACGTGGCACATCGATCACGCGAGGATCCATTAAAAATTCGTCTAAATACTTTTTAACGTCTTTAGGGTTTGTACTGTCTGGCGAGCCAAGATTGACAAGGAGAACTCCTTTCATGTGTTTAAATTTATAGATTTTTAAAGCTCACATGCTGTTCGCTATAAAACATTCCCGTAGGTGTTAAAGTTTTGAACATGCGCGTTTCAAGTATTGTAAAATTATAGAATACAAAACTACCTTTTATAAATTCAATAGTCAAAAGCTTGAATACTATAAAATCAATAGTTCCATATAAATTATTTATGAGGAAAGTCCCATCACATATTTTTTAGGAGTGGTTCCAAATTTTTTTCTAAAAGCCGCTATAAAATGACTCGCTGTGCTATAGCCTACTTTAAGACCGACTTCATTAACATTGTGCGAACCTGTTGCTAGTAATTGACGGGCGACTTCCATTTTATAATCGAACAAAAAACTAAATACGGAATCGCCATAGACTTGTTTAAATCCTTCTTTCAACCGATTTAAGGGTAAATTGATTTCTTCGGAAAGTTCCTGCAGCGTAGGAGGCTCTGCCATCCGATTGATAATTATTTGTTTCGCTTTTTTAATCTTCGCCACATTGTCTTCGTCAATTAAAAACGGACACTGCTCAATATCGACATCGGCAGGTCTGTTAAAATACAAACTCAACAACTCGTAAGCTTTTCCTTTAAAATAAAGGGGCTTTACGGAAGGATGCAAGTTGTAATTCATCAATTGATTCAAAACAATGGCCATAGAAGGCGAAATTTGAGCGTCTTTATAATACTTCCGATCCTTGTTTTCGTCACTTAAAAAAGTAATGTAATTTGCTTCCGAAGAAAACAAACCATGAAATTTTTTTATAGGTAATAATACGGATAGCACCCATGAATTGGGAACTACTGTAAGATGTAAGGGTAAATCGCGCTCTGGATTATACAACAATAACGAACTGTCTTCTTGTAAAGGCAACACGTAATTTCCTTCATTAAAACTAAAGCTTGCATTGCCTTTTATGCAAAAATGAAACTGAACAAAATTAGACCCTACTTCCCGACTAAAAAGCTGGTTTTCATGCGTTTCATTGTTAAATTTTAAGATGTAAAATCCGGTCTCAATAGCAACCTCTTCATAAAAACTTTGAGCGACATTTTTTTCTGAAAACATAACCTCTTTTGATTTTTTTATTTAGAATAGTTCTAAATTATTTTGTGTAAAAGCTATTTTACTAGGCTAAATTAGGGCATTTATATGATAAATGTCATTTTTTAGTAAAAATTAACAGCCTTCGACACTAATGATACCGATAGCGTTACTTTTTAAAATAAAATGCTCCTACATTTGCCCCGTCAGGTATAAAAATGAATAATACACAATCAACTTCTATTCACGAAGGAAATTTTTACGCTATAGGCCTTAACTATAAAAAGGCTGATGCAGAAACTCGCGGGCGCTTTAGTATTAGCGAAACTGCCCAACAGAATATTTTAGCACAAGCGAAACAAGAAAATCTCCCTTCATTAATCGTTATCTCTACGTGTAATCGTACCGAGTTGTATGGTATTGCACAACATCCTTTTCAAATTATAAAGTTGTTATGCGAACACACCAATGGAAGCATTGAAGAGTTTGAAAAAGTAGCCTACATTCATAAAAACAAAGAAGCTGTTTCGCATTTGTTCAGAGTAGGAACAGGTTTAGACAGTCAGATTTTAGGTGATTTTGAGATAATTAGTCAGTTACGTACTGGATTCAGACAATCTAAAAATTTAGGATTGATGAATCCTTATTCTGAGCGTTTGGCCAATGCTGTGATTCAGGCCAGCAAAAAAATTAAAAACGAAACGGAAATTTCTAGCGGAGCAACCTCTGTTAGTTTTGCCGCAGTACAATACATTATGGCGCGAGTGCCGTATGTTTCAGAAAAAAATATCTTGCTCTTCGGAACAGGAAAAATTGGACGAAACACCTGTGAAAACCTAATAAAGCATACCAAAAACGAGCAAATAACGCTTATCAATCGCACCAAGGATAAAGCCGAAAAAATTGCAGGAAAGTTCAATTTGATTGTAAAAGATTATGCCGACATTCAAAGTGAAATCGCCCAAACGGATGTGCTCATTGTTGCAACAGGAGCGCAAAAACCAACGATTTCTAAAGAGTTATTATACTTAAAACGTCCGTTGCTTATTTTGGATTTATCGATTCCAAAAAATGTATCGAACAATGTAACCGAGAACGAATTCGTAACATTGGTTCATTTAGACGATCTTTCAACAGTGACCGATAAAACACTAGAACATAGAGCCTCTCAAATTCCTATGGCTCAAGAAATTATTCATGAAGTAGAGCAAGAGTTTAATACTTGGGCAGAAAACAGAAAATTTGCCCCTACCATTAAGGCGTTAAAAGTGAAGTTGGCAGAGATTAAAAGCAATGAAATTGATTTTCAGCGCAAAAAAATTAATGATTTCAACGAAGAACAAGCCGAAATTCTTAGCAACCGCATCATTCATAAAATTACAACACACTTTGCAAATCATTTAAAAGACGATTCTGTTTCTACTTCCGAAAGTGTCGATTTAATCCACAAAGTGTTTCAACTTTCAACCAAATAATCGTGAAAAAAACTATTCGTATTGGTACTCGCGATAGTCAGTTAGCATTATGGCAAGCCCATACTGTTCAGGACAAATTAGAAGCCTTAGGCTATACAACCGAATTGGTTCCTGTGAAATCTACCGGTGACTTACAGCTTGAAAAACCCTTATACGAATTAGGCATTACAGGTATTTTTACCAAAACCTTAGACATTGCCATGCTCAACGGATCTGTAGATATCGCTGTGCATAGTATGAAAGATGTGCCTACCTTATTACCAACGGGTATTGTACAAACTGCCGTGCTTGAAAGAGCCTCAAGCAACGATATTTTAGTGACAAAAGGAACGTTTGCTCCTGAAAAAGCAGCGACTATTGCTACAGGAAGTCTGCGTCGTAAAGCACAATGGTTGCACAGATATCCAAATCATGAAGTAGTTGGTTTGCGAGGAAACGTGAACTCTCGCTTGCAAAAATTAGAAGACAATCCGTGGGAAGGCGCCATTTTTGCCAAAGCAGGATTGGAACGCATAGAAGTGCTTCCCGAAAATTATATCGATTTAGATTGGATGATTCCTGCACCATCGCAAGGGGCAATGCTTGTTGTCGCTTTAGAAAACGATGCATTTAGTGTGGAGGCTACTTCAAAACTGAATCATACACCTTCCGAAATATGCACTCACGTGGAGCGCGAATTTTTACGTGTATTAGAAGGAGGTTGTACTGCTCCAATTGGCGCTATTGCAACCATTATTGAAGATAAAGTTCAGTTTAAAGGGGTACTTTTTTCACTAGATGGAGTCACTAAAATTGAAGTTGAAAAAACAATTGAAACCTCAAATTACAAAGGCTTCGGAAAGAAATGTGCTGACGAAGTTTTAGCCAACGGCGGAAAAGAATTAATGGCTTTGATTAAAAGTGGTTTGGAGTGATGCACAAAAATATTTTAGCAACGAAAACCCTAACCGCTTCGCAAGAAAAAACAATGCGGAATGCTGGTTTTTCAGTTGTTTCTTATGATGCCATTCAAATTGAATTTAGTGATTTCGAAGTTCCTTCAAATATTGAAAACATTATTTTTACGAGTCAGAATGCTGTCAAATCATTTCTAAAACAGCAGTCATTTCAAGAAACAGCAGCATCAAATTGTTTTTGTGTAGGAGAAAAGACGAAAGCATTTTTAGAAGAAAATGGTCAAAAAGTATTCAAAATGACTCATTATGCTTCAGAATTAGCTGATTTCATTATAAAAAACCACAAAAACGAAGCTTTTCATTTTTTCTGCGGAAACATACGAAGTGATGTTCTTCCTTCAGAATTAAAAAAAGCGAATATTCCTCTTTTTGAGACAGAAACGTATAAAACAACACTAAATTTGAAGCATTTTGACCAAAAATGGGACGGAATCCTGTTTTTTAGTCCCAGTGGCGTTCGTAGTTTTATAGAAGGATTTAAAAATGCAGAAGAAGAAATTCCTTCTTATTCTGAAACCATCGCCTTTTGTATCGGAGCTACAACAGCTTCCGAAGCAAAAAAAAACAACTTACAGACACGTATAGCTGCCACTACAACGGTAGAAAGCGTACTCGAAAAAGCAATAGAAACGCTTACAAAGCGTAACAAAACAGACGAAAAAAGTACTAATTAAAAAACTCCTTTCTTTTTGGAGATAGCGATATGATAAAAAACGATTTATTTTTAAGAGCATTAAAAGGTGAAACTGTAGATAGACCACCCGTTTGGATGATGCGACAAGCAGGAAGATACCTTCCTGAGTTCATGGAAATTAAAGAAAAATACGACTTTTTTACACGTTGTCAAACTCCCGAGTTAGCGAGTGAAATTACCGTACAACCTATTCGTCGCTACGGAATGGATGCCGCGATTTTATTCTGCGACATTCTTGTGATTCCGCAAGCAATGAACATTCACGTTGAAATGAAACCAGGTTTAGGACCTTGGTTGCCAAATCCTATTCGTACGCAAAAGGATTTAGAAAGCGTGATTGTTCCAGATATTCACGATACGTTGGGCTATGTGATGGAAGCGATTAAAATGACCAAGGAAAAACTGAACGATGACATTCCGTTGATTGGTTTTGCTGGAAGTCCGTGGACCATTTTATGCTACTGCGTACAAGGACAAGGAAGTAAAACGTTTGATAAAGCGAAAGAACTTTGTTTTACAAAACCTACGGTAGCACACGAATTGCTTCAGAAAATTACCGACACCACCATTCTATATTTAAAAGAAAAAGTAAAAGCAGGTGTAAATGCTGTGCAACTTTTTGATAGTTGGGGAGGCATGCTTTCGCCTACCGATTACCAAGAATTTAGCTGGCAGTATATGCAACAAATTATCGATGCTTTAAAGGATGAAACTCCTGTAATTGCCTTCGGAAAAGGATGTTGGTTCGCACTCGATACAATGGCTAAAAGTGGTGCTTCGGCTTTAGGAGTAGATTGGACGTGTTCGCCTACAAACGCGCGTTACCTTTCTGGCGGAAAAATTACATTACAAGGAAACTTTGATCCCGTTCGATTGTTGAGTCCGCCGGCTGTTATTAAAAAGATGGTGAAAGAAATGATTGATGACTTCGGAAAAGACAGATATATCGTAAATTTAGGTCACGGTATTTTACCAAATGTACCTGTTGAAAATGCAGCTGCCTTTATTGAAGCTGTAAAAGAATACAAAGCAGACTAATGAATATTTGGTTGCGAATTAAGCGATTAAGCCTTTCGCAATTGACACAATTAGGTTTTTTGTTTCTGAAAAATCCATTGCTCATTTGGCCTACATTTCAGGCGACAAAGCGAACAATGGCGCTTTGCGACGGTTTATTTGGAAAGAGTCACCATAAGAGCAATCAAGCAAACGCTTTTAGACACGCCCTTTGGAATATTTTAATTTGTAAAAATGTACTAAAACGAACCAAAACCACGCAGAAAGCAGTGATTTGGGCTCAAAAAATGACACATTTGTATGAAAAAGTGACTCAAAACCCACTTTTAGACGAAAAAATGGATTTGCACAACAATGAAATCGGACAAATGTTATTTCTGAAGGTTTTTGATAAAAAGGAAGCGGAAATCATTCAAATACTCGAAAAAGAAGTCGAAAAAGCACAAAAAATAGACAAAATTGAAGATTTTGAATTAGCGACAAATAGCTTGGTTTATTTAGAAGATAAGTACACAACAGCAACGAAATGATTAAAAACATCGTAAAAGGAATAAAAGCCTACGCAGGAACTTTTAAACTAATCTCGACATTAGGGCTTTGGAAGTATTTTGGTATTCCAATGTTAATTAGCTTATTCACTGCGACGCTTATCGGGTTTGCGGCTTGGGGCTTTTCAGATAATATTGGAGGCTTTATTGCTAAAATTTGGTTTTGGGAATGGGGATCGCAAACGTTTAGAACAATTAGTGATTTTCTAGGAGGGTTAACTGTTGTAGCATTAGGTTTCATACTTTACAAACACATTATAATGGCGCTGAGTGCCCCATTTATGAGTCCTGTTTCTGAAAAAATTGAACACCATTTATTAGGAGATCTACACATACACAGAGACACTACAAATGCCGCACAGCTTTGGCGTGGTGTTCGAATTAACGTTCGAAACTTGTTGATGGAATTACTCTTTACCATTCCAATTTTACTCCTTAGTTTAATTCCTTTTGTCAATATCTTCTCGTCTGTTCTATTGTTTTTAGTACAATCGTATTATGCTGGTTTTGGAAATATGGACTACACCCTCGAGCGTCATTTTAAGTACGATGAGAGTATTCAATTTGTAAAAAGAAACAAAGGAATCGCCATCGGAAACGGAATTGTATTCATGGCAATGCTTTTAATTCCCGTGGTCGGAATTATTTTAGTACTTCCACTATCGGTGACAGCTTCCACTACCGAAACCGTTCGATTGCTTCAAGAAGCGAAAAAAGTGACTGCTTCAACAACCCCTCAAAAAAATCTTCATGTATAAATCTGATTCAATTTCGATTGTTCCATTTAAAACTGAAGACGCCGAACAATTATGCGGCATGATGTTGTTTAATAAGCTGCGGTTTGAACTGTACTTTCCGAATACATTGGCACAAAACCTATCTGTAAAAGCTTCTGAAGCCTATATTCTAAAAAAGCAAAACGAAATTAAAAACAATATAGAATTCACCTTTGCGATTAAGGAAACGAAATCAGATATTATTGCCGGAATTATTATTTTAAAAGAAATCAATCCTGCTTTAAAAGAAGCAGAATTAGCCTACGCAATAGACCAAACCTTTGGTGGAAAAGGATACACTTCTAAAGCTGTTTCTGTACTATCAGACTATGCGTTTACCACATTGGGCATAGAAACACTTCGAATTATTGTTCATAAAAGCAATGTTGCAAGTGCCAAAGTGGCTCAAAAAAACGGCTACCAATGGGTAAAAACATTGCCGAATGAATACACGCCCAAAAACGGAACGCCGCTAGATATGGAATTGTACGAACTTGAAAAACAGAGCGTTTAAAAAATTTATTATGAAAGAACAATTTGTAGCCTACATTCGAAACTTACAAAATACAATTACAGAAGGCATTGAGAAAATTGACGGTGCCGCAGTATTTAAAGAAGATATTTGGAAACGCCCTGAAGGTGGCGGTGGAAGAAGTCGTGTGATTGAAAACACCACAGATTCAAACGGTGTTTTTGAAAAAGGAGGCGTAAATATTAGTGAGGTTCACGGAAAATTACCCGAATCGATGCAACAGTATTTTGGGGTGACCGATGCTAACTTTTTCGCCTGCGGACTTAGCTTAGTGCTACATCCTATAAATCCGTTTGTGCCCACGGTACACGCAAATTGGCGATATTTTGAATTGTATAATGAGGCAGGAGAGGTTGTAAATAGCTGGTTTGGTGGCGGACAAGATCTTACGCCCTATTATTTATTCGAAGAAGATGCTACCCATTTTCATTCGGTGTGTAAAAGAGCGTGCGATGCACATAATCCTGAGTTTTACCCTAACTACAAGGAAAAATGTGATGCCTATTTTTACAATGCACACCGTGAAGAAGCAAGAGGTATTGGCGGTTTGTTTTTCGATTATTTAAAGGCTTCGGAAAGTATGCAATCGCAAGATTGGTACAACTTTGTAGCGGAAGTTGGAGATAGTTTTCTAGACGCCTATTTGCCTATTGTTGAAAAAAGAAAAGACCTTCCTTTTACGGAAGCGCAACGAAATTGGCAGGAAATTAGACGCGGTCGCTACGTAGAATTTAATTTGGTGCACGATAAAGGAACCCTTTTTGGATTAAAAACCAACGGACGTATTGAAAGTATTTTAATGAGCTTGCCTCCAAAAGTACAATGGATTTACGATCACCATCCTGAAGCGGGAAGTGATGAAGAAAAATTGCTTGAGGTATTAAAAAATCCTAGAGCTTGGGTGTAATTTCTATTTCCAAATAAGCGCCTTTTTTGAAGCGACTGTTGTTTGGTCATTAAAATGTTGGAACCGTGCTTTAAGCAATGTTTTTCTGCCATTTCGGTTTCTAGTGAATAACATCGTGGCTTTTTTTCCGTTGTGTTTTCTCCAATAATACAGAAACAGATTGGCGTCTTTTTTATGTTCGGCAAAAATTCCTGGAATGGCGTAGTAATTGGAATATCCCAACTGTTTCCGAAGCCAATTAGACTGCACAATTAAATACCTCGGATTGTCAATGGTTTGAATAATTTCGTCCAAATACGTTACAAATTGAAGTTCTTCTTGTACCGTTGCACCCAATAAATAACACGAAATCGCCCCTTTTTCAAAGGTTTCAATGCGTATTTTTAACTGTGTTTCAGGTGTGGTTATTATTTTCTTCTGACACATCGCTTGTACTACCGATGTTGCAATATTCCGAAGTTGACGGTCTTTACGACCAAATTTTAAATACAAGCGTATCGCTTTCCACAGTTTTGGTATAAACACAAATGCAAATCCTGAAGCAATGGCGTAGAAAAAGTACAACATTCCTCTGGTTAAAAAAGCACCTATATTTTTTACAAAAAGTTCGGGTATTGTAATCAAAACAAGGGCTACAAGTTCTAAAAAAGCGAATTTCACCACATCTTGATAAAGTAACTTTTTCGGTTTTACAGTTCTTTTTTTAGAGCTGTATTCAATTTTTAATTCCCGCACCAAAACAGCTCCTTCAGTAATGGCTTGATTCCATCGTTTGGATACTGCTTCTCGATGAAGCGCTAAGCTTTTCATCTTCTTATTAAGCGAATCCGCTTGTAAATCCGCGTCTAAAATTCCAAACCGATCCGATCCGTTTTCAATATAAGGAGTGCCTTCTAACGAAACGCCACAAAAAGCATCAAAGCGCCGCAATAAAAGGGCGACATCGACCCCACCTTGCTCGTGGGTTGGGTCTAAACAGGCAATATGCCAAATGTTGGCGACCTTAAAAGGATTGGTTGGGAACACCCGAATAGCACGTCCTCGCATCTGATTGGACATCACGAAAGAACCTACAAACGAAGCCAATATCAAGGTGTTAATTGCCGGTGCATCCCAGCCTTCGCCCAGCAACGATTTGGTTCCGATTAAAATTTCAATATTCCCTGCTTCAAACAGCTGGGTGATTGTGCTTACAATCTCCTTTTTCCCTTGAGTTGTAGGCGTTATTACCGTAAAATTAGTGTCTGGTAAGGGTGTTTGGTTAAAATCTGCTTCGGAAAGAAGTTTTACTAATTCTGAAACGAGTTCTTGATGCACCACAACGAGGCTTCCCGTTAAAACGGCTATTTTCGATTCTTGAACCGCAGGAATTTCACTCAATTGAAGGCGTAAATACTGGAAAATAGGAATTACCCCTAATTTGTTTATTTCTGAAAGTTTCGAAGCTTCATTAATGCTCAGAAACTCACTTCGAATGTAATCTGATAAAATCACCATTCGCAAATTGCGTTGCATGGCATCAGATTCGATGTTGACAATTTCTACAATGCTTTTAAGTTTGTTCGGGCTTTGCGATAACGAACGGTAGAGCTTCTTTTCACCTTCAAGATTTACACGCTTTTTGTCGAACCCTCCAATTTTCCGCAAGTCTTTTTCAATAGAAGAAAGCAAGGATTCATTATCTACATACGTTTCCCTTTCTGTCACTAAAAGCGGTTGTAATAACGCTTCAACCCAGTGGTAATTAAAAGAAGGATATGTTATTTTTTTGGTTGTTATTCCGAGTACGTTCGTTTTCTCTGGTGGAATAATCTTTCCGCAGGAATTTAGATAAATAAGCATTGCAGAATACAATTCTGGCTGACTAAAAATCTCTTCCAACGACGTTTCCGTAGCGCTATAAAAAGGATGCTGTGTTATAAATTGCTGAAGTTCTTCATTCTTCTGAAGGTCCAAAACAAACTGCAATAACTGCTCGCGATAGGTAATAATATCCTGAATTTGCGCTTTGGAAGGTTCTGAAAAATAGATGTAATCTTGATGCGGACATAAATTTCCTTCCTTCACCAATTCGGGCACGCCAATTTCCATATCGATAGGACCGCACAATTCAAAATACTTGGCGATTTCACTGTTTTCACTATCGTAAGGAGGCGTTGCTGTAAGCGAAATTAAGACACATTCTGGCAATTGCTTTAACGAGAAAAGTGGCTTCCACCATTCGTTTTTAAGGTGATGCGCCTCGTCTAATACAATGGTTTCAATATTCGCAGCTTCAAAAAAAGCAAGAAGTTCCGCGTCCGAACTTTCTAGATTATTTTTATAAAAAGAATGCAACGATTGATACGTAGAAAATGTAAGCGTTTCTGGATTTTTAATATCGAAAGAGGTTTCAACAGCAGACTCGTCTTTCACAAAACATTCCAACATACGCTCGTTCCACTGGTTCCGAATGGTAAGTGTAGGCGCCAATACAAGGGTCTTTTTTGAAATTTGACCAATCATTTCCAGCCCTAAAACCGTTTTCCCAGAACCAGGAGGTGCGACTACATGAAGGTGATTGTCATTTTTATGGGTTTCAAAACCTTCTAAAAACCGTTTTTGGTAGGTTCTCCATGAATATTTAAAACGAAATGTGTGTGATAGCGGGCTCAATATGCTTTTGACTCAATTTATAATAGTAAATTTGTAGCTCTAAAAATAGTCATTTCTATGTACCCATTACGAAGAAACCGCAGATTACGTCAAAGCGATGCCATTAGAAGCCTCGTGAGAGAAACCATTATCACTCCAAACGATTTTATAGTCCCTCTTTTTGTTACTGAAGGGAAAGGAATTAAAGAAGAAATTGCTTCTATGCCGAATTACTACAGGTATAGTCTAGATCTATTAGCTGTGGAAGCAAAAGAATTATGGTCGTTAGGCCTTAAATCGGTCTTATTATTTGTGAAAGTATCAGATTCGTTGAAGGATAATTCTGGAACTGAAGCTTTAAATGTAGATGGATTAATGCAACGCGCCATTAAAACGGTTAAAAATGCGGTTCCTGAAATGTTGGTCATGACAGACGTTGCCTTAGATCCGTATTCTATATATGGTCACGACGGAATTGTTTCCGGAGGAAAAATTTTAAACGACGATTCGAGTGCTGTTTTAGCCGAAATGGCCTTATCACACGCAAAAGCGGGCGCCGACATTGTAGCACCGAGTGATATGATGGACGGTCGTATTTTTGAAATGCGTACCCTTCTGGAAGACGAAGGTTTTTACGACACCGGAATTATGAGTTACAGTGCAAAATATGCTTCTGCTTTTTACGGTCCGTTTCGTGATGCTTTAGATTCTGCTCCTGTCGATATTCAAGACATTCCGAAGGACAAACAAACCTATCAAATGGATTATGCCAATCGCGATGAAGCCATTCGTGAAACCCTGATGGATATTGAAGAGGGCGCCGATATTGTCATGGTAAAACCAGGATTGTGCTATTTAGACATTGTTCGAGACATCAAAAACGCTGTCGATGTACCTGTTGCTGTATATCAAGTAAGTGGCGAATACGCGATGCTGAAAGCTGCGGCTGAAAGAGGCTGGTTGAATCACGACGCTGTGATGATGGAACAAGTAACTGCGATTAAAAGAGCGGGTGCTAGCATGATGGCAAGCTATTTCGCGAAAGATGTTGTCAAGCTAATTTCTTGATTGTGAAAAAACTCTTACTAATAACCTTCTTTCTTTTTGCCGTGAACTCATTTGCGCAACAGGCGAATGCAAAAGACGCTTTCTTAGTAAAATGGGAAAATTCTAAGGATTATTTGATTGCAATTTCCGAAGCAATGCCGGAAGACAACTACAGTTTTAAACCTACGGAACGGCAAATGAGTTTTAAAGAACAGCTCATTCACATTAAAGGCAATATGGATTGGCTCAGTACAAGTTACTTCTCTGAGGAAGAATTTAAAAAGGAAGTTTCAGATATACCGGCTACAAAAAAGGAGACTATTGCATTGGTATCTAACGCTTTTGATTTTGTTTCAGAAATAATTAAAAACACTTCCGAAGCAGAACTAAATGAAACTGTTTCGTTTTTTTCTGGCCCTAAAAGCAAGCTTCAAATCTTAAATCTACTACAAGATCATGTGACACATCATAGAGGACAATTGATTGTTTATCTTAATTTAAATGAAATTGAGCCTCCTCAATATGTTGGGTGGTAAAACTGATTTCTTAGTTTAACGCAAAATCTTTAATTATTTTTTTACCGCCAAGGTCGTAGTTTAGTCCGATGGTGGAAACCACATTGCCGTTAATTTCGGTATTTTGATCAAAATTTTGTCCAAACGTATAGGTCAGTAATAGGGTATCGGTTAGTTTATATTCTAGGGTCAACACCGCTTTTAAATCTTCAATGTTTTCTTCGGAATTGGTCGTTTCAAATGCGCTACTTGTAGAAGAAGTTACATTCTGAAAACGGAAAATAGCTTCTCCTGAAAGAGAAAATCGTCCTGTTTGAAAGGCAATTTTAGCACCCGCATCTATATTTTGAGTTTCGCTATTGGTAGCAACGATTCTATTTTCAAGATAGCGTACCACTCCTAAAAATTCGAATTGATCGCTTTTGGTACGGTACGAAGGTGTGAGCCAAACGCCCCATTTGTGAATGTAACTGTTGTTAAATTTACTCTCTTGAAAATCGAGTGCCATCGCAGAAGAAAATTCTAAATAAAAGCCTTTGTAATTTGTTTCTTGTTCAACAATTAATGCCTCCACTTTAGCCGCTTTTTCTTTCAGTTTTTGCTCAATACCGACAGTTTTGTCTGATAGAATTTTACTTAGATTTTTAAAAACTTCTGCTGCAAATGTATTGGGCGCCTGAATTAGATACACCTCTTCAAACAATGAGGGAAGCACTTCTTCGGTATAAATTTTTCGAGCCATTTCTTCTACTTCAGTACTTAGGTCTTGGGTGTCAAAAAACAGTTCTAATTCAGCATTAAATTTTTCTTTTAGTTCATCGGCATCATTGATGGATGGGTTTTCTGCCAACACTTGGAATAAAGGTTGGTAAGCTCCTAAAATGGAACGTTGTGTTTTCTTTAATTCTGAAACCGCAGTCATCAGTTTTGAGCGATTCTCTTTGGAAGGGCTTCCTTTAAAAAGAAAAGTTCTGTACCCAATTCCCATTCTCGTTCCATTAACAATACTATCTAACTCCGAGTTTATATCGATGGTGGCAATAGAAACTGATGAATTCTGCAATACATTACTCGCTATGTTTTTTGAATTAATTAGATCTTCAAATGAAAGTTTTGGATGTGCCGCCAACCAAAAAGGAGTAAACTCTAAGGCGACATTTTGCGGAATTGAAAAGCCTTCAGTATTGCTTAAATTTTCGAACAAACTGGCCTGAAAAGCTTCATACGAAGTGGGACGTGCAATTTCTGCCGGTTGTATTCCCAAAATGGTAAACGCAGGTGAAGACGGCGCTTTCAGCTCGGTTAAGTCAATTTTCTGACTCTGAACCAACGCAGTACAAAACAGAAAGAGTATCGTTACAAAAAATGAAGTCTTTCTCATTATGTAAAATATATTTGAGTTGAATAAAAAATAGTTCCGTTGTCCTCCGCTACTTCTTCCCTATAGGTTGCTACTTCAATATTGTTAATCAAATACGTAATACTCGTGGCATTAGTATGTTGGTTTGTATCTGTTACGATGGAACCAATAAGAATGAATTTTCCCTCCATTTTAGCACCCGTTCCAACTTGAGTGTTTACTAAGTTTCCGGTGTGGTAGTTTCCCTCTATATCTTTAAAAGAAGAACTTCCGTCTTGTCCTTCCCCAAATTTTATAGTCAAATAATATCGTTTCCCTGAGTCTACATTAAAGCTAATGTCGTTTCTAATTAGTTTCATTGGTTTTCGATTTTTATGCTGTTGATTATTGTATCAAAAACAAGCACGTTTGGATACTCAATCACTACAACAAGGAGTAATACCGTTTTTTAATCTTAAATTTCAATTGGGGAAAAGACTAACGATGCGCTAATTTACACCATACAATGTTCAAATATAGGTTTTATATGATCTTTTGAACAGCTATTTAAGCATCTTATTTATAGCGCTTAACACTTTGATATTGAATTAAATGTATGGATTTTTAATTACTTCAGCAATTTTTTATAAATGCAGTCTTAAAAATGAATATCAAACCCAAATCTAAAGTCAATAGAATCGTTAGTACCATCTAGAGTGCTATAACTTAAATCGCTTTGCACCTTAAGTTTATGGCCTACAAGGTATTTTGACCCTCCTAGCGTATATTGTTTTCTTGTAAAATTGGTAGTACTGTAAAGATCTAAGGTTGTACATCGTCCGGCAATTTCGTAGTTATTTTTAAACAAATATCCTGCTTGAAAGTTAAGAGCATTTCCAGTTAACACCCTAGCACCGGTCGGGGTTGTCCCATCTACATCTAGTGCTATAGGCTGGGCTGCTTCTCTGTTAGCATATTCAGCCATAAAAGAGAACCCTTGGTATTTAAACATAGCATCGGCAAAAATAGTGGTAATGTTTGTCTCATATAAGGAGCCATCAGATTTCAACATATAATCTCCTAAACCGCTTCTTTCTCTTACTGCATTTTCATTGAAATTATAGGTAAAGCCAACCATTAATTTGGGATGAGCCTCTCGTTGTAAATCTGCCTGAATATAATCGCCCTTCGATATAAATTCACCGAAAGGCAAAAACTCTAAACGTCCTGTATACTGTAAGCCTCCATTGTTTCCCTCTGTTACATTACGTCCTTCACCTTGGGTGATGGCAAGTTTTTCTCGCATTAAAAATTGATTTCCTAGAGTTGTTTTATGACGTAGTTGAATTCCTAAATCACGATCAATATTAAAACGACTATTCAATAAAGAGCGGTCTATAAGTTGAAGATTGGCAGAAGACACCACACGCTCTATGTTTCCGGGTAACTTAGCTTGCCCTGCCCAAAGCTCAAAGTCTTTAGCAAAATTCCACATAATTACCGCATCAAAAATAATATTTGGGGTGTCTCTGTTATATTGGTTTGCGCCAGCAACATCCCTATTTGATAGGCCTAATTCAAGTTTAAATTTTAGTTTTGGACTATAAGCAAACCCATCAAATTTAAGTCGGGCACGGCGTACCATAAAATTATGTTCTGGACTTTCATATTGTAACCCGTCATGATTCCATGAAGATTCTGATCGGACTTGAAATCTTGGCGCAAATTTTATACTAAAAGAGCTGTCTTTTGCCGTAACGTTTATGAGTCCTTTCCCAAAAGAAGTTGTACTTATTTCTTGTGCGTTTACTGAAATAAATATGCTTATAAGTAAGACAAATGTAACTTTAAATTTCACTTTGATAATGGCTTATTTGTCGCTAAAAGTAGCTAATTAATATGTTAACAAAACGTTTCCTTAATGTTAATATAAAAAACACGAACAAATTCTTAAAAATGAAGCGATAGGGTTTTTCCCTTAAAACAACCATTTCAGAACAAAGACTCAAATAATTAGCAAAATTTTAAACTTTTAAAAAAATTAATGATATACATTTGTCGCGTGAAACATTTAAAAACATTCGGAAGTATCTTTTTCCTTTTAGCCTTTCTTCTGGCTTCAAGTCCGACTGTTTTTGGTTTTTCTGAAACTGTTACTGAAACTTCTTCAAAAAAGACAAATACGTACAAAGCGGCTTCAACCGACAGCACGATTTATTTTGAAGAAATTAATGGTTCTGAAGGGTTTCACCATTTTTTAGAACTTAATTATTCACCTTCTCCTTTCATTTACTCAAAAACCTACGAACTAGGCTTTGAAAAAAGAAAGCGGATTTCTTATATCAATTCTGCCCATGTTCCGGACCAACGGATACGCATAGGGCAACACATTTTTCCATTCCATTTTTTCTGGTAATTACTTGTATATCTTTCGTTTAAATCCTTTTAAACAAAGGTCATTTCCTCGTTTTACGGGATTTGTATGCAATAAAATTATTCAAATTAAAAAACATAGTACCCATGGAAAAAAGTTCAATCATCACAGATATTGTACTAACATTATTAGTTGTAGTACCCATCGCTTATCTTATATTACACATTTCAGGAAGAGATAAAAAAGTACAAAAAACCATTACGAATCTCGCTACTTCAAACGGTTTAAACTTAAGCAATTTTGAAATTAGTGGAAATCTCGTTTTAGGAATTGACGACACTCATAAAAAACTAATTTATTCAAACAGAAAACGACTTGAAGACGATTTTAAAGTAGTCGATTTAGCCGAGTTAAACGAGTGTAGAATTAAAACCACACACCTCACTAAAACAACGCTAGGTTGGGTTGGATTAGAGTTGGTAGGGAAAAATTCTAAACAGGAAATTGTTTTTTATGAAGAAGAAAATGAAGAAGGACCACACATTGAGTCTGGTGCTTGTCTGCAACTTGCAAGAAAATGGGAGAAACTAATTACTCCTTTAACCAAAGCAGCATAAGTAAAAGAAAAGAGCTGTCTAAAAAGTAAAAACAATCCGTTTGTCTAGTCGAACGGACCATAAAACATACTTTCTAGACAGCCTTTTTTTTTGTATTTTGGAGCCTCCTCACAAAGCTTCAAACTATGAAAACCGCTTACTTGGCTACTGTTACCGGAACGCTCGAAATTAAAGGAGACGAAAATGGTCTGGCTTCTGTCTATTTTTTAGATTCTGAAATACCTTCTTCGGAAGAAATCCCTTCAGAATTACAAGCTGCTGTAACACAACTTACCGAATACTTTGAAGGAAACAGAACAATCTTCAACCTACCCTTAGCTCCTGAAGGTACCGAGTTTCAGAATAAAGTTTGGAATCAATTACAAACAATCCCTTTCGGAAAAACAACTTCTTACCAACAAATGGCAAACCAATTAGGCGATCCTAAAGTGATTCGCGCAGCTGCTTCTGCCAATGGAAAAAATCCGATTTCTATTATAATCCCATGTCACAGAGTAATTGGCAGCGATGGTTCTTTAACAGGATACGCAGGAGGATTGCATCGTAAAAAATGGTTACTTGCACACGAAAGCCCCGTAACACAAGGATCTCTCTTTTAAAATTTATAACCTTCTCTTTCTTTATGAAATATCTAAAACGTATTTTTCAATACACCGTTTCCCTCCTTACATTGGCTTTCATTATACTGTACATCGCTGGATATGGGTACATTATCAAAGGGATTCAAGTAGTCTATCTTACAGGACACACCACGGCTTTTATCACCGATCACGTTTATTTTGAAAACGAGATTATTAGACCAAGCAATCAGCCGCAACTATGGAAAAATCATGAAGATTACAACACCGTTCCAGCTACCGAAACGCTTTCAGAAACAAATGAAAAACTTGGAACCGTTGCCTTTCTCATTATAAAAGACGATCGTATTTGGTACGAGAAGTACGCCGATGACTTCGGAAAAGATTCGCACACCAACTCTTTTTCGATGGCTAAAAGTATAACCTCCGCCATGCTAGGAAAAGCCATTCAAGACGGTTTTATTAAAAGTTTAGACCAGCCTGTTGCCGATTTTTATCCTCAATTTGACCCTGCTTTAACGGTGGGCGATCTTTCTTCTATGGCTTCGGGTCTCAATTGGGATGAGTCGTATTCGAGTCCGTTTAGTCTAACAGCGCGCTCCTATTTTGGAAAAGATTTAGCAAAAACAATTCTTTCCTTAGAAGTGACCGAAACTCCTGGACAAGCATTTAAATACCTCAGCGGAAACACTCAATTACTAGGAATGGTGATTGAAAAAGCAACCGATAAAAAACTGGCGACCTATCTTTCTGAAAGTTTTTGGGAACCTATGGGTGCAGTACAAGCTGCTTTTTGGCAAATAGATGACGGTGAAAACCGATTGGTAAAATCGTATTGCTGTATTGCTAGTAATGCACGTGATTTTGCGCGCTTCGGAAAGTTATACAACAACAAAGGCGCTTGGAACGGAAAGCAACTTTTGGACTCCTCATTTGTAGCAACCTCAACCACTCCTCGTTTTGAAAATAGTCCAGAATATGGCTACGGGTTTTGGCTCAGTGATCATTTAGGCAAAAAAATTATTGTGATGCGTGGTATTTTAGGGCAGTATGTAATTAGCATTCCTGAAGACGATGTCATTATAGTTCGTCTCGGACATCAGCGTGGAAAGCGTACCGAAAAGCCATTCTCTAGTGACTTTTATACCTATGTAGAAGAGGCATACGCCATGTTGGAATCGAACTAGACTTTTTTTTGTATTTTTAACCATCACTCCTCTATTTTAGTACGTTCAAACTATGCTTAAGAGAATTTCATTGGAACATATCCTCTTTCTGGATATTGAAACCGTTCCGCTACACGCAAATTTTAACGATCTAGACGATACGGGAAAATTACTTTGGGAATCAAAAACGCAATACCAACGCAAAGATGAATTTACACCAGAGGAGTTTTACGATCGTGCAGGAATCTGGGCCGAATTTGGTAAAATTGTCTGTATTTCGGTGGGCTATTTTAAAATCACAGGAGACACCAGAAATTTTAGAGTTACTAGTTTTCACGGAGCAGAAGACACCATTTTAAAAGAGTTCAAAAACTTACTTGAAATTCATTTTAACAGACCCCATCATTTATTATGTGCTCACAATGGAAAAGAATTCGATTTTCCGTACATCGCACGACGCATGGTAATTCTCGGGATTGATCTTCCTCCTAAATTAAATCTCTTCGGAAAAAAACCCTGGGAAGTTCCCCATTTAGACACCTTAGAATTATGGAAATTTGGCGATTATAAAACCTTTACTTCTCTTAAGCTTATGACTCATGTTTTAGGTATTCCGTCACCAAAAGATGATATTGATGGAAGTCAGGTTCGCGATGTTTTTTACAAAGAAAATGACATAGATCGTATTGTTATCTATTGCGAAAAAGACACCATTGCGGTGGCTCAAGTGTTTCTTCGCCTTCGGAATGAGGACCTCTTAAATGAAGATGAGATTCTTTCCGTTTAACTTTTTTGCAAACGTTCAAATGTAGTTAAAACGGCTTGAATGCTTAGAATTTTGTAAATTTCAAGGTATATTACGTAAAAATTGAAAAAAATGAAATTGAAAAACACAAAAAAACTATCACTAGTATTGTTTTCTGTAGGTGCTCTTTTAGTTTATTCTTGTAAGGAAGACCCGAAAACGAATGATAAAACGACAAAAACCGAGACAACTTCTCCGGCAGAGACTAAAACTAAAACGGCAACTCCAATTAAAACAGTAGATGGTGTGGCGTTAAACCCTGCTCATGGACAACCAGGACATCGTTGCGACATATCGGTTGGAGCGCCTTTAAATGGCTCATCGACACCCGTAAAGACCAACACCCAAACGTCTGACGTTATTTTAAATAATGGTACTAACAATACTACTACATTGCCAAAAGGCACATTAAACCCAGCTCATGGACAACCAGGACATGACTGTGCTGTTAAAGTTGGTGATCCTTTATAATAAAGACCATAAATAACATACATTAAAAAACCCGTAAGCATACTGCTTACGGGTTTTTAACTAAACTATAATTTACAACAATTACTCTCTAACAAAACGTTCGATGAATTTTTCATCACCCGCGTTTACTTGAAGTATATACACTCCTGTTTGTAAAAGAGAGACATCAATTGTATGCTCAAAAGCACTTTTTGCAACAACTTGTCCTACTAAGTTATACACTACATAGTCCGTTGCTGTGGCACCTATTACTTCAACATTTAAAGTGGTTCCTTGTACTGGATTTGGATACAGGTTTAATTTTGCATCCGTAGCTCCTAAAACAGTTGTGTTTGTGCCACCCATAACTCCTTGGTTAAATGGATTGCTTCCGCCAAGAACAACAAGATAGTCCTCAACTTCACCGTAGCTAAACGATTCACATGATGTTGGAATTCCGTTGTATTTCATTGAAACACGCATTCTTGTAGGTCCTGCCGAAGCACTTCCAGGTACTGTAAAGCTTCCTGAAACAGAGGTAGCAGTAGATGCACTTCGAGAGTACACCAATTCACCAGAGTCCCCAAAATCACCATCACGGTTGTAATCAATCCATACTGCATACCCTTCAGAATAAACAGTTCCTGTCCAAGCGGGTGTAATAGTAATGGTATTTGTTCCGCTTAAATTTGTAGAAATTGACGTATAATCACCATATCCACCTGCTGAAGCTCCTGTTGCATTGTTAATGCTTCCAACTTGCACACGTTGAATGTACTCATCTGAGGTATTATTACCATTAGAAGCACAATATCCAGTTGGAGGCGTTCCTCCACCACCACTTCCAGTAGTTACACTTACATTATCAATCGCAATATCTGCTTGCCATGTAGTTCCGGTTACTCTGTTAAAACGCAATTGTACATTTCCTCCTGCATACGCTGAAAGATCGATTGTTGCGCTTAACCAGCTATTTCCTTTGTTTCCAGATTCGCTCCAAAGGCTTGTCCAAGACCCACCGTTATCATCACT
This sequence comes from Ulvibacter litoralis, assembly GCF_900102055.1. Taxonomy (GTDB): domain Bacteria; phylum Bacteroidota; class Bacteroidia; order Flavobacteriales; family Flavobacteriaceae; genus Ulvibacter; species Ulvibacter litoralis. Next base: position 815,497 of record NZ_FNBA01000001.1, read on the forward strand.
TGCTTCAACAGCAATACTTCCCATGTCGTTTGCACCATACATATGGTAGCTAAAATTAAAGTTAGCAGCTGAAACGGCACTTAAGTCTAAACAAGGAGAGTTTAAAATGGCACTCTTACTTGGATAATTTGGAGAAGATGCTTCTACATATAGATACCAAGATCCTGCAGCACCACTAGAAGGTCCTGTGTTACTTGAAGGTGTTCCGCTAGCATCACGTGTCCAATCAATATCATCTGCCGATGATTGTGACCAAGCTCCTAATCCACTTTCAAAACTTTCAGAATAAGGGAAAGAAGAAATTCCTCCCGTACAAGCACTTCCGCCACCACTTCCAGTTGTGGAAATAGTTGCTGTATTACTATACCCAGAAACATTTCCAGCGTCATCTTTTGCACGTACTCTAAATGAATATGCCGTAGAAGCCGTTAAGCCTGTAATTTGAGCTGTGGTTCCTGTAACTGTTCCTAAGTTTGTCGTTCCTTGATACACATCGTACCCTGTCACGCCAACATTATCTGTTGATGCATTCCAAGCAAGGTCTACTGTTGTTTGTGTGGCTCCAGAAGCGGTAAGACTTGCAGGAACTGAAGGTGCTTCTGTATCTGCTGTAGCGCCTCCTAAATTCACTGTATAATCCTCAACTTCACCGTAATTAAAGGTTTCACAAGAAGTTGGAATTCCATTGTATTTCATAGAAACACGCATTCTTGTTGCCGTTCCAACCGTACCAGTAGGTACTGTAAACGTTCCGCTATTTGGTGTGTTTGTGGATGCCGCTTTAGACCAAACTTGCTCTCCCGCATCACTAAAATCATTATCACCGTTATAGTCAATCCATACCGAATATCCTTCAGCATACGTAGAACCTGTCCATGTTGGAGTTACTGTAATTGTATAAGATTCCCCTTCTGTTAAGTCGGTAGAGATACTTGTGAAATCTGAATAAAATTGTGCTCCAGACGCATTATTAATTGTATTTAATTGTACACGACTAATATATTCGTCGTTTACATTGGTACTTGCAGAAGCACAATAATTGCTTCCACCGCCGCCACCGCCATAAGCGGCACCAACACCAACTGCGTGCCATGCATTTGTAACTGCAATTTCTTCAGGGCTATCTGCTCCATATAAATCGATGGCAGATTGTATCGCTCCCGTGCGCGCATTTGCAAAAGTAGAATTCGCAGAAAGGTAGTTGTTAATCGTTCTGTACGATATTGCTGCTGCTTTGGTCATTCCAATTCCTGAAACATTGTAAGCACTTCCAATATCGTTTGTTCCTGATCCACCAACTACACTTAAGTAAAACCAAAAGTTTAACACACCTGAATTGGTATGTACACCACAATAATCATTACTGTTTGTAGGAGTCCCACAATTCGGATTGATCCAATAGGTTCCTCCATAAGTATCTGGCTGACTTCTAGCATTTGGATTGCTCATTGAACGCAACCCAACAGAACCACTTCGTCTGTCAATTTCATCACCAATTAACCAAATGGAAGCATCTGGATTTGCATCGTTCCCATTTCCTTTTGCATAATGCTCAACCGCAGCTCCCCAAATATCTGAAAACCCTTCATTTAATCCACCAGATTCTCTTTGGTAGGCTAAGTTTGCGGTATATTCTGTTACTGCATGTCCTATTTCGTGTGCCGCCACATCGATAGATGTTAACGCATCAAAATATCCATTTCCTTCGTTTCCGTTTGAACTTCCGTCACCATAAGACATTACAGAACCATTCCAAAAGGCATTATCGTAGTTATTATCTACGTGTACATAACTACGTATTTGTGCTCCAGAACCGTTATAACTATTTCTGCTGTGAACATTTAACCAATAATCGTACGTTTTCATAGCACCCCAATGTGCATCCAATGCAGCATTGTCTTTGTTTGCACTGTGCTCTGCGCTTGTCCAATTATTATCGTTGTCTGTAAATTGTTGATAATTGTTTACATACGGATATGACGTATTTGTTGGAGCCTGATTTAAGGCATCACGTGTATATACTTTTCTACTAGCATCGCTTAAAATATAGCTAGAACCACTCAATGCCGTTTCAATGGTTTGCGTGCCGCTATAACGCGTTGCTGCTGTTCCGCTAACCAACATGAATGTGTCTTCTGCGTCAATTCTTTCACAAAACGTTTCTTCTGTTTCAACAGTAGCGCGTACTTCGCCCACATGTCCAAAGGTAGTAGCGTGCTTAATAATAGCATCGTAAAATAACGCTTGTCCGTTGTTGGCGTCTATGTACAAATTACCACGACTCATTGGGTTGACTGCAAAAATGTCAAACTTATAGGCTAGTTTATACGATGTAATATCGGCAACATCTCTTCCACTGTTAAAGTCTGGAAGGATCACCAATTCGCCTGTAGGCTTCTGGTAATTATCCATTTCTAAAGCAGCATCAGGAAACTCCCACATATATTTTTGTGCGCCTGTATGACTAATTGCTCTGTTAAAGGCTTGTATATTACTAATGCCTGGAGAAACGGTAAAATCTTCGTTAATTGGATAGTATTCTGTACTAATGGATTTCACTTTTCCTTCAGCACTATGTAAGTTAACAGTTCCGAATTCTACTTTAACACCTTTAAAGTATTGTTGTAATTTTTTGTGTGTAAATCCTAATTGATCTTGTTCTTGTTTAATGGTTGAGAAGGAAATCTCTGGGGAGGGAGCTAAAACTTCAGCAAGAACAGCGGTAGTGTTTTGGAGTGAGTAATTTTTGGAATCATCAAACACAAGCAGGCTTGGCGGTTGTTTGATGTTCTTTTTCTCATCAGTTTTGTTTTGTGAAATCACTTTTGTCGATGTCGCAGAAAAAATAAATGCAGACAAAGAGAAAAGAAAAATCATTCTCTTAGTTTTTTTCATAATAAATTAGTTAATTATTAATAAATCGGTTTGTTTATTAAACTATCTACTAAATAACTGTAAATTTCTTAAACTATAAAGTTTTTGACGTTAAAATTTTTAACTTTTACTTAACATTCTGGTCGTATTTATCTGTCAATCATCGTTTTTTGGTAGCATTCAAAAGATTTGTAGAAAAATATTCCGCATTGTTTTATCTTTGAACTAATGGCAGAAAAAACTTTATTAGACGTCAATTCTCTTTCAATTTCCTTCGGAAACAAAAAAAACCTTGTTGAAGTAATTCACAACATATCATTTACAATTTCTGAAAATGAAATTCTGGGCATTGTCGGTGAGTCTGGCTCCGGAAAATCTGTAAGTTCGATGGCCATTATGGGCTTGTTACCCAAAAAAACAATTTTAAAAGGGGCAATTCTATTTGAGGGTAAAAATCTTCTGACTGAAAAAGAAAAAAACCTTCAGTTGCTACGAGGCAATGACATTGCCATGATTTTTCAAGAACCGATGAGTGCCTTAAACCCTTCTTTACGTTGCGGTAGTCAAGTCTCTGAAATCCTTCAGCAGCATCTAAAAATATCAGCTTCCGAAGCAAAAAAAGAAACGATTGTACTTTTTGAAAAAGTAAAGCTTCCACGTCCCAACGAAATTTTCCGAAGCTATCCGCACCAAATTAGTGGCGGACAAATGCAGCGGGTTATGATTGCTATGGCCATTGCATGTAAACCCAAATTACTCATCGCCGATGAACCAACAACCGCTTTAGATGTTACGGTTCAGAAAGAAATCATGCTTTTGCTGAAAGAGCTTCAAAAAGAAACAGGAATGAGCCTTCTTTTTATCTCTCACGATTTAGGTTTGGTTTCTGAAATTGCAGATCGCGTTTTGGTCATGTACAAGGGTGATATTGTAGAGTCGGGTACTGTTTCGGCATTATTTAGCACTGAAGGAGTCGGTCCACAAAACGATTACACCAAAGCATTATTAGCCTCTAGGCCTACCATGAAAGAGCGGTTACAAAAACTGCCCACCATAGCCTCTATCGCAGATGCTAGCTTTGTTCCGAAAGTGGTAAGCGCGTTACAACGTTCGTTGCGACACAAAAAAATATACACCAAAGCACCTTTATTGGAGGTTTCCAATCTTAGAAAAGAATACGTTAGCAATCCTAGTTTGTTTCGACCTAAAACAACAGTAGCCGCTGTAAACGGAGTTAGTTTTTCAATTTTTGAAGGCGAAACGGTCGGTTTGGTTGGTGAGTCTGGCTGCGGAAAGTCCACGTTGGGGAAAACAATTTTGCAATTAGAAAAAGCAACTTCGGGAAGTATAAAATACCGCGGAAAAGAAATTACGGCTTTAGCTCCTTCTGAATTAAGAGTGCTTCGGAAAGAGATACAACTCATTTTTCAAGACCCGTATTCATCGTTAAATCCGAGAATTATTATTGGGGAAGCATTGATCGAACCGATGAAGGTTCACAACATCGGTGCTTCTGAAAAAGAACGAAAAGAAAAAGTGCTCACACTACTGAAGCGCGTAGGATTGGATGAAACTTTTTTTTACCGATACCCACACGAACTTTCTGGCGGACAACGACAACGGGTTGGAATTGCACGCACCATTGTTATGGAGCCTAAACTCGTTATTTGTGACGAATCGGTTTCGGCATTAGATATTTCGGTACAAGCGCAAGTTTTAAACCTCTTAAACGAATTAAAAGACGACTTCGGATTTACCTATTTATTTATCTCACACGATTTAGCCGTTGTAAAATACATGGCAGATCAACTATTGGTTATGAATGCGGGTCAGATTGAAGAAATTGGTGACGCGGATGAAATCTATGAAAATCCGACCCAAGAATACACTAAAAAATTAATTGCTGCCATTCCGAAAGGAATGTAAAAAAAAAAGCCCGTTCTAACCTCACAAAGAACGGGCAAACCTTTATCTGTATCGTAAGCAGATTCGGGGGTAAAAAACTCTGAAAAAAATTAAATCAATAAAAACACTTTTTTTGCCACATACAAGACATTTCTTAACAGATGTGCTGTATTTTTCATGGTCTTTAATACATTTTGCATAAGTAGGTTAATTCGTTAGTTTTGGGACTGCTAATATCAAAAAGAAAAGCGTTTATAACGATTAAAAGCCTTAAATTTCGTTGAAATACACATAATTTTAACATTTTGAAATAATTGTACCGTAAATTCCTACTTTTCAAGGCATTGAAGTTAAAAGTTTTTGTAGGTGAAAAGAAGTGATTTTTATCCTTTTCGTTTCTTTTTTGTAGAGAGCACATCCTCAACAGGATAGTAAGAACGTCCGTAATTTGATCGCTTGTCTTCTCCCAATCGTTTAGCAACTTGATTGGTCATTTTAATTACAAATGCTTCTTCAGCATTTGGAAAGGATAAATCGCGACCGTCATGATCCACTTTTTCATTACGAGGAGAGTGATCTTGTTTACGTTCGTGGTAATCTTCTGTTTGGTATAATTCGTTATAGCAATGAATCAATTCGTGGGAAAGTAAAGCAACAGGAGAATTAAACCCCTTGTTACTTTGAAACCATTTTTTTCTGTGGTTTTTTCTAAAAACGGCGCCATGTGTATCTAAAAACATCACACTATTCAATGCTGGATTGTACGCGTTTTTCGGACCTGAAACAATCGAAATTTCATGCGCTGTATCTGCCACCAACACATCAATAATATCGACGTGCTTCATTTCGCCATCATCTTCAAAAGATATGGTAAGCAAACTGTTTTTATATAAATAGTCGATGGCTTTTAACGTATTCCGAAGAAAACGATCATCAATCGCTTCATAGTCTCTTTCTTCTTGATACGCGTAGGTTACAAACTCATTGCTTAAGGTTCCTATTCTCATTTAAAAGGACATCTCTGGAATTTCTCCTTCAACGATTAAATCCCCTTCGGTGGCTGCAATAATTTCTTCTACTGAAACACCTGGCGCACGTTCTAATAACTTAAAAGAGCCATCTTTTACTTCGAGTACAGCAAGGTTAGAAACAATTTTTTTTACACAATTTACCCCTGTTAATGGAAGCGAACATTGTTTTAAAACTTTAGATTCACCGGCTCTATTGGTATGCATCATGGCAACAATGATATTTTCAGCAGAAGCTACCAAATCCATTGCGCCACCCATTCCTTTTACCATTTTTCCAGGAATTTTCCAGTTGGCGATGTCTCCATTTTGAGAAACTTCCATAGCGCCTAAAATAGTAAGGTCTACGTGTTGTCCACGAATCATAGAAAAGCTCATCGCAGAATCGAAGAAAGACGCTCCTGGAAGGGCAGTAATGGTTTGTTTTCCGGCATTAATTAAGTCTGGATCTTCTTCTCCTTCAAAAGGGAAAGGACCCATTCCTAAAATTCCGTTTTCACTTTGAAAATCTACTTCTATATCGTTGCGTACAAAATTCGCCACCAAGGTTGGAATCCCAATTCCTAGGTTTACAAAGTAACCGTCTTTTACTTCTTTCGCGATACGCTGTGCTATTTGTTCTTTACTTAAAGCCATTATCTTTTTCTTACGGTTAATTGTTCGATGCGTTTTTCGTAATTCACTCCTTGAAAAATTCGTTGCACAAAGATTCCTGGAATATGAATTTGATTCGGGTCTAACTCGCCCGCAGGTACCAACTCTTCGACCTCAGCAACGGTAATTTTTGCAGCACCGCACATATTTGGATTAAAGTTTCTAGCGGTTCCTTTAAAAATTAAGTTTCCGGCTTCGTCTCCTTTCCATGCTTTTACAAAGGCAAAATCTGCTTCAAAAGCTTTTTCCATCAAATACATTTTGCCGTTAAATTCGCGCGATTCTTTACCTTCTCCCACTTCGGTTCCGTAGCCTGCTGGAGTATAAAATGCAGGAATTCCACTTTGAGCGGCTAAGCAACGTTGCGCTAAGGTTCCTTGTGGAATAAGCTCAACTTCCAGCTCGCCACTTAACATTTGACGTTCAAACTCGGCATTTTCGCCTACGTATGAAGAAATCATTTTCTTTATTTGATGTTTCTGAAGTAACAATCCAAGACCAAAATTATCAATCCCTGCGTTGTTTGAAATACAGGTTACATTTTTTACATCTTGTCGTACTAATTCGGCAATTGCATTTTCTGGAATTCCGCTTAAACCAAAGCCTCCTAACATAAAAGTCATGCCATCTGCAATTCCTTTACATGCTTCGGAAACATTTGAAACCGTTTTATTAATCATAGTTCGTATTTTTCAGAAGGAACATATCACTTTCAGAAAGCCTTCTAATTTTTTATAAAAATACTGAAATTGATGCGATAAAAAAACCTCGCAACTGTATGAAAGTTGCGAGGTTTGTTCTTTATTTTATTCCGAAGAAATATTAGAAATCAAATTCGTCAGGTATTTCTTCTACATCGTTATTATCGTCTTTCCATTTTGAGCAATCTGTCTCGATAGATAGGTTTGAAGGTTTTTTAAATGCCTTGTCTGACACGTCTAACTCAGGATCTGCGTAACATTTTTTCATGTACAATCCCCAAACAGGCAATGCCATCGTAGCACCTTGTCCGTAAGTTGTCGTTGCAAAGTGTGTCGCACGATCTTCACCACCAACCCATACGCCAGTTACTAAATTAGGAACCATTCCCATAAACCAACCATCACTGTTGTTTTGAGTTGTTCCTGTTTTACCTGCGATCGGGTTTTCGAAACCGTACGGATAGCCTGTAATCACATTTTTATACACTGAATTTCCAGTAGCCCATTTGTGACGTAATCGCGTTCCAGAACCTCCTTGTGTCACACCTTCCATAAGACTTACGGTTACATAGGCCGTTTCGTTGCTAATTACATCTTTCGTTTCGGGTACATTCTGAAACAATACCGTTCCATTTTTATCTTCAATTCGTTGAATCAGTGTTGGCTTTACATACACGCCTTCATTTGCAAACGTACTGTAGGCTCCCACCATTTCGAAAAGTGAAACGTCTGGCGTTCCCAATGCGATTGAAGGCGCTTCTGGCATGTTCTCGGTATCAACACCCATTTTCTTTACCAAATCGATCACAGGTCTTGGTCCAACACGATCAATTAATCGAGCTGTTACAGTGTTTATAGAATTTGCCAATGCATACTTTAAGGTAACCATTCCGCCATAGCTTCCTCCCGCATTTTTAGGACACCATTCTTTCAGTAAACCATATTTTCCCGTCTGAATACAATACGGAGTATTTGGTAAGGTATCGCAAGGCGACATGTGCATTTGATCTATGGCAGTCGCATATACAAAAGGCTTAAAGGTAGAACCTATTTGGCGCTTTCCTGTTTTTACCATGTCGTACTTAAAATGTTTGTAATTGATCCCTCCAACCCAGGCTTTTACTTCTCCTGTTTGAGGCGTCATTGACATTAAAGACGATTGTAAAATAGATTTGTAATACCGAATAGAGTCTAACGGTGTCATGATGGTATCTTTATCGCCAGACCAAGCAAATACACGCATTTCCGATTTTTCCTTAAAACTCGCTATGATGTCTTTTTCAGACTTCCCTTGTTTTTTCATCATTTTCCAACGATCACTTCTACGCATTGCAGTATTGAGGATGCTTTCAGTTTCAGCTTCGGTGATATCTCTAAAAGGTGCTGTTTTATTTTTAACGTTTTGTTTGTCAAATTCTTTTTGAAGATTGGCAAGATGTTCGTCCATAGCTTCTTCGGCATAGGTTTGCATTTTCTTATCAATCGTAGTATAAATTTTTAAACCATCGCTATACACGTTGTAACTAGACCCATCCGATTTTGGATTTTCTTTGATCCAATCGGCCATAAAGGCGCGCGCATATTCTCTAAAATATGTCGCAAGACCTTCATCATGACCTTGAGCTGTATATTTTAATCCTAACGGAAGCGCTTGCAAGGAATCTTTTACCGTTTCAGAAATGTAATCGTACTTTTCCATTTGTGAAAGCACTACGTTACGTCTTTCTAACACACGTTTTGGGCGTCGTAACGGATTATAAAGAGATGAGTTTTTAAACATTCCCACCAACATTGCCGATTCTGAAGTCGTTAACTCAGAAGGGCTTTTGTCAAAGTAAATATGAGAAGCAGATTCAATTCCAACCGCTTGATTCAAGAAATCGTACTCATTAAAGTACATTGTTAAAATTTCTTCTTTGGTATATCTACGCTCCAGACGGGTAGCAATAATCCACTCTTTTATTTTCTGAAACCCTCTTTCTAGTTTACTACTCGAAACTTTTTCAGTAAAAAACAGTTTTGCCAATTGTTGAGAAATGGTACTTGCTCCTCCTTTTGATCCTAAAAAGACAAAAGCACGAACAGTTCCCTTTGCATCAATTCCAGAATGCTCATAAAAACGAGCATCTTCCGTAGCAATTAATGCTTTTATAAGATGGTCTGGCAAGGCTTCATACGGAACAGGCGTTCTGTTCTCTTTGTAAAATTTTCCAATTGTTTGCCCGTCTGAAGAGATAATTTCAGTAGCGAGATTTTTTTCTGGATTTTCAAGGCTCGTTTCGTCTGGTAAACTTCCGAAGACACCCCAAGATGCTAATAAAAATATTAAAACGACAAAGCCAATTGCAGCGGCAAATAATTTCCAAAAGGTTTTTTTATGCCTTGCTGTTTCGTTTTGTGGTTTCTTTTTTTTCTTTGTTTGTTGTTTTGCCATAAAACTATTGTTGTGAGGTTTCTTCAATACTAAAGCCAACGTCTGTAATGCCTTCTAAATTTGTAACGCCTTCAACAGTTCCGTTATTGCGAACAGCATGGCCAATAGATAAGGTATACGTTCCTTCTTCTAAAAAGGAAACTTGTTCTTTATACCAAAGCTTGCTTTCCTTTACACTACCAATTCCCGTGCCTAACCACGTTCCGTCTGGATTTGCCATTCTATATTCTAACGTATCTGTAATGGTTTTTCCGTGCGGAAACTCCATAGAAACTATTAAAAATAGATTGTTAAACTTATACGAATTTGTATTTCGAAGGTGTAAAAACACATCGTATTTTTGCAACGAATCTAACTGCGGAATCTGAAAAGACACTACATTATCTTTATTCCAAACATCTGGCATAGCTTGCATTTCGCTCACCACTGTTTTAGAATCGCAAGAAACAAGAACTACTAAAAAAAATATAATAGCAATACTACTTCGCATCATTGGGCGGTTTTCTATTTCTACTTTTTGGTTTATTGGTGCGTTGAGGCTTCTTTGCTCCTTCTGCTTTTGGTTTCCCTTCTGCTTTGTTTTGACCTTGATTTTTAGGACGATTTTGCGCCTTTCTAGGTGGTCTACTTTTCGTCTTAGTGGCCGTTCCGCCTTGCTTAGTATTCTCAGCCGTTTTTGCTCCTTTTGGAGGGTTGGTACCTTTTGGCTTGTTAGATCGCTGTGGTCTTCCTTGCTTTTGTGCTTGGTTTTTAGAACGACGTTTGTTATTGCTCCTTTTTTGTTTAGGACGATCAAAACGTGTTAAACTATCTTGCCCAACAACATTGCTAAACAACTCTTTATCGGGAACGATTGTTTCTTCAATAAACTCTTCAAGACTGGCTACTTTATTCCCTTTTTTATTGATGGCAATAATTTCGTTTACCTTTTCAAGACTTAACTGGTGCCAGTTCATACCTTCTCTCTCGTAAGCGTACCAAAGCAATCCTTTAAAAATATCTGTTTTCTGACAAACAGCCATTCCTTTTTCAGTTGCTAATTTTACATCGCTCTTCGGAAAGCCTTCCAATGCATCTAAATAGGTGTCTAATTCAAAATTTAGGCAGCATTTCAGTTTTCCACATTGTCCTGCTAATTTCTGAGGATTTAATGACAATTGTTGGTAGCGTGCTGCGGAAGTATTTACAGATCTGAAATCTGTTAACCATGTAGAACAACACAATTCACGCCCACAAGACCCAATACCTCCTAAACGAGCTGCTTCTTGACGGAAGCCTACTTGTTTCATTTCGATACGCGTGCTAAATGTTCGTGCAAATTCTTTAATAAGCTCTCTAAAATCTACGCGTTCTTCGGCAGTGTAATAAAAAACGACTTTAGACGCATCTCCTTGAAATTCGACATCGCTAATTTTCATTTGCAATCCTAAACGAATCGCAATTTCTCTAGATCTTTTTTGAACGTCGGCCTCACGGTCGCGCACTTTTTGCCAGATATCGATGTCTTTTTGAGAGGCTTTTCTATATATTTTGGGAAGGAGCTCCGGATTTGGATTTTCCTTCTTCTTTTTCATTTGTACACGAACGAGTTCTCCCGTTAGGGTAACAATACCTATATCGTGACCCGACTCGGCTTCTGTAGCAACCGTATCGCCAATACTTAGTGTTAAATTTTCAGAATTATAATAGAAATGTTTTCTTCCATTTTTAAAACGCACTTCTACCCCTTTAAAAGGTTCCATGTTTGCAGGAAGCGACATATTTGAAAGCCAGTCGAATACCGTTAATTTATTACAGCCATCAGTTCCGCAAGTACCATTGTTCTTGCATCCTTTTGGCTGTCCGTCAGTACCTGTGGCACAGCTTGTACAGCCCATATTTTTATATATATAAAGGAGGAGTTTTAAAAAACAGTTAGGTTACAAAGGTTTTACTCAATCGCATAACAAACTAAAAAACAATCTATTGCGCTTTTTAGTTGCTCAAAATTTCTTTGAAACTTATTTAGTTAACATCCTCACGAAAAATTAAACAATTTATTTAATCCGTAAAGATACCAAATTTAATGGAACGCTACTTTTTAAATTTCAGCTTTTCTGAACGGCCTTTTTTGAAAATTTTGTTGCTATTTGGAATGCCTTGTCGCAGTCTTTTTTGCTCTTCTTGAGGAAGTTGTATAATCTCTAAACACTCATCACTACACGTATTTTGCATTTTTGAAGCACAGCTTTCACATTGAATAAAAAGCAAATGACACGCTTCGTTTTCACAATTTACGTGGGTATCGCAAGGAGCACCACATTGATGACAATTGGCAATGACATCATTGGTAATCCGTTCGCCACGACGGTGATCGAAGACGAAATTCTTTCCTATAAATTTATTTTCTAAGCCTTTATTCTCCACCTGTCTTGCGTATTCAATAATACCGCCTTCCAATTGGTAGACTTGCTTAAACCCTTTGTGTTTGTAATACGCACTGGCTTTTTCACAACGAATCCCACCCGTACAATACATCACTAATTTTTTATCTTCTTTATGGTCTTTTAGGTCTTCCTCAATAATATCGAGCGAGTCTCTAAACGTATCTACATCGGGCGTAATAGCACCTTTAAAATGCCCTATTTCACTTTCGTAGTGATTGCGCATATCGACCAAAATGGTGTCGGGATCTTCCAACAATTGATTAAAATCTTCAGCCGCAACGTGAACCCCTTTGTTGGTAACATCGAACGTATCATCGTTTAAACCGTCGGCAACAATTTTGTTTCTAATTTTTACTTTCAGCTTCAGAAAAGATTTTAAATCATGCTCGATAGCGATGTTCAATCTGACGTCTTTCAGAAATGAAATTCCGTCCAAAAACTCTTTAAACTCATTAAATCTAGTTGCAGGAACGGAAAGCTGCGCATTAATCCCTTCGGATGCGACATAAATTCGACCTAGGACTTCCATTTGGTCCCACGCAATAAACAAATGATTTCTGAAAATTGTGGTGTTGCCTATTTTGGCATATTGATAAAAAGAGAGTGTAAGGCGTTCTTCGCCAGCGTTTTCTAATAGTTCCGCTCTCTCTTTTGCACTTAAGGTATTGTACAGTTGCATGCTATACTTTTTTTAGTGAAAAGAATGAATAAATATTTTAAATCGCTGCAAAAATAGTGTTTTATGCGTTGTTGACAAAAAAACCGATTAACCCATTTTTACTTTTGCTGTAAACGCAAAGAAATAGTATTTTAGCCTATCGACTCCTTCACTAAAAATTGGAATTCATGAGCAACGAAAAAGACGCAAAATTAAAGGCTTTAAAGCTAACTTTAGATAAATTAGACAAAACATACGGTAAAGGAACTGTAATGAAAATGGGCGACAAAGCCGTTATTGAGGTGGAAACCATTTCGACAGGATCTTTGGGCTTAGATGTCGCATTGGGTGTAGGCGGATATCCTAGAGGTAGAGTTATTGAAATTTACGGACCAGAATCGTCTGGTAAAACAACTTTAACGCTTCATGCAATCGCAGAAGCTCAGAAAAAAGGTGGAATTGCTGCGTTTATTGATGCAGAACACGCTTTCGATAGAAATTACGCAGAAGCATTGGGTGTAGATATTGAAAACCTTATTATTTCGCAACCAGACAATGGAGAGCAAGCATTAGAAATTGCCGACAACTTAATTCGAAGTGGTGCCATAGACATTGTGGTTATTGACTCGGTAGCTGCCTTAACACCTAAAAGTGAAATTGAAGGTGAAATGGGTGATAGTAAAATGGGACTGCACGCACGTTTAATGTCGCAAGCGCTTCGTAAACTAACGGGTTCTATTAGCAAAACAAACTGTACCGTAATATTTATCAACCAATTACGTGAAAAAATTGGAGTAATGTTCGGAAACCCAGAAACGACAACTGGTGGTAATGCACTTAAGTTTTATGCTTCGGTACGTTTAGACATTAGAAGATCTACTCAAATTAAAGATACAAATAGCGAAGTACAAGGAAACAAAACTCGTGTAAAAGTGGTAAAAAACAAAGTAGCACCACCTTTCAAAACAGTTGAGTTTGATATTATGTACGGAAAAGGTATTTCGAAAGTAGGAGAAATTATTGACTTAGGTGTCGATTTTGAAATCGTTAAAAAGAGCGGTTCATGGTTTAGTTACGACGACACCAAATTAGGACAAGGACGCGATGCTGTAAAAAACTTACTGCTTGACAATCCAGAACTTATGGATGAGTTAGAGCAAAAAATTAAGGCCTCTATCGCGGCTCTTAATAGTTAAAAAATAATTTCCCCAACGCAACCCTTTTAATTAAGTTGCATCTACTCAGCGTAGAACCTTGATTAAAATGGTTGCCACTTACCAAATAATGTAAGTAGCTACAAATTAATATTAATTCACGGGACTGCACTTGACTTTAAACGAGCTCATCATACAATGTAAGAAGCAGGATATTAAGGCGCAAGGGGAGCTGTACAAGAAATATTCGGGTACATTACTTTCTATCTGCCTTCGATATTCTCCTAATTATGCTGAAGCTGAAGACAGTTTGCAGGATTCATTCCTTACTATTTTCAAAAAAATTGATCAGTTTAAAGACAAAGGTTCTTTTGAAGGCTGGATGAAACGGATTACCGTGAATACCGTGCTTCAGAAATACCGAAAACAACGTGTTTTTGACATTAATAGAGAAGATCAAATTGAAGAGGAAGCCGATGTTGAGATTGAAGATGAAGGCATTCCATTAGATTTCTTACTGAAAATTATTCAGGAATTACCAGATCGCTATCGCTTGGTCTTTACGATGTATGTCATGGACGATTATTCGCATAAAGAGATTGCCGAATTGTTAGGAATCTCAGATGGTACGTCTAAATCAAACCTAGCAAGAGCACGAATGATATTGAAAACAAAAATTGAAGATTATAAAACTCTTAACAGACAGTAATAAAATTTAGTTTTAACTTAGTAAACTGCCTTTAAGGCATCTAATAAAAAAGAAACCTACAATAAGTAGGGAAACAATGAAAAACAAAAAGCACATAGACCAGCTTTTTAAAGATCGCTTCGAAAATTTTGAGCCGACGCCTTCTCCACATGTTTGGGGAAATATTGAGGCGCAACTTACAAACGAGAAGAAAGATCGCAAAGTAATTCCGCTGTGGTGGAAATTTGCTGGTGTCGCTGCGCTTGTTGCATTGCTATTTACCATTGGAAACTCTGTTTTTACTACTTCTAAGGTAGATACAACGATTGTTACTGAAGAAAAAACGATTCCTGGAACTCAAGAGCAAGACGTATTAGACACAAACACTTTACAGAATACCAACGATAAGGGTTCTAATAGTTCTATTGCTTCGGAAAATGACGCGGTTCCACTAAATGGAGATGACGCAAATGAAGTTGAAAACGCTTCAAACCCAAAAGCAGAAACTCCTTCAAACACCAAAGAAGCTGTTTATAAAAAATCAAGTCAGTACAATACAACCGTTGCTTCTGAAACAAACGCTTCCGAAGAAAAAAAGAACACTACTACAAAAAGTTCCAATAAAGCTTTCAATACTGTGTACGGCATCGACCCTACAAAAGATGTTGCTGTAAACACTTCCGAAGGAAAGAAAAACACGACACTTGTTCCTGCTTCAGAAACAGGAAATGAAACCATACTTAATTCAGAAAAAAATAACTCATTAATCAATAAAGAGCTAGGAATTTCTGAAACCATTTCGACCGAAATTGCACAAAACAATTCAACCGAAGAAACTAAAGAAGCAGCAGCAGCTTCAGAAAAGAAATCAATTCTAGACGAAATTAAAGAACAAGAAACTTTAAAAGAAGATGCCGCCGTTGCAGAAAGTAAAACCATCGATAATCGTTGGGATGTTGCGCCAAACTTTGCACCTGTGTATTACAACACATTAAGTAGTGGATCGTCAATTGACCCTTCTTTTGCAGATAATTCGCAATCGGGAGATGTAAATTTCAGTTACGGAGTGCAAATAAGTTACGCGCTTAGTGAGCGCCTTAGTATTCGTTCTGGAGTAAGCAATGTAGATCTTAGTTATGCTACCGGTGGTGTAGAACTTGGAACAGGTCCTGTTGCTGTAGCTTTAAAAAGTATTAATTATAATGGAACAGGAACAGTTGTTACCGCTTTAGACGCAGGAACTATTCGCGAAGCCAACGCAGCTCTTAATGGAGGTTTTGGAGAGATTATGCCAAAATCAACCAATGGAGAAGCTCAGATTGTTCAGAGTCTTTCGTATTATGAAGTTCCATTAGAATTAAAATACGCCGTGTTTACCAAAAAATTTGGTGTCAATCTTATTGGTGGACTTAGTACCTTATTCTTAGGAAACAATGAGGTTTCTGTAACGGCAGCCGATTTTAATAGCTCTCTTGGAGAAGCAAACAACCTATCGTCCGTTAGTTTTTCAACCAACGTCGGATTAGGATTTGATTATAAAATTTCAAAAAAGTTTAAGTTTAATGTTGAGCCTATGTTTAAATATCAACTAAATCCATATACAGACGCGTCTGTCGACTTTAAACCCTATTATTTAGGAGTTTATACAGGGTTTAGCTATAAATTTTAGGTTAGTTTTTTAGTTGGTTTGGTTATACCAAGCATTTAATTAAAACCGTTCTTCGCCATAGGACGGTTTTTTTATGCCGAATTTTAAACCGTTGGATGTTCTAACTCGTTCAAGATAATCTCACGTGTTTTCTGTTTCAACATTCTTCGGTCGTCTGCAGCTAAAATTTCTGTAGGAATCACTTCATGCACTTTTACACGCATCTTCCCTGGAGTACCACTAAAAAAAGTATATGAAAAACGCTTTTTGTTATCGTGAAACGTTAAGGGCGCAATAGGAATGTTATGTTCTATCGCTAATCTAAAAGCGCCATCTTTAAATTCGTCTAATACTACAGATTCGTCGTCTGGAACGCCGCCTTCAGGAAAAATACAAACACTTAGTCCCATATTAATTTTACGTTGCGCACTTTCAAAAACATCGCGACGGCTTTTCGGACTGTGCCTATCTACCAAAATACACGTTCTTTTGTAAAAGAATCCAAACAGAGGGATTTTAGAAAGTTCCTTCTTCCCCACAAAAACAAATGGATTTTTGGTTACATACAACATCAACATAATATCTGCCATAGAAGTATGGTTGGAGACAAACATATAACTTGCTTTCTTTTTATAGGTAGTTTCTCTTTTTATAACAGGGAGGAACCCCATTCCGAAGAGAATAATGGTTGCCCAAAGGCGTGCCAATTTAAAAAAGAGTGGGTACCACTGCTCTCTCAAGATACTAATGACTAAAAACGGAAATAATACAACGATAGGTACGGTTACTAAAATATAGAACCAAATTCTATACAGGGTATACCAAAAATACTTGATTACTTTCATGGAAGACCAAAAATAACGATTTGAAGAATGCAAATACACTAAAAAAAGTAACTTTGCTAAAAAAATTACTACCATGTCAAGAATACTTACTGGGATACAAAGTACAGGAACTCCACATTTAGGAAATATACTAGGAGCCTTAATACCTGCAATTGAAATGGCGAACGATCCTAAAAACGAATCGTTTCTATTTATTGCCGATATGCATTCACTTACGCAAATAAAAAATGCAGAAACATTACGAAACAATACTTACAGTACTGCTGCAACATGGCTGGCTTTAGGATTGGACATTTCAAAAACTGTTTTTTATCGTCAAAGTGCCATTCCACAAGTAACAGAACTTTCTTGGTATTTAAGCTGTTTTTTTCCATACCAACGTCTCACACTCGCACATTCATTTAAAGACAAAGCAGGTCGTTTAGAAGATGTAAACGCTGGTTTATTTACGTACCCAATACTGATGGCTGCCGATATTTTATTATACGACGCCGAAATTGTACCCGTAGGAAAAGACCAATTGCAACATTTAGAAATAACGCGTGATGTTGCAGCTCGTTTTCATGCGCAATTAGGAGAAACTTTTGTCATGCCAGATGCTAAAATTCAAGAAAACAGCAAGCTTATCCCTGGAACTGACGGTTCAAAAATGAGCAAGTCTAAAAACAACATTATTAATATCTTTTTAGCAGACAAAGCTCTTCGGAAACAAATCATGACGATTGAAACCGACAGTACTCCAATGGAAGATCCGAAAGACCCAGAAACGTGCAATGTTTTTGCACTTTATAAATTATTAGGCTCGGATGAAGCGATTGCAACCATGCGAAAAAATTACGAAGGTGGAAATTATGGCTACGGTCATGCCAAACAAGCGCTGTTCGAATTAATCGTAGAACGTTTCGCAGAAGAACGCAAACGCTACACCTACTATATGGAGAACCAACATGAAATTGAGAAAGCGCTAGAAGTTGGAGCTGCAAAAGCATCTTTGGTAGCTAACGACGTACTAAAAAGAGTTCGTAAAAAGCTAGGGTACTAAACCACTTGAAATAATTTACCCGGTATAGGTCGCACCACCCCTTTAAGTTCTAAACTTAACAGTAGTGTTGCGACCTTATACGTAGGCATGGTACAATGTTGCGAAATTTCATCTAATAATACTTTTTCGTGTTGGTTTAGATACTCGTAAACAATCGTTTCTTCGTCGGTAAGCGCCACAAATAGTTCAGCTTGTACTGACTTTACTGGCGTTTTATCAAGTTTCCATCCTAACATATACACAATATCGGCAGCACAGGTAAGCAATCGGGCTTGCTGACTTTTTATTAAATCGTTGCAACCTTCACTCTGACTATCGGAGGTTCTTCCGGGAACCGCAAATACTTCTCGATTGTAGGAGTTTGCAATATCGGCAGTTACCAAACTCCCTCCTTTTTCGGCAGATTCGATCACAATTGTTGCTTCGCTCATTCCAGCAATAATTCTATTTCTACGCAAGAAATTAGTGCGATCAAAGGCGTCGTTGCTCCAAAATTCGGTTAGAAACCCACCATTTTCTTCAATACTAGGGATGTACTTTTTATGAACTTTAGGATATACTTGTTCAAATCCATGGGCCAAACAAGCAATCGTTTGCAATCCATGTTCCATCGCTGCTTTATGTGCGACAATATCGACCCCATAGGCAAATCCAGAAACGATTATAGGGTCAAGGGGCGCTAACTCTTCAATTAACTGTTCGCAAAAGGCTTTTCCGTAGGTGGTGATTTTTCGGGTTCCTACAATGCTTAGTATTTTTCTCTTCGGAAGGTCAATTCTTCCTTTCTGAAAGAGTAGCATGGGACCATCTATACAATGCTTCAATTTTTCTGGGTAGTTGCTGTCTTTAAAATAACTGAAGCTAATATCATTCGCTTTCATATAAGAAAGTTCTGCTTCAGCTTCCTCTAAAAAACGGTCTGAAGACAGGTCTTTTATTTTTGAAGCACCAATGCCATCAATTTTGAGTAAATTTTGTTTCTTTTCTTTAAAAACTCCTTCCGCAGAACCTATGTGTTGGAGTAATTTTTTGGCTGAAGCATCCCCAAGATTTGGTACACGTTGTAAGGCGAGGGTAAAAACCAATTCGTTTTCTGAAATCATAAAATTCCTAACTAATTGGGGAGCAATTAAATGTACAACTTTTTTAGAGTTGTTAATAAGTTCGAGGCTTCAAAAGTGAAAAAAAGTGAAAAAAAAGTATCTTTGTTTCAATGCAAATGACCACTTACATAAACGATTTATTGTACCGATACGAATGTGTAATTATCCCTGGTTTCGGGGCTTTTTTAACACAATATCGATCTGCAAAAATTGACGAGACGTCGCATACGTTCTACCCTCCTGGAAAAGTTGTAACTTTTAACAGACAGTTACAAACTAACGATGGATTGTTGGCAAATTATGTTGCTTCAGTTGAAAATTGCAGTTATGAATCTGCGCTTCAAAACATTAGAAGCTTTACTGGGAAATTGCAATCACAATTAGCGAATAAAGAAGTCGTTTCTTTTAAAAATATTGGTGATTTTGCCTTAAATGAAGAACGTGCCATTCAGTTTACACCTTCAGAAAAAGAAAACTTTAGCACCACTTCTTTCGGACTAACTCCTTTTGTATCACAACAAGTAGTACGTGAAGAGAAAACGGAGAAAGTTGTAGAAAAAACACCGCTGTTATTCACTCCTGGAAAACGAGAGCGTTACCCATATCTAAAATATGCCGCTGTAGCTGTTGTCGCTTTATCGGTTGCGGGAATTGGAGCTTTAAAATTATATGAAGGAGAAGTTCAGAAATATAATTTTGCTGAAAAACAAAAAGCAGATACCCGATTAGAAAACAAGATACAAGAAGCTACGTTTGTAATTGAGAATCCGTTACCCACTTTAAATCTTACACTTCCGAAGCTAACTGGAAAATACCATATCGTTGCAGGCGCATTTAGAGTTGAAGAAAATGCTGCTAAAAAACGCAACGAATTACTTTCCAAAGGCTACCAGGCAAAATTGATTGGAGAAAACCAATATGGCTTGCACATGGTTGTATACAGCAGTCACCAAGACCGCTTAGAAGCTCGTAAAAGCTTGCATACTATTAAGCTTTCTGAAAATAAGGATGCTTGGTTATTGGTGCGTGATTTAAACAACTAAATTTTACTCTTTTAAAATATTTCCGCTTAGACGGTTTTGGTATCTTTGCAAAAAATTTGTGATGATTTCAAAAACCCCTAAAGAATCTAGAACTGTCGTAACCGATTTGGTACTTCCTAGTGAGACAAATCCTATTGGCAACATGTTTGGAGGTGAACTACTGGCTAGAATGGATCGAGCGGCTAGTATTGCTGCCCGAAGACATAGCCGTAGAATTGTAGTGACTGTTTCTGTAAACCACGTAGCGTTTAATAAAATGATTCCGTTGGGAAGTGTTGTTACTGTGGAAGCAAAAGTATCTAGAGCTTTTAAAACATCGATGGAGATTTTTATGGATGTTTGGATTGAAGACCGTGAAAGTGGAATGCGTTCTAAGGCAAATGAAGCCATTTATACCTTTGTTGCGGTAGATGAAATGGGAACTCCTGTGGTAGTTCCAGCACTTGTTCCTGAAACTGAGCTTGAAATAGAGCGCCATATAGCTGCCTTACGTAGAAAACAATTAAGTTTAGTTATTGCAGGAAAAATGAAGCCAAATGAAGCCACAGAACTAAAGGCTTTGTTTGAATAATTTAACCCGTTTTTGCCAAACTAAAAATACTTTAACCTACTGGTTTCATAGGGTTTACCGTTAGTATTATATTTTACTTTTTAGTTAATTTTCTGTTGGTTTTTATATCTAAATGAATATATTTGAAACTCTTTGTCTTTTTTTTAAGACTTCAAAGAGAAACTACACTATTCTAAATTAAAAAAATTAGCATGAAAAAAACTACCTTTTACAATTCAATGAAACGTAAAAGTGTATTGTTTTTTGCGATGACATTTATCTTTTCTATGTCGTTTGCCCAAAACAGTTACACCATTAAGTTTCAAGACGAAACAATTGACATTCCTGAAAACATTTCTACGTTTCAATGGAGCCAAATGCCAGAATCTTCAAAATTAGAAGAGGGGTATTATGGTTGGGTTCAATTTTATGAAACTCCAACACAAGACATTCAGAATGCATTTAAGTCTCGTAATCTAGAGCTTATAAACTACATTCCACAGAAAACATACTTGTTCTATTTTCCTGAAACAACTTCAGTATCATTTTTAGCACAAAGTGGTGTTCGTGGAATTATTGGTGTTCCTGGAACTGTAAAATTATCTACAGCACTTCAAAACCCTCCTTATGAGGATTACGCTATTGATGGTTCAAACATATTGGTAACGCTTCAACATTATAAAAACGTAAACACACAATATGTTATAAATGAATTAGCTGCAAAACAAATTTCAGTTGTTGAGCAATATGATAACTCTAATAACCTTTTACTTTCTATTCCGAACAATTGTTTAACTGATTTATCAAACTTACCGTTTGTAAAATGGGTGGAATTAATTACGGCTCCTTCTATTAAAGATGACACTCGAGGAAGAAGTTTACACAGATCAAGCAACCTTGATACACAAACAACTGCTGGTAGAAATTACACAGGTGAAGGTATTGGTGTTTTAGTTCGTGATGATGGTCGTGTAGGTCCACATATCGATTTTGAAGGACGTTTAACAAACCTAACTGGAGTTACAGGACAAAGTCATGGAGATGGTGTAGCTGGAATTATGTCTGGAGCTGGAAACTTAAACCCAGACAATCGTGGAATGGCAGCAGGAGCAACAACTTATGCTGTAAACTACATCGCTAGCTTTTTAGATAGTTTAACATTAGGGTTAATTAATGATGGAGATGTTCAAATTACAAATTCATCGTACAGTAATGGTTGTAATGATGGATATACTACTGTAACACAAACTGTAGATACACAAACTAAAGATATACCAACATTATTACACGTATTTTCTGCAGGAAACTCTAACGGAAGCAACTGTGGTTATGGTGCAGGAAGTCAATGGGGAAATATTACAGGAGGTCATAAACAAGGTAAAAATGTAATTGCAACAGCAAATGTGTTTTTTGATGGATCCTTAGTTACTTCAAGTAGCCGCGGACCTGCTCATGATGGAAGAATTAAGCCAGACATCTCTGCAAATGGACAAAACCAAATTTCGACAAACGAAAACAATACCTACCAAACATTTGGAGGTACTTCAGGTGCTGCTCCAGGAATCGCAGGTGTTTCTGCTCAATTATACCAAGCGTATGGTGAATTAAACGGAGGTGATTTTCCTCAATCTGCTTTAATTAAAGCTACGTTAATGAATACCGCTAATGAAGCTGGTAATATTGGTCCTGATTACAAATTTGGATACGGTATTGTAAACGGATT
Source organism: Ulvibacter litoralis (assembly GCF_900102055.1). GTDB lineage: Bacteria > Bacteroidota > Bacteroidia > Flavobacteriales > Flavobacteriaceae > Ulvibacter > Ulvibacter litoralis. The sequence goes on from NZ_FNBA01000001.1 coordinate 837,973, forward strand.
AAGAGCTGCACAGTTAATTGAAGATGGTCGTTATTTATCTGATGATATTTCACAAGGTGAAGCAAATACACATACAATAAATGTACCTGCAGGAACTACTCAAGTACGTTTTATGACCTATTGGAGTGATACTCCTGCTGCACCAAGTGCGAACCCAGCACTAGTAAACGATTTAGATATGGTTGTTACTGATCCAGCATCTGGAGCACATTTACCTTATATTTTAGATCCAACACCAAATGCAACAACTTTAGATTTACCAGCAACAAACGGTGTAGATCGTTTAAACAATGTTGAGCAGGTTGTAATTAATAACCCTGCCGCTGGAGCCTATGACGTTGATATTTCAGGATTTAACGTGCCTTTTGGACCACAAGAGTATTTTATTGTGTATGAAATTATTACTGAAAACCTTACGTTAACATATCCAAATGGTGGAGAGTCTTTCACACCTTTCGGAGCACAATCTCTTCATTGGGATGCAATTAACACAACTGAAGATTTCGATTTAGAGTACTCTACAGACAACGGAACAACTTGGTCTGCTATTACTACTGTTGCAGGAACAGTTACAAACTATGCTTGGAGTGTTCCTAATGAAGTAGGATCTCAAGTTAAAGTACGAATTACAAGTGGTGCTTTTCAGGATGAGAGTGATGATGTCTTCCACATCGCAAGATACCCAGCCGTATTACAATATGATATGGTTTGTCCAACCGAAGCTACTGTTAGCTGGAATGCAATAGACGATGCTGAATCATACGATGTATATACCTTAGGTGAGAAATACATGGAAGTTATAACCACCACTACAACAGAAGAAGCTATTATTCCAATTACAGATGTTAATGAACCTATTTGGTTTGCTGTTGTAGCTAAAAATGCTACTGAAGGTTGGGCTAGTAGAAGATCTATTGCTAAATTACATGCAGGAGGCCTTTTAAACTGTAATCTTGGTCTTGAAGAGTCTGTTTTATCTGAAGGGATTGTATTATATCCAAATCCTGCTTCAGACCAAGTAATGGTGTCTACTAAGAATAACGCATTCGAAACGTTAAACGTTAGTATCATTAACAGCTTAGGACAAAAACTATTCACAAATACATTTACAAATGTAAGTGGAACAAACCCAATAGCGGTAGATGTTTCTTCTTACGCAACAGGAATGTATTTTATGACGATTGAATCTGATGGTGTTGCTACAACTAAAAAATTGGTTGTTCAGTAAATCACCTTTCAAATTACATACTAAAAGCCATCAAAACAAAACTGTTTTGATGGCTTTTTTTTTACACATACTCTACTGAACACCTAGGATATAGCTGTGTTTTTAACAGTTACTTTCCCTTGTTTTAGACTGTAAATCAATATATTTGGTATTGTTGTGATTTTTTATCATTCATAAAAACTACTACTCTTTAATAATTTAAAAAAACGAATATGAAAAAATTTACTTTTCCTTTTTCAATAAGGCGCAAAGAAGTCTTATTTTTAGCTATGGTATTGGTGTTTTCAATATCGTATTCACAAACGAATTATGCCATACAGTTTCAAGATGAAACAATTGAAATTCCTGAAAACATTTCCACTTTTGAATGGAACCAATTACCAGAGTCTTCAAAACTAGATGCTGGTTATTTTGGTTGGGTTCAATTTTACGAAACCCCTACACAAGACGTACAAGATTTATTTAAAACACGAAACCTTCAGTTATTAGAATATATTCCTAACAAAACGTATTTGTTTTATTTTCCTGAAACTACTTCTGTCAATTTCTTAAGAAACAACGGTGTTAGGTCTATTGTCCCAGTGGATGGGACTTATAAATTATCTTCAGAATTAAAAAATCCACCCTATGCACATTGGGCTACTGATGGAGATAATATTCTAGTAACACTTCAGCACCACAAAAATGTAAACACTCAGTTTGTAATTGATGATTTGGCAAACCAACAAATTAGCGTTCGCCATCAATACAAAGGGTCTAATAACATAGATCTTTCAATCCCAAACAACTGCTTAGAGACGCTTTCAAATTTACCGTATGTGAAGTGGGTTGAATTAATTGTTGCCCCTTCAGTTAAAGATGACACCAGAGGAAGAAGTTTACATAGATCCAATGGGCTAGACACACAAACAAGTGCGGGTAGAAACTACACAGGAAGTGGAATTGGTGTTATGGTACGAGATGATGGAATTGTAGGGCCTCATATCGATTTTCAAGGCAGAATCGACAATAGCACAGCTAGTGGTTCTGGACAAACACACGGTGATGGTGTTGGAGGAATTATGGCTGGAGCAGGAAACCTTGACCCTTCTATGCGAGGAATGGCAGCTGGATCTGATGTGTATGTAGTTAATTATCAAGCAAACTTCTTAGACAGCCAAACAGTAGGCTTAATAACAAGTGGCGATGTTCAAGTAACCAATTCTTCATACAGTAACGGTTGTAATGATGGATATACTACTATTACACAAACAGTAGATACACAAACTAAGGATATTCCAACCTTATTACATGTATTCTCTGCGGGTAACTCAAACAATAGTAATTGTGGGTATGGTGCTGGAAACCAATGGGGAAATATTACAGGAGGCCACAAACAAGGAAAAAATGTTATTGCTACTGCAAATGTATTTTTTGATGGCTCTTTAGTGAATTCAAGTAGCCGTGGACCTGCACATGATGGAAGAATAAAACCAGACATCGCTGCAAATGGACAAAATCAAAACTCTACTAATGAAAATAACACATACCAAGTTTTTGGAGGAACTTCAGGAGCTGCGCCAGGTATTGCAGGAATTTCTGCTCAATTATACCAAGCGTATGGTGAATTAAACGGTGGTGATTTTCCACAATCGGCACTTATTAAAGCAACTTTAATGAATACTGCTAATGAAGCAGGAAACATTGGCCCTGATTATAAATTTGGATACGGTATTGTAAATGGATTGCGGGCTGCCAAATTAATTGAAGACGGACGTTATTTTTCTGATGATATATCGCAAGGGGAAACCAACGGACATACTATAAATGTACCTACCGGAACCACCCAAGTACGTATTATGGTGTATTGGAGTGATGTTCCTGGCTCTCCGGGAGCCAATCCTGCGCTTGTAAATGATTTAGACATGATGGTAACAGATCCTTCAAGCACAAATCACTTACCCTGGATATTAGACCCTACTCCTAATGCTACAACCTTAGATTTGCCTGCAACTAATGGTGTAGATCGTTTAAACAATGTAGAGCAAGTTTTAATTAACAATCCTGCTGCTGGAGGGTATAATCTTGAAGTTACTGGATTTAATGTTCCTGTGGGACCTCAAGAGTATTTTGTTGTTTACGAATTGATTTCTGAAAATCTTGTCGTAACCTACCCTAATGCGGGTGAAAGTTTTGCTCCAGGGGAAACAGAATCTATTCATTGGGATGCTACCAATACTACAAACGATTTCTTACTAGAATACTCAACAGACAATGGAACTAGCTGGAATACAATCACCACTGTTGCCAATGACGTAACCAATTACGGATGGACTGTTCCTACCTCTATTACTGGAGATGCTTTAATTCGAGTTACTAGCGGCGCTTTTTCTGATACTAGTGACGAAACTTTCTCAATTGCTCGTTTGGCAACCAATGTTCAAGTAACACAAGTATGTCCAGACAATGCAACTTTTGTTTGGAATGCCGTTACAGATGCTGAATCTTACGATTTCTACATGCTAGGAACTACGTATATGGACCTTGTTGGAACGTCAACAACTCCTACTATAAATGTACCTATTACAGATCCTTCAACACCTATTTGGGCCGCTGTAGTTGCTAAAAATGATACGGAAGGTTGGAAGAGCAGAAGAACCATCGCGATTAATCATCCTGGTGGATTGCTAAATTGCTCATTGGCAAACGATGTCTCTACTGTTTCTATTGATAATACACCGAGTGATTTTGCACTTGTATGTGCAGGCTCTAACGATGTCGTGATTTCTGCATCATTTAGAAATTCAGGAATGGATCCACAAAGTAATTTTACCGTTTCGTATCAATTGGATAGCAATCCGGCTGTGGAAGAAACCTATACTGCCACTTTAAATCCTGGGCAACAAGTAGCTTATAATTTTACCACGCCATTAACTATAACTACTTCTGGAGAATATACATTAACGGTAAGTGTAGCACTTGCTGGCGATGAAAACGCAAGTAATGATACAGAAACATTAGATTTTTATGCGGTTACGGAAGCGACCCCAATGGATTTGGTTGAAAGTTTTGAACCAAATGGATTTCCCCCTCCAGCTTGGGTCATTACCAATCCTGACAATGTTGATACTTGGGAAGAAAGTACTGGCGTTATAGGTCGTAATGGAACTCCAACAACCACAGCATTTGTAGATAACTACAATTACAATGCAGCAGGCGAAGAAGATGCATTTATCACAGAGATTGTAGATTTAACAACAAGTCCTACTGATGCAGCGTTGCTTTTTGACCTTGCAAAAGCACAATATTCATCTTCTCTATTTGATGGTTTACGTGTTGAAGTTTCTACCGATTGTGGGGTTACCTATACCACTGTCTATGAGAAGACTAATTTAGAGTTGTCGACTGTTTCGGGCTATGTAACCTCTAATTGGTCACCTTCTACCAGTTCAGATTGGAGAACCGAAGTGATTGACTTAAATGCATTCATTGATGATAATGTTCAAATTAAGTTTGTAAATATTAATGGATATGGGAATAGTACATTTATCGACAATATTAACATCACATCAATACTTGGAGTTTCAGAAAATAAACTAGAGGATACTGTTTCTGTATATCCTAACCCGACATCAGATACTGTATTTGTCACCTTTAAAAACAATGATTTTGAAGCTGTTTCAATAACAATCACAAACAGTTTAGGACAGCAATTACAAAACATCAATACTACAAACACAGACACTATGGCGCTAGAAGTTTCTGGCTATGCGAGTGGCTTGTATTTTGTAACTATTGAAGCTGCTGGAAGTTCAATTACGAAAAAGCTTTTAGTAAAGTAAAGCAACACTTAGTTTAAACAAAAAAGGGAGCCTAAAGAGCTCCCTTTTTTTATTTATCTGTTTAAGGAAAGTCGAGAATTTTAAAATTTCAACTTACCTTGACTCGATACTTATAATTTACATTTTATATACCCAATCTGCAGGATTCATTTTAGCATCGTTTCTATAGATGTAAAACTTTAATATTGTCTTTCCTGTGGTTGGATTGTTATAAATGGTTCCTATTTCTTGTTTGGTACTTACCTTGTCGCCTTTTTTAACGGACACTTTGGCCAGATTTCTATAAATCGTTATATAATCCCCATGACGAATATAAATGGCCTGATTTGCCCCTTTTATTTGCTGAACCTGCATGACCTCACCTTTAAAAACAGCTCTTGCTTTTGCATTTGGCTCTGTGGTAATATCGACTCCATTATTATTGGTGGTCACATTTGGAAATTGTGGATGTTGATGTTTTCCAAAATTTTCGGTAACCACTCCTTTTTCAACAGGCCAGATTAATTTTCCTTTGTTACTAGTAAAATTAGCCGCCAGTGCTTTTGCTTCTGGCGTTAACGCAAAGGTTGTCGATTTTGTAGTGGTGGTTGTAGTAGTATTGTTATTGTTTTCACTATTCGATTTTGCAATGGCAGCTCGAATTAAATCTTCAATTTGCTTCTCAATAGCATCCGCTTCTTTCTTCTTCTGTTTAATCTGTGATGCGAATGTTCCTTCGTCTTTCTTCAGGGAAGCCACCAAACGTTCTTGGTCTAATTTCTCTTTTTTCAGTTTTGCCTTTTCAGCTTGATTCTCTTTAATGAGGACTTCTTTTTTCTTTTTCTGAACAATTAAATCGTTGTTCAACTGCTTCAGTAATTCCGCTTTTTCTTTAATACTTTCACCTTGCTTCTTGCGTTGCTTTGCATATTGCTTCATATACTGAAGACGCTTGTACGCTTGTAAAAAGTTTTCCGAAGAGAATAAAAACATAATTCTACTTTGCTCCGATTTACTTTTATACGACTTGGTAATCATTCCTGCATAATCCTCTTTCAACTCCTTCAGCTCTTTTCGCAATTGGTCCATTTTCTGAAGGTTGTCATTAATGGTTCGCGTAAGTAAATTGGCCTGCTGATTGGTGACTTTTATTAAATTTTCACGCGCATTAATGCGTTGTGAAATGTCTTCCACTTGCGTTAAAATCGATTTTGCTTGGCCTCGTGTTTTAAATAATAGCGCATTAATTTGTTTAATCTCACTCAAAATAGCCACACGCCTTTCTTCCAGCTCTTTTTGCTTGTTAGGCTGTGAAAAAGCGATAGAAGTCGTTAAAAGACTAAGGAGTATAAAAAGATAAAGTTGAATCTTTTTCATGAATTATAATTGAATTTCTTCGTATCCATCTGGAATCGTAAACGGAAAACTTAGCGAAACATTGAGGTCAATTTTTTTATAGGTAAGCTGAATTTTTGTTTTCGAATCGTTCTCTGTCGCGTCAATTTCTATTTCTGAAGGATATACGGCTCCTTCAATGGTTTGGTAATCGCTGTAACGCACCGTTAACAAACGCTTTTCATTCGGTTGCGAAAGAGTTTCGTTATTTACTTTGAAATTTTCAGCGTTTAAAACAATTGAATGTATATAATCTTGATGTTGCTTTTTAGGCAATAATTTGAATGTATTTAACAACGCACTTGCATTATATGTTGAAGGTGACAAACTAAAAATGGACTGACCTAACAATATGTTCTGAGCCTTTTCAAAATCGATGTCGGTTCCTAAAACATCACTTAGCAACGCAAAATCGCCATCAAAATAAGTTCCCGTAATGGTTTCGTAATACTTTACTTCGTTGGGTGTAATAAGAACTTTTGCAAGTGTAATTCCTAAAAAAGATGCTTTAATCCAAATTATTTTGTCTTTTTCCATTCGCAAACTAGCCACAATACTCTGTTGCTTTTTCTCGTCTTGATATACTACTTGTACTCTAGAAGCAAGCGTTGTAAACGTAGGCGCTGCATTTTCATGCGATTGGATAATGTCTTTGGCTACTGCAGTTCCTGTGGTAGTACTAGTAGCTTTTTTACTGGTTCCGCAGGCACTTAAAACGGTAATAGCAACTACTAAAATAAGCGATCGTATAGTCATAGAATTAGTTCGTGTCTTTAACTTCTAACGCTTTTTTTGCGTATAAATTGGATTTCTGTGTATCTCCTTTTAACGAATAGGAAACTGAAAGTTGCTCGTAAAAGTCGCGTTCCATTTTTGGGGTGTCTAAGAGGTAGTCAATCCCAGTTTCTAAACTTTCAATAGCAGCATCTGTATTCTGAAGCTTGTTATTAGCCACACCATTTAATAAATAAATAAGTGGCTGTGCTGGGAAAATTTCCAAAGCACTATTGCTTAAAGTTAGTGCCGATTCGAATTTTTTCAAATCAATTTGCAGCAACAAGGTGTTTTTAAGCAAACTATAATTATCGGAGTCTAAAGCGATGCCTTTTTCATAAAGTGTTAATGCTTCGTCTTTACGCCCTTTGGTAACGTAATAGTCACCAAGCTTTTCATACACAGCTCCATTGTCATCGTTGGCAAATGTGGTAACGATGGTGGTAAGTTCGTTTTCGTATTGCGGATTCGCATTTACAAATTGAATAAAATCGCCTAATACTTTATACTTGCTGGGCTTATCAACACTTTCAGAAGTCATTACTTTTTTCATAGAAGCCAAGCCATTTTCAACATCGCCTTCAGTTAAGTAAAATTTATACAATGCCAAATGAGCCAATTCAGATTTCGGATTGTTTTTCAGCAATTCTTTCGCTGTTTCAAAAGCCTTTTGGGTATTTCCCTCTTCGCTGTATAAGTAAATTAAGTTCAGGTAATCTTGTTCTTTTTTAGGATTGGTATCTATTTTAGATTCCAGTTTCGTGATTTGTCCTGCTGTGTTTCCTGTATGGCGATATATCTGCTTGCGCAATGCATCTCGATAATCACTTTCACCTTTACTATCGTCCAAATCGTCCAATACTTCAATGGCTTTATCGTATTGTTTTGTTCTAGAATATAAATTGGCAAGATCTTCCTTATAATCGTCGTCAACAGCGATTAATTTAATCACCAAAGGAATGGCAGCATCGTAGTCTCGTTCTTGGTAATACACATCGTACAACGCCTCTAAAACTTCAACTTTATCCCCTTCGGTAGCTGTAACTTTCTTGAAACTTTCTTCAGCTTCTTTGTATTTTTTTAAAAACGCTTGGTTTTTACCCATTTCAAAATACACAACCGCTTTTGCTTTGGCATCCTCTTTTGCAGCGCGTTCCGCTTTTTCCAAAGCAACTAAAGCCAACTCGTAATTTTCGATTCCTTTTTGTTTTAAAGCTTCAAAAAAACTCTCCTGAAAAGCATCACTTACATCTCCTAAATCATCTGTAGGACCTTCAATTTCTTGTGCCCCTAATTGCTTCGGAAAGAGAAGTATTCCGAAGAAAAACAGGAAGTAATAGGTGTATTTCATTTTCATAAAAGTTGATAATCAAAGCCTTAGACTACGTCTGGAATAACCAATTATTTATTTTAACGATGAATAATCGCCAATACTAATGTTTGTGAAGTTTCCATCAAATGTGGCGTAATTCCCAATCATAGCATTGTCTAAAGTAGCGTTTTTAATTAGAGTGTTGGTTTGTATTATGCTATTTTTAACGGTACTGTTTTCAATAACTGTGCCGTCTCCAATAGAAGCAAATGGTCCTATCTGACTGTTTTTTAAAACCACACCTTCCCCAATAAAACAAGGTTCGATAATATTCGAATTTTCATTGCTAATACTACTCGAGATTAAAGGTTCGTTCGCTTCTGCTAAAAACCCTAACATTCTACGATTGGTTTCAATCGTCACCTCTTTGTTTCCGCAGTCCATCCACTCATCTACGGTTCCAGTTTTAAATATTTTTCCGTCGGCCATCATTCGCTTAATACCATCGTTAATTTGGTATTCACCTCCGTTAATAATATTGTGATCTAGCACATATTGAAGCTCTTTTTTAAGCACGCCAACATCTTTAAAGTAGTAAATCCCAATCACAGCTTGATCGCTTACAAACTCGGTTGGTTTTTCTACCAATTCTGTGATTTCCTCTTTTTCGTTCAGATTTACAACTCCGTACGCTTCTGGATTCTCAACTCGTTTGGTCCAAATAACACTATCGGCATCTTTGTCTAAATTAAAATCTGCTTTAATCAAGGTGTCGGCATACGCAATAACTGCAGGTCCAGAAAGAGACGGTTCGGCACACATAATGGCGTGACCTGTTCCTTTAGGGTCTAACTGACGGTAAATACTTGCTTTGGCTCCTAAATCGGAAGCTAATTGCTCTAAATGCTTAACCACATCGTCCCCAAAAAAGGCTGGATCGCCTAAAATGAACGCGATTTCTTCGATGTCTTCATTTAAAACACGTACAATATCTGCCACCAAACGGTGCACAATAGGTTTTCCTGCAACAGGAATTAGCGGTTTAGGAACGGTTAAACTATGTGGGCGAAGACGTGAACCACGACCTGCCATTGGTACAATTATTTTCATATTACATCACCCGCACAGGCGGATGTCTATTTTAATTAAACTCTATTTTTTGTGGTGTACATTCAAAAAACTTGAATATACGAACCTAATCTCTTTTTGTTGGTAAAGGATTCCTGCTTTCGCAGTAATTTTTACTTTACGCCTGTGCTTCCGAAACCTCCAGCACCGCGTTCGGTTTCTCCAAGCTCTTGTACTTCTTCCCAAACAGCGCGTTCATGTTTTGCGATGACTAATTGCGCAATACGCTCACCGTTTTCGATGGTAAAATCTTCGTTAGAAAGGTTTACTAAAATCACTCCTATTTCGCCTCTATAATCTGCATCAATGGTTCCTGGCGCATTTAATACTGTAATTCCTTTTTTGGCTGCCAATCCGCTACGAGGACGCACTTGTGCTTCGTACCCAATAGGAAGCTCTATAAACAATCCTGTTTTTACAATCGCGCGTTGTAACGGTTTTAATGTGGATGGTTCTGCAACATTGGCACGTAAATCCATTCCAGCAGAATACATCGTTTCGTACGAAGGCGTTGGATGTGCTGAAGTATTAATTATTTTAATAGTCGTTGACATATGTAACTAATTCAGTGAACTGTTAGAACTATTTGTATTTATCTTTTGATAATTCTGAGAATCTCTCTTCTTTCAGAAATATAAATAAGTAACAAAAATACCAATAATAATAGAGTTCCTATTAATAAATTTCCTGGGTATCCATAAAAGCAAATCATAGAAAAACCAATTGAGAGTAGTAAATACCCTACTATTTTCTTAATGTCGTAAGGAACGGGGTAGTATTTTCTTCCGAAGTAATACGACAAAAACATCATGCTTCCATAGGCTGCCAAGGTAGCAATCGCAGAGCCCATATAACTTATATGCTTAATCAATAGAAAATTGACGACCAACGTAACTATGGCTCCAAAAATTGAAATGTACGCTCCAAACTTCGTGCGATCGGTGACTTTATACCAAACGGAAAGATTGTGGTAAATACCCAAACACAGATTTGCTAATAAAATAATAGGAACCACTGGTAACGCTTCCCAATACGCACTGTCTTTAATCAGTAACACTTTAAAAAAGTCGATATACACAATAACAAATAGCAGTATAAAACTTCCTAAAATGGTAAAGTATTTGGTGATTGTTGCATAGGTATTTTTCGCATTTTTATGCTTGGCGTGATTAAAGAAAAAAGGCTCAATACCCAATCTGAAGGCCGTTGCGAAAAGTGTCATAAAAACACCCAGCTTGTAACAGGCTGCATAAATTCCCACTTGCGAGGCCGCTATATCTGGTGGCAAAAGGTACTTCAGTAAAATTTTATCAAATGCCTCGTTGATAGAAAAGGCGATTCCAGCGATTAGCACAGGAAAAGCATATTTTAGCATTTGTTTCCAAATCTCCCTGTCGAATGCAAAACCAATTTTAATGTATAAAGGCATCACGATCAAGAGTGTGATTCCGCTAGCGATTAAGTTTGAAATAAAGACATAAGCTATTTTATTTTCTTCGGAATAAATGGTGCTCCAAAACGAATTTGGTGCATCAGCAACAAGAATTGGAAGCAATAAAAAGAAAAACAAATTGAATCCTAGGTTGATGCAAACATTCAAAATTTTTAGCACTGCATATCGCATTGGACGTTCGTTGGCGCGAAGCCAAACAAAAGGTAAAACAACCAAAGCGTCTAAGGCTAGAATAAGTAAGGCGTAGGTTACATATTCAGTTTTAAATTCTAGTACACTTGAAAGGGACTCCCTAAAAAATAATAAAACCACTACAAAAATAAGCGTCGAAACGGTGAGCGATCGAAGTGCTGTAGACTGTACTATTGCTTTTTTATCGGCGTGTTTGTTTACGAATCTAAAAAAAGCCGTTTCCATTCCGTAGGAAAGTAATACGTTTCCTAAAATGAGGTAACTCATTAAAGTAGCGTAAACTCCGAAGGCCGAAGGGGCTAATTCTAAAGTGTAAAGCGGTACTAAAACAATACTCAACGCACGAGGAAGCACTGTTGCTAGTCCGTAAATAAAAGTTTGCTGAAAGAGTTTTTTAAAAACGCTCAAAGGGATGTGGATTTAGTGCGTAAATGTATTGAAATAAGGAATGTAACGCATTATGTTGAGGCCTTCATTCTTTGAAAGCAACGGCTAATCTCTTGTCGGTTTATTTGAGGAAGGATATGCGATCGCTTCTCTGTTTTCAATGTCACTAATTTTATAATAGTACAAAGCTCCTGAAATAGTATAACTAAGTACAGCTTCTGTATCACTTAATTGAAACGGAAATGCCGCTGGAGGTGTGTTTTGCGCTTCTTTAACAGGATTGCTGTCCATGATTACCCTTTCGTTGTTTTTCCCTTTAAAATAGCCTGTAATTTGCAAAGGAACGTTGGGTTTTGTTTTGGTGTCTTCTATTTTGTTTCTGAAAAATAATTGCTTCATTTCAACATCTTCATTGATAGAACTAAAGGTAACAAAAAGGTTGGTTCCAGAACCTCCTCCTTGAACGCCAGCTACCCAATCTTGTGCGTAAACTTCAGAAATAATAAAGGGTGGATTTTTTTCAAACACAATGGCTGTATTAGTTGTTGAACTTCCGCAGTTAGAAACACTCAATACTAAAAAAGCGAGTGCACAAATACTTACTATAAATTTTAATTGCTTCATACGTCTAAAATTACGATTTTAATTTGAATGAATAAAGGTCAAAAAAAAACCTTCAGAAATATCTGAAGGTTTTTTTTATAAATTGAAAGCTATTACCCTGCCAATGCCTCTGCACCACCAACAATCTCAAGGATTTCGTTCGTAATAGATGCTTGACGTGCTTTGTTATACTGTAATTTAAGTGCATCACGTAATTCGGTAGCGTTATCGGTTGCTTTGTGCATGGCTGTCATACGAGCACCGTGTTCACTTGCTACAGAATCGCGAAGGGCTTTAAATAATTGTGTTTTTAAACTCTTCGGAATTAAACCTTCTACGATTTCTAATTTTGAAGGTTCGAAGATATAATCTGGTGTTGCTGTAACTTCTGTTGCTTTTGGCGGAAGAATTGGTAAAAATTGTTCCGTTATTACAATTTGAGTTGCTGCATTTTTAAAGTTGTTATACACCAAGATAATCTTATCGTAGGTTCCTTTAGCGTACAGATCCATTAACTTTTCAGCAATTTCAGCAGTAGCATTAAAAGACAGCTCATCAAAAATAGCATTGTTATTTTCAATAACGTTTCCAGTCTTTTTAAGAATATCGTTTCCTTTTTTCCCTAGCGTTAAAAAATCTACTTGTTTTCCTGCATATGCTTCTTCAAGTAACACTTTTGAAGCTTTTACAATATTACTATTGAAAGCTCCTGCAAGTCCACGATTAGATGTGATAGAGACTACTAGTACTTTGTTTACCTCACGTTGTTCTGAGTATTTACTTCCCGTATCACTATCTAAGGTTGCACTTAAATTCTGTAATAACTCGGAAAGCTTTTCAGAGTAAGGACGCATTGCTGTAATAGCGTCTTGGGCTTTTTTCAATTTTGCAGCCGATACCATTTTCATGGCAGAGGTAATCTGCATCGTTGATCCAACCGATGATATTCTATTTCTAATTTCCTTAAGATTCGCCATTCTTCTTTGTTATGGTCATTCCGCATTAATTGCGGAATCATTATAATTGAACCTCTAATTTTGAGTTTGCACATCCTGCAAATACAGGATGTGCAAACTCTGTACTATTTTTTATATTTAGCAGATAAGTCTGCAGCAACAGTAGTAATTACATCAATCGTTTCGTCAGTAAGTTTCCCTGCTTTCAACGTGTCTAATGTACCTCTGTGCTTTGCATTCATCATCTCTAAGAAATCTCTTTCAAATTCTTTTACTTTCGCAACAGGAACGTCACGTAATAAGTTTTTAGAACCTGCATAGATAATTGCAACTTGATCTTCTACTGTAAAAGGATCATTTTGAGCTTGCTTTAAGATCTCAACGTTACGTTTTCCTTTTTCAATTACATTTAAAGTAGCTGCATCTAAGTCAGAACCAAACTTTGCAAACGCTTCTAATTCACGGAAGGCTGCTTGATCTAATTTTAACGTACCAGATACTTTTTTCATGGATTTAATCTGTGCGTTACCCCCAACACGAGATACCGAGATACCTACGTTAATTGCTGGACGAACCCCAGAGTTAAATAAATCTCCATCTAAGAAGATTTGACCATCTGTAATCGAAATTACGTTGGTTGGAATATATGCAGAAACGTCACCTGCTTGTGTTTCAATAATAGGTAATGCTGTTAATGAACCACCTCCTTTTACAATAGGACGTAAACTTTCTGGAAGATCGTTCATTTCTGCAGCGATTTTATCATCTGCAATCACTTTTGCTGCACGCTCTAATAATCTTGAGTGTAAGAAGAATACATCTCCAGGATACGCTTCACGTCCCGGTGGGCGACGTAATAATAAAGATACCTCACGGTATGCAACTGCTTGCTTTGATAAATCATCAAATACAATTAATGCAGGACGACCTGTATCTCTAAAGTACTCACCAATTGCTGCACCAGCGAATGGAGCATATACTTGCATTGGTGCTGGATCTGATGCATTTGCTGCTACGATTGTAGTATATGCAAGTGCTCCTTTTTCTTCTAATGTTTTTGCAATTAATGCAACTGTTGAAGCCTTTTGACCCACAGCAACATAAATACAATATACTGGCTCGCCAGCATCGTAAAATTCTTTTTGATTTAGGATGGTATCAATACAAACAGCCGTTTTTCCTGTTTGACGGTCACCAATTACCAACTCACGTTGTCCTCTACCTACAGGAATCATTGCATCAATAGATTTGATACCTGTTTGTAATGGTTCTGTTACTGGTTGACGATAGATAACCCCTGGTGCTTTACGCTCCAATGGCATTTCGAAAGTTTCGCCAGTGATGGGTCCTTTACCATCAATTGGAAGTCCAAGTGTGTTTACTACACGACCAACAATTCCTTCACCTACATTAAGTGAAGCAATACGCTGTGTACGTTTTGCTGTAGCTCCCTCTTTAATTCCTTTTGAAGGTCCTAACAATACTACCCCAACATTATCTTCCTCAAGGTTAAGTACAATTCCTTCCAAACCACCTTCGAATTCTACTAATTCTCCGTATTGTGCATTTGCAAGTCCATATACGCGGGCAATACCATCACCTACGGTTAATACAGTTCCTACTTCGTCTAATGAAGCTGTTGCTTCGAAACCCGAAAGTTGTTGCTTTAAAATTGCTGAAACTTCAGCTGGTTTAACTTCTGCCATTTTTATAATGATTTACTAAATTCTCTTTTAATTTTTCCAAGTTTGTTTGCAATACTCGCATCGTATTGAAGATCGCCTACGCGAAGGATAAATCCTCCTAATATGCTTTCGTCAATTGTGTTGTGGATAGTTACTTGGCTACTTCCAGTAAGTTGTTTCACTTTTGCAAGAACTTCAGTTTCTAATTCAGAAGACAATGCTACGGCGGTTGTAACGTTTGCTACTTTTACACCTTGTGATTCGTTGTATAAACTGATATAACTTTCAGCAACACCACCTAACAAGTTAATACGTTTGTTAGTTGTTAGGATTTGAATTAATCCTTTGGTTACTTCAGAGTTGTTTTCAAATATTTTTACAAGTGCTTCTTTTTTGTCTTCTGCTTTTACAACAGGACTTTTAAGCACTGAACGCAATTCTTTGCTGCCTTCAATAGTGGCATAAACCGATTGCATATCGTCAAACACAACGTTTGCAATATTACCTTGGTTGGCCTGCTCTAAAACTGCTTTTGCATATCGTATGGCTGCTCTGCTGCTCATTGTGGGCTTAGTTTAAAGTTGCGTCGTTTAATAAGTCTTTTACCAATTTCAATTGCTTATCGCTGTTAGACAATTCGTCTTTAACAACTTTAGTGGCAATCTCTAAAGATAGGCTAGCTACTTGATCTTTCAATTCAGCAACAGCTGCTTTCTTTTCACTTTCAATAGCTATTTGTGCGTTAGCGATAATTTTGTTTGCTTCCGCTTGTGCTTCTTCTTTAGCATCAGAAACCATTTTGGATTTGATTTCACGAGCTTCCTTCATCATAGACTCACGCTCTGCACGTGCTTCTTGCAACAATTTTTCATTATCAGACTGCAAATTAAGCATTTCTAATTTTGCTTTTTCTGCTGAGTCAAGTGCTCCTTTAATACCGTCTTCACGAGTTTCGATTGCTTCTAAAATTGGCTTCCAAGCAAATTTTCTTAGTAATATTACTAATAAAATAAAGATAAGAAGCATCCAGAAAAAGAGGCCAAATGAAAATTCGTTTATTAATTTATCCATGATATACTTTTTAAAATCTGTTTAATTTAACAACAGTTATAACCAACCGTTATAACTGTTGTTAGTAGTTTTAAGCTGCAAATAAAGCAGCAAATCCAATACCTTCAATAAGTGCAGCTGCAATAAGCATAGCTGTTTGGATTTTTCCTGAAGCTTCTGGTTGACGTGCAATTGCGTCCATTGCTGAACCACCAATTTTACCAATACCTAATCCGGCACCAATAACGATTAAACCTGCTCCTACAATACTTGGAATAGTCATAATATATATATTAAAAAATTAAACATTCAATTTATTAATGAGCGTCGTGATGTTCTTCCACGGCTGCCCCAAAATACAATGCAGATAACATCGTAAAGATGTATGCCTGCAATGCAGCAACTAATAATTCTAGTAATGACAATGCAAATGCCAATAAAAATGACAGTGAACTACCTAACCAGTTTTCAAAAATAAACATAAGACCAATAATACTCATCAATACAATGTGTCCTGCAGTAATGTTTGCATACAGACGAATCATTAATGAAAATGGCTTAATAATAGTACCTAATAATTCAATTGGCGCAAGAATAATTTTCATTGGCCATGGCACTCCTGGCATCCAAAAAACGTGTTTCCAGTAATTCTTATTTGCTGTAAACGTCGTTAATAAATACGTAATTAATGCTAATCCTAAAGTAACAGCAATGTTGTTGGTTACGTTAATTCCTAAAGGTGTTAAACCAAGTAAGTTTATAATCCACACAAAGAAAAATACCGTTAACAAATACGGCATGTATCTTTTGTATTTCTTTTCTCCAATATTTGGAATTGCAATATCGTTTCTTATGTATAGAATTATCGGTTCTAGTGCACGTCCAAAACCTTTAGGCATTGGTCCTTTCTTGTAATGTTTTGCCATGTTGCTAAACATTAAAAAGATTAAGAGACTTACAACAAGAATTGTAAATACGTTTTTAGTGATAGAAAAGTCTGCGTGTATTCTTCCTTCAGGGTGGTGATCTTCATCATAAGTAAGTTCACCCGCTGCATTTGTCTTGTAAAGTTTTCCGTGGTATGATTTGTAGTAATTACCATCTACCTCAGCAACTCCTTTATCGTGCTTTAATTTTGAAGAAGAAAAAACTTTTAAGCCATCATCATAAATAATAACAGGCAAAGGAAACCCTATATATTGATGTTCGCCATTTTCATCATCATGAGAGTACAGATTAAAGTCGTAAGAATCTAATAAGTGATGTGAAATATATTCTTTAATTTCGGTCTTAAGGTCCTTAGAACCTTCGCCTTCAGTTGTAACTTCTGCCGTCATGTTAAATGATACAACAAATAAAAAAACTGATAGTAATCTTGTAAGTGTTTTTTTCTGCATTTCGGAACAGATTTATAGCGTCCTTAAAATCGGTGCAAAAATACAGTTCTTTTCTATAATGAGAAAACAATTTTATTTCTTTTTTTCTTCGGAATCTATGTCGGAATAGCTCTGATTATTAAGCAGTTTAGAAAGATAGGCAACCTCAAGGGTCAAACAGACCGCGTAGGGTATGAAAAAGGCAGCAAATTCGGCACCTGCCATCACACCATCTTCTTTATACGAAGGATAGAAAAAGAGGAAGAAAATTAAAAACTTTAATCCACTGCCTGCCATGAAAATAAAGCCAGATTGTGAACTTTTTTTCTTCAGATTGACTTTTACAATGATTAAAACGACTACAGCTAGCAGATAATTGAGAAAATACGAGAGTACTATTTTATGCTCAAAAAGTGGTTTTTCTAGACTTTTCAGAATTAAAACATGAATTCCGAAAACAAGAAGTAATGTACCTAACAGCAGTAGTAAAAAAAGAATACTCTTTCTATTCATTCCTATTTCGAATTGAGTCGATTGGTTTGATTTACTACCAAATAAAGAGAAACGGCAACTCCTATTAATGTACAAACCACAGTAAAAAGTTTTCCGCCTGTGTAGGTTAAATCGAGCCATTTGCCCAATTGAACAAACGCGTAGATAACAACTCCCATTTCAATGGCAATAGCTGAAAGAATAGCCCAACGCTTGACTCCGTTTTTGCCTTTGTTACTCATAGAAGTCAGTTTATTTGCTATTTATATGGTAGCTTTTCTATTTCTGTTTGATCTGTCGAAGTGATTTTGCGACTTGTTTTTGTCATTATTAGATGGAGAAGCAGTATTGTTTGATTTAGAATCGGAAGACTTAGATCCCTTCATAGCACAAGAAGCATTAAACGTTGCTCCTGGCTCAACGGCCAATTTCCCTACAATTACTTCACCTTCAATTTTAGCGGTAGATTTAAGACTTAATGTTCCTGAAACATCTAACCTTCCTTCAAATGTACCTTCAATATCAGCATTTTCACAAGTAAGCGTTCCTTTAATAACTCCAGACTTTCCTAAAACAACCTTAGAAGGCGTTGTTACATTTCCTTCTATATGACCATCAATCCTAAAAAACCCTTTTGAATGAATATCTCCATTGATATTGGTTCCTTCATTAATCCTGTTCTGTCCAGTTCCAGGTTCAACAGTTTGTTTTACTTTTTTGTCTGAAAACATAGTCACTTATTTTTTGGGAGTTAGTCTTATTACAATTACGCCTTTGTATTTAAATACGCATCAAGGTTTTTATGAATCTGAATTGTTTTATAGTTAGGCGTAGAAATTTCAAAATGCTCTTTTAAAATCTTATAATCTTTGTGGTCTTTTAACTGTTCTCCAAAACCACGAGCGCCAAGCTTGGTGTTGAGTCCGTGAACAACTACAAATACTACTCCTGGTGTATAAAAATCTAAAGAAACGTCCATGTTAGTATACTTGTAAAATGCAATTGCTTTCTCTAACTTCTTCTCTAAATCGGTCGCTGCTTGTTGCTCATCGGCTCTAAATTGGTAAACTAATTTAAAACTACTACTCTCTTCATCGTTTACAAAAGCTGTATCTGCTAATTTCGGCAATACATTGGTATATATATCCTGTGCTTGTTTTCCTTCGTCATCATTTGGATAGGTTAACGAAATAAAGTTCAATGCCTTTTTGTAAGCTTCAAAACCTTGTTGTCTTCCTATCGCAGTAGCTTTTAGTAATTCTAATTTTGGAACGATGTCATTTCCGTTATAAATAGTTATGTATTCGTCTGCTTTGTCTATTACCTGTTGGTAACGTGACGCTTCAAAATCTTTGTACAATGCCTTGTATTTAAACTCCGGACTAGATTCATCGGTTGCCAATGAAGAGTTCGGATTCCGAAGAATTTCAGCATAACGAGAATCGCTATGATTGTTTAATACGTCATTTTTATATTGAGTTGCTAAAGCGTTGTTTTCTAAGATTTCGTAAATCTTATACAAATTGTACTTAGAAGGAAGTACCAAACGCTCTTCAGGCTGATATCCTAATAAGGTTTCTAAGCGATTTGCCGCCAAGTTGTATTCTTTAAACTTCTCCTTATATATAAGCCCTAATTGGTAGTATGCAAAGTTTCGGTCTTTTACAATACTATCTATCACAACTTTTTCCTTCGGAATACGTGACAAATATGATTCTACATTATAGATTTCATTTTTAGAAATTGGATTCTCTGTGGCCACAACGATATCATCAATGTTCTCCAATGAACTTTGCTTGCTTGAACGTCTCCAGTTATCTTCTAACTTACGTTCTCCCCAAATTTTACGAAACTCTTGTTTTCCGTACGATACTGTTGAAGCTGTGTAGAAATAAAACTTGCCACCTGGCTTCGTTGTTCCTGTTTCTTTCTTGTTATAAAATTCTTGGTTAGCAATACCTTCAGCAGTTTCAGCATTTGCAATCGAATCTTTTATCGCTTGCGCTTTTAATTTTTCTGTATATTCAGTAAAAAAGGTACGTTGCTCTGTTTCACTCATATTCGCAATACGAATAATACTATCGTTCGTTGTTGCAATATCTTCGTACTTAATAACATCGTCTAAGTTTTCACGCTTCTTTTTAATACGACGCCATGGACGAGATTTCTCTTCTAAGTTTGTCAACGTACTATCGTAATAAGCTCCTGCTATTTTGTACTCGGCATGGTCAAAATTGATTTCAGCAAGTGTTTGGTAGTTTTTAGATTGTAGAACGCGATCTTCTTTGTACGATTGTATTGACTTATTGTAATACGTTACCGCTGTGTCAATACTTTTATTAACTCTGTAGTACTCTCCTATTTGATGGTAAATTTTATCTAAAAATGGACGGTTCTCTCTGTCTTCCTCTAAGTCTTGAAGCAATTCTAAAAATGCAACACGGTCTTCTTTATCATAATCGAAGTTCTTTGCTTTTTCTATGTATGCATTAATCATATACACACGAGGAGACTTACGATTTAAGTCGATAACCTCATCAAATGCCATGTTAGCACTGTCTTTTAGGCCTAGCTGATTGTATAACTGCCCTTTAATATATAGGTAACGTCCTTTAAGCTCTTTGTCTCTGCTATTTGAAGCCGCCATTTTCATGTAGGGCAACGCTTCTGCAATAGAATCTAAATTAATATACGCCTGCGCCATCATTGCTGCGGCATCTCCTACAACGTCTTCCTCTAACGCTTCTTCTTTAAACATTTTCTGAAGACTCTCTAACGCACCTTCTTCATTACTTAATCGAATGTTTGTTTTTGCCTTCCAAACCTTCGCGTTGTTAATATTATTACTTGTAGGATACTTGTCTAAAATGAAATTGAATGCATCTAAAGCTGGAATAAATCGAGAATCGTAATAACGAGATTTTCCTAATAGCATATACGCCTCGTCTATTTGTGGGTTGTATTCTTTCCCGTCAATATACATTGCGTGTTTCTGAATGGCCTTTACGGCTTTCTCTTCTGCCTTATTAAAATTAGCATCTTTCGATTGTCCCGGAAGTGCGTTTTCTTCATTTAACTCGATACGCTCCACAGGGAGAATTTCCCAGAAGTTGTCACGGTAGGTCAACGATAATGTTTCTTTTCCTTGGTCATACGCGACACCACCATTGTACAAGGCATTATACTCTGCCGAAACAGCATGAGCATTCCTATTTAAAAAGGTGTTTTTTTTGCGTGAACAAGCAGCTAAAACGATGACTGCCAGTAGAAATATTGTGATTTTATAGATGCTCTTCAAAATTGTTTCAATTTATATGTTATAGTAACTTAAAAGCTTTGCTTTTAGTATATAAACCGCCATTAGAACGGTAAAAATACATTTCTTTTTAATAACACACTTGCTAATGCTCTAAAATTTGAATGGGATTGCGCCTCATATTCCCTAAAAAATATATTTTTGGTTGTACTTTTGCAAAAAAATAACGCTTTGAATACTTTTTATACCCTTACTGTTTCAGAAGTAAAAAGAGAAACTCCTAATGCCGTTTCTATTACACTTCAAATTCCAAATGACTTAAAAGAGAAATTTTCTTTTAAAGCTGGTCAGTACATCACGATGAAACACCAAGCTAACGGAACCGAAATACGTAGGGCGTATTCTATTTGTAGCGCACCCAACAGCGGTGTTCTTAAAGTGGGTGTGAAAAAAGTAGAAAACGGTCTTTTTTCAACCTTTGCTAATAATGATCTTAAGGCTGGAGATACGCTCGAAGTACTTCCTCCAGCGGGTAAGTTTACCGTTAGTCCAGAGCTTGGTACCGTTAAAAATTATGCTGCGTTTGTAGCAGGAAGCGGAATTACACCGGTACTTTCAATCGTTCAAACAGTATTGGAAGAAGCGCCAAACAGTACTTTTCTATTGGTCTACGGAAACCAATCGCCTTCCGAAACCATGTTTTTTTCTAATATTAAAAAATTGCAAGAAGATTATCCAAATCGCCTTTCAGTACAATATGTTTTTAGTCGAGAGGATGCTGAAAATGCACACTTCGGAAGAATTGACAGATCGGTTGTGAATTTAATGCTGAGAAATAAGTATAAAGACACCCAATTTGATGATTTCTACCTCTGCGGACCGGAAACCATGATTGATGAAGTTTCTTCTACCTTGAAAGAAAATCACGTCAATACCAAACAAATTCACTTCGAACTTTTCACTACTTCTGAAGGTGATTTACTTGTAGAAGCGCACGACGGAAACACCAAAGTAACCGTCACACTAGACGATGAAACTGAAACGTTTACAATGCCACAAAACAAATCAGTTTTGGAAGCAGCCTTAGAAAATAAACTAGACGCTCCTTTTTCATGTCAAGGCGGAATTTGCAGTACATGTATTGCACGTGTTATAGAAGGAAAAGCAGAAATGCGTAAAAACCAAATTTTAACCGACGGCGAAATTGCCGAAGGTTTAATTTTAACCTGTCAAGCGCATCCTACAACGCCAACGTTAGTAATAGACTACGACGACGTTTAATCTGAGTCTTTTTTAAAACGTTATTTATCTGAAATTTTGAGTGTTATAAGGGGCAATTCCTTTACAATTAATCTTGAGGTATAAATCACGCTCTTCGCTTATACTCTAAAAATTTCGTAAAGGGATTCGTGTCTTTATTTTTACTTGCATGAAGCAAACTGCTAATAATCAATACCCCCGCAGCAGCAAAAGCAACATACGCTATCGTATTTTCAACATCTTGATTTGCCACACCAATCGCAATTAAAGCCCAAGCACCCACCAAAGCAAATTCACGCATATTACGTGTCCAAGTAACCAGAAGGTTAATGAGCGTTGCAACGACAATCATAAGAAGTGTCCATGTAATGGCAGAAACACCAAAACCATCCCAGTTTATTTTAACTAAATACGCGGCTACGTTGGCAATACTAGCTACAGTTACCCAACCACTATACACAACAAAGGGCCACCATAAAAATAAAATTACAGAAAATGGGGCGTCCCATAACTCCATGCGGTTGTTCCATACAATTTTGAGAAGGGACGCCAATTGAATAAAAATAATGATACACGACAGCCCTGTGTACCCGTAAATCCAACTGATAACCCAAAAGCTATTTGCAATACAGGACAAAATAAACCATCCACCTATTTGCAACACGAAATCATCATCGCGTACTTTTACAAAAAGGCTTCTTCCTTGATAAATTCCGAACGCTAAAAGCAGAAGATATATAATTCCCCAAATTGAAAATGCGTAGCCTGCTGGTGTGAATAGTGTTTGGAATCCTCCCGAAACCTCGCCAATCGTAGTGCCGTTCATCAAACCCGTGTTGGATAGGTAATTCATAATTATCGTTGCGATTAAAGCAACTCCATTTCCTATTTGCAGTGTCTTCTTCATATTTATGCGTTCTTCAAATTAAGGACGTGCTACTTTTTTTTACATTTGATTGTTTTTGAAAGCGTAGCGATATCCCAACATTTATTAACGAAAACAAGTTAAAGAATTAAGCGAAACTAACGAACAGTGAACATCCTAAAATAATCATAACTTTTTTATACTGAACCAAATGAACACAGACACATTACTAACATTTTTTGAAAGAGACCTGAACAAGTTAATTACTGAACTAGAGAGTTATAAAAATGAAAAGAACATTTGGCGCGTAGAAAAAAGCATCTCTAATTCGGCAGGGAATTTAACGCTACATCTCATTGGAAACTTGCACACCTTCATTGGAAAGGAAATTGGAAAAACAAACTATATTCGGAATAGAGAACTCGAATTTACTCAGAAAAATGTGCCACGAAACGAATTGATAGATCGTATAAATAACACCATTACTATGGTTAAGGAGTCTCTCAATTCTATTACAAACGAAGATTTAAAAAAAGAGTATCCTGTTATGAAGTTTTCTAAAATAGAAACAACGGAATATTTATTAGTCCACTTGGCGATTCATTTAACGTATCATCTTGGACAAATAAATTACCATAGACGGCTACTAGACGAATAAATTTTCAAGCATATTATCGTAATTTAAACCACAGCAAGTAGCTTCGTTACAATAGCTTCCGTAGAAATAGATGCAATTGCTTTTTCGTAACCTTCAGGAAACTTATTTCCATAAATAGACGTAGGCACTAACGGAAACTGTTCTCTATTGGCACATAATTGATGCTCCATGGGCTGATTAAATGGAACAAAGCCAGCATAGGGATGCGTTACACCCCAAAGTGTGATTGTTGGCACGCCGAACATCGCTGCCAAATGCCCGTTCCCACTGTCCATCGCCAACATTGCATCTAAATTAGAAAGCAACGCCAGTTCTTCTTCAAAAGAAAGCGTTCCTGCCACCGAACTTACATTTTCAAACGGTTTTGCAAGTGCTTTTAAAGTGGCCACTTCTTTCTTTCCGCCGCCAAACAGGAAAATTCGATATTTATTTAAAGTGTTTAATTTGGCAATCACTTCGTGCATCTGTTCTAATGGATACATTTTACTTTCAAAAGCTGCGAAAGGAGCAATTCCTATCAGCTTTTTAGGTTCTACTCCAATAAGCGCATTCAGTTTCGGAATTAGTCTTTTTTGCTGCGGAAAAACATGTGTATCCAACGCAATTGGAAGTCCGAGAGCTGTAAACACATCAGCATAGCGTTGGTGGGTGGTTTTTAACGGATGAAACAGTTTGTTTTCAGCGCGTGTTAAGGCTTTTTTCTCAGTGCGCCCTTTATCAATGGTACTTGTCGGAATGCCTTTAAAAGAAAGCGCTTTCGTAAGGATCTTAGACCGAATCACATTGTGCAAATCGGCAACGGCATCGACACCAATTTTTTTGGCTTCTTTAGATAATTTCAGTAACCCAAGTCCTTTGTGCTTTCCGTAGACATCTGCTTCCAGAAAGGTAAGGTTCGGAATTCCGTCGAACAAGGGTTTAAAAAACGCTCTCGAAACAACGGTGAGTTTAACTTCTGGATAGGTTTGAGCCACCACACGTAACACCGGAATGGTCATCGCTACGTCGCCAAGGGCAGAAAGCCGAATGACCAGTATATGTGTGGGTTTTTTCATACTAGAAGAAACTAAGTGCAACTAAAAAAAAGCTTCAGAAAAATCTATTTTTCGCCGCGTAGCACTGGATTTAACTCGTCGTCGTTGTACATTTTCATTTGCTTGTACACCTTCATGTATTTTCTACCTTCAGAAATATCTGCCAACAATTGGTCAATCGCAGTACTTAAATCAACACGTTGTTCTAGTAAAATATCCAATTTTGTCTGACACGCATTTCGGTGTGCTTCCGAAGCATTTTCGCGTGTTGCTTCTTCGTGCATATGATATACTTTCAACGCCAAAATAGACAATCGATCTACGCCCCAAGCAGGACTTTCAGTATTAATCGTAGCGTTTTCATTTGCTTTTGCATCCTTGTATTTTTCAAGAAAATAACTATCAATATACTCTACCATATCGGTACGATCTTGATTGGAAGCATCAATTTTACGTTTTAAGGTAAGTGCTGCTACCGGATCAATATTAGGATCGCGAATAATGTCTTCGTAATGCCATTGTACCGTATCAATCCAACATTTTCGGTATAACAAATGCTCCAATAATTGACTGTCTTTATCGTACGGATTTGTAAACGATTGATCTACAGTGTTAATAATGTGATACGTATCAATCACTTCGGCAAAAATTTTATTGGCTGTGGTACTGAACATTGTTTTTAGTATTTGTTATGTTTCAAAAAGATACAAAGGTATCATATTTTGCGATAGTACGAACTATCTGAGAGGTGTCTAACAAGTGAGTGATATAAAGTTTTCAGAAGGCGTACGTTATTTTTCACAATCATGTAAACCCCATTGGTCTAAACTTCTTAAAATAGTCTCCAAAGACCTCCCTCTGTCACTTAATTTATATTCTACTTTAGGAGGGACTACTGGGTACACTTTTCTAGAAAGAAGCCCGTCTTTTTCTAACTCTCTTACGGTTTGCGTAAACATTTTATTAGAAATTCCTGGAATTTTCTTTTGGAGCATTCCAGAACGCAATTCGCCATCCAATAAATGAAATAAAATCAAAGGTTTCCATTTTGTTCCAATAAGATTCATGGCATAATGTAAAGGACAATGTATTTCTTTTTTCAAAATAATAGCTTTTAACTAATTGATTTTCTTATTTTTACTCGTTTAGGTAACTATACTACTTTTTAGTAAGTTATTGCCTATAGTGCAAATATAAATTAAATTTGCAGTCTTAAATTACAACGCATGACAAATCATAAAAATTATCCGAAATCATTTTCACATATTGGAATTACAGTTCCAGACATCAACAAAGCCATAACATTCTATTCGGAAGTAATGGGTTGGTATGTCATAATGGAACCTTCTACTGTGAAAAAAGAAAAGGAAACCGCTATTGGTAAAATGTGTATTGATGTTTTTGGTGATGACTGGGAAGAATTTGAAATAGCGCATTTAGCAACCTCTGACGGAATTGGAATCGAACTTTTCTCATTTCCTAATGGAGTAAAAGAAGCTCCCGAATTTAATCCTTTCAACACAGGATTGTTTCATTTTTGCGTGCAAGACCCAAATATTGAAGAACTCATTGATAAAATTTTGGCGTACGGCGGAAAGCAAAGAATGCCAATTAGAGAATACTATCCAAACGACAAGCCTTTTAAAATGTGTTATGTTGAAGATCCCTTCGGAATTGTTTTTGAAATCTACACACATAGTTATGAACTAACCTATTCCTCTGGGGCCTATGCGAAATAACAAGTTTTAGTAGTAGTTCGTCTGAAGGTTCTGTTTCTGAAGGTTGCTTATTTTCACGTAACTTTCCGAAGAAATAGCCTCATTTATTTTAAGAAAAACACCAAAACAGGAAGCAATACGGCAAGCCATAAAAGCACTTCTTTAAACCAGAATTCTTTCGTGTTTTCTAGATAATTTGTGATGATTATTGCCAACGGACTAATAATTAAAAACACCTCAGCACCTGTTTTTTCAGGACTTGCCAACGCCATTACCATACAAACTACTAAGGTTAATACGATTAGTGCTGCGTTGGGACGTTCTTTTTTTTGCATACGTGCAATTTTGAAAAAGAACCACAATCCGGTCCAAACCAAGAAAGTGAGCAACACTGCTACAGGAATTAACAATTGCGGCTGATTATAAGCGCTAAAGTCGAGACTTATGGTCGGTTTCCATGTAAAAAACCACGCAAACGAATCAGTAGTGATAAAATAATACACGGTTCCGAGAGTAAATAAGGCACAAAAACCCACAAAAGGAATGAGTACTTCCTTATAATTATCGCCTGGTTTGCGAAATAAGCCTACAAAAAGCACAATGAAAAACAACAAGCTCCAAAAGTAGAAAAACGAAGCAAGGGTAATCCAAAGTGAGGCGTCTAGTATTTTCTTTTCAGAATTTTTATCACTTCGGAAACTTAATATTCTCCGAAACGAAAGCAGGATAAAAATAGAAGCTACCAGCAGTTTTCCTTCTGAAAATACCGTCGGCAAGGCTAGTAAAAACAGGGTAAAAAAGAGAATTCCGTAGGTATTATTTTTTGTTAAATGATTCTTCCGAATGATAAAATCTAACAACAACATTGCAAAAACGGCAATCAATCCTAACCCAATTCTTTTACCAATAATAGGGGCTGTTAAAACCATTTCCGTTTCAGAAAAAAAGACAATAAAATAGCTGGCAAAAATTAAAATACCGAGAATTAGGTAATTTATAGGATTAGATTTGCTAAAAAAGCTTGTAAGCATTGCGGTTAATTTATACTTTTGCGTTGTAAATATAAAAATATGAGTTGGAAAGCAGTTTTTGAAAGCGTACAATCTTTGACCGAAGATGTATTATTAACTCCATACAATGCATTACGCACTATGGAATTGGATAATTGGTGGATGGCTAATTTCGTATCTTGGATTTTAATGGCAATTGGATTTGTTGCCTTTATCTACTGGATGGGCGAATTGAAAAAATACGACGATAACGATGAAGAGGACAAAACGTCTACTTCTCACTCCTTTTTAGGAAAATAAAAATATTAAAAAAGCCTTTTAACAAGGCCTTTTTAACACCTTACAAATCGAAACCGATATCGGTTCTATAATACATCCTGTCAAAAGATAGTTTTTCTATGTTTTTATAGGATTTTTTTAGTGCCTTTTTGTAATCAACATCCAGCGACGTCACTGCAATAACACGTCCGCCGTTTGTGACAACTTTCCCTTCTTTTTCAGTCGTTCCTGCGTGAAAAACAATCGAATCTTCGATCGTTTCGATTCCTTTAATCTCTTTTCCTTTTTCGTAGGCTTCTGGATAACCTCCCGATACAAGCATCACTGTTGTTGCTGCGCGAGGGTCTAACTTTAATGAAACTTCATTTAATTTCTGAAGTGATGTTGCTTCAAATAATTCGACCAAGTCACTTTCAATTCTAGGTAATACCACTTCTGTTTCTGGATCGCCCATACGCACATTGTATTCAATAACCAACGGTTCGTCCCCCACTTTTATCAATCCGATAAACACAAACCCTTTGTAATCGATATTTTCTTTTTGAAGTCCGTTAACCGTAGGTTTTACAATCCGTTCTTCTATTTTCTGCATCAATACCTCATCTGCAAATGGAACTGGAGAAATCGCTCCCATTCCGCCGGTATTTAAACCTTTATCGCCTTCACCAATACGCTTGTAATCTTTCGCTGTGGGAAGTACTTTGTAATTTTTTCCGTCCGTAAGCACAAACACACTCAGTTCAATTCCGTCCAAAAACTCTTCAATCACCACCTTCGAACTCGCTACACCAAACTTGCTGTGCGACAACATATTTTCTAATTCCTGTTGTGCTTCCGCAAGATCATTCAGAATTAAAACTCCTTTTCCTGCTGCCAAACCATCTGCCTTTAATACATACGGTGGTTTTAAAGTTTCGAGAAATTGCTTTCCTTCTGCTAAGGTTTCGTCTGTAAAACTTTGATACGCTGCGGTCGGAATTTTATGGGCAACCATAAACTCTTTGGCACGTTCTTTACTTCCTTCTAAAGCAGCTCCTTCTTTCGACGGACCAATAAGATGTACATTTTTTAAGGCTTCGGAAGCTTTAAAGTAATCGGCAATTCCTAGAACTAAAGGATCTTCAGGACCTACGACTACCATTTCAATTTTGTTTGAAACTACAAATGCTTCGATTGCTGGAAAATCGGTTACAGAAAGTGCTACGTTCGTTGCAATTGTGGCAGTTCCTGCGTTTCCTGGTGCTACAAATAAAGCATCACAACGCTTACTTTGAGCTATTTTATATGCAAATGTATGTTCGCGGCCACCGGATCCTAAAATTAAAATGTTCATTGAGGTACGTTTTGTTTGAAGTGCAAAAATAATTGTTTGTAAATTGACCTACTAATTTTTTATAGATTGAATTTATTTGAAAGTACATTAAAACTGAACGGTTTTCCAATTTCGGAAGCGAAAAAGAGACTGCAAGAGATTCAGGAAATTTCGGAAGCCGACTATGAAGCCTATGTAACTAAGGCTAGAATGGACATTGTTATGTTTCACCTGAACGAGAATCCGTTCTACCAATCGTTTGTGGGAAGCAAAACTGTTCCGCAATGGAAGGACCTTCCGATACTTCAAAAAAAGGACCTTCAGAAGCCTTTAAAAGAGCGTCTTTCTAAGGGATACGCCGAAAAAAACTGTTATCAAAATAAAACGTCCGGATCGAGCGGACATCCTTTTGTGTTTGCAAAAGATAAAATGTGCCATGCGCTTACGTGGGCCGAAATTTTAGATCGTTTTGGATGGTATAATATCAATTTCAACACTTCGCTACAGGCGCGTTTTTACGGAATTCCGTTAGATACTGTGGGCTATCAAAAAGAACGATTTAAAGATCGTTTAAGCAGCAGATATCGGTTTCCTATCTTTGATCTTTCAGAAGAAAAACTGGAACTTTTTTTAGAAAAATTCCGAAGTAAAAAATTTGATTACATCAATGGATATACCAGCTCAATTGTGTTGTTTGCTAAGTTTCTAAAGAAAAAAAATATAGTATTAACCACCATTTGCCCTAGCTTAAAACAATGCATCGTTACGAGTGAAATGTTGTACGATTCGGATAAAAAACTGCTTGAAACTACTTTTGGTGTGCCTGTGATTAACGAATACGGTGCGAGCGAATTGGACTTGATTGCTTTTACCAATGCGCAAGATGAATTTGTGGTGAATAGCGAGACTTTGTTTGTTGAAATTGTTGATGAAAACAATCAGCCAGTTCTACACGGAGAATCGGGACGTATTATCATCACCTCCCTTTACAACAAAGCACATCCCTTGATTCGGTATGATGTTGGTGATACTGGAATTTTATCGCCAGCGAGTACCTTCAAAAAACCTATTTTACAGCAACTTGTTGGGAGAACGAACGACGTGGCAACGCTTCCAAGTGGGAAAACAGTTCCTGGTTTGACGTTTTATTACGTGACGAAAAGTGTGATTGAAGACGACGGAAATGTGAGTGAATTTGTAATTGAACAAACGGCTTTAGACACCTTTAAAATTACCTATGTTTCTGAAAAAGCATTGACTTCGGAAGAAATTTCAACGATTAAAAAGGCGCTCTACACCTATTTGGAAGAAGGTCTTACCCTTACTTTTGAAAGAGTATCGGTGCTCAACCGAAACAATCGCGGAAAACTGAAGCAGTTTATTTCGAACCTATAATTTTTCTATTTGTTTGGGTCTTTCAACAAAGTATTCCCAGAAAAACAAGCCTAAATAATACACAGAAGCTATTTTAGAATGGCCTGCGTAGGTTCGGTAAAAATTATAATTATGCTTTATCAGCTTAAATTTATTGGCGCTCATCGAATTGGGGTGTACGCGATAAAAAGCCAGATCTTCCTGAAGCCCAAGCGCGGGTTTACCGCTTCTTTTAATGGCTTCTAACCAAACCGCCCAATCTTGTCGTTTTCGGATGTTAGGCGCGAGTATTT
Organism: Ulvibacter litoralis; assembly: GCF_900102055.1. Classification (GTDB taxonomy): domain Bacteria; phylum Bacteroidota; class Bacteroidia; order Flavobacteriales; family Flavobacteriaceae; genus Ulvibacter; species Ulvibacter litoralis. Next base: position 868,863 of record NZ_FNBA01000001.1, read on the forward strand.
TGCCTAAAACGGACGCATTGTAGATTCCTGTTAAGTTTCCGACGTAATTATTACTATGCTGCTTTTTATACGACAGTGAAGGCAATGCGATAACGCGTTTGTACAAAGAATTTCCAACCTCATCAACATGTACGTAGCTTGTATACGAGACATCGCAAGAGTTGTTTTGCATAAACTGAAGTTGTTTTTCCAGTTTTTGAGGGTGCCACATATCATCTGAGTCTAAAAATGCAATGTAGGTTCCTGTTGCTAGTTCTGTAGCGTGGTTTCTACACACAGCTGCACCACGGTTTTCGGAAGAGGGTATTACTTTAATTCGGTCATCGGTACGCGCAAAATCATTCACAAGTACTAAAGAGTTGTCTGTAGACAGATCGTCCACTACAATAAGCTCCCAATGCGCGTACGTTTGTTTTTGAATACTAGTAATGGTTTCAGAAATATAATCTGCTGCATTATACAGCGGGGTGATAATGGAAACAAGGGGGTTCCCTTTTAGATTAATATGCTTTTTCTTCTCCTCGTATGGCATTGTAAACGGTCTGAAAAACAATTTTTATATCTAATAATAACGACCAGTTTTCTAAATAGAAAATATCGTATTTCACACGGTTAATAATATCGTCGTCATTTTCTACTTCCCCTCTATAACCACTCACTTGCGCAAGACCTGTGATTCCTGGTTTGATAAAATGACGCACCATAAATTTGTCAATACGTCCCGCATACATTTCTGTGTGACTCACCATATGCGGTCGAGGCCCCACAACAGACATTTCGCCTTTTAACACATTAATAAACTGTGGCAGTTCGTCTATACTCGTCTTTCTTATAATTCTACCTACCCTAGTAACTCGTGCATCTCCCTTAACTGCTTGAAATAAATGCGCTGTTGGACTCGGCTTCATAGACCTAAACTTATAACAAAAAAACTCTTTGTAATCTAAGCCGTTTCTCTTTTGCTTAAAAAACACGGGGCCTTTAGATTCTAGTTTAATGGCAAGCGCAAGTAAGGGCGTTAACCAAGATAAAAGTCCGACAATAATTGTTAATGATAAGAGAATATCAAACGTTCTTTTTATGAACTTATTTAGAGGTTCATCAATCGGAATCTTCCGAAGAGACAAAATAGGTAAAACACCGTAGTAAGTGAAATCGAGTTTTTTAGTATAGATGTCTTTATTATCGGGTAAAAACTTTAATATTTTAAGGTTATTATCTGTGAAATCGATGAGTTTATTTAAGTTTTCGTTGTTCAATTCTGCTACGGAAGAATATATTTCATCAATATTATTTTCCATCACATAATCAAAACAATCTTGCAACGTACTCTTATTGTTTCCTTTTAAATCAAATGTTTTTTGAAGCTGATACCCTAATTCTGGACGATCTAAAAACAATTTACGCAATTGCTCTGTTTTCTGATTTAAACCAATGATAACTACTTTTCTAGTATTCCCTCCTAGAAAAAGGCGGTATTTTTTAAGTAGGTAATAAATAGCAAATTTTATGACCCCTATTAATAACATCGTTGTAAAAACATACCGTATTATATCGTATGAATCTACTTGAAGTTCATTGTAAAAACCGAAAAAAGCAAATACAACTAAAAAGAACACGATCGCTTGCTTTCCAACTAACGAGAATAACCTTGAAACATGCGTAAATCTATAAATTTCGTAAAAGCTCGATTTCAAAGAAACAACAACCCAAGCAATTGAAATAAAAAAAATATAATTAAAGAAAAGAAAGTCTTGAAGAAAAAAATTATACGCTAAAATATGAATGATAGATAGATCTATTCCATATGAAATGGGTCTTAAAAATCCCGAATATCTCCCACTTCTAAATATCATTCCTGTTTAAATTCTATTTTAGTTAATTCTTATCTTTTTTATTCGCGTGCAAAAGTACAATATGTATTGTTTCCTTTAAGCTTTTATATCATTGTTTCTTAATGGATGGTATTGTGTCAATAAAATGATAAATACAAACCCAGCATAATAAGCTCCTAACTGTCTATGAAAAACGTTTTCCATTAAAAAATAGGACGTCACTACAACTAGTAAAGCAGTTAAGAAAAAGTCTTTTCTATTTTTAATGAATAAGGAAATTAAAAATGCTGTAAAGAGTATAATTGCAAACAAGCCTGCGCTTAAATAAAAATCTATAAATTGGTTGTGTGTATTATAGCGCTCAGAAACAAATGTATTTCTTTTAACTTCATTATCAATTTCGGTGGTATAACAGTTTGCTAAGTTATCTTTTGTTCCTGCAAAACCTAGTCCTTTTAAGTTTAGCCCTTTTTCCTTTATCACAATATTAGAACAATGCCAAACAACGGTTCTAACGTCCCAAGTGAGTGAGTTTTTGATGAAATCTGTTTTGGTTATTAAAACAGATTTAACAAAACCTTCTTTCTTCAAATCTTTTGTAAAAACAGTATATACAACACAAGAGACTGTTATTAATACAAGAGTCGCTATAACTTTACGGCTTTTGTGCTTCCCATAAAATTGCCTAAGTATTATAAGAACTAGCAGTATTAATAGGGCTATTTTTGAGACAATTAGGATTAAGAAAAGTACATTGATAATAATGTTGGCTAAGTAATACCGATTATTAGGATGAAACTTTGGTTTAAAAGAATTATATGAAATTAAAATACTTAAAACTGCTAAAAAACCTAAATAGATTCTATCTATTAAAAGAGACTCTATAAGCATTGGATAATCATTAAAAATGACACTCTCCAGTTTGTTATTTACTATTATGATGTTTATTATCGAAAAAAGTATGGTCGCCAAAGATGAAAAAATAATTACTTTTTTAAGCTTGACAATATCATTTATAGGAATGTACAGAACAAATAAGCCAAGACCTACAAAGACTTTTTTAATGATATTAAAATCTGTTTCAAATCTCCCAAAAACTAGAGAATTTAAAATCAGAAAGAGAAAAAAAGAAGAGAAAAAAAGTGCTGGAGTGGTTGTGAGCTTCTTCAAATCTGATTTTGAAACCACAAAAGGAAACGCTACAACCAATATTCCTAATAAGATATTTGGCAATACCCGTAAATAATTATCAAAGGGAAGCACCAAATACATCAAAAGGAAGGCATACGGGTAAATGGCTCCAAGAAGTATTTTCATAGGGGGTTGTTAAATTTTACCGAAAGATAAAAAACTAAGCTGTAACAGCACTTACGAAGTACCGCTATTTTTTTATTTACTTAATATGTTTCGAAAAATCTTTATGCTCACTCTTTTGTAAGTCTTCTTTAGAAAGATTTTTGAAATAATTATAAGTAAGCTTCATTCCTTCTGCCCTAGACACTTCAGGCTCCCAATTAAGAATTTCTTTCGCTTTTGAAATATCTGGTTGTCGTTGTAATGGATCGTCTTTTGGTAAAGGTTCAAATACAATTTTTTGTGTGGTACCTGTAAGTTTAATGACCTCCTTCGCAAAATCTAAAATGGTGATTTCGTTCGGGTTTCCAATATTTACGGGTAAAGAATAATCACTAAGTAATAAATTATACAATCCTCTAATTTGATCATCAACATAACAAAAAGAGCGTGTTTGCAGTCCATCACCAAAAACGGTTAAATCTTCTCCACGTAGTGCTTGTCCAATAAAGGCAGGTATTACTCTACCGTCATTGAGGCGCATTCTAGGACCGTAGGTGTTAAATATTCGGGCAATTCGAGTTTCTATGCCATGAAAACGGTGGTATGCCATCGTAATGGATTCTTGAAAACGTTTTGCTTCATCGTAAACGCCTCTTGGTCCGATAGTATTTACGTTTCCGTAGTATTCTTCTGTTTGCGGATGTACCAACGGATCTCCATATACTTCCGAAGTAGAAGCTATTAAAATTCGGGCATTTTTTTCCTTCGCCAATCCTAATAAATTATGCGTCCCTAACGAGCCTACTTTCAAAGTCTGAATTGGTATTTTAAGATAATCTATTGGGCTTGCTGGAGAGGCGAAATGAAGAATATAATCAACCTTTCCTGGCACGTGTACAAACTTGGTAATATCGTGATGGTGAAATTCAAAGAATTCATTTTTAAAAAGGTGTGCGATATTTTTTAAATCACCCGTAATGAGATTGTCCATCGCGATTACCTCATACCCTTCTTTTATAAACTTATCGCAAAGATGAGATCCTAAAAACCCAGCAGCACCTGTAATTAAAACTCTCTTATTCATTAATTTATTTCTTTTCTCCCTATAGAAATATACGTAAACCCTTCGGCCTGCAAATCTTCAGTATTGTATAAGTTTCTTCCATCAAAAATTGCAGGTTGATTTAATAACCCTTTAAGTTTCTGAAAGTTGGGGGTTCTAAATATACTCCATTCGGTACAAATAAGGAGAGCATCTGCTCCTTCAGTAGCACCATACATAGAATCTGCATAAGTCAATGTGTTTCCAAATGACTTTTTAATATTAGGCATTGCTTCTGGATCAAAAACAGTTAGTTCTGCACCCTTTTCAAGTAATGCTTTCATCATATAAATTGAAGGAGCCTCTCGTATATCGTCCGTTTCTGGCTTAAACGCAAGACCCCAAACTGCAATTTTTTTACCTGTAAGATTGTTTCCTAAATAAGCTTCTATTTTTGGAAGTAACACTGTTTTTTGAGCATCATTCACCTTGATTACCGATTCTAATATTTTAAAATCATAGTCCTTGTCTTTTCCTGCTTTCCGAAGTGCTTTCACATCTTTTGGAAAACAAGAACCTCCATATCCTATTCCTGGAAACAAGAAACGTTTTCCTATTCGTGAGTCTGATCCCATACCAGCTCTAACTTTATCTACATCGGCACCTACTTTCTCACAATAGTTAGCAATCTCGTTCATAAACGTGATTTTAGTGGCTAAAAATGAATTTGCAGCATATTTTGTTAACTCTGCCGATTTCTCATCCATCACAATAATTGGATTGCCAGAACGAACAAACGGACTGTAAAGGCGCTGCATTAGTTTCGTTGCTTTATCACTACTAGAGCCAATAATAATACGCTCGGGTTTTAAAAAGTCATCGACTGCAAATCCTTCTCTTAAAAATTCAGGGTTAGACACAACATCGAAATCGCAGCTTGCATTTGCTGCAATAACAGCATGTACTTTTTCAGCAGTTCCCACAGGAACTGTACTCTTATCTACAATCACTTTATACGATTGTATTTTCTTTCCAATTTCTTCAGAAACATTTAAAACATACGACAAGTCTGCCGATCCATCTTCGTCTTCAGGTGTTGGTAGTGCTAAAAAAATAATTTCACCAAAAACCAACCCTTCATCCAAAGATGTGGTGAATTTTAAACGATCTGCTTTAATATTTCTTTCAAACAAAACATCTAAGTGTGGTTCGTAAATTGGAACAACCCCGTTTTGCATTTTTGAAACTTTTTCAGCATCAATATCAACACAAATCACTTCATTTCCGGTTTCTGCCAGACATGTTCCTGTAACTAAGCCTACATATCCTGTTCCTACAACTGTTATTTTCATTATTTCTTGTAGAATTTTTCTTTAAGTACTAAAAGTATGAATTTCGTATTACCTACTAAATACCGCTTCCACATACGTTTGGGTTCTTGTAAAAATCGATAAAACCATTCGAGTCCAGAATTTTGCATCCATTGTGGAGCACGTTTAATTTTACCTGCAAAGACATCGAAACTTCCACCAACGCCCATGATAAAATTGACCTTAGAAAGTGATTTTTTATGTTTGTGAAGAAAGTTTTCTTTTTTAGGGGAGGTTATGGCTACAAAAAGCATTTGAGCATCAGAATTAACAATATCATTAATAATATCACATTCATCTTCTTCGTTAAAATAGCCGTTTCTATAGCCTGCAATAATAGATGATCTGTATTTTTTTTTGTAAATATCCACCAGTTTTAAAACAACCTCCTCTTTTGCACCAAGAAGGTAAATTTTATAGTTTTTTTTATGGGCCAATTCCACTAAGTTAGTCATTAAATCAGGCCCAGCGACACGTTCTTTTAAGGGCACACCTAAAAAATTTGATGCCCAGACTACTGCCTGTCCATCTACATTAACAATATCAGCGTTGTTAATGCTTTCTCGAAGCTCATTATCTTTTTGCAAACTGACCAGTACAGAGGCATTAACTGCCGCATGGTGCAGCTGCCTCTTTTCAGTAATGGCTTGCTCCACCAATACCAATGTATCCTGCATGGAAAGGTTATGAATATTGGAATTTAAAAAACTGATTTGAGAACCCATGTACATTAAGAAAACTAAGTGGCAAAAGTAGAGCTAATTGTAAATATATAAAAGAAACTTTTAATTTCTCTTTTTTAAAATAATGTATGCATAGCTAGTTAGTGCAGGGATGGGATTTTTAACAAGCCAATGTGCTTTTTTTTGTTCCAAATTATCTAAAAGGGGCATTTTTTTTCTATAGTATCCATGTCCAAAAAAACCAACATATTCTATGACTTCAAAACCAAGTGCTTCAAATTTTTTAATCGATTTCATTGAAGGCCCGCGACTCCAGCTATAATATGCCGGGAATTTTTCATGTTGGTAACGATCTCTGGGATTGAAAAAATTTAATAGCGTATCCGTAAATTTTTCCGGAAACATGCGATTTACTAAAAAGGGGAGTGCATATAATGTAGAAAAACAATGAACAGTAATACCCTCTGGTTCTAACAGATCATAAAGGTTTTTATAGTAAGTTTCTCCGTCTTTTATATGTTCATTAACCATTCTGCTGAAAATAAGTTGATATTTTTCTGAATGTGTTTTAGCAATGTTAGGTGTACATAAATCTGCCTCCCAAGTTGAATATATCGTTGAAGCCTTTAAAAGTTCTTCACCCGACAAGTCATTTGTAGTATATTGGATTCCTAAACTTGAGACAGTCTTTGGTGTGAGAGTAGGGTTTGCGCCAGATCCAATTTCCAACATCTTTTTGGAGTTGTATTTTTGCATCAATTGCAGTAAAAATTCTGGGGCTTTCTCCCATCCGGGAAATTCAGATGTATATCTATACTTTATGTTCATACTGTAAAAATACTCTTATTTAAAGAAAAATAATTTTTGTATTGACAGAGAATTTGAGCAATTAAAAAATTGCTCAAATTCTACTTCATTAAATTTATTTATAATGATTTTTTTTGTCATCAATATTAATTTTATAAAGGTAAAATGCCAATGTAAAATATATAAGCCAAAAGTATGTAGAAGAATGTGGCAATTCTAAAATGACATTAAAACTTGCCCAAATCGACACTCCCACTAATGATAATAGTAAAAATTTAAGTAAATTATTTTTAACCGGCTGGGCTCCATAAAAAATCCTTCTAATTGGATAAAAAAGCAGTAAGACCCATCCTCCTAAATGGTATAACATAGTTATAAATGAATTGTGAGGAGGGACAAGGTAAATACTTTCCGGTTTTTTAAATACTAAAACAAAATCGTTTGCTTGTTTAGCGACATCTGCAGAAAGATAAGGAATACCAAAGCCATTACCATACATAATACTGAAGTTTTCCGTAATTTTTGTTAGTAATTTATTCCAATAAAATAGCCTTGCATCAGCATTTCCATCTGTAAATGACGCAACGAAAAACCATAACCCGATACAACTCAATATTGCAAATGTTGATACTAAAATCTTGATTTTTAAAGATGCGCTAATAAAAAAATAAAAAAATAAAACTATTATCACAGCCAAATAGGCAGAGTCATGACCGAAACTAAATGAAGTTATCAATAACAATAAAAAGACCCCTATTTTTTTATACCTTTTTAGAAACACAAGACCTAAAGCTGTTGCCGTTATGACTGATGGTACAGTTAAGGGCGAAAAATAATTGCGCCTTGAAAAGGGGTTTGCATCAATATCAAAAAAAATATAGAAGATATATCCCAGTTGTAAGATAGTTGCTAAAATTGCTATCGCTGCTATTATTTGTACTAAAATTTGCAATCCGTTTTTAAGCCCTGCAACAGCCTTAAATATAAAATAAGATTGAATAAGGTATCCAAACACCATAAATTGCCTAAGGTAAATATATAAATTACCTTCTGGATGGAACTTAAATATAATTGAGATTCCCAAATAAATTAATGAGATCAAACCCACTATCTCTATAGCCTTTACTCTAAAATCTGATTTAAAGGTTAAGGAAAACAAAAATGTAATTAATAAAACTACATCATGGCAATACAGGTTTGGGTAAAATGCGCTTTTAGTATATGCCCTGCCTAAAAACAAGAGAAGCAGTAAATCGAGGACGATAAGCCCAACAAAAGTTTTTTCTTTTAAAGTTAAAGAAAGATAATTAGCTTTAAAAGAATCTAAATTAAACATACATTGTTTCATTGTTTGCAAAGACCCTTTATTCAATCAAATATTTCGCAAAATTAAGGATTAAATACGCTTTTGCCTTCATGAAAAAGATTAAAATGATGTTTGAAAAAATATAATGAGAAATTTTGTTCCGAAACTAAATCCATCTTTATTAGATTAGTTTAAAAAATAAAGCTTGATTTTTACATATTAAATACTACAATTACCATCAATTATATCTTGTTGAGTAGGATTGTAACCGTTATAAGAGACATCATAGGCTCCAACATTACCATTGGTTATGAGGTTGGTAATTCCACAAAAATCCTTTAAATGATCGTTATTAAAGATTATTAGTTCCTCTACACTAAATAAGCTTGTAAATCCATCAAGATTAGTAAGATTACTGTTAGTTCCAAAATCACGTATTGTCAACTTGTCTGTAACAACACCTAAATTGTCCATACTTATTGTGGTAAGGTCATAATTACTCCCGTCAATTTCAAATACTCCTACCTGGGTAATATTATCTGCGATAAACGTTTCTAAATTAAAATTTCCACTTATACGCATATCAGCTACTTCGGTTAGATTTTCAAAATTAATATCACTAATTAAATCAGAATTAACAATATATAAGGACCCTTCTATTTTTGATAAATTACCTAAATCTAGATTAGTTAAGCTTTGGTTATCATCAAACCTCACATCTTTCGCTATAGTCATATTGCCAAAGTTTACATCTGTTAAGGAATAATTTATTTTGATAAAAAGTGATGTGGGCTCTGCTCTATTCTGTAGGCTCTCTAAATTTAAAACAGGAACTCGTGATCCCCTAAGTGTTAAGCTCTTTAAATTTGAAAGATTAGAAAACTCTATAGCAGTAAGTTGATAATTTTCGTCAATGACTAAATCTTCTGCTTTTACAAGATTATTTGCCTCAAAAGTCTCTAAACTTGGGTTTTGCTTTATTTTGCTATAGCCATTTAACTCGGTTAAATTGTTGAAGGCAATTGAAGTAATTTTAGAACAATTCTCTATTGTAAAATTATCTTCAATTTTTGTAAGTTCTTCTAATTGTATATTTAATAAGTCTCGATTTCTAGAAAACTCTAACGAAAAAAGGTGAGTAAGATTGTTAAGATTAATACTTTCAAGTATGGGATTACCAATTATTGTAACGGATGGAGGTACTTCGGGTGTACGCAAACTCTCTAAGTTAATGTGTAATAGTCTAGTATTTATAATTTCTAAGGTTTTAAAGCTCTCTAAACTATCAAATATATCTATGTTATTTAGCAATGAGTTCCCACTTATTAGTAAATTATCAACGTCAGTAAGATTATCAAGGCCTTCGAGACTCGTTAAAACGGTATTATATTGGATTTCTAAGGTTTTTACATTTCTAAGGTTTTTTAAGGAACTTAGGTCATCGATGTCATTTTCCGCAACGCAGCCAATACAGATTGTGCCCTCTACACTTGAGTATCCCATTTTGCCAAAGTCTTCTACTTCTTTTTGAGTACGCAACCATACATCACCCACATAATTACTTGTAGCGTTTGTGGAATCATCGTCTTTATTACAACCGATAATGAAGAATAGAAATAGTGAGAATAAGAAGGCTTTTTTCATTGGAAATAGTTTTTAATACAGCAGTATTAATCTTAAATATACAATTGTTAATTGTTAATTGTTAATTGTTAATTAAATTTAGTTATATTTAATTGAAATAGCAACTTTTATAATTTTGTGACATGAAAAAACTTACCTATTTATTTTTAGCCTTTGTAATCGTTAGTTGTAGTAGTGATGATACTTCACCCATTATTACATTATTAGGAGAACCTAGCGTTAATATTGCTCAACACACAAGTTATACAGATGCGGGCGCAACCGCTACAGATAATGAAGATGGAGACTTAACTTCAAGTATAGTTACCACTGGAACTGTAGATGTCGACTCAAAAGGCTCTTATATCATTAAGTATAGCGTTTCTGATGCAGCCGGTAATGCAACTTCAACTTCAAGACTAATAACTGTAGTTGAAAACGAGAAGCCTGTTTATTTGGACACAAACGGCATCACCATAAAGGCGAGAGAATGGGCGGATGTAGGTGCTATCGGCGAAATAAATGGCGTCACCTATACAGTAGTTAATAAAGCAATGTTGTCTAATATGATTGAAAATGGTGATAATGTTACCAAAGTAGCAACTACTAAAGTGACTGATATGAGCGCTATGTTTTATGAAGCTTTTACATTTAATCAAGACATTGGAAATTGGGATGTGAGTAATGTGACAACTATGAGGGGTATGTTTTATCGAGCTAATACATTTAATCAAGATATTGGAAATTGGGATGTGAGTAATGTGACAAGTATGAGGGAAATGTTTGTTTACGCTGATGCATTTAATCAAGACATTGGAAATTGGGATGTGAGTAATGTGACAAGTATGAGGGAAATGTTTGTTTCCGCTGATGCATTTAATCAAGACATTGGAAATTGGGATGTGAGTAATGTGACAGATATGAGCGAAATGTTTCATTACGCTGATGCATTTAATCAAGGCATCGGAAATTGGGATGTGAATAATGTGACTAATATGAGTTATATGTTTCTTAACGCTGATGCATTTAATCAAGACATTGGAAATTGGGATGTGAGTAATGTGACTAATATGGAGAATATGTTTAAAGACTCTGATGTATTTAATCAAGACATTGGAAACTGGGATGTAAGTAATGTGACTAATATGGTGGGTATGTTTAAAGACTCTGATGTATTTAATCAACACATTGGAAATTGGAATGTGAGTAGTGTGACTAATATGGGTTATATGTTTAATAACGCTGATGCATTTAATCAAGACATTGGAAATTGGAATGTGAGTAGTGTGACTAATATGAGTTATATGTTTAATAACGCTGATGCATTTAATCAACACATTGGTAATTGGAATGTGGGTAACGTGAATAAGATGGAGAGAATGTTTGATGACGCTGATGCATTTAATCAAGACATTGGAAATTGGAATGTGAGTAATGTGACAAATATGAGGTATATGTTTGTTTCCGCTGATGCATTTAATCAAAACATTGGCAACTGGGATGTGGGTAACGTGACTAATATGGAGGGTATTTTTAATGACGCTGATGCATTTAATCAAGACATTGGAAATTGGAATGTGGGTAACGTAACTAATATGAAGACAATGTTTTATAACGCTGATTCATTTAATCAAGATATTGGAAATTGGAATGTGAGTAATGTGACAACTATGAACGCTATGTTTGGTGGTGATTTTGGCGGTAGCTATCCATTTAATCAGGATATTGGAAATTGGGATGTGAGTAATGTGACAAATATGTGGGCTATGTTTGGTAATGCCAATGCGTTTAATCAAGACATTGGAAGTTGGGATGTGAGTAATGTAACAAATATGCGTGGGATGTTTGCTGACGTTATTTCATTTAATCAAGATTTAAGTTCTTGGAACGTAAGTTCTGTTATTGATTGTTATAGGTTTTATACTAGTAACAGCACCCAATGGACATTGCCAAGACCTATTTTTACTAATAATTGTTGGTATTAATCCATAAAAACACTTCTTTATCAGGCACTATGTTTTTATTGAATTCCAAGGAATTAATTAGAAAATGGATTTAATTAAAAAACGCTATCAAATATACGGGAGAAATCACTTAGAAGTGGATCAATTTAATTGATCCAGAATGCCCTCCAGCTTAAAGTTTCGTACATTTTCTTTTACATCTTAGAAACATGGTAAGTGGTTAAAGCAGATTTAACTAGAGCGTCTTTTGTATAAGCTATAGCCTCTTTATTATTATAAACCTTGGTTAAGTCTTGATATTTAACGGCTAATGTTTAGCCAAGACGTCATCAATTATAGTTTCGAAGTTTTTAATTAAAATTTCTTCAGTATATTTTTCATTGAATTCTTTCTTGTTGTTCTCTTTAATAATTTCTAGTTTTTGTGGGTTTTTAATTAAGTATTTCATCCTCTCTGCTAAAGCCTCTACATCCTTTTGAGGCACTAAGAAACCATTTTTATTTTCTTGCACCATACTAGGTATAGCACCATTATCTGTAGATAAAACCACCAAACCTGTTTGGTATGCTTCGAGAATGGACAATGGAAAGCATTCATTTTTATAAAAGGTGGGAAGTACAAATACATCAGATTTTAGTAAATGTTTATACTTTTTCTGGTTGAATGCTGGGCCAAATAATTTAACATTTGTTAACCCGTTTTGACTGATGTATTCTTCAAGCTGTTCTATAGTAACATCAGAGGATGGGCCTACGATATGAACTTTAAATTGATTGTCGTATTTTTTTAAATTTCGGACTGCTTCGAGGAACACCAAAATGCCTTTGTCTTTCATTAAGTTTGACAAATAGATAAAAGTAGGAATGCTGTTGGTCCTTTTAGTGTCAATTGTAGTCACATCAATTTGCTTGACTCCATTGGGTAAAAAATATGGAGTTTTAGGGTAGATATCTTTTATATCGTTCTTAAGGGCTTCAGCTAGCTGTATAACCTCAACGTTTTTAAAAACGAATTTATAGATTTTCCTTTTCAGTTTGTTCTGTATTTCATTCTTAATGCCTTTTCCGTGTAGATGAAATACGATATTTTTTCTGAAAATTTTTAAGATGCATACCGAAATTGCGTCTTTATAAAATGCGAAGCCAAGTGGTGAAAGCGTAAAATAAACAAGGTCATACTTATTTGACAGAAGTTTAACTATCAATTTAAAATATATTGAAAATGCTCCAAAAATTTTACCTAGTGAGAAGTTTCCCAGTCCTTCCATTTTATTTGACAATTGGATAGGGATGGTATCTATAGTGTATTTGTTGTTCAAAAGTTCACTTTCTGCCAACAGTTTGTTCATCAAAGAAGCTCCGTGAACTGGTGGAGGCAATTGAACCAAAAATAAAATCTTACTCTTTTTCATATCTAAGCAAAATTAAATAATAGATACTTGTAAAAAACACAATTCCTTTGTTAAGACCAAAGATGTTTTCAGTAACACTACAAATAGTGATCATGGCTATGATAGCGAATAATAAAAAATCATTGGTAGTAAGGCTTTTATAGAGTCCTGCAATTAAAAAAATTAAATATGCAAGTACTCCCAGTATTCCTAGTGTCACTAAATAATGTAAATACTGGTTATGGGTGTTGAATCGTTTATTAATACCAATTGTAAAGTTTTTCTTTTGGTACATTTCATCTAACTTATCTTGTGTGCAACCAACTCCGCTTCCAATAAGTATGTTGTTTTCTTTAAAAACTTCAAGAGCACATTCCCACTTTGCTAATCTAATATTTAATGAATTCCAATTTCTACTATGAACATCTTCTTCAATACTATAATTAAACACTTCTCCGTCAAAAACTTTTGCCTTTTGGTAAAAAATTGTGGCTGGCATTAAAATAATTATTAGGAGTACACCAAGTTTTTTAAAATTAATTTTCCTTCTACTCAATGTCGTTAAAAAGAATAGAAGCACTATAAAATAAACTGAAAGTACTGCAAATGATTGTAATAAATATATTCCAACTGCGAAAAGTATAAGGATAAGACCTCTTATTATTTTTATCTTTTTACGCTGATCCTTGAAATTATATAAGAGAATACAAGAGGAAAAAACCAGATACATTCCAAAGTAAACAGCATGAATGTCGAACGGCTTAGTAAACCTATGGTAAAAAAAATAGTTTTCATTTACTAAGTTTTCAGGGTTAAATATATATAATGATCCTGTAGACCAAAAGTTATAAGATGCTGTTGCTAAAAAGAAGAATAAAACTATTAAACACCCATAAACAAACAAATTTAATATCTTATTTATCTGCTCATTAGATATATTCAGGGTAGGCACAAAAAGAAAAAATATAATAAATGAGAGTGTTTTCTCAATCATTTTCAATCCACTCTCTAGATTACAGGTGTATGTTAATGAAAAGACAGATAAAAGAAAAAGAATGAAAAAGAAGTAATTAATGAAGTTCTGATTCAATGTCACTCTTCTTATATTCAGTAAGCTAAAAAAAATGAAAATGAAAATAGCAATATTATTTAATAACATTGGAAAAGGAATGGTGAAGATTACTAACCCAAATGAAAAATAATGAAGTTTATCAATTAGACTCTTGGACAGCATTATTTTCTTTTATATTAAGATTAATAAATAATTCCAAAAACATAATAACCGTAAAATAATCAAACCAATAATCTAAAACAAAAAAGCCAAGTGTTGTTAGTATGAGTATTCTCCCATAAGTCATTCTATTCCAATTTCTTATTGTATAAAACAAGTATATGATAAATAGAATTATTCCGAAGAAGCCAAACTCTCCTAGTATTTGATTATAAAAAGAGAAGGGCTGATTGTGCGTTCCATCCTTATAGCTGATAGCTAGTATCTTATTGTTCCACAATTGAAAGTGATTATCCTCAAATGCTTGAGATTTATATCTCATTTTCTTTGGAAACCATGCCGTGTAATCTCCAGCGGTTAAAAAAGCAGTTCTAGAAGAAAATTTTCCTGCTCCCTCTCCAAAAAAGAAACTTTTCGGACTACTTATCGCATTTTCTATGGTTTCTTCAAAAGAAATCATTTTTCTT
The DNA here is from genome assembly GCF_900102055.1 of Ulvibacter litoralis. Classification (GTDB taxonomy): domain Bacteria; phylum Bacteroidota; class Bacteroidia; order Flavobacteriales; family Flavobacteriaceae; genus Ulvibacter; species Ulvibacter litoralis. The sequence goes on from NZ_FNBA01000001.1 coordinate 883,877, forward strand.
GGAGGATCTACTTTGCTGTTAAGGTTATCAGTAAGGATAAATTTAACATAACTTAGATTGTTAGGCGTTACAATGGCCAATGTGAAAACCATTGCAGCCATAGCTCCTACTATCTTTAGTTTGGTTTTTATTCCTAACATAAAAAACACATACAGTGTTGCTATAATCGCGAATATGAAAACACCGCTCATATAAGTAGCACAAAGCATCGATATGATTGCAAGAATAACTTTCCAGTCTTTTTTATATGCATAGAACACAGTGTAAAAAGACATAATTATCATAGAAATTGAAGAGTTTGAAAACACTCCTTTTAGGTGATCTCCAGTTGATTGTCCGTATGAGAACATTGTACTTGAAAATGGATTCAATGTTTTTGTCTCTAACACCACAATTATAAACTGATACACTAACATTACTAAGTTTATAATAAAAAAGGAGTCCAAAAATTTCTTTGTGTATTCTATACTAAAATTTACTGTTATGCTTTTTATAACCAAAAAAGCCAGAAAGGCTAAAAGCCAAAAAAGGAGTGCAATTCCAGAATTTAATACATAGTTAAAAGAATAATCACTCCGAAAAAATAAGAAAAATTGAATAAAAGACATTATACTCAATCCTAAATAAAAAAATGCACGTTCATCAATTATTAATTTCTTTTTACTTAAAACTAAGATAACGACCCCGAAGAGAGCTAAGAAAAATAATTGAAATACGAGGTTTCCTGATAATAAAAATATTATCAGGAGTAAGAAATATATTATTTTCTCTTTTTTAATCATTTAATATTTACACTTGAAATTACTTTATTGTATCAAAGTCGATTTCATCAAACTCATGAATAAAACTAGTTGTTCTTTTTTCTAACTGTTCTTTTATATTTTTTTTATTATTCATAATATTATCAATATTATCAATTAGTTCTTTTTCAGAAAGGTTATGAATATCTAACAATAAGTTCTCTTGATTCAACTCTTTAACTATTCCTTGCGTCTTAAATCCTTGATAGCGGATAGGCAATATAGGAGTAGCAACGTTAGCCGCCAAAATACAAGAGTGTAATCTTGTTCCAATTAAAAACTCGCAACCTTTGTATAAATCCATCATTTCAAAAACAGATAAGTCCTTTTCGTAAAAGTGAGAAACTATATTCTGTTGTTTCAAAAGCGCTATTGTTTCATGTATTATATCGTTATCGCTTTTTCCATGATGTCTTACGGTTACTTGAGGAATAAACAAGGGGGAAAGTCCATGGTTTTGTTTTGCATGAATACAAGCAGATACAATAGATTTTATATAATTTATTTTAGCTTGCTTTGGGTTTTTGGATTCTGGAAAATGCCAATTAACCATTGTAACTCCCATATATTTCTCATTTGACGGTAAAGAGACTGAGGGAGTGTTGTTTACTTTCTTTTTTAAATAAAAAGCTAAGTCTGGAATAGTTTCAGCTTTATGTGCTAGATTGTGTTTTTCTAAAAAAGCGTAACTGACTTTCTCTCTAGCATAAATTCTACTACAATAATTTAAATATTTAGCTGCTACTTTCTCGCTTTTTTCACTTGCGAATCCACCAAAACTTTGGCCAAATATTATAACTTTCTTATTTAATTGAAAAGCTGTTTTTATTGGCTGTAATGTCCTCCATAAAAACAAGTTTCCTCTTAAATCTTCCTCTTCATTATATATAAATTGTCCTCCTTTAATTAAAATTAAATCTGCGGACTTTACATCTTGTACTGCTTTATATTGTTTTCCGCCTAAAAGCTTTCCTAATAAAGGAACAAACAATGTTAGCTTTAATTGTATGGTTTCTTTTAGTAAACGATATACAGCTAAAAGATCATAAAAAACCGACTTATCATCAGATGAATATGGGGTTGGTAATATCCCTTGCTTTATTTCAATATTATAATTAGACATAAATCTATTATGGTATTGAAATTCTGCTTTGTTTTTGTTTCTGAAAGTTGAATGCAGTGTTATTTTAGCATTTGGATACTTACTTCTCACATATTCATAACATGCCAAAGTAATGGCTAAATCACCTTTGTTAGAATCAGAATAGCCATGTGTTATTAAAATATTCATTCGGTTGTGGTTAATTTTTTTTTACTGAAAAATATTACTGAAGCTCCTATTGTTATTAAAAAAGTTATATATGTTATCATACTCTCTTCATACAAATAGTTTATTAGAAGGAATAATAACGAAATAAGAACAAATGGCAAGATTGCTTTAATTCGTTTAATTAGAAAATTATTTTCTTTAACTGAAAAAGTATTCAAACCTGAAAGAACTAACTCTCCTATGAGTATACTCAATGCTATTAACGATAGTTTATTTCCAAAGACATAATAAAACACAATGCTAGAAATAATTGTTATTCCAGCTGCCAAAATTATGTTCCTAGTATATTCTTTATCCTTGCTTAATAATAAGAGCCTTGCTCCTGTGCTCGTTGTAAAAGAAGAAACAAATCCAGCCAAACCAATAAGAAAAAATGTTGAATGGTAATTAATAAACTCTTCACTAAAAAAAACTGGAGCCATAACATTTAAAAAAAAGCCTAAAGAAATAAAAAACACCAGACCAGTTATTGATGCTATTTGATCTACTTTAAAAGCAATTTTTTCTTCTATTAATTCTTTATAGAAACTCTGAACTATGATTTGTCTAATCCCCTTAAATATCATATAAAATTTTAAGATTAAATAAATAATCGCAACTATAGATGTTGTATAAATAAGAGATACAATATTTATTAAACTTATACCAATAAATAAAAATAACACACTAGCGATTCCAAGTCCTAAATGGATCCAGTATTTTTTTAGGTTTTTTACATTAGGCTTTACAAAATAGTCTACTTGAAGACTCGAAGATACAATGAGCCCCGCCAAAATATATGCTCCTAAAATAGTTAGTCCATATATGGTAACTAAATACTCATTCCAATAAATTGAAGCAAGAAACAAAGCCATCGCTGGTATTATAACTCGAAGCATTGATACAAAAGCACCTAGTTTTGGTTTCCCTCTTGCGTATAACGCATAATCTCCATTGAGCCCAAATATTGGAGAAAAAAGGAATAATACATTCTTTGTTATTAAAAAACCGCTTAATCCAACAACAATTAAAAAAAGACTTAAAGTAAATCTAGCAGATTGGGTTGAATAGTACTCCTCTTTCCAATCATCTAATATTGCTATTTTTCTAGTAGCAGATAGCTGTAAGCCAAAAGAAATTATAGAAACAATTAAAATCACTAAGCTATCAATTTCACCAATAATTGAAATGGTTTCCTTTGGAATGTTTATTGACAAATATTTTAAAATTAAAATATTTGTCAAATGACCTATTCCTGTAAAAGCCCCAACTATAAGTAATCTTTTAATCATTTTATTCCACAGAAATCCAAGATTATTTTATTCTCCTCAATAACTAAATTTTTAAATTCACTATGAGCCACTAAAAACACAATGATATCTGCTTTTTCAATTGCCTCATCAAAAGGGGTTAGCTTTCGTGAAGGTTCATTAGTAAGATTTGGTTCTACCTCTAATGTTAAAAAACCATCCTTTTGCAAAGCATCAGAAACATGTAAGGCCGGAGACTCTCTTAAGTCGTCAATGTTAGGTTTAAACGCCAATCCCATACAAGCTATTGTTGCGTTTCTTCCTGTATCAATTTTAAACTGAAGCGCTGTGTTTTTTACTTTTTCAACAGCCCAGTCTGTTTTGTAATTATTTATCTCGCGGGCCAAACGAATAATTTTTGCTTCCTCTGGAAATTCGGAGACTATAAACCAAGGATCTACCGCAATACAATGACCTCCAACACCTGTTCCTGGCTGAAGGACATTAACACGTGGATGTTTGTTTGCTAAACGTATTAATTCCCATACATTGATATTTGCCTTGTCACAAATCATTGATAATTCGTTGGCGAAAGCAATTTGTACATCTCGGGATGAGTTTTCAACCAATTTGCACATTTCAGCCGTTTGCGAATTGGTTTTGTGCAACTCTCCTTTTACAAAAAACTTGTAAAAACGGACTGCTTTTTCAGTAGAAGCCTCGTCAATTCCGCCAATGGCACGGTCATTTTGCTCTAATTCGTAAATTACATTTCCGGGCAATACACGCTCTGGACAATACGCTATAAATATTTTATCTTTTAAATCTGGACGTGCTTCAAAAATCAGTTCTTGCACTTTTTGAGTGGTTCCGACAGGACTCGTAGATTCTAAAATAACCAAAGCGCCTGTTTTTAACGTTGGAATGATTTTAGAAACCGCAGACATCACATATGAAAGATCGGGCACGTAATCGCCTTTAAAAGGCGTTGGAACTGCAATTAAATACACATCTGCTTCTACTAAAACTGTAGAAGCCTTTAAATAGCCTTCCTTAACAACATGATGAACCAATCCGTCAAGCTCTGGCTCTACGATATGGATTTTACCTTTGTTTATCGTATCAACAACTTGCTGATTTATATCCACACCTGTTACATATATTCCTCTACTTGCAATTAAAGCTGCGGTGGGTAGACCAATATATCCTAACCCCATCAGAACCACACTGGGTTTGCTCTCCATAATTTAAAGTTTTGTTATAAAATCTATTATTCTCGAAGTAGAATTACCATCTCCATACGGATTATGAAGCATACTCATCGAATTATAATAGTTTATATCTTGAAGTAATTTTTGTGTTTCGCTGCTTATTTTTTGAGAATCGGTTCCGACCAATAAAACCGTACCTTCTTCAACTGCTTCTGGACGTTCGGTTGTGTCTCTCGTAACCAATACTGGTTTTCCTAAGCTAGGTGCCTCTTCTTGGATTCCGCCGCTATCGGTAATAATTAGATATGATTTTTCCATTAACCATATAAAAGCTGGATATGCTAAAGGCTCGACCAATAGAATAGAGTCTCTACCTCCCAAAAGTTCATGAACAGGTCCTTTAACATTTGGGTTTAGGTGTACTGGGTAAATTATCTGAACCTCTTCAGAAGTTTCAGAAATTTCTTTTAGGGCATTGCAAATATTCAATAAGCCTTCACCATGATTTTCTCTTCTATGTCCTGTAACTAGAATAATTTTTTTTGAAAAATCTACTTTCTCCTTTAAAGCTTCAATTTCAGCATCTTTAAAATTTGTAGAATTTACCTTTTCAATTCCATATAGTAAAGCATCTATGACAGTGTTTCCTGTAACTAAGATGTTTTCAGACTGCGTATTTTCTTTTAATAGATTTTCTTTTGAAAGTACTGTAGGGGCGAAATGATAATCGGCTATTTTACCCGTAAGTTGACGGTTAAATTCTTCCGGAAAAGGATATTGTCTGTCAAACGTTCGAAGTCCAGCTTCTACATGACAAACTTTTGCCCCACTATAAAAAGCAGCGATTCCTACTGCCATAGAGGTTGTTGTATCTCCATGTACATAGACATAATCTGGTAGTACTTCTTCTAACACAGACTTCATGTTTTCAATGATAGCTGCTGTTAATGAATATAAATTCTGATTAGGTCGCATTAAGTTTAAATCAAAGTCAGGAGTGATTTCGAAAAAATCTAAGACCTGATCTAGCATTTCTCTATGCTGAGCGGTTACACAAACCTTCGTGATAAAATTGTCTTTTTTCAGAAAACCTCTAACAAGGGGTGCCATTTTAATAGCCTCTGGTCGAGTTCCAAATACAATTAGGTTTGTAATCATGTTGGTTTTTCTTTTAAATATTTATCTTAAAGATTTACTGTCGATAGCCGCTTTCTCCTTTAGGTTCATGTATACATGAAGCAACCCAGAAATAAATAGAAAAAGAAATATAAATAGAATAGGAAATAAAATATATTTTTTTGTTAATATGCTTGGTTTTACTTTGTAAACATCTGGTTTACTAACCAAAACAACAATGTCTTTAGCATATGATAAATCTTCAGTTAACTCATCGTTTTCTTCAAGTAACAAAACTTTTTTATCTAACAGTCCTGAAACACTAAAGTTTTTATCCACAATAAACAATTCTTTTGAAGGAGAGGTTAGAGATTCATTAGTATTATAATTTTTAATAACCTCATCTATTTGCCCAATAATATTTAAATTATTTTCTACTCTATTTTTTAAGTTATTTATGGTTACTTCTTTAACGTCTTCAAAAAGCTCATTTTTATTTATGTAATCAAGGATTTTTTGTGGAGTTTGATTCGTAGCAACACCCGATAATTCTAAATCTAAAGTATGATATTTATATTGAGCATTGAAAGTTTCTGTGATTGAAACATCATTATCAAAATCTAAGTTTTTCATCAAAGCCTCTAAATTTCTATCGTTAGGCTCGTAATTATCTATAATATCTCGAATATCAACTACAGGATTTATTTCTATTGTATTTATTTCCATTGTATCTGAACGGAAGCCATTTTGTGTAAAAAAGATAGAGTCCCTTTCTAGCACTTTTTGCTTTAACAATGTTATTGTATTATAAACATAATTTGTAGCATTAAAATTAACTCTAACCAAAGCTTTTGTTTCAAAGCTCTGGTCGTTTTTTCTCTCTAAATAAACTCCTAGAGAAACGCCAATTACAAATAAAACTAAAATCACTATCCATTGTCGGAATATAAACTGAAGTGCAGCAAAAATTAAAACATTTAATTTTCTTAATGCCTTATTAAAAACATTAAGAATATAAAACATATTGATTTCATCATTATTGTGCTTTGGTTCCATGTTAAATTCCTTTATGGTTAAAACTATTTTTTTAGGATTATAGAAAGGCTCACTTTCCAATCCAATGGCTTTAATTTAAAAACTTGTTGTGCTTTGCTTATATCTAATAAACTATAAACGGGCCTCGCTGCAAAAGTAGAATAATGATCGGTCTTGGCAAGATTTGTCGTCTCTAATTGATTTGAATATTCTAGTATGGCTTCTGCAAAATCGAACCAAGTAGCTTCTCCTTTATTACTGAAATGATACAATCCATATGCTTCTGAATTAGACACAATCACTTCTAATAAAAGGGAAGCAAGATCATTTGCATTGGTAGGAGTTCCTGTTTGTTCTGTGGTTATAGTAAGGGCTTTGCCTTCCTTGGCGTATTTTAATATTGTATTCAAAAAATTATGCCCATATTGAGAATACAACCAAGACGTTCTGAAAATAAAATAGTTACCTCCTATTTCTTCAATGTACTCTTCGCCTTTTAACTTTGAAGCACCATACACATTTATCGGATTTGTAGCATCTGTTTCTAAATAAGGAGTTCCTTTCTTTCCATCAAAAACATAATCGGTAGACACATGTAGTAAAACAACATTGTTTTCTTTACAAACTGTAGCTAAATTCTTAACTGCTTCAGCATTGGTCGCAAAAGCAGCATCCGATTCACTTTCAGCTTTTTCAACATTGGTATATGCTGCCGTATTTATACAATAATCAAAATTGTTTTTTCTGAAATATTCTAAAACCGCCTGATTGTTTTCAATAGACAATTCTTTCCGCGTAGCGAAAGTAAAATCTAAGTCTGGGTGGGCTAAAGAAGCGTCTTTTATACATTGCCCCAACTGACCATTTGCTCCTGTAACTAGTATTTTCTTCATGAAGTGACTTCCTTGAATGTAGGAAGTTGTTTGTCTTTTTCTGAAACGATAAAATCCTTTGGAGAAAGATGCCAATCTATCGATAAGGTTGCGTCATTGTATATAATTCCACCTTCTGAAGCTGCATCGTAATAATTATCACACTTATACGCAAAAATAGCATCGTCCGTCAAAGTTATAAATCCGTGCGCAAAGCCTCTCGGCACAAACAATTGCTTATTATCTATGGCGTCTAAAATAATTGAAAACTGTTTTCCAAAGGTTTCAGAGTCTTTTCTTAAATCAACCACAATATCCAATACTTTCCCTTTTACGACGCGAACTAATTTCGCTTGTGCCATCGCTCCTTTTTGAAAGTGTAATCCTCGTAACACACCATAAGATGATTGTGACTGATTATCTTGAATAAAAGCAACATCTATTCCTGTTACTGTCTTGAATAATTTTGCGTTGAAAGTCTCAAAAAATGAACCTCTTTCGTCTTTAAAAACGCGAGGTTGGAGTATAAAACAGTCTTTTAAAGGGGTTTCTTCTATTTGTAACACTAGTATAATTATAGTAAATGCTTCTAGTACATACTTTTAAAGTAAAATACCGTTAAAGCGATTAATTATTATTTTGAAATATATTCTATTTTATAAATACCCTCAAGAATACTCATATTCGATCTTCTTTGTTATAAATACACGTTATTCATTTCAGGTACATGATTTAATGTTTTCAGAAACGTCAACCATACTACTGTCAGAAAAAAATTCTATAACAGAAAAATCTGATTTTAAAACTTCCGTTTTTTCTACCATTTAAACCTTATAAATCAAAAATTTATCACAAGCATTTTTTTCAATAAAAGTGTAGTTTGGAAGGCTTGAAATAGACGCCAAATTCTTTAAATCACCTGCATATGTAAGCTTATCTAACACAAAAATTTCATCTTGACTAGTTTCAAGAATGTATTGTACATAATTGGAACCAATGAACCCTGCACCGCCTGTTATTAATACTTTATTGTTCTTCAAAATATATTTTTAGTTTAGTCTAAAATCAATTTTAACATTTTTTCAGTGATTAAGTACGTCGGTTTTACACCGCTTGTTCCCAATCCGCCAGAAGCTAAAGTACTTCCTGTTTCTAATGGATTATCTGAGGCATAATACGCATACATTACTTTCACTTTCGGGCTAATACTCTTTCTAATTTTTGCTGCCGACTGAATGGCTTTTTGATAATGTGCTCCTTCCATTTCCAACCCAATTACATCCCAAGTTGACTTATGGAAAAATCGTAATACATCTCTATTTTGTAATGAAGTTCCTAAAACGGTAATCATCGCTCCATCACAAACATGTACATCATCATTTTCAAAATGCTTCTTTTTTAGTTTATTTTTAAACGGATAGTTATCTGCTGTCCCTTCAAAAACATGTGCCGACGGAATCATAATATCTCCCTTGCCACCTTCCAAGATTCCTGCTTTCCCCATAATCGAAACGGAAACAACATTTAAAAAATGTTTCTTTTCACTTTCATAAGGCTTCAGTAATTCGTCCATTGTTTCATACGCTTGTTCACCAAACGCATAATCCATCACTATGATTACTGGTTTTTCTTCATCTGTAAGTTCTTTATTTTCAAAAGAATACACACTTTCATCTAATTTATTAGTGTCGAATATCTGAACATCTATATTTGTACCACTAGTATCATTTATAAATGTCATTCCGTTCTTTTGCGCAAGCTTCAATACCTTGTCTCTGTGTTTACTATTAGCTGGTTTGCTTAACAGCTCATACAAAGCCATTTGACTAGAGTTTTTTGCTTCTGTAGGAAGTGCTTTTTTAGCAAATAACGTATTCATTACACTATGCATATTGGCACTAATAATGTGTATGGGACGTTCTAAAAGCCCTTGTTCTTCTAAGCTTTTCTTAATAGTTAACGCCCAACGCTCCCCATGGATGTGATGCCCCAAACGCTCTCTTAATACAGGACTAAACGTGATAATACGTTTGTTATCCGCTACAATTTCTTCAATGGCACCTTTTCCTAAGTAATAAATAATACTTAAAAAACGATGTTCATTCTTGCTATCTGCAAACGATGCATATACATCACTCACTTCTTCAAAAGTTCTTCCTAAAAAGTTAGCCGTATGCGTTAATGCAATTTCTTTTTCTTCTTTGGTAAGCTTTCCTTTCTTTAAAACTGCATTCTCAAGCTTTTTCCAATCTCGTATCACACCGCCTTTATCGTCGATCATCACCTTTTTCATAATCTTGTGAGATTCGATATATAAGAAGGTTAGGTGGGTTAAAATATCATAGATTTCTGAACGTCCTCGCGTAATCTCAATGTTCATCTGCTCTTCATCTATTCGATAGCAGTTTCTACGTCGTTTCGCAGGAATAATCGCTTCAAAATGTGAGTTTTTATACCCTTCATCACTGGTAAGATTGATAAAACGACACTCTTCAATTCCTACGGGAAGCCTATCTATAACATACAACAACCCTTGCAATTCTACTTTTTCTTCAGCAATAGAACCGTAAATTTCGGGACGTAAAATCAATAAGGATTCTCGAAGTGTTTCACCCGATACTCCCATCGGTTTGTAAAACCCTCTGTTGTACAAATGGCGCATCGTAATGTACAAGCGCTCTATGGCTCCTGTACTCTCTTGTGCGCGTGTGCGTTTGTGTGATTTATGTTGACTCATTGAAACAAAGATACTATTATTTTAATGTTGAATTTTAAGGAGTGCATCAGCAATCTTTCGATCGTTTGCCAATCGCGGAATCTTGTTCTGTCCCCCTAATTTTCCTTGTGACTTCATATAGGCCTGAAAACTATCTTTTACAAGGGGTTTTATTTTTAATTGCTGCAAAACTTTTCCTTCAATCAAGTCCTTGTAATAACTGTTTTGTTGTTGCATTAATACATCTAAAACATCTGTTACTTTCTGAAGATTTTCAGGAGCAGTTTCAAACTCTACCAACCATTCGTGATGCGGTAATTCTCCTTGCTTCGGAAGAATTTGCGGTGCCACGGTAAATTCAGAAATAGAGAAATTAAACTGTTGCATCACCTCGTTCATAGCCTGTTCTACCTCTTTCCCAATCACATGTTCTCCAAAGGCCGAAATAAAATGTTTTATTCTTCCTGAAACAATCACACGATACGGACTCGTAGACGTAAACTGAACAGTATCGCCAATATTATAACCCCAAAGTCCGGCGTTGGAAGAAATAATCATCACGTAGTTTACATCTTTCTCAACCTCACCAATGGTAAGGCGTTTCGCATCTGCATCAAAAAAAGTGGAGGCTTCTATAAATTCGTAAAAAATACCGCTGTTTAGCTGAAGCAGCATTCCTTTTTCATCTTGTTTGTCTTGAAACGCAAAAAAACCTTCACTCGCAGGATACAGCTCAATACTCGGAACTTTTCGTCCAATTAATGCTTCAAATTTTGCGCGATACGGTTCAAAATTAACACCACCGTAAATAAACAGATTGAAATTTTTAAACAAGTCTCCCACGTCTTTTCCCGTGGAAGCACGCAACCGCTCAAAATACATCTGTACCCACGACGGAATCCCACTAATCACGGTCATATCTTCGTTTTTAGTTTCTTCAACAATGGCATCTACTTTGGTTTCCCAATCGGCAATGCAATTGGTTTTCAAACTTGGCAATCTATTTTTCTGAAGGTAACTAGGCACATAATGCGCTACAATCCCAGACAAGCGCCCTAACTGAATGCCGTTTTTTTCCACCATTTCTGGACTTCCTTGTAAAAAGATCATCTTTCCGTTTACAAAATCGGCTTTTCCCGTTTCATGAACGTAGCAAAGAATAGCGTTTCGAGCCGCTTGAATGTGCGAAGGCATCGACGCTTTGGTTAACGGAATGTACTTAGCTCCCGAAGTGGTTCCCGAAGTCTTGGCAAAATACAACGGTTTTCCTGGCCATAAAATATCTTCTTCACCTGCAACCACACGATCTACATAGTTTCGTAAGGCTTCATAATCGCGCATAGGAACTTGCTTGGCAAAGTCGCTATACGAGTTGATGGTATCAAAACCGTGGTCCTTTCCGAAGTGCGTATTTTTAGCCTCCTTCAACAACGATTTAAACACTTTTTGTTGCGTCTCAACAGGGTTATTCGCCCATTTATTAATGCGACTTACAGCCGTTTTTGCGAAAATTTTAGCGCCAATAGATTTTAGTGACATAGGTACTTAATCAAAATCGATGAAATTTGTTGGGTTTGTTGGGTATCCGTTGCTCCAAAGCTCAAAATGCAAGTGAGGACCAGTCGTAAATTCGCCAGTGCTTCCCACGGTCGCAATGACTTCCCCTTCCTTTACCAATTCTCCTTGTTCTTTATTCAACGAAGCGTTGTGTTTATATACCGACAGTAAATTGTCTTTGTGTTCTAGAATCATCACATAGCCTGTATCTGCAGTCCATTCGGCAAAAATCACGGTTCCGTCCGCCGTGGCTTTTACAGGAGCATCCTTAATGGTTACCACATCTACTGCGAAATGCTTCTTTTTAGGGTCGTACCCTTCAGAAATGGTTCCTTTTACGGGAGCAAATAATACGTAACTTACTTCGGAAGCACCCGTAAGCGGATTGTATTTGTCTTCCTGAGCCACTTGCTCGCGAAGCAATGAATCTTCCTTTGAAGGCGTTAAGTTTACTTCTGAAACATCTATTTGCGCGGCTTTAATGATCGAATCTTTATTAAAATTAACCGTTTTAACGTCTCCTGTGAGCACTTTTCGAATTGAGGTAACATATTGGTCGTTTATATGAAGTGCGCGCTGTAGCGAGTCTGTTTTAAAGGTTAACTCGGTCGCTTTTTTCTTTAAAGACGTAGACGAATAACCAGGGATGTATTCTCGCAAGGGTGTAAAGGCTATTAAAAGCGTGGTAAAAGCAATCAGAAACACTGCAAAAAGACTGCTAAATACAAATACATTCAGTCGGTTTAATTTAAATGAAAACCGCTCTTCAAACGTGTCTTCATTTAAAACTACCAAACGGTACTTGTGCAGTAACTTCTTTCTTATCTTTTTAGATCGTTTCTCTTTTTTTTCCATTTTACGTGGTTGCGGACTACAAATATAAAATAAACTGTGTGCCTTAATGCTAAACTTACCTTGAAAACGTTCTATATTAGTATTTCTTATTACCTTTGTTTCCTAAATTTATTTAAAATGAGCTTAGTAATTTTACCTTTAGTTATTGGTTGGCCTCAAATTGTTTTAATAGCGGTTGTTATTTTATTATTATTTGGAGGTAGAAAAATACCAGAATTAATGCGCGGCTTAGGAAGCGGTATTAAAGAATTTAAAGACGCTTCAAAAGATGAAGACGCTGATAAAAAAATAGATGAAAAAAATTAATGTAGCTCTTATTTAACGAGCCTTCTTATTTTCTTCGGAATAAAAAACCCTGCAGATCTACGGATTTGCAGGGTTTTTTAGTTTACTGTTATTTTAGTCTTACTCTAATTTCGCCGTACGCAAAATAGATTCTAACTCAAACTGAAGGTCGCGCTTTTCTACTGAAGGTGCGTGCGTAAATCCTTCTAAAATTAGATAACGGTTATGTGCTTCATCGCGGACTGCATAATTAACAAAAGGCCCTGCCATGTATTCGTTTTTCACTTCCCAAGTTCCTTTGGTTTCAAAGGCTGGTTTGCCGTCAATTTCAGTTGTAAATAAATACGGAGCATACGCCGCTTCGGTAACAAACTGCCCGTCGTCTTCCACAGGAAGGAATTTACTTCCTATCGAATCTCTAATTTTGATAATATCGCCCACAACTTCTGTTGTATCGGTACGTATCATATCCATAGGCACTTGATAAATAAGAATATTGGTGCTTCCCGATTTCAAATCTTTCCGAATCCAATACGAATCGCTTGTTGCCTTCGCAATACGATATGCCGACGGAATTTTAAGCGTAACGCCCATGTCTTTTTGCAAAGAGTCTAATTTCATTAAGGAAACTCTTGTGCGGCGTTGTCGTTCAGAAATTTCAGAAGCGTGGTATGCTTTTATAATACGTTCTTGATTTGCTTCAAGTAATGCAATGATACCTTCTTCCGAAGTAGCGGTAATAAATGCAATGGTTTGCGGTTTAGAATACGCATCTTTTTTGATCGCTATCTTGTCTTCATCACCAATGGTAACGTACAATGCAAGTCTGTATTTTCGTGCGAATCCTGTGTAGGTTTCTGGCGGCATCTGGTTCATAGAAAACAACGGCTCGTCTTGTGGCAGTCCGTCGGTTGGTGCTGCAAAGTACTTTCTAATTTCTTCTCCAACGCTTCCGTTCCATAAATCATTAGGCGTGACAACTTGAAGGGTATTAATATTTCCAAGTGATTTTGGAAGATAGGAAGTGTCTTTTTTCCCGCTTTCATTGCAGGATACTAGCATAAAAAGCGAAATTAAACAAAGGTATATTGGTTTCATTGGTGTGGTTCTTTAAAAACTAGCCTTTTAAAATTTTAAGCTTCGTTCCTGGTTTTAATTTAGTCCCACTAATATCGTTCCAATTTTTAATATTCTGAATGCTAACTCCTGGAAATTTTTGTGAGATGCTCCAAAGTGAATCTCCGTTTTTCACGGTATACACTCTAGTATTCTCATCTGCAATAGGTTCTGGCTTCGGTTTTTTAGAAACTACTTTTCGTGGATGAATGGTAAGTCGTTGCCCTATTTTAAGATTATTACTTCGCAACCCATTCCATCGTTTTATTTGTGAAACCGTCACGCCATGTCTGCTTGCAATTTTCCCTAAATAATCACCACTTCGCACTCTATATCGAATGCGATCCGACTCTACTAATAGTTCTGGTAAAGGTTGTTCTTTCTTATTAAATTCAGTTTCAGCATAGGCATAGATTGCTTCTTCATTGGTAATAAACTTCCCAACGACGTCTACAGGCAATCGAAGCATGTATTTTTCCGAAGCAACTACAGGAATAATTCCCAATTTATACGACGGATTTAAAAACTGAAGCTCTTCAAGGTCAATATCGGCAACCTCTGCAACTTGCTCCAACGAAATTCTTTTCTTTACTTGAATGGTATCTGTTGCAATGTAAGGTATTCTTGGACCGTTACTTTTAAAACCGTGCTCTTCGGCATATTCAAAAATATACATGGTTGCTAAAAAAGCAGGCACATACCCCGCTGTTTCACGTGGAAGATACGATCTAATATTCCAGTAATTGGTGCGTCCTCCAGAACGACGAATGGCTTTTGAAACATTTCCAGGACCCGAATTATAGGCAGCCAAGGCTAAATCCCAATCTTCCAAGCTTTCGTATAAACTTTTTAAATATTTACAAGCAGCTTCCGTGGCAAGTACAGGGTCTGAGCGATCGTCTACATACGAACTCACATCCAAGTTAAACATTTTACCTGTAGCATACATAAATTGCCACAATCCAGTAGCTCCTACTCTTGAGGTCGCTCTCGGATTAAGTGCAGATTCAACAATAGCAAGGTATTTCATCTCTAACGGCAATCCGTGTTTGTCTAATTCTTGCTCGAACATCGGAAAGTAATAATCGCTCAACGCCATTAAATCTGCCATAGATCGTCTGCGATTTTTCAAATAGCCTTTAATTACACTCTCTAGCGATGGATTATATTCTACGTTAAAAGGCGTGCGCGCATTTAAAGCTTCCAAGCGTTCTTTTAAAAGTTCAGTAGGAAGTTCTTCATAGTCGACAGGCGTATAATCTTGGTTAGAAACCGCGCCATACACTTCTTCAAAAAGCTCTAAACTGTATAATTTTTGCAACCAAATGCTATCGTGTTTACGCGCCATGGCCATGTCTTCTAATGCAAAAACAGCGGTGTCCTTGATTTTAGTCGCAACAACAGTTTTTGGAAGGTCATTCGAAATTGCCTGAACCTTAATAGAATCAACAATTTGAATGTGTTTTTTCTGAAGGGAATCAACAGGTTTAATAACTTCTTCTTGTGCAACACAAAGTCCTGCCCCTAAAAAGAAAACAATAAATAAGTTCTTTAAATTCATAGTATGAAGAACGGAGCTACGCCCGTAAAATTTTGCTAAAAATAATGAAATAGCTTGTAAAATCAATAATTTAACAAAACTACTTGATAATCAAGTGAATAAAACGAAGTTTCTAGTCTAAAATAGCTTGAATCCCAGGAAGTGTTTTTCCTTCTAACATTTCAAGCATCGCGCCACCACCTGTTGAAACGTAGCTTACTTTTTTGCTAAAACCAAATTGTTTCACAGCAGCCACAGAATCGCCTCCACCTACTAATGAAAACGCCCCGTTGGCTGTAGCATCAGCAATTGCATTCCCTAAGGCAATGGTTCCAGATGCAAAGGCTTCCATTTCGAAAACACCTACAGGACCGTTCCACAAGATTGTTTTAGATTCGGAAACTACTTCTGCAAATATTTTATTGGTCTTAGGTCCAGCGTCTAAGCCCATCCAACCGTCTGATATGGTGTCTATTGACTCCACCATTGTATTGGCTTCTGCTGAAAAACTATCGGCTACAATCGCATCGACAGGTAAATGAACGTGAACATTTTTCTCTTTGGCAAGTTTCAGAATATCTAATGCCAATTCTTGTTTGTCTTCTTCAACCAAAGAGCTTCCAATTGCACCTCCTTGTGCCTTCACAAAGGTAAATGCCATTCCGCCGCCAATAATAAGGTGGTCTATTTTATCTAAAATATTTTCAATAATCGTTATTTTTGAAGACACTTTTGCACCACCAATAATCGCGGTAACAGGCTTCACACTTGAATTTAGCACTTTGTTAATGCTTTCTATTTCTGAAGCCAATAACAATCCAAAACACTTATTTTCTGGAAAAAATTGAGCAATTACAGCCGTAGATGCGTGTGCTCTATGCGCGGTACCGAAGGCATCATTTACATAGATATCTCCAAGTTTAGAAAGTTTTTCAGCAAAATCTTTATCGCCTGCAGTTTCTTCTGGATAATACCGAAGATTTTCTAACAAAATAATTTCTCCAGGCTTACAGTTTTCCACCCCATTTTCAGCAATCGACCCTATACAATCGTCTACAAACCGAACGTTTACACCTAATATATCACTTGTTTTATCCACAATATGACGCAATGAAAATTCACTTTCTTTATTCTTAGGACGCCCTAAATGAGACATCAAAATACATGAGCCTCCATCTTCAAGAATCTTAATGATAGTAGGCTTTGCAGCTTCAATTCTGCTCGCATCAGTTACTTCAAATTGATCGTTCAATGGAACATTAAAATCAACACGAATGAGTGCTTTTTTATCCTTAAAATTAAAGTCGTTTACTGTTTTCATAGAAGTGGTTTTGAGCTACAAATATAGGTTTTTTTTAGACCACAAATTACGTAGTTTTGTGTATGGATTTTTCGGAAGTATTAGGTCAAAAACATTTGAAAGCACATCTCTTAAAAAGCGTGGAAAACGGAAGGATTCCGCATGCGCAGCTATTTGTTGGTGCTACGGGAAGTGGTTTATTACCTATGGCTATCGCTTATGCCAGTGCTATTTTGTGTAGCACGCACGAAAAAGATTCGCAAGCCTACCATAATTGTGTGCAAAAAACGGCCAAGCTAACACATCCAGATTTACATTTTATTTATCCTGTAAATACCAACGACTCTGTTAAAAAGAATGCGGTTTCAGCAAATTTCACGGAAGAATGGCGAAATTTCGTAAATCAAAATCCGTACGCATCTTTATTCGATTGGTTGCAATCCTTAGGTATTGAAAACAAACAAGGGAATATTAGTGTAAACGAAGCTCAAGATCTTTTAAAAACGCTAGCGTTAAAATCGTACGAAGGGGGTTATAAGATTATGATCATTTGGATGGCCGATAAAATGAACGTTGAATGTTCAAACAAAATCCTGAAAATTGTTGAAGAGCCACCAAAAAACACCTTGTTGTTATTGTTAACTGAAAACGAAGAACACATATTAACAACCATCACTTCAAGATGTCAAAAACTACAATTTCCATTGCTTTCGGAAGAGGACATTGCAACGCAATTACAAAACAAAAAGGGCGTTGCCGAAACCACCGCTAAAAAAATAAGTAGACAAGCTACAGGCGATTTTAATAAAGCGCTCCACATTTTAGAAAACGATAGTGACGACCTTATTTTTGAAGAATGGTTTGTGTCTTGGGTACGAACTGCATTTCGCGCCAAAGGAAATAAAAAAGCCATTAATGAACTTTTAACTTGGAGTGAAAATATTGCGGGGAAAGGACGCGAAACTCAGAAAAAATTCCTCTCCTATTGTATGGAAGTTTTTAGACAAGCGCTTTTAAAAAATTACAAAGCCGATTCTCTTATTTTCTTTGAAGCAAACGATTCAAAATTCTCTTTAGAAAAATTTGCACCGTTTATACATCAAAATAATATTTTTGAAATTACAAAAGCATTAGAAGAAGCATCCTATCACATCGAGAGAAATGGAAATGGTAAAATTATTCTTACCGATCTTTCCATTCAGTTAACACGACTGATTCACAAAAAAGAGCTTGTATAGGTTTTTCTTATCATGTTCTTCTATTTTATAAACACTTTTTATAAAAAACAACCTTAAAATAAGGGGTTTTAAGCGGTTTTCTAAAATTTCCCACCCAAACACCTGTCTTTTTAATTTTCATTTCTGAAAAGAGCTACATTTGGTTATTTCGCCTTTTTGAAGCAGTAAATGTGCGAAGAATAATCTTTTGTACGTAATCCAACCAAATTTGACCACAATCCGACAAATAATGCTTTGATTGAAAAATTGGTTCCGCTTTTATATTTTTCTGAAAGTAAACTCACATAAAACGAATCGAACCACATGGGTTTTATTTTTTGAAGGGTAACTTCGGAAGAAAATAATGTCTTCATAGAAGCTTTTGAAAAATGCCAAAGGTGTCTCGGGACATCAAAAGCGGCCCAATAATTTTTATAAAACGTAGCATCATACGATTTAAAATTAGGGACGGCTATAATTAAAACGCCGCCAGGTTTTACAAAAGCTTCAATTTTCTGAAGCGTATTTTCTAAATCTGGAAGGTGTTCTAAAACGTGCCAAAGGGTAACCACATCATATACGTTTCCCTGAAGATCATCAATAGAGTTTTCCAAATCGATTCCTTTTTCCGAAGCAATTCCTCTTGCTTTTTCATTGGGCTCAATTCCAGAAACGGTCCAATTATTTTCTTTGGCTACTTTTAAAAACTCCCCTGTTCCTGCTCCAATATCTAATAAGGTTCCTGTGCTTCCCAACAATGATTTTATCAATTTTGTTTTCGAAGCCAATGAATATTTTTTGACACTTTGATACAGATTTGCCGTCAATCCTTTGTTAGTATCCGTATGCGAAATGTAAGCTTCGCTTTCGTAATACTTCGCCAATTGATCTTCTTTTGGCTGCGGAAATGTAACCAACAAATCTCTTGTCTCGTCGTGTACCAAATCAAAAGACTCCCCAGAAACAAGGAAGTCTTTTACGGTGTGTTTTATGTTTTTTTGATTGTTTTCCAAAAGTAATTTTTAATCGTTCCACGTGGAACATACATGCTAACGTCCCATATAAACTAACAACACTGAAATATCGTTTGGTGAAACCCCACTAATTCGTGAAGCTTGCGAAACGGTTGCCGGTTGAATGGCGGTTAGTTTTTCTTTAGCTTCATACGATAAGGACTTCAGCTTTGAATAATCAAAATTAGCAGGAATTTTTAACCCTTCTAATCGATTCAACTTATCAGCATTGTTCTTTTCTTTGTTAATATACCCTGCGTACTTCACTTGAATTTCGGCTTGCTGAAGTACCTCGTGATCTAATTCGTTTTCAGAAATAAATGCTTCAACAGTGTCAATAGTACGCATATCATCCATCGTAATATTTGGTCGTGAAAACACCTTAAACATTTTATCACTCTGACCCACTACGGCAGAATCTTTCGATTCTAAAATAGGATTTATCACTTCTGGAGCGACACTTGTATCTTTAAAAAACTTCACAAAAGCATCCGATTTTTTCTCCTTTTTCTCCATCATTCGCAAACGCTCATCACTAGCCAAACCAATTTTATGCGACATAGGTGTCAGTCTAAAATCGGCATTATCTTGACGTAATAAGGTTCTATATTCTGCACGAGATGTAAACATTCGATACGGCTCTTCAGTTCCTTTTGTAATTAAATCGTCTATCAAAACTCCGATATACGCCTCATTACGTTGAATGATAAATGGATCTTTTTCTTGCACTTTTAAACTGGCATTAATTCCTGCCATCAATCCTTGAGAAGCTGCTTCTTCGTATCCTGTGGTTCCGTTTATTTGTCCCGCAAAAAACAATCCTGAAACTAATTTTGTCTCTAACGTATGTTTCAATTGTGTCGGCGGAAAGTAATCGTATTCGATTGCATAACCTGGTCTAAAGAATTTCACATTTTCAAATCCTGCTACTTGACGCATGGCTTTAAATTGAACATCTTCTGGAAGCGATGTAGAAAATCCATTGATATAATATTCTACTGTATTCCAACCTTCAGGTTCTACAAATAATTGATGTCTGTCTTTATCTGCAAATCGGTTTATTTTATCTTCAATAGAAGGACAATATCTCGGACCAATACTTTTAATGGAACCATTAAACATTGGTGAACGATCGAATCCTTCTTTCAATAAATCATGAACGAGCGGACTCGTATAACTCATGTGACAAGGACGCTGTTCGGTTAATGGTTTTGTGGCATTCGAATAAGAGAATTTTTCAGGATGTTCGTCACCAGGTTGGATAATCATTTTAGAAAAATCTAACGATCGGCCATCCACTCGTGGAGGTGTTCCCGTTTTCATTCTACCCGATTCAAAACCTAAATCGACCAATTCTTTTGTAATTCCGAAGGAAGCAGATTCACCTGCTCTTCCTCCACCAAATTGTTTTTCTCCAATATGAATTAATCCATTTAGAAAAGTACCGTTGGTAAGCACCACCGTTTTTCCTCGAACTTCCAACCCTAACGAAGTACGAACTCCCACAATTTTATCTCCTTTTACAATAATTCCGGCCACCATTTCTTGATAGAAATCGAGGTTCGGTGTTTGCTCTAACATCAATCGCCAGGTTTCAGAAAAACGCATTCGATCACTCTGAACTCTTGGACTCCACATTGCAGGTCCCTTCGATTTGTTAAGCATCTTAAACTGAATGGCGGTCTTATCAGAAATAATTCCACTATACCCACCTAACGCATCTATCTCACGAACAATTTGTCCTTTTGCAATTCCTCCCATCGCAGGGTTGCAAGACATTTGTCCAATATTTTGAAGGTTCATTGTGATAAGCAATGTACTAGACCCCATATTCGCGGCCGCAGCGGCTGCTTCTGAACCTGCGTGACCCGCGCCAACTACAATAACATCATACTCTTTTCCAAACATAGCTATAAAATTGTTCCACGTGGAACATTGAATTAAATTTTGAGGGCGCAAAGATACGCTAAATAACTTAAAATCAGTAAGTTAAAAATATAAAAGGTTGATTTTCAGTGTTCTACACGAAATTACGCTTCAATAACGCTGCTTCTTCTTTAGAACGCATTAAAGCCGCTTCCGATTCCGTTTTATCCTTGTAGCCACAGTAGTGAAGTATTCCGTGAATAATAACACGATGCAATTCATTTAAAAAGCCAGTTTCAAAAGCTTCCGCATTTTCAGCAACACGATCTACAGAAATATAAATTTCTCCATGAATTTGAGTTCCCATCGAATAATCAAAACTGATGATATCGGTGAGCGTATCGTGATCTAAAAATTCTTTATTGAGATTGTGTAAGTAGTCATCGTCACAAAAAACGTAACTAATGTCCCCTTCTGCAAAATCTTCCGAAGAAATAATACTAGAAATCCATGAAGCAACGGCGGCTTCATTTTCTAACTTAAAATCGTTTTGGTAAGCAAAATCAATCATTCTTTGTCTTAAAATACGTCTGTACCTTTTGTTTATATTCTTGCCGCAAAGGTAGTGCCTCTCTATTTAAAATTTCGGTGGTATTGAAGTATTTTTTCACATCCTCGGGAGACAATCGCAACGTGTTGTCATAAGATTTACGATTGGTTCTAGATTCACGCTTTGTTTCTTGCCCTTGCTCAAAATCTGCTTTGTCTAATTTAAGTAGTTCGTATTTTAAATTAAGCATTTTCTCAAGCGTACGCTCATTAAATCCTTTATCAAGCAACTGTTGCTCTATTCCTTCCATTTCGCGCAGCAAATCACCTCCTTTGCCGTCTAAACCTTCTTTGCTTAATCGATCTTCAAGCTGCTGACGCAATTGTTGTTGTTGTTTGTAAATTTCGAACAATTCGCCATTCATGTCTTCACTATCTCCTTCGCCTTTACCTTCTCCTTTTTTACCGTCCTTCCCATCACGCCCGTTTTCGCCGCCTTCACCATTCCCTTCACCTTCACCGCCACCTTGTTCTCCTTTTCCTTTTCCTTCTTTTCCACCTTCACCCTCTTTACCTTCGCCTTCTTTCCCTTTTTCCATTCCTTCTTTCATTTTTTCTGAAAGACTTTCCTGCTTTTCAATAATATCGGGTAATTGAAAACCTTGTCCTTGACCCTGACCTTCTCCAGGTTTTGGTTGTCCCTTTCCTGAACCAGACCCCATACCGGGCATCTGCATTTGCATGTTTTTTAATAAATCACTTAATAAAATGGCTAATTCGTTCGCTCCTGTAACGGTATATTGCTGATTCGATATTCCTTGACGGAATTGATTTTGAGCCAGACGATCTAACGATTTCTCCATATTGAATTCTACCTCTGTAAGCGACTCATTAATTTTACTGCTAATTATTGGCTGACGTAAAGAGAGTGCAAATAAACTATCGTCTATATGCTGAAAGTTAAGTTTTAAATCGTTTTGCTTGGTTAGACGTTTTCCGAAGAGCGGGTTTCCATAATCCGTCTTTTTAAACTCTTCCATCAATTCTTCTTGTTCAAAAGAAAACACAACCAAGTTGTCTAAAATTTGACGCAACATTTCTACATCTTCTTCCATCGCTTCTCCTTCTCCGCTTTTCATTTGGGCTTGCATTTGTTGCCCCATTTGCTTCATCTTTTTTCCCGCTTTTTTCTGACTCGACTTAGCGCCTTCTTTGTCTTGTTTCTCTAAACTTTCGGAAGCATTTTGTTGTTCTTGTTCAATTTGTTCTTCTTCCTTTTTTTCCTCTGGAATGTCCATCGGCTTTTTTAAATCTTTATTTTCTTTGTCAAGTTTTTCTTTCTCTTCCTGATATTTTTTGAAAGCTTCATTTAATTTTTCTTGTT
Source organism: Ulvibacter litoralis (assembly GCF_900102055.1). GTDB lineage: Bacteria > Bacteroidota > Bacteroidia > Flavobacteriales > Flavobacteriaceae > Ulvibacter > Ulvibacter litoralis. The sequence goes on from NZ_FNBA01000001.1 coordinate 906,868, forward strand.
CTTCTTTGGTGTTTTCATCCTCTGGTTTATCGGCAAGCTTTTCTTGCTTTTCACCTAATTTGTATAATTCGTCCGCTAATTTTTCAGCTTTCTTACTTACATAATATCGTTTCGTAAGCTCTAACAATTGCTCTAAATTTTTCTCTTGATTTTTATTTTGTTTTGAAAGATTCTCAAGTTTTTCGCTTAGCTCTTCTTTATTAATTTTCTCTTGAAGCTTTTCTAACTCTTCTAATAACTTTTCGTTTTCTTTCAGCTTCTCTTGGTTCTCTTCCAAGCGTTTTTCTAATTGTTCCTTGAAAGGATCTTTCTCTTCATTTTCTGGTTGAAAATTCTCTAAATTCTCTTTTAACTCTTTGGAAAAATTCTTCATCATTTCTTCTTGCTGCTTCTGACGCTGAATGAAATTTTCTAACTTTTTCTTATCGTTCCAATTGAGTTCGTTCTTCTCTTTTTGCGTTTTAGAAATTTCCTCTAACGCTTTGTCTTGTTCTTTAAATTGCTCTAAGGTTTTGTCTAGTCCCTTAATAGAGTTGTCCTGATTCTCTAATTGTTCATTCTCCAATTCTTCTTTAGTCAACTTTCGGAAGGAATAAATGGTAGACTTGCTCGACTTAAATTTATGAATCGCATCATTGTCGAAAACCTCAAAATAATATTCGTACGCTACCCCTTCAGCCAAAGGAAGGTTTCCAGGAAACGTATATACAAATTGATCAAAATTGGTTTTGTTTAACGGTAAGACTTCCGTTTTTAGCTGTGCTTCTTGTCCTTCAGGAAAATACACCAAACGCAATTTTGTAAGTCCGTAATCATCACTCACCCGTCCTAAAAAGTACACCAATTGACTGTCGGTACTGTCTTGCTTGGTTTGTACGTCTATTTCTGGATATTCATCTTTAATAACACCCAATGCAAATGAAAGATTTTCATATTCTTTCAGTTTCTCGTTGGAGGTTGTAATGGCATAATCTAATTTTGAATAAATTCCTTTTCCGTAGCTAAATGCCTGAGATTTTTCAGAAAAAAGAAAGGTGGTATCTTTTGTTTTTAATCCAACAGAAGTGGTGTTTTTGGTTTTAACATTCCAAGTAACACGAGTCCCTTCAGGAATGGTCGCGTTTCCAGTACTTTTTAACACTTCGTCCTTTTTACCAATGTAATTCGGATAGTTTAAAACCATCTCGAAAGCTACTAAAGACGGGGTTTTCAGCACTTCCAATCGATAGGGCTGCGAGGTGACTTTATTCGCTTTAAACTGAAAATCAATTGCTTCCGAAGGTTGTAAAAAGGTATATTCAAACTGCCCTGGCGCGGTTTGTTGTAAATAATAGGTTTCGTTATTGTAGCTGATACTTGCATTTTCTGGAAATACAGTTCCTTTGGTTTCCACTTTTAAGGTAAAGCTTTTGTTTTCTATGGCATTTAAGTCATCATTTACTACGGAAAATGTAAAGGGTGCCGGCGCTTCATAGGCAGTATCGTAATTCACAACACGTTTGTAACTGCTTGAAAAAGTATCTTTCTCTCCCAACAAACTGACCAACACGAAAATAATCACGGGAATCGCAGCATATTTTAGGTATTTGGCGTTTTTTCTGAAATTAATAGCGCTTTTGAAGGGAACTGGCTGAATTTCTTCCGCTTTTTGATCAATACTGGCCAATAATAGTTCAGATTCTCTTTGATTTTGATTTAGCTGAATAACATTTAGTAGTTTATCGCTTACCTGCGGAAAATGACTTCCAATAATTGCGGAAGCTTCTTCGTGTGAAATCCCTTGCTGAAGGTTGAATAACTTCGCCAATGGAAAGGCGATAAATCGAACAAACAATCCTAACTCTACTGCGACAAAAAGCCAAAATAAAATGGTTCTGCCTGTCGGATTAAGCCATAAAAAGTACTCCACCAACAATGTAATTAATAGGTATAGGAGTCCGATGGCAAAAAAGAGAATTGCTCCCTTTATCAGCTCATTGGTGTAGTATTTTCTAATAAATTGCTCCAGCTTCTGCTGAATGATATTGAATGTACTCATTTAAATTCCTGCGAAGACAGGAATCTCTTCCTGATCTTCTTTCTAGATTATTAATACAATGTCTTCTCCTCCTTCTTTTCTGTATAGACAGAACTCCTAAATTACAATTAAATTTTAACAGCAAAAATTACTCCACAACAAATAAATTTTCAGAAAAGATAAAATCCGATGCTTTTGAAAACGAAAGATAGCGATTCCTATAAAACAATCTCTTAGTTAATTGTTACCTTTGCCCCTTCAAATAAGTTTCATCTTTTAAACCCTTTGCTTGTTTTTATAAAGTAAGAGGTTTAAAATAAAAAGATTCCCGCCTGCGCGGGGAATGTTATGTCTCAAAAAGTACGTGTACGTTTTGCTCCAAGTCCAACGGGGCCGCTTCATATTGGTGGTGTTAGAACCGCTTTATTTAATTATTTATTCGCTAAAAAACACGGAGGTGATTTTCTATTGCGCATCGAAGATACCGATCAAAATAGATATGTTCCTGGTGCCGAAGATTATATAATTGAAGCCTTAAATTGGTTAAACATTCCGTACGATGAAGGTCCCGGAAAAGAAGGAGATTGTGGTCCGTACCGTCAAAGTGAACGTAAAGAATTATACAAACAATACGCAGATCAATTATTAGCCTCTGAAAATGCTTATTACGCTTTTGATACTGCTGAAGAGCTTGACGCACACCGTAAAGATCATGAAGCGAAAAAGAAAACGTTTATTTATAATTGGCACAATCGCTTAAAATTAAAGAATTCGTTATCTCTTTCTAAGGAAGAAGTACAAGCTAAAATTGCTGCTGGAGATGCGTATGTCATTCGTTTTAAGTCGCCAGAGGCTGAAACTTTACACTTAAAAGACATTATTCGTGGTGGCGTTCAAATTGACACCAACGTTTTAGACGATAAAGTTTTGTTTAAAAGCGATGGAATGCCAACCTACCACTTAGCAAATATTGTGGACGACCATTTAATGAACATTACGCACGTTATTCGTGGGGAAGAATGGTTACCATCTATGGCATTACACGTATTATTATATCGTGCTTTTGGTTGGGATGCGCCTAAATTTGCGCACTTACCTTTAATTATGAAGCCAGAAGGAAAAGGAAAATTAAGTAAACGTGATGGTGATAAAATGGGCTTTCCTGTATTTCCGCTCCAATGGAAAACGGCTGAAGGAGATCTTTTTGCTGGATACAGAGAAGACGGTTATTTACCAGAAGCGGTTGTTAATATGTTAGCGTTTTTAGGATGGAATCCTGGAACCGAACAAGAAATTTTCAGTTTAGAAGCCCTTGTACAAGCGTTTGAGTTAGAGCGTGTACACAAAGGAGGTGCTAAATTTGATCCTGAAAAAACAAAATGGTTTCAACATCAATACCTTCAAGAGGTTGATAATGCTACTCTTGCTGAACAGTTTTCTTCCCTTCTGAAAGAGAAGAACATCACCACAACTTTAGACCTTCCGTTTATTGTTTCTTTGTTGAAAGAACGCAGTACTTTTCTGAATGATGTATGGGACCAAGGAAGCTTCTTCTTTCAAACCCCATCATCGTACGACGAAAAGGCTTCCGCAAAAGCATTTAAGCCAGAAACGCCTGAGTTATTGTCTGAAGTAGTTACTTTAATGAAAGGTGCCAGTGACTTTTCAGCAGCAACTCTTTCCGAAGTAATAAAAGGATGGATTACAGCACAAGGAATTGGTTTCGGAAAAGTAATGATGCCACTTCGATTGGCGTTAGTTGGTGAAATGAAAGGACCAGATGTGTTTGATATTGCGGCTATACTTGGTAAAGAAGAAACTATTCTTCGTATCGAAAATGCAGTTCAAAAACTTGCTTAAAAATAAATAGTAGCTGCGAGTGTAATCGTACTGCTATGCCCTTCAAAATCGGTGTTTTCAATATTTTTGTCATTAAACTTGTCAAAAATATTGGTGACACCGTATTGATATAATGCACTTAGTCTAAACGACTTTAATCCTGCCGTAATACCTCCTGCAACGTGAAAGTTGATGCGATTAATGTCTTGTATATCATTTGCAGTAAGCGTGGTATATCCGTCTAAAATGTAATCGCTGTACCGTTCGTTGTCGAGATTCATTTTACCATTTACATTTAAAATGGGACCAAATTCTAGACTGAAATGATGCTTTACAATGTTTAAACTTCCAAGCAATCCTATTTGTGCAGACTGAATTTGATATTTTATAGATTGCGGATCGGTTTTAAGAAGATCATTTCCTCGAATTCCAATTTTATTGTTGTAAAAACTAATTCCGTAAATTAAATCGAAACTTCCACGAAAGGAACCTCTTGTGGTAAATCCACCTTCAAACCCTTGGCCTTGTTCTGTTTCAAAATTAGAAGTGCTAATATCAAAAAACGTAAAACCTCCTGTTAACCCAAGTCGGTTGTACTCTTCAAAATTTCGTTGTGCGTCCATTTGCTGAAAACTGAACACTAAAAAAGTAACAAAAATCGCTTTTTTAAGACTCATAAGGGGATATTGGGTAAGGTTCATAGACAAAGCTTTATTTTTGTATCTTCAACAAACGTAACTAATTTAATTTTTATATACTATGGGTTGGTCTATTCTTCTAATTCCTTTTTTACTTTTTGGGTTTTTTATATTAATCTCAAGTTTCTTCACTGTAAAACAACAAACTGCCGCTATTATTGAGCGCTTCGGAAGGTTTTTAGGTGTTCGAAACTCTGGTCTTCGGTTTAAAATTCCGATGGTAGATCGTATTGCAGGACGTATTAATTTAAAAATTCAACAATTGGATGTACTGGTTGAAACAAAAACGAAAGATGATGTGTTTGTTCGCCTCAAAATTTCTGTTCAGTTTCAAGTATTGAAAGAAAAAGTGTACGATGCTTTTTACAAACTTGAGAATCCGCACGATCAAATTACGTCCTATGTTTTTGATGTAGTTCGTGCTGAAGTTCCTAAAATGAAATTGGATGATGTTTTTGAACGTAAAGACGATATTGCAATTGCAGTAAAACAAGAACTAAATGAAGCAATGGTGAACTATGGGTATGATATTATTAAAACTTTAGTCACCGATATTGATCCTGACGTACAGGTAAAAGCAGCTATGAACCGTATTAACGCTGCCGAACGTGAAAAAGTAGCTGCAGAGTATGAAGCGGAAGCAGAACGTATTAAAATTGTTGCCAAAGCACGTGCGGAAGCAGAAAGTAAACGTTTGCAAGGACAGGGTATTGCCGATCAACGACGAGAAATTGCTCGTGGTTTGGAAGAAAGTGTGGATGTTTTAAATAATGTAGGGATTAATTCTCAAGAAGCTTCAGCATTAATTGTGGTAACCCAGCATTATGATACCTTACAATCGATTGGTGAAGAAACAAATACCAATCTTATTTTATTACCAAATTCACCACAAGCAGGAAGTAATATGCTAAATGATATGATTGCATCTTTTGTTGCGAGCAATCAAATAGGTGAGGAAATGAAAAAGACAAATGCTGCGAAAGGCATTACAAACAAAAGAAGAAAAAAGCCTACACCTCCACCACCTCCAACAGATTCGTTTGATGACGATGATAGTGATGGTATGGATGATGTTATTATTTAATTAGCTATTGCGCTTTTATAAAAGATGACTTGTATTAAAAAAGGCCTCCAAATTGGAAGCCTTTTTTAATTTATACTCGTTTTGTTTTTACAACAATGCTTTCGCTTCTGCAGCTAACAATTCATTTTTATCTTCTGCTGCATTCGTAATAAATTCGGATGCTTCTGCGGTTTTTTCTAGTCCATTTTTAAGTAATACCCCCAATGTTAACATGGCTGCAATTCGAGTTCCTGCCTTTTTAGCGGCCGTTGCAAATAAAGGCTCTAAATCGCTATATGGAACTTTAGTTGCCAACGCTTGAATTTCAGCTTTTACCTTTGCTTGCTTCTCTTCAGGTAAATTGGTGTATTTTTTACCAAATTGTTTGATAACCTCAATCGCTGCTCGCTGTGGCGGTGCTTGTTGTTTGGTAGGTTGTTTTTGCGCTGCTGGTTTTTGTTTTGCCCAAGAATCGCGTAACCCAACGGTTCTATTAAACACTAAATGTTCTGGAGTGCTATCTAGATCTACATTAAAATAGCCCAAACGTTGAAATTGGTAATTATCTCCCGGTTTTGTGGTGGCTAGAAAAGGTTCTACAAACGCTTCTGTAACAACCAAAGAGTTGGGATTGATAAAGTCCATAAAACTTTTGTCTTTATGACTGTCTGGCGCTTCATCGTTAAACAAACGGTCGTAAATTCGAACTTCTGCTTTAATCGCATGTGCAATAGAAACCCAATGCAAGGTTCCTTTTACTTTTCGTAGACTTGCTTCTGATCCGCTTCCGCTTAAACTATCTGGATCGTAGGTACAGTGAATTTCTGTGATGTTTCCGTCAGCATCTTTTACCACGCTTTCCCCTTTGATAATGTATCCATTTTTAAGTCTGACTTCAGAACCTAAGGTCAGTCTAAAAAACTTTCCGCTAGCTTCTTCTTTAAAATCTTCCTTTTCGATGTATAATTCGCCCGAAAAAGGTACTTCATGACTTCCCGAGTTCGTGTCTTCTGGATTATTTTCCGCAGTAAAAAACTCTTCTTTACCTTTAGGATAGTTTGTAATAATCAACTTTACAGGATCTAAAACCGCCATGACACGCGTGGCTGTCGCATTTAAATCTTGACGAACACAAAATTCTAATAAAGAAACGTCGATGATGTTTTCACGTTTGGCAACACCAACTGTTTCTACAAACTTTCTAATTGAATTTGGAGTATACCCTCTTCGCCGCAATGCTGAAATTGTAGGCAACCTTGGATCGTCCCATCCATTTACAACACCTTCCTCAACCAATTGAAGCAACTTTCGTTTGCTCATAATGGTATAACTTAAATTTAAACGCGCAAATTCGGTCTGATTAGGGATGTTTGGATAGGTTGCTTTACTATATTCATAAACATGGTCTCTAAACCAATTGTAAAGCTTTCTGTGAGGTTTAAACTCTAAGGAGCACAAAGAGTGTGAAACTTGTTCGATATAGTCGCTCTCGCCATGTGTCCAATCGTACATCGGATAAATACACCAATCGTTGCCTGTACGGTGGTGTGCTTTTTTAAGAATACGATACATAATTGGGTCCCTCATCAGCATATTTGGGTCTTCCATGTCAATTTTTGCGCGCAACACATGTGCTCCTTGCTCAAATTTACCGGCTTTCATCGCTTCAAAAAGTTCCAAATTTTCTTCTACAGATCTATCGCGAAACGGACTATTGGTACCAACAGAAGTTGGTGTTCCTTTTTGTTCGGCCATGGCTTCACTCGATTGAGAGTCTACATAAGCCTTACCGTCTTTAATTAGTAAGACAGCCCAATCGTATAATTGTTGAAAATAATCGGAGGAGTACAATTCGTTTGCCCATTGGTATCCCAGCCAAGAAATGTCTTCTTTAATAGCATCTACATATTCTTGCTCTTCTTTGGCAGGATTGGTATCGTCAAAACGAAGGTTTACAGGTGCATTGTATTTTTCACCCAAACCAAAACTAATACCAATGGCTTTTGTATGTCCAATGTGCAGGTATCCATTCGGTTCTGGTGGAAAACGAAAACGCAACGACTTAGGGTCCATTCCGTTTTTTAAATCGTTCTCAATACTATGTTCAATAAAATTAAGAGGTTCTTTTTCTTCTGACATTCTAATTACTGTCGCCTCGAGCGCAGTCGAGAGGTTATTGATGTCCTAAACAAATTGTTCTCGACTGCGCTCGAACGGACACTCAATATGTTGGTAAAGGTACATAATTCGTTAAAAAAAGTATCTTTACAAAAATAGTTGAAATGAGTACAATTCGGTTAAAAAATATTAAGATATATGCCTTTCATGGTTGTTTGGTGGAAGAAGGTAAAATAGGTTCGGATTATTTGGTGAATCTTACAGTGGAAGCTGACTTAACTAAAGCGGCAAAGACGGATGAATTGAAGGATACTGTTGATTATGTGCACCTTCAAAAAATTGTGAGAGCGCAAATGCGAGTGCGTTCAAAATTATTAGAACATGTTGGACAACGAATCATTGATGCTGTTTTTTCTGAAATTCCGTTGGTACATTTGGTAAAAGTAACGGTAGCAAAAGTAAATCCGCCTATTGGTGGTGATGTTGCTGAAGTAAGCGTTACTATGAAATCGGAACGGTAATTGAAATTAAAGTGCGTTAATTCTATTACTTTTTTTATATTTGTCACCCGTTAATTAGGGCATCATGGCCGAGTGGCTAGGCAGAGGTCTGCAAAACCTTCTACAGCGGTTCGAATCCGCTTGATGCCTCAACGAAAACCTTCAGTGAAAACTGAGGGTTTTTTGTTTGATAGAAGTTCCTAAAATCTAGTATCTTAGAGTTTAATTTCAACCCAATTCAGAAATAATGACAACTAGCAATAGTCTATTTTATTTAGAAAAAGAAGAGCCTATTAAGGGTTGTTTATTAGCCATGCGGGATTGTATTCTTGCGTGTGATGAAGCAGTTTCAGAAACAAAAAAATATGGAATGCCTTGCTTTTGTTTTAAAGGAAAAGCTTTTTGTTACCTCTGGACTGATAAAAAAACAGAAGAACCCTATTATTTATTTGTAGAAGGAAAACATCTGGTTCATCCAAATTTAGAAAGTGGTGATCGTGCTCGAATGAAGGTTTTTAGAATTAATCCAATACAAGATTTACCTGTTACCACTTTAAATGCAGTGTTTCAACAAGCATTAAATTTGTATAAAAATGGCACTATAAAAATTAAAAAATAGAACTTTTATTCAGGAAGTGGATGTACATCTTCAACGGGGGGAATTGGTTTCTCTAAAGGGTTATTTTGTCCTGGAATTCGTTCCAATCCTGCTTGAACTTCTTTTGGAAAAATTCCTTGAAGTAACATTAAAACACCAAAACCAATAATTAAAATACTCACCCATTTCTTAGTTTTAAAAGTAAATCGAGGTGTCATTTTATTTTTAAGTTTCTTAGCCAAAGTAATTTTTAATAAATCGGTAAGAAAAAAGGTTATTAAAACCGTTGCTAAAAACCAAAATACACCATTTTTAGAAGTGGTTAACGCATTCGCCATAATAATGGTTCCTATCCATCCCGCTAATACTCCAAAGTTTACAAAATTGAGTAAGAATCCTTTCAGAAATAATCCTCCTAAATTCTTTTTCACTTCAACTGCGTAATGTTCTCTCGCAATTTTTATAAATGATTTTGCGGTTCGGATGTAGGATATGACTCCGTAGGCTATTAAAACCGCACCACCAAAGATGAGTAATCCTGGATCGTCTTTAACTTTTTCTAAAATTTTACTCGTACTAAAAAAGGCAATTAGAATGAAAATAATATCGGCAACCATGGCGCCTAAATCGAAGAACACACCCGCTTTAAAACCTTTGGTTATACTCGTTTCTATGAGGGTAAAAAACACAGGACCGACAGCAAATGCCAGTAAAAATCCATAAAAAGCTGCATATAATAAACCATCAAACATACCTGTAAAAGTACAAATTAATTTACTCCATAACTTGTATTACAGCGATATGTTTACTCTACCACTTTGATCTTTCCACCGGCAAATTTCTTTTTACGAAGAGTTTCAGGTTTTCCATACAAATACACCTTACCTCCTGCTGTAACTTTCACATTGGCGTTTTCTGATGTTTTTAATTCTGCAAGTCCGCCTGCTGTTACTGAAACGGTAGCATTTGTATTTTGAAGCTCTTTTCCTAAATATTGACCGCCAGTATTTATCGTAATATCTTGATTTTTAGCAGTTCCTGTGGTACTAATAATTCCGCCGCTCACACTTTTTGCTATAAGATCTTCTACAGCGACAGGAATTTCAATATGTCCACCCTCTTGTACACGTAACTCAATATTATTTTGAGTAATTGCTTCGGAAGCTGTAATATAAGCACCTTCATTTGCGTCTAAAATAGAAACTTCTGTATAAAAAACTTCCACTTTTGTGAGCGCACCATCAAAACGTTCGTTTAATTCCATACGAATTTTTAATGTTCCGTCGTCATTAATGAATTTAACAGCTGTAGCATTTTCTCCAGTAACTACTACTTTATTTTCGGTAGATTTACGAAGGTTCACATCTATTAAATCAAATACTTTCAATTCATTAAAAGTACCTACATCTTTGGTTGTTTCTTGTCCCCAAGTGAGAGATGATAAACATAAAAAAATGCATACAGTAAGATGTTTTATATTCATTTTATAAAATTTTGAGGTTAAAATTATTGTTACCAGTTTTCTCTCCAATCAATATTTTCCTTTATTATTTTGGCAGGATTTCCAGCTATTATATTTTTTGAAGAAGAAATTGATTGTGTTACTACACTTCCTAAGCCTATTAAATTAAGGCTTTCTATGGTTACTCCAGGAGCTATAGAACAGTTTGAAGCCATATAAATGTTATCACCAATTTTTATGGATAAATCTTTTTTTCCTGTTTTGGTGTAAATAGATCCATGCGTCCATAGTTGACTTGCTTTTCCTGCTAGCCATGTATTATTTCCTATTTCTACAGAATTCCATACATCAATAAAGTGATCATTAATAATTCTTGAGTTGTTTCCTATAGAGAAAGAAGCTTTCCCCATAATTACATTTCCACTATGAATCGATGTGTTGTTTCCTATAGTAACATTACCTGCGGTGATGATGCAATTATTTTTAATAACTACATTATTTCCAATAGTTACTTTTTTAGAATTTAAAATACTTTTTCCTATAAATACATTGGTACCAATGGTATACTTAAAAAAATTTCGATAAATAAATAAGCGAACACTATTAAAAGGGCACAGCTTAATTATTTTAAAGAGAATCTTTTTTAATATTTTATTTTTCATAGGTATCTCGTAATCCGAGCATGGTAAAATCTAAATGCTTTTTAACTAAATCTGCATTTTTAACTTTTACATACACTTCATCTCCAAGAACATAGGTATTCCCAGATTTTTGTCCCACAACAGCATATTGGTCTTTATCAAAGGTATAATGGTCGTCACGTAAATCTTGCAAACGAACCATTCCTTCACATTTATTAGACATAATTTCTACGTAGATTCCCCATTCGGTCACTCCAGAAATTACACCCACAAATTCTTCCTTTTGATGGTCTTGCATGTACTTTACCTGCATGTATTTTATACTATCACGTTCGGCACTTGAAGCAAGGCCTTCCATATCGCTAGAATGTCTACATTTATCTTCGTACGTATCTTGTTTGGCCGAATCTTTTCCATCTAAATAGCGTTGTAACAATCGATGAACCATGACATCGGGATACCTTCTAATAGGCGATGTAAAATGTGTATAATAATCAAAAGCTAATCCGTAGTGTCCAATATTATTTGTAGTATACACTGCTTTACTCATACTTCTAATTGCAAGAGTATCTACTAAATTTTGTTCTCTTTTACCGTTTACATCTTTCAATAATTTATTTAACGATTGAGAAGTAGATTTTTTATCTCTTGTATCTAATTTGTATCCAAAACGTTTGATGATATTTTCTAAAGCTGCGATTTTCTCATCATCTGGCTCATCGTGAACACGATATACAAATGTTTTTTTCTGAGACTGTTTTCCAATAAATTCAGCTACACTTCGATTGGCAAGGAGCATAAACTCCTCAATCATCTTGTTAGCGTCTTTACTTTCTTTAAAGTACACGCCTTCCGGATTTGCATTTTCGTCTAGAATAAATTTTACTTCCAATTTATCGAACGAAATTGCGCCTTCATGCATTCTTTTTTTCCGAAGAATTTTAGCCAAACGATCCATTTCGATAATGGCATCTGCAATAGGTTTTTCAACCGTATATTCTGAATCTTGTATTGAAATATCTGAAGGAATGGTATGTATTTCTTCTGAAGGATTTTCTATAATATGCTGTGCTTCTTCATAGGCAAAACGAGCATCACTATACGTAACTGTTCTTCCAAACCATTTGTTCACAACTTGGGCTTTCGAGTTCATTTCAAACACAGCAGAAAAAGTGTATTTCTCTTCATGTGGTCGTAATGAACACGCACCATTTGAAAGTATTTCTGGCAACATTGGCACTACTCTATCTACTAAATATACAGAGGTAGCACGCTCATAGGCTTCATCGTCTAAAATTGTTCCTGGTTGTAAGTAATGTGAAACATCGGCAATGTGAATTCCTACTTCATAATTTCCATTGGGAAGCGTTTCAAACGACAACGCATCATCAAAATCTTTCGCATCTTTTGGATCTATGGTAAAGGTTAAATCCTTCCGCATATCCCGACGTTTTTTAATTTCTTCAGGATGAATGCTAGTATCAATTTTATTTGCAAATTCTTCTACTTCTGGTGGAAACTCATACGGCAATCCATACTGTGCTAAAATAGAATGAATTTCAGTATTGTGTTCTCCCGGCATTCCTAGCACTTTCAGAACAGATCCAAAGGGTGAATCTGCCTTTTCGGGCCAATCTTCCATTAAAACCAATACTTTTTCGCCATTTTTAGCACCGTTAATTTTATTCTTTGGAACAAAAATATCGGTGTGCATTTTATGGTCGGCCATTTCAACAAAAGCAAATTTATCTTGAATTTGAATGGTTCCAACAAATTCTGTTTTTTTACGCTCTATGATTTTAGTAACCTCTCCTTCCGTTTTTCCGCCTCGTTTTCTTTTAAAAACGTAGACTTCAACGATATCACCATTTAAGGCTTTGTTTAGGTTTTTACTACTTACATAAATATCGTCTTCTAAATCTTCAACGATAATGTATCCTTGTCCGCGGCCAGCAATATCAACTTTTCCGGTGTAGTAATTTTGAGAAGGGGTAATAATGTATTTACCACGTTCAATTTCTTGAATGGTACCTTCAATTTGGAAGGCTTTTAATTTTTTTATAATCTGATTGCGGCTGCTAGCATCGTCTACGCCTAGTTTCGCGGCAATTTGTTTGTAGTTATAAGGTTTTGAATGATCTTTTCGAAGAATAGCTAATATGCTTTGTGAAAGTCCTTCAATTTTTTGTTTTTTATTCTTTTTATGTCTTTTCGGCATTGTTTATTATTATGTATTGTAAAAGTACACTTTCTAACCCAATAGTAATAGGCTTATTAAGAAAGATTTAGTACATTGGTGCGGCTTCAAAACCACGTTATGGAAGACTTTAAAACCATTGCTATCTTTACTTTTCCTAGTGAATATGCAGTACTTAAATTGTTGTTTGATCAGGAAAATATTCAGTATGTTTTTTTACATGAAACTACCATAAGTGTGCTTCCCTTTCACTCGAACGCTTTTGGCGGAATTAGATTGCAAGTTCACAAACACGATATCGAGAAAGCGAAAAAAATCATGGAACGCTTAGACGGATCTCCCAACCTAAAAATAGTTTAATTTCTACTTATCAACAGTAATAACATATTCATCTTTTTCTTTTTTAAAATTTAAATAAAATAATGATGGTTATTATAGCTTGTTAATATGTGGTATAACTTTTTAGAATTTATCGTTGGATTTAAGTTGTCGCTATTTTTAGTACGGTTATGAACATGTTTTCAGTGGTTTTTTCTTCTGAAATATAAGAACTTATAGGTTGCTATTAACAACTGTTAATAACCCTGTCTAACAACTCATTTTTAATAAGATTTTGTGGTTTTATTGTTTAATAACTCAAATTTATACTTCATAAGTTTCGTAAAATTGATTGCTTAAAAAATTGGTTTCTATTTTAATTAAATGATATTGTAAAATCAATTGACTATTGCAACTTTATTTCTAAAAATCGCACCATTAAATATCAACATAGTTGTTAACTAAATTATCAACCTAAGGTTAAGAAATAGCTATCAATTACTTAGCTATTATTAGTTGATATGCCTTATACATTATTGTTATCTTTGTGAAAAACTACGACCATGAAAATTGCAATTGGAAACGATCACGCCGGAACAGAATACAAAAACACCATTGTTGCTTACCTTGAAAAAGAAGGACATCAAGTAACAAATTATGGTACCAACACTAATGATAGTGTGGATTACCCAGACTTTGTACATCCTGTAGCAACCGATGTTGAAAACAATGCTGTAGATTTCGGTATCATTATCTGCGGAAGCGGAAATGGAGCCAATATGACAGCCAACAAACATCAAAAAGTGCGTTCAGCTCTTTGTTGGACAAAAGAAATTACAGCGCTAGCAAGACAACACAACGATGCAAATATATTAAGTATTCCTGCACGTTTTACAAGCGAACCACAAGCCTTAGAAATGGTGAAAACATTCTTAGCAACTCCTTTTGAAGGCGGTCGTCACCAACTTCGTGTGGACAAAATAGCTTGTTCATAACCTTATAGTATGTCACATTCTCACGGACATGATCATTCCCACAATGATTTAAAAGGTAGAAACTTATTATTTACTATCTTTTTAAACGTTGTAATTACTGTTGCGCAAGTAATAGGTGGAATCATTTCTGGGAGTTTATCATTACTATCCGACGCATTACACAATTTTAGTGATGTTCTTTCTTTGGTTGTGAGTTATGTGGCCGATTTATATTCTAAGAAAGAAGCTTCTACAAAACGAACTTTTGGTTACAAACGTGCCGAAATTATTGCTGCTTTTGTAAATGCTGCTTCTTTATTAATTGTTGCTATTTACTTAGTGTACGAAGCAATTATTCGCTTTTTTAATCCACAGTCTATTGAAAGTAGCATTGTTATTTGGTTGGCGTTACTCGGAATTGTAGCCAACGGTTTTTCAGTTTTATTACTTCGGAAAGATGCGAAGGAAAATATGAATATGCGTTCTGCCTATTTGCACTTATTCACTGATATGACGGCTTCAATCGCTGTGTTAATTGGTGGTTTGTTAATGAAATATTACAGCTGGTTTTGGGTCGATAGTTTATTAACAATTTTAATCGCAATTTACTTATTAATAGTCGGTTACGATTTATTAAAACAATCGTTTAAAGTGCTTATGTTGTTCACTCCTGAAGATTTAAATATTGAAAAAATATGTGCTGCTATTTCTACCGTTTCAGAAATAAAAAACACACATCACGTTCACGTATGGCAATTGAATGAAAAAGAAACACATTTAGAAGCACACGTCGAGTTACATAAGGACATTACGATTTCAGAATTTGATATTGTTTCAGAAAAAGTAGAAGAATTATTATTCCATGACTTCGGAATAAATCACGTGAACATTCAACCAGAATACAACAAACCAGATCCTAAAGATATTATCATTCAAGATTAATTTTCTTCGGAAGCAACACCAAAACCTATGAAAATTACGGTAAAAACATTCGATCAGTTTACAATCCACGAATTACACGATGTATTTCAATTGCGAAGTGAAGTATTTGTGGTTGAGCAACATTGTGTGTATCAAGATATCGACGGAAAGGATCCAAAAGCCCTTCATGTAATTGGTACCAAAGACGGGAAAGTAGTTGCGTACACCCGTTGTTTTCAACCCGGGTTTTATTTTGAACAAGCTTCCATTGGGCGTGTTGTAGTTGCTAAAGAAACTCGAAAATTTAAATACGGTCATGATATTATGCGCGCTTCAAAAGAAACGATTAAAACACATTACAACACAACTCACATTAAAATTTCGGCACAAACCTACTTATTGAAATTCTATCAATCGCATGGTTTTCAGCAAATAGGAGAAGGATATTTAGAAGATGGAATTCCGCATATTGCGATGATTACAGCTTAATTAATTTTTTCTGAAGATTTAAATCTTCTAACATGTCATTGGTAAATTTATAATGTCCTTTCCGTGTAATTATTTTGAAACGTTGGTTTCGCATGCGCGTAATTACATCTAAAAAGCGCCACTTCGATTTTAATAACATTGGTTTTTTAGACTTTAAACTTAGTTCGAAGTAGTGTTTTATCCCGGCTCTTTCTGCAACAATATCGGGAGTTATAGTAACATCGTTGTCTTTTTTAACGTACGATTTTGGAGTTTCATACCCTTCTACATCGGCTTTAATATTTTCAAAACCTCGGTTTTCTAAATACGTAACCGATTCCTTTAAAAATGCTTCGTTTTCTTCTCTGTCTATCTGTATCATACCCTACAGTATACTGAAAATAAAGGCGAAACCCTGTTAAAAGGCTGTTAACTCTCTTTTGAAGTCACTTTTTTACTGAAAGGAATACGTAATTGTTGGGTAAAATTATCGGCATCCAAATGATCTGAAATATCCAAACCGTATTGAATTTTGTGAACATAGTCATATACAAATGTTCCGAAGAGATGATCCCAAATAGAAAACATATTTCCATAATTTGAATCTGTCCAAGGCAATTGGTAGTGATGGTGAAACTTGTGCATTACAGGCGTTACAATAATGTAACTAAGCGCTTTATCAAGCTTTGGAGGTAGCTGAAGGTTGGCATGCGTAAAATAAGTGAATAACACACTTAAAATACGGTAAAAGAAATAATACGAAATAGGCATTCCCATGACAACCACAGCTAGTAATGCAAAACTCTCCCGAATCAAAAAATCGAACGGATGATGCCGTGTACCCGTGCTAGCATCTACATTTTTATCACTGTGATGTACAATGTGTAAGCGCCACATCCATTTTACTTTATGCAGTAAATAATGTACGCCAAACTGAGCTATAAAATCGAGAACTAAAATAGAAAGTAAGAGTCCCAACCAAGTTGGAACTGTAACAAGGTGTAAGAGTCCAAACTTTGTGGTTTCTAGCCAAACAAAAATACCCACGGTGGCAATTCCAAAGAGAGCATTAATTAGCATAACGAAAAACAAGAGACCAAAGTTGGTTTTTGCATGTTTCCACTTGTTATAAGGTGTGATAACAAGCTTATAATACCCTTCTAAAATCCAAAAAAAGGCTAAACTAACAAAGACCCAACCCGCTTTCATCCAAATAGGCATTTCTTCAAAAAAGGCTAAAAAGGAGTCCAAAAAGGGTTTTGTTTAGGTTAAAACGAATATTATTTTAATATTTTCTGATAGCGTTTTGCGTCGTCTAATACTTCAATTGCAGCTAAAATTTCTGGATTGTGATCAACATGATACTCATACATTCCTTCACGGTAAAAATAACGCTTTAAAATTTCGTCACTAATAAGCGACATAATTTCAGCCTTTTTAGAAAGTACAGCTTTATCTTTCGCTTCATCTATCGACGCCATAAGTTGATTGTAACTTGCCGAAATACTTTTATCTAAATCATCATCTTCGGCTCTGCGAAGGGCTTCTGCAAACTCTTTTTCTGTTTCCGTTTCGTATTCAAAATTGTTCTTTTTCAGAAAATCGATGAACTTTTGAAAATCAGCATCCGTTAACCTAAACGAATTCAAATCTGAAATTTGATGCGAGTAATGATACTCAGTAGCAAAGTCGAAAATAGCGTCATCTTTCAGTAAAGCAGTTGTAATCGGACTAAATTTAGCTGTTTCTAACTCGATATCTGGTAATATTCCGCCGCCATCATAAACCGTTCTTCCACCCTTGGTTTTAAATGAATTGTACTCTTTAGCATCCTTTCTAACAGGATCACCATTTTCATCTCTATTCCAATAATCCAATGCCTGAATACAGCGTCCGCTAGGCGTATAATACCTAGAAATAGTTACTTTTAATTGGGTTCCGTAGGTCAGTTTTTTAGGGCGTTGCACCAATCCTTTTCCGAAGCTACGGGCTCCTACAACCACAGCGCGGTCTAAATCTTGTAAACTTCCTGAAACAATTTCACTTGCAGAAGCACTGCGACCGTTTACCAAAACCACTAACGGAATTTCAGTGTCTACAGGCTCTTTACGCGTTTTATAAGTTTTATTGTATTTTTCAATGACCGATTTAGTAGTTGTAATTACTTCTCCCTTCGGAACAAATAAATTTACCACATCAATTGCTTCGTTCAATAAACCACCAGGATTTCCACGAAGGTCTAAAACAATTTTTGTAGCTCCTTGCGATTTTAAATCTTCTAAAGCGGCTTTGGTTTCAACCGTTGTTTTACGATTAAACTTTGTAAGTACAATGTACCCAACATCGTTGTGAATAAGCTTGTAAAAAGGAACGGCATGAATGTCGATCGCTTCGCGGGTTAATGTTGTGGTGTTTGTTTTTCCTTGACGAATATAAGTTAACTCTATTTTCGAATTTGGAGCTCCTTTTAAAAGTTCGTTGGCATCTTCTTTAAAATCGGAAACATTAATAGCTCCAATTTTTATGACTTGATCTCCCGCTTTTAACCCTGCTTTATCGGCTGGATAGCCTTTAAAAGGCTCCATAATAATGATTTTATCGTCTTTTGTTCGTGCGGTGGCGCCAATCCCTGTATACACGCCAGAACTGCTTATACGAGCGTCCTCAACCTGTTGTTCGTTCCAATACATGGTGTAGGGATCTAAATCTTTCAACATCCCCTTAATGGCTTTATCCATAAGAGTTGCAGGCGTCACCTCGTCCACATAATTCATGTTAAGTTCTTTGTAGAGCGTGGTAAAGATTTCAATTTGTTTTGCAATTTCAAAAAAGTCGCTTTTAAAACTTACGGTTGTAAATAGAATACCTAAGGCGAGTATGGGAATTAGTATTTTCTTTTTCATAGTTTGTTTTTATGCGATTACAGAACCTTAAATAGGAAATGATATGTGATTTAAATTTTATTTCTTCAGCAGAAAAGATGTTTGTTTTGCTTCGGAAGGATTTACGAACCCGACGTTGTTTTCTTTTTACGCAACAGTTTCCGAAGTATAATTACACCAACTAAAACAATAACTAACAATGGCCAGAGGTATAAAATACCCAAGAAAAAGACGGAAATTCCATCCCATCCTCCTTTTAAGGAATTGATCATTTTTTGTCCGTACGATTGTGTAACGCCCGTTTCAGCAGTTAAAGTATAAAATTCTAAGGTAATAGTACTCATAGAAACTCTATTTTGAAGAAACTGTAGGCGTCCTTGCTTGGCTTCAATCTCTTCACGAATGTTTGAAAGCTCTCGTTCTATTTCGAGCATTTCTTTTACATTTCTTGCTTGTTTCAGCAATTCTAAATAGCGTTTTTCTAACTCTCTCTTTGCCTTTAATCGTGCTTCTAGATCTACAAATTCTTCCGAAACATCTTGTCTTGAAATGTCTTTTTGATCAAAATAGGAAACACCTTCAGAAACACCATTAATAAAATCCATAAAGCGTTCGGTAGGGACTCTAACCATCATATTTCTAGAAATACGGTTGTAGCCTTTCCCACTATTATCACTCTGTATAAAACCTTTGTATTGGGAAGCGAGTTGAAGTACGTTTGCGTGTGTAGCATTCACATCTTTGGTTTCGAAGACCAAGCGTGCGGTTTTGATTATTTTTTGTTCTTGAACTTCAACATCTTCCGAAATATCTGCAACTTGAATTTCTTCGCTCATCACATAGCCAGCATCTTCCATTACATCTGGGCTATATGCTTTGTTAGAACTCCCATTGGAACAGGCCAATGCAAAACCAAATAAAAAAATAATGCTAAACTTCATCCTTTAATTTTTTAAGCAATGCCTTTGTTGCTTTTTCTAGCTGGGCATATTGCGGTTTGTCTTTACTAAGATATAAAAAAAGGAGTGCAAATTTCTTGCCGTTATTTTCTGTTACTTCTTCTCTCTGAATTCGATAGGCTTCTCTTAATTGCCTTTTGATGCGGTTTCGAGTTACCGCTAATTTAAATTTCCGCTTTGGGACTGCAAATGCAGCTTGTGTTACTTGATCGGTATCTATTTCAATAAAAAGAAGTTTTAGTGGGTATTTGGTATACGACTTTCCGCTTTCAAATAACTTTTTAATAGTTTTTGAACTTTTAAGTTTTTCAGATTTTGGAAAGGAGAGACTCATGGCGTAAAAGTACAACAATAGGGTATAAAAAAAGAGGTTGTCTAAAAAAGTAGATTTTGTTGTCTGTTCGAGCGCAGTCGAGAACTTTAGTTCCTTAACTCTCGAATTGGTCTTGACTTTAATCGACCTAACAAACTACTGAATCATTACTTTTAGACAACCTCTTTACATGGTAAAAGAGAATTGTTTATTACTCTCCGTAAATATTATTTTCTGGCTTTATATCTGCCATTCTTTGGCTGGCATCAATCATCATGTTTTTCACTTTTTTACCATTGTTAATTTCGAAAACATATTCAGGATACGCCCAAGCCCAATCGGTTAATACAACACGCGTTAAGGTTGGCACTGGATTTGGTTTTTCACCACGCATCATTTGTAATGGAATATAAAACGACTCTTGTGAACCATCTTCATACGTTACATACAAATCGATAGGCATTGGCATTAATCCATTTCTTGCCAAAGTAACTTGCGTTTTAGTACCATCAAAAGCTACGTTTTTAATCTCGTAGTCAATGGTATTGGTTGTTTGTGTCCAATCGGTTAAATACCATTCTAATTCAAGTCCAGAAACCTTTTCTGCTACACGAATAAAATCGTTTGGTGTTGGGTGTTTGAAGGCGAATTCGTTGTAATAACGCTTTAAGGTTTTTTCTAAATTTTCATTACCAATCACATAGGCTAGTTGTGCTAAAAACACAGCTCCTTTACTGTACGAGCTAATACCATACCCACGATTTGTGCTGTAACGATCGGCTTGTGTAGATTGTGGTTGTTCTTTCCCACTCGTAGCAAGGTATAAATACCCTCTATACGAACCAGAATGCGGATTTGGCTTTTGTTCGTCCATGATCTCGTTCATTGCTTTATCCGAAATGTACGAGGTGAACCCTTCGTCCATCCATTCGTGTTTCAGCTCATTGGTAGCCAATAAAAATTGAAACCAGCTATGTGCTAATTCATGCGCAGTTACTCCTACTAAACTACCAAATTTTCTATTTCCAGTAATAAGCGTACACATGGCATATTCCATACCACCATCACCTCCTTGAATTACAGAGTATTGTTTGTACGGATATTGTCCAATATGTTTATTGAAATACTCCATCAGTTCAGCTGTTTTTGGCTGAAGATTTTTCCAGTTTTCAATAATATCAGGGTTGTCTTTATAGAAAAAATGAAGTGTTACTCCATTCGGTCCTGGATAGGTATCGTGAATGTATTCAGGATCTGCCGCCCACGTAAAATCGTGCACATTAGGCGCCACAAAATGCCATGTATATTTCCCTTTTTTAGGTTTCATGGTTTTTTGATTCTCGGCTTGATATCCGTGACCTACTTCTGCAGGGTTTTGAAGATATCCTGTACCTCCAATAGTATAGTCTTTATCAATGGTAATTTCTACATCAAAATCACCCCACACCCCGTGAAACTCACGACCAATGTATGGATCGGCATGCCAGCCTTCAAAATCATATTCGGCTAATTTAGGATACCACTGCGTCATCGATAAAGCAACACCTTCAGCATTGTTACGACCACTTCTACGAATTTGTAACGGCACTTGTGCGTCCCAAACCATATCGAAAGAAGTACTACTTCCTGGTAAAATAGGTGTGTTTAAAGCTACCTCTAATACCGTTCCTACAACTTCATATTGCAATGGAGTTCCATCTTGTGTTAAAGATGTTGGTTTAATGTATCCAATTTCCGAAGGTGCTAATTTTGAGATACGATCGGTTACACGACTGTCTGGATCTTCAATAGAACGTGAACGTACGTCCATTTCACTTCCAGGCTGAAAAGCATTAAAATACAAATGGTAAAAGACTCTGTTTAAGGTGTCTGGTGAGTTGTTGGTATAAACAAGCTCTTGTTTTCCTTTGTACTGATAGGTGTTTACATCCATGTCAATTTCCATCTTGTAATCGACTTTTTGTTGCCAATACGAAGTGTTATTTTGCGCAGATGTAGTTGCTACCAGAACAAGGGTTAGAATACTACTTAAAAATAATTTCATGCGTTGTTTTTTTACATTTTAGACGCCATAATAAGCGCATTGTATAAATTCACCATTTTCCCCGACTTAGAGATATTTGCAAATTTATCTTGATTAGAAGGATCTCCTCCTAAAATTACAGGAGTGTTAGAAGTAAGACCACTATCCATTATGATGTGTTTTACTTGTTTTGCTGAAAGTTTAGGGTAATGTGAACGAATTATCGCTGCTACTCCTGCAACTTCCGGAGATGCCATAGACGTACCTTGAAGGTATTCGTAAGTGTTTAAAGGTGTTGTAGACCAAATTTTAACCCCAGGAGAAAATACATCAACGCTTGACTTTCCAAAGTTAGAGAAATTTGCAACCATTTCACTTCCATACTTATAGTTTAAGGCTCCAATTGTGATAAAAGTATCACCCATTTCAGCTCCAGTTCCTTTTTGATCGTTTGGATATACTTGTTTTGTATCTAAGTTGATTCCTTCATTTCCAGCTGCATTTACAATTAATACATCTTTAGAAGCTGCATATTTAATTGCATCCCAAACCCATTCTGGATGGGTAGAATAGTACTTTCCGAAGCTAGTATTGATCACTTTTGCTCCATTATCTACTGCGTAACGAATTGCCAAAGCAACATCTTTATCGTACTCATCACCATCTGGCACAGCACGAACAACCATTATTTCAACGTTGTTAGCAACACCGTCCATACCAATACCATTGTTGCGTTGTGCTGCAATAATACCTGCTACGTGTGTTCCGTGTTTCGCATCTTCTTTTTTAGGATCTGGACCATCAACATCGTTGTTTCCGTAGTACTTGTCTGTAATGTCATCAGGATTATCTCCCAACACTCCTCTAAAGTCTTCTGTCATGTTGAAGTGTGTATCTAAACGACCTCCAAAATAATCGATTCCTCCAGTTAATTGTTTTACAACAGCTGGAACCGTACTTCCAAAGTTTAGCATTTGCGTAAGCGTTGCTATTTGTTGTTGTTCTGCTTCGGAAGGATTTGCGATAGCCGCTAAATCTTTCTTCGTATAGTCTTCTTTCCCTAATTTTTTAGTCATTGCAGCATGTGCAGGAGTTACTTGAGAAAGGATTTGTTCGTATTGAGTTTTATTCGCTAATGCTTCTTGAGAATCTTTTTCGAATTCAGCTTTTGCTTGTTGAAACATTGCAAATTCTTCACGATCTGCAGCACTAATTGAAGCTTCTGTTTTTCCGTCGTATTTCGGACTTAATTTTCTGATGATACGAACGTATTCCATATTTTCAGCAACAATATCACCTAAAAAGTTCCACCCGTGAATATCGTCTACATATCCGTTTTTATCGTCGTCAATATTGTTTCCAGGAATTTCTTTAGGGTTGGTCCAAATGACATTTTTTAAATCTTCGTGTTCAATGTCAATTCCACTATCGATAACAGCAACAATTACTTTTTGACCTTTGTTGTTTTTAATTATTTCTGAATACGCTCTAGTAACACTCATTCCAGGAACAGTGTCATTTGCCAAATCGTACATAGGCCAGTCTTTAGTCTGGTCGTCTGTTAAAGGCGTAATTTTTAGTGGAAGCGTATCTATATTAGCTATAGGAGTTGAAATAATTGGGGCGCTACCACCACCACAACTAGCCATGATGGCTGCTGAAGCTACTAAAAGTGAAGTTTTAAAAATTTTCATGTGTTTTTTGAATTAATTAAAGAGTTCGTTAAAAGTAAAGCTTTCGTTAAGGCGTACACCTTTTTCGGTATGCTTTACGGTAATTATTTGGTTGTGAGCATCGTGCTCTAAAAATAAATAGTAATTGTGGTCTGCTGCAGCCTTTAAAAATTGTTCTTTTTCGGGCATTGTTAGCAAGGGTCTGGTATCGTAGCCCATTACATACGGAATAGGCAAATGTCCAGCTGTAGGCAATAAATCGGCAGCAAAAACAATGGTTTTCCCTTTGTAATTAATATGCGGAATCATTTGTTTTTCAGTATGACCATCCACAAAAAGAAGGCTAAAATCGAGTTCGTTGGCTTCTGCAAAATCGTTCTTTTTAGAAATGGCTTCCGAAGAACTTAAGCGATTAGGACCTGCTACAAATTTTAATTGTCCACTCTCTTCCATAGGAAGGATGTTTTCTTTTAAGAAAGATGCTTTTTCACGTTGATTAGGCTGTGTCGCCCATTGCCAGTGATTTTCGTTGGTCCAAAAAGAGGCATTTTTAAAAGCTGTTTCGTATCCAGTTCTGTCTTTATTCCATTGAACACTACCTCCACAATGATCAAAATGAAGGTGTGTCATAAACACATCGGTAATATCATCGCGGTGAAATCCGTGTTTTTTTAAAGAAGAATCAATGTCAAAATCGCCCCATTGATAGTAATAATTAAAAAACTTTTCAGATTGTTTATCGCCCATTCCGGTATCGATAAGCGTAAGTCTGTCCCCGTTTTCAATAAGCAAGCAGCGTGTTGCCATATCGATCATATTATTGCTATCGGCTGGATTGGTTCTGGACCAAAGTGATTTTGGCACGACACCAAACATTGCACCACCGTCAAGTTTAAAGTTTCCGGCTTCAATAGGATATAATTTCATAGTCTGTATTATATCGTTGCAAATTACTAAAAGCGTTACAGTATGTTAAATACAACATCAATTAATTATATTATTTTTAACAAATAGGAATCAATTTTATGAAAAATACAGTCCTAAGGGAAAGCTTTAAAAACGAAAACATAAAATTTTTAAGCTTTTCTTGGTATTTAATTAGAATTGCTATTATTACATTGCCAAACTATAAGATGTACAGAAATGATTCATTTTTATTTATTAATTACTAAAAACGAGTTGTTTACAAATAAATAGATGTGTTTTATAGCACGATTCCAACTTTTTGATATTTAATACTCGTCAAAACTTACTATTTTTAATCAAAATTTAAAGAATGCTCGAACTCGCCGGAATTATTATTTTAGGAATTATAGCGCAATGGGTCGCTTGGAAATTTAAAATTCCTGCCATTTTACCGCTCATTCTTATTGGACTATTGGTTGGCCCTATTTCAACATTAATTTCTGAAGACGGTTCACAGTGGATTCGCCCAATTTGGAATGGTGAAAGTGGATTGTTTCCCGGAGAAAACCTATTCTATTTTGTGTCGCTAGCGATTGGAATCATTCTATTTGAAGGAGGACTAACATTAAAACGCGGTGAAATTTCAAAAGTCGGACCTGTTATTGGAAAACTAATTAGTATTGGAGCTGCAATCACATTTGTAGGCGCAGGACTTGCTGCTCATTACGTCTTTGGTCTTAGTTGGAAAATTTCATTGTTATTTTCATCTTTAATTATAGTTACTGGACCGACCGTAATTACGCCTATTTTACGGAATATTCCTCTAAAGAAAGATGTTTCCGCAGTATTAAAATGGGAAGGAATTTTAATAGATCCCATCGGCGCATTAGTAGCCGTTCTTATTTTTGAATTTATCGGTATCGGGGGAGGAGCAGGGTACACTAAGCAGGCATTATTAGACTTCGGAACGATTTTGCTAATCGGTTTTGCTTTTGGGTTAACGGGAGGTTTTGCATTGTATCAAGCTGTGAAAAGAAAAGTGATTCCACATTATTTACTAAATGTTGTATCCCTATCTATTGTATTATCTGTTTTTGTATTGAGCGATCAATTTGCACACGAATCGGGGCTTTTAGCAGTTGTGGTAATGGGAATGTTTTTAGGAAATAGTGATCTTCCAAGTTTGAAGGAGTTGCTTTATTTTAAAGAGTCATTAAGTGTTTTGTTAATTTCTATCCTCTTTATTTTATTGGCGGCAAATATTAGTATCGATGATTTAATGTTAATATACAACTGGAAAACAGCAGTTTTACTTGCTATTATCATTTTTGTACTTCGTCCGTTAAGTGTGTTTATGAGTACCATAGGATCTTCCTTAAAAGTTAATGAGAAACTCTTTATAAGTTGGGTAGGACCAAGAGGTATTGTCGCTGCTGGGATCGCTTCTTTATTTGGAACAAAGTTGGTAATTTTAGGAGAGCCAGGAGCCGAATACATTACCCCTTTGGTATTTTCGGTGGTGTTAATTACGGTGCTGTTAAACGCAACAACTGCGCGTTTATTTGCTAGAATTGTAGGGGTCTTCTTAGAGACTTCGGAAGGAATACTAATGGTAGGAGCTTCCAAAGTATCACGAATTATTGCGAAGTACCTTCAAAAAAGCAAACGACATGTTGTTTTGGTCGATACGAATGAGTTTAATATTAATAAAGCGAAAGAGTTGGGACTAGAAGCCATTAATGCTAATATTTATTCAGATGACTTAACCGATAATATCGAATTAAATGATGTAGGTTATTTGTTAGCAATGACTGGAAACGACGAAATTAATAAACAGGCGATTAGGCGCTTCGGAAAGCAATTTGGAGAAACAGGAACCTTTCGTTTAATCACACCAGAAGAACTTAAAAACAATGAAAATCTTTCGTCTAAAGAACTGTTTTCACATACGCATGATTATGTGAAATTTACACAAGTAGCGAGTAACTTCCCATCCATTCAAGAAATCCCTGTCGAATCTCATAACGATTTTATGCACTTATTACAGATTATTGAACAGGATGAAAATGCCATTGCCTTATTTTTGAAAAGATCGGACGGATTTTTAGATATTATTAATACACCTTCCGAAATGGAGGTTACCGAAAATTGCAACCTAGTCTACATTGGAAAGCCGATGGATTTTGAAGATTTAATGAATACCAAAAAGGAACAGGAACTGAAAGAAAAATAAAAACGAGTTCAATACGTTTTCTTTATTCAAAAGTACATCTATGACTACATTAAAAGCTTTCTTTCTCATTTGTGGTGTCTCTATCCTATTATTTTCTTGTAAAAGTGACGATGGACCTTCATGTGTAAGCTGTAGTTCACCACAAACAAGTGTTTTTCAAGTTTGCCAAGAGAGTGACGGAAACGCCTCTGTAAATGGAGAAAATACAGGTACTTCGTATGAAGTTTATATGGCAGATTTAGTAGAAGTGGGCGTAAGCTGTGGTGAGAATTAGTGAAAAGGAAAAACCCTTTTTTTGGCTTCAATTTTTGTGTAAGTGCTTTATTATACTGATATTTAAAGACTTAACACAAAAACCACACACATGAAAAAATTAGTACTTAGCACCCTTGTTGTAATAGCAATGGTCGTCACCTCTTGTAAAAGTGATGATGATACCGTAGAGGCATTAGATTGTGCTGCATTAACGATTGAAGCAGATAATGCCTCAGATGCTTACGCAGATAATCCTTCAAACGATAACTGTATCTCTTTAAGAAATTCGCTTCAGGCATTAATTAATGCCGATTGTTTTGATGCCCAAACCCAAGCATCTACCGAATTAGCAATTAGTATTTTACCTTGTAATTAAGTTGAAGCACTAGAAATTGGAGTCTAAAAAGTAAAATTTAGTGTCCGTTCGAGAGCAGTTGAGAACTTCAAGTTTTTCATTGTTAACTAGGTCTCGACTGCGCTCGACTAGACAAAATGATTAAATAATGCCTTTTTAGACTCCGTCTTTTAATCATTCAATTTAAGAACCGCCATAAACGCTTCTTGTGGAATTTCTACGTTACCCACTTGGCGCATCCGTTTCTTTCCTTTTTTCTGTTTCTCTAACAGCTTACGTTTACGAGAAATATCTCCTCCGTAACATTTAGCCGTTACATCTTTCCGAAGTGCTTTTACCGTTTCTCTAGAAATAATTTTGGCTCCAATCGCTGCTTGTATTGGAATATCAAATTGTTGTCTTGGGATTAACTGACGTAATTTTTCACACATTTTCTTCCCAATATCGTAGGCATTGTCTTTGTGTAATAATGCTGAAAGCGCATCGACAATGTTACCATTAAGTAATACATCTACTTTCACTAAGTGTGAAGCACGCATTCCAATGGGCGAATAATCAAATGAAGCATATCCTTTTGAAACTGTTTTTAAACGATCGTAAAAGTCGAAAACAATTTCAGCCAACGGCATATCAAAGCTTAATTCTACACGCTCGGTGGTTAAATAAGTTTGATTGGTTATTTCACCACGTTTTTCAATACACAGTGACATTACGTTCCCAACAAAGTCGGATTTTGTAATGATGGTTGCTTTTATATACGGTTCTTCCACTCGATTTAACGAAGAGGGCTCCGGTAAATCTGAAGGGTTGTTTACTAATATAACGGTGTCTGGGTTTTTATGTGTGTACGCTTGATACGAAACGTTAGGAACCGTAGTAATTACAGTCATATCGAATTCTCGCTCCAAACGCTCTTGAATAATTTCAAGGTGAAGCATTCCTAAAAATCCACAGCGGAACCCAAAACCAAGTGCCGCCGAACTCTCTGGTTGAAATACCAAAGAAGCATCGTTTAGTTGTAGTTTTTCCATCGAATTTCGAAGCTCTTCGTAATCTTCGGTATCTACAGGGTAAATCCCTGCGAAAACCATCGGTTTTACGTCTTCAAACCCTTCAATCATATTGGTGGTTGGCGTTTTAGAATCGGTAATCGTATCACCTACTTTTACTTCTTTCGCTTCTTTAATTCCAGTAATTAAATACCCAACATCTCCTGTTTTAATAACATCTTTAGGCGCTTGTTTCAGTTTTAAGGTTCCAACTTCGTCTGCAAAATAAGACTTTCCGGTAGCCATGAATTTAATATGCTGTCCTTTTCTAATTTCACCATTTAAGACTCTAAAATACGTTTCAACACCTCTAAAGGGATTGTAAACAGAGTCAAAAATTAAAGCTTGTAACGGCTGATCTGCATTTCCTTTTGGTGGCGGAACACGTGCAATAATGGCGTGTAGAATTTCTTCAATACCAATACCTGTTTTTGCACTTGCAGGAATTACTTCGTCTGGGCTACATCCTAATAAATCTACAATATCATCTGTAACCTCTTCAACATTCGCAGAAGGTAAATCTACTTTGTTTAATACAGGAATAATTTCTAAATCGTTTTCTAAGGCTAAGTATAAATTAGAAATTGTTTGCGCCTGAATGCTTTGTGCGGCATCTACAATAAGTAAAGCACCTTCACAAGCAGCAATAGAACGAGACACTTCGTATGAAAAATCTACGTGTCCCGGAGTATCGATTAGGTTTAAAATATAGTTTTCACCTTCAAAGGTATATTCCATTTGAATGGCGTGACTTTTTATTGTAATTCCGCGTTCTCGCTCAAGATCCATGCTGTCTAACAATTGAGCTTGTTTTTCACGAGAAGTTACAGTTCCTGTTGCATCTAAAAGTCGATCGGCCAACGTACTTTTTCCGTGGTCAATATGTGCTATAATGCAAAAATTTCTAATATTCTTCATATGCTTTTACCTCGTACCTATTAACTTGCAAATATAGTTTAAAAACGTAGGTTTTTACTATTCTTGTAAAAAATGAAAAAAACTGAAATTTATTTTCTTCAATTTTAAATAATACCCTAATTTTATCGTGAAGTTTTTTGGCAAGAAATTTCTTTCAATTCCCCGTGAAATAAACACTTAAAAAAGCTTTTATAACAAACCATACAAATTTACTTTGTTCGGCATTAACCTCACACCTGGACTTGAAAAAAAATGTTTATTATATCCTCTTATTCCTTGTAAGCACTGCCTTTTCGCAAGAAACTTCAATTAGTGGGACTGTTTTAGATTCAGAGAGTTTGCCGTTATCGTTTGTTAATGTTTTGTTGTTTGAACAAGATGCTACTGAACCTTTTAAGGGAGTTACGACCGAAGAAGATGGAACCTTTCAATTAACAAATGTTGCGCCCGCTACTTATAAAATCACCTTCAGTTTTATTGGTTTTACTACCAAAGAGCAACTAATTGAGGTTGTTTCAGAAAAAAAAGTCGGAAAAATTAAATTGGAAGCGTCGGCTGAAGCTTTAGATGAAGCTGTAGTGGTAGCAAAAAAACCAACGCTTCAAAAAACGGCTGGGAAACTAATTTTTAATGTTGAAAACACAGCACTTTCCGTAGGAAGTACTTTCGATTTATTGAAAAAAACACCCGGCGTATTGGTTGTGGGAGATGAAATTAAAATTAAATTTTCGCACCCTGTAATTTATATAAATGGGAAAAGAGTGTACCTTTCTTCTTCGGAAGTAATCTCGTTGTTAGAAAACTTAGATGCTTCCGCAATTAAATCGGTTGAAGTAATTACAAACCCCTCTGCTAAATACGACGCTGACGCTGGGGCTGTTTTAAATATTATTACGTCTAGAGCAGTTTCCGTAGGGTATAAAGGAAGCGTTACGAGTAGATACGAACAGGCGGTTTATGCAAAGTATAATTTAGGAACCTCCCATTTTTATAAAAACAATTGGGTAAATTTCTACGGAAGCTATAATTTTAGTCCTCGGAAAGAATTTAAAGACGACGATAATCACATTCGGTATTTTAACCCAGACGGAAGCACAAACTCTTTTTGGGAATCTAATTTTAATCGTACCACTCGTTCAAAAGCGCATCAAGCCACAATTATTGCAGACTTTAACCTTGCAAAAAACCAGACGTTAGGCGTTACAGCAAATATGTTTGTTTCGCCAAATATGACCTTTCATAATACAGGTCTTGCAGAAATTTATAATGGAGCCCGTGCGTTAGACTCTACCTTTACAACCTTGAGTGCTGTAGAGAATGATAAATCGAATCTAGCATTTAATGTAGATTATAAAATTGAGTTAGATAAAGAAGGCAGTACTTTAAAAGTACAAGCTAATTACATTGATTATGATAGTGATCAGGTTCAAGATGTCGCTACTGATTATTTTTTACCCAATGGAGATTTTCTTCGGAATAGTACGTTTTTAAACAATTCGTCACAAAAAACAAATATTATAACCAGTCAGGCAGATCTTACGACAAACTTGGTTGGAGGTACTTTTGAAGCTGGAATGAAATTTACAGATACAGACACCAAAAATGTTTTAGACTTTTTAGCGGGCGAAAATAGCAGCCAACAGTTTAACGAATCACTTTCTGACGATTTTGACTACCATGAAAATGTGTATGCAGAGTATGTAAATTATGCCAAAGACTGGGATAAGTGGAGTTTTTCTGCAGGTCTAAGAGGCGAGTACACCCATATTGACGCTGTTTCTAAATCGTTGGGCGAAGTGGAAACACAAAAGTATTTTGAGCTGTTTCCTACTGTAAATTTAACCCGTATTCTTAACAAAAACAGTAATCTAGGCGTAAGTTATAAGAGAGCAATTTCCAGACCTCACTATTCGAGTTTAAACCCGTTTAAATATTTTATTACTGAAAATAATTACAATGGAGGGAATCCAAACTTGGTGCCTTCCATTGAAAGTACAATTACCATTAGCTACGATTATAAAAGCAAATGGTTTTTCGAACTGTATTATCAAAATCTTAAAAATAGCTTGAGTCAGCTCACTTTTCAAGACAACGATAGTAGGCTTATTAGAAACTTAGAGTCTAATTTAATTAAAGACTTTCAATACAGCCTTGACATCGTATTTGCAGATTCATTAAAACCTTGGTGGTATTTTCATTTCACAACTTCGAGTTTTTACATGCAAAACGAATTCTATTCCGAAGCAAGTGTTGAAGAAACCTATTCGAATAATACATTGGGTTTTTATGGGTCATTATATAATAGTTTTACGCTTTCAAAAAAACAGAATCTAACAGCAAATCTAACAAGTGTGTATGTTTCAAACCTTATTTTTGGAGCCTATAATTATAAAAATCAGTTCAATACTTCTATTTCGTTTCGAAAATCTTTTTGGGATAAAAGAGCGAGCATAACCGTGGGTGTTGATGATATTTTTGACACCAATAATGCGCCTGTAATTTCAAACTATTATAACCAAGACAATGGATATTTTGCTAGAGCAGAATCTCGTTTGTTCCGACTTGGCTTTACTTATAACTTCGGAAACGCCCGCCTTCGCGACAACAACAGGTCTTCAAATATAGAAGAGGGTAATCGCCTATAATCACACACTTTTTTTTCTTTTTTAAAACCAAACAGATTATTCGCTATTTTTGCAGCAATTATGGCAAAGATTGGTAACATAGACGTTGGAGATTTCCCGTTATTATTAGCTCCTATGGAGGACGTAAGCGATCCACCTTTTCGTGCATTGTGTAAAGAACAAGGTGCAGATGTGGTATATACTGAGTTTATCTCTTCGGAAGGACTTATTCGAGACGCGGCAAAAAGTGTGATGAAACTAGACATCTACGAAAAAGAGCGTCCGGTCGGAATTCAGATTTTTGGTGCTGTATTAGAATCTATGTTGCGATCTATCGAAATTGTAGAAGCCAGCGGACCTGATATTATTGATATTAATTTTGGTTGCCCAGTGAAAAAAGTAGTTTCAAAAGGGGCAGGCGCCGGAATTTTAAAAGACATCGATTTAATGGTTTCTCTAACGGAAGCAATGGTAAAACACACCAACTTGCCTATTACTGTAAAAACAAGATTAGGATGGGATCACGATTCCATAAAAATTGTGGAGGTTGCAGAACGATTGCAAGATGTGGGTTGTAAAGCGATTTCTATTCACGGGCGTACGCGTGCACAATTATATAAAGGAAATGCCGATTGGGCACCTATTGCCGACGTAAAAAACAACCAACGTATGCACATTCCCGTTTTTGGAAACGGCGACGTAGATACGCCAGAAAGAGCTATGGAGATGCGCGACAAATATGGATTGGATGGCGCGATGATTGGTCGTGCAAGTATTGGATATCCTTGGTTTTTTAGAGAAGTAAAGCACTTTTTTGAAACCGGAACACATTGTGCTCCACCTACCATGACCGAGCGTGTAGAAGCGGCAAAACGTCACCTTCAGATGTCTATAGATTGGAAGGGAGAAAAATTAGGCGTTTTTGAAACCAGACGTCATTATACCAACTACTTTAAAGGCATTCCAGATTTTAAACAATACCGAATGAAGATGGTAACCAGCGATGAATCGGTAGATGTATTTGCTGCTTTCGATGAGGTTTTAGAAAAATTTGGAGACTTTCAGTTTAGTTAAAGCAATAACTTTTCTCTAACCCTACTTGACGCAATTTTTGAAGCCACCAAACCTAAAATTGAAATGGTGGCAAACACAATAACAATATTTATAGGCTCTAACTTTACGGGATACGGCAAAGAGGCTGTGATATTAATGAACTTAAATTTTAATTGTGCGGCAACCACTAACACACCAATTACGATTCCCAACAACCCTCCTAAGACAGTCATAAGCGTACCTTGAAGAAAGAAAATTTTCCGAATATCTTTCAAATCAGCTCCCATGTTATAGAGTGTTTTAATGTTTTTCCGCTTGTCTAAAATCATCATAATAATAGAGCCAATAACATTAAAAAGCGCGATGATGAGCACTAAGGTAAAGATGAGGTATACCGCGATATTTTCAGTATTCAGCATTTTATAAAGCGCATCGTTTTGCTGTATTCTATTTTTGAGTAGGATATCTTCAGAAAAGAGCACTTCAATTTCTTTTCTAATGTCTTTTTCTGAAACTCCTGGTGCTAGTTTTAACTCAATAGCCGAAATACTTGTAGAGTCTACTTTCAGCAAATTTCTAGCAAAATCAATATCTGAAAAAATGTATTTATTATTTAAATCTAGATTTACATCGTAAATACCTGTTACTACAACTTGTTGTTTGTTAAATACTTGAGTAGGATCTAGTTTCTGACCTTCATACGGTTTGGGTACGTATATTTCTAATAAATTACCGTAATCTCGGGTTCCTAATGACAGTTTTTGAGAAGTTCCAATGCCAATAACCACTTCATTTTGTCCGGGAATAAACCAGTAATCGTAGGCTAAAATACTATCGGTCTGAATAACATTCCCAAAGTTTTGATCGACTCCTTTTATATAAGTGATTTCATTTTTGTCTTTAAAATGCAAAAAGACACGCTCTTCAATTATTTTTGAAAACGCTTCAATGCCTTCAATATTTTTTAATTTTTCCTCAGAATTTTTGGTAAACTGAAGTGTTTTGCCATTGGCAGGAGTGATTTTAAGATCACTATCAAATACAGAAGAAAACTGAAGGCTAAAATCTTTCAGTCCTGCAAATCCTGAGAGCACAATAAATAACGCCACAGCTCCTACTACAACACCAATAGCTGCAATAATTGTTATGATGTTAATTGCATTATTGCTGCTTTTTGAAAACAAATAGCGTTTTGCAATGTACAGCGGGAAATTCACGTTAAGACCTTTTTCTTTTTTCCAGTAAGTCTGGATTTTTGATTGGATTTTCTTCTCCCTTTACGGCTTTATCAATAGTTTCGATATAATCTAATGAATCGTCGTTGTAGAACGTTAAATCAGGCATTTTACGAAGTTGATGCTTTGTTAATTGCGCGATTTGATGCTTAATTTTAGGTTTTACCTCGTTCAGTTCGGCAACAATTGGGTTTGCTTTTTCTGAAGGGAATACACTTACATATACTTTTGCTATGGAAAGGTCTACGGTAACTCCTACTTTACTTACGGAAATAAGAATTCCCTGTTGCCCCATTTCACGAAGCATGTTTTGTAATACTATGGCAAGGTCGTTTTGTAATACGCCCGCGATCTTTTTCTGTCTGTTGCTTTCTTCCATGTTGCAAAAGTAGTACAATAATTACTTTCCAAGCATATTTATAACATTGTTATGTGTTTAGAGGCTTCATTTCGCAGTTTTTTAAACAATTCTTAACATTAGAAGGGTATTTCAGTAGGAAGTTTTACTATTTTTGAAAGAGATACGATACAATATAGAATGAATAAAATTGAACATATAGGTATTGCAGTTGCGAATATTGAGGAAGCAAATAAAGTGTATAAAAGTCTTCTAGGATATGAGCATTACAAAACCGAAACGGTAGAAGGTGAAGGTGTGAAGACTTCCTTTTTTAAATGTGGCGATAGTAAAATAGAATTATTAGAAGCGACTAACGAGAATAGTCCTATCGCTAAATTTATTGAAAAGAAAGGGGAGGGTATTCATCACATCGCTTTTGCAGTTACAGATATTGAAGCAGAAGTAAAAAGATTACAAAAGGAAGGGTTTAGAGTCTTGAATGAAACGCCCAAACAAGGGGCAGATGGCAAGATTGTTGTTTTTTTACACCCTAAATCATCTCACGGAGTTTTAGTCGAACTTTGTCAAGATGCAAATATTAACGATAAATAGTTTGCAGGATTTGTAAAGAGTTTTACATTTGCAAACTGTTTTCGGTCCCATAGCTCAGCTGGTTAGAGCACCTGACTCATAATCAGGGGGTCCATGGTTCGAGCCCATGTGGGACCACTTTTTAAGTTAGTGATAAAGAGATTTAAAAATAAAAACATTTTTTTTGATGTTTTTAAGCAATTTTTACGAAAAAACAGAGTTAATAAGTTTTTAATAACTTAATTTTTTCTTTGTAATTTAAAATTAATCATTACTTTAGCCGATATATGCGACCCCAAATCGTTAAAAACATAGCTACTACAGTCCTTAGCATTCTTGCAAGCACTGTCATGCTTGGACAAGCCAGAGACGCTAGTTCAGGCCCACCCACTCCTGGAAGAGGGCCACTGCCTCCAATTGATTTATCTTTACCAATTGATTCTAATATTTTAATACTTGTCGTTTTAGGTTTAGCTTTTGGTATTTATTCTCTAGTGAAGTCAAAATTTAAGAATACTGCTTCGTAAGCCTTTTCAGGTATTTCCCTATAACATCAAACTCTAAGTTTATTTCATCACCCACACAAAACGTGTTAAAATTTGTGTGCTCATAAGTGTAGGGTATAATCGCAACACTAAATTCAGTATCCTTAGAATTTACTACTGTTAAGCTTACACCATTTACCGTTATCGATCCTTTTTCAATCGTCACATTTCCAAGCGAACTATCGTATTGAAATGTAAAATACCAACTTCCATCCGCTTCTTTAATTTTAGTACAAACCCCAATTCCATCTACGTGTCCTTGTACTAAGTGACCATCTAGACGATCTCCAAGCTTCATGGCACGTTCTAAATTTACTTTAGAACCCACGACTAAATTTTTAAGATTTGTTTTGTCAAGCGTCTCTTTAATGGCTGTAACCACATAGTTTGTGTCGTTCAGTGCCACGACTGTCAAGCAAACACCATTGTGAGATACACTTTGGTCTATTTTTAATTCTGAAGTTAATTCGCTCGCAACAGTAATGTGAAGATTTTCTCCTTCTTGACGAAGCGCACTAATTTCACCAATCGATTCTATTATTCCTGTAAACATGGATACATTTAATTACATTTGTAGTACAAAAGTAATAATTAAATAGCGTTATCGTACGAATGAGCAAGCGGGATAAAATAATAGTTGGGATTTCAATAGGAGACCTAAACGGAATTGGAAGTGAAATTGTTCTTAAGACATTTCAAGATGTTAGAATGCTAGAGTTTTGCACTCCTGTTATATTTGCTTCAGTAAAGTTACTTTCTTATTTTAAGAAAGAATATAACTTAGACGTTAATCTTCACGGAATAGACCGATTAAGTGATGTTGTTCATAAAAAGATAAATGTACTCAACGTTTGGAAAGAACCTGTTTCTATTAACTTCGGAAAAGAAGACACTGAAATTGGAGCCTATGCCATTAAATCATTAACAGCGGCAGTTTCAGCATTAAAAACTTCAGAAATAGATGTATTGGTAACTGCACCTATCAATAAATCAAACATTCAATCTGAAACGTTTAATTTTCCAGGGCATACAGATTACCTTGCACAAGAACTTGAAGGCGATAGTTTGATGCTCATGATTTCTGAAACAATGCGTGTCGGACTCTTAACAGATCACGTTGCAGTTAAGGATATTTCAAAAACAATTACTAGAGAATTAATTGATAAAAAGATTAATACTATTAACCAATCTTTGATTCAAGACTTTGGTATTGAAAAACCAAAAATTGCAGTGTTGGGTATAAATCCTCATAATGGCGATAACGGTGTGATTGGAAATGAAGATGATACCGTTTTAAAGCCAGCTTTGGACAATATTCGAAACAATGGAAAGGTAGTTTTTGGTCCATATGCAGCAGATAGTTTCTTTGGGTCGGGTAATTACAAAAATTTTGACGCCATTATTGCTTCGTACCACGATCAAGGTTTAGTCCCTTTTAAAACACTCGCTTTTGGGTCGGGAGTAAATTATACGGCAGGACTTAACAAAGTGCGTACATCCCCAGACCATGGGACTGCATACGACATTGCAGGAAAAAATATTGCAAATTACGACTCTTTTAAAGAGGCTGTTTATAGCGCAATTAAGATCTTTGAAACAAGAGAAGAATACCTTGAAATTTCAAAAAATCCCTTAAAAATAAGTCGCAAAAAAGGCTATGTAAAAAAGAATTGATAAATTAATTTGCTTTTAAAATAATTTTTTATCTTTGCACCCGCCTTATTTGTAAGGTGGTGAAGTAAAACAAGGTGGGATTATGAAGGAAATGAAAGAATTTACCATTCCTTTTGTAGGATTAAAACTAGGAGAACACCGGTTTGATTTTGAAATTAAAAAACCGTTCTTTGAGCATTTTGAGTATGACGAATTTAATGATGCAAACATTAATCTCGATGTACTGTTGGACAAAAAAACAACACTGTTAGAGTTTACGCTTTCGTATACGGGAACTGTAAATGTTAATTGTGATACCACTAACGAACCCTACAATCAGGGTGTTTCTGGAGAGTATCACTTTATTGTTAAGTTTGGTGATGTTTTTAATAATGAAAATGAAGACTTATTAATACTTCCTCACGGAAGTTATGAGGTTAACATTCAACAATACATTTATGAATCTATTATACTAGGCTTACCTAGTCGTAGAATTCATCCAGGAGTATTAGACGGCACCTTAAAAAGTGACATACTTGACAAACTTGAAGAATTAAGTCCTAACGGAAGCAATACCAATAAAGATGCAACCAAAGGCGAAACAACAGACCCGCGTTGGGACACATTAAAGAAACTATTAACGGACAAATAATATATAGTAATGGCACATCCTAAAAGAAAAATCTCGAAAACAAGAAGAGATAAAAGAAGAACACATTACAAGGCAGTTGCTCCACAAATTGCTACAGATCCTACAACAGGTGAAGCGCATTTATATCACAGAGCACACTGGCACGAAGGTAAACTTTACTATCGTGGACAAATTGTAATTGATGCTGTTGAAACAGTAGAGGCATAAATTCAATTTCTTGTTAGAAATAGACTCTCACTACCTATGTGAGAGTTTTTTTGTTTTTTTACTTTTTAAAAGTTAAAAACAATCCAATATGCAACAGTTTTTGATTAAATTTTAGTAATTTTCCTTCCTTTTAGAGGGTTTTTGCCCTCTTTTTGATGAATTTTAATTCAAATTTATGAGTACTATCACAGCAGCAATTACCGCTGTAGGGGGCTATGTTCCAGACTACGTTTTATCCAATCAGATTCTGGAAACCATGATGGATACCAATGATGAGTGGATCACTTCTCGTACCGGTATTAAGGAGCGTAGGATTTTAAAAGATAAAGACAAAGGCACTTCTTTTCTTGCTATTGAAGCAGCGAAAGATTTACTTAAGAAAAGCAATACAGACCCGAAGGATATTGATATGGTGATTATGGCAACTGCCACGCCAGATATGCCAGTCGCAGCAACAGGCGTTTACGTAGCTACTCAAATTGGAGCCGTAAACGCTTTTTCTTTTGACCTAGTCGCAGCATGCTCTAGTTTTCTTTTCGGAATGTCTACCGCAGCCAGATATATTGAATCTGGAAAATATAAAAAAGTTTTACTACTAGGTGCCGATAAAATGTCTTCTATTATTGACTATGAAGACAGAACCACTTGCATCATCTTTGGCGATGGAGGAGGAGCGGTCCTTTTTGAACCGAACCATGAAGGTTTGGGGGTTCAAGACGAATACTTGCGTACAGATGGTATCGGAAGACCACATCTTAAAATAGATGCTGGAGGTTCTTTATTACCTGCATCTGCAGAAACAGTAGCTAATAAGCAACATTACGTATTTCAAGATGGAAAAACCGTTTTCAAATTTGCGGTTTCTAATATGGCAGATGTTTGTGAAAAAGTAATGACTAAAAACAACCTTTCTGGAGAAGATGTACAATGGCTGGTACCACATCAAGCAAACAAACGTATTATTGATGCCGCAGCAAACCGCATGAAACTCCCCGAAGATAAAGTGATGATGAACATCCATAAATATGGAAATACTACATCTGCCACATTACCTTTATGCCTTTGGGATTACGAGAAAAAACTTAAAAAAGGAGATAACTTAATTTTTGCTGCCTTCGGAGGCGGCTTTACTTGGGGTGCCGTTTACGTAAAATGGGCCTACGATTCAAAATAAAAAAATAAGAACACCAACTAAACCAAATAATATGGAGTTAAAAGATATTCAAAATTTAATAAAGTTTGTGGCGAAATCTGGCGCTAGCGAAGTAAAGTTAGAAATGGAAGATATAAAAATCACCATTAA
Source organism: Ulvibacter litoralis (assembly GCF_900102055.1). Lineage (GTDB taxonomy): Bacteria > Bacteroidota > Bacteroidia > Flavobacteriales > Flavobacteriaceae > Ulvibacter > Ulvibacter litoralis. The sequence goes on from NZ_FNBA01000001.1 coordinate 946,451, forward strand.
AACGGGAAGCGAAGATCAAAAAGGTGAAACAACATACATTCAACAATTGCCTGCAATGACTGCTCCACAGCAACAAATGATGGCACAACCAGTTGAAACATCTGCACCCACTGTAGCTGTAGAAGCTGCCGAAGACTCAAAATTCATTACCATTAAGTCTCCAATTATTGGAACGTTCTATAGAAAACCATCACCAGATAAACCAATGTTTGTTGAAGTAGGAGCTTCTATAGGAACTGGAGATGTTTTATGTGTTATTGAAGCCATGAAACTTTTCAACGAGATTGAAAGTGAAGTGTCGGGTAAAATTGTGAAAGTTCTTGTAGACGACGCGTCTCCAGTAGAATTTGATCAACCACTATTTTTAGTAGACCCTTCATAATATTCAAATCCCTCCTGCTTCGAACTGTCGAAATCAGGGAACAACATTCAAAAGACCTCTTTCGAATGTTGAAACTATAGAGAAATATGTTTAAAAAGATATTAATAGCCAATAGGGGAGAAATTGCGTTACGTATTATTCGTACCTGCAAAGAGATGGGAATTAAAACAGTCGCGGTTTATTCAAAAGCTGACGAAGAAAGTTTACACGTTCGTTTTGCTGATGAAGCCGTTTGTATTGGCCCACCCCCAAGTAGTGAAAGTTACTTAAAGATTTCTAATATTATTGCTGCTGCAGAAATTACAAATGCAGATGCCATTCACCCAGGATATGGTTTTTTAGCTGAAAACTCTAAGTTTTCTAAAATTTGTGCCGAACACAATATCAAATTTATCGGTGCCTCTCCAGATATGATTGATAAAATGGGAGATAAGGCAACTGCTAAAGAAACCATGAAAGCTGCAGGAGTACCGTGTATTCCAGGAAGTGAAGGAATTATAAAAGATTTTGCCGAATGCCAACAACTTGCAAAAGAAGCAGGTTACCCAGTAATGTTAAAAGCAACTGCCGGAGGTGGAGGTAAAGGAATGCGTGCCGTTTGGAAAAAAGAAGAGCTTAAAAAAGCATGGGATGATGCGAGACAAGAAGCTGGCGCTGCTTTCGGAAATGACGGAATGTACCTTGAAAAATTGATTGAAGAGCCTCGTCATATTGAAATACAAATTGTAGGAGACAGCACAGGAAAAGCATGTCATTTAAGTGAACGTGATTGTTCTATTCAAAGACGTCATCAAAAACTGACAGAGGAAACTCCAAGTCCGTTTATGACCGATAAACTTCGTAACGATATGGGGCTAGCTGCTGTTAAAGCGGCAGAATATATTAAATATGAAGGTGCTGGAACCGTAGAGTTTTTGGTAGATAAGCATCGTAACTTCTACTTCATGGAAATGAATACACGTATCCAAGTAGAACACCCTATTACCGAGCAAGTAATCGATTTCGATTTAATTAGAGAACAAATTATGGTCGCTGCAGGAATTCCAATTTCTGGAAAAAACTACACTCCAAAATTACACTCAATCGAATGTCGTATCAACGCCGAAGATCCATATAATGATTTCCGTCCATCACCAGGGAAAATACAAGTATTACACGCCCCAGGAGGTCACGGAGTTCGTTTAGATACACATGTGTATGCAGGATATACCATTCCGCCAAACTACGATTCTATGATCGCAAAACTAATTACCACAGCACAAACACGTGAAGAGGCAATTAGCAAAATGAAAAGAGCATTGGACGAGTTTGTAATCGAAGGTGTAAAAACGACCATTCCTTTTCACCGTCAGTTAATGGATCATCCAGACTATGTTGCAGGTAATTACACCACAGCATTTATGAATACATGGCACATGAATCCGCCAGAAGAAGAGTAAAAACGGTTACCGTATATAACAAACACCAAATCCAAGACAAGATTTTTCTTTTTGGTTTGGTGTTTTTTTATGAAATTTAGTCAACAAAACGCCTATGAATTTATCTTATTGGGAACGAAAAACATGGCTTACAGATATCGATTATGCAATTGTAGGCAGTGGAATTGTTGGATTAAATTGTGCATTAGCACTTCGGAAAAAACATCCTAAAAGTAAAATTGTCGTTTTTGAAAGAGGCATTTTACCTAGCGGTGCAAGCACCAAGAATGCTGGTTTTGCTTGCTTCGGAAGTTTGTCTGAAATATTAGACGATCTAAAAACGCATTCTGAAGAAGAAGTAGTACAATTGGTTCGCGCCAGAGTTGAAGGACTTCAGTTGTTACGAAAAACACTGGGAGACACCCAACTTAACTATCTAGAATACGGCGGCTACGAATTGTTTTCAGAAAACGATAACTCCCTTTTTAACACCTGTTCTTCTAAAATCAATACCATAAACAAATTACTGAAACCCGTTTTTCAAGCTCCTGTTTTTTCAACCGTAAAGAATCCTTTTGGATTCCAAAACATCCATCCAACGCTAATTTTCAGTCAGTTTGAAGGTCAAATAGACACGGGAAGCATGATGCAAGGGCTCTTAAAAAAAGCTTCAGAAGCATCTATTTTGATTCTAAATGGGGTGGAAGTCACGCAAATTTCAGAACACACCAATTCCGTTTCTATACAACTGAATCATTCCGAAGAACTTTCAGTAAAAAACCTCAGCATTGCAACCAATGGCTTTGCAAAACAATTTTTAAACGAAGATGTAACTCCAGCGAGAGCACAAGTACTCATCACCAAACCCATCAAAAATCTCGCGATAAAAGGAACGTTTCATTTAGAAGAAGGTTATTATTATTTCCGAAATATCAACGACAGAATCCTCTTTGGAGGCGGTCGAAATCTTGATTTTTCTGCGGAAGAAACCATGCAAATGGAACTCACTTCGTTGGTTCAAAACAAGCTAGAATCGCTGCTAAACACAACAATTTTGCCCAATACATCGTTTGAAATAGACCATAGATGGAGTGGCATTATGGGCGTTGGAAAACAAAAAAAGCCCATTGTAAAACGCATTTCTGATCACGTAACCTGTGGGGTCCGAATGGGCGGAATGGGGGTTGCCATAGGAAGCTCTGTGGGGCAACAGTTGGCAAATCTAACAGCAGAATGAAACGACTTTTTCACTTTCTCTTTAAAATAGTACTTCTCTTTTTGGGTATCACGGTATTGTGGGTGGTGGCCTATAAATATGTGCCTGTACCGTACACGTCTCTAATGATCATACGCTCTTTTGAAAGTGACGATTCTTTCGACTTAAAACACCAATGGAAACCGATGGATGAGATTTCAAAGCAGTTACAACTGGCGGTGATTTGTGCGGAAGACCAATCGTTTTTAAAGCACAACGGGTTCGATTATAAAGCCATTGAAAAAGCCTACAAAGGCAATCAGGAAGGGAAAAGGATAAAAGGCGGAAGTACCATCTCACAGCAAACCGCTAAAAATGTTTTTTTATGGCCAGAACGCAGTTGGCTTCGGAAAGGGTTGGAAGTGTATTTCACCTTTCTCATTGAACAGCTTTGGAGCAAAGAACGCATTTTAGAAGTGTATCTTAATAGTATTGAAATGGGTAATGGTGTTTTTGGTGCCGAAGCCGCCTCGGAGTTTTGGTTTCATAAAAAGGCGAAACATTTAACACAATACGAAGCAGCATCGATCGCCGCAATTTTACCAAACCCTCGTAAATTCAGGGCTGCACCACGTACAAATTATATTGAGTCAAGAAAGACGTGGATTGTAAAACAGATGCGTAATTATGGTACTTTTGCGTTAAAAGAACTAGAAACCAAATGACCGTTAAAGAACTGAAAGCAGCTTTGTTGGAACAGTGTTCGCAAGTAGCGGCACATCGATACCAAAAGATTAAGGAAACCATCGCAGGCATCGTAGAATCATTAGAAGAAGAGTCTAAAAGTAGTGCGGGCGATAAGCACGAAACGGGCAGAGCCATGCTCCAAATTGATCGTGAAAATGCCGGAAAGCAATTGCAAGAAATAGAAAACCTATTGGCAATTGTTCGTAAAATAGATATTTCGTCAAGTTCCGATTATACGCGTTTGGGAAGCCTAGTGTATACCAATCAAGCGACTTATTTTATCGGAATCTCAATCGGTGCAGTGGTAATTAGCAAAACAACCTATTACTGTGTGGCATTGCACTCGCCAATAGGAGCGATGCTTTCGGGTAAGAAAAAAGGAGACAGTTTTGTGTTTAATGAAAAAGAGTATAAAGTAACGAGTGTAAAGTAGGTTACAACCACACTTTTTCAGTTTCTGTTGCGTCTAAAATATCAATAGTTAATGCTAGTGCTATGTGTTTTGCTACTTTAAAAGCATCTTCCTTATCATCTGTGACGTAGGTTTCAATGTGCTTATTTTTGTTGTAAAAAAGATTTAATTTATAGACTTCAAAACCAAGATTTGCTTCAGCAGCAATAACCCTAGCTCTACTTTTTTTAATAGTTTTAAACACAGAAACATATTCTATTTCGGGAAGCTTTTTCCACGAACCAAAATTTATGGCAAACACGGAGTAAATATTACGATATCTTTTTTCTTGTAAATCTAATTCAAAACCTTCTCTAAGTGCTAGTTTTAAAGCAGCTCCTAATAAAACAAGTCCAAATAAAGTACCTTGAAAAAATAAATACACAGCAAACAACGACAAGACAATAGCAAAAATCACTTTGATTGTAGGTATAGGCTGTAAATGACGGATGTTGTAGTTCATATTTAAAAAACTAGAAGCAACACCAATGTAATAAGTGCAGGAAGGGCTTGTACAAAGAATATTTTTTTGTCGGCGGTAAGCGATCCGTAGATTCCAGCAATAGCGACGCAGCTTACAAAAAACAAGGCAATGTTGGTGTACCAAATAGGATCGGTGATAAAGAACGTCCATATAAGTCCGGCAGCTAAAAACCCATTGTACAATCCTTGATTTCCAGCCATGACTTTGGTGGGTTCAAAAAGGTCTTTAGGGAATGAGCTAAATACTTTACGTCCTTTTGTAGTCCATGCAAACATTTCAAACCACATAATATAGCAGTGTAAAAAGGCGATAATTCCAATTAATATTTTGATAGTTAGTTGCATAATTTATTGTTTTTGAAGAAAAAGAGTAGTGTTTGGTTCTAGTTCTTCGGAATGTATAAAAAACACTACTTGCGTGTTCCAAGTAGCTTCAATTAAGTAATAATGTCCTCGAAAATACGCTTTTTTTACGGTTACCTCTAGTTTTGTTGTTGCTTTTGAAGGTACAAGTTGGTGCGGAAGCAATACCAATTCTTCCGAAGCAGTTTCCGAAGAAAACAAGTCTGAAGGCAGTATAGTCACCTCACCGAAAAACCCTTTTTGATAAGCTGTTTTTAAGTTAGAGAACACCGTTTCTGGCGTTCCGCAAAGCTCTTCTTGTCCGTTCCGAAGCAATAGGATGCGATCTGCAAAAGCAAGGGCTTCATCACTATCATGTGTTGCCGTGATACACATTATTTTGTTTTCTTTTAAATAATTGAAAAGGTTTCGACGTAATTTGTTTTTTCGAAAAGTGTCTATATTACTAAAGGGCTCATCAAGTAACAACAGCTTAGGCTCATTTGCAAGTGCTTTTGCAAGCGCCACGCGTTGTTTTTGACCGCCACTAAGGTTTTTCACCAAAGTGTTTTCAAAAGGAATTAAATCGACCACAGTAAGCAATTCTTGTACACGAACGGCATCTTTATCACTATCCAAACGTGAAAGATGGGTTGCAATATTTTCAGCAACAGTAATAAAAGGCATCACATTAAATTCTTGTGCGACGAGCTTCATAAAAGTTTCGCCCGGAATTAAATGATGTGTCGGTCCCAATAGTAGCGTATTGTCCCAGTGAATGCTTCCACGATTAAGGTGTAGCAATCCGTAAACAAGATGTAAAACGGTCGATTTTCCGCAGCCACTTTCGCCTAAAATAGCAAGATGTTCTCCTGCATTTAGTTTAAAATGAATGTCTTTTAGAATTTCCTTTTCAGAATATCCAAAAGAGTCGATGCTAACATTGAGCATAAAAGCGCCTCAGTTTTAATGGTAGAATAGGAATTTCTAACGATTGTTTGTTATTCTTTAACTCCTTTAGTTACTTTTTCGGGTAATACTTCGTAGCCCATATTGTAAAGCGTAAATCCAAAAATATCGGCATATTGCTCAATTGTTTTGCTTACAGGCGTTCCAGCACCGTGTCCGGCATCTGTTTCAATACGAATTAACACAGGATTGTTTCCAGTTTGTTTTTCTTGTAGTTCGGCCGCAAATTTAAAACTATGCGCTGGCACCACACGATCGTCATGATCTCCCGTAGTAATAAGTGTCGCTGGATATTCAACCCCTTCTTTAACATTGTGCACAGGCGAGTATCCTTTTAGGTATTCGAACATTTCTTTATTGTCTTCCGAAGTACCATAATCATACGCCCATCCTGCACCTGCAGTAAATGTATGGTAACGTAACATGTCTAATACTCCCACAGCGGGCAATGCTACTTTCATTAAGTCGGGACGTTGTGTCATGGTAGCACCAACCAATAAACCACCGTTTGAACCACCTCTAATAGCAAGGTAGTCTTTAGAAGTATATTTATTGTCGATAAGGTATTCTGCAGCAGCGATAAAGTCGTCAAAAACGTTTTGCTTTTTTAATTGTGTTCCTGCATCGTGCCATTGTTTACCATATTCGCCACCACCACGTAAATTTGGAACGGCATACACGCCGCCTTGTTCCATCCATACCGCATTGGTAATACTAAAACTAGGCGTTAAGCTAATGTTGAAACCACCATATCCGTATAAAATAGTTGGGTTTTTACCGTCTAGTTTTAACCCTTTTTTGTGGGTGATTATCATAGGTACTTTTGTACCATCTTTAGAGGTGTAAAATACTTGATTGCTTTCATAGTTTTCTGGATTGAAATCTATTTTTGGCTTTCGGTATAATTCTGAAGTCCCTGAAGCAATATCGTATTTGTAAATACTTCCTGGCGTTACATAGTTGGTAAAACTGTAGTATAGTTCAGTATCTTCTTTTTTAGCACCAAATCCACCCACACTTCCTACACCTGGTAAAGCAACATCTCTCACGAGTTTTCCGTCGTAATCGTATTGTTTTACTTTGGAAACAGCATCTACCATGTATTCTGAGAAGAAATAACCTCCCGCAGTTGACGGACTCAACACATGCTCCGTTTCAGGAATAAAGTCAACCCAATTTTCAGGCGACGGGTTGGAAGCGTCTACCGTTACAATTTTCTTGTTTGGTGCGTTTAAGTTGGTAACAATAAACAATTTTGAACCCACATTTTCAATGATGTACGAATCAGAATTTGTATGGTCTAAAATCGTTACAAACTTACTGTCTGGCTTGGTTAAATCTTTCAGAAATAACTTGTTTCCAGAGGTAGAAACACTTGCCGATACTTGTAAATAATGATTGTCTTCACTTACATTTCCACCAACATACCGATGTTTTTCAGAAGGAATTCCGCCAAAAACTAATACGTCCTCTTTTTGAGAAGTTCCTAATTTATGATAGTACAATTTATGCTGATCTGTTTTTGCTGAAAGCTCACTTCCTTTAGGTTTGTCGTAACTTGAATAGTAAAACCCATCATTAGCTTTCCAAGAAAGGCCTCCAAATTTTACATCTACAAGGGTATCTTCAACAATGGTTTTAGTTTCGGTTTGCATCACCAATACTTTTCGCCAGTCGCTACCGCCTTCAGAAATACTATAGGCCAAATACCCACCATCTTCAGAAAAGCTAATGTTTCCTAACGAAATTGTTCCATCTTCTTTAAACGTATTAGGGTCTAAAAAGACTTCCGCAGTGCTAGGATCCTCACCTGTTTTATACCGATAAATGACATACTGGTTTTGAAGTCCGTCGTTTTTATAGAAATACGTATAGTCACCCTCTTTAAAAGGTGCCCCTACTTTTTCATAATTCCACAGTGAAGAAAGGCGTTCTTTCAGCTCTTCACGAAACGGAATTTTATCTAAATAGCCATAGGTAACTTCATTAACATCTTTTACCCAAGCTTCAGTTTCTGCGCTTTTATCGTCTTCTAACCAGCGATATGGGTCTTTAACGTCTACCCCAAAATAAGTATCTACAGTGTCAACTTTTTTTGTTTCTATATATTTCACAGTGGACATTTCTTTTTTAGGTTCTTCAGTTTTACAGCCAAAAATAGTAAAGACCAATATAAAAGGAGTAAGTGTTTTTATCATATCTGAGTGTTTAATCCTTGTAAATGTAAGTAAAACTACCTTTTCAAGATGTTATAAAAATGTTAGAGCCGTTTAGTTTTTCTGAAAATTTAGAACAGAGGTTTGTATACTTTCCAGTGTTTGTAGATTAAAATTACATTGATAACTGCAATTACCAAGGCTCCTCCAATGGCAGGAAGATCTAGAAACAGATGAAACAAAACAATATTTACTGAAATTGGTGCGAGCAATAACAACGCAAACGGTACGGCTTTATTAAATAAAAGCAAAAGTCCTATAATAACTTCGAGTGCACCTACAATCGGTAATACGTATCCTGTGGCTTGTAATGAGGACATAAAATTGTCAGCATCTACAGGGAGTTCTGGCATGGGCATAAAGCCGATAAATTTATTTAGTCCAAAAACGATTAATCCTAACGCTAATATAAAACGAAGGATTTTAGTAAAAGTTGAATTCATATGAGATGGTTTTAAGTGTTCCCCTTAAAGATACTTAAAAAAACAAAACTCAGCTCCAATTATTTGAAACTGAGTTTATCCTATAAAATCACTATACTTTTAATCGGTTTTAGACAAGCTTATGTGCCACTAAATATTCGGCAATTTGAACCGCGTTGGTTGCAGCACCTTTCCGAAGGTTGTCACTCACAATCCACATGTTTAAAGTGTTCGGTTGCGTTTCGTCGCGACGCAATCTCCCTACAAAAACCTCATCCTTATCGTTAGCATACAAAGGCATTGGATAGGTATTGGTGTCTGGATTGTCTTGTACTGTAATTCCTGGAGTGTCGTGTAATAATTTACGAACATCACTTAAGTCAAAGTCGTTTAAAAACTCCACATTAACCGATTCACTGTGTCCTCCTGCGGTTGGAATTCGAACTGCCGTTGCAGAAACAGAAAAAGTACGATCGTCAAGAATTTTTTGAGGCTCGCGCGCTAATTTCATTTCTTCTTTGGTGTATCCGTTCTCTTCAAACACATCACAATGAGGGATGGCATTTCTGTGAATTGGATAATGATAGGCCATTTCTCCTTTTACGCCTGCCATTTCATTTTCCATTTGTTGTACGGCTTTAACCCCTGTTCCAGAAACAGATTGATAGGTAGAAACAACAACACGCTTCATTTTATATTTTTTGTGAAGTGGAAACAATGCCAATACCATCTGAATGGTCGAGCAGTTTGGATTTGCAATAATTTTATCGGCTGCGGTTAATGACGAAGCATTAATTTCTGGAACCACTAATTTTTTGGTAGGATCCATTCGCCATGCCGATGAGTTATCGATAACGGTGGTTCCTGCTTCCGCAAATTTAGGCGCCCATTCTAGAGACGTCGATCCTCCTGCTGAAAAAATTGCGATTTCAGGTTTTGCTTCAACAGCGGTTTTCAAGCCAATCACGGTATGTGGTTTGCCCTTAAATGTAAGTTGCTTTCCTACAGAAGCTTCAGAAGCAACTAACAGTAGTTCAGAAATTGGAAAATTACGTTCTTCAAGAACTCTCAACATCACGGCTCCCACCATTCCAGTGGCACCAATAAGGGCTATTTTCATACGATTATATTATTTAAAAATTCAAAAATAGTTCAAACGAGTTTATTTCTTCAGAATAAAAGCATAAAAAAACCCTCCTGAAAACAGAAGGGTTTGGTTAAAATAAATAGTGTAGCGGTATACTACGTCTTATTTTTTAAGAGCGTCTCTTATTTCTTTCAATAAATCATTGTCTGAAGGACCTGCTGGAGCTGCTGGAGCTGGAGGTGTTTTAGTTTTGTTGTATGCTTTTACAATCATAAACAATACAAATCCAACAATAATTAAATTAATAATCGCATTAATCCATTTTCCGTACATGATTGCATTTTCTGCTTTCGTTACAGTTCCGTCTGCTGCAACTACAGCTTCGTCAAGTACTACTTTCATATCTGCAAAATCTACTCCTCCAGAGAAGTGACCTACAAGTGGCATCATAATATCGTTAACAAATCCGCTAACTACAAGGCCCATGGCGCCTGCAAGTAAAACCGCTACCGCTAAATCGATAACGTTTCCGGTCATAATGAAATTCTTAAATTCTTTTAACATGTTTGATAGGTTTATGAGTTAATAAGTTTCAAAACTACATAAAAAAGTAGTGTTTTTAACAAACAGTAGTGCATGAGGTCACTATTTTCGACATACCACACGTTTTACACGCTGAGAAACCGCTGTAAGCAACTCATAAGGGATGGAATTGATTGATTCTGAAAGCTTTTCGGCAGTTGGGTTCTTCCCAAACACAATCACTTCATCGCCTTCTTCACAGGTAATTTCGCTAATATCTACCATGATCATGTCCATACATACATTTCCAACAATAGGGGCTTTTCTGCCATGTATGGTTACCCATCCTTTTCCATTTCCAAAGGCACGACTAATTCCGTCGGCATGACCAATAGGAAGCGTTGCCGTTTTGGTTACTTCGGAAGCACTAAAGGCCCTGTTGTAGCCTACCGTTTCGCCAGCTTCAATGGTATGAATTTGAGAAATAACCGTTTTTAACGTAGCAATAGGAATAAGATGTTTGTTTTCTTCGTCGCTATTTCCAAAACCTTGCAATCCAATTCCTGTTCGAACCATGTCGTATTGTGCTTCAGGATAATTTACAATTCCGGAAGTGTTAAGGGTATGTAACAAAGGTTTGTAGCCTAGTTTTGCTGAAAGTTTTTCTGAAATACTTCGGAAACGGTCTAGTTGCTGTTGTGTAAACGGTTTTTCTGAAAGATCTTCGCTGGCTGCCAAATGTGAAAACGCCGATTTTACCACAACACTATTTGTTTTTGCAACTGTTTCAGCAATAAAAGAAATATCACTTTCTGTGAAGCCTAGTCGGTTTAGTCCCGTGTTAAATTTTAAGTGAATAGGATACTGCTTTTGTTGCTTACCTTCCGCGAATGCGATAAAATCGGTTAGCATTTTCCGAGAATAAATACTCGGCTCCAAACATCTATTAATAATGGGTTCAAAGTTGGCAGGCAACGGGTGCAGCACCAAAATAGGTGTTTCGATAGCTGCGTTTCGTAAAACCTCTCCTTCCGAAGCATAGGCAACAGCAAAGTAATCGACGCCTAATGGCACTAATTCTTTCGCCATAGCAACGGCATCACTTCCGTAGCCATAGGCTTTTACAACCGCCAAAACCTTCGTGGTTGGTTTTAATTTTGCAGTTAGATAGCGATAGTTATGAGCCAATGCCGTTAGATCGATCTCAAGGAGGGTTTCGGTAGCTTTCGACATGAATTAGTCTTTCTTTTTTGAAGATAAATCTTCAGAATCTTTAACGTCTAACTTATTTATTTTTTCACGAAGCATAGCTTTGTAGTATGCAGCTCTGCTTAAAGGTTCGTATTCTTCGGTTTCACCCAGAAGCACCAAGTCTTCACTTTTTGCTTTTCGATAGCTGTAATGTGCAAGATTTCCAGTTCGGGTACACACCGCGTGCACTTTGGTTACATACTCTGCCGTTGCCATTAACGCAGGCATTGGTCCAAACGGGTTTCCTTTAAAATCCATATCCAATCCAGCAACAATAACACGTACGCCACGATTGGCAAGGTCGTTACAGACTTTTACAATCTCGTCATCAAAAAATTGTGCTTCATCAATTCCAACGACATCACAATTATCGGCTAAAATAGGAATGTTCGCCGCGGCGGGAACAGGTGTCGATCTAATTTCATTGCTATCGTGTGATACTACATTTTCTTCGTCGTATCGAACATCGACCGCAGGTTTGAAAATTTCGACGCGTTGTCTCGCAAATTGGGCGCGTTTCAGTCTTCGTATCAATTCTTCTGTTTTTCCAGAAAACATAGAACCACAAATCACTTCAATCCAACCAAACTGCTCTTTTTGATTTACTGTATTTTCGAGAAACATATATTCATTTTAGGCAAAATATCCATTATTGAACTGCTTTTAGTCGCGAAAAGTCTGTTAAGAATGCCTCTTGTAGTAATTAATAGATTGTGTTACACAAGAAAACAAAAATAGTTGACGTTTACATAAAGGATGCGTAAATTTATAAAAACAAAATAGAGAAAAAGAGAATAATTTCAAAAGTTATGAAATGAGCCTTACGAGAAGGGTTCGTGTATTTTATTTTTTTATATCCCATTAATTTTTGAAGAAAAAACAACCCGTTTAATGAAAAATAAAATTCGTTTAGAGATTGTTGAATTAGCGAAGCAATTAATTGAAGAAGAGAAAACCTTCGATGCGACTGTCGCAAAGAAGCGTTTGGCAAAACTTCAAGAAAAAGTCACTATTTTAAGTTATTTAGAAGCGCAAATTGGAGATAGTACACCTATACCTCAGCTTTCAGAACAACCACAATCTTTAGACTCTAAAAGTTTTAGAGAAGAAAATTGGTTTAAAGAACCTGAACCTTTGCCGCAAGCTACCCATAAAGAGGATTTGGTTGAACCGTTGATTGAAAAAATTAAAGACTTGGTGGCGCAGATGCCAGAGGAGTCGCAACGCGTTGACGATTTGTTAGAAGAGGTGCTTCCGCAGAAAAAATTTGTAAAAAACGATTTGGAAGAGTTTGCTGCAACGTACCAACAAACTCCTACGTTTGAGCGTAAAGAAAAGGAAGTTCCTTCGGAAACACCAAAGGCGCCGACAAACAATACCGTTGAAGGAAAACCGAGGTCTATTAATGATACTGTTAACAAAGGCTTGCAAATTGGATTGAACGATCGCCTTGCTTTTGTGAAGCATTTATTTAATGATAGCATAGAGGATTACACTCGCGTTTTGTCGCAAATCAATACCATGGATACCTTTGACCAAGCTTCAGAATTTATTAAAGGTCAAGTAAAACCAGACTATAATTATTGGCTTAAAAAAGAAGAATATTCGGAACGGTTTATGCAAATTATAGAGAAAAGCTTTAATTAAGTGTATGGGGAAATTATACCTTGTTCCAACGCCTATTGGAAACTTGAAAGACATGACTTTTAGGGCTGTTGAAGTATTACAAGAAGTAGATCTTATTTTAGCTGAAGACACACGTACCAGCGCGAAATTATTGAAGCATTTTGAAATCACAACGCATATGCACTCGCACCATATGCACAACGAACACAAAACAACCGAATCAATCGTTCAACGCTTAATTGCTGGCGAAAATATTGCTCTTATTAGTGATGCAGGAACTCCTGCTATAAGCGACCCTGGGTTTTTGTTAACGCGCGCTTGTGTAGAAGCAGGCATTGAAGTTGATTGTTTGCCTGGAGCGACAGCATTTGTGCCAGCCTTGGTAAATAGCGGACTCCCAAACGACAAATTTGTATTTGAGGGATTTTTGCCCGTTAAAAAAGGACGTCAGACACGATTGTTGCTTCTTGCTGAAGAAACAAGAACCATTATTTTATACGAATCGCCACACAAACTTCTGAAAACACTCGGTCAATTGGTTGAATTTTTTGGAGCCGACAGAAGTATTTCGGTGTCTAGAGAGCTTACCAAATTACACGAAGAAACGGTTCGAGGTACGGCTGAAGCTGTTTTAAAACATTATGAAGCAAAGCCTCCCAAAGGTGAGATTGTGATTATTGTAGGCGGAAAAAAATGAAACAACTCTTAGCAAATATTCGAGCCTGCGAAGTTTGCAAAGAACACCTTCCGTTAGGACCAAGACCTATTGTAGCGGCGCACAAAAACGCACGAGTTATAATTATTGGCCAAGCGCCAGGAACAAAAGTGCATGAAACTGGAATTCCGTGGGACGATCCTAGTGGAAAACAACTTCGGAGGTGGTTAAACGTAACCGATCAAACTTTTTACGATGCTTCAAAAATAGCGTTGGTGCCTATGGGATTCTGTTATCCTGGAAAAGGGAAAAGTGGTGACTTACCACCAAGACCTGAATGTGCTCCACTATGGCATGAGGATTTACTTAACGAAATGCCACATGTAAAACTCGTTATTTTAATTGGAATGTACGCGCAGAAATATTACTTAGGAAAGACTGCGGAAAAAAATCTTACCGCAACCGTTAAAAATTACAAAGCATACCTTCCGAAGTATTTTCCATTGCCACATCCGTCACCTAGAAATAGATTCTGGCTAACTAAAAATCCGTGGTTTACTGAAACTGTTGTACCCGAACTTCAGAAAAAAACAAAAGAGGCACTCTCTTAAAGTACCTCTTTTAGTCTCGTGCGTTTTTTTAAAACGTACTTATTATGATTGTATTTATGATAAGACAGTATGAAGGTCACGCTTTGTAAAAGCGTACCAAGTTAAAAATCTTATTTGTGTTTTCCTTCGTTCCAGCCTGTTTTGCCAAGGTATTGGTTTCCACTTTCAACAGCGCCATCTTCAATTGTGGTTCCCATAGAGTCGTTCCATCTATTTAGGTATCCAAACAAAGAAATAACCCCTAACATTTCTACAATTTCACCTTCATTCCAGTGTTCGTACAAGCGTTTTTTAATGGTTTCATCAACTTGATTTGGCACTTGAGAAGCTTGCAACGAAAAATCTAAGGCAGCGCGTTCTGCTTCAGAAAAAGCAGGATGTGTTCGGTACTCCCAAATATTATCTAATTGTTCTTGTTCAGCTCCGTATCGTTCCGCAGCACGAATGGCATGTGCCTGGCAATAGCGACACCCTGTTGCATTACTACTTACCCAAGCAATCATTCTTTTTAACGCTGAGGTTACCCGACCTTCATTTGCCATAACGGCTTTGTTGAGATTGATAAACGCTTTACTTATAGCAGGGCGATGCTGCATGGTAAGTACGCTATTGGGACAAAATCCTAAGGTTTCATTAAAAAATTCGGCTAATTGTTTTGTGTCGTTGTCGTGATCTGCTGAGAGCGGTGTTACTAAAGGCATGGGTTTTTTTTAAAGTTTCAGAAAACCGAAAATACAAATATCAAAATGTAAAAACGAACTAGTTTAGATTTAATTTTTAAATAGAAACGGCTGCTAGAAAAATTAAATTTCTAACAGCCGTTTTTAGGATTCGTTATTTTCTTTAAAGATTATCTACAGAACAAAACTCTGTCCCAAATACCTTGGTGTTGGTCTTCACCATCGGTAAGGTTTAATTCTACGTTTAAGAGAATTTCATAAGCACAAGGCTTCAAGTCGCCAAATTCTCCTATATAACTTACCGTCCCATAAGCTTCTTCTCCGGGCGATGGAAATACAATAGGGTCGAAGGTGTTGGTCGCTCCTTGTCCTGTGAATTTTAACCAAACAGACCCTAAGTTTGGATTCGCAGCGGTATATTTTACATGAATATCATTCACAATTTTATTACAACCTCCTCCAATTAATTCTTGAAGATCGATAGAGGCAATACCTAATTCGTTACTAGCACTTGGTAACCAAGACCCTCCTTGTGGCACATTTTGATATTCGGTATTAAAAATGGCTAAGGCTCTAGAAAATCCAGCTTGTATTTCTGTAGCACTGTTTCCTTTTTCGCGCTTTAACATGCGTAGTATAAAGTACTTATTTTTTTGTAAGCTATCAGAAGGACTAGGTGCAGGAAGAACAGATGTCTCTCCAGGTTTCATTCCAGCCACGTCTATGGTATCATTTAGAACTAATGAATTTGAAATGAGTTTAATTAAAGAGCCATTGAAGCTAAAAGGAAATCCACCGGTATATTGAGGCACCTCTATCCAATTGTCTGCAGTAACCTCAACTTTAATTTCATTACCGTAAATGGTAGGAGAAGTGGTTCCGCCAATTTTAAAAGAATTATACTTTACCACAGGAAAGATCTGTGTTGTTTGTGTTGCAATTTCTGTTTTTGCAATTTGTCCAGCAACAACATCATTCCAAATTAAACCAGGAGAATTTACATCAAATGAAGGGTCGTCTACCTTTGCATATTGAAATTTGTACTCTACTGGTTGTCCGTTCAATGTTTGAGATAACGAACCTCTTAGGTCTAAAGTGTTATAAAATGCTTGGTCATTCCAACTTGCTTCTGCTTTTCCTGTAGTTCTTCCCGTAGCGGGATCTATATTTAATACAGGATGGTACTTTCTATTGTATCCAATTTGATAAAATAAAGCTGGCGGATCTTGTTGTGTCGTTGGAGCTTCTTTTAAGCAAAGGGCTACACACAGGCAATTCCCCACATTTTTTCGACTTGGTTTTTGTGCTTCGGAAGGATTTTCAGCAAAAAACTCGGAACCACTAATGGCAAATTTGAAATAAACATCTGGACCATTGTCAAAACTGAAAACAGGCGTTGTTTCCATATTAATCCAAGGCGATAAAAATGTTTTCTTGAAGTCGATAGAGCGATAGAAAATACAAAATTGTCCGTTGTTTTTAGTTGTAGCACTTCCCAAACGATCGTCGGTAATGATGTCGTCGTCCATGGCAATAACTTCAATTCCGGAGAGCGGTTGTTGCGATTCACAATTTGTTACTGTTCCGCAGATTACCCAAATGTCTAATCGTTTTAAAATATAACACCAAACACGAGAGGTTAGTTTAAAACTCCAACCTGCTTCCAAACCATTATTGGTTTCACGCCATTTAGGATGAATAATATCTATTAATACTTCAAAAGTGCTGAAGTTTTTTGGTGCTGAAGTATCGCCTTGTCCGTAGTCTGGTACTTCGTCATAAAACAAGGATACTGCAACAGCGCTGCCCGAATACTTTGTTCGATCTCCGTCTATCTTAAACTCGTAGTTTCCGTTTGCATCTGTTGTTGTTTCCGCAATAAGTTGGGCTTTTCGGTTTTTAATTTCTTTGGCTTCAAATATTTGAATAAGCTCTTTACTTTGCGCAGATGTATATGCTGTAGCTGCATTTATGTCGTCTTTTAGGCTATACAATCGTACTTTCGTATGAGCGATAGCGTTTTCATGTGCATCACAAATTGCTGTAAACAATTTGCCCTTTAGTCTGTAAATCATAACAATAGTTTTTAATGAATAAATAAATGAGTAATGTATTGATTGTGAGGTGCTAAATTAATACAGAGATGCATCTTAAGCAGTAGGTAATTAGCTGATTATTAGCGGTTAACACCTATAAATTTTTGAAGGAAAAGAACTCTTTTTATATAAGTGTATTTCCTTTTATTCTGAAAAATGAAAGATTGTAGATGGATTTCGTACTTTTAAACCTTCTACTTCCCTTATTTAAAATGACCATAACATATGCGTTGGACTTTGTATCCGAAACCCGATCCTCAAAAAATAAATGAGTTAACTGAAGCCCTTGGTATAGACTCTAATATTGCTTCTTTATTATTGCAACGAGGGATTGAAACCTTTGAAGAGGCAAAAGATTTTTTCCGTCCGAGTTTAGACAATTTGCACGATCCTTTTTTAATGAAGGATATGGATAAGGCAGTTGCTCGAATTGAAAAAGCGATTGCAAACCAAGAAAACATTTTAGTGTATGGCGATTACGATGTAGATGGTACTACAAGTGTAGCTTTAGTTGCTTCCTATTTAAAAACTTATTATCCAAAAGTTCACACCTATATTCCCGATCGCTATGACGAAGGATATGGAGTTTCATACCTCGGAATCGATTTTGCTGCCGATAATGATTTTTCGCTCATTATTGCTTTAGATTGCGGTATAAAAGCCATAGAAAAGGTGGCGTATGCTTCAGAAAAAGGGGTAGATTTCATTATTTGTGATCACCATAGACCGGGTCCAGAAATTCCAAAAGCGATTGCCGTCTTAGATCCGAAACGTGAAGATTGTGCGTATCCGTACAAGGAACTTTGTGGGTGTGGTGTTGGGTTTAAACTAATTCAAGCACTTTCAGAAAAGAGAGGTTTAGTCCTCGATGATTTGCTATTGTATTTAGATTTAGTTGCTACTGCTATTGGTGCTGATATTGTTCCAATAACGGGTGAAAATAGAATTTTGGCGTATTACGGACTTAAAGTGATTAATTCGAACCCTCGTAATGGGTTTAAGGCCATTCTAAAGCAATTAAAAAAAGAAACACTGACCATTACCGATGTTGTTTTTACCATTGCGCCTCGTATTAATGCGGCGGGAAGAATGAAACATGGAAATTATGCCGTTACCTTACTTACAGAAACCGATTTAAAATTGGCAGAAACCTACGCTGCAGAAATTGAAGTTTTTAATACCGATAGGAGGTCGGCCGATAAAGAAATTACAGAAGCTGCCTTGCTTCAAATCAAAAATAATAAAGAAGAAGACCGAAATACAACAGTTGTGTACGACCCAAGTTGGCACAAAGGAGTGATTGGGATTGTAGCGTCTCGTCTTACTGAAACGTATTACCGACCAACACTTGTGTTTACAAAAAGTGGCGACCGGCTTGCCGCGTCTGCTCGATCTGTAAAAGGGTTTGATGTGTATAATGCACTCGAGAGTTGTTCGGAACATATTGAACAATTTGGAGGGCATATGTATGCGGCAGGACTTACATTGCTTGAAAAGGATTTTGAAAATTTTAAAGCGGCTTTTGAACGTGTTGTTTCTGAAACGATAGAACCAAATATGCTTGTTCCAGAGATAAAAATTAATGAAGAGATCCATTTAAATGCGATTACGCCTAAATTCTACCGAATATTAAAGCAGTTTGCCCCTTTTGGTCCAGGAAATATGACACCTGTGTTTATGAGTCGTAATTTGAAGGATACGGGATGGGGAAAATGTGTAGGTGATGAAAAAAGTCATTTACGAATTACCGTACAACAAGATAATTCGCCACAGTTTGCATGTATTGGTTTCGGAATGGGAGATAAGCTAGCCATTGCAACAGGAGCAGAGCCTTTTAAAGCAGCGTATGTTATTGATGAGAATGAATGGCAAGGAACAATAAGTTTGCAGCTTCGGCTAAAAGATATTACGTTATAAATTAAAATTCTGTATTTTTAAGTATCCTAACAGAACCAACCTATGAAACAAATTATTATTTTTCTGCTTGTTGTTATTGTGGCCCTTATTGGATTTGGGCAATACAAAAAATACAAGCGTTTTTCAATGACGGAATATGAGTATAAAATTCCTGAAACAGTAGACATTGCAAATGCAGATAAAGGCTTGTTGTTAGATTATTACGAAGCTATTGAAGCGGTAAATGGATATGTAATTACACAATGGAGTGCCGAAAGTATTGATGTTCGTAATCCAAGTGATGATGATGATGATGTTGTCGCTGCAGTTTCAGAATATCGAAAAAAGCTCGCCAATGTAAAGTATTATGAAGGTTTACTTTCCGCTCCTGTCGCTAAAGAAGAAGTACAAACGCAAGAAGAACTTTCCGAAGTACAAAAGAAAAACAATCTCTTAAAGAAGATATTTTACGACAATCCGCAAGCAAATAGTTTGCGTTTAGGAGAGCGAAGTCCTGTCGTATATGAAGTACAACGGTTGTTGAATGAAAAAGGGGATTCTATCGTACACGATGGGTATTTTAACACACAAACATATAATGCATTACGCAATTTTGAAGAAAAAAGTAAATTATACGTTGACGGGAAATTAGATGCAATTACGTTAGAGTATTTACTGAAATAACTAGTCGTATTTTTTAAGCTGAAAGTTTTCACCATCAAACACACCGTAGGTATATTGTGAAATCCAATCGCCTAAATTGAAGTAGGTAGATTTTTCTCCAACTTTAATTTCCATAGATAAGTGACGGTGTCCAAAAACAAAATAATCGTAATGTTTGGTTTCTAATTTTCGTTTGGCGTATTGTGCCAACCATTCGTTTTCTTCGCCTAAAAAAATGGCGTCATCATCGCCTGAAATTAATTTGTTTTTTACAGAAAGATACTGCGCCAATCGCATTCCTAGTTCGGGGTGAAACCATCGAAACAACCATTTAAAGACGGGGTTTGTAAAGACTTTTTTCATTCGCTTGTAGCCTTTGTCTCCAGGGCCTTTACCATCTCCGTGACCAATTAAAAACACTTTATCATTAAAAGTGAATTCTTTTACATCGCGATAGGTTGGAATATGCAGTTCTTTTTCAAAATAATCTTGCATCCACAAATCGTGATTTCCCACAAAGAAATAAATCGGAATACCACTATCACTAATTTCGGCGAGTTTTCCTAAAACACGAACAAATCCTTTTGGGACAACGGTTCTATACTCAAACCAAAAATCGAATAAGTCTCCCAATAAAAAAATAGCGCCTGCGTCTTCTTTTACTTCGTCTAGCCACTTTACAAACTTTTTTTCGCGAGGCAGACTCTCAGCTTGCGTAGGTGCGCCTAAGTGATTGTCGCTCGAGAAATATACTTTTTTGCCTTTGGGTAGTTGCATTCGGTAAAGATAGTGAAAAGGATAAGTGTTTAGTTATCTGACGCAAACCATTGCGCATAACTTGAATCTGTTTCTTGAAGTTTTAACGAATGTAATTGAATGGTATTTGGAAGTCTGTTTTTGATTTTTTCAGCAAAATCGATTACCATCATTTCGCTAGTTGGCTGATAATCGACCAATAATACATTGTGTCCACGATCGCTTAATTCTTTCGCAAGTTCTACGTGAGGAGTGTTTTTATTGAAAACAGTTGCGTGATCAAAAACGTCTACAATTTCTTCTTTCACTATTTTTTTGAGGTCACTAAAGTCGATTACCATGCCAAATTTAGCATGTGTAGTATCATTGTTAGGCGTTCCAATTACTGTTACTGAAAGCTTATAACTATGTCCGTGAACATTTCTACATTTTCCGTCATACCCGTAAAGAGCGTGACCAGTTTCGAAAGAAAATTGTTTTGTAATACGAATGTTGCTCATTTGCAATTCTCGTGTAGACGAGTGGTATTTAATTAGTATGCGTGTAAATTTACTAGGTTTGTGCTGTAAATCAGCTTACTTCCCTTTCTTTTTTCTGCGCTTTTCGATATCCTTGAAATAGCGGTAGCTTTTATATTTTTTATAAAGGACTGCAATGATAACTATTAAACCAAGGAGCATTAGCCCATCCTTGCCGTTGAGGAATTCAAAAAATTTCATCTGTTCGTTTTCCGCAATGGCGGATGTTTTAGTATTAATGGTACAAAACTAGACGTAAAAAAAATAAAAAATTACTATCTGCGCCCTTTATATTTGTTGTAAACAACAACTACAATCACCAAAATGGCCAGAATAAGAAATAATCCTGGGCCTCCAATAAATTCTAATACTTTCATAGTTTATGATATTTCAGAAGCAAAAATACAATTATTTTATAGCTTCAAGTGCTGCGATTTTTTCTGTTGCTGAAATTTTAAAGGCTTTATAAATTGCTCGTTTTTCTTCTAGGCTGAATGTTTTTTGTTCAAACCAGTCGTGAATTGCAATTTTTTCATTTTCAATTTGTGCCTTTCTTATCACGTCGACCGTCATTAAATGCCAGTGTGTACCTTTGTCTTTATTAACAGAATATCCTATAGGTTCTACAAAAGAAGTTCTAGGTTGATTGATTAATCGCACTCCATTTTTTAAAACGGCAAGTGTTTTTGTGAGTTCTACTACTTCAGAAAAACTATAACGCATAAAGTCGTTAAAGCCTTTTTGCTTGACATTGTACATTTTATCACCTATTTGTAGTTGTCTCATAGAACGAGGTAATTTTCAAAAAAAATATGGGGAACGCAAACACTTTTTTAGAATGTTTTTAACAAAAAATCCGTGCTGTACTTCCCCAAGACAACACGGATTTAAAACTGCTATATTCTCACAAAAACAGCCTGTTTTATTTTCTTGTTTTTCAGGAATAAATAGAATTCCTTAAACACCTTTTTGGCAACAAACCTCTCTGAGTTTACTTTCGAGATTTAAAAATTTGGTTAATTAGTTGATTTTTTAAAGACATAAAAAACAGTTTTATACTTATTTATAATTTCTGTTTCTTTTTTTAGGAGTTACAAATCTACAAGGAGAACGAATTAGTATGTTATTGAAACTTCTAAAAAGAGGTTTTGGGTTGCTGAAATCTAATTCTTAGTTTTTGATTTTTTTAAAGAAGAAATTATATGAGGGATGTTTCCGAAGAAAACAGCTATTTATAAATGTTTATATTTAAATAATTTAAAAA
Source organism: Ulvibacter litoralis (assembly GCF_900102055.1). GTDB lineage: Bacteria > Bacteroidota > Bacteroidia > Flavobacteriales > Flavobacteriaceae > Ulvibacter > Ulvibacter litoralis. The sequence continues at coordinate 968,701 of NZ_FNBA01000001.1, forward strand.
GGTGTATGCTTTTCAGAAACTCAAAAGGATGTTTCAGCAAATAGTAATATAAAAAGAGGACATTATTTACATTTTTGTAAAGCGCAACTATATTTTATGAAAAACCTACCGTACGTATTACTCTTCACCAGCTTCTTTTTAATAAGTATTGGGCATGCACAACAAAAAGAAATTGATAGTATAAAACAATTATTAGAACTAGAGCCTGCGAAAGATTCTCTGCGGGTACGACGATTATTAGATATTTCGTATTTAAAAAGAACTTCTACTTCTAAAAACAGTGGACCTATTTTAGAAGAAGCCATTGCGCTTTCGAAAGACTTAAAAAACACTTTTTTGGAAGGAACCTCAAGGAGGTATCTAGCGCAACACTATAGGCGTTTGGGTAATTTTGAAGAGTCCTTACGAGAATCTATAGAATCGGTTAAGCTGTTAGATGCTTCAAAAGCACCTAAGGCGGATCGAATGTTATCGTACAGTGATCTTGCCATTTCGTACCAGAATACAAATTTTTTAGAAGAGGCGTTGGCAATGACCTTAAAAAATTTAGAAGAAGTAAAAGATGATCCTGTAACACCAGGAAAAGGGCGTTTTTATTTTGATGTAGGTAATGCATACAATCACCTAGCAGATTATAAAAATGCTGAAATTTATTACAATCAAGCCATAGCTATTTGTGAACAGACCGATTTTACCTACGGAAAAATGTTAATGACAGGTACGTTAGCTGCCATGTTTCGAGTTCAGAAAAAGTATGAACTTTCTAAACAGAAATTTAACGAGTCATTACCCTTTTTTAAAAAAATAGGGGATAATCGTTCTGTGGCATCTTCTACGTATCAATTAGCTCAGATTGAGACAATGCAAGGCAATCATTTAGCGGCATTGCCATTGTTAGAAGAGGCGTTAGCGCTTTATGAAGAGTTAGGGTCACTACTTTACAGACAAGAAATTAATCAGCAATTATATATTACACATAGTATTTTAGGGCAACAAGAAAAAGCAGACGCTGCAAACCAGTTGTATTCTGCCGCACGAGATTCTATTAACTCTCAAGAGGACAAAAAACGGATTGTAGAAATGCAAACCAAATACGAAACCGAAAAAATAGAAGCGGAAAAAGAAACGGCTGAAGCCACTGCGGCCCTCGCAGAAGAAAAAAGCATTAGAAATAGAAATTTATTAATAGGAACGGCACTAATAGCCGGACTAATATTATTGAGCTCGGCACTCTATTTTAGTAGAATAAAAGCGAAAAAAAATGCTGAAATTATAACGTTAGAATTACACGAAACCCAAAAACGATTGGCGCTAGAAAAACAATATAGAGACAGTGAGCTAAAAGCGCTAAAAGCACAAATGAATCCGCATTTTATTTTTAATGCATTAAATAGCATTCAGGAGTACATCATTCTTAATAAAAAGAACTTGGCTGGAGATTACTTGGGCAAATTTGCAGATTTAATACGCACTTATTTAAAACATAGCGACGCGGGAACACTCTCAATTCACGACGAAATAGACAGTTTACAAATGTATTTAGACTTGGAGGCATTACGTTTTGAAGACACATTTACATATATGTTTACTGTTTCAGAAAAGATAGATAAAGAACAGTTGCATATCCCAACAATGCTAATTCAACCGTATGTAGAAAATGCTATAAAACACGGACTTTTACACAGAAAAACGGATCGAAAACTATCAATTTGCTTTACAAAAGAAACAGAGGGTTCAATCACGTGCAGTATAGAAGATAATGGGGTAGGGCGTGAAAGAGCTTCAGAAATACAAGCACAAAACAAAAACTTACACACACCATTTGCTACAAAGGCTACAGAAAATAGACTCAACTTATTAAATTATAATAAGCAACGAAAAATAGGAGTTGAAATTATAGATTTATTTGAAGAAGATGTTAGTGCAAAAGGTACGCGTGTACTATTAAATATCCCTACTACAACGAACCAATTATGAAAGTAATAATTATAGACGACGAACCCAAAGCGAGAAATCTGTTACGCATTTTAGTAGAAGAAAATTGCTCAAAGATTACACAAATTTTCGAAGCTGGAGACCTTTTAACAGGCGTGGAAATTATTAAAAAAGAGGAACCTAGTATTGTTTTTCTTGATATAGAAATGCCAGAACATTCTGGCTTAGAGATTTTAAATTTTATTGAAAAAGATGTTGTAAATTTTGAAATTATCTTCACAACTGCTTATAGTGAATACGCAATTCAGGCTTTTCAATTATCGGCAATCGATTATTTATTAAAACCGGTGCGTCCCAATCAAGTAAAAGAAGCTGTAGATAAAGCGATAGATTTTTTAGGAAAAAGCAGGTTGAACCATAAACTAGATGAGTTAAAACAAAGTTTATCAAATAATAATTTCGAGAAAATTGGACTACCCGTCACAGATGGGATTAAATTTGTAAACTTTAAAGATATTGTCATGTTTACAGCGGATGGAATGTACACAAGTATCACTACGCTAGAAGATGAAAATCTGTGTATAAGCAAGCCATTAAAGCATTTTGTAGACCTTTTACAAAACATTCCTATTTTTTATAGGCCTCATCGATCTCACCTTATTAATTTAAAACATATTAAAAAATATGTGAAAAGTGATGGAGGCTATATTGTAATGGATACTAATAAAACAGTTTCTATTTCTAAAGAAAAACGAGAGGAATTTCTACAAATAGTAAGCAGTATTTAATAGGAATTTCAGCAAACAGAATAATTCCTTCGGAAAGTTTTTTACCCCAATTCCAGTTTTCGAAAAAGAACAAAAAATTAATTTAAAAAACTGTTTCCGTGTGGAGCAGTTTTTTTATGGGTTGTTAGGGAGTTTAGAAAATTGGTGACCCAATCATTTTGAAGCTCTTACGCCTAAAAATTGTCACTGTGTTTTCAGAAGTTAAAAGAGGTGTTTCAGAAACTAGATCAAAAACAGCCTATGTAAAAACCTTAGTTTTGACCCACTAACTAATAACAAACACAATGAAATTTTTTAACACACTTATTATTATTTTACTGATTTCCCTAACTTCTTGCGAAAAGGATTCACTTGTTGTTACTGCGAATGAAACAAATTTAACGACACATACTGCCGTTACACAATCTAGAGGGGATTTTACAGGTAAAATTAAAAGGGTAAAAATTAGAAGGAGAAGAATTGGTGGCTATAATATCACATCAAAAGCAGATGGAACAGGTGGGATTAACCATTATGAAGTGACTATAAACGAGCGGGAAGGGATTACTCCAATTCCATCAAAATTTGACCTTAATTTAAATGGGGAATTAGATGAAGATGGATTTGCATCTTTTAACTTTAAAGCACTTCGTTTTGAAGGGGATAATCCAGAAGGAAAACCATTTTTAATTGCTATGACACCAATGGATAAAAACAATAACCCTCTAGGAGATACCGAAAAAGTATGGGCTACAGTACAAGATGATGACGGGGTTGATATTAATAATGTATTAATAAAACAAACCAATGTATATGGAATTTATAAATACAAAGTGAATCTAGGCGGTGAAAACGTGGAAGACATAGCTAATGTAAGTCTTTCTGTTGAAGGATTAGATAATGAAATTAAGTTCCCAGTAGACGGAGGCGCTCTAGCTTTAGAAGCAGATCCAGATGGAACAAATGTATGGGCTACTATTGCTGTTACCTATGAAAGTGCTAGTGAACAAACAGCATTATTAGTAACTCCAGGGAATACTGTAGGTGTCTCCATTTTTTTAACCAACACTATGGGCGAACTCATAGATGAAGAGGTGCATCATATTGTAGTTACTGAAAAACCACAAGAAGAAGGAATTGTTTCTCAACCCGTAACAATCAAGTTAAAAAATAATGGAAATGGTTTTAAAATAAGAACGAAAGTAAAAGGGACAGATAAAGACAAAGTGAAGGAAGTACGTATCATTTTTGAAGAACCTTTTGAAGGACCAGCTCCCTTAGAGACTGAATATACTCTCGAATTTACTAATGAAAATGTTACTACAAGAACTTTTGTAAGTGAAACAATGAACTTTGAACACTTAGAGGAAGCAATTGGTAGTGAATACCTAGTACTTATAGATTATATTGATGAAAATGGCAACCCTGTTTCCTTTCAAACCGAACAACTAGTAATTATTGAAGGTAACCAAAATGAAGAGTTTACCATTACCGATGTAAAAGTAGAACAGCAAGAAGGAGATATTCTTTACAAAGCAAAAGCTTTTATTGACGGTCCAGAAATAGGAACCCTAGAAAATGCTACGATTACGCTTGAGCCATTAGGCGATGGAAGTCCGATAGACACCGATTTTTTAGAATTACAACTGCAAGAACAAGCGGACGAAATCTTATATTTTGGATCTCATGACTTTAAATTTGAAAACTACGATGTAGTAGATGGACAAGAATATTTAGCCACATTTAAAGCGGACAATAATGGTACCGAAACAATTGAATTAACGGCAACCATAACGGTAACCTACGAAAATGCTTCAGAGCAATAATAGTATTTATTTTACTAAAAAGGTTTTCTAAAAATAGAGTGTAAGTGTATTTGAGCGTTGTAGCTACTTGTAAGTTGTTAACGAAAAATAAGATCTCAACTCCGCTTGATCAGACAAACTAGAACGTTTTATTTTTAGAGAGCCTCTTTTTTATAATGTATCAACCTTCAATTAAGGGTATGTACTTTCTGTAGTATTTGATAACTAGCGCAATTCCTCGCCAGGCAATCCAAACTAATATCGCTGTCCATATACCAATAAGACCCCAATCCATATATTTTCCTAAATAGAGCATTGGGATAAATCCAAACAAGGTTGCTCCCAACAAGACATTCCGAAGGTATTTCATTTCTCCGAGTCCTTTAAAAATAGCATCTAATGTAAACGCAATGGCATTGATGGGCTGACTTATCAATACCATGAAAAACATTCCGTAGAACAAAACCAACACTTCTGGGTCTTTGTTAAAGAGAAGCCCTAAGGGTTTGTACAAAAGTACCCCAACGATGACTAAGAATACGGAAACGATAATATTGTAGGAAGTTACTTTTTTGGTAAGATTCCACAATGAGGTGTAGTTTTTTTCACCCAATAACTTTCCACTTAAGATGTTTCCCGCTGCGCCATAACCATCTATAAAAAAGGCGGAAAACAGCCAAATATTGATGGCAATAGCGTGTGCTGCAATAAAATTTGTACCTAAACCAGTAGCTTCTCGAACAGCCAATAACAAAGCGGTATTAAGAGCAATAGAACGGACAAACAAGTTAAAACTCATACTCACCAACCTGTTTATTTCTGGATGCAATGGAAAACGTAACCTTAAAGAAACTTCGGTCTTTTTCAATAAAAAGAGCAACGCTAATAACGCCATTAACCCTTGCGAGATAAGACTTGCCCACGCGGCACCTTTAATTCCCATTGCGGGAATATAGTCTTCAACTCCGTAGACAAAAGCGAAGTCTAGGCCGATATTGGTCAAAGCGCCAATACCCGCAATAATCATAGGCCAAAAAGTATTTTGAAGCCCTCTAAAAAGTCCGAACACTGCAAAAGTGAACAGTGTCAAAGGAAATCCCCAAACGCGAATGTTGTAATATTCGATACTGTAGGTTAGTACAAGGCCTTTCGCATTGAGAAGTTTAAAAATTTCGTCCACAAAAAAGTAGGTCGAGAGCAATACCAAGATGCTCAATCCGATGTTAAAATAGATGGCTTGGGCTGGAAAGTTGTTGAGGTCTTTGAGTTTTCCTGCGCCTAAATTTTGAGAAACGATGGCTGAAATTGCTGATCTGGTTTGTCCAAGAATCCAAATCAGCATCGATAAAAATGAACCTACTATTCCGACAGCTGCGAGCGACTCGGTTCCGTATTCTGCGATATTTCCAACAATGGCAGCATCGGTACTAGAGAGTACAGGCTCGGCGATTCCTGAGATAATTGCAGGAATAGCAAGTTGCTGAATTCGTTTAAAAGAAACTGTTGTTTTTTGCATTTTGAAGGCGCAAAGTTACGGAACAAAACGACAAGACCTTCCTTGTTTTGGATTCAAAATAGATCACAATACCTTCTCGTAGCAATAAAAAGGATGTTCACTTTGTTTGGGGAAGTAAATGTTTCCTAAACGCGTATATGCTCTTGCTTCATAGAACTTTTGATTGCGTTTGTTTTGGCTAAATGTGTCCAAACGCACCGAAACGGCTTGCTGCGCTTCCGCAAAATCTTCCGCAAAATCCATAAGTTTTTTGGCGTAGCCTTTCTTCTGAAAGTTGGGATCAATGGCCACACGGTGTATGTAATAGTGGTGCGAATCTTCCGTTAGCCAGTCTATTTGGTTGTATTCTGAATCTTTTTCCGAAGAAATAACAATACTGCCAATAATGGTGTCTTCAATCAATAGAACATATAATTCTTGGCGTGCCACATCTTTCTGAAAGGCTTGTATGGAAGGATAGTGTTCATTCCATTGAAGGATTCCTTCCGAAGTCATTTTGTCCGCACAAGCTCTAGTTATTGTTAGAATTTGTTCAATTTCTGAAAGTTTTGCCTTCCGAATCATATTTAAAAATTAATTTTGCCTAGTTTTAAATGTAAGAGAAAATATACGACTATGAAAAATATATTGGTTCCGATTGGGTCTTCAGAAAATGCAGTAAGTAATTTACAATACGCAATCGATTTGGCGCAAGAGATGGATGCGTATGTATATGTAATTTCGGTATTTCAAGAATTATCGAAGGTTGGAGGACTTACTAAGGTAAACGCGATTATGAAAGAAGATACCGTAAACCGTTTGGATGAGGTACTTTCAAAAGTAAATAAAAGAGATGTTACGGTTATTTCACATCCTATAAAAGGAGGTATTTTAGAAAGTGTGAATCGTGTAAGTAAGCATGTCGATATAGATTTATTGGTGCTTTCGCCTCGAAGTAATTCAATTCGAGAAGAGGTTTATTTAGGAAATGTTTCAGGAAAAATTTTAAAAGGAACCAATATTCCAATATTGATTGTTCCTGAAGGCGCTGTATTTGAGCAACCAACATCGATGTTAATGGCGTTTAAAAATGGAAATTTTGACAAGAAGAAAATGCTCGATCCTGTTCGCCAATATGTAAAGCATTTTGGAACGGAATTGCATTTACTTCATGTAGAAACACCAGATTCTACAGATAAAATGCTTGAAATAAGCAAGAAACTTAAAAAATTAAAAACAACGTATACCAAAGCAGAAAGCGGCACAACCTATCAAGCGGTATTGGCACATTATAAAGACCACAATCCTGATATGCTTTGTGTCGTGCGCAGAAAGCGTGGGTTTTTCAAAAAACTATGGGAGAAAAATGTGATTCTAAAAAAAGAGTTTTTTACAACGAAACCTTTGTTGGTTTTACAAGTGCAAGAATAGTTTTTTGTTTAATTTCGCTCAAATTATTGGGGGATTAGCTCAGTTGGCTAGAGCGTTTGGCTGGCAGCCAAAAGGTCATCGGTTCGACTCCGATATTCTCCACAAAACCCACAGAATTATAACTGTGGGTTTTTTTATACTTCCTAAAAAAGTAGTGTTTTTATTGCTTTTTTCTTAAGGCTTTGTTAATCGTATGCTATTTTCATTTTTTCTTTGTTTGTTTGCGCATAAATTCGTACTATGCCAAAATTGATAGTTCCTATTAATTTTCTATATACGAGAATACTTATGTAATTAAATTTACATAACTTGAAGTAGTTACACTTAAAACCTATAAAAACAAATGGAAATCTTAGAAAAAGCTCGTGAGTTTGAGCAAAGAAAGTTTTCTTTCCAAAACACAAGCGATAGAATTATAGCCTCTAGGGAAGCAAAAGAACTTATACTTAGCCTTAACGACATCTATAAAACCAATAAGGATCCAAAAATTATGGATTTAATGAAAAGTCTTACGGTTGTTAAGCGAAAAATCGAAGTGCGTTTAAAAGGCCGCACCTAATTTAATTTGTAGCGGAAAGAATTACTTTATAAAAGTACTACTTTCCGCTACTACTTTTTTCAAAGCTGTAGGGAGCTCTTCCTCAGTCCACGGGTGTGTACCACCAAAAACGTGATCTCCATTTTCAATAATTTTCAAGGTACTCTTCGGATTCCAAAAATGTAATGCTTCGGCTTCTTTGATAGTTACCGTAGGGTCATCATCTCCTTGTATGATAAGTTGTGGTTTGCTTAAGTTTTGAACCGCTCTTTTTATCGTGAAGCGTTCTTCGTTGGCTATGAAATCTTCGTAAAACTGAATGTAATGTGGCAACTGCTGTTTGGTACGTGTATTTTCAATGTATGTTATCCCCTTTTTTTGCCATTCTTTAAAGCTATCCGTGCCTTCTTGAAATCTAAGTTTGAAATCGCAAACACCTGCCCAAGTAACTACTTTTTGAACACGCTCGTCTTCTTCCGCTTTAATCAGTACAATTCCGCCGCCTCTACTGTGACCAATTAAGGATATTTTCTCTGAATTAAGTTGGGGAGAGAATTCATTTTCCGAAGAAATAAAATGTAGAATACGATCTAAATCGTCTAATTCTTTACTGAAGTTATTGTTTGCAAATGCTTCTAAATCTGGAAAATCGATAGGATCTTCTACCGTTCCTCCATTGTGAGAAAAATTAAACTTTAAAAAGAAAAAGCCTGCCTCAGCAAAGGCTTCTGCAACTAAGTCCCACGTTCCCCAATCCTTGAATCCCTTATACCCATGGCAAAAAAGAACAATGGGCTTTGGTGTTTCGTCTTCTCGATAGCAAACGTCGTAACAGATTGGTTTTTTCGCTTCTGCGGTAAGGATGTTTTGTTTTTTCAATAGCATTGTTTACATAATTTCTTTTTCAGTAAATGGAATAGAAGGATCGCAAATCTCTAAAATGAGCTTTTTTAGTTCTTCGGAATAGGTCGCCAACGTTTCTTGAGTGATTTGATGGTTTTTAGGGCCTCTAACGCCTGTTTTGGTTGCGAACTTAAGAAATCCACTCTGAAGGTTTTTAAATGATATAATACCCGCTTCTACGTCTTGAATTGGCATCTGCGCATTCATCATGAGTGTGTACGCCAAAACTTGCACCACTTTACTGTATTTATAATCGTCGGTAAGTACTTCCCAATCTATAATTTCTAGGTGGGTTTGTTCCACTTTACCTGTTTTGTAATCTATAATTCGCAATTGACCATTGTACTCATCTACCCGATCTACTTTTCCGGCAACTTTAACAGGAAAGTCTAGCTCCGGAATGGGAACGTCGACATCAAGGTTGTTTTCAATTTGTACAATTTTAATCGTGTTTCCTGCTTTTAATTCTGAAAGTTCGTAGTCTATAAAGTTAGTGACGTAGCGTTTTGCAACTTCAAAAATTAGCAAGTTTTTTCCTTTATCGAAGGTTCCGCCTTTGAAGGTTTTGATAAACTGTTTTGTGACTTCTTTCGGACTCTCTTTTTTCATGTTCAGAAGTATTTCTGAAGTTAAAAAAGAACCTTCATATGGTTTGTAAAAAGCTTCTAATGTATCGTGAACAATTGTTCCTAATGTGTTAGCTGCCACTGTTTCTTCAACTTCTTCAACTTCATTAATTTTAATGATTTTCTGATAATAAAAATCTAGCGGATTTCGAATGTAGCTTGTCAATGCCGAAGGAGAAAACCCTCTAGCAGCAATTTCTTTAATTCTAGTGAGTACCGCTTTTGTTTTTTCAATGGATCTTAATTCACTTTGTTTAATTTCAATTGAAGGAGCCAATACCACCTTTTCAATTGTGTGGTTTGGAATGTTTTCAACTTCTAATTGCAGTAAAAACCTACTTTTTTCTCCAACGTTCATTCCGTCACTAAAATTATTATAGAGTAGGGTTACATTTTTAGAACGATGTAAAAGGTGGTAGAAGTGATAGGTATAAATAGCGTCTTTCTCGGTAAATTTTGGCAATCCGAACTCTTGTTTTAAATCGAACGTAATAAAAGAAGCATTCGATTTTCCAGCAGGAAGAATCCCTTCGTTTACGGATGTTAGAATTATATTCTCAAAATCTAACACACGTGTTTCTAGAATTCCCATAATTTGCAATCCATTATAAGCGTCACCTTTAAAGTCTAAGGTTGCAGTCGCGCAGAAATCTACAAATAGGTCGTGTACTGTTTTTATACTTTTTAAATGAGCGAAGGAGCTATTTAGCGCCTCAATTTTTGAAAACACTTGATATATTTGATGTAGTACCGCGTATTCGATGGGTTTTTCTGAAAAATTATTTTTTAAACGTGACAAAATTTCTAAACATTGCCGAATGGCAGTATTGCTATTTTCTTTCCAGTCACCAAATAATACCGTTAATATGTCTCTATTCTCAGTGGTTGCAGCCTCAAGGAGTGTTTCTAAAGAAATGTGCGATTTATTCTGAGTTGTGATTGAAGCTTCAATCACATTATTATCAGGAATAAGAACAGCCGCTAACGGGTGATTTATTAAAGACAATACATCTTTATAATACCATAACTTTTTTTGACGAAGGTGAAAGTTTAAAAGCAATTCAAAAAAGGTCGTAACAGGGAATGATTTTAAAGTAACTCCCATCGTAATATTAACGGTATTGCAGTTTTGTGGTAACGAATGTAGTATGGGAATAAGTAATTTTTCGTCGGCTAATACAATCGCGGTTTTGTTTAATTCTTCTTCTGAAAGTTTAGAGAGAAGCTCTCCAACGTATTTTGCCTGTCCTATGTTTTTTTGAACCTCGATAAATGTGAATTTTTTATCTTTCTGAAAGTTATTGCTACTAATCGAAAAAGGGTTGGTTTTATAATAGTCCCATTCACTTGCATACTTTCTCAGAAAAAGGGAGGCACTGTGTTTTTTGTCGGTAAAGAAATGGGTGTCGGTATCCCAATATACCTTTGTATTAGTTGTTTCAAGCAACTTCTGAAAGATGTGTTGCTCGGCATTATTTAAAGCGTTAAAACCAATAAAGATATGCTGCTTTTGGCCAAAATTCTGAATATAAGATTCCACATCATTTGCAGCTTTGCGATAGACCATCCCTTGATAGCCTAGTTTTTCTTTTAATAGATCGGTTTTTAATGTTTCATAAAAAGCATGTAAACTATTCCAAAACTTTAAATAGTTCTCAATAAGAGGTGTTTTTTGATCCTTAACATACCAATGGTTGATGTCTTGAATATTGCTTAGGTAGGTAAAAAAGGATTTCGGCTCAATTAAAAATCGGTCTATTTCATTAAAATCACCAATAAGCGTCGTTGCCCAAGTGGTGTATATTTCGAAGCTTTCTTTCTCTTGACTACTCTCTGTTTTTAAGTAGGCTTCGTAGCTTTTGAATAAAAGCTCGGTAGTATCTATAATTTTTAAGTCTGAAAGTTCTTCTATAAACTCTTCAATACTTATAATTTTTGGCGCGAAAAATGTTTTGGTCGCATTCTCCCGAAGTAAGTTTAATAAGAAGCTACCTGCACGTTTACTAGGTAGAATAAGTGTTAAAGAAGAAACATCGTCATGTTCTTTTTGAATGGATTGAATGGTTTCTTCTAGGAATGTTTGCATTCTATAAAAATAAAAAACGCCCCCATAAATGGAGGCGTTCTTCTTATTTATTTTTAGAGAATTATTATTTTCTCAAAGAAATTTCAACACGTCTGTTTTGTTGTCTTCCTGCTTTAGTAGCATTCGTTGCAATTGGTCTAGCTTCACCATATCCAATTGAAGATAATCTGCTACCACTCATACCGATTGTAGTTAAGTAAGTTCTAACTGAAGAAGCTCTACTGTCTGAAAGCTTTTGGTTAGTTGCGTCACTACCTTGGCTATCTGTATGTCCTTCGATTACGAAGTTAGCATTAGGATATTCTTTCATGATATCAGCGATATTTTGAAGAACAGCGTAAGACTCTTGACGGATAGTAGATTTTCCTAGGTCAAACAAGATTGTTTTAGAGTAATCATTTAATTGCTTAATGATTTCAACAGAAACTTCAGGACAACCTTTGTTCGCTACAGTTCCAGGAACTTCAGGACAAGCATCGTCTTTATCGAATACACCGTCACCGTCTTTATCAGACCATGGGCAACCTTTGTTTTCTTTAGGACCAGCTTCGTTAGGACAAGCATCGTCTGGATCGTTAACACCATCACCATCAGTATCTACGATAGGACAACCGTTGTTAGATTTTGGACCAGCTTCAGTTGGACAACCATCTTGAGCATCAGTGATTCCATCACCATCAGTATCAGGACAACCGTTGTACTCAGCAGTACCAGGAGTGTTAGGACAAGCATCGTTTCTATCTTCGATTCCGTCACCGTCAGTATCAGGACATCCGTTGAATTCTGGTAAACCAGGAGTTTCAGGACATTCGTCATCTTTATCATATATTCCGTCACCGTCAGTGTCTTTTCCACCAAACTTAAACATAATACCTGCAGAGTGTTGGAAGTGAGTACGACCGTAGTTGTCTTCGAAAGCGTGCTTGTAAGTAGATTGTAAATCAAGAGCTAAGTTTTCAGCTAACCAAAATTTGAAACTTACTAAACCGTTAGCAGTACCAAATCCGATATCGTCAACCCAAGTGTAACCCCCACCAAGACCAAGAGAAGGATCAAACCATCCACCTGGACCAGCAATAAGGTCTCTAAAGCTATATTTAATTTCACCATCTACACCGTAATAGGTAAGATCGTCAACTGGTACATCACCAATTGTTTCAATTCTGTTGATTGTTCCAACTGCAGCAAATGTAAATCCGCTACCTACATATCTACCAATAGATAATTTTGAAACTGAAGGAAGTATGTTCCAGTGGTCATCTACGTTAAAATACTCTTCAAAAAGGTCTCCTCTTAGTGGAGAACTATCTGCTTGACCGTCTGCAAGCCCAATTGGGAAAAGGTCAACAGCGTTTGCACCAACCTCGATTGCCCAAGGATTGTTTTCGTCTTGAGCATTTGCAACACCAACTGTTAAGAAGATAAGTGCAGCAACTAAAATACTGTTAAGATGTTTCATATTCGATTGTTTAATTTTTTTAAGTGTTAATTATGAGCAAAAGTAAGTTGTTAAAACTTATAAACAAAAGCAAATCTATTAAAATTTTTATAAATATCAAGCTATTTGCTTCCAAATAAATGTTCTTACGGTTTAATTATATCAAGTCGTTTACCAATTTTTATAAAAGCTTGAATGGCTTTGTCTAAATGTTCTTTTGTGTGAGCAGCAGAGAGTTGTACCCTAATTCGAGCTTTATCTTTTGGCACTACAGGGTAGAAAAAGCCAATTACGTAAATTCCTTCTTCCAATAATAAATCTGCCATCGTTTGCGAAAGCTTTGCATCATAGAGCATTACAGGTACAATCGCAGAGTCTCCATCTACAATGTCAAATCCAGCAGCTTTCATGCCTTGCTTGAAATAATTTGTGTTTTGCTCTAGCTTATCTCTCAAAGTAGTGTCGGTAGAGAGCATATCAAATACCTTAATAGATGCACCTACAATCGCTGGCGCTAATGAATTTGAAAATAAATAAGGTCTAGAACGTTGACGAAGAATTTCAATAATTTCTTTTTTTCCAGTGGTATAGCCACCCATGGCACCTCCTAAAGCTTTCCCTAACGTTCCAGTAATAATGTCAATTCTGCCCATTACTCCTTTTTCTTCTAAGGTTCCACGACCTGTTTCGCCTATAAAACCAGCAGCATGACATTCATCAATCATTACTAAGGCATCATATTTATCGGCCAAATCACAAATTTTATCTAATGGCGCTACAATACCGTCCATAGAGAAGACACCGTCGGTCACAATAATTTTAAAGCGTGCATTCTTTTCATTTGCAGCAATTAATTGTTGTTCCAAATCTGCCATGTCGCTATTTTGGTAGCGATAGCGAGCAGCTTTACACAGACGCACTCCATCAATTATAGATGCATGGTTTAATGAATCTGAAATAATCGCGTCTTCAGGACCTAGTAAAGGTTCAAAAACACCTCCGTTAGCATCAAAAGCGGCAGCGTACAAAATCGTATCTTCCGTTTGGTAGTAATCGGCAATTTTTTGTTCTAGTTCTTTATGAATATCTTGAGTTCCGCAGATAAAACGAACGGATGACATTCCGAAGCCATGTGTATCCATTGCATCTTTCGCTGCTTGAATAACTTCTTTATTTGAAGACAATCCTAAATAATTGTTTGCACAAAAATTAATTACCTCTTCTCCTGTTGAAATTTTAATCACAGCATCTTGTGGAGACGTAATAATGCGCTCTTTTTTATAGAGACCATTGTCTTTTATATCTTGAAGTTCTTGTTCTAAATGCTCTTTTATCTTTCCGTACATAATTTTTTATTCTAAGCGTTTTAAGGGACAAATTTATACTTTATTTATTACAATTTCTTGTTCGTGGGTGTAGACCACTATTTTTTCTGAAAGTTGCATGCCCATCTCCTCTAAAGCGTGTCCGTAACTATTTATTTGATCTTCGTGATGGTAATTGGGCGCCCCTGTTTTGTAATCGACGATGGTGACTAACGTATCAGAATGAAAATTTAATCGATCGGGACGAATTAGTTGCCCAGATTTTGTGATAATATCGCGTTCCATTTTTACATCATCCCCCTTCGAGAATAATTTTTTTAATTCTGGGTGCGAAGTAATGGCACGAACTCTTTTGTGAATTCGTTCAAGTTCTTCGGAAGTATAAATTGAGCGTTCTTTTAAGGCTTCAAAAACAGGGGTAATGTCTTCTTCTGAAGCGATTTCGGCCATTATATCATGAAGTAAGTTTCCTTCTGAAATGGCCAATTGCGTATCGGTATCCCACAACGCACTTTCTCTCGTTACTATTTTTAAATGATGGTCTGAAGGGGCAGTTGCTATAAATATGGGAACAGTTTGTGTTAACGTTTCTTCTTCAGAAGGACGGAGACTTCTTACTGCATTTCCAAATTCATAAAAAGGTTGTTCTGGATTCCAAGTTCCCGTTTGTTTCAGAAAAGCCGCAAAAAAATCATGGTAGGTAGACAGGCCTCCCGACTTCTTTTCCGAAGGGAATTCAGTAAAAACATACAATTGCTCCGCCGCACGCGTCAAACTAACATATAACAAATTGATATTATCGAGCGCCAACGTATTGTGGTGCTCATTATATAGGTGTTCGCCATTTTCTCCAAAATTGACTAACTCTTTGGAATAATTAATAGGTGTCTCTTTAAAATTTTTGCTCAATTCGTCCGGAACAGGAAACCAAACCGAGTCTCTTTTTCCATCGTACACATCAATGGTGGCAAAAGGAAAAATTACGACTGGAAATTCCAATCCTTTTGATTTGTGGATGGTCATAATTTGAACAGCTTCGGTCCCTTCATTTGCGGGAATCGATGCTTTGTCTTTCTGAACTTCCCACGTTTCTAAAAATGCTAATTTTGTCGCTTGCGGTTGTTGCTCAAACTCGAAAACAACATCCATAAAACTAAACAAATAAGCATCAGCTTTATCCTGAAGGTGAAGGCTTCGGACACAATACTCGCAGCTTTCATACAACGAAAGGGATTGCAGTGCTTGGAAACTAAAATCGACGTCAAAGTCTTTCAGCTTTGCTTCAAATTCTAATGTTGAAATTCCTAAAAACTGCGTAAAAAAGGTATGCTTCGCTTCCGTTACAGAAAGGTGTTTGTGTAGAAAGTCTAGTACATTAATTTTTGCTTCGTCGTTGTCTGGAAACAAACTCAATCTCAAAATAGCGACCAAGCATTGAACAAACGGCGACGATTGTAATAGTAACGTTTCCGAAGAAATTACACGGACTTCTTTTTCCATTAAATAACTCCCAATAAAAATACCGTCGTCTTTTTTCCGAGTTAGAATACAGATGTCTTTTTCCGAAAAACCACGCGTTTTTAGGTCGAGAATCGTTTCGTAAATACGTTGTGAATACACTTCGTTTTGATCTGCCTTCTTTTGCTTTTCAAGAAATTCTAATTTTACGTAACCTCCTTTTTTAGCATTGGTTTTTTGATGGTTTCCAGAAGTGTAAAGTGCTTTGTGAATAGGATCTTCAAAATGATCTGCCATAAAGGTGAAAAAGTCATTGTTAAAATTGATAACGGTTTCACAGCTTCTGTAATTTGTTTCGAGATTTAACACCTCTTTTTCGACACTTGGAAACGGATTTGTTGCGCCATACAACTCCATAAATTGCTCTGGCAACCCACCGCGCCACCTGTAAATAGATTGTTTGGCATCTCCCACAAGTAAAGCAGAACCTGTTTTTTGCTGCAAATCTTGTTGCGAAAGTGCATTTTCTACCAACGGAATAAGGTTTTCCCATTGCAGTTGTGAGGTATCTTGAAACTCGTCAATAAAAAAGTGCCTGTATTTTTCACCCAGACGTTCGTAAATAAAAGGTGCTGGCTGATCTTTAATTTCAGTATTTATCAAAGCGTTAAATTCTGAAATTGGAAGTGTGTTTTTTTCTTCGTTTATGTTTTTTATTTCTTGTGCCACCAAGTTGATCACAAATAAGGGTGTTAGGTTTTTAAGGATGGAAGAAATAAGTTTTAATTGAAAGATGATTTTTTTTGAAAGTTCAAAATTTTCAACAAAATATGGGGTGAGTCCGTCAATAGTTGCTGCAATTTCAGGACTTTTTTTAAGTGTGGTAGCCGTATAAAGGGGAGAAGTGCTAAAGTTGGTTTGCCAAGCAGTGTCAAATGATAGATTGGTTTCTCCTTGCTGAAGTTTTTGTAAATACTTCGGAAAAGAACTTCGGTTAAAATGATTGTCTTCGAGTCCAGCGTCTGCTATTTTTTGAATGGTTTCTGAAGCAATTTGAAGTAATTTTTCTGAAAGTGTTTTTTTCTTCTGAAGCAATTCAGACTTAAAAGTAGTAAAGTCGTCTAACGATTTTTCTTTCAATGCGGCCACGTGTGAAGCTTCATTTTCACGAAACAATAAGCTCGCAGCAGAAATAATGTCTTTGGAAATGTCCCACGATTTGTCGTCGTCGGTTTTTTCGAGTGCAAAATCTAAAAGCGTCCGTGTAATTTTTGGGTCTTCTCCCGCTTTGCTAATCAATTGATCTACTGCTTCGGCTAACATTTGAGAGGTGTCTAAAGTAACCTCAAAACTGGACGATAATTTTAAATCTCGTGCAAAAGTTCGAATCAGTCGATGGTTGAAGCGATCGATGGTTTCTACGCTAAAACTTGCATAATGGTGTAAAAGATGTTTTACAATTTTTTTGGATTGTTCATGAATATCCGAAACCGAGCGGTCTAGTTCTTTCGAAAGTTGCAAAAGCATTGCAGGCGGCTCGGTAAGCACTTTGGTTTCTGAAAAAGCAATTAAATTTTCCAAAATACGCTGCTTCATTTCGGCAACAGCTTTGTTGGTAAAGGTGATTGCTAATAAATGTTGGTAATAACTATCTGTTTTAGATTGAAGGATCTGACTAAGATATTCTTTTACTAAAGTGAATGTTTTTCCACTCCCAGCCGAAGCATTGTAAATTTTAAAAGGCACTGAATTTTCCAAAAAGACTTTTTTACTAAATTAATTAAAAGAAGCTTCTTATATCGCTATAATTAGAAATATCTATAGCATTATCAAAATCTTATAAATTTTATAACATATTAAAAGGGTGATATTGCGTAACTTTGGGCTAACAAAATACTAATTTTTAAAACACGTACTATGTCTTTTGAATTACCACAATTAAAATATGCGTTCGACGCATTAGAGCCAAATATAGATGCTAGAACCATGGAAATACACCACGGAAAGCATCATCAAGGATATACCAACAATTTAAATGCTGCAATTGAAGGAACCGATTTAGAAGGAAAATCAATTGAAAACATATTAATTAACCTTGATATGGACAACAAAGCTGTTCGTAACAATGGTGGTGGTTTTTACAACCACAGTTTGTTTTGGGAAGTAATGTCACCCAATGGTGGTGGAATGCCAACAGGACATTTAGCAGAAGCAATTAACGAGGCTTTTGGAAACTTTGATTCTTTTAAAGAAGCTTTTTCTACCGCGGCTAAAACTCAATTCGGTTCAGGTTGGGCTTGGTTGTGTGTTCATAAAGGTGGAAAAGTAGAAGTTTGTTCTACACCAAATCAAGACAATCCATTAATGCCAGGTGTAAACTGCGAAGGAACTCCAATTTTAGGATTGGATGTTTGGGAGCACGCTTACTACTTAAACTACCAAAACAGACGTCCAGATTACGTATCTTCATTCTTTAATGTAATTAACTGGGAAGAAGTTTCTGCTCGTTACGAGAAAAATAAATAGGACTTTATTCTAAGAATACGTCTTAACAAAAAAGCCTTTCACTGTTTTAGTGAAAGGCTTTTTTAATGGAATAAAACTAATGTGAGGTTAGTTTAAATAAAAAAAGGTAAACTGAAAGTCTACCTTTTTTTGCCCCAAATCTACCATGAACTTAACCTACTTATGCTATGGTATGATTCAAATATATGACATATTTAAGTTGCTATTTTCAACTTTTAGACAAAGCACCCGTTTTTTCGTTAAAAGGCGAATTTTCAGAATATTAACACTTTAGAAGGACCTTTTTTGGTCTAAAAAAGACCTTCAGAAAGGCATTTCAATGTTAACTTAATGTTACGTAAATGTAAAATTAAAGTATTTTTCATATCTTTGTACTTTAAAACGAATGAATTATGAAGAATGAAGAAAGTAAAGTATACTTATTAAAAGTAGAATATTCAGTCATTGATGTAAAGAAGAAAAAGAAAAAAGTGATCCAAAAAAATCAAAAGATGTTTATGGTTCGTGATCTAGAATCTTTAGACGATAAGTTTAAAGAGCTTCAAGGATCTTTGATTGAAGTAAATAAAGAAGGTAAGAGCACATTTATAGGACAGGTAGTGAATTCTCTTAAAAAATACGGAAGTAACTGTCATCAAACATATCTTTCAATTTTAAGAGCTTAATAGGTTAAGTTAGTTCTCTGACTTAAATTCTGCAATTTGATTTTCAAAAGTTCCACTATCCTTTAACGCACACAAATTTCCGTCTGGATCAAAAAATTTAGCGACGGTTCCCCAAGTGTGTTCTTGATAATCTACCTCAATTTTTTTTGAGATTAATTTTTCCGACATGAATTTTACATTCGGAACATTAAGTCGTAGGCACGTTTTTAAACGTTCAGACTCAACTTGTGTTCCACTGTATGAATCGTCTTTTTCGACCATTAGGTATGAAGCGCCAAAAGAAAAACAGGTTAACTGTTCATTTTCAAATAATTTGGTAAGTTCAAGTATGTTTTCATAAAAAGAAACACATTGCTCGTATTGGATTGTGTAGAGAATAATTCCTGTTCTGTCAAATTGCATCTTGAGTTTTTAGCGTCTTTACAAGTTCACACAAACTATTGTAAAATAAAAAAGGTAAACGTTAAGTTTACCTTTTTTGCCCCAAATCTACCATGAACTTAACCTACTTATGCTATGGTATGATTCAAATATAGTACTTAAGATACTATCTAAAGCGGATTTTTCCTACTTTTAGATAAAGTGATTGAATTCTCGATGAAAAGACCCTTTTTGTGCGTTTTATGTAAGATTAATACGCCCTTTCTGGATTTCCTTCAAAGAAATTAATGTATGCTCTATTCACCACACGATTTCCACCATTCGTAGGGTAGTTTCCTGTAAAATACCAATCTCCTAAATTGTCAGGACACGCTTTATGAAGATCATCTACCGATTGAAAAATTAATTTCACATCCGCTTTGATGCTTTCATCACTAATAATTAGTGCAATTTTATCTGAAAGCTCTTCATCTGTAAAAGGAGCGTATAATTCCTTAACGTGGTTTATTACTTCTGAATCTACCAATTCAATTTGCTTTTTACACTTATGATAGATTTCTTCTACAATAGCATAGGTGCCACGATCTTTATGAAGCTCAAGTGCTGCTTGGAAAGCAACAAGGTGCTCTAATCGTGCCATATCAATACCGTAACAATCTGGATAACGTATTTGTGGTGCCGATGAAACAACAACTATTTGTTTCGGATTTAACCTGTCAAGCATTTTTAAAATACTCTTTTTAAGCGTAGTTCCTCTTACAATACTGTCATCTATAATAACGAGGTTGTCTGTTGGTTTTACAACACCGTAAGTAACATCGTAAACGTGTGCAACAAGATCGTCTCTACTACTATCGTCAGAGATAAACGTACGTAGTTTTACATCTTTAATGGCGATTTTTTCCGTTCTAATCTTATGTGCCTGTATTTGCTGAAGACGTTCTACAGTTAACGAGTCTTTTTCTTTAAGAATGGCTTCGTTCTTTTGTTTGTTTAGCTCGTTTTGAGCCGCATCAAGCATTCCGTAGAAAGAAGTTTCCGCAGTATTAGGGATAAATGAAAACACTGCATTTTCAGTGTCATGATCGATCGCTTTTAAAACTTTCGGCATTACCAAACGCCCTAGCTCTTTACGTTCTTGATAGATTTCGGCATCACTTCCGCGAGAGAAATAAATACGTTCAAACGAACATGATTTGCGTTCTAGGGGTTCTAATATTTGCGAAACATTCATAGTTCCGTCTTTTTTCAGTAATAAGGCACTTCCCGGTTCTACTTCCTTCACTTTATCGAAAGGAACATTAAACACTGTTTGGATTACGGGTCTTTCCGAAGCAACAACAATAACCTCTTCATCTTGGTAATAATATGCAGGTCTAATTCCGGCAGGATCACGCATTACAAACGCGTCACCGTGTCCTAATAATCCAGCCATTGCATAGCCTCCATCCCAATCTTTAGCAGATCTTCGTAAGATTTTAGCAAGGTTTAGGTTTTTAGCAATATAAGGAGAAGCTTCTCTTTTGTTCATCCCTTCTGCTTTGGCTTTTTTGTATAATTTACGAACTGCATCGTCTAAGAAATGTCCAATTTTTTCCATTACGGTAATGGTGTCGGCTTTTTCTTTAGGATGCATTCCTAGCTTTACTAAGTTGTCGAAAAGCTGCGTAGTATTGGTCATATTGAAGTTTCCTGCAATAATTAAATTACGATGCATCCAATTATTTTGTCGAAGAAAAGGGTGGACTGTTTCGATGCTATTACCTCCAAAGGTTCCGTAACGTACGTGTCCTAAAAACAACTCTCCTAAATAAGGAATGTTTGTTTTTTGTGCCGCTACATCATTTTTAAGCTCTGGAAAAGCTTCAAATTCTTGATTGATTCGCTGATTGATTTGCGCAAAAATATCTTGTATGGGTTGCGCCGCATTGGATCGGACTCTACTAATGTAACGCTCACCTGGGTTTACGTCCAACTTTATACTTGCAAAACCAGCACCGTCTTGACCGCGATTGTGCTGTTTTTCCATCATTAAGTACATTTTATTTACACCGTAAAAGGCTGTACCGTATTTTTTTTTGTAGAATTCTAATGGTTTTAACAATCGTACCATTGCTATTCCGCACTCGTGTTTTAACGCGTCACTCATTGTGTTGCCATGTCGAAAAAATGTTCCCCGACCCAAGGGTTATTTTTTCTTTAATTTAATTATTATATCCTAATTTCTTTCCTCTTGGGTCAGGACTAAGAAATTAGCCAAACAAAAAGCGCCCATAAGGGCGCCTGTATTATTTTAATTCAATATCAAATTGAGTTAAACTCTTAAATTGCTGTAAACGTTGATGCACTTCTTTTTTGGAAAGTTGTGTCATTCGTTCCGTTCCAAATTTTTCTACACAAAATGAAGCCAGCGCCGATCCGTAGATAATCGCTGTTTTCATATTTTCAAAACTGAAATCTCCTGTTTTTGCTAAAAACCCAGAAAAACCTCCTGCAAATGTATCTCCAGCTCCCGTAGGATCAAACACTTCTGCTAATGGTAATGCGGGTGCATAAAACATATCATCTTTATGAAATAATAAAGCACCGTGCTCTCCTTTTTTAATAACAACAAACTTAGGTCCCATCTCCATAATCTTTTTAGAAGCATTTACCAAAGAGTATTCTCCCGATAATTGTCTTGCTTCTTCATCGTTAATGGTAATTACATCAACCTTAGCGATTACTTGCTTTAATTCGTCTAAAGCACAATCCATCCAAAAATTCATGGTGTCTAAAACAACCAGTTTTGGAGCTTTCATTTGATTAATCACACCTAGTTGGACGAGTGGATGTAAGTTTCCTAACATAACAACTTCGGCATCTTTATAGTCTTCTGGAACAACAGGGTTGAAATCTGCCAATACATTTAGCTCAGTTGCTAAGGTATCGCGCGTATTCATATCGTTGTGGTATTTTCCGCTCCAGAAAAAGGTTTTTCCGTCTTCCACAACTTCCAATCCTTCCACATTCATCCCTTTGTCTTCTAACATCGTGATGTATTCCTTTGGAAAATCGCCACCAACAACAGAAACAATGGCTCCGTCAACATTAAAGTTTGAAGCAGACAGTCCGATATAGGTTGCTGCGCCTCCTAAAATTTTATCAGTTTTTCCGAAGGGAGTTTCAATAGCATCAAATGCAACGGTTCCAACAATAACAAGCTTACTCATATTTTTTGCCCGCGTAGACGGGTATTTTTAAAAGTTAAATCTCAATTAATCGAATTCAATTTATTTTAAATTAGTTCAATTAATTGAGGGTGCAAAGATACTGTTTTGTAGAGATAAAAGCCAACTGTACGGAAGGGTTTATTTTCTTCCAAAATCGGCAGGAATTTCACCCCAGGCTTTGGTTTCCCATTTTACAATAGTAGTAGTGTAGGTGTTGGTTTTTAGCCAGGTTTCAGCACGTGCTAATAACTCGAAAACAGCTTTATTTTTCGCAGTCTGCTTCAGTTTGGTATTGCATTTTTTCTTTTTTATCCAACCCATGGCAATGCGAGAATCGGTATAAAGAATTCGGTCGCTTTGTTGTTTTTTCAGAAATGCGAGTCCGTGCACCAAGGCTAAAAATTCACCTATATTATTGGTTCCTTGTTGAAAAGGGCCTTGATGAAACAGTTGTTTATGCGTTTGAGTGTCTACGCCGCGATATTCCATAATCCCTGGATTCCCACTAGAAGCGGCATCTACCGCGATAGAATATAAGTTTGGTTCCCCAATTTTGGCTAAATCTACTGCTGAAAGTGTTTTTTTCTTCGGTCCTTTTCCTTTATAATCGGCATACTCTTTATTATATGCCGTTTTGGCTTGTGCAAATGTGGGAAACGACATGTATTGAGCACCTTTAACCCCTTTGATGGATTTTTGGCACTCTTTCCAGCTTTTAAAAATCCCGGGAGGATTTCCAAACCAAACCACATAAAATTTTCCGTTTTTTGCCATATCATGCCCGCGCAGGCGGGGAACTCATTAATTTATATCCGCGATGGCGGGTATTTTTTATTTCACCTATTAACTTGACCGTATTACTTCTTCTATCACCTTCGGAAAGTGTTCGTATTCTAACGCATGTATTTTTTTTGCGACTGTATCTGGCGTATCTTCTTCGGAAAGTGCCACGCTTTTCTGAAAAATGATCGCTCCTTCATCGTAATTTTCGTTTACATAATGAATGGTAATTCCAGTTTCAGCTTCTTTATTTGCGACAACAGCTTCGTGTACATGATGTCCATACATTCCTTTTCCGCCGTACTTCGGAAGCAGTGCTGGGTGTAAATTAATGACTTGGTTCGGAAACTCTTTCAGAATAAGTTCAGGAAATTTCAATAAAAAACCAGCGAGTACAATACAATCGACATGCGTATCTTTTAATACTTGTAGCACTCCTTCCGAAGAAAAAAGTGCTGTTTTGTCAAAATGTAATGATTTGATATTTAGGTTTTTAGCACGTTCTAAAACTTTGGCATCCTTCTTGTTTGAAAGCACAAGAACAACCTCAGCAAAATTACTTTGTTGAAAGTATTGAATTACGTTTTGAGTATTGGTACCGCTACCCGAAGCAAAAATAACTATACGCTTCTTCATTTTAGAGTTTCTTTGGAAGTTTACAGAAGTAATTAAAATAATAAATCACAAAAGTAAGGTAATAGAGTTTTACTTCGCTCAAAATTGTTTAAATTGAATAATCTTTAATAAAAAACTAAAATCTTCAAGAAAGATTGCGTGTATAAAGGAAACAAATCGTTTTGATTGTTATATTTATACCTCACAGTTCACATTTTGAATTTAAAGTAGTGTTTTCAATTAAAAAATTTTATTTTTGCCTCTTATAATTAAATTAAAAAACAAAATTATGTCAGACATTGCATCAAGAGTAAAAGCTATCATCGTTGATAAATTAGGTGTAGACGAAAACGAAGTTGTAAATGAAGCAAGCTTCACAAACGACCTAGGAGCAGACTCACTAGATACGGTAGAGCTTATTATGGAATTTGAAAAAGAATTTGATATTCAAATCCCAGACGATCAAGCTGAAAACATCGCTACAGTAGGTCAAGCAATCTCATATATCGAAGAAGCTAAAAAATAAACCATCTCTATGGAATTAAAGCGAGTTGTAGTTACAGGCCTTGGAGCCCTTACCCCTATTGGTAACAATATAAATGAATATTGGGACGGCTTAGTTAATGGGAAGAGTGGTTGCGCACCTATAACATATTTTGATGCTGAAAAGTTCAAAACAAAATTTGCTTGCGAAATTAAGAATTTCGATCCACTAGAGCATTTTGATAGGAAAGAAGCCCGAAAATTAGACCGATTTGCCCAATATGCACTTGTTTCTAGTGATGAAGCAATTATAGATGCAGGATTTGATCTTGATACGATAGACAAATTTCGCGTTGGTGTTATTTGGGGAGCAGGTATTGGAGGCTTAGAGACTTTTCAAGATGAAGTAATAAACTTTGCAGAAGGGGACGGAACACCGCGTTTCAACCCCTTCTTCATTCCTAAAATGATAGCCGATATTGCCCCTGGTAATATCTCTATCAAACATGGGTTTATGGGACCTAACTATACGACGGTTTCTGCCTGTGCTTCTTCTGCCAATGCAATGATCGATGCACTAAACTATATACGTTTAGGACATTGCGATATTATTGTAACAGGAGGAAGTGAAGCTGCTGTAACCAAAGCTGGTATGGGTGGTTTTAATGCCATGCACGCACTCTCAACACGAAACGATAGTCCAGAAACAGCGTCAAGACCTTTTGATGCGACTCGAGACGGTTTTGTATTAGGGGAAGGTGCTGGAGCGCTTATTTTAGAAGAATATGAGCACGCGAAAGCAAGAGGCGCAAAAATATACGCCGAAGTTGTAGGTGGCGGAATGTCAAGTGATGCCTACCATATGACCGCTCCACATCCTGACGGAATAGGAGTAGAACGCGTAATGATTAATTGTCTTGAAAACGCAGGATTAAAACCTGAAGATGTAGATACAATTAATACACACGGAACGTCTACACCTTTAGGAGATGTAGCCGAATTAAAGGCAATTACAAAAGTATTTGGCGATCATGCCAAAGACATTAATATCAACTCGACAAAATCGATGACGGGACACTTATTAGGAGCTGCAGGTGCTATTGAAGCCATTGCCTCTATCCTAGCCATGAAACATGGTATTGTGCCGCCAACAATTAACCATACCACAGTTGATGAAAATATTGACCCATCTTTAAACCTTACCTTAAATAAAGCTCAAAAGCGAGATATTAAAGTAGCGCTGAGTAATACCTTTGGGTTTGGAGGGCATAATGCTTGTGTTCTTTTTAAAAGACTGGACGAATAATTTAAATGGCATCCTTTAAAAACATATTTAATTCTCGTACTGAAAAGAACGGGGATTTTTTTTTCCATATAAAAAGAATTATAGGTTTTAAGCCAAAAGACATTACTTTTTATGAGGTTGCCTTTACACATCGCTCCACAAATGAAAAGAATAGTGCTGGAGAGCCTCAAAACTACGAACGTATGGAGTTTCTGGGCGATGCTATGTTGAGTAGTGTAATCGCAGCACACCTCTTTAAAAAAGTACCTGGCGGAAACGAAGGATACCTCACTAAAATGCGCTCTAAAGTAGTGAGTAGAGAACATTTAAATGAGTTAGGACGCGATCTTGAACTTATTAAATTGGTGAAAACAACCATTCCTATTGAACAATTTGGAGGAAACATTCACGGAAATGTGTTTGAATCACTCGTTGGGGCTATTTATTTAGACCGCGGCTATCCGTATTGTGAAAAGTTTATCAATAAACGGGTTATAAAACCCTATGTAGATATTGAAAAACTTGAAGGCAAAATTATTAGCTACAAGAGTCTTTTTATAGAATGGTGTCAAAAAAATAAAAAGAGCTTTAAGTTTTCTGTTTATGAAGACACTGGAAATGATGCATTAAAGCACTTTGCAGTTAAACTTATATTGGAAGATAAAACGGTAGGAAAAGCAAGAGCTACTTCAAAAAAGAAAGCAGAAGAAAGTGCAGCCAAACGTGCATATTATAAGCTTCAAACTGCTATAGACAAGGATTTTTAACGAAAACGTTTTCGTGAATATTCACATAGATTTTACATTCTGAACACTTAGAATACCAAAACAATCGCTATTTTTATTAATTCATTAAAAACCATGGCGACACACAAACTTTTGTTAGATTATGAAGAGAAAGAGAAGTACTCTTTACTTGCCATACATTGTAGCGAAGAAGCCTATAAAGTAGCCTATTTGCTAAATAAACACCTAGGGTTGCAATTAAAAAGAGAGGTTTTAGATCTGGACTATTCGAGAGAGAATATCGATATTTCTTATCCATTATTTAAGTTTGACGATAGTTTCGAATACACCACTTTTTATTTAGTAGCGAATAAATGTAAATCGATAGTTGCTGTTGAAGCGGTTACAACTAGCCTTTTTAGTGAAGATACTTCGGAAAAAACCGTCACTAATTACTTACTTCCGGAGTTTAAAAAAGTTGATTTCTTTCTGAAAATTCATTCTGAATATGACGTTTATCCACTGCAGGATATCATCGGAGAAATAAACAAAATAAAACAAATAATATCTGCTTATCACTTGGAAGCAGAATCAATAAAATCAAAAAATAATTTAATTTTCGACTAATGCCAAACCAGAAAAGAACAAAAATAGTAGCCACGTTAGGACCTGCAACAGCTGAGAGAGAAATCCTCAAAAAAATGATTCTGGAAGGAGTAGACGTCTTTAGAGTCAATTTTTCGCACGCCAATTACGATACGGTTATTAAAAACATAACAACCATTAGAGAGTTAGGAGTAGAACTAGATACCACTACAGCTATTTTAGGCGACTTACAAGGTCCTAAATTACGTGTAGGTGTGATGAAGGAAGAAGTGGTGGTAGAGCCTGGAGATTTAATTTCTTTTTGTACTGGAACCGAGTTTGAAGGAACTAGTAAGAAAGTGTATATGAATTACGATAACTTTCCGAAGGACGTAAAAAAAGGGGAACGCGTTTTATTAGACGACGGAAAACTGATGTTCGAAGTGGTTGAAACCAACGGAAAGGATGAAGTAAAAACAAAAGTGATTCAAGGTGGTCCGTTGCGCTCTAAAAAAGGAGTAAACTTACCTAATACCAATATATCACTACCTGCATTAACAACTAAAGATAAAGAAGATGCCATTTTTGCCATCTCACAAGATGTAGATTGGTTGGCTTTATCTTTTGTACGTCATGCTGAAGATTTAAAAGAACTTCGCGCTTTAATTGAAGCAAATTGTGACCATAAAATTCCAATTATCGCTAAAATTGAAAAGCCTGAAGCTGTCGCAAATATAGATTCTATTGTAGCACACTGTGACGGATTAATGGTCGCACGTGGTGATTTAGGAGTGGAAGTTCCGGCAGAAGAAGTTCCGTTAATTCAAAAAGAATTAGTGCGTACAGCAAAAAGAGCTCGAATCCCTGTAATTATTGCAACTCAAATGATGGAAACCATGATTTCATCACTTACGCCAACAAGGGCAGAGGTAAACGATGTTGCCAATTCGGTAATGGACGGAGCCGATGCTGTGATGCTATCTGGAGAAACTTCAGTAGGGAAATATCCTGTTGAGGTAATTCAAAAAATGGCTAATATTTTACGAAATGTTGAAAATTCACCATTAATACGAGTGCCACAACAACCGCCACACATCAAAACCAATCGATATATCACAAAATCTATTTGTTACCACGCTGCACATATGGCGAATGAAATTGAAGCAAAAGCAATTTGTACTCTTACCAATAGTGGATATACAGCTTTTCAAATTTCGGCTTGGCGTCCAGCAGCGCATATTTTAGTGTTTACATCGAATCGTAGAATACTATCTCGTTTAAACCTTTTATGGGGTGTACAAGCGTTTTATTACGATAAATATGTGAGTACAGACGAAACTGTAGAAGATGTAAATAAAATCGCTTGTGATCGTGGTTTTGTAGGTAAAGGAGAATATTTAATCAATCTTGCCGCAATGCCAATCGTTGATAAAGGGATGGTAAATACATTACGCGTTTCGCAGGTGTAATTTTTTAATTTCAATGTTGAAGATGATAGTATCTTCAAAATAAGATAAAGTAAAAAGGCTCGAACTACTTCGAGCCTTTTTTAATTGGTACCACCTCCATTTTGAACAGTAAGGAACATCCTCCAAAACCAAAAACTAATTTATAGTTTCAGACTGTATTGTTATCCATTAACAAAGGTTTGAAGAGGATGCCATTACTCATCAACTTGGTTAGTAGTTGTCGTTATCACGATCCTGTTTCCACTATAATGCGTTTGAAATCGTGTATAGTTTAAACGGAGTGGTATTGTTGTTATCACCATAGAGCACTTCTTTGGTATTCAAGTTTAATATAATTTTGACGCCTGCTCTGTTTAGGTCTGAAAGATATATTGCATTATTATCTCGTTTCATTTCTTGGTACATAAATCTTGAAGTACCATTATCATCATATTCTTCCCAAGTTCCGCTTTTGTTTGTGTAAAAACCGACTACAGTTCCGTTTTGGTCACAAAATTCTATTTCAGAGATGCTACCTAATCCAGAGTTAGGAGGAGAACTTTGTTGAGTCGTACTTGAGGTATCATCTCCAGGATTTGTGTTGCCTTGATTGCAATCGTTATTAAGAGAAATATTAGTAGTGGCACCTATACCCTTAGTCACTTTCAGTGTACCTGTAACAATTTTTGGTATTCCGCTAGGAACTGGATCACCTTTGCTATCCACTGGGATATAGTGTTTTTCTATTTTCCACACTTGTACTTCAGGAGTTGCTATTAGTGTAATTTTACCCTCACAGCCTTTAGGAACTGGTACTTCTCTTTTAATTTCCCAGCACTGTTGTTCTGTTACGGTCGTTGAATTCCCAGAGGTTAGGGTTGTTTCTAGTTTGGCTGCTAATTCGAATTCGATAGAAGCAGAGGCGACACCTTCCACCCCAACAGAAACGGATGATCTAACGGCTGTGCTTATTCCTATAGTAGTAGCCGCATCAAAACTTTGTGTTGCACTTGCTTCAAAACAACCACTAACGGTTCCTTCCATTTTTGGAGCTCCATTTACATTTGTATTGGTGCCAGTTGCAGCAACTGCGATTGTTTTTTCAACATCTTTACTTAATACTCTTGGGTTTTTTAAAACTGTTTTTGATAGCGCATATTTAAAATTTAAAATTTCTAACGAAGAAATATTATTATCTAAGCCCCAATCTACCAAATTGTAAGTGCCTTCTTTAAATGGATTATCTTCATTACTTCTACCTCCCCAATCTGCATGGTCATAAGCAATAACATTTAGAGAACCTATCACAATTAGTTTACTGAAACAATCATAACAAACCATACTATTGTTGTCAACTTTTTCAGCACCAAAACCCTGAAAAACTTGATTCGTGTATATATTCCCGGTATCGTTTAAAAAGTAAGCCACAGGTTCATCAAAAGGGATGGTTTCAATTTTTATGGCACTCGCTAAATCATTCCAACCATTTAGGTGAGAATAATTACCAGGATACAAGGTGATTTTTCTACCTTGGTACCCTTCAGTTTCATAAAGAATTACTTTCCTACCAAGGGGTACCGCAATTCCTGTAGTCCGATTATTCATGTTGCTTAAATTAGGCATGTTTTGGGTGATTACCTTTTTAGCACCATTAAAATATTCATTAAAATTGTCATGTTCAAAAAGCGTTACTTCTTTCAGGTTGTTATTGTGTGGATTACTGTTTAGAATAGGTCCGAAAATCGTTTTTTGAGCATTTACATTGCTAATTGATACTATGCAGAATAGAAATAACAAGAGCCCTTTTACGATTACATACGGAGGCGTTTCGGTTTTCTGATGTTTTTTTGCTAGAGTTTTCATAATTGAAAATTTAAGTTGTTAAATGGATATGTGTCTCTGTAAGACAGGGTCTAAATAACAACCAATCAAGCTTTTAAAAAACAGATATAGGACGAGTGGATGGGATTTCTGTCCGAAAGGGATAGAATTCTTTTCGAACGAAAAGACGTTAGATGGTTTGCAGTCTTTGCAATAATTTTTCTTTATAAGACTTACTTACAGGAATGACTTTTTTACCGATTACAATATGCGTAGTGCCTAATTCATCGATTTGAGATAGATTTATGATAAACGATCTATGAACCCGCATAAAATGTTTGTTTGGAAGTTTCAGTTCCATATCTTTTAATGTAATCACAAGGACATATTCTTTTTCTTCTGAAAAAATTCGGCAGTAATTACGCTCAGCTTCAATATAGCGTATGTCCTTGATTTCAACCTTTACCATGCTGTCATGATGCCGAACAAAAATAGAATCTGTTAAGACTTCTAAATCTTTTTCAATACGATCTGCCGCGACTTGTGTTGAAACATTCTTTTGACTTACCACCAAAGCAATGGTGCGTTGTAAATCTAATTTTCTAAAGGGTTTTGAAATAAAAGCAAAGGGATGTGTTTCTTTAGCCCTACTAAAATGAGCTTCGTCGCTATTGGCAGTTAAGTAAATAACGGGAATATTACAAAACGCTTGCATTCTCTTTACCGTTTCAATTCCATCAATCGAACCCTTAAGGTTGATATCCATTAACACAATATCGGGCGTGTTTTCTTTTATATGTATAAGAGCTTCCTCTCCTCTAGGAATAATGCCTGTAACCTCATATCCTAATTTGGTGAGTTCTAAAGAAATGTTCGCAGCGATAAGCATTTCATCTTCTACGATTAATAGTTTCGTTTTTTCTTGCATTAGGCAGCTTTGTTGCGTTTAAAATTAAAAACATACGATGTTCCGAGCGCTGAAGATTCTGTTAATTCTCCATTGAGTTGTTGTGTTAATAGGTGTATCAGCTGAGTGCCGAACCCAGAACCTTTTGGAGTATCGGTTTCTGTCTTCCCCACACCATTATCAGCAAATTTAAGTGTTAGTGAACCCGTTGTGGTTTTGAACAAGCTAATTACAATCTTCCCTTTTTTGTCCTTCGGAAAGGCATATTTTAACGAATTTGTCAATAATTCATTAACGATTAACCCAATGGGAACAGCAGTGTCAACATCAAGATCAATGCGTTCCATGTCACATTCAACTTGGATCTTATTTTCGGAGTCAAAACCATCTAAAACTTCTTCCACTAAACTAGTAAAATAATCTTTCATGTCAATACTGCCCAAATTCTTTCCTTGATATAGTTTTTGATGAATAATTCCCATGGATTGTACGCGATTTTGACTTGCGATCATAGCATCTTTTGAAGCAGAATCTTTCAGTTTTGACGATTGGAGCGCTAAAAGACTTTTTACCATTTCGAGGTTGTTCTTTACACGATGATGAATTTCTTTGAGAAGCAGTTCATTTTCGGCATTTTTTTGAGAAATTACTTCAGTGGCTTTTTTGTTCTTTCGATAAAAGAAAAAGAGGAGAAATAGGAGTATGGAAAGCAATGCTACAATCCCAATGATTAAGTTTTGAATATTGTTTTTTTGAACTAATAACAATTCTTGTGCAGCTATCGCTTCGTCTTTTTTCTCAGTTTCATATTTAATAATCATCTCAGACTTCAGAAGGTGAATTTTTTCTGAATCTTGTTTCGCTTTAATGTGCATAGCAGAGTCTCTCA
Source organism: Ulvibacter litoralis (assembly GCF_900102055.1). Classification (GTDB taxonomy): domain Bacteria; phylum Bacteroidota; class Bacteroidia; order Flavobacteriales; family Flavobacteriaceae; genus Ulvibacter; species Ulvibacter litoralis. The sequence continues at coordinate 1,000,830 of NZ_FNBA01000001.1, forward strand.
TGGCCAAAGAGAGATTGTATTCGCCTAGCATTTGGTAACATTTAGAAAGCGTTATATAGTATTCAGGTACTTTTTCTATTTCTGAATGCTCTTTCCCCTTTATTCCAGCAATGAGATGTGGCAAGGCTTCTTTGTACTTTTGTTGAAGAAACAACTCCCGACCAATATTATATCTAAAGTAATCGGTGTTTTCTTTTCCTCCTAATAAAATATTATCTTCCCAAGCTTTTTTGTAAAAATCCAGCGCTCGGTCGTGTAAATTTTGGTCCGAATAGATATCCCCTTTGGTCTCATACGCTGCTACCAATATGTCTTTGCTTTGACTAAAATCGTTGGTAGAGGCCATTTCGATAGATTGATCTATATACTGCATCGCCTTTTCATAATTTTCTAGCATGCGGTAGGCATCACTGGTATACCATAACACAGAACAAGCCACTAGATATTCACGATTTTTCAATAAAATAGGATAGCTTAATTCTGAATATTCAATTACTTTCTCTGGTTCTTTTGTGTATTTATACAATGCTGCAATTTGCGCGTACGACTCAGCCAACCAAGCGTCATTATTTGTTTCTTCAAAATATTTAATGGCTTTTAAAATAGCACGTTCCGCTTTATCGGGTTCCGCATTGTTAATATAATCCATAGAAATTCCGATATAGCCTTCATGAACGGACTGAAAATCTTTTGCATTTCTGAAGGCTTCAATCGCTCTCTCTTGATGAATTATAATAGAATCAGAATGATATAGGGTATTATTTAAATAGTGCCAATTTGAGATATAGGTGTGAATTTTCCCTAGTTTGTTGTAGTCTTTTTTTCTTTTAGCACGTCGTACTATTTTTTCTGAAATAGACACATAGCTCGTGTCACTTTCAAATCGATTTTGGTCAAGCCAGCTAATAGCCGAGTCGAGCGACACATTAGATAAATCATTTTCTTTTTCTTGTGCGAGGGTAGTGTATGTTTGAAAGAAAAGGAATAAAAAGAAACCAAGAACCGTTTTCATGCTCTGTTTTTTAGTCTACAAACACGTAGCGTTCAATTTTTAGTTTTTCTGAATCTGGTTTGGTAATTATAAAACCATGGCCAGAACCTTCCCCGCGAAAACGATAGGTAATCGTATCTAATTTATTGTTTGTTCGTTTAACAAGTAAGTCGCTAGTCCAAACCTCTTTTGGTTTTGTGGGCGCTTCTATTGTTTCTGAAGGAATGCCTTTCGGATTAGGAAAGGCTAAGCTTTTTGGAGTATCGAATAGGTTTTGAGCAATATAATATCCTTCGTGCCATTTTGCTGTGGGTAAAGTGATGGTTTCGCTATACCCTTCATGAAAATCAGGTCCATTTTCTTTTTGCTCGTAGTGTACCACATTGTTTTTCGCTTTTAATTGCGCCACATAATCGGCCACCGAAACTCCTTTTACAGGCATGGGATACCGAGATAAATAACCACTAAAACAATAGCCTTCGAGTCCGTTGAAGGTCACAGGTTGCATGGTTCCTTCAATATGTTCAACCGAAATAGTCGCTTGTGTGGTTTGAGGATGTACAGTAACCATACTTCCGTAAGGCATTACCGCCAATTTATCGCTAGTGGTGGTGTTTGCTTTCCGAAGTGATAATCCGCTGGCTGCCATGACGTAGAATTCGGTTTGGTTTTGTGAAGTTGCTTCGGAAACTGAAACTGTTTCAGATAGCTCGTTTGTTGCCTCTTTCGTAGGATTTTTACAGGCTCCAAGTATCATAAAAAAACTGGCTGCTACTCGTAAAAGAACTCTTTTTTTCATAACCTTTCATTTTATACCTAAGATACGGATCTTTCCGAAGAAAACATAAAACGACAAGATATCAATACTATAGAAATAAAAAAACCCGCAACATAACGTTACGGGTTTTCAATTAAGCGATAAAAGGACTATTCAATCGCTTCTGTTTTTTCAATTTTCATGCGATCCCCCTCTTGTGTAATGTGAACGGTTGTTGTGAAACCTTTTGTTTTATATACGTAGGCTATTTTTTGTAGCGTATTGTCTTTTCTAGACACTTGAAGCTCGCTGGTCCAAACGTCTTTTTCAGGTTTGCTATCTTTAATTACTTGCTCATCTTTCCCTTTTGGGTTTGGAAAGTCAAATTCTTTTGGGAAATCGAACAGGCGTTGCGCTACAAAGAAAGCTTCGTGCCATTGCTTCGTTGGAAGTACTAAGGTTTCTGTGTTGGAAGGTTTACTGGCGGTACCACCTACACTTTCAGTATAGGTCACCTCTGGGAATACAATCTGTAATTCTTCAGCATATCCTTTGGCTTTGCTATTTAATTCTGGAGGGAAAAACTTCGATAAGTACCCGTTAAATGCGAATCCTTTTTTGTGATTGAATTCGACCTCGTCCATACCGCCTTTAATTCCGGCAACATCCATGGTGGTGTTTTTTTCGGGAGTAACAATCTTGACTTTGGTTCCGTAGGGCATTTTAGCCAAACGTTCACTGTTTAGGTTGTTAAAGGCTCGTAAGCTTAGGCCACTAAAGGCAGTGACATATAAATACTCGGGGGTTTCAACGGTTTTAGAAGTGTCTGCTAATGCAAGATCATTCGTTGATTCAAGAGGTTTGGTTTCTGAAGTCTCATTTTTGCAAGAAGCAAATACAAAGGCAACGGCTAAGGCAATAAAAACTACTTTTTTCATAACGTAAAGGGTTTAGTTAATAATTAATACAAGTAGTTTTTTTACATATTTTTAAAAGTCAAATTTAAGTTGAACGTCAATAGTCTCTTTTGTAACAACGCTTTTTTTCTTCTTTTCGTTGTTGAGGTTCGATATAGAGATTCCCAATAAACGTACCGAATCTTTCATCTTTTCTTGAAATAACAATTCTTTAACAGTTTCAAGGATAAGCTCCTTGGACGATACATACAACGATAAGGTTTTGCTTCTAGTTTGTAACGTAAAATCACTATACTTAATTTTAAGGGTGATTGTTTTCCCTGCGATTTTACTTCGAAGCAGTCGTTTTTCTACTTCGGTGGCGATATCGTCAAGCCGTTCTAACATGTAAATTTCACTGGCGATATTCTCGTTAAATGTGCGCTCGGCAGCCAACGATTTTTGGGTTCTGCTAGGTTTCACAGCACTGTTATGAATCCCACGAACGATGTAATAATAGTAAGCACCACTTTTTCCGAAGTGCTCATTTAAATAGGCTTCAGTTTTGGTTTTTAAATCCTTTCCAGTAAAGATTCCCAAACGATACATTTTCTCTTTGGTGACTTTTCCAACGCCGTAAAACTTTTTGACATCTAAGCCTTCTAAAAAATCAATGACCTCTTCAGGATTAACGGTTTTTTGTCCGTTAGGCTTGTTAATATCGCTTGCGACTTTGGCAATGAATTTATTGATTGATATTCCTGCGGAAGCATTTAAGCCCGTCTTTTCTTTTATTTTCTGCCGAATTTCCTGCGCAATCATGGTGGCACTAGGATTCCCTTTTTTGTTTTGAGTTACATCCAAATAGGCTTCGTCTAACGAAAGGGGTTCGACCAGGTCTGTATATTCTAAAAAGATATTCCGAATTTTGGTAGAAACCTCTTTGTAGCGTTTAAAATCGGATTTCACAAAAATTAAGTGCGGACACAGCCGCTTGGCCATTGCACCACTCATGGCGCTTCTCACCCCAAATTTTCGAGCTTCATAACTAGCAGCACTTACCACGCCACGAATTTCACTGCCACCCACCGCAATTGCTTTATCGCGCAATTCGGGATTATCCAACTGCGCGACAGACGCGTAAAACGCATCCATATCGACATGAATAATTTTTCGAATGGGCAAATCGGTTTCCATCTTGTAAATTTAATACCTTTATGCTAAGATTTACTAGTTCGAGCACATTCAAATACTAGTTTCTGAAATCTATTTTAAAACGCATTTATGCCAAAAACAGCCATACTTTTAGGATCTACAGGGTTAACAGGAGGAATACTTCTAGAAAAACTACTTGCAGACAATCTATTTGAAAAGGTGATTCTCTTTTCTCGAAGCTCGGTAGGAGTTACACATCCTAAACTAGAAGAACACCTCATTGATTTGTTTCAGTTAGAAAAACACAGTTTCGACTTTAAAGCCGATGTTGTTTTTTGTTGCATCGGGACTACAAAATCTAAAACGCCGAACAAGGAAACCTATCGGAAGATAGATTACGGAATTCCTGTAACGGCTGCAACGCTTTGCAAACAGAACGGCATTGACCGATTTATTGTTATTTCTGCTATGGGTGCAGATGCCAATAGTTCGGTGTTTTATAATAAAGTAAAAGGTGAAATGCAACGCGATGTGCTTCAGCAAAACATACAACATACCTATATTTTGCAACCATCATTGCTTGGTGGAAAACGCTCTGAAAAACGTTTGGGGGAACGTATCGGACAACTATTTATGGGTGTTTTCGGATTTTTACTTCCGAAGAATTATAGCCTCATTGAACCAGAAACCATTGCTACAGCTATGCGTATTCTCGTTGAAAAAGAACATTCAGAAGCAATTATTACTTCCGCAAAAATCAAAGAAATAGCGAATGGTTGAAATAGAACGTAAATTTTTAGTGGCTTCGGAAGATTTTAAAGACCAAGCGTCAACGCAAACACGAATTGTACAAGGATTTTTAAACACAGATCCCGAGCGTACGGTACGCATTCGCATTAAAGGCGACAACGGGTTTATAACGGTAAAAGGAAAATCGAATGAAGCGGGAACCACACGTGTTGAATGGGAAAAGGAAATTCCTGTACACGAAGCGGAACAGCTCTTATTGTTATGTGAAGAGGGAATTATTGAAAAAATCCGCTATGAAATAAAAGCTGGAAATCATATTTTTGAGGTGGATGAATTCTTCGGAAACAATGCAGGATTAATTGTTGCTGAAGTGGAATTAACTACAGAAAACGAAGCATTTAATAAACCTAGTTGGTTGGCTGAAGAAGTAACGGGTGCGATACAGTATTACAACTCCCAATTGAGTAAACACCCCTATAAAAGCTGGTAATTTTAAATTTTAGAACGTATGAAATCAATTGTTTTTCTTCTTTTTGCACTAATTATAAGCAGTTGTGGAACAAAAGTACAGCGAGAATATATGATGGAACCCTGTCCTGAAAACGTAAAACCTTCCGCAGCAAAACTTAAAAAAGAACTCAACACCAAAGGCTTTCAAATTTTTGATTATGTAGATCAAAAAACGGGAGATACGGTACTGATGCAACAATATTTCATTGCTTTTCTGAAAAAAGGTCCGAATCGGTCACAAACAAAAACGGAAGCAGACAGTTTACAGGCTTTGCATTTAGCGCATTTAGGAAACATGTATGAAAAAGGATTTGCCGATATTTCTGGTCCTTTTGGAGACGATGGTGACATTCGAGGAATTACCATTTACAATGTTCCTACGCTACAAATGGCCGATAGCTTGGCACACCTCGATCCGATGGTGCAATCGGGACGTCTAGAGATAGAACTTCATCCTTGGTGGGCAGGAAAAGGATTTCCATTGCGGTAACGGTTATTTTAAAAGCGTTGGGTCTGTTAAGATGCCACGAAGATTGTTAATTACTAAATGACTTAATAGCTCTTGGGGAGCGTATTTGCTTTTAAAATCGTTGTCTTTAAGAAAGGAGTCTAATTTTAGAAGGTGCAGTTCACAAAACAAATTAAGGTTGACGTCTTTCCGTATTTCTCCTGCTTTTTGTGCTTCTTCTAAAAGGCCTAAAATTCGATTAAATACAATTTCTCGTCTTTTTTGTTCGTATTGTTTGTGCGATTGTACATGGTACTTTTTCAATTCGAAGAAAAACGCAGAATCATACGCAATAACTTGATTGATAGCGTATCTGTAAATTAAAATAACCTTTTCAATAGGTGTTTTCTCTTTAGCGATGATACGGTCAATTGTTTTAAAATGACCGTCAAAAATACTGTCAATAGTTTCTTTTACTAAACAGTTTTTGCTTTTAAAAAAGGTGTAGAGAGTTTTTTTAGAGATGTTTAAATCGGATGAAATATCATCCATTGAAACACTTTTTACACCAAAGTTTTTAAACAACTTTAGAACTCTAGTTAAGATGTAATTTTTATCGTTCGACATTTCTTTCTTTTAAAAGAATCCCCGTTTGCATTGCTGCAAAACAGGGATACTTATCAACATGAAAAATTATTTCCAACCACCACCAAGGGCTTCATAAAGAGTAACCACAGTGGTTAGTTGTTGTAATTTGCTATCAATTACATTAAGTTCTGCACTTAAGGCGCTTTGTCTTGCTGTTAAAAGATCTAAGTAGGTTGCAAAACCATTGTTAAGTAACTCTTCAGAATTGCTTTCAGCAGCACGTAAAGAGGCAACTTCTTGTTGACGGAAGGTGTATTTTTTAGTTTCCGAGGTATATGCATACAATGCATTTGAAACTTCGTTACCAGCAACTAACAAGGTCTTTTTAAAGTTTAATAAGGCTTGTTCTTGTTGTGCTTTCGCCACTTCAAACTGAGTTCTAATTTTTCGCTGATTAAAAATAGGTTGGGTTAAGCCACCTACTAAATTTGCGAACAACGAATTCGTGTTAAACCAATTGTCTAATGTTAAGCTTTGGAGTCCACCAGATGCGGTAAGCGTTAATGAAGGGTAGAAACTGCTTCTTGCGACGTTGGTTAATTCAAATGATTGCATTAAGTTGTATTCGGCAGCCATTACATCGGGTCTGTTGCCTACTAAAGAAGCAGGAAATCCAGTTTTAATGTCTTCAGAAATAACTTGTGCATCTAATTTGTTGCGTTCAAAATGCTGTGGCGATTTTCCTAATAGAATACTCAAGGTGTTTTCAGTTCTAAAAATAGCTGTTTCAATGTCTATTTCTAACGCTTTTGCATTGTTGTATTGCGCGATGTATTGGTCAACAGCTACTAGAGTTACTTGTCCTGCATCTTTCAATGCTTTAATCGTTTCCACACTTTTTTCGCGTGCCGCAATCGTTTCTCGTGTAATTTCTAATTGTGCATCTAAGGCTACTAATTGATAGTATGAAGCTGCAATGTTTGAAACTAAACTTGTTTTTACTGCCTGATGTGCCGCCACACTTTGTAAGTACGACGCTTGATTTGCACGTTTATTGCTTCTAATTTTTCCCCAAATGTCGGCTTCCCAGGACAAGGTTCCTGAAAGATCAAACTGATCGATATGGTCTTGCCCTAAGCTGCTAAGTAAAGCGCCTTGCTGTCCATTTTCAGAAAAATAAGAGCGAGAAGCAGATGCAGCACCTGTAAGTGTTGGGAAGTACCCAGCATTGGCTTGCTTAACATACGCTTGCGCAGCCGCTATTTGTTGGATTGCAATACGAATGTCGATATTGTTCTCCAATCCTTCTTCAATGTATTGTGTAAGGTACGAATCGTTAAATAAGTTTTTCCACGATACATTCGCGATAGATAAACTATCGGAAGGTAATTGATCGGTTCTATATAAATTTTGAGTTTCTACGACTGCTGGTCGAGTGTACTCTTTTGCTACAAAGCAACTTTGCATCGTCATTGAAATAACGATTACAAGAAGTAATCTAAATAACAGTCTATTTTTCGGTAGTGACTTCATATCTGTTTAGTCTTCTATAGTTTGAATTGCGGGTTTGCTAGAAACTTTTTCTTGCAACCACTGAAATAAGATAAATAAGATTGGAATGACAAAGACTCCTAATAAGGTTCCTATCAACATTCCTCCTGCAGCACCAGTACCAATAGAATTGTTCCCTTCTGCTCCAACTCCTTTAGCTAATACCAATGGCATTAATCCTAAGATAAAAGCGAACGATGTCATTAAAATTGGACGTAAACGTGCTTTTGCACCGTGAATAGCTGCATCAACAATGGTCTCTCCGTTTTTTCGCCGTTGTAGTGCAAATTCGACAATTAATATGGCGTTTTTGGCGAGCAGTCCGATAAGCATGATCAATGCAATTTGAAAGTAGATGTTGTTTTCCAATCCGAAAAATTTAGTACTTATATACGCTCCAAATACACCAAATGGAATGGAGAATACCACAGCAAACGGTAACAAATAACTTTCATACTGTGCACTTAATAAGAAGTACACAAATAAAATACTTAGTATAAAAATGAAGGTTGTTTGGTTTCCTGCACTTACTTCTTCTCGTGTTAATCCAGAATATGCAATGGTATAATTACTGGGTAATTTTGCAACTTCTTCTTCAATCACTCTAATGGCATCCCCTGTACTATATCCGTCGTTTGTAGCACCCGTTATTTTTGTTGAGTTAAATAAGTTGAAACGCGTTACCGATTGCGGTCCATACACTCGTTTTAACGTTACAAACTGTGTAATGGGCGACATTTCACCAGAATCGGTTCGAACATACATATTGTTTAATGCATTAGCATCTGCTCTATCGTCTGGTAACGATTGAATATACACCCTAAATTGTTTCCCAAATTTTGAGAAATCGGAAGCATACACCCCTCCAACATATCCTTGCAAGGTGGAGAAAATACTATTAATTGGCACTCCTTTTTCTTTCGCTAAAGGCACATTAATTTCCATTTCATATTGTGGATATTTTGTGTTGAAAGAAGATTGTGCATATTTAATTTCTGGATGACTCATTAATGCCATCGCAAACTCCTTATTCGCTTGGTCTAAATCTGTAAATTCGCCACCAAACTTATCTAATAAGTTTACTTCAAAACCTGCCGAGTTACCAAATCCACGAATACTTGGTGGTGAGAAAAAGATAATAGTAGCTTCAGGTATGGTCGATGCAACACCAAATAATTTACCTGTAATAGCTTGTGCCGAAAGGGATGGATCTTCACGTTCGTCCCAGTTTTTAAGCTTTATAATTCCGAAACTGTAATTACTACCAGCACCACTAATTAAACTACGCCCTTTAATAAAGTTTACGGCTACAATTCCGTCGATACCATTAATTTTACTGTATAAATCTCTTGAAACAGCATCTGTTCTATCTAACGAAGCACCTGCGGGTAATTCTATATTTGCAAAAATAATCCCTCTATCTTCATTTGGTACAAATCCTGTTGGCGTTGTTTTTGACGCGTAAAAAATTCCTATAACTGCCAAAACTAATAATAAGGCAGGTACCCATTTGCGTTTGTATAAAAACTGAAGTGATTTTCCGTAGCGCTCTACTGTAGCATTAAATCCGCGATTAAAAAGTGTATAAAAACGTTTTAATGGGCTTTTCCCTTTTAACTCTTCATCATCTTTATGTGCTTTTAATAATAGGGCACATAAGGCCGGACTTAAGGTCAAGGCATTTACTGCGGAAATTAAAATCGCAATAATTAAAGTAACTCCAAATTGCTCATAGAATACACCTGTTGGACCAGAGACAAAAGTAACCGGAATAAATACGGCTGCCATTACCAATGTAATAGATATAATAGCGCCAGAAATTTCGTTCATGGCTGTGAGCGTCGCTTTTTTAGGACTCTTTTCTCCTTCATCTAGTTTTGCATGGACGGCTTCTACCACCACAATAGCATCATCTACCACAATACCAATAGCCAGCACTAATGCGAATAGTGTTAACAGGTTAATGGAGTATCCAAAAACACTTAAGAAAAAGAACGTACCTATAATGGAAACTGGAACTGCAATGGCCGGAATCAAGGTAGATCGGAAATCCTGTAAGAAGAGAAATACCACTAAGAAAACCAATAAAAAGGCTTCTAATAAGGTGCTAATTACTTTTTCTATAGAGGCATTTAAAAACAAACTCGTATCGTAAGGAACAAAAACATCCAATCCTTCAGGAAGGTCTTTCTTTACCGATTCTAACGTAGTTTTGATGTTTTCAATAATTTCTCGCGCATTCGAACCTTTGGTTTGGAAAATCCCCATAAATACAGCAGGGTTTCCTTTACTCATAGCATTTGCCGAATACGATTGTGCATCAAGTTCAATGGTTGCAACATCGTTTAAGCGAAGAAACTCTCCGTTTCCTAATGCCTTAATAATAATGTCTCCATATTGTTTTACCTCTTTAAAACGACCACTATACGTTAATGTGTACGAAAATGCTTCTCCGTTATTTTGTCCTAACGATCCTGCAGCGGCTTCTAAGTTTTGCTCCTGTAGAGCGGCTGTAATGTCGGATGGAATTAAACCATAAGCGGCTAATTTCTCTGGCTTCAACCAAACGCGCATCGCATAGTCTTGTTGTGAGAATACACTAACATCTCCAACACCACTAATACGTTGCATTTCTGGAATTACGTTTATTTTTAAGTAATTCTGAATAAACGTAGCATCATACTCATCGTTTTCTGAATACATCGAGATAAACATCAACGCACTTGTTTCTTGCTTTTGAGTGGTTACCCCTGTCTGAATTACCTCTTGTGGCAATAATGGATTTGCTCTTGCAACACGGTTTTGAACGTTTACAGCAGCAATATCTGCATCTATTTCCTGATTAAAATAAACGGTGATTTCGGCAGTTCCGTTGTTAGAAGCTGTAGAAGTGATGTAGGTCATTCCTTCCACACCGTTAATTTGTTCCTCGATAGGAATAATAACACTTTCTAAAACGGTTTCTGCATTGGCTCCTGTATACGATGCCGACACCTTAATTGTAGGTGGAGCAATGTCTGGATACTCCTCTATGGGTAAACTTGATATACTGATAACACCAAGTACAACTATGATAATAGAGATTACTGTTGAAAGAACGGGTCTTTCAATAAATGTTTTTAACATAATGACTGGGTTCTAATTAGTTTTTAAATAATACTTTGATAGGCTTAACGATGCTATCATAGGCTACTTCTTGAGGTGTAATTGGCATCTCATTACGAAGTTTTGCAACCCCTGAAACAATAATTTTATCACCTTCAGCAATACCAGATTCAACAACGTATAAATTATCTACGGTTGCTTTCACTTTAATCATTGTTAAGGCTACTGTATTATTTTCTTTTAATTTGAAAGCCATGATGTTTCCTTGTTGTTCGTAAGTTGCTTGCTGCGGAATCACAATTGCATCTTCATATACCACAGGAATTTGAATTTTTCCACTATTCCCGTTCGTTAACAATTGGTTTGGATTGTCGAAGACAGCTCTGAAGCTTACGGTACCCGTATTTGAATTAATTTGTCCTGAAGAAGTTTCAATTTTTCCTTTTTCTGAATAGGTTTTTCCATTTGCAAGAATCAAGTTCACCTCAGGGTAATTTGCAATTTTTTCTTCTAGGTTTTTTCCTTCGGTATTTTGAAGAAAATCTAAATAATCAGACTCATTCAAAGTGAAAAAAGCATACACTTTTTGAATGTCACTTACAACCGTTAAAGGAGTTTGGTCGTTCGGACTTACCAATGAACCTTCTCTAAATTGAATCGCACCTACATATCCATTCACAGGACTTCGTACGGTTCCATACCCGATATTGGCAGCAACACTGTTATAACTAGCTTTACTTTGAGCTAAATTTGCTTTCGCCGTTTCTAACTGAACAGCACTAATAATGTTTTTTTCTACCAACGGAATCAATTTGTCAACTTCTACTTGAGCTGCATTTACTCGCGCTTTTGCAGCACCTGCATCCTGACTCAACGTTTGCGTTTCTAATTGGAATAAAACTTGTCCTTTGGTAACCTTCTCACCTTCATCTACCAATACTTTCTGAACGTATCCAGAAACTTTAGCCCTTACTTCACTGTTAATGATTCCTTCAACATTGGTAGGATAAGTATTGTATCCAGTTACAGTACTCTTTTGTATTTTGGATACAGGAATAGCGGGTGGTGGTGCTTGTTGCATGGCGGTAGCATTCCCTTCCTTGTTTCCACAACTCACAATAACTAAGAATAAGCTTAGTCCTAGGATAGTATATAATGTAGTGCGTTTCATTTTTTAATTTAATTTAGTAATTCGATTTATTGTCCGTTAATTTTGATCTTAATTCTTCTATGGAAGCACTTGCTTCATCTATAAACTTTATATAATTATCATGAAAATTTAATTCGAATTTTTCCTCTTCTGTTTCATGTGTATTAAAAGCCTCTTTGTAATTTTTAATTTCTAGATGTAAGGACTTTACTTCTTTCCATTCGTTTATCATCGTATCAATATGTTGAACTATCATATCACTATTAATGGTAAAGTATTTTTTACGATCTCCTGTCTTAGTGAAGTACACAATCTTTTTCAAATCTTGTAAATGATTAAGATGTGTGGAAATGGTACTTTTACTTGCACATAAAATAGTCACCATATCCTCAAATGTGGCTCCTTTTTTACCTGTAAGAATTATATAAGACAAAATGCGTGCGGCCACAGGAGCCAACTGCTCTCTGTTTTCTAAATGCACCCCTAGCTTTTCAACCAAGGCCATTTTTTCTTTACAATTATTGTTTTTCATTTTTAAATGATTTTATTAATAATTGGCACACTCAAATAGAGAAACCAATATAAATTCTCTGCAAAGATATTTTTTAGTTCTGAACAAACCGAACTAACCGAAGTTAAATTGATGTTAAATGAATTTAACGTAGATAAATGGTTAGGGTTTTACTTTGAAGCTTGTAGTATTTCCACCTGTTGTTTTACTTCATTTCCTTCCTCGTCGGTTGCTGTGAGTAGGTATATACCAGGTTTAGGCGCGAAAGTGATTTCATGAAAAGTTTCTGTGCTTCCCATGAAAGTAGTGTCTAAATACCAAAAAACAGTAGTTTCTGGAGTGCGGTGTGCAAGTTTAAAAACAACATCGTTCACATTTTCATCAAAAGTTTTCGGAAGTAATATGGTTTCATTTTTCTTCGGAAAGATAAATTCCATTTTACGTTCCCCTTCTTGTAAACATTCCGAAGCAAAACTTGGAAGTGTAATGTATTCAGGATGCAATGGAGCGTAATAGTATTCTAACACAGGAGGCAATGTAAACCAACTTTTCTGCTTCATTTCTGAAAGCGGATAACAGGAGGAGTTTACGCGTTTTTTTTCCGAAGCATTTAAAAAAACAGTTTGATGATACGGACAGCTACTTGTTTTAGTTCCTTCTTTCGGAATCCATTCTGAAGCAACATCTTCACAAAACACACCCGCCAAATAACCACTTTTTTTACACACATTCGCTTCAATAAGTTCGTCATAGGGTACGTCAAACCATTCGCTTTTCGGAAGCGCATCCAAAACATCGAATAAAATTGGTGCCGCAGCTTGTACTCCTGTTAATCCTGGACGCCCTTCTCCATCGGCATTTCCTACCCAAACGCCAATGGCATATTTTGGAGTAACTCCCACTGCCCAAGCATCTTTAAATCCGTAGCTGGTTCCTGTTTTCCAAGCAATGGGTTGCGAATTGCTAAAAAAGCTCCAATTTTCCTCTCCCGTTGGTCTGTTTACCTTTTGAAGTGCTTCTAAGGTATTATAAATAGCACCTGCATTAAATATCGGCGCTACGTTTTTCACGGTTCCAAAATCGCCCGTTTCCCCGTTTATATAAATAGGTTCGATAAACTCAGTTGCTCTATACTCGCTAGAAGACCTATTAAAATAATTTAATGTAGAAGCCATTCCCGCATAGGCTTTTGTGATGTCCCACAACGAACTTTCGGCACCTCCTAAAATGAGGGTCAATCCGTAATGATTCGCAGGCTTTTTTATTTGGCTGAAGTTTAATTCTTGCAGTCTATTATAAAAACGATCCAATCCGTACGACTGAAGCATCCGCACTGCCGGAATGTTCAACGACCGCGATAATGCCTCACTTGCCGGAACAGCGCCGTGAAATTGTTTGTCAAAATTTTCTGGACTGTACCCGTTAACCACGGTAGGAATATCGGCAATTAACGTATTTGGCAACAACTCGCCACTCGACAGTAGTGCCGAAAACAAAAATGGTTTTAAAACACTTCCCGTACTTCTAGATTTAGCGATAATATCTACATAGTTGTTGTTTTCACGCGTGGTAGGCGCATTTCCAACATAGGCCAAAACTTCTCTTGTGTTTACATCCAAAACAAGTACCGCAAGATTGTTAATTTGGTTTTGCCGCAATTGCTTGTGATGCGTTTTTGTAATGTTGTTTATTTTCTTCTGAAGGGAATACAGAACAGTCGTCTCTACACGTTTTCCTCTGTGTTCCTTCCGAATTTTTTCGGTTAAATGCGGTGCGATTTCAGGAAGCGGAAAAGGTTTTCCAGGAAGGTGTTCGTCCAATGCCAAATTGTATGTGGTCTGATCTATTTTTCCTTTCTGAAAAAGCTTCAGAAGCAAACGATCTCTTTTCTCTTTTAAGATAGCTTCATTCTTTCCAGGAAATATCAAAGAAGGTGCATTTGGTAACACCGCCAATGCAGCCGATTGTCCCCAACTTAATTCTGAAGCTGGAATCCCGAAGTACCGCCAAGAAGCCGTTTCAAGTCCAACCACATTTCCGCCGAAGGGCGCATAAGAAGCATAAAACCCAAGAATCTCTTCTTTTGAGTACCCAGCTTCTAAACGAGTTGCTTGCATAATTTCAATCAACTTTTCAGCATAATTCCGTTGTTTATTCTTTCGAGAAATCCGAATCACTTGTTGTGTCAAGGTACTTCCACCACGTCTTTTGTTGGTGGTCATGTTCTGCCATAACGCCTTCGAAATTGAAATCGGATTGAAGCCTGGGTGCCGATAAAAATATTCGTCTTCAAACAACAAAATAGACTGTTCAAAACGATAGGGAACCGAATCCATTTTAGGAAAACGCCACTGTCCGTCGTCGGCAATACGTGCGCCTAACATTACGCCTTCGCTACTTTCCACAACCGTAGCTGTCGGAACCTGAAACAATTCCGAAGGCAAACAAAACAACCATATCGCAAAAAGAATTCCCCCAAAACTAAGTTTGAGTTTGTGCTTTTTGAAGAATGTGGCACTTGTTTTTTTCATGTAGATGATGACTTACATCCTCGCGAAAGGATGTTTAAAATGTATGTTTTTTAGATAGTAAATAGGTCTCGACTGCGCTAACATCCCATCCATAGCTCCCCTTTGAAGGGGAGCTATGGATGGGATGTTTTTTTACTGTTCTACAGTAACCCACATTCCTTTGTTACGGGCATAATAAGTGTTGTCGTACATCGCTTCGGTTTGTGTTCCTGGCAAGTAGTACTTTCCTAAATAAGAAGCATTCAGTTTTACCATAAACACTTTCGTCTTTTTAGCGTCTAGATCGAAGTAGAAATTCACGCGATCGTCTCTAATGTCTGTATAACGTGCATTTCCAGAAGCACCGCCACCAAGCTCTGTAAAGCTTGTGTTTACAATTTCCCAACCACTTGGAAAAATCTTAGTAAGCGCCACATTGCCTACCCAATCGTTAGAGGTGTTTGTAACGGCTACTTTTGCAGTAATTTCAGTTCCTTGACGCAGTTTCGACACATCGATGGCGTTTCCTTTGCCATCAAAATACTCCGATTTAATAGAGAGTTTTCGCTGCTCGGCAAGTTCATCGCCCAATGGGAGCTTTCCTTTTTGCGCCAAGGTAATATAGACAACATTTCCTTTTTTGTTGGTAACACTAACTGTGTTTTGTCCCATGGTAAGTCCTAATTCTCGTTGCGCAATTACACGTTCGGTTTTAACAGTGGTGCTTTTTCCGTCTTTGGTAAAAGTTAACTCCATTGCTTTCCCACCGTTTTTCTGAATCATTTTTCCCATCGCTAACAGTCCGTAGGCAGTTTCTTGGGTGCTATACCAACGTTGAGACGACAATTCTTTCGCTACCGAAACAGCCAATTCACGTTGTCTTGTATCTCCCGTTGCAACCATGGTTTCTAACGCCATCGCTTTATTTCTGAAAGGCGATCCGTACGTATAGTAATCGTAATTTTGAGGGACAAAGTTGATGTTCGCCGTTTTTGAAAGCTCACTGGCGACATTGTTTTTCCCGGCCAACGCATAGGCTGCCGCCAAACGCCATTTGGCATCGTTACTCAAGTTTTTAGACTCTCTAAGACGATTCATGGCAGCCAATTCTGGTTGTCCCGCCAAAGCCAAGGTGTACAAACGGTAGGCTTGAATTAGACTACCGTTGTAACGAGCATCGTTATTTCGCCATTGTCTCGCTTCATTTTTTTGATAGCGCAACCAATTACTCATAAAAGTGATTGGCAATGCATATCCTTTTTGCTTGGCTTCTAGCATAAAATGTCCTGCGTAGTTGGTTCCCCAAGCATCTGCTTGACGTTCTCCCGGCCAATAGCTCAATCCGCCATCGCCACCTTGAAAATGACTTAAGCGTTGAACTGCTGCTTTGATATTCTTTTCAATCTCTTGTTTTTTGTCATACGTAATGTCGAATACTTCGGCTAAATAAAGCTGTGGGAAAGCTCCCGAAGTGGTTTGCTCGATACAACCGTGCGGATAGCGAATTAAGTATTCCATACGTTTTCCAAAGTCCATTGGCGGAACCGTAGAGAATTCTAACGTTGCACCATTGGTTCCTGAAACGCCAAAGGTTGAAAAGTTGAGGGTTTCACTTCCGTTTTCGGTAAGTGTGTATTGCGTTGTTTTTTGTGAAATCGGATTCGGATTTTCCACATCAATTTCTACCGAATATTTTGCAGTTTCGCCATTTCCAGAAACAGAAACATCAATGGTTTGAAACGCTGTTGAAGGCAATACTTCAAAATCGAAATTCACGATTTGTTCGCCAGGTTCATCAAACGTAATTGTTTTTGAAACGCCATTTAGTGGTTTTAACGCAGTTCCTAATTGTAACGAAACTGTAGCTGTTTTCACCTTTTTTTCCATCGCAAAAACCGTGACTGGTAACGTAACTATTTCGCCAGGCGATAGTTTTCTAGGCAATGAAGCCAATACCATTAAGGGTTTGCGAACAGGCGTAGTTTTATCTGCACTTCCATAAGCGCTTTTTGAATTTTCACCAGCAATCACCATGGTTCTTACCGATCCAATATAGTTTGGCATTGTAATTTTATGTTGCGCTTTTTGCCCTGCTTTTAAGGTAAAAGGCCCTAAATACTGCACCACAGGCTTAAAGCGATCTGCTTTTCGGTTTTTAGCACCCGCAGCTGCGTCACCACCACCAATCGCATAAATATTATCCACGCTTCCCGAATACGCACCAATTACATAATCGTACATGTCGAAAGTTTTAACACCCAAGGCTTCACGCGTATAAAATGCATTGTGAATTTTTGGAGTTATATAACGGGTAAGATCTAGTAAACCTTCATCGACCATGGCGATGGTATAGGTCATTGGTTTTTTATTTTCTTCGGAAACGGCTACTGTAAAAGTCTCTTCTGGTTTTAATACGTCGGGCATTTCTAACTTCGGAAGCAGCACCGTTGAAGGATTTTCTACCAAGAGAGGAATGACACCGTACAGACGAATCGGTAAATCGTTTTTGGTTTGCGCGTGCGGCTGAAGCAGCGAAATATTGACATAAATATTAGGTGCCATGTCTTTGGTAATCTTGACAGTGGCTTTTGTTTCGCCTTTTTTAGTTTCAATCCATTGAGTGCCTAACACTTCAGTACCATTTTCAATACTAAGTAGTGCGCGTCCTTCACTTCCTGAAGGGAAAGTAATTACCGCTTCATCGCCTACATTGTATTTTTCTTTATCTGCAGAAAACACCAACATTTTAGAGCTTTCTGAACTTCCGTCATTAGGAGCTTTCCACCAGTTTCTGTAAAAATAAGTTATGCGTCCTGTTGCGTGTCCGCTTTGCTTGTCGATAACGCGTATCAAGTAACGACCGCCTTCTTCTTCAGGAATATTCACCGTGAAATCTGAAGTTCCATTCGAGCCAGTAGTCACCGAAAACTCTTTTACAGGACGGTGTACCGTTGCATTTTCGTACCGTGATAAGTTATCGCTTCCGCGATTCCACCACCAGCGCCATTCAATTTTAAAAACTTTTACATCCAATTGTCGTCCTGGACTTGCGTTTCCTTGCGCATCAACAGAAGCGACCTTAAACACGGTGTTTTCATCTGTAAAGTACGAACCGTATCGATGTGCTTCAGGAGAGCGCAATCCAACAAAATGACTGTAAGGAGCGAGGTTTTTAGAAAACACATCCAGAGAAAAGTCACCACCACCTTCAAACACTTTGGTTAAAAATGTAGCGCGTAGCATTCCTGGAGCTTTCTCGCTGAGGTCAATTTTTTTATTGAAAGTTACAGCACCTTCCGAAGATAAGTTTGTTGCAATAATTGGAATTTCTATTTCACTAAACGACCGAATAGGATCGTTGAACACATACTTTTCAAACTTTGGAAAGGCTGTATTTGTAGCACGAAGTGTAGCATCCATTTCAATTTTCAGATTCCGAGCAGGCGCACCGTGTAACCAGAGTCCGTTGGCAGTTCCTTTAATTGCTTTGCTAGCATCTAAAATTTCATCTTCAAAATCGAGCTTTATTTTCAGTCGGTTGGGTTTTATGGTCGCTACTTTAATAGATTCCGAAAATTGAACGCCACCAACAGTTACGGTTGCATTCCAGTTTCCTGTTGGTGCAGAAGCTTCCGTGGTAATTGGGAAATAGTAAAACCCATCTTGAATCTGCCCGTTTACCGTAGTACTTTCCGAAGCAGACAAAACGGTACGTTGTACTAATTTTCCGCGTGCATCGGTAACCTCTAATTTTACGGGATGATTTTTAGGCAACGGATTGGCAACATCGTTCAGCACAAAAGTTAAATGAATTGAATCTCCAGGACGATAGGCACCTCTTTCGGTGTACATAAACCCTTTAAGTCCTTTTTGTAGTTGCTTTCCAGAAACATTAAAATTACTAAGTGAAAGCGCATTTCCATCTTCTAATTTGGTATAGGCGAAGTTTCCATTTTTTTGAGCTACTGCGAAGGCAATTGATTTGCTGCTGTCGTAAATAGCAAACCCTTCAGCGTCTGTCGTAACCGTTTCTATAAACTGTTGCTGAAAGTTATATAGTTTGATTTTAGCACCACTTTCAGGTTGGGTGGTTAATAGGTTGTTGGTTACGAAATGGAACGATTTGTTGTTTCCTTTTTTAACGATGAGACCTAAATCGGAACCTAATACATTGGTCGAAGCAAACCTATCTTCAGAGTAATACGCATCGTGACAGGGGTTGTCTTGTTGCCTCCAGTTGTAGGTTGTTCTACGCCAGTTGTACAATTCGTTATCCCAATAGCGTTCTTCACGTTCGTCTTCATCGCTGTCGGTACTAGTAGTAGAAGCTTCTTCGTAATACATGTCGTCATAATACTCATCTTCGTCTTCCTCGGTAGTTTCCGAAGTGCTTACAGAACAATCATAATTAATATATTCCTTTTTAAAACTTAGTTCTACACGGTATAAAGCGCCTGGATCTGCGTTGAAGAATTCAGATAAATTAATAGCGTGTGCTTTCCACAAGCCGTTATTTTCCATTCCTTTATTCTGAAGGGAAATCGTTTTTTTGGCGATTCGTCTTCCAACAGGCTTTAAGTTATACGAGCTTGAGTTGTCTAGGTTTGATGATTGTAAAAACTGAAGCACATTGTCTTCAAATATTTTAATAACGCGTACATCTACTTCGGAAAGGTTTACAGCTTCGAAATAAAGGGGTGTGCTTGCAGCATTTGGCAGAATTACCCCTTTTGAAAGCAAGCGAACGGCGGGTTTTAATTGCTCAAACGAAATAAGTTCTGAAAATTCCTTTTTCAATTTGAAGCCTTCCGTATTTTTAATTCCGTTAAACAGTGTTACACGTACGTTTCCAATAATGCGATTGGAAGGATAGACATGAAGCACATTTCCATCGACATCAAAACGAAGATTTTCTGCGCCTTCAATTGTTACCAACCCTGCAAAATTTTGATTTTCTTGAATCGGGTCTGAAAAGTTAATCGACAAAGAAGCTTGAGGGGCTGCTGTGCTTTTTACGTTTACAACGGTGAAATTGTTTTGTCCTGGGATATCGAGTGTGTTTTCACCTTTAGCGTCGGCTTTAATTGCTTTTCCGTCCCACGAAACAGTTATTTTACTGTCTTCAACCGAACGCTGAATGCTATCGATCACGAAATGAAAGTACATGGCATCGGTACTTTCCGAAGGCCAAGTAACAGAAAGGTTTTTTCCGTTTTGAGAGGCGTTCATCAGTTGTTTGGCTTTTTCTGAAGAGATAATATCGCTGGTTTCAATAACCCCTTCAATAAATTGCCACTTTTTGTCGTACGACTGAAGGTTTCCGAGGTTTAGCTTGAAATTAGGTGCAATGGTTTTAAAGCTGAAAGTGTAGTTTTTGAATTCATTAGAAATGTCTTCGTACAATTTGCTCAATTTTACCGTAACGCGATATTCAGTATCGGCTTCTAGGTGTGTGGTAGGTTGAAATAAGAGGGTTGTACCGTTCTCTATGGTTAGTTTTCCTTCCGTTTTCGGACTTATTTGAAGGTATTCGGAAGGGATTTCTTGGGTAATTTCAAATTGCGTTAATGGTTTTGATAGTTCGATGCGAATAGGGTCAGCAATCGATTTGTTTCCGTAGGAATTAAACGAAATGTACTCTTTAAATTTAAAAAGGTTGTCAGTTTCGGAAGAATCATTTTTTTTGGTACATGCAGCAATAGCAAGGAATAGAATTAGAAATAGAAGGCGTTGAGCGGTTTTCATGAACGATGGTTTTAACAAGATTAAAAGTACAGTAAAATGTAATGTTTGCCAATACCAAGTCAGATTCAATTTTCCTACGTATCAAGGAAATGAATGACTAACTTTAAGAATTAAGGGAGGGAGATATTAGTTTTTTAACGGCGTAATTTCCAGTATGGTATATGTGTTTTTAACATTTAGCAATAGTTTAACAAAAAGTGTGTTCACATCAGGGTTTAAAATTCATCTGCAAAAAACTCATACGCACGCTCTACTTTACAGATTCTTACTTTGTACCATTGATACCATTTGGTTTTTCCTGTTTCTTGTACTTTCAAATGGTCTAGGTTGGCTTTCCAATTTTTAATGGCTTCCAAAGATTCCCAATAACTGACTGTTATCCCAAGAGAGTCACGAGCACTTTCAATTCCGAGAAACCCAGGTTGTTGTTTGGCAAGTTTTTCCATGGCAATAGCGGTTTCTTGATACCCCTCGGTCGTTTCAGAAAGAAGGGATGTGAAAATAACAGCGTAGTAATCTTGTTTCATATTAGTCTTTATAGATTTTAATGGTGAGCTCTCCTTGTGCATTTATATGTGCTCTGTACATTCCGGCAGTATTAAATTCCATCGCAATGTTTCCTTGGTTATCAATACCGATAATACCGCCATCGCCTCCAAGCGCGGGCACTTTTTCTTGAATTACGATTCTTGCGGCTTCTTGTAAAGTAACACCTTTATATTCCATCATGGCAGAAATATCGTGCGCCACCATCGCACGGATAAAATATTCGCCCCATCCTGTTGAGGAGATGGCACAAGTTGCATTGTTGGCATAGGTTCCTGCGCCTATTATAGGAGCATCTCCAATTCGGTTCCACCGTTTATTGGTCATACCTCCTGTTGAGGTTCCAGCAGCGAGGTTTCCGTGTTTGTCTAACGCAACGCAGCCTACGGTTCCAAACTTTGAGTCCTTACTATAGGGATCGTCAAAAGATACACTTACTGCTTTGTTTTTTTCGCGCTCTTTTACTTTTTGTAACGATTGATATCTTTTTTCAGTGTAGAAGTAAGAAGGGTCTACTAATGAAAATCCTTGTTCTTCAGCAAATGTTTCAGCGCCAACACCACTTAACATAACGTGTGGCGAATCGTTCATGACAGAAAGTGCAAGGTCAATGGGGTTTTTAATTCTAGTTACTCCAGCAACAGCACCAGCGTTCAATGTCGCTCCGTCCATCACAGAGGCATCTAACTCATTTTTTTCGTCGTGTGTAAAAACAGCGCCTTTTCCAGCATTAAATAAAGGAGTGTCTTCTAGAACATTAATTGTTTTGGTTACAGCTTCCATGGCTGTACCACCACCTCTTAAAATTTCGTCTCCTATAAGAATGGCTTCCTTTAATTTTTCCTTATAAGCATTTTCAAGCGAATCACTCATGTTTTTTTTTAGTAAAGTACCTGCTCCTCCGTGAATTACAATGCCATGCATTTCGTCGATTTTTTGCAGTTCACTTGTAGGAATTGTCGTTCTCGATGTTGTTTTTGTATCATTTTTACAGCTGAAAAGCACAAAAAGTCCGATTAAAAGTGTTAAAATTTGTTTCATGAGTAATTTTTTTTAAGTTTTTATAATCTGCCGTCAACCTCAGTAAAATAAGCGCTTGTAGGAATTATTTTGTAAGAAAATAACATATAAAATCCGATTAAAGACACAAATAATTAGATAAACGGTTTTTTAAGTAAGAAATTTCCCTATATTTGAATCAACATCATGCCCCAAATTTGATGCCCCCCAAATTATGAGACTACTTAAACTTAACCTACTTGTTTTATTCGTATTATTAATGGCAACATCTTGTCAAAAAGATGAAAGCTTTACTTCTGAAGAAGCAAATTATTCAATTGATCTTAATCTAGCAAATGAAAATGACTGGGACTTAGCAAATGAGATTCTAGTTTTGGTAAATGAGCATAGAGCAACCTTAGGATTAACACCTATTGAAAAAGATCCACAATTCGCTTCTGCATATGCGGTAGATCACTCTAACTATATGATTGAGCAAAACAGAATTAATCACGATAATTTTGGTGTTCGTGTAAAAGCATTAAAAGATAATGGAGCTGAAACTGTTGCTGAAAATGTAGCGTATGGGTACAATACAGCAGAAGATGTTGTAAATGCTTGGTTAAACAGTGAAGGACATAGAGGAATAATTGAAGGAAGATACACTCATTCTGGATTTGGTGTTATTAGAACAGACAAAAACACCTACTATTTCACACAACTTTTCTACAGAAAGTAATAGAAACATAACTTTTTATTTTAAAGCATTTGCCTTATTTTTACGTACACACTCGTAAAAATAAGGCAATGTCAATTAAAAAACCCTTCAATCTTACCAAATGGATTGCAGAAAACCGCGATTCTCTTAAACCTCCCGTTGGAAATAAAAACTTGTACGTCGATTCTGGCGATTATATTGTTATGATTGTTGGAGGGCCTAATGCGAGAAAAGACTATCATTATAATGAAACGGAAGAGTTATTCTATCAATTAGAAGGGACGATTCAAGTTATTATTCAAGAAAACGGAGAACGTCGCGTCATGGAACTAGGACCTGGCGATATGTATCTTCATCCTGCAAAAACACCACACTCGCCTGTGCGTGGTGAAAATTCTATCGGACTCGTAATAGAGCGTAAAAGGTCGGGACAAGGCTACACCGATGGCTTGCTTTGGTTTTGCGACAATTGCAACCATAAACTACACGAAGTTTATTTTGAATTACACGATGTAGAAAAAGACTTTCTACCACATTTCAAAAATTTCTACGCTTCAGAAGCAAATAGAACCTGCGATAAGTGCGGTACGGTCATGGAAACCGACCCTCGATTTGTAGCAGATTAATTCAGTTTCAAAATAAAAATTCTCATAAATAAGGTGCTTATTATAGGTGCTTCGGAAAGAGCCGCGCTTTGGTTTTAATTTCGTAGTAGAATATGTACCTTTGCACTCAATAATTTACGAATAAAAAAACACATATATATGTCTAGCATAGCAACATCCTTTGGGATTGAAAAAGCATTAGAACAACTTGGAATTAAAGAAGTTAATCCAGGAACTTCCACCGGAAACGAATGGTTTTCAGGAGCGGAAACAATTTCATCATTTTCTCCTGTTGACGGAAAACTGATTGGAAAAGTTACTGTTACTACAAAAGAAGATTACGAAAAAGTAATGGAGTCGGCGACTGCTGCTTTCAAAAGCTTTAGAACAATTCCTGCTCCACAACGTGGCGAAATAGTACGTCAGTTTGGAAACAAATTAAGAGAGTTGAAAGAACCATTAGGAAAGTTAGTTTCTTACGAAATGGGGAAATCACTTCAAGAAGGGTACGGAGAGGTTCAAGAAATGATCGATATCTGTGATTTCGCAGTAGGATTATCAAGACAATTAAACGGACAAACAATTCCTTCAGAACGTCCAGGACATGTAATGAGAGAACAATGGCATTCATTAGGAGTGGTAGGGATTATCTCTGCATTTAACTTCCCTGTGGCTGTTTGGGCATGGAACACAGCATTGGCATGGGTTTGTGGCGATGTATGTGTGTGGAAAGCTTCTGAAAAAGCACCTCTTTGCTCAGTAGCTTGTCAAAACATTATCGCTGCCGTTTTAAAAGAAAATAACTTACCAGAAGGAATCTCTTGTATTATCAATGGAGATTACAAAGTAGGTGAAATGATGACTAGCGACACTAGAATCCCATTAGTTTCTGCAACGGGTTCTACACGAATGGGTAGAATTGTTGGTGCGCAAGTAGCACAACGTTTCGGAAAGTCTCTTTTAGAGTTAGGAGGAAACAATGCAATTATCATCACACCCACTGCCGATTTAAAAGTAGTGGTGCCAGGAGCTGTTTTTGGAGCTGTTGGAACGGCCGGTCAACGTTGTACTTCAACAAGAAGATTGATTATTCACGAATCTGTTTATAATAAAGTAAGAGACGCTATCGTAGGTGCTTACGGACAAATAAAAATTGGAAATCCATTAGACGAAAACAATCACGTTGGGCCTCTTATCGATAAAGATGCAGTAAACATGTACTTAAACGCAATTGAAAAAGCGAAAGCGGAAGGCGGAAAAGTACTAATTGAAGGTGGTGTTGTTGAAGGAGAAGGTTTTGAAAGTGGTTGCTACGTAAAACCAGCAATTATTGAAGCTGAAAATCATTATGAAATCGTACAACACGAAACATTTGCACCTATTTTGTATTTAATGAAATACAGTGGAGATGTTGAAAATGCTATCGATATGCAAAATGGTGTTGCACAAGGATTGTCTTCTGCAATCATGACGAATGAAATGAAAGAAGCAGAGAAATTCTTATCCTATGCAGGTTCAGATTGTGGTATTGCCAATGTAAATATTGGTACTTCCGGAGCTGAAATTGGAGGCGCTTTTGGTGGTGAAAAAGAAACTGGTGGCGGACGTGAGTCTGGATCAGATGCATGGAAAGTGTACATGAGAAGACAAACCAATACAGTGAACTACTCAGACGAACTACCTTTAGCTCAAGGAATTAAATTCGATTTGTAGTATTTACAAAAAATAAATTTTTAAGAACCCGTCGGAAGAAAAGTCTTTCGACGGGTTTTTTGTTTCGTAGAACGAAAAAAAATAGCCATACTCCCTAACTGCTTAAAAATCAATATTTTCGCGGTATTTTTTTCCTCATTATTTCCTATCTTGAGGGACATTAACCATTAATCAACCGCCAAATGAGTAAAAAAACACAATACCTTTTGGGTATTTTGCTTACCATTATTCTTGGAACGTATTTTTATTGGACGCTTTGTTGCAGTCAATGTTCGAGTGCTACAAACACCACAGAAATAGTACAGGAAGCTGAAGCAGAATCGCAAGAGTCAACAACCGTTTCAGCACCAATTCCCACTCCTGTAGCCACACGGAATGCTTTTGCCATTACCGACGCCAACGGAGCTTTTTCTTTTACAAGTACTGATAATTTTAATTTTGAAACATCAGGATTTACACCGCTTTCTCCCATTGCTTCCGAAATTGATGCCGGAATAGCGAAACTGCAAACGTATCTTTCAGAAAATAAAAACAAGTCGGTAGCCATTACGGGACTCTTTACTTCTTCTGAAACCAATACGTCTGCGTTTCCAAATTTAGGAATTGCACGAGCCAATGCCGTTAAAAACTATATGGTGTCTAAAGGTCTTTCTTCAAAACAGTTAAATACCTTCGGAAAACTTTCAGATGAATTAATTCCTGAAGGAACCATTTATAATGGTCCGTTAGAATACACTATTGCCACGGCAGATGAAGCTACAGCGGAAGCTTCCGAAGAAGAATTGAAAGCCTTAAAAGCAAAAATTAAAGCCAATCCATTGGTACTGTATTTTGCTTTTGGAGAAAATAGCATTGATCTTTCCGAAGCACAACGTCAAAAAATCGCCGATATCGCGACTTATTTAGATAAGGTTGACGATGCTTCCGTTTCTGTGATAGGACATACCGACAATGTTGGGTCGGGTAGTGCTAATCTGCAAATGGGGCAAGAGCGTGCCAATTTTGTAAAAGATTACCTTGTTACAAACGGAATTCCTGAAACTAAAGTTAAGGCGGGTTCTCGAGGTCCAGATCAACCCATTGCTTCAAATAATACGGAAGCAGGACGGGCTAAAAATCGGCGGACAGTAATTTCATTAAAATAAACTAAAACTAAAATCAAAACATATGAACTGGTGTATATTAATTCCATTGCTAGTAGGCCTTATAAGTGCATACCTCGGGTATTTAATTGGAAAATTAAACTCAAAGAACGATGCAAAACCCTCTGGCGATATTGAGCTTTGGCGCAAGAAAAACATTCAATTAGAATCTGAATTAGCAGCTTGTAAATCGAAACTTTCGGCGGGCGCAGGAAATGTATCTTCTTCTTCAACAGCTTCGTTTGCCGCAGCAGCAACGGCAGCTCCTGTTGTTTTTAATGCTTCTGCAGCCAAGGCTATCTTTGGAAAAACAATTAAACAAGACGATTTAACTGTGGTAGAAGGAATAGGTCCTAAAATTAGAGATTTGTTTCATTCTAACAATATTAAAACGTGGAAAGCACTTTCAGAAACAAGTGTAGATCGTTGTAAGGAAATATTGAAAAGTGGTGGCGAACGTTTTTCTGTTCACAATCCTGGAACTTGGCCACGGCAAGCTAAAATGGCCTATGAAGGAACCTGGCAAGTACTTTTAGATTGGCAAAACGTACTCGATAAAGGAAAAGAGTAGAATGAGAAAAGGGTGTTTAAAACTAATTTAAACACCCTTTTTTATGCTATAAAAGTCCGTTCGCTTCTACCCATTTAAACTTAGCGCTATCTTTTGGAATTGCAATTCGCTCTGCAATTCGAGACATACGCGAAGGCAGTTTCATTAAATAATCTCGTGCTTTTTCGGCATCGTCGGTTAGTGATGTCATTTTATCAATTTTCCAATAGTCGTTTAGTTTTTCAAGAATATCGATATAATCGAAGGTCGTGTACACTCCTAAACGTTGTCCTGCATTTGAAAAGTTTTCGAAAGCACTTGCAATATCTTCTCCAGATTCACGTAAAAACTGAGCAGGCATTACAATTTTTTTCTTCATCATATCTTGAAAAGCCAGCATCATTTCGCTTGGGTCGTATTCAAAAATAATTTTTACAAACTCGCGGTATGCCAAATGGTGTCTCATTTCGTCACCAGCAATCATGCTACACATTTTGCTGAGCATTTTATTCCCTTTTTGTTTGGCCAATTGTCCAACGCGCTTGTGCGAAATATTGGTCGCTAATTCTTGAAAACTTGTATATACAAAGTTTTTATAAGGATCGCGTCCTGTTCCAATATCAAAACCGTCGTTAATTAAGTATTGGGTGGTTTTTTCAACTTCTTTCATGTCTACCCTTCCAGAAAGGTATAAATACTTGTTTAAAGTATCTCCATGACGATTTTCTTCTCCAGTCCAATGGCGTACCCATTTAGACCATCCGTTTTGTCCTACTTGATCTACCCCTTCCACATCCATAAGCCAAGATTCGTAAGTTGGTAATGCTTCTTCAGTCACCATATCACCTACTAAAACAACCCAAAAGTCGTAACTAAGTTCTTTTGCTTCTTCTCTAATTTGAAGAATTTTCTCCATATAATCGTCTCCTTGTAAATTAGGGAGCAAGTCGGTCGGCTGCCAGATGTCTTCTACAGGGATTAAATATTTATCTACAAAACTATCAATCGATTTTTCGACCGTTTGCATTACTTCTAGACGTATGTTTTTTAGTGCCATAATATAAAAACTTAGGTTGAAATTGTACAATACCTATTCAAAGATAAGGAGAAGGAACTTGCTTTTTCTTAAATCTCTGTTTAATTTCTACCTTTTTCGTTAGGATAGAGTGTGTAAACGGGGTCACTCTGCCAATATTTCTTACTATCTACTTCAAGTATCGTTAAAGGACCTTTAAACGCGGCACCTGTATCGAGGTTCCAGACATTGGCAAAATTAACGGGTATTGTTTCTCCAATTCGAGTGACCGGAGTATGGCCGATAAAAATCTCTTTAAAATGAAGTAGTCTTTTAGGGTATTTTGGATGGTTTATTGGAAGGGAAGCGTCTAAGCTGCATACTAGTTCCCACAGGGTTCGATCCCAATACACCATTTTTTCAAAAAACTCATGGGCAGGTCCTTTTTGATTTGTAAATCCAGCGTGTACGTACAATCTATTTTCGTCATCGATGTAGTAATTCTGTAATCCTTCAAAAAAGGAAAGATGTTTTTTTAAAGATGCTTCGGAAAGTTTTTCGTAACTATTTTTGCTTGCTGCTCCGCCATGGGCCAACCAAGTATCGTTATTGTCTTGTGTTGTTAGAAAATTATAAAGCAGTTCTTCATGATTTCCGCGGAGAAAAATACAACGGTGTGTTTCAGAAAAATTTAATAAAAAAGAAACCGTCTCGGCACTTTCACTCCATCCATCTACATAATCTCCTAAGAAAATATATAAATCGTCTGAAGCTTTCGGAATTTTACTTACTACTTGTTGTAATGCTTTTAATCCGCCATGAATGTCTCCAACTATATAGGTTTTATGCATCTTTTGAAACGTAAACGATGATTGATATTACGATGAGAATTGCCAAGACTAAGAAAAATATTTTCCAAAAAGAATACGGTCGTTCTCCAGTTAACGCACCTGTTTGTCCGTTTACAAAAAAGTTGTAACGCTTTCCTTTAAAAACATAGGTGCTCACAAACATTGGAAGTAAAATGTGCTTAAAAGTTTCGTCGCGCAGTCGCATGTTAATGGACGAGACGCGTTGCGTGTCGCCTCCAATATCTCGGCAGGCCCATCGTGTAGCAATATTTCTTGCCTCTTTATTGGCTTCTAAATGTCCCTCTTTTAAGGGTATTGTATATTTTTCGGTGACAAAACCTGCTAAAAAACTACTGTCAAACGGTTGTAATTGCTTTAAATCCCAAAGTGCCACTGCTTTTGGGATGATCCCTGATTTTTGTTTGGAGGCTTTAATCAATGTGTCGTCTACAAAACCACTAATGGAACCACTTGCAGGACTCCAACGGGTTCTTCGTTCGCGGCGACTGCTTCGTTGCCCCTTGCTATTGGTGTACGATACAGTTACATAATAATAGTCACCTCGTTGCCCAGTATAATCGGCAGCTAATTGTGCGTCAAACGTCCAATAGGGACAGTACAATCCTTTTGTATTTTGAGGATCAATGGCTGCTTTTTTTAGATTGTTAGGTGCAAACCACAATCCGTTGACCCATTTTTTGAAAATAAGATGTGCTTTTTTCTGATCGATTTGAAAAGGCAAAACGGCTCCAGGTAGAATCCAATCTTCTTTGTAGGCGTCTTCAATAATAAGCGGCATGGTGCAATAGACACAATGAAGCGATTTGTAGTTTTCTTCCACGTGCTGATTGGCACCACAATTTTTACAATGTAACATCGTAATCTCTTCGCTATGCGATTGAGAGCCCATTTCGTTGAGATACTTTTCGAGCGCTAACTCTTGAAGGTTTTTTTCTGAAGGCGTAATTTGTTCTGTGTGCCCACAATACCCACAATTTAATTCGGTTGTTCCTGGGGCATAGGTAAGTGCTGCGCCACAATTGACGCAGGATTTTTTTTGTAAGGATTCTTGGACAGGACTATCCTCCATGAACTATTAATTTTTTAATACGATTTCAAAAGCTTTCTACGACACGTTTTGTCAAGCTCAGGGTGACAATTCGATTTTTAAAATTAAGCTCCTGGAAGTGGTGGTGGCATGCTTCCTCCTAAAAAGGCTTTCAGCTCTTCCACTTCGTGTAAAGCAGTCCATGCGGCCATTCCTTGTTTCCAAACAAGGGTATCTTTGTTAACGGTTCTGTTGGCAAATAATACTTTTAATTGTTCAAAAGCAACGGGTCCTGCTTGTTGTCCGTTAGCAGCATAAAAATACTGAACAGCTTGTGGCATTGGAGGTGGCATTGCACCTGTTTGTTGCATAGGAGCTTGTTGTTGTCCACCCATTTGCGGACTCATCATTCCGCCCATTTGTTGTGCGAGTACAAAGCCCATTCCCATTCCCATACCAGCGCCAGCTGTACCGCCTTCATTTAGAGCAGCAGCCTCAATAGCTTTTGCCGTTTTAAATTTGGTTAATTTGTCTAGGTCTAATTTGTCAATGCGGCTGTATTCAAAGATTTCCTTTTTAAGATCTTCTGGCATTGAAACGTTTTCAATGAAGAATTTTTCCAATGAAATACCAACACTATTAAACTCAGGTTGCATTACATCTTTACAGGTTTCTGAAAGTTCTGTGGTGTTTGCAGCATACAACTCAATAGGAAGTTTTGCTTCTCCAACCGTATCTGTAAAACGTGTTGCAATTAAACTTTTAAGGTGTTCGTTAATCTCGAAATTGGTGAAATTATTATCAGTTCCAACAATATCTACAATAAACTTACCGGCATCGTTTATTTTAAAAGCATAGGTTCCGAAGGCTCTAATTTCAACCAAGCCGAAGCGTTCGTCGTTTAGGGTAATTGGGTTTTTTGTTCCCCATTTTTCATCGGTAAATAAATGGGTGTTTACAAAATAGACTTCCGCTTTAAACGGACTGTCAAATCCGTATTTCCAACCTTTTAATGTGGAAAGAATGGGTAAGTTTTGAGTGTTTAAAGTATAGGTTCCCGGTGTAAAAACATCGGCTAACTGACCTTCGTTTATAAAAACCGCGGTTTGTCCTTCGCGAACAATTAGTTTCGCTTCGTTTTTTATTTCATTTTGATAGCGCTCAAAGCGATGACATATCGTGTCGTCTGTGTAGTCCAGCCACTCGATGATATCTATAAATTCGTGACTTAATTTCTCTTTTATTTTGTCGAAAATGCCCATGAAAGTAAGGTTTTATATTGTTGAGGTTTAAAGATATAAAATTACTTGTAAAACAGAGTTAATTGTACTTTACTTTCCGAAGTATCCGAATTGTTTCTTTATACGATTGATAGATTTGAGAATTGTAATTTTTTAGAAGGGGTTTTGCTTCAAATAATTTTGATTTCGCTTCTGTAAAATCGTTCAAAAAGCAAATAAGATAAGTGGCAGGAAGGTTTGCTAAATCTTTTTCTTCGGAAGCAATTAAAGGAATGTTCTTCTTTAGTTTTTCTATGAGTGCATTGTTGGTGTTGTAGATATGATGCAATGTTTTTTTATTGAATTGTGGCGGTTCAAAAACAAGTTCCGACTCTATGTGGTGTCCGCCATTTTCTTTAAACTGAATGGTAAGTTCTTCCAAGGGATAGTACTTAAACTGATTGTTTAACCCTAAGTGTACATATTCTACGATTTTGAACTCATCTTCAGAAAAAGAAATACTGACTTCATCCAACGCCGAATAAAACAACCGAACCTGCTCGTTGATAAGCTCAATATCAACCCGCGAATAAAATGTGTTTCCTTTTACCTTTTTGGTGGTTCCCGCCCAGCAAACGACAAACAATTCTTTAAAAACTTTATAATGCGATTCTAGGTCTTTGTGACGATGATTTATAAAATCGATCACCCCATCTAGGGTTAGTTCTATATTGTTTTTAGCGTTGTTTTCAATGGCTTGAACAATTTCTGAGTTCACATCTTTAATTTCAATATCAAAGTCTTTTGGCATCGAAATACTCCCGTCTCTCAGAAAAATAGAACCGCCCCAATATTTCCAGATATTCTTCCGAAGC
This sequence comes from Ulvibacter litoralis, assembly GCF_900102055.1. Taxonomy (GTDB): domain Bacteria; phylum Bacteroidota; class Bacteroidia; order Flavobacteriales; family Flavobacteriaceae; genus Ulvibacter; species Ulvibacter litoralis. Next base: position 1,032,779 of record NZ_FNBA01000001.1, read on the forward strand.
TGGGTAATTTTTCCGTTGGGCCTAATGGTTACCAAACCGACGACTTTGTCGGGTGGCAGATTGGGAAACGCCACATTTTCATAATTGATAAGCGGCGCATTGGTTAAGTAAGCATTGACTAAATTCTGAATCTTACTATCGTCAAAAAAATCGACGCCGTTAATTTCATTTGTTTCGTCTTCCACCCCAATAACGATATACGAATTGTTGGCAGGATTGCTATTGCTTAAGGCGCAAATGTGTTTTAAAAATTTCGCTTTTCCTTCTTTTGAACCGAGATCAATTTTTCGCTTTTTATCATAGAAACTGCTCTCATCGTTGTGAGCGAGCAGGTTTTTGATAAGAAGTCGTTTGTTAATCATACCATTTCCCGCGTAGGCGGTATTTTTTTAAATTATTTTAAGAAGTCCAAATAGTATTTATCTGGTCGAGTCTATCTGTCCACCAACACAGGCAGAATTGGGGAGACTGTTAATTCTTATTTACAATCGTACTTGAGGCTTGCGCCAAACACATCACGGTCAAATCGGCAATATTTACATGTGGCGGACGCGTAACCGCAAACCAAATAATGTCGGCAATGTCTTCAGGTTGTAAGGGTGAAAATCCTTGATATACTTTCTCGGCACGCTCGGTATCTCCTTTAAAACGAACTTCACTAAATTCTGTTGCCACCAAGCCTGGGTTGATAGCACCCACTTTAATTCCTTTTCCGTTGAGGTCAATGCGCATGCCTTGATTTATCGCATCAACGGCGTGTTTACTGGCGCAGTACACATTTCCGTTGGGATAAACTTCTTTTCCAGCGGTAGAGCCAATATTGATAATATGGCCGCTCTTTTTAGCAAGAAATATAGGAAGTACCGCCTTACTCACGTATAAAAGTCCTTTTACATTGATGTCTAACATGGCATCCCAATCGTCAACATTTCCATCTTGAATGGAGTCTAAACCGTGTGCGTTTCCGGCATTGTTGATTAAAATATCTATTTCTGAAAATTGCTTCGGAAGGTTTTGAATTTTCTCAAATACTGTTTCTTTATCACGAACGTCGAAAGTTAGGGTGTGTACGTTGGTGTTTTTTTGCAATTCTGAAGCGATAGCGTCTAAGCGGTCTTGTCTTCTTCCGCAGAGAATTAAAGAAACGCCATGATGTGCAAATAACGTAGCTGTTGCTTTTCCTATTCCTGAAGTTGCGCCCGTAATGAGTGCGATTTTGCTTTTCATCGTAAATTTTTGTTTAAAAGTAAGGGTTCTAATTTTTTGTACATGTTAAATGAATGCTATAAAAATGAAGTTTATAGCGAATGAGCTATGGAACTTTATGTCCTTGGCTTGCCACTAAAAGTTCAAACCAATCAGAATCTGAAAGTTTTATTGCTTCGGAAGCTACTGCGTTTGTGATTCGGCTCGGATTTGTAGAGCCAATTACGGGATGAATGTTTGCAGGATGTTTTAAAAGCCAAGCGAGTAATAGTTGGTCTTTGGTAGCGGCGTATTTTTCTGAAAGCGTGTCTAAAACGACATGAATTCGTTGTGTTTGTTCGTTTTTTTCTTTAAAAACAGCTCCCAACGGACTCCATGCCATGGGGAGGATATTTTGAAGCATCATATTTTGTAAAGAGCCGTTAAGCATCGCTTCATGAGCTGTAATTGAACATTCAATTTGATTTACAGATACCGTGCTTTTTGAAGCTATTAAAGCTGTTTCGGTAGGAGAAAAATTGGAAACTCCAAACGCTTTAATTTTCCCTTCTGAGGTAAGTTTGTCGACCGCTTTGGCAATTTCATCGGGATGCATTAACGGACTTGGTCTGTGTAATAAGAACAAATCTAGGTAGGAGGCTTGAAGTGCTTTTATCGAGTTTTCGGCACTCCAAACGAGGTAAGCGGCATCGTATTGGTAGTGTTTTAAGGTGTTATTTCGGGTGTTTCCAACGTATTGAATACCAGATTTTGAAATAAGTTGAATGCTTTCTCGATCAATTCCACTGTTTGTAAAAGCCTTTCCAAACTCCTTTTCAGTGGTGTAATCTCCATAAATATCGGCGTGGTCAAATGTTGTAATTCCGCTTTCGAAAGAGTGCAGAAGCGCCTTAGTCATTTTTTTTATAGAAAGCTGGTTTCCCCAAGCTCCCCAGCCCATGCAGCCTTGTACTATTCTTGAAAAGGTATGATTCATAACAGTTTAGTTGTTTTTTGTGCCGTTATAGTTTTCATAATATTTTTGTTTATAGGGAACCATAAAATACCTTTGTTCTCAGAATTAAAAATAAGTTATTTAAACGCATTATAAATTCTCGAAACCCTTTATTTTAAACATATTTTTAACCAATTGTTAACAGCATTTTAAGTAATAAATCTCCAATTTGCGACGTCTTTATAAGACAATACCCCCTTACTGAAAGAAAAATAACATGGAACAAACAACAACTGCCTTAGATATTGGCGCTTTAAATGAAAAAATAGAAAAGGAAAGTGCTTTTGTAGAAATTCTAACTTTAGAGATGAACAAGGTTATTATCGGTCAGAAGCATATGATTGAAAGATTGTTAATCGGTTTGTTAGGACAAGGACATATTTTACTAGAAGGTGTTCCTGGTTTGGCAAAAACATTAGCAATTAACACCCTGTCAAAAGCTGTTCACGGAAGTTTTAGTAGGATCCAGTTTACACCAGATTTATTACCTGCCGATGTGGTAGGAACCCTTATTTATAACATGAAATTAAACGATTTCAGTATTAAAAAGGGGCCCATCTTCGCAAACTTCGTGTTGGCAGATGAGATTAACCGTGCGCCTGCTAAAGTGCAATCAGCTTTGTTAGAAGCGATGCAAGAAAAGCAAGTAACCATTGGGGATGAAACCTTTGTTTTAGACAAACCATTTTTAGTAATGGCTACCCAAAACCCAATTGAGCAAGAAGGAACGTACCCGTTACCAGAAGCGCAAGTGGATCGTTTTATGTTGAAAACAGTTATTCACTATCCAAAAATTGCGGAAGAGCAATTAATTATTCGTCAAAACTTAAAAGGAGCTTACGAACAAGTAAATCCTGTAGTTACCATAGATCAAATTTTAAGAGCGCAAAAAGCGGTTCGTGAAGTGTATATGGACGAGAAGATTGAAAAATACATACTCGACATTATTTTCGCAACACGTTCTCCAGAAAATTATCGCTTGGCCGATTTAAAACCACTCATCAGTTTTGGAGCTTCTCCAAGGGGAAGTATCAACTTGGCAATGGCGTCAAAATGTTACGCATTTATTAAAAGGCGTGGCTATGTGATTCCTGAAGATGTACGTGCCGTTGTTCACGATGTATTACGTCACCGTATTGGAATTACCTATGAAGCTGAAGCGGAGAATGTTACTTCTGAAGACATTATCAACAAGATTGTAAACGAGATCGAAGTACCATAGCATTTAAGATTTTAACTGTACCGATATGCGCTTTGTGTTTCTTTGAAACGATAAGTCGTAGCGCATTTATTGTAAATCGAAAATTGAAAAATGGATACGAAAGAACTTCTTAAAAAAGTACGAAAAATCGAGATTAAAACACGTCGGTTAAGCGATCACGTGTTTGGTGGCGAGTACCACAGTACTTTTAAAGGACGTGGAATGACATTTAGCGAAGTGCGTCAATACCAGTTTGGAGACGACGTTCGTAACATCGATTGGAATGTTACTGCTCGCTATAGTGAACCTTACGTAAAAGTTTTTGAAGAAGAACGCGAACTTACAATGATGCTGATGGCAGATATTAGTGGGTCGGAGTTTTTTGGTACAGACGCACAATTTAAAAACGAAATCATCACCGAAATTGCGGCTACTTTGGCCTTTTCGGCGACACAGAATAACGATAAAATAGGACTCATTTTGTTTTCAGATCAAATTGAGTTGTACATCCCACCTAAAAAAGGGAAGTCGCATGTATTGCGTATTATTCGTGAGTTATTAGAGTTCCAACCAAAAAGTAAAAAGACAGATATCGCCTTAGCGTTAAAGTTTTTAAGTAATGTGATGAAGAAGAAAGCCATTGTTTTTGTGCTTTCCGATTTTATTACCGACGGATACCGTGATACTTTAAAAATTGCATCAGGACGGCACGATGTTACTGGAATTCGCGTGTACGATCGTCACGAAGAAGCCATTCCGAATTTGGGAATGGTGCAAATGGAAGATGAAGAAACGGGCGAATTACTCTTGGTAAATACAGGTTCAAAAAGTGTTCGAAATCAGTACAACGCTTATTACAGAGAATGCGTAAGCTATTTTCAAGAAGCCTTTCTGAAAAGTGGTGCGGGTGCGTTAAGCTGTAGAGTGGACGAAAGTTATGTAAAAAAATTGTTGGGCTATTTTAAACGAAGAGCTTAGAAGCAAACAAAAGGGATAAGAAACGTGTTAGAAAAAAAGAAACATATTAAAAAAGAAGCTCCTGCAGCGTTTGTCCTTACAAATCGCTTCGGAAAGTTTTTCGGTTTTGTAGTTGCTGCAGTACTTTGTTTGTTGCCCAGCAACTCCTTTTCGCAGGTTACTTCAGCCATCGACTCTACAAGTATTAAGATTGGCGAAGAGATTCAATATTCTATTCAAGTACAAGCAGATACAACCGATGTGGTTGTGTTTCCAGAAGGACAAACTTTCATGCCTTTGGAAGTGATTGAATCGTATAAAATTGACACCACTTTTGAAAAAGCCAAATACAACCTTATTAAAAAATACGGATTAACACAATTCGATTCGGGTTCGTATACCATTCCGCAGCAACGGGTAATTATAAACAGCAAGCCTTTTATTACCGACTCGGTACAAGTAGAAGTTCGGGATGTGGTTGTGGATACGCTAACACAAAAAATGTTTGATATTAAACCCGCAATCGAAGTGGATAGACCGCCTTTCGATTATTCTTTTTTGTGGGTTTGGTTACTGCCAATCCTTTTGTTGTTAGCGGTGTTAGGATTCATTTTATTCCGAAGAAAACAAAGAAAAGCAGCCAAAGAAGTGGTGCTTCCTCCGTATGAAGAAGCTTTGGTAGCCCTTAAAAAATTAGACGAATCTGAATTGCTGAAGCAAAACGATTCGAAAGCGTATTACTCGAATCTAACCGAAATTGTAAAGCGTTATTTAGACCGCGAAGTAGATAATTCGGCTCTAGAAAGTACGACAGACGAACTTATCGAGCGATTATTACTTCACAAAGATTCAGGTAATTTTGATTTTGATCGAGAAACCATTCGTCATTTAGATCAGATTTTAAAGCGTGCCGATTTGGTGAAATTTGCCAAAATGCAGCAAGAAACAGGTCAGGTGGAAGCCGATCGATCTACCATTGAAGAAATTATAAACGAAACCCACGAGGTAATTCCGGAGCCTTCAGAAGAAGAGTTATTGGCCAATGAGCAGTACAAGGAAATGCTTCAGAAGAAACGAGTGCGTAAAAATTGGATTCTAGGAATTTCTAGTGTGGTGGCAGCATTGCTTTTATCGGGAATTATCTACGGAAGTGTAAAAGGATTCGACAATTTAAAGGATGCCGTGTTTGGAAACGAAATTAGAGCACTTTCCGAAGGAAGATGGATTAAAAGTGAATATGGAAGTCCGGCCATTATTATTGAAACACCAGAAGTTTTAGTACGAACAGATGTTGAAATTCCAGACGGGGTAAATACCCTAATCAAAGACATGAGCACCTTTAGTTTTGGTGAAAAAGGAGATCCCTTGTATGTAATGGTTACCACGTCAAAATTTTATGAGCCACAGGAGGTGAATCTTGAAGATGCATTGGAAGGTTCGTTAGCAGAATTAGAAAGGGCGGGAGCTACAAATATGGTGGTGAAGCAAGATGATTTTGAGACTGAAAAAGGAATTAAAGGAAAAAGAGCTTTTGGAAAGTTTAATGTCAAAGTTTCAGACACGAAAGTTTTAAAAGAAGAAAGCAGCTATCAATTATTGATTTTTGCACAAAAGGAATCCGTACAGCAAGTGCTTATTGTCTATCAAGATGATGGTAGGTTTGCCGAAGGTATAAAAAAGAGAATCACCGATTCTATTGAACTAGAAATTTCAGAAAGTAAAAACTAATGTTCGAGAATTTTGAATTTGTAAATCCGCAGTTTTTCTGGTTGTTCTTACTACTACCAGTGCTTTTGTTGTGGTATTTCTGGAAAAGAAAAAAACAAACAGCACCCTTAAAAATCTCAAGTATTAAGGGATTTCAAACGGGTAAAAACTGGTTGGCGCGCTTGCGTCCTATGTTGTTTGTATTTCGGTTATTGGCAATTTCAGCATTAATTGTTGCCATGGCGAGACCTCGCACAGTAGATGAGTCTACTCGTATTAAAACAACGCAAGGGATTGATATTGTAATGGCGATTGATGTGTCGGCAAGTATGTTGGCTCGCGATTTACGTCCCAACCGATTGGAAGCATTAAAAACAGTTGCGGCACGATTTATAAATGCACGACCGAACGACCGTATTGGGTTGGTGGAATACGCTGGAGAAAGTTATACTAAAACACCTTTAACGAGCGACAAAAGTATTGTGTTATCGTCTTTAAAGGGAATTGTTTACAACACCATTATTGAAGGTGGAACCGCAATAGGTTCTGGTTTGGCAACAGCGGTAAACCGATTAAAAGAAAGTAGAGCGAAAAGTAAAGTGATTATTTTGCTTACCGATGGGGTGAACAATACAGGATATATAGATCCGAGTATTGCTAGTGAGTTGGCAGTTGAATTCGGAATTAAAGTATATACCATTGGTTTAGGGTCGAACGGAATGGCAATGTCACCGATTGGAATTAAGCCAAACGGATCGTTTCAATACGGAAATGTTCCTGTTGAAATTGACGAAGATTTGCTGAAAGAGATTGCTAAAACAACCGGCGGACAATACTTTAGAGCGACCACTACGACAAAGTTGAGTGAGATTTATGAAGAAATTAATAAACTAGAAAAAACCGATATCGAAGAGTTTAAATACACCAATTACGAAGAGATGTTTCGTCCATGGGTATTTCTAGCACTTGGATTGTTAGGATTAGATTTATTATTGAGATATACGGTTTACAAGAGTTTTGTATAACGTGAATTTTGATACACTGAAAACATTAATTAAAAAATAGAGTAGTTTGTACCAATTAGAACAACCCATATATTTTTACGTGCTTTTCGCCATTCCGGTGGTGGTAGTGCTTTTTCTGTTGGTGATGATTTGGAAAAAACGCACCCAAAAGAAGTTTGCGGATGCTAGTTTATTGAAAAAACTAAGTCCGGAGCGCTCTACGTTTAAATCTATTTTAAAGGTATTGGTGTTAAGTTTGGCCATTGCGTGTATGAGTTTTGGATTGGTAAATCCTAAAATTGGAACTAAAATTGAAGAGGTAAAACGAGAAGGTGTCGATGTTGTTTTTGCGTTAGATGTCTCTAAAAGTATGTTGGCAGAAGACATTGCGCCCAACCGACTGGAAAAATCAAAACAACTGGTTACACAAATAATTAATACCTTAACAGGCGATCGCATTGGGATTATTGGATATGCAGGAAGTGCGTTTCCGCAAGTGCCCATCACGACCGATTTCTCTTCGGCAAAGTTGTTTTTGTCGGGAATGAATACCGATATGGTTTCATCGCAAGGAACGGCTATTAATGAAGCGATTAAAATGGCTGAGACGTATTACAACGACGAAGATCAGACCAACAGAGTATTGTTTATTATTTCGGATGGTGAAGATCACGAAGGAAGCTTTTCTGAGATTGCTTCCGAAGCAAAAAAACTAGGCATTAGAATATTTACTATTGGAGTGGGGACTTTAAATGGAGCTCCTATCCCGATTAAGCGCAACGGAATATTACAATCGTACAAGCGTGACGAGAACGGCGAACAAGTAATCACCCGTTTGGGAGAAGAAACCTTAAAAGGAATTGCAAATGCGGCCGATGGGGAGTATTTAAACGGTGCCAATACCAAAGAAGTGGTAGATAAAGTAAAAGCCATTTTAAATGGAATGGATAAAAAAGAATTTGACTCGAAGCAGTTTACCGATTTTAAAGATCAATTTCAGTGGTTTTTAGGAGGGGCATTATTTTTGCTGATTTTTGATGTATTGTTGTTAGAACGCAAAACGTCGTGGTTAAAAAAATTGAATTTGTTTAATGAAAAATAAGAAGCACATACAACCTTTATTTCTTTTTTTCCTTTTCTTCGGAATGGTAGCAACTACAATGTATGCTCAAGAAAACGAAGAGAAGCAGAAGGAACTACGCCAAGCACAAGAGTATTTGAGTGACGCGAGTTTGGCGCTTCAAAAAGAAGAATTTGTAACGGCTGAAGCGGAATACCGTAAAGCCATTGCGTTAAATCCTTCAGACGAAACGGGAAAGTACAATTTAGGAACAGCGTATTACGGAAAAAGTAAAAATGAAGAAGCCTTAAATCGCTTCAAGCAGGCTGCTTCCGTAGCAACTTCAAAAGCAGAGAAACACAAAGCTTTTCATAATTTAGGAAATACCTATATGAACGAAAAGAAATACACCGAAGCTGTTGAAGCGTATAAAAATGCCTTACGTAACAATCCGACCGATGACGAAAGCAGGTATAACCTAGCGTTGGCAAAAGAAATGTTAGAAAAAAATCCGCCGCAAGACGATAAGGGTGATGACGAAAATAAAGATCAAGACAAGGATCAAGATAACAAGGACCAACAAGATCAAAAAGATCAGGGAGATAAAGACGATAACAAAGACGGCAATCCAGACGATCAAAAAGACAATCAAGACAAAGGCGATCAAAAGGATGATAAGAAAGAAGGCGACGATCAGGACGATAAAGGAAAGCCAGACGAGCCTAAAGATCCTAAAGAAGGAGAAGGAGATAAGCCACAACAGCAACAACCTGTTCCAGGGCAATTGTCTCCGCAACAAGTAGAGAGCTTGTTAGAAGCGATGAACAATCAAGAAAAGAAAGTTCAGGATAAAATGAATGCCCAAAAGCAAAAAGGGGCGAAAGTAAAATCAAATAAAGACTGGTAATGTCATGAAGCTAAAAAATTTCATATATATAGTGATCTTTATGTTTAGCTGCACAATGGTTCAAGCTCAGGTAAAATTTGATGCCAAAGTGAGCAAAAAAAGATTGGGAATAAACGAACGCCTTCGTATTGATTTTGAAATGAATCAAGACGGGGATAATTTTAATCCGCCAAATTTTAACGGATTTAAAGTAGTGGGCGGACCTAACCAAGCGGTGAGTAACTCTTGGATCAACGGAAAAAGAACGTATTCTAAAACATATTCATACTTTTTATCGCCAGAGACTAGAGGAAATGTCACGATTGGACAAGCAACCATAGAAATCGCTGGAGAAACGTATAAAACACTTCCTATCGATGTTGAAGTGACGGCTGCCGTTGCGGTTCCGAAGGATGGAAATAACGCAGACTATGTGGCGAGTGAGAATGTTCATTTGGTTGCTGAGGTTTCTAATTCCAATCCATATTTAAATGAAGCCATTACGGTAGTTTATAAAATGTACGTTTCTAAAGACGTTAGTATTACCAGTAGTTGGCGAGAAATTGACAATCCGAAGTACGAAGACTTTTGGAGTCAGAACATCGATGCACAAGGAAATTATAAAGTGTACGACGGCAAATACAAAGGCGAAGACTATCGCTATGTTGTGTTACGAACCACCGTTTTATACCCTCAAAAAACAGGAAAGTTATCGATAGAGCCTCTTACATTAGACGTTCCGATTGATGTTCCTGGAAACCGTCGCGATTTATTTGGACGTCGATTAACCACGCGTGTCAATAAAACGATATCGGCAGGAAACAGAACCATTACCGTAAAGCCTTTGCCAATTGAAGGGAAACCTGACGGATTTTCAGGAGCCGTTGGTGACTTTCAATTTAAAATGTATTCTAACAAAAATGTGCTAGACGCCAAAGAAGCATTGGAATTAAAAACAACCGTTGCTGGTGATGGAAATTTAAAATTATTTGAACTTCCATCGGTTAACTTACCAAGTGCTTTAGAAGTGTACGAACCAGAAAGAGTTGAAAATGTCCGCACCAATAAAAGAGGAATGACAGGATCTATTACAGATACCTATACAGTTGTACCTCAATTTAAGGGTGTGTATCCAATTAGACCTATTACGTTTTCATACTTCGACCCTAGAACAGAAACGTACAAAACGATTACGTCTAAAGAGATTGTGATTACGGTAGAAAATGGACCTGTTACCGCTCAGACGACTCAAGGTTTGCAAACCCAAAATGGGAATCAAGAAGTGGTTGCTTCAAAAGAGCAGTTCAAGTACATAAAATTAAACGCAGATTTGAAGCCGATGCAGCAAGAAGTCTTTTTTAAATCAACGTTATTTTGGTCTATGGTAGGCGGTCCTTTCTTATTGATTCCGTTATTTATTATCGGCGGAAAGAAACGTAAAAAACGACTTGCTGATGTACAAGGAAATAAACTTAGAAAGGCAGACAAACTTGCGCGTAAGTATCTTTCCGAAGCAAAGAAAAATATTGATAATCAAGTCGTCTTTTATGAAGCTTTAGAGCGAGCTTTTCATAACTATTTGAAGGCGAAATTATCTATTGAAACTTCAGAGTTTTCAAAAGAAAGCATTTCAAAATTGTTGTTAGAGCGTCAAATAGAACCAGAAACAGTTACCGAATTTATAGGGCTGCTTACTAGTTGCGAATTTGCGCGTTACACGCCTACTTCAGACGTGACGATACAATCAGATTACAATAAGGCGGTAAGTACCATTACTGCCATAGATAAACAAATACAGTAACCTTTTCCGAAGAAAAATGAAACAACTACTGTACATACTTCTGTTTTTAGTCTCCTTTTCAAGTGTTGCACAAAATAGTGCTTTGTTTGAGCAAGGGAAAGAACGTTATAAGCAAGAAAAATACCAAGACGCCATTAATAGTTGGTCAAAAATATTAGAAAGCGGAGAGCATTCTGCAAGCCTTTATTTTAATCTTGGAAATGCAAATTACAAGTTAAATAAAATTGGTCCGAGTATTTATTATTACGAAAAGGCACTGCAACTAGCACCCTTAGATAAAGAGATAAAAACCAATTTAGCCTTTGCAGAAAACGCCCGAATAGACGCAATAGAGCCGCTCCCTAAAACAATTTTTGCGAAGTGGTATGCAAGTTTGGCAAGTGTGCTTTCGTATAATGGTTGGGCAATTCTTGCTGTTGTATTCTCAATGCTATTTGTGGTGTTGTTTTTGGTCTATTACTTTTCTACTTCCGAACGAAGAAAACGGTTACTGTTTGTAGGATCTTTATTCTCTGCATTATTTTTAATTGCATCCTTAGTAATGGCATTTCAATTATCGAGTGATGCGTTACACGATAAACCTGCTATTATTTTTGCTGAAAGTGTACAGGTTAAAAGTGAACCAAGCTTAGGAGGCGGTGATGCGTTTAAGCTTCATGAAGGAACCAAAGTTCAGATTATTGGAAGCGAAGACAATTGGGTTCGCATCAAATTAGTGGATGGAAAAGACGGCTGGGTCCCTACAACCGAACTAAAACAGCTTTAGTTTAATATTTAGTTAACAGATAATTGGCAAAAATCTCTTATTTTTGCAATTCTCAAAAATTAACATATTGAAGTTAACCAGTATTTTTTTTCTTTTCATTTTCACTAGTTTTCTAGTAACACCTACGTTGGTGACCTTTTTTGGCCCTGATGCAGATGTTTCTTACTTTTTTTCTATGAGTGAAGAAGAAAACAAGGATAATGGGAAACAAGATAAAGAGGTTAAGACGAAGTTTGAGAATATTTCGCATATAGAAGGGGCTTCAGATATATCGTTATCCTTATCAGTATTGCCTTATCACATTAATTACTGGAATAAAGTTTATTTTGAGATAAACTCACCCCCTCCCGATCGTACTATTTTTGCTAGTTAGTTTATAATTAGCACCTTTCCGACACAATTTTACAAAGATATACGTTGGCTTTTTTATGCAAAAAGGTCAGGTAAATCTATAGCCATAAATAAAATAATTTTTAAAAAAAAAGATACAATGAAAGCGCATACTAAAGAAACACAATTAACAATGACTCCTGAGAAAGCCTTAGCGTTTTTAAAAGAAGGAAATCTTCGATTTCAAAATAACTTAAAAGCGAACAGGAACTTATTACAACAAGTAGATGAAACAAGTGAAGGGCAATTTCCTTTTGCAACGATATTGAGTTGTATCGATTCTAGAGTATCTGCCGAATTGGTTTTTGATCAAGGATTAGGAGATATTTTTAGTGTAAGAATTGCTGGAAATATTGTGAACGAAGATATTTTAGGAAGTATAGAATTTGCTTGTAAATTAGCAGGGTCTAAAATAGTATTGGTGTTAGGTCACACGAGTTGTGGAGCTGTTAAAGGAGCTTGTGATAAAGCGGAGATGGGTAACTTAACAACACTGCTTTCAAAAATAAAGCCTGCTGTTGAAGGAGTAAAAGAACCACAAGATGAAAGTCTGCGTACTTCTAAAAATTTAGAATTTGTAGATGATGTGGCAGAGCTTAATGTACATCATGCCATTGATCAAATTAGAAAGCAGAGTTCTTTACTAGAAACAATGGAAAAAGAAAACCAAATCCAAATTTATGGAGGAATGTACAACGTGACAAACGGTGAGGTAGTCTTTTTTAACAAATAAAAACAGATAACGTATGATGAAAGATATATTTTCAAATTTTAGAGGAAACCTTTTTGGTGGTATTACTGCCGGAATTGTAGCCTTACCATTGGCACTTGCCTTTGGTGTACAGTCTGGTTTAGGACCAGATGCAGGATTGTATGGTGCTATCTTTATTGGGTTTTTTGCGTCTCTTTTTGGAGGAACAAACACTCAAATATCGGGACCAACAGCCCCAATGACCGCAGTGTCAATGGTGGTAATTGCTGGGATTATTGCAGCAAATAATGGAAGTGTAGAACAAGCATTGCCCTATATTTTACTGGTATTTTTAATGGCCGGTATTTTTCAAATAGTTTTAGGTCTAGTAGGTGTTGGGAAGTATATAAAATACATACCATATCCAGTAGTTTCAGGGTTTATGACAGCGATTGGGGTTATCATTTTGATCACTCAAGTGCTTCCTTTGGTTGGGTATTATGCCAAAGATGATGTCGCTTTTATCAACGAATTTAAACCGCAGGCAGAAGAAGTATTGCTCGATAAAATTTTGAAAGACGAAGCAGGTGAGGGAATTCTTGTATTAGAAGACTTTAAAGAAACGGTTCGTCGTGCAGAAAGTATTTCTGAAGAAGAAATTTTAGCCGAAGCAGTAACGTTAGCAAAAGCTGAAAGTTCGGGTGTTATTGGAGCTGTTAAGAGCGCGCCGCGTGCTTTTTCAAATATCAATTGGTTGGAGCTAATTTTAGCACTGTTAACTATTGCTATCATCTATGGGTTTAAGCGAATCACCACAGTGGTTCCAAGTACGTTGGTGGCACTGTTGGTAGTCTCTTGCGGTGCGTATTTTTTAAAGTTAGAGTACTTACCTATTGAGCAAATTCCGGGCGGATTCCCTATGCCAAACTTAAGCATGTTTAGTGAATTTAGTTTTGGACAAATATCACCCTATGTATTTACAGCACTTACGTTGTCCTTCTTAGGAGCGATTGACTCTCTACTTACTTCGGTAGTAGCAGATAACATGACCAAAACAAAACACAAGCCTAATAAAGAATTAATTGGACAAGGAATTGGAAATAGTTTTGCGGCTCTTTTTGGTGGAATTCCAGGTGCTGGAGCAACGATTAGAACGGTTGTAAACATTAACTCTGGAGGAACAACAAAACTTTCAGGAATGGTTGCCGCTTTGTTTTTATTAGTTGTATTATTAGCATTAGGACCAGTGGCTTCTCAAATTCCAGCGGCAGTTTTAGCGGGGATATTAATTACCGTTGGTATTGGTGTAATGGATTATAGAGGTCTTAAGGCAATTCCGAACATGCCAAAAAGTGAAATTGCCATTATGTTAGTGGTATTATTACTTTCTGTTTTTTGGAATTTAGTATATGCTGTAGGAATTGGGCTAATCATGGCTTCTCTTATATTCATGAAAAAGATTGGGGATGCTTCTGCTTCAAAATCGAAGATTGTTCCGTTGTTAGATGCAGATGAACTTTCTATGTCATGGAATGATGAAATAAACTTTCCAAAGACATTAAAAGAGGAAGTTTTTATCAAGCGTTTAGAAGGTCCTTTATTCTTCGGAAACACGAGCGATTTTCAAGAACTGGCAGGAAGTATTCCAGAGACTGCAACACACCTGGTAATTCGAATGGGGAAAGTACCTTATATGGATCAATCAGGATTGTATGCGATGGAAGAAATTTTATTGCGATTGAGTCAGAAGGGCGTAACAACCTTAATTGTTGGTTTGCAATCACAGCCAAGAATAATGATGGAAAACATCGATATTATTCCAGACTTAGTTGCTAAAGAATGTATTTTCAAAACATTTAATACCGCAATGATTTACATTAATGAAAATGTAAAAGATATCGTTAGTTAATTCTTACTAACAGATGTATAAATTAAAGTGCCGAAGTTCAAAAAGAGTATTTTTGAACTTCGGCACTTTTTTATTCTATAGGAGTAGATTGCTCTTGCACGGGAATTGTATCCTGTGGGTTGGTATGTATTTCTTCCTCTTCAGAAGTGCGAAACTCATTTACTTCAGCTAATAAACTAGGCAATACTAAGGGAGCAATAGATGCTATCGGACTGTATAAAAGAGACTCAGATTTTTTTTCTTCAGAAATAAGCAAACCGCTAATACTGGTAGAAGCGTTAATAAACATAAAGATTACACTGATAATAAAAACAAATTTAAACACATTAAAAAGGCCTCCTAACAATTTATTTAAGAGTCCTAAAGCTGCAAAATCGGCAATTTTGGTCAGTAGCTTTCCAGCCAATGAAATGACAAATACGATGGCTAAAAAGGTAATAGCAAAAGCGGCTAGATTAATGGTTTGTTCGCCCCAACTAAATGATTTTGCCAAGTACGAAGCGGCAAAGTGTGAGAAGTAAATGGCGCCATATACTCCAGCTATTAGGCCTACTAATGAGGCGAGGGCCACAAAAAGACCTTTTTTAATACCTGTGTAAAAAGCAATTAAAAGAATAACACCTAAGATAATATCGACCACACTCATAGAAAGTATTTTGAGTAAAGATACTAAAAGTGTTTCGTAAGAAATGTATCTTTGTAGCTTCACGAAAAAGAACCCATTTAAATTAGGTGTGAGGATATAGTTATGGCAAGAGATGAACAATTAAAAGAACGATGGGAAGCAGTAATCACATTGCTTAGCAATCGCTTTGCCGATGGGGATAAACTAGACCTTGACGCCATTATTTATTTAGTGGGGGTTCAAGAGTTAGGACAATTACACCGAAAGTTTAAAAAAGACGACAAATTAAATCTAATGCACATTGCTATTTGTCGTTTGTTAGAGCCTTTTGGGTATTATGAGTTTGAGTATTATGACGAAGAAGGATGGCCTCATTATAAGGTTTTGGAACAATTACCGCCTTTAAAAGCAGGAGAACAAAGTGTTTTAATGAAAGATGCCATTGTTCAATACTTCCTCGAAAACGAAGTTATCCAATAACAAATAAAACCGTAGTTTTACAAGCTGAATAACCGTACGATGTTAGAAGAGATTAAAAAACATATTGCCGAAGTAGCAACTTTTACAGCCACTTCAAAAGAAGAAATAGAAACATTCCGAATCAAATATTTAGGACAAAAAGGACTTCTGAAAACTTTTTTTGCTGAATTTAAAAACGTTCCGAACGAACAGAAAAAAGAATTTGGACAGGTTGTAAATGAACTTAAAACAACTGCTGAAGCAAAAGTAAACTCCTTAAAAGAAGCACTAGAAAGTAGTGAAGAGTCTAAAGGAATTTACGGAGATCTTTCGAGACCCGGAGAAGTTTTAGAGCTGGGGTCTAGTCATCCTATAACCCTTGTAAAAAATAAAATCATCGAGATTTTTTCTCGCATAGGGTTTAATGTTTCTGAAGGTCCAGAAATTGAAGACGACTGGCATAACTTTACAGCCTTAAACTTACCAGAATACCATCCAGCTAGAGACATGCAGGATACGTTTTTTATTCAAACCAATCCAGATGTTTTGTTGCGTACGCACACCTCTTCGGTACAAGTACGTTACATGGAAAACAACAAACCGCCTATCCGAACTATTTCGCCAGGGCGTGTGTATAGAAACGAAGCTATTTCGGCACGTTCACACTGTTTTTTCCATCAAGTGGAAGGTTTGTATGTAGATAAAGGAGTAAGCTTTGCAGATTTAAAACAAACGCTTCAATACTTCACCACAGAGATGTTTGGGAAATCTAAAATACGTCTTAGACCTTCTTACTTTCCATTTACCGAGCCAAGTGCTGAAGTAGATGTGTATTGGGGATTAGAGACGGAAACAGATTATAAAATGACCAAAGGAACTGGTTGGTTAGAGATTATGGGCTGCGGAATGGTAGATCCTAATGTTCTTGAAAACTGCGGAATAGATTCTGAAGTCTATTCAGGTTTTGCTTTCGGAATGGGAATAGATCGTATCGCATTGCTTTTAAATCAGATTCCAGACATTCGTATGTTTAGTGAAAATGATATCCGTTTCTTAGAGCAATTTAAAAGCTCATTATAATTTAAGAAGCTAAAGAGCTATGAGAAAAGACATTGAAATTCCTGAAGTGAAAGATGTGTATGTTGCAGCGGTATTAGATTTTAATGAAGATCATAAAACAAACGACTGGAACGCGTACATTATAAACGATAGTGCTGAAGCAATAGAAACAGTGCTAATTATAACGCAAGGGTACGACGATAAAGATATGACGGCTCCATTGCGTCATACCATTAAGATGGTACCTGCAAAAGGATATGCGCGTATTGAGTATTTAGAAAATAGCGTCCTGCGATTGAATAACTTTTTCACCATTACCTATTTTCAGGGAACTAAAATGTACGACAAACGTTTTGAACTGCCCGCTAACTCGGTGCTCAAGGATAATACAGTGCAGTTGCCTGTTATGACTAAAGAAGGCGTTTTAGCACGATAATATATCGATATAATGAAGCAAAAAAGCCGTCTTACATCTGTAAAGCGGCTTTTTTGTGAAATAATAAGACCTGTTTAGAGGCTAATTTAATTTTTCCGTTAACTTTTTAAATACCTTTTTTGGATCTTTATTTTCATAAAGAATACTGTACACCGCATTAATAATAGGTGTTTTGGCTTTTTTATTCTTTTTTAATTGGTTTAGTTCGTAAGCACTTTTGGTTGCATAATAGCCTTCAGCAATCATACTCATTTCCATTTGAGCACTTTTTACCGTATACCCCTTCCCAATCATATTTCCGAACATTCTATTTCGGCTAAAAACAGAATATCCTGTTACCAATAAATCACCTAAATAAGCCGAGCCATTGATGTCTCGTTTCATTTTATGTACTTTTTTCACATACCGCTTCATTTCTCGAATTGCGTTGCTCATTAGGACACTTTGAAAGTTATCGCCATAACCCAATCCGTGTGCAATTCCGGCGGCTAAAGCGTAAATATTTTTCAGCATAGCAGCGTATTCGGTGCCTATAACATCATCGCTGATAGAACATTTTATATAATCACTGCGTAAGTATTTTGCAACAGTTTCGGCTTTTTGAGTGTCGGCCGAAGCAATGGTTAAGTATGAAAGACGCTCTAAAGCAACTTCTTCTGCGTGACAAGGTCCTGTAATAACACCAATGTCATTAAATGGAATTTTATAATGCGTGAAAAAATGATCGCCAACAATTAAACTTGTTTCAGGAACAATCCCTTTAATTGCTGAAAATATAATTTTACCCTTTAATGAGGCAGTTAGTTTCTCTAATTCAGCGTGCACAAAAGCAGAAGGTATCGCAAAAATAAGATAGTCAGCGTACTCAACCATTTCATTAATATCGTTGCTTAATTTTAATTGAGAGACGTTAAACTCGACCGAGCTAAGGTAATTTGGATTGTGTTGTTGTTGTTTGATATGCTCCAACGCATAAGGACTTCGCATATACCAACCCACTTCTTCTAGGTTTTCACATAACATTTTCACAATGGCTGTAGCCCAACTCCCACCTCCAATAACTGCAAATTTTGGTTTACTTGACATATTCTGAGTTTGATCTATTCAAAAATAAGGAAATATGTACATACTATCGTTAAAATTAGGGTATCAAATTGTGAAAATGATAGCACGAAAATATTCTTTTTTCTACAAAATTTTCAATGCATTGTAAAACTTTCCGAAGTAAAATCGATTTAAAAAATCACAATAAAAAGCTGTTAATCAAATAATTATAATTTTGGCACATGTTTTGAATTTCAATAGATATAATTTTTAAATCTATTCGTATGAAAACACTAAAACTAATTTTCGGACTAACACTAGTTGCCTTCTTGGCATCTTCTTGTTATCAAGAGGTAATTGTTGAAGAGACTCACACTACAACAGTACCTACAATTACATTAGCTCAGTTGGTTTCTTCGTACGATTTATGGTACGTAGATATTGATCGCTCAACGGGAAGTGGCTACATTCCTTTTATGCAAATAGCCTTTACCATGTCGTTTAAAAACGGAACAGTCTATGCCAATAATAATCTTGTAGGCATCGGAAGTCAAGGAAATGGTCTTGGTATCCGAACTGGATATTACGATACGTTTAACGACACGCTGGAAATCTCGGATGATATTGACGGTTTTTACGGTTTTGAAGTAACACAACGAAGCACGAATGAGATTGAATTGTACAACAGACGTGAAAATGTTTCTTACGTTTTAGTTGGGTACCAAAAAGGAACCTTCAATTACGATACATTATTTTACGACAACATTCACTACTTTTTACAGGAATACCTTACTTGGGAAAAAACCTATACGAGCGAATATGGAGCCATAAATGAGTTTGATTATGAGAACTTTGTGCAATTTTTACCAGGCGGTGGAGAGGGTAACTTTTTAAGCTCTCAAGACCCAAATGGAACCAACCCAAACAGTGTGTATTGGGACTATTCTGGAATCTATAATGTGGACGATGTATCGGGAAATCCGTACCTGAAATATTTAACACTAGATTATGATTTTCTAGGCAATGAATATTTTGAGCTGAGCGTTATTAATGACAGAACGGTCGAGTTGTTTCACCCAATGTCTGGAACTCTATATCGTTTTACTGGACGTGGATACATTCAGTATAAAAACAAAAGAAAATTAAGAGAATCGAAAGCTACTATTGCAGCGCAAATGATAAAAATTAGTAGCTTCTAAAGTATATATAAATTTTTGGTTGGTTAGTTAGTTGAAAATCGTCCCACTGTTCTGCAGTTGGGGCGATTTTATTTTTACTTCGGAAAGTTTTTCGGCTATTTTGAATTTGTAACCAATGATTTAAAATAACTCAAATCGAAGTTCAATCCGAAACGAACTGTGGTGTATTTCTGATCTGCAATTCCCTTCTGAAATCCGAGTTCATAATTTACCATCGAATTGAATGTTGTTTTAAGCGTAGAACGCACCAAAGCAGGTCTGTCGCCATCTCTCACAAAACCGCTGTAGCCACCAAAAGCATTTTTAAAAACAAAATGATTGAAGTTTAAGTCAATTCCGGCGCCGTACAAAATAGCATCGTTTTGACGAAAATCGGTTCTATGTGTTTGGTACACGTACAATCCACCCATTGCATAAAGGCGCATAGAAGGTAAAAATGAACTTCCCAATGCAATTTCTTTTCCAGCTGAAAGGTCAAAAAAGTATCCAGGCGAATCGGTATATCTCGCTTCTTCTAATTTTGTTCCTGAAGCAGTTCGCAGGTTAATTGTAAGTAGTAAATCTGGTAAGCTTTTATGGTTTTGCAATAGCTGAATGTAGGTTCCAACATAAATGTCTCCTCCGGCAGTTCCTTTACCGTCTGTAGTTTCAATTTTGCGATCTAAAAGCGTTGCCTCATCTACGTTGTAAAATTCAATAGGCACTACACTCACAAACAATCCTACTTTTTTAGCCTGCAACGGCACGTACAATTCAGTATAAAAGTTGCTGGTTTGATCGCCATCGCTCGAATGGTTTTCGAAAGCGACTTTTAAGTTTAATTGGGAGGGAAGTATTCCTGTTTTAATTTCAGGAACAGGCAAAGCATTGGGTCCCATAAAACCGGGAGTAATAACGATGTGTTGTTGCGAAAAACTAAACTGACTCTGAATTAAAAAAAAGGCTGTTAAAACAAGCAATTTAGTAACCTGTGAAAGACGTACTCTTGTGTTTTTTTTCATAATGAGTGTTGGTTGATTCAAAAAATCAAGAGCCTATTTGTAAAAATTCATTTCGTCGATATACTTCCAAACGGTTTCTGGTAGCATGGGGCGAATGTTCTTTCCTTCCTGAATGCTTTTTCGAATAAAAGTAGACGAAAGTTCCATAATAGGAGCGTTCACTTTGTGAATATGTGGGTGATTGTTAAATTGTGTTTCAATAGTTCCTTGGGAAACTCTAGGATAAACATACAACGAATATCGCTCTAAAATAACCTCGTAGTTTTTCCACTTATGAAAGCTTTTTAAATTGTCTTCACCCATAATTAAACAGAAGTCGAAATCGGGGTGTTTTTCTTCTAAAAGAATCAAGGTGTTTACCGTATAATTAGGCTGTTCCAGTCCAAACTCGATATTGCTAGCCTTAAGTTTTGGATAGTCTTCAAGCGCAATACGAACCATTGCTAAACGATGATGGTCGTCTAATAAGGTGCTTTTCTTTTTGTGTGGATTGTGCGGCGTTACCACCATCCAAACTTCATCTAAATCACTAAATTCAACCATATAATTAGCAATGGTTAAATGCCCTATATGAATTGGATTAAAGGTTCCGAAATAGAGTCCGATGCGTTTTTTAGAAGCCATTTATTCTTCTTCTTCTGAAATAGGTTTTGCAATAAATTCTGAAACTAAATTCTTCGCTTCTGCCAAGGCAGTGGTTAGGTCGTCGTTTTGAATAATATAATCAAATTGCGGTGCTGTAGCAAGCTCTACGGAAGCTTTGGCAATACGCATGTTTATTTTATCGTCGTCTTCCGTTTTGCGTTTTTTCAAGCGAATTTTAAGCTCGTCAATACTTGGAGGTTTCACGAAAACCGCTAAGGTTACATTCGGAAACTTCTTTTTAATGCGCAAACCACCTACCACGTCAATATCAAAAATCACGTTTTTACCCATTGCCCAAAGACGTTCTACTTCTGTTTTTAAGGTTCCGTAAAAATTATCGCGATAGACTTCTTCCCACTCTAAAAAATCACCGTTTTTAATGTGTTGTTTAAAATCTTTCAAATTGATAAAATAGTAGTCTTCACCGTGTCTTTCGTCGCCTCTAGGTTCTCTAGAAGTAGCCGAAACAGAAAATGCTAGATTGAGTTCTTCTTGTTTAAGCAAGTATTGTACAATGGTGGTTTTTCCACTTCCTGAAGGTGCTGAAAAAACAAATAATTTGCCTCCTTTCATTACAAAACGTTTAAAGCTTGTTCTTTAATTTTTTCTAATTCGTCCTTCATTTGAACCACTAACTGCTGCATAGGAGCAAAGTTGGCTTTAGAACCAATGGTATTTATTTCACGACCAATTTCTTGGGTGATAAACCCTAATTTTTTCCCATTAGAATCGGTAGATTGTATGCTTTCGTTAAAGTAATTAAGGTGGTTTTTTAAACGTACCTTTTCTTCAGTGATGTCGTATTTTTCAAGATAGTACACAAGTTCTTGTTCAAAACGATTCTCATCCACTGTTTCTTTCAAGTCGCTTACTGCTTTGTGTAAACGTTCTCTTACATTTTCAATACGTTGTGGATCGATAGCAATTACTTCTTCAAGCAAGGCTGCAATTTTCTCAGCGCGCATTAAAAAGTCATTTTCTAATACTTTCCCTTCATCAGAGCGGTATTTGTTGATGTTTACTAAAGCTTCATCAATCGCTTCAATAATCACTTTAAACTCGGCTTCATCAACCTCTTCACGTTCCGTTTTAAGTGTCTCAGGCATTCTAACGGCCATTTTCAACAACTCCACTTCGTCGCCAGCAACCACATTCCGAAGCTGATTCATGTATTCTTTTACAAGTGTTTCGTTTAGTTTAGTTGTGGTTGTTTCACCAGTAACTTCAACATATAAATTAAAATCTACTTTACCACGTTCTAACGATTTTGCAAGCATAGTGCGAATTACAAGCTCTTTCTCTCGATACATGGAGGGAACACGTGTGTTTAAATCCAAGTTTTTGCTGTTAAGCGATTTAACTTCTACCGTGATTTTTTTAGATGGTAATTGCACCATGGCTTTACCATAGCCAGTCATAGATTGAATCATATACAGATTTTAGAATGGCAAAGGTACTAATTTTCAAGTTCAGACGTAAAGCGAAGGCTGCAATACTACGAATGCTCTTATTCGTCTTTTAAAAAAGCTAACGTACGCTGTTCACTATAGTACAAATGATTGTTGATGTGAAACCCTACGTGACCACCATATTTAGGTGTTTCTAGGAAGACATGTTCAGATTCGGAAGCAATTTTATACGGGTAACAATCGGGCGATAAAAAGCTGTCATTTAGCGCGTTTAATATAAGCACAGGAACAGTAATGTGTTTCAAATACGGAAGACTACTGCTTTTTTCATAATAATCGTACGCATCTTTGAAGCCACCAGCCGGGGCGGTGTATAGATTGTCAAACTTAAAAAGAGAGGTGATCTTTCGATAGGTTTTTGGCGTCATTCTTTTCGGGAATCGTGCCATTTTCCGCTTGTATTTTTTACGTAAATCTAGGATAAAAGTGGTGCTATAGACTAAGTTTCTACGTTTTTCGAGGGCTTCAAGAGAGCCTCTTAAGTTGATGGGCGTAGAAATAGCCACTCCTTTTTTTACTTGCTTCGGAAGGTTTTTTTGTTCTCCTAAATACTTCAACACTAAATTACCACCAAGGCTAAAACCAATAAGGTGAATGTGTTGGTATTTCGATTTTTTCAGAAGGTATTCAACCACAAAAGCCAAATCGGATGTGTCTCCCGAATTGTACGATGAAAACAACAAATTATCCTCACCGCTGCAGCCACGATGGTTCATGGCAACTACATCCCATCCGTTTTCGATAAGTAGTTTTGCTTGTCCTTTGATATAACGTCGCTGTGCATTGCCCTCTAAACCGTGCAAAAGAATGGCAACTTTTTCTGTTTTTTCTTCGGAAAAGGACCAATCTACATCTATGAAATCTTGATCTGGAAGTTGTAAGCGTTCTCTTTTTTGAACCAATTTCAGGTCTGGACGTAATTTGGCTGAATAAATAGTAGAAAAATGACCATTTTTAAAAGGAAGCTTCGGTTGGAAATTACTTTTTACTAGAGGCATGAGGTTTCTAAAAATTTATGCAAAATCTAACAAAATTAGTATGCAGGCATAGCAAAAGTAGGTTAAATTTGTAAAAAAAATTTAGATGTATACAAAAGAATTTGAAATCCGTTGGAGCGATGTAGATGCCAATCTTCATTTAAGAAACAGTGCGTATATTGATTTTATGAGTCACACGCGTATGAGTTTCTTTTTAGAGTACGGTTTTGGTCAATTGCAATTGTCAAAATTAAATTTAGGGCCTGTTGCACTTTACGAGCACATGTATTATTTTAAGGAAGTATTTCCAGGAAATCCAATTCGCGTTTCGTTACAATTGAAAGGTATTTCTGAAGACGGAATGTTTTTCGAATTTAGACACAACTTTTACGACAGCTCGAATAAAAACGTTGCCCGTTGTGAAATGATGGGCGCTTGGATTAATTTAAAAGAACGAAAATTAACCGGATTGCCTGAAGATTTATTGGCCAATTTAAGTGGTTTGGATAGAACCGACGATTTTAAAATATTGACCAAAGAAGACACACGCCGTTACGGACAAGTTCCTCAAGACTTGGAATAAATAATAAAGAGCCAAGAAACTAGACTTTTGACCTGAATCTTGGCTCTTATCTTTTGTTGTGGAGTATTTAGACTCTTTACTATTCAGAGTCGTAGAAAAACTGCTCTTTTACTATTTTTCCATCTTTTACTTGGTACACGCCAATTTCTGACATCTGACTGCGTTGACCGCTTTCTTTGTGTGTGGTGTCCATATCGAAACGAACACTGAACCAATTATCGGCTACAATTGGCTGACTCGCATTGCTGCTATGTACTTCAAAGGTTTCGTTCCACCATTCTCCTTTTTTGGCAATTTCTTCCATGCCTTTTGCGGTAGGGTATTCACCTGTAGCTTCAACACTAACAATATTAGGGCTGTATAATTCTTGGTAGCAACGTGCTTCTTCATTATTGTTGAACCACGTAACTAAATTGTTTGCTATTTCTTCCGTTTTCATCGTAAGGTTTTTAAAATTAGAGAACTAAAAATACAATTTTTTTTAATTGTCTGTGTCATTAAAAGGTTACGAATCAATTAATTGATGGATTGTTTCTTTCTGAATAACGGTTTTTTTTGAGAAGATAAAAAGACACCCACAAAAATGAGCAAGGCAGCGCCAGCACGCAGCGGAGTAAGTGCATCTGAACCTATGGCTATCGCAAATAACACGGCAATTAACGGCTGCAAATAAATAAATGCACCGATGGTTGAAGGACTTAATTGCTTGAGGGCATAGATGTTAAATAGATAGGTTAAAACCGTGGTTCCAATCACCACAAAAGCTAGTTTCCAAATAGCGTCAAAGTCAAGATCTGTCCAGGCAACAGCGGTGAATTCTGAGAGTCCGATTGGTAAATTGATCAGGGTTGCAAATAGAAACAAAAACTTCATTAATGTAATGGAGCTGTATTTTGCCGTTAACGGTTTCACCATGATAAGGTAAATGGAGTACGAGGTTGCATTTACAATAAAGAGCAAGTTCCCAACAGGGATGTTTGGAGCATTGGCTTGCGTTTTAGCGCCAAATAGAATCAATACCAATGCGCCAGCTAATCCTAAACCAATCCCGATAGACTTTATCCATGTAATTCGTTCGCGTAAAAAGAAAGCGGATAAAATCAACAATAGAACGGGCGATAATGTAATAACTACACTACTGTTTATAGGTGTTGAAAGACTTAGTCCTTTAAAAAACATAAGCATGTTAAGGACCATTCCAAAAAAGGCACAGGCAATAATTCGTCCCCAATCTCTTCGTTCAATTTTTTCGGAAGGATAGAATAAACTAAGAATCCAAAATACAAGACCTGCTCCTACAACACGCAACAAAATAAAACCATAGGGTTCAATTACGGTGGGCATGAGACCTTTGGCAATGGTGTGATTTATTCCATAGATAGTGCTCGCCAAAGTGGCTGCTAGAAGGGCAAGAATTCGTTTGTTCATAGTTTACGAATGAATCGAATTTTTAGCGGCTTCAACTGTTTTTTTACTGTTTCCGATAAAAATTTCAGAAGCATTGATAATTACAGGGCGTTTTAAAAAAGTGTAATGCTCCAAAAGGAGGCTTTTAAAATCTTTTTCGCTTAAGGTTTCGTCTTTTAAGTTTCGCTCTTTGTACAACTTTGCTCTTTTGCTGAAAAGCGCTTCATAACTTCCCGCTAAATCATGTAATTCGTCAAGCTGCTTTACGGTTAGTGGCTCGCTTTTTATGTCTTGTTTCTGAAAGGATTGCGGTAAATCAATGTCTTTCATAATTCGCTTACAGGTATCGCAGGTTGTTAAGTAGTAGATTTTTTTCATTTTGAAGCCTTTTTAGAATCTTATAAAGAAGTACAAAATAACCTCTTTTATAAACAAATTCCTTTAATTTTATCTGAAAATATACAGCGCGATGGAATTTAACTTTGATACAACTTTAAAAAATAGAACACTACTGCTTCAGATTTTAGAAGCACTTTCATTAGACCAATTGAATAAGGTCCCAGAGGGGTTCAATAACAACATTTTTTGGAATATTAAACACGTTGTCGTTACGCAACAATTGCTAGTGTACGGATTGTCTAATTTGCCCATGTTAGTGGCTAGTGAGGATATTGAGATGTACCGAAAAGGCACCAAGGTAGAAGGAGCTGTTTCCGAAGAAGACGTTGAAAAGCTTAAAAAAGAACTCTTCACAACCCTAGAACAAACGCAACTAGATTATAAGGCGGGACTTTTTAAAACGTATACCGAATATACCGTGACCACAAAATCGACCTTAACCAAGGTAGAAGAGGCGATTATTTTCAATACGTTTCACGAAGGAATTCACTTGGGCTACGTTTTAGCTTTAAAACACCTTATTTAATCGCTAAAAAAGGAGCAGCTTCGTCCAGTGGGATTGAAAGCTCTATTGGTCCGTCGGCATAACTTGCAATTTCATATTGATTGTACAATAGCAACAGTGTGTCTTTCGTAAATCCGATGGTTTCCGGAAGCGCAAATTTCTCGTCTTCAAACCAAAATCCGGTCGAATTTATAGATTCGTTTTTCGGAATAGAATGAGCTTCTCTAAATTTAGTTTCGGCGAATGTGGTAAACGCTTCACGATTTTTTAAAAGTTCTTCGGAAGTGATTTCAGCTCCGTTTTTGGAGCGTACATTTAAAAAAGTAACGTGTCCGTATCCATGAGCGCCTCCTGTATAAAGGTAATCACGCATTTCTATGGAAGTCATTTTAGGTGAACGGTAGGATTCTACGATGTTAATTTCGGCAAAATATTCGGCCGACATGTCTGGGAATTCGGCGCTGTGCAATCGGTAGGTTTTTATAAATTCTGAAGCTGCTTCAGAGATGGTTTTTGCTTTCGAAATACTATCGTCGCCAATATGTAAAGCTGTAATAATGTGTTTTTTGATGGCTTCATTAATTCGTTCTGAAGCTTTCGTGTCGTCCATAGCCTCTACGTAATTTATGGTGAGTTCTGGGCACGAAATGGTCTTGCAAACTTCAAAAGAAGCTTCTGTGAAACTTTCCGAAGAGAAATTTACGGGAACCTCTAATTGACAACTTGTTACAGCAAAAAAGAGGACGATAATAGCTAATATTCTGTTATTCATTCGTTAAAAATAAACAAGATTTAATAATAAAGGTTTAAAGATTTACTTTTGTTTTAAAATAGAATATAATGAAGTTCAACACCAAAGCAATTCACGGCGGACAACACGATGTAGATCCAGCATACGGAGCGGTAATGCCTCCTATTTACCAAACAACGACTTATTCGCAAACCACACCTGGAGGTCATAAAGGATTTGAGTATTCTAGAAGTGGAAATCCGACCAGAGCTGCGTTAGAACGTGCTTTTGCGAGTTTAGAAAATGGGAACTACGGAATGGCTTTTGGAAGCGGTTTAGCGGCGATTGATGCTGTTTTGAAATTATTAAAACCTGGCGATGAGGTGGTTTCTACTAATGATTTATACGGAGGGTCGTACCGACTGTTTACCAAGATTTACGAAGACTTTGGAATTAAATTTCACTTTGTTGGAATGGGAAATGCGAGTAACATTGAAAACTTTATTACAGAAAAAACAAAATTGATTTGGGTTGAAACACCAACCAATCCAATGATGAATATTATAGACATTAAAGCGGCGGCGGCAATTGCAAAAAAACACAAAGTACTTTTGGCGGTAGATAATACCTTCGCAACGCCTTACTTACAACAACCTTTGGAGCTAGGAGCCGATATTGTAATGCACAGTGCTACAAAATACCTTGGCGGACATAGTGATGTGGTGATGGGTGCTTTAATTGTGAAAGATAAGGAACTGGCAGATCGTTTGTATTTTATTCAGAATGCAAGCGGCGCAATTTGTGGGCCACAAGATAGTTTCTTAATGCTTCGCGGACTTAAAACACTGCATGTTCGTATGCAGCGTCATTGTGAGAATGGAAAGAAGGTTGCAGAATATTTGGCAACACACCCTAAAATTGAAAACGTATATTGGCCAGGGTTTGAAAGTCATGCCAATCATGAAATTGCAAAAGCGCAGATGAATGATTTCGGCGGAATGATTTCGTTTGTAACCAAAGGCAATAATTACGAAGATGCAATTAAGATTGTTGAAAATCTTAAACTATTTACCCTTGCTGAAAGTTTAGGAGGCGTAGAGAGTCTGGCAGGACATCCAGCGAGTATGACACACGCAAGCATTCCGAAGGAAGAGCGCGAAAAAACAGGTGTTGTAGATGCCCTTATCAGGCTCAGTGTTGGAATTGAAGACGCAGACGATTTAATTGCAGATTTGGAACAAGCAATAGGATAATACGTTTGAAATATAAAGACATAAAAAAGCCCATCTGTTACGGATGGGCTTTTTGTATATCGTAAATCTTTGTTTTAATCTAAGTAGTAAATGTACCCTAAGTTTAACCAGTAAATCCAGTCGTTCGCTTTGTTTTCTGGAACTTCTACCAGTCCGTTGTTGTCAAAGCTAGGATTTAAACCATCCACCCAGTTCGAAAAATAAAACTGCCAACGGCTGTCAAGCATTAAATCACTTAACGGAGTTAATTTATAGCGAATACCAACACTGGTTACTAATCCCCATGTGTTTCCTGGTTCTTGCTGAAAGGCGTTTAAATATTTATCTGGAGTTGAAATAGGCGTGTTTAATGGTCCTAATTCTGAATGTACTTCTGGATCAAAACTAACCCAGTGTAACCCCATACTAATAAAAGGAGCTATTTTATAATCGCCAGCTGCATAATCACGTATGCTAAGTGGGAAGTATTCTAATTGTGTTCCAATATCGAAAACGGTTGTAGAACCCTTCATACCTCTTAGTTGCTCTGCAGTTATAGAAGTTTTGTCAGGATCTACCCAAGGACCATAATGAGAGAAATTGGTTTTATGGTAATCAATTTCATTTCTAATCTTGAAGTGATCGTTAAAATAAGTCGCTTTTGTATAACAGTTACAATCTGCTCGATATGAAAAGTTTATATAGTGAACCAATCCAATACCAATACCCACGTTTTGAGAATTGGTTTCGAAATCGTTTCGAACTCCATAATCTGAGTAAAAAGCAACGGGACCAGTTATAATTCCTAGCTCGTTTGAGAAACCAAGTTGGCTATAAACGTCTTGTTTTGAGAAAGCAAGAAGTAAAAATACCAATAGCAAATTTCTGGTATTCATTGTAAATTAGGTTTAGTTTGAGACGCAACAAATATATAAAAACATATGAAACAGAGAAATTTAATGTCGATATTTCGCTTATTTATATAATTTTAGACAGTTTATTTTTCACATTAAACATATATTTGTCCTCTTAAATAACGAAAACGTTTTCAATAAATTATTTATACATGAAACAAAGTATTAAAGACTTCATTTCCAGTGTTGAGAAAATGAATCCTAACGAACCTGAATTTCTTCAAGCTGTTACTGAAGTTGCAGAAACGGTTATCCCTTTTATAGAGGAAAATGAAAAATATCAAGGTAAAAAATTATTAGAACGAATGGTCGAGCCAGAACGTACGCTTATGTTTAGGGTGCCTTGGACAGATGATTCGGGAGAGATACACGTAAATAGAGGGTATAGAGTAGAATTTAACTCTGCTATTGGACCGTACAAAGGAGGATTGAGATTTCACCCTTCTGTAAACCTTAGTATTTTAAAGTTTCTAGGTTTTGAACAAGTTTTCAAAAATAGTTTAACTACACTTCCTATGGGAGGTGGTAAAGGAGGATCTGATTTTGACCCTAAAGGTAAAACGGATTCTGAAGTAATGCGTTTTTGTCAAAGTTTTATGACAGAACTTTCAAGACATATCGGACCTAACACAGATGTTCCTGCGGGAGATATTGGTGTTGGTGGAAGAGAAATTGGATATATGTTTGGTCAATACAAACGTCTTAGAAACGAATTTACAGGAGTTCTTACTGGTAAAGGTCTTTCATTTGGAGGGTCGTTAATTCGTCCAGAAGCAACAGGTTACGGAAACGTTTATTTTGCTAAAAACATGCTTGCTACAAAAGGAGAAAGCTTCAAAGGTAAAACAGTAGTAATCTCTGGATCTGGTAACGTGGCTCAATATGCAGCTCAAAAAGCAATGGAATTTGGAGGAAAAGTAGTTACTTTTTCAGATTCTGCTGGATATATTTATGACGCAGAAGGTTTCAATGAAGAGAAACTTGCTCACGTTATGGAACTTAAAAATGAAAAACGTGCTCGTATTAAAGAGTATGTTGCTAAATATCCTTCAGCAACTTATAGTGAAGGAAAACGTCCGTGGGAAGTAACATGTGATATCGCATTGCCTTGTGCTACTCAAAACGAATTAAACGAAGAAGAAGCAAATACATTGGTGAAAAACGGATGTATGTGTGTAAGTGAAGGAGCTAATATGCCTTCTACACCAGATGCTATTGAAGTATTCCAAAAAGCGAAAATTTTATTCGCACCAGGAAAAGCTTCAAATGCTGGAGGTGTTGCAACTTCAGGATTGGAAATGTCTCAAAATTCATTGCGTTTAAATTGGACAGCTCCAGAAGTAGATGAGAAACTTCATACAATCATGAACGATATTCACGCAGCTTGTGTGCAATACGGAAAAGATGGTGATGGATATGTAAATTATGTAAAAGGCGCAAATGTTGCCGGTTTTGTGAAAATTGCGGAAGCAATGCTTGCTCAAGGTGTCGTTTAAAATCCTTTTTTACTTATATTTTTGAAAAGGTTGTCTTTAAAAGGCAACCTTTTCGATTTAAATGGCGCAATAAATTCTTAGATAGTTTGTTATATTTTTCAAACCCACGCAATAGCTTATGAAGCATTTTGTAGTTATTTTTTTGTTTTTAGCAAGTCAGTTCACATTCGCTCAGAACTATGAGGACCGTTGGACCGACTATTTCTCGTATGTTTCAGTAAAAAGTATTTCTCAAGGGAACGACAAAATCTATGCTGCTTCTGAAAATGCTATTTTTATCTACGATCTTTCTACCAATGAAATAGAAACAATTTCAACTGTTAATGGATTGTCTGGTGAATCTATTTCTACCATACATTATAGTGAAAATAATAACCTTCTAGTTATTGGTTATGAAAACGGACTGATGGATGTTGTTATTGATGACGAAGAAAACGTACTTACCGTGGTTGACATCTTAGACAAACAAACCATTCCTCCAAACGTAAAACGAATCAATCACTTTAACGAATACAATAACATCTTATATATTTCAACGCAATATGGAATCTCTCTTTTTGATCTGTCTGCGCTAGAGTTTGGAGACACCTATTTTATTGGAGATCTAGGAACTCAAATAGACGTTGCACAAACAATAGTACAAGAGCCTTATATTTTTGCAGCAACCGCTCAAAATGGTATCAAAAGAGCCATGGTAGCTGATGATAATCTTATCGACTATCAAAATTGGGATCCAATCATTCCTTCTGGAGGGTTTAAAGGTGTTCAAGTATTAGAAGAAGAACTTTATGTAGCACAGGAAAGCAATACGGTTTCTAGAATGGATGTGGATGGAGGACTGACCAATGTTGCGAACTTTAGTGCTGCAATTGTTGGTTTTAAATCAAACAACAACATTTTAACCATTACAACCACCACCGCTATTCAAGCCTATTCAGTAGGATTTGTTTTAGAAGGATCGGTTACAAACATTCCGAATTACACCTATACATTGCAGTCGGGATATGCCTTCAAAGATACTTTTTATTTAGGAACAGCTACGCAAGGCATGTTTAAAGTTTCATTTAGCAACACGCAGGTAGAGCAAATTTTACCTGATGGTCCGTTGTTGAATAAACCGTTTGCTATAGACGCATCTCCAGGGCAGTTATGGGTTGTTTTTGGAGAGGTTACCACAACGTATAATCCAGATCCAGAAGACTATAGAGGAATTAGTAATCTACGAGAAGGAGTTTGGACAAACACTTCTTACAATGAACTCTCAGACACTTTTGGCGGAAAAGTAATTAGTGATTTAGTGAAGGTAACCATTAACCCAAACGATCCGAATGAAGCGTATGTTTCATCGTTTAAAAAAGGACTACTTAAATTGGAAGGGCAAGAACCCGCTTTTTTTTACGATCAAGAGAATAGCGCCTTAGAATTACCAACCTTTATCAATCCGCCAGAAGCAGTTGGAATCCGTTTGTATGGCTCCGAATTTGACCGAGAAGGCAATCTTTGGTTTGTACAGTCACTTTATAATAATGGCCTTTTAAAATTAACACCTAGCGGACAAATTCAAAAAATAGACATTACCTCTATTATTGATGGAGAAGGAGAACAAGCTCTTACCGATTTAGCCATTACAAGAGAAGGAAACATCTTTTTTGGTACGGCACAAGGAGGTTTAATAGGGTACAATCCAAATAGCAACCGATTTAATAGAATACAAGAAGGGGTTGGAAATGGAGATATTCCTAAATCTAATGCTAGAACACTTGCGGTAGATAATCAAAATAGATTGTGGATTGGAACCAGCAAAGGACTTAGGGTACTTTATAATGTAGGTGGATTTTTTGAAGAAGACGCCGATATCGATGCACAACCAATTATTATTTTAGAAGATGGAGTGCCACAAGAGTTGCTTTACGAATTGTTTATAACCGATATTGAAGTAGATGGTTCTAACAATAAATGGATTGCCACTTCTACATCAGGCGTGTTTTACTTGTCTGCGAACGGACAAGAAACATTACTCCGATTTACAAAAGATAATTCGCCACTGCCCACAAATAACGTTCAAGACATTTCGATCGACTCGTTTACTGGAGCGGTGTATTTTGCAACAACTAATGGATTAGTCGCATATAACGGAACTGCTACTGCACCAAGAGACAATCTAGAGAATGTATATGCTTTTCCAAATCCAGTGCGCCCAGGTTTTACAGGAAATGTAACCATAGACGGCCTTACTGCCGATGCGAATGTGAAAATTACCGACATTGAAGGAAACCTTGTTTTTGAAGAAACCTCTGAAGGAGGAAGTGTGCTTTGGGACACAACTGCCTTCGGAAAGTATCGCGTTGCTTCAGGAGTGTATCTCGTATTAATAACGACAGAAGATGCGCTTGAAACAAAAGTTTCTAAAATAATGGTCATTCGATAATGGTTGTCACAACCAAAGCAATTGTGTTTTCAGCTTTAAAATTTGGAGAAGCAGACCTAATCGTCACTTGTTTTACCGAAAAAGAAGGTGTTAAAAGCTATTTACTTCGAGGCGTATTGAAGTCTAAAAAAGGAAAATTAAAAGCTTCTTACTTCCAACCATTAACCCAATTAGAAATTGTAGCCTTTCATAAAAATAAAGGGACGCTAGAACGGATGCAAGAAGCAAAGGTTTTTTTGCCCTACCAAAGTTTACATACTAATGTGGTAAAAACGGGCGTGGTAATGTTTCTTTCTGAAATGCTTAAAAATTGCATTAAAGAAGAGGAACCCAATCCAGATTTATACGAATACCTCGAAAATGCGTTTGTTTGGCTCGACAATCATGATGACATCGCAAACTTTCATATTCTTTTTTTACTGAAGCTTTCAGCACATTTAGGGTTCTTTCCAGATACTTCAACAATTGAAGCTCACTATTTTAATTTATTAGAGGGCTGTTTTCAGCAAAATAAAACCAATTCGTATTGCGAAAATGAGGCGGTAGTTCGTGATTTTAAGCCTTTTTTCGGCATAAATTTTGATGCCATCTCGCAGATTAAACTAACCAAAAAAGCCCGTTTAGATGTTCTAAACATGTTGTTGCAGTACTACCAATTACATGTTCAAGGATACGCTAAGCCTAAATCTCTTTTGGTGCTCAACCAACTATTTAACTAACCTATGAGATTTTTAGTATTTCTATCACTAGCGCTTTTTTCAGTCATTACAAGTGCTCAAACCATCCAAGTTCTAGATCAAAATACCCAACAACCTATTTCTGGAGTGGCAATTTTTAATCATGAAAAAACCAAAAGTGGTGTTACCGATTTTGACGGCTTTGTGAGTATTTCAAACTTTGAAGCTTCAGAAGAAATTACGTTTCAACACATTTCACACGTTTTGCTACGGTTTACTAAAAAAGAAATTCAAGACGGTGGTGGAATCGTATATCTTTCCGAAGATGCCAGCAAGCTAGATGAGATTGTGCTTTCTGTTTCAAAATTTGGTCAACAAAAACGGGACATTCCGCAGCAAGTTTTAAGCGTAACAAGTGACGATGTTCTTTTTTCGAATCCGCAAACCGCTGCCGATTTATTAAAAAGTACAGGACAAGTATATATTCAAAAAAGTCAGTTGGGTGGCGGAAGCCCAAACATTCGTGGTTTTTCGACCAATCGATTGCTAATTACAGTGGATGGCGTTCGTTTTAATACGGCAATTTTTAGAAGCGGAAATGTGCAAAATGTAATTTCTATCGATCCTTTTTCTGTGGAAAGTACCGAAGTGGTTTTAGGACCTGGATCTGTTGTATATGGAAGTGATGCGGTTGGAGGAGTGATGAATTTTTATACCAAGAAACCTAAATTTTCTTTTGTTGAAGGGACTTCGGTATCCGGAACTGCGGCGGCGAGATATGCAACGGCAAGTGAAGAAAAAACAGGGCATTTCGATTTCAATATCGGTACCAAAGAGTGGGCGTTTTTAACAAGTGTGACTTATAGTGATTTTGGAGATCTTAGAATGGGAAGTAACGGCCCGGACGATTATTTAAGAAACGAATACGCCGCAACCATAAATGGAGAAGATGTAGAGGTTATAAACGATAATCCGTTGGTGCAAGTAGCCACAGGATATCATCAAATTAATACGATGCAAAAGGTGCGTTATATGCCTTCTGAAAAATGGGATTTTAATCTAGGCTTATTTTATACAACAACGGGAGATTACCCGAGATACGATCGTTTAATTCGCAAGAAAGACGGAAATCTTCGTGCTGCCGAGTGGTATTATGGTCCGCAAGAATGGCTTTCTGGAAATTTTCAAGCGCGAAATACTGCCTATGCTGGTGGTATTTATGACGAAAGTTTGATAACCGTTTCGTATCAACGTTTCAAAGAAAGCAGACACGATCGGGATTTTGGAAAAACAACCTTGTTTGAAACGGAAGAAAATGTTTCAGCGTATAGTGCTGCGTGGGATTTTGAGAAAGATTTTACAAACGGGAAGTTCAACTATGGAGTGGAGTATGTGTACAACAAAGTACATTCCGAAGGAAAACAAACAGAAATTACCAACGGAATTTCAACACCTGACGCCTCTCGCTATCCAGACGGATCTAGCTGGCAATCGATGGCTGCGTACAGTAGTTTGCAGTATAATTTAGCTGAAAAATTATCGCTTCAAGGAGGATTGCGCTACAACCATATTATTGTAGCTGCTAGTTTTGAAGATGGGTTTTACGACTTACCTTTTGAAGAAGCAAATATCAATACAGGTGCTTTAACAGGAAGCATCGGACTTGCATGGAATCCTAGTAAAACGTTAGGATGGCGTGCCAATTTCGGAACCGCATTTAGAGCTCCGAATATAGATGATGTTGGGAAGATTTTTGACAGTGAACCAGGAAGTGTTGTGGTTCCGAATCCAAATTTAAAACCTGAATATGCCACAACTGGTGAAGTGGGTGCTACGCTAAATTTCGAAGATGTAGTGAAAATAGACCTAGCGACCTATGTAACGCACCTAAAAGATGCGTTGGTGCGTCGTGACTTCGAATTAAACGGAGAGACAGAGATTGAATACCAAGGAGAACTGAGCAATGTTCAAGCCATTCAAAATGCTGCCAAAGCGAAAGTGTATGGTTTTGAAGCAGGTTTGGAGGTTAATTTTTGTGAGCAATTGCAATTTACGTCTCAATACAATATCACCGATGGGTTTGAAGAAGACGATAACGGCGAGCATTATCCGTTGCGAAGTGCTGCGCCACAATACGGTAATAGCCATTTGATTTTTAAAACGAATAAATTAAAGTTTGACGCTTTTGTGGAGTACAACGGACAGTTCGATTATCAAGATTTAGCACCGAGTCAGCAAGCAAACGATTATTTATACGCCAAAGATAGTAATGGTGATCCGTATGCTCCGAAATGGCATACGTTGAATTTTGGTGCGCAATATTCGGTTACAGAAGCACTTCAGTTAAACGCAGTGTTAGAGAATATTACCGACCAGCGGTACCGTCCTTATTCTAGCGGAATTACTGCGGCGGGACGAAATCTAATTGTTTCAGCAAATTATAAGTTTTAAAAAAGAATAGAAACTAAAAATTGGTTTGCTACATGTACTGTAGTATTTCATTTAAATTCGCGCGGTGCAATTATTACTACTTATCGGCTTAATTTTTTTAAGCGTTCTACTTACAAAGAAAAAGCTTATTACAAGCAATACAATCCGTTGGGCAACCCGATGGGTGCTCTCTGTTGCGCTTCCTGCAGTAGCGTTAATGGCAATTCCTTCACTCGAAATAAACAAACAACTGGTGACGCCTATTTTGGCGCCTTTACTAGTTTTCTTTGTTTCTGCTGCGGTGTTTTTTATTGGGTTTAAGGCTATTTTTTCTTCGGAAGAACGTTTGGTTTTGGCACTTTTAGGCGGATTGGGAAACACGTCTTTTTTAGGGTTTCCGTTTATTAGTTTTTTCTACGGAATGGAACATTTATCGTATGCGGTGGTGTACGATCAAATAGGATTTTTACTATTAGTGACCGTTGCTCAAGTGTTTATTGCGAAGCAAAAAGATGAATTAGACGTAAAAGGAATTTTAAAACGAATTCTTTTATTTCCTCCGTTTATTGCATTATGTATAGCCTTATTTATTCCTAGCGATTTCTTTTCTGAAGCAATTACTAGTATTTTAAAAATGTTAAGTGCTTCATTAAGCCCAGTCGCCATGGTGATTGTAGGATATCAAATTGCGATGCATGTAGATTTTGTTTTTACCAAGAGTATGTTTTATGGAATTGGGTATAAGCTACTTGTGGCGCCGATGCTTATCTTTGTACTGTTCTATTTTTTCAATGTTGAAACACAGGTTTTTAAAGTCACGATTATTGAAGCTGCAATGGCACCGATGGTAACACCTGCTATTATTTTAACGAATTATAAAATAGCACCAAAACTTACTGCACAGATAATGTGTTGGGGAATTATTTTTTCGTTTGTAACCGTTCCATTATGGTATTGGTTTTTAGAGATTGTATAAAAAGATTTAGAAATGGCTAAGAAAGGAAAAGAGAAGAACACAAAAAATAAGGCAAAGCATTCTAAATTGATGCAACGAAAAACCGACAAAGCGCGAAAGGAAAAGAGCACCCGTTCTGAAAAATTAAAAGCGATTATCCAAAAATCAAAAGAAAAAGAAGAAGGGTTGGAATAAATTTAAACAATCAACTTGTTTTTTAATTCATTGATTTTCAATAAAATAAAAGTTTACAAACGTTTACAAGCAACTTTAAACGAAAGTAAGCACGTACTTACCTATTCTCACAAAAGTCTCATCCTATGTTTGCAGTGTTGAATCATTCAGGTTCAATTCATCTTAACTGTTTAACATTAAAATATAGAAATTATGAGCACACTTAAAAACAAAGTACAGTTGATTGGAAACTTAGGAAACGACCCAGAAATCATCACCTTAGATTCTGGAAATAAATTAGCAAAGTTCAATATTGCGACCAACGAAACGTACAAAAACAAACAAGGCGAGCGTGTTACTGATACCCAGTGGCACAATGTAGTCGCTTGGGGCAAAACCGCAGATATTATAGAAGCTTATGTCACCAAAGGAAAAGAAGTTGCTGTGGAAGGTAAACTTACCTCAAGAAGCTACGAAGACAAAGAAGGACAGAAACGTTTTATCACCGAGGTTGTTTGTAATGAAATCTTGATGCTTGGAGGAAAATAAGAATCAATTTCGCCGTCGGGATACCTTGTTCCGACGGCGTTTTTTAGTCTTGATTGTTTATTTTTACCGATATGACCCAAAGCAGCAAACTTCACGAATTACTTAAAGTCCATTTTGGATACGATACCTTCCGGCCCAATCAATTGCAAATTATTGAAAACGTGTTAAATGGAAGCGATACGCTTGCCATTATGCCTACGGGTGGCGGAAAATCGTTGTGTTTTCAACTACCTGCTTTGTATTTGGAAGGAACGGCCATTGTCGTTTCTCCCTTAATTGCTTTAATGAAAGATCAAGTTGATGCACTTACCGCCAACGGAATAAAAGCGACCTTCTTTAATTCGAGTCAGCCGCAAGCCGAGCAACAACAATCCTTAGAAGATTTAAAAGATGGAAAGCTAACGCTATTTTATGTAGCGCCTGAAAGCTTATTCTTGATTGAATCGATTTTGAGAGAGATTAAAATTAGCTTGTTTGCCATCGATGAAGCCCACTGTATTTCATCTTGGGGGCACGACTTTAGACCTGCTTACACCAAACTCGGAATTTTAAAAGCCTATTTTCCTCAAACACCTATTATTGCCCTAACCGCAACCGCCGATAAGGCAACCCAAGATGATATTATTACACAATTGGGTGTCCCAAATGCAGATAAGTTTCTTTCTTCTTTCGATCGTAAAAACTTGTACTTGGATGTTCGTTCGGGACAAAACAGACTCAAACAAATTTTAGACTTTCTGAAAAACAAATTAGACGAAAGTGGAATTGTGTATTGCCTAAGCAGGAAAAGTACGGAGTCCTTGGCTGCAAAATTAAAATCGGCAGGATTTAAGGCAGCGGCTTACCATGCTGGATTATCGGCTGACGACAGAAGTCAAATTCAGGAAGATTTTTTAAACGATCAAACGCCTATTATTGTCGCTACCATCGCCTTCGGAATGGGGATCGATAAAAGTAATGTTCGTTGGGTAATTCATTACAATATGCCTAAAAACATTGAAGGCTATTACCAAGAAATTGGACGTAGTGGGCGTGATGGTCTGCCCGCACACACCGTATTGTTTTACAGTTTTGCAGACGTAATTCAACTACGAAGGTTTGTACAAGGAACACCAACGGAAGCATTTCAATTGGCAAAATTAGAGCGAATGCAACAGTTTGCCGAAGCCTTAAGTTGTCGCCGTCGTGCCTTGCTTTCGTACTTCGGGGAAACGCTTGTCGAAGACTGCGGAAACTGCGATATCTGCAAATCGCCCCCCAATTATTTTGATGGAACATTGTTAGCACAAAAAGTATGTTCCGTAATTACGAGATTACGAGAGCAAGAAGCATTGGGAATGGTCATCGACGTACTTCGTGGGGCACAAAACGCTGCCGTCTTGGAAAAAGGCTACCAACAAATTAAGACCTATGGCGCTGCCAAAGATGTTTCTTGGCTCGATTTGCAACAGTATATCATTCAGTTGTTAAATCAAGGTGTTTTAGAAATTTGGTTTCACGAAAATGGACGCTTGTTATTAACGCCATTAGCGAAACAAGTTTTATTTGAAGGTGCTAAAATTCAGTTGGCACATTTAAATCAACGAAAGGAAATTGCGAGTAAAACAGAAGCGGAAGAAACGAAAACAACCAGTCTTTTAGATAAACTGAAATTGTTGCGTTCGGTGTTAGCCAAAGAAATGGGCGTTCCTGCTTATGTGGTTTTCAGTGATGCAAGTTTGAATGATATGGTTGAAAAACTGCCAAGCAATGAAGACGAGTTTGCGATGATTAGTGGTGTTGGACAAGCAAAATTAGACAACTATGCCGAATCCTTTCTGAAAGTGATCAATACCCATCAACAAACGCTTCAGAAGAAACCTAAGAAGACCAAAAAGAAAGGTGCTAAAAAGGGAGAAACGCACAAAATTACCTTCGAGTTGTTTGAGCAAGGACTTTCCGTAGAAGAGATTTCAGAAAAAAGAAATCTTACAGAAAACACTATTTATGGACATCTCATGAAAATGCATCAACTAGGAAAAGAGATAGATCTTTTTAAATTGATTTCTTCGGAAGAGATTGAAACCATTCAAAACGCGAAGGGAAAAGTAGAAAATCCGGAGGCACTTAAATCGTATTTCACTCACTTTGAAGAAAAAATCCCATATTGGAAAATTAAGTTCGCGTTTTCACTTCTTGAAAATTAATTTGGAAAGAAGTTAAAAAATACTGCATATTTGCACCACAATGAAAAACACAAAGTTACATATCGATCCAATAGGACTGAATTTTCAGTTTGAATATCGTGCGATGAAAGATTCGTTACAACGATGTAGGGCGTTTTGTACTAAGTTTTGAAGTAATTTACTTAAAAACACAGCTATAATTTGAAGCGCCCATTCTATGAGGCGCTTTTTTTATGAATTTTTTTTAGAAACTAAGTTTATTGAAGATTAAAAAGAAAAAATAGCATTGAACTCTAAGCAGCAGGTACCCAAACGATTGCAAAAAAGTTCAGATATCCGAAAAATTCGGACAGGGATTTAACTGCCTAATTCCAACATAAAACACTGATAATCAAATAAATAAAAGTTATTTTTTATTTGGAATTTAAAAAAAAGGGTTCATCTTTGCACCGTCCAAAACAAACAAAGGTTTTGGATTTTTACAAACAATACAATTATTAATTAAAAACAAGAAGCTATGTATTTTATACTAAATACACCACAAAAAAGCGAGTGTGATTTTACACATA
Source organism: Ulvibacter litoralis (assembly GCF_900102055.1). Classification (GTDB taxonomy): domain Bacteria; phylum Bacteroidota; class Bacteroidia; order Flavobacteriales; family Flavobacteriaceae; genus Ulvibacter; species Ulvibacter litoralis. The sequence continues at coordinate 1,073,478 of NZ_FNBA01000001.1, forward strand.
CGCATCAGCTTCGGAATTTTAAATAGAGACTACTCTTCTATGAAAACATCCGAAGCAATCTAAACTGTTTCGGATTTTTTTAAGTCTTTTTTTAAAGGCGCTCAATACTTCCGTTACGGTTTCAAAATGAAATTTCAGATTTATTTCTGAAGCAATCAACTTAAAAAACCAACATGGAAACACCTAACATTTATTTGTTTAAAGCATTAGACGCATACCCATACGAGCTTGAAAAAGCTGCTGAAGCATTAAATTATGCCTTGTCATACGATTCAGAAAATGTAAAAGCTTTGTGCTTACTTGGAAAATTGTATAGTGAACAATTAAACGATTACAACACAGCTAAAACCTATTACGAACGTGCTCTAGCGAGTAGATTAGATATTCCGGAAGTCTATCCAGAATACATACGAGTTTTATTGTTAAACGACGATTATGACGAAGTACAAAAGTTAATCGACTTTGCTCTAACTGTTAAAGGAATTGATACTGCGGGAATTTATCTAGCCCAAGGACATTTATTTGAAAGCAAAAACGAGTTTGATTCGGCTGTCGAAGCTTTTAAAGAGGCGAAACAATACGCAATGAACAATGATTTTACAGACTATGTGAGTGCAGAATTAAAAAGAGTTCGTAAAAAGTTGAAAGTTGAAAAAAAGAACGCTAAAAAAGCTGTTGAAACAATAGAGATTCCGAAAGAAAAGGAAGCCACGAATACAAACTGGTTCCGCAATCGATTGAATAGTTTGTTGTAATACATTCCTGCTTTTGCAGGAATACAGTACTGTAGTTCAAAGGCTAGAGCACCTCACTGTCTATGAGGAAGGTACGGGTTCGAGTCCCGTCGGTACTGCACCAGGCAGGTCTAGTTGGGTGTTTCTGTATGGCACTATTGTGCAAGGCTTTGCAGCGATGTATCAAGCACTTGTGTACAACTTGATCTGGAGGTTTTGACTGTTCGCCAAAAAATAGTCGCGACTCTGTGGGTCGTGGGTTCGATTCCCACTCCGTTTAGGCGGATAGTTCAGTTGGCTAGAACAACAGATGTGGATGCGCCGGTTCGATTCCGGTCTTAAGCTTGAGGAAACTCTTGGCTTTTGTAGCTCAGCGGGTAGAGCACTACACTTTTAATGTAGGATATGGACTCAAAATCCATTCTCAAAGAGGATCAACTTTTAAAAACGATCGACAGCCTGTCACGCTGTAACTGTGATAAAATAGTAAAGGAAGACTCGGTTTTTAATTCTTCGGAAGAGAAAACAGTCTGAAACGTACTTTGAAATACAACTGCATTTAATCGGGAAACTATGGCTTTTTCGCAGCTAAATGGTGTGTTATATGCTTTCTTTTTTCTGAAAGTATTTTCATTCTCTTTGGTGCTTAAAACCCTTAATGAAATGGTTAAGTGCATTGTGTTTCCTTACAGGAAGGATGACTTTTCCTTTACTGTTTTTATAAAAATGAAATGCGCGTTAGGGACCTGCCTGCGGAAGGCAAGTAGCAGCGGGATTCCCATCATAGCTTCAGCTAAGGAGGGATATAGCGAATAGCCCGGCCTTTTTAAAGCGGAAGCAAAAAAAGGAACGCCCAAAATAAACATACACCAAAGCAGCACCGGTAGCTCGAAATGTATGTGCGTACCCCTTGACGGGCGGTACTTAATTAAAGTGGAATATTAAAAAGTAGAAAACATGAAAAGAGTAAGAATCAATGCCGGAAAAGTAGGTTTGGTTTTCAAAAAAGGAGATTATGTACGTGTACTTACAAAAGGAGTACACTGGATGGGTTGGAATTGCAACGTAAAAGTCTACGACTTGTCGCAGCCAATTAACGTAATGCCGATTGCAATTGAGGTGTTGCTTGAAGATGAAAAATTGAAAGCGATGTTACATGTGGTTGAAGTAAAAGATAACGAATTGGTTGTAGTAACTAAAAACGACAGATACAACCAAGTACTTACCACAGGACGTTATGTGTTTTGGAAGGGCTTTGTAACCTACGAGTTTACAGTTGTAGATTTGGATAAAATTTACATTACCGAGAAAATAAACAAGGCGTTGTTTAGTAATTACGAACTGAACAAGCACATTCGTGTGTTTGAAGTAGCTGCTTACGAAAAAGCAGTCTTGCTTGTGGACGATGTGTTTGTAAAAACCTTAGGAGGCGGTACATACCGTTTCTGGAAAAATGACACGACCATTAAAATAGCTAAAGTAGATATGCGTCAGTTGCGATTAGAGGTTGCTGGACAAGAATTATTAACCAAAGACAAAGCTGCCATCCGTATTAACTTTGATACTTTGTACAAAGTGGTGAATATTGAAAAGGCAGTCTTGGAAAATAAAGATTTTGAAAAGCAATTGTATGTTGCCTTGCAATTAGCGTTGCGTACCTATGTGGGGACGTACACGTTGGATGAGCTTTTAGAAAACAAAACAGAAATTGCTAAAGCTGTGTTTGAAGACACAAAAACAGCAGCGACCAAGTTGGGAGTTTCTATTATAGACTGTGGAATTCGTGATGTAATTTTGACCGGTGAAATGAAGGACATTATGAACCAAGTGTTGGTGGCTCAAAAAAAGGCGCAAGCCAATGTGATTTCAAGACGTGAAGAAACGGCTTCGACCAGAAGTTTGTTAAACACGGCTAAATTGATGGAAGAAAACGAAATGCTTTACAAGTTGAAAGAAATGGAGTTTGTAGAGACCATCGCCAGTAAAATTGGTGAGATTACGGTTTCTGGTAACGGGGGAATGGTAACACAGTTGAAAGATATTTTTGCTGTGAGAAGCTAATCCGTATGAGACTGAATGCGCTGAGAAAATTTTTCAGCGCATTTTTTATTTATGAAGCTTTAACTGAATTCGTTTTCGTGCAACATCAACTTCCAGGACTTTTACAATAATTTGCTGGTGCAAATGAACGTATTCGCTCACGTCTGAAACAAACGAATCTGATAGGTTTGACACGTGAATTAATCCGCTTTCTTTGACTCCAATATCTACAAAACACCCAAAATTAGTGATGTTATTTACGATTCCAGGTAACAATTGCCCTTCCTGTACATCTTGAATGGTTTTGATGTTTTGGTTAAACGTAAATACTTTGGCTTCTTCCCGAATGTCTAATCCCGGTTTTTCCAATTCGCTTAAAATATCTTTTAATGTTGGGAGTCCGATGGTGTCAGTACAGTATTTTTCAGGTTTGATCTTTTGAAGTAAAGACTTATTTCCTATAAGTTCTGAAACAGCTACTTTTTCATCTTTCGCCATTTTTTGCACTACGGAATAACTTTCAGGATGCACAGAAGAATCGTCTAACGGATTTTTGGCGTCTTTAATTCGTAAGAACCCTGCGGCCTGTTCGAAGGCTTTTCCGCCCAATCTCGGCACTTTTTTTATTGCTGTTCGAGAGGGAAATGCCCCATTTTCATCCCGATACGAAACAATATTTTCGGCCAGTTTCGGACCAATTCCAGACACATAACTCAGTAAGGAAGTACTTGCGGTATTGACATTAACACCCACGGCATTCACACAATTTGCAACCACAGTGTCTAATGACGTTTTCAATTTTCCTTGATCTACATCGTGCTGGTATTGTCCTACACCAATAGACTTCGCATCAATTTTCACCAACTCGGCCAATGGATCTTGTAACCGACGTCCGATAGAAACCGAACCACGAACCGTAACATCGAAATTAGGAAATTCGTCCCGCGCAATTTTAGAGGCTGAATAAATAGAAGCGCCGGCCTCACTCACGACAAACACTTGAATATCGCGATTAAAACGTATTTTTCGGATCACCGCTTCCGTTTCTCGTGAAGCAGTTCCGTTTCCAATAGCAATGGCTTCAATTTTATAGGCATCGACCAATGAATTTATCTTTTTAATCGCACCCGTAACATCATTTTTAGGCGCGTGCGGATAAATATTTTCATTGTGTTTGAGGCTACCCTGTGCATCCAAACAAACAACTTTACAACCTGATCTAAATCCAGGGTCTATCGCCAATACTCGTTTTTCGCCCAAGGGTGAACCGAGTAATAGTTGCTTTAAGTTTTTAGTAAACACAAGTATGGAAGCGGCATCTGCCTTTTCTTTGGCAAGCTGAAGCGTTTCATTAGACAAGGCAGGAAATAACAATCGTTTGTAAGCATCTTCAATCGCTAAACGAATTTGAGTTGCGCATTCGTTTTGAGAACGAATGATTCGGTTTTCTATATTAGACAGTGCTTTCTCGTCGTCTATTTCAATTTTTAAGCGAATAAATCCTTCCGAAGTAGCTCTTAAAATGGCCAATAAACGGTGTGACGGAATTCTACTTAAACTTTCGTTCCAGTCGAAATAGTCTTTAAATTTCTGTGCTTTTTCGTCGTTGGCTTTTGTTTTTACCACTTTAGTGGCAATTAAAGCATAGCGTTCTAGTTGATTTCGGAGTGTGTTTCGAATGTCGGTACGTTCGTTGATCCATTCAGAAATAATATGTCGGGCACCTTCTAAAGCTTCTTCTTCGGAAGCTATTTCGCCTTTTACAAACCGCAAAGCTGTAGCATCAAGATCGTTGTTAGACTGGCTCATAATCATTTTTGCCAGTGGCTCCAATCCGTTTTTACGCGCCGTTTCTGCCTTTGTTTTTCGCTTCTTTTTGAAGGGTAAATACAAATCTTCTAAGGTGATCAGGTCGGTGGTGTCGTTTATTTTTTTCTGAAGCTCAGGCGTTAGCGCATCTTGTTCTTCAATCGCTTTTAGAATGGTCGCTTTTCGTTTTTCTAAGGTTTCAAATTGTTCTTTACAGTTTACAATAGCTTCAATTTGTACCTCGTCTAAATTTCCAGTTCGCTCTTTTCGGTAGCGAGAAATAAACGGAATGGTACAATCTTCATTCAATAATTGAACGGTGTTTTTAACACTTTCTGAAGGAAGTTCGGTGTGGAAAATGATGTACTGAAGTAGTTGTGACATACCTTAAAATTACAAGCGATTTTTAAGGCAACAAGATACTGAAAAGCTTCTTTTTTCTATTGCTGAAATGCGGTTAATTGCAACGGTTATTTCAGTAGTTTTTGAAGAAACCCTTCCTTTCTACGCACGGCAACTTCAATGTTTTTACCGTCATTCATTTGTACGTATCCGCCTTTGCCTTTAAGGTATTTTTCAACGTAATTTAAATTGATAAGATGTGATTTGTGAATTCTGAAAAAATTCAGTGTTGGTAATACATCTTCAAAATGTTTTAAGGTTTTTGAAGCTGTTAAATGCTCACCGTTTTTTAGAGTAATATGAGTATAGTTGCCGTCCGATTCGCAACGAATTATTTCAGAAATAGCTACAAATACAAAACCGTCTAAGGTCGGAATCGCCATTTTTTTAAGTCCTTCCGTTTGTGTGGAGAGGTTGTGAAACAACACTTTGAGTTTGTTGGTGGTTTCTTCTAATGAATTCTTCTTCTGAAACTTTAGAACAGCCGCATCAAAATCGATTTTAGTAATCGGTTTCAGAAGGTAATCCAAAGCCGAATATTTAAAAGCATCAATTGCGTAGTTGTTGTGTGCGGTGGTGAAAATTACCTCAAAAGGAATGGTTGCTAATTTGTCTAAAAGATCAAAACCTGTCTGATCGTGTATTTGAATGTCTAAAAATACCACATCAGGTTGTACGGCTTCAATGGCTTTTATTCCGTCGTCCACTGTCGTATAAGTACCAAGTAATTGAATCGTACTTTCGTAAGGAACCAGCAGTTTTTTTATGCGCTCGGCGCAATGTGCTTCGTCGTCTATAAGGAGGGCTTTTAGCATAATTTTGAGTTAGAAACGGACTTCTAAAGGCAAGGTTAATTCTACTTTTACACCTTGTTCTTTGTCGCTAATTTTAAAGTTACTTTGTAGTTTTTGTAATGAATTGATAATATCTAATCGCGTTTTTGTGATTTTTATTCCCATGGAATTTTTTGTTGAATTTTTTTCACTTTCAGCTCTTCCTACGCCATCATCTTCAATTGAAATTACTAAGCTGTCTGTGTTTTTATGAACGTTGATAGTAATGGTTCCTTCGCTTTCTTTTTTTGAGATTCCATGCCAAATACTATTTTCAATAAAGGGTTGAGTAATTAGTGGCGGAACTAAAGTATCTTCCGAATCGATAGAAGGATCGATGTGAATAGAATACGTTAGTTTGTGTTTTAGACGAAGCGATTCTAGTTGCATATAGAGCTCCATTAATTCTAATTCTTCAGCAAGCGGAATCCATTTTTTTTCTGAATTTTCTAAAATAGAACGCATCAACTTCGAAAACATCGCTAAATACTCGTTGGCAGTATCGATGTCGTGAGTTTCCATATAATTGCTGATAGAATTTAGTGCATTGAAAATAAAGTGCGGATTCATTTGCGATCGCAAGGCTTTCAGTTCTGTTTCTGAAACTTTAGATTTAAAATCAGCACTATTTTTTTGTTCAATCGCATCGCGCCTCTTTTTGTAGAGAAAATACCCAATTATGGCGGCTAGGAGTATAAATATTCCACCAATAAGAAGACCTTTCTTGATTAGTTGTTGTCTTTTTAGTTCATCGTCGGCAATGGTTTGTTGGCGCTCTAACTGAAACTGCATTTCTTTCCGAGTTAGTTCGGCTCTTTTTTCTTCATTAATCACACTATCTCGTAATACAATGTGTTTTTGGTAGGCGTTGAGTGCTTTTTCGTACGCTCCTTTTTCTTTGTAAATAATGCTAAGTGCTTCCCATGAATCGGACTCCCAATCTAACGCTTTAGAAGCTTCCGCAAGTTTTAATGCTTCAAGACTATTAGATTCTGCAGCATCATATTCTTTCAGTAACATATTGATGTCTGCGATGTTATTTAGTGTCGCAGCTTCAACGTGGGAATTTTGTTGATCATGTGCAAGTACTCTGGCTTCATTGTAATATTCTAATGATTTTGGGTAGTCTTTTTTCCGTTTATACGCCAGGCCAAGATTATTGATAATGGAGGAAATGTAGAAATCTACGTTTTCAGCTTTGGCAAGTGTTAATGCCTCTTCTATATACTGAATGCCTTTGTCTATTTGGTCGGTTTCAGTATAGATGAGTCCTAGGTTTGTGAGCCCATTGATCTCGTTAATAGTGCTGGTTGCTTTTTTGGATAGTTTTAAATATTCCTCATAGCTGGAAATTGCCTTGTCATATTGTTTTAATTCGGCATAAATATTCCCTAGGTTGTTATGTAAACTTGCAATGAAAACGGGATCTAACGTTTGTGAAATTTTAAGTGCTTTCAAATAGCTTTCCATCGCTTTTACATAATTGGCCATCGAATAATACAACGTACCTTCTTGGCGTAATGCAAATCCGACCCCTTTTTTCCAATCAAGTTGGTTTGAAATGTCTAAAGCTTCAGCGACATAAGGAAAGGCTTCGTTTGGAGTATCGTAGGTCATATTCCAAGCGGTATTTATTAATAACTTCACCCGAATGGTATCTTTTTTTGGATGTGTTTTTAACTCGTTCCGAAGCGAATCTAATACACTGTTTTGCGCACTGCTCGAGAGTACAAATAGCAAAAAACATAGACACAAACAGAGGAATGTTCTAGAAGGCATTAAGGTGAGGTTAGTTGTTTTTTTAAAGTTATAAAATTTGAACGTTTATCCCTTTAATTACGACGTAAAATTGTGAAAAATACCCGTTTGCTAATTCAAACTAGTAAACATCGTACGTGAGTATTATCTTTAAAAGGAAGATTTATGAAGTAAAACAAATTGTTATGAGAAAATTCGCACTTAGTTTCTTGGTAATGCTCCTTTTTTGTTCGTCGTATGCGCAATTAAAACCGATTGATGTTCCTGAAGTTTGGGAAACAGAAGTTCTTGACTTTCCCACTCCTGGATGGAATTTGTTTTCTCGCGTTACCTATACCTTTAATTCAATTTGTTTGCCAACGGAAGCACTTGCAGAGGCATTAAATGTAACAACAGGAACCATCGAGAATGCTTCTTTTTTAGAGATTAGTTATAATTCAGATAATTTACCATCAGTAAGTATGGGCTCTAATTGGAATAGTACGACAAATCAATTTGAAGAAATTATTAGAACTACCTATGCTTATTCTGGAACAGTACTGCAAAGTGAAACCTATGCTTTTAAAGTAGGAAGCGCTTGGGAAGATTCTAATCGAAAACGATATACCTACGATTCGAATGGATTGTATGACGAAATTTTTGAAGAAGATTGGGATGGTAGCAGTTGGGTTCCAAATAAGAAAGAAACCTACACGCACAATGCTTCTGATTTATTTCAGGAGATTGTATTTTCAGAGTATGTGTCGGGTGGCTATGTCAATAACAAGCGAGAAACCTACACAAGCTATGTTGGCGATAACCTCACTGAAATGATTAAAGACGATTGGAATGGAAGCGCTTGGGAAGCCGATGAGAAAGAGGAATACAATTACGATGCGTCCAATTTCTTAGTGGAGTCTCTTTATTATGAATGGGACGGTTCGGAATATGATTTAGATGCTAGAGAAGTTCGAACCAACAATGCGCAAGGACAACCTACGGAAAGAGTCGTACAAAACAGAATGGGAAGTACGTGGCAGGACGAAACTAGAGGCACAAGAAGCTATCCGCCTTGTGCGTTGGCTATTTCTGAAGCAATGGGGGTTGATTTTAAGATGTATCCTAATCCAGCTTCTGAGCAGGTTATAGTCACTTTAAAAGAACAAACAGCCGCTACGATTCAGATTGTAGATAGTCAAGGAAAAATGCTTTACAATGCGCAATTTGAAGGGATAAGTCAGACGGTGCCTGTTTCAAAACTAAGCACAGGAATTTACTTTATAACCCTCACTACCGATCACGGAACCACCACCAAAAAAATGGTGAAACGATAAGGATTAATTTATCGTTGCACCATTTTCAACTCCGTCGGTATCTGGGTTTACAAACACCAATTTTCCGTCTAGAGGAAGTTGGATTTGAGAAAATAAAGGGTAGCAGCAGCTTCACAAAATAAAAGGTAAGAGGTATGAAATGGAGCCGTTACATTTTGATGATGCGATAATATTTATCTCGCATATTGAAATAACCAAAGTATAAGTTGTTATTGTGAAAGAAAACGTCTTCCGCAGTAATACGGTCAATATCCTTTTTGTACTCTTCTATTTTATCAAAGACATCAACCTCCACTTCTTTCTTTACATAATTGAAATCTTTATCGAAGTGAGTATTAAAAAATGTCGATTTAGTTGCTTCATGCATATTATAAGAATAAAAAGTAGGGTTGAATACCATAATTGGCATTCCACCAACACCAGTATTACCCACAGAGGTAAAGCCGCCGCCGCCCATCATCATCATTCCGCCACCGTTATTAGCAACAATTTTATATCCGCCAATGGTTGCAGTATATCCTGACGGGGTTTCATAAATGGTAATTCCCAATTTCCCAGAAGATACTTTTCTAAGAAATTTTGATGTTTCCTCCATTTCTCTTCGGTTTACAAAAGGAATAGCAGTCCCACCTTCCTGAATAATTGGAGAATTTTTTATTGCGATGGGTACTTCCTTTTCTAAATAGTATTCTTTGATGATTTCGCCGTCAAAATTTTTCACCTCAATCTTCATTTCCTCTTTGTTGCTTCCAAGTTGAATAATGTTATTGTCTAAAATAAATGAGTTGTATCTGGCAAATTCTTTTACCCTACCCTCAGGATATTTAAAAAAGTGGGTTGATAATTCTAAGGTTTTAAGGTCTAAAATAAAAAGACTGGTATTAGATTGCTCGTCATCATCAAATGTTAAATAAATTTTATTTTCATTCTGATAAAGCTTGGTTTTACTGGCCGCCTGCTCTATTGTAACGGGCACTCTATTGTCAATTTTTGTAATATTAGATTCTATTGGCGCAAAAAACATATGGGATTTTCTAGCTAATAACTTTTGATCTTTTTCAGGATCTCCAATTTCAACGGTATGTAAAATTTCAGGTTTTAGATCATTATTCAATGTCCGCAAGATAAATGCGTTTTCCGTGGTTGCAGAAATGATATAAGGTTGATTATTATATCGAACTGTTTCTAGAAATTTTTCATTGTCAAATTGAAAGTCTACTTCTATGCTTTCTCCTTGTTGTTTGTCAAAATCTATACTGAGGACGGCAAACTTCTTATACGAATTATTAGAAGCTAACAAATAATATTTATTGCCTATAACTTTATAATCTAGAAAGTTGTTGTATTTACTTTTAAGCGCATCTGTTTCAAAAGCTTTAATAAATTGAAAATTCTTATCAAATAACTTTGCGTATACCGTCTTTTTTTCAACTAAAACAAGAGCAAGATCCCCATTCATACTATTTGGCAATGAATAAGCATCTTTGTTTTTTATTAAATAATTACTTTCCTCAATTTTAAAAGAAAGCACCTCTTCTTGAGCATGAGTTAGAATTACAGCAAAAAATGCCATTATTGTTAATGCTACATTTTTTTTCATAAGTATGATTTGGGATAAAGGAATTAATTTATCGTTGCACCATTTTCAACTCCGTCAGTATCTGGATTTACAAACACCAATTTTCCGTCTGGAGTTTCTGTCATTAAAATCATTCCTTCGCTATCCACACCACGAAGGGCGCGAGGGGCAAGGTTGACCAATACGGTTACTTTTTTACCTACAATTTCTTCAGGCGTAAAACTTTCAGCAATTCCAGAAACAATAGTACGTACATCAATACCCGTATCCACTTTTAAGACCAATAACTTCTTTGCTTTTGGCATTTTTTCAGCTTCAATAATGGTTCCAACACGCATGTCAAGCTTGGTGAAATCATCAAACGTACAGGTGTCTTTTTGAGGGGTAACGGTTCTATTTGCTGCTTCGTTCATCTTTTTACTCGCTTCTAATTTTTCTAATTGTGCTTTTATTTGCTCGTCTTCAATCTTACTAAAAAGTAATTCGCCTTTTCCAATGGTATTCCCCGCTGGAAGTAAGTTTTCTTTTTCAGTAACATCATTCCAAGTTAGTGCTTCGGAAAGTTCTGTAAGACCTAACATTGTTTTCAATTTGTTAGATGTAAACGGAATAAAAGGTTCGCTTAAAACCGCCAATGCGGATGCAATTTGCAAGGCAACGTACATTACTGTTTTGGTTCGTTCTTCGTCCGTTTTAATAGTTTTCCAAGGCTCTTCGTCGGCAAGGTATTTGTTTCCTAAACGCGCCACATTCATTAATTCTGTTTGGGCTTCACGAAAACGGTAGCGTTCAATAGAACTTTCAATCACCGCTGGATAGGCTTGTAATTCTTTCAATGTTTGTACATCGATATCCGTAAAATCGGAAGCTTCTGGTACAACGCCATCGTAGTATTTGTTGGTTAACACAACCACGCGATTGATGAAGTTTCCGAAGATAGCCACCAACTCGTTATTATTTCTCGCTTGGAAATCATTCCACGTAAAATCATTGTCTTTCGTTTCTGGTGCGTTTGCAGTCAATACATAACGCAACACATCTTGTTGGTTTGGAAATTCTTCCAAATATTCGTGCAACCAAACCGCCCAGTTTTTACTCGTCGAGATTTTATTTCCTTCAAGATTTAGAAATTCGTTTGCCGGAACATTATTAGGTAAAATATAAGTCCCATCAGCTTTTAGCATGCTCGGAAAAATGATACAGTGAAAAACAATATTGTCTTTCCCTATAAAATGAAGCAATTTCGTGTCTTCGTCTTTCCAATACGGTTCCCAATCTTTTCCTTCGCGCTCTGCCCATTCTTTGGTCGCAGAAATGTAACCAATAGGAGCGTCAAACCAAACGTAGAGTACTTTACCTTCGGCACCTTCAACAGGAACGGGAATTCCCCAATCCAAATCGCGAGTTACCGCACGCGGACGTAAACCATCATCAATCCACGATTTACATTGTCCGTACACATTTGTTTTCCAATCTTTTTTATGAGAATCTAAAATCCATTCTTTCAACCAAGGTTCGTATTGGTCTAAAGGTAAAAACCAGTGTTTAGTTTCTTTTAGGGTAGGTACAGCTCCCGTAATCGCACTTTTCGGATTGATTAAATCGGTTGCATTATGAGAGGTTCCGCAGTTTTCACATTGGTCGCCATAACTTTCTTCATTTCCACATTTCGGACAAGTTCCTACCACAAAGCGGTCTGCCAAAAACTGATTGGCTTCAGCATCGTACAATTGCTCGGTAACTTCTTCAATAAATTTTCCGTCGTTGTAAAGTTTCTTGAAGAAATCGGAGGCCGTATCGTGGTGCACTTTTGCAGACGTACGCGAGTAATTATCGAAGGATATTCCGAAGTCTTCAAACGATTTTTTAATAATCGCATGGTACTTATCCACCACTTGTTGCGGTGTAATCCCTTCTTTCTTTGCTTTAATCGTAATAGGCACACCGTGTTCATCACTTCCGCAGACAAAAGCTACATCTCTGTTTTGAAGGCGTTGAAAACGTGCGTAAATATCTGCAGGCACATATACTCCCGCCAAATGACCAATATGAACCGGTCCGTTGGTGTAAGGTAATGCAGCAGTAATCGTATATCTTTTTGGGTCTTGACTCATAATTTTTGGAAAAGCACAAAATTACGGATAAATGTGCTAATTTGTGTGCTTTAGTATTTTTAGATTTTTCAAAAAATGATCACACCTCCTTCCTTACAAAAAGGCGACACTATAGCGATTGTTGCTACTGCCAGAAAAATAACGACGCAAGAGTTACAGCCTTTTTTGGCGTTGCTCTCCCAATGGGGACTTTCTTACGTTTTAGGAAGCACTATTAATGCGGAAGACCATCAGTTTGCAGGATCTGATGCCTTGCGAACAAAAGACCTTCAGAAGTACCTAGACGATCCTAAAATTAAAGCGATTTGGTGTGCGAGAGGTGGTTATGGAACGGTTCGGATTATTGATGCGTTGGATTTTTCAGCTTTCAGAAAAAATCCGAAATGGATCATTGGGTATAGCGATGTAACGGTGTTGCATTCGCATCTAAATGGCTTCGGAATTGAAACATTGCACGCCGATATGCCGTTGGAATTGACCCTTAAGTCTGAAGCTACGCGGACTACTGTGCATGAGGCGCTCTTCGGAAAGAAGTACGTTATTGAAGCTGCTTCAGAAAAAAGAAATAGACACGGCACGGCTGAAGGGGAATTGGTGGGTGGAAATTTATCGATTTTATATTCGCTACTCGGAAGCCCTTCAGACATACAAACTGACGGAAAGATTTTGGTGATTGAAGATTTGGACGAGATGTTGTATCACATAGATCGTATGCTACAAAATTTGAAGCGAAACGGACTGCTTAAAAATCTCAAAGGACTCATTGTTGGCGGAATGAATGCCATGCGTGACAATACCATTCCTTTTGGCAAAACCGCTGAAGAAATTATTTTGGACGCTGTTTCAGACTATAATTATCCAGTTTGTTTTAACTTTCCGGTAGGACATGTACCCGACAACAGAGCATTGATTTTAGGTAGAAATGCAAAATTACAAATCACAAACACAAGTATTACCCTTGATTTTTTTCACTAATCACAAAACCAAATGGCGTATCACAACGAATTAGGAAACATTGGCGAACAACTTGCGGTAGATCATCTCTTGGCTAAGGGGTATGTGATTTTGGAGCGTAATTTTAGATTCCAAAAAGCTGAAATTGACATTATAGCCCAAAAAGGGGACACCATTGCAGTTGTAGAAGTGAAAACGAGAAACAGTACCTTTTTTGGAGATCCTCAAGAGTTTGTCACCAAAGGAAAAATTAAGTTGTTGGTCAAAGCAGCGAACGAGTATGTCGTGTCTAACAACCTACAAGAAGAAGTTCGATTTGATATTATCGCGGTATTGAAAAACAAAACAACAGAAGAAATTACGCATTTTGAAAATGCATTTTATCATTTTTAACCTCTTTTGGTGGTAAGAATTTACACTACTTAGGTGTAAAGGGTCAACTTATGCTTGACACTTCTCTTTTACAAGCTCTCTAATTTTATACAAAAGAACAATCTGAAGAAAAACAGCTGGAATTAAAAATAGATACCCGAGCCAAACCAAAAATATAGTGACAAAAAAGAAGGAGCTAGCAATTTTTAACCCACCTGTAACAGTAGCGAGTTTGCCAGTTGAAGGAGCGATTCGAAGTAACACAAACCCGAAAAGTAGTCCCGCTAGTCCGTAAAACAGAGAATGAATTAGTACAACGTATTCGATGTAAAACAGTTCGTGGTAGAGTGAAATCATATCATAGAGGTAAAAAACAACATTGATTACTATTAATGCCAAGGCAGCGATTTTAAGTAAGTACTCATTGAAGATCTTACCAACGATATAAAACCCATGTATAAAGTACATGTAACACGCGAGAATAATAAATTTTAGACTTATATACCCGCCTTTTCCTAGGATGAGGTCTTCTTCATAAAAGCGGGCGTAATCTACTGCAAATTCTACAAACCCAGTTAGGAAATAGATAAGGCCACAAATCCATGCAATATTGAGATGTGTTTGAAAAAAAGCTGCTTGTCGCGAGTTTATAATTTCAGGAAAAATAGAGTTGTTGTTTTTCGTATCTGTTTCAGAAGCCGTTTTCAATTCATTAAAATCAAAGTCTAAGACATTAAATATCGACTTTAAGGTATAGCTTCTGGGTGTTACTTCTCCAGCTTCAATTCGTTGTATGGTTCGAACATTAATGTTGCATAAATCAACAAGCTCTTCTTGGGTAAGTCCTTTTTGCTTCCGAAGTTCTTGTATTTTTTGACCAAGTTCAGGCTGTCTCATAACGAATAAATTTATAGGGCAATACTACGATGGAAGTAGAAATAGCACAAAATTTTGAACTGAATTATACCCGACATTCTCCCGACATTTCGATAAAACACAAGCCTAGCACCTTATTAATACTCTTGCAAACTGAAGTTAGCTCTTCAATGAAACGATGTGATAGGGATGATTGTAATTTTAAAATTACTGTTTCTCTCTTTTTAAAAACGGGCAAGTTTACTTAGAAGGTGCTTCCAATAATTTTATAAGTTCTTCGGTACTTTCAGGCTTTGCGATGATTTGCTTTTTTTCGTCTAATAAGAAAAAACTAGGCGTTGAATCTACGGCGTATTTGTTTCCGATTTCATTTTCCCACTTACCCAGTCCTAAAACATTGGTGAAGTCTGGATAATCATAAATTCTGTTTTTCCAATCATAGGGTTCCTCTTCCAATCCTACTGCAATAACTTTTACCGAACCAGGCTCAAGACCTTTTAAAGAGGTGTGCAATTTTGGCATTTCCTTTAAACAATGTGAGCAAGCGCTACTCCAAAAAGCAACTACGTATTTTTGGGCACCTTCAACAGTGTAGAGTGATTCAGATACTGTTTTTCCCTCTTTTTCTTCATTCCAAGAAAAATCGGGTGCTTTTACGCCAATCGATAGGTTTTTAAACAAAGTAAGTTCTCGAACCATTTCAGTATCGTTAAGGGATTGACTCACCGGAATTAAATAATTTTCAGCAATATAATTGGCGGTCGGAATTCGGTTTACATCTACAAATTTTTCCCATAACCGTTGTAATAAAGCTTGCTGAAAAGAAGGTTCCGTATTTTGAATCTGCCCAAAAACAGTATCAATGTTGTTTTCATAAGCGGTTGGAAGGTTGTCGTCCTTGCCTACAAAACCTTGAATGTAATTGAAGCAATACGCTCCTAAAAATCGAGACGACTGAAGGGTTGTATTGTTAAAATCGATGTTTTTAAAATAGTTTGTTTTCGCGTTTGCAATGTATTCTTCAATCGTTTCTGGTTTCGATGGAATGTACGGTTTGTTAGCTTTAATAAAATGAGAAGCGATGGTGCCTTCACTTGCGTTTTCAAATTCATTCTGAAGGGTTTCTAATACCTGAAATGATTTTTTTACAGCCTTGTATCCATTCGCATACTGTTTGTTGATTTCAGTTTGAACCTTAGACATTTCAGCTTCATACGAAGCCAAAAGCATGTTTTCATTAGAGGCCGTATAAACCGCTCCTTCACTTTCAGTAAACGTAAGTTCAATGTCTTCTTCGCCATTGTAAATAATATCAAAATTGAATATCTCCTGAGGGAGCGCATATACCAAACGATACATTCCTTTGGTAACGGTACTATCTAATTGAAGGGTGAATTTTCCTTCTTTATCAACTTCAGTATTCGTTGTGTAAAGCGAATTAGTAGGCGACACCTTATATAAAATTGCCCATTTAAAATCTTCAGCAGGACTAAACGTTCCTTTTATAGTGTGTTGTGCAGTAGCAAACAACGGAAAAAGTAAAGCGGTAAAAAGTATTTTTCTAAACATAACTGTAAATATAGGTAATGTAGTTAAGGTTTTGTTTTAAACAAGAATTAGACCATAAAAATTGATATTGCTTGTAAAGCCCTTTCTACAGAATTTATATGATCGAAAGTGATAAGCAATCGTAAGCCACTTCGAGTTTGTTTCTCCTTCATAGTGAAAATGTTTGAATGACTTTGTGCTAGTTGAAGCACTCTTGAGAAAGAAGGACTTTGGTAAAAAGCACTTTGCTGATCGGCAATAAAATATCCTATCATTTTCCCTTTTTTCATAAGAAGTCGCTCCACACCTATACTGCTCGCAATCCATTTTATTCGAACACTATTTAGCAACGCAACCACCTGTTCTGGGATTTCACCAAAACGATCGACTAACTCAGCTTCAAATTTTTGTAATTCAGCTTCTGTTTTAAGATCTCCTAATTTGCTGTAAAGATTTAAACGTTCTGTAATATTGTTTACATAATCGTCTGGAAACAACAATTCGAAATCAGTATCGATCACGGTTTCTTTTACAAATACCTTGTCTTCAGGGTTTGTTTCTTCATACAAGCCTTTAAATTCTTTCTCTTTCAGTTCTTCAATGGCTTCCGCAAGAATTTTTTGATAGGTATCGAAACCAATTTCATTGATAAATCCGCTTTGTTCTCCTCCTAGAATATCTCCAGCACCGCGAATTTCCAAATCTTTCATGGCAATGTTCAATCCGCTACCCAATTCACTAAACTGCTCCAATGCTGTAATACGTTTTCGGGCATCGTCGGTCATGGCAGAATACGGCGGTGTAATAAAGTAACAGAATGCTTTTTTATTGCTACGACCTACACGACCTCGCATTTGGTGCAAGTCGGAAAGCCCAAAATTATTGGCGTTGTTAATGAAAATTGTATTGGCATTTGGTACATCTAAACCACTTTCAATAATGGTGGTAGAGACAAGCACATCAAATTCGTTGTTCATAAATGCAAGCATTAATTGCTCTAGTTTTTTTCCGTCCATTTGTCCGTGACCAATTCCAATTTTAGCATCGGGAACGAGTCGCTGAATCATTCCGGCAACTTCTTTTATGTTTTCGATACGGTTGTGCACAAAAAATACTTGTCCGCCACGCGAAATCTCATATCTCACGGCATCGCGAATGCTTTCTTCGGAAAATCGAATTACATTGGTTTCGATAGGATAACGATTTGGTGGTGGCGTGGTTATTACCGAAAGATCTCTAGCAGCCATCAAACTAAATTGAAGCGTTCTCGGAATAGGAGTTGCAGTAAGCGTTAAGGTATCTACGTTTTCTTTAATCGTTTTTAATTTGTCTTTTACAGCAACCCCAAATTTTTGTTCCTCGTCAATAATAAGCAATCCAAGATCTTTAAAATCGACAGCTTTGTTCACCAACTGATGGGTTCCAATCACAATATCCAGTTTTCCGCTGGTTAAATCTTCTAATACTTTTTTACGCTCTTTTGCGGTTCTAAAACGGTTGAGGTAATCTACAGTCACTGGCATTTCTGCGAGTCGTTCAGAAAAGGTTTTGAAATGCTGAAACGCTAAGATGGTTGTAGGCACAAGTACCGCAACTTGTTTCCCGTTATCTACTGCTTTAAACGCAGCTCGAACAGCAACTTCTGTCTTTCCGAAGCCAACATCACCACACACCAATCGATCCATAGGACGATCACTTTCCATATCGCGTTTAATATCGTCGGTGGCAGTTACTTGATCTGGGGTGTCTTCATAAATAAACGACGATTCTAATTCATGTTGTAAATACGAATCTGGATCGTAGGTAAATCCTTTTTGCAAGCGTCGTTTCGCGTATAATTCGATAAGATTGAAGGCAATAAGCTTGACTCTTGCCTTTGTTTTTTGTTTTAAAGTTTTCCAAGCTGCACTTCCTAGTTTGTAAATTTTTGGAGGCGCTCCATCTTTCCCGTTGTATTTCGAAATTTTATGAAGCGAATGAATGCTGAGGTATAAAATGTCGCGTTCACCATAGATAAGTTTGATGGCTTCTTGTTTTTTACCTTCCACATCAATTTTTTGGAGTCCGCCAAATTTTCCAATTCCGTGGTCAATATGCGTTACATAATCGCCAATTTCGAGGTTGGTAAGTTCTTTGAGGGTAATGGCTTGTTTTTTAGCATACCCATTTTTAAGTTGAAATTTATGATACCGTTCAAAAATTTGATGATCGGTATAACACACATTTTTATTTATAGCGTCTATAAACCCTTGGTGAAGTGGGAATACCACCGTTTCGTATTGTGTAACTTTTTGATCGGCATCTTCAAAAATATCGTGAAAGCGTTTCGCCTGTTGTTCGCTACTACAGAAAATATAGTTTTTGTATCCTTCGGAAGCGTTTGCGTTTAAGTTGTCTATTAGCAAATTAAACTGTTTGTTGAAAGAAGGCTGTGGCAGTGTGTTAAACGTAATATTGCTATTTGACGATGATGTATCTTTATTATTGAGTGTAACAGTAGTAAATTCTGAAAGTTGTAGTTGAAGTAAAGACGCGGTACAGAACAGTTGTTCGGGTGGCGCCATTTTCACTTCTCCTTTTGCTTCATTAAAAGCGGTAGTTGCTTTTTTGAAAAGACTGTCGATACTTGAGTTAAAAAGCTCTTTGTTTTTTAAGAAAACAACCGTTTTTGAAGCGATATACTTTAAAAAACTCTCGCGACTTTCGTCCACCATTTTGTTTTCTACATTCGGAATGATAGAAATCTTTTTCAATTGGTCTAGCGACAATTGTGTTTCTACATCGAAGGTTCGGATGCTATCGACATCGTCTCCAAAAAACTCAATACGATACGGTTCGTCATTGCTAAAGGAGAACACGTCTAAAATTCCACCGCGAATAGAAAACTCACCAGGTTCGGTCACAAAATCGGTGCGTTTAAAGCGATATTCGAATAGAACCTCGTTCACAAAATCGATGGATAAGCTATCGTCAACGGCAATTTTTAAGGTGTTTCGTTCCAATTCTTTTCGAGTCACTACTTTTTCGAAGAGTGCTTCAGGATAGGTAACAATTAGCGACGGTTTTTTTCGAGAATTGATTCTATTTAATACTTCCGAACGAAGTAAAATATTGGCGTTATCGGTTTCTTCAATTTGGTAGGGTCTGCGGTAGCTTCCAGGGTAAAATAAAACATGCTGATCGCCCAACAAGTTTTCAAGGTCGTTGAGGTGATACGCCGCTTCTTCTTTATCGTTAAAAATAAGGAGGAAGGGTTTTTCCGAAGTTTTAAAAACACTCGCGGTTACTAACGAAACGGAAGATCCGACGAGTCCAGAAACAGTAATATTTGGTTCAGAATTGGAAATAGCATCCCCTAGTTTTCGGGTTTGCGAAGACTTTGCAAAAAGCGAAGTAACAAGGGCTTTGCTCATAGGCTTCAAAGGTAATTTAACGGGCTAGTTTTTCAAAACCAAAGCTTCATTTATTACAGTAATATGCTTCTTTTTTATTTCTGAAAGGTATCGTGCTTGTGTTTATAGGAGATGCGCTTGTTTTATCTTTTTGTTATTTTTTTGAAAGTTGTATTTTTTTCCGAAGTAATTACAAGGATAATATGAATTACAAATTTTATATTTGCAGTATAAATTTGAACTATGTCATTTACAGATCTATTTGAAAGCGGAGAACATAAAAGAAACCTTGGACATTTTGCGTCTATAGCAAATATAGCTTCAGTGGACGGAGCCATTAATGCTGAGGAAGAAAAAATGTTGAAACGTTTTGCCCGAAAGTTAGATATTGAGGAGGCGGAATATTTAGAGGTGTTAAAAAACCCTTCTAAGTATCCAATCAATCCTCCAAATAATTCAGAGAAGCGTTTAGAGCGTATGCACGACTTATTTGAAATGGTTTTTGCAGATCACGAAATAGAAGACAACGAGCGTGTTTTAATTGAAAAATATGCTATCGGGTTAGGGTATTCGGAAGCTTTAGCTGAAAAACTAATTAAGCGATCTATCGAAATTTATAGTGGAGGTCTTGATTTGGAAGACTACCAATATCTTCTTAATAAGAAATAATCGTTTTAGCGCATCAAGCTATCGACTCTAGAAAATAATTCTTTTTTAGTATATGGTTTTGATAAGAAAGATGACGCCCCAGCTTTGAGGGTGTTTTCTTGTTCTTCTTTCATGGAACTTCCGCTTACTACTAAGATAGGGATTTCATTAAGTGCTTTGTTGGCGTTTGTTCTAATTTTCAGGATAAGATCGTTTCCAGTCATGTCTGGTAACATCGATTTAAGGAGTACTAGGTTGTACTTTCTTTTTTCAAGTATTTCTAATGCTTGCGCTCCGTCTTTGGCAATGTCTATTAAAAAACCATCATCGTTGTCGAGAAAGGTTTTCATAATAAGCATTTGATTGATTTTTTCGTTTTCTACCACTAAGATTCGCTTGCTCAACACAATTCCTGTCCCTTTTGGAACGGATTTCTTTTGGTGCTTTTTCTTTTCTCGTACTACAAAAGGCAATGTGATTTGATAGGTTGTCCCTTCGCCCACGGCACTTTCAATTTTTATCGTTCCATTTAGTACTTTGGTCAGTTCTTTTACAATTTTTAGGCCTAACCCTTCGCCCATTGGTCCGCTCTCTGCAAATTCAAGCTGATGGTATGAGTCGAAGATATAAGGAAGGTCGTCTTTGTGAATTCCTTTTCCAGTATCTGTAATGGTAAAAAGCAAAGATGCAGTTGCGGTTTCTTTCACCATCTTTTTTAGTGAAATAGTGATAGAAATAGACCCTTCTTTTGTGTTTTTAAATGCGTTTTCAATAAGGTTAAAAAGAATTTGATTTAACCGTGTAGGATCACCAGATAGACGCGTAGGAACGTTTTTGTCTATTTGCTGAAGTAATGCAACAGTTTTAGTATCGTATTTTAATTGAAAATGCTTTAATAAGCTGTTTGTTATTTGTGTGAGGCTAAAAGGAATATTTTTAAGCTCTGTAACCCCTTTTTCTATTTTAGAAATATCTAATAAATCATCCAGTAACACTTTTAAGTGTGTTCCTGTTTTGTTCATTACATTTAGCGCTTCTTTTTGTTCGTAATTAAGCTTGGTTTTCTCTAAAATTTCCATGAACCCAAGTAAATTATTTAGTGGGTTTCTAATTTCGTGATTTAGGTGAGCTAAAAACTTATTTTTTAATTCTTCTTTGGCAACAAGAATGTCGCGTTCAAAACCGAGTTTGTTTTTTAAAATAGACGCCTCATTTTTTTCTTGAACTAAGGGTTGCGACTCGTTATAATGTTCAGTAAAATCAAAGACCAATACATATATTTTGCCTTCTTGATGCAATACATCAACATCGGCGATAATTATTGTGTTTTCCATGTTTAAGTTAACACATGGAAAATGAACTTTTTCTGAAACCGTTTCAAAAAGAGGTACAATCGCTTCAAAGAAGGGGTGTGTATCTGAAATAAAATGGTCGTTAGGGATGTTAAAAAGCGTATTGTCACTTTGAATAATCTTCCCTTCAGAAGAAACTTCAATAATTTGAATTTTTGAATTGTATAGGGTTTCTTTAAATTTACTAATATCCATAAGTTAACGTAGTTGTTTCGTAATTTTCAGAAAGACATTTTCAACATTATCACCCTCTTTAGCACTTGTAAACTCGCAGTCTTTGAATGGCTCCTGCTTGAAAAAGTCTTCAACGTGTTCGGAGGTAATTAAATCAGATTTGTTTCCTACCACAGCAACTGGAATTTTGCTGTAATTTTCCTTCAGAAAATCCATTTCTTCTGCTAAGTTTTGAAAGGTTTCTGGGCGTGTTACATCAAATACATATAGAAACCCATGCGAGCCGGCTAGATAGGAGGCTCTGGCTTTAGATATGGAGGTGTTTCCTTCAATATCCCAAAGGATAAGAGTTATCTTTTCTCCATCTATTTCTACTTCTTTTTTCTTTACGTGAACGCCAAGGGTAACAAGGTAGTCTTCGCTAAAAACGCTATCTACAAAGCGTCTAACTAAACTGGTTTTGCCGACACCAAAGTGTCCTAACATAACTATTTTTTTTGACAGGGACATATAAGTTAGATTTTAAGCAAGTATAAAGAAATTAATTTAAATCGTTTCTTACGTCGTCCTTTAATTGAATGGATTTTTGGTGTAAGAGGGTCGAATTGTCTTTAATTTTTTTAAGTAAAGCGGTTTGCTTTTCGTCAAGATTTGTTTTTTGTAATTTTTCTATATCGGAAACAATATCCTGAAGTTTTTGAACAATCTTAGCGTCAATACGGTCTTGTATATATTCAAAGTACGCTCTTTTTTCTTCGGAATATTTTGTAGTTAATTCATACGCTTGCTCGTTAAGCATTGCTTTCTTTTTTTCTTGAGCTGCGTCGTGCAAATGTTCATAATGACTTGAATAATCAAACAATAAAATGGCTAGAAAGCCTATTTCTTTTTTAATTGTAATATCACAAATAACGTCACTATTAATAATGTCTAATTGTACACAAGGGAATGCCAAGCTATTTGTAGAGCCATCGGTTAATTCGTCTTTTAAGGATTCAAAAAATGGATGCACATCAAATAGATTTTGACCCACCGAAAGCTCTATAATGGTATTGCTGCTTTGAGTAATCTTACCATTTAGGTCGGCATGAATTTCTTGTACTTTATTAGAAAAATAAGAATTGTTAGGATGTGTCATAGTGTCTCTAGGTTTTTAGCTAAATCCATAAATAACTCAGTTACTCCTTCACCTGTTTTAGCGCTTACGACGCCATGAATGTCTATGTCTTTATTTTTGAGGTATTCTAAGACATTTTTAGGATTTTTCTCGTCAGATTTATTTCCTACGGTTCGCAAGAGAACTTTTGGATAGTTTTTTTTAAAAAAATTTATTTCTTCGTCAAGACTGTAATACGTTACGGGTCTTGTGATATCAAAAACATGAATAAATGCATTAGAGCCTAGTAAATACGAAGGTCTCGTTTTTGTTACAGAAGAGAAACCTTCTAAATCCCATATAATCATAGACATGGTGTTTCCAGAAGGCAACGTAATATGTTTCTTTTTAATTTGGACGCCAAGTGTTGTTTTGTAATCTTGAATAAATTCGTTTGTTATAAAACGACGTAATAGCGACGTTTTCCCAACTCCAAACTGACCAAGCAAAACTATTTTTTTTATACTCTCCATTTAAAAATGTGTTTTTAAAATATCATCAATCGCTTCTTTGGTAAGAATAGAGATTTGTGGGGAAAGGCTTTTAGATAGTTTTAATAATTTATTTTCTAACTTATTTTCAAAACTGCGGGAATAGGATCCAGAAATAACAACCGCAATGTAATACGTATGAAAGTTTTGAATATGAATGGTGTACAGTTCATATTCTATGGCCTCTAGGTTTTGAGTACCTCCTTCAAAAGCATCTTCTACAAAGCTTTTAATAGCGGTTAACATTCCAGAAATCATGTCTTTATCTACGGTAGCAGTATTGCTGTGATTTCCTAATAATATTCCAGAGCCTTTTTGAATAATAAAGACTTCACTGATGGTGGGTGCATCGAGCTCGGTAAGTAGTAAGTCACTTTCCTTTACTCCTGTAAATTTAGCGCGTAATTTTCGTTTAAAAGAATTTACAGAAAAGGTGTCGTTTACTTTCTTATTCATGGTTTCAGAAAGCAACTTAATCTCGTTTTGAATGTAGCGTTTAATCATTTTTCCCATAATTGGGTACAATGCTTCTACAACACGTTCTTTGGAGTTTTCTATTTCGTCTTTAAGGGTTTGAGTAATTACAGGGCCGAGTGATGTAGGGATTTCAGAAACAAATACTTTAAGTCGATCTTCAATAATTGGATTTACTTTTTCTGAAAGCTTTTCTTGTTTTTCAAGTGTTTCAGATATTTTTTCTATCCGTTGGTTTATGGCATGGGCAACCTCTCTGTCGTCTATTAACAGAATATCCCTTAGAAGTTGTAACCTGTCTTCTTCAACCATATATTACTTAAAAAGGTGGGCTATGAACTTATTTTTTCACCGAGATTGATTAAAAGTTTTCCAAGTTCTCTTCGGTCCACTTTCTTTTCTGAAAGCGCATCGGTTTTAGCATTCAATGAATCTTCTAGATCTGTAATACGAATGTTAACATCAGTACTAAGGGTGTCTATGGACTGCATTAGTTCATTGCGAACTTCATCAATGTAGTTTTCTAGGTGTTCCTTTTTATCCTGAATGTCTTTTTTTAAGGTTTCAAATTCACTGTCATATTGAACCATGTTTTCACCAAAAATAAGGTTTTTGATGGCTTCAATTTTAGAAGTAGAATCGACAGCGTCGTTGATAGGTTCTTGGGTGTTTTTTTTACTCATTACATTACATGTTTGCAAAAATAAAGTTACTAAAAAAACGCAGATATTAACAGCTTTTCCATTTTTTATGCGTTTCGCATAAATTCTTCGGCTTTCTCTACCATGCGTTTGCTTCCGCAGAAAAAGGGTGCGCGTTGGTGTAATTCGGTGGGTACAATGTCTAGAATACTCATGAAGCCATTGCTAGCCTTACCTCCCGCTTGTTCGGCAATATAAGCCATTGGGTTACATTCGTATAATAAACGTAGTTTTCCATCAGGATTTTTAGACGTACTTGGATAAATATAAATGCCTCCTTTAATCATATTTCTATGAAAATCAGATACTAATGATCCTATGTATCTAGAAGTGTATGGACGATCCTCTTCTTCTTGCTGACAGTATTTAATATAGTTTTTAACTCCTTGTGGGAATTGAATGTAATTTCCTTCGTTCACCGAATAAATAGCTCCCGTTTCGGGAAAACGCATATTAGGGTGCGATAAGTAATAAGTTCCAATCGCTGGGTTTAATGTAAATCCATTTACACCGTGTCCTGTACTATAAACAATCATGGTAGAAGTACCATATACGATGTATCCTGCAGCGACTTGTTTGTTTCCTGGTTGTAGAAAATCGTCAATTGTAACTGGGGTTCCAGAAGGTGTAACTCTTCTGTAGATGGAGAAAATGGTTCCTACCGAAACGTTTACGTCTATATTAGACGATCCGTCTAAAGGATCCATCAACACTACGTATTTATTATCGTTTTTCTCGTTACGTCCTTTAATGGTAATGAAATCGTCCTCTTCTTCACTCGCAATACCACAAACAATTTCTCTATTGGTAAGTGTTTTAATAAATACCTCGTTGGCGTAAACATCTAATTTTTGTTGATCTTCTCCTTGTACGTTTGTTTCTCCTACAGCTCCTAAAATATCAACTAAACCAGCCTTGTTTACTTCATGATTTACAACTTTAGCTGCAAGACGAATGGAGTTAATTAATCTTGAAAGTTCACCTGAAGAGTATTGAAATTCGCTCTGATTTTCAATAATAAACTCGCCAAGGGTTTGATTTTGTTTAGCCATTTTGTTTTGGGTATCAT
The DNA here is from genome assembly GCF_900102055.1 of Ulvibacter litoralis. Classification (GTDB taxonomy): domain Bacteria; phylum Bacteroidota; class Bacteroidia; order Flavobacteriales; family Flavobacteriaceae; genus Ulvibacter; species Ulvibacter litoralis. The sequence goes on from NZ_FNBA01000001.1 coordinate 1,099,267, forward strand.
GAATTTTAAGCAAATATCGGGATTTTTAAGAAATTGAGCCGATATTTGTCAAGCAAAACGTATTTCATGAAAATTACTATAAGAAAAGCCCTTAAAGAAGATATGAAAGATGTGTTGTCTCTCATTGAAGAGTTGGCACTATTTGAGAAAGAACCAGATGCTGTTGAAGTGACTGTCGCTAACCTACAAGAAGATGGTTTTGGAGCCTCTCCTAAATTTACGTGTTGGGTTGCCGAAGTTGATAAACAAGTGGTTGGTATGGCTTTGGTTTATTTTAGATATTCTACTTGGAAAGGAAAAACAGTTCATTTAGAAGACTTGGTAGTAAGAGACAACATGCGAGGGAAAGGTGTGGGGGAAGCTCTATATGCTGAAGTGATGAAATACGGTCATTCGCAAGGTGTAAAACGCGTACAATGGGAAGTGATTGCTTGGAATGAGGGCGCAATTAAATTTTATGAGCGAAGTGGCGCTAAAGTACTGCGTGATTGGCATGTAGTACATATGGACGAACAAGGTTTAACTAATTATATTGAAAAAGAGTGATTAAAATATTTAAATTTGGGGGAGCTTCTGTAAAAGATGCTAATGGGGTTAAAAACCTAGCCTCTGTGCTAGAAACTACAGCTGAAAAAGATGTCGTAGTCGTGATATCTGCAATGGGAAAGACAACGAATCATCTAGAAGTTGTTGTTTCCAATTATTTTTCAAATCCGGAGGCGATTGAAGCTTCAGTAACTGAAGTGTATGATTACCATCACAAAATACTATCAGAATTATTTGCCTCTGCTTCGCATCCTATTTTTAAGAAAGTAGCCGGTCTTTTTAAAGAGTTAAATCAGTTTCTAAAAAGCACAAAATCTGAAAATCACGCTTTTATTTATGATCAAGTAGTAAGCTTTGGTGAGTTAACATCGACCACCATCGTTTCTGCGTATCTTTCCGAAGTAAACATAAAAAACACCTTTTTAGATGTTCGTAAATGCATTAAAACCGATAACTATCACAGAGATGCAAATGTAAACTGGGAGGTTACTCAAAAAAACATTTCGACCCTGGTTAGTGCAAAAGGTATTACCGTAACACAAGGGTTTTTAGGAGCTGAAGGAACTAATAATTTTACCACCACCTTAGGACGTGAAGGAAGTGATTATACGGCTGCTATTTTTGGATACTGCCTAAATGCCGAAAATGTAACGATTTGGAAAGATGTGCCAGGGGTTTTAAATGCCGATCCGCGCCACTTTGCAAAGACTCAATTATTACATCACATTTCATACAGAGAAGCCATAGAATTAGCGTTTTATGGAGCTTCTGTAATACACCCAAAAACATTGCAACCGCTTCAGAGAAAAGAAATTCCGTTGTTTGTGAAATCGTTTTTAAATCCGTTAAACGCCGGAACGTGTGTGGGTAAAGGTGTTACTTTAGATCCTCAAGTATCTTGTTTTATTCTGAAAAAGAATCAAGTGCTAATCTCGCTGTCGTCGTTGGATTTTTCATTTATGATGGAAGACAATATTAGTGAGATATTTAAATTGCTACATGAGTATAAAATGCGCATGGAGTTAATTCAGAATTCTGCCATTAGTTTTTCAGTTTGTATCGATAATAAATACAATAATTTAGAGCTGTTGCTTACCAAACTTAGAGAAAAGTATAAGGTGCATTGCGACGAGAATGTAACGTTATATACCATTAGACACTCCAAACCTGTAGAAATTAAAACATTGATAAACGGAAAAGATGTATTGGTAAAGCAAGAGAGTCGCGATACTGTGCAATTAGTTATTAAGGAATAGTTGGTTTGGTTTCGCTATATTTGCCAACAGCAATAATTGAAAAAAATTCATGGGTTTAGTCAGTGCAAAGGAAGTAGCAAAAGCCATAAAAGTAGATAAATTCGGCTTTTTAGGCACTTCTATGGGATGGACATTGATGAAAATACTTAACATTTCTACCATGAATAAAATTTATGATAGAAACAAGCACTTAAGCAATCTTGAGTTTATAAATGCACTTTTGGATGAATTTGAAATTAATTTTGAAATTCCGGAGGAAGATTTAAAGCGAATCCCAAAAACAGGACCTTTTATTACCATTTCCAATCATCCGCTTGGAGGAATTGATGGTATATTATTGCTGAAATTACTACTAGAACACCGCACAGATTATAAAATTATAGCAAACTTTTTACTGCATCGTATCGAGCCTTTAAAGCCGTATATAATGCCTGTAAATCCTTTTGAAGATCACAAAGACGCAAAGTCGAGTGTCCAAGGAATAAAAGCAGCTTTGAAACATTTAAGTGACGGACATCCATTAGGTATTTTTCCTGCGGGAGAGGTTTCTACCTATCGAGATGGTAAACTAATGGTGGATAAGCCCTGGGAAGAGGCGGCTATGAAAATTATAAAAAAGGCCAATGTTCCTGTAGTGCCTATTTACTTTCACGCCAAGAACAGCAAGCTTTTTTATCGTTTGGCAAAGATTAGTGATACGTTTAGAACCGCTAAATTGCCTTCTGAATTATTGACTCAAAGAGACCGTGTTATTAAAGTTCGTATTGGAAATGCCATTTCTGTGAACGATCAAGATGAACATGAGTCTTTAGCTGGTTTTACTGAATTTCTTCGGAAAAAAACGTACATGTTATCAAATGCGTTTGAAACAAAGAAGTTGTTAGATGGCATTCCAAAATCATTAAAAATACCCAAAGCACCTAAGAAAATTGCAGGTCCCGTTTCGGTTTCTGCGATGGAAAAGGAGATTGGAGTGTTGCGTGAAAACGACAAACGCTTACTTACCAGTAAAAATTACGAAGTCTTTTTAGCACAAGCAGATATCATTCCGAACATTTTACAGGAAATAGGGCGTCTGCGTGAGATTACCTTTCGAGAAGTAGGTGAGGGAACGAATAACTCGACCGATTTAGACAAGTTTGATTCTTATTACCACCATATGTTTTTGTGGGATACAGATACTAAAAAACTGGCAGGAGCCTATCGTATGGGATTAGGGTCAATGATTTTCCCAAGGTTTGGAATTGATGGTTTTTACCTTCAAGATTTATTTCGTTTTGAACCTGAACTCTATCCTATGATGGAAAAATCGATAGAGATGGGACGTGCGTTTGTGATAAAAGAATACCAATTACGTCCAATGCCTTTATTTTTACTTTGGAAAGGAATCGTGCACACGACGTTACGTTATCCAGAACATCGTTATTTAATTGGCGGAGTGAGTATTAGTAATAAGTTTTCAGAATTTTCAAAATCGTTAATGATTGAATTTATGAAGTCTAATTATTACGACCCTTATGTGGCGCAATACATTAATCCTAAAAAGGAATTTAAGGTAAAGCTGAAGGATGCCGATAAAGATTTTGTGTTTGATGAAAGTGAAGCCGATTTAAATAAATTTGATAAAATTATTGATGAGGTAGAACCTGGAAACCTTCGTTTGCCCGTATTGATAAAAAAATACATCAAACAAAATGCAAGAGTTGTTGCCTTTAATGTAGATCCTCTCTTTAATAATGCCGTAGATGGTTTAATGTATATTCGTATTGCAGACCTACCAGAAAGCACTGTAAAACCTGTGATGGAAGAGTTTCAGGAAGAGCTTGAGAAAAAGTACGCCAGCAAGGCAGAAGAAGGAGAATAAGTATAGTATATCCCCATTTGTGTTTTTTTTAATTCGTAAATTTTTCGAAATGATCGCTAAAACCATAGATGAAGTAATTGCTCAATTACACGATATTATTGCTGTTGAAGCCAGTAAGAATTCTCAAATGGCTTTCTTTCCGATATTGTATAAAAAAGTAACCGAACGTATAAAGGTCGGTATTCAGAACAATGAATTTGAAAACAATGTGCGAATGGAAACGCTCGACGTTCTTTTTGCAAATCGATACATCGCTGCCTATCGTCAATATTCCGAAGGAAAAACGCCTACAATCAGCTGGAAAAATGCTTTTGAAGCCACACGGGAAAGTTCGTATTTAATTATGCAGCATTTGTTGTTGGGAATTAATGCACATATCAATTTAGATCTAGGAATTGCTGTTGCTGAAACTGTTGGGGATCAAGGAGATTTAACCGATTTTGAGAATGATTTCAATAAAATTAATGACATCTTGGCGAGCATGATTGATGATGTGCAACAACGAATAGGAAAGGTGTCGCCGCTCTTTTATTTATTAGAAAAAGTAGGTAAAGGAAAGGAAGATAAAATTGTTTCTTTCAGCATCAATATTGCGAGAGATGGCGCTTGGTTGTTTGCCAATCAGTATCATATTTCTCCCAACAAACTTGAGGAAATAGCGTCTCGAGATACAATTATAGGCTTTTTAGCAACCCAACTTACCACGACAAAAAGCTGGCTTATTCGCCATACTATTAAAACCATTCGCTTTTTTGAAACAAAAGACACTAAGCGTGTGATTTCAGTTTTGGGAGCTGTTTAGTTTAACGGACGTTTTTTAATCATTCCTCCTTTGGCGTCTTTAATACTTTGCATTACTAAAAAGGCATTTTTATCTATTTTATCGACTTCCGTTTGCAGTTTTGCGAGTTCCAATCGGGTTATTAATGTGTAGATGATGTCTGTATCTTTCAACGTTTCCCCTCGTTTTCCAAACCCTCTTTTACCGTTGTAAATAGTACATCCGCGCCCCATGTTTTCAATAATAGCAAGTCTTATTTCTTCGCTTCTTTCAGAAATAATAGTAACACCTACATATTCTTCAATACCTGACACGACAAAATCGACCGTTTTTGAAGCCGATAAATAGGTTAACATCGCATATAGCGCTGTTTCAATTGTAAAAATATAGGCTGCCACGCTGAAAATCAGAATATTAAAAACAAGGATTACATCTCCAATAGTAAGGGATGTTTTACGGCTAATAAATATTGCGAGAACTTCGGTACCATCAATAACGGCACCACCACGAATTGCCAATCCGATACCAAGACCTAAGAAAAACCCCCCAAAAACGGCAATTAATAATTTGTCGTCTGTAACGGTTGGGAAATCTATAAAATGAACAGAAATAGCTAGGGCTAAGATGCCAAGAAAACTACGGAAAGCAAATTGTTTTCCTATCGTAGAATATCCTAAAACAATAAAGGGAGTGTTTAATAGTACTAAAAGCAGCGATAGTGAAAGTCCTGTAACTTCAGTTAGTATAAGCGAAATTCCGGTAACACCACCGTCTATAAAAGCATTGGGAAGTAAAAAACCAGTAAGACCAAAACTAGCTGAAACAACTCCAAGGATTATTAATGCGCTTTCTTTTAAGAGATGGGTAAACTCAATAGTTGTTTCTTTAACCTCTTTTTCGAAAGGTTTTTTGGTGGTTTGAACCCGTCTTTTTTTAAGACGTTGTTTGGTTGCTTCAACTATGATATACTGGAAAATGCTATTCATCCTTTTTAAAGTTTTAAGTGTTTTATTAAAAAAAGACTTAAATCAAAGGTAATAAACTAGCGAACCGTATGGTGTTTTTATTATGTTTTAAATAAAATAAAATATGAAGGTGTAAAGACGACCGTTACTTATGACATGAATGACGCAGAAAAAATGGATCCTTTATTTACTTCACTTTCTACAGAAATCTCACCTCCCATTGCTTCAATTTGATTTTTAGCGATAAAAAGTCCAATCCCTTTAGCATCTTTATTATAATGAAAGGTTTTGTACATTCCAAACACTTTATCTCCATAAAGGTCTAAGTTGATTCCAATACCATTGTCAATAAACTGAACAGTAACCTTACGTTTTTTAGTAATGGTCTTAATTGTTAAGCATGATTTTCGTTCTGGAGAGCTATACTTGATGGCGTTTGTAATAAGGTTGAGTAAGATACTTTCTAAGTACGCAGGAATTGCACGTACAATAGTATTGTCTGGCACTTCATTTATAATTGTAAAATCGGATTTAATTAATAATGATTTTACATTGGTAAGGGTTTTTAATATTGTGTCTTTAAGTTTTAGCGGTTCTAATCGATCATTAATATGAGTATTCATATTGACAATTTGATTAAGATGCCCAACCGTTTCTTCTAGGCTATTTGAAGCTTCTCTTAATAGCGGATAAAATTCATTTGTAGTTGCTTCTTTAGCTTCTTCGTCAATTAAGTTTAGAAGCATTGAGAAGTTCCCTGAATGCGATCTTAAGTTATGAGAAACAATATGTGCGAAGTTAAGAAGGCGCTCATTTTGACCTTTGGTCACTAAAAGTAGTTTGTTAATTTTATTTTCGGCGTTTTTCTTTTCGGTAATATCAGTTATTTGGGATACAAAATGAATAGGATCTCCAGCATCATTTAATACGATTGAAACCGATAAGTGAGCCCATATAACATTTCCATTTTTATGAAGGTATCGTTTTTCCATTTGATACCTTCTCTTCTTTAGATTTAATAATTCGGTTACGTTTTCTAAATCAATATTTAAGTCGTCAGGATGGGTAATATCTTGAAATGTTTTCTCGTAAAGTTCGGTTCTGGTATATCCAAGAATTTTTGTTAACCCGTTGTTTACTTTTAACCATTTGCCATCTATTCCAACTAAAGCTAATCCAACAGAAAGGTCATGAAACGTATTTCTGAACAATTCTTCTTGTTGAGAAACTCTTTTAATTGCTTTGGTTTTTTCATCAATGTCTTGGAATAAACCATACACTCTTATGCATTTTCCATCTTCCATTACAGGAATACCAATAGCTCTTACCCATTTTTCATTGTTTTTAGCAGTGATAATCTGTAATTCGATATCGTATTTTTTTCCCTTTTCAATAGCGTTTGTAAAAACTTTTGTGATTAAATCACGACTTTCACCTTCTTTGAAAAAATTAATTCCAGCTTCTAAAACAGGAATGTAAGATGTTTCTACTTCATGAATTTTACAGGTAACGTTAGACCAATACACCTTGCCTGTGGTTAAATCTACATCCCAAGTACCTATTTTGGCTGCTTCATTACTTTTTTCGAGTAAGTCTTTTAAATGGGTTACTTGAAATTGAATATTTTTTCGTTCCGTAATATCTTGATGCGAACCAGCAATCCATTCTGGTTGTCCATCCAACGTATGGGAAACAACTTTTCCTTTGTCAAGAACCCATACCCAATGGCCTTCTTTGTGTTTCATGCGAGTTTCATTTACATAAAACTCAGATTTACCTCTTACATGATCGTCATATAATTGCGTCGATTTAGCAACATCGTCTGGATGTGCAAATTTTTGCCAAGTACGATCATTCACTTCGCCTATTTCTTCTAGTGTATATCCTAAAATGGCAGCCCATTGTTCGTTAAAATTAACGGTTCTAGTCTGAACGTTATGCTCCCAAGTTCCAATATCAGTACCCGTAGTTACGTGCTTATAATGTTGTATTTTTCGTTGTTGATTTCTAATAGTTTGTTCTCTTTCGGTAACGTTTGTAAGAGATACAGCAATACAGTTTGGAGAATCATCAATGCCTTTTAATAGGTGTCCTTGTAGTTGCATCCAAACAGGAGAACCATCTTTATGTGTAAATCGTATGGTTTTAGCTCCTTTACTTTGAGTGTTGTTTTGAATAGAAGTAAAATAATCTAAAGCGTCTTGAAGATTTTCAGACGCGATGCATGATTGCCAAGAGGCAATATTAAGATGCAGTTCTTTTTCTGTATAGCCAAGAGCTTTGCAAAAAGATGAACTTAAGCTTCCTTGAAAAGGAAACGAAGGTTCTAATTCCCAAAAACCATCTAAAGCAATGTTTTTTAAAAAATCAAGAATAGAGGTATCTTTTTGAGTCAACTCGTGTAATTTAATATTTGGGGATTGATACATAATTGTAAATGTTACATCGGGGGTATTTACATTACTTAAACACAATAAAATTACCGGTAAGATTCAAATAACACCGACAAAGATACAAATAAAACCGATAAAACGCAACTTTATTGTAGGGCTATCCATTTATATTTAAATTTATTAGTTTTAACTGTTAAATGTATGATGTTTATTAGGTCTTGGTTGTCATAAAGTTAGGTTTTCTTTAAATAATTCTATTAGATTTTAAAAGAAAAAATCAACACAAAAACCTTAAAAGGAGAGGAAAAAGATGTTTTTAAGAAGAATAATTGCTTAGGAGCATTTTTTTTCAGTAGTTTCAAAAAACTCTTGAAATAGATTTTTTAAGGTAGCCAATCGATCGGGGTTAATTTTGTAATACTGACTTTTCCCAGAATAATTACTCTTTAATAAGCCCGATTTTTTTATAATTTGAAGATGTTGGGACGTAGTGGGTTGCGATAGTCTAATTTTTTCAGAAATATCTTTACACAAACAGCCGTCACAATCTCCTATATAGTTTAGTATTGCAATTCGTGCAGGGTGTGATAAAACCTTTGCTAAATCTGCCAATTGATTAACGCTTACCGAATGTATGTGTCTTTTAGAAACGCCCATAATAATAAATTTAATATTGCAATATTACGATAATATTTTAAAAATAAAAACTGTCTAATACCATATAATTACAATGGTATTAGACAGTTGAATCTAAAGTTTAGAACCAGCCTTTTTTCCCTATTTGATAGGTTTGGTAAAACTCTTCGTCACTTTTAGTCAAGTAAATGATACCTTCAATAAGTCCGATAATACCTCCAAGACCGCATGTAACCACGGTAATTATAATTTGTATGATACCTTCTTTTGTGTATCCTAAAATAAATTTATGAATCCCAAGAGAACCGATAACAATCGCTAAAATTCCTGCAATTAATTTTTTGTTTTCACCACCGTTTGTAGCTTCATTCCAGTTTTCTTTCATATCACTAAAAGTTTCTTTAGCATCTTCTTTTATATCTTTTGCAGCTTCTTTTGCTTCATCTGCCATTTCTGAAGCTTTTTCTTTTGCGTTTTCAAAAGATTCTTTTGCCTCGTTTTTCATTTCTGAAGCTTTTTCGCCAGCAGCATCTCTTAAGTCTTTAGCCTTATCGCCAAGATTCTCTTTATTGTTTTCACTCATTTGTTTTAGTTTTAAGTTAATTTAGTTTTTACGATCTAAAGCTACAAAAATTATAAGAACGCTTTGTCTACGGGTTCCCATAATTCAATTTTATTTCCTTCAGGGTCAAGAATCCAACCAAACTTTCCGTAGTCATATTCTTCTATTTCTCCAACAATAGTAACGCCTTCCTCTTTTAAAAGCTTCAGTAATCCTTTTAGATTTTCTACTCTAAAATTCATCATAAAAGGCTTGTCGCTGGGCTTAAAATATTCGGTGTCTTCTTTAAAAGGGCTCCATTGTGTAGAACATTTATTACCATTTTCGTCTTTCCACCAAAAAGTACAACCGTATTGGTCTGTGTTTAATCCTAAATGGTTTTTGTACCACTCTTTAATGGCATCGGGATCTTTCGTTTTAAAGAAAAATCCGCCTAATCCTGTGACTCTATTTTTCATGTTTTATTTTTTTACTTCGGAAGGTGCTAAAAATTCGTTGATTATTTGTTCTGCTATAACTTCTGCTAGTTTCTCTTTACTTTCTTTGGTCCATCCTGCAATGTGGGGTGTAAGGAGTACATTTTCCATGCGTAATAACTCTTGAAGGGGTTTTGGCAACTCTTCCGAAGAAAACAACGACTCAAACGATCCTTTTTCATACTCCAGCACATCCAATCCAGCGCCTAGTACCTTCCCGCTTTTTAATGCCGAAACCAAATCGGCTGTCACCACACTTTTTCCTCGTGCAGTATTAATAAACCAAAAGGGTTTTTTGAAGCCATCTATAAAAGAGGCGTCTATCATTTTATTGGTTAAAGGCGTCCACGGTGTGTGAATACTAACAACATCACTGAGTTCTTGCAAGGTTTTTAACGATACTTGTGTTGCATTTTTATTCCCGACACCTTCTTTAATGTCGTAGCAAAGTACGGTGCAGTTAAAGCCTTTCATTTTTTTGGCAAACGATTTTCCCATGTTGCCATATCCAATTAAGCCCACGGTTTTTCCGTCTAATTCAATGCCGCGATTGGCTTCTCGATTCCATTGTCCTGCTTTTACTTCCTTGTCGGCACGATTCAAATGATTGAATAATGACAACAGCATACCTAAGGCATGTTCGCCCACAGCACTTTTGTTTCCGCTAGGCGCAGAAAATAGTTTTACACCTTTACTTTCGGCATAGTCAATGTCGATACTTTCTAATCCGGCACCTACACGACCTATAAATTTTAAATTGGTGGCAGCGTCCAGAAAGGTAGCGTCAATATTAAATCGGCTTCGAATTACGATACCATCGTATTCAGAAATAGAGTGCTCAATGGTTTCTTTAGATGACGTATAATCTTCCTCGTTAGTGAAGCCTGCGTTTTTTAGTAGGTCTATCAATAACGGGTGATTGTTGTCTAAGTGAAGTACTTTCACGGCTTATATTTTTGGGTAGTTAGTTTGCGTTTTTGGATCTATAACATTGCCCGTGTGGGCAGTGGTTATTTTTTCGAAAAGTAATAGCTGTACTTCTTCGCCTTTTCTTGTTTTGGGACAATGTTCTACCCCTTTTGGAACCACAATGAGTTCTCCAGGGTTTACAATCTCTATTCGGTCCCTAAAGTGCATTTCAAGTGTTCCCTTTTGCACAAAAAACAATTCGTCTTCTTCTTCGTGTTTGTGCCAAACAAATTCATCTTTCACTTTGGCTAAAAGTACTTGCATGTCATCAACAACGGCTATTTGGTGTGGGTGCCAGTGTTTACTAAAACTCAAAAATTTTTGTGCTAAGTTTATCGTTTTCAAATACCCTTGTTTTAGACAAACAAGTTAGTGAATTCTTCGATAACTTTTATTTTGGGATGAATTTTTCCGAAAAGAAATAGTACTGAAGCTTTTGAAGTTAAAAGCCTAAAATAAGTTTTGCGATTAGAAAGTAGGTAAGAATTCCGAATACATCATTGCTTGTCGTAATAAAAGGACCCGTTGCAACGGCAGGATCTATTCCGTTTTTATCTAAAATAATTGGAACAAAAGTACCGATTAAGGCGGCTAAAATAATCACAGAAATAAGTGCAATACAGATACTGATAGATTCTAAATACGTAGTGTGAAACGCAAAATGACTAATTAATAATACAACCAATGCGATGCAAAGTCCGTTAATAAGCGCCAAAAGTGATTCTTTTAAAAGGCGGCGTATTATGTTTCCTTTAATGGTATCGTTAGCCAAACCTTGCACAACAATTGCGCTCGATTGTACCCCTACATTTCCTGCCGTTGCCTGAATTAAAGGCACAAACAATAATAAATTGGGGTAGGTTAGAAAAATAGCTTCAAAGCCAGAAATAATACTAGCCGCACCAAGCCCCCCCATCATTCCAATCATAAGCCACGGAAGACGTGCTCGCGTAAGTTTTAGTACGCTGTCATCTGCCTCTACATCTTGCGAAATACCGGCCGCCATTTGGTAATCTTTTTCTGCTTCTTCTTTGATGAAATCGACAATATCATCAATCGTAATACGCCCTACTAAAACGCCGTTTTCGTCAACCACAGGAATGGCTTCCAAATCGTATTTCTGCATGATACGGGCAACATCTTCATTGTCGGTATTCACCGTTACATAATCTACCTTCGGAATGTATATATCGCTAATATGCGCTTTTCCTGAAACGGTTAAAAGGTCTTTAAGAGAAAGGCGCCCTTTTAATTTCCCTTCTTTATCAACTACATAAATGGAATGAACACGTGTCACGTTTTTTGCTTGTCGGCGCATTTCGCGCACACAACCCGCAATGGTCCACGTTTCTTTTACCTTTACAAGCTCTTTCGCCATTAAGGCTCCCGCAGTGTCTTCATCGTAATTTAAAAGCTCGACAATATCGGCTGCGTGGTCTTCATCTTTTATTTTGTCAATTACTTCTTTCTGAATGTTTTCATCCAATTCAGCAATAATATCTGCTGCATCATCGGTATCCATTTCTTCCAGCTCGTTGGCAATCTCTTTTGGAGACATACGATCTAGAATTTTTTCACGAACCTCTTCGTCCAGCTCCATTAAAGCTTCCGAAGTAAGATCGGTTTCAAGTAATTTTATCAGGTAAGTTGCTTCGTCACTTTTCAGCTCTTCTAAAAGCTCGGCGATATCGGCAAAGTGGAATTCATTAAGAAGCTCACGCAATGCATTGCCATCTTTTTTGGCAATGAGTATTTCTATTTGATTTATAAAATCATCCGTGAGTTGAAATTGCATCTTCCTCCAATTTTAATGTGAGTGCGATAAACTGTTCCACCGAAAGTTGTTCGGGACGTTGGCCAAAGATAGTATCTTCTTTTAGTTTATCAGAGAGATTAAAGGATTTTAAACTATTTCGAAGTGTTTTTCGGCGTTGTTGAAAAGCCGTTTTTACCACTTTAAACAGCATTTTTTCCGAACAAGGAAGTGAAAAATCTTCTTTTCTAGTTAAACGAAGCACGCCACTTTCTACTTTAGGCGGCGGATTAAAAACCGTTGGAGGTACTGTAAATAAGTATTCTGCGATGAAAAAAGCTTGGGTCAATACGGAAAGAATTCCGTAGGTTTTACTTCCTTCTTTCGCGCAAATTCGCATCGCGACTTCTTTCTGAAACATTCCAGAAAATTCAGGTACTTGTTCTTTGTTTTCAATGGTTTTAAATACAATCTGAGTCGAAATATTGTACGGAAAATTTCCAGTAATGGCGTATAATTCATCTCCAAAAATATCGGAAAGGTCTGTACGTAGAAAGTCTCCTTCTAGCAACTGAAGGTTTTTATCTGGATAATTTGCTTCCAAATACGAAATAGACTCACTGTCTAAGTCCATCGCCACAAGGTCGATATCGTTTTCGAGCAAATATTTGGTAAGTACGCCCATTCCTGGACCAATTTCTAAGACGTTTTTATAGCCTTTAAAACGTAAAGTCTCGGCAATTTTTCTGGCAATACCTTCATCTTCCAGAAAATGTTGTCCTAAGTGTTTTTTGGCTCTTACGTCTTTGCTCATTTAATGCTCGCTTACAATTTCTAATTCCGTTCTAAATGCAACAAACTTTCCTTCAAAAGGTTTGCTTTGCGCTCTAAGTGCTTCCGCATTTTCGGCGTAATATTTTTCTAAAGTTGTTTTACTATCCGTTCGATATTGCACAGAATAGGTAATTCCGCCCATATCTTCTTCTATTTGCACTTTGGTCATCAAAGCATTGCTAAACTTTCCTGTGGCTAACATCGCCGGAATGTGTTCTTTTTGCATCCAACGAAGCCAAGTGTCGTGAATAGATTCTTCAATGTTTATGGTAACATTATAAATATACATGCGTGTGTTTTTACTCTTAATTAATAACGTCGCCTCGAAGGGCTCGGTACTTTTTACGTGCTTCTACAAAATAAATACTGTCGGAGAAACTGAAAATAATTTGTTCGTACAGTTCTTTTGCCTTTTCAGGTTGCTGCAAATGGTTTTCGTACAATTTTGCCAATCTAAAATGCGCATCATCGGCTAGAATATCGTCGTTGTAAAACTCAATAAGCTTCACATAATTTGCTTCAGCCTTGGTGTATTGTTCTGTTTTTTCAAACAATTCTCCTTGTTTCAGCAAAGCTTCGTCTTCAATTTTTTCTCCTTTGTGATTGGTAATTATGTCGTCTAAAGCAGTAATTGCTTCGTTGTTTTTATTCTGAAAGGAAAGTAAATCGGCTCGTGCGTATTTTTTAAGTGCCGTTTGCGTTGAATCTTCCAAGGAATTATCACGAATCATTAAGCTTAGTTGCATGGCGTCGTTTGCAATGAGTTGTGATGCCGACTTCCGAAGTACATCTAACTGAATTTGTGCCCATTCAAAATCGCCTTTGAAATAACTGGTTTGTGCTACTTTGAAACGTGCTTCTTGCGCCAACACATCACTCTGTACTTTTTTCTGAATCTGAGAATAGTAAATCAATGCTTGGTTAAATTTCTCATCATTCACCAAAATATCTGCCAATTCCATTTTGACACGTGCTTCTTGATAAGCAGTTAATCGTTCTTCTGAAAGGGCTTTCAAATGTGCAATTGCCGTTTCTTTTTTGTTCATTTCGAAAGCCAGAAAATGATTGTAGTCTATCTGAAGCAAATACGTTTTCGAATCACGGCCGTAGGTGTCTAAGAGTTCTTCAAACTTCGCTTCTATTTTTGAATATTCTTTTTTCGGAGTAGTTTCCAAAGCAATTTTCATGAGCAGTTGATGCCCTTGTAATTTTGCCTCAGGAGTTGCGGAGTTTTCAATTAGAAAATTAACAATAGCTGTTGCATTCTCATAGTCTTTTTCGGCAATGGTAATAACGGCTAGGTTGGTGACACCTCTTAAATCTTCTTCGGTTCTTTTGTAAATCGCTTTTTCTTGAGTAAACGCTTTTTTATAGTCTTTTTGCTGAATAAACAACCAACTAAGCAATTCGTTATACGTTACATTGGGATTTTCCTGAAGGTTCCGAAGTAAGATTTTACGTAAAATACCATTGGCTTCGTTGCTCGGATCTTCGGTGATGTACAAACTGAAATTATGCTGTGCTATTTTTTTTCCGGACGGATTCTTATCAATTAAATCGAGGTACTTCCGAAACATTTCTTCTAGCTTCCCTTGTTCGCCATAGATTCGCGCCAAATAGAGGTTAAAATCCATGTCTGGCTTCACTTTCATGGCCGTTTCATAAGAGGTTACGGCATAATCTAACAAGCTGTAGTCTTCAAAACTTCTGCCAATGCTGTATGCGTAATTAGGTCTTATTTTAATAGCTTCGATGGCCAAATCGTAGTTTTGAGTTGCTAGCGTATCCTTTCCTTGAAGCGCAAAATTGTATCCGTAATCGATGTAAAGTCTCGGATCAAAAGCGCGAGACGAAAGTTTTTCTTCCAACAGTTTTTCTACTTCGGAATACTTTTCGAGCTGCTGATTGGCTTCTACTAACGATTGTAAAAAATCGGTGCGATGCGGCGACTTCTTGTACAGCTTTTCATAGATGGTTACTGCTTTTTCAAACTCGCCTTGGTCAAAGTAATTTTTAGCCAATAGCTCGCTTTGCGCTACGGCTGAAGCACCTACGAAAAAGAGTAATACATAAAAAATACTGCGCATCTGGTAAATATAGGGTTTTCGAGATTCAATAAAAGCAAAAATTGAGCCGTGTTCATTTAGAGAATAAGCCAACGTAAGCTATTCTAAAATACCAACAATGTATAAACTAAAGTAATCTCCTGTTGAAAGATCTAGATTGACTAATTCTTCCGAGCTTTCATTAAACTTATAAAGAGTATAACCTATGTTGTAATCTCCAATAACGTTGAGATTTTGATTGGTATTTGGATCATAAAAAGATTTTCCTGTCAAATGCACAAGTGTATAGCCATTATTAGGGGTGATATCAACGAGTGTATTTTGAGCAAAATCGATTGAAATTGGAATCACATTGTATGTCCCCACAATAGTCCTAAAAGCTAATAGATTATTGGTGTTGTTTGTTTTAGATAATCTCCAAATACCATTAGGATAATTATTAAAATAGTATAGAGATGCGGTATTTGCTGCCAAATCAACTTCCACTAAATCGCGATCAACATCTGAATCAATAGAAACTGCAGAGTAATAAATTTTATTGTTGGCTAAAACAAATGAAAGTAGTGGGCTGCCAGAAAGCGGAGTAGTTATTCCCGTATCTATTACTTCATAGGTAGTTGGGTTAATATTAATTATATGATATTCAGTTTCATCATCATATTCGTTAGTATTCAATAGCCCTGTTAAAAGTGAAGTTTGTTCATTCCAAACTAAGGCTGCTATCGATTTATAAGGCCCCTCTAATGTGCTTGGGACCTCTAAAGGAACTTCAGTGGTTTGGCCAGAACTTTTATCGTAAACTAGTAATTCAAGTCTGTCGCTTAAATAGTAATTTGTAATCACAAAAATTTTGGTTTCAGTGTTTGAAATTGTATTTGTTTTAATTGACCTCGATTCACTATGCTCAATATTTCCTAGTAAAACAGTTTCACCCGATAGGTTTCCAATAGAATAAACGGCTCTGTTATTAGCCACAGCAATATATTTGTAATCATCGATACTCACAGAAAATGTTCCTACGGTTTGACTTACACCTTGTATTATAAGTGTAATCGTAGAAATACCTCTAGAAAGTTGCGGAACAATTACATCTAGCGTTGTTGTTGTAGCACTTGTTATTGTAGCAGTAACATCGTCAAAAGTAACAGTATTTTCAGAAGCAATAGGGCTAAAATTTGTACCTCTTATGGTAATGGTATCTCCTACTTTTCCCTCTTCAGTACTTATTGACGTTATGGAGAAATTGAATGCTTCAACTTCGTCACTATCAGATGAAGTACAACCCATGATAATGATGCATGTAAGTACATAGAATAAAAAAGTAGTTATTTTCATAGTTGTTAGTTTATCATATCAAACCCGCAATACGGTACTAAAACCTCTGGGATTTTAATTCCGTCAGGAGTTTGGTAGTTTTCTAAGATCCCTGCCAATACACGCGGTAATGCTAAAGCACTTCCGTTAAGGGTGTGTGCAAGTTTGTTTTTTCCGTCGGCATCTTTAAAACGCAATTTCAATCGATTGGCTTGAAAGGTTTCAAAATTAGAAACAGAAGAAATCTCCAACCAACGATCTTGCGCAGTAGAAAATACTTCAAAATCATACGTCAATGCAGATGTGAATCCAAGATCTCCTCCACACAAACGAAGAATACGGTACGGTAACTTTAATTCTCTTAAAATGTTTTTTACATGCTCCACCATTTCATCTAAGGCAGCATAACTGTTGTCTGGGTGTTCCACACGTACAATTTCTACTTTGTCAAATTGATGCAATCTGTTTAGTCCACGAACGTGCGCGCCATAACTTCCTGCTTCTCTTCTAAAACAAGGCGTGTAGGCTGTACAGTGAATGGGTAAATCGCTTGAGTTTACCAAATCACCACGAAACATATTGGTTACGGGAACTTCAGCGGTCGGAATTAAATATAAATCGTCTACTGTTGAGTGGTACATTTGCCCTTCTTTGTCTGGCAATTGTCCCGTTCCATATCCAGATGCTTCATTTACCAAATGTGGCACTTGGTATTCGGTATATCCCGCATCGGTGTTTTTGTCTAGAAAATAAGAAATCAAGGCACGTTGTAAACGCGCTCCTTTTCCTTTGTACACAGGAAATCCTGCGCCTGTTATTTTTACACCCAATTCAAAATCGATGATGTCGTATTTTTTGGCAAGTTCCCAGTGCGGTAATGCACCTTCTGCTAACTCAGGAACAGTTCCTTCGCGAAACGTTTCTTCATTATCGTTTTCGTCCGTTCCAGCAGGAACTAATTCATTCGGAATGTTGGGAAGTGTATATAACAACTCCTGTAGCTTGTCTGAAGCAGCATTTAATTGCTCAGAAAGTTCTTTAGAAGCTTCTTTTAATTGCCCTGTTTTTTCTTTTAAGAGGTTTGCTTTTTGCGTTTCTCCATTCTGAAAAAGTTTTCCAATCTCTTTTGAAAAGGTATTGGATTGTGCTAAGGTTTCGTCAAGTTTTGCTTGCGTATTTCTACGTGTTTCGTCTGCTTGAAGAACATCTTCAAGAACTTGTGCTGCATCTAATCCTCGCTTGGCAAGGGCAGCAATCATTTTTTCTTTGTTGTCTCGAATATCGGTTACCTGTAACATTGCTTGGGCTTTTAAGCTGGCAAATTTACGGAAATCACATTATTTATTGGCAGACTTCTTATGATAATCTTCGGGAGAGGGTAAAATCCAATCGTGATGCTTAAACGGATACCATTTTTCGGACGCTAAATCTACGTTTGGATCAATAAACGGATGGTATTTTCCGCCGTTTACTTTTACGCGAATGTCCATAAAAACAGCTACGTCGTTTCCTTTCTCCGCTTCCACTTTGCGAATGTGTTGTGCCAATTGCCAGATTAAATCGGGTTTCGCTTTAAAGGAGTTTTTCTGTTTGTGTACCAAGAGTGCTTGGTAATTGTATCGGGTTCGTTTTCCGGTGTTTTTGTCTTCTACCCAAACGGTGGCATTTCCACTTTTGGAACGTAGCATCATGCGCCAACTTAAACGATGTCCTTCTTCCGTCCACAACACATCGTCTTTAAAAAACCAATGGCGTACCGGCAATCCAATCTGAAACAGAAAGTAAATACTGAATACAGTGATGAGTAATTTTTTGTACTTCGGAACGATAATTTCTCCAGCTGTATATAATTTTTTCTGCGGAAGAAACCGTTTCTGTAATGTTTCCGAAGAAAAGAAAAATAAGGCAAACGCAATCGACATATACGGGAAGATGCCTATTTGAAACACGACAGAATTAAACAAATGAAAGAACACAGAAATGGCAAATCCGATCATTCGGGTGCGTTTCCAAAGTAATAAGGGTACAATGAATAAATCGAATAAAATTCCGATGTAGGTAATGCAAAACTGAACCCATTCTAGTTGTAAAAATGGACCAATCAACCAATAATCGCTCTTGCCTTTCATAAAAAGGGCTGCAATGGTTCCGTCGAGCCAATCTGGATACCATTTGGCGACAGAAGCATAGGTGTACACAATCCAAACCTGAAGAATAAGCACCAACAAACACCATTGTGGCATTGAGGGTGATTTAATTTCTGGTGTGAACTTAGCATCTAACGAAAACCACCGATTGGCGGGTAAAAAAGCCATGATCCAACACAATAACATCATGAGGTAATAATGGTTGTTGTAGCCCGTTTTTTGCATCAAATAAACGGCGCTCCAAAGCAACGCATAGGCGGGCATGGCAAAGCGATATTTGTAGCCTAGCATTACCATTACACCAAAAATACCCATGAGTACAAAGTAGGCATACATGCCAGGGCCTAATAAAACTTGTAAAAAGTCGAAACCTATAAAATTGAAGGTAAAATCGGGTTCTACCAAATGACGTCGCACCCAACCTGTAGCAATCGCACCAAAGGCTTCCGTGGCGATTAGGAGTCCGAAAACAGCTCTAAAAAGCACCAAACCTGTGTTGTCGATATGTTTGAATAAAATTTTATTCACGCGTGGCTAAATAGGTTCTAGCAAAGTGTTCGTCTTTTTGAATGGCAACTTTTAACGCTTCTACCGAATTGAAGGTTTCTTCGTCCCGAATGTGGGTTATGAATTCGATTTTTAGGGGTTGATCGTACAAATCTTCATTAAAATCTAGAAAATACGTTTCAATCGTTTTGTCTTTTCCTCCAACAGTAGGGTTGGTGCCCACGCTTGTAATTCCGTAGATAATTTTATTCTGAATAGCTGCTTGAACTACATACACGCCATCTTTCGGAATTAACTTATGAGTTTCTTCCAACTGAAGGTTTGCGGTAGGGAAATCTATGGTGCGACCAATGGCTTTACCTTTCACTACCGTTCCAGATACCATAAACGGGTAGCCTAAATAGCTATTTGCCGTTTCAATATCGCCCACATTAAGGGCTTTTCTAATTTTAGTTGAGCTTACGGCAACATCGTCTAGCTCTTGAGCGGTGATTTCTTCCACTTCAAAACCGTATGTTTTTCCAAACTCTTTAAGGTCGGTAATGTCGGCATTTCTATTTCTTCCGAAGCGATGGTCGTAGCCAATAATAATTTTTTTGGCATTGAGTTTATTTACGAGAATATCTCTTACATATTCCACCGCTGTCAGTCTTGAAAAAGATTGTGTAAACGGGTGAATAATTAAGTGATCTAAACCTATTTGTTGTAGCAGTTCTTTCTTTTCTGAAAGGGTATTGATCAGTTTAATGTTTGCGTCCTTTTGAAGAACCATTCTAGGATGCGGGAAAAAGGTTAGTAAAACAGAATCTAAATTGTCTTTTTGGGCGGTCGCCACCAATTTTTGTAAAATGGCTTTGTGTCCAATATGAACACCGTCAAACGTGCCAATAGTGACAACACTAGGGCGTTTGTTGGTGTATGAAGCGGCAGATTTGTATTCGTTCACGTTATTTTCCGTTAAAGGTGTTCATTGTTATGTTTATGCCTGCGAGTCCGAACGACTCGATAATTTTTGTTCCGACGTCCAAACGTTCTGGAAGTGCTTTCTCTTCTTCTGGAGTCCAATCGCCCAATACATAGTCTACTTGTCTTCCTTTTGAAAAGGCATCGCTAATTCCGAATCTAAATCGGTTGTAGGTTGCAGATTGCAATACATTTTGAATGTCTTTCAATCCATTGTGTCCGCCATCGCTTCCTTTTGTTTTTACACGGATGCTTCCGAAGGGTAAGTTAAGGTCGTCTGTAATGACCAACAAATTTTCCAAAGGGATTTTTTCTTTGTCCAACCAATATTTTACGGCTTTACCACTTAAATTCATATAGGTACTCGGCTTCAGTAAAATAAACGTACGTCCTTTTACTTTATGCGAAGTAATGTCGCCTAATTTTGCTGTTTCCCACGTAAGGGATTCCTTTTCGGCCAAGTGATCGAGAACTTTAAAGCCAATATTATGTCTAGTGTTGTGATATTTGGGACCGATATTCCCTAATCCAGCAATGAGAAATTTTTTCATAGGATCGCCTTCAATGCGTTGTGTTTGATTTTTTAAAGCAAAAAGATTTTTGAAAAATGAAAAGATCATAGGTTCTTTTTAAACTTCAGTAAAAATAAAAAAAGCATCCTGAATTAACAGAATGCTTTTGAGTTATCTTATAAAAAGAAGGTATATTATTCAGCAGCAGCTTCAGAAGCTTCTCCTTCACCTTCAGCGCTATCTTCGTCTTCATCATCAACATCTGCAACTGCAGTACGAGATGTTCTAACTTGACAGATAACAGTGTTGTCTGTATGTAAAATTGTAAACTTATCGCTTTTTACAGTTGCGATGTACATTTTAGCTCCAATTTTCATTTCAGAAATATCTACTTCGATAAAATCTGGAAGGTTTGCAGGAACTGCTTTTACACGTAACTTACGAGTAACGATACGTAAAACCCCACCATTTCTAACTCCACGAGAGTTACCTACGATACGTACAGGAATTTCCATCATCACTTCTTTATCGTCGAAGATTTGGTAGAAGTCCATATGTAAAATACGGTCTGATACTGGGTGAAATTGAATGTCTTGAAGAATGGCAGCAACTTCTGTTCCATCTTCTAAGGCAATTACAACTGTATGTACGTCCGGAGTGTACACTAAGTTTTTAAATGCCAATTCTGGTGCTGAAAAGTGAATAGGCTTATCTCCTCCGTATACTACGCAAGGAACCATTCCAGCATTACGTAAGGCTTTGGTAGCTACCTTGCCCACGCTTTCTCTTTGAGATCCGTTGATTGTAATTGATTTCATTTGGTATTTTTAAATTTATGAATACTAGCCTGCTTTTCAGCTAAGCGGGTGCAAAGATGCGGTTTTTTTTCTGAAGGTAGAAATAAAAAAGACAGTTTTTTAGGCTGTCTTTTTTATAGGTATTGTTTGTGTTTCTGAAGGTTACATCAAAAACTTAGAACTTATCGATTCGTTTGTATGTACACTTACCATTACATCGGCAAATAAGTTGGCACAAGTTAATACACGAATTTTATCACTTTGTTGGCGTAATGGAATAGAATCTGTTACGATTAACTCTTCCAGTTTTGAATTTTCTAACTTGTTATACGCATCGCCCGATAGGATAGGGTGCGTACAAATAGCGCGAACACTAAGCGCACCTCTTTCAATCATTAAATCGGCAGCTTTGGTAAGTGTTCCTGCAGTATCGACCATATCATCTACTAAAACAACATTTTTCCCTTGCACGTCACCAATAAGTTCCATGTGTGAGATTACGTTTGCTTTTTCGCGTTGCTTGTAACAGATAACGACATCGCTTTCTAATGCTTTCGAGTAGGCGTAGGCTCTTTTAGAACCTCCCATATCTGGCGAAGCAATGGTAAGGTTGTCTAGGTTTAAACTTTTTAAGTACGGTAAAAAGATGGTAGATGCAAAAAGATGATCTACTGGCTTTTCGAAAAACCCTTGAATTTGATCTGCGTGTAAATCCATCGTGATGATACGTGTAGCTCCTGCTGTTTCGAGCATTTTAGCCACTAATTTTGCAGCGATTGGCACACGAGGTTTGTCTTTACGGTCTTGTCTTGCCCAACCAAAATACGGCAATACGGCAGTAATGTGTCTTGCTGAAGAGCGTTTTGCAGCGTCTAACATAAGAAGCATTTCCATTAAGTGGTCGCTGTTAGGATGTGTAGAGCCAATAATAAATACACGACTTCCACGAACCGACTCTTCGAAAGAAGGTTGAAATTCGCCATCGCTATAGTGTGATGTAATAATGTTTCCTAATGGAATGCCGAAAGCACTCGCAATGTCTTTAGCTAGAGCCTCACTTTGTTTACAAGCAAAAATCTTAGGAGCTGGATTTGTCATCTGTGTTGTGTTGTGTTTTGTGGTTTGGAGGCACAAATGTAATTGAATCGATAGTTTTAATAAAAAAATGATGTTATGAATTACTAACAAATTTAAATAAAAGTGTATTTTTGCCGTCCAATTACTAATTTGCTCCAGTGGCAGAATTGGTAGTCTTGTTTTTACCAATAGACAGGCACTAGATTCAACATCTAGGTTAAATTGCTCGAGTGGCGGAATTGGTAGACGCGCTGGATTCAAAATCCAGTGACTTCGGTCGTGCGGGTTCGATTCCCGCCTCGAGTACTAAGAAAAGACTTAATTATCTGTAATATCAGGTTTTTAGGTCTTTTTTGTTTTGTGGTTAGCCGAAAGTTTGCCGAAAAGGGTCGCGTGAGACTCAGAAAGGCAAGCGAGTTCAGATCTTTCGGAATTACAAATAACTATTATTTGTTTAAATGATTCAGTTGTTAGCCACAAGGTTTACTCAAGTTTAATATTTTTTCGTTTGTTATTTATGTTTGAATTATTAAAATATCTATCATAAACTAATTTAAATCCGAAAACATTTAATAATGCAGCTAATGACCATAAAACAAAAGCAACTATGAAATTTGATTTAAAGTTAGTTATGTAGTTAGTTGCAATCTCAACATTCCAAGAATTGAAAAACATTATAATTATGAATATAATACCTATAAGGGCATAGATACCTAGCAACACTAAAATACTTTTTCTCTGCCAATTTTTGATTTTGGAATCAATCAGTTTTTCTCTTAGGTTCGTATTTGTGACTTCTAAACTTTCTAGTTTTTTATCTTTTATTTGCTCATTACTTTCTATGCTTTTTTTACTAGAATAAAAAGCCTCCGATTTTTCTGTAAATTCTTTTAATACATCTTCCAGTCTTTTATGGCGGTGTTCTTCAAGTTTCTTTTGCTTATTTGATTCTTCCTCCAATCTTCTGACAAATTCTTCTTTTTTATTTTGCGCTAAATCATTTAATTCTTTAATATCAGTTAATTGCTTGTTGGTAATTCTCGTTGCAATTCTTACAATATCAGAATCACTCAAATCCTCGCTGGCATATTTATGGATATTGTCATCTAATTCCCTAATTATTTTAGATTTTGGTAAATCTCGATTGAGAGTAAATGCTATCGATGAAGTCAATCCAATATCTGCTAAATCATCGGCATCCATTTTTAATTTGGTTTGTGGATTGCTTAGCCATAAAATGTTTAAAAGATTATCAGCGTTAATGATTTCTGGCTGGTATTTATTGTCAGAATTGAAAGTTAATTCCTCGCCTGTAGTGACATTATTTACAAACCAACTATTAACTTTTTCAAATTCTTTAATATTTTTATTTCGTGTTCTTTTGACATGAGTTATTGCGGTAGCATCGTGTAGGGCTGAAATTTTACTATGTCTGTATTCCTTAAGTGCAGCGTATTCTTTAGAATATTTAGCCTCATTTTTTGATTTTTGGTCATTAATAATTGATATACCAAGTTTAGATAATTCTGTTTCTAAATTGTCCGCAATTTTCTCTAAATCATTTTTTTTCAACCCTCTTCTGTCGCAAGCATTGTAAATGTCTTCGGCATAAACTTTTCTTTGCAAAAATGAAGCATCAAAATATTTCGCCTTTTGATCTAATAAATTTTTAGTTTCCTCTATTGTGTCAGTTAATACTCGAACTTTAAAATTTTGCTTTTTTGCTATTTCAACGAGGGTTTTACAAGTATGAGTCGATTCTGGTGTATTTAGGTCTAATAATCCAACTATGAAATTAGTGTCAAAAAGAAGCTCAACATCAATTTCTGTTTCACTTGGATTGTACATAATAAATCCAGAAATGATTGAACCTATATAAATATCTTTAATCTGACCATAGACTGTAGGTATTTTTCTAAAAAAATTTACAAACTGTGCTTCGGCTGTAAAATCTTCTTTATCTGATGATGTGTCTCTTGAAAAATATTTTGAGAGTTCAAACTTATTTTGTTCAATAAAACTAAAAATTGAACTACTGTTTTTAATTTCAAAATCAGAAGATTCACAAAATTTTTGAAATAAAGTTTCAATGTCGTTTATTGCCGACTCTTTTGCAGATATAGTTTCTTCATAATCAAGAAAAGTATATTCAGATATACTGAATGCGTTATCTTTATAAATTTCAAATAATTTTTTCTCATTGGTATTGATGTCTTTTGCAATCTGTCTTAAAACATTGTTTAAAACAGGAATAGGAATGTCAATGTCATAAATTAAGTCAAACTCTTTTTTAATTTCCATTGTGCTCTTACCACTATAAATACCTTTGTTGTTCATTAAAGAAATTACTCTTTTGACTAAAGGTTTAAAAATATCCAATGGTCCTTTTATTAAAGTCCCATTGTTTCTTATATGTGCTAAAAGACTGTAAGTGACAGCTCTATCTTTATTCATTGACGTTTTTTTTATCTTGTGGCTAACTCCATATATTGTCACCTTCTTAGTTGCCCTCAAGAACTATGATTAGTATACGTTGTTGTTAGCGTTTCGTTTTATTATATCCATTTATCAAAGTTGTTATACCCATCATCTTTAATCCAATCATAAATTGAATAGTCTGTAGATAATCTGAAGATTTTGTTTCGGTTTGATTCTGCAACCTCTTTCACTGTCCATCCGTCTAAGTCAGTATATTTTTGCCATTCATTTTGTATGTAATTATGTAGACTTAATTTTTTACCTGTATTATCGAAAGAATAACCTAAATAAAATAAAGGATTATTTCCATTACTTTTTGTTTTGCCATCTTTTCCTTTGATACCATTTATGTGGATTGCAAGTATATTATTTCCACTTTCTAAACTTTTCATTATTTCATAATCAACCCATCTGCGCTCATATGTATGAGTTCCAACTAAAACACAAGTAACAGAAGTGTTTATTAATTCTTTGTTTATTAATCTTTTTAAAGCTAGTTCACTTGTTTTCTTTGCATCTTCCCAAATAGAAGCGTCAAAATATCCAGCTTTATTATCTTTTGTAAGTTTATGGTTTCTAACAGTGTTTGCTCTAAAATCAACAACGTCTTGATAGTGAAAACTAAAAAATACTCTCTTTGCCATATTATATGTTTTTTTGTAATAAGTTAATTGCTTTAATGATATTATTAATTAAATCAGTGTCTTTGATGTCTGAATCGCCTAATAATGTGATTGCTTCAATTAAATCCGGATTATTTGGATAATATTCGTTTGTTGATTTAATAACTTTATCCCATAGGATTTTGGACATAAAGCCAGTACACCCAATAGGGATTACTTTAACATTTTGGTTAATCGCAATGTCAAATTCTTGAAGTAGCCCATCTGAATCAATAATATTTCCATCAACGATTTTATTGCCAAAGAAAAACAATGCAATTCCAGCATCTGTAAGCATATCTTCTCTGTATTTTTTCCATAACTTTTCTCTTTGAGTGCTATCAGAAATATTTTGAGGGAAAGGTCTTAATACTAAATAATCATCTAAGTGTCTTCTTTTTGAAGTATAAACAAATGAGAGAACACCATTAATTACTGAACTCCCGATACCTAATCCAAAGCCTGAAATTATTTTATACTTTTTTTCTGCTAATTTTCGAGAAATATTAAAAATCAACTTTTCAGTTCTATCTTTTCCGTATTTTCCATAATCGTGTACAGCTCCAGAAATAAAAATGTTTTGTCGTTTTAATTTGACTTGGATTAACTTTAAAACTTCTGTGATATCAGAATATTTATCTACAAGTAGAGCTTGTATTCTATATCGTTTTAGGTCTTTTATCTTAAGTTCCTGTTTAATTTTGGAATAATTAAATTCCTCTTCTGAATCAAAATCATCTTTATTTATTGTTTTAAAAAAGCAATAATGGTCTCTTGTGTTAGTCCCTAATAAAATTCTAATTCTACTAAGGATATAATCCAAATTAGGGTCTTCAAAACTAAAGCCGATAAATAAAAATGTTTTAGAAACTAAATCTCCTTGAAGTGCAGTAGTAAAGAGTTGTCTTTTTTCATTATAACTTTCATAATCATCTTTTGTTAAAATTGCTTCGTGTGGCAAACTTATGTCCCCGTGCATTTTATATACAACAGCATCTCTTCTGGGTTTATTGACAGCTAAATTCGCTGAACATATTTTAACATCTACTGTTTTACCGTAGTTTTCAAGTGATTTTTCTATTAAGTTATCATAGTTCGTAGTCCAAAAAGTATGAATAGGTAAGAATGATAATATTTTGTGATTTTCGCTTAATTCAACTTCTTTTGTAAACTCATCAATTAATTGGCTATTAATACTTCCTCTTCCTCCTTTTTCATTTTCATAGTATTGGGCAAGTGCTATTAAATCATTTTCTTTATCAATATTTAAGTTTAATTCATCCGCAATTTCAGCTAATAAACCTTTCCAATTAACTAAACCTGTAGATACAGAAAGACCAGCACCTGCAAAAATAGATGCATTTTCGTTATTTATTGCTTTTATATATTTATCTACAAAGAGGGTTAAATGTTTTTTCATATAAATTTTTCTTAATAAACGCCAACGTCTCGGCTATGGTTAGTACGGGATTAAAAGGAACTGATCTTTCGATTAAGCACTTAGTCAAAACTTTTTATTTTGTTTTATCTTTTCATTTTAAAGCCGAATCAAAAAGATTTGGCAGACTTGGTTAAAAGCTTGAATCTTTGGGTTAAGCAACAAAACCTGTATTAACGATAGCTATTGTTGTGCATAGTGTTTTATTTGTCATTTATAACTTCCGCAATTTCTTCTGCAATTTCTTCTACAGTATAAGAAGAAGTGTTACGTGCTAACTTATCAGCCAATGAAGGACTATATTCAATAACTTCTTTTTTTGTTATATTATGCCAAATAGGTAATACAATTTGTTCGTCTGAAATTGATTTAGTAATTATTCCATCAAGTTCATAATTTGTCCAACCTTTACGTATGAAATCTTTGGAAAGAACTACTATTCCAAATCTACTATTAGCTAATCCTTTATCAATTTTCCTTCTTAAAGAGTCTCCAATTTTTAGAGTAAATTCATCATACCATACTGAAAGTCCTTCAGATTGAAGTGCCAAAACTAAAGGTCTTACAACTTCGTCTTTGTCTTCTGAAGCGTGAGATATAAAAACATCATATTCTCTTTCTTCATTGTCGAATTCAGGTGGTTTATTTCTGTCTTGTACTAATGACGGAACAGAAGCTAATGAAGGCTGTCTCATTTCAGGTAATGCACTCGGCATCATTCTTATTGAACTTCTTGTTGACCCTCTTAAACCTTGCATATCCACCGTAACATACCAGTGTCCAGAATTTGGAATTTGTAGACGGATAGGCGATTTTTTTGCTAATCCCCCAATATAAGTATGTTTTTTACCATTTCTGTAGCTTTGGAAATTTGAGGAATTCATTAGTCTAACATTCGCAGCACTACCTTGCAATGTGATTTCAACTACATCTCCTCTTTTTTTATTTCCTAAATCGTATTTCGTAAAATTCATAAATTCTTTAATTTTTAAAATACTTCTTGCATTTCAAATTCACTTTCCCCACTGATAAAACCTTCTATTTTGTAGGTTCTATTCTCAATATCAAGTTCAAAGTAAATTCCTAATTGATAACCACAAACGTGTTCTGGGTGAGTTTCTCCATCATACGACCAAACTTCATCATAACTTGATTTTGTCAATGTTCTCAATCTATTTTTGTCACTTATTTTTTCGTGTTCTGGTCGAGTCGATTTTTTCATTTCAATGGCGAGTAAATTATCATTCCCCATTTCATTACCACGACTATGTATTATTAAATCACAATTTATGGTTACCACTTCCATATTGTCATCCAACATAGTTTTTACTTCTCCGTTCTGTTTCCTGTTATACTCTGTATCGGAAAAGTATTCAGTTAGCCCATATTTTGTGAGCAAAACCTCAAGATAGATTGCTAATCTTCCACATAAATTTCTTTCACTTGTTCCGCCAAGTATATTATCTACTTCTCTTTCAAAGAATTTGGCTTTACCTTCATTGAAAAAAGCAAATAAGTTATTTTGAATTTCATTCATTTATTTGATTCGTAAATTTGTACTTACATTATGCACAACTCCGCATATAATTACTTAGTTAACTATAAATAATTAATTAAGAACTCTAAAAATCACCTCAAAAACTCCTAATCTCGCCCCAACTTTTTAAAGTTGCAGGAACAAAACACACAGACGTTGCATCTAATAATTTCTAGACTATATTTAGTTGGGGATGGTAAAAGGGAATAGGTTTGTTTCAAAAAAGCATTCACTTATCTTACAGCTACTTGCTTTTACATAGTAAAATAAAGCTATTGCTCATTACTATCCTTACGGGTTTCCGTAAGGGTAGGTTTTTAAATGTACCGAGAATAGTTTAAATGGGGTGTATTTACGGTACAGGGTTTTTCCTGTATTTTGGTTTTTGGGGAGTTTTTAGTTGAAGCTAAAGTCAAAAATGACCTCAAAATAATCGCAACCAGCACAACCATTTGAAGTTGTTGTAAATTCTTCTTCTCCAGCTTTAAATTCAGATGTGTCAAAGTAAGTGTTACCAAAAGCATTAATTTTAGTAACTAAATTGTCATTATTATCATAAAATTCTACTTGATAAGAAGCAATATCATTAGTATTACTTCCGTCATTTATAGCTATAATATGTCCTGTTAAATCAACATCCCACTCCGTATTCTCTGGAAAGAATGAATAAACATGATGTTTTGTATAAGACGTATACGTATATGATGTAGTTCCGTCTAAACGGATTTCTAATATTTTAAAATAAAGTGAGCTATAATCTTGTGGAATATCCTTTAATGTTACTTTATCAAAAACTAAAGCTTGAGGTCTTGTAGTAGTAATTGTTTCTTCAATTTGTAAATCAAATAGGTTTGATTTTAATGTAATGGTATAGTCTCCAATGTAGTTCGCGTAAAAACTTAAATTGTTAGTGGTAAAAGTTTCAGTTCCGTTATTTGATGTTACTTCCCAAGTATAATCTCCATTTGAATTTGTAGCAGTTCCGTTAGATAATTCCCAAGTATAAAGTCCGTTTTGATTGGTAGATGTATTGGTGATATTAATTTCAGAAGATGCAATTGTGCGGCCACTTTCAATATTAAAAGATAGAGTAGGTTGAAATTCTTCGTCATTCGATAAGCAACTGTTTAGAGTAATGATAGCAAGTGTAAGGAGTACTAATTTTTTCATTCTTGTCTATGTATGTTTGGTTTCGAGTGATTTCAGCTTGTTTCCAAGTTTAGATATAATTAGTGGGAAATGGTTAAAAGTAAAATAATATTTTAAAAGGCATGGGGTAACCTTACAGGGTTTTTCCTGTATTTTGGGTTTTAACTCCTACCGTAATTTTTCAGAAGCAATATTTAAATAGCTATTTCATAAAAACCCGTACTTTTAACTCAGATTTACCCACTCTTTTTTTTATGAAAACAACAGTATTTTTCTTTATCGCAGCAGTCACAATGTTAAGTGCGTGCGGGACTTCAAAAACAACCATGAACGACTGTATTGATACGTCGAAAATAAGCGACGGCCCTTGTACCATGGAGTATGCTCCTGTGTGTGGTTGTGATGGTAAAACATATTCAAATGCCTGTGCGGCGATGCGCAGTGGTGTCACCTCGTGGACGGAAGGAGCCTGCGCTGAAAACTAAAAAAGATGTTCGGTTGCAACTAAAAGTGTACTACAACATCGCCTTTATTCTGGCAGTATCTTTTTAGATCGTTCTCGCAAATTGGCGCGATCGTTTTCTTCAGTCAAAGATTCGTTCCCTACATTCAACACCATTTGAGCGTGTTTTACAAGCGCCTTTTTATAAAGTTCTTTTTTAGCAAACACATTGATAGTGATTAATGCATCCATTAATTTCAAGATAACGGCGATACTACCTGCTGAAAACTGACGAATTTGATTGAAGGAAGCGTCTAAATAATCTTCAAACTCCAGCATATCGACAACTATTCTTAATTTGCCTTCCTCATCAACGCGGTATTTTGAAGGAAAAGGAACTTGCGAAAGGCGACACATCGTGGTCGTTAAATTATCAATACAGGCATTGGCTGTAAATGGGTCGTTAACGCCAGGAGATAAGGCGCGAGATGCAATTTCAACCATTTGATGAATGGAAAATACAAGGTCTTGTTGTGCGCTTTTGGTTTTTCCTATCACAAACTGATTGTGAATGCTTTTTAGTGTTTCTTCATCCACCGTTTCGTTGGTATAAACTGTTCCAATTTCAATACGCTCTACCAAATGGTCTCCCGGTTTAAAGTACAATTCTAGCAACCCGTCAAAAGAACATACGTCTCCTAACAATCCTTCGTTGTTAATGTATTGAAGGTAGCCGCTTTTCTGTGATTGAATGCTAATGCTATTCGTGTACTTTGACTTGATATCATCTACAGCGCTTTCTTTTTTACCTTCCCAATTAGCACCCATTTCTTCAGGAAATAAGGTGTCGATTTGTTTGAAAATGATTTCTGAAATGTCTGAAATCACTTTATCCGCCTGAATGCTCGTGGCAATTTGATGGATAAATACAATGAGAAGAATAATATTAATAAAGGCTACAAAAATAGCTACGAGTATAGAAAGTGAGGGTATAAAAGTGTAGCCGTCGCTTTCCTTTATGGCATTTAAAACGAAAAGGCAATACAGGTAGGTGGAAATGTACGACCCTAATACCACTTGATTCAATCGGATGTACATAAAATTCCGAATCAACCTTGGGCCAAATTGTGAAGATGCTAACGTTAAGGCCACAAGTGTTATGGAGAAAACCGTTCCCGCAACTCCTATCATCGCTGCAGAAATCGTAGTTAAGATACTTCGGGCAGAATCTGCGCTATTCACAATAAAGAAACGACCTAAACCATCTTGCGAGAACGTAATTGCATGATCTAACGATACCAATCCAATGGAAAGAAAGATGGTGAGTATGATAATCAATACGGGAACGAACCAAAAGGTCGCTTTTAATCTTTTAAAGAAAAATAATATGTTTTGCATAGTACTGAAAAGGGATTACGCCAAATTTCATGTCATTTCACGGCTGAATCAATGGGCAATACCTTCAAGAATAATCAATTCTATGAACGCTTAACGGTTTTAAATAGCTGTATTTTGCGTATTGCTATGAGTGTGAATTTTAAAGATACTAAAACTAAATTTTTCCTCGACTTGCAATCAATCTTTTATGAATTTCTTAATATGTTTCCCTTCTTCGGAATTGATTTCAATAAAGTAAACCCCTTCGGAAAGTGATGAGACGTCAACAGAACCTTCAACGGTCTTAAATTGCGTTACTATTTTTCCACTTACTTCATAAATGGTGATGGTTTCAATCTGAAGGTTTTCAGAAGTGATAACTAATTGCTCTGAAGCAGGATTTGGGAAAACAGTAAACTCGACTGCATTTTGATCTGAAACAGACAATGCCTCTGTTCCATAAGCAGCGTAAAACCCAGGCGCAAATTCTAAATTAAGGGTACCTATACTCGTATTTGCATCGTAATAAAGGGTGATATATTGATTTGAGGTTGCCGAAACATAGCCAAAAAATAAACTTTCAAAATTGGTATGTGATTGATAATTGCATGAATTGAGCGTTGCATCGAAAAAAGTTGGTGTAAGTGTTT
Source organism: Ulvibacter litoralis (assembly GCF_900102055.1). Lineage (GTDB taxonomy): Bacteria > Bacteroidota > Bacteroidia > Flavobacteriales > Flavobacteriaceae > Ulvibacter > Ulvibacter litoralis. Next base: position 1,131,418 of record NZ_FNBA01000001.1, read on the forward strand.
CTTCTCCACTAATAATAGTATACGTAAACTGTCCCATAAAATTATTACAAGCACCGTAGCCTTCAAAACTCAAATCGGGGTGGATTGTTAAATAAGGATGGATACTTGGCTGTACATTGGAAACATACTCTGATGGGCTGAGGTCGGCTGCTAGTTCGTATAGATGCCAGGTTCTGTATAAATTTGGATCTTGAGCAAAACTTGGGGCTCCAAATGAAAGGGCGAAAAGGAAAAGTAGTATTTTTTTCATGATCAATAAATTAGAAAGAGTTCAAGGGGAGTTGTATTAAAGATATAAATTTTTTTAAAAACAATAGTTATCTTTGGGAATCATTGAAAATTAATTCCGCTAATGACAGATTTTTGGCTTTTTTTTGAACTTGGTCTTTCGCACGTACTCGATTGGAGGGCGTACGATCACATCCTTTTTTTAGTAGCGCTTTGTGCGGCGTATAATTTTGGCTCTTGGAAACGATTGTTGTTGCTCGTTACTCTATTTACAGTAGGTCATACGCTTTCCCTTCTATTGGCAAATTACGAATTGGTGCAGGTTTCAAGTGCATGGATAGAGTTTTTAATTCCGGTGACCATTTTGGCGGCAGCCATTTATAATGTGGCAACTGCGGGTAAAGAGAAGCGATTGGATACAATTAGTATCGTATATTTTATCACCTTCTTTTTTGGGTTGATACACGGCTTCGGATTTGCGACTTATTTTAAGATGCTAGCTGCCGACGGTGAACTATTTCCATTGTTAGAGTTTGCTTTTGGTGTTGAAATTTCTCAAGTAGTTATTGCGCTTGTTGTGTTGACTGCCGAATATGTTACACAAACATTTGTACGATGTAGTAAACGAGATTGGATTTTAGTGGTTTCGTCTATCGTAATAGGAATGAGTATTCCGATGCTTATGGAGACGTGGCCTTTTTAGTTTAAACGGAAGAGAAATCAAGGAATTTAAAACCTTTTGCAAATAGTTAACACAACTTATTTTGTGAAAGTGTAACTTCCCACTAATTTCGCTACTTATATTTCAGAACCCCTTCATGGATACAAATTTGCAGAAACAAGAACAGTACGATATCGCTTATTTACGAATGGCAAAAGAATGGAGCAAGCTTTCGTATTGCAATCGCAAACAAGTTGGCGCGTTAATTGTAAAGGATAAAATGATTATTAGCGATGGCTACAATGGTACGCCTACTGGTTTTGAAAATATTTGTGAAGATGAAGATGGCGATACAAAATGGTATGTGCTACACGCTGAAGCCAATGCTATATTAAAAGTGGCTTCCTCTACGCAATCCTGTAACGGAGCAACACTATATATTACTATGTCACCCTGCCAACAATGCAGTAAATTAATTCATCAAGCCGGAATTAAACGGTTGGTGTATCACCAAGAGTACAAAGATAACTCTGGTGTGAAATTTTTAGAAAAAGCAGGCGTTACAATTACGCATATTAATGACTTAGAGTAACAAATGAGCTTTCAGAAAAAACACGTACCGCTTCTACTTGGTCTGGCAATTGCCCTGGGTGTTTTTATTGGATCTAAGTTAAACTTCAACGATACTACCGAAAAAATATTCGCTACCAATTCGAAAAAAGACAAACTCAATCGGTTGATCGATTATATCGATTTTGAATATGTAGATCAAGTAAACACCGACAGCATCGTAGATGTAACGGTCAATGGAATTCTTGAAAATCTAGATCCACATTCTGTCTATATTCCTGTAGATGAGTACGAAGACAATGCAGATGACATGCGAGGTAATTTTGTCGGAATTGGAATTAGTTTCTATCCTTATAAAGATTCTATTGCAGTAATTCGCTCTATTAAAGGCGGACCTGCAGAAAAAGCAGGAATTAAAGGAGGCGATCGTATTATTTATGCAGACACCAATAAGCTGTTTGGAGAAACGGCGGTGCGCGATAGTATAACAAGTTACTTGAAAGGAGAAATAAACTCTAAAGTGAAGCTTCAGGTGTACCGTAAAGGGGAAAAAGAATTGCTAAATTTTGACGTGAAGAGAAAACGGGTTCCTTTGGTGAGTATCGATGCTTCCTATATGGTGACTGACGAACTAGGGTATATTAAAATCAACCGATTTTCAGAAACCACTTATAAAGAGTTTCATACTGCGCTAGAAGGTTTAATCGATGAAGGAGCGACCAAATTAGTGCTGGATTTACGAAACAATCCGGGCGGTTATATTTCTACGGCAGAGCAAGTTGTGGATGAGTTTTTAGAAAATAAAAAGCTAATTCTAATTACAAAAAATAAAACGGGAGAAGAGAACAAATCGTATGCGTCTCGAAAGGGTGATTTTGAAAAAGGAAAACTCTACGTGCTTATCAACGAAAACTCCGCTTCGGCAAGTGAAATAGTGGCGGGAGCTTTGCAAGACAACGATAAAGGAACCATTATTGGACGACGTTCGTTTGGAAAAGGGTTGGTGCAGCGCGAAATGTCGTTAGGCGACGGAAGTGCAGTACGTCTTACCATTGCGCGATATTACACCCCTACAGGACGGTCTATTCAGAAGCCGTATGGAAATGGAAACAAAGCCTATTACGAAGACTATGAAAAACGCTATAAAAATGGCGAACTTATTAGTGCCGATAGCATTCACGTAGCAGATTCCCTTCGATATGTAACGCCAATGGGCAAGGTTGTGTATGGCGGCGGCGGAATTATACCAGATGTGTTTGTACCGAAAGATACCAGTGTTGAAAACGAAACCATTCAATATGTTTCTAGAAGTGGTTTTATGAGTTATTTCATTTTTGAATACTTAGACAAACATCGTACAGAGCTTGATACAGTTCCGTTCACCGAATTTGCTTCAGATTTTGTTGTAGACGAACAACTTGTGAAGGATTTTCTAGAATACTCTAGGTTTACGGAAGCGCGCTTAGATTTAAAACGTTATTCCGAAGTGCTTAAAAAGGCATTAAAAGCGAATATCGCACAGCAATTGTACGGTCCAAATGCATTCGAATACATTATGAATCAAGACGACCCAATGTTGTTAAAAGTAGTGTCTTTAGAAGCAGCAACTCAAAAAGGTAATGCTTCGGAAACAGAAGAGTAAACAAATTTGTTAGCGTTTCTTTTTTGCAATCTTTTGTGAAACTTGAAAGATTAGCAACAACAAAATTACACAAGCTGAAGCTAAAACACCAATACCTGCAATGACACTGTCTCCTTCAAATAAGTTGTCGAAATCTAGGAGTGTTATATTATAGATTAGAAGAAACGATGCTATTGCGATAAGTATGTATCTAAATGTTTTCATGGTCGTTTTGTCTTCAAATTAATTAAAAAGTTCTTGAATGTTTGAGGTGAACAACTTTACCGCAATTGCTAATAAAATAACTCCAAATATTTTTTCGATAATCGCAATTCCGTTTTTACCTAAGAAGCGTTGAAGCCTAGAAGAGAAGCGCAATACAATAAATACAATTATAATATTTACAATAATTGCGATGATAATGTTTTGGATGTCGTATTCGGCCCTAAGCGCTAATAAAGTAGTTAAACTTCCTGGTCCGGCAACGATTGGAAAGGCAATTGGAAACACAGTTGCCATGTCTAGGCTTTCTTCACTTTGTTTAAAAAGAGAGATTCCTAAAATCATTTCAATAGCAATAAAAAAGAGGATAAAAGCTCCAGCAACAGCAAATTCGTTTACATTAATACCGATAAGCTTCAAGATCTCTTCTCCTATAAATAAAAAGATGATCATTACGACTGCTGCGATAATAGCAGCGCGTCCACTTCTAATTTGACCCGACTTTTCGCGTAGTGATATGATAATAGGAAGACTCCCTATAATATCTACAACGGCGAAAAGAATCATTGTTGCGGTTGCTATTTCTTTAAAGTTGAAATTCATAACTCCTTGTTTTAAAAGTGCAAAACTAAGTATTAAAGCCGTATTTCATGAATAAAATTCAGTTTTAATTAAAGCAAATTTTCTTCGGAATTTATTACAGAAACAATATATATTTGCAAGATGTTTCAACTAGGAAAGACAATAGTTTCAGAAGATTTAATCGAAAAAGATTTTGTGTGCAATTTAGGCGCCTGTAAAGGTGAGTGCTGTATTGCAGGAGAGGCTGGTGCGCCAGTAAGTAAAGAAGAAACCCTTATTCTAGAAGAGATTTATCCAAAAGTGAAGCCTTTTCTTCGCCCTGAAGGTATTGCTGCTATTGAAGCGCAAGGAACATTTATTACGTCAGATTTAGACGAATTAGAAACTCCTTTGGTAAATGGAGAAGAGTGTGCGTATGTCACATTTACCGACAGCGGAATTGCAAGTTGTGGTATTGAAGACGCTTACAATGCGGGCGAAATTTCTTTTAAAAAACCAGTTTCTTGTCATTTGTATCCTGTTCGCGTTCAGGAATACAGTGAGTTTTCGGCAGTAAATTACCACAGATGGCCAATCTGTAATGACGCCTGTACATTAGGAGCATCACTTAAAGTACCTGTGTACAAATTCGTGAAAGAAGCGCTCATCCGTAAGTTTGGTGAGTATTGGTACGCCGAGCTTGAAAAATTAGCCGCTAACAAATAACATCCTTTATTTCATAATTCGTAAAAATTCAGAATGAATTAATGTACTAATACACTTAATGTTAGTATATTAACTGCTCAATTTTTAAACCTTTTAATTATGAAAAAAATAATTTTCACACTAGTATCAGTGCTCTTATTTGTAGCTTGCGACAATCCAGTAAGTAAAAAGATTAAGGAAGCAAAAGAAAATGTTTCCAATACTACCGAAGCAGTTAAAGAGCTCAATAATATGCAAGAGGATCTTATGGAGCTTCAAAAAATAGAACCCCTTACCAATGAAGAGTTAAAAGAGTGGCTTCCCGACGATATTAATGGGATGAAACGTATTGCTTTTAAAGCTGGTCAGATGGGAATGGTTCAAATCGCCTCTATTGAAGGTACCTATGCTACGGAAGACAAATCTAAAAAGTTTAAAATAGAAGTTATTGATGGAGCAGGGCAAATGGGTGCCGCGGCCACTGCCGGAATGCGCATGTTGTTTTCACAAGAGTTTGAAGAAGAAACGGAAACTAAGATGAGAAGAACCGTTAAAAAGAACGGTGTAAAAGCCATTGAAGAATACCGAAAAAACAATAATAGTACTACAATTGAGTTGATGCAAAACAATCGATTTTATCTAAAAGCAACGGGAACAAATATGGATGTAGATGAAACTTGGGATGCGATTGACGAAATTGATGCGGACGATTTAGGAGCTTAAAAATAGATAGTATAATATAGGAAACCGTTTTCTTTTTTGGGAAGGCGGTTTTTTTGTGTTTTAAACTCATTTTTTCGAAAATCTGCCTTTTTAATTTCTTTTTTCTGAAAAATTCCGAGGGTTTTTTTGTTGAAAAATACTTCTGAAATAACTTGTTGAAAACCCTGTTTAAGTACCGTAGAATGGAAGAATTTGAGGCTTTTCAACGATAAATTTTCAAATTGTTTATAACGCAACAAAACATTTATAACTAATTGAAATACAACAAGTTAAACACTTTGTTTAACAAAACAATAAGAACAGTTTAAAAAGCCAAATGTTGAAAACTTTGTTGAAAACCTACACGCAGTTTTATCCTAAATACTATTAAAATTAGCCATCTTTGTTAGTCCCTAGTAGGCACAAAATATTTCAATTTTAAAAAGCAAAGGACAATGAGTCAAGTAGAGCCAATTTTACAAGAAAACAAGAGCAGATTTGTAATATTTCCAATTCAACATCATGATATTTGGGAGTGGTATAAAAAATCTGAAGCGAGTTTTTGGACGGCAGAAGAGATTGATTTACATCAAGATCTTACAGATTGGACTACGAAACTGTCAGATGATGAGCGTTACTTCATAAAACACATTCTTGCCTTTTTTGCAGCTTCAGATGGAATTGTAAATGAAAATTTAGCAGAGAATTTTGTAAATGAAGTTCAGTATAGTGAAGCGAAGTTTTTCTATGGTTTCCAAATCATGATGGAGAACATTCATAGCGAAACCTATTCCTTACTTATTGATACATACGTAAAAGACGAAAAAGAAAAAGACGGTCTTTTTAACGCCATCGATACATTTCCAGCAATTAAAAAGAAAGCAGATTGGGCCCTTAAATGGATTGAATCAGATTCATTTGCAGAGCGTCTTATCGCATTTGCTGCGGTAGAAGGAATTTTCTTTTCCGGTGCTTTTTGCTCTATCTTTTGGTTGAAAAAACGTGGATTAATGCCAGGACTAACATTTTCAAACGAGTTAATTTCTCGTGATGAAGGTGTTCACTGCGATTTTGCAGTTCACTTGCACAACCATCACTTAATTAATAAAGTGCCTAAAGACCGTATTCGCGAAATTCTTGTGGATGCCCTTAACATAGAGCGTGAGTTTATTACTGAATCACTTCCGGCAAGTTTAATTGGAATGAACTCTAATTTAATGACCCAATACCTAGAATTTGTAACCGACCGTTTGTTAATGGAATTGAATTGTGAAAAAGAATACAATACTACCAATCCATTCGACTTTATGGATATGATTTCGCTTCAAGGAAAAACAAACTTCTTTGAAAAACGAGTTTCAGAATACCAAAAAGCGGGAGTTACCAATACCGACAAAGATTCTAATAAAATTAGTTTCGACGCAGATTTTTAGAAGGTTTCGCTTTTACGCAGAACTTTTCAATATATAGCTGATACTGTGCAATGTAACTGTTGCGCACAGCACAATTTTTCAAAAATAATTAAATAACCTCAATAAAGGAGAACATATGAATGTAGTAAAAAGAGACGGCCGCAAAGAACCTATCATGTTCGATAAAATTACAGCAAGAGTTAGAAAGCTTTGCTATGGTTTAAACGAACTAGTAGATCCAGTAAAAATTTCGATGCGTGTTATTGAAGGATTGTACGATGGAGTAACTACAAGTGAATTAGATAATTTAGCTGCTGAGGTTGCGGCGACAATGACTACATCTCACCCAGATTATGCACGTTTGGCAGCACGTATTTCTGTGTCAAACCTACATAAAAACACCAAGAAAACATTTTCCGAAGTAATGGAAGACTTATACCTGTATGTGAATCCACGTACTGGGAAAAAAGCTCCTTTATTAAGTGATGAGGTGTATAAAGTAATTATGGATAATGCGGAGGATTTAGATTCTACCATTATTTACAATCGCGATTTTGGATACGATTATTTCGGATTCAAAACATTAGAGCGTTCTTACTTATTGAAACTAAATGGCAAAATTGCTGAGCGGCCTCAGCATATGTTAATGCGTGTTTCTGTAGGGATACATTTAAACGATTTAGCGGCGGTGAAAGAAACGTACGAACTGATGTCTAAAAAGTTCTTTACGCATGCTACACCCACCTTATTTAATAGTGGAACACCAAAACCACAAATGTCTTCTTGCTTTTTATTAGCAACACAAGACGATAGTATTGATGGTATCTATGACACACTGAAGCAGACTGCAAAAATCTCACAATCTGCTGGAGGTATTGGATTGTCTATTCACAACGTTCGTGCAACGGGATCGTACATTTCTGGTACCAACGGTACTTCAAACGGAGTCGTACCTATGCTTCGTGTGTTTAACGATACTGCACGTTATGTAGATCAAGGAGGAGGAAAACGTAAAGGGTCTTTCGCAATTTATGTAGAACCATGGCATGCCGATATTTTTGATTTCCTTGATTTGAAAAAGAATCACGGGAAAGAAGAAATGAGAGCCCGCGATTTGTTTTATGCAATGTGGATTCCAGATTTATTTATGAAGCGTGTTGAAGATGATGCAGAGTGGACGTTAATGTGTCCTAACGAATGCCCTGGTCTTTTCGATTGCCATGGCGAGGAGTTTGAAGCATTGTACCATAAATACGAAGCTGAAAACAAAGGAAGAAAGACTATTAGAGCGCGTGAGCTTTGGGAGAAAATTACAGAATCTCAAATTGAAACGGGAACACCTTATATGTTGTATAAAGATGCAGCAAATAGAAAAACAAACCAGAAAAATTTAGGAACCATCCGTTCTTCAAATTTATGTACAGAGATCATGCAGTTCACATCTCCAGAAGAGGTGGCTGTTTGTAACTTGGCCTCTATTGCATTGCCAATGTTTGTGAAAAATGGTGAGTTTGACCATAAAGAATTGTTCCGTGTAACAAAACGTGTTACTAAAAACTTGAACAGAGTAATCGACAGAAATTACTATCCGGTAAAAGAGGCTGAAGTGTCTAACTTCCGTCACCGTCCTGTTGGATTAGGAATTCAAGGATTGGCAGATGCGTTTATTATGATGCGTTTACCGTTTACTTCTGATGAAGCTAAAAAAGTAAACCAAGATATTTTTGAAACTTTATACTACGCTGCATTAACGGCATCGGTAGAAGAAGCTAAAGCGGACGGACCTTACGAAACATACAAAGGATCACCTATTTCTGAAGGTAAATTCCAACATAACTTATGGGGAATAGAAGATTCAGAATTAAGCGGTCGTTGGGACTGGGCTAAATTGCGCAAAGACGTTAAGAAACACGGAGTACGTAACTCATTGTTAGTAGCGCCAATGCCAACAGCCTCTACCTCTCAAATTTTAGGAAATAACGAAGCTTTTGAGCCATATACATCTAACATCTACACCCGTCGTGTATTGTCTGGTGAGTTTATTGTAGTAAACAAACACTTACTAGAAGATTTAGTTGCTTTAGGACTTTGGAATGATGACTTAAAAGAAGAAATCATGCGTGCTAATGGTTCTGTACAAGGAGTTGATATTCCTCAAGACTTGAAAGAGTTGTACAAAACTGTGTGGGAATTGAGTATGAAAGATATTATCGATATGTCACGTCACAGAGGATATTTTATTGATCAATCTCAATCGTTGAACCTGTTTATGGAGAATGCGAATTACGCTAAATTAACATCGATGCACTTTTATGCATGGAAGAGCGGACTTAAAACAGGAATGTATTACTTAAGAACGAAGAGTGCTGTAGATGCAATTAAGTTTACATTGAAGAAAGAAGTAAAGAAAGAGCCAATTGCGATGGCTGAAGCTACCGTAGAAGCAACTTCTGCAGTTTCAGATAAACCAATGACTCCACAAGAATTAAGAGCTTTATTAGACAAGTCGAAAGGTGGAGCACCAGACGACGATTGTTTAATGTGTGGATCTTAATCTACGATTTAAATAGACATATTTATTGTTTTTAAAAACCTTGCTGATAGCTATCAGCAAGGTTTTTTTTGTTTACGACAATACTTCGGCTTCAGAAGTAACGATAACAAAAAACCTCACAATCTCTTGGGAAGGAAATTGCGAGGTTTCTATGTGGTAACAATTCAATGTTACCAAATCCTTTGGAGCAAGAATACTTACTTCTAAAGGACTGTTTTTTTTCTAAAGTTTCAGAAGAACAAAAATAATAATTTTCTTTTTTTCTGAAAAACAGTATAAATATAGTCTGTTTTATCATTCTAAAAGAATCTATTTTGTTAAACTTTATGTCAGAAAAGCCACACAAAACTGTAAGAAACAGTGTTTTGTGTGGCTTTTTTAAATGATTCTGAAGCCTTTCCGAAGAGAAAGATGTACAGATAATACTTATAAAATATCGTTTTTCTTAGAGTTCGAATATTCTAAGAAATACTTTTCTAACAGAATGGTAATCTCTTCGACTAAATCTTTACACTCTAACAATATAGAGAAGTATAAAGAAGTGTTTTTAGGACTAGAACCAGACTCTTTGGTACGTGTTATTTGCTTTTCAATTTCGGCAGTGATGTAATCTAAAAACGCTTGTTTCTCATCAATAATCGAAGGAAGATTCTCAAGGGTTTTATTGTCAAACTCTTTTTTAACGTTTCCGAAAAGCGTTAGCAATTTCTCTTCTACTTTTTTAAGATCGCGAATTTGATTAAACTTAAGACCTTTATGACCATTTTTAACGTGCTTGTAACTCTTGTTTGCTATAAAATCAAACGATTGTACAATATCTTGTAATGAGTCTTGAATAAGTAGGTAGAAACGACTTGCGCCAGCTGTAGTGTCATCTACGTTCTTCATATAATAAAAAACGTGCGTGTTTAAGTCTTCAATTTCGTCGCTTAGTTTTTCACTTTGTACTTGTGCCTTTTTTAATCCTTTAAGGTCTTGTTTTCCTAAGCTTTCAATGGTATAGGCAAGTAATTTTGAACCACGACGCATTACTTCAGACACATTGGAAGAACTTTCTTCAATTACACCAACCATAGAAGAACTTTCGGCTTTCTTAAACTTAAGATCTTCTTTAATTTCGGCTGTTTTCTTTTTGCCTCTTATGTAGTTTCTCACAATTAAAACAATGGCTAAAATAAGTAAGACTCCTAAGGCAGCACCTTCAAAATAATAAATTAGTAATGCTAATATAGAAGCGGCCACGAAAGCAGTAATAGCAGTCATAAACCAACCTCCAATTACGTTTAGTACTCCCGAAACGCGGTACACAGCACTATCACTTCCCCAAGCGCGATCTGCCAAAGAAGTTCCCATTGCTACCATAAAGGTGACATAGGTTGTTGATAAAGGCAGTTTCATACCAGTTGCGATCGAAATTAAAACACTTGCTACCATTAAGTTTACGGCAGCTCTCACCATATCGAAGGCAGGGGTGTCTGCGGTTAGAATTCGTTTGCCAGTTGGAAGTTCAAATCTTTTCTGAATCGTGTTTTTTACTTTCGTAGGTAGTAAATAGTTGATACCATTGTTTAGGCCAATAACACCTCTTACGAGGTTTTGAGAAAGCCAGTTAGGTTGAAAACGTTCTTTTACTTCGTCTTGACGTGATAAATCTACAGAAGTTTTAACAACGCGTCTTGCTTTTTCGCTAAACCATAGGGTTAAAATCATTACAACTCCCGCACCTAATAATAGTAAGGGTTGCGCTGGAACTTTTGCCGCTAAACTTTCCATGCTAAACAACGAAGCGTCTACTCCGGAAGCAGACCAATCAATATACGATTGATATGCTGCCATCGGGACACCGATAAAGTTTACCAAATCGTTTCCAGCAAAGGCCATTGCTAAAGCAAAGGTTCCTAATACAATAATTATTTTGTAAATATTTGCTTTTAAAAATTGAATAGACGCCCAAGAAATGGCAGTCCAAACGGCAAAATTTAACCCTAAAAATTGAAGTAAGTTTTGATTTGCCCAACTTGAAAATGCTTCAGGAAGAATAGAAGCACCTTTTAATCCTTTTATAATAATGAAATATGCTATGGCTGAAACTGCGATACCACCAAATATGGCTGAAACCCAAGATGGTTTTTTCTGAAATTCGAAACTTAGCAGGTAGCGAGAAACGAACTGTACAAACGCCCCTATGGAGAAGGCGATGACGACCGAGAGGAGTATTCCGAAGATAATTTCAGTGGCTTTATCAGAATTGATATACTCGCCTAACTGAAGAAAGCTATCCCCGTTTTCTGATATTTTTAATAATGAAACACAAACCGCTGCTCCTAATAATTCGAATACAATAGAAACGGTTGTTGAGGTAGGTAAACCAAGGCTGTTAAAGAAATCTAGTAGCAAAATATCTGTAATCATTACCGCCATAAAAATGACCATAATTTCATCAAAATAAAACTTACTCGGATTAAAAATACCTTTACGGGCAACCTCCATCATTCCACTAGACGATAATGCTCCAAAAGCGATACCAACACTAGCAACAATCATAATGGTTTTGAAAGAAATGGCTTTAGATCCTATTGCTGAGTTTAAAAAATTTACAGCATCATTACTAACTCCTACAACTAAATCCGCAATAGCTAAGACAGCTAGTGCAATCAACATAACTAAGTAAATGTTGTCCATAGATAACAATATATTTTAAAGCGCAAATTTCAAGTTTATTTTTGAATCGGATGTTATGCAAATGTTATGTGTTAAGGTTGCGCGTCCTTGTTTTATTTTTAAAAATACGAAGAGATCTTTAATAATAAACAGACTATACAAGATATTACTAATGTTACCTTGTTAAAATACTGAAAACAAGATACTTATAGCTGCAATGTTAATTTAATGTTACGTAATTGTTGCTTGAAAGTAAAATATGATATATATTTGTAAAGTAATTATTAATTTAAAATGCCTCGTTATGAAAAATTTAATTGTTTTATTAGTCGCTTGTTTCTTTGTAAATGTAGCTGTAGCACAAACTGGAAAGAAGGATATTTATAAACTAAAAGGAGATGTTATTGAGGCAGTACTTTACCATGAAAATGGTGCTGTAGCGCAAACAGGATTTTATACTCTAGATAATAAATTAGAAGGAGAATGGATTAGCTACGATAGTAATGGAAAGAAAAGTGCTGTAGCACAATACGACAATGGAAAAAAAGTAGGAACTTGGACATTTTACCAAGGAACTACACAAAAAGAAGTTGTGTATAATGACTCTAAAATCGCAAAAGTAAAAACATGGGAAATTACAGATACTAGAATTGTATCAAATAACCCATAAGAAGATTTTAAAAATTTTCAATAAAAAAGAGCCACGATATTTCGTAGCTCTTTTTAGTTTTGAGCGGAAGCTCAAGGTTTATTTTTTATAATCCTGAAGTCCATCCAGCAGCCCAAGTAGGAGCAGCAGCACCGTTTCCAGCACCAGAAGTAGGACCTTGTACTACAAAGTTTTGGTTGGCACCAGGATAGTCCGTAACCATCCAACCTGCTAAAGGATTGTCAAATTGCATTGGGTTCACAGAAAGATCACCGTTTTCAATTCTAACAGCAGCTTCAGCATCTGTATCTTTTACTTTTACGCCAAGATCGATACCATCTGTATAGAAGTTAGTCACTGTAAAGTTTCCACCACCTTCTTTGTAGTATAATGCACCTTCAGAAACAGGTCCAACAACTGTAATGTTAGAAAGTGTTGTTGTTGTAACAGGAGTCGCATTTCCATTGTCTCCATTGTTAGAACCTTCAATACCTGCTTTAGCACCGTCTTTAATGTACCAGTATGATCCATTTCCAGTCCATCCGTCAGCAAAATCGATAGAGTCATCACCACTACCTGTAGATACTAAGTAGTTACCAGATACTGATCCTCCAAAAAATTCGATTCCGTCATCCCCACCGTGAAGTGATTGTACGTATTCAAAAGTTGTTCCTGCTCCAATTCCGAAAAGAGATACACCGTTAAATTCTTTGTCGTTAGAGAATGTAGCACCTGTGTACTCTACACGTAAGTAACGAATAGAACCAGAGTTGTCATTTGCGTCTGTACCACCATATGTAAGATCAGCAACTTCAGAAGTCACAGAAACACCTTTGTTTGTTGGTGCATAACCACATAATACCAATCCACCCCAGTCTCCAGCAGTAGGATTCGCACTTCCAGAAGTCATAACAACTGGATTGTTTGCTTCCCCTTCGATATTGATTTTACCACCTTGTGCTACTGCGATGTATGCAGCAGTTCCACCTGTAGCTTTAATTGTAGTTCCTGCAGGAATGTTTAAAACACCTCCGTTAAGCACCACGAATGAACCTGTTAATAAGTATTCAACATCAGCATTTAAAGAAACTGTTCCAGATACTTCACCGGCAAGGTTTTCAGTACTTGCTGGTCCGCTGTTGTCTAATCCAACAGTCCAACCTGCAGCCCAGTCAGGAGAAGCGGCACCGTTACCAGCACCCGTTGCAACACCTTCTGTGTAGAAAGATTGGTTGCTTCCTGTGTAGTCAGTGATTTGAAAACCAGCAGGAACATTTCCGAATTGAATATCGTTGATGTCAAGATCTCCATTTTCGATTCTTGCAGCAGCTTCAAGATCAGTATCTTTTACTTTTATTCCAAGATCTACGTTACTAGTGTAGAAGTTGTTAATTGTAAAGTTTCCACCACCTTCTTTGTAGTACAATGCACCTTCAGAAACAGGACCAACAATTGTAATGTTTGAAAGTGTCGTTGTTGTAACAGGAGCAGCATTACCGTTATCTCCATTGTTAGAACCTTCAATACCAGCTTTAGCACCACCAGCAATGTACCAGTTAGAACCCGTTCCTGTCCAACCGTCAGCAAAGTCGATTGAATCATCACCACTATTAATAGATACTAAGTAGTCACCTTTTACAGTTCCTCCAAAAAATTCGATTCCGTCATCACCTCCGAAGAACGATTGAACGTATTCAAAAGTAGTTCCAGCACCCACACCGAAAAGAGAAACTCCGTTAAATTCTTTGTCGTTAGAGAATGTAGCACCTGTGTACTCCACACGTAAGTAACGAATAGAACCTGAATTGTCATTTGCGTTTGTTCCACCATAAGTAAGATCGGCAACTTCAGAAGTTACAGAAACACCTTTGTTTGTTGGCGCATTACCACAAATTACCAAACCACCCCAGTCACCTGCAGCAGGATTTTCAGAACCAGAAGTCATAACTACTGGATTTGAAGAAGTTCCGTTTACAAAAATCTGACCTCCTTGTGCTACTGCGATGTAAGCAGCAGTACCACCTGTAGCCTTAATTTTTGTTCCAGCAGGAATTGTTAAAGATCCTCCGTCTAATATAACATATGCTCCAGTTAATTCATATTCTAATGTTGCGTCAAGAATAACATCTGTTGCAACTTCTCCAGAAAGTAAATTAGCTAAACAAGGTTGACATGCAGTTCCACCGCAATCAATACCTTCTTCGTCTCCATTTTGGATGCCATCGGTACAAGATGCAGCCGTTGGATTGTTGTCGTCATCACTTCCACACGATACTAAAAGTGTAGTTGTAGCAAGTGCTAACATAAAATTAAAAATTGTTTTTTTCATTTTTCTAGTTTTTAAGATAAGTACTACTAAGTGTAATTAGTTATTGTTAGATTAAAATTTGTATGCTAATGAAAGTTTGAAATCATACCCTTTTTTGTATGACAATACGGTTACATCTTTTTGTTGAAAGTCGACTAAGTCAGGATTTGTTGTTCCGTCTACAGCTTCTTGAAATCTTTCAATTGTTGGATTTAATAAGTTTTTAGCAGAAAGCCCTAAAGAGATATTTTCTGTTAGTTGTGTTTTTGCGATAAAGTCTAAGGTTGTAATTCCCTTTTCGATTAAGTTTCCTTTTCCTACACTTCCAAGCGCGAAGATTCGGTCTGAAAAGTAATTGGCAGCAACCGTTAGTTGTATGTTTTTATCTTCTGAAAATTCTTTGTAATAACTTACATCTGCATTTGCAACAAAGTTTGAAGCTCCAGAGATTTCCGTTTCGCTATACGTCGGAATAAAGCTAATTGGCGCTCCTACTTCGGTCGATTCAGCCAATACTTTTTCACCGTCTAAGTCTTGATTCGTCATCATGTAAGAAGCATTAAAACCAGCGCTTAAGTTGTTTTTTAAAGTCGCATCTTCAGTGTCTACTTCATGTTCGAAAATGGACTTACGAAGTTCCAATTCAGCTCCTAAAGCAGTTGCTTTTTCACCTGTGTTACCCCAAGAGATATCGTTGGAAGCAGAGACCACCGTGAAACTATTGATAGGGTTTTGAATGTATTTTCCGAAGGCACCTAACGAAACAATTTCATTAGATTGTGGAAATAACTCCCACTTTACATCTACGTTGTAATCGGTTGAAGCGTATAACCCAGGGTTTCCTTGGTAATCTTGGTTTATTTCTTGGAAAAGGAATAAAGCTCTCTCCTTATATTGTGGCAACGTGTATGTTTTACTTGCTGCAAATTTTAAGTTTTGCTTCTCAGTTAATTCATACTTCATCGACACGGCTGGAAGAATTTCAAGCGACTCTAAATCACTACTTCCGTCTCCAAGCGAAGTAGACCATTCGATGTTTTGATTAATTTGCTCCCCTCTAACTCCTGCAAGTACTGTGAACTTAGGTGAAAAAGCATATTCGAAATTTAAATATCCAGCGTGAATTGTTTGATCTCCTTTGTAAAACTGAGGATCTAAGGCGTTTGGAAGATCTACAGTACCTCTAAACGTTCTTATTCTGAAAAGTCCGTTATTTAAGTTTTCTTGATTGAAATAGGCATCAACGTTGTAAGGATCTACAGTTGGTTGTGGTACATTTCCAAAAATTTGAAAGTTGAATTGTGTCGCTTCAAAATTTACGTTTTTAAACTTTCCGTTGTACCCAACAGTAACTTTTCCATTATAATCATCATCTTCATTTTTGCTGAATTTATACGTTGCAGCAAGTCTAGCCGCTACTTCTTCTTCCGCTAATTCAGAATAAAAGCGATTGTTGTCTGAAGCTGAAGATACAAACTGAAAGGATTTAGGTCCGTCAGGATCATTTGCCGCTACAGGAACTAAAGTAACCTGTCTTCTGTCTGGCATTAAGTTTTCTAGATAGTTGTAAGATCCACCCCAATTCACTTCAAAACGGTCACCAATTTCGTGGTCACCTAAAAGTTGGTGAGAAATCAAAGAGGTTCTTTCAAAAATTGCACGTTGAATAAATCCACCTCCTTCAGAAGCATCATCATCCTTGTCTATTACCCCTAAGTATTCTTTTTGCTGTTGACTTGTAATGTTTAAGTAGAGACCGTTGTAGTTTATTTGAGTGCCTTTGTTTTTTATTCCTAAGTTACCCATTAACGTAGTGTTGGTGTTGTATGAGTAATTGTAAAAATCAAAATCACTGTCTTGTACCGAGCTAACATTGACACCCCCTCTAGAGATTCCTTCTCTAAATGAGTAGTCGTTACTGAAAGATCCCACACCAAATAGACTCACTTTTGTGTCTTCGCCAATTCTAAATGAATCTCCTCCTTTTAACGAAACACCAGAATTTACAGGCATTGAAGTACGCTCTCTATCCCAGCTTGTTTCAAAGTTGTAGTTGGTTAATGGAAAAGCTGGATAGTCTTTTTTGTAAAAACCTGTTTTGTTAGGGCCTTCATTTAAATAAAAGTCACTTTCTCCAACCGTAGCGGTATTTACTCCAGTTTCAAAACCCACTTCAAAAAAACCACTTCCTTTATAGTTTTTAGAAACGATGTTGATGTTTGCTCCTGCAAAATCTCCATAATTCTGAACATTGTATGTTTTGTCAATTCCGATAGACTCTAGAATATCAGTATCGAAAATACTAAGGCTAATGTTCTTCTTAGAAGGGTCGTTAGAAGGTAATGGTAAATCGTTTAGGGTTGTAATGTTGTAACGATCTCCTAAACCTCTTACAAATACATTTCCAGTACCTTCATCTTTCGAGATTCCTGTTACTTTGGTTACAGCCGTTGCCACATCTCCAACTCCTTTACGAGACAGTTCTGCCGAACCAATACTTTGTTTTGTTGTAATTGCTTTTTTCTGTTCCAATAATAAAGCAACTTCACTTTCTTTACGAGTGGTTGTTTTAATAACTACTTCATCAAGAGCAGCTGCACTTGCACCCATAGGAACATTTACCGTTGTTACTTTATTAGCTTCTACAACAATGTTGTCAATCTCTACAGATTCGTATCCTACAAAACTGTATACAATAGTGTATGTTCCAACCTCAAGGTTTTCTAAAGCGTATAATCCATCAAAATCTGAAGTAGTTCCTGTTGAAGTGTCTTTAATAATAACGTTTGCGAAAGGCAAAGGTTCGTTGTTATAATCTTTATCCGTTAAATTACCTACAATTGATCCTGTTTGTTGTGCAAAAGTGATAGTTGCAATTGATAAAAAAAGGATAGTTAAAAATGTTCTCATTACTTAGTTTAAATTTCTTGGGGCAAAGAAACCGTTATAATGTAAAGCCTGTGTTAATTGGGGATTACGCTTTTGTGATAAGAAGGTTACCTAAACGTTACGAGGCTTCCTGTCATTTTTCAGTACTTTTTCTGAACAAAATAGTATCTTGCTAGCAAATAAATTACTACAATGATGCAATGGGAAAAACTCTTGTCTTTACGAAGACAAGGCGATACCAACAAGCGATTACGCATAGAGCAAGATGAAACTCGTTTGGGTTTTGAAGTAGATTACGATCGTGTAATTTTTTCGTCTGCCTTTAGAAGTTTACAAGACAAAACACAGGTAATTCCACTTTCTAAAACGTCTTTTGTTCACACTCGCTTAACACACAGCTTGGAAGTTTCTGTTGTAGGACGCTCTTTAGGACGCACCGTAGGGAAAGCAATACTCGAAAAACATCCACACTTACAAAGCACGCACGGACACCATTTCAACGATTTTGGAGCTATTGTCGCTGCGGCAGCTTTAGCACACGATATTGGAAACCCACCGTTTGGCCATAGTGGTGAAAAAGCGATTGGAGATTACTTTTTAAACGGCAACGGAAAACGTTTCAAGTCGCAACTTACCGACAAGCAATATCAAGACCTTGTAAGTTATGAGGGGAACGCAAACGGATTCAAAATAGTTACAGAATCTAAAAACGGAGTAGAGGGCGGATTGCGATTGTCGTTCGCAACATTGGGTGCTTTTATGAAATATCCAAAAGAGTCCCTACCTAAAAAACCTACCAAACACATTGCCGATAAGAAATTTGGTGTTTTTCAATCGGACATTCCTTTTTTTGAAGAGGTCGTGAAAGAATTAGGGTTGCAAAAAAGAGGGAAAGCCAATGATGTAAGTTATGGCCGTCATCCGTTGGCCTTTTTGGTAGAAGCAGCAGACGATATCTGTTATACCATTATTGATTTTGAAGATGGAATTAATTTAGGGCTAATTGATGAAGAGTTTGCGTTAGAATATTTAATTAATCTAGTAAAAAAGTCTCTTAATACTGAAAAATATAGTAGTTTAAAGTTGCCTTCAGATCGACTAGCGTATTTAAGGTCGTTAGCGATAAGCACATTAATAGGAGAAGCCGCCTCAATTTTTATTGAAAATGAAGCCGCTATCTTAGAAGGTAATTTTTCCGAAGCA
The DNA here is from genome assembly GCF_900102055.1 of Ulvibacter litoralis. GTDB lineage: Bacteria > Bacteroidota > Bacteroidia > Flavobacteriales > Flavobacteriaceae > Ulvibacter > Ulvibacter litoralis. The sequence goes on from NZ_FNBA01000001.1 coordinate 1,150,364, forward strand.
TTGCTCGATAAAAGTAAATACAAGGCACAAATCGATGATATTATAAAGATTAGTGTTGAAAAAGTATATCAAAGTAGTGAAGTAGTAGATAAGGAAATTGCTGGATATACAATTTTGGCAACGTTGCTAGATGTGTATACAACAGCTTTTGAAAATTACTTTAAAGGAGGCAATCGCCATTATGATGCGTTAATCTTGAAAAATTTTAAAGGAAATATTTCAGAAAATCAGAATGTCTATGATTACTTGATGGAATGTTGCAGTTATATTTCAAGACTTACAGATGGGAATGCATTGCAACACTTTCAGAAGATAAAAGGAGATCTTTAAATACAGGCAGAGAAATTAAGTCTACATAATTGATAGGCCATTTGAGGATTTTGATAGCACGATTATGTATATAGGATTCTAAAGAAATTAATCTGAAATATCTTTAACAAAAACCCCTTAATCGCTTATATTTGTCAATCTTAGTGTTAAATAGTAGGATATTGTAAGATATTTGCAATGTTTATGATATTTTTATGAACTAAAGAAATTAATAATAAACCTTATTATGGAATATAGCTTATTGTATTTCGTATGTTAATCTAAAAAAAAACATGAAAAAAGCATTATTTTTACTAGCTTTTATTACTGTGAGTGTTGTTTCAGCGCAAGACTACAGTAGTGTGATTAGCTCGTATTTGAGTAGTAATCGCGCAGAGCTAGGACTACAACCTCAAGATATTGGGGAAATCGAAATTAGTTCACAAAGTTTCTCAAAAAGCATGGAACTTGATGTAGTATATGTAAATCAAGTACATCAAGGAATAGAAGTTTTTAATTCAACTTCTACTTTTGCAATTAGAAATGGAAACGTTGTAAACGCTAACCTTTCTTTTACTGAGAATATTTCTCAAAAAGTAAACGCTACAAACCCAAGTAATACTGCAATGGCAGCAATTGCAACGGCAGCGAGTTCTTTAGGGATTCAAGCACCTTCGAACTTACAGGTTATAGAGACAGTTGGAGCGCATTCTTATGTGTATTCTAATGGAAGTATCTCTTTAGAGAACATTCCTGTAAAATTAGTGTACCAAACAACTGAAGACAACAACTTACGTTTAGCGTGGGATTTAAGCATCTATCTTTTAGATGGTTCTCATTACTACAGTGTACGTGTAGATGCAGTAACTGGAGCATTATTAAGTACTCATGATTGGGTAGTTAGCTGTAGTGTTAATTCTAAAGCGCATACTAATCATGCAAGTCATACAAATGAAGTTGCTGCAAGAGGACAAAGTATTTTGTTTCAAGACAAAGCACCTACCAATCTTGAGCTTTTAGCTGGAGAGCAATACAGAGTATTTCCTATTCCTGTTGAAAGTCCAAGTCACGGATCTGATGAGTTAGTAATTGAGCCTGCAGATGCTACAGCATCTCCTTTTGGATGGCATGATTTTGACGGAGTAGCTGGTGATGAGTTTACAATTACTAGAGGTAACAACGTTTGGGCACAAGAGGATGCAGATGGAAATAATGGGGTTGGGTACTCTCCAGATGGAGGAGCTACTTTAGACTTTGACTTTGCATTTAACTTTAATACATCTCCTGGAAACATGAGGGATGCAGCGATTACAAACTTATTCTATATGAATAATATCTTGCATGATGTATTGTACCAATACGGATTTGACGAAGAAGCTGGAAACTTTCAACAAAACAACTACGGAAATCCTGGAAATGGAAACGATTATGTAATTGCAGAAGCACAAGATGGTTCTGGAACTGATAATGCAAACTTCGCTACACCACCAGATGGACAAAGACCAAGAATGCAAATGTTCTTATGGACTGCTTCAGGACCTGCTGGTGAGCCGTTAACGATTAACAACGGACCTTTAGCTGGAGATTATACTGGTATTCCTGCGAATTTTGGACCACCATTACCTGCAACTCCTATTACAGAAGATTTAGTAGTTGTATTAGATGATGATTCTGGTGTTTCTACAGATCCAACAGATGCTTGTGATGTAATTACTAATGGAGGAGCACTTTCTGGTAAAATTGCAGTAATCCGAAGAGGAGAATGTGAATTTGGATTTAAAGTATTAGCTGCTCAAAACGCAGGTGCTGTTGCAGCAATTGTAGTAAACAATGAAGCTGGAGCTCCAATTATTATGGGACCTGGTGTAAATGGTGGAGATGTTACTATTCCTTCTATTATGGTTTCTCAAGCAGACGGTGAGGCTTTTATTACTGAATTAGCATCAGCTACAGTAAATGGTTCTATCTTCGAAACGGGACCTTACATGTTAGATGGTGATGTTGATAATGGTATTGTTGCACACGAATACGGACATGGTGTTTCTAATAGATTAACTGCTGGACCAACAAACGTAGGTTGCTTGCAAAATGCTGAGCAAATGGGTGAAGGTTGGAGTGATTATATTGGTTTAATGCTTACTATGGAACAAGGTGACTTAGGTCCTGATGTTAGAGGTATTGGAACTTATGCTACTGGTGAGCCAATTACTGGTACTGGTATTAGAACTTACCCTTACAGTACAGACCTTACAGTTAATCCTCATACATATGATAATATCAAAACAGAATCAGTACCTCACGGTGTAGGTTCAGTTTGGACTGCAATGCTTTGGGAAATGACTTGGGATTTAATTGATGCTAATGGTGGAACTATCGGTGATATTTACACAGGTACTGCTGGAAATAACATCGCATTACAATTAGTGATGGATGGTATGAAGTTACAACCTTGTAATCCTGGTTTCGAGGATGGTAGAGATGCTATTTTATTAGCTGACAGACTGAACAATGGAGGTGCTAACCAATGTTTAATTTGGGAAGCATTTGCAAGAAGAGGTATGGGTCTTAGTGCTAGTCAAGGTAGTTCAGCAAGTAGAAGTGATGGTACTGAAGCTTTTGATGTACCAACAACTCCTGGTTGCCTTTTAAGTACAGCAGATACTAAACTTGATAATAACTTTGCAATCTATCCAAACCCATCTAATGGAAACATTAACATTAGCTCTGTTGTAGATGCTGGTGATGTAACAGTTTCTATTGTTGATCTTAATGGTAGAGTAGTATTTACTCAAAATGTTGAGTTACATACTTCAGTAAATATTAACGCTGAAAACTTGAACACAGGTATTTATGTTGTTCAAATCGAAGGTGTAAATTACGCACATACTGCTAAGTTGATTATTGAGTAATCAATAGTTAGAACAGAATTTTAAAAAGAGGCTTCTTAGAAGCCTCTTTTTTATACGTATAATTCAATGGTTTTTTGAATTGCTTCGGAAGAAATTCCTGCAATACTTTGAAGTTCGTGCACACTAGCATGTTCTAGAAATACATCGGGCACACCTAGAATCTCAATGGTGTTTGAATACTGATGCTTTACTGAAAACTCAGCAATACTACTTCCAAAACCCCCTGCAATAGCGCCATCTTCAATCGTAATGATTGTTTTGTAGTTTTTAAAAATATGGTGTAGTAGTTCTTCATCCAGCGGTTTTATAAATTGCATGTCATAACACGCCACTTTTTCTGAAGCTGAAGAGGTTTTAATGGCTTCTAATGCATTTTCAGCAATAGGACCCACCGTTAAGAGTGCTACATCAGTACCTTCCTTTAAAAGCGATCCTTGTCCTATTTTTAGTTCTGAAAAAGGCAGTTCCCAATCCAAAAGGGTTCCTCTGCCACGCGGGTAACGTATGGCTATGGGTAAATTCAATCCTAATTGAGCAGTATAAAGAATGTTTCGCAGGGCGATTTCATTTCGTGGTGCGACAATTATTAAATTTGGAATGCAGCGTAAATACGAAATGTCAAAAATACCGTGATGGGTGGCGCCATCTTCACCTACAATTCCAGCCCTGTCTAAACAGAAAATAACGGGCAGTTTCTGCAAGCAAACATCATGAATTACTTGGTCGTAGGCACGTTGTAAAAATGTAGAGTAAATATTACAATACACATACAACCCTTCCGAAGCCAATCCAGCAGCAAGAGTTACCGCATGTTGTTCTGCAATTCCCACGTCAAAAGCACGTGTTGGAAACGCTTCCATCATATATTTTAAAGAACTCCCAGTAGGCATCGCGGGTGTAATTCCAATGATTTTCTCATTCTTTTTGGCGAGAGTGACCATTGTTTTGCCAAACACATCTTGAAACTTAGGCGGAATTTTTTCGGTGCCTTTGGGAAGTAAGTCGCCCGTTTTCGCGTCAAATTTACCAGGAGCATGATAGGTTACCTGATTTTCTTCTGCTTGCCGAAGTCCTTTTCCTTTTTTAGTAATAACATGAAGTACTTTGGGACCTTTTATGTGTTTTAATCTGTTTAATTCTGAAAGTAACGTATCTAAGTCGTGACCGTCGATTGGACCTGTATAATTAAAGTTTAATGCTTCAAAAATGTTGTCTTTTTCTGAAGCTTCATCAAGTTTTACTTTTGTAAAATAGGCTTTTAATGCGCCAACGCTAGGGTCAATACCAATGGCGTTGTCGTTTAGTATGATTAAAATATTGGTGTCGGTTACGCCCGCGTGATTTAAGGCTTCAAAAGCCATTCCGCTTGCAATGGAAGCATCACCAACCACAGCAATATGTTGTCTGGTTGTATTTCCTGTTAATTGTGCTGCGATGGCCATTCCTAAAGTGGCAGAGATGGCGGTACTGCTGTGTCCCGTTCCGAAGGCATCGTATTCACTTTCGGCCATTTTTGGAAATCCGCTAATGCCTCCAAGCGTTCTGTTGGTGTGAAAAACATCTTTTCGTCCCGTGAGTATTTTATGTCCGTAAGCCTGATGACCCACATCCCAAACGAGCTTGTCTTCAGGAGTGTTAAAAACATAGTGCAATGCAATGGTGAGTTCTACAACGCCTAAACTTGCGCCTAAATGCCCTTCTTTAACCGCAACGATATCTATAATGAATTCGCGAAGTTCCTGCGCAATCTGAGGTAAGTCTTGTTGCGTCACTTTCCGAAGATCTCTTGGGAATTGGATGCTATCTAATTTGTTTTCTGACACATCGCAAAGATACAGTTATTCGGTATTTGTTAAATAATAGATTGGATAATTTGTTACTTTGCGTTTAGAAACTAATTGCAACAGGAATACATTATGATTGAGCCTTACGACGATGCGTATTTTATGAAAAAAGCACTTCAGGAAGCGGAAGCTGCATACGCTAAAGATGAAATTCCAATTGGAGCGGTGATTGTAAGTAACAATCAAATTATAGCAAGGGCACATAACTTAACTGAAACGTTAAACGATGTAACCGCACATGCCGAAATGCAAGCGATTACCGCAGCAGCAAACTTTTTAGGTGGAAAGTATTTGAAAAAATGCACACTATATGTTACGATTGAACCTTGCCAAATGTGTGCAGGAGCTCTTTTTTGGAGTCAGATTTCAACCATCGTATATGGCGCTCGTGATGAACAAAGAGGGTGTATTTCGTTAAACACGAAGCTGCATCCCAAAACAGTTTTAAAAGGGGGTGTTTTGAAAGAAGAAGCTTCTAATTTGTTGAAGCAATTTTTTATAGAGAAGCGCAACTTAAATTAAGTCATAAAAAAAGCCTCTAAGTTCATTGTGATTAGAGGCTTATATCTATTAGGTTGTATCGTATATACTTAGTCGTGGAGTACGCGCACTTGAGCTGCAACCATTCCTTTTCTTCCTTCTTCTTCTACATATTCTACTCTGTCACCTTCGTTAAGAGCTTCCCCATTTAATCCGGTAATGTGTACAAAAATGTCTTTTCCAGTATCATCGTTAGTGATGAAACCAAAACCTTTAGATTCGTTGAAAAATTTTACTGTTCCTTCCATTGTAATAAAAAATAAATTAAAAATTGGTGTTATTGAGCTATAAATGTAGTGCGGTTTTTTAACATTAAGAAAAATATTTACAAAAAAGTAATTGATTTATAACTTCTTGTCTTTTTGGTACTCTTGCATTTTTTCAATGTTCTCTTTGGTTAGCATATAGTCCTTTACGTTTTTATCTTTCCATCGGTGATAAATAAATGAAGGCATTAATATGAAAAAACCTACAACAATAGCGCTTCCAATTAAAAGATGTCCTGTAGCTTCATCTTCGGGTTTTATGTAGAATCCAACAGCTAGTAAAATAATAACGGCTATGAATAAAAGGGGTAAAAAATATTTCATGATTTATTTAGTTGAAAAATCTATAAGTTTTCGTCTGTATGCGGTTAATAATTTCGATTTAGAAACAAAACCATAATATTTGCCGTTGCTAATTACGGGTAAATTCCAAGCAGACGTATCTTGAAATTTCTTCATAACATCAGTCATTTTGTTTTCTTCTAGCATGATGTATGCTGGAGGGGTTTGCATTAAATCACTCGCCTTAATTTTTTTATACAAAGTTTGATCAAACATAACAGGGCGAAGATCGTCTAGTAAAATGATGCCTTCAAGTTCTTTTGTAGCTTTATTAACAACAGGAAATAAATTCCGATTCGATTTTACAACGGCTTTGTGTACAATGTCTCCCAAGGTCATGTCTAAATAAACCGGAACAAAGTCGCGTTCAATCACGGTTTTAATGTCCATGAGTGTGAGTACTGCGTGGTCTTTATTGTGAGTAATTAAGTCTCCTTTTTTGCCTAATTCCATTGCATATACTGAATGTGGAATAAAGTATTTGGTAATGGAAAATGAAATCACAGAAGCAATCATTAACGGAATAAATAGTTCGTACCCTCCTGTTAGTTCAGCAATAAGGAAAATTGCTGTTAAGGGGGCATGAAGCACTCCTGCCATCACTCCTGTCATTCCAACTAATGTGAAATTACTTTCAGAAATGTTGGACGTAAAGAAATTTAGGGTATTCAATATTTTGGCAGAACAAAAACCTGTAATGCTTCCCATAAATAGGGTAGGCGCAAAAATTCCCCCTACACCACCAGCTCCAAACGTAAAACAACTTGCAATAATTTTGAAGAAGATGAGACCTGCTAATAATGCAATAACCACCCAAGCACTCGTTAAATCGAGGTGAAAGATGTTGTTTTCTAAGGCAATTTCAGGGTTTCCTTGTACTAAATTATTAATAACATCGAATCCTTCACCGTAAAGCGGCGGAATGAAATAGACGAGGACTCCAATTCCTAGTCCTCCAATCATAAGTCTTTTTATGGGCGAACTAATTTTTTCAAAAAAGGATTGAAAAAAAGAGTATGTTTTTGTGAAATAAATAGAAACCAATCCTGTAGCAACCCCAAGAATAATGTACAAAGGAACGTGTTGAATTCCGAATTCATCTTCAATTCTGAAAGGGAGTAGGACATCATTTCCGAAGAAAAAATAAGACGTAATAATTGCTGAAAGTGACGCTAATAAGAGCGGCATTAAGGAAGCCAAAGTAAGGTCGAGACTAAATACTTCAATCGCAAAGATAATAGCTGCAATGGGTGCTTTAAAAATGGAAGACATGGCACCAGCAGCAGCACATCCAATTAACAAGGTTCGCGTTGCTTGGTTTAAATGAAGCATTCGCGATATATTCGAGCTTATTGCGGCTCCCGTTGCCACGGTAGGGCCCTCTAATCCGACAGATCCTCCAAAACCAACCGTTAAAGGTGCGGTAAGTAAACTTCCAAACATTTGATGGGCTTTCATGAAGCCTTTTCGTTGCGAAATAGCATATAATGTAGAAGGAATTCCGTGACTTACTTTTTGTCTAATCACATACCGAATACAGAGATAGGTGAGGGTTAGTCCTATAATTGGAAAGATAAAATAGAAGGCTGTGAGGTAGTCTTTTATTAATTTCTTTTCAAGGAGTAACTGTATAAAGTGGGTTGTGTTTTTAATAATAACTGCACCAACGCCCGACGTAAAGCCCAAAAGAATACTTACAATGTAAATAAACTGTTTGTTTGAAATATGCTTTATGCGCCATATTAAAAATTTCTTTAAAAGCGTTTTTTTAGGCATAGTGCTATAGTAGTAAAAAATCCTGCAAAAAGCAGGATTTTAAATTTACGATTTTATATTGAGTTGTAAGCTTAGTTCTTCAAGTTGTGCATTGTCTATTGGTGCAGGCGCATCGATCATGACATCGCGTCCCGAATTGTTTTTTGGGAAGGCAATGAAGTCTCGAATCGTTTCTTGACCGCCTAAAATAGCAACCAGTCTATCCAGTCCGAAGGCCAAACCACCGTGAGGAGGCGCTCCGTATTGGAAGGCATCCATTAAAAATCCAAATTGAGCTTTTGCTTCCTCTGGTGTAAACCCAAGGTAATCGAACATTAATGCTTGTGTTTTCTTATCGTGAATACGAATAGAGCCTCCTCCAATTTCGTTTCCATTTAGTACTAAATCGTATGCGTTTGCTTTTACGTCGCCAGGATTGGTTTCTAGTAATGCTAGTTGCCCTGGTTTTGGAGAGGTAAAAGGATGGTGCATTGCATGGTAGCGTTGTGTGTCTTCGTCCCACTCTAATAAAGGAAAATCGATAACCCATAAAGGAGCAAACTCATCCGCTTTACGAAGACCAAGTCTTTCGGCCAATTCCATACGTAGCGCACTTAATTGAGCGCGTACTTTATTTTTAGCTCCTGAAAGCACACAGATTAAATCTCCCTTTTGAGCTCCAGTTACTTCTGCCCATTTTGCAAGATCTTCTTGGTCGTAAAATTTATCTACGGAAGATTTATAGGTACCATCATCGTTGCAGCGTGAGTAAACCATTCCTAACGCGCCTACTTGAGGGCGTTTTACCCAATCAATCAGTTTGTCAATTTCTTTACGCGTATAAGCGTTTCCTCCAGGGACTGCGATACCTACTACTAATTCTGCTTGGTTAAAAACACCAAAGTCTTTGTGTTGTGCTACTTCGTTAAGCTCTCCAAACTCCATTCCGAAGCGAATGTCAGGTTTGTCGTTACCATACTTTTGCATAGCCTCATCATAGGTCATTCTTGGAAATGTTTCAAGAGTAACTCCATTAATTTCCTGCAACAAATGACGTGTTAAGCCTTCAAAAGTGTTTAAAATATCCTCTTGATCGATAAATGCCATTTCGCAATCAATTTGCGTAAACTCTGGCTGTCTATCGGCGCGTAAGTCTTCATCTCTGAAGCATTTTACAATTTGGAAGTATTTGTCCATTCCCCCCACCATCAATAATTGTTTGAAGGTTTGCGGAGATTGCGGAAGCGCATAAAATTGACCTTCATTCATGCGAGAAGGCACTACAAAATCACGAGCTCCTTCAGGAGTAGATTTAATAAGGTACGGAGTTTCTACTTCGACAAAGTTTTTTTCAGAAAGAAAATTACGAACTGCCATGGTTACTTTATGACGAAAAATAAGGTTTTCTCGTACTGGGTTTCTTCTAATGTCTAGGTAACGATATTTCATTCTAAGGTCTTCACCACCATCTGTTTCATCTTCAATAGTAAAAGGAGGTGTAAGTGATTCGTTCAGAATCGTAATTTCAGAAACTAATAGTTCAATGTCTCCAGTGGCCATTTTTGAGTTTTTAGACTCACGTTCAATAACGGTTCCTGAAACTTGTATTACAAATTCGCGTCCTAATTTAGCGGCTGTTTCCATCATAGCTTTAGGCGTGCGCTCTTCATCAAAAATTAATTGCGTGATGCCATAACGATCTCTAAGGTCTACCCAGACCATGAAGCCTTTATTTCTAATTTTTTGTACCCAACCTGATAATGTTACTTGTTGGTTTATGTTTGAGGCGTTTAATTCGCCATTAGAATGCGTTCTGTACATTTTGAAAAATTAAGTTCTAACTACTTTTGTAGAAGTTGCAAATTTATAAAGATAATATATGCAATGCATTAAAAAATTGGAAAAGAAATTTTTGTCTATCCTTTATATAATTCCTTAAATTTTTGTGTTAATTAAGCTACAAATGCAAAAAAAAGGAGAATTCTTTATTAACTTACCACTGAATTAATCAATATGAATAAATTATGAAACAAAAAAACTCTACTCGCAGGACCTTCCTGTTTTTATTATTTCTGTTTCCATGTTTAGTGTTTGCACAAACCTCGCTAAAAGGAAAGATTCTTGATAAAAACGGAGACACTGTCCCCTTTGCCAATGTAATTGAAAAAGGAACCACTAACGGAACGACAACAGATATTGATGGTAAGTTTACCATTGACGTTCCCAATTTGCCCGCAACTTTAGTGTTTTCATCTTTAGGTTACGAAACAGTTGAACAAGTAGTAAATACAGCTGCTCCAATGACTATTAATTTTGTTGAGTCTGCTCAGGCTCTTGACGAAGTAGTCGTAACAGGGCTAGCAACCTCAGTAAAAAGATCAAACTCTGCAAATGCTGTTGCTTCCATATCTGCTGAAGATATTTCAGGAAGAACACCTCCTCAAACGTTAGATGGAGCTTTGGCAGGGAAATTTGCAGGAGCACTGGTAACAAAAAGTTCTGGAGCTCCCGGTGGTGGAATTTCAGTGAAACTTAGAGGGGTAACCTCGATAAATGGTAACTCACAGCCGTTATATATCGTAGATGGTGTTTATGTAAATAATAGTAGTGTTTCGGCAGCAGGATTGAATGCTGTTTCTGGTGCTGCTTCAGGAGGAAATCCTTCAAGTCAAGACAACCCTTCAAATCGTATAGCAGATATTAATCCAGATGATATTGAAAGTATAGAAGTGCTTAAGGGTGCATCTGCCGCTGCAATTTATGGATCTCGTGCTGCTGCAGGGGTTATTTTAATAACAACCAAAAAAGGAAAACGTGGTGAAACAAAAGTTTCTTTGTCTCAAGAAGTTGGTTTTAATACCATGTTGAATCCTTTAGGGCAACGAACTTATACTCGTGACATTGCTGAAGCTGCTTTTGGGCCAGGAAATGGCGCATTGTTTGCTGAAGCACAAGCAAACGGAACCTTAACAAATTTTGAAAAAGAGATTTATGGTGAAGAAGGCTTTATTAATAACACAAGTGTTAATGTGTCTGGAGGTTCTGAAAATACATCCTTTTATGCAGGGTTTTCTAATAGTGAAGAAGATGGTATTGTGAAAAATACGGGTTATAATAGAAAATCGGTTCGTTTAAATGTTGAGCATAAGTTTTTAGATAAACGTGCGAAAATTTCTGTTAGCAGTAATTACATTAACTCAAATGCGGACAGAGGGTTTTTTAACAATGATAATACAGGGACCACAATAGGGGTGTCTTTAACATCTACACCACCTTGGGCACAATTGTTTCCTGATGAAAATGGAAATTATCCAGACAACCCTTATGGAGGGTCTAACCCGCTTCAAACAAGAGATTTAATTACAAACAGAGAAACAGTTAATAGATTTATTACTGGGGCGACTCTTGATTTTAATATATATGATGCTGAAAATTCTAGTTTGAAATTACAATTACGCGCAGGTGTCGATTACTATCAATTGGTTACTAAAGCTATTTTTCCGAAGGAACTTCAATTTCAGAAGATTTCAAATGGAGGGCTTAATGGTTTAAGTGCATTAGGTTCAGCTGAAAATAAAGATGCGAATTATTCTGCATTTTTAGTACACGACTTTAATACTGATAATGATCTTGCGTTTACTACTCAAGTGGGTATTACAAAACAAACGTTTAGTGTTAACATCGTACGAAACATTGCAACAAATTTAATTGGTACTGAAACAAATTTAGACCAATCTGGAAATGTTAGTGTTTCTCAAAACAGATTAGAACAAGAAGATGCTGGTTTTTTCGCTCAAGAAGAAATTAATTATCAAAATAAATTTATTGCTACCTTAGGGGTTAGAGGTGACAAATCTTCTAATAACGGAGATGCAAATAAATTGTTTTATTATCCGAAAGCGTCATTAGCAGTTAACTTCCATGAATTTGATTTTTGGAACAATTTTGAAACGATGAATCAATTTAAAATTAGAGGAGCTTATGGAGAAGCTGGGAACTTTGCACCAAACGGAGCATTATTTACAGCTTATGGGAGTTCTTTAATTGATGGTTTACCAGGAATTGTAGTTCCAGTAACGCTTGGAGATCCTACAATTGTACCTGAGCGTCAAAAGGAATTAGAATTTGGGGTAGATGCTGGCTTTTTTAACAATAGATTAAATTTAGAAGCAACGTATTACAACAAAAACGTAGACGATTTAGTACTTCTTGCAAATAATGAGCCTTCTTCAGGTTTTGGAAGCAGATGGGCTAACTCTGGTAACCTTGAAAACAGAGGGATTGAACTTTCGTTAAATGCTGATGTTGTAAGAAGCGATAACTTTAACTGGAGTACAACTATTTTATATTTTAAAAACGAATCTGAAATAACTCGTTTGGATGTAGAGCCATTTAATCTTGGTGGATTCGGACAAGGATTGGGTACTTTTAGAATTGAAGAAGGAGAAAGTGCTACCCAAATTGTAGGGAACAATGCTGATGGTGATTTGGTAGTTTTAGGAAATGCAGAGCCAGATTTTCAAATGACTTTTACAAATAACTTTAATTATAAAAACTTTGATTTATCATTTTTATGGCACTGGAAAAAAGGAGGAGATAATATCAACTTATCAAGCCTTTTAACAGATTTTGGACAAACTAGTTTCGACTATGATGGTACAAACCTCGATCCAAGTGGTGCTATGTCGAATGGAGATTATAGAGTAAATGCTTTCCTTTCTGGAAACGCAACGCCATTCGTTGAAGATGCTTCCTATTTAAGATTACGTGAAATTGGATTGTTTTATACGGTTCCAAGTAAGTTAATTAAATCAGCATTTAAAGATTATGTATCTAATTTTAAAATTGGATTTTCAGGAAATAACTTAATCAACATTTTTGATTATAACAGTTACGATCCTGAGGTTTCGAATTTTGGCTCTAATGGGTTGTCTTCAGGAGTTGAAGTAACACCATTCCCATCTTCGAAGCGTTACTTATTTCATTTAGCGGTTGATTTTTAATATTAAAAAGAAGAATATGAAAAACATAAAAATATATTTAGTTGCAGTTTTGATTGGTTTGGTCACAGTTTCTTGTGAGGTCGAAGACGGTCAAAACTTAAATGGACCCACAACAGATTCTGTATCATCAGATTTGTCAAGAGGTGAATTAGACGTAGCCATGGCTGGAGCTTTGTCGGACATGAGAGTGTTTTTAGGTACTCAAGTGGATGCACAAGCAGTTGCCGGACGTGAATATTGGAGATTTCAAAGTTCCGATCCACGATGGACAGGAGATTTATTAACTGGAATTTTAGATAATAATACCTTTTATACTACAAACCCTTATGCTTCAAGATATGCTACAATAAAGGATATTAATCTTTTATTGGAAGGATTGGAAAATACGACTGCAGATTTTAGTGCGGAAGAAATAGCAGCATCGAAAGGTTTTGCAAATACTTTAAAAGCGCATGAGCTTTTAATGGTATTAAATCAGCAGTATCAAAACGGAATTAGGATTGATGTTTCTGACCCGGATAATTTAGGGGAGTTTGTAGATTATAATACAGCATTAACAGAAGTATTTAACTTACTATCTAGTGCAGCATCCGACTTGTCAAATGGAGGGGGAAGCTTCCCGTTTATGGTGCCTTCAGGATTTGCTAGCGTAGCAACTCCTTCTAGTTTTTTAACTTTCAACAGAGCCTTAGCAGCTCGTGTGGAAGTTTACAGAGGGAACTATGCCTCTGCGAATTCGTTACTTCAAAATTCATTTATGGATTTAGCTGGAGATTTATACAATGGTGTTTATTATAGTTTTTCACTTACGGGAGCAGATCTTCCTAATCCATTGTTTTTCTCTTTAAACGCTTCAGGAGCAAATGCTAGAATAGTGCACCCTTCTTTTATAGAAGATGCTGAAGCTAACGATGCTCGTTTAAGTAAAGCCGTGGAGAGAATGATTGATGATGGTAATGGAAATATGGTCCCAAACCCTTTAACGCAATCTAATCTAACAGGTTTTTACGATGTATTCATTTATGAAAGCAATATAGACCCTGTCGCTATTATTAGAAATGAAGAGTTAATTTTGTTGTATGCTGAAGCAAATCATATTTCAAGCCCTTCAACTGCTGTAAGCGCTATAAATGTCATTAGAAATGCTGCAGGAATTGGACCTTACACAGGAGGTACTTCTCCAGCAGAATTAGTGAATGAAATTTTAACGCAAAGAAGATATTCTCTTTTTGCTGAAGGAGGACATCGTTGGATTGATTTAAGACGTTTCAACAGGTTAAATGAATTGCCATTAGACAGATCTGGAGATGGAACTTTTGAACAATTTCCAACACCATTAACAGAAAATCAATAATCAATTATAATTAGTACCATAATTAAAAAACCCTTTCCAGACGGAAAGGGTTTTTTTTATGCTATATCGTTTCAGAAACAATAGGTTGTTTTTTTGAACCCGATCGCCATTTGTGTATGCGAAGTTTCATTCGATGCACCATGTAAAATAAAACAGGAACAATAATTAACGTAAGGAAAGTAGCTATAATCAATCCATAAATTACGGTCCAAGCCAAAGGTCCCCAGAAAATTACGTTATCTCCACCCATATATATATTAGGGTCAAACTCTCCAAATAACGAAAAGAAGTCGATGTTAAAACCAATCGCAAGCGGTATTAACCCAAGTACAGTGGTAATAGCGGTTAACAATACAGGGCGTAAACGTGCTTTTCCTCCTTGAATAATAATGTTTTTAACGTCTTCTTTTGGTAATAACGCATCCTCGTCTAAATCAAGTTCTACCGATTTTCGATCGATAAGGAGTTGTGTGTAATCTAGTAATACGACTCCGTTGTTTACTACAATTCCGGCGAGCGAAATAATCCCCATCATGGTCATCATAATTACGAAAGAAGCACCTGTGATTAAAATACCGCCAAATACACCTATGAAGCTTAAAAAGATCGCAATCATGATAATCGTTGGTTTTGAAATAGAACCAAATTGGAATACCAAAATGAGCATAATTAACCCTAATCCTGAGAAAAATGCACCCATCAAGAAACTCATTTGTTTGTTTTGCTCTTCTATCTGACCAGTATAATCTATAGAAACCCCTTTTGGAAGGTCTTTAAAGTTCGCCATTTCAGTTTGTATGTGCGACACAATTGCACCAGCATCAGTATATCCCGGTTTTAACGCTGAATACACAATCACAACTCTTTTTCCATCACGATGCTTTATCGCACTAAAAGAAGACGTGTTTTTCTCTGTTGTTACTGCGGAAACAGGAACTTCTCTTAATTTTCCAGCACCATCTTTAAATGTTATATTTTGATTAAAGAGCGCACTTTTGTTGTATTTATTATCCTCGTTGAAGCGAACGTAAATATCAAAATCGTCTCCATTCTCTTTATAAACACCCGCTTTTTCACCGAATAAAGATCTTCGTAATTGATTTCCGACCTGTCCCGCAGAAACACCAAGTGCTCCAGCTTTTTCACGATCTACCACCACTTGCATGGCAGGTTTTCCTTTGTTAACGTCTATTTTAAGCTCTTCAATTCCGGCAATGTTACGAGAGTTAATGAAACTACGCATTCTTTCAGCAGTTTGAATAAGCTCGTCATAATCTTCTCCTTCAATCTCTATGTTGATTGGGTAACCAGCTGGTGGCCCAGCAGCATCTTTTTCAACAGAAATAGCAACTCCAGGATAAATTCCAGAAAGTTCAGATTGTACGCGTTGACGTAAGACTTCAGAATCTTTTCCTCTACGTTCTTTGTATTCACGCATGGTAGCTGTAATCTTAGCTTTGTGTGGCATTTCAGCAGAAGATCCTCCGTCAGTTTGCGGATTTCCAGCACCTTCACCCACTTGTGATACAGCAGATTCGACCAAGAAATTACGTCCGTTATCTACGTATTCACTGTCGTTAATTATACCGTACACACGTTGTTCTATCTCTTTCGTGATTGCATTTGTTTTTTGAATATCGGTTCCTTGAGGATATTCTATGTAAACAATAATCTGGTTGGGTTTGTTGTCTGGGAAAAACTCAATGTTGGTTCGCTGACTCGCAACAGAGGCGCCAAACAATCCGAAGACTACAAAAAGTAATAAAAATGTCCCTACAACAAAAATAATAGGTTTGTAGCCAGATAAAGCAAATTCTAAAAAGGCTTTGTATTTGTTTTCTAACCAAACTAATGTATTTCTTTGGAAGTAATTAGCCCAATTTTTTAGTACATATCTATAGATCCAAAAGTTAGCAGCAACAACTAGCATTAGTGTTCCTAAACCTCTTAATGAACCTCCAAATAAAAGAATAAGGATTCCAGGAACTCCTAGAAGTAATGAGAGTCTAATTAGTTGTTTTCTCGTCAGTGCTTTTTCGTTTATGTCCATAAAACGAGACACTAACATAGAATTAAAAAGGATGGCAACAAAGAGTGAAGATCCTAATACAACAGATAGTGTAATAGGGAAATAAATCATAAACTCACCCATCATTCCTGGCCACATTCCTAACGGGACAAAAGCCGCCACAGTAGTAAGTGTAGAGATAATAATAGGATAGGCAATTTCTCCAATTCCTTTTTTCGCTGCTTCAATACGTGTCATTCCTTCCTCTTCCATGAGGCGATATACGTTTTCAACCACTACAATACCATTATCAACCAACATTCCTAGTCCCATAATAAGACCAAATAGAATCATGGTGTTTAATGTGTAGCCTAATGCCGAAAGAATCATAAACGACATGAACATGGACATCGGAATTGCAAACCCGACAAACAATGCATTTCTAAATCCTAAGAAAAACATCAATACTGTCACCACTAGGATAATCCCGAAAATGATATTGTTTACAAGATCATCTACTTGATTGATTGTTTTTTCAGATTGATCGTTTGCAATGGTCACGGTTACATCTGGAGGAAATACATTGGCGATTGCATCTTCTTTAATCAATTCGATTTTTCGAGCCGCTTCGACCATGTTTTTTCCAGCTCTCTTTTTAACGTCAAGCATCACCACACTATGTCCGTACTCACGTGCATAGGTAGTTTTTTCCTCTTCCTTAAATTTTATAGTCGCTAGGTCTTTTAGATATACAGTTCCGTCACTTGATTTTACAACAAAGTTTTCAAGCTCAGACGGCTTACTAATTTCACCCAAAATACGAATGGTTCTACGTTGTCCGCTAGTCACCATATTTCCAGCCGACATCGTCATGTTTTCATTTCGGATGGTGTTTATAATATCGTCAAAACTAACACTAGCCGCCATCATTTTGTAGATATCTACCGCAACTTCAACTTCTTTGTCTTGCGCTCCACGAATATCAGCTTGTTTAATTTCTGGAAGGTCTTCAATTTCATCTTGAAGGTATTCAGCAAATTCTTTTAGCTTTTCAACCGTATAGTTACCAGAAATATTAATGTTACTAATCGGTGTTTCTTCTGAAAGATTTAAGTCAAATACATTCGGTTCAACCTTGGCGCCATTAAACGTAGGCCAATCTTCACCTGCTTTTTCAGAATCTACTTCGTCTTTAACTTTCTGTTTTGCAGCTTCCACTTGAATGTCGTCATCAAATTCTACAGTAATAATACCGTAATCTTCTTGCGAGGTTGAAGTGATTTCAGAAACACCACTAATGTTTTTTAATTTGTCTTCCAAAGGATCGACAATAAGGCGCTCTATATCTTCGGCAGTATTTCCAGGATAAGGAATACTAACATATATTTTAGTTTCTTTTATTTCTGGGAAACTTTCACGTGGCATGCTAAAATATGCCGAAAGACCTAAAAATAGAATAATACCAATGATTACGTAAATGGTTGTTTTGTTGTCAATTGCCCACGACGACAAAGCAAACTCCTTGTTTACACTTTTTTGTTTCTTACTCATCGTTGTTTACGCTTAAAATTTTAACGGTCTGTCCTTCTTTTACACTACGAGCACCTTCACTAATAATTGTGTCTCCTTTCGAGATTCCTGAATTGATTTCAACAAAATCACCTTCCGTTTTACCGGTTACAACAATCTTTCTGTTTGCCGTTGCTTCGTTAGAATCTCCAGTTCTTGTTGTTACATATACATACTGTTCTCCATCGGCATTTTCAGAAATAACACTTTGCGGAATTAAGATCGCTTCTGGATTTGTGTAGTCGTTAATTTTAACCTTAGCCGTTAAATTTGGTTTTATGTTTCCAGCTTTATTTGGAACATTTACTTCTATTTTAAACGTACGGTTTCCTGGGTTGATGTAATTTCCAACTTGCGAAACTTTTGTTTGAATCGTTTCGTTTAGTACTGGGAAGTTTACTTCTACTGTTTTTCCAGGAACCACATCGGATAAGTAACTTTCAGGAATTTCAACTTCTATGTACATGTCGTTTAAGTTTACCAAACGAAATACTTCCGATTGTCCTGCGGAAACTACAGTTCCTTGTTCGCTTTTTACATCGTCTATAATTCCTGAAAAAGGAGCTCTAATCGATGTTTTAGCAACTTGTGATCGCATTTGATTGATAGATTTTTGTTGCCCTTCATAATTCGCTTTCGACTGAAGGTATTCAATTTCGCTACCAATTTTTTGTTCCCACAAACGTTGTTGTCTTTCAAAAGTCGTTTTAGCAAGATTTGCTTGTACTTCCATTTGTGCGACTTGTTGCGACAAACCACCATCGTCTATAGAAGCAAGTAATTGTCCTTTTGTGACTTTCTGACCTTCTTTTACATATACTCTAGTTAATAAACCGGAGTATTCTGGGTATAGAATGATATTTTTCTTGGTTTCAACATTTCCTTGTAGCTCTAAGAAGTGATTAAAAGGTTTTTGTTTTGCTTCAAAAGCTGTTACCAAAGGAAGTTTCTTTACCGTGTCTAATTTGGCAATAGCAACATCTATTTGCTTTATTTTATTGTTGATTTCAATTTGTTCTGCAACAATTTCGTTTCTTTTAGTATGTATTGCTTCAAGATTACCTGACTCAATGATTGCATCCAACGATTTTCCATCACCTCCACAAGAGGCAACTGTAATAGCAGTTAGTAGGATTAGAATTATTTTTTTCATCTGTATGTTTTTTTTCAAGGTAATTAGTTAGTTGTTGTTTCTTAGTTGAGGTTTGTTTAATACGGTTTCTAACGTAGCTTTTGTAGTGATTACGTCAAGCATCGATTGAAAATATTGTTGTTGTGCAGAATATAACTGCGTTTGGGCTTGTCGCAAGTCGAAACTTGTTGAAAGACCTTCAGTAAATTTGATTTGATTTTTATGTTCAATTCGTTCGGCTAAAGCAATGTTCTTTTTAGAGTTTTCGTAATTCTCTGTTGCAAATTGATAATTGCTTTTGGCTGTATTCACTTCTAGTTTTATATTCTGAACTGCTTCGTCTAAGCTCGTTTTTGCCTTTTCAAGGGCAATCTTGGCTTGCTGTGTTTTCGCACTTCGCATCCCACTACTAAAAATAGGTACGTTTAAGTTAAACCCTAATACAGAAGACTGATACCAAATTTGTTCGTTTTTCAAAAATGAAAACTCCTCGCTGTTTGCGGCAGTTCCGTAGTTTAAAAAGGCAGATAAAGTTGGTAATGCCTTACTTTTTGCCAATTGCACTTCCAAGTCGCGTTGTTCGGTTAGGTTGTAAGCAATTTTATAATCTACGTTTTCTTCGATGCTTGAAGTGTCGTCTAGAAGCGTTAAGCTGATGTTTTGCTGTGCTAAGTCGTCTAAGCTGTCTTTAAATTCAACGTTTTCGTCGGCGTCTATTCCTAGGGAAACATTGAACATTTGTCGTGCTATTGAAGCGCTTCGTTTCGCATTGTTAAGCTGTGACTCAATGTCTAACAATGTAATTTCTAACTGCTCAACACTTTCTTCTTCAGTAAGACCATTTTCATAAATCTTTCTCGTTTCATAAATATTCTTCTCAAGATTCTTTTTGTTCTTTTCAAAAATAGCGACCAGTTCTTCAGAAAGGAGTACACTTCCGTAGGCATTAATAACTCCTTTTCTAACTTCTAAGGAGGTTTTTTCCGAAGCATTTTCAGAATAATCTAAAAACGCCTTTGCCGCTTTTAAACCAACAAGGTAGCTACCGTCAAAAATTAACTGATTTAACGTAGCGGTGGCAGAAGCACTTTGTTTTGTTCCAAAAGTTATCGGTACAAACGTACCTGGTGCTCCTCCTGCAATTTCGCCAGGAAGTAATGTTACTGGCTGTTTTAGGTTGTTTGTATAGTTTACAGCACCGTCAATTTGTGGCAACCCCGAAGCGGTTGTTTCCCATTTTTGTTTTAATGCAATTGCGATGTCTCGACGTGCATTTAAAACAGTATAGTTGCTGTCTAAAGCAAACTGTATAGCTTCTTCTAAGTTGAAACTATAATTGCCTTTCTGTTGTGCTTTTCCTGCTGTCGAAAAAAGCAAAAGGCAGATGATAATTAGTGATTTATGCATTTGATTGATTTGAAATTGATTGATTTTCGTTTGTGAATTTATGAAGTGTTTTTAAGCCTTCGGCAGTAATAATTCCGCGTATGTGATATTCTAAAAATTCTTCTATCAGTGCCGCTTTCGAGAAATTTTCTGACGGAAAAAGCTTTTCATCTTTTATTCCGCTAACGCCCATGAAATAGATTCGAGATACAAATTCTATATCTAGATTTTTGCGGTACAAGCCAAGTGCAACTCCGCGTTGTAAGTTAGACACGGTACACGCGTGCATTGCTTCGTATTGCTTATCCTTTAGCTCACTGTATATTTCAGGGTAATATTTCTGAAGTTGGTATTGTGGCGATGTTTTTTCACCTTTAAGATGCATTAAAACAAACTTTTTAATTTCATACAATTCTTCAATTGGATTTTTATGAAGTTCTGTAATCGTATTGATACCACACGAAATTTCGTTAAAAACACAGAGCGTAGATTCTTTAACTAATTCAGTTTTGTTACTAAAATGCGAATAAATCGTCTTTTTAGAAATCCCCATTTCTTGGGCAATATCGTCCATGGTAACGCTCTTAAAGCCAATGCTTAAGAATAATTTTGATGCGTTTAGTATAATTTTATCTCTCATAATCGATTGCAAATGTAACGCATGGAAACTATAAAAACAAAATAAGTTTCCTAAGTTTTACATTAATTTAACATTCCCAGTTAGGAGCGTCGTAGTTATATTCTTTTTCTTGATTAATTAGCGCCATTTTGCTTAGCTTCTTGTATTTTTGCCGGAAATTTTTTGAATGGACATTTTAGCAAAATATAGTGAAGCATTAGACGTACACCTTACTTCAAGTGTAGCAGTAAAAGAACCCATACAGTTGTACGAGCCTATTCAGTACATTGTGTCTTTAGGAGGAAAACGGTTACGTCCTACACTTACATTATTGAGTTGTGATTTTTTTGGAACCAGCTACGAAAAAGCTATGAATGCTGCATTGGCAATTGAGTTGTTTCATAATTTCTCTTTAATTCATGACGATATTATGGACAATGCACCCTTGCGTCGCGGAGAAGAAACTGTTCACGAAAAATGGGATTTAAACACAGGGATATTATCTGGCGATGCGATGCTAATTTTAGCGTATCAGTTGTTTGAAGTATACGATGCTTCTTTGTTTAGAGATTTAGCAAAGTTGTTTAGTAAAACAGCCTTACAGGTTTGTGAAGGACAACAATACGATGTTGATTTTGAAACTCGAGACGATGTTACAATTCCTGAGTATATTAAAATGATCGATTATAAAACGGCCGTTTTAATTGGAGCAGCAATGAAAATGGGAGCTATTGTTGCAGGTGCTTCGGAAAGTTGTAAAGAGAGGATTTATGCTTTTGGGCGAAATTTAGGAATTGCGTTTCAATTGCAAGATGATTATTTGGACGCTTTTGGAAATCCTAAAAACTTTGGAAAACAAGTGGGAGGTGATATTATTACCAATAAAAAAACCTTTTTGTACTTGAAAGCGCTTCAAAATGGTACAAAAGATGAAGCGGAAGAATTAGAGCATTTATTCAGTATAAATCCTAAAGACCCTTCCGATAAGATTCAGAGAGTAACCGCTATTTTTAAATCTACAGGAGCTTCCGAAGCAACCAAAGAAGAAATCGTAAAATACACTCAAAAGGCAAATGAAGATCTAGAAAAGATTGCTATTTCTTCTGAAAGCAAAAATACATTGCGTGAGTTTGGATTATCTTTAATGGCGCGTTCCGTTTAAAAATAAACTCGAACAAAAGGAGCCCACGCATTGGCGTAAATACTATCCGTTTCGTCGTACAACACATCGTATCTAATTCCTGCTGAAAAGTTTTGGATGCGATACCCAGCACCTACAAACAATGCTGGATACCAATAGGTGTCGTCGGCTATATTTAGAAACTCTTCAAATTTTCGAGACACATTTAGTTGTTCAAATTCTAACGAAAGTTGCAACTGCGGAATCACATTGTAAAGTCCTAAGACACTTCCGCCAAGAATGGTGGTGTTGTATCTATTTTTTTGTTCGTTGTATGTAAAATTAGCACCCACTCCCAAAGCAAACTGATCGTCAAATTGGTAAATGGCACTTGGCGCAATGGTGCCACTAAAAAAACCATCGCCAAAACTAAGTCCGAGCCCTCCTCCAAAGCGTACATGCGACCAAAAAGTGTCGGTGTTATCTTGTGCATTTACCTGTGCTTGCATCGCAAAGCTGGACAGAAATAAAGTAAATAAGAAGAATGCAAAGGGCCTTTTAAGTAAATATTGACTTTTCATTAGTAAATAATTAAGAGTTTTGTTCTATAAATATATAAAATCGAGGAATGTAGTTTATGGATTTATTGTATTTTTGTTTCGTTTTATAAAATAGATCACTTTTTAATCCTACTATGGATAAATATTCATTCCTTAACGCAATTCACCCTGCATATATAGCAGAACTTTACGATACTTATTTAAACTTTCCCGATAGGGTTGAACCCAGTTGGAGGGCTTTTTTCCAAGGGTTTGACTTTGGAATAGAAAACGGATCGCTTGAAGCTTTAGGTATTGAGCAAGGTGAAACAGCAACAGTTCCTGAAAATGTTCTAAAAGAATTTCAGGTTATTAAATTAATAGACGGATACCGTACGCGTGGACACTTGTTTACGAAAACGAATCCAGTTCGTGATAGAAGAAAATACGAGCCTACACTTGCATTGGAAAATTTTGGGTTGTCTCAAAACGACTTACAAACATCTTTCAAAGCAGGAGAAATCCTTGGAATAGGCGAAACAACTTTGGAAGAAATCGTTAGACATCTCCAAAGTATATACTGTGATTCAATAGGAATCGAGTATATGTATATTCGGAAACCTGAAGAGCTTCAGTGGATTCAAAAGAAACTGAATATTAATGACAATCAGCCCAACTTTTCAGAAGTTCAGAAAAAAGACATTCTTAAAAAGCTAAATGAAGCTGTTTCTTTTGAAACATTTTTACACACAAAATATGTTGGACAAAAACGATTTTCTCTTGAAGGAGGAGAAAGTTTAATTCCGGCCTTAGATTCGCTCATTGAAAATGCAGCAGAAAAAGGTGTCAAAGAATTTGTCATGGGAATGGCACATAGAGGACGTTTAAGTACGCTAACCAATATCTTCGGAAAAAGTGCTAAAGACATCTTTAGTGAGTTTGACGGAAAAGATTACGCACAAGATATTTTTGATGGTGATGTAAAATATCACCTTGGATGGACGTCGAAACGTAAAAGTAAATCTGGAAAAGAGATCAATTTAAATATTGCGCCAAACCCTTCTCACTTAGAAACGGTAGGAGCGGTTGTGCAAGGAATTGCACGTGCAAAACAAGACGATCATTACAAAGACAATCAGAAAGCAGTATTGCCTATTATTGTACACGGAGATGCAGCAATTGCTGGACAAGGTTTGGTGTATGAGATTGTGCAAATGGCACAGTTAGATGGGTATAAAACGGGCGGAACCATTCATATTGTTGTAAATAACCAAATAGGATTTACAACCAATTATTTGGATGCACGTTCGTCTACATATTGTACAGATGTTGCAAAAGTAACCTTATCGCCTGTATTGCATATTAATGCAGATGATGCTGAGGCAGTAGTTCACGGTATGTTATTTGCGTTAGACTTCAGAATGCAATTTGGGCGCGATGTATTTATCGATTTACTAGGATATAGAAAATACGGGCATAATGAAGGTGATGAACCGAGATTTACACAGCCTAAATTATACAAAGCAATTGCAAAGCATGAAAATCCGAGAGATATTTATGCAGATAAATTGATCAAACAAGGTATTATTGATGCCTCATATACTGCAAAATTAGAGCAAGAATATAAAGATAAACTAGAAGAGAATTTAGAAGATTCTAGAAAAGAAGATACGACTGAGATCACTCCTTTCATGGCCGATGAGTGGCAAGGGTATGTGTATGCTGAAGAGGATAAAATGATGGAGTCTGTCGATACGACATTCGATTTGGATGCCCTTACTGAAATTGCTGAGGTCATTACGAAACTGCCTAAAGACAAAAAATTTCTTCGGAAAATTTCACGTCTTGTTGAAGCACGTCACCAGATGTACTTTGAAGACAATCAATTAGACTGGGCAATGGCTGAATTGTTAGCCTATGGTACTTTGTTAAAAGAAGGCCACGATGTTAGAATGAGTGGGCAAGATGTTGAAAGAGGAACGTTCTCACACCGTCACGCAGTAATTAAAGTAGAAGAAAGTGAAGAAGAAGTGGTATTGCTAAACCAATTAAAAGGAGAGCAAGCCGACTTCTATATTTATAATTCATTATTATCAGAATACGGAGTTGTAGGATTTGATTATGGATACGCAATGGCGAGTCCGATGACACTTACAATTTGGGAAGCACAATTTGGAGACTTTAGCAATGGGGCGCAAATTATGATAGATCAATACATTTCGGCAGCCGAAGATAAATGGAAGCTTCAAAATGGATTGGTGTTGTTATTGCCTCACGGTTATGAAGGTCAAGGGGCAGAACACTCTTCTGCAAGAATGGAACGTTACCTTCAGTTATGCGCTACCGATAATATGTTTGTTGCAGACTGTACCACACCTGCAAATATGTATCACTTGTTACGAAGACAACAAAAAATAAAGTACCGTAAACCACTAATTGTGTTTACTCCTAAGAGTTTGTTACGTCACCCAAAAGTGCTTTCTACAAAAGAAGAATTTGCAAATGGAAGTTTCCAAATGCTTATCGATGATGCAGAAGCAAAAGTCGCAAAGGTGAAAACGTTAGTATTTGTTTCCGGTAAATTCTATTACGATTTATTAGAGAAAAAAGAAGCCGATAAGCGGGATGATGTTGCATTGGTGCGTGTAGAGCAATTGTTTCCATTACCAACAGCTATGATGACTGCTACTATTGAAAAATATAAAAATGCAGACGATATTGTTTGGGCACAGGAAGAGCCTAAGAATATGGGGGCATATTCGCATGTATTAATGCATTTTGACGCTGCTAAAAACTTTAGAGTTTGTAGTAGAAAAATGTATGCTGCACCTGCTTCTGGAAGCAGTGTTCGTTCTAAAGCGAGACAAGCAAAAGTAATTGAAAGTGTTTTTGATAAAAATGAAGCGTAGTTAGTATATTTATACAGCGCAAAACCAATTGAAAAATAAATAATAAATGTCTCTTTTTTTGAGATTGAAATAATGATACTATGGCATTAGAAATGAAAGTTCCTTCACCAGGAGAATCCATAACCGAAGTAGAAATAGCTCAATGGTTAGTTGAAGATGGCGATTGGGTTGAAAAAGATCAAGCCATTGCTGAAGTAGATAGTGATAAAGCAACACTAGAACTTCCAGCAGAAGCTAGTGGAATTATTACCCTAAAGGCTGAAGAAGGCGATGCTGTAGCAGTTGGAGCGGTTGTTTGTTTAATAGACACAGAAGCAGCTCGACCTGATGGAGCTTCAGACGAAAAGGAAACAAAAACTGAAGCAGCAGCACCAGTAGAAGCCAAAAAAGAAGCACCTGTAGCAGCTAAAAAAGAAAGTTATGCAACAGGAACTCCTTCGCCAGCAGC
This sequence comes from Ulvibacter litoralis, assembly GCF_900102055.1. GTDB lineage: Bacteria > Bacteroidota > Bacteroidia > Flavobacteriales > Flavobacteriaceae > Ulvibacter > Ulvibacter litoralis. Next base: position 1,176,416 of record NZ_FNBA01000001.1, read on the forward strand.
GAAGAAAATTTTAGACGAAAAAAATGTTTCGGCAACTTCAGTAAAAGGAAGTGGTCGTGATGGTCGTATCACAAAATCTGATGCTGAAAATGCTTCAGTACCTTCAATGGGAACTCCAGGAAATGGATCTCGAGGTACCGAGCGTAAAAAGTTATCAATGTTACGTCGTAAAGTAGCAGAACGTTTAGTTTCAGCAAAAAATGAAACGGCAATGCTTACTACTTTTAACGAAGTAGATATGGGACCTATTTTCGAATTGAGAAAACAATACAAAGAGCAGTTTAAAGAAAAGCACGGTGTAGGATTAGGCTTTATGTCTTTCTTTACCTTGGCGGTTGTTCGCGCATTAGAGTTGTATCCAGATGTGAATTCAATGATTGATGGCGATTACCAAATTAAACATGATTTTAAAGATATTTCGATTGCAGTATCTGGTCCTAAAGGATTAATGGTGCCTGTTATTAGAAATGCAGAAAACTTAACTTTTAGAGGTGTTGAAGCAGAAGTAAAACGACTTGCAATTAGAGCGAGAGATGGTAAAATTACCGTAGATGAAATGACAGGTGGTACATTTACTATTTCTAATGGAGGTGTTTTTGGTAGTATGTTGTCTACACCTATTATTAACCCACCACAATCGGGTATTTTAGGAATGCATAATATTGTTGAAAGACCAATTGCACGTGATGGCGCTATTGCTATTGCACCAATTATGTATGTCGCATTGTCTTACGATCACCGTATTATTGATGGTAGAGAGTCTGTGGGATTCTTGGTTGCTGTTAAGGAAGCACTAGAAAATCCAGAAGAATTACTGATGAATAACAACATTAAAGCTGCTTTAGAGCTTTAGTAGTTGAATACTATATGTAAAAAAAAACCTGACTTTATAAAAGTCAGGTTTTTTTTTGGTGTAAGTTAGTTGGAAATTTTGAATAATATTTATAGAAAAAATGGAACAAAGTAATTTGCAACATTTAATGTGACCACTGTTATAATTGAAATGACTAAAACAACAAATAATGTTTTTTTAGAGCTTTCAGAGAGTGTATTTTTATCTAAAGGAATCATAATAACTTTCATACTATAAAAGTACACGCTATGATTGATTTATGAAATACGTAAAAACACGTATATTAATTAGATTCCGCTACAAAAGGATTAAAAAAACTTTTGATGATGCTCTTTGGCCCAGATTAGCAGGCTGTTTGTTTTAGGTTCAAGTTTCAGTTTGTTGATGATATTACTTCGGTGTTTTTCTACTGTTCGATACGATATAAACAGCAAAGAAGCGATTTCTTTATTCGTTTTATCTTTTGCAATAAGCTTTAAAATCTTTTTTTCTGAAGGCGTTAAGTCGGTAAGAGCACTGTCTTCAGGAATGTCATCTGCCAAGAGTTCCATTATTTTTGGACTGTAATAATGTTCTCCGCTTGATACTGTGTTAATGCAGTTTTCAATTTCTTCGAGCGCAAACTCTTTTAAGATGTATCCAAATATATTAAGGTCCTGCGCCTTTTGATACAAATCTCTCTCTTTGTGAAGCGTAATTAGGACAATTTTTGTGTTTAAACCGTTTGTTTTACAGTTTTTAGCAATTTCCAATCCAGACATATATGGCATCTGAATGTCTAATATTGCAATGTCAGGATCCATTTTGGTAATTAAATTATAGGCTTCTCTTCCGTTGTTTCCACTACCGATAACATTGTACTTTTTTTCTAATAAAAAGTCGTTAAGTCCCTTTAAAAGTAGTGGGTGGTCATCTGCAGTAATTATGCTGTGTTTGTTCATTGTAGTGGAAGTTTATATTCTAGGATGGTCCCATTTTCAATTTTGGAAATCACCTTCATCTGACCTTTTAATACTTTGGTTCTTTCCAGAAGTGTTTTTAATCCAAGTGATTTCTTGTCTTGGTATTTTTCGTTAAAATCGAACCCTACGCCATTGTCTTTGATAGAGATGATAATATTGTTCGCAAATCTTTTTACAAGTACTTTACTTGCTTCGGCATTGGCATGTTTTATAATATTACTCAAACTTTCTTGAACAATGCGATAAATATTCACTTCTTCTTCAGGAGTAAACAAATTATCGATGTTATCTATTTCCGAAGAAATAAATAAACTCGTGTTTTCATCTATCTGACGAATGGTGTGTTCTATTGCTTTTGTGATGCCTAATTCCTGAAGCGCAAAAGGGTGTAAGTCTCTTGAGATGTTTCGAACTTCATCTATGGTTTTATCAACCATCTCCATTGTATCTTGGTCTCCAGTAGAAATAAGTTTGTTTTTTATAACCAGTAGTTGTTGCCCAATACCATCGTGTAAATCTTTCGATATTCGCATTCGTTCTTGCTCTTGCGATACCAATAATTTTTGGCTAAATCCTTCTTGAAGGTTCTTTTTACTCTTTAAGTTACGTCTGTTTCTGGAAAGCAGAATGATTCCGAAGCCCAACATAATAGCTAAGCTGATAAAGAACATTACTTTTTTGAAGGTTTGGGTATCTTTCTCTAGTAATTTAATATTGGTATTCTTTTCAACCAGTTCTTTTTCCTTCTTTTGCATATCAAATAGGGTTTGATAATAGGCGAGGGAATTTGCGTTACTTCTGCTGTAAAGAGAGTCTCTAATTACGGCATATTGGTCTTTGTTTTCTAAACTTTTTTTGTAGTTTCCTAAGTTTTTATAAATTTCTGAAAGCATTAAGTGCGAATCCATGATTTCGTCTTCAACACCAAGTTTTTCAGCATTCTCAAGTTTTTTATTTGCGTAAAATAAACTGTTGTCATAATCGCCTATTGCAATTAAAAAGGTGGCGTGAGCGCTGTTAAAGTTTAGTTCAGCACTAGGGTCTCCGAGTGCACTGTCGTAATACGGCTTGATGGTTAAAATTTCTTGTTTTGCCTTTATTAATTCTTTGTGTTCGCTATAATATTCAGATAATTTGGAGTGAATATTAATAAACATCTTTGTGTTTAGTGTGTCTGTGAGGTTTTTCTTGGCTTCTAATAAATACTTTAACCTGAGTTCTGAATCACCTGTTTTTTGATAATCGAGTGCTTGGTTGAAATATTCCGTCGATAAAAACTCTTTTAAATCAAGTGTTTTTAATTTTGTGATTAATTCGGCCCGTTCCTTTTTAGCAAGCTCATAAAATCCATTGATGCTAAACATGGTAATTTTACCTTGTTGTGCTCGGAGCATGTATTGATAGTCTTTTAGCGATTCATAAATAATATAGGCATCGTTAAAGTCTTTACGGGCAGATACAAACTCACCTAAACTAGACCGGGCATGACCTCGTAGTAGTAAAGCGTCTGCGATGTGAATGGAATCTTTGCTAGAAAAATTTTGTAACGCTAAGGTATAATCTTCAATAGCTTCTTTGTAATTTTTTGTGTAGTGCGCGAGTCCCTTTTTTAAATACAAGCCTCCTAATAAAAAGCTGTCTTTAATTTTATATTTATGAGCTAACACCCCGTTTAAAATTACAATTGCTTTTTCTGGATCATTGCCAATATTGGTAAGTGGATGCTGCAAGTTCATTGCTTTTTTTGCAGCTTGCTCAATGCTGTCCATATCTTTGGCAAGATTGATGTAAATTTGGCTATAATCGATAAATGTTTTTGTGTCTTTTCGAAACGATTTTGATAAGACAGAGTCTAAAGCGGTTAATTTTAAGACGTTATCGGTTGTTGTGTCTGCGATGTTTTTATAATGCCTTACATCTTGTGCAACCATAGAGATGGCAAACAGAAATAGCAGGGGAGCTATAACTAAAGATTTGTGAAGCATTCGTGTTTTTTAAGTTTGTTGTAGGTATTAAAAGTACTAAAAAAAAATCAACTTTTTAGCAATCTATTTAACATACAGACAGTTTCTTCCATAGTCAATAACCCCTCTTTGTTGCTTTAAAAAATCCGCGCCAATAATCCCGTGAACAGCTGTTTCGTCTGCTTGTCGAAGGGCTTCATTTACGTGAGATAAGTCGAAAAGAACAAAATCCATTTTTGAAGTCGTCCATTTTTTAATTTGAATGGTGTTATTTCTAGCTACTTTGGTTTCCATATTAATAGCCCCAGCCCCAGCTGCTTTAATGTCGCTCTCTTCACTGGTAAGTGCGAAATGACTTGTATGTGAAAAACCAATGCAACTCGTTGACGCTCCTGTGTCTAGGATGAATTGGCCTGCGATATTGTTTATTTTTGCTGAAAATTTATAGTGTCCTGTAGCTAATTTTTTTAATGGAATTCTGTAAAAACCATTGCCTTCAAGGAAATTTCTTAGATGCGTCACGTTACTTTTTTTGTAAAGATAGCAAACAAAATAAGTAGCTTTGCAGTATGTTAACAGATACCCACACACATTTATATAGTGATGCTTTTGAAGCAGACCAAGACGAAATGATGCAACGTGCCATAGCGGCTGGAGTGACTCGTTTTTTTATACCCGCAATAGATTCTGCGACAACGGAGGCGATGTACCAATTAGAACAAAAGTATCCAGATCAGGTTTATTTGATGATGGGATTACACCCTACATCGGTAAAAAGCAATTATAAAGAGGAACTTCTTCATATAGAAGCGCAATTTGAAAAGCGGAATTTTTATGCAGTGGGTGAGATTGGAATTGATTTGTATTGGGACACTTCAACGCTAGACATTCAGCAAGAAGCATTTCGGTATCAGATACAGTTGGCGAAAAAGCATAAACTACCTATTGTAATTCATTGTCGGGAGGCATTTAACGAGGTTTTTGAAGTGTTAGAAAGTGAAAAAGGAGAGGATCTCTTCGGAATATTTCATTGCTTCACAGGAAGTTTAGAGCAAGCTAAACAAGCAATTTCGTATAATATGAAATTAGGTATTGGGGGTGTTGTCACCTTTAAGAATGGGAAGATTGATACCTTCTTACATCAAATAGACTTGAAACATATTGTATTAGAGACTGATTCGCCCTACCTTTCTCCCGTGCCATTTCGAGGCAAGCGTAATGAAAGCAGTTATCTTTGTTATGTAAGTAAAAAGCTTTCAGATATTTACCAGCTTTCCGAAGCCGAAATAGCCCACATCACGACAGAAAATTCCAAAGCAGTTTTTGGGATCTAAAACTTCAGAGAAGAATGACAAAAAAATCGAACATACTACTTATATATACAGGAGGTACTATTGGGATGATCAAAGATTTTGAAACTGGCGCACTGCGTAATTTCAATTTTGACGATTTATTGAAACATATTCCAGAGTTGAAATTATTAGATTGTGACATTGCAACCACTAGTTTTGAGGCTCCTATAGATAGTTCGAACATGAATCCTTCTTTTTGGGCAGAAATAGCAACACTTATAGAGGTTAACTATGAAGCGTATGATGGTTTTGTGGTATTGCATGGTAGTGATACAATGTCTTATACAGCTTCAGCCTTGAGTTTTATGCTAGAGAATTTAGCAAAGCCAGTCGTATTTACAGGGTCTCAATTACCTATTGGTGATTTTAGAACAGATGCGAAGGAAAATTTAATTACGTCTATTCAGATTGCAGCCTTACAGGAAAAGGGGCGACCTGTACTCACAGAGGTTTGTCTTTATTTTGAATACAAATTATACCGTGCAAACAGAACAACGAAAATAAATGCCGAACATTTTGAAGCTTTTGCATCGTTAAATTATCCTCCATTGGTAGAAAGTGGAGTGCATTTAAAGGTAAATAACGAAGCATTGTTTGTAGCCAATCGAAGAAAAAAGTTGAAGGTTCATAAAAAAATGGAATCAAATATTCTCTTGATTAAAATGTTTCCAGGATTAGATCGACCTACGTTAGAATACCTTTTAGCCTATCCAGATTTAAAAGGATTGATTTTAGAAACCTATGGTAGCGGCAATTGCACGAACGAAGAGTGGTTTTTAAAAGCCATTAAAAAAGTACTTCAAAAGAAAATTCCCGTTGTTAACGTAACACAATGCTCTGGAGGAAGCGTAAGTATGGGGCAATATGAAACGAGTATGGACCTTAAAAAGATGGGTGTTATCTCAGGGAAAGACGTGACTACGGAAGCTGCTTTGGCAAAATTAATGTATTTAATGGGGCAAAATGTTTCGTCTAATAGCTTTAAAACCATCTTTGAAACATCATTACGAGGTGAAATGCAATAAATAATAGACTAAAGTCTTTTTATTGCGTTACTTTTTTTTGTTATTTGCCATCCTATTAATTTTAACCCTTTGGGTTTTATAATAGAGAGGTGGCCGAGTGGTCGAAGGCGCACGCCTGGAAAGCGTGTATACGCCAAAAGCGTATCGAGGGTTCGAATCCCTTCCTCTCTGCAAATTTGTAATAGTACTTTGAAATGTGATGCTTGTGGGTAAGAATACGATTGTATGTATTCTAGCTTGTTTAAATAGAAACATTTTCTTTTAATTAAGAAATTTAAAGATGATTTCTGTTTGAAATCGTGCTGTTTGATAGTTATTTATGCGTTTTTACGTTAAAAAGAAGCGACTTTTTTGGTTAAAAAAGAAGATTCAATAGGGTAGTTTACCTTAATAAATTACGTTTTAACTTAAAATTGTATTGGTAACAACTTTAAATACAGCAAATACGGGCTTGCGTTAAATATATTATTGCAGATTAACTAAATTATTTTATATCTTTAAAACCTTAAACTAAAAACAAATCTTTAAGTCGATAGCAATGAAAAAATTATTTTCTATTATGGCAATTGCCGCACTAGTTTTTGCGGGAACATTAACTGCATCTGCAGCACAAACTTCGCCAACAAGCACACAATCTCTAACTACAGCAGCGACTGTATCATTTGTACAAGATGAGGAAGCTGGCTCAACAGAGGAGCCACAAGGATGGCATCAAGATTTAAAACAACGTTTCATTGAAGGGGGTCCTAGTTTTATGGGGATTGTACTTTTATGTTTAATTCTTGGTTTAGCAATTGCTATTGAAAGAATTATTTATTTAAATCTTTCTACAACTAACACTCAAAAGTTAGCTCAAAACGTAGAAGACGCATTAAGTAGTGGTGGTATTGAAGCTGCTAAGGAAGTTTGTAGAAATACAAAAGGACCTGTAGCATCTATCTACTATCAAGGTCTTGATCGTGCAGACGAAAGTATTGAAGCTGCTGAAAAAGCAGTAGTTGCTTACGGTGGTGTTCAAATGGGACAATTAGAGAAAAACGTTTCTTGGATTTCATTATTTATCGCTCTTGCTCCAATGCTTGGTTTCATGGGAACTGTAATTGGTATGATTTTAGCATTTGATAAAATTGAAGCAGCAGGTGATATGAATCCTTCTCTTGTAGCAGGGGGTATTAAAGTAGCACTTTTAACAACTGTATTTGGTTTAGTTGTAGCGATTATTCTTCAAATTTTTTACAATTATATCATTGCAAAAATTGATAGCATTGTAAACAGTATGGAAGATGCATCTATCACATTAATTGATATGTTGGTAGACTACAAAAACAAAAGATAATTTTAAAACACACCAATAATGGGTTTACATAAAATTTTAAAAATAGTAGCATTAATCCTTAGTATTGCTGGAGTTATTTCTCTTGCAATGATAGTTTCTAAGGGAGATGATGCTGTTAAAGCAACCGGAGAAGGACTAGATTGGTTTTTATATGTAGCGTATATCATGTTGGCCATTGTACTTCTTTTTGTAATAGTGTTTGTGATAAAAGGACTTTTATCAGGGAATATTAAAAATACACTTATTGCAATTGGATCTTTCTTAGCAATCGTAGTCGTATCTTATGTTTTATCAGACGGTACAGAAACAATGTTAAAAGATGGTACAATGCTTTCAGCTAGTGGTTCTAAATGGATCTCTACGGGACTGTATGTATTTTATATCTTAGGAGTTCTTGCAATTGCAGCAATGGTATTTAGTGGAATTAAGAAAATAACAACAAAATAATATGGCAAGAAGAGCAACACCAGAAGTTAATGCAGGGTCTATGGCAGACATCGCATTCCTGTTGCTTATCTTCTTTTTGGTAACAACTACCATCGAGAAAGATAAGGGGATTGCTAGACAGTTGCCTCCAAATGAAGATGTAGTCGATCCTCCAGTTATAAAGCAAAAGAACTTATTCATTGTAAATGTGAATAAAAATGATCAATTGCTTGTTGAGGATGATTTGATGGAGCTTAAAGATTTACGTCAAGCTGCAATCGAATTTTTAGACAATGGTGGGGCTGCAAAAGGGTCACCAGAATATTGTGCACATTGTAAAGGGAAAAGAAGTCCTGATTCATCAGACAATCCTGACAAGGCAGTAATATCTGTACAAAACGATAGGCTTACTTCTTATAAAATGTATATCGCTGTTCAAAATGAATTAGTGGCGGCGTACAACTTTTTAAGAGATAGAGAGTCTCAACGTTTATACGGATGGAAATTTACCGAAGTTAAGAAGGCTATTGACGAAGGGAATTATAGTGGAAACGAAGAGGCGGCTCAGGCTAAATTAGAGAATATCCAAAAATTATTTCCTTTGAAACTATCTGAGGCAGAACCGAAAAAAACAGGACAATAAAACAAGGAAAATTATGTCAAAATTCACAAAGAAAAAAAGCGGTGAGTTACCACCAGTGAATACTGCATCTTTACCAGATATTGTATTTATGTTATTGTTCTTTTTTATGGTTGTAACTGTATTAAGAAATAATAATCTATTGGTGAAAAACGAATTGCCAAAAGCAGATCAAGTTGAAAAACTGAAGAAAGATCGTTCAGTATATATTTTCGCTGGAAAACCTAGTGCTCGCTATGCAGATAAGTATGGTAAGGAAGGTAAAATCCAAATTGGAGATAAGTACACAGATGTTTCGAATGTAAAATTCGCTTTGACTGAAGCAAGACAAAAACTTTTACCAGAACTTCAAGATAAAGTAATGGTGGCTTTAAAAGTAGATAAGGAAACTAACACAGGTCTAGTAACAGACATTAAACAAGAGTTACGTGACTTAAATATGTTAAAGCTTATTTATATTGCTGCACCAGGTACCGAAATTGGAAAGTAATACGTTTTTATAATACTTAAAAAACGCCTTGTCACTGAACTTTCAGTACAAGGCGTTTTTTTGTTTCAGATAAATTAAAATACAACTATATTTATCGTATGTCTAAGCATCTATTTAATTCTTATATCTTTCTATTGCTATCATTTACTCTGATGGCACAGGATACTATTCCAAGCGATTTAGGAGACGCTAAATACCGAGAAGACCAATTTTATGTAGGGGCAACCTATAACCTTTTAACCAATGTTCCAAGTGGCGTGGACATTCGCGGACTTTCAGGCGGAATACAATTTGGGTATTTGAGAGATATGCCAATTAATACAAAGCGAAACGTTGCTATAGCCGTTGGACTAGGATTTTCATTTAATGAATTTGGTCAAACCTTATTTATTGGTGAGGATACTAATGATGAAACAATTTTTACTGTTCTAGACGATTCAGAAGTAGATTATTCGCGCAACCGATTTAGTACAGCAGCGGTAGAACTTCCTATAGAGTTTCGATGGAGGTCTTCTACGGCAACTACCTACCGATTTTGGCGTGTTTATGCGGGATTTAGGGCTGGTTATACCTATTGGTACAAAGCGAGCTTTAAACAGTCTGGAAACAATGTAAATCAGACTTCAATTCCTGAGTTTGAAAAATTAAGACTTGGAACCACATTGAGTTTTGGGTATAATACGTTTAATTTCTTTGCGTACTATAGCGTAAACCCCTTTTTCAAAAATGCAGTCACAACTACAGGAGAGTCCGTAAAGTTTCAAACCATTAGTGTCGGACTTATGTTTTATATCTTATAGCCAGAAATTAAGCATCACTAGCTGCGGTAGTATCCCTACAAAAAAACCAATAATAAGTTCTATTCCCGTATGCGAGTTTGTGTGTAAGCGCGAAGAAGCTACCCAGCCATTTGCGATAAAGAAAAAACCAATACCTACCAATACATTAACTTTAAAATGTATCCCTAAGGCTATTAAAAACATGGTTACACCTGCAATTCCCATTTGATGTAAACTAACTTTGAACTTTAAGAGAACGAGTATTAATGCACTAATGCTTGAAAAAAGTATGGCTACAAAGAAGTAATATAATTCGGGACTTTCATAAGGATCAAAAACCATCTTAATAATCAACAGCAGTAATAGGCATTGTACCATTAGTGGAATCTTTCGTTCTCCTACACTTTGAAGATGAATACTTTGTAACACTCCTATATTTTTCAGTAGAAAGAAAACAATGATAGGTATGAACAGTGTGATAATTGCAATAGAGAATAAACGCGCTTGCATGATCTCTAACTCAATAAATCGAGGTGTCACGATATAATATAAGGTTGCACCTAACAAAGGCATTAAAAGCGGATGAAATAAATAGGCGGCGAGGCGAATGAAGAAGTTCATTAAATCTCTTTTCTAAGTCTTGCGACCGGTAAATCTAATTGTTCGCGGTATTTTGCGACAGTACGACGGGCAATTGGATATCCCTTTTCTTTCAGAATTTTAGCTAGTTTATCGTCGGTTAATGGCTTTCTTTTGTCTTCTTCTGAAATTGTAATCTCTAGTATTTTTTTTATTTCTTTGGTTGAAACATCTTCTCCTTGATCGTTTTTCATCGACTCACTAAAAAAGTCTTTAATCAATCGCGTTCCGTAGGGAGTATCAACGTATTTACTATTAGCAACTCTAGAAACCGTTGAAATATCCATATTAATTTTATCGGCAATATCCTTTAAAATCATTGGTTTCAGTTTACGTTCGTCACCCGTTAAAAAATATTCTTCTTGCTGATGCATAATAGCATTCATCGTAACAAAAAGAGTTTGCTGACGTTGTTTGATAGCGTCAATAAACCATTTTGCAGCGTCTAATTTCTGCTTTATAAACTGAACGGCATCTTTCTGCGATTTCGATTTGTCTTTCGACTCTTTGTAGCCTTTCAGCATGTTGGTGTATTCTCTCGAAACATGAAGTTCTGGAGCGTTTCTACCATTTAACGTTAATTCTAAAACTCCTTCCACAATAGTAATGGCAAAATCGGGAACAACGTGTTCTACCATTCGATTATTTCCAGAATAAGCACCTCCAGGTTTCGGATTTAAATTTTCAATTTCTTGAATAGCACCACGCAATTGGTCTTCTGAAATGTCAAACTTCTGAAGTAATTTTTTATAGTGTTTTTTTGAAAAATGATCAAAGGCTTCTTCTAATATAGAAATAGCAAGAGCTACAGATTCTGTAGTGTCTTTTCGTTCTAATTGAATTAATAAACACTCCTGAAGGTCACGTGCACCTACACCTGCTGGATCTAAATCTTGTACAATTTTTAATACCTTTTCAATCTTGTCTTCACTGGTATAAATGTTTTGTGTAAACGCAAGATCGTCAACAATATCGATAAGTTCTCGGCGTATGTAACCACTTTCGTCTATACTCCCCACTAAAAACACGGCAATTTCCTTTTCCTCTTCATCCAGACGATAGGTGTTTAATTGTTGTGTTAAATGTTGAGTAAACGAAGTTCCAGAAGCATACGGCATGTCTTTCTCTTCATCATCGGCACTGTAGTTATTGGCAGAAAGTTTATAGCTAGGCGTTTCGTCATCGCTTAAATAATCGTCCACATTGATGTCGGTTTCAATAACTTCACTGTCCGATTCGTATTCGTCTTCATTGTTAAAATCTTCATCGTACGTATCGTCATCATCTTTTCCTCCTTCAAGCGCAGGATTTTCATTCATTTCTTGCGAAATACGTTGTTCAAAAGCTTGCGTAGGCAACTGTATCAACTTCATCAGCTGGATTTGCTGAGGCGATAGTTTTTGAGATAATTTAAAGTTAAGCTGTTGTTTTAGCATCGTTCTTTGTACTTACTTATAAAGTTAAAAAAAACTGGCTACTTACAGTGTAAAGTAGCCAGTTTTAATAAAAGCTTATGAAAATATAGGAAGAAGCTGAAAGTAGAAGCTTTCAAACCCCTTTTTTGTCATTTTGCGATCTTAAAACTCGGCGTTACCAGGAGTTCTAGGGTAAGGGATTACATCTCTAATATTCCCCATTCCTGTTACAAACTGTACCATACGCTCAAAACCAAGTCCGAAACCACTGTGAACTGCAGTTCCAAATTTACGAAGTTCTAAGTACCACCAAAGTTCTTTTTCGTCAATACCCATCGACTCCATTTTTGATTTTAGGACATCATAACGCTCTTCACGTTGTGAACCTCCCACGATTTCACCAATACCTGGGAAAAGAACATCCATAGCGCGTACTGTTTTTCCATCTTCGTTAAGACGCATGTAAAACGCTTTAATATTTGCCGGATAATCAAATAATATCACAGGGCATTTAAAGTGTTTCTCTACTAGAAAACGCTCGTGCTCACTTTGTAGGTCAGCACCCCATTCTTCGATGATGTATTTAAATTTTTTCTTTTGATTTGGTTTCGATCTTTTTAAGATTTCGATCGCTTCCGTATAGGTAACTCGTTTAAAGTTATTGTCTAAAATAAACTGAAGCTTTTCGCGTAGTTTCATTTCGCTACGCTCGGCTTGTGGCTTGTTTTTTTCGTCTTGAAATAAACGCTCTTCAAGAAACTCAAGGTCGTCAGCACAATTTTCTAGCGCATACGTAATGATATACTTGATAAAATCTTCAGCAAGATCCATGTTTGCATCAAGATCGTTGAAAGCTACTTCTGGTTCAATCATCCAAAATTCAGCCAAATGACGAGAAGTATTTGAATTTTCGGCTCTAAATGTAGGTCCGAAGGTATAAACTTTCCCCAGTCCCATTGCGTACGTTTCTGCTTCTAGTTGCCCACTTACAGTTAAGTTGGTTTCCTTTCCGAAGAAATCTTCTTTATAATTAATAGAGCCATCTTCATTTAAAGGTGGGTTTTTAGGATCAAGTGAGCTTAAACGAAACATTTCGCCAGCACCTTCAGCATCACTTCCTGTAATAACAGGCGTATTCATGTAATTGAAACCGTTTTTCTGAAAGTAATCGTGAACGGCAAAAGCCAGTTTAGAACGGGTGCGCATAACTGCACTAAATGTATTGGTGCGAACGCGTAAATGAGCTTGCTCTCTTAGTGTTTCAATCGAATGTCTTTTAGGCGATAGTATCGTTAATTTTACTTCTTCCGGATTTGCTTCTCCAAGAATTTCGACTTTTGAAACTTGTATCTCAACTGCTTGTCCCTGTCCTTGGCTTTCTACAAGTAAACCTCTCACGTGGATGGCAGCACCTACGGTAATTTTTTTAAGTATCTCTTCTTCAAATTTTTCAAAATCTACTACACATTGAATATTTTTAATAGTAGATCCATCATTTAATGCAATAAAACGATTGCTTCTAAAGGAGCGTACCCAGCCTTTAACGGATACTTCATGAAGAGAAGGTTCACTTTTAAGTAAGGTAGCTATTTCTATATGTTGCATAATGGTTTTTTATGAATGCGTAAATATAATTTTTTAATTGTTATTTCTGAAAAAATTACGTCTTAGACTCTAGTTCATCTTCGTCATCTTCACTGTCTGGAATAATTTTTAATGCAGGTTTTTTGAGGGTCTTTTTATTTGCAATACTTCGCTCTAATGAAAGTAATAAAGAAGGCAATAACAGAAGGTTTGCTAGCATTGCAAAAAGAAGCGTCATCGAAACTAAAGCTCCTAATGCTACGGTTCCTCCAAAGCTTGAAATGGTAAATACAGAGAACCCGAAAAACAAGACTATTGAAGTGTAGAACATACTAACGCCTGTTTCTCGTAACGCGGCATATACCGATCGTTTGATTTTCCAGTCGTTTACAATGAGCTCTTGACGGTATTTTGCCAAAAAGTGAATGGTATCATCTACCGAAATACCAAAGGCAATGCTAAACACTAAAATAGTGGAAGGTTTTATAGGTACTCCTAAAAAGCCCATCAATCCTGCGGTTACTAATAAAGGCAATAGATTTGGAATTAACGAAACAAGAATCATTCTAAAGCTTCTAAACATCCAAGCCATAAATAAGGCAATGAGTAAAATAGCGAGCGATAGTGAAATGACTAAGTTTTGAACCAAATATTTGGTCCCTTTTTGAAATACCAATGCTTTACCTGTGAGGGTTACATCGTATCTTTCCGAAGGGAAAATTTTAGCAATCTTAGTTTTTAAGTCTTCTTCTATACGATCAAACCGTTCTGTTTCGGTATCCTTCATAAATGTAGTAACACGCGCATACTGACCTGTTGTGTCTACATAGCTAGACAGTAAATTTGTTTTGTCAGAACTGCTTTTAGCGTAGGATAGTAAAAAGGTTTGTTCTTGGTTGTTTGGGAGTTGATAGTACTCAGGATTGTTATTGTAATACGCCTGCTTAGAGTATTTAATGAGTTCAACGACTGAAAGTGGCTTTGAAAATTCTGGTATTTCTTGAATGTAATCTTGTAGTTCATCAATGCGTTTAAGGGTCGCTAACTTCATCACCCCTTTTTTACGCTTGGTATCTACTAAAATTTCAAGGGGCATAATACCTTCAAATTCTTTTTCAAAGTACTTTATGTCTTTGTAGAATTCAGTTTTCTTCGGCATATCCTCAATAATACTTCCCGAAATTTTGATATTGAAAATTCCAATAATGCTTACGCAAAGCAATGCAATGGCGGTAATGTAAATGGCAATGCGATGTCCGCGTACCATTTTTTCCATCCAGTTTACAAAGCTGTTAATCCACCCTTTGTTCAAGTGTTTTAAATGTTTGTATTTAGGAATGGCCATATAACTATACACAATTGGAATGATAAGTAAGCTCAATAAAAAGATAGCGATGATATTGATTGAAGCAACAATACCAAACTCTTTAAGCAACTGACTGTTGGTTAAAATAAATGTAGCGAAACCTGAAGCAGTTGTTACGTTGGTCATTAAGGTTGCGTTTCCAACCTTGGTAATTACACGCTGTAGCGATTTTGCTTGATTCCCGTGTTGTTTTATTTCTTGCTGGTATTTATTAATCAGGAAGACGCAATTCGGAATTCCGATAACAATGATTAGTGGCGGAATTAAAGCCGTAAGTACCGTTATCTCGTAGTGCAATAAGCCTAAAATACCAAAGGCCCACATAACACCAATAATTACGGTAACCATTGAGATTAAGGTGGCTCTAAAAGATCTAAAAAAGAAGAAAAAGATAAGCGAAGTTACGAGTAGGGCAGCACCAATAAACATCCCAATTTCATCAATAATGTTTTGAGAGTTTAGAGTTCGAATATACGGCATCCCAGAAGTATGTACTTTTATACCGGTGTCTTTTTCAAATTGCTGAATTTTCGGAATTAAAACCTTGTCAATAAAATCTTTTCGTTCGGGCGTATTTACAATGTCCTTTTTAAGATAGATAGCGCTTCGTACCGATTTTTTATCGGGGCTATACACCAATCCATTGTAAAACGGAAGGTTGGTAAAAAGTTCATGTTTGTAATCATCTACAACAGCTTGTGTAATGATAGAGTCTTTCACCAACGGAACCATCCTAAAGCCTTCAATGTCGGTTCTTTTTTCTAGTTTCTGAAGGTTTCCTAAAGAAAGGGCAAACTCTACTTCTGGTGATTTTATGAAATCTTCGGAAAGTTTATTCCACGCATTGAAATTTTTAGGGGTAAATAGCAGCGAGTCTTTTACGCCTAAAACAATCAAATTTCCTTCTTCGCCAAAGTGCTTTAAAAAACTATTGTACTCGATGTTAATTTCGTGGTCGTCGGGTAATAAATTCGCTTCCGTGTATGTAAAGCGCATGTGTTTCCATTGCATTGCCAAAGCGACTGTAATAGCTGCAATTGCAATAAGAATGAACGCTCTGTTCCGTAGAATAAAACGAGCGGTTGCGCTCCAAAAACCAATGCTAAAAAGTTTATTCAAAATAGATGCAAATTAAGAACGGCAAAGGTACTAATTCCTATGAAGGGGAACGCTTTTTTGCGATAGATTTATTTTGACTAAAACTTTAAGTAGAAAGTGAACTTTAAAGAGATATTGTCGTCAAAATCTGGAAGGCTATAATACCCATAACGATACGCAAAACTCAATCCAAAACCAAAGAGGATTTTATTAAGCTCGACTCCCGATTCAGAATAAAGTTGATCTAATGTCTTAAAGTTTAGCCCTGTGTGATCCGTTTTGTTTTTTAAATCACCCAAAGCATGACGAGTAATAAGTACTAATTCGGGTTGTATTTTTCTTGAAATATTGAAGCGTCTCAAGCTATGTCTAACCTGAAGTGTGGTTAATTTGTCTGAGAAAAACTCGCCAAAATACATGGTTTCAAAACTCTTTCTGCCCGCTACAGAAAAGCGCTTTAATATTTTTCCTTTTGTAGGATTGTTAGGGTATGCGTGGTATAAATGTGTCAATGGAACATCTCCAAGTGCCAAAGCGTTTTCCCATAAAATGTGGGTAGAAGATAGGTTTCTTCTTTTTATGTAATAATCAAATTTTAATCCTAGTTTGGTGTAGTTAAAGTCACTTCCTTCAATTCCTTTTACACCTTGAGTAATCTGAGCACTAATTTTTGGAAACCCATCAAAGTATTCAATACGGCCGTCTTCCGCAGTAAAAAAATTTGTTTTCGGACTATATCGCATCGATACTGTAGCTTCTGCCACTGTGTAGTTGTTATAAAGCGTGTTGTTGATTACGTAATTATAGGCTAGTGTTTGTTCAATTTTACTTTTGGAGAGTCTAAATTCGGAATAAAATTTAGGTGAAAATTCATGCTGAATATTGGTTTGCCACGTTCTATGCTTGTAAAACTGTGTCACGTTTACCAATCGAGGTTCAAAAACGGAATATACTCTGGCATCGGTTAAAAAGTTGGAAGCACCAATTTCCATAATATCTTTGACGTAAAAAGCATTAAGCCAAGTGTTCTTATCTTTATTTAAACGAGCACTACCTCCAATGCTGTATTTTATTTGTTCGTCAATAAAACCTCGAGCAACATAACCGCTTATTTTGTAGGTTTCAGAAAGGCGATTGTTGGTTACACCTCCAAAACCAATACGTAAACCTTCATAATTGTTGTATTTAATAAGGTATTTTAAATCAGCATCGAAAAAGCCGATTGGGTAAAAACCAGTATTAAATGGGTTTTGTTTTTTTTCTTGTTGGGAAGCTGTAGTGTCCTGCTTGGTTTGAATAGAGGGCTCTTGCGCAAATGCGGAAAAAAAGGTTAAAAAAGTAAGGAAGAGTAAAACCTTGCGCATATAGGATTTCAAATCAATCTAAAGTGTAAAATTATAAATAAAGCGACAATTAAGTCGCTTTATTGTATGAATAAGAAATTAAAATGATTAGACTGTCATTATTTCTTTTTCTTTATTCGCGAAAATTTCATCTATCTTATTGATGTGGAAATCGGTTAATTTTTGAACATCAATTTCAAGATTTTTCTTCATATCCTCAGAAATTTCTAGATCTTTAATGTCATTATTTGCGTTTTTACGATCGTTACGAACACCAATTTTAGATTCTTCAGCTTCGTGTTTTGCTTGCTTGGCTAAATCTCTTCTTCGTTCTTCCGTTAGTGGCGGAACAGTAATTATAATGCTCTCTCCGTTATTCATTGGGTTAAAGCCAATGTTCGCCTGGTGAATTCCTTTTTCAATTTCAGGAATAAGGTTTTTCTCCCAAGGTTGAATGGTAATAGTCATCCCATCGGGTGTATTAACGTTGGCTACTTGACTCAAAGGAGTAAGACTTCCGTAGTAATCTACCATTACAGCATTCACCATAGCAGGAGAAGCTTTCCCGGCACGAATGTTTATGTATTTTTTTTCAAGGTGAAGTAATGCATTGTGCATTGCTTCTTTTGTGCTATCTATTATGAATTTAATTTCTTCTTCCATCTTTAGTAGTGTCTGCCTATACAGGTCTCATTTAATTAAACTTAATTGTATTAAAAAAAGTGTGTTTCTTTAAAATTAAGATATATTTTTCAAAAACTAAGCCATTTTTTAAAAATAGGAATGACTTATGGGTTTTTATAAGTTAACTTTTGTTCCAATATTTTCACCAGAAACTACTTTCATTAAGTTTCCTTTGGTGTTCATGTCGAATACAATAATTGGCAATTCATTTTCTTGACTTAATGTAAAAGCGGTGGTGTCCATTACTTTTAGGCCTTTTCGAAGTACATCGTCAAAGCTTATTGAGTCAAATTTGGTTGCAGTAGTGTCTTTTTCGGGATCGCTAGAGTAAATACCATCTACACGCGTTCCTTTTAAAATAACATCTGCGTGAATTTCGATTGCGCGTAAAACAGCAGCCGAATCTGTAGTGAAATATGGGTTTCCTGTTCCTCCGCCAAAAATAACTACGCGTCCTTTTTCTAAATGACGAATGGCTTTACGGCGAATAAAAGGTTCTGCAACTTCGTTAATTTTAATAGCGCTTTGTAAGCGTGTTGGAATCCCTTCGTCTTCCATAGCACTTTGCAGTGCGAGTCCGTTAATAACCGTTGCAAGCATCCCCATATGGTCTCCTTGTACACGATCCATTCCACGACTTGCACCAGCGACACCTCTAAAAATATTTCCGCCGCCTATTACAATGGCAACTTGTACACCTTTTTCAATAATTTCCTTAATTTCTTGGGCGTATTCTTGAAGGCGTTCTGGGTCAATCCCGTATTGACGATTTCCCATAAGGGCTTCACCAGATAATTTTAAAAGAATTCTTTTGTAGTGCATAGCTTTGTTTTACGAAGGCAAAAATAATGAAAAATGTTGGATGTTTATTTAAAAATAAAAAAACCGTCAGCGAAGAGCTGACGGTTTTAAATACAAGATATTTTTTTGAAGCTTACGTTAAAGAAACTCTTTTAAATCCAACTACTGTTGCGTCACCTTTGCTAGCAACGTAAGCAGCTACATTCATAGAATCGTCCATGATAAAGTTTTGATCTAACAATGCTTTTTCGTGGTCTAATGTAGTGTTGTCTGAAATAAAACGCTCCATTTTTCCTGGAAGAATTCTATCCCAAATAGCTTCTGGTTTCCCTTCAGCTTTTAATTCAGCTTTTGCATCTTCTTGAGCTTTTGCAAGAACCTCATCAGTTAATTGAGATCTAGAGATAAATTGAGGAACATTTTTAAGTGTTTTTCCTAATCTACCTAATTCGATATTGTCTTTTTCAATTACAGCAATTCTAGCTTCTGTTTCTGAAGCTACGAATTCTGGAGAGAAATCTTTGTATGAAAGTGTTGTTGCACCCATTGAAGCAACTTGCATAGAAACATTTTTAGCAACCTCAGCAGCTGTATCAGACGCAGCTGAAAGACCTGTTAAAGCACCAATTTTGTTTCCGTGAATGTACCCACCAACGAAAGGAGCTTCTAAAATTTCGAAACCACCGATTTCAATTTTTTCTCCAATTACACCAGTTTGCTCGATTAATTTTTCTTCAACAGTCATTCCGTCGAAATCTGCTTTTAAAAATTCTTCTTTAGAATTTGTGTCTAAAGCGATATCGGCCATTTTTTGAGCCATTGCTACGAATGAGTCATTCTTAGCTACGAAATCTGTTTCACAGTTTAAAGAAACAATTACACCTCTTGTGTTAGCGTCGTTTACTTTCGCAATTACAGCACCTTCACTAGAGTCTCTGTCGGCTCTTTTTTCAGCGATTTTTTGTCCTTTTTTTCTAAGGATTTCGATTGCTTTATTGATGTCACCTTCTGCTTCAACTAATGCCTTTTTACAGTCCATCATTCCAGCTCCAGTTTGTTTTCTTAATTGATTTACTTCTGCGGCAGTTATTTTTACCATCGTTATAAAGTTTTAATGTATTTGAAAAAAAAGGTCGTTTAATTTATTTCTATAGCAAAGAAAAGAACCAAACGACCTTAGAGTGTTAACTAAAGTTTATTTATTCTTCTTCTTTGCTTTCTTTAGAAGCAGTCACTTTTTTGCGAGCTTCTTTTTTAGCTGGAGCAGCATCCTTTTTGTCTTCTTTTCCTTCTTTACCAGATTTTCTTTCAGCAAGACCTTCTATAATAGAGTCAGATACGGAAGTCATAATTTTGCTAATAGATTTAGAAGCATCGTCATTCGCAGGAATTACATAATCAATAACACGAGGGTCACTGTTTGTATCTACCATTGCGAAGATTGGAATTTTTAATTTTTGAGCTTCAGCAACTGCGATGTGCTCACGCGTAGTATCTACGATGAATAATGCAGCAGGAAGACGGCTCATGTCGCTAATAGAACCTAAGTTCTTTTCTAGCTTAGCACGTAAACGATCTACTTGAAGACGTTCTTTTTTAGACAAAGTCATGAAAGTACCATCTGCTTTCATACGATCAATAGAAGCCATTTTTTTAACCGCTTTTCTAATCGTTACAAAGTTTGTAAGCATTCCACCAGGCCATCTTTCAGTAATGTAAGGCATGTTAGCATTCTTTGCTTTTTCAGCAACGATGTCTTTTGCTTGTTTTTTAGTAGCTACGAAAAGGATTTTTCGTCCGCTAGCTGCGATTTTTTTCAAAGCTTCATTCGCTTCGTCAATTTTTGCAGCAGTTTTGTAAAGGTTGATAATGTGAATACCATTACGCTCCATATAGATATACGGTGCCATGTTTGGATTCCATTTTCTTGTTAGGTGACCGAAGTGTACACCTGCTTCTAGAAGATCTTTAACTTCTACTGAGTTACTTGTTTTTGCCATTTTTGTTTAGTTTACTTTCTGTATGTTTAGATGTCAACCTTCTCTAGGAGCTTGGTTTAGATGCTAAACTAATGTTACATCCGGCAGGATGAAACTAACAGCTTAATGATAATAAAATTTATGAACTTGTGTTTCAAAACTATTTTGAAACGAAAATGATGTTGTGCCACAGTTTTTGCAGCACAACATACATTTGTAATATTAACGTTTCGAGAATTGGAACTTTTTTCTCGCTTTTTTCTGACCGAATTTTTTACGTTCAACCATTCTAGGGTCTCTAGTTAATAGACCTTCTGGCTTTAATACCAATCTGTGTTCTTCATTAATTGCACACATTACACGTGCCAATGCCAAACGAATTGCTTCTGCTTGACCGGTAATACCACCACCAAATACATTTACTTTGATATCGAAAGATGTTTCGTTCTCAGTAAGTACTAATGGTTGTTTTACTTTGTATTGAAGTGTTGGTGTAGTGAAATAATTTGTTAAATCACGTTTGTTAATTGTGATGTTTCCTTTTCCTTCAGAAACATATACACGTGCAACAGCCGTTTTTCTTCTTCCTATTTTGTGTATCGTCTCCATTACTTAGTTAGGTTAAGGTTAATTTCTCTTGGCTTTTGTGCTTCTTGACCGTGGTCTGTTCCTACATAAACTTTAAGGTTTCTGAATAATACAGCACCTAGCTTGTTTTTAGGAAGCATTCCTTTTACAGCCTTTTCGATAACACGTGCAGGATCTTTTCCGTACAATTCTTTAGCAGTTAAGCTACGTTGTCCACCTGGGTAACCCGTGTGGCGAATGTACGTTTTGTCATCCCACTTGTTTCCTTTAAGAACAATCTTATCGGCGTTAGTAATAATTACGTTGTCTCCACAATCTACGTGAGGCGTAAAACTTGGTTTGTGTTTGCCACGAAGTAATTTTGCAACCTCACTAGCAAGACGACCCAAAGTCTGGCCGTCCGCATCCACTAAAAGCCACTCTTTGTTAACAGTGCTTTTGTTAGCAGATACTGTTTTGTAACTCAATGTATCCATTTCGTTTTTTGTCAATAGTTAATAAAAATTTGTTTCCTCCGGTTGATACAATCGCGCTAAGAGGGGTGCAAATGTAATATTATTTATTTGAATAACAAGGGGTGACGATTTTATTTTTCCTTGTTTTCTTCGGAAGGATTTTCGAAATGTAAAACAGTTGTATGTGAACACAATCACCCTTTTACATTTTGTCTTTGAAATTTTACATTTCCTATATTTTTACTGATGTCGTGTTTCTTTTCTTCGGAAGGATTTTAAATAATAAAGCGCTGTGTTTATTGTTTGACAAACATTTTAGTCGTTGTTTTTTCTTCGGAAGAAATCTGAACGTAATAGATGCCAGCTGCGAATTTAGAAACATCAATTGGTTTTTTTATATTGATTTCTGAAAGTTCTTTTAGTAACGTTCCTTTGGTATCGTAGATTTTTATTTCTGAAAGTGAAAGTTCATCTGAAGCTACGGTTAAAAAATCTGCTGTAGGGTTTGGGTAGATAGTAATAGCTTGTTTTAAAGTTTCATCGTCAATTCCAAGATTACCATCTAGTCTAACAACCCAATAATCATATAACCCAATTGCGTCTTCTGTTTTGTCCCCCGATATATCTGAATCTGAAAAGCCAGCAACAACATAGGATCCGTTATTAGATTGTATTATTGAGTAAGCTGCTTCTCCACCATTTCCTCCTACAGTATTTTGGGCTTCAATTAGCCCCTCTGAATTGAGTTTTACAACCCAATAGTCAGATAAACCTTCAGAATTTTCAGTTTTGTCGCCTGAAATATTGCTATCAGACCCGCTTACTAAAATATAACCTCCATCCATAGTTTGTACTATAGATTCAAGGAAATCCAACCCATTTCCTCCAATAGTATTCTCCCATTGAATTTGACCGAGACTATCAATTTTCACAACCCAAATATCACCATCACCAATAGCATTTTCTGTTTTATCTCCAGAAATATTAGACCATGAGGTACCACCAAATATGTAACCCCCATCCGTTGTTTGTGATATACAATGAACGATGTCACTATCGTTACCACCAATGGTATTCTGCCATTCTATAGCACCTAAAGAATTCAATTTTACTGCCCAATAATCCTTATCACCTTTAGAATTTTCTGTTTTATCACCCGAAATGTTAGAAGAAGAATGACCACCTAGAATGCATCCACCATCACTTGTACTAACAACAGAATATAAAGAATCTTCATTATCTCCACCAATGGTATTATCCCATTCTATAATTCCATTAGTATTTAATTTCACTACCCAATAATCCATTGCATGATTAGTGCCAATTCTGTTTTCTGTTTTATCGCCTGAAATATTAGAGTCTGAGTATCCTCCAATAAAATAGCCGTTATCTGGAGATTGAACTACTGAATATAACAGTTCACGACTAGATCCACCTATTGTATTTTCCCACTCAATAATACCATTTGCATCAATTTTTACAATCCAATAGTCTGATTCTCCCATGGCATCCTCAGTTTTATCACCAGAAATATTAGAGCTTGAAATACCCCCAAGAATATAACCACCATCCATAGTCTGTTTAATAGAATACAAATGATCATCAAAAGTACCCCCAATAGTATGTTGCCATTCTATGTTCTCGTTGCTGTCAAGTTTAACTACCCAATAATCACCGGAACCTATAGAGTTTTCTGTTTTGTCTCCAGATATATTTGATGTTGAACGCCCGCCAAGAATATATCCTCCGTCAGTGGTTTTGTCCATACAATAGAGTCTGTCATCATTGCTACCACCAATTGTATTTTGTGAGAGTATATTTAGGTCTTGTGAATAGGAGAATGTAACAAATAAAAGCAATAATAGAAATGATAGTAGTTTTTTCATGAAGCATTTTTTTACAATAATAGAAAAGTTATTAGTAAAACCAGAAAATTTCATAAGTTTGATTTTTTTCAGAAGAAGATACCTAAAATAAGTGTCTTGTTTCCAGTAAAATTAGTATTTGAGTTTGTCTGTTTCTACTAATTTGTAATCTTTCAGAAACAATGAAAGTTATAAATGCCCTGTATATTTTAGTATCCAAATATCGCCAAGACCTTTACCTGCTCCTGTTTTATCTCCGTTAATTCCTGAATATGAAGTCCCAGCAATAACATAGCCACCATCTTCTGTTTGTAATAACACTCTTGCTTGATCAGACCGATTGCCTCCTAATGTTTTATCCCATTCTACTTCACCTAATTCGTTTAGTTTTACCAACCAATAGTCCTCCTCACCTCTAGAATCTTCCGTTTTATCTCCAGAGATATTAGAATTTGAATGACCAGATACTAAGTAGCCTCCTTCAGAAGACTCTATAATAGTGTTATCCCCAATTCAATTCATTTCCACCTATAGAGTTTTGCCATTCAATTGCCCCAGAACTGTCGGTTTTTAGTATCCAATAATCAAAATTTCCGTTTAAGTCTTCTGTTTTATCTCCAGAAATGTTTGATCCTGATCCCCCGCATACTATATAACCGCCATCAGTAGTTTGTATAACGTCTTCTAAAATGTCAAATTGGTCACCACCGAAATGTCTTTGCCATACAGATGAACCAGAAGCATTTGATTTGTATAACAAGTAATCTTCTCCTGTGCCGTTTTGGATGTTTATTCCTGAAATAAAACTATTGTCGGTAGTTGTTTTAAATGCTTTTAAATATCCGCCACCAGGAAATGAAAAGTCTTTTTGATCTTGAATAATTCCAGCGGAAGAAATTTTAACATACCATTGGTCGAAACCTGATCCTAGATTTATAGGAAGTGTTTTATCTCCAGAAATGTCAGAACCAGAATGGCCAGCTAGCATATAACCGCCGTCAGGAGTTTGTACAATACCTTTTAAAACATCCGTTTGATCACCACCAATCGTATTCTGCCATTCAAGCGTGCCATCAGAATTTAATTTTAACACCCAATAGTCGGGACCTCCCTGCGAATTTTCTGTTTTATCTCCCGAAATGTTAGATTCAGACGTAGCAGCAACAATATACCCTCCATCTGCCGTTTGTAAAATGTCAAATCCAAAATCGTCTTCACTTCCTCCGTAGGTTTTGTCCCATTGTATCGTTCCGTTAGCAGAAAGTTTTATAATCCAGACGTCATCTCCTCCTCTAGACTCTTCCGTTTTATCCCCAGATAAACTAGAATTAGAAGTCCCACAAAGAATAAATCCTCCATCGGCAGTTTGAATCATGGAATTAACCTGATCGTACCAAATACCACCAATTGTTTTTTGCCACGACTCTGGAATTGGAATCTCATCATCGGTTGGATCTACTTCATCATCATTAGTTTCTTCAACAGGTTCGCTGGTATCTGTAGAGCTGCAAGATTGGGTGAAAATGACGGTACAAAAGACAAATAATAGAATGTATATTTTTTTCATGGGGTGTTTTTTTTCAATAGTCCAAAAATAGCTATTTAGAGTAAATAATACATTTTATAGTTTTACAACCCAAAAGTCATTGCCTCCTCGTGAGTCTTCAGTTTTATCTCCAGATATATTAGAAGAAGAGGTTCCTGCTAAAAAGTAGTCTCCTTCACTTATTTCTATAATACTTCTTAAAAGTTCTTCATTTTCTCCTCCAATTGTATTTTGCCAATCAATATTTCCAGAAGCAGTTAGTTTTAATACCCAATAGTCTAATCCTCCTTTACTGTTTTCAGTTTTATCTCCCGATATATTAGAATTTGAATTACCACCAATAATGAACCCTTGATCTATAGTTTCTGAAACTGACCAGAGTTCATCAGATTGAGAACCGCCAATAGTATTGTCCCATTCAATAACACCCGAGTTGTTTAGTTTTAAAATCCAATAATCAGTAATTCCAATTGCGTTCTCACTTTTAGTTTCTGAAATATCTGAAGCTGAATGACCTCCTAAAATAAAACCATTGTCACTAGTCTTGCATATTGTATTTAATATATCATCATTGGCCCCGCCAATCGTTTTTTGCCAAATTATATCTCCTTGAGAATTTATTTTTACAATCCAATAATCAAAAAGGCCTAAGCCAGCTTCAGTTTTATCTCCACTAATACCAGAACCAGAGTTCCCTCCAATTATATAACCACCGTCATTCGTCGAAATTGCTGCAGAACCTGAATCTATACTACTACCTCCAATGGTTTTATCCCACTCTACATTTCCAGAACTGTCAATTTTTACGATCCAATAATCTGATCGACCTCTTGAGTTTTCAGTTTTGTCACCAGAAATATTTGAAGAGGAAAATCCACTTAATAAAAAACCACCATCATTAGAAACTACAATTGAACTTAAAATATCGCTATCGCTACCTCCAATCGTATTCTGCCATTCTATAATTCCATTATTTGTTAATTTCACGACCCAATAATCTCGACCTCCATTTGAATTTTCAGTTTTATCACCAGATAGGTTTGATACTGAGAATCCGCCTAAAATATACCCCCCATCTAATGTTTCTTTAATTGCATATAAAAAATCTTGATCAGATCCGCCTATGGTTTTTTGCCATTCAATAACACCTGAAGCATCTAATTTCACGACCCAATAATCTCCCATGCCTTTAGTGTTTTCTTCTTTATCACCAGATATATTAGAATCTGATGTTCCTCCAATAAGGTATCCATTATCTGAAGTTTTAATGCTAGGAAACAATGCGTCTTCGCCACTCCCACCAATCGTTTTTTGCCACGACTCTGGAATTGGAATCTCATCATCAGTCGGATCCACGTCATCATCATTTGTTTCTTCTATAGGCTCTCCAGTGTCTGATGAGCTACAAGATTGGGTGAAAATCACGGTACAAAAGACAAATAATAGAATGTATATTTTTTTCATGGGGTGTTTTTTTTGAAAACTACAAAAAGTATTTCATTCAGTTCTAACAAAAAATGAAATACCAATTGAATCATTCAAAAATATAACTCTTTAGTGTAAAATATGTTGTAAAAAAGGTATTACTCCACAGTCACTACCAAATCATTTTTAAACACCATCGTACCCGGCTTCAGCGTAATCGACTTTACTTTTCCTGCTTTGGTTGCGGTAACCGTAGTTTCCATTTTCATCGCTTCAATAATAAACAACGGATCGTTCTTTTTTATTTCTTGCCCTTTTTTCACCAACACCTTATATAACATACCTTGTAACGGAGCACCCATCTGACTTGCATCTGAAACATCTGCTTTTAGGTTTTCTATCTTTTTAATGTTTAGCGATTTGTCTAGCACTTCCACCAATCTGTTTTCTCCATTTACTTTGAAAAATACAATTCGCACTCCTTCATCATTGGCATTACCAATAGACAGCAGTTTTACAATGATCGTTTTTCCTGGTTCTAAATCGATCAGTACTTCTTGCCCTACCTTCATTCCGTAGAAAAAATTCTCGGTCGGTAAAATCGCTACATTTCCATATAAATTGTGTTTTTGGTGCGCGTCTTCAAAAACTCTTGGGTATAAACTATAGGATAAGAAATCTTCAAATTCGATAGGTCGCGTAAAGCCTGGCTGAAATTTCTTCTGAAAGCTTTTATATTCAGCATTAAAATCGATGGGTTTTAAATGTGCATTCGGTCGGTCGGTATACGGTTCGTTGTTTTTCAGAATTATCTTCTGAAGCTCCTTCGGAAAGCCTCCTAAAGGTTGCCCTAAATCTCCTTTGAAAAAGTTTATCACCGATTCTGGAAACGAAATGTCTTGTCCGCGCTCCATCACATCTTGCGGACTTAAATCGTTAGTGACCATGAAAATGGCCATGTCGCCTACAACCTTAGAACTTGGAGTTACTTTTACTAAGTTTCCGAAGAGGGTATTTACGTTTCCGTACATTTTTTTCACTTCGTCAAAACGATCACCCAATCCTAAAGCGGTTGCTTGCGGGCGTAAATTTGAATATTGTCCTCCCGGAATTTCATGTTGATACACTTCTGCAGTTCCCGATTTTAAACCAGATTCAAACGGATAGTACAATTCACGAACATCTTCCCAGTAATTTGAAAATTGATTCAAAGTATTGGTGTCAAAATGATGCGCACGCTCTTGGTGTTTCATCATTTCTACAATTGAATTGAAATTAGGTTGCGAAGTAAGTCCCGACAAACCTCCCAAAGCAACATCTACCACATCAACTCCTGCTTCAATCGCTTTTAAATAGGTGGCAGATTGAATGGAAGAAGTGTCGTGCGTATGCAAATGCAACGGAATGTTGAGCGTGTCTTTTAAAGCACCTACCAACTCGGTAGCAGCGTACGGACTTAACAATCCGGCCATGTCTTTAATGGCAATCATGTGTGCGCCGGCATTCTCCAAGTCTTTTGCCAGTTGGGTGTAGTATTTTAAGTTGTATTTGGTTTCGTTTTTGTCTAAAATATTTCCGGTGTAACTAATAGCAGCTTCTGCAATACCCCCCGTTTTGTTTCGGACGAAGTTAATGCTAGGCTCCATCGCTTTTACCCAGTTTAGAGAATCGAAAATTCGGAAAATATCAATTCCGTTTTCCCATGATTTTTCGATGAATTTTTCAATCAAGTTGTCTGGATATGCTTTGTATCCTACACCGTTGGAACCACGCAATAGCATCTGAAATAAGATGTTAGGCATCAGTTTCCGAAGTTGGCGTAAGCGCGTCCACGGACTTTCATGTAAAAAGCGCAAGGCTACGTCGAAAGTAGCACCTCCCCACATTTCGATACTAAAGGTGTTGGGGTGATTTTTCGCATAACTTTCAGCAACTTTCAACATATCGTACGAGCGCATTCGTGTTGCCAACAATGATTGGTGCGCATCTCGAATGGTAGTATCGGTATAATGTATTTTCTTTTCGTCTTTTAACCACGCACAAAATTTCTCTGGTCCAAGCTCGGTTAATAAGTCTTTTGTTCCTTTTGGGTAAGGCGCATTACTATCAAATTTTGGAATTTTTGCACTTCGGAAAATTTTACTGTCATCCTTAAACTTTACGTCTGGATTCCCATTTACGATCACCTCACCTAAATACTGCGTTATTTTTGAAGTACGATCCTGTGATAGTTTAATATTGAATAACTCGGGTGTATTCTGAATAAAATTAACCGAAGCCTTCCCTTCTTTGAAGGTTTCGTGCTGAATCACATTTTGAAGAAAATGGATATTGGTTTTCACTCCTCGAATACGAAATTCTTTTAAAGCACGCGTCATTTTCCGAACGGCTCCGTCTAAGGTTCTACCATGTGCAGAAACTTTTACCAACATCGAATCGAAAAACGGACTCACACTATACGATTGGTAAATACTTCCAGCGTCTAGTCGAATTCCCATTCCTGAAGCCGAACGGTAGGTTGTAATGGTTCCGTAGTCTGGCGTAAAATCGTTTTCAGGATCTTCAGTAGTTAATCTACATTGCAGAGCAAAACCATAGGTTGCTAATGTATCTTGATCGTAAATTTTTATTTGTTTGTCGGAAAGTTTATAGCCTCCGGCAACAAAAATCTGCGTTTTAATAAGGTCAATTCCGGTCACCATTTCGGTCACGGTGTGCTCTACCTGAATACGAGGGTTCACTTCAATAAAATAGACATTGTCCTCGCGATCTACTAAAAACTCTACGGTACCAACGTTGTTGTAATTAACTTCTTTAGCGATTGAAATCGCATAGGTATATAATTCATTTTTTACTTTTTCTGAAACATTAAAAGAAGGCGCCACTTCTACCACTTTTTGGTGGCGACGTTGTACCGAGCAGTCCCGTTCAAATAAATGACGGATGTTTCCGTGGTTATCGGCTACAATCTGAACTTCAATATGCTTAGGGTCTTCTACATATTTCTCCAAAAACATGGTGTCGTCAGCAAAGGCATTCAACGATTCGTTTCGCGCCGAATCAAAATACAATTCAAGGTGTTCTGGGTTTCGTACAATTCGCATTCCTCGTCCACCACCACCAGAAGCAGCTTTCAGCATTAACGGATAGCCAATTTTATCAGCTTCAGCTAAGGCAACTTTAAGTGATGTTAGTTCATTTTCGTTACTTTCAATAATAGGTACCTTACATTTTACAGCAATTTTCTTGGCCGTTATTTTATCGCCCAACGCATCCATCACTTCTGGATCTGGACCAATAAAAATAATGTTGTTTGCTTTACATTTTCGGGCGAATTCAGAATTTTCAGACAAGAAACCATAGCCAGGGTGAATGGCATCGACACCTTTCGATTTTGCCAAAGCAATAATCTGATCGCTGTCTAAATACGGTTTTAAAGGTTCATTGTTTTCTCCAATTTGATAAGCTTCATCGGCTTTATAGCGGTGTTGCGAATACCTGTCTTCGTAGGTAAATATAGCCACCGTTTGAATGTTGATTTCTGTACAAGCACGTAAAACTCTAATGGCAATTTCACCACGATTGGCAACTAAAACTTTCTTGATTTCCATGAAACTAATGAATTATGAATGAACGATTCTGTGATTTCGTTAAAGATACAATTTACTATGCATGCACAGCAAATTTTAAAGTAATTTTATTTTACTGTTTTTTCAAAGCAAACACTGTTTTCAGCGGCGGCATATTGCCCGTAATTGGGAATGATTTTGTAACCGTTTTTTTTGTATAGCTGTATGGCTTCTGGTTGTTTTAGGCCTGTTTCTAGAATGCATTTTTGAAACGATAGTTCCTTTGCCCAGAGTTCTAATTCGGCAAGTATTTTGGTGGCGATTCCTTTTCCTCTACTTTCTGGAGCGGTGTACATTCTTTTTACTTCGGCGGCGGCAGTATCGTATTTTTTAATAGCGCCACAACCTAGAGGGAGTTTACCATTGTAGGCTACAACAACGTGCTTTATGGTGTCTAATCCATTAAATTGATGGTAAAAATCGTGTTCGTCTCCGTCTCTAATGGCTAAATCTTCATCTAATTTAGACACTAGTTTTTTAAAATTCTCATCTTCTGAATTTGTCCGAATTAAGGTAATCATAGCTACTACTTTATAATGTATGGGTTTTCGTTTTTGTAATTTCGAATGATAAAATCCAACGCACTATGTAAAATATCGCCCATATTTAACGATTTTTTGAAATTCACATCTCCTGTAAGGTCAAAAAGATGATCTTTTAATTGGTTTATTTTATCGAGACTAGAAATTTGGTCTGCTTTCATGCAGTTTATTAAACCTTTCAAACGTTTTTTTTCACTTACAGCCCTTTTTGCTAATAACGACCGTTCTTCTAATTTGTATTGTAGAATAGAGGATTCTTTGAGCGAACTTAAAGTCATTTTGACTAGTTTATTGTTCTCTTTCAAAAATTGAGGCATGTATACCTTTATATTGCCTTCATAACTTTGTTGGTCAAAATCGATAGCTCTAATTCGGTATTGTATGCGGTCAAAATCGTGGGTTAACACCATCACATAATTGTACGAACGCATATCGCCTAGAAGTCGGACAAAACAACGTTCGTTAAATTTTACGAACTCCTTTGCGATTTCTTTTTTGTCTCTATCTGAACAGTCATCTAAATTTTTATTGATAAAATCATCACCTGGAATCCCAGAGATATGTTCTTCAATTACAGTGTTTCCGTGCACTAAAAAGTTGATGTGATTTGGAGATAAGAGGTGTTCCAGTTCTAGTCCATAAATTCGGGAAGCATCTGCTTTTTTTATATATAGGAAAAGATAATTGTCATTTAAAATATTCCGAACCTTCACTCGAAACGGTTTTGTGTTTCCAAAAGTGCAATAATCAATGCTGTCAATCGAGAGGTACGGAAGCACAACATCGCTACCATCTGCGTGTAAAATGTTGTACATTCTTTTTAAACTCACTTCAATTTCGTCCCGCTCCGATTCAGAATAATAGGCACTTACCCAAAGGGTGTCTTTTCCGTCTTTATCATAAATAGAAACAACTCCTTGAAACCGAAGTAAATCGTCATAATAAATAGGAATTTTTATGTTCCGTCCATGACGTGTTAAGTAAGCCGATAGCTTTTCGGTGATTTCATAGGCAGGTTTTTTTTTGGAGATAAGTTTTTTCATGGCTTCAGGAAATAAGCCTAAAGATATGTATTAAAAAACACTATTACTCTTTCACAAACTTTTTTAAAGCCACATTTTTACCTGAATAGAACTGGATATAATACACACCTGTGGCTAAACTTGAAACATCTACGTTTGGAGAAATGGTATCAACTTCCCATTGTAATAAACGACTTCCCGTTATTGAATAAATGTTTATTTGGTCTATGGTTTGATCTTGAGTGTTGATTTGTAATGTGTTTTTAGTAGGGTTGGGGTAGATTGTTATTGCAGTATTAAATGGGTTTTCTGAAAGACCTAATGTTTGAGTATGTTTAAGTATCCAAAAATCCTGTTCTCCACGAGAGTCTTCAGTTTTATCGCCTGAGATATTCGAGCTCGAATTACCACCTAAAACGAAACTTCCATCAGCTGCTTGTACAATAGATAATATACCATCAATTTCATTTCCGCCAATGCCATTTTGCCACTCAATAATACCTACGTTATTTAATTTCACGATCCAAACATCATAATTTCCATGTCCATTTTCGTTTTTATCTCCTGAAATGTTAGACCTTGAAAACCCACCTATTAAATAGCCCCCATCCGTTGTTTGCTGGGCGGCGTACGAATTATCAATGTCATTCCCACCTATCGTATTTTGCCATTCGATTGTTCCATTAGCATCCAACTTAACAACCCAATAGTCTGAACTGCCTTGCGAATTTTCAGTTTTTTCACCTGAAATATCAGAAATAGATATGCCTGTTAATAAATAACCCCCGTCTGATGATTGGAGTATAGAAAATAAAACGTCGTCTTGGTTTCCCCCAATTGTTTTGTCCCATTCAATGTCTCCTGAAGAATTTATTTTCACCGCCCAATAATCAAATTGACCTCTTGAGTTTTCAGTTTTATTTCCAGAAATATTTGAATCTGAATATCCTCCAAGGATACAACCTCCATCTGAGGTACTAGCCATTGCTTCTATGGAGTCTGAATTATCACCCCCAATCGTATTTTGCCATAAAATGTTTCCAGAAAAGTCCAATTTTAGAAGCCAGTAATCATCAGATCCCCATGAATTATTGGTTTTGTCGCCTGAAATGTCTGAATCAGAGGTTCCACATACATAATACCCATCAGTAGTAACTCTAATTTGTGGAAACCATTCAATACCTGAACCTCCGATAGTTTTATCCCATAGCACATTTCCTAAGGAATCCAATTTTACGATCCAATAATCGATTGGCCCTTTTCTGTCTTCAGTTTTATCTCCCGAAATATCCGAACTCGAATTTGCGCTAATAATGTATCCTCCATCTGGAGTCAATTCAATCGAATAAAGAGAATCAGTGCCATTTCCACCAATTGAATTTTGCCATTCAATATCTCCATTACTATCAATTTTTATTATCCATAGATCAAAATGACCATTTGAGTTTTCAGTCTTATCCCCTGAAATATCAGAGATTGAAGAACCTCCCAAAATATACCCTCCATCTGGTGTTTGCTTTAAATCGTGAAAATTTTCCATTTGGCTTCCTCCAAAAGTTTTCTGCCAAAGAATGTTTGGGTCTTGAGCGTAAGTGTATGTTGAAAGTAGTATTGCTAAAAGAGTAAGTATTCTTTTCATATTCTTTAATTGAGGTCTGATATAGATTATCAGGGTGTAAAATACATAATTCCTACAAATTAAGAAACCTAGTAAAAACTTATTAATAAGGGTGTTTTTTTATAACAGTTTTGAATATGCAAAATAGTTAAAACATAAAAAAGGAGCTGTTTTAAATGTTAAAATTGTCTTAAAGAGATTAAATTACTGTCACGGACCCAACTTTAAGAAGTCTTTAACACACATCAATCAATCAACCCATCATGTTTTATAATCGTATACTATTGACAGTTCTTCTTTTTTGTTCTTTTCAATTCATCGTTGCTCAAGACGAAAAAGTTTCCGAACCTGCCTCGCCAGAAGGCAAGGAAAAAAAACAAACCATCGCTAAAAGAATCTACACAACCCATCCTTTTGAAGGCGTTGAACCTCCAAAAATAGACGGTGTACTAGACGATGCCGCTTGGGATGTAGTGGAATGGAGTAGCGATTATGTTCAAAATGAACCTCATAACGGAGCAGCACCCACCGAACAAACCAAATTGAAAATTACCTATGACGATAAAAATCTGTATGTTGCTTTTCTATGTCTCGATACAGACCCTGACGGAATTGTAAAACGCTTATCGCGCCGCGATGGCTTTGAAGGCGATTGGGTAGAATTGAATATCGATAGTTACAATGATGATCGTACCGGGTTTTCATTTACCATCACAGCTGCAGGCGTAAAAGGAGACGAGTTTATTTCTAGAAACGGAAATAACTGGGACGGAAGTTGGAATCCTATTTGGTATGTAAAAACGGCTATTACTTCGGAAGGGTGGGTCGCAGAAATGCGCATTCCGTTAAGTCAGTTGCGATTTGGAAATGAAGAAGAGCAGGTATGGGGAATTCAATCGACACGACGTTATTTTAGAGGGGAAGAGCGCTCACTTTGGCAACCTATTGTGCAAAACGCACCAGGTTGGGTAAGTGAATTTGGAGAGCTTAGAGGAATTAAAGGAATAAAACCTCAAAAGCAAATTGAAATTCAACCCTATGCATTGGGACAACTAGATACCTACGAGCAAGAAGCAGGAAATCCTTTTCGTGATGGAAATGATGTCATGGGAGCTGTTGGATTGGATGCGAAAATTGGAATTACAAACGACCTTACATTAGATTTAACGATTAATCCAGACTTCGGACAAGTAGATGCAGACCCTGGAGCAATTGCTTTGGATGGTTTTGAAATATTTTTTGACGAACGACGTCCGTTTTTTGTGGAAAACAAAAACATTTTCGATTATGAGTTTGGGGGAAATCAGGACAATTTATTTTTCTCTCGTCGTATTGGAAGAAGCCCACAAGGAAATACCACTACAGACGATGCGAAAGGGGAGTTTGAAGATTTCCCAAACAACAGCACCATATTAGGAGCCGCAAAATTTAGTGGTAAAACCAAAAATGGCTGGTCTATTGGCGTGTTAGAAAGTGTAACGGCAAAAGAGTATTCAGAAATTGAGCTAGACGACCGAGAATCAGTTTTAAACGAGCTGCCTGAACGAGGAACGGAACGAAAAGAATTGGTAGAACCGTTAACCAATTATTTGGTGGGGCGTGTTCAAAAAGATTTTAATAAACGCAATAGTTTTATTGGAGGAATTTTCACGGCCACAAACCGTGATTTGGAAGACAATCTTTCGTTTTTACATAAAAGTGCGTATACTGGAGGAATAGATTTTAAGCATAACTGGAAAGAACGTAAATATTATATTGAAGGGAGTGCCGTGTTAAGTAAGGTAAGCGGAAGCCCAGAGGCCATCACTGAAACACAACAATCTATTGTACACTTATTTCAACGTACCGATGCGGGACACGTATCGTTAGACACGACCAAAACCTCTTTAACAGGTACTGGAGGGCGCTTGGAGATTGGAAAAGGCAGTGGTAATTTTCAATATGAATTTGGAGGAAACTGGCGCTCTCCAGAGTTAGAACTAAATGATATCGGCTTTTTACGTCAGGCCGATGAAGTGCGACAATATGCAAGTGTCATACAACTTTTTAACACACCTACTAGCTGGTACCGTCGTGCAAACATGTCTTTGTACCAATCGACCACGTATGATTTTGAAGGAAATTTCAACGCTTTTTATTATCAATTTAATGCTTTTGTAAATCTCAAAAACAATTGGTTTGTAGAAGCGGGCGCAGAAAATAACGGAAGAAATTATAGCAAATCCTTTTTACGTGGCGGACCAAGATTTAAAAGCAATGGAGACAACCTTGGTTTTGTGTATGCAGGAACCGATTCTCGGAAAAAACTAAGCACTACGGTTGGATATGTATTTGGGCAAGCCAGAGAGAAAAATTATTCGTTTACGCGGTATGAACTTCGGTTACAATACCAACCTTTAAATTCGTTGCGTTTAAATATGACGACAAAATACGAGTCGCGACCTCATAAAACACAGTATGTAGCACAACGAGATTTTAATGACACAAAAAGATATATTACAGGAAACATAGATTTTGAAACCATTAGTACGGTGTTTCGAGTAAACTATACTATAAACCCGAATCTATCAATTCAATATTACGGAGAGCCGTTTATTGCAAGAGGACGCTACTCTGACTTTAATTATGTAAAAGATCCTACAGGAAAAAATATAAACGATCGCGTTCAAACCTTCGGCGACAATCAAATTTCATTTCAAGAGGACTCGTATAATGTAGACGAAGATGCTGATGGCACTACTGATTATTCCTTCGGAAAGCCAGATTTTACAGCAGCACAATATAGATCTAATATAGTAGTGCGTTGGGAATACATTCCAGGGTCAGAGATATTTTTCGTGTGGTCTCAAGGAATTGATGGTTCTGGTGACGGAAGCAATGATTTTGGGAAAATAATTGACACTCAGATTTTTGGACAAAAACCACAAAACACATTTTTGGTAAAAGCAACTTACAGATTTGTGTTATAAGAATAGGGTTTTAGTCGAAAAAGAGGTGTGTTTAAGCGAAAACAACTTTTGTTAAATGGTAATAGTTAGGTAGTTGTTCTTTCTATGTATAGATTTGAAATAGGTTAGTTATAAGGCTTACAATAAATGTAATTTGTGAGGAATTACGTAAGCCCTTTTTCATAATAATTTGGTTAAGACGCATGTTTTTTATAGTACATGTTTGGCGTTCTTTTTTTACTACTTGACAGGGTTTATGTAGAGCGTTTTTAAATGGGTGTTTCTCCGCAAAGAGAAGCACCCTTTTTTATTGCTATTTAGTTTCCCGTCATTCCGAATTCATTTCGGAATCACATTGCATTGATAATCTGATGGGTATTGTGCGAACCTGAAACAAGTTATAGGTTGACAAACGATGCTTCAATTAAATTCTAGTGCGCTTCCAGCCAGTTTTGTCCTAATCCAATTTCTACATCTAAAGGAACAGAAAGTGTGTAGGCATTTTCCATTTCAGATTTAATAAGTATCTGAAGCTCTTCTAGTTCGGGTTTGTAAATATCAAAAACCAATTCATCATGTACTTGTAACAACATTTTACTCTTATAATTCCCTTCGGAAAGTTTGTTGTAAATATTGATCATGGCAAGTTTAATAATATCGGCAGCGCTTCCTTGTATCGGCGCGTTTACAGCATTTCGCTCTGCGGCACCTCTTACAATGGCATTGCTTCCGTTAATTGCATTTAAATAACGGCGTCTTCCCAATACGGTTTGTACATATCCATTGTCACGGGCAAAATCTACTTGCTCGCTCATATAATTCCGAAGCTTCGGATAGGTTTTGTAATAGGTATCTATCAATTCTTTTGCTTCCGTTCGGCTGAGGTCTGTTTGATTGCTTAGTCCGAAGGCAGAAACCCCATAAATAATTCCGAAGTTTACGGTTTTCGCATTGCTACGTTGTTCGCGGGTAACTTCTTCCAACGGAACATTAAACACTTTAGCAGCGGTAGAAGCGTGAATATCTTCTCCGTTTTTAAAAGCTTGAATCATGGTTTCTTCCTCACTTAAAGCAGCGATAATACGAAGCTCTATTTGCGAATAATCTGCCGCTAATAAAACATACTCTTCATTGCGAGGTACAAAAGCTTTACGCACTTCACGTCCACGTTCGGTACGAATAGGAATGTTTTGTAAGTTAGGATTGTTACTCGACAATCTTCCAGTAGCGGCTACCGTTTGCATATAATCGGTATGCACGCGTCCCGTAATAGGTTCTACTTGCGTTGGCAAGGCATCTACATAAGTACTTTTAAGTTTAGCAAGCCCTCTGTATTCTAATACATCGCGTATAATTTTATGGTCTTTTGCCAAATACGAAAGTACATCTTCAGCTGTAGAATATTGCCCCGTCTTGGTTTTTTTAGGCTTGTCTACC
The DNA here is from genome assembly GCF_900102055.1 of Ulvibacter litoralis. GTDB lineage: Bacteria > Bacteroidota > Bacteroidia > Flavobacteriales > Flavobacteriaceae > Ulvibacter > Ulvibacter litoralis. The sequence continues at coordinate 1,214,227 of NZ_FNBA01000001.1, forward strand.
AATTTCATTTTATCAAACAGAACTTCTCCCAATTGTTTGGGCGAAGCAATATTGAATGTTTCTCCTGCGGTTTCATAAATGGCAGCTTCCAACGTTAAGATATCTGAATCTAATTTTGAAGAAAGACTGTTTAAAAATTCTATGTCTAAGTTAATCCCTTCCAATTCCATCGCTGCTAACACGCGCAACAACGGAACCTCAATCTCATCGAATAATTTTTGTGTATTGGCTTCTCCTAATTCATTCTGAAAATGTTCTTTTAACTGAAGCGTAATATCTGCATCTTCAACCGCGTATTCTGTTTGGTCTTTTACAGGAACATCGCGCATTGAAAGCTGATTTTTTCCTTTTTTACCAATCAATTCTGTAATTGAAACAGGCGTATAGTTTAAATAAGCCTCGGCCAATACATCCATATTATGACGCATGTCTGGATTGATGAGGTAATGTGCCAGCATCGTATCAAATAATTTTCCTTTTACGGCGATGTTGTATTTGGCGAGTACTTTAATATCATATTTTAAATTCTGACCAATCTTTTCGATGGTTTCAGCTTCAAAAAACGGACGTACAATTTCAATAAGTTCTTGTGCTTCGTCTCTATTTTCTGGAAACGGAATGTAAAATCCTTTGCCTGCTTCCCACGAAAATGCTATTCCGACCAATTCGGCAGTTAACGGATTCAATCCGGTAGTTTCGGTATCAAAACAAACACTGGTCTGTTTCATTAAGTTCTGAACAAACAGTTTTGTTCCCATTCCGGGTTGTACGGTTTGGTAAAAATGTTCGGTAGTGGCAATGGTATTTCGAGAGCTAAATGCTTGCGATTCTTGGGTTGCTTCGGAAGTATTTACGTCGCCACCAAATAAGGAGAACTGTCCCGCACCAGCCGAACTAGCAGCAGCTTTTTTAGGGGTTTCGGTTCCCGTTGAAGCCGATTTGTTCGTTGTGTCTGTAGACGTTTCCGTAGCAAAAGTCTTCAGAAAGTTGTCGGTAAGACGTTTGAATTCTAACTCCTGAAAAATTTCTGTTACTGCTGAAATATCAGGCTCCGACATCTCAAAGTCTTCCGCATTAAAATCGACAGGAACGTCTAAGATAATTTTAGCGAGCTCTTTCGAAAGCATTCCGAGTTCTTTTGCTGCTTCTACTTTCTCCTTCATCTTTCCTTTCAGCTCATGGGTATTGGCTAATAAACCTTCCATGCTTCCGTAGGCAGCAATAAATTTTTTCGCAGTTTTTTCACCCACACCTGGTAATCCAGGAATGTTATCGGCGCTATCGCCCATCATTCCAAGAAAGTCGATGACTTGCGACGGACTTTCAACTTCAAATTTTTTCTGAACTTCTGGGATTCCCCAAGTTTCGTAACCACCACCAAAAACAGGGCGGTACATAAAAATATTTTCAGAAACCAGTTGTGCAAAATCCTTATCGGGAGTTACCATAAAGGTTTTATAGCCTTCTTTTTCTGCTTTTTTAGCAAGTGTTCCAATTACATCATCGGCTTCATAGCCTTCCTTCACCATAATTGGAATGTGCATTGCTTTTAAGATGGTTTCAATATACGGCACGGCAAGTTTTATAGCATCGGGAGTCGCGTCACGATTGGCTTTGTACTCAGGAAACATTTCGTTTCTACTCACGCTTCCACCTCTGTCAAAACAAACCGCCAAATGATCGGGACGTTCTCGTTTAATAACATCTAGCAAGGAGTTGGTGAATCCTAAAATTGCCGAAGTGTCTAAGCCTTTTGAGTTTATTCGGGGGTTTTTAATAAAAGCGTAATAGCCTCTAAAAATAAGGGCGTAGGCATCAACGAGAAAGAGTCTTTTTTGGTCTGACATGGATTATTTTTTGAAACGTATTGTCTCCCCGAGCGCAGTCGAGAGATACTTATTGAAGCAAGAATTCAACGTGAATTCTCGACTGCACTCGAACAAATATGTTGTTCGCTTTACAATATTTTCAAATGTAAAAAGAAGCTTTCAGAAATCAGCATTTTCAGAATATAAAAAACAAATGTTAAATGCGACTATGCCTGATTTATAAAATATTTTTCAGGTGGTTATAGCAAAAAGCAAAGGAATAATAATAGTAGCTCCAGCTTTTTCATTAGCTCCTCTTTGTTAGAAGAACTCAAAGGAATGGCTATGTCGCCAATATATACCGTGTTTTTTTCAGTAGAAGTTATCCTATTTAAATTAACCCAATACGATCGATGTGTCTTCACAAAATTTTCTAGATTGAGTCTTTCCGAAGTGTGTTTTAATGTATGTGGTACCAAGTATTGATTTGACGTAGTAAATACATAACAGTAATTATCAAAAGCTTCTAAGTGAGTAATTGTTGACTGATTGATTTTATGAGTCCGTCCTTCAGATTTTAGAAGAATAAAATCTTCATCCGTTAGTGAAAAATTGTGCCAAGCTAATTCAATATTACTGCGTAAACCTGCTTCCGTAAAAGGCTTTACAATATATCCGAGAGGATGCGTTTCTTTAACTCTTTTAATAGTTTCAGGGTCGGTTTGCGAGGTAAGATATAAATATGGAATATTTCTAATATCTAATTGTTTGGCCAAGTCTATACCATCTTTTACACCCTCCAATTGAATATCGACCAAAACTAGATCTGGACTTAATTTATCAATATTGGTAATGGCTTCTTCATACTCATCGCTATCACCAACGACTTTAAAACCTTGTTTTCTAAGTGCTGTTTCAACGGTCGCAGCTATTAGCGGCTCGTCTTCTACGATATAGATAGTTAAGGCTTTCAAATTTTATTCTTTTTTCTAAATTAGGGTATTCATATAGATTTGGAGCATTTATTTAGTGAAAGTAGAATTATATTTAGTGAAAACGATTACAATTCCTTGAAACGTATAATTTGTAGTGAAGCAATGGTTCCTTTTGTTTTCTTCGGAAAGGTCAGTTTTGCTTTCAACTTTTTCGCTAAGGCAGTAATAAGCTGAATGCCAAACGAGCTGTCTTTTATTTCTGAAGGCATGCCAATTCCATTGTCTTCAACTTCGAGTAGAAGCTCATTTCCTTGCTTGGAAAAGCGAATCTCCATGTGACTTTCTTCAGAAACAGAAGTAAATGCATGTTTTATAACGTTGGTAATCATTTCGTTTAATATCAACCCCAAAGGTGTGATTGTTTCAATGTCTAATACTATTGGAGTTACATTTAAAGAATAGTTTATTTTCTTTCCTTCAAACTGATGACTTTCAAAAATGTCGTGAGCTAAGTCTGTAAAATACTCTTTAGTGTTAATTCCTACTAATTGATCTTTACTGTATAATTTCTGATGAATTAAAACCATAGAACGCACTCTGTTTTGTGCTTCTTTCATCGCTATTTTTGCTTCTTTGTCCACAATATTTTCAGATTGCAAATAGAGCAAAGAAGATACAATTTGAAAACTGTTTTTTACACGATGATGTGTCTCTTTGAGTAGTACATTTTTTTCATCAACAGATGCTTCTAACAATTGTTTTTGTTTTGCCAATAAGGTATTTTTCTTTTTGTTTTTATAGAGAAAGAACCCGACCAAGGCTGCAACTAGTAATCCAGCTAACGCCAACATGAGGTATAGTCTCTTTTCTTGAGCTGCTTTTTCGGTTTCTAATGAAAGCACTTTAAGCTGGGCGTCCTTTTTTTCAGTTTCGTATTTCGTAAGTGCCTCAGCCATGTTTTGGTCTTGTGTCGCGGCTATGACAGAATCTTTTAACTTTTGTGACTCTAAAACTGTTTTATAAGCATCGTGAAATTCATTTTTCTCTGAATAATAATCGGCAAAGGCATTATACGACTCAATGAGTTGTTCTACATGATTTATTTTTTTGGCAATAGCCGTCCCACTTTTTAATAAAGGGAGGGCCAATGAAAATTGTTTTTGCTTGGTGTATGCTATTCCCATTCCGGTATTTGAAACGGCGTGTAGTAGCGGAATTTGTTTTTCAGAAACATATAGTTTTGAAAGAGAATAGGAAGAAACTGCTCCAGAGAAATCATTGTTGAAAATTTTAGAATTTCCTTGATTCATATAGGCAATTCCTGCATTAATAGAATCATTCTTTTTTAGATAATAATGAATCGCTTTTTCAAGGATTTCATCTGCCTCTTGATATAAATTATAATTCATGTACAAAATAGACAGGTTATTATTTACATTGGCTACCCACTTTTCATCTTTGAGATTAGAGGCAATTTCTCTTGATAGTAAATAGTATTTTTCGGCATTTTTAAAATCGTCTGTTTTGATAAAACAAGAAGCAAGATTGCTATATAACTGAGCAAGTTCTTTAGACAGTGTCGAAGAACCTAGCATGCGTAAGGATTCTAAATAATACGAAATGGCTTCGTTGTAATCTTCGGTAACATAGCTCGCCATTCCTTTAATATTTAAGGATTTGGCATCATATTTTTGAGAACCTATGAGTTTTGAAATAGAATCATAAATATGAGCATACTCAATAAGATTTTGAGGGCTAGATCGCCATTCTGTATTGACAACTTCTTGAAGAAAATTTAGCTTTTCAGTATTTAGCGCAATGGTATCTAATGTAGCTTGAACATTCTTCGTTTGACCGAAAGAGAGAAAAGAAACTAAAAGTAATGATACTTGGGCGATGAAAATTTTACTCATGTATTTCGATTTATTAAATTTCAATTAGGCTATTAATCGTCTCTGAGTTTTGAACAAACCGAGAGGGGGAGGAAAATATATAATAGCAGATTGCTTCAAAGGTATCTGTGCTTAAGTGATACTCTAAGATACTGTTTTTCAATTATCTTTTTAAAACAAATAATTAGCATTTCGTCGTACCCTTCAATTTTACAAAGGCACGTTTTTTTCAGGTATTTATACTAACATCTTGATCTATAATGTTACTAGTGCTGTTTCCTAAACTTTGTCTCTAAGTATGAAGTAATCGTAATTTTTTCAAAGACAGAGTTTTTTTGTCTAAGAAATGCTGAATTAACTTTTTAATAGCTTTTACAGAGGTTTTTATACGCTATTTCGTACTTTTCGAGCTTAATAACTATCTTCTATGAATAAAATCTCAATAGCAATCCACGGAGGTGCTGGAACCTTATTAAAGGGACAAATGACAGCTGAAAAAGAAGCAGCGTATAAAAAAGCTTTAGACACTGCGCTAGAGAAAGGGTATGCTATTCTGAAAACGGGCGGAAGCTCGGTCGATGCCGTTGCAGCCTCGGTACAATTGTTAGAGGATTCCCCGTTGTTCAATGCAGGAAAAGGAAGTGTGTTTACTGCGGAAGGTTCGCATGAAATGGACGCAGCCATCATGGAAGGAAAAACTTTGCAAGCAGGAGCCGTTTCATTAATAACAGGAATAAAAAATCCGGTGTTATTAGCGCGCGATGTGATGGAAAAAAGTGAACATGTGTTTTTGGCAGGAGAAGGCGCAATGCAGTTTGCAAAAAGCAATGGCTATACTTTAGAAGACGAAACGTATTTTTACGATGAATTACGCTACAAACAATGGCAGGATATAAAAGGAAGTGATAGCTTTCAATTAGACCACTCCGTAAAAAAAGATTCAAAATTTGGAACGGTAGGGGCGGTTGCTTGCGATGTAAATGGTACGGTTGCAGCAGCGACAAGTACGGGAGGAATGACCAACAAGAAATGGGGCCGAGTAGGCGATAGTCCGATGATTGGCGCAGGAAATTACGCAAACAATGCAACGTGTGCGGTAAGTTGCACAGGAAGTGGTGAGTTTTTTATTCGCGGTGTTGTGGCCTACGATGTTTCGTGTTTAATGGAATACAAAGGATGGTCGCTCGACGAAGCGGCTTCAGAAGTAATTCAGAAGCGTGTTTTAGCACTTGGGGGTGATGGCGGATTAATCGCAGTGGATGCCAAAGGAAACATTTCAATGCCTTTTAATACGGAAGGAATGTACCGGGCGAGTAAGACTTCAGAAGGAATAAAAGAAATTGCTATTTATAAAGAATAAACAAGAATCACATAAACTGTTTTAATGAATATGTGATTCTTGTTTGATTTGCTTTTTATACTAAATCAGCAGATAGTGGTGAAACGAGGATCGATTTCTTTTCAATGTTAAAACGGTCACCGTTTGCTAGAATATGAGTTTTTAAGTTGGTTAGCGACATGGCGTCTCCTTCTTTAATTACTTTTCGGTTGTTGTGTTTCGCTTTACGAGCGTTGAAAACAATCACCATTCCGGAGCCAATCACTTCAAATTTATTGCCTTTAATTATTAATCCAGTGTCTTCAGCAAGACCGATACCTATAATTTTTGGGAATTTTGCAACGGCTTCCGCAAGACGTCCAAAACGACCACGACGAATAAAATGAGAATCGATAATTAATTCAGGAATAAAACTCATCCCTTCTCCCATTCTCGTAGCACCTTTGGTAAATGCTTCTTTAATTCCGCCGCCTGTAATCATCTCTTTCGACATGCACATAGCGCCAGCACTTGTTCCTGCAATTACAAAAGGCTCGTTGGTGTACTTCTCAGACATGATTTTGTGAAGCTTCGTGCCGCCTATTTTTTTAGTAATATTAGATTGATCACCACCAGAAAACATCACGCAATCTGCCTTTTTCATCAATTCAAGATTGGCAGGGTCGTCAGACTGCTCTCGTTCTCTAATGTCCATTACATGCAAATTAGTACATCCTAATTTGCTAAACGCAGCTAGGTAATTTTCACCAACTTCTGCTGGAATACTAGAGGCTGTAGGGATTATAATTATAGAAGCATTTGTACCCCCACTTTCTTTGACAACGCGCGATAGGATACCATCTAATATAAATTCTAAATGGTAAATCTCACTGATTTCTATGCCTTTGTCTTCATTTCCTCCTATGGGGATTAAGATTCCTTTTACTTTCATGGGGTTTCAATATTTTGAGGGCAAAAATACAAGTTTTGTACTGAAAAAAATTATATATTTATAATCTTTCGCCTATCTATTAGAAAGCTTTTGAGGTAGCTAGGTTCTTCCAATTTTTTTATTTTGAGGTACTTACAAATTAAAAACCTTGGCTTTTATAGATTTCAAAAGACACACAAAAACTAACCAACTATGAAAATACGTGAAATAAATGCAATGCGAGGACCCAATTATTGGTCTGTTCGTCGCCATAAATTAATTGTAATGGTGCTGGATTTAGAAGAGATGGAAGAAAGACCTTCTAATAAAATTGAAGGCTTCAAAGAGCGTCTAGAAACCATGTTCCCTACAATGTATAGTCACCGTTGTTCTGTAGGAGAACCCGGCGGGTTTTTCCAACGTGTAGACGATGGTACATGGATGGGGCATATTATTGAGCATATTGCGTTAGAGATTCAGACATTGGCGGGTATGGATACTGGCTTCGGAAGAACACGTGGGTATGGAGAAGAGGGCGTTTATAATGTTGTTTTTTCGTATATCGAAGAAAATGTGGGGCGTTTTGCGGCGGAAGCAAGTGTACGAATTTGTGAAGCCTTAGTTCTTGGAGAAGATTACGATTTGGAGGCAGATATACAAAAAATGCGCGAACTTCGTGAAGCAGAACGATTGGGACCAAGTACAGGTTCTATTGTTGAGGAAGCTGAAAGCAGAGGGATTCCATGGATTCGTTTAAACAAGTATTCCCTTTGTCAGTTAGGATATGGTGCCAATCAAAAAAGGATTCAGGCAACAGTTACTAGTGAAACAAGTAGTATTGGGGTAGAACTTGCTTGCGATAAAGAAGATACAAAATACCTCTTAGAACAAGCTGAAGTAGAAGTGCCAAAAGGCGATATTATAAGTAGAGAAAGTAGTTTAGAAGAAGCCTGTCGTTATGTTGGATATCCTTTAGTGATAAAACCAATTGATGGAAATCACGGTCGCGGAATTACCGTGGGTATTGAAAACTACGACGAGGCTGTTGTTGCTTTTCACGCCGCAAAAGAGGTGTCTCGAAGAGTCATCGTAGAAAAATATATTACGGGTGAAGATTATCGCTTGCTTGTTATTAACCATGTGTTAGTTGCAGCAGCCATTCGTACTCCTGCACATGTTATTGGAGATGGTGTTTTGACAGTAAAAGAATTGGTTGATAAAGTAAATGAAGATCCACGTAGAGGGTATGGACATGAAAATGTACTAACCATGATTACCATTAACGATCTCACAAAAACAATTATTAAAGACGCCGGCTATACGGAAGATTCGGTATTGCCAAAAGGGGAGCGGCTTATTCTGAAAGATACAGCGAATTTAAGCACAGGAGGTACAGCAGAAGACATTACCGATATTGTTCATCCTTCTAATGTTTCGATGGCGGAACGAATTTCGAAAATCATCGATTTGGATATTTGTGGAATTGATATCATGACTAGTGATATCACCAAGCCTTTGTCTGAAACGGGAGGTGCTGTATTGGAAGTAAATGCAGGACCAGGATTTAGAATGCACTTAGCACCAACCACTGGATTGCCTAGAAATGTCGCGGCGCCAGTAGTCGATAAGTTATTCCCAAACAAAGGAGATACGGGACGAATTCCAATCGTAGCCATAAGTGGAACCAACGGAAAAACCACAACGACTCGTTTAATCGCCCACATGGCAAAAATGAGCGGATATCGTGTAGGATATACAACGAGTGATGGTGTGTATATTCAAAATAGGTTGTTGATGAAAGGAGACTGTACAGGGCCTGCTAGTGCCGAGTTTGTGCTAAAAGATCCAACAGTAAATTTTGCAGTATTAGAATCGGCTCGTGGTGGCTTATTACGTGCGGGACTTGGCTTTAAAAACTGTGATATTGGAATTGTAACCAACGTAGCAGCAGATCACTTAGGATTAAAAGGAATTCATACCATTGAACAATTAGCGAAAGTAAAAGGAGTTATCCCAGAAACGGTATTGCCAGATGGTTATGCTATTTTAAATGCCGACGACGACTTAGTGTACGACATGAAAAAAGGGATTAACTGTAACCTAGCGTTGTTCTCTATGGATGAAATGAACCCGAGAATACAAGCGCTTCAGAAAATGGGCGGAATTACAGCCGTTTACGAAAATGGATATGTTACCATTTGTCGCGGTACCTGGAAGATGCGAATTATGAAAGCTGAAAATATTCCGTTAACCTACGGAGGAAAAGCCAAATTTATGATTCAAAACGTGCTGCCAGCGATTCTTACCGCAAATATTAGAGGGATTAGCATTGAAGATATGAAAGCAGCATTGGAAACGTTTATTCCTTCAGCTTCGCAGACGCCTGGTAGGTTGAATATGTTTGAATTTGAAAACTTTACTATTTTATTAGATTATGCTCATAATCCTGCGGGAATGAGAGCGCTTCAAAACTTTGTAAGTACCATTGATGCAACTGTGAAAGTGGGGATTATTGCCGGAATCGGAGACCGACGCGTAGAAGATAATAATGAAATGGGCGCAATTGCCGCAGAGATGTTTGATGAGGTAATTATACGCCAAGACAAGCGTTTACGAGGAAAAACAGAAGAAGAATTAATCAAAATGCTAAACGATGGGATTATGGCGAAAGATCCTAATAAGAAAACAACCATTATTCCTTCGGAAAAAGAAGCCATCACCTATGCCGTTAACAATGCTAAAAAAGGGTCGTTAATTATTTTATGCAGCGATGTAATTCCAGATGCTTTAGACTTAGTGATGAAATTTAAAGAACAAGAAGCCAGTGGAGAGGTGGTTTTTGCAAAATAAACCTTTTTGAAAACAATTTATAGTATTAAAAAGCCGCCTGGAGAAGCGGCTTTTTTGATTTAATAAACTAAACTAAATACCTTTCAATAAATTATTGAATCTAGTCAAATGTATGATTCATAAATTGTTACTAAGTTGTCTTATTGTTATGAATGGGTTATGAAAATAGAAAAGCCACCACAGATGTGGTGACTTTTCGCCCCAAATTTGATCGATAACCTAAGTCATCAACCTACTTATGTCTAGTAAAATTAATAAAAAAATTGGTTGAAACTATAATTGTAAGAACATCCCTACTAATAACTTGTAGGGGTTATTTGTTAATTTTCAATACTTGAGAACACATAGTAGTTGTTTTAGTCTCAGAATTAGAAGAAGAAAACAGTTAAATAAAAGTGAATGTTCTTTTCAAAAAAATGAAACGCACTACCTTTAAAAAAAAGTTGCATTTTCATGGGAGTACGTCTCATTATTTTTATTACCATTCTTATTTTATTAGATCTGTACGCCTTTCAGGCGATTCGGACATTTTCAAAAAATCAGTGGGTATTTTGGGTTTATGTTTTGTTGTCGATTGCAGTTTTGGCTTACCTAGTGTATGCTTTTTTGGTGTACGATAGAAGTGTAGGACCTACCTCTGGAAGTTTACAAGTTGCAGGAATTTTCCTGTTGTTTTTCGTGCCAAAACTCGTTTTATTAGTTTTCATGTTTGGGGAAGATATCACACGCGTATTTTTGGGTGGGTATAACTACCTGGCATCAAATAATACAACCGAGTACATTCCGTCAAGACGTAAGTTTGTAAGTCAGTTGGCGATTGGTGCAGCGGCAATTCCTTTTGCTTCATTAGTCTACGGAATGGTGAAAGGAAAGTATAATTATAAAGTGCTGACACATACCCTTTATTTTGATGACTTACCAGATGCCTTTGATGGTTTTAGAGTGACTCAGATAAGTGATATCCATTCGGGAAGCTTTGATGCACCTGAAAAAATTGAATACGCCATCGACTTAATCAATGAGCAAGAAACCGATCTTTTAGTGTTTACAGGCGATATTGTAAATACAAAAGCGGAAGAGATGGATCCTTGGATTTCTACCTTCAAGCGATTAAAAACACCCGAGTTTGGAAAGTACTCCATTTTAGGGAATCACGATTATGGGGAGTATGTTAGTTGGCCTTCCGAAGAAGCAAAAGCTGCTAATTTTAAAGGGATAAAAGACATTCATAAAAAAATAGATTTTACGTTATTGCTCAATGAAAATCGTTTTATCGAAAAAGAAGGAGAACGCCTTGCTTTAATTGGAGTAGAGAACTGGGGACATAACTTTAAACAAGCGGGCGATTTAGCAAAAGCTTCCGAAGCAACCCTACAAAAAGACTTTAAAATTTTACTCAGTCACGATCCGAGTCATTGGGAGTACGAAGTAAAAAATAACGACCACAACTATCACCTTACCTTAAGTGGACATACCCACGGATTTCAATTTGGAATCGAAATTCCAGGTTTTTTAAAATGGAGTCCTGTGCAATATGTGTACAAACATTGGGCGGGAGTGTATAAAGAAGTGGGACGCTATATAAATGTAAATAGAGGTTTTGGTTTTCATGCGTATCCAGGACGGGTGGGAATTTGGCCAGAAATTACAGTAATTGAACTTAAAAAGAAGCGTACTACAACTTAATTGCAAGGAAATGCTATATTTGTAGTACTAATGCTCAAGTAATACTTTAGATACATGTCAAAGTTTGGAGAATTAATTGAAACCCGAGTTCCGGTTTTATTAGATTTTTATGCAGATTGGGATGAAGCCTGTAAAGGAATGCACCCAGTTTTACGCGATGTTGCCGCCGCACTTGGCGACAAGGCGCGTGTGATAAAAATTGACGTAGATAAAAATCAGCAACTTGCCGAAGCCCTTCGTGTAAAAGGACTTCCAACACTTATGATCTATAAAAATGGCGAGATGAAATGGCGCCAAAGTGGAGAGCAGGATGCAAATACCTTAATCGGTTTGGTAAAAGAATACGTCTAGGTTTTAAATAGCCTCACACTTTAACCCTTTTTCAGAAATGTACTGAAGCACTTTTGGTAGCACATACCGAAGGTTTTTTTCTGCTTTTAAACTATCGTGAAACACAACTATATTTCCAGCTTGTATGTTTTTTAATACATTCTGAAGACATTTTTCTTCGGAAACTTCTGCGTCATAATCATAGCTTAGCAGGCTCCACATAATAATTGTATGGCCTTTTTTCTGAAGCTTTTTTGCTTGCTTCGAACGAAGTTTTCCATAGGGTGGACGAAACAAGTTTGTGTCTCCTTTGGAAAGTTGTTGGTTGTAACTTTTCAGAAGAGTATCACACTTTGAAGCATCTTCAATATACTTTGAAAGTTCCGTTTTCCAACCATTACAATGTGTATAGGTGTGATTCCCTACGGAATGACCTTCAGAAAGAATATCAGAAAAAATAGTGGGATGTTTCCGAATATTATCGCCAATACAAAAGAACGTGGCTTTGGCTTGGTGTTCTTTTAACTGCTGAAGCACCCAAGGTGTTACTTCAGGAATGGGGCCATCGTCAAAAGTAAGATACACGGCATCTGAAGCATTTGGAAACGCCCAAACGCGCTTCGGATAAATCCAAGAAGCAAGTTTGGGCGTTGTTACCAAATTTAGTTTCAACCTGTTTAATTTAAAGGTGTTTCTTCAACCGCATCTAACAGTGTAGAATCGAATGGAATCTCGGGGGTTGAATCTTGTTGTTGTAAATCTCTATCCACATCTACCTTTTCGTTGTCCGAATAGAAGTGACGGAAGAGTAATAAATACCCGTTAAATTTATCGGCTTCCTTACGAGCAATTTCTTCGCTGTCTTTCATAATTAATACGTCGATTAAGCCTCTATAGCGTTCCATGTCACTAATAATTTCATCGGCAATTGCGTATTGTTGTTGTACTTTCATACCGCTGTAATACGTAAGTTTTTCTTGGTATTTTCTAGCGACATCTTCGTATACTTTTCTGGCTTTTTCTGGCTTGTCAACTTCGTAATACCCAAGAACAAACGGTTCTAAAAGAGAATAGTATTCAAACATATCTACCGGCATTTTTTCCATTGCCACATCTAATATGTTCTCTGCTTTTTCCTTTTTACCTTCATTGATAAGAGTTTCGGCAAGGCGTGCTAAATTACTACGGTAGGTAATTCCATTTCGACGTGTTTCTACATCGTGATAAATGTCTGGGCTACCACTATTCCCCCAATCCCAATCCATAACGATATCGTACATTTTATCGGCGTCAACACGGCCCATATCAAATGGGTTACGAGGATTTACAGGAGTGCGAATAGGGACTAATTTGTAAACAACACCTTCCAGTTGAAGGTAGTCCTTCATCCATAAATAGTCGTCGTCTCCAAAGCTTCCACCACTAAAATAGATAGGGCGTTCCCAGTTGTTATTTGCGATAATATCGAGCATTAACAGGCGGTTTTTATAAATGAAATCACCTTTCAGCTTGATGTCAATATACGGTACAATTTTATCGGCGTCTTTTTCAGAAACAATTCCATTTTTAAGCACTGATTCTTTGTTTACAGGAACTCTAATTATTTTTGAAGGGAATGAATTTGCAAAAATACCGCTGTTTAATTCAACTTTGGTTACAGGGCTATCGTCTGCCACCCATTTCATCCATGTTTTGATGTCTATGGTATCTTGTTTGGTTTCTTGATATGCAATGTAGTCTCGCGTTCCAAATCGATACTTTTCGTGCGTCAGTTGCGACGGAATAGGATCACTAGTGTACGCTTTTTTCTTCATGTCGTCAATATACCAATCGGTAGCAAAAAGACTTGTGTTTATAACGCGTACATCTTGTCTGTAGCCTTCAATACCTTGTGCGTACCATAGTGCAAAGGTGTCGTTGTCGCCAATGGTAAACAGAATGGCATTTTCATCGCACGAATCTAAATACATTTTTGCCATAGATTGTGCAGTGTATCTACCAGATCTATCGTGGTCGTCCCAGTTTTGAGTTGCTAATAATACAGGAGCGGCAAGAGCCGTGGCAATAAGTACTGTTGGAATTGCAATTTTCGGCTTTATATAGTCTTTTAACATGTCGTATAGTGCATAGACTCCAAAACCAATCCAGATAGCAAATACATAAAATGAACCTACTAAGGCGTAATCTCTTTCTCTTGGTTCGAAAGGTCGCTCGTTGAGGTATACTTTTAAGGCAAGCCCCATAAATAGGAAGAGAACCATGAGTACCCAGAAATTTTTCCGATCACTTTTAAAATGAAATACGAGACCTAGAATACCAATAATGAGTGGTAAAAAGTAATATGTATTTCGAGCCTTGTTGTATTTTGCGTCACTAGGAAGGTTTTCTTGTGTTCCTAAGCGAACTTCATCAATAGGTTTGATGCCACTCAACCAGTTTCCGTGTTGATTGGTGTATTGCCCTTGAATGTCGTCTTGTCTTCCTGTGAAATTCCACATAAAATAACGCCAATACATATACCCAAACTGGAACTCGAACATGAATTCCATGTTTTGTAAGAATGAAGGTTTTTCAATATTTAGAAAAGGTCCGAAGTCTCGCATAAAGGCATCGTAATCTTCACTATCGACAAGACCTTCGTTATAGGCTTGTTTAAACTTATTCACTTCATCAATCAGGCGAGATTCTCCGAGATAGTCTCTTTTAATGGTGAAATCTAATCCGTTGGTAAACTCTAAGTAGTTTTTCGCATTTTCGGTGCTCCACATCCTTGGTAAAAAGGCTTTGTGGTTGTTGTCGAAATTTTGAATCGCGTTTTTATATTCGTTTACAATAATGTATTTCCCTGTTTTTTCGTCTTTTTCGTATTTCGGTTTGTCGTCTTTATAAGGGCTGTCAAGATCTAGTCCTGAGTAAGCTTCCGTAAAGAGCGGTCCGTAAAACAGGTGTGTTTCAGGATATTGTTCACGGTTGTAGTATGCTAATAACTCACGTGCGTTGTTTGGGTTATTTTCATTAATTACTGTCCCAGCGTTTGCTCTAATTGGAAGCATTAGCCAACTAGAAAATCCGATTAGGATGAATAAAACACATAAAACAAGTGTGTTTAATTGAGTATAGTTTTTCTTACGCGTGAACTTCAGTAAGGAGTAGGCAAGCGCAACAAACAATATTCCTGCGATAATGGTTCCTGAATTGAAAGGCATTCCAATGTTGTTTACGAAAAATAATTCCGTAGCACTAAAAAACTTCATCGTCATTGGAAGTAAAAACTTGAAGATGAAAAGCAAAACAGCTACCGTAACTACATTCGCAACTATGAAATTTTTAACAGTGACCGTTTTGTAGTTTTTAAAAAAGTACAGAAACCCAATAGCAGGAATGGTTAATAACCCTAAAAAGTGAACTCCGAATGATAGTCCGACCACAAAAGCAATTAGAATAAGCCAACGATCGCCACGAGGGGTGTTCATTTCACGTTCCCAGCGTAGAGCAACATAAAATAGCACAGCCATAATAAAGGTGGCCATGGCGTATACTTCTGCTTCTACGGCATTAAACCAGAAACTATCGGTGAATGTAAACGCTAACGAACCTATTGCCGCACTACCTAAGATGGCAATTTGATTGTTTTTGGTAAGTTCCGTTTGTTTTGAAATGATATTGGTAAGCAAAATGGTAATAGACCAAAACATAAAAAGAATGGTAAATGCACTTGCAAAAACAGACATTAAATTTATGGTAAGGGCAATATTTGACGCTTCAATCGCGAAAATGGAGAAAAAAGCCCCTAAAATTTGGTACAAGGGTGCTCCTGGAGGATGTCCAACCTCTAAGTTACTGGCTGTCGTAATGTATTCGCCAGCATCCCAGAAACTAGCGGTAGGCTCTACAGTTAACCAGAAGGTAATGAGGGCGATGGCAAAGACCGACCACCCTAAAATATTATTCCATTTTTTAAAGTTAAAGGAACCCATATATGCTTTCAATTTTAATTGAGGCGAATTTACTAATAATTAAAAATAGTTAGCCTATTAAATAGTGGTAACGTGCTTTATAGCGTGTTATTTTATTCTTAAAAGTAAACAAAGAAAATTTTTTAGTAAAAAATGTTTGCACAAAACAAAGTTTCTATTAAATTTGCATCCGCATTAAGGTATTGGCCCATGGTGTAACTGGCAACACGTCTGTTTTTGGTATAGAAGAGTCTAGGTTCGAGCCCTAGTGGGCCAACAAAAATTAAATCCCGATCGAAACGATCGGGATTTTTTTGTTTAGTGCAAATACAAAATAGGCTACTTACCTGACAGTTAAATCTTTAAAAGCAGCTATTTTTTTTAGAGAAAAATTTAAGGCTTTTTCCCGTTTCCCAAACTTCATCCTTTGTAGATAATTTTCTTATGTTTACTCCTACAAACACCTAAACATATTGATAATGAAAAAAGCATTTTTCTACTTATTGCTACTTGCAATGCCATTTTATAGTTATGCACAAAAGGATCTTTCAGAAGATTATAAGTATACGGTAAGTGAGCCATATCAGGTTTATGACGCTCCAAGAAAACATTATTTTTCTGATGGAAATGAAATTTTGAGTGTAAAGCCTTGGAAGAAAAAAATGATTCTTCAAAAGTTTGATGTAGAGGGATTGACTTTAAATTCGATGAAAGAATATGAAGACTTTCCAGATAACTGTATGGTAGAAGGAATAAAGCAGTTGCAAGATAAATTTTATCTTTTTTATTCTTCATGGACAGGTAGAGATACGCAGCATGAACAGCTTTTTTATAGAGAAATTAATTTTGAATCAGGAACTTTTGTAGGGGATGCTGTAAAATTAATTGATATTGATGGAAAACTAGCGGGTACTTTGGCTTCTACAAGTGGCGTTGCAGCTCCTTTTGCTTTTGGATTTGGAGTCACCGATAAATTTGATTTTTTAACTTCATTAGATGAGTCTAAAATTCTTATTCAATACAGAAGAAAACCAGAGGTAAAGTCGGACAAGAATAGTTATGATATTATAGGGGTAGAGGTGTACGATTTGTCGTTGAATAAACTTTGGTCGCGAGAATACACCATGCCTTATACAGAGCGTAGGATGAATGTAGAAGATTTTGCGGTCGATTCTGACGGAAATGGCTATTTGATGGCGAAGGTTTTTCACGATGATAGTAATAAGGATAAAAAGAGAAGAAAAGATGAAGAAGCTAATTATCACATGGAATTGTTTAGGCTTTCTAAAGGAGTGGCTGAAATTGAAATTACCAAAATTGATTTAGGGGAAAAATTCATCAATGGAATCTCCCTTTTTGAATCTGTAGATGGGTATATGTTATGTTCGGGCTTTTATACAAACGGACTTAATAATAAATTACACAATGCCGATGGAGTTTATACATTCAAAATTACGAGAGAAGGAAAATTGATTGATGAGAAATCGTACGAAATCCCGTTGGAGATTTTAAATCAATATGTTAAAAATAGAACCAAAAAGAAAAACGAGCGTAAAGATAAAGACGGGAAAGCTGAATTTCAAAACATGAAATTACGAAATCTTGTTGTTAATGGGGATGGAAGCTTAGTTTTAATAGGGGAACAAACGTTTATTGTTGTACACCGTTCTACACGATATACCTATGTAACGTATCATAATAATGATATTTTAGTTACAAAAATAGATCCAGAAGGAAACTTAGCGTGGATGAAAAAAATACCTAAAAGACAGGTAGGAAAGCCGAAAATGGGAGAGGTTTTTGATACAAGTAAAACCTATCAGGGAGGAATGTCATATTCCCATTTTGCAGCCAATGGAAATCATTACATTGTTTTTCTAGACAATGTGAAAAACATAGACCTTCCTTTAGATAAAATTCCAGCATTACACAGTGATGGTCATGGAGGTTATCTTACAGCCTATAAAATAGACGATGCTACTGGGGCTCATTCGAAAGGGTCAATTTTGGATACGAGAGAAGTAAACGATATGGAGCTGTATCAGTTTAACAACGATCGAATTGTAAAAACCGCAGAAGATGAGTTTGTAATCGAATTTTACAAAAAGAAAAAAGAGGATGTGCTAGTTAAGGTAAACATACTTAATTAGAAAAAATCTAAATTTTTATACAACAAAGCCGAATCTTTTTAGATTCGGCTTTTGTATTTTTAGTACTTAACTATTTTTAGTTTCCATATCGATTACGGTGGCTACTGTTTTCACCAAACGATTGTGGTTTTTTACAAATGGATTGCTTTTATCCCACACATAACCCGCTAAAACCGCACAGATTTGTTTTTTAATTTCGGGGTTTTCAGGACGGTGAAAAAATATTTTCTGAAGGTTTCCTGTGTACCATTCTTTCACATAGGTGGAAAAAACATGCACCCCTTCTTTGATGTAATCGGTATATTCAACCTCCCAATCTACAGGTTCGCCATTTAATTCTTTTGTGATCAATTTTGCCGATAACAAAGCAGATTCCGTAGCAAATGTCACGCCTGAAGAGAAAACGGGATCTAAAAACTCGGCGCTATTTCCTGTAAGTGTAAACCCTTTTCCGTAGAGTTGTTTTACCGATTTAGAATAATTTTTAATTTCAACAGGCGGAAACAAATGGGCTTCTCCTTCAAAACGCTCTTGATAATAGGTAGAAAGCTCCATCATTTTGGTAATTTTTTCTGAAGGGCTTCCGGTATATTTTTCTAAAAACTCGGTAGGACCTACAAAACCAATACTTGTAACGCCATTTGAGAACGGAATCACCCACAACCAAACATCGTCTGTAACCACGTCGAAAGTTATGATGGTGCCTTCAACGCCTTTAGGTCTTTTGGTTTCTTTTACGTGTGTAAATATTGAAGAGTGTTTTGGTAGTGCTGAAGGTTTGTCTAAATCTAATAATCTTGGTAGCACCCTTCCGAAGCCGCTAGAATCAATAATATATTTCGCTTCAATTATAGAAAGGTTTCCTTCGGAATCTTTTATCGTTGTTTTAGACGATCCGTCTTCAGCAAAATCGACAGCAACGACTTCTTGCTCAAATTCGATATTTACCCCTTTTTTCTGAAGCTCATTAGTAAGAGTTACATCAAAATCGGCCCGTGGCACTTGCCATGTCCAATCCCAACCTGGGGTGTGTTTTTTGCTAAAATCGAAATCACAAACCACTCCATTTTTCAGAAAACGCGCTCCCGATTTCACTTCAAAGTTTTGCGCTTTGAGGCAGTCTAATAAGCCAACTTCTTCAAAATGATCCATGCATCTAGGCAATAAACTTTCACCAATAACAAACCGTGGGAAGTTGTTTTTTTCAACTACTTTGATGGAAAGACCTTGGTTGTGAAGATGCGCTGCGGCAACGCAACCAGATGGACCTGCTCCAATAATTAATACGTCAATGTTTTTAGAGGTTGTCATTAGCTGTTATAGATTGATTTGCATAAATAGTATATAGATGCTATAAATTATTAGATTTGTATTCAAAATAACCATTTTTATTTTAAGTAATATATCAATATCCATTAAAAGTTATTCCATTTTACATGTTGAAAATTAAAGGAGAGTTAGGGGTTCAAGAATTTTACGATGTTATCATTAAAGGCGAATCCATTCAAATTGACAATCAGATTGTTGATAGAGTACAAAAAAGCTTCGAATTTTTGAAAGAATTTTCAGAAAACAAAATCATATACGGTGTTAATACGGGCTTTGGTCCGATGGCTCAATATAAAATTGAAGACTCTCAACGAATAAAATTACAATATAATTTAATAAGAAGCCATGCTTCAGGTACAGGAAATCCAATTCCGGCAATGTACGTGAAAGCAGCTATGTTGGCGCGATTAAATACATTGAGTTTAGGGAATTCGGGTGTGCATCCATCAGTGGTGTCGCTAATGACCGAACTTATTAATAGAAATATAATTCCTTTAATTTACGAACACGGTGGTGTGGGCGCTAGTGGAGATTTGGTGCAATTAGCACACTTGGCATTGGTAATGATTGGTGAAGGCGAAGTGTATTACAAAGGTGAACTAAAACCAACGCAAGAGGTTTTCAAACTGGAAGGACTTTCACCAATTACTGTGGAATTACGTGAAGGATTGGCATTAATGAATGGTACGTCGGTAATGACGGGAATAGGTGTTGTGAATACCATTTACACCAGAAGGTTATTGAATTGGGTGATTGGGTGTTCTTCGGCTATTAATGAAATTGTTGAAGCTTACGACGATCATTTATCACACGATTTAAACCATACCAAAAAACACAAAGGGCAACGTCGTATTGCGGAAGCGATGCGCGAACACCTAGAAGATAGTACACTTACTAGAAAACGCGAGCATCATTTGTACAACGGTAATAATGAGGTGAGTGTTTTTGAAGAAAAAGTACAAGAGTATTATTCATTGCGATGTGTGCCTCAAATTTTAGGGCCCGTTTTAGATACGTTGAATACTGTTGAAAGTATTCTTATTGAAGAAGTAAATTCGGCAAACGACAATCCTATTGTCAATGTTGAAAAAAAGCATGTATACCACGGTGGAAACTTTCATGGAGATTATGTATCTTTAGAAATGGACAAGCTGAAGATTGTCGTAGCCAAAATGAGTATGTTGGCAGAGCGTCAATTAAACTATTTGCTAAATTCCAAGCTAAATGATATCCTACCTCCTTTTGTAAATTTAGGGGTGTTAGGATTAAACTTTGGAATGCAAGGGGTGCAATTTACAGCCACTTCTACCACGGCCGAAAATCAGATGCTTTCCAACCCTATGTATGTGCATAGTATCCCCAACAATAACGACAATCAAGATATTGTAAGTATGGGAACGAATGCTGCCTTAATCACAAAAAAAGTTATCGAAAATGCATTCGAGGTGGTGGCAATCGAGTTAATTACTATTATTCAAGCTATTGAATATTTAAAAGTACAGGATAAAGTTTCATCAAAAACAAAGAAAATGTACGATGAAATCCGCGCTATTGTTCCCGTTTTTTCAGAAGATGTTGTTATGTATCCATTTGTTAATAAAGTCAAAGAATATATTATAAACGCTGAAAATTAATACTATGAAAAAAGTAAGTCTTTTCGTTCTGGTCATTTTGATCAATGTAAGTTTTGTCTATGCGCAAGAATTTGCTCGTGTTAGAGACAATGATAAATTTGGGTTCATCGATACCACGGGGAATCTAGTGGTTCCGTTTCAATTTGAAAAAGCAGGAGATTTCTCTGAAGGCTATGCTGCCGCTTTTAAAGATGATAAATGGGGATTTATTACTACTTCAGGAGAATGGGTGATTCAGCCAACCTACGACCGTGTAAAAGCGTTTAGTTCGGGGTATGCACTTGTGTTGAAAGACGATCAGTGGCGTTATATTGATGCTTCAGAAAAAGAACTTACCACGCCTGTATTGGAAAAGCATTATGATTTTGATGAAAATGGTATTGCATTTTATAAGGTAGAGAAAAAGGTAGGTTTGATGAATACAAAAGGAGAAGTGTTTTTAGAGCCAACGTATGATGAAATAAAACCTTTTGTAGACGGATTTGCAAGAGTGAAAAATAATGATGCATGGGGAATGATTGATACCTCCGGAAAGGTGACTATTCCTGTTGAATATTCAGAACTTGGTGACTATAGTAGCAAAGCTATTTGGGCAGCCAAAGGCGAATCGTACGGGGTTTTAGTGAATGGAACTTTTACCATTGTGTCAAATGCAGATAAAATTTGGGACTTTTCTGAAGATTCTAATTTGACCTATGCGCGCAGCAACGACAAAATTGGTTTTATTAATACAAAAGGGGAATGGATTATTGTTCCTGCGTACGATAAAGCAAGAGCTTTTGTAAATGGCTTGGCACCTGTGAGTAATGATAAAAAATGGGGCTACATTAATGAAAGCGGTGCACAAGTAATCGATTTTAATTTTTACGATGCTGAAATATTTTCAAAAGATGGCTTGGCTCCTGTGAAAGAAAAAAAATTATGGGGCTTTATCGATGCTTCAGGGAAAATGGTAATTCCAGCCGAATATAAAATTACTGCTGGTGGGTTTTCTATCTTCAGCAAAAACAACCTAAAAGGCTTCAGAAATGGGGTGGCTCGCGTAAAGTTCAAAAAAGAATGGGGCTTCATCACTAAAACAGGACAGCCTTTAGGAGGAAAATGGTATGAAAATGCCGAAAATTTTTCAAAATAGAACATAAAATACTAGCCGAATAGGTAATGGAAAAAAAAGTAGCCCCAAAAAAATACGCCTTAGTTACAGGCGGTTCTAGAGGAATAGGACGTGCAGTTTGTATTCAACTAGCCAAAGACTTATCGTATTCACTATTAATAAATTACAATAGCAACGAAGCGGCAGCTCAAGAAACTTTGAAAGAAGTTGAAGCTGTGGGCGGATCTGGAGAGATCATTCAGTTTGATGTGGTAAATGCTGAAGCGGTTGTTTCAAAACTAGAAGCTTGGCAAGAAAATCATAAAGACGCCATTATTGAAGTGATCGTGAACAATGCCGGAATCACGAAAGACGGTTTGTTTATGTGGATGAAGCCAGAAGATTGGACCAATGTGATCAATACAAGTCTGAACGGATTTTTTAATGTAACCAATCATTTAATTCAGAAGTTATTGGTAAATCGCTACGGAAGGGTGATTAATATGGTTTCCGTTTCAGGATTGAAAGGAACGCCAGGACAAACAAATTATAGTGCTGCAAAAGGAGCGGTAATCGCTGCGACAAAGGCGCTAGCACAAGAAGTAGCAAAAAGAAACATTACAGTAAATGCTGTGGCTCCAGGTTTTATTAAAACTGATATGACGGGCGATCTGGATGAGAAAGAACTCAAAAAGATGATTCCCGCAAATAGATTTGGTGAAGCTGAAGAAGTGGCGAATTTAGTTTCGTTTTTAGCTTCCGAAAAATCCTCTTATATTACCGGCGAAGTAATTAATATAAATGGAGGAATATACTCCTAAAACTAAGTAGCGAGTAATGAAGCGAGTTGTAATTACAGGAATGGGAATATATTCTTGTATAGGTAAAAATCTTTCCGAAGTAAAAGAATCTCTTTACAACGGAACTTCAGGAATTACCTACGATCAAGACCGTAAAGAGTTTGGGTATCGCTCACCGTTAACCGGTATTGTAGATGAGCCAGACTTAAAAGCGCTGTTGTCTAGACGTGAGCGTATTAGTATGGGAGAAGAGACCTGCTATGCGTATGTTTCTACGATTGAAGCGCTTGCCAATGCAAAAATAGATCAAGATTTTTTAGATACCCATGAGGTTGGAATTCTCTACGGAAACGACAGTACTGCAAAGTCTGTGATCGAATCGGTAGATAAAATACGTGAAAAGAAAGACACTACGTTGGTGGGCTCTGGTGCTATATTTAAAGCGATGAACTCGACGGTAACCATGAATCTTTCTACTATTTTCAGATTGACAGGGATTAATTTTACTATTAGTGCCGCTTGTGCAAGTGGTTCACATGCTATTGGAATGGCATACCAACTAATTAAAAGTGGGTTGCAAGACTGTATTATTTGTGGCGGTGCTCAAGAAATTAATAAATTGGCCATGGGAAGTTTTGATGGATTAGGGGTGTTCTCTATGAATTTAGACGATCCTACCAAAGCATCACGTCCCTTCGATAAAGACAGGGATGGATTAGTACCCAGTGGTGGTGCGGCAACCTTAGTGGTTGAAAGCTACGAGTCTGCTATAAAAAGAGGTGCGCCCATTTTAGGAGAAATTATTGGGTATGGATTTTCTTCCAATGGAGAACATATTTCAACACCCAATGTAGATGGTCCTTCAAGAGCCATGAAAAAAGCATTGGAACAAGCAAACCTTAAGCCAAGCGAAATAGATTATGTAAATGCTCATGCAACCTCTACTCCTGTAGGTGATGCAAATGAAGCGAAGGCATTGGTGAATGTTTTTGGAGAAAATGGCCCCGCAATAAGCTCAACCAAATCAATGACAGGTCACGAATGTTGGATGGCGGGCGCAAGTGAGGTTATTTACTCAATGTTAATGATGGAACATTCATTTGTAGCGCCTAATATTAACTTAGAGAATCCAGACGAGGATGCGGCTAAATTAAATATTGTTAAAAAAACGTTAAACAAAAAAATTGATGTATTTTTGTCGAATTCCTTCGGATTTGGAGGAACAAATTCAGCATTAATAATAAAAAAAGTGCCGTAAGAAAATGACTAAAGAAGTAATTGTAGAGAAGATAAACTACTTTCTGGTAGATGAGTTTGAAGTAGAAGAAGAGGATATTGCGCCACAAGCCAATTTAAAAGAAACACTAGAGTTAGATAGCTTAGATTTTGTTGATTTAGTTGTTGCTATTGAAGCAAATTTTGGCGTAAAATTAGTTGGAGAAGATTTTCAAACGGTAATAACATTACAAGACTTTTACGATCTAATAGAACAAAAAATAAGCTGAAAAACTACTTGAGTTAGCATGTCGGGCGAATGGGAAGGAAAATCGAGAGGTACCGTCTTAGGGTATAAAATCTTTATTTTCTTTATTAAGAAACTAGGGGTTCGTGCGGCCTATGTATTACTCTATTTTGTTGCTTTTTACTTTTGTTTTTTCTCTCCTAAGAGCACTAAATCCATTTATTACTATTTCCGAAAACGACGTTCTTACTCAAAAGGGAAGAGTATTCTTCATATTTTTAAGAGTTATTACGTTTTCGGACAAACCATAATTGATAAGTCTGCAATAGCGTCTGGCTTAAAAGATCAATTTACATATGAGTTTGATGGCGTTGAGAATATAATCAACCTTTTAGATGAAGGAAAGGGTGGAATCTTAATTAGCGCTCACGTTGGAAATTTTGAATTGGCCGAATACTTTTTTGAAGAAATTGATACGCGTTCACAAATTAACTTGGTTACTACCGATGCCGAGCATCAACACATTAAAGAATATTTAGAAAGTGTTACTAAAAAATCGAGTATAAAGTTTATTCTCGTAAAAGAAGACCTTTCACATATATTTGAAATTAATGCAGCTTTGAGTAATGGTGAGTTGGTATGCTTTACGGGCGACCGCTTTTTTGAAGGCACCAAATACCTTTCCGAAGCATTGTTAGGAGAAGAAGCAAAATTCCCAGCAGGCCCCTTTTTATTAGCCTCTCGTTTAAAAGTTCCCGTGGTTTTTGTGTATGTGATGAAAGAAACTGCAAAACATTACCATCTGTATGCTAGAACCGCTGAGGTACAACATAGAGATGCACAAGGATTGCTGAAAAAATATACCGAAAGTGTTACTTGGATGCTTGAAAAATATCCCTTACAATGGTTTAATTATTTCGATTTTTGGAATGTAAAAGGTAAGAAATGAAAGAGGTTTTAGTTGTTTATTATTCGCAAACAGGACAATTGTTCGATATCGTAAAGAATATTACTTCTTCTCTAGAAGCTGAAAATGTAAACCTTACATATTATAAAATTACTCCCGAAAACGAGTATGAATTTCCATGGAAGAAAGAGCAGTTTTTTGATGTATTCCCGGAGTCGTTTCTTCAAATACCTTGCGATTTAAAAGAACCTTCAGAAGAAATCCTTCAGAAGAAATACGACTTAGTTATTTTAGGATACACCGTTTGGTATTTATCGCCTTCTGTTCCTGTAAACTCCTTTTTAAAATCAGCTTCAGCAAAGATAATACTGGAAAATACACCTGTTGTTACAGTTGTTGCTGCTCGGAACATGTGGATCATGGCGCAAGAGAAAGTGAAACAATTACTTCTTCAGAATAAAGCAAATTACGTAGGGAATATTGCGCTAGTAGATCGTCATATCAACCATATTAGTGTGATTACCATTGTACATTGGATGCTTGGAGGGAAAAAGGATAAGAAGTTTGGTCTTTTTCCAAAGCCAGGAGTGTCTGATAAGGATATCGCTGAAGCTTCAAAATTTGGAGTGCCTATTAAGACCGCTTTGTTCACAAATAAATACACAGATCTTCAGCCTAGTTTATTACAATTAGATGCAGTACGGGTGAGCCCGTTTTTAGTTACAGCAGATACTAGAGCGAATATTTTATTTTCAAAATGGGCGAATTTAATTATAAAGAAAGGTGATGCGGGAGACCCAAAAAGAAAGAAATGGCTCGTTTTTTTTAATTATTATTTGTTAATTGCAATATGGGTATTTATGCCTATTGTTTTTATTGTATTTTTGGTTACTTATCCCTTATTAACGAGAAGAATAAAAAGGCAAAAAGAATATTTTTCATCTGTATTTACAAAGAAGATTTAATGAAGAACGTTTACATAACAAGAGTATCAAAGTTTTTACCTAATGATCCTGTTGATAATGACACTATGGAGAAACGCTTGGGGTTTATCAATGGTAAAACATCCAAGGCAAGACGCATTGTGTTGCGAAATAATAAAATTGAAACGCGATACTATGCTATTGATGACAATGGAGATGTAACACATAACAATGCACAATTAACCAAAGAAGCTATTTCAGGATTGTGTGACGAAAGTTTTAAAGCGGAAGACATACAGATGCTTTCCTGCGGAACGTCTAGTGCAGATCAAATTTTACCGTCGCATGCGGCCATGGTTCACGGGTTTCTGAAAAATGGAAACTTAGAGATTAATTCTCCTACGGGAGCGTGTTGTAGTGGTATGAATGCACTTAAATACGGCTATATGGCTGTAAAGTGTGGTGAAGTTGAAAACGCTGTTTGTACAGGGTCTGAACGAATTTCATCATGGATGACAGGAACTATTTTTGAAGAAGAAATAGAACATTTAGAATCTTTAGAAGAACAACCTATTATTGCATTTAATAAAGATTTTTTACGTTGGATGCTTTCCGATGGCGCAGGTGCTTTTTTATTACAAGATAAACCTGAAGGCGACCTTTCACTCAAAATAGAGTGGATGGAAGGCTATTCGTTTGCGCACGAAATGGAAGCCTGTATGTATGCTGGAGGCGATAAGCAAGATGATGGTTTTCTAAAACCTTGGAGTGAGTTTCCAACACAGATGTGGAGCAAACAATCACTTTTTGCCATTAAGCAAGATGTGAAAATTTTAGGGGAAAACATCCTAGTAAAAGGTGTTGAAAGCTTGAAAAATGCAATGGAGAAGCACAACATTACAGCTTCAGAAATAGATCATTACTTGCCACATATTTCATCGTATTACTTTAAAGATGGTTTGTACAACGAGATGAAAGCACAAGGTGTTGAAATTCCGTGGGAAAAGTGGTTTATGAATTTACGTCAAGTAGGAAACGTTGGATCGGCTTCTATTTATCTTATGGTAGAGGGTTTGATTGCTTCAGGAAAACTTAAAAAAGGCGAAAAAATATTATTATCGGTTCCTGAAAGTTCTCGTTTTTCATTCGCTTATGCATATTTAACTGTTTGTTAGATGAATGTACTACAGCAGCCCATATTAGATTCAAGTTTCATTAAAGACTTAATTCCGCAAAAAATGCCATTTGTAATGGTAGATAAATTGCTCTATTTTTCTGAAACAAAAGTAACCGGAGGTTTAACTGTTTCCGAAGAAAATATATTTACAGAAAATAATACATTTCAAGCACCAGGACTTATCGAGCATATGGCGCAAACCCTTGCGTTGCATACAGGATATCAGTTTTTTCTGAAAAATGAAACACCTCCTACAGGCTATCTAGGTGCCATAAAAAAAGTGGAAATTTTTAAGCTTCCTACCGTAGCACAGCAAGTGGAAACTACGGTGACAATACTTCACGAAATTATGGGTGTGACCTTGGTTACCATCGAAACAGTATGTGAAGGTGTTGTTATTGGAACAAGCGAAATGAAAACTGTATTAGCGAAGTAACATGGATGCAACGCGTGAAGAACATATAGATTTTAAAAATTTTCTTCCTCATAGAGAACCTATGCTCATGGTTAGTAAACTTGTTTCTATTTCTGAAACAGATGTACATACCGAGTTTGCCATCACTTCCGATTGTATTTTTGTGAAAAACAACCAGCTTTCAGAAACAGGACTGATTGAAAATGCTGCGCAAAGCTGTTCGGCAATCGTCGGACAAAGTTATTTTGAAAAAGACGATTTAACGGGAGAAGGAAACAAACTCGTAGGCTATATTAGTGCGATTAAAAAAGTTGAAATATTTAGTCTTCCTGCCTTAAACGCTACCATCACCACCAAAGCAACCTTAGTGTCTAGATACGATACCGGTTCGGTCACCATGTGTAGTATTGATTGTTCCACTTTTAATAACGACGAATTAATTGTAGCTTGTACCTTAAACTTTTTAATTCACGAGGTAGCATGAAACGCAGCGAAGTACCACAAGACAAAAGCAACCTAGGCACTGCAAACCTTAGGGAGTTGTGTTATGCCGTGGATGAAAATGGCGAATATACCACAGAACATACCTCAGGTTGGGATCCTAAAACCATCGCACTAACCAATGCGATTGACGATATTAAAGAACGCGTTGCAGCAGCAAAAAAGCGTGTATTAGCAAACGAAACAAGTCCGATAGAATATTACATGGAACTCCATAAAATGGATCTTTCGGTATTAGCGAGTTACGTGGGCATGTGGAAATGGCGCGTTAAAAGACATTTTAAGCCGTCTGTTTTTAAAAAATTGAGTGCAAAAACCCTTCAAAAATACGCAGAGGTGTTCGATGTTTCTGTGGAACAACTTCAACAGATCGACTCCTAGTTTATGAAGATAGATTTTACACACCATCAATCGGCACATTGCGAAAACGGCGTCGTTTCAAACCTAATGAAGCACAACGGTTTTACCGTAAGTGAGCCCATGGTTTTTGGAATTGGCTCTGGATTGTTGTTTTGCTACATCCCTTTTTTAATGGTAAATCACGCACCAGCGATCACGTATAGAGCGATGCCTGGTTTTATTTTTAATCGGTTTGCAAAGCGAGTTGGAGTTACTTTTAAACGCGAAAAATTTAAAAGTCCGGAAGCTGCTAAAAAGCGATTGGACGAAAATATAAAACAAAAGAATCCTGTCGGACTTCAAGTGGGAGTCTATAACCTGGGCTATTTTCCAGACGAATATCGGTTTCATTTTAACGCACATAATTTAGTTGTATATGGAAAAGAAGGCGATACGTATTTAATTAGCGATCCTGTAATGGAAGAGGTGACTACGCTCACCGAAAAAGAACTGGAAAAAGTACGTTTTGCCAAGGGTGCTTTTGCTCCCAAAGGGCACATGTATTACCCTGTGGCCTTTCCCAAAGAGTTACAACTAGAGAAAGCGATTGTAAAAGGTATTAAACACACCTGTCGCGATATGTTGGCTCCTGTGCCAATTGTTGGGGTAAAAGGAATTAAAACCATTGCAAAATTAATTCGGAAGTGGCCTAAGAAAAAAGGAACGAAGGTTGCCAATCATTACTTAGGGCAAATTGTACGAATGCAAGAGGAAATTGGTACGGGTGGCGGCGGATTCCGATATATCTATGCGGCTTTTTTACAGGAAGCGGGTAAATTGTTAGGAAATGAAAAGCTAGTCAGTCTTTCTTCGGAAATGACTCAGATTGGTGACCTTTGGCGCGATTTTGCGGTGGATGCTTCACGGATTTACCGTAATAGAAGCACAAAAGTAGACGTGAATGTGTACGATGATATTGCCAACCAATTGGAAGCGATTGCCGATAAAGAAGAAGTATTCTTCAAAAAATTGAAAAAAGCCATCTAAGGTATGATTCAAATTCAACAACTATCCAAGAAGTACAAGGGTGCCGAAAATTATTCGGTCCAAAACTTGGATTTAGTCGTTGAAGATCAAGAAATATTTGGATTGTTAGGTCCGAACGGTGCAGGGAAAACCACCCTTATTTCCATGCTGAGCTTTTTACTAAAACCGACCTCGGGTTCCTTTACCATTAATAATCTTTCGTTCAAAGAAAACAAAAAAGAACTCAAACAACTCATTGGTATTGTTCCGCAGGAATATGCCTTATATCCAACCTTAACGGCTTACGAAAATCTTTATTACTTCGGAAGTATGTACGGTTTGAAAGGAAAAGTGTTAAAAGATAGCATTCATTCACATCTAGAAACACTTGGTTTGTCTCGCTTTGCAGATAAAAAGATAGATACTTTTTCTGGCGGAATGAAACGTCGCATCAATTTAATTGCAAGTATTTTACACAATCCGAAGGTGTTGTTTTTAGACGAGCCTACCGTTGGCGTAGATGTGCAGTCTAAAAATGTAATTATAGATCATTTGAAGCAGTTAAATGCGAACGGAACGACCATTATTTACACCTCACACCATTTAAATGAAGCCGAAAATTTATGTACACGGGTTGCTATTATAGACCAAGGAACGATTATTACCAAAGGGGTTCCTTCAGATTTGATTGCTGCGCAAGAAAATGCCCGTAATTTGGAAGATGTTTTTCTAGCACTCACCGGTAAAGCCCTTAGAGACCATGCATAAATTACTAGCATCGGCATACAAAGAAGCATTGCTCCTTTCAAGAGATATTGGAGGACTGGCGATATTATTTATCATGCCATTGGTATTGGTTATTACCATTACGCTGATTCAAAACAACACCTTTAAAACCATTAACGATACTAAAATTCCGGTATTGCTTGTCGATAACGACCAAGGGCAAATCGCCGAACATATTTCTGAAGGCTTAGCGGCTTCCAACTCATTTGAAATTATCGAGAGTCTTTCCGAAGAAGAAGCGAGAGAAGCGGTTTTTAAAGGGAAGTATCAATTAGCAATTGTAATTCCTGAAAATTTATCTGCCGACCTTCAGAAAAAAGTAACCACAAATGTGGAAGGTATTTTAGCGCAGTTCGGACTAGAAGAAGAAACTTCTCCAACTTCAACGGAAGATCAAAACTTTCAGAAGGAAGTCCGTTTGTATTTTGATCCTGCCACACAAGTCAGTTTTAAAAGTTCGGTAAAAAACGGAATCGATAAAATGATTTCTCAAATTGAAACCCAATCTATTTATAAGGCGTTTCAGGAGCAAATTGGCGAAGAAGACAATGCCATTTTCGAGACCAATAGTTTTATCACATTTAAAGAAATTATTCCCACAAAAGACAACAAAGAAATCATTCCGAACGCCACACAACACAACGTGCCCGCGTGGACCCTCTTTGCCATCTTTTTTATCATCGTTCCGCTTTCCATCAATATGGTGAAAGAAAAAACCCAGGGTACCTTTGTGCGCCTTCGTACCAATCCTGTGGGATACGGAACTGTTTTGGGAGGAAAAACAGTTGTGTATTTAGGGGTTTGCCTCATTCAATTTACATTAATGTTATTGTTAGGAGTGTATGTATTTCCGCACCTCGGACTCCCACAATTAGATGTTTCAGGGAAACTGCCTTTACTTTTTGTAGTCGCTATTTTTGCGGGATTAGCAGCAATTGGCTTGGGATTACTTTTAGGAACACTTGCCAAAACACAAGAACAATCGGCACCTTTTGGCGCAACTTTCGTGGTTATTTTAGCTGCGATGGGCGGCGTTTGGGTTCCCGTATTTATAATGCCTAAATTTATGCAGCTATTGTCCACGATCTCACCCATGAATTGGGGGTTAAATGGATTCTATGATGTATTTTTAAGAAATGGAAGTTTGTTAGATATTCTTCCCGAAATAGGGTTGCTCTTCTTGTTTTTTGTAGCAACCACATTGATCTCAATTGTTTATAATGAAAGGAAAAACACGGTATAATTCACATAAAGAAATAAGTTTTACCAACGAAATTCGCGTTCGGTTTGTAGAGACAGACCCTTTGGGAATTGTTTGGCATGGAAATTATATTCAGTATTTTGAAGATGGAAGAGAAGCTTTTGGGCGCCATCACGGAATTTCCTATTTGGATCAAAAAGACAATGGCTTCGCTTCACCAATTGTAAAATCTACCAGCGAGCACAAACTACCGTTACGTTATGGCGATATTGCGACTGTAAAAACGATTTATGTAGATTCGCCCGCGGCAAAAATGATTTTTAGGTACGAAATTTACAATCCTGAAGGACAATTGGTGTGTACAGGAGAAACCATACAAGTATTTGTGTCCTTAGATTCTGGCGATCTTTCACTGAGTATTCCCGAGTTTTTTAGAGCTTGGAAACTAAAAGAAGGGTTGTTGAATGCGTAAGGTGTATGTTTCATATAATTCTATAGTATCGGCGCTTGGTTTCGATAGTAAAGCGGTGGTGGAAAACATTGCCAATGAAGTGTCGGGGATACGTAAGATTTCAGACCCGAAATTGTTCCCAACGCCTTTTTATGCTTCTTTAGTTGCTTCGGAAGCTATTTCGGAAGCATTTCATCAGTTCGGCGCTACAGAAGCCTATACACGTTTAGAACAGCTGCTCATTCTTTCACTGCAACACGTAATTGAAGCTTCTAAACTTCCATTAAATGATCGTGTGGGGTTGATTATTTCGACGACCAAAGGAAATATAGATGTACTAGAAAAAGACAGTCCTTTTCCTGAAAAACGCGCCTATTTAGCAGCACTTGGAAATGTGTTAAAAAACTTTTTCGGATTTCAAAATGATGCCATTGTACTTTCAAACGCTTGTGTTTCGGGTGTTTTGGCAGTGGCAGTCGCAAAACGATACATTCAGCAAGGAACTTACGATCACGTATTTATAGCCAGTGGCGATATTGTGTCGCAATTTATTTTGTCGGGATTCAATTCGTTTCAAGCAATGAGCTCGTTGCCTTGCAAACCCTATAGCAACGATCGTACAGGAATCACTATTGGAGAACTTTCTGCCAGCGCATTAGTTACTTCCGAAGAAAAAAATCTAGCGCCAGAAGCTGTGGAGATTTTAGGAGAGGCTTCTTGCAACGATGCCAATCATATTTCGGGACCTTCACGAACGGGAGAAGGATTGTATAGAAGCATCCAGAGTGCCATGAAAGAGGCAGCTATCGAAGCTTCTACGATTGATTATATTTCTGCACACGGAACGGCAACTTCGTTTAACGATGAGATGGAAGCCATTGCATTTAATAGAGCAGCGCTACAAAATGTCCCTCTGAATAGTTTGAAAGGATATTTTGGACATACCTTAGGCGCTTCAGGATTGGTAGAAACCATCGTAGGAATGCATTCGTTGCATCAAAATACACTCTTTACATCGTTGGGGTTTTCAGAATTAGGGGTTTCAAAACCGCTTACTATTATTACGGAAGTAGCGCCTAAAGAAGTTTCAGTATTTTTAAAAACAGCCTCAGGATTTGGAGGATGTAATACTGCAGCGATTTTTCAGAAGTGTCACAACACAGAAACTAATAACCAAACTAATTAATCAATACGAATGTCAAAAAAAGCAATGAGAGCCATCGACGCACTAGAAGAAGCACAACGAATTGCTTTTGCACCCTTCGTTTTTCAAGCCACAATTTCCCTTCGCGAATTAGGGATTTTCGATTATATTTTTGACAATAGAGACAAGGGTGGAGTTACCATTGAAGAGATTTCGGAAGCGTTATCTATAAGTCCTTATGGTATTGGAGTTTTGTTAGAAATTGCTGAAAGCTCTAGTATTGTTGATAAAAGTGAAGACGATACCTACGAACTTAGTAAAGTGGGGTACTTTTTAAATTTTAATACCACTGCCAGCGCAAATATTAATTTTACAAATCAGGTGTGCTACAAAGGTTTGTATCATTTAAAAGAATCGATACAAACAGGGAAGCCAGCAGGATTGCCTGAATTAGGTAATTGGAATACGATTTACGAAGGTTTATCGCAATTGCCTCCGGAAATACAAAAATCATGGTTCGATTTTGACCATCATTATTCCGATCCCATTTTTGATGACGCGTTAAAATTGGTGTTTGAGAATCCGCCAAAAACCATCTTCGACATTGGAGGAAACACCGGAAAGTTTGCGATTGCTTGTTGCCAGTTTGATCCAGAAGTAAATATTCGGATTGTCGATTTGCCAGGACAGTTAAACAAGGCTTTGGCAAACGCTAAAAGCAACGGATTTGAAACTAGAATTGACGGACAAGAAATAGATTGGTTGTCGGAAAATCCTCAAATCCCAACCGGTGCAGACCTTATTTGGATGTGTCAGTTTTTAGATTGTTTTTCGGAAGCTGAGATATTAAAAATACTAAAGGTTTGTGTGGCTTCTATGGACGAAAACACAGAGTTGCGCATTACAGAAACCTTTACCGATCGCCAGAAATTTGACAATGCAAAATTTATATTGGAGGCGACTTCATTATATTTTACGGTGCTTGCCAACGGAAATAGTAAAATGTACAGCGCTACCGTTTTTGAACGTTTAATTGCTGAGGCAGGGTTGAAAATTTCGAAAGATATCGCTGTTGGCGAATATCACACAATGTTTATTTGCAAGAAAAAATAAGGATAGGTGTCTACAAAACTTCACATAGAGCGTTATTGCCATATTAAGAACAGTACTGTTTCGCTAAACGGAGCGCCCCTTTTTGAAATAGCTTCGGAAGATTTTTTAACGTTTATTAAAGCAGCGTATAAAGAATTAGACACGAAGTATTCAAAGTTTTTTAAGATGGACAATCTTAGTAAACTAGCCTTTTTAGCCGCAGACGTACTGTTAAAAGAAGATACGTCACTTTCCGAAGGAGAAAAAAATATAGCCATTGTGCTTTCCAATAGGGCGTCTAGTTTGGATACCGATAGGAAGCATCAAGCGTCTATTTCAGATCCAAAGAATTATTATCCGAGTCCCGCCGTGTTTGTATATACCTTGCCCAATATTTGTATTGGAGAGATAAGTATTAAGCATAAACTGTTTTCTGAAAATAGTTTTTTTATATTTGAAACGTTTAGTGCAGACTTGTTAAAAGTGTATACTGAAAGTCTTTTAAAAACAAACAAAGCTGAAAAAGTACTGTGCGGTTGGGTAGATTTTGATGCCGATTCTTATGAAGCTTTTTTATATTTGGTAAGCAGCGAAGGCACGATTGAACATAACAACAACGAAATAACCAGATTATATAGATTATGAGTGAATTAAGAGAAGAGTTAAAAGAAAAAATCATAGAGCAATTAAACCTAGAAGATGTTGCCGTAGCTGATATCGCTGATGACGACTCACTTTTTGGAGATGGCCTAGGATTAGATTCTATCGATGCATTAGAGCTAATTGTAATGCTTGATAAAGACTACGGAATTAAACTTTCTGACCCGAAAGAAGGGCGTAAAATTTTTGAATCGATAGGGGTTATGGCAGATTACATTGCCGAGCATAGAACTAAATAAACGAACTTTTTGAAGTTTTTCATACCACGATAAGCTTCCTAGATACAGAAATTCATGTCAAAAGGCATAGCAATCACCGGAATGGGAATTATTTCTGCCATTGGAAACAACGTGGCAGAAAATTATAGTGCGCTTATTGAAGGTAGAAAAGGAATTTCTAGAATTTCAAAAATAGATACGGTGCATCGCGATGCCATTATGGTGGGCGAGATTGAAAGTTCAAATGAAGCGTTAATACAACAACTCGACTTACCTGCTACAAATAATTATTGTCGTACGGCATTGCTGGGTGCTATAGCTGCAAAACAGGCGATTGCTGACGCACAAATTTCGGACATCAACCAGTACAGAACAGGGCTCGTTTCTTCCACCAGTGTTGGTGGAATGGATATGACCGAAACCTATTACTACGACTATCTAGAAAATACAAACACACAAAAATATATTGAAGGACATCACGCAGGGGATTCCACACAAAAAATAGCCCAACAGCTTGGAATACACCAAAGTTTGGTAACAACCATCAGTACGGCTTGTTCTTCGGCAGCAAACGCTATTATGTTGGGAGCTCGCCTTATAAAGTCTGGTAAGTTAGATCGCGTGGTTGTTGGAGGAACCGATTGCTTGTCGAAGTTTACCATCAACGGGTTTAAAACTCTAATGATTTTAAGCGATACCTACAGCACTCCTTTTGATGAAAACCGTAAAGGGTTAAATCTAGGAGAGGCCGCTGCATTTTTAGTCTTGGAAAGTGATGCGGTTGTAAAAGCTGAAAACAAAAAGGTGTTGGCGTATGTGAAAGGCTACGGAAACGCAAACGATGCGTATCATCAAACGGCTTCGTCAGAAAATGGGGATGGTGCGACTTTGGCAATGGAAAAAGCACTGAAAGTTGCCGGTTTGAAACCTTCAGACATCGATTACATCAACGCTCATGGTACTGCTACAGGAAATAACGACCTGTCTGAAGGACGCGCGATCATCAATGTGTTTGGCGATGCGATTCCAGACTTTAGTTCTACAAAAGCTTATACGGGGCATACCTTAGCAGCCGCAGGAGCGATAGAAGCGGTGTATTCTGTGTTGGCATTGCAACACAACGTTATTTTCCCGAATCTCAATTTTAAAACACAAATGAAGGAGTTTGCTATCACGCCGCAAACTACCTTAAAAGAAAAAGAATTACAGACTGTTTTGTCTAACTCGTTAGGGTTTGGAGGAAATTGCTCTACGGTACTATTTTCAAAAAACGCATAATGAAAAAGGTCTATATAAACAGTATCGGTTCTATTTCGGCTCAAAAAACTTTTGAGAACGCTTCCTTTTTGGAAACTATTGCCGACTATAACGATACGGTACTTCCAGCCATAGATCCTGTATATAAAGATTACATTCCACCCGCCGCTGCCCGCAGAATGGCAAAAGGAATTAAAATGGGGGTGGTGGCCTCCAAAATTGCATTGGCCGAAGCAAATCTCGAAAATGTGGATGCTGTCATAACAGGAACAGGAATGGGCTGCGTGGTCGATTCTGAAAAATTTGTGAGTGCGATTATCGATAACAACGAAGAATACCTTACGCCGACTTCTTTTATACAATCTACCCACAATACTGTTGGCGGACAAATAGCATTGGGACTAGGCTGTAATGGCTATAATTTTACGTATGTACACGCGAGTATTTCGTTTGAATCGGCGTTGCTAGATGCTAAAATGCAACTAGAAACTGAAGAAGCTGAGAACATATTGGTAGGTGGCGTGGATGAATTGGGAGCGCATACCGTGAAGATTCACCGATTGATCAATCATATCAAGCCAGAAGCGGTTACGTCTAAAACGGTGTTAAACTCAAAAACATCGGGAGCCGTGTTTAGCGAAGGCGCGAA
Organism: Ulvibacter litoralis; assembly: GCF_900102055.1. Taxonomy (GTDB): domain Bacteria; phylum Bacteroidota; class Bacteroidia; order Flavobacteriales; family Flavobacteriaceae; genus Ulvibacter; species Ulvibacter litoralis. The sequence goes on from NZ_FNBA01000001.1 coordinate 1,251,147, forward strand.
TTTCTTTGTGCTTTCTAATTTAAGGGCTGCACAAACCTACGCTGAGCTTTTGGATGTAAAAATGTTTAATACTTTAGAAATACGTACACTTTCCAAAGCAGTTTTAACCTTTTTACAGGTAAACGGACTTTTTATTTCAGATGTTGATTTAATAATTTTAGGGAATAATGGTGATGTAGCATACGACACTTATTACCATGAACTTACAGATAAGGTGTTTGCTGAGACACCACAAGCTACTTACAAACAACTCTCTGGAGAGTTTCATACAGCGTCTTCTTTCGGACTTTGGATGGCTTCAAAAATAATGAAAAGCCAATCGGTACCTGAAGCAGCTCAATTAAACACGATACAAACTTCTGAAGTTAACACCATCTTACTGTACAATCAATATCGTGGAGAAAATCATAGTTTAACATTGTTGCGTCATGTTGAGGTTTAAAACAACAAACCTCATTTTTGTGGGAGCCTTTGTTTTGCTGCTACTTGCTTCTTTCTTTTTCACCGTTTCCCTATCAGTATTTCTTCTTTTGTTTGTATTATGGATTATTATTACTGCCTTTGGATCGTTTCAGATTCAGTGGAATTATCATGTGAAATCGTTACATAGCAATATTGCAATATCAAAAAATGAAGTTGCGATTACTTTTGACGATGGTCCCAATCCTGAATACACCTTACGAGTGCTTTCTTTGCTGAAACAGTACAATGCAAAAGCTACTTTTTTCTGCGTAGGGAAAAATATCGCTTCCCATCCTGAGATTTTTAAACAGATACTAGCTGAAGGACATACGGTAGGAAACCATACGTATTCACACTCCAATGGTTTTGGATTTTTTTCCACCCAAAAAGTAATCGAAGATTTGCAACAAACAAATGCTATTGCAAAAAAAGTGGCCAATTTAGAGCTGAAATTATACCGTCCAGCCTTTGGAGTGACCAATCCGAATATTAAAAAGGCACTCCAAGTAACAAAACTACAATCGATAGGTTGGAACAAACGCTCCTTCGATACCACGAAACTTTCCGAAGAAAAAATAGTAAAACGCGTTACAAAAGACTTGAAGAAGGGTGATATTATCTTGCTTCACGATTCGAGTGAGAAAACAAGTAAGGTATTGGAACAGTTATTGCTATTTTTGCAAACAAAACAAATGCAGTCGGTTCCTGTGGACCAATTGCTAGCGATTGAAGCCTATGCGTAAGTATCTTTTTATTTTAGTACTAGTTTGTAGTTCGGTTCTCTTTGGACAAGAAGTAACAATGAATGCTTCAGAAATTATAGCTTTTAAAAAACAAGTGCAAACAACAGCTTCCGCAACAAAAACAATTACAAGCGATTTTGTGCAGTACAAGCATTTGGATTTTTTGGATAACGATATTGAAACTTCAGGAAAACTAGTGTTTAAATCTCCTGATTTGGTCAAATGGGAATATACAAACCCATATCAATACACGGTTGTTTTTAAAGAAGATCAGCTGCTAATTAATGATGGTGGCACCAAGAGTAATGTAGATATTGGAAGTAGTAAATTATTTAAAAAATTAAGCGAACTTATCGTGAATAGTGTAAAAGGAACTTTGTTTGATACGGCCGATTTTGACGTTTCTTACTTAAAAACAAATGGTGAGAATAAAGTCATTTTTACACCGAAAGACAAAAAAATGGCTGGGTATATTGCTTCTTTTGAATTGTTATTTACTAAAGAAGATGCAACGGTAACTGAAGTGAAAATGGTAGAGCCGTCTGAAGATTTTACGCGCATCGTTTTTACCAATCGAATTGTAAATAGCAACGTGAATGATGCGGTTTTTACTAATTAGTTTCCTCGTTTTTGTCACTTCTTCGTGTGCGTTAAAAACCACGAAAGGATTGCAAACCACCGAAATTTCGGAGGCAACGGTTGTAAATCCGTACTTTTCAGACACCGCTGTCGATTATGTGTACAAGGCTAAAATTGCGGTGTATGGGAATAATTTTGGCGGAATTGTAATTATAAAGAAAGTTGGTGTGAACAAACATCGCGTGGTGTTTACGACCGAGTTTGGAAGTAAGATTTTTGATTTCCTCTTTGAAGGTGATCAATTTACCAAGAACTTTATTTTGGAGGATTTAGACAAAAAGATACTGGTAAATACACTGCGGAAAGACTTTAAATTATTGCTTACGGAAACAATGCCAGTACAAGAGCAGTTTGTTTCTGATGACTATAAAGTTTATAAGTCGGTTGCGGAAAACCGATATAATTTTTATTTCTTTACGAATCCACAGGGGCAATTGCAAAAAATTGTAAACACCTCTAAAAGCAAAGAAAAGGTGGTTGTTTTGGTAACACCGTTGGTTTCTGAAACACTTTCCGAAGCAAAAATGATTGCCGATAAAATTGCAATCAATCATCAAAATATCAAACTGTCCATTACGATGGATTATTTTAAAAAGAACTAAATGTTACTAGAAGGATTATATATAATAACGAGTTTTGAACAGCAAGACGCTGAAGTGACTGCAATGATCGAGTTGCATAAAGAGCACGATATATTTAAAGGACATTTTCCTGGGAACCCGGTGATGCCAGGCGTTTGTATGCTTCAGATGATTAAAGAACTTACTGAAAAAGCAACGGGAAAAAACTTGTTTTTATCGGTATCGTCCAACATTAAATTCATGGCCATTATCAATCCTGAGGTTAATCCTGTATTGAAAGTAGCGATTACCATTTCAGAAGAAGACGGTGTGGTAAAGATTAAAAATACCAGTTCTTTTGAGGATACTGTGGCTCTAAAACTAAGTGCAACTTTTAAAGTGATTGCCTAAATGAAAGTGTTATTTTATTTCTTTTTGTGTGTTTCTTTCTTCGGAAAAGTTCCCGAGTTATCAGAATTGCGGGATAGTTATATTGCTGCGAACGGTAATCAAGAACGTACGCTTGCTTTTTACGAATCCCTTTCAGAAGTAACCAAAAAGGATAAAACGGTGTTGGTCGCTTATAAAGGTGCTTCAACCATCATGCAAGCAAAGTTCGCAAAAGGAAAAGATCAGAAAAAAGACTTGTTTAAAGAAGGCGCGCTATTGCTTGAGTATGCAGTGGCTTCGGAACCTAATAACATTGAAATAAGAGTCATTAGAATGTCGATACAAGAGAACGTTCCAAAGTTTTTAAAGTACAACAAAAACATTTCTGAAGACAAAGAATTTATAACCACACACTATAGCACACTTACAAATGCTGGTTTAAAAGAATTTGTAAAGTCGTTTGTGATGCATTCTGAAGGCTTTACAGCTTCGGAAAGAGAAGCGTTCTAGCGTTAAAATCTCAGTCCTTTTTTTCGTACATTCATTTGCGTCAAATTTTGATACTTAGATAGCGAATGTATATTTTTACACGCGATTCAACTAACGTGAAATTCAGCTGCTTTTACCAACAAAAACAGCTACAAATTAATGGACAATACAACAACCAAACAACGGTTAACCGATTTACAATGCTGTGTAATTATTCCTACGTATAATAATCACAAGACATTGAAGCGTGTTATTGATGGTGTTTTAAACTACACCAACGCTGTTATTGTTGTAAACGATGGTGCTACCGATAGTACCGAAACTATTTTGCAAGCCTATCCGCAACTGACCCAAATACACCTACCCAAAAACAAAGGAAAAGGGAATGCGCTTCAAATAGGATTTAACAAAGCAGTCGAGTTAGGCTACCAATACGCCATTACGATTGATAGTGATGGACAGCATTTTCCGTCCGATATTCCTGTGTTTGTCGATGCCTTAGTAGCTTCCGAAGAGAAAAACATCCTGCTAATCGGTGCGCGAAACATGACGCAAGAAGGGGTGCCTAAGAAAAGCAGCTTCGGAAATAAATTTTCAAACTTCTGGTTTTGGTTTGAAACAGGCACTTCTTTAGACGACACACAATCTGGTTTCCGATTGTACCCAATTCAGGAATTGAAAAAACGAAAGTTTTACACTAAAAAATTTGAGTTCGAAATTGAAGTCATCGTAAAAGCCGCATGGAGCGGAACCGTCGTGAAAAATGTTCCTGTAAATGTGTTGTACGATGAAACAGAACGCGTTTCTCACTTTAGACCGTTTAAAGATTTTACGCGCATTAGCATTTTAAATACCTGGTTTGTGATTGTTACTTTTCTCTATATCAAACCGCGAGATTTGTATCGAAAATACCGTAAAAAAGGGTTGAAGCGTTTTGTTATGGAAGATTTGCTCGGAAATGACGATTCGCCAAGAAAAAAAGCATTGTCTATTGCCTTAGGTGTGTTTATTGGGTTGTCTCCGTTTTGGGGGTTTCATACCCTTATCGTGATCTTTTTAGCCATACTCTTTAAACTAAATAAAGCCATCGCATTTGCATTTTCAAATGTAAGTTTACCGCCGTTCATTCCATTTGTTTTATACGCGAGTTCTAAAATGGGACAGTTTGTTTTAGGCATTGAGTATTCGTATACGATGGAAGAAATGACCGAAAACTTTGAAGTGCTAAAACACCTTAAAACGTACATCGTGGGAAGTTTTTCGTTAGCATTAGTCGCCTCAGTTGTAGTAGGACTTTTAGGGTTTCTCATTCTTTCTATTGTACAAGGAAAACAAAAGCTTTTGGTACATGAATAAGCTGTTTTATAACGCATATACGTTTATTGAAAAAAATAGCATAGCGAGCTTAGGGGCACTTTTAGTGGTGATTGCTTTCCTCGGATTTTTAGCTTCAAAAATTGAATTTGAAGAGGATATTACCAAACTTATTCCCACAAATAGTAAAACCCAAGAAGTTCAAAAAGTATTGGCGTCGGTAAACTTTACCGATAAGATTATTGTAAATATTCAACGTCAACCCAACGGAACGCTCGAAGATTTGACCAATTACGCAAGTGTGCTTGTGGACAGTCTGCAGAAAGAAATCCCCACACACATAAAAAACATTCAAGGAATTGTAAAAGAAGATGCCATCGATTCGACCCTCGATTTTCTGTATTACAATGCGCCTATATTTTTAGAAGATACCGATTATCGAAAGATTGAAGCCAAACTTCAAAAAGACAGCATCGCAGCCATTACGGAGGCAAATTATAAAATGCTATTGTCACCTTCCGGAATCATTGCCAAGAAAACGATACGTCGCGACCCCTTAGGAATTTCCTTTTTGGCATTACAAAAACTACAACAAATCGGTCTTAATGATCAATTTACACTTAAAAATGGCTTTTTAGTCAGTAAGGACGAGCAAAACGTATTGCTATTTATAACACCCACTTTTCCGTCCAGCGAAACGGCTCAAAATGCACTTTTTGCAGATAGATTATATGAAATTCAGAAAAAGGTAAATACGGCTTTTTCAGAAAAAGTAGAGAGCGAGTATTTTGGAGCTGCGTTAATTGCGGTTGCCAATGCACAACAAATTAAGAAAGACATTCAGTTTACGGTAGGGATTGCACTCTCAGTCCTTGTTTTGATTTTTATTCTGTTCTACCGAAAACTCACAATTCCGCTCATTTTATTCACACCTACCTTATTTGGAGGGTTGTTGTCGGTAGCGGTTTTGTATTTGGTTCGAGGTCAGATTTCAGCCATTTCGTTGGGAATTGGCTCCGTACTTTTGGGAGTAACACTCGATTATTCGTTACACATACTAACGCACATTCGAAATAACGAAACCATTAAAAGTCTTTACAAAGACATCACATTGCCCATTTTAATGAGCAGTCTTACCACGGCTTTGGCATTTTTATGTTTGCTGTTTTTAGACTCTCAAGCCTTGCAGGATTTAGGGATTTTTGCAGCGGTTAGTGTCATCGGGGCTTCAGTTTTTGCATTGCTTTTCATTCCGCAGGTGTACAAAGGAGGAACTTCAAAAAAGCGTAAAAACACCTTGTTAGATCGCATTGCTTCCTACCAGTTTCATCAAAATAAATGGTTGGTTGGCGGAATCGCATTGTTGGTTTTGGTGAGTGCTTTTACGTATAACAACGTTGTTTTCAATAAAGACATTTCAAAGCTTAACTTTGAACCCCCAGCGGCTACGGCAGCGAAAGAACATCTCGAAACGCTGACCAATATAGATTTAAAGTCGATGTATTTGGTGGGCTTCGGAAAGACCACAGAAGAGGCACTTGCAGCGAATGATGTGATTTTTGAAAAGCTTCAATTGCTGAAAGAACGCAACGAAATTACAAGCTATAATTCGATTGGAGCTATTCTTTTTTCTGAAGGTATTCAGCAACAAAAAATAGCGCAGTGGAAACAATTTTGGAATCCTGAAACCTTTCAGAAGACACAAACCAACTTAATTGAAAGTGGGGCCACCTTCGGATTTAAACCCACAACGTTCAAACAGTTTTATACCTTGTTGGAATCAGATTTTGAACCTTTACAAGTTTCAGACTACAGTGCAATTACTTCCTTCTCGATAGACGATTTTGTAACGGAAAAAGACGATTTCACAACGGTTACAAGCTTGGTAAAAGTAGGAGAAAGTACTTCTGAAAAAGTAAAAGAAACCTTTAAAGACCTCCCAAACACATTGCTTATCGATCGACAAGCGATGAACGAAACTCTATTGGGGAATCTTAAAAATGACTTTAACGACTTAATAGGCTATTCGCTTTTGGTGGTGCTTATTTTGTTGCTGTTGTTTTTTAGAAGCTTCTCACTAACCTTGGTGACGGCAATTCCAATTTTTTTGACGTGGGTCATTACCATTGGCGTGATGGGACTTTTCGGACTTGAATTCAATATTTTTAATATTATTATTTCCACCTTTATTTTCGGACTCGGAATCGATTACAGCATTTTTGTTACGAATGGAATGCTTAAAGAAAACGAAACAGGTGAGAAGACGTTGGCGACTCATAAAACCTCGATTATCTTATCGGTAATCACCACTATTTTAGGGGTTGGTGTTTTAATTTTCGCAAAACATCCTGCGCTGTATTCAATTTCGGTCGTTTCTATCATCGGGATTTTCGCTGCGATGTTGGTTTCTTTTACCATACAACCCTTACTGTTTAAACTGTTTATAGGAAGCAAAACAAAGCGACCTATTTCGTTGCGATTGCTACTACACTCGGTTGGTTCGTTTCTGTATTACGGCTTGGGCGGACTATGTCTTTCTATTTTTAGTGTGTTGTTAATGCCGTTGATTCCACTGAGCAAAAAAGTGAAAATGTTGGGCTTTCATAAAGTGATTTCGAAATTTATGAAATCTGTTTTATACACCAACCCTTTTGTTAAAAAACGAATCGTTAATGTAGGAAACGAAACCTTTGAAAAGCCTGGAATTATAATCGCGAACCATACGTCGTTCTTAGATATTTTGGCAATCGGAATGTTGCATCCTAAAATCATTTTCTTGGTGAACGATTGGGTGTATAATTCGCCTATTTTCGGAAAAGCAGTGCAATTGGCAGGTTTTTATCCTGTCTCCAACGGAATTGACAATGGCGTAGAGCATTTGCAGGTAAAAGTTGCGCAAGGCTATTCGTTAATGGCATTTCCAGAAGGGACGCGTTCTACGACCAATAAGGTGAGACGATTTCACAAAGGCGCCTTTTTTCTTGCGGAGAAATTGAGTTTAGATATTATTCCCGTGCTTATTCATGGGAACTCTGAAGTACTTCCGAAGGGCAGTTTTGTAATTAGAAATGGAAGTATTACCGTTAAAATTTTGGATCGAATTACTTCGGGAAATGACACGTTTGGAACAACCTACAAGGATAGAACAAAGCGTATCAGCGCCTATTTTAGAACAGAATTGGAAGCATTACGAAACGATATTGAAGGGGAAACGTACTTTCATGATTTGATAAAATTAGAGTATCGGTACAAGGGAGATGCTTTGTATGCATGGGTTAAAAACGACTTGAAAGCAAACGCAGCGGTGTATAAAACGGTGATGGATACATTGCCCAAAAACGCCAGTATTGTAAATCTTTCTGAGAACAAGGGTGTATTAGACTTCTTGTTGATGCTAGATAGTACCGACCGTAAAATTTGTACCTACATCGAAGATGAAGAGGTGAGAGTGATTGTTGAAAATAGTTTTATAACCGAGCATTACAAGCGATTAACGTTTGCTGCTTCTGAAAAAGAGGCATTGGATTTTCCTGGACATTTTTATATTTTAAATGCTTCGGAAAGTGCTACAGCATTGTTGAATGATGTTAAGAAGTCTTCAGATTTAGACTTTCAAATTGTTTTTCAAAACCATAAACTTAGTATCTTTAAAAAAACAGAAGAATAGTTGAAGTATCAAGAGAAATATGATGTTGTTATTGTTGGAAGTGGCTTAGGAGGTCTTGTTTCTGCTATTATTCTTGCCAAAGAAGGGAAAAGTGTTTGTGTATTAGAAAAGAACAATCAGTTTGGAGGAAATCTTCAAACCTTCGTTCGAAACAAAACAATATTTGACACGGGAGTTCATTATATCGGAGGACTTTCCGAAGGGCAAAACCTCTATCAATATTTTAAGTATTTAGGAATTATAGATGATATCGAGCTCAAACAACTCGATCAAAATGGATTTGATATTATCACCTTTGATGATGATACGGTAGAATACAGACACGGCCAAGGCTACGATAATTTCATTAAAAATCTAGTAGAACAGTTTCCAGAAGAAGAAAAAGCCATCCATACCTACTGTGATAAATTGAAAGAAACCTGTCGTCAGTTTCCGCTGTATATGGTAGAAGTGGGAAAACCTTATTATGAAGATACGAAGGTCTTTGAAATCTTTGCCAAAGATTATATCGATTCGGTAACGACTAATAAAAAGCTACGAGCAGTACTTTCAGGAAGTAATTTGCTATACGCAGGAGAAGCAGATCGAACTCCTTTTTATGTGCATGCTTTATCTGTGAACAGTTACATTGAAAGTTCGTATCGGTGTGTCAATGGAGGAAGTCAGATTACCAAAGCATTGTTGAAGCGATTAAAAGAAGCAGGTGGAGAAGCGTACAAACGTCACGAAGTAACAACGTTTAACCTTATCGATGGAGAAGTAGCTTCAGTAACGCTAGCCAATGGTATAGAAATTAAAGGAGATACTTTTATTTCGAATATAGAACCGAAACTAACCATACAGATGGTTGGTGAAGGGAGTTTCCGAAAATCGTATGTTTCAAGAATTAAAAATATTGAAAGTACGATGGCAGCTTTCACGTTGTATTTGGTGTTAAAGCCAGGCACTTTTGAATACCTAAACAAGAATTATTACCATTATAAAGATGAAGATGCTGTTTGGGATGCGTTTAATTATACGCAAGAAAATTGGCCAAGAGCGTATATGATTTCTATGGGAATCAAGAAAAATTCAGATGGCTACGGCGACAATTTGACGGCAATGACTTATATGAATTTCGACGAAATGAAACCTTGGGAAGGTACGTTTAATACCGCAGCCGATAAAAATGAACGCGGCCAAACCTACGACGAATTCAAAAAAGAAAAAGAAGAGCAATTTATAACTGAAATAGAGAAGAAATTTCCAAACATTCGCGATTGTATTGAGGCGGTGTATTCTTCAACCCCTTTGTCATATCGTGATTATATAGGAAGCAACCGTGGTTCTATGTATGGATATGTAAAAGATGCAAACAACCCTTTAAAATCGTTTATTTCAGCAAGAACAAAAATTAAAAACCTCTATTTCACAGGACAAAGCTTGAATATGCACGGTATTTTAGGTGTTACAATTAGTGGGGTTGTGACCTGTTCATTGCTTTTAGGAAGTGAATATTTGGTATCTAAAGTTAAAGAAGCGAATAAGAAAGAAGTAAAAGTCTAAGTTTCATGGGGCAAATTAAGACAATACCTATTGAAAGGGTGCAGAGTATTACCAAAAAGGAGTTTGTAGAAAAATACTACAAACCGCAGCGTCCTGTGCTTATCGAAAACCTAACCAAAGATTGGGGTGCTTATACAAAATGGAATTTAGAGTACTTTCAAGAACACGGAGGGGATCAAATTGTTCCTTTGTACAATAGCGAACCTACCAAAGGGAAACAAAACTCCGCAGCGCCCGTTAAAGAAATGAAGCTCTACGATTACTTGGAACTGCTAAAAACACAACCTACCGATCTTCGTATCTTTTTCTTTAATATTTTAGACAACTTGCCAGAATTATTAAAAGATATAAAGTATCCAGACATCGGACTCAAGTTTTTTAAACGTTTGCCGGTGATGTTTTTTGGCGGAGGCGGTTCTAAAGTATTGCCGCACTACGATATGGACTTGTCAGATTTGGTGCATTTTCATTTTCACGGGCATAAAAGTGTGACTTTGTTTTCGCCCAAACAAACCAAGTATTTGTATAAAGTGCCATTTGCGGTTCATAATTTAGAAACCATCGATTTAGACCATCCCGATTTTGAAACCTATCCAGCATTACACTATTTGGAAGGAATTCAGGTCGAAATGAAACACGGCGACGCCCTTTACATGCCAAGTGGCTATTGGCATTACATAAAATATCTAGACGGCGGTTTTTCGATTACATTACGTGCATTGCCTCGACACCCAGTGCGTTTGGTAAAAATGCTTGGCAATGTATTTGTGATGCGCCCTTTTGAAAATATCATGCGAAAGCTATGGGGTCAAACATGGGTAGATCGTAAGGAAGCACGGATTTTAAGAACCACTAATGAGAAGGTTCGTAAACGTCAAAAGAGTCATGCGTAACAAGTACTATTTTCTATATTTTTTAGGAGGACTTTGTACTCTTTTTGTATTGACGTCTTGTGGAATTTCAAAATCACTAAAGGACCGTCCAGATGTAGGTAACTATCACGTAAACCTTCCTGAAAGAACCCAGATATCAGATTCTACCTTTGTACTTGGAGCTAATTTTTTAACCAAAAACAAACACGGACTTTGGGAATTGTATGTAGAAGGAAATCCTTTAGAGAGAGGAATGGCTATTGGAAGTCTAACTCAAGAATTACTTCAGAAGCAAGAAAAAGTCTTTTTATCTAAAGTGAACGATTTAGTGCCTTCCAAAACCAAACAAGCCTTGTTGCGAAGCTTTTTAAAATACTACAATCGGAAGATGTACAAACACGTTACCGAAGAATACAAAACCGAGATTTATGGTGTATCTCAGTATTCTTCAGACACGTTTAATAGCATTGCACCACCGTATCTTCGAGCCTTGTATTTACACAGTGCGCACGATATTGGACACGCCCTGCAAGATTTGGCGTTGGTGGGTTGTTCGTCATTTGCGGTTTGGGATGCTAAAACAGAAGACGGGGAACTGCTCATTGGACGTAATTTCGATTTTTACGCAGGCGATGCTTTTGCGGAAGAGAAAATTGTGGCGTTTGTAAATCCTTCGGAAGGGTATAAATTTATGTCGGTTACTTGGGGAGGCATGATTGGCGTTGTGTCTGGAATGAACGATCAAGGACTTACAGTTACGATTAACGCAGGAAAATCTAAGATTCCGCTAACTGCTAAAACGCCTATTTCGTTAGTAACACGAGAGATTTTACAATATGCGTCTACCATCGCGGAAGCGATTGAAATTGCGAAAAAGCGAGAAGTATTTGTTTCGGAAGCGATATTTATAGGAAGTGCCAACGATAAAGAAGCAGCGCTTATTGAAGTTTCTCCACATAAATTAGGGGTGTATGACGTTCCGAATGAGCATCAATTGGTGTGTTCCAATCATTTTCAGAGTGACGCGTTTTCAGAAGACAAGCGGAACATTAAACAGATTGCCGAAAGTCATTCGCAGTATCGCTACGATCGTATGGAAGAGTTACTTTCCGAAGAAAATAAACTGAATCCGACAAAGGCAGTGGCTATTTTACGGAACAAAGAAGGGTTGAACGATAAACCAATTGGCTACGGAAACGAAAAAGCATTGAACCAATTATTAGCGCATCACGGCATTGTATTTCAGCCTGAAAAATTAAGAGTTTGGGTGTCGACCAATCCGTATCAGTTGGGTGAGTTTGTGGCGTACGATTTAAACGAGGTGTTTAAAAATCGAGATGGAACCCCTTCAGAAGAGTCGGTAGCATCTAAAAATTTAACCATAGCTGAAGATCCTTTTGCGACTTCGGAAGCCTTTCAAAAATATGAAGCGTATCGCGTTTTAGAACGAGAAGTAGAAGCGGCTATTGAAGAAAAAACGGTGTTGAAAGCCAAAAAACTTTCAGAATTACAAAATTATAACCCCGAATATTGGAAAGCATACTATCTTGCAGGCTACTATTATTATGAACACAAACAATTTTCAGAAGCAGCAAAAGCATTTGAAAAGGCAAAAGAGAAAGAGATAACTACCGTTCCAGATCGCGAACGAGTAGAGAAGTATCTTAAAAAATCAATTCGAAAAGCAACACAATGATTCCTGAAATAGAAAAAAAAGCTTCCTACGAAATAAAGGCCTTTCAGGAACAAAAACTGAAAGAAATACTGCAGTATGTTTCGCAACATTCGGCCTATTATCAGCAAGTATTTAAGGAGAAGAACATTGCGATCGATGCGATTACAGCCTTAGAAGATCTTTCTAAAATCCCGGTGACGACCAAAGACGACTTACAAAAAAACAATGATGCCTTTTTGTGTGTTCCAAAGAAAAAAATTATTGATTATGTAACCACTTCCGGTACCTTAGGCGACCCTGTAACCTTCGCGTTAACCGATACCGATTTGGAGCGTTTGGCGTACAATGAAGCGATTTCATTTGCGTGTGCAGGAGTAGGCGAAGACGATATTTTACAATTAATGACTACGATGGATCGCCGTTTCATGGCAGGTTTGGCGTATTTTTTAGGGGCTAGAAAATTAGGTGCAGGAATTGTAAGAGTGGGTTCTGGGGTTCCCGAATTGCAATGGGATTCTATCCAAAAGTTTCGGCCTAGTTATTTAATTTGCGTGCCTTCTTTTTTGCTGAAACTCATCGAATTTGCACAACAGCACAACATAGATTTAAGTACAACAGGTGTAAAAGGAGCGATTTGTATTGGAGAACCTATTCGCAATGAAGATTTTTCGTTGAATGTATTGGCTAAAAAAATTAAGGCCTCTTGGGATATTGAGTTGTTTTCAACCTATGCCTCTACCGAGATGAGTACTGCTTTTAACGAGTGTGAACAGCATGTAGGAGGGCATCATCATCCAGAACTAATTATTGCTGAGGTGTTGGACGAAAACGAGGAACCAGTTGCGGAAGGCGGTATTGGCGAGTTGGTAATTACAACCCTCGGTGTAGAAGCGATGCCCTTGCTTCGTTTTAAAACGGGCGATATGGTACAAGCGTATTTTGGAAATTGCGATTGTGGGCGAAATACCATGCGTTTGGGACCTGTGGTTGGTCGAAAAAAACAAATGATTAAATATAAGGGAACTACCTTGTATCCACCTGCGATTTTCAATGTGTTAAACCAGTTTAGCGCGATAGATGCCTTTGTAATTGAGATCTATCACAATAGTTTAGGAACCGATGAGATTTGTATTAAGATTGCTTCGGAAAGTGCTTCGGAAACATTATTGAATGAGCTTAAAAATCACGTTCGGGCAAAACTTAGGGTGACGCCAAAAATTGAATTCCATAGCCTGGCTGAAATTGACAAAATTCGATTCCCAGCCATGAGCAGAAAGCCCATTCCAATTGTTGACTTACGGAAATAAACTCAAAATCACCTATTCTCTATAGGTACACTTTCTTGAAGCAGACGCCAGGTATACCCTAATTCGCTCGTTTCATCTATATCGAATACAGAGTAATTCCGAAGTATTTCATTTGGATTCTTTGGATTGATAGCAATGACTTGTTCTATTTCAGGGAGGTTGCTTTTATGAACTGCAAATCCATTCATTACGGGTTTCCATTCATTATTTCGAAAAACATACAGAAAATACTTATTAAAATTCGGGTCTTTCAGTTTTGCTGTGAGTAGAATTAATTCCCTGTCGAAGCCTTCCAGCATTACTTTTGATACGATTCCGCCATGCGTTTTTGGAATTTTTAATTGCGGACACGTATTATTTTCAAAAGAAACAAACGTTGTTTCATTAGCGCGGTCCACATGTGAAACCTGTGCGTAAAACGGAGTAGCATCTCCTCTAAAATCACCCAAAACGGCGCCTTTAGGGAGTGTGCTAATTGTTTCTAAAGGAATTTCCTGATGAACTGTTTGGGTTCCTGAGGTGTTAGATACTTCCGTATGTACAGTTTCGTTTCCGCCTCCAATAATTGGTCCGGAGGATTTTGAAGGCGTACCACAGCTATAAAGTAAAACTGAAATAGATAAACTTAAAAATCGAATCATTGAATTCTAAACGTAATTACAGGCATATTGGCATGGTTTACTAAGTCTTCACTAACACTTCCATTAAAAAAATGTGAGATACCTTTTCTTCCGTGTGTGCTCATCCCTATGAGTTGCGCTTTTGTGTCTTTGGCAAATTGTAAAATTCCTTTTTCGATAGAAGTATCGTTGTAAATATTAAGTGTGTAATTTTCTGCTCCCATTCCACTTACAAAGTTCTTCATAATCTCATTTGCTTCAAGTGTTGTTTTAAAATCACTAGGAGTATTTACAAAAAGCAAGTGCATTTTAGCGCCAGCGTTTTTTGCAAATTTTTGGGCTTCATTAAAGCTCCAACGGCATTCTTCAGAAAAATCGGTAGCAAAAACAAAATCATTAATTTCGAAAGAGGCATGTGCATTTTTAATCACTAATACAGGAATTGTAGAGGTTCGAACTACTTTTTCAGTATTACTTCCAATAAACATTTCTTTAAAACCACTTGCGCCATGAGACCCCATAATAACTAGGTCTATATTGTTTTTTTCTACAGTATTGCTAATGTCGTTGTAAATTTCATCATGCCCAATAGCTTCATGTACATCAATTTCTTGCAGGTATGGTTTTTCGAGTAGTTCTGAAAAGTTTTTTTCAGCAAGTTTTATGAAAAAAAGCGATTCGGGAAGATTGCTAGGATCTGCGCCACGCCCAATGCTTAAAGGCATTTCTAAAGAGTGTAATAAGTAAATTTCGCTGCCGTGTTTTAAAGCAAGTTCTGCGGCTACTTTTAAGGCATTTTCTGCTTGAGAAGAAAAATCTGTAGGAACTAAAATACGTTTCATATGTTTTTTTGATTTGATACTAAAATTGATAGTATTAAGGTACAAAAATAAAATGGGTAGAAGTGGTTTTTTAATATTAAAAAAAATTGGTATATTTGCAAAGAATTTGATACACAACAAGTAGAGGGGACGTAAAGTCCCCTCTTTTTATAGTAAAAAATGATGCGGGGAAAAGTAACACAACTGCTAGAAGCAGCATTAGAGGAGAACGAATCACTATTTTTAATTGATTTGTCTATTTCTGAAAGTAATAAAATTACAGTGATACTGGATGGTGATTCTGGAGTAAAAGTGGAAGATTGTATTGCGATAAGTCGCGCTATCGAGAATAACTTAGATAGAGAAGAGGAAGATTTTTCGTTAGAAGTGATGTCTTCGGGTATTTCTGAAGGATTAAAAATTCCACGACAATACAAAAAAAATCTAGGGAGAAGCTTGAAAGTGAAAACACTAGAGGGCCGTACCATAGAAGGAGAGCTTACTCATGTAACAGATACAGAAGTAACACTTACTTGGAAAGCTAGAGAGCCAAAACCTGTAGGAAAAGGAAAAGTTACTGTTCAGAAAGAAGCCGTGCTACCTTATAAAGAGATTGTTGAAGCAAAAGTGATGGTAAAATTTAACTAAAATATTATGGAAAATTTAGCGTTAATTGATTCGTTTTCAGAATTTAAGGACGATAAACTGATTGACAGAGTAACGCTTATGGCGATACTAGAAGATGTTTTTAGAAATGCTTTAAAAAAGAAGTACGGAAGTGATGATAATTTTGATATTATTATCAATCCAGATAAAGGAGATTTAGAGATTTGGAGAAATAGAATTGTAGTTGCAGATGGTGAGGTAGAAGATCCTAACGAAGAAATTTCAATAAGTGCAGCGCGAAAAATTGAGCCAGATTTTGAAATTGGCGAGGATGTTTCCGAAGAAGTAAAGTTAATAGATCTTGGGCGTCGTTCAATTTTAGCATTGCGTCAAAACTTAATTTCAAAAATACACGAACACGACAATACAAACATATACAAGCACTTTAAAGAGCTTGAGGGAGAAATTTATACTGCGGAAGTACATCATATTCGTCACCGTGCTGTAATTTTGTTGGATGATGATGGAAATGAGATAATTCTTCCGAAGGAAAAACAAATTCCTTCAGATTTCTTCAGAAAAGGAGATAACGTTCGTGGAATTATTGAAAGTGTTGAGTTGAAAGGAAATAAACCAACTATTATATTGTCTCGTGCAAACCCTGTATTTTTGGAGAAATTGTTTGAACAAGAAATTCCAGAAGTATTTGACGGTTTAATCACGGTTAAAAAAGTAGTGCGTATTCCTGGAGAAAAAGCAAAAGTAGCAGTAGATTCATACGACGATCGTATTGACCCTGTTGGAGCTTGTGTTGGGATGAAAGGATCTCGTATTCACGGAATTGTTCGTGAATTAGGAAACGAAAATATTGATGTTATAAATTATACAACTAACTTGCAGCTTTATATTACAAGAGCTTTAAGTCCGGCAAAAGTAACGTCAATTAAGATTAATGAAGAAACCAAACGTGCCGAAGTAATTTTACGCCCTGAAGAGGTAAGCAAGGCAATTGGTAGAGGTGGACACAACATTCGATTGGCAGGTCAGTTAACTGGTTATGAGATTGATGTATTGAGAGAAGGTGCAGAAGAAGATGTAGAATTAAGCGAATTCTCTGACGAAATCGAAAGCTGGATTATTCAAGAATTCCATAAAATTGGACTTGATACAGCGAAGAGTGTCTTAGAATACGATTTTAAAGATTTAGTGTCACGAACTGATTTAGAAGAAGAAACTATTCAGGAAGTGATAAATATATTGAAAGAAGAATTTGAAGAGTAGTTGAAAGTTTAATTACTTTTATACAAATTTTTTAATACACAGAAAACAGGAGAAAGCATTTATATGGCTGAAGTAAAAACGATACGACTTAACAAAGTACTACGCGAATTCAATATCTCGCTAGATCGTGCCGTGGAATTTTTGAGTTCCAAAGGACACGATATAGAGGCGCGTCCAACAACTAAAATCTCTGATGGAGAGTACCAAGTACTGTTTGAAGAATTTCAAACGGATAAAAGCAAAAAGGTACAATCTAAAGAGGTTGGAGAGGAAAAGCGCAAAGAGAAAGAAGAACTTCGTTTAGAGCGTGAGCGTGAAATTGAAGAGAAACAGAAACGAGTAGCGCCAGTCGTTATTAAAGCTGAAGCTAAATTGTCTGGCACAAAACAGGTAGGTAAAATTGACCTTCAAACTGGAAAGCCTAAGGCTGCGCCAGAAGAGGTTAAAGCTCCTGAAGTACCTGCTAAGGTTGAAGCTCCTGCTGAAACTGAAAAGATAACGGAGGTTAAGAAAACCGAAGTTAAGAAAGCTGAAGACAAACCAGCCGTTAAAGAGGAAACTCCTGTAACTCCTCCGAAAGCTGAAAAGAAAGAAGAAACAGCGAAGGTTGAAGCGAAAAAAGAAACTCCTAAAAAGGAGGATAAATCCACTATTGAGAAACCAAAAGAGGAGGCTCCTAAAAAAGAAGTTGCTGCAAAACCTGAACCAACCCCTAAGAAAGATGAACCAGCAGCTCCTGTTGCTGAGGCAGAATCTCCAACGGGTGTGGTTGAAACAAAATATAAAAAATTAGACGGTCCTAACTTTACAGGTCAGAAAATTGATCTTACTCAATTTAAAAAACCTGAAAAGAAAAAGCCGGATGCTAAAAATGACAACTCTAAAGGTAAAAGTAAGAGACGTCGTATTAGTAAGGAACCTCAAAAAGGAGGCGGACCTGGAAATAGAGATAATAGAGGTCCAGCACGTAAGTCTGGTGGAGGTTCTGTAGGTAGAGGACGCACAAATGTCCCTAAGGAAGAGCCTAGTGAAGAAGAAGTACAAAAACAAGTACGTGAGACTCTTGAAAAATTACAAGGAAAGTCTTCAAAAGGAAAAGGGGCAAAATACCGTAGAGAGAAAAGAGATAGTCACCGTCAAAAAACGGAAGACGAACAAGCATTGCAAGATGCTGATAAAACATTAAAGCTTACAGAATTTGTAACTGTAAGTGAAGTGGCAACCATGATGGACGTGCCAGTAACAAAAGTTATTTCAGCTTGTATGTCATTAGGAATGATGGTAACAATGAATCAGCGTTTAGATGCCGAAACATTGTCGATCGTTGCAGATGAATTCGGATTTGAGGTAGAGTTTATTACTGCCGATATTGAAGAAGCAGTACAAGAAGAACAAGATGCTCCAGAAGATTTAATTTCTAGAGCTCCTATTGTTACAGTAATGGGACACGTAGATCACGGTAAAACATCTTTATTGGATTACATCCGTGAAGAAAATGTTATTGCTGGAGAGTCTGGAGGTATTACACAACACATTGGTGCCTATGGTGTGCAATTAAAGAATGGTCAAAAAATAGCCTTCCTTGATACACCAGGTCACGAGGCCTTTACCGCAATGCGTGCAAGGGGTGCTCAAGTAACCGATCTTGCTATTATTGTAGTGGCGGCAGATGATGATATTATGCCACAAACAAAAGAGGCAATTAGCCATGCGCAAGCAGCAGGTGTGCCAATTGTATTTGCAATTAATAAGATAGATAAGCCAGATGCAAATCCTGAACGTATTAAAGAACGTTTGGCGCAAATGAACTTATTGGTAGAAGATTGGGGAGGTAAAATTCAATCTCACGATATTTCTGCAAAAATGGGAACCGGAGTGCCAGAATTACTTGAAAAAGTATTATTGGAGGCTGAGCTTTTAGAGCTTAAAGCGAATCCAAACAGACATGCAAACGGAACCGTAGTAGAAGCATTCTTAGATAAAGGACGCGGATATGTTTCAACCATATTAGTACAAGGAGGAACCTTAAAAGTTGGTGATTACGTACTAGCAGGTCAAAATAGTGGAAAAGTAAAAGCAATGCATGACGAACGTGGTAATAACGTTAAAGAAGCAGGACCTTCAACACCAGTATCTATTTTAGGGCTAGACGGAGCGCCACAGGCAGGTGATAAGTTTAATGTATTTGAAGACGAGCGCGAAGCTAAAGCAATTGCAACCAAACGTACACAATTACAACGTGAACAATCGGTGCGTACACAACGTCATATTACATTAGATGAAATTGGACGTCGTATCGCATTAGGTGACTTTAAAGAGCTTAACATTATCCTTAAAGGAGATGTGGATGGTTCGGTTGAAGCCTTAACAGATTCGTTCCAAAAACTTTCTTCTGAAGAGATTCAAGTTAATATTATCCATAAAGCTGTTGGGCCAATTACCGAGAGTGATGTATTGTTAGCGTCCGCTTCCGATGCGATTATTATTGGATTTAATGTGCGCCCAATGGGGAATGCACGTCAGATAGCAGATAAAGAAGAAATCGATATCCGTACGTATTCTATCATTTACGATGCAATTAACGACCTGAAAGATGCGATGGAAGGAATGTTGTCTCCAGTGATGAAAGAAGAGATTACAGGTACTGCCGAAATACGTGAAACATTCAAGATATCTAAAGTAGGTACGATTGCAGGTTGTATGGTATTAAGCGGAAAGATTTTCAGAGGTTCTGGAATCCGTTTAATTCGAGAAGGCGTTGTGGTGTACACAGGAGAACTTGCTTCGTTAAAACGATTTAAAGACGATGTGAAAGAGGTTTCAAAAGGATACGATTGTGGTATTCAAGTGAAAAACTATAATGATATCTATGAAAATGATATTATTGAAGCTTTTCAAGAAGTAGCAGTGAAGAAGAAATTGAAATAGTATTTCTTATCCATCATAAAAAAAGCGATCTACCCATTGGGAGATCGCTTTTTTTATTTGTAATAAGTTATTGAGTTAACTTTATTATTCTCTTCGGAAAGTAATGGGTTGCTATTTGCGCTTTAAAATAAAAGCAGAACCAAATGTTTTCTGAACTTCGATCAGCGCACGGTCGGCTTCTATGCGCGAACTGAAGTTTCCTGCCCATACTTTATAATTAGGCGTTTCATATTCAATAGACGCAGGCCAAGCACCATAGCTATTTCTGTATTTTTTTATGGTAGAATTTGCAGTGTTTAGTTCGCCATAATACAATTGAATTGTATAACCGTCCGATAGTTTGTTGTCTTTCTCTAATTCTTTTTTGAGTTGAAGTAATTGCGTAATTTTAGAATCTTCATGTACAGTAACCGTTGCCGATTGTGCTACGATACTTTCAGAAAAAACCAGCGTTAACAAGCTGATAATAAATAAATTGCGAAGTGCTAATAATTTCATAGATTTGAATCTTTAATGCAAATGTAAAAGATAATAACATTAAGAAGTGCAAATTTATTATTTAGAATAAATATAAATTAATAGTTAACATATTATTTGCATTTCTAAAATGGTCATAAAGATGTACTTTTGTGCCGTTATTTATGGCGTGTAATTGCATTTTTAATGTAGGTAAAATACTAACCAATTACGTTCCAAACTATTGACAATAATTTAACCATTAGTATGAAAAAGGTCGATTTCCGAAATATACCCTCTCAATTGTCGCTTCTTTTGTTGGCTCTAATGCTGACTTTTTCAACGAGTCTTTTTTCTCAAGGAGACCCAGTTGCTGGAAAGGCATTGTTTAATGCAAATTGTGCGGCTTGTCATAAATTAGACAAGAAAGCTACGGGTCCTGCGCTTCGAGGTGTTTCTGAGAAACATGATGCAGCTTGGTTGTATAGCTGGATTAAAGATAGTCAAGCAATGATTAAGGCAGGTGATGCCAAAGCAGTTGCTTTGTTTGCAGAAAATAATAATTCTGTAATGACTTCTTTCCCTGCTTTGTCTGATGCAGATATTGATAATATTATCGCATATACAAACGAACCAAAACCTGAACCGAAAGTAGCTGTTGCAACAGCAACTGCTGATGGTGGATCTGGCGGAGGTGTTTCAAATAACATCATATTAGGTGCTCTTGCGTTGGTATTCTTGTTGTTGGTGGTAATGTTGTTCTTGGTAACAGGTACGCTTAAGAAAATTGCTGCAGCGAATGGTGTTGAAGTTGAGGAAAAGCAAAAAGGAGATTCTCTTTGGAAAGCATTTGCTAAAAATCAATTCTTAGTAATGGTAACTTCAATTGTGTTGATTTTAGGATCTGCATATTTTGCATACGGTTACTTAATGCAGGTTGGTGTTGATCAAGGATACGCTCCGGTTCAGCCAATCCACTTTTCTCATAAGATACACGCTGGTGATAATAAGATAGATTGTAATTTCTGTCACTCTTCAGCAAGAAAAAGTAAAACATCAGGTATTCCTTCTTTAAATGTATGTATGAACTGTCATAAGAACATTTCAGAATACAACGGTGAAGAAGATTTAGCGAATGGATATGACAAAGCTTTCTACGATGCTGAAATTGCAAAATTATATGAAGCTGTAGGTTGGGATGCAACCAATCAAAAATATACTGGAGATACAAAACCTGTTAAATGGGCGCGTATTCATAATTTACCAGACTTTGCATATTTCAATCACTCACAACACGTAACGGTTGCTGGTGTAGATTGTCAGAAATGTCACGGTCCAGTTGAAGAAATGGAAATATTAGAACAATTTGCGCCACTTACAATGGGTTGGTGTATTAATTGCCACAGAGAGACAAATGTCGTGATGGAAGGAAATGAATACTATGAAAAGATTCACGAAGAGCTTTCAAAAAAATATGGAGTTGACAAATTAACAATCGCTCAAATGGGTGGATTGGAATGTGGTAAATGTCACTATTAAAAAACAAAAGTAATTACAAGTAACAATATGGCATCAAACAAGAAATACTGGAAGAGTGTTGAGGAGCTAAACGAAAATAGCTCTATTGTTGAGACCTTGCAACAAAACGAATTTGTGGAGTCAATTCCAACAGATGAGTTTTTGGGAGATAAAGAAACCCTTGAGGCTTCTTCAACTACGCGTCGTGATTTCTTAAAATACGTTGGATTTACAACAGCTGCTGCTTCATTAGCGGCTTGTGAGGGTCCCGTAATTAAATCTATTCCTTACGTTGTTGCTCCAGACGAGATTGTTCCTGGGGTGGCTAATTTTTACGCTTCTACCATTGCAGATGGTTTCGATTTCGCTAATGTATTAGTAAAAACTCGTGAAGGTCGTCCAATCAAAATTGAGCGTAACGACTTATCTACAAGTGGTGGAGATGTGAATGCACGTGTGCATGCATCTGTATTGACACTTTATGATAACAACAGATTAACAGCACCTCTTGTTGATGGCGCTGAAGTTTCTTGGGCTGAGTTTGATACGAAAGTGGCTCAGAAAATGAATGAGATGACAGGGAAAGATGTTGTGTTGCTTACACAAACATTTGCGAGTCCATCTACTTCAAAATTAATTAAAGAATTTACAGCTAAGTATCCTAATGTGCGTCACGTAGTGTACGATACAGTTTCTTCTTCGGAAGCATTGGATGCTTTTCAAAATAAATACGGAACTCGTGCATTAGCTGATTACGATTTTTCTAAAGCAGAAGTTATTGTTTCAGTAGGAGCAGATTTCTTAGGAGATTGGCAAGGTGGAGGTTTTGATTCTGGATACGCGAAAAGTCGTATTCCGAATAATGGAAAAATGTCTCGCCATATTCAATTTGAAGCAAATATGAGTCTTTCAGGTGCAAACGCAGATAAGCGTGTTCCTGTAAAACCATCAGAGCAATTAAAAGTTTTAAAAGCATTAACGGGGAATGGAAGTGTTTCAGATTTATCTGAAGCAATTCAAACAGCTGTTGCTAATGCAAAGACGCAATTAAAGAGAGCGGGAAATAAAGGAGTTGTTATTACAGGACTTCCTGATGTAGCTGCACAAACAATGGCGCTAGAGTGTAACGAAGGAAGTGTCGTGATGGATACTGATAAACCTCGTATGATGCGTCAAGGAAATGCAGCTGAAGTACTTCGTGTAATGAACGGTGTTATTTCTGGTGCTGTGAAAGGAATGATTACAGTAGGAGTTGATCCTGTGTACTCTTTTCCAAATAGTGCTGCTTTTACCGAAGCGTATAAAAAACTAGAAATGTCCTTAGCTTTTTCTATGAAGTTAAGTGCAACTGCTGAAGTTTCACAATTAGTTGCTGCAACACCTCATTATTTAGAGTCTTGGGGAGACGCACAATTGAAGAAAGGAAACTTTAGTTTAATGCAGCCAACCATTCGTCCATTATTTAATACAAGACAATTTCAAGATTGTTTGTTGCAATGGACAGGTAATTCGACAAAATATTACGATTATATAAAAGATACTTGGGCTTCAGTTTTAGGCGGAAGCTCTTGGAACAATGCTTTGGAAGCTGGTGTTTTTGCTAGTACTTCGGAAGTAGAAATGGAAGTGGCTCCTTCAACTGAAGGTCACGAAGAAATGGAAAGCAGTACCGGTCACGGAGCACTTTCCGCAGCACTTCAAAATGGTGGGTTAGAGCTTACGCTTTATACCAAAACCGCAATGGGTGATGGACAACAAGCAAACAATCCTTGGTTGCAAGAGATGCCTGATCCAATATCTAGAGCATCTTGGGATAACTATATTACTGTTTCTAAAGCCGATGCGGAAGCAATGGGATTAGAAAACTCACATGTTGCAAATGGTGGACTTAACGGTAGCTATGTAAATGTGAAAATGGGCGATGTAGTTGTAGAAAAAGTTCCTGTTTTAATTCAGCCAGGACAAGCAAAAGGATCTGTAGGTTTGGCTTTAGGATACGGTAAAACTGCTGCGATTCAAGAAGAAATGCAAACAGGAGTAAATGCTTATGCACTTTACAATAACTTTTCTGAGGTACAAAATGTTACTTTAGAGAAAGTTGCAGGAGAGCACGAATTTGCTTGTGTTCAATTGCACAATACAATGATGGGAAGAGATATCATTCGTGAAACTTCCCTTGAAATATTCAATACAAAAGATGCTTCTGTATGGAACCCAATGCCGATGGTTTCAAAAGATCATCAAGAAATTCCAGTAACATCTCCGGATGCTGATTTATGGGAATCTTTTGATCGTTCTGTAGGGCATCACTTTAACCTTTCTATTGACTTAAATGCTTGTACGGGATGTGGAGCTTGTGTAATCGCTTGTCACGCAGAAAATAATGTACCTGTTGTTGGAAAAGATGAAATACGTAAGAGTAGAGATATGCACTGGTTGCGTATTGATAGATACTATTCAAGTGTAGAATCTTTTGAAGGTGATGTAGAGAAAAAAGAAAATATTTCTGGTTTAGGAAGTTCATTGTCAGATTTTACTGCAATGGAGCATCCTTCAGACAATCCTCAAGTGGCTTTCCAGCCAGTTATGTGTCAGCACTGTAATCACGCTCCTTGTGAGACTGTGTGTCCAGTAGCTGCAACATCTCACGGACGTCAAGGTCAAAACCATATGGCGTATAACCGTTGTGTAGGAACAAGATACTGTGCAAACAACTGTCCTTATAAAGTGCGTCGTTTCAACTGGTTCTTGTATAATGAGAATGACGAGTTTGATTACCATATGAATAATGACTTAGGAAGAATGGTGCTTAACCCAGATGTGGTGGTACGTTCTCGTGGGGTTATGGAAAAATGTTCTATGTGTATTCAAAAAACACAATTATCAATATTGAAGGCAAAACGTGATGGAAGACCTGTAAAAGACAGTGAATTCCAAACAGCTTGTTCTTCAGCTTGTGGAACTGGTGCGATGGTTTTTGGTGATATCAATGATCATTCAAGCGAAGTATTTGAAGAGAAAAAGAATAATAGAATGTATCACTTGTTAGAATCTGTTGGGACTGAACCTAACGTATTCTATCATACGAAAGTGAGAAATTCAAACGAAGTTTAAATCAACTAAGAAATAGTATATAAATATGGCGTCGCATTACGAAGCACCTATTAGAAAACCCTTAGTTATAGGAGATAAAAGTTACCACGATGTTACTGTCGATGTAGCTGCTCCTGTTGAAGGCAAAGCAAATAAATCTTGGTGGATTGTTTTCACCATTGCCTTAGTAGCCTTTTTGTGGGGTATTGGTTGTATTATTTACACCATTACTACAGGAATTGGAGTTTGGGGTCTAAACAAAACTGTGGGCTGGGCCTGGGATATTACCAACTTCGTTTGGTGGGTAGGTATTGGTCACGCAGGAACACTGATTTCAGCAGTATTATTGCTCTTCCGTCAAAAATGGAGGATGGCAATTAACCGTTCTGCGGAAGCAATGACCATTTTCTCGGTTGTTCAGGCAGGATTGTTTCCAATTATCCACATGGGTCGCCCTTGGTTAGGATACTGGGTGTTACCAATTCCAAACCAATTTGGTTCGTTATGGGTAAACTTTAACTCGCCATTACTTTGGGATGTATTTGCAATTTCAACATACTTATCGGTATCGTTGGTATTCTGGTGGACAGGTTTACTTCCGGATTTTGCAATGATTCGTGATCGTGCAGTAACGCCATTTACAAAAAGAATTTATAGTATTCTATCTTTTGGATGGAGTGGACGTGCTAAAGATTGGCAGCGTTTTGAAGAAGTATCATTAGTGTTGGCAGGTTTAGCGACACCACTTGTACTTTCTGTGCATACGATTGTATCTTTTGATTTTGCTACTTCGGTAATTCCAGGATGGCATACCACGATTTTCCCTCCTTACTTTGTTGCAGGAGCGATTTTCTCTGGGTTTGCAATGGTAAACACCTTATTGATTATAATGCGTAAGGTTTCTAATCTAGAAGACTATATTACAATACAACATATCGAGTTAATGAATATTGTAATCATGCTTACGGGGTCTATTGTAGGTGTGGCGTATATTACAGAGCTGTTCATTGCTTGGTACTCTGGTGTAGAGTACGAACAATACGCTTTCTTAAACAGAGCAACAGGACCTTATTGGTGGGCATATTGGGCAATGATGTCTTGTAACGTATTTTCACCTCAATTCATGTGGTTTAAGAAATTACGTACAAGTATTATGTTCTCTTTCTTTATTTCGATTGTAGTAAACATAGGAATGTGGTTTGAGCGTTTTGTAATTATTGTAACATCATTACACAGAGATTACCTTCCGTCATCTTGGACAATGTTCCAACCTACATTTATTGATATAGGGATCTTTATTGGAACGATTGGTTTCTTCTTTGTGTTATTCTTATTATATTCTAGAACATTCCCAGTAATTGCGCAAGCAGAGGTGAAATCTATCTTAAAAGGTTCTGGAGATAAATATAAAAAACTAAGAGCTGAATTTGGTGACGATGTAAAGCATTATGACGAAGTTGTTACTTCACCTAAGGCTGCAGTTGTAACGAATACAGTTTCCGAAGATACTTCTGAAAAAACAGCTAATTTATTAAGTAAGCTTGGTGCTTTCGATCCTGAAACACAAACGCAAGATGATCTTAAATTAATTAGTGGTGTAGGTCCAAAAATGGAAGAAAAACTACACCAATTAGGAATCTTCACTTTTGAACAAGTGAGTAGAATGACAGATACTGAATACGATTTATTGGACAGCATTGTTGGCGAATTCCCTGGAAGAGCGAAACGTGACGATTGGGCTGCTCAAGCATCTAAACTTAAAAACAAATCCTAGATATGGCATCTAAAGTGATTCACGCTATTTATAACGACGACGACATCTTAATGAATGCTGTTAAGAAGGTTAGAGCCGAACGTTATCATATTGAGGAAGTATATACTCCTTTTCCAGTCCATGGGCTAGACAAGGTAATGGGGCTAGCGCCTACACGTATTGCGATTACTTCTTTCTTATATGGTTTGGTTGGTTTGTCTGTTGCAACCTTAATGATGAATTTCATTATGATTGAAGATTGGCCTCAAAATATTGGAGGAAAGCCTAGTTTTAGCTACATAGCTAACATGCCTTCTTTCGTTCCAATTATGTTCGAACTTACAGTATTTTTTGCTGCCCATTTAATGGTTATTACTTTTTATATGAGAAGTAAATTATGGCCTTTCAAAAAAGCTGAAAATCCTGATCCAAGAACAACAGACGATCATTTTTTAATGGCAATAGATGCTGGACATCATGATGTTGAAAAACTTTCTAAGTTTTTACATACTACAGGAGCTATAGAAATTAGTTTAATTGATAATGACGAAGACCACTAATATGAGAAAAATTGTAACTATAGGGATTACCATTATAGCTTCTTTTAGCTTGGTTTCTTGTTTTAACAATGACAAGCCGAATTACCAATTCATGCCTAACATGTATGAGCCTGTAGGATATGAAACCTATGGCGATTATGAGGTGTTTCCAAACCAACAAGAGGCAATGTTGCCTGTTGAAGGATCAATTCCAAGAGGATGGAGCCCTTATGAATATGG
This sequence comes from Ulvibacter litoralis, assembly GCF_900102055.1. GTDB lineage: Bacteria > Bacteroidota > Bacteroidia > Flavobacteriales > Flavobacteriaceae > Ulvibacter > Ulvibacter litoralis. The sequence goes on from NZ_FNBA01000001.1 coordinate 1,278,665, forward strand.
TGATACAACAGAAGAGTTAAACCGTGCTAAAGAAGAATTGAAAAGCCCTATTCCTGTAACTGTTGAAAATTTAACACAAGGAGCTCATTTATTTTCAATTTATTGTGCAGTTTGTCATGGAGATAAAGGTGACGGACAAGGAATTCTTGTAAAAAGAGAAAAGTTTCTTGGAATACCAAGTTACGCCGATGCAGGAAGAACAATTACTGAAGGTGGTGTGTATCACGTTCAAATGTATGGTTTGAATACAATGGGGTCTTATGCGTCTCAAACGAACGAGTTAGAACGTTGGCAAATTACACAGCACGTAATGAACTTAAAAGCAGCATTAAAAGGAGAACCTTTATTGGTTCCTGGAGCTGAAGAAAAAGTACCTGTTGAAAATATTACTTCTGAAACTGTTACTCAGTTAGAAGGACATTAATTATAGAATAATAGAGAATAGCTAAAGATATGTATACGCTACCTAGTAAATTAAAACTGTTTGCAATTGTTTTTATGGTAATTGGTGCCATAGGAATTGTTTCGGGTTTTTTAACCGCTCCAAAAACCACTGCGGAAGTAAAAGAAATGATGGCTGCTCATGGAGATGGTCATGGATCTGATGCTTCGCATGAAGCACCACATCATGAAACTGCAACAACGCATGAAGCTGCTCCTTCGGAAGGACATCAAGATGCGCACAGTAGTGAAGAAGCTCACTTAGAGCATACTTTACATCAAATGCAAAACAGACCATGGTCTGCATTGTATATTGCATGTTTCTTCTTTTTTATGATCGCATTAGGTGCTTTGGCTTTTTATGCAATTCAATTTGCAGCACAAGCTGGATGGTCTCAAGTATTATTTAGAGTAATGGAAGGTATTACAGCCTACTTGGTACCAGGAGGTATTATAATGTTTGTATTATTAGCGCTTTCAGGATTTCATATCAACCACCTATTCGTGTGGGCAGACCCTGAAGTAGTTGCTCACGATAAGTTATTACAAGGAAAAGCAAGCTGGTTAAACGGTACATGGTTTTTAGTGAGAGCAGCAATCTTTTTAGGGGGATGGATGTTATATCGTCATTTTGCAGTGAAATTTTCACGTAATAGTGATGATGAAACAGACAACAGATGGTTCAAGAAAAGTTTTAAAATATCAGCAGGTTTCTTAGTATTCTTTATTTACACAGAATCTATGATGTCTTGGGATTGGATTATGAGTTTTGATCCACACTGGTTTAGTACCTTATTTGGATGGTATGTATTAGCAGGAATGATGGTTTGTGCGATTACTACAATAGCATTAATTACAATCTTCTTGAAATCTAAAGGATATTTAGAAGTTGTGAACGATAGTCATATTCACGATTTAGCTAAGTTCATGTTTGGATTTAGTATATTCTGGACCTATCTATGGTTTTCACAATTCATGCTAATCTGGTATGCAAATATTCCAGAAGAGGTTACTTACTTTATTACGCGTATTGAGCAATATAAACTACCTTTCTTCGGAATGTTAGCAATGAACTTCTTATTCCCGGTACTATTGCTTATGAATAGTGATTACAAACGTGTTAATTGGTTCGTAGTATTAACAGGAATAGTGATTCTTGCAGGACACTATGTAGATATATTTGTGATGGTAATGCCTGCAACGGTTGGATCATCTTGGTATATCGGAATACCAGAAATAAGCTCAATTTTCTTTTTCTTTGGTTTGTTTATTTATGTAGTGTTTACAGCACTTACAAAAGCACCAATTGTGATGAAAAACAATCCATTCCTTAAGGAAAGTAAGCAATACCATTATTAATAATTATACAGAAGACAGATAACGATGACCGCATTTTTAGTTGTATTAGTAATCATTCTATTTGGAGTTGCAGTTTGGCAAATGAATAAGATATTTCAAATGTCTAAATCAAAAGCAAACGACACTTCCGAAATAGCTTCAGATAAGGACAATAACATTCATGGATATTTGATGTTAGCCTTTGTTTTTGTTACCTATTTTATTCTAATCTTTAGTTTTTGGGAATGGGGCGATGTGTTGCTTCCTGAAGCTGCATCTGAGCATGGAGCAGGGATAGATAACCTTATGCTTATCTCTATGATTCTTATCTTTTTCGTAGGATTTGTTACGTTATGGATGTTGAGTTATTTCTCTTTCAAATACAGAGGGAAAAAAGAAAACAAAGCATTATTTTATGCAGATAACGATAAACTTGAATTTATCTGGACTATTATTCCAGTAATTGTTTTAGCAGGTCTTATTATTTATGGTTTGTTTACTTGGACAGATATTATGAACGTTACCGATGAGGACGATCCGATGGTAATAGAGTTGTATGCGTACCAGTTTGATTGGAGAGCTCGCTATAGTGGAGAAGATAATACATTAGGAGATGCCAATGTTCGTTTGATTGAAGGTGTTAACCAATTAGGTGTAGATGCTTCAGATCCAAATGCACAAGATGATATTATTGTAAATGAACTACACTTACCGGTAGGAAGAAAAGTAATTTTCAAAATGCGTTCACAAGATGTATTGCACTCAGCATATATGCCTCACTTTAGAGCGCAAATGAACTGTGTTCCAGGTATGATTACTCAATTCTCATTTACACCCTCTATTACGACAGACGATATGCGTCTTAACGAAGATGTTGTAGGGAAAGTAAACCGTATAAATCAAATTAGAAGAGAAAATAGTATCGATTTAGTTGCTAAAGGTGAAGAAGCTTTAGAGCCATATGAGTTTGACTACTTACTTCTTTGTAATAAGATTTGTGGAACCAACCACTATAATATGCAAATGAAGATTGTAGTAGATACACAAGAAGATTATGAGGCTTGGATCGCTACACAACCAACCTTTTCAGAAGTTATTAAAAAATAAAAATATTAGTTAAAAAGATATGTCAGCACACGCACACGACCACGCAGAAGATCACGATGATCACGGACATCATCATAAAGAGACGTTTATAACTAAATATATCTTTAGCACAGATCATAAAATGATCTCTAAACAATACCTTATTACAGGGTTGTTTATGGGGATGATCGGTATTGCAATGTCTATTCTTTTTAGAATGCAATTAGCTTGGCCTGATCACCAATTTACTATTTACGAAATATTTTTAGGTAAATGGGCTGAAGGTGGTGTAATGGATCCTAGTGTTTACCTTGCATTAGTTACAATACACGGAACTATAATGGTGTTTTTTGTGCTTACTGCTGGTTTAAGTGGTACGTTTAGTAACCTCTTAATTCCGCTGCAAATTGGAGCCCGAGATATGGCTTCTGGATTCTTAAACATGGTGTCTTACTGGCTATTCTTTATTTCAAGTGTAGTAATGGTAATGTCATTATTTGTTGAAGCAGGACCTGCATCTGCTGGATGGACAATTTATCCTCCATTAAGTGCCTTGCCACAAGCAATTCCAGGTTCAGGGACAGGGATGACTTTATGGTTAGTTTCTCTAGCTATATTCATTGCTTCTTCTTTAATGGGATCTCTTAACTATATTGTTACTGTAATAAACTTGCGTACCAAAGGAATGTCTATGACGCGTTTGCCACTTACAATTTGGGCATTCTTCGTTACAGCTATTATTGGTGTGGTTTCTTTCCCTGTATTATTATCAGCTTCATTAATGTTGATTATGGACAGAAGTTTTGGAACTTCATTTTTCCTTTCAGATATTTATATTGCAGGTGAAGTATTACACAATCAAGGAGGATCTCCTGTATTGTTCGAACACCTTTTCTGGTTCCTTGGGCATCCAGAAGTATATATTGTAATCTTACCAGCCATGGGACTTGTGTCAGAGATTATGGCAACCAATGCTAGAAAACCTATTTTTGGATATCGAGCAATGGTAGCTTCAATTTTGGCAATTGCATTCCTTTCAACAATTGTTTGGGGTCACCATATGTTTATCTCAGGAATGAATCCATTCCTAGGGTCAGTATTTACATTTACAACCTTATTAATTGCAATTCCTTCCGCAGTAAAATCTTTTAACTGGATTACAACACTCTGGAAAGGGAATCTCCAATTCAATACGGCCATGTTATTCTCTATTGGGTTTGTTTCTACATTCATCACAGGAGGTTTAACAGGTATTATTTTAGGAGATAGTGCATTAGATATTAACGTTCACGATACGTATTTTGTAGTAGCTCACTTCCACTTGGTAATGGGAATATCTGCACTGTATGGTCTTTTTGCAGGGGTGTACCACTGGTTCCCTAAAATGTTTGAAGGACGTATGCTGAATAAAAAATTAGGATATATCCACTTTTGGGTAACCGTAGTTGGAGCATATGGAGTATTCTTCCCAATGCACTTTGTGGGAATGGCAGGATTGCCAAGACGTTATTACACCAATACAAACTTCCCGTATTTTGATGATTTAGCAGATATTAATGTTGTTATGACTGTATTTGCAATTATTACTGCAGCGGTTCAGTTGGTGTTTTTATACAACTTTATCCACTCAATGTTCCACGGAAAAGTTGGACCTAAAAATCCTTGGAAATCAACAACGTTAGAATGGACTGCAGATGTAAAGCATATTCACGGAAACTGGTCGGGTGCAATTCCTGAAGTTCACCGTTGGTCTTACGACTACAGTAAAATGAATAAAGACGAAACAGATTATGTTATCGCTGGACAAGATTATATTCCACAACATATTCCACTTCAAGATAACGAAGAAGAAATGCATCATTAAGATGTATTAAAAAACATTAAAAACCCTTCAGCTTTGTTTTGCTGAAGGGTTTTTTTATGCTTCAACCTTTCGACATTCTAATAACATTATATAGAGACACTTTGTATATTTGTATTTATGAACCAAAATCTTGATCCCTCAGGGGAGGATCTTTCTCCTCAAGAAGTTGAATTAGAAAAAAAATTACGTCCCTTATCTTTTGAAGATTTTACGGGGCAAGATCAAGCATTAGAAAATCTTCAAATATTTGTTCAAGCTGCAAATCTTAGGGACGAAGCGCTCGATCATACGTTGTTCCATGGGCCTCCAGGGCTCGGAAAAACGACCTTGGCGCATATATTAGCGAACGAATTAGAAGTTGGGATTAAAGTGACCTCTGGACCCGTTTTGGATAAACCAGGAGATTTGGCAGGATTACTTACCAATCTTGACGAACGGGATGTTCTCTTTATAGACGAAATTCACAGATTAAGCCCTATTGTAGAGGAGTATTTGTACTCTGCAATGGAAGATTATAAAATTGATATTATGATTGAGTCAGGACCCAATGCGCGTTCTGTTCAGATTCATTTGGCGCCTTTTACTTTGGTAGGAGCCACGACACGGTCTGGGTTGCTAACTGCGCCTATGCGTGCTCGTTTTGGAATATCATCCAGATTGCAATATTATACCACTGAATTACTAACTACCATTGTACAGCGAAGCGCCACAATTTTGGATGTGCCTATTTCGATGGAAGCAGCAATTGAAATTGCAGGACGTAGCCGTGGAACACCTCGTATTGCAAATGCATTGCTGCGTAGAGTTCGAGATTTTGCACAAATTAAAGGAGATGGTAACATCGATATTGCCATTGCGAAATTTGCATTGAAAGCATTAAATGTGGATGCCTACGGATTGGACGAAATGGACAATAAGATTTTAACTACCATCATCGAAAAATTTAAAGGAGGCCCTGTTGGTTTAACGACAATTGCAACGGCTGTTTCTGAAAGCGCCGAAACCATTGAAGAAGTGTACGAACCTTTTTTAATTCAACAAGGGTTTATCATGCGCACACCTCGCGGTCGTGAGGTAACGGAAGCTGCGTATAAACATCTAGGAAAGTTGAAGGGTCCTACGCAAGGCGGTTTGTTTTAGATGACCGCTTCTAAAAAATACAGCTACCCGAAAACACTTCCTCTGTTGAAGTTTTTTTGGTATGCGGAAGCGATTCGTAAAAATCCAATTCCGTATCACAATGCTTTTTTTGAAACATACGGCGATACTTTTTCAGTGCGGTTGGGGAAAAACAAGTATTTATTACTTTCTCGAGATAAGGATTTTGCGCAATACATACTTCAGAAAAATCAGAAGAACTATAATAAGTCTAAGATTCAGACCCAATTTTTGTCAAAATATTTGGGTAATGGTTTGCTTACAGCAAATGGTGCGTATTGGCTAAAACAACGACGGTTGATTCAGCCCGCGTTTCATAAAGAGAAAATGGAACAATTGGTGGCATTAATGAATACAACGATTGTTTCTGAATTAGATTCGTTAGCTTCAGATGCACCCTTAGATGTTTTTTCAAAAATGAATCAGTTAGCTTTCAATGTGGTTGCTACTTCTTTATTCCATGTGTCTCCTTCCGATACTTCTTCCGAAGAAAAACAAGAGCGGGAACTTCAATTAAACCGACTTCAAACCATTATTCAGAAAGTACAAGAATTTTTGGTGAAAGAAGTGCGATTACCTCATAAAGGGTGGTGGTTTAGACTGAGTGGCCAAGTGGATGCACACAAAAAACTTTCCGAAGAAAGCAGAACTATTTTAGGGAATTTTATTGAGGAAAGAAGAAATGACACAGTCGAACACGGAGATTTACTTGACTTACTATTGGCGACGCGATACGAAGACACGGGCGAGCCGATGAGTACCAAGCAGCTTATTGATGAGATTACAATTTTGTTTGTGGCTGGGCATGAAACTACTGCCAACGCGCTTACGTTTACCACCTTCTTGCTAGCAAAACATCCTGAAATATGCCAAAAAGTATTTGAAGAGGTGTGTCGTGTAGAAAGCCAAACAACCAATGTAGTGGAGCGTTTAAAACTGTTGGAATATACACGCGCATGTATCGATGAGGCAATGCGTTTGTACCCACCTGCATGGATTACCGATCGAGAAAATATTGAAGACGATACAATTACAAACTTTCATATTAAAAAAGACACTCTTGTGGGTGTTTCCTTTTACGAAATACATCGAAATCCGAAGTACTGGGACCAACCCGACGTTTTTGATCCGACGCGTTTTTTAGGAGACAACAAAAAGAAAACTGCGGGATGTTACTTCCCGTTTGGGGCAGGGCCTCGAATGTGTATTGGAATGGGATTTGCGATTTACGAAATGCTTTTGGCAACATCTTATTTGGTTAAAAAATATACGCTTTCTACCGCACAAGATTCTATTACCTTACATCCCTTAATTACGCTAAAGCCTGTGGATGTTAAGGTTATTTTTTCTGAAAGAAACGATATTTCGTAGCTACTTTAGAAGTAAATGAACGAAATTTGGTTTTGTATCTTTAAGAAAAGCACTCTTAATTCATGAATGAAGCCCAACATACACGACTTATAAAAGAAGAAGCAAAACGCTTAGGCTTCTTATCGTGTGGTGTGAGTAAAGCTGAATTTTTAGAAGAGGAAGCACCGCGATTAGAGCGTTGGCTGAAGCAAAATAGAAACGGGGAAATGGGATATATGGAAAACCATTTCGATAAACGTTTGGATCCTACGTTACTGGTGCCCGATTCTAAAAGTGTGATTTCTTTGTTGCTTAACTATTATCCTTCCGAAGTACAAAGCGATGATACCTATCATATTTCAAAATACGCTTACGGAACTGATTACCATTTTGTGATAAAAGACAAATTGAAACACTTACTCGCTTTTATTCAGGAGGAGATTGGCGAGGTTCACGGACGTGCATTTGTAGATTCTGCACCTGTTTTAGACAAGGTTTGGGCCGCTAAAAGTGGTTTGGGTTGGATTGGAAAGCATAGTAATGTATTGACAAAGCAAGTGGGATCTTTCTATTTTATTGCTGAATTGATTGTCGATTTAAAGCTAGCGTACGATTCGCCAGTTACCGATCATTGTGGATCGTGTACCGCCTGTATAGATGCGTGTCCAACACAGGCTATTGTTGAGCCGTATGTAGTGGATGGAAGCAAATGTATTTCTTATTTTACGATTGAACTGAAAAATGAGATTCCGTCAAATGTTCGGGGTCAATTTGACGACTGGATCTTTGGATGTGACGTATGCCAGGATGTGTGTCCGTGGAACCGTTTTAGTAAATCGCACAATGAGCCGTTGTTTAATCCGAATCCTGAGCTGTTGTCCATGACGAAGAAAGATTGGGAAGAGATCACCGAAAGTGTGTTTCAAACGGTATTTAAGAACAGTGCTGTAAAACGAACTAAGTTTTCAGGCTTGCAGCGAAACATAAACTTCGTAAAAGATTAACTAGGAAAATTTCTTCATTTAGGCTATCCTTATACCTTTGTATCTTAATTTTTTTTCTATGAGTAAACAAAGTAAACGTCGCGAAGCCCTTTTGTATCATGCCAAGCCAAAACCTGGTAAAATACAAGTAGTTCCTACTAAAAATTATTCATCTCAAAGAGATCTTTCGTTGGCCTATTCGCCAGGTGTAGCAGAGCCTTGTTTAGAAATAGCGAAGGATGTAAAAAACGTTTATAAATATACAGCTAAAGGAAATTTAGTAGCGGTTATTACAAATGGTACTGCTGTTTTAGGATTGGGGAATATTGGTCCTGAAGCCTCAAAACCTGTAATGGAAGGAAAAGGGTTGTTGTTTAAAATTTTTGCAGACATCGATGTTTTTGATATTGAAATTAATACAGAAGATGTAGATGCTTTTATTGAAACAGTAAAAAATATAGCTCCCACTTTTGGTGGAATAAACCTAGAAGATATTAAGGCTCCTGAAGCTTTTGAAATTGAACGCCGTTTAAAAGCAGAGTTAGATATTCCGGTAATGCACGACGATCAGCATGGAACTGCGATTATATCTGCCGCAGCATTATTAAATGCGTTAGAGTTGGTGGATAAGAAAATTGAAGATGTTTTAATCGTTATAAATGGTGCTGGAGCAGCTGCAATTTCATGTACCCGCTTGTATAAAGCTTTTGGTGCTAAGAGGGAAAACATCGTTATGGTAGATAGTAAAGGTGTTATTCGAGATGATAGAGAAGAGCTTTCAGAAGAAAAAAGTGAATTTGCAACACACAGAAGAATAGATTCGTTGGAAGATGCCATGAAAGATGCAGATGTATTTGTCGGTCTTTCCATTGCAGATATTGTAACTCCAGAGATGTTGTTGAGTATGGCTAAAAATCCAATTGTATTTGCAATGGCAAATCCAAATCCTGAGATTGAATACGACTTAGCGGTAAAAACACGTAAGGATATTATTATGGCAACAGGCCGTAGTGATCATCCTAATCAAGTAAATAATGTACTCGGATTCCCATTTATTTTTAGAGGGGCCTTAGATGTGCGTGCTACAAAAATTAATGAAGCCATGAAAATGGCAGCGGTAAAGGCTTTGGCTGAACTGGCAAAAGAAGCCGTTCCAGAACAGGTGAATATTGCGTATGGAGAAACAAAATTAATTTTTGGAAAAGAATATATCATTCCGAAACCCTTCGACCCTCGATTAATAGCAGTAGTGCCCCCAGCAGTTGCAAGAGCAGCTATGGAAAGTGGTGTTGCGACCGAGCCTATAAAAGATTGGGGCAAGTATGTAGATGAGCTGAATGAGCGAATGGGCAGTGACAACAAAATTGTTCGTTTGTTGTTAAACCGAGCAAAAACAAATCCGAAGCGAATTGTTTTTGCAGAAGCAGATCATATCGATGTGTTGAAAGCAGCACAGATTGTTTTTGAAGATGGTATTGGAATTCCTGTGTTATTAGGAAGAAAAGAAATTATTCTTGAACTCATGGGGCAAATAGATTTTGAAGAAGATCTAGAGATTATCGACCCAAAAAGCGACGATCAAACAGAAAAATTAAACAGATACGCCGAAACGTTTTGGAAAAGTAGAAGACGAAGCGGAATCACCCTTTATGCAGCTCAAAAATTAATGCGCGAACGTAATTATTTCGCTGCAATGATGTTACGTGAAGGAGATGTTGATTGTATGATTTCGGGGTATTCTAGATCGTATCCTACGGTTGTTCGTCCGGTGTTGGAAACAATTGGGAAGTTTGAAGGGGTAAATAAAGTAGCTACCACAAACTTGATGTTGACCAAAAGAGGGCCTTTGTTTATTTCAGATACGTCTATCAACATTGATCCATCGGCAAAAGAATTGGCGAAGATTGCTCAAATGACCAACTATACCATGAAAATGTTTGGGTTAGATCCTGTGATTGCGATGATTTCGTATGCTAATTTTGGATCTTCTAAAGATCCTCACGCTACTAAAGTGCAGGAAGCGGTTGAGTTGTTACATAAAAGCAATCCAGATATGATTGTTGACGGTGAGCTTCAGACAGATTTTGCATTAAACCCTGAAATGCTTCAGAAAACATTTCCATTTTCAAAACTAGCGGGTAAAAAAGTGAATGCACTAGTGTTTCCAAATTTAGATTCAGCAAATAGTAATTACAAGCTATTAAAAGAGCTTAATAATGTAGAATCGATTGGACCCATTATGTTGGGAATGAGAAAACCAGTTCATATTCTACAATTAGGTGCAAGTGTGGAAGAAATTGTAAATATGGCAGCGGTTGCAGTGGTAGACGCTCAGCAAAAAGAAAAACGTAGAAGAGATCATTAAAAGGCTGGTAAAACCTAAAGATTTTAATATTTTCAAGGCTGGTAGCTATAAATAATTATGCTATATTTGAGCCATTAACATTTTTATAACATATGATTACCCATATACAGGGCAGACTGGTTGAAAAAAATCCGACAGATGTAGTGATAGACTGTAATGGCGTAGGTTATTTCATCAATATTTCATTACATACTTTTTCGCAATTACCTGCCTCTGAAAATGTAAAATTATACACACATTTGCAAGTTCGAGAAGATGCACATATTTTATATGGCTTTTCTGGAGTGGCAGAACGTGAAATATTTAGATTGTTACTCTCAGTTTCTGGAGTTGGAGCGAGCACTGCACGAACAATGCTTTCGTCTTTATCTCCAGATCAAGTTATTGAAGCAATTGCTTCGGAAGATGTAGCGGTTATTCAATCTGTTAAAGGAATTGGAACAAAAACAGCACAACGAGTGTTGTTAGATTTGAAAGATAAGATATTGAAAGTATATGGCTTGTCTGGGATTTCTTCTGTTTCGAGCAATACGAACAAAAATGAAGCGTTATCTGCTTTGGAGACATTAGGTTTTGTTCGGAAGCAAGCTGAAAAGGTTTGCGATAAAATTGTGAAGGAAGATCCACAGGCATCGGTTGAGACGATTATAAAACAAGCTTTAAAAAATTTGTAAAAATTGGGCGCAAAAAATTACGATTACAACAATAGTTATTATAAGCTATTACTGGTTTTAAGTATAGTATTTGGAAGTTATTCGGTAGGTTTTTCACAAGACACTACTGCCACAGGCTCGTCTATGGGCCGGATGGACTTGCCAAATCCTACAAGTATTCAAGATTTATACTCTTACGACCCTATCACTGATAGATACATCTATACAAAAACTTTAGGAAACTTTAATATTACATATCCTGTAATATTAACTCCTGAAGAGTATAAAGATTTACTTCTGAAAGAGCAAATGAAAGCGTATTTCAAGGAAAAAATTGATGCTGCCGATGGAAGAAAAGAAGGAGCTGAAGAGCTTCAAAAGAATTTACTTCCAACATTCTATGTAAATTCAGGTTTTTTTGAATCTGTTTTCGGCGGAAACACCATCGAAGTAATTCCGCAAGGTAGTGTAGAAATGGATTTAGGACTGTTGTTCACTAAACAAGACAACCCAGCCTTTTCACCACGAAATAGAAGTAATTTATCTTTCGATTTTGACCAACGTATTAGTTTAAGTTTATTAGGGAAAGTAGGAGAACGTCTTCAAGTGACGGCAAACTACGACACCCAATCTACGTTCGATTTTCAAAACCAAATAAAACTAGAATTTACACCAACCGAAGACGATATTATTCGAAAAATTGAGGTAGGTAATGTAAGCATGCCACTTAATAGTACTTTAATTCAAGGGGCGCAAAGTTTATTTGGAGTAAAAACAGAGCTTCAGTTTGGTAAAACAACCATTACAGGGGTGTTTTCTGAACAAAAATCAGAATCGAGAACAGTGGTTGCTGAAGGAGGATCTACTGTCACAGACTTTGAAGTTTTCGCATTGGATTATGACGAAAACAGACACTTTTTCTTAGCACATTACTTTAGAGATAATTACGATAGAGTATTAAAACAATATCCTTTTATTAACTCGAACGTGCAAATTACACGTGCAGAAGTATGGGTAACGAATAGAAGTAATCGCACCGAAAATGTAAGGAATATTGTAGCGATTCAAGATATTGGAGAGTCTGATCCTACAAAAATTGGATTGGCATTGCCTCCGGGAGGTTTTATTAATAGTCCGAGAAATTCATATCCAGACAACAGTAATAACGACTTTAATCCTTTTGGCTTAAATGGCGGGGGAGAACAAACTATTTTAAATTCTTTAATTCGTGATGTTGCAACCGTAGATTCTGGATTTACAGGTGTACAGGTAAGTGATGGTAAAGATTATGTGACGTTAGAAAATGCTAGAAAGCTTCAGTCAAACGAATACCAATTAAATTCACAGTTAGGGTATATTTCCTTAAACCAACGATTAACGAATGATGAAGTATTAGGGGTTTCCTTTCAGTTTACAGTAAATGGAAAGGTATATCAAGTGGGTGAATTTTCAAACGACGGGGTTGAGGCAAATGGAGGAACACTTCCAGGAGATGATCCAACAGGAGATCCAATTGAAGGGATTTCACAAAACTTAATCGTAAAATTATTAAAGAGTAATATTACCAATGTAAACCAGCCAGTTTGGGATATTATGATGAAAAACATCTATCCTTTAGGTGCATTTCAGTTAGAGAAAGAAGATTTCAGATTAAACATTCTTTATACAGACCCTTCGCCATTAAATTATATTACGCCAGTTTCAGGAACGTTTCCAGAGCCGAATTCAAGTGATATAGATCCTGTAGATATTAATGATGCTACTTTATTACGTGTTTTTAATTTTGACCGATTAAATTTCAACAATGATCCACAACCTGGAGGAGATGGATTCTTCGATTTCATGGAAGGAATTACTGTTGATACTCAAAACGGGCGAATTATCTTTACTTCCGTAGAACCTTTTGGAGAATACTTATTTAACAAGTTAGATAATACGCCTAACGATAATGTGGAGATGTATTCTAATCCGGCAACTTATAACGCCAATCAGAGTCGCTACGTATTTGATAAACTATACTCTTCAACAAAAACACAAGCGGAACAAGAGCAAAGTGATAAAAATAAGTTTCAATTAAAAGGAACCTATAAATCTACGGGAGCTGACGGAATTGCTATTGGAGCGTTTAACATTCCGCAAGGATCAGTAACCGTTACTGCTGGAGGAAGAGAATTAGTTGAAGGTGTAGATTATACCGTGAATTACCAATTAGGAAGAGTTCAAATTTTGGATCCTTCGTTGCTTAATTCAAGTACGCCAATTCAGATTCAAACTGAAAATAATACATTGTTCGGCCAACAAACAAAACGTTTTACAGGATTAAATGTAGAGCATCAGTTTAGTGATAAGTTCTTAATTGGAGGTACCTATTTAAACTTAAATGAACGTCCGTTAACTCAGAAGTCTACTTACAATTCGGAGCCAATTAACAATACTATCTTCGGAATAAATGCAAACTATTCAACAGAGGTTCCGTTCTTAACGCGATTGGCAAATAAGCTACCTAATATTGATACCGATGTAGAATCTAATGTTTCTATACGAGGAGAGTTTGCTTATTTAATGCCAGGAGCGCCTAAAGTGTCCGACTTTGACGGAAAGACAACAGTTTATGTAGATGATTTTGAATCTTCACAAACAGAATTGGATGTAAGTTCTCCAACGACGTGGTTTTTATCAAGTACCCCAGTTAGTTTTGGTGGTGATCTTGCAAACGGAAACTTATCGTATAACTACAAACGTGCAAAGTTAAACTGGTACACTATTGATCCCATTTTCTATAGCAGTCAACGTCCTGACGGAATTAACGATGAAGACTTGTCGTCACCATTTACACGTCGTGTTTTTAGAGATGAAATTTTTCCAGAACAAGACATTATTCAAGGACAAACACAGGCTTTATTTACTTTAGATCTTTCGTATTATCCAGATGAAAGAGGGGAATATAACTTTAACCCTGCAGCTGCCGGAGGAAATACGTTGCCAAATCCAGAAGATAATTTTGGTGGAATTACACGACCGTTAACGACTACCGATTTTGAGCGTTCTAATGTTGAATACCTTCAGTTTTGGGTAATGGATCCTTTTATCTATCCTGAAAATGCAGGAAATCCAGGAGGGGTGTTAAGTTTCAACTTGGGTAATATTTCTGAAGATGTATTAAAAGACGGTAGAAAACAGTATGAAAACGGACTTCCGGAAGATGGAAGTACTACAAATACGTTGCCATCGGCTTGGGGTAGAGTGCCTGCAAATCAATCATTAGTATATACTTTCGATACAGAAGGGCAAGAGCGAATTAATCAAGATGTTGGGTACGATGGAGAAGGTGATGCTGATGAAGCTTCAGATCCAGACCCTTCTATAAATGCAATAGTATCGGCATTCCAAGGGCTTCCAGATCCAGCAAATGATAATTATGAATATTTTCTTCAAGCTGAAGGAGGCATTTTAAATCGTTATAAAAAATATAACGGAACGCAAGGAAACTCGCCTGTAGAAGTTACCAATACCAATAGAGGGTCTACTACACAACCAGATGTAGAGGATATTAACCGTGACAATAGTATGAATACGGTGAATAGTTACTACGAGTATAATATTCCAATTAGACCGGGAATGGATGCTACTACGAACGACTATATTACCGATGTGAAATTGGTACAAGGCATTGAGTTGCCAAATAATGAAGTGATTGATGCACGTTGGGTACAGTTTAAAATACCTTTAAGTGAACCAGACCAAGCTGTAAATGGTATTTCAGATTTTAGATCAATTCGTTTTATGCGAATGTTCATGTCGCAATTTTCACAACCTACCGTAATCCGTTTTGGTACGTTAGAATTAGTTCGTGGTGATTACAGAAGGTTTACACAAGCGTTAGATGGAGGAAACGATCCAGCAAACGAAGACACTGTTTTTGAAGTAGAAGCAGTTAGTATTGAAGAAAACAGTTCAAGTTATGTAATTCCGCCAGGTGTAGAGAGAGAAGAATTAAACAATAACAACAATATTATTCGTCAAAATGAGCAATCATTAGCGCTTCGCGTTTGTGGATTAGAGCAAGATGACAGTAGAGCCGTGTATAAAAACTTTAGTGTGGATATGCGTCAATATGAAAATCTTGAAATGTTTATTCATGCCGAGTCTTTAGAAACACAGCCTGATATAAGTGACGGCGACATGGTAGCTTTTATTCGCTTAGGAAATGATTTAACGCAAAACTTCTATGAAATAGAAATTCCGTTAAATGTGACTACTGGAACTACATTAGATCCAGAAGCTGTTTGGCCTATTGAAAACAGAATTAATTTACCACTTCAATTGCTTCAAGAGATAAAATCGAGAGTGTTAAACAACGAGAACATACCAACTGCCGATATAAATGGTATCGTCTTTTTTGAACAAGCAGAACTGGATGAGTCTTCAGCTAGTGGTCAAGAAAATGACATGCGAATTGGTATTAAAGGGAATCCTAGCTTCGGAAACGTACGTACGATAATGTTAGGTCTTAAAAATGCAACATCGAGTGATATTTGTGGAGAAGCTTGGTTTAATGAGTTGCGTCTTTCAGAATTGAAAAATCAAGGAGGTTGGGCAGCTGTTGCAAGTGTAGATGCAAACGTAGCAGATTTTGCAACAATTAGCGCTTCAGGTAGAAGAAGCACCATTGGTTTCGGATCTATAGAACAAGGGCCCAACGAACGTAGTAGAGAAGATTTACAAGGATACGATTTGGTAACCAATTTTAATTTAGGACAAATGCTTCCGAAGAAATGGGGAATTCAATTACCTTTTAACTACGGAAGATCTGAAGAGTTAATAACACCGCAATACGATCCATTGTTACAAGATGTTGAGTTACAAACGAGCTTGGATAACGCGGAAGATTCAGAAACAGAAGAAGAAATTAAAAATAGATCGGTAGATTACACGAAGAGACAAAGCATCAACTTTATTGGAGTTCGAAAAGAACGAACTGGTGACGCAAAACCTAAAATTTACGATGTAGAAAACTTTACATTCTCTTATTCATACAATCAAATAGACCACCACGATTTCGAAATTGAAGATGCCCTTGACCAAAATGTGCGTGTTGGAGGTACTTATAACTATAATTTTGTACAAAAACCTGTAGAGCCTTTCAAAAAGAATGATTCTATTTTTACCGGTAAATATTGGCAATTTTTAAAGGATGTTAACTTTAATTATTTACCAACCAATATTACGGTGAGCTCTAATATTATTAGACAATACAACGAGCAAAAATTTAGAGAATTAGATTTAGAAGAAGGGAATATTGGATTGCCTACATTATATCAACGTAATTTCTTGTACGATTGGCAGTATGCAATTAATTATAACCTAACAAAATCGTTGCGTTTCAACTTTACGTCTTCTAATAATATGGTAGTAAAAAACTACTTGGATGAAGGTGGAATTCCAGATCCTGAAGTAGGTATTTGGAGTGGTTTCTTTGATGTTGGAGAGCCTAATCAGCATTTCCAATCTCTTCAATTAAATTACGACTTACCGTTTAGTAAGATCCCTTTCTTGAAGTTTATTAGAGCAACGTATGGGTATACTGGAGATTTCCAATGGCAAAAAAGCAGTGAATTGTTTACCGATTTGCCAATTACATTAAGCGATGGAACTTCTCAGACCTATAATTTAGGAAACTCAATACAAAATGCGAGTACGCACCGTATTAACTCTAGTTTGGATATGAATAATTTCTACAAGTACATCGGACTTGTTAAGAAAACTAAGAATACGAAGAACGCAAGAGCTAATTCTAGAGCACGTGGATCAAATGATAAAACTGGAGGAAAAAGCGATCCAAAGGGAGATAGAGAAGGTAAATTATTATCTAACAATGAGATTGGCGCGAACAATGCTTTAGATAGAGGCGCAAGCGGAACGCCTTCAACATCTTTGTCTGGTGGTGATAAAGCTGTTAATACTTTAATAGGATTGGTTACCTCAATACGAAAAATTCAATTAAACTATCAAGAGAATAATGGTATTTACTTACCGGGATATACACCTTCAATTGGGTTTATAGGAACCTTAAAGCCCACTACTGGATTTACGTTTGGGAGTCAGTCGGAAATTCGTGATTTAGCTGCTCGTAAAGGATGGTTAACATTGTATCCAGAATTCAATGAGCAATACACAGAAGTTGAAAGTAAGCAATTGGATATTCAGGCGAATATGGAATTACTTCCAGACTTAAAAATTGACTTGAATGCGAGCCGTGTTTTTTCTGAAAACTATGCTGAAAATTATATCGTAGAAAATGATCAATATCGTTCGTTAACGCCTAATACCTTCGGAAACTTCAATATTTCGACCATGTTGATTAAAACAGCATTTGGTTCTAGTAATGATGTAACTTCGGCAGCTTTTGAAGACTTTAGAACCAATCGTCTGGTAATAGCAGATAGATTAGCAACAGAGTATTACGGAAGCGCCTCTTTTGATAGAGATGAAGATGGGTATCCAGTTGGATTTGGTAAAGAAAGTCAAGACGTATTGTTGCCAGCATTCTTATCTGCTTATAAAGGAAGTAATGCTTCTAAAGAAAAAACAGGAATCTTTAGAGACGTTCCGTTGCCAAACTGGGATATGAAGTATACTGGTTTAATGCGAATTAAATGGTTTAAGAAGCTGTTTAAGCGTTTCTCTTTACAACATGGATATCGTGCAGGATATACTGTGAATCAGTTCCAGTCTAACTTAGATTACGACCCTAATACCCCTGAAGCAACCGATCAAGCAGGAAACTATAAGAGTAAAACATTTTTAACCAATGTGAATCTTACAGAGCAATTTTCTCCTTTAATTCGAATAGACTTTGAAATGAAGAATTCGATGAAAATTCTTGCTGAGTATAGAAAAGATAGAGCTCTTTCTTTAAGTTTCGCCAATAATCTATTGACAGAGATAAAAGGAGACGAAATTATATTAGGATTTGGATACAGGGTTAAAGACCTTCGAATCGCCACTAGTTTTGGTGGTAAGAAAACAATTATGAAAAGTGACCTTAACTTTAAGTTAGATTTATCTCGTAGAGAAAATAGAACAATTGTGAGGTATTTAGATATTAACAACAATCAAACAACAGCTGGGCAAACTATTTACGGCTTACAATTTACAACTGATTATGCCTTAAGTAAAAACCTTACTGCTTTATTCTATTACGACCATTCGTTCTCAGAATATGCAATTTCAACAGCCTTCCCGCAAACCACGATTAGAGGTGGTTTCACACTACGATATAACTTTGGAAACTAAAAAATACTTACTTTAATTACCCTTATTATGAATGTACCTTCTGAATTAAAATATACTAAAGACCACGAATGGGTTCTAATCGATGGTGACATCGCTACTGTTGGAATTACTGATTTTGCCCAAGGCGAATTAGGTGATATCGTTTATGTAGAAGTTGAAACTGTTGATGAAACAATGGACCTTGGAGAGGTTTTTGGAACGGTTGAAGCAGTTAAAACAGTATCAGACCTTATTCTTCCTCTATCTGGAGAGATAATAGAGTTTAACGACTCTCTAGAATCTGAACCAGAAAAAGTAAACACAGATCCTTATGGTGACGGTTGGATGATTAAAATTAAAATAGCCAATACCGACGAAATTGATGAACTATTAGATGACGCAGCTTATAAAGAGGTTATCGGAGCCTAAATCATTAGTTTTTGTAGGGATTCTCTACACAGTTTTTATTACCATTATTTTTTTAATGCCCACTCAAGATTTGCCGAAATCAAATGTTGAGTGGGCTGATAAAATTATACACATCACTATACACACAGTGTTATCTTTGCTTTGGCTGCTTTACTTTTATGTACATGATAAAAAGGGTACTAACTTCCGAAAACAGATCATATGGGTGTTAACTTTTTGTGTTGTTTATGGCATAATAATTGAGATACTACAACAAGTATTTACCGCTTCAAGAACCGCAGATATTTTAGATGTTTGTGCAAATGCAATTGGAACTTTCCTTGGATTGGCCTTGTTTTGGAGCGTAAAAAATAAATTTAAAATCTAAAATTGTAATTTCATTTTAAATTACAGAGATTTTATATATTTTAGCATCTATAAATAAACGAATATGGAACCGAAGAAAAATCCCAAGGCAGACTTAAGTAAGAGAAGCATGTTGTTTTTCCAATTAGGAATGATCTTTATGCTTTTTTTAGCTTGGCAAGCAATTGAATGGAAAACCTATGATAAATCCTTAGCAAGGGATATTCTAGATGTAGGAGAAGATTTAGAAGAAGAAATTCCAATTACCCAAACTGTAACCCCACCACCGCCACCACCACCGCCACCACCAGCTCCAGAAGTTATTGAGGTTGTTGAAGACGAAGAGGAAGTGGAAGAAACCATTATCGAGTCGACTGAAACAAATCAAGAAGAAGAGATTGTAGAGATTGAAGAGATTGAGGAAGTTGTTGAAGAAGAGATTGCAGATGTACCTTTCGCAGTTATTGAAAATGTACCAATCTATCCTGGATGTGAAGGTGAATCTGGAAACGCAGGGAAGAAAAAATGTATGTCTGAAAAAATTCAGAAGTTCGTACAAAAGAAATTTGACACTGAATTAGCGAATGACTTAGGTCTTGAAGGAAGACAGCGTATTTCTGTTCAATTTAAGATTGACAAAAACGGAAACGTAGTAGATGTTAGAGCAAGAGCTCCGCATCCTAAGTTAGAGCAAGAAGCTGTAAGTGTTGTAAAAGCATTGCCTAAAATGACACCAGGAAAACAACGTGGTAAGTCAGTAGGGGTATTATATGCATTACCAATTTTGTTCCAAGTAGAGAATTAATATTCTTTAAAATATATATTCAAAATCCCATTCGGTAAAACGGATGGGATTTTTTTTTGGCACAACTGTTGTAATTCTAAAGTATTAGTAACCCATAAAATAATACGTTATGAAACCATCAGTGAACAATTTGAACAGCGACCAACCAAAAAAGCAGTCAAAAAGAGCCGATAAAAAACGTGTTAATATTCCGTGGAACCATGGTTTATTTTTTCAAGTGGGGCTCATCGTAAGTTTACTTGCAGTATTTTTTATCATGGAAAACGCCAAAATGTATGTGTCGGCTAAAGTGGTTCCGAAGGAAAGGGCTACTGTAGAAGAACCATATGTAATGTCTGATGTGATACTAGAAGTAGAAACTCCCGTGAAAGAACCGGTGAAGGCGGAGCCAATTGTAAAAAGGGTACAACCCGTAGCGCCAATTGTTAGCGCTGTAACACCAATTGATGACCGTAGTACTATCATTGAAACGCCAGTACCAACAGTAGATGCTCCAGTTACGGAAGCGCCTCCAGTAACGGCGATTCCAAAACCTCCGGTTGACATAACACCAAAGAATATTAATAGTGTGGAATTTGTTCCAGTATTTCCAGGGTGCGAAGCATTAGTAACAAATGGTGAGAAGGTTGCGTGTATGTCTTCAAAGATTGCGAGCTTTATTCAAAAAAAGTTTAGAACCGACTCGTTCAGTCATTTAGATTCAGACGAAATTCAGCGTATTTCAGTTCAATTTCAAATTGACAAGAATGGGTATATTACAAATGTAAAAGCAAGAGCACCAAGAGCAGATTTAGAAAAAGAAGGAGCGCGTGTTATTTCGCAATTGCCTAAAATGAAACCGGGCCGACAAGGAGATGCCAATGTAGATGTTTTGTATATGGTTCCGATTGTTTTCAAAGTAAATTAAGTATTTTCCATAGATTAAAACCCGTCTTTTATATTTCTAAGAGACGGGTTTTTTGTTTCTATATAGCAGCCTTCTAAAAAAGCCGTATCTTTCAGCCTTCAAATAATGAATTGTATGATGAAGAATAGTGCCTCGTTTCTCATTTTATTTCTTTCAATTTACGCCTACTCTCAAAGCAACCCTTCTGGTTTTGAGAAGTACCCTGTTTTTCCTGAATGTTCAGAAAGTAGTATTGGCGATTTAGAGAGTTGTTTTAATACGACCTTACAGCAATTTGTGTTCGCAAATTTTAAAACTCCTGAAGTGGTTACAGCAGAATCATATTCAGGTAGCGTTTCTGTTTTTTTTGAAATCAACAAAGAAGGTGCTTTTAAAGTACTGTATGTAGATGCAACTTATAACGAATTAAAGGAAGAAGCAAAACGCGTTTTTGAATTGCTTCCGAAAATAGAGCCAGCTACCTATAACGGGAATCCTTCTTATGCGCAGTTTACCATGCCTATTGCTATCCTGTTAGGAGGACCTCTGGTTGTAGCTACTTCGGAAACAGCAACTGAAACGACCAAGCTTTCCGAAGCAAAAAAAATAGACTCACTTTCTTTAGAATACGATGCTATTGAAAAGTTCCCGTATGCGAATGAAGAGTATAAAAGCAATATAAACATTCCGTTATCGCATCATAATTACAGCAAATTTGATCCCGCATTAAATAGAGTGGGTACCAACAGTCATACTGCTCAAAAACCCTATATCTATTCGGAAGTAAATAGGTATTATAATTTTGAAGAAGAAAACAAACCGTTGCTAGCTAATAAAACCTCTTGGTTGGGACGAAAGCTTTTAAATGAACATTTTATCACACTTAAAGGGAAAGACTATTGGTTAACACTAGATCCTGGTGTCGATTTGCAAGTTGGAAAAGATTTTGATGCCGATATAAGTACTTATAATAATACGCGATTGGTTACAACGCAAGGAGGTATTGGTGATAATATTAGCTTTTTTGCAGTAATTTTTGAAAGTCAAGGACGTTTTGCAGATTATTTTAATCGGTATGCAGAGTCCATTCGACCCGACGGAGGAAACCCAGCAATTATTCCTGGGAGAGGAATAGCAAAAGCGTTTAGGACCGATTCGTACGATTATCCAATTGCAACAGGGCATATTTCATATTCGCCTTCAAAAACATTCAATGTGCAATTAGGGCATGGGAAAAATTTTCTTGGAGATGGGTATCGCTCTTTGTTGTTGAGTGATAACGCAAGTTCGTATCCTTACATAAAAATCAACACTACTTTTTGGAAGCTTAAATATACCAATACATGGATGTCGTTACGCGATGTACGTTCTGAGGTAACTTTAGACGATTCGTTTCGTACTAAATATATGGCGAACCATTATTTGAGTTACAATATTACCAAACGTTTGAATATTGGGTTGTTTGAGTCTGTTTTGTGGCAAAATGATAATGATAGAGGCTTTGATTTAAATTATGTTAATCCTATTATTTTTTACCGTGCTATTGAGTTCTCTACAGGGTCTAGGGGAGGAAATGCCTTAATTGGACTAAGTGGGAAGTACAAGTTTAGTGATCGCGTAAATGCATACGGACAATTTATTATTGACGAATTTTCTACAAGCGATGTTTTTGGGGGTAACGGAAGTTATAAAAACAAAACTGGATATCAATTAGGGGTAAAATACTACGACGCTTTTAAAGTGAAAGGATTGTATTTGCAAGCGGAATATAACCGTGTGCGCCCATATACGTATTCTCATAATACGGTGGTGCTTAATTACGGACATAACAACCAGTCGATGGCGCATACTTTAGGTGCTAATTTCTCTGAATTTATTGCCATTGGACGTTATGATTACGGTCGGTATTTTGCAGATGCGAAGTTTATAATCGCTAAAAGAGGGTTTGACTTTAACACCGATAAAGATGACTTTTTCTACGGCGGAAACGTTTACGGAAGCGAAGACAATCGCGTTAGTGATTTAGGGAATGAACTGGCACAAGGAAACACCACCAATTTTTTCCACATGGAATTGCAAGGAGGGTATTTGATTAATCCAGCAACAAATCTGAAAATCTACGGAAGCTTAATTTTTAGAGACTTTAAGCCATTAGAAAACACCGAAACTGTTTTTGAAAACCAGACAACGTGGGTGAACTTTGGTATTCGTACCGACTTGTTTAATTGGTACAACGATTTCTAAAAAGAGGTTTCTTTTATTTTGAAAGTTCTTTATAAAGGGTGCGGATAAAACTTTCGGTAGTAATGAAATTATCACCAAAGCCTTTATCGTCGTATTCTTTTGTTAGTTCACGCATCGCAACGACTTCATCTTCTGTTTTTTTAGCAACAATTTGATACTTAATTTGTCCTTTTAAAAACCGAAACATGCTTATGAGGTATTTGACATCTTCAATAGAAGCAATCTCTCCGTGTCCAGGAATGATTTTAGTGTCTTTGTCGGCAATGCTAAGTATTTTGTTTAAACCATCCATATATCCACTAAAACTTCCACCGTTTTTAGCATCTATAAATGGATACCCATTACTAATGTAGGCATCACCTGTGTGTAAAACGTTCGATTTGGTAAAATAAACCATTGCATCGCCATCGGTATGGGCTCTTGGAGTATGGGTAACTTCAATTTTCTCATTGTTGTAATAAAAAGAAATGTTTTTGGGAAAAGTAACAACAGGAAGCGCTCCGTTTGGAATATCAACAAATTCTTCAAGCGTACCAATCACTTTTTCTGCACTACGCATTTCATTTTTACGAACTTCTTCCGAAGAAATTTTACTTCCTTGACGTTCAATGATGCTATCTATTTTTTGGTCATATATTTTTTTAGCAGCATTGGTGTAGGTAGCTAAAATTCGTTTGCGAGCATTTTCTTGAGAAAAAATAAGTGCTCCTGAACTGGCCATGTACGCATTTCCGCCCGTATGATCTCCGTGATGATGAGTATTTACCAGTAGCTCAATAGGTTTGCTTGTAATTGTATTTAATTTTTGAATAACAGACGAAGATGTTTCTGGAAACTTATCATCAATCATGAAAACGCCATTTTCTCCAACACAAACACCAATATTTCCTCCTCGGCCCTTAATCATATAAATACTGTCTTTAACTCTGATAATACCTACGTTATTTTTAGCTCCGGCTTGCATTTCTTGCCCCTCCTTGCTCTTTGAATCAAGTTCAGCATCTGTTTGAGCTGATGCATAAAAACTACTAATAAGTAAAACGAAAACAAGGGCTATTCTTTGTGGCATAAGGTGCTTTTTTAATTAAAGTTTGAAAATAATAAAAAATGATAAATATTGCACTAACATTGTGTAGATTATATTGTGAAAAAAGGGAAGGTAGTGTATCTTTGCATCCTCAAACTTTGAAGCGTTTTTTACTTAGTAGTTAAGAGTCTAGTTAAAAAACAAAAGTTTCAACCTAAACCAAAAAGATTGCCCGTTACCCAATCATATCCTGTGCAACAATCGCTAATTCGAAATTTTACGGAGATTACTAAAATTCGCCTATCGGTGAGTGTCGTGTTTTCATCTGTTGCAGGGTATCTTCTAGGGGCAGAAACAATTGACTTTTACATTTTATTTCTATTGTGTGTTGGAGGCTATTGTATGGTGGGAGCTTCAAATGTATTTAATCAAATTATAGAACGTGACTTAGATGCTTTAATGGATAGAACGAAAGATCGTCCTATTCCTTCGGGAAGAATGTCGGTGCAAACCGCTTTTATCATAGGCGCAGTTTTAACTGTTATAGGACTTGTAGTGCTGTATGTAATTAATCCTAAAACAGCGATGTTTGGGGCTATTTGCATTTTTATGTACGTAAGTTTATACACACCCTTGAAAACAAGAACACCATTGTCTGTTTTTGTAGGTGCGTTTCCTGGAGCAATTCCTTTTATGTTAGGATGGGTTGCTGCTACAAACGACTTCGGAATTGAGCCCGGAACCTTATTTATGATTCAGTTCTTTTGGCAATTTCCACACTTTTGGGCTATTGGATGGTTTCTTTTCGACGATTATAAAAAAGGAGGTTTCTTTATGTTGCCTAATGGAAAAAGAAATAAAGGAACAGCGGTGCAAGTTGTTTTTTACACCATCTGGACTGTCTTAGCTTCTTTAATTCCAGTAATGGGAGTAACAGGGAGGTTGTATTTAACTCCGGTTTCAGGAGTGATTATAGGATTGTTAGGTGTTGGTTTAATATACTATGCGTTCCGACTTTACAAAGAACAAACCGCTAAAGCGGCAAAGCAATTGATGCTTGCAAGTGTAAGTTATATTACACTGTTGCAAATAATTTATGTGTTAGATAAATTTATACGATAATGGATTACACACAAGGGACAGAAGAGGAGAAGATATATCGAGCTAAAAAGAACATGCTTTGGTTTGGTATTATTAGTCTTACCATGAGTTTTGCAGGACTAACAAGTGCGTACGTAATTAGTAGAGAACGTAAAGATTGGTTGACCGATTTTGAAATTCCGCAGGCTTTTTATCTAAGTGTGCTTGTAATTTTACTAAGTAGTATTACGGTTCATTTTGCAAAAAAAATGATTCAGAAAAACGAAAACAAAACAGGAATGTGGCTTCTAGTTACTACATTTGTGTTAGGAATTATTTTTGTGATTCTTCAGTTTAGAGGTTTTTCAGAAATTATTGCAAATGGTTATTTTTTCACTGGAAGTGAAAGCTCAATTACCACGTCATTTGTCTATTTGGTGGTTCTTCTGCATTTAGCACACGTGTTTGTGGGGTTAATTACCTTGTTAGTGGTAATTTATAATCATTATAAACTAAAGTATCAAAACGGGAAAACCCTTGGAATAGAACTTGCTGCGACTTTTTGGCACTTCGTAGATGTACTATGGATTTACCTGTTTTTATTTTTATATTTCGTTAGATAAAAAATATACGTATTTTTGAACCTTTATTTAAAACCAAATTCTTTATATGGAAGCTACTGTTGCTAAAACAGGTACCGAAGGAAAAACCTGGGGTGGTGGAAACCAACCTTTAAGAGCCAGTTATGGCAAAATGATGATGTGGTTTTTCATTGTTTCAGATGCCTTAACTTTTTCTGGATTCCTAGCCGCTTATGGCTTTTCAAGATTTAAATTTGTAGATGCTTGGCCTATTGCTGACGAAGTGTTTACTCACTTTCCGTTTTTACACGGTGTAAATGCTCCTATGTATTATGTGGCGTTTATGACGTTTGTGCTTATTTTCTCATCTGTTACTATGGTATTAGCAGTGGATGCAGGACATAAAATGCAACAGAAAAAAGTGATCTTTTATATGTTCCTTACCATTATTGGAGGAGCTATATTCGTTGGGTCACAAGCCTGGGAATGGAATACTTTTATTAAAGGTGATTATGGCGCAGTAGAAACTAAAGGGGGGAAAATTATCCAATTTTTAGATACAGATGGAAAACGTGTCGCTATTAGAGATTTTGCGGTTCAATTACCAACCGAGAGAGTAGAGCACGTAAAGAAAGAAGGTATTTGGTTTGTTTCTGAACCTGAAACAATGTCTTCTTTTTCTTATGAAGAAGTAAAAGCAGGTTTCTTAGCAAATGATAATTTGCTTGTAAGAACACAATATAAAGACGAACACGGTCATCCAATCGTGCTTTCTAGAGAAGCTTCTATCGATAAAATTACAAACGATGGAAAATTAGTTGTTGAAGGTGCAAACTTGAAGCATAATGAATACGGAACACCATTATTTGCAGATTTCTTTTTCTTCATTACTGGTTTTCACGGTTTTCACGTATTATCAGGTGTAATTATTAACATTATTGTCTTTTTTAACGTTGTAATTGGAACCTATGAGCGAAGAGGTCATTACGAAATGGTTGAAAAAGTTGGACTATACTGGCACTTTGTAGATTTAGTTTGGGTATTTGTATTTACCTTCTTTTACCTTGTATAAATTAAAAAGCACTATCAAAATTTAAAAAATGGCTCACGAACATAAATTAGAAATATTTAGAGGACTTTTAAAGTTTAAGTCTAACGTAAGTAAAATTTGGGGTGTATTTGTACTTCTTTCTATAATTACAATTGTAGAAGTTATACTAGGGATTATTAGACCTGATTTCTTAGTAGATCACCACTTCTTAGCGATGCGTCTTTTGAACTGGGTGTTTATTATCTTAACACTTGTAAAAGCATATTATATTACTTGGGATTTCATGCACATGCGTGATGAGAAAAGTGGTTTAAGACGTTCCGTAATTTGGACTGCTATTTTCTTAATCTGTTACCTAGTTTTAATTCTACTAATAGAAGGAGATTATATTTATGAAGTTTACAAAAGCGGATTTATTAAATTCGACTTCTAAAATAATATGATAACATACTTATTAAAAAAAAGCCCTGAATTTCAGGGCTTTTTTTGTGTTTAAAAATTAACTATCAAAGGTTGCTCAAGCCCCTTTTAGCACGTATTTTTGTAGCCGTAATTTAACATGCAATGAAAAAGTTTATAGTTCTAGGAGTCTTATTTATTTTACCCATAACCATTTACATCTTTTTTGCTTCTGGTAAAGATAATTTTGCAAGATTACCGGTGTTAAACGAAGGTGTTGTTGAATTAAATAACTTTAAAACCATTGATGGTGCTTCCGTAGCGTTAACAGATCATATTACCGTTTTGGGTTTCTTCGGAAATAACTTAGAGGAAACAAAAAGTTACGCATTTAACCTAGCACATAAAATCTATAAAAAGAATCAAGGGTTTAAAGATTTTCAAATGATTATCCTTCTTCCTGAAGGCACTCAAGAAAGCGCAAAAGAACTTAACATCAAGCTTTCTGAAATTACGACCACAGAAAATTGGAAATTTGTTTTCGGAGCTTCCGAAGAGATTCAGAAAGTATTCAATTCCTTACAATCAAACAAAAGCCTAAACGGCAACCTAGCGACCCCTTATGTGAGTATTATAGATAAGGATCGTAATTTAAGAGGTAGAAATGATGATGAAGATTTCGGAATGGTCTACAGCTATAATGCTTCAGACATTGCTGAAATTAACAACAAAATGAGCGATGATATTAAAGTCTTACTTGCCGAATATCGTCTCGCTTTAAAAAAGAACAAAGCAACTAGAAAAATTTAACGCTATGAAAAAGAATACATACATAGGGATTAGCTTTATTGTTTTAGTTTTTGGAATTATTTTTATTCCGAAGATTTTAAACCGTCTTGAAAACGGAAGTGTTGTCGATGCAGACAGAATGAGCAACAACGAACACAATTTTGAAGCCACTGAAGCCATAGACAAAGCAAAGCTATTAACGATTAGTGAAGTGCCGCCTTTTAAATTTGTAAATCAGAATAACGACACTATAACCAATGCTGATTATGCTGGAAAGGTATATGTTGTTGAGTTTTTCTTTTCTACTTGCCAAAGTATTTGCCCAATTATGAATACCAATATGATTAAAGTGCAAGATGCTTTTAAAGACACCGATGACTTCGGAATTGCCTCTTTTACTATAGACCCAGCTTACGATACTCCAGAAGTGTTGAAGGAGTATGCAGAGGCTTACGGTGTGCATCATAAAAATTGGAATTTCTTAACGGGAGACAAAGACGCTATTTTTAAACTTTCTAACGAAGGATTTAAACTGTATGCAGGCGTAACAGACGATCCAGAAGAAAGTTTTGAACATTCTGGGTTATTTGCCTTAATCGACCAAGAGGGGAATGTGCGCTCTCGAATCGATGAATTTGGCAATCCAGTGATTTATTACAACGGATTAGAAGACGACGGAGTTAATATGCTAATAGAAGATATTAAAAAATTATTGTAAGATGTCAGAAACAGTTTCAAACGCTTCAAAAAAATATACCATTTGGATTTGGATCCTTTCAATTGCCATTCCAGTGGTGGTTGCAGTTTTATTTAGTGTTCGTATTCCGGGTGTAGAGCGCATGGGGTTTTTGCCTCCTATTTACGCGACGATTAATGGATTAACGGCTATATTGTTAGTAGCTGCAGTCTTTCAGATTAAAAAAGGAAATAGAAAGAGACACGAGCAGCTAATGAAAACCTGTATCGTACTTTCAGTGCTATTTTTAGGAATGTACGTAACCTATCATATGACGTCAGATTCTACTCCTTATGGAGGTGAAGGTGCGATTCGATATGTTTATTTCTTTATATTAATCACACACATTATCTTGTCAATACTTGTCATCCCTTTTGTACTCATTACTTATGTTAGGGCTATTTCAGGAAATTTCGAGATGCATAAAAAAATTGCAAAAATTACGTTTCCACTTTGGTTGTACATTGCAGTGACTGGAGTGATAGTATATGTAATGATTTCGCCTTATTATTAATTTATTCTTCGGAAACTACTACAAGTATTCTTACTCTTTAACGATGAAAACAAAATATTTACTTCTATTAATTGTCTTTCTTTTGGCTGTAATTCCAGCTGATGCTCAATGTGCTATGTGTAGAGCTGTGCTTGAAAGTGAAGAAGATGGTACCATGGCAAAAGGAATTAATAATGGTATTATGTATTTAATGGTTTTTCCCTATTTATTGGTGGGAGGCATCGGATTTATCATTTACAGAAGTAGAAAAAAAGCAAAAGCTTCAGAAAATTAACACTTTCTTCACATTTTTACTGTAACAGATTGTAAATAAAACAGTCTTACTTACACAGACTTCAACCAACCAAACCTGCAAGTCTTAACAAGAATTTCACAAATTACAGAAATGATTTCCTGTACTTTGGCACATATTTTATATTATGATCGAAATTAAAGACTTACATAAGTCCTACCATATGGGGAGTAATTCCCTTCACGTACTAAAAGGAATAAACTTTAACGTTAACGAGGGCGAAATGGTTTCTATCATGGGGTCGTCTGGTTCTGGGAAATCGACACTTCTAAATATCTTAGGGATGTTAGATGAAGCCGATGAAGGTACATACACCTTAGACGGTACACTTATTAAAAACCTAAATGAAAAAGTTGCAGCCAAGTATCGGAATAAGTTTTTAGGATTTATTTTTCAATCATTCAATTTAATAAATTACAAAACAGCTCTAGATAATGTGGCAATGCCGCTTTACTATCAAGGAGTAAAACGAAATATTAGAATGGAAAAAGCCATGCATTACTTAGAAAAAGTAGGCTTGGCCGAATGGGCAAACCATCATCCAAACGAGCTTTCTGGAGGACAAAAACAACGTGTCGCTATCGCGCGTTCGTTGGCGAGCGATCCAAAAGTACTGTTGGCAGATGAACCTACAGGAGCATTAGATACCAAAACATCGTACGAGGTAATGGAGTTGATTCAAGGAATTAACGACGAGGGAAAAACCATCCTTTTGGTTACTCACGAAGACGATATAGCGCATATGACCAAACGAATCGTAAACCTAAAAGATGGTCTTATCATCGACGATTCTGTAGTAAAACAAGTGCGTGCTAAAGAAGCAAAAGAATTACAAATGCTAGCAAAAAAAGCCGCAAATGTTTAATCTAGAGCGTTGGCAAGAAATATTTGAAACCATTCGTAAAAACAAACTACGGACCTTTTTAACAGGTCTTTCGGTAGCGTCTGGGATCTTTATTTTAGTCATATTATTAGCTATTGGACAAGGAATGGAAAACGGCATTGGTGAGCAGTTTAAAAATGATGCCACCAACCGTATTAGTATTTGGACAGGTGTTACTTCGGAAAGCTATAAAGGTTTAAACCCTGGGCGTCGTATCGAATTAGATAATTACGATTACGAACGTACCGTGGCTAAAAATATAGACAAGCTAGAGTATAAATCTGGTTTGTACAGTATTTGGGGCGGACTTGCAACCTACAAAGGAGAATCTGGAAGTTACCGGGTTGAAGGAGTACATGGCGATTATCAATTTTTAGAAAATGAAACTCTTACCACGGGGAGGTATATCAATCAGAATGATTTAGATCACTATGAGAAAGTAGCTGTTATTGGAAACAGAGTCTTTTTAGATCTGTTTAAAGGTAAAAATGCACTTGGAGAATATATTGAAATAACAGGGATTAATTTTAAAGTAGTTGGAATTTATACCGATCCAGGAGGAGAACGAGAGGAAACTCGTATTTTTATTCCACTTACAACAGCACAACGAGTCTACAACGCAGGCGATAAGTTACGTTCTGTAGCCTATGCTCTTCATCAATCTGATAACTTTGAAGAGGCCTTAGCTGCTTCGGAAGCTTTTACAACTCAATTAGAAGCCGATTTAAAACAGAAACACATTGTATCTCCTACTGATAAAAGTGCAATTAACATTAATAACTCTTTAGAAAATGCGAAACGGTTTTACGATTTAATCGGAATGATTCGTGGATTTTTCTGGGGCGTAGGGATTTGTACCATCATTGCAGGAGTTGTAGGGGTTAGTAATATCATGCTTATTATTGTTAAAGAGCGCACCAAGGAAATTGGAATTAGAAAAGCTATTGGAGCGCAACCACTCTCAATTATTGGAATGATCTTGCACGAATCAATTTTTGTAACAGCAATTGCGGGCTTTGTAGGGCTTATCTCAAGCTTACTATTGTTAGAAGTCGCGGGCCCTTTTATACAGAGTGAGTATTTAAAAAATCCTTCCGTCGATTTCGGAGTTGCAATCACCACAGTAATTATACTAATTGTAGCAGGAGCGTTGGCAGGTTTTTTCCCAGCCAGACGCGCAGCCAATATTAAACCTATAGTAGCCTTGCGAGATGAGTAAATTATTCAGTAGAGATATATGGTCTGAGATTATTGAAGCATTAAGTTCAAATTGGTTTCGAACGCTGTTAACTGCTTTTGGAGTGCTATGGGGAATATTTATACTAGTGATTCTATTAGCTGCAGGAAAAGGACTAGAAAACGGTGTAAAGCAAGGATTTGGTGGTATGGCTACTAACTCAATGTTCATGTGGACGCAAACGGCTTCAAAACCGTATAAAGGATTGCCAAAAGGACGTCGTTACAATTTTAAAATTGGCGATGTTGAAGCGATTAAGCAAAGTGTACCCGATTTACGATTTGTGTCTCCTAGAAATCAATTAGGAGGGTTTAGAGGAAACAATAATGTGGTTAGAGGGTTAAAAACAGGTGCGTATAATGTGTATGGAGATTATCCAGAAATTATACAGCAACAACCAATGGATATCACTTCGGGTCGATTTATAAACTATTCAGATATTCAAGACAAACGAAAAGTTGCCGTTATAGGAGAATCTGTTCGTAAAGGATTGTATGAAACTGGGGAAGAAGTGATTGGTTCGTACATTAAAATTAACGGAGTTAATTTTATGGTGATAGGAACCTATACTAAAAAATCGCAAGGAGGGGGTGATCCTGAAGAAAACCAAAAAGAAATTTATGTTCCTTTTACCTCTTTTTCTCAAGCTTTTAATATGGGAGAGATTGTAGGTTGGATGGCTATCACTGCAAACGATGGGGCTTCCATTACGGAGTTGAAAAGTCGTGTATTTGACGTTGTTAAAGCAAGGCATTCTATAAGTCCAGATGATGATAGGGCGGTTGGAAATTTTGATCTATACCAAGAGTATAGTCAGATAAACGGACTGTTTGTAGCCCTTAATTTTGTTGCCTATTTCGTAGGGATATTAGTATTACTGTCTGGAATTATTGGAATTAGTAATATCATGCTTATTGTAGTTAAAGAACGCACTAAAGAAATTGGAATACGACGTGCTTTAGGCGCCACCCCTTGGGAAATTAGATCTCAAATTTTATTAGAGTCCATATTTTTGACAATTATTTCCGGAATGGCTGGAATTGTACTAGCCTCGGGAGTATTAGCACTGGTAAACTTGGTGTTGGATGGGATGGACACGAGCACCATGATGTTTGCAAATCCAACCGTAAACATAGGGGTCGTATTTATCGCACTACTAATATTAATTGTATCAGGATTATTAGCAGGATTAATTCCTGCACAAACAGCTATACGAGTAAAGCCCGTAGATGCTTTAAGAACCGAATAAACTAACAAATACTATAAATTGAACAACTAAAATGAAAAAGACAGGAACCATTATAATACTAGTTGGAATTTTGCTGCTTTTTGGAATTGCAATGTTTTGGCTTTGGTCTAAAAATGCTGAAGATCCAATCGTATATACAACCGAAAAACCTTCCGTAGAAAATATTGTTAAAAAAACAGTTGCAACGGGAAGTATTGTGCCTAAAGAAGAAGTGCTAATTAAACCTAATATTTCAGGAATTATAGATGAAATATTTGTGGAAGCTGGAGATATTGTAGAAAGCGGAGATCTAATTGCACGGGTAAAGGTAGTGCCTAACGTTTCTTCATTGAGTAGTGCTCAAAATAGTATCAATAGCGTTCGAACACAAGTAGAGACCGCTCGATTGGCATTAGAAAACCAAAAAAGTATTTACAACCGCCAAAAAGAACTTTTTGAAAAAGGAGTGATTTCAGCAAATGAGTTTGATACGGCACAATCTGCTTACGATCAAGCCGAGCAACGATATAAACAAGAAAAAGTAGGCTTAAATGGAGCGCTTCAAAACTATGATATTGTTAAAACGGGGACAAGTCGTGGATTAGGTGCTTCTGCAAATACAGAAATTAGAGCTACCGTTTCAGGAATGATATTAGATGTTCCGGTGAAAACTGGAAATCAAGTTATTGAATCTAATAATTTCAATGATGGAACAACCATTGCTACCATTGCCGATGTCGATAAAATGATTTTTGAAGGGAAAGTGGATGAGAGTGAAGTTGGTAAAATAAAAGAAAACCTTCCGTTAGAGATTACTGTTGGAGCTATTGAGAATAAAAAGTTTGACGCAGTGCTTGATTATATCGCTCCTAAAGGGGTGAGTGAAAATGGAGCCATTCAGTTTGAAATTAAAGGAACCCTTAAAAAAGGAGATACCACGTTTATTAGAGCAGGGTTAAGTGCAAATGCCTCTATTATTTTAGCAAGAGCAGATAGTGTTTTGACGGTAAAGGAAGGATTGGTTCAATACGATGCGAAAACACAAGCACCCTATTTAGAAATCATGACGGGAGATCAAAAGTTTGAACGTAAAGATATCGAGCTAGGTATTAGCGACGGAATTAATGTGGAGGTTAAAAGTGGTATTTCTAAAGAAGCCGAAATTAAAGTTTGGAACCAGTTGAAGGAAGCCCCAAAATTCGGGAATCAATAAAAAATGTGTTTTTATGTGTCATTTTTGTAACACATTTAATAATAGCAAGACAAATTTAGTAATACAATCAATTATGAAAAAGTTAGGAATCTTACTTTTTTTCCTTTTAATAGGATTACAAATAAATGCTCAAGAAAAGAAATGGACATTGCAGGAGTGTGTGGCTCATGCACTCGCTAATAACATTTCTGTAAAGCAAAGCGAACTAGAATTAGATTTGGCCGCTATCGATAAAAGCGATGCTTTTGGTAACTTCTTACCAAACCTAAACGCCTCCGCTTCTAATTCTTGGAATACAGGACTTACACAGAATATTACAACAGGAGTTTTAGAAACTCAAACTTCTCGAAATTCATCGTATGGTGTTTCAGCAGGAGTTACTTTATTTAATGGCTTACGAAATCAGAGACAATTGCAACGTGTAAAGCTTTCGAAGCTTGCTGCACAATATAATCTTGATAAAATGCAAGATGATATAGCGCTGTTTGTAGCCAATAGTTACTTACAAGTACTTCTAAATAAAGAGAATTTAGCAGTTGTTAAATCTCAAAATGAAGTAACACAAGCACAAATAGAAAGAACCAATCAATTGGTTGAAGCAGGAACGCTTCCTAAAGGAGATTTGTTAGAGATTAAAGCGACAAGCGCTAGTGAAGTTCAACAAATTGCTATTGCTGAAAATGCAGTAAAAATATCATTGATTAGTTTGGCACAGCTTCTTTTGGTGAAAGATTATGACACTTTTGATATCGCAAATGATGATTATGATATTATCGATGATGGCTATGTTTCTAAAGATGTTTCAGAAATTATAGAATCTGCTCAGAAAAACCGTCAAGAAGTTAAAATAGCCGAAAACAATGTGGCCTTGGCTCAAAAAGATTTACAAATTGCTCGAAGTTCATTTTACCCATCACTAAGTGGTTTTTTTAACTATAACACTAGAGAGTCGGGTTCAAGTCGTTTTGTGCAAGGAATAGATCCAAATAATCCTACGTATACAGAAGAAATAGGAGTCGTTCAGGGAACCAACCAATCGGTAATTGGAACATTTCCAAACACAATAATTGAAGAATTAAACCCGCTCCCTTTTCAAGAGCAGTTGTATAACAACGACGGTATTTCGTACGGAGTTTCTTTATCGGTTCCAATTTTTAATGGATTTTCTGCTCGTAACAATGTAAAACGTAGTAAGGTAAATATCAAACGAAGCGAATTTCAGTTAGAACAAGCAAAACTAGATTTAGAGTCTAATGTGTATCAAGCTTATGTAGATGCAAATGGAGCTCTAAAAGCATATGAAGCAGCTTTAGTTGCATTAGAGTCGCAAGAGTTAGCGTATCAATACGCAAAAGATAGATACGATGTTGGTTTAACAAATGCATTTGATTTAAGTCAGTCGAAACTTCGATATGATAATACACAAATTGAAGTGAACCGTAGTAAATATGATTATATTTTTAAAATAAAAGTATTAGAATTGTATTTTGGAATTCCTGCAGAGGAGTTAAAGTTTTAATTATGAAGAAAAAAACACTTATTTGGATTGTTGTACTGGCCTCCTTACTTATCGCAGTGCTTCTTGTAGGAAGCAAACAAGGTTGGTTTGGTAAAAAGGGTAATTTTAAAGAAGTTGAAACAACCAAAATAGAATTATTAAATATTACTGAAACGGTTGCGGCTACTGGAAAGATTCAGCCTGAAGTGGAAGTAAAATTATCTTCGGAAGTATCTGGAGAAATAATTGAACTTCCTATTAAAGAAGGCCAACAAGTTGAAAAGGGCGACCTTTTGGTAAAAATAAATCCAGATTTAGTGCAAGCAGCTTTGAGTCAATCGCAAGCGGGACTTCAAAATGTAAGAGCACAATTGGCGCAAGCGGAAGCAGGACTTAAAAACTCAAAGTTAACCTACGACAGAAGTAAAGCTTTGTTTGAAAAAGGAGTGATTTCTAAATCTGAATGGGATCGCGCTGTAGCCGATTATGAAAGCTTACAAGCAAACGTAAAATCTGCGTACTACAATGTGCAAAGCGCTGCTGCTAATGTAAAACAGTCTAGAGATAATGTCTCTAGAACTTCTATTTATGCACCCATGAGCGGAACTATTTCTAAACTCTCTGTAGAATTAGGTGAACGTGTGGTAGGAACAGCTCAAATGGCTGGAACCGAAATTGTACGTGTTGCTAATTTAAACAACATGGAAGTTGAGGTAGATGTAAATGAAAACGACATTGTAAAAGTAAACGTAGGAGATTCGACGAATGTTGAGGTAGATGCCTATTTAAAGCGAGAGTTTAAAGGAATTGTTACTGAAATAGCAAACTCGGCAGAAACAACTTTGTCTGCAGATCAAGTAACTAATTTTAAAGTAAAGGTTCGTATTCTAGCGAGTTCGTATCAGGATTTAACAGAAGGAAAGCCTGAAAGTTATTCACCTTTCCGCCCAGGAATGACTGCAACGGTAGATGTGATAACCAACAGAAAAGACAATGTAATTGGAGTGCCAATTAGCGCTATTGTAATAAAGAATGATACCAGCAGTGTTAAAAAAGTAGGGGTAAAAGAGAAATCTTCGGCTACTTCTGAAAAATTTGAATGCGTCTTTGTGAAAAATGGAGAAAAAGCCAAATTACGCGTGATTAAAACAGGAATTCAAGACGATAGTAATATTGAAATAGTTTCTGGACTAGCAGAAGGAGATGAGGTAATTACAGGACCTTATACAACCGTAACTAAAACCTTAGTAAATGGTGATAAGGTTGAGGTGAAATCTTCAGAAAAAGACAAATAGAAATTAAATAGCATGGCAACATTATTGTGCATTGAAACGGCAACAACAAATTGCTCCGTAGCGCTTTCGGTAAACGGAAGCGTTATTGCTTTTCAAGAAGATACAAGCAAAGAATACTCACATGCAGAACGATTGCACGTTTTTATTGAAGAAGTATTGGCAAAAGCGAACTTGACAAAACAAGATTTGGATGGCATTGCAGTAAGTAAAGGGCCAGGCTCTTATACAGGACTCCGTATAGGTGTTTCTGCGGCAAAAGGATTGTGTTATGCGTTAGATATACCATTAATTTCTATACCGACCTTACAGTCACTTATGCTTCAATTAAAAGGAGTGGAGGGTTGTGTGGTTTCTATGTTAGATGCACGTAGAATGGAAGTGTATGCAGCAGTGTTTTCTTCTGAAGGAAAGGAGCTAAGAGAAACAAGAGCCGAAATACTTACGGAACATTCTTTTTCAGAGTATTTAGAAAAAGGAAAGGTACATTTTATAGGAAGTGGAACCGATAAGTTTGAAGAAATTTGTACCCATAAAAATGCTGTTTTTGTAAAAGAAAAGTTCCCATCTGCACAAACGATGGCGATATTGGCTGAAGCTAAGCATAAAAAAAGCGACATCGAAGATGTCGCCTATTTTGAGCCTTATTATTTAAAAGACTTTATGGGTACGAAATTATAAGATTGAATTGTAATAATCTACTAACTTCACTAAATCATCTTCTGCATCAAGATCAAGTCTATTTTTCTTAATAAAAGATTTTATCTCTGAACTTTTAGATCCCATAGCTTTTATAATTTTTGATTTGCTATTTGGCAATTCATAAAGTTCACCCTTTGTAGACACTAAGTAATAAGTAACTTCCTTACTCCATTCTGCAGGTCTACTTATTTCGTAATTTGATTTGGCAAAATAAGGTGGCTTGTAAACTACACTCTCTTTAGTGTAAAGATTGAAGTTTTTTCCTTCAGTACTTACTTTAAAGTAATGTCCTTTTTCATTAGAACCTTCAAAAGGAATGAAGACATAGATGTCGTTGAAAATTTTAACAAATACATCTGGGTCTCTAAGAAGTGCCCCATATGTTTCATCGTTTTTATATTTTTTAATTTCAATTTCATCAGAAAACAAGTTGTAGCGCATGGCAACATTTGTTTTTACTAATTCATCATTTTTGAAAATTTTTCCTTGTAAGAAATCTTCGTTTGAATAAGGAGATCCTATTGTGGCTTTAAATTGCTCTTCCGTAAGTCCGAAAGCAGCGTCTTTTTCAGTTAATTCAATTTGCCTTAAATTTAAGTCGTAATTATTACTACCAGCGTTCCTGGCAGTTTGTGAAAATAAAGGCGTACTAACTATTACTAGTAACGCTATAATTATAGTCTTTTTCATGGGTTTAAATTTTTATTGCATTAAAGGTACAAATATTAATTATTTTTTTAAGTTTAATAAAGCTTCTTCTGTTAGTTTTACAGGAAGCTTACAGGTATTGTTTACACAAATGTAAATTAATGTTTCATTTGCTACGTATCTACCCTCAAAAAGAGTGCCGTTATTCTCTGTTAAACTAGCGGCTATTAGTGCGTTAGGGATGTAAGTTGTATTTATCTCTTTTGTTTTTTCTAAGGCGCTAGAGCCAGTAATAACGATTTCATAAAATTTAGATTGATAATTTGCCAAAAGGTTTAACCAATTAGAAAAACCGCTTGGATACTGTTCAATCTCTGGAAGCACGTTTTTAAGCATTTGAATTGCTGTTTCGGCATAAGTTTGTTCGTCGTAGTGGTGTGATAACACGAAAAGACTATTGGCTAACATTGAATTTGAGGCTGGAATTACATTGTCTCGGTATTCAAAATTTCTTGAAACCAAGGCGGCATCTTTTTTTGAGGTGAAGTAAAACATTCCCTTTTCAACATCAAAAAAGTTTGTAAACGTATAATCGGCAAGTTGTTTTGCTTTCTCAATCCATTGTGAATCTAACGTCACTTCGTATAATGCAATATAAGCGTCAATAACAGCTGCA
Source organism: Ulvibacter litoralis (assembly GCF_900102055.1). GTDB lineage: Bacteria > Bacteroidota > Bacteroidia > Flavobacteriales > Flavobacteriaceae > Ulvibacter > Ulvibacter litoralis. Next base: position 1,317,733 of record NZ_FNBA01000001.1, read on the forward strand.
TAATCTTCTAAGTAGCCATTAATGGTGCTTTTTCCATCTTTATAATTGTGAAATAATGCACCGTTGCTTTGTAATTGTTTGTTGGCGATAAAGTGTGCGTTTTTTAATGCTGCTTGCAAGTATTCTTCCTTCTGAAAGGTTTTATAGGCATCTACATATCCTTTAAGCATCAAACCATTCCAAGAAGTTAGTGTTTTGTCGTCTAAGCGAGGTTTTGCACGTTGGTTACGATAGTCGAATAGGGTTTGTTTCCATGCTTTCTTTTTCTTCTGAAGGGTTTCAACTGTGATGGAAAAAGTTTCAGCAAAGGCAACGTCACTTTGATTTCGGATAAGTACATAGTTCTCATCTTCCCACTTTCCGTAGTCATTAACATTGTAATAGCTTTCAAAAAGTGTGTAGTCATCACCTAATAACGGTTGTAACTCTTCTTTGGTAAACACATAAAAAGCGCCTTCTTCCAATTCATCATTGCTATTTTTACTATCTGCATCTAAAGACGAATAAAATGCACCTTCTTCATTTGTTAAATCAGTCGCTATAAAATCTAATGTTTCAGAAACCACTTCTTTGTATAAAGGGTTTTTAGTTATTTTATAAGCATTACTATACAAGCTAACCAGTTGGGCGTTGTCGTAGAGCATTTTTTCAAAATGAGGCACCAACCATTTTATATCGGTGCTGTATCTTGAGAATCCGCCGCCTATTTGATCGTAAATTCCGCCATAGGCCATTTTATCGAGGGTCAAGGTTACTTGGTGTAATAAAGCAGTGTCATTTTTTTCAACAGCCTTCCGAAGTAAATACGCGTAATTGTTTGGCATCATGAATTTAGGAGCTCGATTGTAGCCGCCAAAAACTGTGTCAAAACTTTGCGACCAATTTTCTAGGAGTCCGTCAGTAGGAAATTTAGTAAAATCTACATCTTCAGTGTTTAAAGTAATGAGGTCCATTCCTTTAATTCCTTCTTCCAATTTTGTGGCGTAGTCGATCAGGGTTTGTGGCTCTCGTTCGTAGATTTCTTCAATTTTAGAAAGTGCTTCAATCCAATCGCTCTTTTTAAAATAAGTACCGCCCCAAACAGGACGACCGTCGGGAAGTGTAATCACATTTAGCGGCCAACCTGCATTACCCGTCATTAATTGTACAGCATTGATGTAAATTTGATCTACATCGGGACGTTCTTCTCGATCTACCTTTACCGAAATAAATTTTTGATTCATCACTGCTGCAACGGTAGAGTCTTCAAAACTTTCGTGCTCCATCACATGACACCAATGGCAAGCGGAATAGCCAATACTAATAATCATCAGCTTTTTCGATTCTTTTGCTTCGCGAAGCGTATTCTCGTTCCACGCTTTCCAATTTACGGGATTATGGGCGTGTTGAAGGAGGTAAGGACTGGTCTCATTAATGAGCTCGTTGGTGTGAGTAAATGTTTCCAAAGTTTCTTTTTTTGAAGAATTACAAGAAAATAATAGGGTAGCACTAATAATGCAAAGTAAAAAGTGACGCATATTGAAATAGGTATAAAAACAAAAATACGCTTTTGAATGTTCAAAAGCGTATTTTTTTATAAACGGGACTATTAATTTAGTTTACTTCAAAAGTGATTTTTACGTTTACACGAAATTCGGTAATTGAATCTCCGTTTACACTAGCACTTTGCTCATTTATATATACAGAGCGGATATTTTTAACGCTTTTTCCTGCGTGCTTTACTGCATTTTTTGTTGCATCTTCCCAACTTTCAGTTGAGTTTGCCATTACTTCAATAACTTTTAATACTGCCATAATTTTGAAAATTTAAAATTGATTCTCTAAGTTACGATTTTAGCAGCGATTTTACTCTATATATAAGTAAAACCTTTCTTTTAAAGTGTTTAAAAGCAGGAAGTTTTACCCATTTATTGCTTCAACAGTTTGTACGCGTCCATTCAGCATGTCCTTTAACATGGTTTCGATTCCATTTTTAAGGGTAATCGTAGAAGACGGACAACCGCTACAAGCACCTTGTAAAATAACACGAACGGTTTTTGTGTTTACATCGAAAGAGTCGAAGGCAATATGGCCACCATCACTTGCTACGGCAGGTTTTATGTATTCATCAAGAATTGCCATAATTTCTTTATCGATGTCTGAATGCGCTTCGGAAGCTTCTGTAGTAGTATCAAGACTTGCTGCCGTTTCAGCTTCTTTTTTCTTCTGAAGAATGGCATCGTTTAAAATAGGCTTACCGTTTTCAATATAACTTCTAATGAATTCACGAAGTTCCATCGAAATTTCTTGCCATTCAGCAACATTATATTTCATCACAGAAACATAATTCGCGCTAATAAATACTTCTTTTACAAAAGGAAAGGCAAATAAGGCTGTTGCTAAGGGCGAATCGATAGCGTCGTCTATATTTTTAAATTCGAAAGTTCCATCTGCTAAAGGTTTGTTCGCAACAAATTTTTGAACAATAGGGTTTGGAGTGCTTTCTGCATAAACGGTTACAGGTACTTTTTTAGTAGTTTCAGTATCTTCAATCACTACTTTTCCGCTTTCTAGATATTCTGAAATTGAAGCGGCTACTTCCTCTTTAACATCATCCCAGCCTACGATGTTGTATTTTTCAATAGCAATGAAATTTTGTGAAATATAGACTGTCTTTACAAATGGAAGGTAGAATAATTGTTGTGCGAGAGGACTCGGTTTTGCCTCGTCAATATTATTGAATTCGTAACTTTTTGCTTGAGTTAAGAAGGAATTTGTAACAAATTTTACAATATTTTCGTTAGAAGTGGGTTGTACAGTAATATGAAATTGAGACATTTTAATTTTTTTTACAAAAATATAAAAAGAAACTCAATGTATTCAATATATTTGACCCGATAATATCTACTTTATGCAGAGACTTTTACTCGTTTTATTTTTATCTTTTTCAATTTATGGATATTCGCAAATAACTGTAGATGAGACGTTAACCCCTCGACAACTAATCGAGGATGTTTTAATAAACAATACTTGTACACAAGTTTCTGACATAATACAAAGCACAGGAACTAATTTTGGTGATGTAAATGGTATTGCAGCATTCGATGCAAATGGTTCCGATTTCCCATATGCTTCAGGAATCATATTGTCTTCTGGAGGTGTTACAGGCGCTCCAGGACCTAACTTATCTACCCTTAGTGGTGGAAATCCGGGTTGGCCAGGTGATGTCGATTTAGAAGCAAACACAACGGCTACAAATACAAATAATGCTTCTTTCCTTCAATTTAATTTTATTCCTGTTATTGATGAGATAAGTTTCGATTTTTTATTGGCTTCGGAAGAATACAATCAAAATTTTGAGTGTACTTTTTCTGATGCTTTTGCTTTCATACTTACCGATCAAATTACAGGTGGTGTTCAAAACCTTGCCGTATTGCCTGGAACAACAACCCCAATAGAAGTAACAAATATTCATCCAGATGTGCCAGGAAGTTGTCCGGCTATTAACGAACAGTATTTCGATAAGTATAACTTCTTGCCTTTTAATCCTGAAGCACTTTCAGCAACCAATTACAATGGACAAATAGTATCGTTAGTAGCAAAGGGGACCGTAGTGCCTGGAAATACTTATACTATTAAATTAGTAATTGCTGATGAAACGGATACGTCTTTAGACTCTGCTGTGTTTTTACGAGCGGGTTCTTTCGATATTGGAAGTGTTGACTTAGGAGTAGATTTAACGATTGCAGGTGGAAACGCGAGATGTGAAGGAGAAGTATTTACTATTTTTCCAGATGTTGCTGCCCCACCAAATACAACCTACGAGTGGCAATATGAAGATCCCATCGGATCGGGTGTGTTTTCACCGTTTACACCTCCTGAAACCAATCCTAGTTTAGATATTTCAACAACTGGAAATTATAAATTGATCGTTAACTTTGGCGGAAACTGCGAAAATGAAGGAGAAATTTTTGTAGAGTTTTCTCCTCCTATTGTTTTCAATCCAACGCCAAGCTCTTTGGTGGTTTGCGATGGAAATAATGATGGTTTTGCCTTTTTTACGTTGCACGATGCCGATTTAGATATTACGAATGGGGATCCTGATCTATTTGTTACCTATCACCCAACACAGTTGGATGCTGAGAATAATTTAAATGAATTATTAGATCCGTATGCAAATGACGATCCTTTTAGCGATGTCGTGTATGCACGTGTTGTAAGTACATTTAGTAGCTGCTTTGAAATTGTAACACTAGATTTGGAAGTCCGTAACACTCCTGAGATTGTAGCACCTGCCGACCCTTTGCGTTTGTGTGATTATGATACTCCAGGCGATGGATTAGAGGTTTTTGATTTAACGGTTGTTGAGCCAGAGGTTTTAGATGGTTCAGATCCTTTATTATACGATATTTATTATTATGAAGTAGAGCAAGATGCTATTGACGCTGGAGAGTTGGCCTTAACGGTTCCCGATTTTTCATTGGCTATTGGA
>NZ_FNBA01000026.1 GCF_900102055.1 Ulvibacter litoralis
TTGTTATTTAGTTCTGCATTATTGGTAAACCTTGTTTTACATAAGAGTCAAAAATCTGTTCATTTCTAAATTTTTCTGACCATTTACGGTAACGGGTTTGTATAACGATTGTTGCGTTTGGCGCAGCGCGCTGAGGGCAGCAGCGACAAGTTCGTACTTCTCTTCTTAGTTCCAAATTATTCAGAGCTGCGTGAGACTCAGAAGGGCAAGCGTAACGTTATTTTTCAGAAACCAATATAGCTAAATATTTGTAGAAATTATCAAGTAATTCCTGCAAGAGCAATAATTGTTATACGTTGTTGTGCTTAGTGCATTTTTATTCTTTTGGAACATTGAATGATGATAATTTCTTCATCGGTCACATCACGTCCTTCAAACTCAATGCCACCTATATAAGTTTGGTCATCAGTAATGAATCTCTTTTTGTATTCTTTAGACATTTCAACACTATATCTTTTTGATTCGCTTATCTCGAGAGAGAATTCTCCTAATTCATTTGTATTTCCATTCAATATTTTATGCATTTGCCACATAAAGTACCAAGGTTTTTCTATTCGACTTATTTCTATTTCTGCATTTTGAATCGCTTCATTAGTTTCTTTATTAATAGCTTTAAAAGTAACTGTCGATTTCGAGTCAAATAATATATCATAATGATGAATATAAAACCAGAAGGAGAAAATTAATACTAATAAAGTCAGAATCGCAATTCTCCATTTTTTGAATTTAATATTCATAAATGTATTTTAGATCAAATTGGTTTAAGTCAGACGCATTATGCACAACGGGTTTGTATAACGATTGTTGCGTTTGGCGCAGCGCGCTGAGGGCAGCAGCGACAAGTTCAGACTCTCTTCTTAGTTCCAAATTCAACAGAGCTGCGTGAGACTCAGAAGGGCAAGCATTACGTTATTTTTCAATAACCAATATAGCTAAATATTTGCAGAGAGTATCAAATAGTTACCGCAAGAGCCATAATTGTTATACGTTGTTGTAAAACGTTCTATTCGAAATATTGAAATCCGTCGTGAATTTCTTGTTTCAATTTATTCCATTCAGAATTGTTCTTAATTTCGATAAGGTCAATATAAACTTCTGAATCAAAATCAGTTGGAATTTTGGGCTTTTGTCTGGAGTAAATCTTTAGTGTATCGTTCACAGCTTTGTAAATCAATCCGTCAAACCCATAGAAAATATATTCAGTTATTGAATCTGCTTTAAATTCTGATACTGGACTTGTTGAAATTACGGTGATTTTATGGTCGTAAGTTAATCCCCAATTATTACTTTTTATATAAAGTGAAGTCAATTTATCAGGAAAGTAAATCTGCTTTTTTTCAACTTCGGGTTTTCCTATTTCATCCCAACTTGTTAATTCACGTTCAAATCTCATTCCTAGCCAAAAGGAAAGAATAACTAGCAATATCGAGATTATAATTAAATGTCCTTTTTTCAATTTAGAATTTGGTTTTTTGTGAATGTTTTACAACGGGTTTGTATAATAATTGTAGCGTTTGGCGCAGCGCGATGCTGGTAGCGGCGACACTTTTTCTGTTCCTTGTTTAGTTCCAAATTATTCGGAGCTGCGTGAGACTCAGAAAGGCAAGCGTAACGTTATTTTTCAGAAACCAATATAGTTAAATATTAGCAATCAATTTACTTTTAGTTTCGCAAGAGCTATGATTAGTATACGGTGTTGTGTGTAGTTTTTCTAGTGCATTATAGAATCAATTGGTTCGCCATAATCATATTTAACAGTCTTAATTAAAATTCCTGATTCATTGAAAAACTTAAAAGGACCATTGTAATACCCGTCTTTAGCATATCCTTCTAACATTTTCAATCCATTTTCGTGGTATGCAATTACATAACCGTGATGTTTATTATTTCTTTTGGAAGAAGTCTCCTTTTTAACTCCATTTTCGTAAAATAATTTCAATTCAGATTTTTCATTATCGAAATTTGAAATTGCTTGGATTTTACCGCTAGGATAATAATTAGTTTGGACGCCGGAACTAGTCAAAGATAAAGTATCTAAATTGAATATTTGAAGTACCTTCATTTGACCATTTTCATAATAATACTTGCATGTATCCTTTCTTTTCCCATTCCAAAAAAATTCATGAGATTCTATTCGACCAGATTTGTAATATTCTATACATTCTCCATGCAATTTTTTATTTTTAACGAAGTTTGTTTCTTGAATATTACCGTTCTCAAAGTAATATTTAGCTTGTCCTATTTGTAAACCATCTTCCCAATTTGATATGCTTTCAATATTACCGTTTGGATAATAATCTATTCGCTTTCCATGATCTAAGCCATCTTTTAAGTTAAATTCTTTTAAAAGTTTTCCGTTCTTATCAAATCTTTTCCATAAACCCTGCTCTAAACCATTTTTCACTGTTCCTTCTTTTGATTTTATGCCTAAGTTTGAATGATAAAATTCAAGAAATCCTTCTTCATATTTTACTTCAGTAACTGTGTCAAGATTATATTTAACCACTTTAGTCAAATGATCTTCTTTATCATAATAATGGGTAATTCTATTAGGGAAACTATCGATAACTTCCAATTCTACGTATCTATTTCCATTTGGGAAGAAATATGATGAATGTGATTTAGGTAGTTTTATTTTTAAGTTAGGGTCAATTCTCAACCACTTTCCTTCTTTTCCTTCTTCTTGATAGAAAACATAATTTTGGTTTCTGTATTTTTTATTTAAAATGTCATCTTTACATGAGATGTAAAAAACAGAAATAAATATTAAAAAGTATAGTTTCAATTCTTTTGGTTGTTTCAAAATTACACACAACGGGTTTGTATAATAATTGTAGCGCTTGGCGCAGTGTGCGGCTTGAAGCGGCGACACCTTTTCAGTTCTTTATTTAGTTCCAATTATTCGGAGCTGCGTGAGACTCAGAAAGGCAAGCGTAACGTTATTTTTCAGAAACCAATATAGTTAAATATTTGCAATCAATTTTATTCTAGTTTCGCAAGAGCTATGATTAGTATACGGTGTTGGCGTGTCGTTTTTATTTTTATGTCAATCTCGCTTCTCGCGTCAATTTCGACTTATCAATTAACAAGTCATTGCTGAACCAATCAATCAGAACTCGTTCAATTTCCTTTTCGTTAAATGTCTTTGGGTTTCGTCTCGATTTTAGGTAGTTCTCTCGAGTCATTTTTTCTGCAACTTGTCCAACTGTTTTTAAATCAAGTTCATTTCCTATCTTGAAGGCAAGCCAAAGTCCACCGATAGAAAGTCCCATTCCACCAAGTCCGAGTTGCCAACTGAAAAACAGACTAATAATAGAACCTAATAGAAGTAAAAGCAGAAAAGTTGTAACAAAATGTGGCGGTCTCAAAAGAGACAACTTAAATCCCAAAGACTGTTCTATTTGGTTGATTCTAGTTTTTCTTATTTGTCTAGGTAAAAGGTCTGCAAGTTGAGTATCTGGTGTTATTTCGTTCTTGTCAACTTTTAGGATAGAGGTTAAGACGTTCCTTAATTTATAGAATGCTTGTTGGCTTGTGCAATCATCTTGTTTGTCAAGCTGAATTTTGTTTTTGATATAGTCGCACAGTTCCCCAAAAGTCCGAACATTGACTAATTCATTTTCAGAGAATTCGATTCCAAAAGACTTTTCAACTTTCACAAGTAAGTCTTCGATATCTTCTGGGTCTGTATTTTTTAATTCAAATTCTTTCATTTTTCAAATGCACGCCAACGGGTTTGTATAATAATTGTAGCGCTTGGCGTAGTGTGCGGCTTGAAGCGGCGACACCTTTTCAGTTCTTTATTTAGTTCCAATTATTCGGA
>NZ_FNBA01000027.1 GCF_900102055.1 Ulvibacter litoralis
CTGAATAATTTGGTGCTAAGAAGAAAATGAAGAACTTGTCGCTGCTGCCCTCAGCGCGCTGCGCCAAACGCAACAATCGTTATACAAACCCGTTGGCAATAATTCACAAAAAAAAAGAATGGAAGAAGAACCTTTGATTTTTGAAAAGAAAGGATTTCCTTCAATTAAAGTCTTTAATGAACACTTTGAAATTAAAGCAATTGATTATTGGGAATTTAGAACTTTTAACTATTCTGACATTAAAGAAATTACTCATTACAACCCAAATGATAAATGGTGGAATAAACTTTACATTATGACATCGTTAACTGCACAAATATTCTCAAAAGAAGATCCTTGGATTTTAAAAATCATAAGAATAAATGGAGGAGATTGGACTTATAAAACTTCATATAAATCAAATTCTGAGTTTAAAAAAATTATAAATCTGATACGATTGAAATTAAATAATTAACTGAATATAAAAACTATTGCCAACACCGTATATTCCCCATCGCTTACTTTTGAACTAATAGAATATTTCCAATAATTAATTAACTATATTAGTCATACGAAAATTACGTTACGCTTGTCTTGCTGAGTCTCACGCGACGAAGTCGAATTGGGAACTAAACTAGAAAACTGAACGTGTCGTCGCTTCAAGCCTCACACTTCGCCAAGCGCAACGAGCAATATACAAACCCGTTGCCATCAATCGCTCGGATTCTGATTCTTACGAATCGAATCCGAACAGCTTTCTGCTAAGAAACAAGTCGGTCATTCTTACGTCCTTCTGACTGAAAGTTTTATTTAAACCTTTCAATTTATAAGAAATTAAAGTTTCTAAACGGAACTTCCTCTACTCTTTTGATTTCAACGCTTTTCCGAAAAACCTGTAACTGAACAATATAATTCCTGGACAAATCATTAGGTTCGTGTCTCGCCAAAAATGGCAACAACGTATAAGCAAAATGGCTTCTCTCCTACTAGAATTATGTTCCCAACAAATAAATAACTAAATTGGTTCTTTGAAATCAACGTATAAGCTTGCCTTTCTGAGTCTCACGCAGCTCCGAATAATTGGAACTAAACAAGTAACTTAAAAGGTGTCGCCGCTGCCAGCATCGCGCTGCGCCAAACGCAACATTGCTTATACTAACCCGTTGCCATCAAGCTAAAAAAACATCGCTAATGTACTTCAAAATTTTCGTGCTAATATTTCTAATAACATTAACAATTGGCTGTAAATCTCAAACAAACGATATTGAAAATAGAACAATCGATTATTATTTTGAGGAAGTTGCTGATTTGGAATTGAAAGCGTTATTGGAAAACAAAATTCTAATTGATAGCATAACAGTTGCGGAAAAATATATCGACACTCTGACCAACCAAATTAATAACGAAGGATTTCAAAAATATGCAGAATTGAAAGCGGACATTTATATGTCATATTTCAGAGATTATCTATACCTACAAAAAGTAGAATATAGAAATGACATTTATGTTCTCTACTTTTCTATGGCTGGTTTTGATGATATGGAATGGAATATTATGAAATGGTCTAAAGAAAATTGGAATGCAGAAGAAAGATTAAACAGAGAAGAACTTGAAAAAAATAATGACGTTGAGAAAATACTTTGGAATTATGATGAGGCAGATAAAAACACGGAAAATATTCGGGTTTTCATAAAGAATGATTATTTGGTTATGGAACGAGGAAATTTATATCATTCACTTTATGACCTTAAAAACAAAAAAGTAATTTTGAATGAAGAGAGTCCTTGGAATGCTTCTGGAAGTAAAGACGGAGAGGAAATGAATGCGTGGATTAAAGAAAATTTACACGATAAAATTGAACAATATCTGAATACAAAACGCGGATAAAGCCAGATGGCAACAACGTATAACAATTATGGCTCTTGCGGTAATTTCACAATAATTTCTACAAATAATTAGCTATATTGGTTTCTGAAAAATAACGTAACGCTTGCCCTTCTGAGTCTCACGCAGCTCTGTTGAATTTGGAACTAAGAAGAGAAATTTGAACTTGTCGCTGCTGCCCTCAGCGCGCTGCGCCAAACGCAACAATCGTTATACTAACCCGTTGTGCAACATATGACAAAAACCGTAACTGAAATACAAAACATCGTTAATCAATTGGCTGAAAAGATAAATGCACCGAGTTATTTACTTCCGACATTTAGCTCACCAATTGGAGATGCAACACCGAATATTGAAGTTGATAATTTAGGACTTTATAATTACGTGATTTCTGAACGTGGAAACGAATACGAAAGAAAACTGACTTCTGACTTGAACGATTTACTATATTGGATATTTGCTTCTGTCACTTTTTCTATGGCTTGTGATTATGAATTAAAAAATAGAATTGAGGAAAAAGATTGTAGAAGAATAATGTTTGAGAAACAGGAAGAATTACTCGGAATTCTGAACGAAGATTGGAAAGAAAAAGAAATAAAAGAACATCAAAATATATTGAACAACAACCCGTTTGACGATTTAGCTGGATTAAGAGCTACTTATTGCGGAGAGTTAAGAACAAAAGGAATTTCGGAATCGGAAATTGACAAGTTAGCTTTCGAAAAATATCCTGAATAAAATACGTTGCACAACACTGTATCAATAATCATAGCTTTTCCATAATTGTAGAATGTTTAGTACTTAAAATTCACTATTTTAGTCATCGGAACAATACGTAACGCTTGTCCTTCTGAGTCTCACGCGGCTCCGAATAATCGGAACTAAACAAGGAACTGAAAAGGTGTCGCCGCTTCAAGCCGCACACTGCGCCAAGCGCTACAATTATTATACAAACCCGTTGGCAGTCATTCTTATGAGAACCTCAAATACAAAATTGACTGAATTGAAATCTAATATTGGATATATTGGGTTTGCAAAATATTCTGATTCGAAAACTTCAGATTCAATTGATATAACCGATATCATTCGTTTTCTACAAATTCATTTTTCTGTCGAAAATGTTACGAAGAATCGGGCGGAAACCGACCACCTACCCTTTCCGTTCAGAACTGAAAACCTTACAACAAATGATATTCATAAAATCGATGATAATTTACTTAACGAGGTAAAGAAAATATTCCTTTCGTTCGAAAAGGATTGGGAAAATTTTGCAACTGATTTGAACAGTTTCGAATTTGATTTGGAAAATGTTGATATTAAACTAAAGGAACTTGATTTTAGCTATCCTTGTTTTATGCTGACAATCGATGATTTTAAACCTGAATCTGACAAAATACATGCTTTATATAATGAAATGGGATATATCTACGACTATTTTTTTTTCATAATCTTCTCGGATTCAAATGGTGAATTTATGACATTGGAAATTTCGTCTGACTAGAACGCCTGCCAACACCGTATAATAATCATAGCTCTTGCGAAACTAGAAGCAAATTGATTGCAAATATTTAACTATATTGGTTTCTGAAAAATAAAGTTACGCTTGCCTTTCTGAGTCTCACGCAGCTCCGAATAATCGGAACTAAACAAGAAACTGAAAAGGTGTCGCCGCTTCAAGCATCGCGCTGCGCCAAACGCAACGATTATTATACAAACCCGTTGGGCATAATTTCCATCTCAAGAAACTTTAGAATTATATACGAAAAGAAGGGAATTTTATACGAATATTAAATAAAT
>NZ_FNBA01000032.1 GCF_900102055.1 Ulvibacter litoralis
ATTTTCGTGTACTTCTTGTGTCAATTTCGATTTATTTTAATGAATTACGCTTTTTTTCTAATTATGCACAACGGGTTTGTATAATAATTGTAGCGTTTGGCGCAGTGTGCGGCTTGAAGCGGCGACGAGTTTAAACTACACTTCTTAGTTCCAATTATTCAGAGCTGCGTGAGACTCAGAAAGGCAAGCGTAACGTTATTTTTCAGAAACCAATATAGTTAAATATTTGCAATTAATTTGCTTCTAGTTTCGCAAGAGCTATGATTAGTATACATTGTTGGGCAATCGTTTTTTATTATTGTTTAATGATGTCGTAGTGATAAACTATATCGAATTTATAGGGGAAAATTTTTCTTTTCATTCTTCCTCATTTTCTAATTTCATTTCAGTAAAACCATTCAATTTCACATACTTTTGGTTTTCTATCAAATATATATCTCCCGTTTTAGTGTCTAAAATAACCCGATTATTTTCTCCAAAACTATATCTGCCATTTGAAGAATAGTTGCATAAAATTAGAAGTAATATCGTACAAAAACATGCTGCTAATATTAATTTCAACTTTTGATATTTTGTCATTTTGCAAATATTTTTTTTAATGTTGCCCAACGGGTTTGTATAATAATTGTTGCGTTTGGCGCAGCGCGCTGAGGGCAGCAGCGACAAGTTCTACATTCTCTTCTTAGCACCAAATTATTCAGAGCTGCGTGAGACTCAGAAGGGCAAGCGTTACGTTATTTTTCAGTAACCAATATAGTTAAATATTTGTAGAAATTATTGTGAAATTAACGCAAGAGCAATGATTGGTATACTTTGTTACCCTACGTTTTTATTCTTTTTCCAGTTCAATTACTAATTCATTTCTTGGAATATCATCTGTTACAATAAATTCCTTTGTTTTATATCCTTCTTTCCAAATTTTGATTTTAGGTTCGATATTTGGACAAAAACCATAATTATCAGAACGCATAAAGAATATACCGGTTGAATCAGTCGAGAAAATTCGATTTACTTCTTGCGATGTTATAGTAGAGTTTATAATCTCTGTACTATTTATATTTAAAAATTCTAATCGTACTCTTTCAATTGGTTCTTTACTTTGTGCGTCAATTACTTTTCCATTAATTATTACCCAGCAGTCGCAAGACATTAAACTCGCAGTAATCAAAAGCCCAATAATTAGTTTTTTATATTTCATTCGGTCAATATGTTTTAGTCATTGCGATTGTCATCATTATTCCGATATACAAAAAAGGAATTGCACTTAAAAAAATCCAAATCAAATTATTTTTCAATTCAGTTTTATGTTTTGAAATCAAAAGTATTGTGTTAATTAACGACCATAAAATTCCACCATAAAAAATAAGTAAGGAAATCAAACTGCCATATTGGTAAATCCAAGTTCCTCTGAAAGGTTGAATAAGATATTTTAAAAGCATTGCGCTTAAACAAATTCCAATAATCAGAATTCCGCTTTTTTTAGTCCAATTTATATTTTTTAGCAATATGTTCGATGATTTGGTCAAATGTTGGGTAACGTTGTTGTGTATGGTTAGTTGCGTGGTTAAGCAACTAAATTAGTAAACAAATACGAACCCGAGAAAATTCCGAAGGAATTTTCCAAATAAGCACTTGCCAAAGCAATTAATTATACACGGTGTTGGCAATACGTGCCTTTATTAAATTATATTAGAAAAGAATTTTAATCCCATTTATTAACATTTGTACTGCCATCATAACTAAGATCATTCCCATTAAGCGTTCAATAGCTTTCAACCCTCGCTCACGAAGAATTTTATAAAGAAATGGGGCAGTCAGCAACAATAATGCAGATAGTGACCAGGCGATAAGAAGAGCGAAAAACCAATTACCCAATTGATCTGGTTCATTACTAGTCATTAGAATTAGCATCGCTAAAACTGAAGGGCCTGCAATCATAGGTATTGCAATCGGAACTATAAAAGGTTCTCCATCAGGTTGTTTTCCCATTACACCTTCTGGACGAGGAAATATCAATCGAAGACCTATTATTAATAAGATAATTCCTCCAGCGATTGTAACTGATTCTTGTTGTAAATGAAGAAAATTTAAAAGATTCTGCCCTCCAAAAAGGAAAATAATCAATATTACCAGAGCGATTAAAAGCTCTCTAATAATAATAAATCGCTGACGTTTAGGGCTTATGCCCTTCAAAACTGATAGTAATACAGGTATATTACCTAATGGATCCATTAAAAAAAAGAGTAATACTGCAGCCGACCAAATTGAGCCTCCTAAATCATTCATATTTTTATTATTTATTATTTATTATTCTTGCATTATTGCCAACGTGATTGTGTATGATTAGTGGCGTGTTTAAGCACCTAATTTAGCAAATAAAAACCGAATAGAAAATCCGCGAGGATTTTCGTAAGTAGGCGAGGACTAGCCATTAATTATACACGGTGTTGGCAACTGGCTTTTTTCCATTTCGATTGTTCTCCATTCTTCATTCCCGACTTTGACAATTTTTATGGGCTTTTCAGATTGGGAAAACCCAACTTTTTCATAACATTTAATTGCTCCAATATTCCAAGAATAAACATTTAGAATGATTTTTTCCTTTTTGAGATTATGAAATCCATATTCGGTCAATTTATTAATCAATTCCGTTCCGATTCCTTTTCCACGCATTGATTTTTCTCCGATTAAAACCCGAGCTAATTTCGCAACATTTTCCTCAGGTATGCTAATTTCTGCAATTCCGATTGTTTCATTATTTTCATTTTCTATTTTAAACACAGTTCGTTTTGATTCAGATAAATACAATTCGACTTGTTTTTGGTCAATTGGAAAAGTAAAAATCTGTCCAGCAAATTGGATTAATTCAGATTCACTTGAAATCCACTTTTTGAGATATTTCCAATCTTCTATTTTAAATGACTTTAATTCTATCACGATTGTTGCTTTAGCTTGTTGCCAACGGTCTCGGCTATGAGTAGTTGCGTGTTTTAGCACTTAACTTAGCAAGTACACACCAAACTGAAAATCCGCGAGGATTTTCAGAAATAGGTG
>NZ_FNBA01000002.1 GCF_900102055.1 Ulvibacter litoralis
GCAGCGGCATCCTCTTTATCGTGCTTTTCAAAACGATGAAGAGATATAGCGAATAGCCCGATCTCTATTTTTTCAATAGAGAGGTGCCATAAGCAATAGTATGAAAGTTGAAATGCTTAGTCGTTGAAAATGGACCGCATGATGGTTTGAATGCCTTTAAAACATAAATAAACCGCAAGAATCCCTAAGATGATGCCTACAGGGAAGAAGATGTAAAAACTGATATTATCTTTGTTTAAAAACCCTAAACTCATTAGATACGGACTTAAAAAAAGTATTGGCAGTGCGAATGCCATGTATTTAATCCCTCTTACTAATGTTTTGATGTTGGTGTGTCCTTTACTCATTTTTATAGGAATTAATGGCGTTACGAACGTTTTTGTGTTCTTTTAATAATTTTTCAGCTTCAGACTTCTGAATGTTTAATTCACTCATCAGCATTTTCGTGCCTCGTTCTACAAGCTTGTTGTTGCTGAGTTGCATATCGACCATTTTATTGCCTTTGATACGTCCTAATTGTATCATAGCAGTGGTAGAAATCATATTTAAAACTAGCTTTTGAGCTGTTCCTGCTTTCATGCGTGAGCTGCCCGTTACGAATTCTGGTCCTACAACGACTACAACTGGAAATGTAGCGGTAGTTGCTAATGGACTAGCTTCATTGCAGGTAATGCAACCTGTAGCGATATTGTTTTTATTGCATTTTTCTAAGGCGCTAATAACATAAGGTGTCGTTCCGGAGGCTGCAATACCAATAACCACATCTTTTTCTGAAATGTTGTGTTCTAGTAAATCTTTCCATCCTTGATTTGTCGAGTCTTCTGCAAATTCTACGGCATCTCGAATGGCTTTATCACCACCTGCAATAATCCCAATCACCATTCCGTGAGGAACTCCAAAAGTAGGAGGACATTCGCTAGCATCTACAATACCGAGTCGCCCACTTGTTCCTGCGCCAATGTAAAATAAGCGTCCGCCCTTTTTTATTCTTTCTGAAACAATATTTGTGAGTTGTTCAATTTGTGGTAATGACTTTTCAACGGCTAAGGGTACTGTTTTATCTTCAGCGTTGATATGATGAAGCAATTCTGCTACATTCATTTTTTCTAAATGATTGTATTTTGAATCAGATTCGGTGGTTTTGGTAAAGCTCATATGCAAAGTTACATACTTTTAGGTATTCTGAATTTTATTGAACGGTATATTCTAAGGTTGAAATTTCAGAAATCCTAAAATATCCTAACGGAAAATTCGCTTCGTCTGTTTCATTGATAATATTCCCTCTAACGGTTGCAGGTTGGGTTTCAAAAGGACCACCGCCACTGCCTGTTTGTTGTAAGAGAATATACATAAAGTTATAAAACTGTTGGTTAACGCCGTATAAATTAAAGGTAAGTTCATCTCCAGCAGCTAAATCTTCAGCTAGGTATAAAGCGAAAATTGAATTCCCATCAAAAAAATCGTCGTCATAAATATCTAGATCATCACCGCGCTCTGAAAATGCTTCAAAGAAATAGTAATTCCCTAATCCTTCAGGATCTGTAAAGAAAACTTTTAGTTCAACATCCTCTCCTGTAAACCCTCCGTCGTTACGTTGTTCTACATATTCTAAGGGGGTTGTTCGGTATAATTTTTCAGTAGCTGTATAGGTTTCGTTTTGATGGATAATAGTAAGTGTGTAATTTACATCATCCTGAGGGACAAATTCACTTTCATACACGCCATTTGCAGTATGTGTAAATGGAAAAATAGTTCCGTTATCACTTGTAATAGTTACCAAAGCGTCTGCTACAATTGGAATTTCTTCATCGAAAAAAGGTGCTGTAGTAGTAAGTCTAATGCTAGGGTTAGAAGTTCCATCTTGTAATATATTGATACTTGCTTCTACCACCAAACGTGGATCTGCGGTATTTAAGTCTACATCGACAACATCTTCACAAGCTGTTAAGATTCCGAAGAAAATAAAAAGGATACATAACTTTTTCATAGCTTAAAATTTAAAGTTATAAGTGATTGCGGGAATACGACCAAAAATGGAAAGTCGGGTTGCTTCATTTTGTCCATTGTCGGTATTTTCAGAAAAAGAGATAGACGCTGCGTTTTTACGTCCGTAGGCGTTGTACAAACTGAACACCCATTCACCTTGCCATCTTTTCTTGCTGTCGGGCTTTGGAGTCCAAGTCGCCGAAAGATCCATTCTGTGGAAGGCAGGAAGACGACTGCTGTTTCTGTCTTCATACACAGGAATCACTTCGTTGTTGTACACGTATTGTCCGTTAGGGTAGGTGGTTGGTCGTCCCGTTTGATATACTAGATTAGCACCAAACGACCATTTTTTTGAAAGTTCGTATTGTCCTGTGATGGATAAATCATGTGTTTTGTCCCAACCAGAACTATACCACTCCCCATTATTAATTCCGGCTTCTTCAGGAGTTCTACCAGGTGTTTTTTGTTCACTTTTAGATAAGGTGTACGCAATCCAACCTTGTAGTTTTCCTTCCGTTTTTTTGAAGAGCACTTCTAGTCCATACGATCTTGCTTCTCCGTTTAATATAATTTGTTCTACTGCATTATTTGCTATTAAGTCGGAGCCATCTACATAGTCAATTCTATTTTTCACTTCTTTGTAATAGGTTTCCACTTCGAGTGAATAGTTTTCAAATGCTTTAAAATAACCAACAGCCACTTGATCGGCAAGTTGAGGGTCGATGTACTTTCCGCTAGGCGCATAGATATCGAAAGGAGTAGGCGAGGTGGTATTTGAAATTAAATGAATGTATTGTGTCATTCTATTGTAACTCGCTTTTATAGATGACTTTTCATTTAATTGGTATGCCAATGCAAATCTTGGTTCTAAATTCGCAAAAGAACGCATGGTTTTGCTTTTGCTCATAGAAAGTGTATCTATAGGAGTTGCTTTTTCGTAGATTTTCAATTCTTGATTGTACAGAATAGGATTGTCATTTTCATAGAGGTATAATTCTTCTTGTCCTAAACGATTAAACGTAGAAACACGAAGCCCTGCTTGAACCGATAGGTTTTCTGTAATATCGATCTCAGCATCTACGTAACCTGCATTTTCAAAAGCGTATTTATCGGTTAGTTTAAAAGGATTGATTCCCGATGCTTCGCTAGTAGGCTGAACGTCTCCAGGATTGAATTTGTAATAAATACTGTTTACACCATACCGAAGTTGGATGTCGTTTGAAAGGTAATGACGTAAATCGTATTTAAAGTTGAAGTTTCGAACACCACTATCAAACTGAAAATCGACAAAATTTAATTCTAATCCGTAGTAATAATCTGAGTAGATTAGGGAAAGATTTGAAAACAGTTTTTCTGAAAATAAATGATTCCAACGTAGATTTAACGTTGAGTTTCCGAAGGTGTTTGAAAAGGAATCGCTAATATTAAAAACGTCCCTTCCAAAATATCCCGAAACAAATAAGGTGTTGTTTTCGTCTAGATTGTAACTTAATTTGGTGTTTAAATCGTAAAATAACGCTTTGCTGTCAATATCGAACAATGGCAAGAATAAATGCGCATAACTACTACGCCCTCCAATTAAAAAAGAGGCTTTGTCTTTTACGATAGGCCCTTCTAGTAATAGTCTGCTTGCGATGAGTCCGATTCCACCAGAGGCTTTAAATTGTTTTTTGTTTCCATCTTTTTGGTAAATATCCAATACAGACGAAGCCCTTCCTCCATAGCGTGCTGGAATTCCTCCTTTGTATAAGGTTAGTTCCTTGATGGCATCAGGATTGAACACTGAAAAGAATCCAAATAAATGCGAAGAGTTGTAAAGTGTTGCTTCATCTAAAAGGATTAAATTTTGATCGGCAGCACCTCCACGCACATTAAATCCACTAGCGCCTTCTCCAGCATTGGTAACACCCGGAAGCAAGGTAATTGCTTTTAAAACATCTGCTTCTCCCAGAACTACGGGAATTTTTTTAATGGTGCTCGCAGAAAGTGAATTTGCACTCATTTGCGGTTTCCGAATGTTTATTTTTTCAATATCTACTTTTAGAATCACTTCGTCTAGTTGTTCGGAGTCTTCGGAAAGGGACTGATTTATTTTTAAGTTTTCGGTTACGGTAATTGTTTCCTTTTTAGTACCGAATCCGATGCTACTAAAATAGAGCTCGTGAGTTCCGGCGGGTAAGGAGATGGAGTAGAATCCATATTCATTGGTAATGGCTCCGAGTTGTAGTTCGGGTACAATTACGTTTACACCAATTAATGTTTCGCCTGTTTCGGCTTCTAAAACTGTACCACTCACCGTGTATTTTTCTTGTGCGTAGCCTAAAAGTGTTCCGAAGAGAAAAAGAAATAGGAATTGTATTTTCACGATTTGAGGTTGTTAAATTAAAAAGCCTTCAGTGGGTCTGAAGGCTTTAAAACGTAGTACAAATTATTTTATTTCCGACAGTATCGAATTAAATGTTTTGCTCGGTCGCATTTGCTGAGATACAAGCGATTCAGTTGGCTCGTAATACCCACCAATATCTATTTTATGTCCTTGTGCAGCAAGTAACTCTTCAAGAATTGTTGCTTTGTTCTTTTCTAGTTTTTCAGCGATAGGAGCAAAACGGCTTTTTAAAGCATCATCTTTATCTTGATTTGCTAATGCTTCTGCCCAATACATTGTTAAATAGAAATGACTTCCACGATTGTCTAATTCATTTACTTTTCGAGAAGGACCTTGTTTGTTTTCAAGTAATTTTTCAGTAGCAGTATCTAACGCTTCAGAAAGAATGATTGCTTTCGGATTGTCATACTTTTCACCTAAATACTCTAAAGAAACTGCAATTGCCAAAAATTCACCTAAAGAATCCCAACGAAGGTGTCCTTCTTCTAAAAATTGTTGCACATGTTTAGGGGCCGAACCTCCAGCACCCGTTTCGAACAAACCACCACCATTCATTAAAGGAACAATAGACAACATTTTTGCGCTAGTTCCTAATTCTAGAATAGGGAAGAGGTCTGTTAAATAGTCACGAAGTACGTTTCCACTAACAGAAATAGTTTCTTTACCGTCTTTAACTCTTTCTAAAGTATATTCAGTAGCTTCTCCAGGGGCTAATATTTTTATATCTAATCCTTCAATATTATGAGTAGGAAGGTATGTTTTTACTTTTTTGATAAGTTCGGCATCGTGTGCACGATTTTCGTCTAGCCAAAATACAGCAGGACTTCCTGTTGCACGAGCTCTACTTACAGCAAGTTTTACCCAATCTTGAATAGGTAAATCTTTTGCTTGACACATTCTCCAGATATCACCTTCTTCTACAGTATGCTCCATTAAAGTAACACCGTTGTTGTCGATAACACGAACAGTACCATTGGCTGGAATTTCGAATGTTTTATCATGAGATCCGTATTCTTCAGCTTTTTGAGCCATTAACCCAACATTAGGCACAGTTCCCATTGTGGTAGGATCGAAGGCACCGTGTTTTTTGCAGAAGTTGATTGTTGCCTCGTAGATACTTGCATAACTACTATCTGGAATTACTGCTTTAGTGTCTGTACTTTTTCCATCAGGGCCCCACATTTGTCCAGAGTTACGAATCATTGCAGGCATTGAAGCATCAATAATTACATCACTAGGAACGTGAAGATTTGTAATTCCTTTATCACTATCTACCATAGCCAACGCTGGGTTGGTGTCTAGTATTTTTTGAATGTCTGCATTAATAGTGTTACGTTTGTCTTCAGGTAGTTCTTCAATTTTGGCAAGTAAGTCACCAAAACCATTATTTACATCTATACCTAATTGATCAAATTCGGTGCTGTATTTTTCGAATAAATCTTTAAAGAAAACACGAACGGCATGACCAAAAATAATAGGGTCGCTCACTTTCATCATGGTTGCTTTCATATGTAATGAAAACAACACACCTTTATCTTTAGCATCTTTTACTTGTGCTTCTAAAAAGGCAAGTAATGCTTTTTTACTTAGTATGGTAGCATCGATGATTTCGCCATCAAGAACGGCTAAATTTTCTTTTAAAACAGTTTTTGTTCCATCTGTTGCATTTAATATAATAGAAACCGTTCCTGCTTTTGCAATTGTAACCGATTTTTCATTATGCATAAAATCACCGTGATCCATTGTAGAAACGTGCGATTTAGAATCAGGACTCCAAGCCCCCATACTGTGTGGATTCTTTTTTGCGTAATTTTTTACTGCTTTAGGTGCGCGTCTATCACTATTACCTTCACGTAATACTGGATTTACAGCACTTCCTTTAATTTTATCGTAGGTAGCTTTCGCTTTCTTTTCTTCATCGGTTTCAGGCTCTTCCGGATAGTCAGGAATGGCGAAGCCTTTGGCTTGTAATTCGGCAATAGCTTCAGAAAGCTGCGGAATTGAAGCACTAATATTTGGAAGTTTTATAATGTTTGCTTCTGGTTGTTTAGCTAATTCTCCAAGTTCTGAAAGTGCGTCATTCACACGTTGGTCTTCCGAAAGGTATTCAGGAAAATTTGCAAGTATTCTTGCGGCTAATGAGATGTCTCTTGTTTCTACAGAAATATTTGATGGAGCCGTAAAAGCTTTTACTATGGGAAGTAAAGAATGAGTAGCTAATGCTGGAGCTTCATCTGTTTTAGTGTATATAATTTTGGCAGTTTTTGTCATCAAATAATAAGATTTTTTGAGCGTTAATAGGAATTGTTTTTGCTTTGATTATAGCCTGCGTAAGGTCGGAAAATGACAGCAATTATACAAGTTTAGGAAGGTAGAATACACGTAAAACACTGAAGTTTTTACATAAATTTAATATATCTGAAACGCTTGTAGATTTTCAGAAACAATAGGGGTGCGTATATAGATGTTTTGTGTCTAAAACAATAAAAGCCATATCAATGTATTGCTACCTCGATATGGCTTCTTGTGAGATAAATCGTTACCAACTAATTTTTACATTCAAGGCAAGTTTATTATACCCTTGCAGTTGTGATTTATTTCAAAAGAGAATTTTTCTTGTATTGAACTATTAACTAAAAGCCAATCTGTGTCTCAAAAAAAAACTCCCGACTTTTTTAAATCTAATACCTATTAATACTACGACTAATACATATGTCAAACAATTTAAAAAAGGATATAAAGAACGTTACTTTATGGTATCATCTTGATGGTTACATCATTTTGATAGTATAAATATAAGACAGAATTCTAAATAAATTGCAATGTATAATGCATTAGTTATTAACTGTTTATAAACCTTAGTTTTTAACAATTGTTCATAAAAAAAGCCTTCAAGAAACTTGAAGGCTTTTGTATTGTTAAGATTGAAATACTAGTATCTCTTCTCTTTAATTCTTGCTTTTTTACCAGTAAGACCTCTAAAGTAGTAAATACGTTTTCTACGTACACTTCCTTTTTTGTTGATCTCAATTTTCTGTAGTGCAGGTAAATTCACAGGGAAAATACGCTCAACACCAATAGTTCCTGACATTTTTCTAATTGTAAAAGTTTGAGTAACTCCCGTTCCTTTTACTTGAATAACAACTCCTCTAAAAAACTGAGTTCTTGTTTTTTCACCCTCGCGGATTTCGTAGTACACAGTAATTGTGTCTCCAGCTCCAAACTGAGGAAAATCTTTTGTCTCAACGAATTCGTTTTGAACAAATTTAATTAACTCTTCCATTTTTATTAAATACTAAAGTTTTTATTAAAACAACATTCACGTTTCTCGCCAGAGGTTGGATTAAGTGGGTGCAAAAATAACTAAATTATATAATGTAACAAGTCTTTCCTCGCTTTTTTATACGATATATTCCTGTTTTTAATTGTTTTGGCGTTTCCTTCTGCTCCTTTTCGAAACTCAAAGCAGCAAAGGCCACGCTTTCGGTAGTCGCTTCCCAATTTCCAATTGGGAGAGCTCCAACAATACCTCAATCGTTAACGCGGTTAAAAAGAACTAAAGTCCTATTTCTTTTCAGCTTCAATCCAGCTATTTATTTTCGCTTCTAAAACGGCAATAGGGACACATCCTGTTTCTAACACTTGGTTGTGGTATTCTCTAATATCAAACGAATCACCTAGTTCTTTTTCAGCTTTGGCACGTAACTCTTTAATCTTTAACTGTCCAATTTTATACGACAATGCTTGCCCTGGGTTTGCCATGTAGCGTTCTATTTCCGAAGTAATGCCTGCTTCACTTTCAGCTTCGTTGTCAAGTGAGTATTGAATCGCTTTTTCGCGAGTCCACCCTTTTGCGTGCATTCCAGTATCAACAACCAAACGTACCGCTCTGTGCATCTCGGCACCTAACATTCCGAAGTACTGATATGGATCGGTATACAAACCCAGTTCTTTTCCTAACGACTCGCTGTACAATGCCCAACCTTCACCGTAACCACTGTACCATAATGTTTTTCTAAACTGAGGTAATTCGGTGCTTTCTTGTGTTAACGAAATTTGATAGTGATGTCCAGGAATGGCTTCGTGTAAAAACAACGACTCGTCGCTATACACATTGTATTTTGTGGCATCTGGAATTGGCGTGTAAAAAATACCTGGACGAGTCCCATCTAGCGATCCTGGATTGTATTCGGCACTGGCAGAGTTTTCTCTAAAAGCTTCTGTTTGACGCACCTCAAATGCCGTTTTTGGTTTTTTGTCAAATAATTTTTCCAATTGTGGCTGCATGGTAGCGTAAATAGCATTAAAGTTGTCGATGATCTCTTTAGGCTCTTTGTATGGCATTAAGTCTTTGCTTGTGCGAACGTGGTTAAAAAACGCCTTTAAACTTCCTTTAAAACCTACTTGGTTTTTGATTTCTTCCATTTCCGAAGAAATTCGAGCAACTTCCGACAATCCTAACTGGTGAATCTCTTCCGCAGTCATATTGGTTGTGGTGTATAATTTTATTTGATGTTGGTAATATGCTTCTCCGTTTGGAATGGCATCAATTCCGCTAGACGCTCTTCCGGCTTCCAAGTATTCGTTTGCCATAAAGTTATGCAGACTTGTGTAGGCTGGAATGACTTTGGTCGTAATCATTTTTGAAAAATCGGAAGATATTTTCTTTTTATCCTCGGCCGAAAAATCGCTCGGTAAGTTTTTAATAGGTCCGTAAAATAGATGTTCTTTTAAGTTGGGTTGCATCATTTCTTTTAACTGCGGAATCACTTTTACAATTAATGATTTTGGAAGTACGTAGCCTTCTTTCATTCCTTGTCTCATATTTTTTTCAGCAGAAGCCAACCATTTTAAATAGCCATCTACTCTTTTCTCCCAATTGCTGTAGTCTTGTACCGTTTTAAAAGGTTGAGCACTGGCGCCACTGGCTAATTGTCCCATCATTAAATTAACAGACCACATCTGATCGATCGGGAAGTATTGAAAATTTTTAAATTCAAAAGTTTCTAGGTTGATATCACATTCCCACGCTAAAATAGCCTTGCTCATTTGTTCGCTTTCCGAAAGAGAGCTGTCATCGTAGTTTGCAAGTGCTTCTTTATAGTTTTGATAATACGCTTTCACGGTATTGATTTGCGTGCTGTCTAATGCATTTGGAAACTGATCGTTGTAACGTGTGTCTCCAGAAAAAGTAGCGCCCAACGGATTCAACTTTAAACCTTCTTCGTAATAATTGTCTAAAAGGTCATTGAACGGAATGACTTCAGCAGTCGTGCCATTTTCTTTTTTAGCTTCGTTTTTACACGCTACAAATAGCAATGTAAGGCAAATGAGCGTACTTATTTTTCGTATCATAAACATGGTTTTAAAAAATGGATTGGTTAGTCTTCTAATAAGTCTGGACGTCTGTCCTCGGTGTGCTTCAATGCTTCCTCTTCGCGCCAGGTTTCAATTTTTGCGGTGTGACCACTTAGTAGTATTTCAGGAACCTTCCATCCTTTATAGTCCGCTGGACGCGTATAGATTGGAGGTGCCAGCAATCCATCTTGAAACGAATCGGTTAATGCACTTGTTTCATTTCCTAAAACCCCAGGGATAAGTCGAATCACGGCATCACAAAGTACTGCGGCTCCGAGTTCGCCGCCACTTAGAACAAAATCGCCTATAGAAATTTCGCGGGTTATAAATTGATCGCGAACGCGTTGATCTACTCCTTTATAATGTCCACAAAGAATAATAATGTTTTCTTGTAACGATACCTGATTGGCAATCCCTTGAGTTAAGGTTTCACCGTCGGGTGTCATGTAAATAATCTCGTCGTAGTGTCTCGCTTCCTTTAGTTTCGAAATGCATTTGTCAATGGGTTCTATCATCATTACCATACCAGCACCGCCACCAAATTGGTAATCGTCAATTTGGTTGTAACTATTGGTAGAGAAGTCACGTAAATTGTGCATGTGCACTTCTACCAGCCCTTTTTCAATGGCTCTCTTTAAAATGGAAGCCTCAAACGGACTTGTAAGTAATTCGGGGAGTACTGTTATAATATCTATGCGCATTGGCTTATTGTAATTCTTTTTTTAGTTTGCAACGATCGATAGAATCTTTCGCGCGATTTAGGACGTTCTTGTCTAATGTATTCATACCGCATTTTTTATAATACGTTATTGCTTCGTCTAAATTTCCTTGTTGTTCGTACATGATAGCATATTCATTGTACATGGTTGCTAATGTAATCCCCGGAATGGTAATAGCGGTATCTAACAGTTTCTTTAAGTCGTCGAACTTTCCGAGGGTAGAAAGCAGCACGGCATAATTATAATATACTGCAGGATACAAAGGGGTTTTCTCCAAACAAAGTTTGTAAAGCGTTTCTCCTTTTTCGTATTCCTTAAATTTAACTTCGTACAAATATCCTAAGTGATTGTATGCTTTTCCGAAGTTGGAATCGATATCAATAATTTTTTCAAGGATGTTTGAAGCTACTTCGTATTTTCCATTTTTAATTTCGAGGTTTGCTTGGTTAAGCATTTCCTCTAGTTTGGTAAGGTGATCCATAACGAACGAATTTAGAGTGTAAAAATAGCGTATTTATGACAAATTACGCTTCCCAAGTGAAATGATTCACATGGGTGTCTTTTTTCCAGCCGAGACGTTGGTATAACTTCTGGGCAGGATTGTCGACATCTGTTTCGAGGGTTAAGCCTTTGCTTCCTTCAGAAATTGCAAAAAGTTTGGCGGTTTCCATAAGAGCTTCGCCAACGCCTTTTTTACGTGCTTCGGAAGCGACATAGAGATCATTTAAGATGTAAGTTCGCTGCATAGAAACGGATGAAAAGCTTGGATACAATTGTGTAAACCCCAATCCCGTTCCATCGGGCGCAATTGCCAAGAAAATCACAGAGTCTTTCTTTTGAAAACGCTCGGTTAAAAAAGTACGTGCGGCTTCAGGATTTGAAGCTTGCTTGTAAAACATGCGATAGCCATTAAATAACGGAACGAGTTGATCTAAATCTGCTTCAGTGGCTTTGTTTACTTTCATCCCTTAAAGATAGGAGTTCTAATTGATATTCAAAATGTTACATCATGAAATAGAACTATCTGTCTTTCCGAAGAAAATTAAATACTGCAATTTCCATCGATGATGTCTTGCTTCGTTGGGTTGTAGGCATTATAGGCAGCATAATAAATATTAGGCCCTGATGCATTAAATAAATTTTGAAGGGAGCAAAAATTAGTTAATTGTATATTACCAATTATATCTATTTTCCAGTTGTTTTGTAAACTGTTGAGTCCTTCTAAATTTTGTAAATTATTATTTCGGTAGATATTAATTTCATTTACATCTGTCATACTACTAAGTCCCTGAATATTATTTAAAGAATCGTTGTCGTTTATAAAAAGTCCATTTGAAAGACTGGTGATTGACTCGAGACCATTTAGGTTTTCAAGCGCGGAGTTATTGTGAATTCTAAGTGTACTGGCTATATCAAAATTTACTAAGCCTTCAATATCTGTAAGGGATGAATTATAACCTAGTTCTAAGCTATAAATTTGTGTGTTCAAATTCTGAAGACCGTTTAAGTTCTCTAATAAAGTATTGTGTGTAAAAACTAAAAAACGAATCTCTTGAGTGAAATTACTTAAATTACTGAGCCCATCGATGTTTGTTAAAGAGTTACAATATTTTACATTCAGGCTACTTCCAAGTGTAGTTAAGTTGCTCAACCAATCGAGATTGGGGATTTGAGCACAAGAAAATAGTATAATTCTATTTTCTACCGTAATGAGTTGACTTAAGCCAGAAAGATCATTTAATTGCTCATTAGTGCTTAATATTAAGTTATATACTGATATTAAATTGTTTAATCCTTCTACTTTTTCTAATGAAGAGTTAACAGTAATAACAAGTTCACCACCTACATAATCAATATTCAAGCCTAAAGTTGACACTAAACTTGGATTATTTATAATCCAAAAATTATTGTTTATCGTATTTAAGTTTTGAAGTGGAGATAAATCGAAAATATCTGTTGTTGCTGCTTGCTCTGGGTCTCCGATGGTTAATGAACCATTAACTTTTGTGTAATTATTTGCTCCAAAATCAATTACTTCTTGTTGCGACTTTAAAATTAAATCACCTTCATAGGTATTGCCTAAATCAATGAGGGTAATTGTAATAGAAGCATTTTCAGAAACAGTGCCATTTGCCACTTTTACAGTACCTGAAATTGTTGGATTGGTTTCAAATTCAAAAAGATTTGCATCGACAACCTTCAATTCTCCAGAAACTGTATCAATACTAAAAGCTCCCGCGGGTGTTTGCTCCGTAATTGAAAACGTAACTGTTCCTTGATTGGTAGATCCAGCGACGGTTCCAATTAGTTGTCCTTCGGAAGGATTTTCGTTTATGGTTACTGAAAAATTTGAAGTAGTTACCGTTATTGCTGAAGCTTCAGGAGTGTTGTCACTGTCTTTGCTACAGGAAATAACTGCAAAAAATACACATAGTAGTGAAAACTGAAGTAAAGTAGGTTTGAAAATTTTCATGTTTATTCTTCTGAAAGATTAATTAAATACTGCAATTCCCATCAATAATGTCTTGCTCGGTTGGGTTATAGGCGTTATTTACAACGGTGTAATCGCCAGAAAGTCCTCCATTCGTCAATAAATTTTGAAGCCCACATAAATCTGTTAAATTATTATTCATTTCTATAAATAGGTTATCTGTTAAAGTGCTCAGGTTGGATAAACCATCGATATTAGAAAGTGAATTATTATTAAAAATTGATAATTCTCCGTTTATTGAGCTAATACCACTAAGACCATTTATATCTGTTAAGAGATCATTTTCATCTATTTCAAATGATTCTGTGATATTGGAAATATGTAAGTCATCTAAATTTACTAAAGAATCATTGTCTGTTATTGATAAATAACTTACTGAAGTTATATTGTTAAGACCGTTTAGATTAGCTAAAACAGGATTTCCATATAGTTGCAAACTGAGTGTGAGTTCGGTAATGTTACTGAGAGCAGAAATATCTGTTAGTACATCATTTAGCATTATATTTATGGTGCCTGCTGTTTCAATATTTTCTAAACCAGTTAAAGAAGTTAATCCATCATTATCGTAAATATTCAATTGATTACCTATATGTTTTATGGAGCTCAATGGTCTTAAGTTATTAAACATAGTAGATTGATTCAAACTCCCAATAAATAAATTTCCGGTAACATGGGTATAATTATTTGCACCAAAATTATCTATATCCAGTTGTGTTTCTAATGTAATACCCCCTTCAAATATATTATCCTCATTAAAATCTTTAATTGTAATGGTTATGGAAGCGTTTTCAGAGACTGTTCCATTGGTAACGGCAACAGTTCCTGTAACCGATGTGTTTGTTTCAAAATCGAATAGTGTTGGGTCGGCAACTGTTAATTCGCCAGAAGTGCTATTAATTGCAATTGCTCCAGCGGGTGATTGTTCAGTAATAGAGAACGTTATAGACCCTTGATTTGTGTTTGCCGAAACTGTACCTAGTAATTGACCCTCTTCTGGGTTTTCTACTACTGTTGTTATAAAGTTGGAAGTGAGTACAGTGATTACGTCTCCTAGGTTTTCGTGGGTATTTTCGTCGTTTTTACTGCATGAAACAACTGTAAATGCAATGCATAATAAGGTAAACTGAAAAAAATAGTAGGATAAAAAGCTTTTCATGAACTTATAGTTTTTTTATGAGAAATATTAATTAGATGCTACAATTACCATCTATAATATCTTGTTGTGTTGGGTTGTAGGCGTTGCTATGTACAATATATTCGTTTGAAAGGCCTCCATTGACAATTAAGTTTTGAATACCACAAAGATTGGTTAAATTAATATTGTTATTTATTTGTAAGTGATATAGGAGAAAATTAAGGTTCGACAAACCATCAATATTAGTAAGCGAAGCATTATATGAAATTTCAATGTGCCCATTAATCGAACTGATACTATTAAGACTGTCTATATTTGTTAAGAGGTCATTATCGCTAATAATAACTGAATTATTAGCAGTAGAAATATGTAGGTCGTCCAAATCTGTTAAAGCACTATTTTCTGCAATACTTAGAGAGCCAACAGAGGTTATGTTGTGAAGTCCATTTAAATTAGATAGCAAAGGATTTAGCCATACGTACAAGTCGAGTCTAATTTCAGTAACATTACTCAAAGCAGAAATGTCAGCTAGCTTATCATTTTGTATAATATAAATAGTGTTAATAACAGTTTCAATGTTTTCTAATCCTGCTAAGGATGTTAACTCTATATTACGAAAAATAGTTAATCGGTTTCCTATACTTCTTATTGAGGATAGCGGTGTTATATCGTTAAATGTAGTAGCATCATCAATACTACCTATTTGTAAACTTCCTGTAATATGGGTATAATTATTAGCTCCAAAGTCATCTATTTCTTGTTGTGTTTCTAAGATTACAGTGCCTTCAAAAATTTTATCCTCATTAACATCTTCTATAGAGATTGTTATGATGGCATTTTGAGAGATAGTCCCATTGGTAACGGCTACTATTCCAGTTATGGTGGTATTTATTTCAAAGTCGAATGCAGCTGGGTCTGCAACAGTTAGTTCGCCTGAAGCGCTATTAATTGCCAGCGCTCCAGGTGATGATTCGGAGGTGATTGTATATGATAGGGTTCCCTGAGTTGTAGCTCCCGAAACAGCGCCTATAACTTGATTCTGTTCAGGATTTTCTACAATGCTGGCTACGAAATTAGAGGTGGTCAAGAGATCTGTAACTTCTGGAATTAGAGGCGTATCTTCACTGTCTTTACTACAGGAGACAACAGCAAATGTAGCACATAGTAATACAAATTGAAATAGAGGAGTAGCGTTGAATATTTTCATAGTTTTTTCTTCTGAAAGATTAGTTAAATACTGCAATTCCCATCGATGATGTCTTGCTTCGTTGGGTTGTAGGCGTTGTTAAATACGGTGTAGTCGCTTGAAGGTCCTCCATTATTTATTAGTGTTTGAATACCGCAAAAATCAGTTAAATTTCCATTACTACGAATGTCTAAATCATTATCAATGCTACTAAGGTTTGATAAATCGTCTAAATTAACCAGTGCATCATTAGAACTAATGTATAAACTACCCTCAAAAGAAGTTATGTTATTTAGACCTTGGAGTGAAACCAATGCATTGTTTCCAGTTACTTTCAGTGAATGTAAAGATGAAAAAGATTCCAATCCACTTAAATTGGTTAGGTTGGGATTGAATAAGATATTCAACGAATTAATAACTGCCTGAGCGGGTATTCCTGCTAATGAAGTTAGATTCTCGTTTTCAATGATCTCAAATTTATTTATTTCAGTTATATTTTGTAATCCATTTAAATTACTTAAAAGATTGTTTTCAGTCAGATAAAAAGTATCTGTAACAGTGGAAAGATTTGTTAGGTTTAAACTAGATAAATATGGGTTGTTCTGAATAAATAATCTGTTTACACTACTAATGTTTTGGAGTGCGTCAATATTTTCTAATAAAGTATTCCCTACAATTTCTAACATCTCTACGGAAAGGTTTTCAAGCCCTGAAAGTCCGTCTAAGCTTAGTAGCGAGTTATTTTGGTTTATATTTAATTCATCACCAATAAAAGCTAGATTTTCCAAACCCTCTAAATTTATAAGGCTATTATTATTAGATATGCCGAAACTATAAGTTACTGAAGTGAAATTTGAGAGCTCATGAAGGTTTAGTAGATTTTGATTGTTAACGATTCCTCCCCAACCAATATGCGTTAAATTAGACAATCCGTTTAGATATAATAATGAATCATTGCCGAAAATAAAAAAGTATTCTTCAATGTTCTCTATGTTATTAAGAGCGTTAAAGCTTGTTAAGTTGTCATTTTCCATGACGTACAAATCTTTAATTGTCCCCGTAATATTATTTAGACTTTCAATATTTATTAAGAGAGAATTTGTGTGAATGGCTAAGGTTCCTCCTACAGATGTTACATTTTCTAGTCCTACTAATGAAGTTAACTCTGAGTTATATCCTATGTACAATGTCTCACCAACTGATGTTAGGTCGACTAGGGGGGTTAAATCTATAATTGATTGTTGGTTTACGTTTGTAGGTGTCCCAATATAAATCTCGCCAGTAATATGTGTGTAATGGTTTTGCCCAAAAGTGTTTACTTCTTCTTGAGTTAATAAGGTTATGTCGCCATCATAAATATTTTCTTCATTTATATTACTCACATTAATTATAACCGAAACATTTTCAGAAACAGCACCATTGGCAACTTTTATAGTTCCAGAAATTGTTGGATTTGTTTCAAAATCAAAAAGATTTGCATTGGCAACTTTCAATTCTCCAGAAGCTACATCAATACTAAAAGCTCCCGAGGGTGTTTGCTCCGTAATTAAAAACGTAACTGTTCCTTGATTGGTAGTTCCAGCAACGGTTCCGATAAGTTGCCCTTCGGAAGGATTTTCGTTTATGGTTACTGAGAAATTTGAAGTGGTTACTGTTATTACTGTAGCTTCAGGAGTGTCTTCGCTGTCTGTGCTACAGGAGATGATGGCTAATGTGGCGCATACTAGTAAAAACTTTAGTGCATACCTAAATTTGAATATTCTCATGATTTTTAGTTTATTCCGAAGAAAAATTAAATACTACAATTTCCATCGATGATGTCTTGCTTCGTTGGGTTGTAGGCGTTGTTATGTGCACCAAAATATCCAACTGATCCAGAAATACAAAGATTTTCGAGAGCACAATAATTTGTAAGGTTTGAATTATCCCAAATAGATACCTGTACGCTTACTTCTACAAGATTCTCTAAACCATGTAAGCTTATTAAATTTTCATTATTTTCTATACGAACATGTGTATTAATATTCGTAATCTTTTCAAGACCAGAAAGATCAGTTAAAGAATTATTACTAAAAATATCAAGTTGTCCATAGCAACTAATATTCTCCAAGCCATTGAGGCTAAATAATGAATTATTATAATTGATATAAATTCTACGAATATTCCCTTCTACATTTTCAAGTGGAGTCAAGCTTGTTAAATTAGGGTTATTGTCAATAATAATTTCATCTTGAATTGAAACTACCCCTGAAAGCGCAGTAATGTTTTCTATGTTTTCATTACCTGAAATTTGAAGCGTTCCTACAGAGGTAATGTTTTGCAGTCCATTTAAATCTACCAATGGGGTTACTTGAATCGACAAATAACTTGCAATTGTTGTGATGCTTTCTAATCCCTGAAGATTAGTTAACAAAGGGTTCAAATGAAGCATTAAAGAGTCGTTAATTTCTGTAATCTCTCCTAAGTTTTCCAAGGTTAACAAAGCTGGATTCACTACTATAGCTAAGGTTCCTCCTATTTCTGAAAGATTTTCAAGGCCTGAAAGTGTTTGTAATTCTCCATTATAGGAAATGGTTACATAATTGCCAACAAAAGTTAATGCTTGTAATGGAGATAAGTTAGTAATGTTAGAATAGGTGGTACCCGAATCGTGTCCAATAAGAAGATATCCGGTAATACCCGTGTAATTATGAGTTCCAAACTCATCTACTTCCGTTTGCGTTCTAAGTATGACGTCTCCTTGGTAAATATTTTCTTCAGAAATATCTGAAATGCTTATTGTAACTAATGCATTTTCAGAAATCGCGCCATTGGCAACGTTTACCGTACCCGAAATGGTAGGATTGGTTTCAAAGTCGAAAAGTGCTTCGTTGGCAACCTTCAATTCTCCCGAAGCTGCATCAATAGTAAAAGCTCCCGAGGGCGTTTGTTCGGTAATTGAAAATGTAACTGTTCCTTGATTGGTTGTTCCAGCAACGGTTCCGATTACTTGTCCTTCGGAAGGGTTTTCGTCTATGGTTACTGAAAAATTTGAGGTGGTTACGGTTATATCTGACGCTTCAGGAGTGTCTTCGCTGTCTTTGCTACAGGAGAGAATTGCAAATGAAGCAAAAAGTAACGTGAATTTAAGTAAATAGGTTGAGTTGAATAGTTTCATAAATTTAAAATTGTGTCTTTCCGAAGAAAATTAAATACTGCAATTTCCATCGATGATGTCTTGTTCGGTTGGGTTGTAGGCGTTATTTACAACGGTGTAATCACCAGAAAGGCCTCCATTCGTCAATAAATTTTGAAGACCACATAAATCTGTTAATGTAGCATTTGAATTAATAGTTAGTTCTTGTTCAAGAAGGGTAAGATTTGTTAATCCATTAATGTCTGTAAGAGAATCGTTTTGGGATATTGTAACGAAACCATAGATTGAACCTAAATTACTTAACCCATCAATATCTGTAAGAGAGTTGTTTTGGGATATTATAAGATCTCTGTAAATTATACTTATGTTACTTAAGCTATTTAAATTAGTTATAAGTGGATTTTCAGTAATTTCTATTGAATATGTAACTGTAGTTATGTTTAAGTCATCCAAATTTAACAATGCAGAATTGTTATTTATTATTAAATCACCAAAAGAAGTTATATTGTGAAGACCATTTAGATTGGTTAGTGCAGGATTATTATCTACTCGAATATCTAGAGGAAGTTCAGTAATATTACTGAGAGCGGAAATATCTGCTAGCAGGTCATTATTAATTATTTGTATTCTGTTTAAAGTTTCAATATTTTCTAAACCTGTTAAAGAAGTTAACCCATTATTTTTGTAGACGGCCAATCCATTTCCCAAGTGTTTTATAGAGCTCAATGGTGTTAAATCGTTAAATACAGCATATTGATTAACTCCTCCTATATATAAATTTTCAGTAATATGGGTGTAATTATTAGCTCCGAAATCGTTAATTTCTTCTTGGGTTGTTAGAAATATAGTGCCCTCATAAATATGCTCTTCATATAAGTCATCCACACTAATTATAACTGAGGCATTTTCAGAAACAGTGCCATTTGCCACTTTTACAGTACCTGAAATTGTTGGATTGGTTTCAAAATCAAAAAGATTTGCATTGGCAACTTTCAATTCTCCAGAAGCTACATCAATACTAAAAGCTCCCGAGGGTGTTTGCTCGGTAATTGAAAACGTAACTGTTCCTTGATTGGTAATTCCAGCAACGGTTCCGATAAGTTGCCCTTCGGAAGGATTTTCGTTTATGGTTACTGAAAAATTTGAAGTAGTAACGGTAACTTCTGAAGTATCCTCACTGTCTTTACTGCAGGAGATAATGGCTAATGAGGCGCATACTAGTAAAAACTTTAGCGCATACCTAGGTTTGAATATTTTCATAGTTTTTTATTTTATTCCAAAGAAAAGTTAAATACTGCAATTCCCATCGATGATATCTTGTTCGGTTGGGTTGTAGGCGTTATAACCCGCGTAATAAACGGCGGGGCCTGATGTGGTGAAGAAATTTTTAAGGGAACAGAAATCGGTTAATTGTGAATTACCAGAAATACTTAATTCCCTGTTAGATTGTAAGTTGTTCAGTCCTTCTAAGTTTTGCAAACTATTGTTTTGGTGTAAATTGATTACTTGAACATCCGTTATATTACTAACACCCTGAATGTTATTTAAAGCAATGTTATCATTTATAAAAAGTCCATTTGAAAGACTAGTAATTTTCTCAAGACCATTTAAGTTCTCAAGCGCTGAATTACCGTGAATTTTAAGGGTGTTATTTATATCTATATTCTCTAAACCTTCGATAGTTGTAAGGGAAAAATTATTACCTATTTCTAAACTATAAATATGGGTGTTCAAATTCCTAAGACCATCTAAATTCTTTAATGAAGTATTGTGTGTAATAAGGAAAAAACGAAACTCATTAGTTAAATTAATTAAATTACTAAGCCCATCGATGTTAGTCAATGAGTTACAATATCTAATATCTAGGCTGCCTCCAAGTGTCGTTAAGTTGTTTAGCCAATCGAGATTGGGTATTTGAGGACAAGAAAACACTATAATTTTATTTTCTACTGAAATGAGTTGGCTTAAGCCAGAAAGATCATTTAATTGCTCATTAGTACTTAATATTAAGTCATATACTGATATTAAATTGTTTAATCCTTCTACTTTTTCTAATGAAGAGTTAACAGCAATAACAAGTTCACCACCTACATGATCAATATTCAAGCCTAGAGTTGATACTAAACTTGGATTATTTATAATCCAAAAATTATTGCTTATAGTATTTAAGCCTTGAAGTGGAGATAAATCGAAAATATCTGTTGTTGCTGCTTGCTCTGGGTCTCCGATGGTTAATGAACCATTAACTTTTGTGTAATTATTTGCTCCAAAATCAATTACTTCTTGTTGCGACTTTAAAATTAAGTCACCTTCATAGGTATTGCCTAAATCAATGAGGGTAATTGTAATAGAAGCATTTTCAGAAATAGTGCCATTTGCCACTTTTACAGTACCTGAAATTGTTGGATTGGTTTCAAATTCAAAAAGATTTGCATCGGCAACCTTCAATTCTCCCGAAGCTGCATCGATACTAAAAGCGCCCGCAGGAGTTTGCTCAGTAATAGAAAATGTGACACTACCTTGATTGGTTGTTCCTGAAACCGTTCCGATAACTTGCCCTTCGGAAGGATTTTCGTCAATGGTTACTGAAAAATTTGAAGTAGTAACCGTTACTTCTGAAGCTTCAGAAGTATTATCACTGTCTGTGCTACAGGAGATGAGTGTAACGGTAATGAGTAGTAGGGCTAGTTTTAGGGCGTTCTTCATTAAAAATGTATTTTTGTAAACATACATTTTTTCAAAATAGTAGCCCAAAAAAAAAGCCCATTAATTAAAATGTGCTTTTCAGAGTACGATAAAAACGAACTTTTTTTGTAGCTTAATTTTCCTCTTTATCTTCTTCTTTAGTACCATCAAACAAATTTTTCAAAAAACCTGTGGTGTCTTTTTCACGTTCTGCACGGCGTTGTTCACGTCTTTTTTTCCGAAGTTCCTTTTTTTCTTCTTTGCTGAGGTTGGGATCGTTAAAGGCATCTTCAAAATCGATGACATTATCTACTTTTTCAGAAAAGGCACGAATCCATGCATTTTCAAAAATACTTATAACAGTAGGCCAAACACCTGCCTCCACATTGTTTAAATCACCTTCAATAGGAACTCTTGTAGCCAACGTATTGGTTCCTTGATTTTTCAGAATAAATTTAAAAAAGCTTACAAAGCCTTCCCAAAGCACACCTAGAAAACCATCTTCACTTCCAATCAATTTTGTTTTGGTTAGAAGCGGTTTTAGATAACCTTTTAGATGTCCGTCGGCAATGGCGATTTCACTAAAAAGGCCAAAAGTTCCAGATTCAAAATCGATTCCTGTATAATGACGCGTAAATGGATTTAGCGCCGTTACATTCGCATTTTCTAGCGAAAAATTGATGTTCATATCGGGAATCTCTTTGACAATATTCATAGCCCCATCGAGTGAGACTGTTCCGTTTCCAATGGAAACTCCTGTGGCTTTGATAGGAGAAGGAAGAACCCGTTCTTTTGCTACGACATTCCGAAGGTTGTCGGCCGTTAAGGTGATTTTTGAAATTTGAAGATCAATATTCGGATCTGTGTTCACTTCAACATACGCGAAACCTCCATCATGGACCTCAAAGTGGTTAATTTCTAGCGGAACAATATCGGTAAGCGCTTTGGTCCAATCGTCAATATTAGGATCACCTTCAGTTGGAGTTTTTTGTTGATCTTCGGCAACATAAATCACTTTCGGACTGGTCATTATAATTTCGGACACTATTCTTCCCTTTAAAAGTGATTTCCATTCAATAGAAACATCGCTTTTTGGAAAGCTTAAAAAAGGTACTTGTGTTTCAGCATCCACTTTGTTGAGGTACATTCCGTGAATTTGATAAGCGCCACGGTATAATGAAATGTTTATTTTGTCCACTTGTCCGTAATACCCAGGAATATCGGCAAGAACTTTATTGATGTAATTTTTTGTCCAAACGGGAAGGTACAAACGAGCCGCTACTAAAAGAAGTAATAGAATAATAGGGAAGGTGTACCGTTTCTTTTTATAAACTCTTCTCTTCTTTTTTGTCATTCTAAAAGTGGGTTTGCTTTTAACAAATTTCAAATAAAGAAGGCTGATTGTCAGTTAATGAACTCACAAAAAAAAGCCTGAAGATTTCTCAACAGGCTTTTGAATAGTTATAGTATAATGACTAGTAGTATGTAAAACGTCTTACTTTAGCAATGTATTTTGCCAAACGAATTACTTGGTGGCTATAGCCATATTCGTTATCGTACCAAACGTAAAGTACAACATTTTTACCATCATTAGCGACAATAGTAGCATTACTATCGTAGATTGAAGGAGCCGAAGATCCCACAATATCACTAGATACTAATTCATTGTTTAACGAGTATTTTATTTGCTCTACCAAGTCACCTTCAAGTGCGTATTTTTTCATTACGGCATTAAGGGCGTCTACTGAAGTTGTATTTTCTAATTCTAGTTTTAAAATAGCCAAAGAGCCATTTGGAACAGGAACACGAATCGCATTTGAAGTTAACTTTCCTTCAAATGAAGGCAATGCTTTTGTTACTGCTTTACCAGCTCCAGTTTCAGTAATTACCATGTTTAATGCAGCTGCACGACCACGACGGTATTTACTATGCATATTATCTACCAAGTTTTGATCGTTGGTATACGCGTGAATGGTTTCTAAATGTCCTTGAACTACACCAAATGAATCTTCAATTGCTTTTAAAATAGGTGTAATTGCATTGGTAGTACAAGAAGCCGCAGAGAAAATAGATACTTCGTCTGGGCTGTAATCTTTATGATTTACACCGTGAACGATATTTGGAACTCCTTTTCCTGGTGCTGTAAGTAATACTTTTGAAGCTCCTTTTGAAGTTAAGTGACGACTTAAAGCTTCTTCATCTCTGAAGGCGCCTGTATTATCAATAACCAAAGCATCTTCAATACCATACGATGTATAGTCAATTTCTTCTGGACCATTTGCAGAAATCATATGAACCGTAGTTCCGTTTATGATTAACGCTTTATTTTCAACATCGATACGAACCGTTCCTGGAAAATCTCCGTGAACAGAATCCAATTGTAATAATGAAGCTCTTTTTTCCAAAACAGTTTCAGTAATAGCACCACGTGTTACAATAGCACGCAAACGCATTTGGTTTCCTTTACCCGTACGTGTCATTAACTCTCTCGCTAACAAACGACCAATTCTTCCGAAGCCATATAAAACAACATCTTTAGGAACAATATCGGTACTTTCTTTAGCGTCTTTTAATTTGTCTGAAACAAACGCAAGCGCATCAGAAAATTTGTTGTCTTCTAAGTGGTATTCATACGTTAACTTTCCAATATCTAATTTAGCAGGAGGAAGCCCAAGTGTTTTAATCGCTTGTGCAATTTCTACTGAATCAAAGATAGAAATAGGTTTTTGTACAAATTCGCCAGCATATTCGTGAAGATTTAAAATCTCACTTACGTTGCGATCTATTAGTTGATTTCTGAAAAGTACCAATTCTATCGATTTGTCATACCAAAGATCACTAATAATATTAATAAACTCAACGGTAGCCTTGCGGCGATCGGTTTGAAAAGACAGTTCTTTTTCATAAACGTCATCAAAACTCATAATTGTGTTGTTTTAAGGGGTTTAAATTTTGCGCAAAAATAGCTATTTCAATCGTTTTCGTAAAGCTTATTAGTAAAAATTAACACCCCTTCCAGAATCAAAATCCAAAAGGGGTGTTTTTAAATTATTGTATTATTTTACTACCTAAATATAAAGGTGTTTGTTTCATCGTTCTGATTTACGAACGTCATTTTAATAGGGGCTTTAAAATCTCGTTGCGACATCACTCTTTTTACATCGTCAATGTTTGAAATTTTCTGATTGTTAATTTCAGTAATCAGAACACCTGCTAAATTGTATTGTGCAATGTCTCTTGTTAATGCTTTGGTAACGATTACCCCTCGGGATTGCCCACGGTCTTTTAAGTCTGTTGTGCTTGCATTTTTAACCTCTAAGCCTAGATAATCAATTTCATAAGTCTCAAGTTTTATCAAGGTAACAGGAATCACTTTTTCATTTCCATCACGCAGAATCGTTACTGCTACCACGTCGTCTGGTCGTTTGGAACCTATGTAGCCTGTAAGGTCTGAGAATTTACCAACATCGTATCCGTCAATTTTTTTAATAACATCTCCAGCTTTGATGCCTCCTTTGTCGGCGCCACTACCACGTTCAATTCCTGCGACATATACTCCTTGTGTTTCCTCTACACCGAATTGTTTGGCCGATTTTGAATTTAAATTACTTCCTCTAATTCCTAAGATTCCTTGTTGCACATTTCCGAACTCCATAATGTCTTCAATCACTTTACGTGCGTTGTTAGAAGGTACTGCAAACGAATAGCCAACGTACGAACCTGTTTCGGAAGTAATAGCTGTGTTAATACCAATTAATTCGCCTCGTGTGTTTACTAAGGCACCACCGCTATTTCCACGGTTTACAGCAGCATCTGTTTGAATAAACGACTGCGGATTCCCATCAAATTGATTTAAATCTCGCGCTTTAGCACTTACAATTCCGGCAGTAACTGTTGAGGTTAAATTAAAAGGATTTCCTACGGCGAGTACCCATTCTCCAATTTGTAAATTATTAGAATCTCCAAACGGAACATAAGGTAAATCTTCATCGCTTTCTACTTTAATTAAAGCGATATCTGTTTTAGGGTCGGTACCGATTAATTCGGCTGGATAAATTTTATTGTCGTTAAGCGTCACCTCTAATTGAGAAGCATTAGCAATAACGTGATTGTTGGTAATAATGTAGCCATCAGGCGTAATGATAACACCACTACCAGAGCCAACCATGGCGCGAGGAGTTCCGCCGCCACTAAAATATTCTAACACATTAGTAGGTTGCTTACTAACGGTGGTATTTTTTACGTGCACTACAGCGTGAACGGTTTTTTCAGCTGCTTCAGTAAAATCAATATTAGTTGAGGCAGCTTCCGAAGAAAAATTTGTTGGAATAAAAGAAGGAGTTGCATTAGCTTCAGGTATTGTAACCGTTCCATCTTCTACAAAAAATTTGTACCCTCCAAGGGTGATAGCGCCTGCAAACAGCGCCACTGTAAATAAACGAAGTGTCTGTTTCATGAGTATGTAATTTAGATTCATTAAAAGTAACACATAATAGACTAAATTTATTTCGCTATGTTTCACTTTTAACGCGTATTTAACAGTGTTTGTAAGGGTTTTGTTAAACTAATTATGCGTAAAAAAACGTTTTAACTCCCCAAGGCTTTTTATACCTTTGCGACTATGAAAATTCCGTTTTATAAATATCAAGGTACTGGAAATGATTTTGTGATGATTGATAATCGTCAGAATACATTCGATACAACTAATACCGAATTGGTCGCTCAAATCTGTGATAGACGTTTTGGTGTGGGGGCCGACGGACTTATTTTATTAGAAAATCATCCGACTGCCGACTTTAAAATGGTGTATTACAATTCTGATGGAAATATCAGTACAATGTGTGGTAATGGCGGAAGATGCATTGTCCAATTTGCAAAGCAATTAGGAATTGTAACTACGAAAGCTGTTTTTGAAGCTATAGATGGAATGCATGAAGCTTCTATTAATGATGCAATTGTATCGTTGAAGATGAATGATGTTGCAAATGTTGAGGTTTCAGAAAATCATACCTTTTTAAATACAGGCTCGCCTCATCACGTTGAGCTTGTAGATAATCTTTTGGAGTTTGATGTTAAAGATAAAGGCGAAATATTGCGTTATACTACCTACGGAAAAGAAGGTTCAAACATAAATTTTGTAGAGGGGATTGATAAAGACACTTTTTTTGTACGAACGTATGAGCGTGGTGTTGAAGATGAAACATTATCGTGCGGTACGGGAGTGACAGCTGTGGCAATCGCTTTGCATGAAACGGGAGTTGTAGCTGCAAATAAAGTAATGTTAAAAACCCTTGGCGGAATCTTAACCGTTCGCTTTACAAAAGAAGAAGGTGTATATAAAAATGTATATTTGGAAGGACCTGCCACATTTGTCTTTAAGGGTAGTTGGGAATAATGACATTAAAAGGAAAAGATATTGAGCTTCGCGCTCTAGAGCCTTCAGATTTAGATTTTCTATACCAATTAGAGAATGACGAGTCTGTTTGGGAAATTAGCAATACCAATGCACCGTATTCAAGATTTATTCTGAAACAATACTTAGAAAATGCACATCGCGATATTTTTGAAGTAAAACAATTGCGATTGGTAATTTGTCTTGCTTCGGAAACACGCCCGATAGGTTTTATCGATTTGTTTGATTTTGAACCAAGCCATCATCGAGTAGGTGTGGGGATTGTTATTTTTGCTGAAAGTGATAGAGGGAAAGGATATGCCTATCAAACCATCGAAATGATTTGTAAATACGCTTTTACACATCTGAAGGTGCATCAAGTATATGCAAATATTACGGAAGACAACCAGCCGAGTATCGATCTGTTTCAGAAAGCAGGTTTTGAAAAAGCAGGTGTTAAAAAAGATTGGATTTTTTCAGAAGGAACTTATAAAAACGAACACTTATACCAACGACTAACAGATGTACTTTAAAAAGATTTTGTGGGCCATAGCCCTTATTGGATTGCTTGTAATGGCTGGTTTTGCTTATTATGTGTATAGCAGCGTTTTTATTCCGAATACAGCGTTTAATAATGATGAAGCGCATGTGTATATTCCAACCGGAGCTCGATTTAGCGATGTCATGGAAGAGATGCGTCCTTTGTTAGACAATACTGTTTCATTTGAAGCTGTAGCCAACAGAAAAGGATATCCGGCAAATGTAAAGCCTGGGCACTATATTATTAAAAAGGGAATGAACAACAACGATATTATCAATACGATTCGCAGTAAAAACATTCCTATTTATGTGAAATTTAATAATCAAGAGCGATTAGAAAATTTAGCAGGACATCTTTCCAATCAGATTGAACCCGATAGTATTTCATTACTAACTGCGATGCGAGACCCTTCATTTCTGAAAGAAGCTGGATTAACAACAGAAACAGCTTTGTCGGTATACATTCCAAATACATATGAGTTGTATTGGAATACGACTCCGGAATCTTTCCGAAGTAGAATGCTGAAAGAATACAACACCTTTTGGAACGAATCGCGAACAAAGAAGGCCAAAGACTTAGGGCTTTCTCGTGAGCAAGTAATATCGTTAGCAGCAATTGTACAAAAAGAAACAGCTAAAACAGATGAACGTGCACGTGTAGCAGGCGTTTATGTCAATCGACTTAAAAAAGGAATGCTATTACAGGCAGATCCTACGGTTATCTTCGCTAAAAAGTTTTACGAAAATGATTTTGACCAAGTTATCAAACGTGTTCTGTATAAAGACTTAGAATTAGATTCTCCTTATAATACGTATAAATATACAGGTGTTCCTCCTGGACCTATTGCAATGCCAGATATCTCTTCTATAGATGGTGTGCTAAATTATGAAAAACACGATTACATCTTTTTTGTAGCTGATGTAACCAATTTTGGATACCACAAGTTTGCAAAAACGTTAGCGCAACACAATCGTAATAAACAAGAATATGTGCGTTGGGTAAATGCGAATGGTGTAAATAGGTAGTCAGATGTCAAGTAAATAGGCTTCCATTTTTTCAGAATAAAGAGAAAATGATAGCTTTGGGGGGTGTGAAAACCATTTTATTTTTAATAGTGCGATACAGAATCTAGTTTTATCAAAATTAAACTATTGATTGTCAACAACTTGAGTATTGGTAATTTGTTAATAACTCTGTTGTTAAATTAGCGTTAATCTTCTCATAACCAGTCTTTTCGAAACTTATCTTTGCATTGTATTTTTGTAGGAAAATGTAACGGATAAACCCCCGGTTTTATTTTTAACATTAATTAACGCTCTGTAAATCAGTTTTATGAAAAATGTTGTATATTTGCACGCTGAAAAAATAAGTGTGAATTTTCTCACGAAAGTTTTTAAGAAATGAAAAAAAACATATTACAAGTTACATTAGTACTTATTGTTACTGTATTAGTAGCATCAAGTTTTTCTTTTAGAAAGGTAGATTTGTCTGTGTACAAAACAACAGGGATGAAGTTTAATTACTTTGTGCCTAACCACGATGATGAGCTTTTGCCAATTGTAACAGCACCACAATACAGTTTGTTTTTAGGAAAAACGTATGTAGGGTTTAAAGAGGCAGTTGGTTTTAAAGAGTCTCGAGGCGATTATTCTTCTGTAAATCCGTACGGATATATGGGAAAATATCAATTTGGGAAAGAAACCTTACGAATGATTGGCGTGTATAATGCCGATACCTTTATGGAAGACCCAGAATTACAAGAAAAGGCTTTTAAAGCCTATACTTCTAGAAATAAATGGATTTTACGAAGAGACATCAAACGTTTTAAAGGTAGATTCATCAATGGGGTGAAAGTTACTGAGTCTGGAATTCTTGCAGCGGCACATCTTGCTGGCGCTGGAAATGTGAAAAAATTCTTGCGTAGCTATGGGGTAGAAGATTTTGAGGATGCCAATGGCGTTTCCATTAGATATTATCTAAAGAAATTTTCTGGATATGACACCTCGTTAATTCGTCCAGATCGAAAAGCAAAAGCATTGTAAAAAAGAAAATTATTTTTGAATAATGAATAAGGTAGGTCTTTTATGAAGGTCTACCTTTATTTTTTTCCAATCTCCCGCCGAAGCTGTTTTAATATATTCTGAAGGTAACGTAATGTCACAAGCCACGCAAATCATGGTTTGTGGATGTAACGTACTGCACAAACTTTCTAATAATTGATTGTTGCGATACGGTGTTTCGATGAATGATTGTGATTGATCGTATTCAATCGAGAGTTTTTCTAGGCGTTTAATTGTAGTTTTTCGCTCTCCTTTGTCAATGGGTAAATAACCATTAAAGGCAAAGTTCTGACCGTTAAATCCGCTGGCCATCATTGCCATTAAAATTGAAGAAGGTCCTACCAAAGGTACGACACGAATTCCTCTTTTGTGTGCTTCTTGTACAACTGAGGCGCCCGGATCTGCAATTCCAGGACATCCAGCATCGGATAGAACACCTACATCAAAACCTTGAAAGCAAGGATTGAGCATCTGCGGAATTTCTTCTGGATTGGTGAATTTGTTAATCTCTTGAAAGATAAGATCGCCTTGTATTTTTTTTGAATCAATACTTTTGATAAACCGACGGGCATTTTTTTCGTGCTCTACAACGTAGTGATTAATATGTTCTACGGCCTTTTTAACGAGTAGCGGTAATACTTCTAAGGGAGGCGTGTCTCCGAGTGTGCACGGAATTAAATATAAATTTCCTTTTTGGGGTTCCATTAATTTGGGGTTACTGAATGATTAATTTTTTTATACTGAAATTGCCGTTTTCAGCGGTGATTTTTGCGAGATAAATACCTTCAGAAAGACTAGTAAGT
The DNA here is from genome assembly GCF_900102055.1 of Ulvibacter litoralis. Taxonomy (GTDB): domain Bacteria; phylum Bacteroidota; class Bacteroidia; order Flavobacteriales; family Flavobacteriaceae; genus Ulvibacter; species Ulvibacter litoralis. The sequence goes on from NZ_FNBA01000002.1 coordinate 29,879, forward strand.
GAAATGTTTTTTTCTGAAGCGTTGATGTTTTCTTCGGAAAGTACTACGCTTCCTTTACTATCTACTATTTCAATAGAGGAGAACGTTCCCGATTCTGTTATAAAGTGAACGCTTTCCGAAGCAGGGTTGGGCGTCATCATGATATTATTCGTGCTGTCAAATTCTGAAACATTTACAATATGCTCTCCTATAATTTTGTAAATACTTCCTCCAAGAGCAACGATATAAAGCTCTTCGTAGTTGTCTACTCCAAATGAAACCCACGAATTGTTAAAGGTTCCGTATTCAATTATGTCCCCATCATTATTTACAGAACCTATAAGACCACTGCACACATCGGCATAAAAGTACAAGCCATATAGATCTGCAAAGGTTCCGCCTCTGTAAACAATACCGCCCGTAATAGAACAGTTACTAGTACTTGAGCTGGACGAATATTCAGCAAAAGGGAACGTAAGCTCACTTGCTGAAGGACAACCGCTCGTGTTATAGGTCTGAGAGCCTTCGTAACAGCGCCATCCGTAATTTAAACCTCCTTCTGAGCTTTGAGCTCTGTCAATTTCTTCTACATCTCCTTGTCCCACATCGCCAATCCAGATGTCTCCAGTGATACTATCAAAAGAGAAGCGCCAAGGGTTTCGTAATCCGTAGGCCCAAATTTCTTGTGCATGGGTAGTACTGCCAGCAAATGGATTATCTGAAGGGATGCTATAGTTATTAGGAGGAGCTGGTGTATCAATATCTAGTCGGAGTAACTTCCCTAATAAAACACTGGTGTTTTGAGCTCTATTTTCGGGATCTCCACTAGAGCCACCATCGCCGGCTGCGATATAAAGATAACCGTCTGGACCAAATGCGATTCCGCCTCCGTTGTGGTTCGAATAAGGTTGGTCGTATTCGATAATCTTGAGTTCAGAGTTGGGCAATGTAGTGTTTGGGTCGTTAGGGTCTGTAGTAAACCTAGCAACACGTGTGTTTCCGTTTGTTTTGGTGTAGTTAACAAAATAGTGTCCATTATTTGCGTAGTCTGGATGAAATGCCAAACCGAGCAAACCTTGTTCACCACCTGTAGAAACTAAACTTGTAATATCTAAGAATAGAATAGGGTTTACACTTCCGTCAGGATTAAGTATTTTAATGCGTCCTCCTTTTTCAGCTACAAAAAGACGTTCATCGCCAACATTTTGTAGATCAATAGGACTGATAAAACCGTCTTTAATAAGTTCAAGGGTGATATCTTGAGCCAATAGGGTACAGGATAATAAACAAAATAGCGAGGAGAGAAGGAAGGTTTTCATAACTTTTTATTGGTACACTAATGTAGTGAAAACCAAGCAATAATTAAAGCGATAGTTTACTTACTAGAATTTCGCAAGCTTCATCAATCATTTTGTACACATTGTCAAAGCCTGTTGTCCCTCCGTAATAGGGGTCTGGAACATCTACATTTTCGTTTGGAAAGATAAAATCTAGGAGTAATTGTACTTTTTTAGTGTCACCTTCATTTCTAGCGAGTTGTAGGACGTTTGCTTTGTTAGAATTGTCCATTACAAAAATGTAATCAAAAGTGTCAAAATCTTGAGTGCTAAACTGTCTGCCTCGTTGCTGAGAAATGTCTATTCCATTTTGTTTTGCAACAGCAATACTTCTCGGGTCTGGCGAATTTCCAACGTGCCAATGACCTGTTCCCGCCGAATCTACAGTTACTTTTGAAGTGTCAACTTTCGACTTCAATATACCTTCAGCTAGAGGAGATCGGCAAATATTGCCAAGACATACCATGAGTACTTTTGTTTGCATCGCTAGATGTGTGTCGTTTTCGGAAAAGATTCCGAAGAAAAAGTTATAACGTTAGTTTCTTATTAAGATCTTCTACGTATTTTCTGAATTGTTTGTCGGTAGTAGAAAGATTGTCTACAGTTTTACAAGCGTGAAGTACGGTTGCATGATCGCGCTGTCCAATTTGAGAACCAATAGATGCTAATGAAGCTTTGGTTAGTTTCTTTGCAAAGAACATTGCTAATTGTCTCGCTTGTACAATGTGACGCTTACGGGTTTTAGATTGTAAGGTGTCAACATCCATTTGGAAATAATCGCTCACTACTTTTTGGATGTAGTCGATAGATACTTCACGTTTAATGTGCTTCACGTAGTTATCAACAATTTTCTTCGCTAATTCAATAGTGATTTCGCGTTTGTTGAATGATGAATGAGCAATTAAAGAAATAATAGCGCCTTCCAGTTCGCGAATGTTTGTTTTGATGTTGTTGGCTAGAAACTCAACAATATCATCTGGCATTTCCACACCATCGCGATACAATTTGTTTTTAATAATGGCAACACGTGTATCGTAATCTGGATGGTTCAATTCTGCTGAAAGTCCCCATTTGAAACGTGATAATAAGCGTTGTTCTATATCAATCATATCGACAGGAGCCTTGTCACTTGTTAAAATAACTTGCTTTCCGTTTTGATGTAAGTGATTGAAAATATGGAAGAAAACGTCTTGTGTTCCTGCTTTACCAGACAATAATTGAATGTCGTCTACAATAAGCACATCTATAATTTGGTAAAAATGAATAAAGTCATTTCTGTTATTTTTCTTTACCGACTCAATGTACTGTTGTGTGAATTTTTCAGCAGAAATATAAAGAACTGTTTTCTCAGGATATTTGTCTTTTATTTCAACTCCGATAGCGTGTCCTAAATGCGTTTTTCCTAAACCAACACCTCCAAATATAAGCAGTGGGTTAAAAGAAGTTCCTCCAGGTTTGTTGGCAACAGCTAAACCAGCCGAGCGCGCCAAACGGTTCGATTCTCCTTCTAAGAAACTCTCAAAGTTGTAATTTGGATTTAATTGTGATTCGATTTTTACATTTCGAATCCCAGGAATGATAAACGGATTTTTAAGCTCCGGACTTTTATTTTTAAGTGGCACATCAACTTCTTGCGATTGTTGAGCGTTGCTTCTATTTGAACTTGGAATTTTTTCGGTAAATGGTTGTTTGTTACCGTAGGTGTTTTCCATTTTAATAATGTACACCAATTTTGCAGTCGCACCTAACTCTTTGTTAAGAGCTACTTTTAACAACTTCACGTAGTGCTCCTCAAGCCATTCGTAAAAAAACTTACTTGGCACTTGAATACTAAGAGCATTGTCTGTAAGCTTTACAGCCTTAATTGGTTCGAACCAAGTCTTGTATGCCTGAGATGCAATATTATCTTCAATAAAGGACAAACAGTTGTTCCAAACCGATTCCGCAGTTTTGCTCATAGTTAATTTTGTTGAAGTTTTTAGTTTGTTAAATTAGGGTGGCTAATAAATGAAAAAGAGTGTCTTTTTGACATTTTCTTAACGGTGCAAATATGTGAACAAAAAAATGAAAAAAAAAACGTTGGGGGTATTGAATTTTCGGTTTTTTTTTCTCATACTTAATTTATGCTAAAGCTACGAAAAAAGTTCCTTTTTATACCTATCATCTTGTGAAAAAAACTCTTACAAAATTTCGCGTTCGTTACGGCGAAACCGATCAAATGGGCATCGTTTATTACGGAAATTATGCGCAATATTTAGAACAGGGGAGAACCGAATGGCTACGAGAATTGGGCTTTTCCTATCGATGGATGGAAGAAAACAACGTTCAACTACCTGTTATTAATTTAAACATAGATTACAAGTCCCCAGCACATTATGATGACCTACTCACCGTAGTTACTACCTTGGTGAAAATTCCTACAGTGCGAATTGAATTTTACTACGAAATATATAACCAAAATGACAAGCTTTTGATAACCGCAAATACGACTTTGGTTTTTGTGAATAGTACTACAAAAAAGTTGATGAAAGCACCAAGTTATTTGTTGGAAAAATTGACTGAATAGTTAAACAATTTTAGCTTTTTTTTATTCAGGAGTGTTTAGCTTTTTGATCGAAACTTTATACGTGTTGTTGAAAAGTTCAAAAATACGTTCTGCGTCTTTTTTTCGAACCGAAATTTCAAACTCGCACGAAAGCTCCATTTTCTGATTTTCTATGGAAAGGGACTCGTCTTTTATAATTCGCATCACGGTGTTCATTTCTGGATATTCAAACGTGAGTTTAAATTCTTCGTCAATAGTTCGCTCTACAATCTTTGAAGCTTCTAAAGCCATCTGTGCACCGGTTTTATAGGCTTGGATTAAACCGCCAACCCCTAATTTGGTGCCGCCAAAATAACGAACAACTACAACAAGTACATTGGTAACGTCAAAGGATTGTAATTGTCCATAAATAGGCATTCCTGCACTGTTCGAGGGCTCTCCATCGTCATTGGCACGGTAATTTTCATAACTTTTACCGAGCTGCCAAGCGTAACACCAGTGACGTGCATTGTGATGCGTTTTCTTCAGTTGCTCTATGTGTTCTTTTATTTGGTCTTCATTAGTGACGGGAAAAGCATATCCATAAAACTTGCTGCCTCTGTCTTTAAAAAGGGTTTCCGTAGAGGGTTTTACAATGGTTTTGTAGGTGTCTTTTTCCATTAGCTATTAGAAAGTGTGATTAAAAGAATGCTTAAGATAGCCAAAACAATTCCGATCCAGTTTTTAAGAGTGAGTTTTTCTTTAAAGAAGGTTATTCCTATTAATGTCGATACCATTACGATTGCAACGTTGTTCACAGTGAATATTCCAGAGCTATCAAATAAATCACTTCGAAGGGCTTTTACAAGAAAAAAGATGGAAAAATAATTTGGGATTCCTAAGAAAATCCCCGCAAGAATATTTTTAAATGATAACTGCAGTTTTCCAACAAAGCTTTTATAGACTAAGGTAAGGCTTCCAATAATTGCTGCGAAGGCAAATATGGTTGCTGAAAATACAGGGATGTCATTTTCTGAAACATACGAATTCTCTAAAAATTTAATACTAGTGTCAATAATTCCGCTTCCTAAGAATACAAATAAAGGGTAGAGTAGGTTCTTTCGTTCTATGGTGAGCCCGTCTTTAGTCTTTACTGAAGTTAGATACACTGCGACTAGCGCAAATAAAATCCCAACTATTTTTAAAGTGCCAAAGTGTTCCTTATAATATAGGAGTCCGAAAAGGATCGGAATTACAACGCTCATCTTCGTTGCGACAGAAACCACCGATAAGCCACTTCGCTGCGTCGTTACCGCCATTAAGTTGAATACAACGATGAATAAGACTCCAAGTCCTAAGCTGTAATAAAACCAGTCGTAATTGGGTATTTCTGAAACAACAATAGGATGGTCGTAAGCGATAATACCGCAAATACAGGCAATAAAGTAATTCGCTATAATCGCCTGTGAAGTGTTTACATTATATTTCGCAAAGAGTTTGAATACAACAAAAATTAAAACCGACGCTAGTATGCTAAGAAGTAAGTATGTCAAAGTGGGTTGTTTTTAAAGTACTGTAATACGTCTTCTCTTATGTTTTCTTCGGAATGAATTACTGCGGAAAGTACCGGAGCTTTGACGCCTTTGCCAAAGATAGCTTTTCCTTTAAAAACAAAGGCTTCGTCCCAAAGATTGGCATCTATAAATGTCTGAAGGGTTTTTGCACCGCCTTCTATAATGATAGATTGCAATTCATGTTTGTGGGCTATGTTGCAAATTTGTTGCGTTAGGTTTTCTGAAAAATCACAACGTTCATAAAAATGAGTTGCTGTGTTTGTGGCTTCTTTTTCTGTAACGATAATGGTTTTGGAAGCATCGTTTAAAACGGAAGCTTCTTTTGAAATCTTTAAGTTTCGGTCTAAAACAACTCGAACAGGATTGCTTCCGTACCAGTCGCGCGTAGTTAGGCTCGGATTATCATCTAAAACGGTCTGCGTGCCGACTACTATTCCTTGTTCTTCGGCGCGGAGTTTATGTGCAATTTGTCTAGAGTAGGTGTTCGTAATCCAAACAGGTTCTATTTTATTGTTTCTTTCTGAACTCTCTGGCGCTATGAAGCCATCGGCTGTTTCGGCCCATTTTAATAATATATAAGGACGTTTTTTTTTGTGAAACGTAAAAAATCGTTTGTTTAATTCGTCACATTCCGTTTCCAAAACGCCAACGACTACATCACATCCCGCTTGTAGTAACTTCTGAATACCACGTCCCGCTACTTTCGGATTCGGGTCGGTACTGCCAATTACGACTTTCTTAATACCTGAGGCGATGATTAAATCGGCACAGGGTGGTGTTTTTCCAAAATGGCTGCAAGGTTCTAAGCTCACATAGATGGTTGCTTTTTGTAATTGTTCCTTGTCTTTTGCACTCGAAATGGCGTTTACTTCCGCATGAGGCATTCCAGCTTGGTAATGCCAGCCTTCGCCTATAACTTTATTATTGTAAACAATAACGCTTCCTACTAACGGGTTGGGATACGTGGTTCCCAGTCCATTTTTAGCGAGTTGAACGCAGCGAGACATATATTTTTCGAGTATCTTCACCGCGTAAAAATACAATGATTTGCTTAGATGAACACACCTATCATTAGACCTTTAGAAAAAAAAGATAATCCGCACATTGCAAGTGTTATTCGCGCTGTTTTAATCGATTTAGGTGTTCCGAAAGTTGGAACAGCCTATGCCGATGCAGCTTTAGATTGTATGTTTGAAACCTATCAAAAAGAACGCGCTATGTATTTCGTAGTGCTTGAAAATGATAGGATTATAGGCGGTTCCGGAATTGCGCAGTTGGATAATTATGATGGGAATGTGTGTGAGCTTCAGAAAATGTATTTTTTACCTGAAGCGAGAGGAAAAGGAATTGGAACGGCGATGATAAACCGTTGTTTGGAGTTTGCGGCAACCCATAACTTTGACCAATGTTACCTAGAAACGATGCCGTATATGAAGGCGGCTCAGAAACTATATGAGCGCTCCGGATTCCGACATATCGACGGACCAATGGGCGATACAGGGCATTATTCATGTCCCGTACATATGTTAAAAGATTTAAAATAATCTGTTTATTTATTTCTGAATGAAGCTAAGAGAATTAAAATTGGAAGTCAGTCAAGCGCTTTTAGAGGTGTATCCTTCAGAAGAAGTAGCTTCTTTTTTTGTACTCCTTTCTGAAGCGTATTTAAACATGTCACGCTTAGAGCTAGCTTTGAATACAGAAGTTGTTGTTTCTGAAGCTGTTTCAGAAAAATTTAGAAATGCAGTAGTCCGACTGAAGGCTTTTGAGCCAATACAATATATAATAGGTACAACAGAATTTTACAGTTTGCCTTTTAATGTGACCAAAGCCACGTTAATTCCGAGACCCGAAACCGAAGAGTTGGTCGATTGGATTTTGAATGATATTCCGAAGAAAGAAAATTGGGAGGGTTCTGTGTTAGACATTGGAACAGGATCGGGATGCATCGCCATTTCGTTGGCAAAAAACCTTCCGAAGAGCAGTGTTTCCGCTTTGGATTTTTCCGAAGAAGCATTAAAAATCGCCAAACAGAACGCCGAATTAAATGGAGTCTCCGTAGATTTTAGTACGCAAAACATTCTCACTGTAGCAACCCTTCCGAAGCAATACAGCGTCATAGTTTCCAATCCGCCTTATGTGCGAGAACTTGAGAAAAAGGAAATGCAACAAAACGTTTTGCGGCACGAACCTGATTCGGCATTATTTGTAAGTGATGCAGATCCGTTGGTGTTTTATAGACGTATTGCAACACTGGCAAAGCAGCATTTATATAAGGATGGATTACTTTACTTCGAAATTAATGAGTATCTTGGTAATGAGTTGGTTACAATGCTGACTGAGATGGATTATAAAAATGTAACCCTTAAAAAAGACATCTTCGGGCGTGATCGAATGATAAAATGTAAAACAAATGAGTGAAATTTCTAAAATATGTGTTTTCTGCGGAAGCAGCGACGGAAACGATTTAGCAATAACAGATGCTGCCGAGCGATTAGGAACTTATTTTGCTAAGAATGATATTACGTTGGTCTATGGAGCCGCAAAAATTGGAGTCATGGGGACGTTGGCAAAAGCGACCTTAGATCATAAAGGTAATGTTATAGGTATTATTCCTTCTTTTCTGAAGAAGAAAGAGGTAGTTCATTTAGGGCTTACAGAATTGATTACCACCGAAAACATGCACGATCGAAAACTGAAAATGCAAGAGATTAGCGACGGTTTCATTGTGCTTCCAGGAGGTTTTGGAACGCTAGAAGAGTTGTTTGAGATTATTACGTGGTTGCAATTAGGCTTGCATCAAAAACCGATTGGATTGCTAAATGTGAACGGTTTTTACAACGATTTGCTCAAACTTCTAGAGACAATGGTTCGAAAAGGATTTCTTTCTTTGGAAAATTACGAACTGCTATTGGTAGATAATACAGTGGAGAATCTAGTTGGAAAAATGAACAGTTTTAAAGCGCCTCAGCTTCCTAAGTGGTTGAATGATAGTCGAGCGTAATTTTATATTTATTAACGTTTAGCCTCGTTTTTTTAACAAAATAACTTTTCAGAAACATATTTACGTACATTTAAAGGACTAACATTAAATGTAAACATATGAAATCATCAAAAAAGTATTTCGCAGAGGGATTAGGCACTTTTGCTTTAGTTTTATTTGGTTGTGGGGCAGCAACAATTGCTAGCGTTTCTCAATCAGGTCCTGAAGGGATCGGGCTCTTAGGTATTTCTCTCGCTTTTGGTTTGTCGGTAGTCGTAATGGCTTATACCATTGGTCCCATTTCTGGATGTCATATCAATCCCGCTATTTCTATTGCAATGTTGGCAGCAGGGAAATTATCTGGAAAAGACACTGTTGGGTATATTGTAGCGCAATGTATTGGTGCGATTGCAGCCGCTGGCTTGCTCTATGTAATAGCTACAGGAAGTGCTGGTTTTTCAATGCCCGAATGGGGGCTAGGAAGTAATGGATGGGGCGATGGTTATTTGGGAGAATATGATATGAAATCTGCTTTCATTGCCGAATTTGTATTTACTTTTTTGTTCTTATTAGTGATTTTTGGAACTACAGCTAAAAATGCATCTCCTATGATGGCTGGTTTGGCTATCGGTATTTCATTGGCGTTAATTCATATGGTTGTAATCCCAATTACAGGAACCTCCGTGAATCCAGCGCGTAGTTTAGGTCCTGCACTTTTCGCAGGAGGAATGGCGTTGGAGCAGCTTTGGTTGTTTGTTGTGGCGCCTGTAGCAGGAGGTTTATGTGCTGCATTGGTTCGAAATGTATTTTTAGAAGACTAATTTTTAATTGATTGTATATTTTTTCTGAAACCTCACGAGTTCATAAAACTTGTGAGGTTTCATTTATTATATTTGTGCTATGACTATAGAAGCGCAAATAAACCAACTTCGAAACGAACTTAGAGAGCATAATTACAACTATTATGTGCTCGATTCTGCCACCATATCTGATTACGATTTTGATATCAAACTGAAAGAGCTTCAGGCTTTAGAGGCGGCGCATCCGGAGTTTTATGATGCCGATTCTCCTACCTTACGGGTTGGAGGGCAAGTGACTAAAAACTTTGAAACGGTAGCACATCGCTATCGAATGTATTCGCTAGAAAATTCGTATTCAAAAGAAGATTTAGAAGATTGGGAAAAGCGCATCGAAAAGCAAATTGATGGAGTTGTAGAGTTTACGTGCGAGTTAAAATATGATGGTGCGTCAATTAGTCTTACGTATGAAAACGGAAGTTTGGTTCGCGCCGTTACTCGTGGGGATGGATTTCAAGGAGACGATGTTACGACGAATGTAAAAACGATAAAATCGGTGCCTTTAAAGCTGAAGGGTGATTATCCGCCATTATTCGAAATTAGAGGAGAAATTGTGTTGCCTTTTGAGGGGTTTCATAAAATGAACGAAGAGCGAATTGAAGCTGGAGAAGAACCGTATCGAAATCCTAGAAACACTGCTTCAGGAAGTTTAAAGCTTCAAGATAGTAGTGAGGTTGCCAAGCGTCCGTTAGAGTGTTTGTTGTATAGTATTAAAGGAGATCGATTGCCTATAGCTACACAGATTGAAAACTTAGATAAAGCCCGAGAATGGGGTTTTAAAGTGCCAGAAGCGGCAAAAGTCGCGAGAAGCATTGATGAGGTGCTTGATTATGTGAATTATTGGGATGTGCACCGACACGAGTTACCGTACGAAACCGATGGTGTTGTAATTAAAGTGAATAGTTTACAGCAACAAGAAGAACTAGGTAATACAGCCAAAGCACCGCGTTGGGCAATGGCTTATAAGTTTAAAGCAGAGCAAGCCGCTACCGTTTTAAACGAAATAACCTATCAAGTAGGGCGTACGGGAGCAATTACACCTGTGGCAAACCTAGCGCCTGTTTCTTTGGCGGGAACTACCGTGAAAAGAGCTTCGTTGCACAATGCAGATCAAATCGCAAAGTTGGACATTCGAGAAGGGGATACGGTGTATGTAGAAAAAGGAGGGGAGATTATTCCGAAAATTGTTGGTGTTAATGTTACGAAAAGACCTTTGAATTCGGTTCCAACGGTATACAGAACTACTTGTCCGGAATGTGATACACCGCTAGAACGAAAAGAAGGAGAAGCACAGCATTATTGTCCGAATGCAGATGGGTGTCCTCCGCAAATTATTGGTCGGATTCAGCATTTTATCTCTCGAAAAGCAATGGACATTGAAGGATTGGGAGGTGAGACAGTTGCTTTGATGGTAACCAATGGGTTGATTCGTAATTACGCCGACTTGTACGATGTGACGGTCTCGCAATTGCTTCCGTTAGAACGTATGGCTTCAAAAAGTGCTGAAAATTTAGTAGCAGGAGTTGCAGCTTCAAAGGAGATTCCTTTTGAACGGGTGTTGTTTGCGTTGGGAATTCGATATGTGGGTGAAACGGTAGCGAAGAAACTAGCGAAGCATTATAAAAGCATTGATGCTATTGCAGAAGCTTCCGAAGAACAATTAATAACGGTGGATGAAATTGGAGAACGCATTGCACAAAGTGTAGTTGCTTTTTTTGCTTCCGAAGAAAATAGAATTACAATTAATAGGTTGAAAGAAGCGGGGGTTCAATTGGCTGTTTCTGCGGAAAAATTAGCGAGTCAAACAGATATGCTACAAGGGAAGACCTTTGTAGTTTCTGGAGTCTTTGAAAAAGTATCCCGAGAAGAGCTTAAAAAATTGATTGAAGATAACGGCGGAAAAGTGTCGAGTTCTATTTCGGCAAAAACGGGATTTGTAGTTGCAGGAGATAAAATGGGACCAAGTAAAAGAACAAAGGCAGAGGGGTTGGGTATTCCGATTATAACTGAAGATGATTTTTTACAACTAATTTCTTAATTGGCGTGTAAAATTATTGCGTAATACTGTACTTTTGTCAACGAATAGTTCCCTGTAGATGTTTGAAAAATTAAAACGAAAATCATTACAAAAGCAAACCCAAAAAAATATTTTAAAAAGGGATTTGTCATATGTAAATGCACCTGTTAAAACCATCGGGTTTTTAATAGATGAAGTGTCGTTTAATGATTTTGAAAAGCTATATGAATTCTCAAAAACATTAGGAATACAGCGAAAAGATGTAAAAGTGTTCTCGTTTGTTCCGTATCAAAAAAAAGCACCGTCTTTGCGTCAAGACCAAATAAGTAACAAAGATTTTTCTTGGGGTGGCGTTGTTAAAAATACAAGTGCTCAGGAGTTTTTAAAAACCCCTTTTGATGTTTTAGTTGGATATTATAACGGAACACACGAATTTTTAGATTTATTAGTTTCTGAAAGCAAGGCGAGATTTAAAGTGGGCGTGGTTGGTGCAGATGAACGTCTTTTTGATTTGCTGATAGCTGTAGAGTTGTCTAAAACAGAATCTTTTAAAACGGAATTAAAAAAATACTTAACTGTTTTAAATAAATTGTAATGAAAGAATTAATGGGAACAGGTGTAGCGCTAGTTACTCCTTTTAATGATGATTTTTCGGTAGATGTTGCAGGATTGAAAAGAGTTGTTGATTTTAATATCGACAACGGAATTGACTATTTAGTGGTTCTAGGAACTACTGCGGAAAATGCAACACTTTCATTAGAAGAAAAACAGTTGGTGATATCTACAATTGTGGAAGCTAATAATAGCAGGCTGCCTTTAGTTTTAGGAATTGGAGGCAATAATACAGCTGCATTAATTGAAGAAATGCAAACAAGAGATTTAGCTGCTTTTGCTGCAATTTTATCAGTATCTCCATTTTATAACAAGCCTACACAGGAAGGTATTTACCAACATTTTGCTGCCTTAGCGAAAGTAGCGCCTAAACCAATTATTTTATACAATGTTCCTGGCAGAACGGCGTCTAATATGCTTCCTGAAACTGTGATCCGTCTGGCGAATGATTTTGAAAATATCATAGGAATAAAAGAAGCTGCGGGTGATATAGTGCAAGCAATGCGTTTAATTTCAGGTTGTCCAAACGACTTTTTAGTGATTTCGGGCGATGATGCTATCGCGTTACCGATGATTTTAGGTGGCGGTGCTGGTGTGATTTCTGTGATAGCGCAAGGTTTTCCGAAAGAATTCTCAAAATTGATTCGTTTAGGATTGGATAGGAAAGTAGACGAAGCCTATCAAATTCAATATAAAATACTTCCGGCGATTGATTATATTTTTGCAGAAGGTAATCCGGCAGGAATTAAGGCTGTATTCAGTAAATTAGGAGTTTGTGGAGCTACTGTTCGACTTCCATTGGTTGGGATTAGTGCAGATTTGCAATCGAAAATAGATGCTTTTATTTCAGAATTATAAAAAAGGATTGATAGGGTATCGTTAAACTTTTCAAAATTAGCCTTATTTCTATGGTTTAATACAATAATTTAGTGCCCTAATAAGTTTTTCTAATCAGGTAGAATTCACTACTTTTGCACGATGTTTTTTTAACACTATGAGAATACCAATATTACTTTTTTTTTGCATTACAATAGCTTTTACTTCATGTAGCCCTTATCAGAAGGTCTATCGAGGTGATTCAATGACAGCCAAATACAACCTTGCCGACTCATTATATCAAATGGGGAAGTATAAGAAAGCGCTCAAATTAATGGAGCAAGTTGTTCCTGTGTATCGCGGAAAACCACAAGCAGAGAAGTTAATGTTTATGTATTCAAATACATTTTATAACTTAGGGGATCATTATTTAGCAGGATATCAATTTGAACGTTTCGAAACATCTTATCCAAAAAGTGATAGTGTTGAAATAGCAGCGTACAGATCGGCAAAAAGCTACTACGAGTTATCTCCTCGTTATAGTTTAGATCAAAAAGATACATATACTGCAATCGAGAAATTGCAAAACTATATTAATAAGTATCCTAATACTCAATACCGACAAGAAGCAAACGATTTAGTTGCTGAGTTGCGTGGAAAGTTAGAAAAAAAGGATATTGAAGTTGCAAAGCAATATTTAAAAATATCAGAATACAAGCCAGCGATTGAAGCGTTTGATAATTTTATTTCAGATCATCCAGGATCTCAATATAGAAAAGATGCTTTTTTTGGTCGTTTTGATGCAGGATATCAATTAGCAATACGCAGTATTCCAAGATTAGTAAATGAACGACTTATTATTGCTAAAGGATATTATGCTAACTTTGCAAAATATTATAAAGACAGTGATTTAATTGAAGATGCGGATGCCATTTTGGAGGACATTAACAAGCGTCTTAATACAGAAGAACCTACAAGTTAACAATAGAGATTATGACAGATATCAAAAATTCTGAAGCACCTATCAATACAACTACGATTGATAAAAACATTATAGATGCGCCAACTAATAATATTTATGAGGCTATTTCTATTATTTCAAAAAGAGCCAATCAAATCAATGGCGATATCAAGAAAGAATTGCTTGAGAAACTAGACGAATTTGCAACTTACAATGACAGTTTAGAAGAAATTTTTGAAAACAAAGAACAAATTGAAGTTTCTAAGTTTTACGAAAAATTACCTAAGCCGCATTCACTTGCAGTGCAAGAGTGGATTGAAAACAAAATCTACTACCGTAATACACAAGACGAAGCTTTAGAAAAATAAGAATGTCTGTACTAAGCGGAAAAAATATACTGCTCGGTGTTACTGCCGGTATTGCCGCTTATAAATCAGCATTTTTGGTTCGGTTGTTAGTAAAAAGTGGTGCAAATGTGAAGGTTGTAATGACACCTTCAGCAAAAGATTTTGTAACTCCTTTAACGCTTTCAACTCTTTCAAAGAATGAAGTTTTTTCTTCCTTTTACCAGGAAGATGATGAAAATGCCCAATGGAATAACCACGTAGAGTTAGCCCTTTGGGCTGATTTGTTTGTAATAGCTCCGGCAACGGCTAATACACTCTCTAAAATGTCTAATGGCGTTTGTGACAACCTTTTGTTAGCGGTTTATCTATCGGCTAAATGTCCTGTTTATTATGCGCCGGCAATGGACTTGGATATGTACAAGCATCCGAGTACGGTAGCGACTTTCGAGAAATTGAATTCCTTCGGAAACCTACAAATTCCAGCGGGACATGGCGAACTAGCGAGTGGCCTAGTAGGACAAGGTCGTATGGCTGAGCCTGAAGCAATTGTCGCTTTTTTAGAAGCGGATATAGCGAAAACACTTCCGTTGCGCGGTAAAAAGGTTTTAATTACTGCGGGACCTACCTATGAAGCTATAGATCCTGTGCGATTTATAGGAAATCATTCTAGTGGGAAAATGGGTTTTGCAATCGCTGAAACAGCAGCTCGATTAGGGGCTGAGGTTGTTTTGGTTTCGGGTCCGGTAAGTTTAAAGTTAGATCATCCACAGATTAAAGTGGTTTCGGTAACTTCAGCACAGCAAATGTACGATGCTGTTCATGCTTCATTTGAAGGTGTAGATATCGCGATTTTAAGTGCAGCTGTTGCAGATTATCGTCCTAAAGATATCGCTTCAGAAAAGATAAAAAAGAAAGACACTACCTTAACACTCACCTTAGAGAAAACGAAAGATATTTTGGCTTCATTAGGTGAAATTAAGGGAAAACAATTCTTAGTGGGCTTTGCACTAGAGACCGAAAACGAGTTGGAACACGCAAAAACAAAACTCAAAAAAAAGAATTTAGATTTAATTGTATTAAATTCGCTTAAAGATAAAGGAGCAGGTTTTAAAACAGACACTAATAAAGTAACCTTGATTTCGAAAGACAATAAAGTGGTTCCTTTTCCTGTTAAAACCAAAGCAGAAGTAGCAAACGATATTTTTACACACATTATAAATAAACTCCATGCGTAGTAGTATACTTTTTATAGCATTTATAGTTGGAATTTTCACGGTACAAGCACAAGAGCTTAATTCTACTGTGATTATCGATGCCGAACAAACAGGACAGTCAAATCAACAAATATTTAAAACGCTAGAGCAACAACTAACCGAGTTTATAAACAATAGGAGTTGGACTAATAAAGAATACAAAAATCAAGAGCGTATTGATTGTAGTTTTACGCTAATTGTATCTGAATATGACGGAACAAACTTTACAGCTTCGTTACAAGTAGGAGCCACACGTCCTGTCTTTAATTCAACATACGACAGCCCAATTTATAACTATAACGACAGACAAGTTTCATTTATGTATAAAGAGTTTGAACCGCTTACGTTCAATATCAACACATTTGATTCTAACTTGGTTTCTGTGATTGCATATCACGTATATACGATTATCGGATTAGACGCCGATTCTTTTGAGTTAAATGGAGGTGATGCTTATTTTGCAATAGCTAAACAAATTGTAGGTACGGCAGCCTCTAGCAATTATTCTGGATGGAAACCAACAGACGGGACACAATCCCGTTACCAATATAACAATGCAATCCTTTCAAACGTGTACAAAGAATTCCATACGGCTATGTACGATTATCATAGGGTAGGGTTGGACGTTATGGAAAGCAAACCAAAAGAAGCGAAGGTTGCAATTATTGGTGCGATTAAAACTTTAAAAGGAATTAACGATCGACGACCAAATTCGTATCTTTTAAGAACCTTCTTTGATGCTAAAAGTGAAGAAATTCAAGCGATTTTTAGCGGCGGACCAAGAGTTGATATCGCCGAATTGGTTGAAAATCTTACCAGAATGGCACCTACTAAGCGAAGTAATTGGAACGAGATTAAGTTGTAATCAACTTGTTCTTTTGCTTGCTAGTCTTGTAAAACTCCCATACATTTAAAAGAAATTTAAGACACTTTTCGTGATTACTATTCTTGCTATTAAAAATTATGCGCTTATAGAAGATATCCGTGTGGATTTACACAAGGGATTAACTACTATTACGGGAGAAACAGGCGCTGGAAAATCTATCATTTTAGGAGCTTTGGCATTGCTTTTGGGAAAAAGAGCCGATGTAAGTAGTGTGAAAGATGCTGCTAAAAAATGTGTAATTGAAGGAGAATTTGCTGTCAAGCAATATCAGTTGCACACTATTTTTGAAGAGAATGATTTAGATTACGACGACCATACTATTATTCGACGTGAAATATTACCAAGTGGAAAATCGCGAGCTTTCGTAAACGATAGTCCAGTGTCATTGTCGCAGCTTCAAACACTGGGAGTGCATTTGGTAGATGTACATAGTCAAAATGAGACGTTGTCTTTAGCTTCGGAAAGTTTTCAGATGGAGATTGTAGATGCGTTGGCAAACAATGCTTCAAAATTACAAGAGTATGGACGACAGTTTGAAGCGTATAAAGCACTTTCAGAAAAGATTTCAGAATTAAAAAGTAATAAAGAAGACGCTTCTAAAGAGCTTGAATACAATACCTTTTTACATAAAGAATTGGTCGAGGCTGGTCTTCAGAAAATGAATCAGCAGGAATTAGAGGAAACCTACGAGGCGCTAAACAATACAGAACTTATTCAAGAGTCACTTTCGAAAGTACTTCAATTGCTTTCAGAAGAGCAAATAGGAGCTATTGAATCTGCAAAGGAAGCTCGATTGGCTTTAGGGAAAATAAGAACCTTCTCTAGCTCTTTCGAAGAATTATGGAACCGTATCAATAGTGTTATTATTGAATTTGAAGATCTTTTTGAAGGGATCGAGGATGAGGCAGATGCGGTAGAGGCAGATCCATCCAAATTAGTGGAAGTAAACGAAAAGCTTCAAACTTTATACAAGTTACAACAAAAGCATTCGGTGGCTACGGTTTCTGAGTTGGTAAATATTCAGGAAGAATTGGCTTCAAAAATTGACGGGGTAGAAAACCTAGATGCACATATTCTTGTATTGGAAAAAGAATTGACTGTGTTAAAAAATAACGCCTTAGCAACTGCAAAAACGCTTCATGAAAATAGGCAAAAAGCCCTTCCGAAGTTAAAAGAACAATTAGAAGCTTATTTAAGTGAATTAGGTTTGCCAAATGCGCAGTTCAAGTTTACGTTGGAGACTTCTAAGAGCTTTAGAGGGAACGGAACCGATGTGTTAGACTTGTTGTTTACAGCGAATAAAGGACTTGCTTTAGGTTCGTTGAAAAAAGTGGCTTCAGGGGGAGAAATGAGTAGAATTATGCTGTCGGTAAAGGCAGTTTTGGCAAAGTACAAACAATTGCCAACCATTATTTTTGATGAAATTGATACAGGGGTTTCTGGAGAAGTTGCTAATAAAATGGGACGTATCATGGACAGCATGAGTAAATCGATGCAGTTAATTAGCATCACGCATTTACCTCAAATTGCCGCAAAAGGGGAGCATCATATTAAGGTGTACAAAGAAGATGTAGAAAACGTAACTCAAACGCGTTTAAAAAACCTTACGGCCGAAGAGCGAGTGATAGAAATTGCCCAAATGATTGGTGGAACTACGGTAACAGAAGTTGCTATTGCCAATGCAAAAGAATTACTGAATTAACGGTATCTTTGTTTGCTTAGATGTAACTTTTTAAAATTACTTCGGAATAGTTTACAGAATTAAATAAACGTAACGGCTAGCTATGGTTGTAGCGAGTGCAAAATATATTAAAGATGTCATACAATTTATTAAAAGGAAAACGAGGAATTATATTTGGGGCTTTAGATGCAAATTCGATTGCCTGGAAAACTGCCGAGCGTGTTTTTGAGGAAGGCGGAACGTTTGTGTTAACCAATGCGCCTATTGCAATGCGGATGGGGCAAATTGACGAGTTGGCAAAAAAAACCAATTCGGAAATCATTCCAGCAGATGCTACCAATATTGAAGATTTGGAAAACCTTGTAGCGAAAGCAACAGAAATTTTAGGAGGTAAGTTAGACTTTGTACTGCATTCTATCGGAATGTCGGTAAATGTGCGAAAAGGGAAGCACTATACAGATCAAAATTACGATTGGACAGCTAAGGGCTGGGATGTGTCGGCGGTTTCATTTCATAAAACGATGCAGACATTATACAAGCAAGATGCAATGAATGAATGGGGAAGTATCGTTGCGTTAACGTATATGGCTTCTCAACGGGTATTTCCGAATTATAATGATATGGCCGATAATAAAGCCTATTTAGAGTCGATTGCGCGAAGTTTTGGTTATTTCTTCGGAAGAGATAAAAAAGTTCGTGTCAATACTATTTCACAGTCGCCAACAGCAACCACGGCAGGTCAGGGAGTGAAAGGATTTGATGATTTCATCAGTTATGCTGATAAAATGTCGCCTCTAGGAAACGCAACGGCGTTAGATTGTGCTAATTATACAGTTAGTTTATTTAGTGATTTAACAAAACGAGTGACATTACAGAATTTATATAATGATGGCGGTTTTTCGAATATGGGGGTCAGTGATGCTTTGATTGAAAAATTCTCAGAATAGGTAAATAATTGAATTTAAACCTTGTAGCAAACTGTCTTCAATTTTTTGGAGGCAGTTTTTGTATTTATTCAATTCTTAAAAGGTTAAATATTAATCGTTAAAAGATGTTTATTGTCGAAAAACATTTGATTTAACCTTTTTTTAAAGTACTTTTAGGATACTATTAACTATTCTAATATCATTAAATTATGAAAAAAATTACATTCGTATTTTTTATTTGTTTTTGTGCTGTAGGTTTCAGCCAGACTCAAATATCTACGATGGGGGATAATAATCCCGTCGTATACGGCACAAACAGGGCTGTACAACAAACTCACGTGAGTACAGAAACAAATGCTTCGGCAGTATCTCTTATTTCTCTTGGGGAAGAGTATAACGCTACATTTAATGGAGCACAAGAAGATAGACAAGTATTTAACTCATCTTCCGACGCTAAAAACATTAGCGCTAATGGAGCGAACCGAAATGCTGCTGCAACTCAAAATATATTAATGCGTACAGCGCAAATGGACGAAGAGCTTCAAGCTGCTGCAATTTGGAGAGCTACCAACCCTGCTACAACAAGTAGTAGAGCTGTAGGAAACAATATGCCTTCTGCAAATTTATTAGCAGATTTTATTCCAACTGCTGGCGCAACTGAAACTTTTACACCGGCTGTAGGAGATCACTTTTTTGATCCGGGAGGGCCAGGAGGAAGTTCTACTGGAGGTTCTCCAGGAAACTATCCAAACTGTGATTGTGATACAGTAACAACTTTAGCGGGAGTAACTGAAATTGAGTTTCTTGATTTTGGTGTTTTCGCAACATTTGATTATGTAAGAATTTACGATGGAGTTGATACTTCTGGAGCTGTATTGTATGATAACTCTACAGGGGGTGCAAATCAAGGAGATATCACATTAGGAGATATGATTGCTTCTAATGGTTCTGCTTCAATTGTAGGTACTTCAGGGGCATTAACATTTTTCTTTCATGCTTCTGGTGTAGTTGACTATGGTGGATGGGATGCAGAAATTATCGCATTATCAGCACCAGTTGTTTTTCCAGCTCCTTATTGTGGGCCACTTGATTTTGTTAATAATGTAGAGCCAATTACCTTAGTTGATGTTGCTGGAATTAGTAATGTTAGTGACGCTACTGTAGGAGGATCTCCTGCACATGAAGATTTTACACTAATCGTTGGTGCTATGGAAGAAGGGATGACTTATCCAATCTTACTTG
Source organism: Ulvibacter litoralis (assembly GCF_900102055.1). GTDB lineage: Bacteria > Bacteroidota > Bacteroidia > Flavobacteriales > Flavobacteriaceae > Ulvibacter > Ulvibacter litoralis. The sequence continues at coordinate 49,874 of NZ_FNBA01000002.1, forward strand.
AAGGAAATACGAATGGTAACTTCACAAACAGATTCGCTGTTTTTATTGACTGGAATCAAAATGATGTTCTTGACGATGCTGGAGAAGTATATGAAATCACCGAATTATTAATAAATTCTACCGGTGTAGATGGTATTCAAGTGGGGGGAGACATTGTTGTCCCTGCAGGAGTTACTGCTGGTGACACTCGAATGAGAGTGAAGAAAATTTTCGGAACTACAGACTATTTAGACCCTTGTTTAGGAACAGGATTTGGACAAGCTGAAGATTATACAATTACTGTTACTGCTAGTGGCGGTGGTGGTGGTGGTACTGTTGCTTGTACTCAAGAGCACCCGCTTTCTGCTGTAGCAGCTGGAGGTATGGGATCATCTGTTGATTCTGATTTCAAAACAGCTTCTGATATTGTAATACTTGCAGGTGAAGATTTCACGATTGATACTATCGATACGTATTTCTTAACATTTGCTCCATCTGACCCTCCAACGACAGCGAACGTTGTTTATTATGAAGATGCTGGTGGATTTCCAGGAGCAGTTTTAGGAAGTGAAACAGTTGTTCCAACGATTCTAAATGCGCAACCATGGGTAAACCCAGTTGCAGATCAATATGAAATAACTATGGCAGTAACGCCATTTACTTTTGCAGGAGACCCTAGTGCTGATACAACATACTGGATTGAAGTTAGTATGGGAACTGCCACAAATCAAGCGACTGTTTTTTGGGAGTATACTAATGACACTCCAGTAGAAGGAAGTCCTGCTGTTCAATTTGACGCAACATTAGGTACTTGGTCAATTCCTGATCCTACTCAAGAAGTTGTGTATGTTTTTGCTGGTGAATGTTCAACATCTGGAGGTGGATCTACGATCCCTTGTAATGAGGAAAACCTTTCAAACGCATTTGAAAATGCTTTATTTAGTGGTACTGGAGCAACTGCGCCAGCTCAAGTTATAGCAACGGATATGACAATTGCTGCAGATACAGATTTCAGCTTAACTACGGTTAATGCTAATTTATGGATTCGTGGTATGGGTGAAAGCATTACAGCTGCTGATATCGTTATTTACGGTGACGCTGCAGGTTTCCCAGATTCAGGAAACATCATTGCATCTTATCCAGCAGTAGCTCCAACATCTGAAACAGTTCTAGGAACTGCCTTTACAGATTTTGAAGTACTAGATGTTACTTTCGATATTCCTGCAACTATGTTAGCAGGTCAAGCAGGAGCAACAACTACCTATTGGGTAAGTATTTATGGTACAGCATCTAATGCAGATGATGTATTGTGGGAAAGTACAACAGCTTCAACTATAGGTAATGAAGGAGTCTTTAGTGTTGATAATGCTGCTACTTGGACAGGATATGTTGCTTCTGATATGGTGTATAACTTCTCTGGAGATTGTACGACTACCGGTGGTGGTGGTGGAGCTACTTGTGAAGCTTCAAACCCAGGTAATGCATTTGAAAATGGATTCTTCAACAATGAAGGAGGTGCATTTACAACAGCAAATGATTTAATCGTTTCTGATGGTGAGCAATTTGAAATGAATCAAGTAACCTTGTATTTATTCCACGATGTTGGAGCAACAATTTCAAATGTTAACTTCTTCTATTATGACAATGTTGGTACGCTTCCTGGAACTTTAATTGGTTCTGAAATGGCAGTAGTTCCAACCTCTCAAGTAGTTGTTGGTAATAACTTTGGTTTTGATGTTAGTGAAGTAGTACTTGATATTACGCCGTTTGTTTTTGCAGGTGTAAATGGTTCTGATACTACATATTGGGTTGAGACAACTGCAAATAATAGTGCTGCAGGTATAACAGCTTGGGAAGCAACTTCAGCTTCATATATTGGAAACCCATCATTATCTTTTGATATCGCTAATTCAACTTGGATTCCACAGGTAGAAGATGGAGTTTATAAGTTTACTGGAGATTGTACTGCACTTCCACCAGACCCAACTTATGATACTTGCGACGGAGCAAGAACTATTATGTGTGGTGAAACTGTTGTAGGTTCAACTATTGGAGCTACAGAAGATAGCGCAGTAGCGCCTACATGTGATACTACAGTAACTGCACCAGGTGTGTGGTACAAATATGAAGATACTTCAGGATTGGTTACAGATATTACAGTAACTATGTGTGAAGGTACTACTGCTTATGATACTAAATTATCAGTATACACTGGAGATTGTGGAGCACCACCATTTACTTGTGTAGCAGGAAATGATGATTCTTGTGGTCTTCAATCTGAAGTTACATTCCAAAGTGATGGAGCTACAACTTTCTATATCTTAGTTCATGGATTCGGTACTAGTACAGGAGACTTTGAGTTAACAATGAACTGTACTCCGGTTCCACCACCAAACGATATGATTGCAAACTCTATCGATGTTGATGAAGCTGGATACCCTTACGTAGATCCTGCAGTAGCAATGCCTGCAGCAACAACTGAAGCTGGTACACCATCTGGTTGTGATAATGCTGGAGCTAAAGGTGTTTGGTATAACTTCGTTCCTGTAGCTGACGGTGAAGCAACTGCAAAAATTACTTCTCCAGCAGGAGTTAGTTCAGTAACTTTCTATACAGCTCCTAACGAGAATTCAACAGAAACTGACTTAGTATTAGTAGACTGGTATTTAAACCAATGTCTTCCAGGTACTGAAGCTACTATTCCAACTGTAGCAGGTCAAGCATATTATGTATATGTTGTAAATCACGGAGGAATTACTGATATCGAAATTGATGGTGATGGTTTAGGTTTATTAGATAATACAATCCAAGGATTTAGTTTTTATCCAAACCCTGCTGAAACTACAATTAATTTAGATTCTGTAGATACTATTGAAAGTGTTGCAATCTTTAATATGTTAGGTCAAAAAGTAGTTGATCAAACTATTAACGCTACAACATCTCAGGTAGATATTTCTAAACTAGCAACAGGAACTTACTTATTACAAGTATCTGTTAATGGACAAAGAGGGACTTATAAAATTCTTAAGAATTAAGTAAACACTCTTTAATATTAAAGCCGTCCCAATTACTATTGGGGCGGCTTTTTTTTTATTTATATTTGCGGAATGAAGTTAGCCTATTCTTTCATTATTCCTGTGTATAACCGCCCTCAGGAGGTAAAAGAACTTTTAGAAAGTTTTAGTGAACTCCAATTTACGGAACCGTTTGAAATTGTAATTGTAGAAGATGGTTCTTCGGAAAGTTCTGAAGGTATTGTTACTTCATTTTCGGATAGATTAAATATATCTTATTATTTTAAGCAAAACTCTGGTCCCGGAGCATCTAGAAACTTCGGAATGGAAAGAGCAAAAGGAAATTATTTTATTATCCTAGATTCTGATTGTTTGCTACCGCCACAGTACCTTACAACGGTAGATACCTTTTTGAAGAATACCTATTATCCTTGTTTTGGAGGAGCCGACGCTGCACATTCCTCTTTTACATCCTTACAAAAAGCGATTAATTACGTAATGACCTCTTTTCTTACCACTGGAGGAATTAGAGGGAATAAAAAGAGTGTGACCAACTTTGAACCTCGTAGCTTTAATATGGGGATCTCTAAAGAAGCATTCCAAAAAACCAGAGGATTTGCTAAGATTCATCCTGGAGAAGACCCAGATCTTTCACAGCGCATATTGAAGGAAGGTTTTAAAACGACTTTTATACCGAACGCGTTTGTGTATCATAAACGTAGAATCTCTTGGAAGAAGTTTTACACACAAGTAAAAAAGTTTGGTATGGTACGTCCAATCCTCAATAAATGGCATCCACAAGCTTCAAAAATAACCTTTTGGTTTCCTACTTGTTTTGTTGTTTTTACCATAGCTTCAGTTCTGCTCGGAGTTTTTTACCATAGCTTGTTTGTAGCCCCTTTACTTTTTTATATAGCGCTCATCTTTTTTGATGCAACAATTAAAAACAAAAATTTATATATCGGGATACTTTCAGTACTAGCACTTTTTATTCAATTTTTTGGCTACGGTTTGGCTTTTCTAAAATCGACCTTTTATATTAAAATACTGAATAAAGATCCTGAGATTCAGTTTCCGCAGTTATTTTTTAAGTAATTTTAATTTTCAGTAAATAATATATGTTTCAAGAACTTAAAAAATTATTTAAGAATACGAAGCTGAAAGGTTTTCTTTTCTTTTTAGCGCTAGCGACTGTTTTTTGGATTTTAACTAAATTTTCTCGACAATATACAGCAACCACAACGGCAGGTATCGAATACGTGAATATTCCTGAAGCGACTCTTATTTCTGAAAGTAATTTAAAAGAAATCTCTTTCGATCTTACTGCAAACGGTTTTGAATTTTTGTTTTTTAATTTAAAGAGTCCCACTGTTCAAGTAGATATTTCTAAGTATTATACTTCGGAAGAAACGCAAGTTATCATTCCAAAAGCGGAACTAATTAAACTAATTTCGAAGTACTTGAATGCTAATATTGCAGTTAGAAATCCTTCGGTTGAAGCTCTAACGGTTAAATTAGACGCGATAGTGTCCAAGAAAGTACCTGTAATTGCTAAAACAGATTTCAGCTATAAAGACGGATTTAAACTTTTAGATAGTGTGGTTATTTCTCCAGATTCAATTGTTGTTTCGGGACCATCAAAAGAGTTAGAGAACGTTCATGTTGTTACAACCAAAATGGTTTCAGAAAAAAATATAGATAAATCGGTTGTGTATTCAGTAGCAATAGAAAATGAGCAATCTAAATTAGTAATGCAGCCTAAAGAGGTTTCACTTTCATTAAAAATTGCCGAATTTTCACAGAAAGAAATGGTACTGCCCATTACGGTGGTAAATGTCCCTGAAGAAACCGTTATTAAATTAATTCCTAATGTTATTTCAGTTTCATTTGATGTATCGGTTGAAGATTTTAGAGTGATTACTGAAAATGATTTTGAGCTGGTATGTGATTATTCTGAACGAAACACGGAAGAAAACTTTATGATTCCGAGGATTACTAAAAGTCCGAAAGGAGTGACCAACATAGAATATGAAACTAAAAAAATTGATTTTTTAATATTTAAATGAAAATTGTAGGACTTACAGGAGGAATTGGAAGCGGAAAAACTACCGTGGCTGCTATGTTTAAAGAACTAGGAGTTCCTGTGTATATTGCCGATGATGAAGCGAAGAAGCTAACCAATACTTCTAAAGTGATTCGCAGAAAGCTTATAGCACTGTTAGGAGAAGAAGCTTATGTAGATGGTGCACTTAATAGAAAGTTTGTTGCTAGTAAAATTTTTAATGATACCGAATTGCTTCAGCAGGTCAATGCGATTATTCATCCAAAAGTTGGGGCTCATTTTAAAAGATGGGTAAAAAAGCAAGATGCACCATACTGTATTAAAGAAGTAGCTATTTTGTTTGAAAATGGAAGCTACAAACAGTGTGATGTAACTATTTTAGTGGTGAGTCCGTTGGAAGTCCGTATAAATAGGGTGATGCAACGGGATAATACTTCCGAAGAAGCTGTTTTAGAGCGTGTTAAGAATCAGTGGACAGATGCAGAAAAAAGCAAACTGGCAACAATCATTATAGAAAACAAAACACTTTCAGAAACTAAAAAACAAGTTCAGAAAATTCACGCTTCTCTTCAATAATTTATACAAATTTTTGTAATTATTTCGTTTTGTTAACATTTGGTTAAATGGGGAACCATCTAAATGTTAAAATCTTACTTTTGAAGTATGAACAAAAAATTGTTTGCACTTCTTATTGCCTTAATGACTCTATCTTTATTAGGGATTATTTTTGTTCAAGGATATTGGATCTCAAATTCGTACAGTACACGCGATGAACAGTTTTCCATGAATGTGCAACAGATACTTACAGCGACTGCGAAGGAAATTCAATTACGCGAAGTAAATTACTATTACGATATCTATGATGGCTATATTGATAGTATTGGAACTCCCGAAAACGTTACAGTAAGTGAGTTGTTGTATAAAATTGATAGTGAGAAAAACGAAGAGACCTATATCTATTCGGATGGAATATTAGAAGAAGATTACAAATTATCATCTAGTTTTTTAGATACTGAATTTGATAGTATTCAGTTTAAAAAGTTGACCAATAGAAAGAGTACTACTAAAATTAGTGCTGGTATCGATGGTGTCAATAAAACAGAAACTACGATTAAATCTATTTCTAGATTGCGTGATTTTGAAAGAAGTCGTTTTGAGCAAGCTTTTAGTAATATTTCTGCTAAAACGCCGATTCATAAACGAGTTACTGGCGATGAGATTGAAGAGATTATCAATAGGGAGCTAAAGGCTAGAGGTTTTTCATCTAAATTTGAATATGCCGTTTACAGTCATAATTTAGCAACTAAAGTAAGATCGAAGAAGTTTTATTTAGAACCAGAATCGACCTATAGCGTTCCTTTATTTGTGAATGAAGATTTGAATACTACGTACGAATTGTATGTGAATTTTTCAGAAAAAGAAAAAGTAGTACTAAGTTCAATAATAGGAATGGCGCTATTGTCGTTAACATTTACAGCGGTGATTGTATTAGCGTACGCCAGTGCTTTATCGCAAATTTTTAAGCAGCGCCAAATCTCTCAGATTAAGACAGATTTTATAAATAATATGACGCATGAGTTTAAAACACCTATTGCTACAATCAACTTAGCTCTAGATGCTTTAAAAAATCCTAAAGTAAAAGATAACCAAGAATTTTTAACGAGGTATCTAGGGATGATTCGTGAAGAGAATAGAAGAATGCACGCTCAAGTAGAAAACGTTTTGCGAATTTCGAAGCTTGAGAAGAATGAAATTGATCTTCCAAAAGAGCGAATTAAACTTCACGATATTATAGAAGACGCAATTACACACGTAAGTTTAATTGTTGAAGATAGAGGAGGTTATATTAACACGCATTTGGATGCTAATAAGTCGTCTGTATTAGGGAATGAATTGCATCTAACCAATGTAGTGGTTAATATTTTAGACAATGCAATTAAGTATACAGAAGGCCCCCCTAAAATTGATGTATATACTGAAAACGTTAAAAATAGCGTTATTTTAAGGATTACTGACCAAGGAATGGGAATGGGGGCTGCGGCACAAAAGAGAATATTTGAAAAATTTTATAGAGAACATACAGGAGACATTCATAACGTAAAGGGACACGGTCTTGGCTTGGCGTACGTAAAACGTATTCTAGACGATCACGATGCACAAATATTTGTGGAAAGTGAGAAAGACAAGGGAAGTACCTTTATCATAAACTTACACTTAATATCTTAAATTATGGAAACAGAAAATAAAAAAATCTTACTAGTAGAAGATGATCCAAACTTTGGAACGGTACTAAAAGATTACCTTGCGATGAACGATTACAACGTTACGCATGCGAAAAATGGAATGGAAGGCTTTGAAAAATTCAAAAAAGACGATTTTGATCTTTGTATTTTAGACGTCATGATGCCGTATAAAGATGGATTTACGTTAGCAAAAGAGATTCGTGAAAAGAATGCTGATGTGCCTATTATTTTCCTTACTGCAAAAGCAATGAAGGAAGACGTAATGAAAGGATATAAAGTTGGAGCAGACGATTATCTTAACAAACCATTCGATAGCGAAGTATTGTTGATGAAGATTAAAGCAATCATTCAACGTAAAGCAACCGATTCTATCACTGATAGTAAACAATTTGAGTTCGTAGTTGGAAACTTCCATCTGAATTCTAAATTGCGTTTTCTTACCTATAAAGATGAAAGCCCATCGAAACTTTCACCTAAAGAAAATGAATTGTTGCGTATGTTAGCGTTACATAAAAACGATTTAATGCCACGTGAATTGGCGTTAACAAAAATATGGAGAGACGATAACTATTTCACCTCTCGTAGTATGGATGTTTACATTGCAAAGCTTCGTAAATACCTAAGTAAAGATGATGGTGTAGAAATTATCAATATCCACGGAGAAGGCTTCCGTTTGGTGGTAAAAGACGAAGTGGATAACTAAATTAAGAAATTAATTAAGTGTATATAAAACGCCCTATTATAGGGCGTTTTTTTCTTTTATAAAGGAAATTATTTCTGAAGAATCGGTCGTGTAATCAAACCAATTAATTTGTTTGTTGTTCCGAAACCAAGTTCCTTGCCTTTTAGCAAATCTTCGCGTGTTCTTTTTAATTTCTTCAATAGCTTCTTGCTGGGTTAGTGTTCCTTCAAAGTAATGAAACAGTTCTCTGTACCCTACGGTTTGTAGTGCGTTTAAAGTTTTGTGTGGGAGTAATGCTTCCGCTTCGGCTACTAAGCCCTCAGCGACCATGATTTCTACGCGTTGGTTAATGCGTTGGTACACCATTTCCCGTTCTGCCGAAAGTCCAATATACAGCGTATTAAAAGGTCTGTTTACGGTCCCTTTTTTTAAGAATGATGAATATGGTTTTTCAGTACTTCTGCAGATTTCTAAGGCACGTATTACGCGATGTGGATTGTGTATGTCTACCTTCTGAAAATAGGTAGGATCTTTTTCTTTTAATTCTTTCTGAAGGGATTCGATGCCTTTTTCTTGAAGCTCTTCATTTAACTTTTCACGTACTTCTGAAGGGACATCAGGAAATACATCTAAGCCGTTTACAACAGCATCTACGTAAAGTCCAGATCCGCCAACCATCACAACTACCGAGTGTTTTTGAAACAATTGATCTAGCTTCAGTAATGCGTCACGCTCAAAGTCGCCCACACTATAGGCTTCAAAAATGCTTCTATTCTGAATAAAATGATGTGGCGCAGCAGCTAATTCTTCCGAAGAAGGAACCGCAGTTCCTAAGGTCATTTCTTTGTAAAACTGTCGAGAATCTGCAGAGAGTATTTCCGTAGCAAAAGCGTTTGCAATTTTAATGGATAAAGCAGTTTTGCCTATTGCTGTAGGTCCAACAATGCAAATAAGTAATGTTTTTTTTGTTGCAGACATTATCCTGAAGTTTCGTCATCTCCCTCATAATCTGCCAAATTAGTTCCACATCTGTGGCAATATTCGGCATCATCTCTATGTTTTGAAACACCGCAGTTATGACACGCTTGTGTGTTTACATGTACATAATTAGGATCATCTTGTTGTGGAGTGTCACTTTTTCCTGCTTTTGTGTATTCGGCACTGACAATTCCGGTAGGAACGGCGATAATTCCGTACCCCATAATCATAATGACTGCCGCTAAAAGTTGTCCGACTGGGGTTACTGGTGCAATATCTCCAAAACCAACAGTTGTAAGTGTTACAATACACCAATAAACGCTTACAGGGATGCTATTAAAACCACTTTCTTCTCCTTCAATCAGGTACATAAGTGTTCCTGAAATAATAGCAATAATTAACACCGCAAAAAGGAATACAAAAATCTTGGCGCGACTGTCTTTTAGTGCTTTGGCTAATTTATTAGATTCACCAATGTAACGTGTTACTTTTAAAATTCGGAACACACGCAATAAACGAAGTGCTCGAACGGTAAGTAGTACATTACTTCCTACTAAAATGAACGATAAGTAGAGTGGGATGGTCGATAGAAAATCGATAATTCCGTAAAAACTAAAAATATAACTCGAGGGTTTTTTAACAGTAACGATACGGGCAATATACTCTAGTGTGAAAAAGATGGTGATAATCCATTCGCCTACATTTAAAAAGGTATGGTATTTTAAGTCTATACCTTTCACACTTTCTAACATCACCAATACAATACTTACTAGAATAAGAATAAGAAGTATGATATCGAAAAGTTTCCCCATAGGGGTATCTGCTTCATAAATAATTTCATGAAGTCTAGTACGCCAAGTATGCTTTTTTGTGGTTGTCAAGCTAAAATTGATTACGTTTTATAAATGTAGGTAAGTTTCTTTAATTTACAGTGTTTGCGTCTAAATTAACAATTTTAAGTACCTTGTTTTTCCGAAGATACCCTTGAATAATATGTTGTGCATCTCGATTGTTTTGCATCGGATTGATAATCGTTTTTAAGATTTCAACGTTATTAATCTGGTGGTTCAAATTGTAAAAACCGTATCCTTTGTATTGGCCATTTTCAATTAAAATCACCGAATGCTCATCAATCTCTCTGCCTTTGTCTATAATAAGCATGTGCTTGTGTAGGTAACTGTATTTTTCAATGAGTTTTTGTACACGTTGATTGTAAATTTCGGGAGCTTCCTCCTGAATACAGGCACCCTTGCACTCTTTGATGGTGTGTAAAAAACAATTCGTTTCTGTATCGTATAGTCCTGTTAGTTTCTGGCAAAGCTGAAACTCTTCCGTAATACGAAATAGAGACGATTTTGCTTGTTGGTAATTGGTAAATGTAATAATGGCTTTTTTACGTCCGTCCGCTTTTTCAATAGAAAGATTGATATAGCCGTTTTCATCAACAAAAGAGGAAAGCTGGTAATTAAAAAGTGTTTTTCGCAAGGCACGATTGTAAATAGGCTTGCTTTGTTTTATCTCTTCGCTTTCTTTTAGCTGTGCAATTAAATCATTTCCAGTTACTTCATACGTAACCGAGGTCACATCCAATTGAATGCGTTTCGATTTCCGATTATCGTTGGTAAAATGCTGTGTTAATCGCTTTTTTATATTCTTGCTTTTTCCAATATAGATGATTTTTCCATCTTTTCGATGCATGTAATACACACCCGTACTGGTAGGAGCGTCTTTAATAATATCGATTAATTTAGGTTCTAATTGTCGTTTCGGATCTTTTCCTGTTAGCGATTGAATAATCTCTTTGGAAGTGTCTTTAGTTAGCAACAATTTGAATAACGCAACTGTTGCTTTGGCATCTCCTTGCGCTCTATGTCTGTCGCTTAACGGAATTCCAAGCGTTCGAACCAACTTTCCTAAACTATAAGAAGGAAGATCCGGAATTAATTTTTTTGAAAGTTCAACCGTACAAAGTGTATTCATACTAAAATCGTAGCCTAATCTGTCAAACTCGGTGGTTAAAATTCGGTTGTCAAACTTAGCATTGTGCGCTACAATAGTGCAACCATCGGTAATTTCTATAATGCGTTTGGCAACTTCATAAAATTTCGGAGCATTCCGAAGCATGTCATTGTTAATCCCTGTAAGATTCACTACAAACGGCTGAATGCTACGTTCAGGATTTACCAAACTACAAAACTGGTCTACAATTTTATGGCCGTCAAATCGGTAAATAGCAATCTCAGTAATACCTTCTTCATTGTATTTACCACCTGTGGTTTCAATATCTAAAATTGCGTACAAATTGTGTATTTAAGTTTATTAGTATCAATTATAAAGTTACCCATTATAATTTCGTTCCCCAAAGATTTTACTTCCCACTCTTACCATGTTGCTGCCATTTTCGATAGCAAGTTGGTAATCTCCGCTCATTCCCATTGAAAGTGTGGTTAGGTTATGAGGCGTTTTAAGAGCGTCGTATTGTTTTTTTAACTTCTGAAACTCAGTTGCAACTTGAACAGTGTCTTCGGTAAACGTTGACATTCCCATTAACCCAACAATCTGCACATTTTGAAAGTCTTTCACCTCTTCTGAAGCTAATAAAGGAGCGACTGAAGCTGCTTCCATTCCGAACTTTGTATCTTCTTCAGCAATCTTCACCTGAAGCAAACACTGAATAATACGATCGTTTTTTTTCGCTTGTTTGTTTATTTCTTTCAGTAATTTTAGGCTGTCAACCGCATGAATTAAATGTACAAAAGGCGCCATGTATTTCACCTTATTGGTTTGTACATGACCAATCATATGCCACTGAATGTCTTTGGGTAGTGCTTCCCATTTCGACTCCATTTCTTGGATCTTATTTTCACCAAAAATGCGTTGTCCAGCATCGTAGGCTTCTTGAAGGTTTTCAATAGGTTTGGTTTTAGAAACGGCAACAAGTGTTACTGTTTCTGGAAGTGTTGCCTTTAGTTGTTGTATGTTTTCTGAAATACTCATACGCTACTTGCTCTTCTTTTTAAAATTCATAAATCGTAACGCCACTTCGAAGTTTAGGCTCAATATAAGTGCTTTTAGGAGGCATTTTCAGGCCTTCATCTGCAATTTGTTTCATCTCTTGCGTGGTAACGGCTAACAAACCGAAACCGACAGTGAAGTCACCTTTATCCACCATCGTTTGTACGTACGCCAAATCATTTTTACCATGCGAATATTCAATGCGTGTATCGTTTCGTAAATCTTCAATTCCTAAAATAGGCTTCAAGATGGTTTTGTATAAAATCTGCGCATCCAATCCATCCAACGCATTTGAAATGGTGTAGCTGTTTTTCCGAAGTGATAACGAATAAAACTCACCGTCTAAGTACATGCTAAAATGATGTTTTCGCAACGGTTTGTAGTATTCTTGATTTCTGTTTTCTATACGGAATACAGTATCTAACTGAATTAAAAATTCCTCTTTGCTTAACCCGTTCAGTCCTTTTACCAATCGATTGAATTCGTAAATTTTTAAATCACTTTCTGGAATTAAATAAGACATAAAATAATTATACGCTTCCTTTCCTGTATGATTTTCATTTTCAGCTTTTAAATGCTTTGCTAACAAGCACGAAGAAGCAGATCTGTGATGTCCGTCGGCAATATAGAGCGTTTCCATGCCTTCGTAAATACTCTGAATAGTGTTAATTGTAGTTTCATCATCAACCTTCCACAAATAATGTGTGTCGCGATAGGTTGTGGTAAACTCGTACTCGGCACGATCGTGCATCACCGTTTCAATAATGGTTGCTAATTCATCATTGTCGGGGTAGGTGAGGAGCACGGGCTCGGCATTGAATCCTACTGTTTTTAAGTAATTTTCGAAAATGACTTCTTTATACTCTAGGGTGTCTTCGTGTTTTTTTATGACGTCGTTTTCATAGTCTTGAGCGCTTGCTGCAGCAACAATTCCATTAAACTCCAAGCCGTCTCTATTTACAATTTTATAGATATAAAAACTTGGTTTTTCGTCTTGAGTAAAAATTTCATCCTCTTTAAACTCCTGATACCGGTTGCGAACCAAACTGTATCTTTCTTCACCGCTAATTTCCTTTTTGTATTTATAGCCAGGATTTACAATGTGTAAAAAAGAGAACGGGTTGTCCCGAAGTCTCGATTCAACTTGTTCTGGCGTATAACTATCGTACGACCGCGCTGCAAGCAAACTCACTTTGTCTCGTGTAGGGCGTACTGCTTTAAAAGGAATTATTTTTGCCAATTTTTCGTATTTGGATTCTTTTACTGAAACATTTTTGCTACAGCTTCAGCTTTTCTGTTTTCACTGTAATCGTAGAAACCTTCGCCACTTTTTGCGCCTAACTTTCCAGCCATTACCATATTCACTAATAACGGACAAGGTGCATATTTCGGGTTTTTAAATCCGTCGTACATCACATTCAGAATAGACAAACAAACGTCCAATCCTATAAAATCAGCCAACGCTAATGGTCCCATAGGGTGGGCCATTCCTAACATCATTACTGTGTCAATTTCTTTCACACCAGCCACACCATTGTAAAGTGTTTCGATGGCTTCGTTAATCATTGGCATTAAAATACGATTGGCAACAAAACCAGGGTAATCGTTCACTTCCACAGGAACTTTGTGGAGTTTTTCTGAAAGTTCTTTAACTATCGTGTAGGTTTCTTGGCTTGTACTATATCCTTTAATAATTTCAACCAGTTTCATAATCGGCACTGGATTCATAAAATGCATTCCGATTACCAATTCTGGGCGTGAGGTAACGGAAGCAATTTTTGTAATAGAAATGGAAGAAGTATTACTTGCTAAAATGGTGTCGGCTGCACAAAAAGTGTCTAAATCTTTAAAGATTTTAAGTTTTAAATCTAAGTTTTCGGTAGCAGCTTCTACCACCAAACCTACCGATGCAACTCCTTCTTCTAAATTGGTGTAGGTGGTGATATTGTTTAAAGTATTTTGTTTGTCGGCTTCCGAAATTTTTTCTTTGGCCACCATTCGGTCTAAATTTTTTGATATTGTTGCCATCCCTCTGTCTAGAGAAGCTTGCGAGATATCAATAAGGTTCACTTTATAATTGCTTTGAGCAAATGTATGGGCAATTCCATTTCCCATGGTTCCTGCTCCAATAACAGCTACGTTTTTCATTGGTATGTATTTTATAGAGATTTTGAACGGTACGTTTTTTAAACCGTTTTAAAATTTTCAATTATTTTCATGGCAACACGCAAAGCTTCAGCTCCTTGTTTTAAGCTTACTACAGGTGTTGTGTCTGTATGTATGGCATTTGCAAAAGACTCTAATTCGTCTAAAATTGCATTGTTGCTATTTACATCTGGGTTGTCAAAATAAATCTGCTTTTTAACGCCTTCCGCATTGGTAAGTATCATAGCGAAATCGTCTGGATTTTCAGGGGCGTCTTTCATTTTAACCACTTCACATTTCTTGTCTAAGAAATCGACAGAGATGTACGCGTCTTTCTGAAAAAACCGTGCTTTACGCATGCTTTTCATAGAAATTCTACTCGCTGTTAAATTGGCAACACAACCGTTTTCAAACTCGATACGCGCATTAGCGATATCGGGCGTTTCACTAATAACGGCAACACCACCTGCATGAATGTTTTTTACTTCAGAATGCACCACACTTAAAATCGCATCAATATCATGAATCATAAGGTCAAGTACCACAGAAACATCGGTTCCTCTAGGATTGAACTCTGCCAAACGATGCGCTTCAATAAACATCGGATTCTTTATTTTATGACTAACCGCCATAAATGCAGGGTTAAAACGTTCTACTTGTCCTACTTGTCCGCGAACTCCATTTTTCTTGGCTAAATCTCGAATGATATTTGCTTCTTCTACGGTGTGCGTAATAGGTTTTTCAATAAACAAATGTTTCCCCGCTTCGAGTACTTTTTTAGCGCATTCAAAATGATAAATTGTTGGGGTAACAACATCTACCATATCACAAGCATCTATAAGCGCTTCCATTGAAGGAAAACTTTTATATCCAAATTCTTTTTCTATGGCTTCGGAAGCTGCTGCGTTAGAATCGTAAAAGCCGACTAATTCATATTGGTCGGACTGTTGCAGCAATTTTAAATGAATTTTACCTAAGTGTCCTGCACCTAAGACTCCAGCTTTTAACATCAGTGTGGGTTTTCTACAAATGTAAGGAGATTTAAAAGAAAGTTCAAGGTTTCAGGATTCAAGTTTTAAACCAAATAGAAGATGGGATAAACGCATTTTTAAGTTGTTTCGATAGTTGCAATTTCTTATTTTGCACCTTCAAACCCCCAAGCCGTGAAAGACACTTTTACCCATCAAGGAATGCGAAAAAGATTAGTGGAAGTCCTTCAGAAAAAAGGAATTACCAACACTGATGTTTTAAACGCAATTAATAAAATTCCGAGACATTTATTTATGGATTCTGGCTTTATAGACCACGCCTATGTAGATAAGGCATTTCCTATCGCAGCCGATCAAACTATTTCACAACCTTATACTGTTGCACGCCAAACGGAATTGTTGAATGTGAAAAGAGGGTCTAAAATCCTTGAAATAGGGACGGGTAGTGGCTATCAAACGGCTGTATTACTTGAAATAGGTGCGTTGGTGTATTCTATTGAGCGCCAAAATGAACTGTTCAAAAAAACAAAATTGTTTTTACCAAAATTAGGCTACCGACCCAAACGCCTCATTTTTGGTGATGGCTATATCGGACTCGAATCAGAAGCGCCATTTGACGGGATTATCGTAACAGCAGGCGCACCGTATGTTCCCAAGCCTTTGTTGGCACAGCTTAAAATTGGTGGGAAACTTGTGATTCCTGTAGGCGATTCAGTGCAAATTATGACTGTTTTTACACGGACTTCTAAAGTTGGGTTCGACAAAGAAGAATTTGGCGAGTTTCGTTTTGTTCCGTTATTGGAAGATAAAAATTAGAAACGCTTTCAACCAATTTTAGGAAAGCAGCTTTTTTTCAAAACTAAGATAGATTTGAGCTAAGATCGCTTCGATTTCATTTCGTAATTAATCTTTATTTGTCCATTAATAATTAATCGAATGTAGTACACATCGTCTGTGTAGGCATTTGTATCAAACTCATACGATAAAAAATGTTCACCAGGTTTTGTCTCAGGGTTGTTGTATAATTCTTTCACCACAATGTCCTGATCGTTAAACATTCCAATGGTAACTGCCGATGTTTTTGAAAATTTATACTTGAACTTACCGCCAACTTTCCTTTTTACAAGATATCGATTGTCATAATTAGAATCTTCCTCATTGTTATCGATAGCGTCATACTCATTAAATGGATCTTGTTCTAAGGAAACACCTAATAAATTGGCTGTAAACGATTGAAAATGCAAGGCTTCTTCTTGGTCAAAACCATCTATCGCATAGAGGTTGTCAGGATCGTCTAACGACCAAATTGCATATTGAGCATTAATTGTAAAGGCTTCTTTGGTTTGAATTTCTTGAGTAAGCTTCGCTAAATGCCCTGTGGCTAGGCCTCCTAATTTGTAGGCTTCTTTAGAACTTGGTGCTGAGTTGTGTTGCTGAATGCACATTCCTAACAAGGGTTTTGTAATCGTTTTTTCTTCGGAAAGCGCAATCAATTCTTCTTGTGTCGTAATTACATCTTGAATGTCTGGCGATACAGATTCAAATTTTTGACCGTTTGGAATTCGTATCTGAAGCGCAGCGTTGCTTTTATTTTTAAGGGTAATACGAATCGGTTCGTAATAGTGCGGACTTTCAGAATTACCAGTCACATTGTATTCAACTAGTTTCTGTTCAATAGCAGTAGCGAGATCGTAGGTTTTGACTTCTTTTTTTGGTTGATAATTTGTAAACGGAAAAAAGGCAATAAGCAGAATAAGAACACTTTTCATGCGTAGAAAAATAAAATGGTTAGTTTTTCAAAAACGCACCTTTTCAGATTTTAGTATGTATTATACACTTCCGAAGAAAAACAAAACGAAATAATCTATTCGATCATATTTGTAATTTTTTCCCACATCGTGTTATGAAAATTGACAGGGACTAAATCACCGTCGGGCGCTTCCCCCATTCTAATTACAACAAGGTTTTTACTCGGAACAACATCAATAAACTGTCCGTTTTTACCCATAGCTGCATACAAATCTGATGGAGCATTAGGCGCAAGGGAAATAGGATAATTGCTAGTATCACTAGGGAAAACAATAGAAGACTTTCCGTTCAGCCAGCACAAATATCCATACGATGGATTTAAAGTTTGTGAGCTGTTGGTCATTGCATTAAAATAGGAAGCATCAGACAGCACAGGCGTGGTATTCCAAGTTCCTTTGTTGAGAAGTAACAATCCGAAGCGAGCCGCATCTCGAGCGGTACTCCAATACACATTATTGTCGCCTAATGGAAGCCAGGTTCCATCCATTCCTGTTTGCAACTCTATGTTTTGATCTGTGAAGTCATTATAGCTAACACCCGCAGCATTGCTAACTACCGATTCTAAAAGGGTATATGGTGCATTGTGGTAGTACCATTGTGTGCCTGCATCTGCTAAATATTGAAGACATTCAGGGTCTGTACAATCTGGAGAAGAGACTGTGTAATCTAACCCCGTAGTCATAGTTAGTTGGTGCTTTAGAGTAATTAAATCTTCTTTTTCAGAAGGTAAACTTGTCCAATTCGCACCCAAGTATGTTGAGGTTTTGTTGTTAATATCTAGCAATCCCTCTTGTTGAGCAATCCCGACCAAACATGCCGTCAGTGTTTTTCCGGCGGAGGCCCAATACCAATTTGAGGTTTCATTAAATAAAGAATTTCCTTGAATAGTAGTTCCCCAGTATTTTTCGATTACAATTTTACCGTCTTCTAGTACGATAAACGCTCTCGTGCCATTGTCTGATAAATAGGTGTATAAGTCTTCTGCAGCGGTCGTGTTCCATTGCAAACTCTCGATCGTTTTGGTGTCCCAAACGTTGGAGTTAGTTGGCGGAAAGTACATTTCTTCGTCCACAATTTGTACTTCCGGAATGGTATCGTCTCCTTTGCAATTACATAAAATAAGCAGACATAAAAGAGGTAGGTAGCGCATCATTTTTATTTGACTTCTATTCATTCAAAAAGTTTAATCTCTCTTTGAATTAATAATTTACATATACAAAACCTGTAAAAGGGTTTGGATATTGTGCGTCATTTAAAAATAATACATAATAATACGTTCCTGTGGGAACAACTGTTTCTTTGTACAATAAACCTGTATTCGGAATGCCATCCCAAAAGCCTTCTTCGTTGTCTCCTTTGTAAATTAAATTGCCTTCACGGCTGTAAATATGAAGTTCAAAATCATTGTAAACATCTATCAATCCCGTAATTTCAAATACATCATTTATCCCGTCATTGTTAGGTGATATTCCCTGCGGAATCTCAGGCTTGCAATTTTGAGTGGTTAGCTGAAATGAAGCCGAGGTAAAACAAATTTCATTTTCTAAACGCACATAGATGGTTTGTGGATCGCTTGTATTCTGAAAGTTTTCCGTATTTACGATAGGATTGGTGTTCGCAATGGCATCGTCTAAAGAGTTATAGTAATGAATTTGATCATCGGTCGCTTCTGAAATTAAATCGTCTTGTACGGTTAAGTCGAAAATCGCAGTATTGTTTCCAATATCGCATAGTAACAAATCGGGAAGCATTGTAATTGGAGGAATGGAGCCAAACTCAACCGTTATCTCGAACGTATTATTGGTGTCGTTCAGTTCAAAAACAATTCCAGTTCCTGTTCCGAGGTCGTCAACACTTCCTACAATGGTAAATGTATTGGGAACGGAGTCTGGTAACATTACTGTGACAGATCCAGGTTCGCTACCTCCAATTGGTAGTACAAATTCGGTTTCCGATTGTCCAATGAGTAGTCCTGAAATATAAAATGCAATAGGAGTAGCTGCGGGTAAAGGCGCTGTTCCTTCAGTATTGAAAACTGTATAATCTATAATTAAATCTCGCTGTCTACAGGCAAAGAGGTTGTCTTCTATTTCTATGGTCGCATCTGGTAACGGACATACAATTACTTCAATAGTAAAGCTGCCGATGACGAAACAATCTGGATTGGCGACACGAACCCAAATGGTTTCGGGATTTGAGGTATTTTCGTATGCTTCCGTTGTTGTTATAGGATTATCTTCATTTTGTGCGTCGGTTTCCGTAGTATAAAAAACAATATTATTTTGTGGATTTATTAGTGCGGTCGCTTCCGTTAGGTTGAAGGTTTCCGTTCCAAAAACATCACAAACCTCTAAATTACGAAGTCTAGAAATATCAGGAAAGACAAGCAAGTGAATTTCTTCGGAAGCTTCATTGTTATCTTCATTAGACTCGCGAACGACTCCGTTTCCGAAGCCATCATCATCTACCATAGCACGCAATGTAAAATCGGCAGGAATTGCATCTGGAATCACGACACTAATGCTTCCGCTTTCTGAACCGCCAATAGGTAAAATGGTTGTGGTTTCTGCTTGCCCGATAAGCGAATTGTTTGCGTAAAAAGCGATAGGCGTGTTGGCGGGAAGCTCGTCTGTGGAGTCAATGTTGTACACGGTATATTCCAGTTCAAAATCTTTATCGCCACAAGTGGTTCCACCTACAATAGAATCTAAAACGATGGTTGCGTCGGGTAATTCGGTGTTTAATACGGTTATAATATTGTTAATAATTACAAAATCTTGTCCAGAAGTGAGGCTTATGGTTGCGGTTTCATCTCCAGGATTGATATTGTTTTCAATGTTGTAAACATCCATGTCCATATTGTACAACTCGGTCGAGTTTGTAAAACTGTTGGTTCCATTAAAAGCGTTGTTTTCAGGATTTAACGGTGGATTGCTAAGAGTTGCACCATTAATTTTAAGGGTTTCGTTTATCGCAATATTAGAATCTCCTTCCCAGGCAAGGAATCCAATCTTTGCGCCAAGGTTGTCAAGAACATTTAAATTTTCAAGGGTAATGGTAAGGTCTTCATTGGTTGCTGAAACATATTCAAAACCATCAAATAGATTTACCTGATTTAAAGTTAACGAGGCATCTTCATAAATCACATTGACAGCCCAACCCGCAAAATTGGTAGTTCCCACACAGTAATTGGGAATTACCTCGGTAAGATCTAATTCTGAAAGCGTATAGGTTGCATTTCCAGTAGCAGTAATAATAGGCGTAACGTCAGCATAGGCCGAAAAATACATTCGAACACCATTGTCTATTAAGAAAGTGCGTTCGGGAGTAATGGCAGTACCGTTAAATAATACGTCAAAATCGCCAGGACCAACACCTGCCCAATACAGATAGGCAGCTACAATTGTCTGTCCAGGTTCTAATGAAAAATCGGCGCTACTCTCTGTTAGAATCACACATCCTTGTGTTCCTCCTGTATTCTCTTCTACATTTAAAGTGTTTCCGAAGGCAAGGTAGTCGTATCGGCCATTAAATTGCTGAAATAACTCAATCTCCTGCGCTAGTAGTAGCATAGGAAACACTAGAAAAATAAAGAAGAAGATTTTTTTTATGAAATTCATCGCTAGTGATTGACTGTTAAATATAAGGAATATCTAACAGTATTATAGCTTCCTAACGAAGAATAAAGTCTTGTTTTATAAATCTCTACGCTTTAAAATTGCATACGATCCATAAATAAACAATACTGTCCAACCCATAGTGATAAGTACTGTTGACCATTGAACGTCGTAATTCTGGTTAAAATTTTCTCCCAATTGATTTGCAGCCGACTGCACAGCACCTAATCTTGAAAAAGGTTCGGTGATGAGGTCAGACATTGCGTTTAAGGGTAGAAAGTTATAAACTGAGTCGAATAAATTGACATCTGTTTTCACTTTTATAAACTGAAATAAAATAGCGATTAGCCCTTCTATGACTTGCCATAATCCTAAAAATCCTAAGGCGAAAGCTGAGCGTTTTACCCAAAAAGCCAAGAACATACAAAAGCTAAAGAAGCAAATTAGCTTTAAGAAATATGCAAACAGATATTCTAAGTCACTAAATATGATTGAAAACTCGGTGTAATCTGAAAATATCAATCCCAAAGTTAGAGAAACGATAAATAGAAAAACAGTAGAAACTATTGAAAACAATACAACGGTAAGCACTTTTGAAATGATAAATTCCTTTTTACTAAGTCCGTCAATAAGGTTTTGTTTCAGCGTTCGGTAGCTGTATTCATTGGCGACAATGGAAACAATTACAATGGCTAAAAATATTTTAAGCCATGCAGCCATCCACGAGTTAAAATGCCAAATAAATGGAAAATTAAAAATACCTTGATCGGCTACTCTAAAGTTGATTCCACCAAAATTAAACTCGATAGAAACAATAAAAGCAATGAAGCAGATAAGTGAAAAATAGACGATAGAAATAATCTTAGCCGCCTTGTTATACTTTATTTTTTGAAGTTCAATGTTAAGTAATCGTAGCATGTGGCTTAGTTTTGTTTGGTAAGTTCTAGGAATTGTTCTTCAAGACTTTCTTTGCGTTTTACAAGATGTGAAAGTGTGATGCCTTGATTAAAAAGGAATTTGTTTACTTCGGAAGCTTCCATCGGTTCGTTCAAGTAGGCGATAAGATGATCACCTTCCGTTTTAATAGTTCCGAAGGCGTTGTGTCCTTCCAAAGCGGCTTGTAATAGTACTAAGTCATTACTTTTTAAAGTGAAGAAGCCGTGACTGGCATTCATTCCATCGACAGTACCTGTGTATAAACTTTTTCCTTTCCGAAGAATTACAACATGAGAACACACTTTTTCTACTTCATCTAATAAATGCGACGCCAATAAAATTGTGGTTCCTTCTGAAGCAATCTTTTTTATTATTTCACGTATTTGATGAATACCCTGCGGATCTAATCCATTGGTAGGTTCATCAAGAATGAGAATTTCAGGATCGTTTAATAGGGCAGAAGCAATCGCTAAGCGTTGTTTCATTCCGAGTGAAAAAGAACTAAACTTACTGTTTTTACGCTCTAAAAGGCCAACAATTTCAAGCTTTTCTTCAATTTTAGTCGAAGACACTTCTTTTATTTTGCAAACCAATTCAAGATTTTGAACGGCTGTCATATACGGATAGAAATTAGGATGCTCGATAATTGCCCCAACTTTTTTTAACGCTTCGTGCGTGGTTCCGCTCCCGTCAAACCAATGAAACTCACCTTTGGTTCTGTTTACAACGTTTAGTACAATTCCGAGAGTGGTCGATTTTCCACTTCCGTTCGGACCTAGAATTCCGTAAACGTTTCCTTTTTCTATGGTAAAAGAAAGATCATCTACGGCAGTAAGTGATCCAAATTTTTTAGTAAGGTTACGAATCGTGAGGATGGCATTTCCTTGCATTGTTTTTTGGTGTTTAGTTATTGGTATGACGAGCGAGCTTCAAATTTGTTACAAGATAACCAAAAGGGATGTACAGAAAAATCCTAGATTCAGTAACTAGAACCTAGGATTTATATTGTTTTGTAGTTTCGTTTGTAACGACTTACGATTTTTCTTCTTTGTTGAAATACACCAAATAATAATACATTTGTTTTTCTTCATCCCATCCTTTTTCTACAAAACGATCGGCACTTTCAGCATTGATAAAATCTAACTTAATCTGAATGTTTGTATCTAGATTAATTACATTTTTAATTTTCTTTCTAGCTGCTGTTACTGCTGTATTTGCAATAGGAAACGATGTTAAGTCTTGAATGCTATATTTAGGAGCTTTCTCGTTTTTATAGTTGTTAAACTCAGGTATTAAATCAGGATTGTCTATCACGTCATTCATGAATGCAGACTCCTCAAAACTATCATTTTTCGCAAAATGATTCACAGCACGATTCATGAATAAAACCTCTTGTTTTTTATCTTCTGCAGGAAGCACAACTTCCTTAGCAAAGTCTTGACAAAATTTTAAGTACTTTTTTGTTTTGAAGTTATCGTCTTCACAAGGGTCAACCCCTAAAAAGCTCTCTAACCAATAACGCGCATCGTAGCGATTGCTATCTACAGAAAGTACTTTATAACCTTCTTCTTTTTTGACATTAAAAATAAGACAGCCTTTGTCTAATTTGTTGAGATTTACTCCTTGTTGTAGGTTGGCTTCTAATTGGTTTTGGGTTTCAGAAAATTGAAGAAAATCTTGTTTTAGCTCCGATTTGAATATTCCAATTCCGTTTACCTTTTCGTTGTCAATCTGTAAACCTTCAAAAAAGGCGATGTAGACTTCTCCACTTTTAATGTGTGGGTGCATCGATTGATCGTAAAGGTGTTGGGTAATTTTTTTACTGGCTTGGTGAATCGTACTTGGATCTGCAAACACTTCCGAAGCAATAGAAAATATTTCGTGAAATTCTAAGTCGGTATCGTGGGCAAATTGAAAGTAATTTTCTTCTTTTTCTCGAAAAGGTTTCAGAAAAAACTCTTTTAATAAAGGAGTAATTTCGTCGTCTGTTTGGTAAACTTCTTCGGAAAGTAATATAGGCTCATTTTTACTTTTATTCCCAACTCTATGAATAGATAAGGAAGCAATATGCGCAGAATATAAGTTGATCATTTTGAATCTTTAGAATTAAATTAGGTAAGCGTAGTAAGGAAGATTAATTCCAGTTTTCGTCAAAGTCGAGGGTGTCGTAATCTTCAGGGTCCAGATCGAATTCGTCGTCGTCGTAAAAATCATCTACATCATCGTCCTCGTCGTCTTCTCCTTTTCCAACGTATTTTTTATGCGGGGCATCATCTGGAATTTCACCGTGTGCGAACATTAGGTTTGGATACATCATACCGGCTTCAGGTTCAGCAATTTCAGCGAGCTCAACTAAAAAAGTCCACATGGTTAAAAAGTCGTATACGTAGATTAATTTGGTGCTATTTTCAGAAACTACATTTTGCAGAAGGGTTTCGCTCATGACACGTAAAGCACCAGGGACTTCGCTCATATCAAACAATGGAATTTCTTCTTCTTGTTCCCACTCGTCATTACTTGTATAAAAAGAAGCCATCTCTTGCCCTTCAAAACCATAGGCTTGTGTGATGACATTATGAAAGTCTTCTAAGGTTGCGGTTTCTTCAATTTCAATATCACGAATCACATCTTCTTTTGCGTCGAGAATTATTCTAAAACGGTAAATCATATCAAAAATTTAAGATTGCAAAGATATTGTTTTTGCTTCATAAGGAACGACTATTTTTTGATGTAAAAGGAAAAATTACGCATATTACATCTAAGATCATTTTATGAATTCCAAATGATTTTAAACTTAATATTTAAGTTTTTATTTACTATACCTATGCAGTGTAAAAGTCATTGCCGCAAGTAGAAAAAATGCGACTACTTGATGCAATACTCCTAAAACGACAGGAACTTGTAAAATTAAAGTAAACACTCCAAGTATAAATTGAACTAGCACGAGTGCAACAAGGACGTGTACTCCTTTTTTCTGCGGAATTGTAGCTGTAACTTTTCGTGTTTTGTACCAGATAAGACCAATTAAGAATACCACTACATACGCCATATAACGATGTACAAACTGAACGCCACTTTTTCCTTCTACAAAATTTTTCCAAACAGGAGTTTGTTCAATAGTAACAGTTTCATGAATTAATTTGCCATCGTTCATCAAGGGCCAGTGATTGTGAATCCAGCCAGCATCAAGTCCTGCAACAAATGCGCCCCAAATAATTTGAAGGATTAAAACTCCCATTCCAATACGAATAAGGTTTCTCAATGTTATATCAATTTCTTTTTTCTTCGGAAACCAAAGATCTAAAGCGACCCATAATGTATAAGCGAACGTAATAAATGCAGTAGTTAAATGCATTGCCAAACGGAAATGGCTCACATCTGGATTATCTACCAAGCCACTTTTTACCATATACCAACCTAGAAACCCTTGAAATCCTCCAAGAAAAAGTATTAAGAGGCATTTTTTTACTGTTTTTTTTGAAAGCTGCTTTTTCAGCAGAAAATAAAGAAAAGGAATTAGAAATACCATTCCAATAAATCGGCCAATAACACGGTGTAGCCATTCCCAAAAGAAGATATCTTTAAAATCTTCTAACGAAAAGTGATTGTTTAGTTTTTGATATTCAGGATATTGTTTGTACAACTCGAAGGCCTCATTCCATTCCACCTCATTCATGGGAGGAAGCGTACCCGAAATAAGTTTGTAATTTGAAATTGAAAGTCCGGAATGTGTTAATCGTGTGATGCCGCCCACTACTACCATTACAAATATGAGAGCACATCCTGTTAAAAGCCAGTAGATTACTTTTTTGTTTTGTTGCATATTCAATGTCTGGTCGAGCGCAGCCGAGACCTACTTGTTTTAGTACTATTGACCTCTCGACTGCGCTCGAGGGGACAGATTTACTTCTTTTTAAATCAGCTTCAATCCAAGTTCTTTTCCTTTTTTCAGCATAAATTGGCGCGCCGCTTCGTATTCATTTGGAATGTCACCTTCTAAAATAGCTTCTTTAATCGCATCTTTTATAAGTCCGATTTCGCGAGAAGGTTTCAGTCCAAATGTGGTCATGATTTCTTCTCCGCTAACGGGAGGTTGAAAGTTTCGAATATGATCGCGTTCTTCTACTTCTACAATCTTATCGCGAACCAACTTAAAATTTTGATGGTATTTTTTGAATTTCTTCGGATTTTTAGTCGTGATATCTGCTTCGCAAAGGGTCATTAAATCTTCCACATGTTCGCCAGCGTCAAAAACCAATCTACGTACAGCGCTATCGGTTACTTCTGAAGCCAATACAATGGGGCGGGAGCTCATCAATACCATTTTCTGAACAAACTTCATCTTCTCGTTCAGTGGCATTTTGAGACGTTTAAAGAGTTTGTAGACCATTTTTGAACCTACAAATTCGTGTGCGTGAAACGTCCAACCTATTTTTTTGTCAAAGCGTTTGGTTGGTGCTTTTCCGATGTCGTGTAATAAAGCCGCCCATCGCAACCAAAGGTCGTCTGTGGCTTGCGCAATATTATCTACTACTTCTAAGGTGTGCCAAAAGTTATCTTTGTGGCGTTGACCTTCTTTTTCATCAATTCCTTGTAGTGCGACTAATTCTGGTAATATAAAAGGGAGTAATCCTGTTTTATGCAACAAGCTAAATCCTTTTGAAGGCACTTCCGAAGCAATTATTTTATGTAATTCGTCAACAATACGCTCGTTAGAGATAATTTTGATCCGACTTGCATTTTTTGTGATGGCGTCTAGTGATTTTTTTTCAATGGTAAAGTCTAACTGAGAGGCAAATCGAATAGCGCGCATCATTCGTAACGGGTCGTCGCTGTAAGTAATGTCTGGATCTAAAGGTGTTTTAATCGTTCTGTACTCTAAATCTTGTAACCCATTAAAAGGATCGAGTAACGCACCGTATGAATCTTGATTAACGCTAATTGCCATGGCGTTAATGGTAAAATCGCGCCTGTTTTGATCGTCTTCTAGGGTACCATTTTCAACTTCTGGATTTCTGCTTTCTTCGGAATAGGACTCTTTTCGAGCACCTACAAATTCAAGTTCAATACCGCCTGATTTTAACATTGCAGTACCGTAATTTTTGAAGACTGAAACGTTTGGTTTTCCAGGTAATAATTTAGAAACTTCTTTGGCAAGCTCAATACCACTTCCTACAGCCACAATATCAATGTCTTTAGCAGTACCTCTTTTTAAGATGTAATCCCGAACAAATCCGCCAATTACATAACATTCTAGGTTAAGGTTAGAAGCTGCTTTCGCAATTGTATTAAATACAGGGTTTTGTAAAGCGGTTTTTAAATTTTGGGATGTTTGCATTTTTTATTTTCTGAGCACTGTAACCGTTCCGTCATTTTTAATTTTGATAATAGTGGACGGTTTTCCAGCCTTTTTATCACGCTGCAAATTTACGACATAGTCAACGCCATCCAAAATCTCCTGACTTATTTCTTGAAAGTTTAACGGTGTTTTTTCGCCACTAATATTTGCCGAAGTAGAAACAATTGGACGCTTCAGTTTTCGGATTAGTTTTTGACAAAATTCATTGTCTACAATACGATAGGCAAGCGAATCGTCTGCTGCAATTAAAGTTTCAGAAACACGTATTGGATTGTCGTAAACAATGGTTGTGGGATCTACCGAAAACTTTAAAACATCGTAAGCGCCTTTTGGAATTTGCTCTACAAATTGTTCGAGCATTCGCAAGTCACTTACCAAGCAAATTAACGATTTGTCGTTGGCGCGTTTTTTAAGTTCGTAAATACGCTCAATCGCTTTTGGATGTGTCGAATCGCAACCAATTCCCCAAACGGTATCGGTTGGATATAAAATAAGGCCCCCTTTTTTTAAGACAGCGAGTGCATTTTCAAGTTCAGTTTTCATCGAAAGTTCGAGGTGTTTGTTTGTGTTTTAAAGATGCTTTTGAAGGATTTAGCTTCAGAAGTACCGATAATAAATACCATTTTTTAGGTTTCAGTAAGATGGCCGCAACCAAATATTTTCGGATGGTTACATATTTTATGAATCCGAAGTTTTTCCGAAGCACATATAAATAAGAGATATACGCCTCTTTGTCAATTTCAGGGGAGCTTCCGATGCTCACGCCTTGGTAGTGTAAAATTTTAGCTTCAGGCACTAGCATACTGCTATACCCTAATTTTTTAAGTCGGTAGCAAATATCCATTTCTTCCCAATACAGAAAAATGTTAGGATCAAATCCGCCAGCTTCTTCAAATGCCTTTGCGTTAAAAAATAGAAAGGCACCATTTACCCAATCCACTTTTATAGGCTGGGTGTATTTTTTTTTGCGTTTCGGGTAGCGTTTCGGATTCATTTTCTCCAAAAAACCTCTTCCGAAGAGCAAGCGACGGAGTCCTTTATTATGATCGAACGAAGGAACAAGGTTGTTGTGTTCGTCGTAATTTTGTGCAGTGCAAACGCCTACGGGCGGATTGTGTTCCATGTAGCGATACAAAATGCTAAGGCAGTCATTTTGCAGCATGGCATCATTGTTCAAGAACAATACATACTTGGCGTTAGCATGTTGGTAACCATACATATTTCCTCCTCCAAATCCGGTGTTGAGGTCGCTTCTAAAAAGCTGAATGTATTCTTTCTTCGGAAAGTTTTGTTTCAGATGTTTATAATCTGCAAGTTCCGAATTGTTATCTACCACAATAATCTGATACGACACAGCTTCCGAAGTTAAACCCACGACTGCTTCAATACATTTTAAGGTGTACTTTGAGGTGTTGTAATTAATAAGAATGACTGCAATGTCTTTCATACAGCGTTATAGATTTAGCAATTTTTTATATACCTCGACATACTGTTGTGCGGTGGTTTCCCAACTGAAGCTTTTAGCACGATTTACATACCAATTTTCGTAAAACTCTTGCGCATTGTGAAACCGTGCCATTCCTAGTTGAAGGGTTTCGGCCATGTATTGCGGATCGTAATGATCCCAGTAAAAACTATGTTCACCCCCAATTTCAGGCAACGATGTATTGTTTGATATAAAAACAGGTTTTCCGAAGCGCATGGCTTCAATGGGAGGAATACCGAAACCTTCTCGCAACGATGGAAATACAAACGCATCGCAATGTTGCAAGTAGTATTGCTTTTGAAGGTCTTCTATTTTTCCAGTCTGAAACACCCGATTTTCAAAACCGTATTCTTTCACTAAAGCGGTAAGCTTGTCGGCGTAAATAGAGGTGTTATTTCCAGATAGAATTAAGTTGTACTCTGGCAAAAACTGAAGCATTTCTACCAAAGTGATAAAGTTTTTACGCTCGCTAAAGTCACCAATAGAAAACAAAAACGGTCGTTCTGAAGTGATTTCGGGCTTGTAGCCTTCAGGAATAGAAATATCGGTAATGGTATTTCCGTTGTAAATTACATATTCCGGAATGTTTGGCACGTTAAAATGGTGGTGGGTATCTTTTTTAGCAAATTCAGAAATATACACAATTCCATTAGCGCGTTTCAACTTCTCGTTAAATTTCGCTTTCAGTTTTGCTTGTAATAGAGAAGAACCTTCTTCCACAAAATGCACATCATGTACCGTTAATAAATAAGGAATATTAAAAAAGGGTTCCACTTTAATATTCTGATTTAAGCAATGCCAAAGGTTGTATTTTTTCTTTATTCTGAAAGGTTTGTGACGCGTGATGGAGCGGTATTTCTTGTATTTAAAAGTAGAACCAAACTCAGCTTTTAATTCCTTCACATTTTTAGCGTGCAAGGTAATTTTGAAGCCTTTCAGCGGTGTTTTAGCAAGTGCTTTTATAAGATGGTAATTAAACTGACCGAAGCCCGAATATTTATTCTTAAGGTTGTGAGATTCCAAAAAAACTTTTTTCATGACTTAGTCTATTTTACGATACAGCATCCATAAATTTACATATCTCTTAAAGGTAGCAAAAGCGCTTGTATATGCTAAAATAAAACCTTCTTTTCCATCCAAAATTCCTAATCTAATAAAATACTGGTGGTTAAAACGCCACCACGGACGCACAAAAAAGTGATACCAATTGGCTTGCTTTTTCTTTTTGTACAACATTTTGGCTTGCAGCGCACTGTAAGCGTGTAGCTTTTGCGTGTACGCATCAAACGATTTGTAGGTATAATGTGGAAGTCTATTTTTTAAATGGGCAGTTTCTCCTTCTACTTCCAGCGTTTCATGTACCAAATTCGCATTGTAATGACAGAACTGTTTGTTAAAGACACGGATTACAAAATCATTTTGCATGCCACTGTATTTAATGCGCCGATTCATAAAGTAAAAATCACGTTTTACAAAATACGCATTGGCTTTCGGGTGTTGTAAAGTTTCTACTATTTCTTCGGAAAGTGCTTTGGTAATTTCTTCATCTAGGTCGAAAAATACAATCCAATCGTTCGTAGCTTTCGAAAGTGCGAAGTTTTTTTGCGCTGAAAAATTGTCGAACTTTCGTTGAAAGACTGTTACCTTTTCGTGTTTTGTAGCAATGGCAACGGTTTCATCTGTGCTAAACGAATCGACAATAATAATTTCGTCGGCAAAATCAAGGCTTTTTAAGAACCCCTCCATGGCTTTCGCTTCGTTAAGCGTAATGGCAATTGCACTAATTTTTAAGGAGTTTTCCAATAGTAGCTTGTAGTTTACGCAAAAGTAATAATTTTGCAGTGATTAAACTTAAAACTTCTGTGCGCAAACTACCTATTTTAATGTACCATGATGTGTCTCCTACAACCAGTAAGGAGCTTACCATTTCGGTAGAAAAGCTTGAAAAACAATTTGCCTATTTAGCGAAGAACGGTTATAAAAGCTATCATTTTAAAGATTTGATGGATCTTGAAAAGCTATCTTCTAAAAAAAATGTAGTCATTACGTTTGACGATGGCTATGTAAGTCAGTTGGATTACGTGCTTCCATTGTTAGAAAAATATGACCTAAAAGCGACGTTTTTTGTGCCGTTGGCCTATTTAGGGAAAACAGATGAGTGGAATACAGCTACATTGCCTATTATGACTGCTGAGCAATTACGGTCATTACCAGCTACGCGTATTGAACTTGGGTATCATTCCTATTTTCACAAACGGTATAACGAATTGTCGAAAGCTGAAATTAAAGAAGACACAGAGCTTTGTTTTCGGGCAGCTTCAGAAAATGAATTGCCTTTTTCAGCTGTTGTTGCGTATCCGTATGGGAAGTATCCGAGAGAAGTTTCAGAAAAGAAAAAATTTATCAAGCAATTACAATCCAATCAATTTGTATTTGGAACGCGCATTGGAAATCGTGTAAATCGTTTTCCGTTTAAAAAACCTTTCGAAATACAACGTATCGATGTGAAAGGAGAATATACAATGGCAACCTTTGCTTGGAAATTGAGATTTGGAAAGTTATTTTAATAGTTATTTCATTCCTTTTTGCAAAAGAATCAATTTTACATAGCGAGAAAAAACACCGTACGAATCTACAGCTGCTAACACCAATCCTGGAACCCCGTTTCGGAAGCCTCCTTTTTTAATAAACGAATCGAAAAAACGATACGAAGGTTTGAAAAATAAGTGGAAATATGTGGTTTTCTTATTCTTTTCAAAGCGTTGTTGCGCCTGAAACCATGCGTATTTTTCTTTTTTAGTAATGTAATGATGCAGTCCTTTATAGGTGTAGTGAATCATTTTTTGCTTCAGTTTCCCAACACTACCATTGCAATGTAGTTTTTCGTGAACCAAACCTGTAAAATGTGCCCCTTTTCGTTGTACCAAACGCAATACGTCGTTGCTTTGGAAATATAAGAAACGCGTCATGAAAAAATGCGGAAAATTTATTTTGTAACCACTGTGTTTCGGATTTTCGAGCGTACATTTAATCTCAGCTTCTAACGATCTTGTAACACGTTCGTCGGCATCGATAAATAAAACCCAATCGCCGGTTGCGTGCTCTAATGCTGCGTTTTTTTGAGCCGAAAAGTTATCGAATTTTCGAGATATAAAATTGGATGCCAACGGTTTTGCGATTTCTACCGTAGCATCGGTGCTAAACGAATCGACTACAATAATTTGATCGGCAAACGCAACCGATTGCAACGCATCTTTTATATAGTCGGCTTCATTGTACGTAGGTATAATTACTGTTAGTGTTGGCATGGTGCAAACTTAATAAATAACTTTATCTTTGATGCTTTAATAGGAAAATCTACCCATGTCAAATAAATGTCGCGTTTGCGGAAATTCAGAAGGAAATACAACTTATACGGCGCGTGAAATGATGTACGGACTGAGAGAAGAGTTTGATTATTTTCAATGTGCTGTCTGTAAGTGTTTGCAAATGGTTCGTTTTCCTGAAGATATGTCAAAGTATTACCCTTCAGATTACTACAGTTTTGATCAATATGACGGGAAGAAATTTAAAGGGTTCAAGGGGGCAGTTAAAGTAGAGCAATACCGAGCTGCAGCTTTGGGAGGACCTGTTTATAAAAATACCTTCGGAAAGATTTTCGGAAAAAAAGAATATAAAATATTTAATGGATTAAACGTAACAAAAGAAACACGTCTGTTAGATGTTGGCTGCGGAAACGGACGAAATTTTTTATATCCATTGGCGGAAGTAGGTTTTAAAAATGTACTTGGATGTGATCCTTATTTGAAGGAAACAATTACTTATGATAATGGATTGACCATAAAAAACGAATGGGTGTATACCATGAAAGGCCCTTTCGATATAATTACGTACCACCACGCATTTGAACATCTTCCAGATCCTTTTGAAAACTTAGAAAAGGTAAAGGAATTGTTAGCAGACAATGGTGTATGTATTCTCCGAATTCCAACGGTTTCATCCTATGCTTGGGAGCACTATAAAACGGATTGGGTGCAATTGGATGCGCCGAGACATTTCTTTTTACATTCTAAAGAGAGTATGGATATCCTTGCCGAAAAAACAGGGTTTGAGGTTTATAAAGTAGCGTATGATGCAAATCACTTTCAGTTTGAAGGTAGCGAAAAATATTTGAAAGACATTCCATTATCCGATCCAAAACCTAAAGGCTTTTCAGTCTCGATGAAACGAAAGCTTAAAAATTTCAAGTACAAACAAAAAGCAAAAAAACTTAATAAAGAGGAGATGGGAGATCAAGCAGCCTTTTATTTACGTAAGAAATAAAAATACCTTTGCCGCAATGAAATTAGACACTTCTATTATAATTAGTACCTATAACTCTCCTGCTTGGTTGGAAAAGGTTTTGTATGGCTTCAACAATCAGACTTATCGTATGTTTGAAGTTGTAATTGCCGATGATGGTTCTACCCAAGAAACGGCCGATGTGTTAGTGCGCCTTCAGAAGGAAGTATTCTTTCCTATTGTACATGTTTGGCACGAAGATGATGGGTTTCAGAAGACAAAAATTTTAAATAAAGCGGTTGAAAAGTGTAGCACACCTTATATTATCATGACCGATGGTGATTGCATTCCACGGAAAGATTTTGTGGAAGTACATGTAAAATACCGTGTTGAAGGTCACTTTTTGTCAGGTGGATACTTTAAACTACCTATGAATATTTCTGAAGCAATTACGAAAGAAGATATTTATACCGAACGTTGTTTTGATATAAAGTGGTTAAAAAAGCATGGACTAAAATCTTCATTCAAAAATAGCAAACTTACAGCAGGACCTATTAAGGCGGGAATTCTGAATGCTATTACAACTACAACGGCTACTTGGAACGGTCATAATGCGTCTGGGTGGAAAGATGAAATCGTCGCGGTAAACGGTTTTGATGAACGTATGCAATACGGAGGGGAAGATAGAGAACTCGGCGAACGAATGATGAACAATGGCATAAAAGGACTTCAGATTCGATACAGTGCGATTACCGTGCATTTAGATCACCCTAGAGGCTATGTGAAAGAAGAAATGCTAGTGAAAAACAGAGCGATTCGAGATGCTGTTAAAGCAAATAATAGTATTTGGACCGACAACGGGATTGTGAAAAATAAGAAGTAAGTAGTAAGACGAAAAGAGGGTTTTACACTTTTTTATAAGCACCTATTTTCCAATACTGAAGGGCTTCGTCTGTAGTAACTGTTGTAAAATCTAATTCTTTTAATTTTGGGTTCTCTTTAAAAAACTCCCAACAACCTGTACCTTCTCTGTAAATAGAAGTGATAATAACTCCGTTAGGGTTCAATTTTGCGAGTATTCGATTCAGTACATTTTCTTTTTCTGAATCGTGGATGTAGTAAAAAGCTTCGTTAAAAACAATCACATCAAAAGAGTTTGTAGGTGTAAAAGTGTGTGCGTCTGCAGCTATAAATTCTGCCTTCGGAAAGTTTTTAGCCTTGGCTTGTTGTATAGAGACTTCAGAAAAATCAACTCCTAAAAAAGAAGAGAAAGCAACATCTTGCATGCGTTGGTTAAGCACACCATCGCCACAGCCAATGTCTAAGATTGCTGGGTTTTCTACGCCATAAGTTTTTAAATAATCTATAATTTGGTAATAGCGTTTCGCTTCTTTCTCACTTTTCAAATTATTCCATAGCCCTTTTTTATACTGCTTGTCCCAACGTTTTTTACGTCTCCAATTATGAAATTTGTCCAGGATATTCATATTACTTTTTTGCTTCTTTTAAATGATGCTCTAAAAAGGGTTTTAGCTTACTAAGAATCATTTCTGGGGTTAATTCTCGGTACAGTTGCTCAGGGTTTTCTTCAATGATCTTTCGAGATTCTCTTGTAAACTCTTCAAATAATTGAGGCTTTTCTTCTAATAAATGCACAGAATCGTGCATAATTCCATCTTCAAAACTATTCCAATCACCTTTTTCAATGTAGGGCGAATAAATGGTAAACGTTGGTTTGTCCAAAGCTTTAGTAATGTGAACAGTTCCGCCTTCATTTGCAATTAAAACATCACACTGATTCATTAACTTAATGAAACCACGAATGGAATCTTCATACACATCAAGGTTTATTTGTTCCTTGTTTTTGCAAAGGGCGTAGATTTTTAACGCGTCTTCTTTTTGGGTAGGCCCGTAATTAAATAGAATAGTAGCGTTGTACGTTGCTGTGATGTAATCGATAAGTGTTGCGACATAGTCAAAAGGCATCGATTTTGGGAGTGTGCTTCCCAGTACCGTAAACATTACCACTGGCTTCTTTATATGTGCAATGCTATTGTAATTTTTTTCAGCTTCCGTTAAATAAATCTTCGGACGATCATCCGGATCTTTCAGCGGGAAAACAGAATTAACGATGTTTAGTCTGTCCTCTATGGCTTTTCCGCAGAACTGCGTTTTATCATCCAAGAAATTAATAGGGTGGGTGTAAAATGGAATTTTTAAGGTTTTGTGCGCCCTTTTAAATCCGATTCTATATTTAGCACCCGAAAAAAGGCATAACAACCTGCTTTGAAACTTCGCATACGAGTCGAAAATGATATCGTATTCTTCTTTTTTAACCGCAGCAATGGTTTTTAATAACTTCGGAAACTTTTTTAGTTCTTTATCATTTGCCGTAATAATACGATCAATATTTGGGTTGTTTTCTAGGACACCCGTTGTGTAATCGTACACAAAATAAGTAACTTGGCTATCGGGAAAAACCTTTTTAATATTATTAGCGATGACCGAACTTATGAGTACGTCCCCAATTCTTTTGTTCTGTATTACGAGTATTTTAGTCATAAAGATTACCTTCGCAAAGTACTTAATTTTTGAAGTTAATAAAATAAAAAATGCATTCAACTTTTGTTGTCCATAAAAATTACGAATCTTTAAAACCACTTTTGAAAGATGCTATTAAACATTTTTCAGAAATGGGCGAGTATGTAACACAGGGAGAACGGAATGTCATTAAAAAAGTGACTATTGAAGGTGAGACGTTCAATATTAAAAAATTTAAGACGCCTAATGTATTTCAAGGTTTTGTGTATCAGTTTCTTCGGAAAAGTAAGGCAAAACGGTCTTTTGAGTATGCTACAAAATTGATTGATTGCAACATCAAAACTCCTTTTCCTGTAGGCTATTCTGAAACTTTTTCAGCTGGGTTGAAGGAGAGCTACTACATTAGTAAGCATGTAGCTTACGATTTCGACTTTCGCGATTTAATTCACCAGCCTAGGTTTCCAGACCGAAAAGAAATTTTAAAACAATTTGCAGCCTTCAGTTATCAGTTGCACGAGAATAACATCAATTTTTTAGATCATTCACCAGGAAATACGTTGATTAAAAAAACAGAAGACGGAACGTATGAGTTTTACTTGATCGATCTAAATAGGATGACTTTTGAACCGTTAAACTTGGATAAAAGGATGCATAATTTACGCAGACTTTGGTTGTCTAAAACGATGATACGTATTTTGGCAGAGGCGTATTCAATATTGTATGGAAGTTCGTACGATGAAACTCATACGTTATTGGTAAGACATAGTCGTCACTTTCAGCATAAAGTAAACTCCAAAAAACTAAGAAGACGGAAGCGTTAACCTCCGTCTTATCTATACTCTTTCAGTTTATAATTACATTAAACCGCTACATCGTATTCTCTAAGCGCATCGTTTAATGACGTCTTTTTGTTTGTGCTTTCTTTTCGAGTTCCAATAATTAAAGCACAAGGCACATTAAATTCGCCCGCAGCAAACTTTTTAGTATAGCTACCAGGAATCACAACAGAACGTGCAGGAACCAATCCTTTTCGTTCTACAGGAGTGTCGCCGGTAACGTCGATAATTTTTGTAGAGGCTGTAAGTACAACATTTGCACCTAAAACAGCTTCCGTTTCAACACGAACGCCTTCTACTACAATGCAACGAGAACCTATAAAGCAATTGTCTTCAATAATAACGGGAGCTGCCTGTAACGGCTCTAGCACTCCACCAATACCTACACCGCCACTAAGGTGTACGTTTTTACCGATTTGTGCACAGCTTCCAACGGTTGCCCATGTATCGACCATGGTGCCTTCATCTACATACGCGCCAATATTTACATAACTAGGCATTAAAATAACTCCTTTAGAAATATAAGCTCCATGACGTGCAACAGCGTTTGGTACTACGCGAATTCCTTTGGCTTCGTATCCTCTTTTTAATGGAATTTTATCGTGGTATTCAAAAATACCTGCTTCTAATGTTTCCATTTTCTGAATAGGGAAATACAAAACAATTCCTTTCTTTACCCATTCATTTACCTGCCAACCGTTTGCTGTTGGTTGTGCACAGCGAAGTGTACCTTCATCACAAAGACGAACAACTTCTCTAATAGCAGCGATTGTTTCAGGGTCTGTTAATAGGGAGCGATCGTCCCAAGCTTTTTCTATACGTTCTTGTAAGTGTGTCATGTTTCAGTAAAAATTTATACAAATATAAAACCTCACTTTCAATAAAGTGTCCATTTTTAGCATAGTATTTAGTAATGCTGTATTTTTGCAGCGAAAATGGGACGAATTTTAGCAATTGATTACGGTACAAAACGAACAGGAATAGCTACTACTGACGAATTACAGCTTATAGCTTCAGGTTTAACAACGGTTGAGACTAAGACATTAATTGCTTTTTTGAAGCAATATATTGCTTCGGAAAAAGTTGAATTAGTATTGGTAGGCGAGCCCAAACAGAAAGATGGGAGTCCGTCCGATGTTGAGGTTGAAATTCAGAAATTTTTAAAACAGTTTGCCAACGCATTTCCAACAATGGAAATGAAAAGGGTAGACGAACGTTACACCAGTAAGATGGCGTTTCAAACAATGATTGATAGCGGACTTAAAAAGAAGCAACGTAGAAATAAAGCGTTGATTGATGAAATAAGTGCTACGATCATTTTACAAGAATATTTATACAACAAATAGCATACACGAATGATTTTACCAATTGTCGCTTACGGCGATCCAGTTTTACGAAAAAAAGGAACAATTATAGATAAGGACTATCCAAAATTGGATGCGCTCATAGAAAATATGTTTGATACGATGTATGCCTCAAGTGGTATTGGTATTGCTGCGCCTCAGGTTGGAGTTCCTATCCGATTATTTATAGTAGATGCGTCTCCTTTTGCTGATGATGAAGATTTAACTGAAGAAGAATGTAAAGAACTTGAAACTTTCAAAAAAGTGTTTATAAACGCTACTATCCTTGAGGAAAAAGGGGAAGAGTGGGCGTTTAATGAAGGTTGTTTAAGTATTCCAGACGTTCGGGAAGATGTATTTAGACAACCTGATATTGTGATTGAATATGAAGATGAAAACTTCAAAAAGCATACAGATACTTTTTCAGGGATGGCAGCTAGAATTATTCAACATGAGTACGATCATATTGAAGGAATTTTGTTTACCGATAAACTATCGCCACTTAAAAAACGTTTGATAAAAGGAAAGCTAAGTAACATTTCAAAAGGAAAAGTAGGTGTCGATTATCGCATGCGTTTTCCAAATGCTAAAAAGAAACGTTAACACGTTTGGTAATTTCAATCAAACCAAAGATATTTGCGACCAACTAAAAAAACACAGCGTTGTTTTTGGTCAATAAAAAATTATAATAGAATTTCATTATATGAGTTTAGAAAAAATATTATCTATTTCGGGAAAACCAGGATTGTACAAGTTAACAACACAAACTAGATCTGGTTTTTTAGCAGAATCATTACTTGATGGTAAA
The DNA here is from genome assembly GCF_900102055.1 of Ulvibacter litoralis. Classification (GTDB taxonomy): domain Bacteria; phylum Bacteroidota; class Bacteroidia; order Flavobacteriales; family Flavobacteriaceae; genus Ulvibacter; species Ulvibacter litoralis. The sequence continues at coordinate 87,997 of NZ_FNBA01000002.1, forward strand.
AAGATTAGCGTAGGAGGAAGACACAATGTAAGTTTACTTTCTGAAATTGCAATCTACACACTTACTGAAGAATTGCCTTTACGTGAGGTTTTCTTGAAGATTTCTGAAAAAGAAAACGGAAAAGAAGCTATAAACCATAAAGTTTCAAAAGACGAACTAGAAGAATATTTCTTTTCAGTATTGCCAGATTACGACGAAGACAGAGTATATGCTAGTGATATCAAGAAAGTAGTGCAATGGTACAATTTACTTGTAAAAAATGGTGTGACTGATTTTTCTGAAAAAGAAGAAGTTGCTGAAGAAACTAAAAAAGAAAAGGCAGATCCTAAAAAAGGAGGCGCAGCTAAAACGGTAGCTCCAAAAAGTACATCGCCTAAAGCATCCTCTTCTAAAAAAGGAGCTGCAGCTAAAAGTACAGCGGCTAGAAAGAAATAATTTGTAACTGTAAAGCAAATACGGTTTAGCGAACAATATTCAATAATTGTAAGAGAATTTAATGTAGTGCTGCTTTTGCGCAGTAGTCAAGTTCTTTTAATTATCATAAAAAAGGTAGGAGTGTATACTCCTACCTTTTTTCTTTTTAAGGGATTTTTGTAAATCATTTTCGTTCTCCGTTCCTTTAAAATAAAGAATTCTTGTAGCTTTGTTTTTAGCACCGATACCCAATTACTATGAATTCTAGAGAAAACCAACTGAAGGCGTTTGACCGTTTGTTAACCATTATGGATGAGTTGCGTGAGCAATGTCCTTGGGATAAAAAACAAACCATGGAAACGCTCCGACACTTAACCATTGAAGAGACGTATGAGTTGGGAGATGCTATTTTAGAAAAAGATCTAGAAGAGGTCAAAAAGGAATTAGGTGATGTATTATTACATATTGTTTTTTACGCAAAAATAGGAAGTGAAACCAACGATTTTGATATTGCCGATGTGTGTAATGAAATATGCGAAAAGCTTATTTCTAGACATCCCCATATTTATGGAGACGTAGTTGTTGAAAATGAAGAGGATGTGAAAAAGAACTGGGAAAATTTAAAACTAAAAGAAGGAAAAACAAGCGTTTTAGAGGGTGTTCCAAAATCGCTTCCAGCATTGGTAAAAGCAAATAGAATTCAAGATAAAGTTGCGGGAGTAGGGTTTGATTGGGAAGAACCACAACAAGTTTTTGAAAAATTACAAGAAGAATTAGAAGAGTTGCAATATGAGGTTTCTGAAAACAACAAGGAGGCCATAGAAGCTGAGTTTGGTGATGTTTTATTCTCTATGATTAACTACGCACGTTTTCTTAAAGTAGACCCTGAAAACGCCTTAGAACGCACAAACAAGAAGTTTATCAAGCGTTTTCAATACCTAGAAGGCAAAGCAAAAGAATTGGGTAAATCGATGGACGAAATGACTCTTGCCGAAATGGATGTATATTGGGAAGAAGCGAAAAAAATCTAGCGACTTACTGTTTAAATACAACTACATTCCCTTCCACCGTTAGGGAAGAAAAATCCATGTGTTCTTTTATCCAGGTTAAGTTTCTTTCCGAATAAAAAACTACATGTGTGCTGTCATTTTTGTAATACCAGTTTCCAAAATTCTCTTTCTTCGGAAGTAATTGCGTCATACAATATAATTTTCCGTTAGGTTTTAAAAGGTTCCGAAGCAATTTAAATTCTTTATTGGGCGAACTAAAATGTTCCATTACTTCACTACATATTATAAAATCATAGGTAGCATGCAAAGACTCTTTTTCAGGGTAGAAAAAAGGGTCGTATAGCGTAATTGAATAGCCTTTGTCTTTTAATAGTTTTGCGATAACTGGTCCTGGGCCTGCACCAAAATCTAATCCGATAGCTGTTTGGGGCTGCTGCTGAAAAATACGAGTTACAATCGGTGCTACAAAGTCTTGGTAGTTGGTGTCGTTTACATCGTTTTGATGCTGTAAATACCTTTTTTTCTCGGCTTCGGTTGAAGGGAAGTGCGACGAGTGTTTAAACACCAAATCACACATGCTGCATTGTAGAAATAAAATACCCCCACTGTTACAAAACTCTTTTATAGAAGTATCGTGACAGAGAGGGCACATTGTTTTTGTTTAATATTATTGGCGTGCAGCTCTAATCTTAGAAAGTTTTGCTTTCCAAACTTCCAATTGCTCTTTGTGACGCGCAATATTTGTATGTACGTCTTTTACCAATGGATTATTAGAATCTACATTTTGAAAGAAACCTAAGTTATTTTCTAACTGACGAATTTCATTTTTACTTTCTTCAATTTTCTTAGAGATGAAAAATTGCTCGTTTTGAAGTTTTCGATCGTCTTCTTGCGAAACCATCGAATTGAGTTTATTTTCAAATTTAATAAGCTCAGATTCTTTTTTGCCTAAATCTAATTTACCAAAAAGACCGTCTAATGCTTTATTGAAATCTTGCTCGATACTTTTCTTGTTATACGGTACACGACCCAATTCTTTCCATTCTGAAATTTTCCCTTTAATATTGGTAATATCAGTTTTATGGTCACCGGTTAATTCGAAACTAGAAAGATTTTCTAAAAAGGCTTTTTTGGTGTCATAATTAGCCATTTCCTCTTTATTAGCTTCATTTTTTTGAGCATTAATTCTGTCAAAATAATGATTACAAGAGGCTTTAAATTTTTTCCAAATCTTGTCGCTATCTTTTCTAGGAACGTGACCAATTTTTCTCCAATCGTTCTGGATTTTCTTCATTAACGGAGTCACTGTTTCAAAATCGTCACTGTCTTTATTTTCTTCAGCGATTTTAATAAGCTCTCGTTTCTTTTCTAGATTGGTGTATTGTTCTTTCTTTTGGTTTTTATAGAAGCTGTTTTTCTCGTGATTAAAAAGCCTGGTTGCTTCTTTAAATTCGTTCCAAATTTCTTTATTCTTAGCACGAGGGACTTTTCCAGTTTCAAAATAAGCGTCACGTAATTCTTGTACTTTTTTAATTGCGTTTTGCCAACCTTGATGACTTGGTTTTGTAGTAGAAACCACCTCTTTTATTTTAGCGATTAGTTCCTTTTTAGCTTCGTAATTTTTATCGTAGGATGCCTCTTCTTCTTTTAATAGTTCAAATCGTTTGTCGTGAATTACTTTTGTAGCTTCACTAAACTTGTCCCAAACATCATCACGATACTCTTTAGCAACAGGTCCAATGTCTTCTTTCCACATTTTATGCAACATTTGTAATTCGCGGAAAGCTTTATTAACATCGGCTTCTTGAGCTAATTCGTTGGCACGAACAATAAGCTTTAACTTTTGCTCAAGATTGTGTTTAAAGTCTAAATCTCTAAACTCTCTGTTTAAATGTAAAAAGTCATAAAAATTCTCAACATGATGATGGTAGGTATTCCAAACAATATTGTATTTGTCTCTCGGAATTGCACCAGCAACATGCCATTTTTCTTGAATTTCTTTAAAATGCTTGTAGGTTGTATTTATATTTTCTTCTGCATTTAGCAAACCTTTCAATTCTTCAATAAGCTCATTTCTTTTGTCAAGATTCGCCTGTAAATCCATTTTAAGATTTTTATAATGGCTATTGCGCTTTTCTTTGTAATCGAAATAAAGAGAATTGAATGTTTTTTTATCGGGTGTAGAGTAGTGGAAGTCTATAATATTTCCTCCTTCGGCTAAAAACTCTTCTTTTTTATGCTCTAATTCATCCTGAAACTTAGCGTTAAACTCGGTACGAATTTCTTCAACGTCATGTTTCAGTTCCTGAATGGATTTTGTTTTTAGGAGTGTCTCTAATTCTGTAATGAGTTGCTTTGGAGTAAGTGTATGGTAATCCTTTTGTGCTTTTTCTTCAATGTCATCATCACTTTCTTCATCGTCTGAGGAGGCAACTTCTTCTTCGTCTTCTATCGTTTCTTCGGAAGTATCTGTAACTTCTGTAGTTGCTGTATCAGTTTCAGAAGGATCGACAGCCTCTTTTGGAGTTTCTTCTTTTTTTTCTGAAGCTGTTATTGGTGCTTCAGAAGGTGTTGCTTCTACTTCGGTTTCAGAAGGTGTTTCAGTAACCAAATTTTCAGCTTTTTTGTTTTCTTCTGAAGTTTTTTCTATTTCTTCAGCTTTGTTTGAGTTCTCGTCAGACATTTATTTCAATGTTAAAGTTCTTATATCTTAGATGGTCAAGATACTAACAACTCTGCAAACAACAAAGTTCACAGCGATTTTTAGAGGATATTTATACAAATTTTAAGATTTCCAGATGGACCAGGACTTTTTAGCCTGATGTTCAAGCATTTTGAACCCGTTTGTAACACGTGCCCCTTTGGCATATCCCATTTTTAAAAATTCTGTTTCTCTCGGATTGTAAATTAAATCGAAGAGTACATGATCTTTGGTGAGGTATTGATATGGAATGTTTGGTAATTCGTGAGTATTAGGGAAAGTACCTAATGGTGTGCAATTAATAATGAGATAATGACTTACCATTACATTGCGATCTAAATTTGAATAGGTTAAATTTTCATTTGTTTTTTTTCTCGATACAAAACGGTACGTAAACCCCATTGTTTCTAACACGTAAGCAATTGCTTTTGAAGCACCTCCAGTACCTAATATTAGGGCTGTTTTTTCTTTAATGGGTAAGAAATCTGCTAGAGCTTTGGCAAATCCATAATTATCGGTGTTATAGCCTATTAGTTTTCCGTCTCGATTAATTTTAATAGTGTTGACGGCCCCTATTTTTTTAGCTTCTTTGTCAATTCTATCTAATAATGGAATGACAGCTTCTTTGTATGGTATGGTAACATTTAAACCTTTGAGGTCTTCGTTTTTTGTGATAATATCACATAAGTTTGAAATGGACCCTACATCGAAGTTTACGTAGGAGTCTGTTCTTTTTTCGTGTTCAAATTTTGCAGTGAAGAAGGTTTTTGAAAAGGAGTATCCAATATCTTTTCCAATAAGTCCGTATTTAGCCATTTTGGTGAGATCTTAGTTTTTGGTACCAGTCTAAGCTGAGTACTATGATTATACCAGCGAAAATAAATAAAATCGCAAGAATTGTCTCGTAAGATAATTCCGATGGGAAATAGCGATCATACCCATAGATTATTTCTCTTCCGTTCGCGTCAAATAGTTGGTTTCCATTTGAATCGTACTTGAGTATTTTCAGTTTCCAAGGCCAAACAACACCTAGCGATCCCGCTATAAAGCCAATAATAACAGCATTGGTGGCTTTCTTGAATTTTTTTAAAACGTAGCCTAAAACATGCGATAAAAAAACCAATCCAGTTAAAGAACCAAGAGAGAAAACAACTAAAACTTTTAATAATTCAACTCGTTCAGGGTTGTTTACAAAACTAAAGTCTGCGAGTATTATATCTGAAAAGGTATCTGATAAAGCATTTACGGCGTCTACTAATAAGAGTACGTAATTTCCAAGAAGTATGAGGATAAAGGACCCTGACAATCCTGGGAGCGTCATTCCGGAGACGCCTATTATTCCGCAGAAAAACACAAAAATAAGGTTGCTATTTTCTTTAGCGGGTTCTAAAAAACTAATACTTACGCCTACAATAATTCCGCAGAGTAAATAGGCGATGTACTTTCGGCTCCATTCGCCAAAATCTTTTGCGATAAAATAAATCGAGCCTATAATCATTCCGAAGAAAGCACTCCAAACATACTGCTCGTAATGAACAATTAAGTAATCTAGTATTTTAGAAACACTGAAGTAACTAATCACCATTCCTAGTAGTAGCAAGCCTAAAAATCGCCCGTTTATGTATTTCGAAAAACTTTTAAAACGTCCATTGATAAGTAGCGCAAAGGCTTTTTTGTTTATTTTCTGAAGGGAATAAATAAATTCTTCATAAAAACCTGCTACATAAGCAACCACACCACCAGACACGCCAGGAACTTTATTTGCAGCTCCCATTGCCAATCCTTTGAGCACTAGCCATACCTTATCTGAAAATGAACGGTTTTCGTACATTAAGGTTCTTTTTTAGCTACAGCGAGTTTTTCCAGTATAAAAATACTTAGAAAGCCTAATACCATGAATATAATAGCATAAAGTATTAAGGGCTCTTCAGCATAATTGGAAGGTAAAACACTTCGTTCTAAAAATGGAACTTTCTCACCTGAATGACTTATTCTGTATTCTAATACCTCTTTCCAAGGCCATATTTTATTTAGTGCACCAATCATAAAACCTGTTAATACGGCTAATATTAAATTTTTATGATGGGCAAACATCCAGTTTAAAACGCGAGAGAAGACCTTTAAGCCAACAATAGCTCCTATTCCGAAGATTGCTATTTTTAATAATGCTGATGAGAATAACTCCCAGTTTAATTTTGAAATTCCGTCTCCTAATTGGGTAATAGTACCTATAATGGACTTGTAAGCACCGAGTAATAGAAGGATAAAAGCCCCTGAGATTCCAGGTAAAATCATGGCGATAATAGCAATGAAACCTGCAAAAAATAAAAACCAAGTGCTATTGGTGTCTCCAATGGGTTTGGCGAGTGTAATGGCATACGATAATGCTGTTGCGATGAGCAATGCTGCACTTACTTTTAAGTTCCATTTTGTGATTTGTTTTCCAACGTATAAAATACTAGCCAGTACAAGTCCGAAGAAAAAAGACCAAACTATAATTGGGTGATTGTGTAGTAACCAGGTAATTACTTTTGCTAAAGAAAGAATACTAATAGCCACACCGCTAAATAAAGCGAGTAGAAAACTTAAATTATAGCTTTTCCATGCGGTAGAAAATCCGTCCGATTTCCACATTTTCAAAAAGCCCATGTCTAATTTGTGTATGGTTTCTATGAGTTCTTCATAGATGCCAGAAATAAATGCGATGGTTCCGCCAGAGACACCAGGAACAACATCTGCTGCTCCCATTGCGAGTCCTTTTGCGGTTATGGTAAGGTATTGTAATAAGTTTCGGGATGGCATAAAATAAATGTCTATCCCTCAAAAATACGTAAATTAAAGGGAAGGATTTTCGTGTTTTTTAATAATTTCTTTAACCGATCGCATGTCGTAAACCGAAGGAAATAATTCTTCAAGAATCATTGCGAATTCTGGTTCAAATTTCAGCCCGTTTTTAAGGTGATATTCGCCTTTTGTTTCTTCTGCTAAATAATAATATACACCTGCCAATCGGTATTCAATTTCGGCAGATTCTGGGTAAAATTCGGCAGCTTGAAAAAGGTTGTTTGTAGCTGCTTCAAATTCGCCAAGTTTTATTAAAATATCACAGCGTGTAAGCCAAGTTTCAATTTCATAATTCCCTAATTCTAACGCTTTTCTAAAACCTACTTCAGCTTCTTCAAAAAGGCTTAAGTTGTTGTTTATTTTAGCATAACGCTTCCAATACATCACATTTTCACTATCAATACTAAGCGCTTTATCAATATAGTATAGGGCTTTATTGTAGTTTTTAATTTTGCAATAGTGATCTGTAATCGCAATCCAGCCTTTGTCTAATAAAGCGTCTTCTTCCACACATTTTGTGAAAAATTGCAATGCAAGATCGCCGTTTCCAAGTTTTTCATGACATTTTCCAATTCGCAATAATGCGAAAGAGGTAGGGTCGTCTAATCCTAAAGTGATGGTGTAACTTTCTATCGCATCGTTATAGCGTTTAAGTTTTTCCAAGACCTTTCCTTTTTCAAGGTAGGCTCCTATAAACTTATCATCGCTAATAATAGCGAAATCAAAAGCAGCTAATGCTTTTTTATAATCTTTTAAGATAACATACTGCTTTCCTACTTGGTGCCAAGCAACTTCACAGTACGGGCTTTTATTTAAAAAGTCATTTAAATAGTCGATGGCCTCAACATTCTGTTCTAAAAATTCGAAGCAATAAATCACATTGTAAAGCGCCGAATAGTCACTGTCGTCCGCTTCAATGCATTTCATGAAGTAACTTTTAGCATTTTCAAAATCTTCTAAAAACAAATATTCCATTCCGATAAGGGAAAGTACATCCGATTCGTCATTGGTTAATTCAAGTGCTTTTTCTAAAAGTTGAATGGCTTTTTTATGCTCGTCTTTACGTGAAAATATATTGGCTTTCTGAATGTAAATTTCTTCGTTCGATTGCTCTAAAAGGTACAAATCGTCTAATAGCTTCTCAGCTACTTCTAACTGATTCTCAAAAATGTACATTTCAATTTGAAACAATTTCAGATTTGTAGCGGAAGGATGCTGTTCTAGTCCTAGCTTTGTTGCCTTTTTTGCCAAAGACATTTTTCCATTTTCAAGGTAATGGTGAATAATTTCTTCAAATTCTTCTGAGTCGAAAAAAAGCACGCTATTTGTTTTAAGCATGGATTCAAAACGTGAAAGAGAGAAATTGTTATGCTCGTTAGGGGTCAATTGCATACGCAGCGGTTTAACTGTTTCTTCTATTATTAAAGATACTAATGATTGCTAAAGTTCAATAGTTATGCCGTTATTGTTGTTAACACGGTTATTAACAGGCTTTTACATGTCTAAATCACTGTTAGTCAGTTGGTTTAGAGGTGTGTATTTTTAGATACTTCTTCAAATACTTCCGTCAATATGGCACAACCTTCTGCAATTTCTTCTTCTGAAATGGTTAAAGGAGGCGTGATACGAATGGCACGACCTTCAAAAAGGAGCCAAAATAAGATCAATCCTCTTTCTTTGCATTGTAGTATTACTTCTGAAGCAATTTCCGCAGAATCCATAATGAGTGCCAGCATCAATCCTTTTCCGCGGATTTCTTTAATTAGTGGGTGTGTTAGTTTTTTTCTGAAGTATTGTTCTTTCTGAAGCGTTTGCAGAATCAAATCAGTTTCGGTAATTTCTTGCAAGGTTGTGAGTGCTGCGGCAGCAATCACTGGATTTCCGCCAAAAGTGGTAATGTGCCCTAATTTTGGATTGTCTTGTAACAATGTCATAAGTCCTTCTGAAGCTGTAAAAGCACCAATCGGCATGCCGCCTCCCATTCCTTTTCCCATCACCAATATGTCGGGAACTATGTCAAAATGTTGAAATCCGAAGAGTTTTCCGGTACGACCAAATCCTGGCTGAATTTCATCTAAAATAAGCAAAGCGCCTACCGACTCACATTTTTCTTTTACCTTTTTCAAATAATCATTCTCAGGAAAAATAAATCCCGCGCCTCCTTGAATGGTTTCTAAAATAACACCCGCCGTTTTAGTAGTGATCTTGTCTAAATCTTCTACCGAATTAAACTGAATAGGGTGGCACTCTGGAACCAAAGGTTTGAAAGCATTTTTACGTTCTTCAAAGCCCATCACGCTCATCGATCCCATGGTGTTTCCGTGGTATGCGTGATTTGCATACAATAACTCCGTTCTTCCTGTCGCTCTTCGCGCTAACTTTAAAGCGCCTTCAATGGCTTCAGTACCACTATTAACTAGGTAGGTAGTTTGTAAACTTTCGGGTAATTTACTTGCGAGCAATTTTGTTAAAGCAACTGCGGGTCCTTGAATGTATTCACCATAGACCATCACGTGCAAATACGAGTCTAATTGCGCTTTGGTAGCGTTTACAACTCGTGGATGACAATGTCCTAAAGTGCAAGCTGAAACGCCAGCCACAAAATCTAAGTGTTTTTTTCCGTCTGTGGTATAAATATAACTCCCTTTGGCGTGCGATACTTCGAGCGCTAAAGGATGCGGACTGGTTTGTGTTTGGTATTTGAAAAAATCATCTTTCATACAATTAGAAAGGGATTAGGTGTTTAGTTTTCTTTTTCTTCGGAATTTTCTTTCTTCGGAAGTATGCCGTCGCTGTTTTCGTCTGAATCGCGCGTTAATGGCTTGGGGTCGTCAGGGTTGTTCTGAAAGTTTTTCGGACCTAATTTTGAAGCTTCAGGAATGTTTAGTTCATCTTCAGGAATGTCTTCAAAAAATTCACCTTCATCTTCAGGTAATTGAATTCCTTGTATCTTCGGAAGTATTGGCGCAGGTTTTCCTTTAAATAAATCCTCTTTCCGAAGCAAACGTTCGTCACCTCTCCATTGAAAACCTGTTAGTTTCCGAGCATTTTCAGGAAACTTTGAAGGGGGATAGACTTTTCCGTCAGCTTGTTTTATAAATCGAATTCCAGAAATTTTCTGTTGCTCCAAATACATTTGAATGGAACTAGATGTTGTGTTATTTATGCCTACCAATTCGTTTTCCTCGTTTCGTGAATAGTAAATGACTTCTGCATTTTTATTGATATTCACGGTGTCTAACTCGTTATTGGTAAACAAACCGATAAGACGTTCTCCTTTTACTTGATTGTAGCCTAAACTGTCTTTCTGAACCAAAAAAGCATTGTTGAATACTTTTAAAGTATCTAGTTTTTCAGTTTTTGTATCTGATAAAATATGAATGGTATCACCTGTCATTTGGTTTTCACCAGCCCAAAGTACAGGTTCTCGAAGTAGTTTCGTAATCCCAGATTTTTGATACACATAAATAGAATCACATTTTCCACTTGTAGGCTCTTCACCTGGAGCTCCTTGCTTGAATAAACGCGCTCTGTGAAACCCTTTTATCACTCTATTTTCAGGTTTTCCTGTTACTTGTAGCGTATCTGCGTGTACGTAAATGGAGTCGTTGTCTCTTAATGTAATTGCCACTGCTCGTTTGGTGATAAAAAGAGAATCTTTGGCTCTAAACACTTCCGCGTAATGGCCTTTGATCAAACTTTTGTTTACCGTATCTAACACTCTAATGTTATTGGTAGCGGAGGCAAAGCTTCGATTTCGATCAAAATAAATACTGTCTCCGTATAAAATTCTGTTGTTGTAATCTACTCGTGAATTTTTTACAAAATAACCGTTGTCGTTTCTAGTGTCGTAATACCCACGCTCGCAATATACCGTGCTAGTTTCGCTTACAATGGTCGATTCTCCGTATAAATAAGCAGCACCCGTTTCAGAATAAAAATCTAATTGCTCTGAATTTACGGTATATTTTGGGTTTTTAATGACCACTTTAGATAAGAACTGGTACTTTTTACTATTTGCGTAGTAGCGTCCAATTCGGCTAGTTAAAGTACTAGCCGTATCGCGAACTGTCCCGCCGGTTCGGTAATAGGCTTGTTGTTTGATACGATCAAAATAAAGGGTGTCTGTTTTTAGCGTGGTTTGCGGATTCTTCATTACAACTTCACCACTGGCAAAAGCAAATTGTGTGTTTCCGTTGTATTCGGCGTACTTGCTATTCATTTGAACGGTATCTCCTTGTGCAATGCGAACGCTTCCGTAGGCTTTTACAAAGTTGTCTTTGAGATACACGTAGGCTTGATCGCACCACATTTCAACCCCTTCATGAACAATGTATACCTGTCCATCAGCATCTTTGGTATAGATAATCGCGTCTGGTAATTCGGGTTTAATTTCTAGGTATCCAGATTTGATGTCCACTTTTTGCTTCAGCGTATCTTGCTGTGCATGAAGAACACTTCCGAAGAGAATAAAAAAAAGAAGCACAGACTTAGTCGTTAAGACATTGCTTAACATCCTACGAAAGGTGCTTCTGTTTTTATATAGTTTCAAAAAATATGTTGTTTACCTATGTATCGTCTGTTTTCTGTCTGGTCCAACAGAAACAACTTTGATAGGAATTTCCAATTCTTTTTCTAAAAATGCGATGTATTCGTTTAGTTCCTTTGGAAACTGACTTGGATCGGTCATTTTAGTTAAATCTTCTTTCCAACATTTGAAAGACGTGTAGATAGGAGTTACATTTTCCGGTTCAATATTGTACGGTAAATGCTTGATAGTTTCTCCTTTGTATTTGTAAGCTGTACAAACCTCAAGACTGTCGAATCCAGAAAGAACATCGCCTTTCATCATCATAAGTTGTGTGACTCCATTTACTTCGCACGTATATTTTAAAGCAACAAGATCTAACCAACCGCAACGTCTCGGACGTCCGGTTACAGCTCCAAATTCACGTCCTACGTTCGCCATTTCCAAACCTACTTCATCAAAAAGTTCAGTAGGGAAGGGGCCAGAACCCACGCGTGTTGTGTATGCTTTAAAGATTCCGAATACGTCTTTTACTTTGTTCGGAGCGATTCCTAAACCTGTACAAGCACCAGCGGCAGTTGTATTTGAAGAGGTTACAAATGGATACGTTCCAAAGTCGATATCTAATAAAGATCCTTGTGCACCTTCCGCTAAAATAGTTTTACCTGCTTTAATGGCTTGGTTTAAGTATTCTTCACTGTCTATAAAAGTTAATTCTTTCAGTGTTTTTACCGCTTCAAAGAATTCAACTTCCATTTCTTCTAAATCGTACTGCACGTCAACATTGTAAAAAGCAATCATCGCTTCATGCTTGTTGGCTAAGCTTCTGTATTTTTCTTTCCAGTTTGGAAGTTCTAAATCACCAACACGAATACCATTTCGACCGGTTTTGTCCATGTATGTTGGGCCAATTCCTTTTAACGTAGAACCAATTTTGGCTTTTCCTTTGGAAGCTTCCGAAGCAGCATCAAGAAGTCTGTGCGTAGGTAAAATTAAATGAGCCTTTCTAGAAATAATAAGTTTGGCTTTGTAGTCAATTTTAAATTGCTCTAAACCTTCTAATTCTTTTACAAAAACAACAGGATCTATTACCACACCATTACCAATTACATTGATTGATTTTTCGTGAAATATTCCAGAAGGGATTGTTCTTAAAACGTGTTTTATTCCGTCAAATTCAAGTGTATGACCAGCATTTGGTCCGCCTTGAAAACGCGCGATTATATCATAGTTTTTTGTTAGAACATCGACGATTTTTCCTTTTCCTTCGTCGCCCCATTGTAATCCAAGTAGTAAGTCTACTGCCATAGTATGTTAAGAGTTTTCCTGATTAGTTTCAGGCGTTTTTTTATTTCCGTAGAAATATAAAGAATGGTTTGTAATTTCTATATCGAAAACTTCTTCGATTGTTTTTTTGATTGTTTGAATACGAGGATCACAGAATTCAATAACTTCTCCATTGGAGAGAATGACGTGATCGTGTTGTTTATCGAAATATGACTTTTCGTAATGTGCCTGACTTTGCCCAAACTGATGTTTGCGAACCAAACGGCATTCGAGTAGTAATTCGATAGTATTGTAAAGAGTAGCACGACTTACGCGGTAGTTTTTGTTCTTCATATTGGTATACAAAGACTCAATGTCGAAATGATCGTCGTGATCGTATATTTCTTGAAGTATAGCGTAGCGTTCAGGTGTTTTACGGTGTCCTTTTTCTTCTAAGAATCCCGTAAATACATTCTTTACAATTGCCTGATTATTTATGTTTGTTTTTGAACTCATAGTAAAGGGCCAAAGTTACTCAATTTATATTCTTGTAACTTTATCAATTCCGTTTATTTTTTTAATGTTTTGAACCAAGTTATCAAGAATCCCTTTATTTTTTACAACCACAATAATTTTTCCTGTAAAAACGCCGTCGTTACTGTCAAAATGAACGCTCTTCATATCAATATTTAAATTGCTCGAAATAACTTTTGTAACTCCGTTTACCAATCCTATTTTGTCAATTCCAGAAATGCGTAATTCTGCTTTAAACTCTCGTTGTGTAGAATCTATCCATTTTGCAGGCATGATTCGATAGCTGTAATTGCTTTGTAATTGGATGGCATTAGGACAGTTTTGTTTGTGTACTTTAATACCTTCATTTACGGTAATAAACCCGAAAACATCATCCCCAGGAATAGGGTTACAGCAGTTCGCCATTTTATAGTCTAGCTTTTCCTCTTCCTTTCCAAAGACTAATTGATCATACTTTTCGGTAATCTCATCTCTATTTACCTCCTCTTGATTGGCAGGTTTTCGGATTCGATTTTTAAAGAACGTCATCAAAGCATTGCTTCTCGAGGCAGCAAATTCTTTTAACTTCGGATTGTCAATAATTCCTGCACCGACACGATAAAATAAATCCAAACTGGTTTTTACTTTAAAAAAGACCACCAATTGATTCACCGTTTTTTCGTCCAGTGCAATTTTTAAGGATTTTAATTTCCGCGTTAAAATTACTTTTCCTTCTTCTGCAATTTGCTTCTTTTCATCTTTTAACGATGATTTTATTTTAGAACGGGCTCTAGCAGAATTGGCATAATCTAACCAGTTAGCAGAAGGTTTGGCTTTGTCTGAGGTAATAACCTCTACCTGGTCACCACTTTTCAGCTCATTGCTTAGTGGAACTAATTTTCCATTTACTTTGGTGCCTCGCGTATGTAGTCCAATTTCGGTATGAATATGAAACGCAAAATCTAAAGCAGTAGAACCCTTTGGAAGGGAGTACAAATCTCCTTTTGGCGTAAATATAAAAATCTCTTTGGCGTAGAGATTGAGTTTAAACTCTTCTACAAAATCGATGGCGCTAATGTCCGAGTTTTCTAGGGTGTCTTGAAGCTTGTTCAGCCACGATTCTAAGCCACCATCGTCTGTGTCTTTTTCTTTGTTTTTATATTTGTAGTGCGCTGCAAATCCTTTTTCAGCGATTTCGTTCATGCGTTCACTTCGTATTTGTACTTCAACCCAGCGACCTTTTGGTCCCATAACGGTGATGTGTAACGCTTCATACCCTGTCGATTTTGGTGACGAAATCCAGTCGCGCAATCGAATGGGGTTAGGCCGAAAGTGATCGGTTACAATCGAATAGATTTTCCAAGCAATAAATTTCTCGTTTTCGCGATCACTCTTGTAGATGATTCGAACGGCAAATTTGTCGTATACTTCGTCAAACGTAACGGTTTGAGCCAACATTTTTCGTCGAATAGAAAAAATAGATTTCGGACGTCCTTTTATTTCATAGTTTAGTTTTTCCTCGTCTAAAGTGTCTCTTATTGTTTTCGAAAAGGCTTCAATATAGGCGTCTTGCTCTTCTTTACTTTCTTTTATTTTGCTTAAAATATCATCGTAAATTTCAGGTTCTGTATATTTTAACCCTAAGTCTTCTAATTGTGTTTTAATGTTGTACAGACCAATTCGGTGTGCTAAAGGGGCATAGATGTACAATGTTTCCGAAGCAATTTTAACCTGCTTATAGGCGGGCATCGAGTCCATTGTTTGCATATTATGCAGACGGTCTGCAATTTTGATGATAATTACCCGAACATCTTCATTCAGCGTAAGTAGCATTTTTCGGAAGTTTTCTGCTTGTAACGAAACTTCGCCGTCGTACGGCATGTTTTCAATCTTGGTTAATCCGTCAACAATTCGAGCAACGGTCTCTCCAAACATACGTTCAATGTCGTTGAGGGTATAAGAGGTGTCTTCCACCACATCGTGTAGTAGGGCAGCAGCAATAGAAGTTGCGTCCAAGCCAATTTCTGAAGCGACTATTTTCGCTACAGCAATGGGATGAAATATGTATGCCTCACCAGATTTTCGGCGTTGCTCTTTGTGTGCATCTACCGCAACGTCGAAAGCACTTCGGATTAGTTTTTTGTCATCTGCAGAAAGCGTACGATAACTAATCTTTAGTAGCTCTTTGTATTGCTTGGTGATTTGCTTGTTCTCTTTTTCTAGGGCTTCCTCTGTCATAACTCTAAAGTACTACTTCAATATATAAGATGCAACAATATTTACACCTATTACAAACTAAAATAGCAGGTGAGTTATTTGACCGTATTTCGTTCTAAGTTTTGAAAGCGCTGCAACAGCGTAGGATGTGAGTAGTGCGCAAAAACGTATGCTGGGTGTGGCGTAAGATTACTCAAGCTGTTTTTTGAGAGTTTTTTTAATGCTGAAACTAACGGCGCTCCACTAAATGTGGTTTTGGCATAATTATCTGCTTGGTATTCAAACTTGCGAGAAAGGTAATTCATGATGAGGCTTGTAATCTCAGAAATAGGACTAAACAACACGCCAAATGCGATTAAACCAATGTGAAATGAAGGTTGTGATACGTTTAATGCTTCGGAAAGTGCCGAATTACCCACAAACTGGGAAAGAATCCAGAATGTGAAACCAGTAGTGACGATAGAAGCTGCCAAGTTTATTAGGATATGGTTCTTTTTGTAGTGTCCTACTTCATGTGCTAATACGGCTACAATTTCATCTTCTTCCAAGTCGTTGATAAGGGTGTCGTATAAAGTCACTCTTTTTTCACTTCCGAAGCCAGAAAAATACGCATTTGCCTTTGTGCTTCGTTTGGAACCATCAATGACAAAAATCTTATCAAGCGTAAAACCTACTTTTGAAGCATAGGTTTCAATTTTAGAACGCAAGGCGCCTTCTTCTAATGGGGATTGTTTGTTAAATAATGGAACTAGTAAACGCGCGTAAAATAAATTCATAAATAAGGTAAAGACAGTTACTAAGCCCCAAGCATAAAGCCAAAAGTTAGTTCCTGCAGTTTCGTAAAACCAAACAATAACACTTAGCAGTAATCCGCCAATTACAATAAGCATTAGCCAACCCTTCAGTTTATCTATTATGAAGGTTTTTTTTGAAGTTTTATTGAAACCGTATTTTTCTTCAATGACAAAAGTGTGGTAAAAACTAAAAGGGGTACTTAAAATGTCGCTCGCCAGCATAATAATTCCGAAGAAAAGCAGGGCAACAACAATCGAATTTTCAGAAAAAGAACGCGCCAACGTGTCTACAAAAGCAAAGCCATCTAAAAAGAAAAACGCCAGCGTAGCAACCAACGATATGGTTGATGTAAAGAAGGTAAAACGGTAATTTTCTTTTTTGTATTGTTGCGATTTTGTGTATTCCTCTTTGTTAAAAACATCTTTTAAAGCCTCCGGAATAGGGTCGTTATAGTGTTTTGCGTTTAAGAAATCGAGCAGTTTGTCAATTAAAAAACTGATGACTAGAATACCAATGATGCTATAAAAAATGGTTTGTGGACTCATATAAATAATTAGTAATTGTTAATTTTTAGGTTCTACTTCTTGGAGAATTTTAGAATTGAACTAAATCTTAATTAAAATCCCGTTGTCGTTTCGCTTCGAAGATAAGGATTCCTGCAGCTACAGAAACGTTCATGGAATCTATTTCGCCTTGCATCGGTATGTGTATGTTTTGAGTCGCCGCATCGCGCCACTCTTGCGATAAACCTGTAGACTCGGTTCCTACTATAATAGCGGTTGCTGTGGTGTAATCTAAAGTATGATAGGGTACAGATTCTTGTAAAATAGCACTGTAAATATTGATATTGCGTTCTTTTAAAAATGCAATGATTTCTGTGGTGGTTCCTGTTGCTAACTGATTGGTAAAAAGACAACCCACACTGCTTCGGATGATGTTCGGATTATAGAAATCTGTTTTCGGATTGGCAATGATAACAGCATCAACATGCGCGGCATCTGCCGTACGTAATATGGCACCAATATTTCCTGGCTTTTCAGGGGCTTCAGCAATAAGAATAAGCGCTGTTTCTGAAGGCAATTCTAACTCTTGTAATGATAATTCTTTCGTTTCAGCAATGGCTAAAAAACCTTCCGTAGTGGTTCGGTAGGCTACTTTTTGATAGACTTCCGAAGAAATTTCAATAAAATCGGCTTCAGAATTTGCTTGCTCTTTTAAACGAAACAAACTCTCTTCGGCAATAATATCCGAACAAAATAAAACTGTTTTTAGAAAGTAACCGCCTTTAAGTGCGAGTTCAATTTCACGTTGTCCTTCAATAACAAATAAACCACTTTTTTTTCGCTCTCTAGATTTCTCTTGAAGCTGAAGTAATTGTTTTACCAATGGGTTTTGAAGGCTTGAAATTTGTTTGTGCATTTGGCAAAATTAATGAATTAGTGGTTACTTATTTCGTTTACAGAGCGATTTGTTCCTCAAATAATTGAAAAAAGCAATTGAATTTAATACCTTACCAAAAATACATAATCATGAAAAAAATACTACTCTTACTGTTTGTCTTCGTGGCACTTATGGCAAAAGCGCAGGTAGCAAATCCACCTTCCGATCTTAGTGTATGTGATGATGATAATGATGGATTTGCCCAATTTGATTTAACAGTTACGGCACCGGAAATTCTAGGATCTCAAAATCCTTCCGATTTTATAATCACCTATCATGAATCTCAAGCAGATGTCACAACGGGTGAAAATGCAATTCTGAATACTACAAGCTATACCAATAGTGGGAATCCGCAAATAATCTTTGTGCGAGTAGAGGAAGTCTCTACTGGGAGTTTCGCCATCACGAATTTTTACTTGACTGTAACGAATTCGCCTTCTCTAGTAACACCCACACCGCTTGTAATTTGTGACGATGACAATGATGGTTTTTCAGTATTTGATTTAACTATTAAAGATGCGGAGATTCTCGATGGTGCGGTAGGTATCACGTTAGGGTATTACGAAACAGAACTAGACGCGCTTGCGGGTATGAATCAATTAGCAAGTCCTTATGCAAATATAACTCCCTATTCACAAATTGTATTTGCGAGAGCGACAAATGATGCGACAGGATGCTTTGCTATTGTAGAGTTAGAACTCATTGTGTTAGACGGTTGTCCAATAATTACGCAGCCCCCAGCACCTATTTATATTAATGATGGAGATGCTAATGGGATGGCTATTTTTGACCTTAGAACGAATGAGACGATGATGTTAGGTTCACAAGATCCCTCTGTGTATTTGTTTTCGTATCACATCACTTTTGACGATTCTGATAGCGGAATGAATGCGATTACCAATCCAGAGGCGTATCAAAATGTCGCGAATCCGCAGACCATTTATGCGCGATTAACCAATAGTAACAATCAAAGCTATGCGTTAACCGATTTTGAAATAGAAGCCGATGGCGTTTTGGGAGTGGATGCGAATGTGTTTTCAGACATGTCAATATTTCCAAATCCTACTTCGGAAAGAATAACAATACAATCACAGTTTTTAGCTTCGGAAAGTAACGTTTCTATTTACACACTTCAAGGGCGTCAAGTGTTTTCAGAAATATTACAACCAGAGAACGGAAAAATAACAATTCCTGTTTCTGAAATCTCCTCAGGGATATACTTATTGAAGCTTACTTCTGAAGGTTACTCGATAACGAAGAAGCTTTTAAAACAGTAATACATATAATATATAACAAAAAGAAGAGGCTCCCATTGGGAGCCTCTTTACTTTTAAAAATTGAAGCGTACTTTTATAAAACTCTTACGTTTACCGCGTTTAATCCTTTTTTTCCTTCTTTAAGCTCGAATTCAACTTCGTCGCCTTCGCGAATTTCGTCAATTAAGCCTGAGATGTGTACAAAATGTTCGTTGTTTGAACCTTCTTCTGTGATAAAACCAAAACCTTTGGTGTCGTTGAAGAATTTTACTGTTCCTTTATTCATTATTAAAAATTTAAATTAATTACTAGTTTGATTTCAAAGATAATGCCACAAATGTTAACAGGGAATTAATTATTTGTATCCTTTGTGGTTTTTATTTGATAGAACGAAGGTATAAACGTTCTACTTTATCCCGAGCCCACGGGGTTTTACGTAAAAAAGTAAGACTAGACTTAATAGAAGGGTCGCTGGTAAAGCATCTAATATTAATTTTACTACCTAAGGTTTCCCATCCATAAGTTTTAACAAGATGTTCTAAAATGTCTGCCAATTTTACACCGTGCAACGGATTGTTTACCTGCGCTTCTTTTTGAAGTGATTCTTTCTTCTTATCGTTCATACTGCCTTATTTTACAGTGTGAAGGTACATATTTACAACAAATTGTGAAACGTATAAAATCAAGTCTTTTATTTAATTTGAGAAATATTCGTTAAAAAGTGATTTTGATGTTTTTCAAGATGAAAATATGTTATAGCTTTGTCCCATCAGTATGAAACAAAATAATATGTATATCATTTGTAAAAAGTCTAGGAATTTTTCCGAAGGGTAGCGTATATAATATAATCAATATTTAAAACGCTCTACCTTCATACGTAGAGCGTTTTTTGTTTAAATAATAAAAATGAAAGAGTATAATTCGATTTGTAGTTTGAATAAGCGTATGTGTAAACATGCCAATTTAACCGTATATCATAGGGAGTGAATTCATATTTCACAATAGTCACAATCCCTTTGGTTTTATTTATAATCAAAGGGATTTTTTTTTAATACAATTATGAAAAATATAGTAACAATCAATTTAAGTAGAGAAAGAGTAATAGCCGAATTAATAAGCTATGGCTGGGTGTTTTTTGGATCATTCATCTTATCCATTGCATATGTTCTGTTTATCATTCCTCATTCTTTGGTTCCAGGAGGTATTTTAGGGTTGAGTATTGTAACAAACGAACTTACTTCCTTGTCCATTGGTATGGTGGCCTTAGCGGTTAATATTCCATTGTTATTATGGGGAACAAAGGTTTTGGGTAGAAAAGTAGGAATTAAAACGGCTTTTTCTATGATACTAGTTTCTTTGTTTATTGACTTATTTTCTATAGTCACAAATGGAAAAATCTATATTGATGATGTATTAGTTTCATCCTTGTTTGGGGGTGTTATTATTGGTGTGGCAGTTGCTATTGTCATGAATGCAGGGGCAACTACAGGAGGAAACGATATTTTGGTTCGAATCATCGCAACTAAGATCAAGTTGCCTTACAGTCAGTTAATTTTAGTTATTGACGGAGCAGTAATTCTATTGGGAATCTTTGTTTTTGAAGACTTTACCATGGCGGCTTATAGTATTATTGCCATTATTGCCATAAGTAAAACAATTGATTATTATATCAAGAAATCGGTTCAAAACCGTACTGTGTTTGTATTTTCAAGTAAAAACTTATTAATTCAAGAAGCTTTGTTGATGAATGAAAATAGTACCGATAGTATCTTAAAATTAATTCATCACGACTCTAATGACAAATTAATATTGATTACAAAAAACAATAAGAAAATAGCTCCTTTAGAGGGGTTAATCTATAGTATAGACCCGCATGCTACGATCACCGTGTTGGAGTCTAACAGTAATTAACAAAAATGTAACACGACTTTTGGAATGAGCATTCCAAAAGTCGTATATTTGTATTGTGAATAAAAAAGAAACCATATTAGTTAAAGCATTAGAACTTCTCACTGAAAAAGGTGTTCATAACACACCTATGTCAGCCATAGCAAAAGCTGCTGGAACGGGAATGGGAACTATTTATAATTACTTTCCAAACAAAGAAGCTTTAATTAATGATATTTATGTAAGTATTAAAGAACAAGAGAAGTCTGTTTTTTTAGACTTTGATTCTGATGCAGCTATAAAACCACAATTTGAAAATTATTTCACTTCTATTATTGAGTTTTTTATAGCAAACCCTACTTATTTTAAATTTATGGAGCAATTACAAGCTTCTCCTATTATCACAAATGAAAGTAGGGACCTGGGGCAACAATCTGTCGTTCCTGTATTTCAACTAATAGAGAAAGGAAAAAAAGATCAAATTATTAAAAACATCGAAATTGATGAGTTATTAATGTTTACTGGAGGCGCTATTTTATCCTACTTACGATGGTATTTCAACAATCTAGAAGCAGGAAAGGCATCACTTACAAATCAAATTAATATGGTTTGGGATGCTTTAAAGGAGTAAAAAAATTTATGTACAAATTGGAATGAACGTTCGTTCCAAAATATAATTATGATGAAAAAAAATATATTAATTACAGGAACTTCAACAGGAGTTGGCTTTGAAAGTGCTATTCTTTTCGCACAGAACAATTATAAAGTGTACGCTACAATGCGTAATCTTAAAAAAGCCGACAATCTTAGAAAGAGAATTGAAGAAGATAATTTAGACATCGAGTTGCTTCCGCTTGATGTAACAAATGTAGAATCCATTCAATCTGCAGTGTCTACTATTATTCAAAAAGATGGGAAGATAGATGTACTATTCAATAATGCAGGAGCAGGGTTTGCTAAAACAACCGAACAGTCTACTGAAGCAGAAATTAGATGGGTTACAGAAGTTAATTATCACGGAGTTGTTTTTTGTACGCAAGCGGTATTACCTTATATGCGCAAGCAAAAGTCAGGTCAAATAATTAGTATTACATCGGTTGGTGGACTGGTAGGACAGCCTTTTAATGAGTTGTATTGTGGTGCAAAATTCGCAGTTGAAGGGTACATGGAAGCACTTTCTACCTATGTTAGTGATGCTTTTAATATTAAAATTTCTTGTGTAGAGCCCGGCGGAATTTCAACAGAATTTATGACCTCTGCCATCGAAAAGACAGCTGTGGAAGGATCATTAGCAACTGGAGAATACTTGCCAATTTTTGAAAAATACTTAGCAGGAAACCAAAAAAGAGCGAATGAAAGTAAAGATCAAGTATATCAAACTGGATTAGAAGTAGCCTCTGTAGTTTTAAAAGTAGCTCAAAATGACAATCCACCGTTGCGAATTCGTACTTCTAAATGGGCGGAAGATTTTTGTATGCTAAAAACACAAGCCGATCCAGACGGTAGTAAGTTGGTAAATCAAATAAAAAGCAGTTTTCTATAGTAGTTAAGGGAAGTAAAAATAATACTGAACTGATATGTCATGTCGAGCGGAGTCGAAACCCACTTTAAAAAATAACTTTAAAGTTCTCGATTCCGCTCGACATGACATTTTTTAAATTTTGCTATCTGCTATATTTTTCCATTTTTAAATTTTGCTATCTGCTATATTTTTCCATGTAGCGTTTCCACAGTTCTGTTTGATGTGTTTCTAACGAGAGTTCTCTTCCGTCAATAAACGCATGAGTTAATACGTTAGTGCGCATATCTAAGGCATCGCCTTCAGAAATAAATAGCGTAGCACTTTTACCAATTTCTAAAGTTCCGTAGGAAGCATCGATTCCTAAAATTTTTGCTGTATTTCCCGTAATTAATTGCAAGGCTGTTTCTTTTTCCATCCCTTGAGCCACTAATTGTCCTGCGTAAAAAGGAAGGTTTCGCGTCTGAAAGTTAGAAGTACTACTGTTTTCTAAAGCAACTAACAATCCGCCATCTACTAATAACTTCGGAAGCTTATACGGCAAATCATAATCGTCGTCTGCTTTTTTAGGAAGACTATGTGTGTGCTGTACCAAAACTGAAATATTGTATTTTTTAAGAAACGGAATAATTTTATACGCTTCATAACCGCCTACTAACACCACTTCTTTAACACCGCTTTCTTTGGCAGAAGTCACCGCGTCAATGATTTCTTTTTCACCATTGGCATACACATATAATTTTTGCGAACCATCAAACAACCCTTTCATAGCGTTAAATGCTTCATTTTTGGTTTCAGTACGGCTCTTTCCGTAGGCTTTTGAATTGTTATAAAAAGCAGTTACCTCGTCTACATCTTTGGTATAATCTTTATTTGGTAAAAAGCCTCTTGGTTCACCTTGCCACCAACGTCCTCTTCTAAACGTGCTAGGCCAGTGTAAATGGATTCCGTCGTCCACTTTAACGGCTGCATCTTCCCAATTCCATGCATCGAACTGAACAATAGAAGACGTCCCTGAAATTCGTCCGCCTTGTGGTGCAATTTGTCCAAGCAGCACTCCGTTTGGGCGCATCGATTCTACCACTTTACTTTCAGCATTATAGGCGATTAAACTTCGAATGTTAGGAATAAAATCTCCAATTTCGTCATCGTCATTACTCGCTCTAACCGCATCCACTTCGACAAGTCCTAATGGTTTGGCAGGAGCAATAAAGCCAGGATAGACATGTTTCCCTTTCGCGTCGATAATACGCCCTTTGGCAGGTGTGGTTTGGTTTCCGATAGCAGTAATTTTGCCATTTTCAAAAACAAGCGTGCTGTTTTCTAAAATAGTGCCGTTCCCTATGTGTGCGGTTGCACCTGTAATCGTAATCGTTCCTGTTTGTTTTGTTGCAGGAGTTTGTTGCGCTATGGCATGAATTCCGAAAAGGAAAGCGACTCCAACTAATATTTGTTTTAAATTTTTCATCGTTCGCTTAGTTTAAGGTTTCACATTCAAAGTGTTTGTTTTCTTTTCGCTTGGGAGGTTTTGTTTTACCGCCCTTTTCCTTCTCTTGAAGCATCATTTTTTGTAACTTATTTCTTTCCAAATGAATGGCCATTCGCTTTTGTGCATCTTGCTGTAAGTCGAAATAAACGACCCCTTCTATAATTGTTTTTTCAGCTTTCGCATAGACTGATAGTGGGTGATCGGTCCACAAAACAACGTCTGCGTCTTTTCCTTCCTTAATACTTCCTACACGTTTGTCTAGATGTAATAATTTTGCAGGATTTATGGTCACCGTTTTCCACGCTTCTTCTTCGGTCATTCCACCGTATT
The DNA here is from genome assembly GCF_900102055.1 of Ulvibacter litoralis. Classification (GTDB taxonomy): domain Bacteria; phylum Bacteroidota; class Bacteroidia; order Flavobacteriales; family Flavobacteriaceae; genus Ulvibacter; species Ulvibacter litoralis. Next base: position 112,206 of record NZ_FNBA01000002.1, read on the forward strand.
TCACTGTTTTTGCAGCTTCTTGATTAAGTCGACGTGACATTTCAGCATCATCGCTATTAATCGCTACCGTAAGACCTTGACTTGCCATAATCGCAGCATTGTAAGGGATGGCGTCATTAACTTCAAACTTATACGCCCACCAATCGCTAAAGGTGGAAGCTCCTACGCCGTGTTCTTTCATTTTGTCGGCGACTTTATACCCTTCTAAAATATGTGTAAAGGTGTTGACGCGGAAATTAAATTTTTCTGCAACCTTCATCAACATATTAATTTCACTTTGCACGTACGAATGACAACTAATAAAACGCTCTCCATTTAAAATTTGAGCCAATACTTCCATCTCTTCATCGTAACGGAAGGGTTGTCCGCTTTTCTTTTTGGTGTCGTATTCTTTGGCACGATTAAAATAGTTGATGTACAATTGCTCAACACCCATACGCGTCTGAGGAAAACGTTTAAAACTTTGCCAATTCGATTGTTTTACGTTTTCTCCAAGGGCAAATTTTATAAATTTCGGACTCTCAGAATACAGCAATCCATCGGCGTTTTCTCCCCATTTCAGTTTGATAATAGCCGATTGTCCGCCAATTGGATTGGCCGATCCGTGTAAAATTTGAATCGATGTAACTCCTCCAGCCAAATCACGGTAAATAGCGACATCTTCAGGGTCTATCACATCAGCAATCGATACTTCGGCAGACGAATTGTGACCTCCTTCATTAATAGATAAGGCCGCGATATGTGAGTGTTCGTCAATAATTCCAGCAGTGAGGTGCTTTCCTGTAGCATCAATCATTTTGGCGCTTCCTGCGTTGAGGTTTTTGCCAATCTTAGTTATTTTTCCGTTCTTGATTAATACGTCAGTTTCAGTTAAAATTCCAGCAGTTTCACTGGTCCAAACGGTTGCATTTCTAAATAAGAGGTCTTGTTGTTTAGGTTTTTCTGAAAAACCATACCCTACATTTGGATACGTGATAGGAACAATTTCTACCGTGTCATTTTTCTCTTCGGAAGCTGTGTCTTCTTCGGAAAAATCTTTGGTGCGAGTCGCTGTAAAAGTGGTTTCAACACCATTTGGAAGAATTATCTTTCCTGAAAAGTAAGTTCCTTCCTTCTGAATAATCGCCGTTGCCGTATGTGTCTCTTTTGAAGCTTCATCCGTAAATGAAAACGTGATCCAGTTTTCTGTGTATTCAATTTTTGAAGCATATTTAACGCTATCAAGTTTCACTTCCAATTTAAGTTTGTCTGCTGTACCGCTTATGGTAGCGTCGTATTTCTTTCCGCCAGCAGCAAAAGCATATTCTCCTCGAATGTCTTTTTGATCTTTCGAATGAATTACATTTTTAACGCCTTGCACCCAATTTTCATAAAGAGTTGTTTCTTTATCAAAAACAGGTCCGGAGGTAATTAAAAAATTAGCATAACGCCCTGTTTGTAGGGAACCAATTTTATCACTTTTTCCTAATAATTCAGCAGGAACCGTAGTTAATGCTTCCAAGGCTTTTGTTTTATCAAAACCATAGGTAAATGCCTTTTGCAATTGTTCTGAAAATTCAGAAGGCTTTTTTAAATCGTGCGTTGTGAGTGAAAACGTCACGCCGTTCTCCGATAATACCTTCGGATTTAAAGGCGCTTGATTCCAAGTCCGCATGTCTTCCAGCGAAATATAATCGGCTAAATACGGATTGCTTACATCGTAGGCTTCAGGAAAGTTAATGGGAATGATATACTTGGCGTTGGTTGCTTTAATACTTTCGATGGCTTCATATTCATCACCACCTCCCACAATTACATAGTTGATGTTAAAAAGATCTCCAATTTTATCGGCTCTTAGGTCGTTTCCTTTATCACCTGCTTCAAAGAAAGAGGTAATTCCTTTATTGGTAATTAAGGCTTCCAATGAACGGTCTTTAGTTGCAACTTTTCCTTTGGCATACCAATCGGCATCGTAATACATTTGACGAAGCAATGCCATGGCGCCCATTAACGAACCAGGGTACGACTGTTTGCTCTTTACGCTTTTGGAGAACGAAAAGTACTGTCCGGAAGCATCTTCAATAATACGTTCGGCATCGCCATTTTCATCATTCAATGCCACTAAAACACCTGTTCCTCTTGCAATACCGTCCATTAAATGTGTATTTACAACCCCAAACCCAACTTTCCGAAGTGCTTCTGCATCTTTTTTAGCATAAGTGAATGAATCGATTCCATTTTGCTCTGGCATGATGTGGTCGTTCCAATAAAAGCCATCGCGAGACGCTTCATATTGAGGCGAACGTCCTTGTCCGGGTTTCCGTTTTGGGGTTTCAATTCCGAAGTTGGTATACGGATCGATAAAAGAAGGGTAGATGTGTTTTCCTTCAAGGTTGATGTGAACAGCGTTCTGCGGAATAGTAATCGAAGTCCCTACATTGACAACTTTACCATTTTGAATGAGTAAGGTTCCGTTGGTAATAACTTGAGTGGGGGTTACGTAAATGGTAGCGTTTGTAAATGCTGTGTAGTTGTTGTTGTCTTCTTTTAGGCCTTCGTTTTTAGGAAAGTATTCCTGAGCGTTTGAAACGAACATACCGAAACAAAAGAAAATGAATAATACTGCTTTTCTCATACAATGGTTGGTTTAGTTGAATATGATTTCTAAAGATAGGAACCCTAACCCATTTTTCAATAAAACAGAACGGTTTTAACAAGTGCTGAAAGAGCGCTACATTTTAGTATGTTCAAAGTGATTGACCACCAATGCAACCATATAGTTGTAACTCATAATTCCTTTAGATTGGTTGTTGGCTTTTAAAAAATGATCCCAAAAGCTTTTAGAAATTTCTTCAAAAGGGTTTTCGTATGAAGCCCAAAAATCACGCATTTCTTTATAACTCGCTAAAATTCCAGGGTTGATGGTTTCTACAATTTCATGGTATTTGTCAAGATCTCTTCGTGCAATTTCGTTCACACAATAGCGAAGAGCAAAAATATAGCCTGTATATTGAATATAGGGATCGTCGTTATAGAGTGTTGCAAGCATCGCAATAAAATTAGCTTCGTTTTCGGCTGCATAGCCTAATTGATGGGCTTGTTCATGGCAAGTTACCACAGGATATTTATGTATTTTAATCAACCTATTCACTTGGGCTTCTCCCGAAAATGGATTGTAATACCCACTATAGCCCATATACGTTAACCCCAAACTCCAACTACTACTTTTAATGCTTTTTGGCTGATAAGCGAGGTATGGATATTCACTTTCTAGGTTGTGATAGCCGTTTACAGATTTTTCGTACACTTGCTTGTGTGTGTATGGAATATCGACCATAATGCTGTCCTTATAGCCAAGTTTACGGTGCATTTCGTTCGACTTTGAAATAAGTCCGTTTGTGGTTTCTATGAGTTGTTCTAGAGTGTATTCAGTTTTTAAATCAAGCGACTTGTGTAAGGGTACTCTGTAGTAATTAAGTCCCCAAAGCACATTAAAAACAAAATAAACAATAGAGAGTGTTGCAACAATGTCGGTGAAAAAACGAATAGGCTCGTACGTGAGGCGCAAGATGTTTTTATAGATCCATCGAATGGCAAGTACACCAATGAGAAGGTAGAAAATATCCCCCATCGAAAAAGGAATCCATCCAAATAAATAACGCGAAATTTTTGAAATAATAAGGTAGAGGCCTTGACTGTAATACTGTTCAATAAAGGTTGGGTAGTTTTTTAAAATTTGTAATACGATAACTTGAAAAGGAAGTAAAAGTGCTACAATTATTTTAGTCTTATTTCGCATAACCCAAACATACAAATAAATCTTTTACGACTTTGTTTTTATAGCCACTCTAAAGCTGTAATTTTGTAGAAAAGGCTACGGAAGTATTCCCTTTTTCAATACTATTTTAATAACTATAAATATACTGTATTCACAGACAAAACATTATGAACGAAGCAATAAGAAACTTAGAGCCCAAAGCACTTTGGAATAAATTCGCAGATTTAAACGCGGTACCACGACCTTCAAAAAAAGAAGAGCGCGTTATTGCATTTATGAAAGCTTTTGGAGAAAATTTGGGTCTTGAAACATTGGTAGATGAAGTAGGAAACGTAATAGTTCGCAAGCCTGCAACGAAAGGAATGGAAGACCGTAAGGCAATTGTGATGCAGTCGCATTTGGATATGGTACACCAAAAAAATAACGATACCGAGTTTGATTTTGACACACAAGGAATTGAGATGTATGTCGATGGTGACTGGGTTCGTGCCAAAGGAACGACCCTTGGAGCCGATAACGGACTAGGAGTGGCTACGATTATGGCTATTTTAGAAAGTACTACTATTGAACATCCTGCATTGGAAGCTTTGTTTACTATTGATGAAGAAACTGGAATGACAGGGGCAATGGGACTTAAAGGAGGAATTCTTCAAGGAGATATATTACTAAATTTAGACACGGAAGAGGACGATGAAATTGGCGTAGGTTGTGCTGGGGGTGTAGATGTCACTGCAACACGAAAGTACACTGAAACCGAAGCACCTTCTGAAGGGCAAACATATACGATCGTTGTAAAAGGATTGCAAGGCGGTCATAGCGGAATGGATATTATCAAAGGATTGGGAAATGCCAATAAAATGATGAATCGCGTGTTGTATGCTGTTTCTGAAGTGGCGCATCTTTCAGAATTACAAGGAGGAAGTCTTCGGAATGCATTACCTAGAGAAAGTAAAGCGACGGTTGTAGTACCTAAAGCGAATGAAAACACGTTTCTTTCCGAAGTGAAAAACATCACTGAAGCGATTACTACCGAATACCAATCGTTAGAAAAAGATCTTGTAATTACAGTTGAAAAAGCTGCGGAACCTTCTAAAAAAGTAATGGCAGAAGCTGATCAAAAAGTATTTTTACAAGCGATGTCTGCTGCTCATAATGGGGTGTATCGAATGAGTCCTGCGATTGAAGACTTGGTAGAAACGTCTAACAATATTGCGAAAGTAACTTTGAAAGAAGGAGCTATAAAAGTAGAATGTTTATCACGATCGTCAGTAAAATCATCGATCGATAATTTGGTAAATGCGTTGACTTCAACCTTTGAGTTGGCAGGGTTTGCTGTAACTGCAACAGGCGAATATCCAGGTTGGGCACCCAATATGGACAGTGCTATCTTGAAAGTTTTAGATTTATTATATGAAAAAATGAACGGGCAAAAAGCAAATGTAGCTGCTTGTCACGCTGGATTGGAATGTGGGATTTTAGGACAGAATTATCCTGAAATGGATATGATTTCTTTCGGGCCAACAATTAAAGGAGCGCACTCTCCAGATGAAAGAGCTTGTATTTCTTCAACGCAAAAATATTGGGAGTTTGTATTAGCTATTCTAAAAGAGATTCCGAAGAAATAAAAAAGCGGAATAGTTTTTGGTTTAAATCTATTATATTGTTTAACACTAATTTTAAAAACTAAAAAAACATGGGATTATTTTCATTTATTAAAGATGCTGGAGCAAAAGTTTTTGGTATCGGCAAAACAACTGCAGAAGAAAAAGCAGAAGCAGCAATGGAGGCAGCAGAAAAAGTTGCAGCAAACAACGAAAGAGCGTCGCAACAACTTACAAAGGTTATTGGTGACCTAGGACTAGAAGTAGAAGACTTATGTGTTTCTATTGATGGTGAAACAGCGACCATTAACGGTACTGCTAAAAATCAAGAAACAAGAGAGAAAGTTATTTTAGTAGTTGGGAACAGCGCTGGGATTTCTGGTGTTGAAGACGAAATGTCAGTGGCTGTTGAAGAGCCAGTAGCCATTTTCCACACAGTTCAAAAAGGAGATACATTAAGTAAAATAGCTAAAACAGTTTACGGAAATGCAATGAAGTATCCTGTTATTTTTGAAGCTAACAAACCAATGCTTACACACCCTGACAAAATTTACCCAGGACAAGTGTTACGTATTCCTGCGTTAGACTAAGTATTTAAAAAATACAACATAAAAAAAGCCCGCTCATAATTTGAGCGGGCTTTTTTATTTATTGGTTTAAGGGCTTATTGACCATCTGCCAATCCAACTAATTCTAATTCAAAAACTAAGTCAGAGTTTGGTGGAATAACGCCTCCAGCACCTTGTTCTCCGTATCCTAATTGAGATGGGATAAAGATGGTTGCTTTGTCGCCAATGCTCATTGATAATAATCCTTCTTTAAATCCAGGGATTAATGCAGCATCTTTACTGTAGTCAGAAACCATAGGAACGTATCCGTTTTTAGCAACTTTCGTCGCATTTAGCATGTCGTATTTTTCTTCAACCTCACGAATGTTAGAATCGAATAAAGTTCCATCAGCAAGATACCCAGCGTAGTTAATTTTTACTTTAGCGCCTTCATTTGGTTGTACACCTTCACCTTTAGCAGTAAAATGAACTTTTACACCAGAAGGTAATTCGTCAGCTTTCGCTTTTAATTCATTCAAAGCAACAGCAGTTTCGCTAGCAACTTTCTTCATTTTTTCAGCTTTCGCTTTTTTCTCTAATTCAATTTTTTCCATTTCAGCACTAAACATTGGTATTTTTTGACCAGAAGTGTTGATAATGTTTACAGTTTGAATCGTAACAGGCTCTACAGGTTTGTCGCCTGGTTTTGTTGTAGGTAGCGATCCAATAGAATCTACTACTTCTTGTCCTAAAACAACTTCACCAAAAACAGTGTGTCTTCCATTTAACCAAGGTGTTTCTTTAAGCGTTACAAAAAACTGGCTTCCGTTGGTTCCAGGTCCAGAGTTAGCCATCGATAAAACTCCTTTTTTGTCGTGTCTTAATTCTGGATCTAACTCGTCAGGAAAACGGTATCCTGGGTTTCCAGAACCATCTCCTTTAGGATCACCACCTTGAATCATGAAATCTTTGATAATTCGGTGAAACGATAAACCATCGTAAAACTTTTTCCCTTTGTAAAGAGAATCAACCATATCGTTAGTTCCTTCAGATAGACCAACGAAATTAGCAACAGTAAGTGGCGTTTTGTCGTTGTATAATTTAGCTACAAAAGTTCCTTTGTTTGTTACAAATTCAGCATAAACACCTTTTTCTAAATCAGGGTATTTATTTTGACAAGAGGCAAATGTCAAGGTTAGGAGTACTAATAAAAATGTTGCTTTTTTCATAAATAAATAGTTATTGGTTTTGTTCAATTGATTTTAAGGTTATTTTACTTTGTACAGGGATGTTTGTCCCTAGTTTATTTTCGATACCGTAGTAGCCATAGGCTTTATACGAAGGGAAAAGAAACGTAACAGTTTCTCCTACTTTCATTAATTTAACACCATCTCGAATCCCTGAGATTAAATCTTGGTTGGTTTGATCTACTTTGTAATGTTGTAATCCGTTTTCTTCTTCGGAAAGAATTGTAGTGCCATTCAAATCTTTTACATTATAAGTAAAGGAAATAACATCGCCAAACTCAGGCATTACAGCCGCTATAGAATCTTGTTTGGTGTTATAATAATACCAAAACCCGCTGTCGGAAGCAAGATAGGTATGTGCTGAATCTGCATCTATAATATCTTGAATCGCTGCTTTTTCATTTTCATAAATCTTTTTATTGCGTTCGGCAGATTCTTTTATGAAAGAACCAGAAGCAGCTTGTACAGGGCGTCTAGCTTCAGGACTTTTACAAGATAAAACTCCTAAACTACATACAATAAGGACTAAAAGTGAGCGAACCATCATTGGTTGAGTGCATTTTTATAAGAGGGCAAGATACTAATAAATTCAGTAATAGTTTTGTTAAGAGAATGTGAACTTCTTCCGCCAGCAGCGTTAATGTGGCCGCCACCATTGTAGTGGGTTCTTGCAACCTCGTTAACAGAAAAGTCGCCTTTGCTTCGAAGGGACATTTTTACAATATTTTCTTGTTTATTCTCTATGAATATTACTGCAAAAATAACTCCTTCAATAGAAAGCGCATAGTTCACAAAACCTTCAGTATCTCCTTTTTTAAAGTTGTTAGAATCTAGCTCTTGTTGTGTTAACGTGATGTATGCTGTTCTATATTCTGGGAGAATGGTAAGGTTGTTTAGTGCAATTCCCAAAAGTTTCATTCGGTCTGGACTATTGGTATCGTATATGTTTTGATGAATTTCGGCATTGTTTGCTCCCGCATCCATTAACTGCGCAATGACGCGATGTGTTTCAGCAGTGGTAGATGGAAATCGGAACGATCCTGTATCGGTCATGATACCTGTGTACAAATTGGTTGCGATTTCAGGATTTAACTTTTCTAAGCCACCTAACGCTTTTATAAAATGATATACCATTTCGGCAGTCGAACTCATCGAGGTGTCACTATAAGTAGCCACCGCATACGTATCGGGTTGCTGGTGGTGATCGATCATTACAAATTGAGCATTGCTAGTCTCTAACGGTTGTTGCAAATCGCCAACTCTACTTAAATGGTTGAAATCTAAGGTGAAAATAAGTTCCGCTTCATCAATTAGTGAATTTCCTGCTTTCTGATCTTTTTCATACAACTGAATAGTTTCACAACCTGGCATCCATTTTAAGAAACTAGGAAAATCATTCGGCATTAACACGGTAGGTGCATGTCCGAGTTCTTTCAGAAAGAAATAAAGACCTAAGCAAGAGCCGACCGCATCTCCATCGGGATTTTTATGGCCAATAATTACAATTTTTTTAGGCGTATTGAGTAGGTTTTTAACCGTAGTTGTTGTTTCAGAATTCATAGGGCGAAGATACAATTAATTAGTATTTAGGTAATGTTTGATTTCTTACTTTTGAAGGATCTAAAAATATATTCAAAATGAGAATTTTAACTTTATGTATTATCGGTGCCGTGTTAGTTTCATGCAAGCAACCTAAAAAAGAAGCTACAACTGAAGGTGTCACAACTGAAAAACCTTCCGAAGAAAAAGAAAATTTCACCATTGTTTTTGCAAGTTGCAACGATCAAAATAGAGAACAACCTCTGTGGAAACCTATTCTAGAAAACAAACCAGATGTATTTATTTGGGGAGGCGATAATGTATATGCCGATACTGCCGATATGGTTAAAATGAAAGCTGATTATGATAAAGTGCTTGCAAATTCAGACTATAAAAAGTTAACTGAGGCAACGACAGTTATTGGTACGTGGGACGATCATGATTATGGTAAAAATGATGCGGGTGTAGAATGGGAGAAGAAAGCAGAAGCGCAACAAGTATTGCTAGATTTCTTGAATGTGCCTCAAAATGATTCACTTCGGAAGCAAGAAGGAGTATATTATACGCAGAAGTATGAAACGGCTAAAGGAAACGTAAAAGTGATTTTATTAGATACCCGTACGTTTCGAGATTCGTTAAAGAAAAGTACAGTTGAAGGCTGGCGTTTTGAACCTTGGAAAGAAGGAGAGGGCGGAACGGTTTTAGGCGACACTCAATGGGCATGGCTAGAAGCACAATTAAATGATACAGATGCAGATTTTACATTAATCGTAAGTAGTATTCAGTTTTTGGCGTACGAACACGGCTGGGAAAAATGGGGGAACTTCCCATTAGAAGTAAAGCGAATGGAAAAAGTGTTGGCCAATGCAAAAGCGAAAAATATTTTAATGGTTAGTGGCGATCGTCATTTGGGTGAGTTTTCGGTTAAAAATATTCCGGGACTCTCCTATCCGTTAGTCGATTTTACAACGAGCGGATTAACGCATACCTATCCTGAAAGTCCAGATACCCCTAATGAATATAGACAAGGAAAGATTATAAAAGACCTTAATTTTGGGGTACTTCAATTTGACTTTAATGCGAATAAAGTAACGATGGAGCTTAGAGGAAAAGAAAATACAATATTAGAATCTTTAGTACAGCAATATTAAACTATGGTTAATAGCTTGTGTATGATACTTAAAAGTTTATTTTTGCACAAAATTTATAAAAAGTAATGAGAACAGACAGAACGTTTACAATGTTAAAGCCCGATAGTGTTGAAAAAGGACACATTGGAGCAATTCTTGAAAAAATAAATGCTTCAGGTTTTAGAATCGTAGCATTGAAATTAACGCAAATGACTACTGCCGATGCACAAGCATTTTACGCAGTTCATAGCGAAAGACCTTTCTATGGTGAATTAGTAGAATATATGACTCGTGGTCCTATTGTTGCTGCTATTCTTGAAAAAGACAATGCTGTAGAAGATTTCCGTACGTTAATTGGAGCTACAAACCCTGCTGATGCTGCCGAAGGTACTATCAGAAAGATGTATGCTGCTTCTATCGGTGAAAACGCTGTTCACGGAAGTGATAGTGACGAAAACGCTGCTATTGAAGGTGCTTTCCATTTCTCAGGAAGAGATATGTTTTAAGCAACATCATAATACGAATACGAAGAGCGTCATCCTTGTCAAGTGGATGGCGCTTTTTTTTGCGCTATAATTAGCTTATCGCAATACGAGTTTTGTAATAAGTTGTTTTCCGAGTTCCTCGTTTAGAATGCGAATTATCTTTTCTTTGCCGTAGCTTAATTCTTCACGCAGTACAGATGAGCTTAATTGTACAAAAAGCGTGTCTCGTTCTAATACAATATTGGTGGTGTAGTTTGAAATCGCAGGTCCTAAAACATTGCTCCACGCAGCTTTTACATCCACTTTGTCCAATCCAGTTTCTAGATTGTTTTTCTGAATAAAATCTTTTAAAACGTCGCTAATACTGGTGTTTTCTGCTTTTCTTTTTGCCAATTTGATGTATGTTTTCTAGTTGTCAAAGGTAAACTTTACAAACTTTTTATAGGCGTATATTTTGCCTTCTTTGTTTTTAATTTTAAGGATGCTGTCGGTTGCTACAAGTACGGTTTCTTTCCACGTATCGAAAGGCGTTGAGTAATAGAGTCGCAAGCTGTCGTCTTCAATTTTAGTGGTGAAGTTTTCAGAAGCGCCGTTGTTTTGAAAGGTTCCATCTAATTTTGGAGCTACTTTTGTGCGCATTCCTTTTTCTTCGGAAAGTGATATGTAATCGAGTGTGGCGCTAAAGGAAAAGTCTTTTTTCGTTCCGTCAGGAAGTTCAACAGTTTCAATTTGCCAATAACCGCTCAGTTTTTCTTTTTGTGCTGAAGGATCCATCTTTCCGCAGGAAATGAATACTAGTAAACTTGCAGCAACTATACAATTTCTTAGTACTATATATAGTGTATTTAGTTTCATTGGTATGTTTTATAATTTAAACATTTTATACGACTGTCCAACCTTCTTAATTACATTTTCGGTGCGATCGGCATGTGTGTCGCTTATAAATAATTGTCCGAAGTTTTCGTCGTGCACCAAATTAATAATTTGTTCTACGCGTTGTTCGTCCAATTTGTCAAAAATATCATCTAACAATAAGATAGGGTTTACCTTGCTTTGTTGCTTTATGAAATCAAACTGTGCTAATTTTAAAGCGATTAAATACGATTTTTGTTGTCCTTGCGAGCCAAACTTTTTAATAGGATGTTCGTCAATTTCAAAACTAAGGTCGTCTTTATGAATTCCGAAGTTGGTGTATTGCGACAGTTTGTCCTTTAATGCGTTCTCTTGTAGTAGTAACAAAAGGTCTTTTTCTTTCAACTGACTGCTATAGGCTAGCGAAACGGTTTCAGAACCGCTACTAATCGCTCTGTATCTATTGAGGAAAATAGGCGTGAAGTCTTCTAGAAACTGATTTCTTTTATTGAAGATTTCTGTACCGTATTGGTGTAGCTGTTCGTTGTATATATCTACCGTATCTTGATTGTGGGTGTTGTTAGCTGCGAAATACTTTAATAAAGAGTTGCGTTGTGCAAGCACCTTGTTGTAGTTTAATAAGGTATGTAGGTATTTAGAGTCTCCTTGTGAAATAACACCATCAATAAATTTTCTACGAGTGTCGCTTCCTTCGGTAATTAAATCACGATCGGAAGGGGAGATAATAACCAAAGGTAGAAAACCAATGTGCTCACTAAATTTTTCGTAGGCTTTGGCGTTTCGTTTTATAATTTTTTTCTGTCCTCTTTTCGCACTGACGAGTATTTTTTCGGAGCCTGTTTCTTTTTCATATTCGCCTTCTACTACAAAAAAATCTTCTCCGTGTTTTATGTTTTGACTCGTTATTGGATTGAAATAACTCTTTCCGAAGGATAAATGGTAAATAGCATCCAAAACATTCGTCTTTCCTACGCCGTTATGTCCTACAAAACAATTGATTTTAGGGTCGAACGAAAAAGTTTCCGTTTCAAAATTTTTATAGTTTAGTAGTGATAATTTGTTTAAAAGCATAGTAGTTAATAAGTTACCGTTTTGTTTTAGAGATAATTTCTTTCAGAAAAGCACTAAAAACAGGACTGCAAATTATTGAAAAATAAGAAATCTTTTCCCTTTTAAATTCTAATAAATATTTTATTTTTGCGCTTCAACAAACAAAACTATGGCAACGTACAAGAAACGTGGTGGTAAACCAAGAACTAAAGTCGAAAAGGAGTTAGATATTGAAGAAGGAAGTACTACGGCTGAGGTATTTAATACATTAGATGAAGGTGCGTCTAAAACGGAGGCGTGGGTAGAGAAAAACCAAAAATACATCTTAGGATTTATTGGTGTAATCGCTATCTGTGTGTTGGGTTATTTGGCATTCGAACAGTTTGTTCAAAAACCTAAAGAAGTAGAAGCAACCAATGAAATGTTTCAAGCGCAAACTTATTTTGAGCAAGCGTTAACAGCTGAGGCTAAAGATTCATTATTCAATTTATCACTTACAGGTGGTGAAGGGAAATACGGATTTTTAGATATCATCGATAACTACGGTGGTACTAAAGCAGGAAACCTTTCTAAGTATTACGCTGGAATGGCATACTTAAATACGAACAACTACAAAGAAGCTATCAGTTACTTAGATGACTTTAGTAGTGATGATGCTGTTTTAGGTCCTTTGGCAAAAGGAGCTATTGGTGATGCATTTGTTCAATTAGGACAAGATGATAAAGCATTAAGTTATTACGAAACTGCGGCTAAGATGAATGTAAACGAATTTACTACACCTAGATTTTTATTGAAAGCTGGAACTACAGCATTAAAATTAGGTAATGCATCTAAAGCAGTTAGCTTTTTCTCTGAAATTACAGAAACATATCCAACATCTACTGAAGCTACTAAAGCAACAGCAGGTTTAGGGAGAGCTGAAGCAATGAACTAGAAATGGCTACAGAAAATAATAATTTATCCATTTACGATAAAGCAACAATCCCAAACGCGAAAAATTTTCGGTTTGGGATTGTTGTTTCTGAATGGAATCCAGAAATAACCGAAGGCATGTTTCAAGGTGCTTTTGACGCTTTGTTAGATTGTGGTGCTATTAGTGAAAACATTGTACGATGGAACGTTCCAGGAAGTTTCGAATTGGTGTATGGTAGCAAGCGTATGATTCAGAGTTATGACATGCTAGATGCAGTGATCGCTATTGGAAATGTGATACAAGGGGAGACCAAGCATTTCGATTATGTGTGTGAAGCCGTATCGCAGGGAATTAAAGACCTAAATGTACAGTATGATATTCCTGTTCTGTTCTGTGTACTTACCGATAACAACAAGCAGCAATCTATTGATAGAAGCGGCGGGAAGCATGGAAACAAAGGAACCGAGGCAGCCATTGCAGCTATAAAAATGGCGCAACTACGTAAGGACGCAAAGTTCTAAATCTTCTTTTCTGATTTTATTCTGAATAATTGAGCGGTACTTCGGTATGGTAATTGTGTAAAATTTACCGCAGTTTGAAGTAAAAAAACTGTCATATTTTAAGTAACTTTGAAACACGACAATTATGGGAGTTTTAAATAGACGCAAGAATAAAAAATTTGATTATACCCCTCGTTATTTTGACGATAAAGGGGAGGGTAATCCATTTCAGATTGAACATAAATTTGATAAATTTCGTAAAACGGTAGGTGAAAATACATCACTTAAAGGGAAGTTTATAAATGTTTGGGATGATATTCAAGATAAATCAAATCGGAATTCCAACCGAATAATTTTACTGATTGTAACGCTTTTCATTTTCATCTTCCTATTTATTATTGATTTCGATTTGTCGATATTCTCGTTAAAATAATGACAGACATTATTCAACTTTTACCGGACCATGTAGCGAATCAAATTGCTGCAGGGGAAGTCGTTCAACGCCCAGCTTCAGTAGTGAAGGAATTACTAGAAAATGCCATCGATGCTGGTGCTTCTACAATTACCTTAGTTATTAAAGATGCGGGTAAAACGCTTGTGCAAGTTATTGACGATGGTGCAGGAATGAGCACGACTGATGCTCGCTTGTGTTTTGAGCGTCATGCAACTTCAAAAATTAAATCGGCAGAAGATCTCTTCAGTTTAAATACAAAAGGCTTTCGAGGAGAAGCATTAGCCTCGATTGCTGCAATCGCACACGTCGAGTTAAAAACAAAAACAGAAGCTTCCGAAGTAGGAACAAAAATAGTTATTGAAGGAAGTCAGGTGGTTTCTCAAGACGCGGTGGTAACTGCAAAGGGAACCACGATTTCAGTAAAAAATCTTTTTTATAACATTCCAGCACGACGTAACTTTTTAAAAAGTAACACCGTAGAAATGCGTCATATTATTGATGAGTTTCATCGCGTAGCATTAGCACATCCTCAGGTTGGCTTTACTATGATGAACAATGGAAGCGATGTGTTTCAATTGCCGCAAAGTAATTCGAGACAGCGTATTGTTAGCATTTTTGGTGCGAAAACCAATGAAAAGTTAGTTCCTGTAACCGAAGAAACCGAAATTCTGAAAATTAGCGGATTCGTCATTAAACCAGATTTTGCGAGAAAGAGCCGGGGAGAGCAGTTTTTCTTTGTCAACGACCGTTTTATAAAAAGTTCATATTTGCATCATGCAGTGCTTGCTGCTTTTGAAGGCTTGATTAAGGACGGTATGAATCCAGGGTATTTCTTGTTTCTAGATGTAGATCCGAAATCGATTGATATCAATATCCATCCCACCAAAACTGAAATTAAATTTGACGATGAGCACGCAATGTATGCGATGCTTCGTTCTACCATAAAACACAGTCTAGGTCAGTTTAGTATTGCGCCTGTATTAGATTTTAATAGAGATGCAGGTTTTGATACGCCTTATGAGTACAGTAAAAAATCGCCTGTAACACCCACTATAGAAGTAGATCGCTCATTCAATCCTTTTAAAAAAGAGCCTTCTCAAGCAAATATTAAGTTTCCATACCAACGCGAAAAGACAAGTTCTTGGGAATCGTTATATGTTGGACTTAAAGATGACGATAGTGAGCTTCAATCTGGTTTTCAAAATATAGAATTTGAAAGCGAAGAGGTAACCGGAAAGCTTTTTGAAAAAGAAACAGAAGAGGTTGGACAAACCACTTTTCAATTACATAATAAGTATATTGTTAGTCCTATTAAAACAGGAATGATGATTATTCATCAGCATTTGGCGCATCAACGTGTCTTGTATGAAGAATTACTGAAAAATATAACCGTACAAGAAGCTGTAAGTCAGCAATTGTTGTTTCCTTTACAGTTTCATTTTTCAAAGCCTGATATTGAAATTCTGAAGAAAATTCAGGAGCAATTAGAGCAAACAGGATTTGTATTTTCAAGCTTGAAAGAAGAAGCTTTTGAAATTAGTGGAATTCCAGTTTCAATTGTAGAAAGCAGCGTAGGAACTGTTTTAGAGCAATTGATAAAAGATATTAAAGAAGAAGTTCCCGATGCTGGCTTTAGTCAGAACGACTTACTGGCAAAGAGCATGGCAAAGAGTATGGCGGTTAAAACGGGGGTACCTTTAAACAGAGAAGAACGGGAACATTTAGTAAATCAGTTATTTGCTTGTAAGGAACCGAGTGTGGCTCCGAATAATAAGACAGTTTTAATAACGATGAATGTGAATGACTTTGATAAAAAATTTAGTTAGATGGGGAATGTAACAGATACTGTAAAAGCGCTAATTATTGTAAATGTCCTTTTTTTTGTAGGAACAATGGTTACTGGCGACGTAGCTTATAAATTATTTTCATTATACTATTTTGATAGTCCGAATTTTAAAATTTGGCAACCCATTACGCATATGTTTATGCATGGAAGTATCATGCATATTTTGTTTAATATGTATGGGCTTTGGGCTTTCGGTTCGCCCTTAGAACAACGTTGGGGACGAAATAAATTTTTATTTTTTTATTTTTCAGCAGGAATAGGAGCAGCATTAATACATACCTTGGTTAATTACTATCAAGTAGAAAGTGTAACTACAGCTTTACTTGAAGCTGGTTGGAGTCAAAGTAATGTAACTGACTTTTTAACGACGGGAACTGGAGGAAGTAATCGTGTTTTAGAAACGGTCTCTCAAGATAAAATTAATACCATGTTCTCTGCCTTTAATACTCCTGCAGTAGGGGCCTCTGGAGCGATTTACGGAGTTTTAGTTGCATTTGGTCTTATGTTTCCTAATGTAGCTTTAATGCTCATGTTTATTCCTGTGCCTATTAAAGCGAAGTATTTTATTCCGTTGATTATATTGGGAGATTTAATTTTCGGAATCACAGGTTCTCCTTTCGGAATTGCACATTGGGCGCACATTGGAGGAGCATTATTTGGTTTTGTAATGGCATATTACTGGAAGAAAAACAGTTTTAACGACCGTCGTTGGGATTAACACATTATGGCAAATAATCTAACATATCAATTTAAAACGGCAAACATAATTGTAAAAATTATAGCGATTAACGCTGTTATATTTTTAACGGTTTATTTGGCTTCCTTCTTTTTTGGAACCACACAAGGAAACTTAGTGAAATGGTTTGTTTTGCCAGAAAATTTAAGTGAATTAATACTGCAACCTTGGTCTTTGTTTACCTATAGTTTCTTGCATTTTGGCTTATGGCATGTACTCTTTAATATGCTGTGGTTGTACTGGTTCGGAACCATTATTTTAAATCTTTTCACTCCCAAACGACTGCTAACAATTTATTTGTTAGGTGGTTTCTTTGGCGGATTGTTATATGTAATCGCGTATAATATCTTTCCAGTTTTTACTACAACTACAGGAAGTTTGATAGGTGCATCGGGAGCTGTGATGGCTATTATGGTATTTATCGCAACTTATACACCAAATACAGAAATGCGCATATTTATGTTCAACATTAAATTGTGGCATATTGCAGTGTTTTTTTTGCTGTTAGATCTTGTTCAGATTCCAACTTCTGGTAACGCTGGCGGACTTATAGCACACTTAGGGGGTGCTTTGTTTGGATATGTATACGCAGTACAATTAGGAAAAGGAAAAGACATCGGAATTTGGTTTGAAAATGCGATGGATTGGGTTACAGATTTGTTTAAACCAAGAACTAAAAAACCTTTCAAGAAAGTACACAGAACACAACAACCTAAATCATCTAGCGTTACACAAAAAGGCAACACTTCTGAAAACCAAAAGAAGATAGATGCGATATTAGATAAGATTGGAAAAAGTGGGTATGAAAGCTTAACCAAAGCCGAAAAAGATTTCCTTTTTAAAGCAGGTAAAGAATAACATTAAAAATTTTTATTGAAAAAAATAGGACTTTTTGGAAATACCATCTACTTGCTAAATAGCATCGCTGCTTTCTTGCTAGTACTTTTTTTTGTCTTACCCTACATCCCTCCCAAATCTTTTCCAACGCTTTCATTGCTTACGTTAACCATTTCACCTTTATTAGTGGTTAATGCACTTTTTGCAGTGTATTGGTTACTTCGTAGAAAACGAAAAGCACTCTTGTCTATCATTGTTTTGGTGCTTTCTTTTTTTATGTTTCATTCCTTTTTTGAGTTTTCTTCAGAAAGCCATCCAAATAATTCAGAGAAAACGCTGAATGTTTTATCGTATAATGTTCGTTTGTTTAATAACTATCAAAAGTTTCCGACGAAAAATGTACCCAATATTATTTCAGAATTAATTGAAGACGAAAAACCCGACGTACTATTTATTCAAGAGTTTTATAGAGATAGTACCATTCATTTTTCAGGATATCCTTATCAATACATTCATTTCAGAAAAAATAAAAACAAAAAAGGAGAACTAAAAGAGAATGCGCTCGGACATGCTATTTTGTCTAAATATCCCCTTGTAAATACGGGAGCTTTCGACTTTAAAAACACCTACAACAATACCATTTACGCCGACGTGGTAAAAGGAACAGACACGATTCGTTTGTACAATTTGCATTTGCGTTCGATGGGCGTTTTACCTTCTGTAGCTTATTTGCAAGAAGGAGATAAGGCAAAATTGCGAAAACGTATGGCGACTAGTTTTATGGAGCAACAAGATCAGGTAGAAAAAATTCTAGCCCACAAAGCAAAAACGAAGCATCCTGTATTGTTGTGTGGCGATTTTAATAATACCGCATTTTCATACATCTACAATCAAATTTCTGAAGACATGAAAGACGCTTTTGTTGAAAAAGGAACGGGTATTGGCACTACGTATCTCTTCGATTTTTATCCCATGCGAATTGATTTTATTTTTACTTCGGAAAATTTTGAGGTGCTGAAGTATAAGTCTATTAAAGAAACCTTTTCAGATCACTTTCCTGTGAGTGCAACCGTTGGTTGGAATAGTTCTTCGGAAGCTTCAGAAGAGTAATAGACTGTATTGTTAAGTAATTGAAGCTTTACTTGATAAACTGTATCTGTTGCGACTCCAAGTAGTTTAATGTATTCGGACCTTCATTAAAAAGTAAATCTAACACTGAAAGATTGGGTAAAAAACCGTGATGTGCTTGCAAAACTTGTGTGTAAGTATCTAGTGTATATCCCTTGTTTTTTTTAATATCAATTAAGAACCGTAAATCGGTAGCTTCGGGTGTTTTATCATAGGTTTCCGAAGTAGATCTTTCCGCAGTAATTCCAATAAGGTCACATAAAAGATCAAATATTTGAAGGTTGAGTTCTAATAATGAATTCGCAGGCGTTTCAAATAAAGGCGCTAATTCGTCTTCATAATATTCAAAAAAAGGAGAGGTTCTATAGGCTGTTTTCATAGATTTCCAATGGTGTGATTGCCAAGGAAAATCATTTTCAATTTGAACCGCTTGCATCTGTTGACGCACGCCTTTTTTAAGATGTTTTATAGGAATGTTTAATAGTAACTCACCGTTATTATGCGCGGTATAGGTGCGATTTCGATAGGTTTGCTTTTGGTAGTTATCGTGTATTTCTAACACAATATGTTCAGCCTGCGCGACTGCCACCATTTGTAAGATTGGTGGAAAATACGCAGGATGTATTATGATTTTCTTCATAAACGATACTACTTAAAACGTTTATTTATTTGCTTTTTTCTTTTTTCTGAAAAAGTCAAATACAAACCAACCTGCGAGTAAAATTAAAAAGTACTTAAAATAAGAAACAGGAGCTCCGCTACCGCCAACGGTAGTAAACAAACGTTCCCATCTTATTTTATTCATAATACCTTTTGCGTTGCTATCCCAACTCATCCAAACAAAAACAGGTTTTCCAACTACATGAGTAAAGGGTACAAATCCCCAACTACGCGCATCTTGCGAATTGTTTCTATTGTCTCCCATCATCCAGTAATGATCCATTTTAAAGGTATATTCTGTAAGCGGTTCGTTGTTTAGGAGTACTTGATTTCCAGACTGTGAAATTTTATTTTCAATCCCAATTTCACTTCCTTCATACACTTCAATAATACGTTTGTACAATGGTAATGTTTCAGGAGTAATCGCTACAGTAGCGCCTTCTTTCGGAATATACATCGGTCCGAAGTGATCGGTATTCCAAGCGTAATTCGGGCTGTGAGGAAATGTTCTATTATCACGTTCGCCTGCTTTAGCAGTTGTTTTAAAGATGGTATCTAAGTCTGGGTACTTCTTAAACTTCTCATACGCTTCGTCCGTCATATAAGCTCTAAACACTCTATAACTTGGCGGATTGTCCATAGGGTAGAGGTCGGTGATGTCAAATCGTTCCGCCGCATAACTTGGATTTAGTTGCTGTTTAGTTCTAAATGCATACCCAAATTGCAATTTAGCTCTGTCTGGTAATTCGTTTTGTTTCCCATTAATATACACATATCCATCTCTCACTTCGATAGAATCGCCAGGCATCCCAACACAACGTTTTACATAATTCGACTTCTTATCAAGCGGCTTTATGTCTACTTTCGAATACGGATTGGTAATGTTTGTTAGGGTATCCGGTGGCCAGCTAAATACTACAATATCGTTTTGTTTTATTTTCTGAAAGCCAGGAAATCTGAAATAAGGTATCTGAGGTTCTTTTAAATACGACTTGTTTTTTACAAACGGAAGCGTATCGTGAACCATAGGAAAGGAAATCGGCGTCATAGGTGTACGAGCTCCATAATGAAACTTACTTACAAAAAGAAAATCTCCCACCAATAATGTTTTTTCTAGTGATGAAGTTGGGATGGTAAACGGCTGCATTACATACGTATGCACAATTGTTGCTGCAACAACAGCAAAGAGAATAGAACTCACCCATTCTCCAGTCGAAGTGCGTGGTTTTAAACTTCTGTCCTTGATGTATGTAACGTCTTGAGTGTAGTTGATGTAGTAAATGTATAATCCGCAGGTAAGGACTCCTAATAGCGTATCTGTTGTGCTATTTCTCCCAAAACTACGCAGTGTTTCTACCCAAACCACAGGAAACATAATTAGGTTTACAATTGGAATAAACAGTAAGATGGTCCACCACCAAGGGCGATTGATAATCTTCATTAATACCACAGCATTGTAAACGGGTACAGCGGCTTCCCAAGCTTGTCTTCCTGCTTTAACGTATAATTTCCAAGTTCCTAAAAAGTGTATTACTTGAATAACTAGGATAAATAGTAACCAACCTGTCCAACTCATTTTTTTTATGTTTTAATCTGAAAGTTTTATTTCAGAGTAATTTATATTCTTTACTTAATATTTAGAACGTCTTTCATGGTAAAGATACCTTTTTTACCAACAAGCCATTCTGAAGCAACGATTGCACCAATGGCAAATCCGTCACGAGAATGTGCTTCATGTGAAATTGAAATGGTATCAACTTCTGAAGCATACGAAACAACATGAGTACCTTTTACATCGTCGATGCGCTTGGCAGTAATTTTGATTTCATCGGTGGTTGCTTCGTCTAAAGTCCAGCTTTTCTTTTCTGAATGTTTAACAATACCTTCAGCAATAGAAATAGCGGTTCCACTAGGGGCGTCCTTTTTTTCTGTATGATGAATCTCTTCTATAGAAACATTATAATCTTTCCACGGTTCCATCAATGTTGCTAATTGTTCATTTAATGAAAAGAACAAATTAACGCCAACACTAAAGTTGGACGCATAGATGAAGCTTCCGTTACGTTGTTCACATAACTTTATGATTTCATCGTATTGATTCAACCAACCTGTAGTTCCTGAAACAACGGGAATACCAGCCTCTAAACAACGTTGAATATTGTTAACAGCCGCTTCAGGAGAAGAAAACTCAATGGCAGCATCTGCCTCTGTGATATTCCCTTCCGAAGAATTACTCGTGCTTTTATATACAATAGAATGTCCCTTTTGTAAGGCTAATTTTTCAATGGTTTTACCCATTTTTCCATATCCGAGGAGTGCTATTTTCATTTTATACGATAGGTAAAAGACAAGCCGTAATTTGCTTGTGTATGTATAGGATTAAAATCTAAATTAGGTTGTATAGACAAATCGTCGCTGACGTTAAATTGCCTAAAATGGGCGTCTACATTGGCGTCTACAATATTTAAAAGGTAAAAAGCCACGGTGACAATTATACTAATGTCTTTGTTTTTTTGTGCATCAATTTGTGCATCTACCAATCGATAGGTCGATATTGTTGGGGTAGTGCCAGTTCCATAAAACTCATCATCGGTAAAACCGGCAAGTCTTCTTTTGTACGCATCTCTGAAACGATCGTAATCCTTGTCATTTCTAAGGTAGAAATAAACACCGGCACCCATTCCTGCGTACACCAACGGTATTTTCCAGTATTTTTTATTGTATGCTTGTCCTAATCCTGGTACCACAGCCGAATAAAACGCAGCTCTTGCTGGGGCTAGAGGGTCGTATGTTTCTTTAAAAATCAAGGTATCTTGAATTACCAAACCAGAAATCTCTTTTACTTTTAGAGAATCTGCTTTTTGGGCAAAAAGAGACGTTGCCAATAAAAAGAATAGGATATATAGTGCCCTATTTCTCACCTTTAATAAGCTTCAGAATACGTTGGAAATCTTCTTTATTTTTGAAAGGAACTACTAATTGTCCTTTACCAGAAGTGGTAACTTTAACATCAACTTTACTATCAAAAAGGGTAGAAAGTTCTGTTTTTCCTTCTTTTGCGAATGAAGGGATTGATTTTTTAGCAGGTGAAGCCGCTTTACCGGTGTCAGCTTTGTAGTTTCTTACAATAGCTTCAGTATCACGAACCGAAAGGTTGTTGGTAACAATTTTTTCGTAAATATCTAACTGATCGGTGGGGTCGTCTACGTTGATTAAAGCCCTTCCGTGACCCATCGATATAAAGCCATCGCGCATTCCAGTTTGGATAATCGGATCTAGTTTTAAAAGACGGAGGTAATTGGCAATTGTAGAACGGTTTTTACCTACACGATCGCTCAATTCTTCTTGAGTAACTTGAATTTCTTCAATAAGACGTTGGTAGGATAGCGCAATTTCGATAGGATCTAAGTCTTGACGTTGAATGTTTTCCACCAAAGCCATTTCTAACGATTCTTGATCGTTTGCAATTCGAATATAGGCTGGAATGGTTTCCAAACCTATTAATTTGGAGGCTCGGAAACGACGTTCACCACTTACCAGTTGGTAGGTGTTGAAATTTAATTTACGAACAGTTATAGGTTGTATTACTCCTAATTCACGAATAGAAGATGCTAATTCGCGAAGCGATTCTTCATTAAAACTTGTTCTTGGCTGAAAAGGATTTACTTCAATCGAACTGAGATCTAGCTCAACAATACTTCCTACTACCTTGTCTGCATTCTTGTCGTCTACAGATTTTATATCATTGGAAGGATCTTTCAATAATGCTGAAAGACCACGACCTAAAGCTTGTTTTTTTGTCGCTTTCGCCATCTACTCCTACTTGTTTTTCTGAATTAATTCTTGCGCCAAACTTAAGTAATTATTAGCACCTGTGCTACCTGCGTCGTAACTAATAATACTTTCTCCATAACTTGGAGCTTCACTTAAACGTACATTTCGCTGAATGATTGTTTTAAAAACCATTTCTGAAAAATGTTTCTTTACTTCTTCAACGACTTGATTCGATAAACGCAATCTAGAGTCGTACATGGTTAGTAATAATCCTTCAATATCAAGTTCGGGATTGTGTATTTTTTGAACACTTTTAATAGTGTTTAATAATTTTCCAAGTCCTTCTAATGCAAAGTACTCACACTGAATAGGAATTATAACAGAGTTTGCGGCAGTTAATGCATTAAGTGTTAACAGCCCTAATGAAGGAGCACAATCTATTAAAATATAGTCGTAATCTTTAGCTAGCCCTTCAATTGCTTTTTTTAGCATGTACTCTCTATTCTCCTTGTCTACCAATTCAATTTCGATAGCGACAAGGTCGATATGCGCAGGAATAAGGTCTACATTAGGAGATGTTGTAGCTACGATAGTGTCTTTAGGATCGATCGTGTGCTCAAGCACTTGATAGGATCCTGCCTCAACTTCTTCAACATTAATACCCAGTCCAGATGTAGCATTGGCTTGGGGATCTGCATCAATTAATAATACCTTCTTTTCTAAAACCCCTAGGGAAGCGGCTAAATTAACTGAGGTCGTTGTTTTTCCAACGCCTCCTTTTTGATTTGCAATAGCAATGATTTTGCCCATTAATTTCTTCTAAAATTAAGAGTTAAAAATACGATTATTTATGCGGTTTGAAAATGAATTTTGTTAACAGAAAATCAACAAAATTATAAGCAATTTTTAATTTCATAAAAAGAATCAACACTTTGAAACTTATGTTGTTATTGTTGCTGTGAGCGCATGGTGTACAAAAAAACAGGCAAATGAAACCTATGCTTGGGTATTCAATGTTGCCTGTTTATGAACAAAAAATGATTCAAAAAAGAATCAAATTAATTGCTATTTATTCTTTTTTGAGCGAATCATAGCTTCAAGCATGTCCCACATTTGTTCTGGTACTTCTTCTAATAAATTCATTTGTCCGGCACCTTTTAACCATTCGCCACCATCAATTACAATAACTTCACCATTTATATAAGCCGAAAAGTCTGATACCAAATATGCAGCCAAATTTGCCAATTCTTGATGTTCTCCAACACGTTTTAAAGGTACTTTTTTTGCGGCATCAAACTTTTCTTTTAAATCGCCAGGCAATAATCGATCCCATGCACCTTTGGTAGGAAAAGGACCTGGAGCAATGGCATTAAAACGCATTCCGTATTTTGCCCATTCTACAGCGAGTGATCTTGTAAGTGCTAATACTCCCGCTTTTGCGGTAGCACTTGGAACCACATATGCAGAACCTGTAAAGGCATAGGTTGTCACTATATTAAGTACAGTTTTATTGGTTTCTTTTTTATCAATCCAATGCTTCCCGAAGGCAAGCGTACAGTTTTTTGTTCCCTTTAATACTATGTCTATAACGGTATCGAAGGCATTTGCTGAAAGACGCTCGGTAGGTGAAATAAAATTACCCGCTGCATTATTTAGTAATACATCAACACTGCCAAAAGCTTCAACGGAAGCAGCAACCAAAGCTTCAACTTCATCGTAATTTCGAACATCACATTGAACAGGAAGTACCTTTCCGCCAGTTTGTGCTTCTAGTTCTGTTTTAACGGCTTGTAGTTTTTCTATATTTCTTGAGGTTATCACCACATTAGCACCCAATTCAAGGAAGTACGTCGTCATCGATTTTCCCAAACCACTTCCACCACCAGTTACTACAATCGTTTTCCCTTTTAACGCATCATCGCGTAACATTTTTGCTTTAAAATTCATTTTAAATAATTTTTAGTAAAAGTACAGAATACTCTTCAAAGTGCTATGCTTGCATAGTAAATATTTGGCGTTGGTAAACCTATTTAATCTATTTTTATGACGTTACATTTGATATTCAGCGCTTTGCGAAGGATTTAAACGTTGGTTTACGTTTTCTGAAACATCATTTTTTTAAAACTTTGATTGATGAAAATTTGTGTCGCACCTAATTATGTTTATATTTGAGATTATTAAATTGGTTTACCAGTTTGGTTTACCAATCATTTGCGAGATTCATTTAACGGCCTTTTTGGTTTAAAGTTACTACCTCATATGAAAAAAATACTGTCAATTATATGTTTGTTTTTTTTGTTTTCAGCTTGTAATGAGACAAAATCTATTAGTACTATAAAAGTTTCAACAATAGAAGAATTAAACAAAGCTATTAATGAATCTACCCCTGGAGACAACATTGTTTTAGCCAATGGTATTTGGAAAGATGTTGAAATAAAATTTACAGGTAAAGGGACCAAAGACAATCCTATAACTATTAAGGCAGAAACCGAAGGAAAAGTTTTTATTGAAGGTGTTTCAAATCTAGCTTTTGGGGGTGAATATTTAGAGGTTAGTGGTTTACATTTTAGAAATGGATATTCTCCTTCTGAAAATGTAATCGCTTTCAGAATCGATGAAAATACAATAGCAAATAACTGTAAAGTGACAAACTGTGTTATTGTAGATTTTAATAAACTACAACGGGACGACGATGATCTTTGGGTGCAGTTCTACGGAAGATACAACGAGTTGAGTAATTGTTATCTCGCTGGAAAAACAAACGGAGGACCAACAGTTAGAGTGGATTTAAAAGGGGTTCAAAGTATTAAAAATTACCATAAAATTATAAATAACCATTTCGGCCCTCGACCTAGAAAGGGTGGAGCAAGAGGAGAAACTATTCAGTTGGGAAGTAGCTTTACATCTATGAGTCCAAGTAATACAACAATTGCGAACAATTTATTTGAGGAGTGTAATGGGGAAGTAGAAATAATTTCTAGTAAAACAAATTTTAATGAGATTAGAAATAATGTGTTTTATAAGAGTGAAGGTTCTGTAGTTACCCGTCATGGAAATTACGTGACTATTGATGGTAATTATTTTATTGGTGATGGCGTAAATGAGCAATATGGCGGAATCAGAATTATAAATACTGGACATTGGGTTACCAATAATTATTTTTTCAATTTAAAAGGAAAAAGCTTTAGAAGTCCGTTGGCAGTTATGAATGGAATTCCAAAATCACCCTTAAATCGTTACAATCAAGTAACAGATGTAGTGGTTGCGTATAATACCTATGTAAACTGTAGTGCGCCTTGGCAATTTGGTGTAGGACAAAATATTGCACAAGCAGATGTGTTGCCTAAATCAGAAATCCGTTCGGCAAGAGCCATTAGAACTACTGTTGCGAATAACGTTGTATATAATGAAAAAGGTTTAGAACATATTGTTATTGAAAATGACAAAGCAGACGGCGTAACGTTCAAAAATAATATAGTAGATAATCAAGGGGTGAATTTTAAGGACTTTGACGGCGGAATTATCCCAGCCTCTTTAGAGTTGAAAAAGATAGCAGATAACATTTTAATACCGACAGGTGTTCCTAATGATGTGGAAGCTTATCATGGTTTTGATTTCAATACGATTGAAAGAGATTTATTCGGAAACTCCAGAAAAGACAGTAAGACTATTGGTGCTGTTGTAGGTGTCGATGTTGTTGATCCGGCTATTTTAGATACATCCAAATATGGAGCTTCTTGGTTCTCTAGCGAAATTGAAACTACAGCTCCAGTAACGCATACAGTAACGAAGGCGGAAGAATTACAAACTAAAATAGCTGCTGCCAATAATGGCGATATTATTGCTGTGGCGGACGGTGTTTATGAAATTTCAAAATCTTTAGTAATTAATAAAACACTTACAATTCAGTCGGAAGGTACAGCACAACTTGTCTTTTCTGGAGCATCTGACACTCCATTATTTTCTTTACAACCTAAAGGAAAATTGACAGTACATAAGATGATCTTAAAAGGAAATGCTTCAAATTATGCCTTTGCAAGTTTAAAAGAGAATATGTCGAATCATTTTGGTTTAGAAGTTATAGATTCTGAAATCAGCAATTTTAATTATGTGTTACGAGTGTATAAACAATCCTATTCAGAAGAAATTACATTTAAAAATACATCTATTGCAGACTGCGAAAATGGCATCGAATTATCTGAAGAAACAAACGATAGAGGAGATTATAATACAGAATATTTAACCATAGATAATTGTGATTTCAACAACGTAAAACAAAATGTTGTAGACTATTACAGAGGGGGGTATGATGAATCTACAATTGGAGGAAATCTTTTAGTCTCTAACAACACATTCACAAATTGCGGTGCAAAAGAGAAAAACAAAAGACTCTTAAATCACAATGGTATTGTGAATGTGAATATCACTAAAAATACCTTCAAAAATAATCCTGTTGAGTTTGTTTCTATTTTATGGGGCGCAAAAAATAATGTAGAGTCTGATAATACTCTAGTTAATTCAGGGCAGATTAAAACGGAAGAAAATTTAGTGATGACATTGATGTATTAATTATTTCCTGCGCAGGTTGGAATCTTATAAAATGTAATAAAATCCCTTAAAATGAAAAAAACGCTAATCATTATAATCATAATTTTTACAGCTTTTGCATGTAAAAATACTTCTAAAGATGCTTCAGGTACGGCTGTTCAAGTTGAAAATGAAAGTGTTTCTGAAACAAAATTTCCTAGTGATGTTATTCCGTTTATGGACAAATGGAAAATTCTTTTGGGAGATGGTACACATTTAGAAGATTTAATGAATTATGAGAAAAAAGATTTTTTCTATGTTGAAAATGAAGGAGATACGGATTGGGTAGTGTATAAAACACCAAATTCAGGTATTACATCAAAAACATCAAGTAATACAAGGACTGAGTTAGGCGAAAAAAAACATTGGATTCCTGAAGAAGGAGGTAAACTAACAGGAACTCTTAAGGTACAACATGTGTCAACTACAGGACATGCAAATGTTGCGTCTTCTTATTCTGTTGTTGTGGGGCAAATTCATAGCGACGAAGGACACGAAAACGAACCTCTTAAAATATTTTATAAAAAATTTCCAGGGCATACAAAAGGTTCTGTTTTTTGGAATTACGAAATTAATACAGAAGGCGATAACTCTGGAAGATGGGATTATTCTACTCCCGTTTGGGGGTACGATTTTTCGGTTGTTGGTGATGATGAAACTACTAGTCCTGCGGAACCAAAAGACGGTATTGCATTGGGCGAAGCGTTTAGTTACGAAGTAAATGTATACAATGGTATTATGTATTTAACTTTTAAAAGTGAAGGACACGAAACGATAAAATTCACTAAAAACTTATTGAAATCAGATTTTTCAACAAAGAAGGGTATTCCGCAACAGATTATTGACGTGTATGCATCAAGACGAACTGTAGGTGTAGAAAGAGAAATTGCGTATGCAGGTGAAATTAATTATTTCAAACAGGGCGCTTATAACCAAGCGAACGGAAAATCAACGAAGTCGGAAATCTATGGAGGGGATATAGCAAAGCAATATGCAAATGGAAGTTATGCAGAAGTTTGGTTTAAAGAAGCAACAGTAGGTCCAGGAACCGATCCTAATTTATAAAGCAAGATAATATTGAAGAAAGTAATTTTCATCATAGGTGTTTCAGGATGTGGAAAAAGTACTATTGGGAAATTACTCTCTGAAGAATTAAGCATTCCTTTTTTTGATGGCGATGATTTTCATCCGGAAGCTAATATTAAAAAAATGTCTGAAGGAGTCCCTTTAAATGACACAGACAGGCAAGGTTGGTTAGAGACTTTAAATAGTTTGGCTAAAGAACAATTGGTAGGTAACAGTTGTGTTATTGCTTGTTCTGCATTAAAACAGAAGTATCGCGATACCTTAAGTGAAGGAATTATAGCTGAAACAAAATGGGTGCATTTAACGGGGTCTTTCCATCAGATTTTTGAAAGAATACACAGTAGGCCAAATCATTTTATGCCTTCGGAATTATTACAATCACAGTTTGATATTTTGGAAGAACCCAAAGATGCAATTCAAATAGCTAGTAGCTTATCACCAGAAAATAGTATACGAAAGATAAAGAAAGAATTAATGACTACATCAGAATTTGGATTATTTGGTTTAGGAGTTATGGGAAAAAGCCTGTGCCGAAATTTAGCCAATAACGGATTTAAAATTTCAATGTTTAATAGACATGTGGCTGGAGTTGAAGAAGATGTAGCAGTAAGTTTTAAAGCTGCGCATTCTGAATTATCTCAAGCTGAAGCTTTTGACGATATAGCTTCATTTGTAAATTCTTTGCAACAACCTAGAAAAATAATGCTCATGGTGAATGCTGGGAAAACAATAGATTATGTTATTGAAGATTTGTTGCCCTATTTATCAGAGAATGATGTTTTAATTGATGGAGGAAACTCTAACTATGTAAATACTAAAGAACGGTTCGATTATTTAAAAACCAATGGAATTCATTTTATAGGAACTGGTGTTTCTGGAGGAGAAGAAGGAGCTTTAAAAGGTCCGTCGATCATGCCAAGTGGAGATGTTGAAGCCTATGAAAATGTAAAACCATTTCTAGAAAAAATTTCAGCAAAAGATCAAAACAATTTGCCTTGTTGCACGTATGTTGGTCCAGAAGGAAGTGGACATTTTATTAAAATGGTGCATAATGGAGTGGAGTATGTAGAAATGCAATTGCTGGCGGAAGTATGTACGCTATTAGAAGCTTCAGGTAACAATCCAGATGAAATTGCTACAATATTGGAATCTTGGAAAGATACAGCAAATAGTTATTTATTAGAAATAACCATCGCAATTTTCAGAAAGAAAGAAGGCAACGATTGGTTGGTAAAAAAAATATTGGACAAAGCAGGGAATAAGGGGACAGGAAACTGGACGACAATCGCTTCAACCCAACTTGGTGTTCCAAGTACGTTAATCGCATCGGCTTTATTTTCTCGGTATACTTCTTTTTATAAAGAAGAACGAACACTTCTAAATAAGCATTTTAATCAAGCCGATCATTTAGAATTAAAGGTGTCAACCAACGATATTCTAGAAGCGTATCAGTTTGCTAGAATTATAAATCATTATCAAGGTTTCAAACTTATTACTGAAGCGTCAATTGCATATTCTTGGAATTTAAATCTAAGTGAAATTGCTAGAATATGGACAAGTGGCTGTATTATTAAATCTAATTTAATGCAAGATTTAGTTGATGTTTTTAAAAACACAACAAACATATTGACAGATACGCAATTTTCAGAAGGTATTAATAAATACAAACCATCCGTTAAAAAGGTGGTCTCACAAAGTGTACTTAATGATATTTCTGTGCCTTGTTTAGGAGAGTCTATTCAGTTTTTCAACGGAATTACAACGGCATATTCTTCAGCAAATATAATACAAGCGCAACGCGATTATTTTGGAGCACATACGTATCAAAGATTGGATGACGATTCTGGAAAGAATTACCATACTAACTGGAACTAAAAAATAACGAACAACAACTTATAAATGGAAGCAGCGACGCCTACTAAATCATTTCTAAAAAAGATTATAGCTATTATATTAGGATTTGGCCCAGGTATTTTTGCTATTGGTTATACCATTGGTACGGGTAGCGTAACGGCTATGATTGTAGCTGGAAGTAAGTTTAATATGCAATTGTTATGGGTGCTTTTTATCAGTTGTATTTTTTCTGGAGTTTTAATGTTTGCATACGGTAATTATTCTCTAATCACTAGTGAAACAGCACTCTACGGATTTAAAAAACATTTAAAATTTGGTAAAACCTTAGCCATTTTAATTATTGTAGGAATTACGTTTGGACAATGGAATTCATTAATGGGAATCTTAGGGATTTCATCTAATATTATTTTTGAAATATTAGCGATTAATTTTGAAGGGTTAGGGGCTTATAAATATGAAACCGTCTTAACAATAGCTGTTGTAATTATTGTTACTTTTTACTTATTGATGCTAGTAGGAAAATATACCTTCTTTGAAAAGATCCTAGTTATATTCGTAAGTCTAATGGGACTCTCGTTTGTATTGTCTTTATGTTTTGTACAACCACTTTCTATAGATGTTGTAAAAGGATTAATACCAACAATACCAGATGTTCCTGGTGGTAAGATGTTAGTTGCAGCTTTCGTAGGAACAACGATGGCTTCAGCTACGTTTTTGTCTCGCCCACTCTTCGTAAAGGGAAAAGGATGGACTATTGAAAATTTAGATCAACAGAAAAAAGATTCTATTACAGCGGCTATTTTAATCTTCGTGATTAGTGGCGTAATTATGGCGGTAGCTGCGGGCGCATTGTTTTATCAAGGAAAAGAAGTTACTCAAGTGTTGGATATGGCAAATACCTTAGAGCCAGTTGCCGGGAAGTGGGCGGTTACTATCTTCTTTTTTGGAGCATTAAGTGCTGGATTGTCTTCTATTTTTCCTTGCTTATTAATTGCACCATTATTAATTGCAGATTATCAATCGGGAGTATTAGATACCAATTCGCGTCAGTTTAGAATAATAACGGCTATAGCTTGCTTGGTGGCTTTAATTGGGCCTGCGTTTGGAGCAAACCCTATTGAAGTCCAAATTCTATCTCAAGTCTTTAATGTATTTGTATTGCCAATTGTAGTTCTCGGAATCATTCTAATGTTACACAGTAAAAAAGTAATGAAAGATTATAAAACGAGCTTAGGTGTTTATATCGGCTTGTATGCAGCGTTGTTTTTTTCTTTAGTGATTTCATACAATGGTATAGTAGCACTTTTAGAATATTTCTAATAATCAAGGAAGATTAAAAATAATATAATTAAACCATAAAAAAATGAATAAAAAAATCATTCCATCGCTAACTATGACTGTAGCTCTTAGTTTTTTTCTAGTGCTAACTAGCTGTAAAAATGAGGTTAAAGATCCAGTTAAAAAAGAAGTAGCAAAAACTGTTTATGCCAATGATGTTATTCCATTTTTTGATCATTGGAAATTGATTTTAGGAGATGGGTCAAATGCAGGTATTGTAAACGATTTTGAAAATAAAGATTTCTTTTTTACTGAAAATGATGGTACTAGCGACTGGGTGGTTTTTAAGACACCCAATGGAGGAGACACACACGGAACTTCAAATAATACAAGAACCGAATTAGCGCAAGTAAAAAAATGGTACCCAAAAACGGCTAATGAAAAATTGACAGCTACACTTAAAGTAATGAATGTATCTGCGACGGGTGATGCTCGTGTAGCAGCTACACATTCTGTCGTTGTAGGTCAGATTCATAGTGCTGATAAACATGAAAATGAACCTCTTAAAATATTTTATAAAAAATTTCCAGGTCATACTAAAGGTTCGGTTTTCTGGCATTATGAAATCAATACAGAAGGGGAAGACAACTCTGGAAGATGGGATTATTCTTCAGCTGTTTGGGGTAATGACTTTTCTGTGGTTGGAACTGAAGCAAACACGTATCCAGAAGAACCTAAAGATGGGATTGCTTTAGGAGAAGAGTTTAGTTATGAAGTTAAAGTGAAGGACGGAATGATGACCTTAAAGTTTACAAGTGAAGGTCATGAAACCAAAACATTCGTCAAAAACTTAATCGAATCAGAATACACAACGAAAGCAGATATTCCAGAGCAAACACAAAAATTATTTGTACCCATTGGTCAAGATGGAGTAGAACGTAAAGAGGCCTATGCTGGTGAGGGTTGTTTTTTCAAGCTCGGGGCATACAACCAAACAAATGGAAAGTCTCCAGAAATAAATAAAAATTGGTGTTCTGGCGCTGAAACACATGGAGGTAATATCGAAAAACAATATCAAGACGGAAACTACGCCGAGGTATGGTTTAAAACGGGAAGTATCTCTGTAAGTGATAACGCTGTTTCTAATGAAGGCTATTTCGCGAAAAATGATTAAATAAATATATAGGAGGGTGTGTTTCAATGGTAACAGAAGACATTTTAAAACAAAAAAAGTATAGTCTCATGGAAAACAAAACGAAATTAACAGGTAAAAACGTTTTGATAACTGCCGGTGCTCAAGGCATTGGAGAATCAATCACGAAGCATTTTATTGATAGTGGTGCTCATGTTGCCATTCACTATTATTCTAGTGCAGATACAGCAAATCAATTGATTGAATATGCAATTGGTAAAGGACAAAAAGCGGTTGCTATATCTGGTGATTTAACAAAAGAAACTGATGCGAATGCAATGGTTGAAAAAACAGTTGAAACGCTTGGGGGGGTAGATATACTGATTAACAATGCAGGCTCACTTGTGGCACGTAAAATGTTGAATGAAATTGATACTGAATTTTGGACCAAAGTAATGGATATCAACCTAACCTCTATGATGTTTGTAACGCGAGCAGTAGCTCCTTATTTAGCAGAAAACGAGAATAGTAGTATTGTTAATTTAGCATCTCTAGCAGGACGTAAAGGCGGTCACCCTGGATCATTAGCATATTCTACGAGTAAAGGCGCTATTTTAACACTAACAAGAGCACTTGCTTCAGAATTAGGGCCTCAAGGTACTCGAGTAAATGCTGTAGCTCCAGGTTTAATACTTGGTACTTCGTTTCATAATACGCATACAACAAAAGAATCTGCAGATAAAACTACGGCAGGTATCCCAATTCAAAGAGCTGGGAATGCAGCAGATGTAGCACGTGCTGTTTTATATTTAGCGTCCGAATTTGACGGCTTTATTACCGGTGCTACTTTAGATATTAATGGCGGTGTCTACAATATGTAGTTCGCCGTTATATTTCAATGGTTCTCAAACCTGTGGTTAAAGGCAATTTTTTATATTTAAAAACCTAGAGTTAATTTTTAAATTGTTGTTTCTTAGTGTTTTATGGTATATGGTTTTAGTGCGATTAACTGTGAATTATTTAAAATATCACTTTTAAATAATTACTTTTTTTGGGAAACAATAAAATATTCCTATATTGGTAAACCAATTTGGTAAACCAATTGTTTTATGAGAATCTCACAAACTTGCTTTTTTGTCTCAATCCTTTTTCTAGCACTTACTTTTTCATGTAAAGAAGAAACAAATTTGGTTTCAGAAAATGAAGATACAGCTTCAACACTAGGGGCACACCCTAAATTAATTCTTACTGCTCAGGGAGTTAAAGATATTAGAGCACAATTAGGGAAGCTTCCCATTTTTGATAAAGCATTACAAGAAGTTAAAGAGGAAGTAGATGCTGAAATAGCGTTTGGAATTGACACACCAATACCTGTAGATTATTCAGGAGGTTACACTCATGCGCGTCACAAACGAAATTTTTTAGTCCTACAAAAAGCAGGGGTATTATACCAAATTCTAGATGACGAAAAATACGCGAAGTATGTAAAAGACATGCTAATGCAATATGAGGCAATGTATAAAACATTACCATTACACCCAAAAACAAGATCGTACGCTAGAGGAAAATTATTTTGGCAATGTTTAAACGATTCAAATTGGTTAGTGTATGTGAGTCAGGCGTATGATTGTGTTTATAATTATTTGTCTGAAGAAGAACGCAACAAGCTTGAAACAAATTTATTCAAACCTTTTGCAGATCATATCTCAATAGATAGTCCACAATTTTATCAAAGAGTTCATAATCATAGTACTTGGGGAAATGCAGCTGTTGGTATGATTGGATTGGTTATGAATGACCAAGAATTAATTGATCGTGCTCTATATGGTATTCAAGGAGTAAATTTAGATACAAAGGCTAAAGATGACGATGGTGGATTTTTAAATAAAGATGGAAAAGCAGGTTTTTTAGCAAATATTGAAGAACCTTTTTCACCAGATGGGTATTATACAGAAGGCCCATATTATCAACGATATGCAATGTATCCTTTTTTGATTTTTGCTGAAGGATTGCACAACGTACGACCCGACCTAAAGATTTTTGAATATAAAGACGGTGTTTTATTAAAATCTATTAATGCACTCTTAAACTTATCGGATGCAGATGGTGATTTTTTTCCGTTAAATGACGGTCAAAAAGGAATGTCATACTATACCAATGCTTTGGTGACTGCAGTAGATATTTCATATCATTTCGGAACACAAGATCCAGGCTTGTTGAGTATAGCGGAAAAACAAAATAAAGTGTTGTTAGATGATTCCGGTTTGGCGGTTGCATTGGGTATAAAAAATGGAAAGGCAAAACCCTTCAATAAAAAGTCTATTAATTTATCTGATGGACCCGATGGAACACAAGGAGGTGTTGGTATTTTAAGAAGTGAAGATATAGAACTTGTTTTTAAATATGCAGCACAAGGGTCAAGTCATGGGCATTACGATAAGTTGTCTTATTCTTTATATGAAAAAGGAACTGAAATACTTCAAGATTACGGGTTGGCACGATTTGTAAATATTGAACAAAAAGGAGGTGGTAATTACCTGAAGGAAAATAAAACCTGGGCAAAACAAACCATAGCGCACAATACAATTACACAAAATGAAACCTCTCATTTTAACGGGGAGTATGAAATAGGAAGTAAAAATCATTCAGAATTGCATTATTTTTCTTCGGAAAGTGAAGAATTTCAGGTTGTAAGTGCTATTGAAAAGAATGCCTATCCAGCAACTGAAATGCTTCGTACCATGGCGATTATTAAAGATGAAGATTTTGAAAAACCATATGTACTAGATATTATGAAAGTCACCTCAAAAAAGGCGCATCAATACGATCTTCCGTTTTATTTTATGGGGCAACTTTTAAAAACCAATTTTGATTATAAAACACCAGAAACGTTAAAAGCGCTTGGAACTAAAAATGGCTATCAACACCTATATGTTGAAGGAACTGCTAAACTTTCCGAAGCAAACAGTAAAATAGCATGGCTACATGAGAATAAGTTTTACACGGCAACTTCTGTCACTAGTAATAACGATGAACTATTATTTACACGAATAGGGGCAAACGATCCCGAATTTAACTTAAGAAGAGAAGCTGCATTTATGCTAAGAAGAAAAAACGCCGCTAATACACTTTTTGTGTCAACAATAGAATCGCATGGTAGTTATAGTCCTGTTTCAGAATTTGCATTAAATTCTAATAGTAGTATTAAAGAATTAAAAGTGGTTTTAGATACTGAAGCCTATACGGCGATTGAAATTGTCAATGTAAATGGAAACTCAAAACTGTTTATAACTGCAAATACAACTACTACAAAAGAAGCAACACATACCATAAAAATTAACAATAAGAATTATACTTGGGTGGGTTCTTATTATTTCAAATAAAATAAAACAATAAATATTATGAAAAGATTTAGTGAAAAGTATGTCATCGCAAAAGACATGGAATGGGAAGTACTTGGTGGAGGAGTATCAAGAAAATTTTTAGGATATGATAATCAAATTATGATGGTAAGAGTGAAGTTTGATAAAGGCGCTTTAGGGGCTCCACATCAACATTTTCACACACAGGCTACCTATTGTGTTTCAGGTAAATTTGAATTTGAAATTGATGGTGAGAAGAAAATTGTAGAAGCTGGAGATGGCGTGTACATTGAACCTAATTTATTGCACAGTGCAGTATGTTTAGAAGAAGGAGAGCTCATAGATACTTTTAGCCCAGTAAGAGAAGATTTTTTAAGCGGAGCTGAGGTGTCTTACTTTGGAGATAAGGCTTAAAAAAATCTTCATGTCATAAAAGAGATAAAAAAACAGTTTCATTTAATTGCGTAGGTTCAATAAATATTCCTCTTTGACTGCTGCAAAGGGCTATCTGCAAAGAGCAGCATTACATATAAATGTATTTAGTTCAATTTAAGAGCGTTTTTCCAACGTAAAACATAAAAAGACTGTAGGTTTTTTCTCGATTTCTAAATTTTAACAGAGAAATTTTATTAAATCCTTGGTTTTAACAAAATATTATACATATATTTGGTTAACCAGATTGGTTTACCAATTTGATTGACAAAAAAAGAACAGATGCACATCTGTTCTTTTAAAAAAAATACTTCTTTGGAGGGAAGTAATTATGTTATAAAAACATAACACTACAAAAGTAAAGAAATAATTACAACTTATGTAAGATTATGTTTTTAAGTGTTTAAAGGATATTAACTAACTAAAACTTAAAAAACTAATTATGAATTTAAAAGCTAAGTCGGCATTAATAGCGATACTATTTATTTGTATCACTTCTTTTGCCCAAGAAAACTTAACAGTGACAGGGCAGGTGGTCTCTACTACCGATTCAATGCCTCTGCCTGGAGTTAATGTCATTGTTGCAGGAACAAGTAACGGAGCAACTACTGATTTTGATGGTAATTATGAAATCACTGTAAGCAAGGGTGATGTTATTCAATATTCTTACATCGGGTTTGTAACGCAACTTATTCCTGTTGAAGACAAAACAATAATTAATGTGTCCTTGGTGGAAGATGCCAATGCATTAGACGAGGTTGTTGTTGTTGGTTATGGTACACGGAAAAAGAGTCATGTAACGGGTTCAATTGCAAAAGTTGGAGGAGAAGATGTAGCGGCGATTCAGGCAACACGTGTGGATGAAGCATTAGCTGGTAAATTAGCAGGTGTTTTAATTCAAAATCAAAATGGATCACCAGGAGCAGATCCTAAGATTCAAATAAGAGCTGCTTCTTCCATTAATGGAAATTCTAATCCGCTGATTGTGGTAGATGGGTATCCAATTTCGGGAAGTTTAGCTACTGTTAATCCTAACGATATTCAGAGTGTAGAAGTTTTGAAAGATGCTGCTTCAGCTGCTATTTATGGTTCTAGAGGAGCAAATGGAGTAATTTTAGTTACTACCAAAAAAGGAAAAAGTGGTAAGCCAAGTTTTAGTTATAATACGTATGCGAGTGTTTCAAACAAGTACAAAAGTGGTACTATAAATATGACAGCTGGCGAATGGGCAAACACATTAGAAGCCGGTATTGCTAGTGGGAGATATGATGTTTCAGAATTAGACCCAGCCTTTGTAAATTATAAAATAAACGCGTATAGAGATGCGCCTGATGTTTGGGCTGTAGAAGATTGGCTTTACGGGAGTGGTTATAGTACAAATCATGACTTTAGCTATAGTGGTGGTTCGGATGATTCAAACTATTTTGCTTCAGTTGGTTATCAAAATACAGATGGTATTGTGAGAACTGAAGGATACGAAAGACTAAATGCGCGCTTAAATGTAGATACTGAACTAGGAGACAAATTTAAAACAGGAATAAGTTTTAATGGATTCGTAGCAGATAGACAAATTTTAGGACACGATCAGAGAGATCTTTTAAGAGCATATAATGTAAGTCCTATTTATCATACAGAAGCGTCTATTGCGTTTGTACAACAATTAGATCAACAAGCACAGGCTTTAGGGCTTGATCCATTTGATGATGGGTACAGAGGAGGTGATGCACCTTTTAATAATAGTATCTATACATTACAACCTGGCGATACAGCGCAAGATTGGCATTATGGTAGAAGTGGTAATGGTATTGGAGGAACTGGAGATGCAGGTCCTGCAACCAAACTTGACAATACAGAAAGATATCAGAAAACTTTTTTCGGTAATGTATCTACCTATTTACAATACACTATTATGGATGGCTTAAATATTAAAGCTGTTTTAGGAGCTGATGTAAGAGATACTAAAGATTACTTCTGGAGAGGACTTGAGTTTGATTCTAGAGCACGTGGTAATCAAACGGCCTTAGATGAGACGAACGTAAAACAAACCTCTACTCTGAGCGAAACTACATTGAATTATGCAAAAGAAATTGGCAAGCATAGTGTGTCTGCCGTGGCTGGAGCTGAATTTCAAAAAATCTATTTTAAAGGCACCTCAACTAATGGTACAAACGTTCCATATAGCGACATTGTAAATTATAACCTCTTAGAGCCTGAAGATATTATTGTTACTGAAAGAGACGAAACTATTACAAGATGGAGTATGTTTGGAAGAGTAAATTATGCTTTTGATGATCGTTATTTAGTGTCGGCATCGATACGAAGAGATGGAGATTCTCGTTTTGGATCTAATGAAAGATATGCGGTATTCCCAGCAATTTCTTTGGGATGGAATGTGCATAACGAATCTTTTTATAATATAGAATTCATAAGTTTATTAAAACCAAGATTTAGTACGGGTTCTTTAGGATCTACTTCCGATTTAGGAGCATACAACTCATTAAGTCTTTTAAATCCTCAGCCAACGATATTAGGAACTGGTTTCCTTATTCCTGATGATATCGCAAACTCAGATTTAACATGGCAAACCAATACAGAAACGAATTACGGAATTGATTTAGGTTTTGTAAACAACAGATTTAGATTTAGCGCAGATTATTATACGTCTGACATTGAAGATATCTTAATTAATCTAAGTGTTTCTGAAGTTTTCGGTGTTCCTTCTATTAGAGTGAATGCGGGAGATGTAAGAAGTTCTGGTTTGGAACTTGAATTAAGTGCAGCTATTATTCGAAATGAGAATTTTAAATGGGATTTCGGAGGTAACTTATCTACAGTAAAAACAGAAATAACAGATTTAGGTGGATTAGATGAATTACCTCAATCAATTTACGGACAAAGTGGTAGAGGTCCTGTGTTTAGAAATTATGTAGGAGGAGAGATTGGTGAAATGTGGGGATTAGAAACGATTGGACAAGTTGAAGATAATTTCATTGAAGACCCAACGAGAGCAATAGGGCTTAACAGCTCAGCTTTTTATGTAAAAGATCAAAATGGTGATGGAGTAATTGATAAAACAAGAACTGTTGAAGAGGGTGGAGATTTAGTGAAAATAGGACAAAACACACCTGACTTTTATTATGGTTTCAATAGTTCTATAAGCTATAAATCTTTTGATGTGGCATTCCAAGTTCAAGGAGCTCAAGGAGGCGACGTTTGGAATGTGGATCCTATTTACTATAATTCAGAATTTGGTGGAAGATTACGTGATAGCTTTGACGCCGATAACGATGGTATAGCTGATCATAATGGACAGTACTATTTAGATTCAAACAATCAATTAGATGCGCAGCTTCAAGATGCGTCATTCTTAGCCTTGAGAAACTTGACGATAGGGTATACGCTTCAATCAGATTTAGTTAGTAGAGTAGGAATAAGTTCAGCAAGGGTTTATTTAGCATCCACTAATTTATTTTACATATGGGGAGATGATTATACATCATTTAATCCAGAGGGTGTAGATACTTCTCAATCTAATTACTTAGGGCCTACTACTTATGGGGTTCAAATAGGAGCAAGTCCTATTGTTAGAAGCTTTACGTTCGGTTTTAATGTTAATTTTTAATTAAAGGAAAGATGAAAAAAGTATATATATTATTATTAGGAGCAATATTAGTAACCGCATCTTGTAGTACAGATTTAGATGAAGTTCCGCCAAATATTGCAAGTTCAGATTCTTTAACAGATTTTGAAGGAGTTTTAAATGCTGCTTATTACTATCAACTTGGCGCTGTTACACCTATGGCAGTAATGGGAGATTTTAGAGCAGATAATGCTTTAATGTTAGAGTCTCCATACACTGAATATGATCTTTATGGTCCTGGTTTAACAGCAATGGAAGATCAGTTTTTTGGACCTTTTTATACAGCTTTATACAGATCAATATTAAGTACAAATAACGTAATTGAGAATTCAGAAGACCCTGTTCAAATTGGGGAGGCTAAATTTTTAAGAGCATTGTCTTATTTTAAATTAGTACAAGCTTTTGGAGATGTTACAGTAATTTTGACATCACCAGATATAGGTGATATTCCTACCTTCGATTTGAAGAGAAAACCAGTTAATGAAGTTTACAATAATGTAATCATTCCAGATTTACAAGACGCAATGAGTCTTTTAGATAATACAAGTGTAAACGGTAGAGCGTCAAGACTTGCTGCACAGGCTTTATTAGGTAAAGTATATGTGCACATGGGGAATTTTGCAAATGCTGCGACACAATTTCAAACTTTTTTAAATAGTGCTGGAACAGCTGGAATTAGTTTAGAAACAGAGTATGCTGATGTTTTTGACTTAGCAAATATTGAGAATTCAGAAATAATTTACGCAACTCAAATTTCTAGTTCAGTAATAGATGAGTATGGTTTTTCAGAATTTTGGGAATGGTACTTAGGACAAGATTCAAAGTCACCTGCACCATTAGATCCGGATTTAATTAGTGCTTACGATGCTAGCCCTGGAGATTTAAGAAGAGCAGTAAATATTGATGAAACTGCTTTAAGATCTCCAAAATATCCACAATCTGGAGGACCAGATCATGATTGGATAGAATTGCGATTAGCAGATGTAATTTTATTATATGCAGAAGCATTAAATGAGAATGGTTCTCCTGCAACAACAGTACTTCCTTTGTTAGATGATATTAGAGAGAGAGCAGGATTAGATGTATTAGATCCTACTATTATTAATACACAAACTTTAGTGAGAAAGGCAATACAAGATGAAAGAAGATTGGAGTTGGCTTTTGAAGGACATAGATGGTTTGATTTGGTAAGAACAGGAACTGTTGATTCTGAAATGGGGCAAACGATAAACCCTAATTATTATGTATTCCCAATTCCAATTTCAGAGGTTCTTGTGAGTAATGGAGTTATTACTCAGAATCCTGGTTACTAATTTATTGTGTCTCATAACACTTTAGTAATGATTCTTGTGAACATACAAATGAAACAACGAAACTGTTTCAACTCTAAATAAAAGATTAAGGAGAAGAGACAAGAGGTGATTTGTTTAACTTATATAAAATTAAAATAGCATTTTTCAAAAAGACTGAAACTTATACGTAAAAAACTAAAACTCATACATTGTTTGTGTTTGTTTCAGTCTTAAGTTGAAAGTGTTTAATATAAGTAGAGTTTAAAGGTTAAAAAGGTACATATTGATAGTTTATTGAAAAAGTGAGAATATGTAAAGCTCCTTTTTTTCTGAAAGAGTTTGATAAAACTCTCTTTAAAGTTTCCTTTTTAAAAGATATGAGTTAATTTAGCACGATGTAAACTGGTTAACCAATTATTAGCTTATGAAATTAGACATGCGGACAAAGACTGAAAATTTTAGCGTTCAACAACATATTATAGCTAGCATACGGGATTTAATTAATTTAAAAAACCTTGAACCTGGCGATAAACTTCCGTCTGAACGTATGCTTTCTGAAAAATTTGAAGTCTCAAGAGGAAATGTTAGAGAAGCCATTCAAAAGCTAGAATTTTATGGTTTATTAGAGTCAATTCCGCAAAGTGGAACATTTGTAGCAAATATAGGAGTGATTGCTATGAATGGTATGATTGAAGATATTCTAGGGTTAGAAGATCCCGATTTTAAATCATTAGTTGAAACTAGAATATTATTAGAGCTTAAAACAGTTCGTTTGGCAGCTTTAAGAAGATCTCCTGATGACCTTGAAAAGATGAGAACAACCTTAGACGCCTATAATAAAAAAGTGTTGAATGGTGAAGATGCAGTACAGGAAGACTTGTTGTTTCACTTAGCGATAGCAAAAGCAAGTGGAAATAGTAGTATGAATACATTTATGCTAACCATCACGCCAGAAATTATCACAAATTTTGAAAAATATCATGTCTGTGATAAAACTTTAGATCAGAAGGTCATTAAAGAACACGAAGAAATATTTAATGCAATTAAAGATCAAAACCCACAGTTGGCAAAACAAAAAATGAAAGAACATTTTAGTGAATTGTATAAATATTGTTACAACGTTTAATAAAAATAAATACTAAATAAAGTGCACAATTTATTTAGTAAATCAATCAAAATTTAAAATTTGGAGGGAGAGTAATTATGTTTAAAACATACTACTCACCATAAATAAATCAGTATTTCCAACACTGATAGTAAAGGGAACTATCAAATTGTTTTCTTTTAAATAGTAAAAAAACATATGAAAGTAAAAGGACTTAGATGGTGGGTAATTGCGTTAATTTGTCTAGCGACTGTAATCAATTATATTGATCGAACTGCATTTGGAGTAATGTGGCCAGAAATGGGAAAAGACTTAGGAATGGACGAGTCTGACTATGCAATTATGCTGAATGTCTTCATGATTACCTATGCAGCCGGAAAGTTCCTTTCAGGCAAATTATACGATATTATAGGAACTCGTTTTGGGTTTGTAGTTTCAATTGTTGTCTGGTCTGTGGCTTCTA
The DNA here is from genome assembly GCF_900102055.1 of Ulvibacter litoralis. Taxonomy (GTDB): domain Bacteria; phylum Bacteroidota; class Bacteroidia; order Flavobacteriales; family Flavobacteriaceae; genus Ulvibacter; species Ulvibacter litoralis. Next base: position 155,515 of record NZ_FNBA01000002.1, read on the forward strand.
TATTCCATGCATTCTCAAGAGGCTTATTATCATTAACCTTTTTTAGAGCACTTCTTGGTTTAGGAGAAGCAGGTAATTGGCCTGGAGCAGTGAAGAGTAATGGTGAATGGTTTCCAGTTAAACAACGGGCAATCGCCCAAGGTATTTTTAACGCTGGGGCTTCTTTAGGAAGTGTTATTGCTCCTGTATTAATTGCCTATTTATATGGTCACTTTGGATGGAGAACAACTTATATTATCATTGGAGCAGTTGGTATTCTTTGGGTAATTCCTTGGTTATTTATCAACAAAGCAAAACCAGAAAAGCATCCTTGGATTACTGAAAAAGAACGAAATGTAATTCTATCTAGTCGTATTAGCAAAGAAGATGATACTAAAAAAGTCAAAGGACTTAGTGTATTTAAAATTTTAAGTTTTAAAGAAGCATGGGGAGTTTTAGCATCACGATTTTTTATTGAACCAATTTGGTGGTTGTTTGTAGGTTGGATGCCTTTATACCTTCATTCTAAATTTAACTTTAGTATCGCTGAAATTGGATCTACCATTTGGATCTCTTACTTAGGAGGTATGGCAGGAAGTCTTTTAGGAGGATGGTATTGCGGTAAATTAATGGAAACAAAATCGGTTGATATCGCACGTAAAATAACGATTGCAATTGGAGGGTCATTAATCTTTTTAGGATTATTAGGAATTATATTCCTAGTCAATGAAAACAATCCAATGACCTTTATTTATATAGTTGGAGTTGTACTTTTTGGATTTCAGTTCGCAATCGGAAACATTCAAACAATTTCAAGCGATTTATTTAGAGGACCGTCAGTAGGAACTTTAGCAGGATTAGCTGGAAGTGTAGGAGCAGTTTCAGTAATTATAATGAACTGGTTAATACCAAAAATAACAATAAGTTCTTACACACCAGCATTCATAATAATAGCAGTATTAGCACCATTAGCTGTATTGTCAATTTTCGGATTGATTAGAAAAATAGAACCAGTTGAAAATAAAAAATAAAAGATAAAAATTGAATAAGATGAGTAAACAAACAGGAAGAGTAGCGGTAATTACAGGAGCAACAGGAGGTATAGGTTTCGAAGTAGCTAAAAGATTAGGTACTGATGGATATACTGTAGTTTTAAACGGTATTGAAGACTCTAAAGGAGCTGAAAGAATAAAAGAACTTACCGATCTTGGTATTTCTGCTGAATACTATGGTTTTGATGTTACTAAAGAAGAGGAAGTAACAGCAAACATTCAAAAAATTGGAGAAAAACACGGTAAAATCGATGTACTGGTTAACAACGCTGGTGGTTTAGGTGGAAGATCTAGATTTGAAGAAATGACAACCGATTTTTACAGATCTGTAATGGCATTAAATCTTGATTCAGTCTTTTTTGCTTCTAGAGCAGCTATCCCTTTTCTAAAAAAAGGAGAAAGCACTTCTATTATTAATTTTACATCGAATGCAGCATGGACTGCAGGAGGACCTGGAGCTGGAATCTACGGAACATCTAAAGCAGGAGTTCATTCAATAACTCGCGCCTTAGCTAAAGATTTAGCGGAATACGGAATTAGAGTAAATGCAGTGTCTCCTGGTACTATCGATACTCCTTTTCACGCACAAATTAAAGCAACAAAACCAGAAGTATTCGCTTCTTGGGCAAATAATATTATGTTAGGAAGATTAGGACAACCAGAAGATGTAGCAGGTGTTATTTCTTTCTTGGCTAGTAAAGATGCAGCTTTTATTACTGCTGAAACAATCCAAATTGGTGGTGGACAAGCGTTAGGAATTTAAAAATGAAAGTTTAGAAAGCCAAATAGCTTTATATTAACACATTCTCTTTATCAATTAACTTAATCAGAATGAATGTTAAGCTCTAAAACTATTTGGCTTTTGATTTAATAAAGAATAGTAATTAAATTCAAGAAATGAATAAGATTGTAACATTTGGTGAAATTATGTTGAGGCTCTCTACAGAGCGTCATTTAAGATTTTCCCAAGCAAAAACATTTGCTGCTTCTTATGGTGGTGGAGAATTTAATGTAGCAGTTTCATTGGCTAATTATGGAATTCCAGTTGAATTCGTTACAAGATTACCAGAAAATGAAATTGGAGCCTGCGCATTAAAAGAGATGCGTAAATTTAATGTTGACTCTAAAAACGTAATTTATGGAGGAGACAGATTGGGGATCTATTATCTTGAAACGGGTGCTGGTACACGTGGAAGTAATGTAGTGTACGATAGAGCTAATAGTTCTATGGCAACAATTGAAAAAGGTTCTATAGATTGGGAATCTGTTCTAAAAGATGCTACTTGGTTTCATTGGAGTGGTATCACACCTGCAATTTCAGAATCTGCCGCTCAAGAGTGCTTAGAAGCATTAAAAGTGGCTCATAAATTGGGAATCACAATTTCTTCCGATTTAAATTATAGATCTAAATTATGGCAATATGGTAAAGAACCAAAACAGGTAATGCCAGAGCTATTGAAATATAGTAATATTATTTTAGGAGATATTGATACTGCGCTTTTCATGTTGGGAAAAGATAAAGTTTCTCCTAATTATCAAGACGAAAAATCATTGCCAGTTTTATACGATCAGATTTTTAAATCATGTCCTAATCTAAAAATAGTAGCGACAACACTAAGATATTCTGTAAGTGCTTCGCATCAACGCATTGGAGGAATATTATATGATGGAAAGGTGGTGTATAATGCAGATGTTAAAGAAGTAACTCCTGTTGTAGATAGAGTAGGAAGTGGAGACGCCTTCATGGGAGGATTAATCTACGGATTGGTAAACGATGTAAACAACAAACAAAGAGCTCTAAATATTGCAGTCGCAGCTTGCTGCTTAAAACACACAATTTCAGGTGATTATAATTTAATTACACTGAATGAAATTGAAAAATTACTCAGTGGTGATTCTTCAGGAAAAGTTTCAAGATAAATAAAATAGAATGGCACAATACTCAAGGATAGAAGTTGTAACAGTAATGCAGAAAACAGGACTAGTTCCATTATTTTACGATAGTGATATAGATACCTGCAAACACGTTTTAAAAGCATGTTACAATGGTGGCGCAAGGCTTATGGAGTTTACAGCTCGCGGAGATTTTGCACACGAAATATTTGGAGCACTTAATAAGTATGCTTTAAAAGAATTACCAGGAATGATTCTTGGAGTTGGTTCTGTTACAGATGCTGCTTCTGCTTCATTATTTATGGCATTAGGAGCAAACTTTATTGTAACTCCAGTGTTTAGAGAAGATATTGCAGTAGTATGTAATAGACGAAAAGTACTTTGGTCACCGGGTTGTGGTTCTCTTTCTGAAATTGCGAAAGCTGAAGAACTAGGTTGCGAACTCGTTAAATTATTCCCAGGAGGGATCTATGGACCAAATTTCATTAAAGCTATAAAAGGGCCTCAACCTTGGACAAGTATCATGCCTACGGGTGGAGTTTCTCCAACTAAAGAAAACCTTAAAGGTTGGTTTGAAGCAGGTGCAACGTGCGTTGGAATCGGTTCAAAACTAATTAGCAAAGATGAAAATGGAGCATATGACTTTAAAGCGATTGAATTGCTTTCAAAAGAGGCAATAGCGATCATCAAAGAACTTAAATCATGAATAGTCTAGAATCTATAATAACTTTAAAAGAGTTGTCATTTTTATCGGGCTACTCTGTGTCTACGGTATCTAAAGCGTTAAATAATAAGCTTGATATTAGTACAAACACAAGAAGAATTATTAAAGATATCGCCGAAAAACACAACTATATTCCTAATAAACATGCTGTTGGGTTAAGAAAGAAAAGAGCGCAAGCTTTAGCAGTAATAATTCCGCAAGCAAATACAAATCATTACAGTTGGTTTCTGTTTAATATAGAAAAACTAGCAACTAGTAATGGCTATAAAATTGTGTTGTACCAGTCTTTTGAATCTCCATCAAAAGAAATGGAATGTATAAAAAATAGTAATGACGGTAGTGTCGATGGTGTAATTCTGCTCTCTAGAAATAAACCTCAAATTAATAACTATAGTCACCCCATTGAATACCTTCAAATCACTGAAGATCAATCGGAAGAGCAAATACAGAGATATTGTGTGACTAGTTTTAATGCATTGTTGAAAAATATCGCTTAATTTACATGCCAATTTAACCTACGTTAGCATGCTGAAAAAGGCAATACAATACATGATTATTAGTGCGTTTGCATTTGCACTATTAAACGCTTTCGTAAAAAATCTCAATCAATTTAGTGTCTATCAAATAGTTTTTTTTAGATCCATAGGATCGTTACTATTTACCATCCCTTATTTACTTCGGAATAAAATCTCAATGCTTGGTAATAAAAAAGGACTCCTTGTTTTAAGAAGTGTTTTTGGCGTTATTTCCATGATTTTATTTTTTCTTTCTATTAAGTTTCTTCCTATGGGATCGGCAGTATCTATAAGATATACGGCGCCGATATTCGCAACAGTATTGGCTTTCTTTTTACTGAAAGAGAACATAAAAATTCTTCAATGGGTATGCTTTTTAATAGCTTTTCTCGGAGTGGCTTTTTTAAAAGGTTTTGATGCTGAGGTGAGTACTATAGGATTGATGTACGCCATTATTTCAGCTATTTTTAGTGGACTAGTATTCATTACGATACGAAAAATAAATACCAACGACCACCCCATGGTTGTGGTAAACTATTTCATGATTATCGCTGCAATAGTAGGTGGTGTTCTATCAATTAACACTTGGGTTCAGCCAAAAGGAACAGAATGGTTATTCTTATTAGGTCTAGGTGTTTTTGGATATTTTGGACAATATTATATGACAAAGGCACTACAAACTTCAGAAACAAACTTGGTAGCGCCGTTAAAATATATTGAAGTTATTTTTACAATGTTAATAGGATTGGCCTACTTTAAAGAAGCATATACTTTTTGGAGTCTAATCGGAATAGGTTTAATTATTACAGGACTGGTTTTTAACATCATTGTGAAACAGTCTAAAAGAGCAATTTAATTTCCGTTCTCTAATTTGTAAACCACACAATGCTTAAAACGAGGATCATTCAAAATAAAAGGGTGTTGCACGGTTCCAATTAATTTCATCCCAATCTTTTTCATAACGTGTTCTGACGGAATGTTGGTGTCTGTTGTAAATGAAAGGACCTCTTTCAAATTAAACATTGAAAAAGCAGCTTTCATGCACGCCTTAGCAGCTTCAGTTGCATATCCTTTTCCCCAAGCGGCCCTTTTTAAACGCCATCCAATATCTACACAAGGCGTAAAATCACTTTCCCAATCTTGGTTTTTTAACCCTGCAAAGCCAATAAATTCAGACGACTCTAATACATCGACAGCAAAATAGGTGTAGCCGAATGTATCGAAGTGTGTTTTAAGTCGGTGAATTAAATCTATTGTTTCTTCTGCTGAAAGTGTCTTCGGAAAGTGCTCCATGACCGCTTCATCTTGGCACATTTCAATAAATGGAAGCTCGTCTGAAGGCAACCAGTTTCGAAGTCCAAGGCGTTCGGTTTTTAGAAGGTATGCTCTCATTCAGCTACCGAATCAATCAATATCTGAAGCATTTCAATAGCAGCTTCACTAATTTTAGTTCCAGGGCCATACACCGCAACCGCACCTGCGTCAAATAAATATTGGTAGTCTTGCGCCGGAATTACACCCCCTACAATCACCATAATGTCTTCACGACCGTACTTTTTTAATTCTTCAATTACTTGTGGCACTAGCGTTTTATGTCCTGCTGCTAACGAAGAAACACCCAATACGTGCACATCATTCTCCATGGCTTGTTTCGCAGCTTCTGCTGGCGTTTGGAACAATGGGCCTATATCTACGTCAAAACCTACGTCAGCATAGCCTGTAGCGACTACTTTGGCACCGCGATCGTGACCATCTTGTCCCATTTTGGCAATCATGATACGAGGACGACGCCCTTCTAACACTGCAAATTCGTCAGCCATTTCACGAGCTTTCGCGAATGATGGGTCTTTCTTTATTTCTTTACTATACACGCCGCTAAAGGATTTAATTTGTGCTTTGTAACGTCCAAATTCTACTTCTAGAGCATCACTTATTTCACCTAGAGTTGCTCGTTCGCGAGCTGCTTCAACAGCTAAAGCTAATAAATTTCCATCACCTGTTTTAGCACAAGCTGTTAATTTTGAAAGTGCTAGCGTTACTTTTTCCGTATTTCGTTCCGCTTTAATTCGATTGAGACGTTCAATTTGAGAAAGGCGAACCTTCTGATTATCGACATCTAAAATTTGTAACGGATCTTCTTTATCAAGTCGGTATTTATTAACTCCTACAATAATATCTTGGCTGCTATCAATACGCGCTTGTTTTCTAGCAGCAGCTTCTTCAATACGTAGCTTCGGAATTCCAGCTTCAATAGCCTTCGTCATACCGCCCAACTCTTCAACTTCTTGAATTAATTCCCACGCTTTGTTTGCAATATCGTTGGTGAGGTTCTCAACGTAATAACTACCAGCCCACGGATCTACCGTTTTGGTAATATTTGTTTCCTCTTGAAGATAAATCTGTGTATTTCTAGCAATACGTGCCGAGAAGTCTGTAGGCAATGCAATCGCTTCATCCAACGCATTGGTGTGCAATGATTGTGTGCCTCCAAAAGCCGCAGCGCTAGCTTCAATGCAGGTTCTAGCGACGTTATTAAATGGGTCTTGTTCGGTAAGACTCCAACCACTGGTCTGACAGTGCGTTCGTAAGGCTAACGATTTTTGATTCTTTGGATTGAACTCACTCACTATTTTTGCCCATAACATCCGTGCCGCTCGCATTTTGGCAATTTCCATAAAATGGTTCATCCCAATGGCCCAGAAAAAGGAAAGTCGAGGCGCAAAAGTATCAATGTCCATTCCTGCTTTTATTCCAGTTCTGATGTAATCCAATCCATCGGCTAGGGTGTACGCTAATTCAATATCGCAAGTTGCTCCCGCCTCTTGCATATGGTATCCTGAAATAGAAATAGAGTTGAATTTCGGCATTTTTTCCGAAGTAAATTCAAAAATATCACTGATAATTTTCATGGATGGAGTAGGTGGGTAGATGTACGTATTACGCACCATAAACTCCTTTAAAATATCGTTTTGAATGGTTCCTGCTAAATCTTTAATGGCAACACCTTGTTCTTGAGCAGCAACAATATAAAAAGCCATAATAGGCAATACAGCGCCGTTCATGGTCATAGAAACACTCATTTTGTCCAATGGAATCTGATCGAACAAGATCTTCATGTCTTCCACACTATCTATCGCCACTCCTGCTTTTCCAACATCACCAACCACACGTTCGTGATCACTGTCATACCCTCTGTGCGTCGCCAAATCGAAGGCTACCGAAAGTCCTTTTTGACCAGCCGCTAAGTTTCGTCTGTAAAACGCATTACTATCTTCCGCAGTAGAAAATCCAGCGTATTGACGAATGGTCCAAGGTCTGCGGACATACATCGTAGAATACGGACCTCGAAGGTTTGGTGCCAATCCAGCAACAAAATTTAAATGTTTCAAAGATTCAATATCGGTTGCCGTGTATTGTTTCTTTACATCAATTGTTTCCGCAGTAGAAAATGTCTCCGTTGTGACTTTTTCAGCTTCCACGTTTAGATTTTTAAGCGTTATATGTTGTATGTTCTTTCTACTCATAGCGTCCTATTCTTAAAACATTCGGTATTGTCACGTATATAGTGTTTGTAAAATTTACTCCTTTTCGATTCGCTCTTTTTCTATCTTTTCTGAAAGTCGCCTTTCTATGATAGGAGAAATTAGAGTTTTACGAACATTGGTTTTTACAAAAGGGTACAATTCTAGGTCGTCTTTCATCCTGTCGTTTGTATTAGGATGTTTATTTGTTCCTAAAAGTACTAATGTACCAGTATCGAAAAGTTGTTGCTCTTTGTCGGCACTTTCTTTTATTTTTCGCTGAATGGTTCCTTCTTTCAATTGATGTAAAAAACCACCATTGGCTTCTATGCTTTTAAAAAGTGCTAATGCTTTTTCGGCCAATTCGTTGGTCAGATTTTCAATATAATACGTTCCATCTGCTGGATTGCTTACCGTATCGAAATAACTTTCCGCTTTTAAAATAAGCAATTGATTTCTAGAAATTCGTTCTCCAAATTCATTGCTTTTATGATACAAAGCATCGTAAGGCATATTAGAAACAGTATTTGCTCCCCCTAAAATGGCGCTCATACACTCAGTTGTGGTACGAAGCATATTTACATTATAATCGTAGAGCGTTTTATTCCGTTTGGAAGGTGTTGCAACAATATGGCAAGTTTTCAAACAGTTATATTCTGAAGCCAAGGCTGCATATAATTTTCGAAAGGCTCTAATTTTAGCGATTTCAAAAAAGTAATTGGGACCTACCGCAAAATGGAAGGTGAGTGTTCCTTGTTTTTCTGAAACTTCTTTGTCGTTATTATAAAAATGATTTAAATATTCATTGGCGTGGGCCAGAGCATACGCAAGTTGTTGAATGCTATTAGCACCCGCATTTTGATATAAAGAAGCATCAATGCTTAGTAAGTTTTCGGAACTGTTTTTCTGAAAAATACGATCTAAAATTTGATGATCTTCGTTTAAATTATAAAACCAATTTCCGGTACGGGCAAGGTTTCCTATAAGGTCGATGTTGTAATAAACAGTTGCATTCTTGTTTGTGAAAAAGTCCTTCAGCTGAAGGATAAATTTTTCAGAAAGAAAGGTAAAGTGACAATAGATAGCTGCTTTTTCAAAAGGAAATGCTTCAAAAACCTGCGTCGGATCAAATTCCTTTTCCGAAGAAATAGAAATTGCTTCAGCGCCTCTTTCAATAGCATCTATAATTAAATTGTGTGCAATTTTTGTGTCATCGATAAAAACCGCTTGTGCAATATTCCACTTTTTAGGGTGTCCAGGAATGGGCGTAAAGTCGGCCTCAAAGTCGTCTGCGTGGTAGATTGGTTTTACGTGAATCCCTTCTAAACTTTGCCACACTAAGGTTTCATTATAATCGGCGCCTTTTAAATCGGCTTGGATTTTTTGTTTCCATTGTTTGGACGTAACAGGCTCGAATTTGTTAAATAAAAACTCACTCATTGGTTCTCTTTGTTTTTAGACTGTCTTCGTGTTCGATGATAAAAATATCTTCGTTTTCTTTTTTGAGGAAGTATTTTTCGCGGGCAAATTTTTCTACTTCGTCGCTATCTTTCATTTTTTCAATAAAGACCTTGTCGTGTTCGATTTCCTTTTTGTAAAATTCTTTATTATCTTCTAACGCATTAATATCGTGGTCTAATTCTTTGTGCATTAGGTACGAATTTGTGTCGAAAAAAAGCATCCAAATAACAAATAGGATGAGTATGAGCATGTATTTATTGCTCATCCATTTCACCCATTTTTGTTTTTTTAGTTCTGAAAGCTTCACCTTGATTTATGCTAATTTTTGATGAATAATTGTTCTAATTAAGTTCACTGCAACCGTGTTGTATCTATTGGTTGGAATAATAATATCGGCAAACTCCTTAGTGGGTTCTATAAATTGCTGATGCATGGGTTTTAACGTGCTTTGATACCTGTTTAGTACTTCGGTAAGATCTCTTCCTCGATCTGCTATATCACGTTTTAAACGTCTAATAAGGCGTTCGTCACTATCGGCATGCACATACACTTTAATATCGAACATTTCCCGAATGTCTGGATGTGTGAGTATTAAAATTCCTTCTACAATTACCACCTTTTTTGGGTAAGTTGTAATGGTTTCTCCGGTTCGGTTATGATCTACAAACGAATAGACAGGTTGCTCAAAAGAGTTTCCTTTTCGAAGTTCGTGTAAATGACTTACTAATAAATCAAAATCGATCGAATTAGGATGGTCAAAATTGATTTTAACCCGGTCTTCCATTTTGAGATGACTGGTGTCTTTGTAGTACGAATCTTGCGATATAACACAAACCTCATCCTTAGGAAGTTCGGATACAATTTGATCTACAACAGTTGTTTTTCCACTTCCGGTTCCTCCGGCGATGCCTATTATGAGCATAAAATTAAAGTTTTGCCAAAGGTAATGAGAATTATGTTTTTACCTTTAGTGGAGTTAATTACTTTTCAACAGTAGAAACTTCTTCTTTTGTTACCATTTTTTCTTGGGTATTTCCCCAGCTATTCATTACATAATTAAGCACATCGGCAACTTCTTCATTGCTCAAACCCATAGGTGTCATAATTCCATTATAGGTAACACCGTTCACTTCAATTTCGCCACGTTGTCCATATTTTACAGCATGAATGCTTTCGGTGCGCTTTTCTGTGAGCCAATTAGATCCTGCCAAGGGAGGAAAGTTATTAGGAACTCCTTTTCCAGTAGGGAGATGGCATTGCATACAAAAATTGGCATATATATCTTTTCCTTTTTCAATACTTTGAGCTAACGTCGTTTGAGGCGCACTATAGTTTTGTCCTATTTGAACGGTCTCTTTTTTCTTTTCTTTTTTTTCTTCTGAATTGTTGCACGAAAGAAAGCTGAAAGCAATTAAAAATGAAATACTTAATTTAAACATTGTTTGTACGGTTTGTTTTGTTGAATGTTATATTTTACGGCTGAAGGTTTTTTTAATTGGGTATAATTTTTACAATTCCTTGTCCTTCAATGGCAATGTAAATATAACCATCTGGTCCCATTTTTACATTGCGAACGCGACCAATATCTTCTGCTATTTTTTTTCGGCCTATTACTTTGTCTCCGTCAAGTTTCAGTAGTTCTACATAATTAAATTTTAAAGATCCTATTAGCAAACCGCCTTTCCATTTTGGGTACTTGTCGCTGGTAACAAAAGCCATTCCGCAGGGCGCAATAGACGGGTCCCAATAATGAATAGGGTCTTCCATACCCGGACGGGAGGTTTCATCTGTGAATTTTGTACCGCTATAATTAATACCATACGATATAACAGGCCAGCCATAATTTGCTCCTTTTTTGATAATATTTACTTCATCTCCACCCTTTGGACCGTGCTCGTGAATCCAAATTTCTCCAGTGATTGGATGTTTCGCCATTCCTTGCGGATTCCTATTTCCGAAGGTGAAAATCGCTTTTTTAGCGTTTGGTTCATTTACAAACGGATTGTCGGTGGGAATACTACCATCATCGTTGAGTCGATATATCTTTCCGCAGTCACGGGTAATATCTTGCGGATTCACATCTCGATCTCCGCGTTCTCCAATTGAAAAGTAGAGGTAACCATCGTTGTCAAATTCAATTCGAGAACCAAAATGTTGTCCTCTAGTTGTATTGGGTGTTGCTTTGTATAAAGTTTCAATCTGTGTTAGCGAATCTCCTTCAAGTTTGCACCTAATTAATGCCGTGTTTCCGCCATCTTCGTCTCCTTCCGAAGAGGCGTAGGTAATATAGATCCATCCGTTTTCAGAATAATTAGGATGCAATTCAATATCTAAAAGGCCTCCTTGACCACGGTTGTATACGTCAGGCACATTTTTCAGTTCTGTTTTAATTTCATCTTTAAAATGAATTAGTGCACCGCTTTTTTCAGTAATAAGCATACTTCCGTCTGGCAACCATGTCATTCCCCACGGATTGGATAAATTAGAAACAACGGTTTCAATTTGATATGATCTTTGTTCTGTTTCGAGTGCGTGCTTTTGTGCAACGGCTTCTTTTGTTTTAGGACAGCCCGTAAAAACAAATAACAGTGACAGTAATAAGAAGTTAATTTTCATAGCTTTTTTCTGAACCAAAAAGATACTAAAAATGTACTTAAAAAAGAATAGCCTTAACTAAAAGAAGTTAAGGCTACTACAGGGGAACTTTGTTTTTTAAATCTATCCATTTATGGTCGCAATAACACTATGGGTCTCTGATTTATTATACATACGATTAAATTGAAAGTTCGGTTCTTTAAAATTATTAATTTTTTAAGTTTTTTAAAAATTTTTTTGAAATATAATAGTGTTTATAGTCTGTTGCCCCTAAATTAATTTTTAAAACTTGTTTATAAGAAATTCTTATTTAAACCTTTATGATTGAATAAGAAACAATAAAAAATAAATTGCTAGCTTTGAGAAAACCTTTAAAAGATGCGTAAACTAATTGTCGTTTTATCACTTTGCTTATCTACTTCAATAATGGCTCAAGACTATAAACCATTATTAGATATCTATAATGAATGGCATTTTACGGGCTGTAATTTTGGGTGCTTAACCGATACCTATTATACCAATGGAGATACAATAGTGAATGGTGTTGGGTATAAGGTGTTGGATGGCTATCATTTTATTTCAAGAAGTTTTTTGCTTCGAGAAGAGGTGAACACCAAAACAGTCTTTTTAAATTTTGTCCAGCCTTCTGGTAATAACGAGTATTTATTGTATAATTTTTCATTAAATGTGGGCGACTCTATCGATATGAAAAATCCAATCAGTCCGTTCCCGACACATGCAGGGTATTATCGGTTAGACTCTATTATAAATAGGCCTTTGGTAGATGGCAATGAGTACCGTCATTTTTACTTGTCACCATCAGAGTCGAATACTGTTAGTACAACAAATGCGGTTTGGGTTGAAGGAGTAGGTTCGTTATCATTAATAAATGCACCAAGTGGTGAACCAGATATTAATCAAGGGGGGCATTTAAGTTGCTTTTTTAAGAACGGTGAACTGTTTTATTCCAATTTAGATTCAATTTCGGCTTGTGAACCTGTCATTGTGTTAGGCACTGAAGCATTTACAAAACCACTAAGTGAAGTAACACTTGTAGCAAATTCCTCTACAAAACAATACCAACTTTATAATGCTGAAAAGGTTCGATTTATAGATGTTTTTGATGTTAATGGCAGAAGACTCGATGCTTTAGAAAATACGGGGCAAAAAGAAATACAGCTTCAATTTTCTCAATACAAGGCTGGAATTTATATTGTTGTAGCATATACCAAAGCCTTTGAGAAACGAACTTTTAAGATGGTTCTTAAGTAGGTTGTTTCAGAATTTACTCGATAGCTTCTAATAAAAATTTGCTATTTGAATAAGGCGTTCAATGTTTAGCAATTGAATTTTACGTCCATCGGTCGCAATAAGCTTATCATGTTTAAAATCGTGAAGCACGCGAGCCAATGTTTCAATTACAGTACCAGCCATATTTGCTAAATCGGAACGAGAGAGCATGATGTAGGTATTCGGAACATCTTTCACTTTGTATTTATCGTGTAAAATTAGCAAATTGAGAGCTACTCGTTCTCTTACGGTACGTTGCGACAGTACAGCCATAAGATTTGCTAAAACACTAAACTCATGGCTCAAATTTTTCAAAAGCAATCGTGAAAAAGAGGAAGAGCTTTTTAGAATCTCATTAAAATCTCTGATGGTAATAAAGGAAATGATAGAATTTTCGATGGCGACAGCTGTATCTCCATAAGTGCTTTCGCTTAAAACAGATGAATACCCAAAAAACTCGCCTGCGTTATAGATGTAAATGATTTGTTCCCGTCCATCATTGTCCATTTTGTATTTTTTTACTTTCCCACTTTGTAAATAAAAAATACCCGATGGCAATGTTCCTTCTGTGAATATAGGTTGGTTTTTACGATACTTTTTGTCAGTCATTATCTTTTCAAGCAACACCTTATCTTCTGAAGGCAATTCGCTTAAAATATTTTGACTGTTGAATGTGAATTTAGTAATCATACGCGCGTTTCAAAGTTACGTCTTATTTATTTTTTAATCTAAAATTTGACTTAAATCAAATTTAAGTAAGGTTCTAATCAAGGCATACAAAAAGGAAGCGTGGTAGCTTTGTAGCAACAATTAAATGATCATTTCTATGAAAAAAATTGAACAATTAAACGCACTTGGAATTCAACCAACAAAAGAATATTTCTGGAATTTACCAGTTTCTAAATTAGTTACACATACGCTTCAAAAAGAACAAGGGGTATTAACTAGTACGGGAGCTCTAGCTTGTGATACAGGTGAGTTTACTGGGCGATCTCCAAAAGACAAGTACATCGTAAAAGATGCTATTACTGAAGGTTCTATCTGGTGGGGAGATGTAAATCATCCGTTTTCTACTGAAGATTTTGATCGTTTGTACGATCGTGTTACTTCATTTCTTTCAACTAGTGAACTTTATATTAAAGATGTTCAAGCAGGAAGTAAAAAAGACTACCAATTAAACGTTCGAGTTATTACACAAACCCCTTGGCAAAGTTTATTTGCGAACAATCTTTTTTTAAGACCTTCGGAAAATGAATTGGAAACGTTTGAACATGAGTGGCTTATTTTGGCTGCGCCAGAATTTATGGCAGACCCAAAGATTGATAATACAAGACAACACAATTTTACAATTATTAATTTCACGAAAAAAGTAATCCTAATAGGAGGGAGTGCTTATACAGGGGAAATTAAAAAAGGAATTTTCACAATATTAAATTATATATTACCACATAACAAAAATGTACTATCTATGCATTGCTCTGCTAATATAGGGGAAGATGGAAATACAGCAGTCTTTTTCGGATTATCGGGAACAGGAAAAACAACCTTGTCTGCAGATCCTTCCAGAGCGCTTATTGGGGACGATGAACACGGTTGGGATTCTGAAAGCGTGTTTAATTTTGAAGGTGGATGTTATGCAAAATGCGTTAACTTAAGTGAAGAAAAAGAACCACAAATATTTTCTGCAGTACGATTTGGAACACTGCTTGAAAATGTGCGTTTTTATAAAGATTCGGATGTTGTAGATTACGATAATGTAACCGTTACTGAAAACACAAGAGCTGCGTATCCTATTAATTTTATTGACAATGCGACAAATCCATCTATTGGAGGAGCTCCTAAAAATATTTTCTTTCTAACCTGTGATGCTTTTGGTGTATTGCCTCCAATTTCGAAATTAACTGTAGGACAGGCGATGTATCATTTTATTTCTGGATATACCGCAAAAGTAGCAGGAACTGAAGCGGGTATTACAGAACCACAAACTACTTTCTCCGCTTGTTTTGGGGAACCTTTTTTACCGCTTCATCCTACAAAATATGCTGAGTTATTAGGGCAAAAACTAAAAGGAGATAATGTTAATGTATGGCTTGTAAATACAGGATGGTCTGGTGGTGCTTATGGAATTGGAGAACGTATCAAATTAAAATACACCAGAGCCATGATTACTGCTGTTCTTAACGGAAAATTAGACCAAGTAGATTATGTAAAGCATAGTGTTTTTGGGTTGCAAATGCCAACAACATGTGAAGGTGTGCCTTCAGGGATTTTAAGTCCAAAAAATACTTGGGAAAATAAAGAGGAGTATGATGAAACTGCCGATAAACTTGCAGCACAATTCAATGAAAACTTTAAAATGTACGAGTCGTTCGCAAATGAAGAAATTCGCTCCGGAGCACCTAAGGTAAACGCAACTCTTGAAAAAGCGTAATGCATGGTGAAAATTAGTACCGAAGCTATAATGAGCTGTCCTGTCTGTGGTTTTACCTATAAAAAACAAATGCCACAGATAGGGAAGCATATAAATAGTAAATGTGTTTCCTGTCACACTGTTTATGGAATTAACAACGCGAGCGATTGTTGCGTTTATTGCAAATACAGTGATGTAACATGTCCTAAAACACAAAAACAAAACAATAAAAAATGAAAATACCGTCAAATTTATTATATACAAACGACCACGAATGGTTGCGAATTGAAGATGATATCGCCTACATCGGAATTACAGATTTTGCGCAAAGCGAATTAGGAGATATTGTTTATGTTGAAATTGAAACTGTGGATGAACAATTACAAAAAAATGATGTTTTTGGTACGGTGGAAGCCGTAAAAACAGTCTCAGATCTTTTTCTTCCGGTACGTGGTATCGTTTTAGAACTAAACCCAAAATTAGAGTCTAATCCTGAATTAGTAAATGAAGATCCTTATGGGGAAGGCTGGATGATTAAATTGAAAATGGAAGCAGATACAGATCTTGAAGGGTTATTGAAAGCAGATGCGTATGCATTGCTAATAGGTTCTTAAAGCATATTTAAACAATACCAAAATGCTGCAAGTTCCTAAAAATAGATATTACACAAAAGACCATTTATGGTTGCAAAAAATCGGGATCTATGATTTTTATGTCGGAATTACTGATTTTGGTCAAAAAGAACTTGGAACTATTGATTTAATTGAACTCACCCCAAAGAAGAAACTACTTAAAGAGGGGACTTCTTGGGGTGTTGTATATGGTATTAATAACATACTTAATTTAATGACACCCTTTGATTGTGTAATTCTAGAACGCAATGAAGAATTGCAGAAACATATCACGTATATAAATACAGCTCCCTACAAATATTGGTTTGCAATTTTATCATCAAAAATTGAAACTGCTTCTTTATTAACTTATCAAGAGTATAAAGAACTCACTCAATGATGTTTTATTTTTTTACCCATTTTAAACTATTCAAAAAAAATAATTTAGATTAATATGAATGAGCTATGCGATTCTGTTAGTAAACAAAAGGAAGTTTTAGTAGCGCAAGGAGTAGAAAAACTTAAAATATTAGGTTTTTCAAAGGTTACAATTCATACTATTTTGAAAGATGAAATGTATCAACTTTATTTTTTAAGTTTTTTGAATAGCAAATCGAATTGTAATAATAATGAAATTATTGCCATAAACGAATTGAAAGCTCTTATTCTAAAGGTTCTTAAGGTGTAACCCTTATAAACTTTCTTTTGCTTTCTCAATGGCTAAATGAATCTTTTCAACAACCATTTCTTTTTCAATAAAATTGAAGACTTCATTCTTCTTGAAATCTTTCCGAAGCGGTTTTCCAACTCCTGAAATAATCACCTTTATTTTTTTCTTCTTATACGTTTTTATAATCTCTTTTATGCTCTGGTATCCCGTTGCGTCAATTAAGGGCACATAGCGCATTCGTATAATAATAACCTTTGGCTGTTCATGGGTATTGGTAATGGTTTCCTGAAATTGCTTTGCTGCTCCAAAAAATAAAGGACCATTAATCTCATATAGAAGAACCCCTTTTGGGATGTCTAAAAGTTCTTCATCAAAAAGGTGTTCTTTGTTACCGTTTTCAGATGAAAACCCCTGAATATGGATCGATTCACTCATTCGTTTCATAAAAATAAAACTAGAAAGTACGATTCCAATTTCAATCGCAATCACCAAATCAAAAATAACTGTAAGAAAGAAAGTAGTGAGTAAAATGATAATATCCATTCGATTCCCTTTCAAGATAGATCTAAATTGTTTCCACTCACTCATATGGTACGCAACAACCACTAAAATTCCAGCTAAGCATGACATAGGAATTAACTTTGCGTAAGGAGCCACAAGGAGCATTATGGCTAATAATACTAGGGAGTGAACAATACCTGCGATGGGTGTTCTTCCTCCATTTTTGACATTAGTAGCAGTTCTGGCAATTGCTCCCGTAGCAGGAATACCCCCAAAGAGCGATGACATGATGTTTGCGGCTCCTTGTGCCACTAGTTCCATATTGGAGCGGTGTTTTCCTCCTATCATAGAATCTGACACCACAGCAGATAGAAGAGATTCTATACCTCCTAAAATAGCTATGGCAAATGCAGGTTGAATAAGTGCTTGGATGGTGTCAAAATTTACATTGGGAATGTGAGGAAGTCCTAATTTATTAGGGATTGCCCCAAAATTACTTTCAATGGTATCTACCGGAATGTCAAAAAGCACAACAAGAATAGTGGAAGCAACTATGGCAACGATAGATCCAGGTATTTTTTTTACTAGTTTTTGAAAATAAAGAGTTATGAATATAGTGGCAACGGCTATTCCAACGGCATACCAATTTATGGTGTGAAAATTGGCTGCGTAGACCACCCACTTATCAATAAAATTTGCAGGAACCTTACTAATATGAAGTCCGAAAAAGTCATTAATTTGAGAAGAGAAAATAATGAGAGCGATACCGCTTGTAAAACCTACAATAAGCGAATATGGGATGTATTTTAATAGGTTTCCAAGACGCGCCAAGCCAAAGCCAATCATGATAAAACCAGCCATAAAAGTGGCGATGATTAATCCGTCGGGTCCAAATTCTTGAATGATACCGTAAACAATCACAATAAAAGCACCTGTAGGGCCGCCAATTTGAACGCGACTTCCTCCAAATGTTGAAATAATAATTCCCGCTATTATTGCTGTTATAATTCCTTTTTCAGGCGATACTCCAGAGGCAATTGCAAATGCAATAGCCAAGGGCAATGCTACAATACCTACAATTAATCCTGAAAGTACATCTTTTGTAAAAGTTTCTTTTGAAATTCCCTCTTTCAGAAGAGAGAACAATTTTGGGGTAAACTCTTTTCGCATGCCTACTGTTTTTTTGTTACAATTGAATTGATATTTATTTAGCTTGATAGTCTATATTCATATTCAATAGAATTGCCCTCGCAATACGCATTAATGGAACTTGTAACATAAAACTAAAGAGTATTATAAAAGGGTACATGAACTTGAAAAAATAATGCATACTATCTAATGAAAAGCCTAAGAGTAATAATGGAATAAAAATTAGGAGTACAATAGGGTAGCTAATCCATAATGCCGCCGTGTAAAAACCAGGTTCTAATTTAAAATCTTGCTCGCAATGCGGACACTTATCGGGCATTTTCAAGATATCTTTATACACAAATAATCCTGGACTACAGAATAAATCTCCAATTTGGCAGCGAGGACATTTTAATTTTAATATACTGTACAGTTTATTTCCTCTTTTCATGGATGATTACCCCCTTTTTAATGAAAAGCAAATGTACGATAAATGTTATTTTTAAACATAACAAATGTTATGTTTTTACTTTTGTTTTATTCTATATTTGTGCTATGAAAAGTTTTTATTCACGATTTGATTTTCAAAGCAACTTGTTATTTGAAGCGTTAACCACTGCTGAAAAAAAGACAGTGTACAATGCAATGGAGTCTTTAAGTATCAAGAAAGGAAGTCTTTTGTTTTATGAAGAAGGAATCCCTACAGGAATCTTTCAAATTAAAAAAGGGAAAGCTAAAAAGATCAAAAAGGGGTTTTCTGGATCAGAACAAATATTTTACATCTATACAACGGGCGATGTTTTAGGTTATCATGCTTTATTTGGTGAAGAACGGTATCAAGATTCTTGTGAAGCATTGGAAGACTTAGAAGTAAATTTTATAGCAAAGGATGTTTTTTTTCAACTATTAAAAAGCATTCCTAGGTTGCAACAAACATTTATAAAAAATATTGGTCACGAGTTTGGAGTATTAGCCAATATTATAGCTGTACTTGCCCAAAAAAATCTAAACGCACGATTGGCTATTAACTTACTCATTTTAAACAATCGATTTCAAAAGCAATACAAAGCGGGGAGTGGTATCGACCTAACACGAGAGGATTTAGCAAATGTGATAGGTACTTCGCCCGAAAGTTTAGGAAGATGTCTAAAATACTTTAAAGATCAAGGGAGTATCGAAGTGGATAAAAGAGTGATTTACATAAAAAATGAAGAATCCCTATTCCAACTATTGAATAGTTCTAGTTAAAAAACACTACATAATTTCTGTTTAAAACAAAAAACCTTGCAAATCATTTGATTTACAAGGTTTTGGTTTTTTCGTCGGGGTGGCAGGATTCGAACCTGCGACCTCCTGCTCCCAAAGCAGGCGCGATGACCGGGCTACGCTACACCCCGAAAAAACGTGAGTGCAAAAGTAACCAAATTTTATTGTTCTGCAAGTACAATTCATTTTATTTCAAAACTATTTTAAATCTTAAAATTCCTTCTTGTGCTATTGTGGGACAACCCTTATATTTATACAAATATTTTTTTATGGAAGCAAGGTATACTTTAGTGGTAAACGATACACATAATTTCAGTGTCACTAAAAAAGAAACAGAACAATTCGATACAGTAACTTCAGACAAATTAGTCCATACCATTTCCGACAATCATTCTTTAACAGCAACTCTTGAAAAATCAGATTTTTTAAAGCGAACTTATACCGTTAAGGTGAATGGAAATCGGTACACAGTTCGTATCGAAGACGAGTTAGATGCACTGATTGCTGATATGGGGTTATCTTTAGGAGAAGATTTAGTTGCGAACGACATTACAGCACCCATGCCAGGATTAATTATAGAAGTAGCTGTTACAGAAGGACAAGAAGTGAAGAAAGGCGACTTTTTATGCGTTTTGGAAGCCATGAAGATGGAAAATGCATTGACATCTCCTCGCGATGGGGTGATTAAATCGGTTACCATCAGTACTGGTCAAACTGTAGATAAAGGAGATATATTAATTGAATTTGAAGCCTAATATGATACAGAAAATATTAATAGCCAATAGAGGAGAAATAGCAGTACGTGTCATGAAAACAGCACGTAGTATGGGAATAAAAACGGTTGCTGTTTATTCTGAAGCCGATCGTAATGCACCGCATGTAAAGTTTGCAGATGAAGCAGTTCTTATTGGACCACCCCCTTCAAACGAATCGTATTTACGAGGCGATCATATTATTGAAGTCGCCAAGGGATTAGGAGTGGATGCCATACATCCAGGGTACGGATTCTTGAGTGAAAATGCTGATTTTGCTGAAAAAGTGGAGGAGAGCGGAATGATTTTTATAGGACCGAAATCGCACGCCATTCGGATCATGGGAAGTAAGCTTGCCGCAAAAGAAGCTGTAAAAGCATACGATATTCCGATGGTTCCTGGTATTGATGAAGCAGTGATAGATGTAGATAAAGCTTCAAAAATTGCTTCGGAAATAGGGTTTCCTATTCTTATTAAAGCCTCAGCAGGAGGTGGAGGTAAAGGGATGCGAGTGGTTGAAAACCCTTCAGAAATTAAAGAACAAATGAAGCGTGCCATTAGTGAAGCTGAAAATGCTTTTGGAGATGGTTCCGTTTTTATTGAAAAATATGTAAGCTCACCAAGACACATCGAGATTCAAGTATTGGCAGATACTCATGGTAATACAGTTCATTTATTTGAACGCGAATGCAGTGTGCAACGTCGTCACCAAAAAGTGGTAGAAGAAGCACCATCGGCAGTTTTAACGCCTGCTTTACGTCAGAAAATGGGAGAAGCTGCTGTTAAAGTGGCAAAAGCCTGCGATTATGTAGGTGCTGGAACGGTTGAATTTTTATTAGACGAGCATCTAAATTTTTATTTTTTAGAAATGAACACACGCTTGCAAGTAGAACATCCTGTTACTGAGTTTATCACAGGAATCGACCTTGTAGAGCAGCAAATAAAAGTGGCGAATGGTGAAATGCTTTCTTTTAAACAAAAAGAAATTGAGTTAAAAGGACATGCTGTAGAGTTGCGAGTGTATGCGGAAGATTCGCTACATAATTTTATGCCGAGTGTCGGGAAATTAGAAGTCTATAAAACTCCCAAAGGAGAGAATATTCGTGTAGATGATGGATTTGAAGAAGGAATGCAAGTGCCGATTCAGTACGATCCTATGTTGTCTAAATTAATTACCTACGGAAAAACAAGAGCTGCTGCCATTCAGTTAATGATTGAAGCTATTTCGAACTATGAAGTTGAAGGTATTAGCACGACCTTACCTTTCGGAAAGTTTGTGTTTGAACATGAAGCCTTCCGAAGTGGAAATTTTGACACACATTTCGTGAAGAAGTATTATTCCGAAGAAAAAATGAAATCAACGTTGGAGGCTGAAGCAGCAATCGCAGCCAAAATCGCTTTACAACAGTATTTGAAAGACGCAGAAAAATTACGTATTCCTAGTCATTAATTTTGAAATTTTAGCATGAGCAACAATATAAAAAGTTTACAAGATAAAATTGCTGAAGCCCACAAAGGTGGTGGTGATAAACGGATTGAAAAACAACACGCAAAAAAGAAATTAACGGCAAGAGAGCGAGTTCAATATCTTTTGGACGAAGGATCTTTTGAAGAAATGGGAATTCTAGTAACCCATCGTACCACCGATTTTGAGATGGATAAAGAAATCTATTACGGAGATGGTGTAGTTACAGGGTACGGAACTATTAACGGCCGATTGATATATGTTTTTGCACAAGATTTTACGGTTTTTGGTGGTGCCCTTTCTGAAACACACGCTGAAAAAATATGTAAAATAATGGATCACGCCATTCGTGTAGGAGCGCCCGTAATTGGATTAAATGATTCGGGAGGAGCTCGTATTCAGGAAGGAGTACGTTCTTTAGGTGGTTATGCAGATATTTTTTATAGAAATGTGCAAGCTTCAGGTGTAGTGCCACAAATTTCTGCGATTATGGGACCCTGTGCCGGTGGCGCTGTGTATTCGCCTGCAATGACCGACTTTACACTAATGGTTCAAGATAGTAGTTATATGTTTGTAACGGGACCAAACGTAGTAAAAACTGTTACCAATGAAACAGTTACTTCGGAAGAGTTGGGAGGTGCAAAAACACATGCTACAAAAAGTGGTGTGACGCATTTTACAGCGGCTAGCGATATTGTCTGTCTTAATCAGATTAAGCAGTTGCTAAGTTACCTTCCGCAGAATAATAAAACAGCTCCTGAAAAATTGCCGTATGAATTAGGCGATGAAATTCGTGAAGAGTTAGAAACCATTGTGCCCGATTCGGCAAACAAACCTTACGACATGCACGCAGTAATACAAGGTATTATTGATGAAAAGTCATTTTTTGAAGTACATAAAGACTATGCAGATAATATTATTGTAGGTTTTGCCCGTTTGGGAGGAAGAAGCATTGGTATTGTCGCCAATCAGCCAATGAGTTTGGCAGGAGTGCTCGATGTGGAAAGTTCTAAAAAAGCAGCTCGATTTACGCGTTTCTGCGACTGTTTTAATATTCCGTTATTAGTTTTAGTTGATGTCCCAGGATTTTTACCAGGAACCGACCAAGAGTGGAATGGGATTATTTTAAACGGTGCAAAATTGTTGTACGCATTAAGTGAAGCAACCGTACCAAGAGTGACTGTAATTACACGTAAAGCCTATGGTGGCGCTTACGATGTGATGAATAGCAAGCACATTGGTGCCGATATGAATTTTGCTTGGCCTACGGCCGAAATTGCTGTAATGGGAGCAAAGGGAGCTAGTGAAATTATCTTTAGGAGAGAAATTGCCGCTGCCGAAAATCCTGAGTTGAAGCTTTCTGAAAAAGAAGCAGAATATGCCGAGAAATTTGCGAATCCGTTTAAAGCCGCGCAACGTGGTTTTATTGATGAGGTCATTCTTCCGAAGGAAACAAGACGTAAATTACTGAAAGCTTTTGCCATGTTAGAAACCAAAGACGTGGAACGACCAAAACGAAAGCACGGAAATATTCCGTTGTAAGTTGTTCTAAAATAGATATTTATCATCATATTTTAATAGAATCGGGATGTAGCGCAGTCCGGTAGCGTACTTGGCTGGGGGTCAAGTGGTCGCAGGTTCAAATCCTGTCATCCCGACTTATAGAGCTATCTAAAGGATAGTAAGTTTAAAAAAATGATAATGATGATTTAAATCATTTATTATAGTTAGTATCTCTACTATTTTTAGGCTTTTAATAGCATACTTTGAACAATGCTTCGGAAAGCTTGAATACCTGTTATTGAGTAACTATTAAAAAAAAAACATTGAATTAAAAGAAAAACTATGGGAGAAATAACCACTTCAGACAGACAAATTACCTTGTTTTACAGTTCTAACTCTGAAAGAGCGAAACAAGCCTTAGTATATGCTAAGGCGGAGGGCTTGGCTATTCATGAAATTGATATATTAAAAACAAAACTAACGGGTACTCAAATAGTGGAGCTAGCCGATCGATTAAAAATTAATGTCGAAGATTTAGTAAATCAGGAGCATCCTTCTTATGCATCAAATTTTGAACCTCATTCCTTTTCTACAGACGATTGGATAAAAATGATTCAAAAGCATCCTGAAATAATGAAGCAACCTATTGCATTACGAGGAGATAAAACCATTTTGGTAGAAACCCCTACAGATATTGTTAAGATTTAAAAAGCAGACTGCAGTTTTATCTAAGCAATTAGATTCCCTTTCATAATCACACAATAATAGAGAGCTGACCTAGGTCATTTTACAGCTTTAGGATTTGAAATACATTTGAATTCTCATTATTAAATAAACAAGATTATGAAAAAAGAAGTTATTTACAATTCAGATTTACATTTTGAACACAACCAATGGCGTAGTGAACTTAGCTTTTGGGAAGACGAATTAAAATCGTTTAAAAATCGTTTAGAGGAATTAGTTACTCGCTGGACAGATAAAGATATGTTGGCGCAACTTGAACATTTTCAAAATTCGTTTATACGCCATGGTGAGGTTATTGATACATTACAACACGATATTAATGTGCATGAAACTAGTATGAGTGCTCACGACTCAAAAGGGGAAAATGTGCTTAATAAGACATTAGTTAAAAGCCATATCGAGTTTAGAGATAAAATGGAGACTCAAAGAAAGATTTATGCGGATCTTAAACAAGAGTTCTTTCGCTTTTTGTCTAAATATATGTAAGTTTTAAAACGGCAGGTTTATTTTTTAAAATTAACAACAAAGATTGTTCGTTTAGAAAAGGCTTACCATAACTAATATCGAAATTATGGAAACAACAATTTTAACTTCAGCTAAATCGGCTGTGAAAAACTGGTGGATATCTGTTTTATTAGGAATCATGTATATATTTGTAGGAGTCTGGGTAATTCGCACACCTCTTGCAAGTTATGTGTCATTAAGTTTCATTTTTAGTATTTTTATTTTTACCTCAGGAATACTTCAAATTATATTTTCAATTTCAAGTAGGAGTAAAATAGAAGGATGGGGATGGTATCTTGCAGGCGGTATTATAGATCTAATCATTGGTTTTCTATTGATGAGTCATCCCGTAATGACCATGGCAATTTTACCTTTTTATGTCGGATTTTGGTTACTATTTCAAAGTATGATGGCAATTGGATTTTCTTTTCAATTTAAGGCAATTAATATGCCTTATTGGGGATGGTTGCTATTTTTTGGTATCTTAACACTACTATTTTCAACATTATTAATAGCGAATCCTATTTTTGCAGGACTAAGCATTGTATACATGACTGGAATGGCGTGTATTACTGCAGGAGTTTTTAGAATATTTCTAGGGATTGATTTAAAAAGAATGAATACTATAATTAAAGACTTCTAGTACTTAAAGTTTTTAATTGTTATCTTAAGTAGTGTAATAACAATGAAGGGACATAAGCCAATTTGGTATATTTTATTATTTTCTGCCGTATGGATTAATTCATTAATAGGAACAACAGATGTAATAAATTGGCTTATAGAAAATACCTTGACTGTTATTGCATTACTTTTTTTATTTTATACGTATAAGAAATTTAAATTTAGTGGTCTTAGCTATTTTTTGATTTGTATTTTTTTATGCCTACATGTATATGGCTCAAAAAACACTTATGCTGAAAACTTATTTGGCTATTGGTTGCAAGATGTATTTCACTCCTCACGAAATCATTATGATAGAATAGTCCATTTTAGCTATGGATTTTTACTCTTTTATCCATTGCAAGAGTATTTTAATAAATGGCTTCATTACCCCAAAAAGATTGCATGGTTTGTGTCAATCTTAATCATTATTGCGACAAGTGGTCTCTATGAAATAATAGAATGGTTAGTCGCAGCTGTATTTTTTGTTGAAGAAGGGATTTCTTATTTGGGAACGCAAGGGGATGTATGGGATGCTCAAAAAGATATGTTCTTAGCTTCTTTAGGAGTGCTGTTAGCATTTGGAATTTTTTATATCTCTAAACAAACCTCAAACTTGAAAGAATAATGGAGGAGGTTTTTATTATTAATACGGACAGTTTTCAACTTACGCAGTCTGAATTTCTCATACGGATGCTCATTTCAGTTGGAATTGGGTTGGTAATCGGGTTGGAGCGAGAGTTTTCAAATTCAAGTCAGAAAGAACTATTTGCAGGTCTTCGAACACTTTCCATTGTAGCAGTTATAGGGTTTACATTTGCATTGCTCAACTTTTTAATTCACCCGTGGCTTTTTAATCTTGGATTGCTAAGTGTGTTTGTCATTGTAGCTATTTCGTATTGGATTACAGCTAGTCAAGGCGAGATAGGTAGTACCACTGAATTTGCCACTATTTTCACGTATTTACTTGGAGGATTGACACTATTAGGACATATCGAGCTTAGTTTAGCATTGACTGTGATTCTGGTCGTGATATTATCACTGAAGATGAAATTTAAAAGCATCGTAGGGCAAATTAGTCAAGAGGAACTTTCTGCTTTTATCCGCTTTGTTGTAATTGCACTATTAATTTTACCTTTTTTACCGGATAAAAACCTCGGACCATATGCCGTTGTTAATCCAAGGGATATTGGGTGGATTATTGTATTAACTTCTGGAATCGGTTTTGTAGGCTATATTTTAATGAAGTTTTTAGGAGCGAATAGAGGCATCTTATTAACAGGAATTTTTGGAGGTTTGGTGTCAAGTACTGTGGTAACCTGGACGTTTTCAAAAAAAAGTAAGGAAACCCCAGAGCTTTCAGCTAATTATGCTGTTGCCATTTTTGCTGCTGCCACAATCATGGTTTTACGAGTCGGAGTTTGGGTTTATATTTTTAATAAGCCAATGTTAAATGATCTAATACTTTCTTTATTACTCATTTTCAGCGCAGCCTTAGGGACCACTATTTATTTTTATAAAAAACAAAATGGTGAAAAACATTTTAAAGATACGTTGCCATTAGGGGCTCCTTTAAATCTGAAAGACGCTGTTTTTTTTGGATTTTTATACACAGGAATATTAATACTCGTTAGTTATGCCAGTACTGAATACGGTGCTAAAGGGATTTACCTCTCCAGCGCAATTAGTGCCTTAACAGATATAGATGCAATTGCTATTTCAGTATCAAAGTTAGGAGGGGAGACAATCAATTTTTTAACGGCTCAAAATGCTATTTTATTAGCAACCTTGGCAAATACAATTGTTAAGATTGGTATTGCTCTTTATTCTGGTAGTAATCGTATGAAAACCTACATTCTTCTGGGGTACGGTGTTATTTTTATAGCAGGTATTCTAGGGTTCCTTCTTCTAAATTTTTAATTTTTATTCACTGATTTAGATCAGTATTTATCCTATTGGGATGTACTATTATTGTAGTATGTAATGGTTGCACTAAGTTTAAAAAAGAACCTTACTGATTTAACTGAAATCTATATAATTAATTAAAACGATACTTATGAACTATAAGAATATAACCATAGCTGGGAGTGGTGTTTTAGGATACCAAATTGCGTTTCAAACAGCGTTTCATGGTTTTAATGTAACCGTTTATGATATAAATGATGCTGTATTAGAAAAATCAAAAACAAAGTTTAATACTTTAAGTGAAGCTTATAAATTAGATCTAAACGCAACACAGGAACAGCTTGATAAAACATATAAAAATTTACAGTACACTTCAAACTTAGCTGAAGCTGTTAAAGATGCAGATTTATTAATTGAAGCTGTACCAGAAAACCCAAAGATTAAAATAGAGTTTTACGAAAAATTAGCGAAAGTAGCTCCTGAAAAAACTGTTTTTGCTACAAACTCTTCCACACTTTTACCAAGTCAATTTGCAGACGTAACGGGAAGACCTTCAAAATTTATAGCCTTACATTTCGCAAATACCATTTGGATTCACAATACTGCGGAAATTATGGGGCATGCGACTACTGATCCGAAAGTTTTTGACGAGTTAGTGGCGTTTGCAAAAGCTATTGGAATGTTGGCTTTACCCTTGCATAAAGAACAACCAGGATACATTCTCAATTCATTGTTAGTGCCTTTGTTGAGTGCTGCTACTAACTTATTGGTACATGAGGTTGCCGATCCAGAAACGATAGATAAAACGTGGATGAAAGCAACAGGGGCTCCTGTGGGGCCTTTTGGGATTCTAGATGTTGTTGGTATTACTACAGCATATAATATTGATAAAATTGCTGCTGAAACTACGAATGATGCGACGAAAATTAAGACCGTAGCTTATTTGAAAGAAAATTTTATTGATAAAAATAAATTAGGCGTGTCAACTGGAGAGGGTTTTTATACATATCCTAATCCAGCGTATAAAGCCCCAAATTTTTTAAAATAAAGAGGGAGTGTATGTTTCAACAAAAAAGTCCTTATGTATACTTTCATAAGGACTTTTTTATTGTAGTATTTAGTGATTTTCGCTTATCCAATCCCAAGCTTTTTCCAGCTCATTAAGTTCAAAATATTTTTCTTTAAATTTAGTGAAGAGGTTATCGATTGCAACTACTATTTTCAAGTTTTTATGATCTGCTACGTATGCTATTTTATTTATTTTATTCCAATATTTAATTCCTAGTTGAAATTCTTTTATAAAAGAGGCTACTGTTTCTCCTTTTACATTGATAAAAACCATCATGTTAATGGGTTCTATTTCAGTAAGTTTAGCGCTAATCTCTTTATCTATTAACTGTATTTCTTCAGCAGTAATAAATCCCTCTAAGTCGAATACAAGTGTGTTGTCTTTAATTGATTCAAGTTTTCGTATCATTATGTTATGGTTTAAAAGTGAAACTAAGACTTTTTCATTTTCATAAAAAAACTAGTTTCATTTAACAAAGGTACTTTTGAAGGAAGTAACTACAAATGATTGAAGTCAGTTTGAAGAAAGTTGTAAAATTAGAATCTCTTACCAGAAGATTGTTTAAAAAAGGTAGCTTCCGAAGTTAGAAAAGAAATAAATTATTGTTTATTTTTATTGAAAAAGATACACTCGTTTGTTGTAAAGAGCTTGTTTTAATTTACTAATGTTGAAATATACTACAGAAAATTCCGCAGAGCATTTTTTACAGATGTGCTGGACTTAAAACATATGTAAGATGAATATTATTTCTTGGAATGTAAATGGAATAAGAGCCATTACTAAAAAAGACTTTTATAACGACATAAAAACGTTATCGCCCGATATTCTTTGTTTGCAAGAAACCAAAGCGCAAGATAAAGAGGTGATCAATGCACTTTCATCACTATCTGAGTATAATTTATATGTTAATTCTGCAGAAAAAAAAGGATATTCAGGAACAGCCATACTTACTAAGAGCAAGCCCATAAACGTTGTGAATGATATGGGTATTGAGGCACACGATAACGAGGGAAGATTGCAATGTGCTGAGTATTCTGATTTTTATTTGGTTAATGTATATGTTCCAAATTCGGGACAAGGACTGAAGCGGTTGTCTTATCGAGAAAACTGGGATGAAGATTTTTTGGCGTATGTAAAACAACTTGAAAAAGTTAAGCCGGTGATTGTTTGTGGAGATTTAAATGTTGCTCACCAAGCGATTGATCTTAAAAATGATGCTTCAAATTACAATAAGACTGCGGGGTATACTCAAATTGAAATTGATGGTATGACCAACATAATTCAAGCGGGTTTTGTAGATTCTTTTAGACACTTCCATCCTGATGAGGTTGCTTATACGTATTGGAGTTATCGCTTTAAAGCAAGGGAGCGAAATACAGGCTGGCGAATTGATTATTTTTTAGTGAGTACTCTTTTAGTTTCTAAAATTAATGCCGTTTCTATTCTTTCAGAATTTTATGGTTCTGATCATTGTCCCATTCAATTGAATATTGAAGTTTAACTACTGGTGTTAGAATTTATCGGCAAGGAAATTTGTGAGCATTCCTACTTGAAAATCGCCTACTACGGGTAAATTAGCATCTGCATTCATAACTACGAGACCGTACCCTAAGGAGGAAAGTTTACAGTCTTTAATTATTTCATTTTGTCTTTGACTAAAAATGGGCATAAAGTGTTTTCGGATTTCAATACCTGAAGATTTTCCCACTTTCATAGCTTTTAAAATCGCTTCTGATATTTGTTGTTGCGACAAGCCTTTCTCTAATAAATCGCTAGCAAGAAAATGCATTTGTAAACTATAGTAATAATTTACAAAAGAGTCTATTGAATTTACAGGATTGAAGGTGTCCATAAAAATTGATAGTTTCATAAGGAATCATTTTAATAGTTGTTTAAATATTTTTTAAAACACATAAGACTGATGGTTTGATATTTTTTTTATTGAGATTTAACTAGTTTTTTTTTCTCTTATAGCCTTTAATTGTTGAAAAAGTTCTTTTTCTTCTGAAGATAAATTTTTAGGCAACACTATATTTAGTTTTACCAATAAATCACCATGTTGCGTAGGGGCGTTATATTTTGGCATTCCTTTGCC
This sequence comes from Ulvibacter litoralis, assembly GCF_900102055.1. GTDB lineage: Bacteria > Bacteroidota > Bacteroidia > Flavobacteriales > Flavobacteriaceae > Ulvibacter > Ulvibacter litoralis. Next base: position 185,828 of record NZ_FNBA01000002.1, read on the forward strand.
TTTTAAACGTAACGTCTTCTCAAGATTGACTCCTTCAGGAATCGACATTTTTACAGCTCCCGACATGGTCGGAATTTCAATTTTGCCTCCAAGAATCGCTTCGTAAATATCTATTTTCGATTCATAGATAAGATTATCTCCTTTACGCTGAAATTTAGAATCTGGTTCTAATACTAAAACAATGTATAAATCGCCTCTTGCTCCGCCATTAATTCCAGGTTGTCCTTTTCCTTTTATTTTTAATTGTTGTCCGTCGTAAGAACCCGGTTTTATGGTGATTCGTAATTTTTCATTGTTTATTTCAAAACTGCGTTTACTTCCGTGGTATGCCTCTTGAAGCGTAATGGGTAATTCTGCTTTAATATCGCCTCCTGTAAATGTTGCTTGTTGCCTACCTCTAGAACCGCCTCTGTATGAATTTGCATTTCCTTGACCAAAGAAAGCATCAAAAAAGCTTGAGAAGTCTTCTCCTTCAGCGCTTTGTCTTTGATATTGATTGGCTCTTTTAGATTGGTTTGCATATTGCTTCCAATCATCTCCCGAATTTTTATATGCATCCCAGTTGGCACCTAAAGCGTCATATTTTTCTCTTTTCTCTTTATTACTTAAAACTTCATTTGCCTCGTTAATTTCTTTAAATTTTTCTTCGGCATCACTTTTATCTGGGTTTTTGTCAGGATGGTATTTAGCCGCTAATTTTCTATAGGCTTTTTTAATATCCTTTGGAGTAGCATCTTTGTTTACTCCTAATATTTTATAATAATCCTTATAATCCATTTTGTGTTAAAATTCTTGAATTTATAATTAAGAATACTTTTTTTATTTTATGGAATATCTGTTGAGTAGGCTAACTTGAATTGCTTTTCTAGCATTGTTTAAAAGCTTTTCTACTTCTTCGTAGCTTCTATTTTTAATTACGGCAATTTCTTTTACTGAAAACTGATGATTTGTGGCTAAAAGAAACACATCTCGCATTGCTGCAGGTACGTTTTGTAGCACCATAGCTACATGACGATTTACGGCATCATCATTTAAATCTTTATCTATTTTATCGGTTAACTTTTTTTCTTGATTAGTGATAAAAACATGATTAAGTAAATAGTCATTATGATTATAAGAAGAGTCGTCTAGCTCTTCAATCATTAATAAATCACCGTCTCCATCGGTACTGTAATTTTCGGTCATTTCGTCCCACTCGGGTTTGGAATAATCATCAATATTTTTGAAAAACAAATCATTAAACTCTTCTTCTACAATGGCATCATCAAGGAGTTCGTTGGTTTTTTTGAACAACCATAGGTAGAAATCTTTTGCTTCTTTTACTTCGTCAATAGCATCGTATATTTCAATAAATAGTTGATCTATAAAGTCATCAGCTTTGTATTTTCCTTTTGAAAAATCTCCTTTTTTAATAGCGGCAGCTAACCTTTGGTTGATGTATTTTTTTACTTCAGGGAGTATTTCTAGTAAGTTCTTATTAAAAGAAGCTTGATCTCCTTCTTTTTTTAATTTAATAAAGTCTGGAAACGTTTTTTCGATACTTAAACGAATCTCTTGTTGTCGTTGTAGATATATGCTTGTGGTTTTCATAAATTCCTATTTATTTCAATAAATGTTTAAGTAAAAATGCAATTAACTTAGGTAAAATAATATGACGTATGTCATTAAAATAAAGATTGTTACTGTAAATGAGCAAGAAGGGAAGTAGTGCTATCTATTTCTTTTTTAGGTCCTCTCAATATTATTAAAAGCTGTCCATTTTTTAATTTTTCTAGAAACTTTGTGGCTTGCTTTTCATTGACTCCTATTCCCCTAAGAATACCATGTGGGCCCGAAGACATGATAGCTAATGGTTTGCCTCCTACATCATGCAAAAAAATAGGAACCAATGCTCCTGCAATATAAACGACCCCTATTTCGGGGTTGCGAAAGCTTCCGAAGAAATTTGGCAGGCCTAGTAACTTTTTAAAATAAAGTTTTTTATTCTGAATAGCGAGTTCTAAAGAATCTTTGTGATTAGAAGTATCCTCAAGCTTTCCAAGAACTGTTACTTCTACTTCAGAAATACTTTTTGTAGTAATTATTTTTAGGACGTTTTCTACCTCTATTATATTAGAATACGCCTGTATGAAAACGTGCTTCTGTTTCGTATTAAATGCTTCTGTATTCATATCTGTGTAATTAGAAAATATGCGTTACAGGTACTAAGGTAAAACAGCTTATCTCTAATCGATATGATGTAGGTCATTCAAATGGGGCAGAAGTGTTTTTTAACTAAATTTCATAGTTCATTTAATTAAAAATAGCAATACGCTCTATCGCTTTTTTATCTTTAATAAGAATTTTTCGACCCGCGCCAATTGAAATAAGACCTTCTTCTTTGAATTCTGTCAACATACGAATGGCGGTTTCTGTTGCGGTTCCAATAATACCTGCAAAATCTTCTCTAGGAATACTAATCGAAGAATCTTCTTTATTGGTTAATATCTCTTTATTATATAAAAACAATAGTGTTTTGGCTACTTTTTGTCGTACAGAAGCAAAAGCCATACTCACTAATTGTTCCTGCATTTCAATAAAGTCGTTTGAAATCATATTTATGAATTTAGTTGAAACCACTTTATTATCATGTAGAAGTTTCATAAAATCAGCTTTAGGAATTTCATGTACTTGCGCTTCTTTCAAGGCGGTCGCAGTATCAATATAAGTACCCTTGTCGGTGATTAAGGAGAGTTGGCCAATAAAGTCTCCTGCTTTAAATAAACCTGTCACAAATTCTTTTCCAGATTCTGTAGTTCGATATGTTTTTATGGTTCCACTTTCTATAAAAAATAAGGTGTTTGCAGCAGTACCTTCTCTAAAGAGTATGTCTCTTTTTTTACATAGTTTCGTTTTAAACTCTTTAGAAAACTCTTCCATATCAAAAAACTCGGCAGCTTCTTCAATAAATTCATTGAATCCTTTGAGGTCTTTGGAGAATTCTTTCTTCAGAAAATCATTTTTTTGTATTCTACAGTGAACAGCTTCCAATAAGTCATTTTCTTCAAAGGGTTTGGTTAGGTAGTCGTCGGCACCTAAATTCATTCCTTTTCTCATATCCCTCTTTTCTGTTTTAGCGGTAAGAAAGATAAATGGGATGCTTCTTGTGCTTTTAGTGTTACTCACTATTTCTAGAACATCATATCCGTTGAGTTCTGGCATCATGATATCGCAAATAATCAGGTCAGGTGTATGTTGTTTTATTTTTTCAACTCCTACCTTTCCATTTTCAGCTGTAATGACTTCATACTTTGCTAATTCTAAAATATCAGCAGTATTTTCTCTTACATCTTCATTGTCTTCAATAATCAGTATTTTTTTCATTTTTTGCTGTATTTGCATTTATGGGTAATTTTACGTTGAAGGAACTTCCTTTGTTTACTTCGCTTTCAAAGCTGATAGTGCCTCCCATCAACTCTGTATATTGTTTAACAATATTTAATCCTAAGCCCGTGCCTTGAATATTTATAGCATTTCCTGCTCTAAAAAAGCGTTGAAATATATTTTTTTGTTCTTCTTTTATAATTCCAATGCCGCGATCTACAACGTCTAAACAAATTTCTTCTTCTTGACGCGAAATCGTGAATGTAATTTCTTTGTTTTCCGAAGAATATTTAATGGCATTGGATAATAAATTTATAAGAATATGACGTAACAACTTTGGATCTAAATTCACTTTTAGTTCTGAAGTGTTCTCAATCAATATAATTTTTTGTCCTCTTTTTTTGTTTGGATGAATGTCTTTAATAATAGATTTAAGAAAGGGGATAACACTGAAGGATTCCAATTTAGCGGTAACTTTTCCTTCTTCTAATTTGCTTAACGATAAAAAGTCATTTAAAATAACGACTAGGTTTCTAACATTAGACTTAATTCTCTCTAAATATTTTTCTATTTTTTCTTCATTTCCAAGATCTTTTTGTCTCTTAATAAGTGATGCAGAAGAAAGAATTACACTTAAAGGGGTTCTAAATTCGTGGGATGCAGTAGTAATGAAGAGCGATTTTAATTCGTTTAATTCTTTTTCTTTTCGCAATGCATTTTGAATTTCTCGTTCTATTTCTTTTTGATCAGAAATGTTATTGTGAACCAATAAAGCTTGTACTGTATTTTTGTCTTGATTAATTAATGGCGTGGTATTTACAAGGTAGGATTGATTCTTGAAATGGATTTCAAAAGAGCAATGTTGTCCAAGAAGTGTTTCTTCAATGTTCTTTTTTACTTTGTTTCGTACCCTTGCAGGAACCGCTTTGGCATCATCAATGCTTTTTATTTCTGTAGCTAAATTACTGAATCCTAGCCCTTCTAGTTCTTCTCCTTTTAAAAAGACTATTTTATAATCAGAATCGACAATAGCAACGAATCCTTTTGGAAAATTTTCAGCAATGGTAGAAAACATCAATTGACTTTCTAATGCTCTATTTTCGGCAGTTTTAGTAATGTTAATTTGATCTTCCAAACTAATATTACTCTCGACCAATTGTTGAATGGTCACTTTAAGTTCGTGCGTGCGTTCATCAACCTTGGCTTCTAATCCTTCAGCATATTTTTTAAGTTGCTTTTTATTCTCAAGTAGTGTTGTTTTAGCGTTGTTTTGTTCTATAGCAACACTGGCTAATTGAACCATGTCGGTTATTATTCCCCTTTCAAAAGTTGTTGGCTTTCGAGGTTTATCACTATATATTGCAAAAGTGCCTAATACTTTTTCAGAAGAAGAAATAATAGGAAATGACCAACATGATTTTAAACCATTTTCTAAGGCTATATCTTTATAATCATGCCAAAGCGGATCATTTTCAATTGCAGAAACAATAACCTCTTTTTTAATAAAAGCCGCAGTACCACAAGATCCCGATGTGTGTCCAACAGGGACCGTTTCAATATTTTTACTAAACGCTTTTGGTAGGTTAGGGGCTACTAGTTTGTGTAGGTTATTTGTGTTGGGATTTAACAAAAGCATTGAGGTTATGCAGGCATCGATATGGTTTTCGACAGTTTCAACTATTTTATAGCCAATGGAATCAATGGGAGAATTGTGGATAATCAATTCTAAAATATCCCTTACATCATCTTTTAGTATTTCTTCTTTTTTTTGTTTTGTTATATCTGCAATGGCGCCTAACACACGAACGGCTTCTCCCGTTTTATCACGAACAATATATCCTCGATCTTCAACATAGGCATAGGTAGTAGCATCACGTTTTAATCGGTACTCACTTGTCCAATAATTTTTGTTGCTTCTCAGTGCATGCTCAATGGTTTTTAGTACCGTTTCTTTGTCGGCAGGATGAATGTTGTCTTTCCACCAGTTTTTTCTATCGGTAGGGTTAAACAAATCTATATATCTTTGACTATACCACCCTTTATTTGTTTTTAGATTAAAATCATAAAATCCATCATGCGTAGCCAACATTGATAAACGGAAACGTTCTTCACTCTTTTTTATATGTAATTTATTTTCTTTGGCTTGCGTAATATCTCTAACGATGGTTAGGAAATTGCCATTCTCTTTTACTAAAACGCGTGCTTCAATATATTTTAAGACGTTAGTAGTAGCGTGTGAATATTCTATAATTTGAGTTTCTTGGGTATTCTTAGTTGTTGAAAAAGCTTTTGCTAATTTGTCGCAAAGCTTTTTAGGTAACACATCATACATATTTTTACCAATCAACTCTTCTTGCGGTATTGGTTGTAAAAAGGATTTTTTTGAATGTGCATCTAAAAAAAAGCCTTCTTCATTAAAAACATATAAAATATCTGGTAGTGCCTTTAAAATTGCTTTGGTTCTAGTTTCAGAATGGACTAGTTTTTCTTTGGTTTCTTTTGAATCTGTTATATCTTGAATAGTTCCAATCATTAGCACCGGACGGTCTTCTTGGTCATATTCAAACTTTCCTTTGGCATGAACAAATCGTATGGTGTTGTCTGGCCGAAGAATTCGTTTTTCAAAACTATAGGGAAGCTTTTCTTTTATTGCAGTAGCAACAGCTTTTTTTGTACGTTCTCTATCGTCAGGATGAATAAAATTAATGGCAGTTTCCGAACGTAATTGAGGATCTCCGGGTATTAGTCCGCAAATCCGGTAAAACTCATCCGACCAATTTCGCTCGTTGGTGGTTAAATTCCAAGACCAGCTTCCTATGTGTGAAAGACGCTGCGCTTCATTCATTCTTTGTGTATTTGCAATAGATGCTTGTGTAGCCTGTATTCGTTTGGTAATGTCAAAAATGAACGAAATGATGACAGGAACCCCGTCTATACTAGTTGGATTTAAACTAATTTCTGCTGGAAATTTAGAGCCATCCTTTTTTTGACCTTGAAGAACGATACCAGCTCCCATAGCTCGATGTGTGGGTTTTTTAGCAAAATTAGTACGATGTTTTTTATGTTTTTTTCTGAAATTATGTGGAACTAAGTCATCTACAGCTAATCCAATCATTTCTCCCTTCGAATAGCCGAAGATTCGATCACAAGCCGGGTTTGACTTTATAATAGTTCCTTTTGAATCAGCTACAAGGATGCCTTCTACTGAAGATTCGAAAACACTTTGAAATAACGCCTGATCCTTCATTATTAGTTATATTAATCGTATTGATACTACTTTAGTGTTCATTAATGTTAACTGTTTTTAATTAGAAACAGTGATTTAGGATATTCAATTATAGGCGTATGGAAGTTTAAGGGAGAACTAAAGGTTTATCGAACAATCTGTGTTTTTTCAATAACTCATTAGTGGTATCATATCCTAATTGGAAAATGGCATCAACACTATTCATATCAAAAGTTCCGAAGTTATTAAGTTCTTCAGGAGAGATTAAAATATCGCAGGCGGAAAATTTTTGTAATGATTCTGATGCTACTTTTATTTTATACGCTCTTTCTACCACGGTATAAGAATGTTTTAAATCTTTGGTGCTAATTTTTTTTAAAGGATTCACATACACGCCAATAATTTTATCACAATGAGCCTGTATGGGTTCTATAGGGAAATTATTAAGCGTTCCTCCATCTATATAATAAGAACCATTGATTTGTGTTGGTGTAAAAACACCTGGAAACGAAGCAGAAGCGAGTATGGGTTTAATGAGTTGCCCTTTATTGAAAATTTTTAATGTACCTTTTATAATATCTGTAGCTGTAATGTAGAGTGTTTTTTTCAAGGCTGAAAAATCATCAATTGGAATGTATTTTTTCAGGTCATCATAAAATTTATCGGTATCGATAAAACCAGGTTTATTATAAGCGTATTTGTTAGTATTGAAGAGAGTGGTATGTTTAAAAAAATCTAATATTTCATCCCAACGAGCTCCACTTGCATACAATGCACCTACAATAGCTCCAGAGCTGGTGCCAGAAATATGGGTAGCAAATATATTGTGCTCTTCTAATGCTTTTATAACACCAATATGAGCAGCTCCTCTTGCACCACCGCCAGAAAGTACCAATCCTATTTTCATTGAATATGATTTGTTGTATCCAATACAAATATATTTGATTGAAGAACATCAATTTATGACCTATGTCATTTATACAAGAAAAATAAATTTATGACCTATGTCATTTATACAAGAAAAATAAATTTATAAAATAGGAATGAGAACCTTTAATCTCTTAAAGAAATTTCAAAATCAATGAGGCCTCCCTCAATAGTCGCCTTTTTTAAAAATCCGTTTTCGTAGTAATAATAATTTTCTTTCCCTTTGGAATTGATTTTCTTGTAAGTATGATTTTTTAAAGGTATAATATCATTGAAGCTTCCATCTTGCTCCGAATAACAACGACTAATGTTTACGGGTTCTTTGAAGTATAATTGGATAGAACTATAGGTAATTGAATCTTTTACTGTTTTTAGGGCGTCATTATTTTCTATGATTTGGTAGTGCGTATCCAACCACTGAGTACTAGTTTTAGCATGTGGTTTTTTATTTACTTCAATATAGACGTTTGCATTATTTAAAAAACTATTTGAAAATGCTACATCATAGTTATAGGAAACAGATATATCTTTTATAACCCGAACTTCAATATCTGAAGCGCTTTGGTAATGTGTAACACCTTCTTTTGTGATTTGTGTAGCTTTCAATTTCCCCACAACTTTAGTATGTAAAATAATATCATAATTGAGTGTTGTTTTTGGAGTGTCTAAGAAACTTCCGTAGAAAAACAAAAAGCAACCCAAGAGTATTCGAATCATATTAATATTCTAAAAATATATAGTAGTCTTCAAAGGTCTTTCTTTAAAATGGGATTAAGACTGACGTAAGTCATTTTAACGAAGAAGCATTGGCTTTAACTTTGTTTGTACAACAAATCCTTAAAGTATCAATAAAAATGGAAAAAATAGAAATTGAAACAGAAATACGTACAATGCCAAGAATAGGCGATGAAGCTCCTAAATTTACAGCAGTAACGACACAAGGAGAAATTAATTTTCCAGACGATTATACAGGAGAATGGGTCATTTTATTTAGCCATCCTGCAGATTTTACACCCGTATGTACTAGTGAGTTTATAACGTTCGCAAGTCTTGAAGAAAAGTTTGCAAATGCAAACTGTAAACTGGTTGGTTTATCTATAGATGGACTGTATAGTCATATAGCTTGGTTGCGAACCATTAAGGAGAAAATTGAATTTAACGGTATGAAGAACGTAGAGGTTAAGTTCCCATTAATAGAAGACATAACGATGGATGTTGCCAAAAAATATGGAATGATTCAACCAGGTGAAAGTAAAACGCAAGCCGTTAGAGCTGTGTTTTTTATTGACCCAAAAGGAATCGTGAGAGCTATTATCTATTATCCATTAAGCTTGGGTAGAAATTTTGATGAAATCTATAGAGCTCTTATTGCTATGCAAACAGCCGATACCTTTAATGTAGCTACTCCTGCTGATTGGAATCCTGGTGACGATGTAATTGTTTCTCCAGCAGGTTCTTGTGGAGTAGCTGAAGAGAGAATGAAAAATACAGATGATTTAGACTGTAAAGACTGGTTTTTCTGCACCAAAAAATTGGATAAAAATGAGGTGTTTAAAAAAGTACTTAAAAAATAATTAAAATGACAAAGCAAAAGAATAGTACAATAAAATACCTGTTGTATGGATGCGTGTTTACTGCGCTTTTATCTTGCAATAATGCAGAAAAGAAGTCAGATAATACTTCTATTCCTGTAGAAAAGGTTGAAACAAGCGATACTTATAAAATAAAAGCTTCAGATACTAAAATTGATTGGACCGCTTATAAGTTTACAGAAAGGGTTGGGGTGAGCGGAACTTTTGATGATTTTTATGTAGCTCCAAAGACAACCACCGGAACTATCGGTACTATTTTATTAAACGCTAAGGTGTCTATAAACGCAATGTCGGTAAACTCAGGAAATGATATACGAGACCCAAAATTGAAAGAATCATTTTTTGAAGTATTTCATACCAACCTAATTACGGGAGAAATACTAAAAACCAATCAAGATGAAGGTGTATTGGAGCTTACAATGAATAATAAAACGAATGAAATTCCATTTAAATACACATTGAAAACAGACACCATTTTTATGGATACAACAATTGATCTAGAAAAATGGGATGGAGAGGAAGCAATAACTTCACTTAATAAAGTTTGTTATGATCTTCATAAAGGAACAGACGGAATTTCCAAATTATGGCCAGATGTTAAAGTGACTATTAAACTGCCCGTTGCAAAACAATAAACAGTAAAACAAAAAAAAAAGAAGGAGCTTTGCAACTCCTTCTTTTTTTGTTTCTGTTTTTAAGAGATCTCAACCGTTCTTGGTTTATTTAATTTCGCTTCTTCTTTTTTTAGAAGATTAAAACTTAAAATACCATCTTTATATTGTGCTTTTACATCTTCTTCCTTAACAGTGTCTGGAAGTTGTAATCTTTTTTCGAAAGAATTATAACGAAACTCTTGACGTGTATAATTGTCTTTTTCTTCTTTCGTATTATTTGAATTCTCTGCCGAAATGTTTAAGCAGCCATTGTCGATGGTTACTTCAAAATCTTTCTTAGAAAAGCCAGGAGCAGCCAATTCAACTTCAAAAGCATCTTTGGTTTCTTTAATGTTTAATGCTGGTTCGTCCAGTTTTTTGTTCCATAAACGATTGTCAAAGAAATCATCATCCTTAAATAAGTCGGATGTAATTAGATTTTCAAAAGGTCTTCTTTTAAATTTTACTAGTGACATAATTTTAATAGTTTTAGGTTAAACAATTAATCTACAGCTAAATTAATAGCAATGTGTAACACTAAAAATGACCTGAGTCAGTACTAGATTTTTTTTGTAAATTATTTGATAATTAACTTAGTAATGTGTTTCGATTTAGTGAATACATCGTCTCTTTTTAACCTACTATTAGTTGTTCACTCATGGTCTCATAAACTATCTATATTCAGGGTTTTCAAATTCCCATCGTTTCCCATCATCCCATTCTTCTCTAGAATTTCCATAGTTAGGGTAGCCATCTTGTTTTTTTAATGTCGAAGCCAAATGGAGTAAATTATACGTCATAAACGTTGTATTTCGATTGGTAAAATCGGAATCGGTGCCTAATGGTGGAGAGATTTTCTTTCCTTTCCATTCGGTATCACCGTAACTTGGTCCTGGACCTACCTCGCCAATCCAACCCGCATCGGCTTGTGGCGGAATGGAATATCCAATATGTTGTAACGAATATAAAATGCCCATGGCACAATGTTTCACACCGTCTTCGTTCCCCGTAATAATCGTACCGCCTACTTTTCCGTAGAAAAGATATTGGCCTTTATCGTTCGTCATTCCGCTCATTCCATACAAACGTTCAATAAGTTTTTGAGCGATAGACGATTTTTCACCCAACCAAATTGGAGTACCAATAATTAGAATATCTGCAGCACTAATTTTTTTGAAAATTTCAGGCCATTCATCTTTATCCCAACCGTGTTCTTTCATGTCTGGATACACTCCCGGAGGGACAGCATGATCTACCAAACGAATTTCTTCAACCGAAACGTTCTCTTTTTCCATAATAGTTTTCGCAACCTGAAATAGGCTGTCAGTATGGCTACTTTTTGGTGATTTTTTTAAGGTACAATTGATAAATATGGCCTTAAGGGTTTTAAATTCTGGACGTGTCATATTGGGTTCTTTTATTGAGTATCTAAAATTAGATGTAAGTAAATTACTAATTAAAAGATGAAGTATTGCTTCGGAATGTACGCATTAACAACACTTTAATACTCCTTTTTGATAACATTTAGAGTATACCACCAAATATCCCTAAAAAACGATTAATTGTTGCTAACTGAATGATTTCAGAAAGAATACATACATCTGTTACAACGCTTTTTTTATTCTGAAACCTCTGATTTTATAACTATTCTATCAGTAAATCGGACAATGAATTTTCAATACTTTTTAGTGCATTTAGTATGGTTACATCTTTGGTATTTAAGAGTGCCTGAATGCATTGAAGTTGCTTAATTTCAATTTTAATGTATCTCGGACTGTAAATTAATTCGAACACTTCTTGGTACTGATTCATAACACTATCCTTCAAAGCACCAATTTTAGCTTTGTTGTTTCGTGTCATCAATAATAAGGCAAGGCTTATTTCAGCTTTTCCGATGAGGATAGATAAATCTGAATCTGTTTCTTTATCTTCTTCAAGTTCAGTTACGAGATGCTCAAGAAATTCTTCAACACGCTTGTAAGGAGCAAAGACTCTATTTCTTTTCAAACATTTGTCTAAAGTTTTATCTTTATTCAGTTTAAGAATCGTTCCTAAATACACAAGATTTGAAATCGCATCGAGATACACACCACTTAGTTTTTTAGGCTCTAAAAGAATTGATTTTTCATAAGCGTCGAATGCTTTTTGTAATTTTTGAATCTGATTGTCTTCACTCACAAATTGAGCGCCAATTTTATAAGAGTTTCCAATAATATTTAAACGTGTCGCGTTGATGCCAATTAGGTTGAGGTTTTCAATTATTTGTAAATCTTCGTCTAATTCTTCTTTTTCCAAATAGAATGTAAGCAGTGTACAATATTGTTTCAAAGCTTTCATTGAAAAGTTTCCGTCGCTGTATTTAAATAGTGCTACAAACTTGTTGTATGCTAGCTCAAACTCACCAATTTCATCATAGATTAAAGCTTCCCATTCTAAAATAGCGCCATTAATAAGGTTCGCTTTTTGGGCTTTTTCCATGATGGCAGAAAGTTTCAGTTTAATGGCAGCGCTGGTTCTTTTGCCATTCCGTATGGCGACAAATAAATTGTCCAGATCGGTGCATACTTGCGATGCAATTACATATTCATACGTTTCTTCTTCACTTCTTTGACGGTCATCGAATTTGTAAAATTGATTTCCGTAACATTGATACGCTCCCCATGTATTTGTACTTGTATGTTTTTGGTAGCATTCGGTTCTTGCTAATTGTACAGAGCGACCAAAATCATACCCCGCTAACATTCGGTCGTAAAAGACATCTGAAAACGTTTCAGCAGCACGGTCGTCTAGTGCCCAACCTGCAATGACAATGGCTTTAACGCCCATTTCAATAAGTTGAATGCCTACGTTGGCAGCGAGTTTGTAGCGATCTCTAGTCAATGCATCATCTTTCGCTCTAATTTCTCCAGAGAAACAGCAGTTGATAAAAACAAATTCAGGAACGTAGCCCAATTGTTTTAGCATCGCCGGATTAATAAAAATTCCGTCACCAATCGCAATACCAACTTCTCCTTTTTCGGGAGCGTACAAGCCATGTCCAGCGAAATGTAAAATTTTATATTTTTCTGTAAAAAGTTTTAGCATTATGGACGAGGATTTCCCGTTAATCAATGCTTCTGTATTAAACTTGTTTGCGGAAAGTTTTTCTCTAATCCTTTCAGCTTCAAACTTAGCGGCTGGCAACTGCGGAAGTCGATCTTCTTCATATAGTGGATCTCCAATAATCAGGGCATTTTTATTACTAACAGCCGTTTCTATCATTGCATCTGCATTTTCAGTAACAAGTTGACGAATTAAACCAGAGCTAACCGCTGCCGGAATTTCATCAGAATTGGAATCGTAGAGCATTTCCCATGGTAATTGGGCAGCATCTTTATCTAATTTAAAGACAACATTGTTTTTATTTCGAATAATATTTTTAAACTCATTCGGAAACAGTAATTCAAAAAGTGCCTTCGATAATTGTTTGTCAAGTCTCGTCGTATTGGCTACTTGCTCAAGAAGCAATTGAATTTGATTGTACCCAACACGGACTTCTTCTTTTTCAATTCGGGCGTAACTGTTTGACGAATTAAACGCCAATCCGACCACTCTTTTTTCCAGTTTGTTGTCACCGACAAAATCTTTAATACTAACAATATCTAACGAGCTCCACCAATTGTATGTGTCTTCTTTAAAAATTCGTTTCTTTTTGGCACTTTGCTTTCGAACAACACCTGGACGAATATCGATAGAAATTCGATCGTCAGAATTTTTAATAGTATTTAAGCTCCAATAGGCTTCACTGGCGATCGATTCGTAATAGTTTACAAGTTCTATTTCTTTAATGGTTTCCAGTCCTTTGGTATCTTCAGCTAAGTATTTATTTGCTTTTGAAACTCCGAGTAATATACCTCGTATGGAGTCTTCAATTGCTAGTTTTCCGTAGCCAATTGCAATAAGAATGAATGAAATTCCGTGTGCGTATTTTTTTGCCTTCGGAAGGGTATAATTATCTCTCATAAACATCGCATACTTTAAAACAGCAGCTTCAACAGTTCTTGAAAGTAAATAAGGGGTAAGTTCGTTGGTGTTTCCTAATCCGCAAATAATGGCGCCTTTTGGCTTGGTGTTCAAATTGAAGAAAACTTCACTTTCACTTATTTTTCCAGGATAATTTCCAATTCCGTGGCGTTGCGATAAACGACCATTTAAATAACCATCTAATGCTTTTTCTGCGCTATAAAGTGCATCACGATAGAAGTGCCCTACCATTACTGGGAAGCTGGAAATATTAAGATCTCCATTAATAACACTCACTTTAATTGTTTGATCTGAAGTGATTACTGCTGGAGGTTTTATTCCGAAAATCTTATTCGTCACGGCGTTTAAATCGTGAACAGGTTCTGCGTATTCGTAAACTTCAGAAATAATTTCCCCCGCTCTAGATAAAGGTTTTTGGTTGGGTATTTTAGTGGTAACTCCCGTACTGATTAATTCTGAAATTCCATCAAAAATGGAGGCGTCGTTGGCCAAATCACCGTGCGTAATATTACTGTAATAAAGATGATTGGGGTCGAGTTGTTTCGGAATTCCTGTCGCCCAAGTAACACTTCCGTCTCCTTCATTTGTTGCCAAATAAACCAATCGCTTTTTACTAGAAAAGTGACGGTCTTTTAATTTATAATTATAAACAGTCTTGTCGTCTTGACCGCAGATATAGTAGACGTTTTTAAAATCCTCATTACTTAACTTCGTGACAAAGTTGAGTACCTTTCCGTGGAACTTTCCATACTCCTCAAGTGATTGTTTTTTCTTTTCAACTTCGGGCATGTCATTTAATCTCGCTTCTTCTTTTAAGTCTTCCCAGAATTTAACATCCGAGAAATCTGGCGATTTGTCAATTTCAACAGGTAAGAGTTCGAAAATACCAGGATATTCCCAAAAGATGGTAAGCAGGTCTTCACGATTGTTTTTAAAATCGATCATTGCGAGTTGTTTCACTCTTCCGCTATGTCCTGTAAGTACTTCCATAATTAAATAGGAGCCAAGCCAAGGCGTTCCTAATAACAGAAGTTTATTATTAGTGTTGTTTTTGAAAGTATTCCAAACAGCAGCGTGATCTATCATCACTTCGCGAGTCACCAATCCTCCCATCGAATGCGCAATAATATGAAGGTTGATTCCTTTATTTTGTAAAATATCTTCCATTCGCGATTTCAAATCAACCGCTGCTTCCGACAATGATTTCCGCCAATCAAATGGAAATGTAATCACATCATAGGTTTTTGATAAGTGGGTTGCTAATTTGTCGTAGTAATCTTTAATCACACCGCTGGCTTTTACTTTACCAGAATTGATATGAAGGTTGTCCTTAATGGCTCCTTTGTTCATTAATTTGATGTCTACCCATTGATCGGTTCCATTTTTAGCAAGGGTAGAGCCCATGATTCCAGGGATGAGAATCACTACATCTCGGTTTCCTGAGAAGGTGTCATAATTTACGCCGTCTAGTGAGAACAGGCCTAAAATAACCCCTCTTTTTCCTTCGGAAAGTAACGTATGATTAAACAATACGGCAGGTTTAGAAGGGGAAGCTTCTAGTGCTTGATAAATAGCGTTTCGAGTGTTTTGGTTTCCGAAGTAATTAAAATGATTGGTTTCGCTGTCTTTCGATAGATAGTTGTAAATACCGCTTGTTCGAAGCATTCCATGTGACATTCTATTGGTGTCAACCACCCAATCGTTTGCCGTTAAGTAAAACATATTTGCCAAAATTACTTTCAGCGAATTCATTGTAAAACCTCCAACTTCGGCATCTCCTGCAATATTGTACAAATCACTTTCTACAACATTGGTCGAGCTGTTGAGCATTTTCTGAAAATACGAGTCAGGAACCATGCTGGCAAGTCCGGGCATCACTTCAGGATCTGCTTTTTGCGCAATAAGTTCTAGAAGAAATGATTTAACAATGGCATATAAAGGATTTCTAACCCCAAGCGCTAGGCCAATTCCGTTGAGCATTAAATTGAAAAAATGATCTACGCGTCTGGAAAGAATCGTTGTTCCGCTAGAAGGAGCCGCAACACGGACTACTTTCCCTACGGTAATTTGTTTTTCTTTAGCGAGGGCATTTAATGTCAACATAAGTTTATACGACGTTGGATCATTCTTTTTAACCACGCTCAACTCATCGTTATTGAATCCTTCCGAAGCATTTCTTGAATCACATTTCGTTAAAACATCGGCTACTAAACCACCTCTTGAATGACTTAAAATATCTATTGAAATTCCTTTCGGACAACTGGTTAAAAAGTCAATTGCATTTTGAATCGGACTTACGGAAAGTGTTCGGTGTTCGAGGGCTATAACTCTTGACTGATAAAGGTTGTAAATTTGTTCCCAAAGCGGGTTTTCACCTTGCTGAAGCTTTTCGAAAGCATCTTTAGTAGTAGATAAAGTACCGTGAACCAATACCAAATAAGGAGCACTCTCCGTCAAACTAGTTGCTATGCTGTGTAAACTAAAATCTTTGTCTACCTTAAAAAGTCCTGGATTGGGTTGTGTTTTTTCATCATACACC
Organism: Ulvibacter litoralis; assembly: GCF_900102055.1. GTDB lineage: Bacteria > Bacteroidota > Bacteroidia > Flavobacteriales > Flavobacteriaceae > Ulvibacter > Ulvibacter litoralis. The sequence continues at coordinate 202,151 of NZ_FNBA01000002.1, forward strand.
TGCGCTAATTTTTCACCTGCTATTTTTGCTGCTTTCGATGCTGCTTTCGGTTTTAAAATGCTTAGGGTTTTAACCAGTATATTTTTAATAATACCTCTATTTTGGTCGATTGTAGCAAGGTTGGCTTCAAAAAGGTACGTATCGCCAGCAGCTCTTTTTTTAGTTGAAAGTCCGTAGATTTCTTGAACATCGCCCGGATGACCAATCCATTCTGCGCCATCATCAAACGACATCACAACAATAGAATCATCATCAAACTCGAGATCTATAAGATCACTAGCAGCTCTGGAGGTAGAAAGCTCTACCGATTTAACCGTAACAAAATCGGAATAGATTCCCGAAGAGAAGGTATTATTTTGATTCTCTAAATTTCTTTCCTTACCAAAAACCTGTGCCTTTTTCATAATAATAAGAGGTAATTTACGTCTTGAATTTTGTCTTTTTCCTGAAAAAATGACGCGTTCTAAACGAATTTCATTAAACAATGTAAATAGTAACGAAGCAACAAGGCATCGTTATTTGGGGAGAAAACTTAGAGTGTGTTTACAGCAGAAATACCTTCTGTACACTCAGAAATTATAATTTTTGGGGGATATATAAGCAATTAATAACGTAAGCTATGTTGTTGAAATTTGTTGCTTGTTGTATGAATCGTAGTGTATTGGGTACATACTTAATTACATATTCATAAAATAGTAGGTACAATTTAATACTTTATTTAAAATAAATAACAAGTTTTGATTTCAAAATTCAGGATAATGAGCATCTATTCTTCGGAATACTTAAAATAATGGCTGTGAAGTTATTATAAGTTTATATTAAAGTGAATTTAATATAAAAATATGTATCCTTTAAAGAAGTTTTCGACTCTTAGGTATTGCTTAAATGATTGAAGGTATCTTCTGTAACGTGGTCTGAAAACTGTTTCAACAGCAACTTTAGTTTGGGATTGATAAACGTTTCGCAAAAAGGTTTGTTAGGATTTTTTTGATAATAATTCTGAATGGCCTCACGGGAAGCTTTAAATTCTGAAAAAGAAAGTACTTGAGTCACCAAATTTTGAGTAAAATCCTTCTGAAGCTTTTCAATACTACTTTTAGCTTCTTTCTGTTGTGCTTCGGAAAATGTATAAATAGCAGAACGGTATTTGGTTCGCATGCTATGATTGGAGGTACTTTTGTGCGTGTATAAATGAATCTCGATGAGGGTTTGAAGCGAGATTGTTTCAGCAGAAAAAGAAACAATAACGGCTTCAGAAAAAGAGGAGTATTCTCCTGTAGCAGCGACATAACCCTGTTCTACTTTTTCAACCCCTTTTAATGATTGAAAAACAGCTTCTGTGCACCAATGGCAGCCGCCACCCAATGCAATTTGTTGTGTGTTGATTCCGATCATTTATTTCGTCTAGTTTCTAAAAAACTTCTCTGTACTACTTTTCAATAGTAACCCCTTTCCAAAAAGCGACGTGATTTTTAATGCCTTTTGCCAAGGCAGAAACTTCTGGATAATACCAAGCGGCATCTTCATTTTGTTTTCCGTCAACAGTAAGCGTATAATATGAGGCTTCGCCTTTCCAAGGACAGGTTGTGTGGGTGTTTGTAGGTTTAAAATATTCTTTGTTGATACTGTCATGAGGGAAATAATGATTGTTCTCAACAACGAGTGTTTTGTCACTTTCTGCAATGACTTTGTTGTTCCAAATGGCTTTCATAGTTTTATTTTTTACTGAAACGGCAGCCTTTTTTAAATTGCCACGTTTTTCTTGTTATGTAACATATTTATCTCCTACAGTTTTCTTTTTTGAAATAAAAGCTGCAATAGGAAAGTGTCTTTGTCGTAAGGATAGTGGTTTTATTACAGTAATCCCGCAAATACAGAATCCTATTTTTATTTTACGAAAAAAAGAGTTTGTCTTGAAATCAGTAAAAAAACTTTATGACTAGAAACGGGTGAAGGTTTATGAAGAGGAAGTCGTCAGTTCGAGCAGAGGTGAAAATTAAAAAAGCTATACATTTAGAAAGTGTCTAAACGCATAGCTTTTTATTGAAAAGTGAAAAAGATTAATTCTCTTTTTTTCCTCTTCTTTTCGGTTTTGGGGCATTGTCAAATTCTTCTTCTGAAATGAAACCATCTTCATCAGTGTCGATAGTTGAGAATTGTTCCTTCAATCGACCTTTTACTTCCTCTTCGGAAAGCATTCCGTCTTCATCAGCATCCATTTTTTCTAGAAGCTGTTCGTAGGTTGCTTTTTTTGGTTTTTTATCTCCTCTCGATTGTGCGGTTGAAGTTGTAATTCCAAAGAAAATAAAAGCAACTGCAACGATTCCTGTTTTGAAATTGATTGTATTCATCATTAAATTGTTTTAAACGTTTGCTCTTTGACTCCAAAAAAGGAGAAAGGATTTATTTGGACGCTACTTTTTTTAAAAATAGCTTATTGAAATATTTAGGTTACTCAGCTTGTAAGGTCTTTACATCGGTAATTAACTGTGCGATTGAAGCTCTATTCAACCCATTATAAATACCTCTAATGTGTTTGTTTTTATCGATCAGCAAAAAGTTTTCAGTATGTAAAAAGTCGTCAATACTTTTGGGTACTCCTAAATCATTTTCTACAAAATAATGATCTCTGCCCAGCTCGTATATTTCCATCTTATCTCCTGTAACGAGATGCCATTTGTTAGCGATTACATCGTGATTTTTAGCATATTCTTTTAAAACCGGCACCGAATCTGTTGAAGGCATTACAGAATGCGACAGTAAAAGTATGTCCGAATCATTTTTGAACTCGTCTTGTACCTTGTTCATGTTCTCTGTCATTTGCGGACAAATCCCAGGGCAAATAGTAAAGAAGAAATCGGTAATGTAAATTTTATCTTCAAAGGTTTTTTGGGTAATTGTATCCCCCAATTGATTTACCAATTTGAAATCTGGAATTTTATGAAAAGCCATTTCATCTTCAGAACCTGGTATCAACCAATTTGGGGTAAAAGATTCTTCATTGTAATAGGGTAGGTATTCAGTTCTACTTGTTTCAACCACCGTAGTATTTTCCTTTTTGATGTCATTGTTACAACTTGTAAAAACAACAAGCAACAGACCTACCAATAGGCTATATTTTTTTATCTCTAATAACTTTTTCATCTTCTAGTTTATAACATGAATTTGCTCTTCTCATTCCAAAAATCCGTCCGTTCTTGGCTTCATAATTAATATATAGGCTGCCATTTTCTAGCCATGCCTTTTGCATTCCATCTTCTTTTCCATCGAGAAGATTTCGTTGCTTAGCCAATTGACCGGTAGCATACCATTCCTTTTCAGTACCTTGTTTTATTCCGTTTACATAATTTGATTGGGCTGCTAACTGGCCATTTTCCCACCAACTTTTATAAACGCTATCCAAACGGTTGTTCTTATAATAGGATTCTATTCGTAGCACTCCATTTTCAGACCATTTTCTGGCGATACCTTCTCTTTTACCTTGATCGTACCCAATTCGTTCTGCGAGGGTGTCGTTTGGATAAAACCGTAAAGAATAGCCAGAAAACACCTCACCATTATAATACCATTTCCCTTGTATTTGGTTAAGTTCTAACTCCTTTTTTAACACTTCAGTCGTGTTGATTGTCACTGCTTTTTCAGAAGTAAGAACCGTGTCGTCTGCTGTTGCTTCTTTGCAATTAGCAAATAACATGAACGTACCGAGTATGAGGAAAAAAGTTTTCATAATTAATGTTAATATCCTTGATACGGACCTGTAAATGCAATGTATGATCCAGTATTAGAATACAATTCGTTTATAATATGGTAGTGATATTCTTCTTCACCTTCAGTGTACTGTGTGGTTGATGTATGACCACCAGATGCATCTAAATCTGTTGGATATGTTCCTGTAGCATCACATTTTCTTCCGTAAAGAAAAACACCGTCTAATAAAATCCCTACAAGATTCTCATCATCGTTAGAGAAAGCTTTAGGTTCTAAGTGATAGTGATAGACTCCAGGGCCGATGTGGGCTCCTGTCCAATCTAAACTTGCCGCTGCTTGATCTAAAGCACCATTTCCTTCTTGATCATTAAATATAGAAGCACCACTCACAGCAATACCAATCGTATTTAACTCAGTAGAAACGGTACTTCCAGATAAATTTGGCGTCGCATCCACAGTAATAGTCACTGCATTGTTGTTAGAAGACATAATAGAAGGTGTTACTTCTACATCTGGCTCATCTCTGTAAAGTGCATGACCTTCACCCCAATATACTGTCTCGTGATTTGGTAATCCAGTAGTTTCTATTACCACGTTTGCCCCATCTAAATAAATTGTGGTTGCTTCCGTATTAAAGGCTGAAAATGCCGCATGTAATTCTGTGGCTATCGGTTCGTCAGATTCATCTGTTGTGCTGTCGTCGGTACTACAAGCTGTTACAATAAGGATGCTTGTAATGAACGCAAACGATAAAAACAATCTGTTTTTTTATATCGATTTCTTCATAGTGGTTTGTTTTAAATGTTTAATTAAAATGATATTTCTTGGTAAAGCTAGGGAAGATTTAAAGTTCTTTTTTCTTAATTCTGTGAATGACGCTTTATATAAAGTCAAATGCTATTAGTTTCCGTTAAAGCGAAAAAACATGTGTAAACACAGTGGTTGAGCTTTTATAGCTACTAAGTTTTAAGTGAATCACGACTAGTTTTATGTGAGTGTTTTAAGCCATTCAGTAAATAGCCGTTTACAACCGGTGTAATCCCCCTTATTTTGAAATTCATTCCTTTTTTTTTGTTTTAATTTGCCGTTTCAGGGTCAAAGGTTTTTAGTAATAAACTGTTTTAAGACTACTGAAATGACATTTACATGAAGAAACAATTCTTTCATTTATGGTTACTGTTTTTTATGGGATTCTTGTTAATGAGTTATTCCGAAGAAAAACGATTACACATTATCATTCAGCCACAATTTTCTTCGGAAAGAGTCGCTGAAAATACATGGTATGTGACTGAAAACAATGATTCGATACAATTTTCGAAGCTGAGATTTTATCTTACAAATTTTGAAATTGAAAAGAAAGATGGAACAAGGTATAGCATCCCAGACAGCAATTTTTTAGTAGATGTTTTTTCAGAAGAAACCTTGCAGCTAAAGTTTCCTGACGTTTCGTATGCTAAAGGAGACGAACTACTATTTAATATAGGTGTTGAAAAAGAAATGAATACCGCTGGTGCATTGGCAGGTGCTTTAGATCCTTCTAACGGAATGTATTGGTCGTGGCAAAGTGGGTATATTAATTTTAAACTAGAAGGAAAAAGTCCAAGTTGCGCTTCCCGAAAAAATAAATTTCAGTTTCATATTGGAGGTTATACCGCACCTTATGAAACGACAAAACGCGTACACTTCATTTTAAACGCGCCCAATGAACCAATTACGCTTCCGCTTCAGATAGATGCTTTCTTTAAAAATATTCAGTTAAAGGATGAATATCAAATCATGATTCCTGGAGAAAAAGCCAGTGTTATTGCAGCAACTCTTCCGAAGTTATTTTCAGTAAATGAATAGAATAAAAACTTATAGCATTTGTTTCGTTGGCATTTTTATATGCTGTGGCTTTGCCGTGATACAACATAAAGAAGTTTTGTTCGACTATCCTGAATATTGGCCAAAACCCGCTTATGATTTCTCTAAACTTTCAATGACGGAAGAGGAATTTCAATTGGGAAGGCATTTGTTTTACGATCCTATCTTGTCTAGAGATAACACTATTTCGTGTGCTTCTTGTCATTTACAAGCCACAGGCTTTACACATGTAGATCACGATTTAAGTCATGGAATTGATGGGAATATTGGTACACGAAATTCTATGACACTAATGAATTTGGCTTGGAGCACTTCATTTATGTGGGATGGAGGTGTAAATCACATCGAAGTACAAGCGTTAGCACCCATTACAAGTGAAGATGAAATGGACAACTCTTTAGAAGCGATTGTAGAAAAATTAAATGCTTCAGAAAAGTATAAAACACTCTTTTATAGGGTTCATAATGATAGTGTGGTAACCGGACAAAAAACCTTGTTGGCACTTACCCAATTTGTAGTGATGTTAAATTCGTACAATTCAAAATATGATAAATACATCCGAAACGAAGCTGGTGGCGAGTTTACGGCTCAAGAAAAAAATGGGTTAGAACTTTTCAGAACTAATTGTGCGTCTTGCCATAAAGAACCTCTGTTTACAAGCCAAGATTTTAAAAACATTGGTTTGGCAGTAGATACGACTTTGAATGACTTCGGAAGAATGGGAATTACAGCAAATAAAAGTGATTCATTGAAATTTAAAGTACCTACGTTACGAAATATTCAATTTACATCGCCATACATGCATGACGGTCGATTTGAAACCTTACAAGAAGTATTGCAGCATTATACAACTGGAATTCAGCAGAGCAATACATTGGCTCCTGAACTTAAAAACGACATTCTATTAACTCCCAACGAAAGGGTCGATTTACTTGTTTTTTTACGAACACTAAGTGACACCGACTTTTTATTTAACAAGCGATTTAACTATCCTAACAATTATTAATTCAAAAACGATTACCATGAAAAAACAACTCGCGTATCTTATCACTTTTATTGCTTTTGTGGGCAGTGTTGCAGCGCAAGAAAATCCTATTATTACAGAATGGATTCAAAATCATACAGGAATTACTGGTCGTCATTATGTAGAAGGAAACTCAACTCCTATAAACGATGCTGTACTTGCAAATGTACAGTCAGTTGATTATTCAGACGATTGGGTGTATGTAACTGCTACAGGAATTCCAGCATATATTACAGGACCTTTTTTAGATGGAAATCCTTCCATTGCTCTAGATCAAGAAGCTATTTATAAATTCCCGTTGGTACCTACAGAGAACACTGGAACCCCTTCTGAAACACTTCCGGGAAATAATGGAGTTTTTATAAATGGTGTATCGTTGTTTGATTATAGAGATGGTGTTGCGTGGAATAACACTACGATGTCGCTTTGTGGCGGACCTGGAAACCCACCTTGTCCAGGAGGACCTATGGCAACGCAAGATTGGAATAGAGATGCAATTCCGGCAGAAATGGCAGGCTTCGATTGTAACAAAGCACATCCAGCGATGGGGAATTATCACCATCACCAAAATCCGAGTGCTTTTGATCTAGATGTAATTGTAGTGTCGGATATTTGTGATACCTATCCTGCTGATGGTTTGTATGTAATTGACACCAATAACCACTCTCCTTTAATTGGATTTGCCTATGACGGATTCCCAATCTATGGTGCGTATGCGTTTGCAAATGCAGATGGTACTGGAGGCATTGTTAGAATGCGATCTAGTTATGAGCTTACTGGTGCGACCACACGATTAAATGGTCCTGATGTAAATGCTACATATTTTGAAGGTTATTTTAGAGAAGATTATCAGTTTGTGTCACATACAGAAGAATTTTACTTAGACGCGCACAATGGTCGTTTTGCAATTACACCTGAATATCCAGAAGGGACGTATGCGTATTATGCTACCGTAGATGAAAACCATAATTCGGCGTATCCATATGCTGTAGGGCCTACTTTCTTCGGAAATGTTGTTGCTGAAAACGTTACTTCTATCAATGAACCAACTACAAATTATGATTCAAGTCTAAGTGTTGTTGGTTTCAATGACGATAATTATAATTTGGTGGTTTACCCAAACCCTGCACAAGATTTTATAGCGATTCAGTCCAATCTATTGGATAGAAATCTAAAATTAGAGCTGATTAATGAATTGGGACAAGTTGTTTTGAAAAGTGAAATTTTACAAGGAAGTACATTAAGCATTATGGAAACACATACTCTTTATAATGGGTTGTATTTTTTAAGAGTTTCAAGTGCTGAAACTTCAAAAAGCTATAAAGTGCTTATCAAGAAATAAGCAAGCAATCCGTTTTTGTTTACGGATGAAAACAAATAATAATGCACGCTACTTTCACACAATATTTTTCGTGTATAAGTAGCGTGCATAGTATATTCCCTTTTTCTTTAAAGAGAAGTATCCATAATTTCTTGTACACACTCTGGATTAAGTAATGTACTTGTATCTCCTAAATTATCCGTTTCCTTACTTGCTATTTTACGCAAAATACGACGCATAATTTTTCCGCTTCGTGTTTTAGGCAATCCATTTGTAAATTGGATTTTATCAAGCTTTGCAATAGGTCCAATACGATCGGAAATCAATTGATTTATCTCGATGCGAAGGTTGTCGTGATTTCTAGTTTCTCCAATGTCTTTTAGAGTTACATATCCGTACAAAGCACTTCCTTTAACATCGTGAGGGAATCCTACAATGGCACTTTCTGCAACGGCAGGATGTTCGTTAATAGCATCTTCAATAGGTGCAGTTCCTAGGTTGTGACCTGAAACAATAATCACATCATCTACACGTCCTGTAATTCGATAGTAACCAACTTCGTCACGAATGGCGCCATCTCCTGTAAAGTACATATTTTCAAAAGCTGAAAAATAGGTGTCTTTGTACCGTTGGTGATTGCCCCAAATGGTTCGTGCAATACTTGGCCATGGAAATTTTATGCACAAACGACCTTCTACTTGGTTTCCTTTTAATTCCTTTCCGTTTTCGTCCATTAAGGCGGGCTGGATCCCAATAAACGGTAAGGTTGCGTAGGTTGGTTTTGTTGGAGTAACATAGGGGATAGGAGTAATCATGATTCCACCAGTTTCTGTTTGCCACCACGAATCAATAATCGGACTTTTCTTTTTCCCAATTGTATCGTTGTACCAGTGCCAAGCTTCTTCGTTTATAGGCTCTCCAACAGACCCTAATACTTTTAAAGATGATAAATCGTATGCTTCTACCAATTCGGCTCCTTGTTTTGCGAGCGCTCTAATTGCGGTGGGTGCTGTATAAAATTGGGTTACTTTGTGTTTTTGAACGATGTCCCAAAAGCGTCCAAAATTTGGATAGCTAGGAACTCCTTCAAATAGTACGGTCGTAGCTCCATTGGCTAAGGGTCCGTACACGATATAACTGTGTCCGGTAATCCATCCAATATCTGCTGTACACCAATACACGTCATTTTCTCTATACTGAAACGCATTTTTGAAGGTGTAAGCCGTATAAACCATATACCCGCCAGTGGTATGTACCATTCCTTTTGGAAGTCCGGTAGATCCTGAAGTATATAAAATAAATAATGGATCTTCTGCGTCCATAACTTCTGCTTTTCCTTCTTTTGAAGCATTGTCTAAAAGCGGTTGTAGCCATTTGTCACGACCTTCTTTCATTGTAATTTCTGAGTTAATTCGTTTTGCAACTAACACAGTCTCAACATTTGGACAGCTTTCTAAAGCTTCATCTACAATTCCTTTTAAATCGATTGTTTTGGAACCTCGATACGAACCGTCTGAGGTAATTACTAGTTTACAATCACTGTCGTTAATTCTAGTCGATAACGCAGTTGCTGAAAACCCTGCAAATACAACAGAATGTATGGCGCCAATACGCGCACAGGCTAATACTGAAATAGCCAATTCAGGAATCATAGGGACATAAATACAGACACGATCTCCTTTTTTAACTCCTTGTTGCTTCAGTACATTGGCAAATTGATTTACTCGTTCGTATAACTGTCGATAGGTAATATGTTCGGCCCCTTCATTTGGGTCGTTAGGTTCAAAAAGAATGGCTGTTTTATCAGCTCGTGTTGCTAAATGTCTATCAATACAATTTTCAGTAATATTCAATTTAGCACCTTCAAACCATTTTACTTCAGGTTTATTAAAATCCCAATCTAATACTTTATCCCATTTTTTTCGCCATAGAAAATGTTCTTCAGCAACTTCTTCCCAAAACTTCTCAGGCTCTCTTACGGATTTTCTATATACTTGATAATATTCTTCTAAGTGTTTTATGTGGTAATTACTCATATTACTTGGTTTTTAACTAATGTGTATTCCTACTTTATTGATTTGATAGACTTTTTTTATTTCTTCTATAATTGCGATATCATCAATGGTTGATGGTACATTGTATTGATGCTCATCTGCGATATTGCGTAATAATTTCCGAAGAATTTTTCCGCTTCGTGTTTTGGGCAATCGTTCTACAATGAGAACATCTCTAAAGGATGCTACGGCTCCGATTTCTTTACGTACTTGACTGATAATTTCTGAAGCAATTTCCTGCTCTTTAAAAGTATCGCCAGATTTGAGCACTATTAATCCTAAAGGTTTTTGACCTTTTAAGTTACAGTGTATTCCAAACACAGCACATTCGGCAACAGCCTTATGAGAAGCGACAATTTCTTCCATTTCCGCAGTGGAGAGACGATGCCCTGCAACATTAATCACGTCGTCCACTCTTCCGGTAATAAATACATAGCCATCTTCATCTTTATATCCGCCGTCACCAGAAAAGTAATAGCCAGGAAAACGTTCTAAATAGCCCGCTACAAAACGTTTGGGGTTGCCCCATAAGTTCCGTAAAGTGCCTGGAGGTAAGGGAAGTTTAACGGTTACATATCCTTCCACATCATCGGCAACTTCTTGACCTTCTTCGTTGAGTATTCTTATGTCATAGCCACAAACAGGAAATCCTGAAGAACCTGGTTTTACTAGATTTAATTGAACTCCAACCATGTTTGCAATCATAGGCCAACCACTTTCTGTTTGCCACCAATGATCTATCACTGGGACATTTAATTTCTCTTCTGTCCAAGTTAATGTGGCAACATCGCAGCGTTCGCCAGCTAAGAATTGATATTTTAAACAGGAGAGGTCAAATTGCTTAAGCATGTCGCCGTTTGGGTCTTCTTTTTTTATGGCTCTAATCGCTGTAGGAGCTGTAAACATTACTTTTACTTGATGTTCACTAATGACTCTCCAAAATGTCGAGGCATCTGGAGTTCTAATAGGTTTTCCTTCAAAAAGAACAGTTGTATTTCTATTTAATAATGGACCGTAGGCAATAAAGCTATGTCCAACCACCCAACCTACATCACTAGCAGCCCAAAAAGTGTCACCTTCTTCAACGCCATAAATGTATTTCATGGAAAACTTTAAGGCAGTAGCATATCCCCCAGTATCTCTAATTATTCCTTTAGGAGTTCCTGTTGTTCCTGAAGTATATAATATATACGAAGGATGTGAAGCTGATAGAGACACAGCTTCTATTGAAGAAGATTTTTCTACGAGAGTGGTATAGTCTATATCGTAGTTTTTTTTCGGGATTTCAACGCCTAGCTTTCGATCAAAAACGATAACGTGTTCTGGTTTGTTTTTTGATTTCTGAATAGCTTCGTCTACAAATGGTTTGTATGGAATTATGCGATCAATTTCAATTCCATTGGAAGCGGTGATAATTGCTTTTGGTTTACAGTCATCAATTCGAATGGCTAATTCGTGAGGAGCAAAGCCACCAAAAACGACTGAATGTATTACGCCAATCCGTGCACATGCTAACATGGCATAGAGGGCCTGCGGTATCATAGGCATATAAATTATACAGGTATCTCCTTTTTGAAGACCAAGGTCTTGTAATCCTCCAGCTAATTTTGAAACCTCTGCATGTAACTGGTTAAATGTGATATGCTCTTTAGTCGTTGTAACGGGCGAATCGTAAATAATTGCATTTTGGTTTCCATAACCATTTGCGATATGAGTGTCTATACACAGGTAACTCAAATTGAGTTCGCCATCTTCAAACCATTGGTCGTAATCGTATTCATCTTTTGATACGCCTATCTTAGGTTGTGTGTACCAATTTAATTGTCGTGCTTGTTCTAGCCAAAATTCATCTGGATGATCAATACTTCTAGAGTAAAAGTTTTGATATTTCATTGTTAGGCTTTTTTAGTTTTAAAAAATCCAAACCAATTTGGATTGAGAACTTTTAATTTAATAAAAACCCATATTATCACAACGAAACAAGCACCCATAACTATAGACTCCATGGGACTTACCGGGTTTTCGCTCTCTAATTTAAAACGTAGAAATAAGGATATAATAGCATATACAGAGATAATAATATCTGATGCCAAGGGTGGAATTTGAAATTTCATAATAAACTATCTTAAATTAAACTTAGTTTGTTTGCACACAAAACCAATTTTTAACTGAGTAGTTCTTGAATTTCTGAAACTATCTTTTTTACTGAAAAAGGTTTGGTAATATACCTATCTGCTCCAAGCTTTAATCCTTTTTCTATGTCTGAAGCTTTATTTTTGGCTGTTAAAAAAACAACCTTCGTATGCTTTAAACGTTCACTTTTTTTAATGATTTCGAGGGTCTGGTATCCATCTACATTTGGCATCATAATATCTAGTAAAACAACATCTGGAATATTGTTCTCTAAAATATGAATTGCCTCACTACCATCTCTACCAATAAACACCTCAAAGTTCTGTTTTTTAAAGGTGTATTCCAACGTCATTACAATGTTGGGCTCGTCATCTACAATTAATATTTTCTTTCTCATAAAAGAGGACTACAAGTTAATTAATAGGCAACTTAAAAACAAATGTTACGCCGTGTTTTTTATTGTTTTTTGCCCAAATTTCTCCTCCATGTTTTTCGATAATTTGTTTGCTAATGGCTAAACCGAGACCACTCCCTTCAGGTTTAATTGTATTTTGATTTTGAGATTGATAAAATTTATCAAAAATGTACTTAAAATCTTCTTTAGGAATGCTTTTTCCATTATCGTGAACCGACACTTCCACAAACCCATTTACAGTAGAAGTGGTTACTGTAATTTCTCCTTTATCGGGTGCGCAAAATTTTAGTGCATTGGAAAGTAAGTTTGTGAGTACCTGTAAAATACGGTCTTCATCATATTTAAGTAGTTTTTCTTCAATGCTATTATTTATAATTTTTACGCTTCTTTTTAAAGCAATTTGCGAGATGCTATTAATCGCTTTATTAATCGTTAACTGAATGCTATTGGTTTGGAAGTCTAATTCTTTTCTGTTAGTAGCAAGTTTTTCGAAATATAAAATATCGTTGATAAGTCTTGATAGTCGTTCCGAATCTTGCAACATATTTTTTAAAAATTGTGCTTTAATTTCTGGAGGCATATCATCTTCATCATCTATAAGTAGTTCTGTGGCAGCTCTAATTCCTGTGAGTGGTGTTTTTAATTCGTGGGCAACGGTATCTAAAAACTCATCTTTCTGGCGGTCTTTTTCAATAAGTGCCGAGTTGGCTGTTTTTAATTGGTTTGTAAGGTTGGTTAACTCGTTCGACTTTTCGTGAAGCATTTTATTTTTTGAAAAGGCTTCTTTCGATTCTTCCAAAATTTTTAAAACTTCAACCAGGCTTATTTCTTCTTCTTTGACAGCACCTGCAATTAATATTTTAGCCGAAGCACTTCCGATACACCCTGTGAGTAGTTTTTCAGAAAAATTAATTAAACGCGCATCTGCCATTTGCGTGTCTTTTGGAAGTTTGTATTTCATAAAGAAGAGATTCAAAGCTCTTTCGGTTCTAGGCACTCCTAAAAATTTATTCAACACACTTTTTATATCAGATACATAGGCTTCTCCTCTCCAAACCAAAACATTGTCTTGAAGGGCGGCGTAATTTTTTTGATCTACAAACATTTCGGCGTAATTCCGTTCTCTGTAGTTTCCTTTTGAAATTAATGAAAAAGTTAAGTAGCAAAAGAGATTGCACAATAGACTCCAAAAGAAGGCGTGTGCTGGCGGACTTAAAAAGTCGATGCCGAATAGGGCGTGAGGTTTTAGCAGTTCTATTCCGAACAACCCATACATTTCAAAATCTTTAGTGCCAGTGTAGGCTTCTAGTGTAAAAGGAAGTATTAAAGTGTAAACCGTTATTAGAAACCCACTAATAATTCCAATGATAGCTGCTTTTGAAGAACCTCGATTCCAAAATAAACCCAAGAAAAAAGCAGGTGCCATTTGCGCTATAATCACAAAAGAAATAAGTCCAATAGAGTATAGGGACAACTGAATGGAAAAGTTTACATAAAATAAATACGCTAGAATGATGATTGAAAAAATGGAAATCCGTCGAATGTTTTTAATGTACTTGTTATTTCGTTCAGGATCTCCTTTGCTGAATTTGTCTAGAAAGCCATACGGAATTACTAAGTTGTTACTCACCATTGTTGAAAGGGCAAGTGTTGAAACGACCACCATAGAAATGACTGCGGAAAAACCACCGAGGAAAACTAATAGGGCTAAAAACACATTTCCGTTTTCTAGCGGAAGGAGCAGTGTGAAGTATTCGGCATTTACGGTATTTCCGAAGGTTAACGTTCCGCCCCAGGCAATGAAAATAACAAAAATATTAAAGAGTAATAAATACAACGGAAACAGCCAGATGGCTTTTTTTAGATGTTTTTCGCGATTGTTTTCAACCACTGAAACTTGAAATTGTCTCGGTAGTAAAAAGATGGCCATAAAAGAGAGTGATATCATGAACAACCATGTAAACCCATCTTCTATGCTATTTAATTTTGTTAAGCGATCAAAATCGGGAAGCTTTGAAACTTGCGAATAGATGTCTTGCGTACCATCAAAGAGGTAGAAGGTAATGTAAACTCCAATGATGAGAAAAAATACTAGTTTTAAAATAGACTCTAAAGCCACAGAAGCTACAATACCTCGGTGTTTTTCTGAAGCATCTGTTTTTTGTGTTCCGAAGAAGGTGGCGAAAATGGCTAATAGCACGGCGATATAAAGTGTGGAGTCGTCGTAAATACCAGAGGCGATATAGCTATTGTCATGCGACATAATTTCGAACGTTTCAGAAATAGCTTTTAACTGAAGCGAAATATAAGGCACCGTTCCGACCACACAAACAAAGGTGATTAATGCACCTAGAAAACGGTTGTTTCCGTAGCGCAACGAAATAAAGTCGGCTATGGAAGATATTTTATGCTGATTGGATATTCGAATGACTCTCCGCATAATGATAATCCAAACGGGAAGCGCGATAATAGGTCCTAAGTAGATGGGTAGAAAATTAATCCCTGAATTCGCGGCAATACCTATGCTTCCGTAGTACGTCCAAGCAGAACAATAGACAGCAAGCGACAAGGTATAAATATAAGGGTTGTTTGTCCATTTGCTTTTTGCATTTTTTTCAGCTAAAAAAGCAATATAAAACAGAAAAGCTAGGTAACATACAATGATGAAAAACAGGGTGTAATTACTCATAGAATCGTTTTAGTATAATGAAACAAACGATGATAGAGAGCAACCAGATGGTAAAAATGAAAAAATAAAGCACTGGTATTCCGAAAACGGCTCCGTTTATATTGAATATGAATATAAATGGGACATTAAAAGCAAAAAACAATGCTAGGGAAATGATTACTAATTTCTGTTCGTGTCTCTTTTTCATGAGGTTTTTCAAATAATCACTAAAATAATAAAACAGTACCACTTTAAAGCGATACTGTTTTATGAATATATGAATTAGTACTAATTAATGTGAATGGGCTTCTCCAGCATTGTTTGGAATACGAATATTTTCAACAATTTCTTGAACATTTTCTGGAGGGGCTGGTGTCAATCTAGAAACAACTAACGAAATAACAATATTTACAATCATTGCTACAGTTCCGAAACCTTCAGGAGAAGTTCCGAACCACCATTCGCTAGCAGGTCTAGCTTCCATAACACCTACTAATCCTGTTTTATACCGAATCATGTAGAATAACATTAAGCAGATTCCTACAACCATTCCGGCAACGGCACCTTCTTTGTTCATTCTTTTGTCAAAAATACCGAGTATAATGGCAGGGAAGAAGGAGGCAGCTCCCAAACCGAAGGCGAGGGCAACTACCGCGGCGACAAATCCCGGCGGATAAATTCCGAAAAGTCCAGCAATAACAATTGCAAATAAAATACTAATACGTGCAGCTAATAGTTCTCCTTTGTCAGAGATGTCTGGTTTGATTTGTTTTTTAATTAAATCATGCGAAATCGAGGTAGAAATTACCAATAATAGTCCAGCAGCCGTTGAAAGCGCAGCGGCTAATCCACCGGCAGCAACTAATGCAATTACCCAGTTTGGTAATTTTGCAATTTCTGGATTGGCTAATACCATAATGTCTCTATCTACATATAATTCATTTTCTGCGGTACTTGGATTCGAAATTAGACGTTCTCCTGAAGCTCCTCTTTCCTCCGTGAAAGTTGGTTTCTTTCCATCGATTGAGCTTCCTGCTACATATTGAATTTTTCCATCTCCGTTTTTGTCAGACCATGCAATTAAACCTGTATTTTCCCAGTTTTTAAACCATTCTGGAATTTCAGTATAAGGAGTATTACTCACTGTTTGAATTAGGTTTGTTCTTGCGAAAACAGCAACTGCCGGAGCTGTAGTGTAAAGGATAGCAATAAACAATAACGCTAAGCCGGCAGACTTACGGGCATCTTTAACATTTGGAACCGTAAAGAAACGAACAATAACGTGTGGTAATCCTGCAGTACCTGCCATTAAAGCTAAAGTAATAGCAAAGACATCCCAAGTCGATTTACTTCCGCTTGTAAATTCTTTAAAACCAAGATCTGTATGTAAACTGTCTAATTTATCGAGTAAGTAAGTACCGTCTTGAACACTTCCTCCCATACCAATTTGTGGAATAACATGTCCTGTCATTTGTATAGAGATGAAAATGGCTGGAACCATAAATGCAAAGATTAAGACACAATACTGTGCAACTTGCGTATAGGTAATTCCTTTCATACCTCCTAAGAAGGCGAAAACAAGTACTACTGCCATTCCGATAATTACACCAACGGTAATATCTACTTGTAAAAATTGAGAGAATACAATTCCCACACCTCTCATTTGTCCTGCTACATATGTAAATGAAACAATTAAGGCACAGATCACAGCTACGGTTCTAGCCGTGTTTGAGTAATAACGATCTCCAATAAAATCGGGGACCGTAAATTTTCCGAACTTCCGAAGGTAGGGAGCGAGAAGTAGTGCTAAAAGTACATATCCTCCTGTCCATCCCATGAGATACACCGAGCCGTCATATCCTGCAAAGGAAATAATTCCTGCCATTGATATAAAGGAGGCAGCACTCATCCAGTCTGCTGCAGTAGCCAATCCGTTTGCTAAGGGAGAAACTCCTCCACCAGCAACGTAAAATTCTTTTGTAGAACCCGCTCGGGCCCATATTGCAATTCCAAAATAGAGGGAAAAGGTAATCCCAACTAAAATCCATGTCCAAACTTGAACGCTCATATTTTTATATTTTTAAGATTAGTATTAGGATTACTTGTCGTAACCAAATTTTTTATCAAGCTTATTCATAAGGCGTACGTATACAAAAATTAAGATTACGAATACGTAAATAGAGCCTTGTTGCGCAAACCAGAAACCTAGTTTGAAACCGCCTAAGCGAAATTGATTTAATTCTTCTCTGAAAAGGATACCGCAACCATAGGAAACAATAAACCAAATAGAGAGCAGAATGAGTAGATACCTAAGGTTTACTTTCCAATAGGCAGTTGCTTTTTCTTTTGATGTCATAATTGAAAGGGTTTAGAGGTAAATCATTGCTTGAAGCGTTACCGTTCCATTTTTAGATTCGCCAAATTTTTGGTGTTGATACTCTAAAGTTAGTTTTGAATTATTTCCGCTTAAATAGGAGTTCACACCTATTCCGAAGATATTTCTGTTATCGTCTACTGCATCATAACTATTGGAAGCTAGTGATACATACGGTTGAAATCTGGCTTTTGTAAGATCACCAGCAAATACATACCCAACATGAGCATATACCATACTTCCTGTTCCGTAAGCGCTGTATAAATAATCTTTTCCGTAGTCATTAGATTGAAAAGTGGCATATGCAGAGATAGCACTTCCGTCTTCGCCAAGAGGAGCATCATAAAACGCATCGATGGCGAATAAAGCAATGTCTTCTCCTACTAAGTTTTCATTGGTGTCCATTCGAACTGAACCACTGGGGTGTAAAAAGAAACCAGCCCCTACATTAAATACTTTTTTAGCCCCTAAATAGGTTCCTACTTTATACGGTAAAAATGTAGATTCTTGATCTAGAAAATTATAATCGAAATAACCTGCATATGCAAAACCAGCATCTTTTGAGCCGAGAAGTCGTTTTCCTCCATATACCGCAGCACCATTTGCTTCGGGCTCTCGGGCATCTAGACCATTTGTAATTGCATCATTGATCGCGACACGGTATTGAAGTTTTCCAAACTTCCCTTTTCCGTACACACCAAGATGTCGTGCAAACTGATCTGAAAGTCCGATGGTCGACCATGACTGACGGTTGTTGTCTAGGGTAAGCATGTTTAACGTACTTTGGTTGTTGAGACGTGATATTCCGTTAAAGTAATGCAGTCCGCCTCCTACAGCGTGATCTTTAGCTACGTTGTATTGTGCCCAAACGCCATGAAAAAACAACTGTGAACCTTCTCCTTTTCCTGTCGGACTTAGAGAACCGCTATTTAAACTGTTTAAGCCGAAATGTGAGAGGATTAAAAACTTCTCATTAATTTGTGAGAACATTAAAACACGGGCTCTGCGTAAATTGAAGTTGATGTGACTTGCGTCTTCAGGGACTTCATCTGTATAGGTTGCTTGAACTTGCGCCCAAGAAATTACACGGAGGTATTTTTTGCCCTCCTCGTCAAACTTAATTTTGAGCCCTCCTGAATAATCTGGAGAACTTTGGGAGTACATGTTCTGAAAAGCAAAAAGACTAATACTTAACAGAATTACCAGTTGTTTCTTCATAGTTTTTAGTTGGATTAGTGAGTAAAATATTGGTATTGTGTGCTCCACTAAATTCTATAAAACTATGAGTTAACAAAAAGTTAATATATATAGATGCTAATTAGCTATAGTTATTCTTTAAAACGTTCCCATTTTATTAACATAAACTTATCTCCAAGCTCGGTAATTAAAACACCTGCGCCGCTTAGGTTTTGGGTGTCTTGAAAATAATTAGATAGCTCTGTAGCACTTAATATCTTATAAGTTGGATGGTAATTAGAATTGTAAGGACGTTTGATATTGTACTTTTTTACCCAGTTCATAATACTCACGTGAGAGATCCCTAAAATACGTTCAATTTCACGATACGTTAAGCCTTCTAAGTACAGTTGTAATGCTTTATTCACGTAATAATCATCTATCTTTTTGCCAAGTTTGTTTACAGTGAAATTATAGCCGCATTTTTTGCATTTATAACGTTGTCTGTTATTGATAATTCCGCTTTTAACGTAATGATCTGAGCTACAGTTTGGACAACTAGGATGTTTCATATATAGTAATTTAGCATAAATATAGTAATTTAGCAATATATACATGTGTATTTTCCTTCAAAATCTTTGGAAGCCTTTTGTTTACGGTATTCTTAAAATAATTGTTACTTCTGAAAGAATTCGTTTCTTTTTAGATGTAAAATCTTCAGTTGTGGTTGTTTTTTTCTGAAAATTCTGAGGTTCTGTTAGTTTTTCCGAAGAAAAGGATATAAATTCTTAATAAAGTTATAGAGAATCTTAATAACTTTTGATGTAAGTTTTAGCTTAAAGTTGCTACTTTTACATTCAGATAATTTTGAATAAATACTATTATGTCAGATACTATTGAAAGAATAAAATGCCTTATTATTGGTTCAGGACCCGCAGGATATACTGCTGCAATTTATGCTGCTAGAGCAGACTTAAAACCAATCATGTACACAGGAATGGAGCCTGGAGGACAATTAACAACGACAACTGAAGTTGATAATTTCCCTGGTTACCCTGAAGGAATTGATGGCCCTACCATGATGGTGCAATTACAACAACAAGCAGAACGTTTTGGTACGGAAGTTCGTATTGGGATGGTCACCGCTGTTGATTTTAGTGATGAGGTTGGTGGTATTCATAAAGTAACTGTTGATAACACGACTCAAATTGAAGCTGAAACAGTAATTATTTCGACAGGAGCTACAGCGAAATATTTAGGATTGCCTAGTGAACAAAAATTACGTGGAGGTGGTGTTTCTGCTTGTGCGGTTTGTGATGGGTTTTTCTACAAAGGTCAAGACGTTGCTATTGTAGGTGCAGGTGATACTGCTGCTGAAGAAGCTACCTATCTTGCTAACATTTGTAACAATGTAACAATGTTAGTTCGTAAAGATGAAATGAGAGCTAGTAAAGCAATGCAACACCGTGTTAATAGTACTAAAAACATTGACGTGCGTTACAACACTGAAGTGGATGAGGTATTAGGAGATATGGTTGTAGAAGGATTACGCATGGTAAACAACCAAACCAACGAAAAAGAAGAAATTGCAATTACTGGATTATTTATCGCTATTGGTCACAAGCCTAATACTGATATTTTTAAAGGTCAGTTGAGCATGGATAGCACAGGATATTTAATTACAGAAGGTAAATCTACCAAAACGAATAAGCCAGGTGTTTTTGCTAGTGGTGATGTTCAAGATAAAGAATACCGTCAAGCAGTTACTGCTGCAGGAACAGGGTGTATGGCTGCTCTAGATGCAGAAAGATACCTTGCTGCTATTGAGACAGAAGTTACAGCTTAATTGTAAATTATATAAATGTAAACATCCAAGTAGTTTAGGCTATTTGGATGTTTTTGTATGTAGGAATGTCATCAATTTGTGATTATTTCTAAAGGCAATGATTTATATTTGTCTTGATTTTTCCCTATTTATGAAACGTTCTGCGATCCTTTTTTTAATTCTACTACTTCATTCTTTAGTGAGTGTAGGACAAGATATATTTGATCGAGAGGAATTATTTCTGAAGAATTTAAATAGCTTGTATCAAGATCCAGATCAATCTATTCGAGTTGCTAATTTTTTATTATCGAATGCCAAAAACGAAATTGAAAAATCGCGTGCGCTTTATTTGTTAGCTGAAAGTGAAAAACTAAAAGGCGAACATTCACGAAGCATTAAAAATTTATATTTGGCCAAACAAGCCATTTACGGCGAATCAAACCCTTATTTGGTGTCTCTTATTTTAATTTCAATATCGGAGCGATGTCGCATATCGGGAATGGATGATATTTCGAAGAACTACCTGAAGGAGGCCGAAATCATTTCAAGAAATATAACTTCCCAACAGCAACTTTCGGTTGTCAATTGTAAGATATTACTAGAGCAGACAGAACGTTTGGTGGCTTCAAAACAATTGGAGGAAGCTTTACAAACTTCCATCAAGGCAGAAAAAGTAATAAAACCTTTTGAAGCACTACTCCCAGTAATAACAGCTACTGTTAAGAACGAAATAGGAAACATTTATTTGGAAACAGATAATATTTCTAAAGCAACAGACTATTACCAAAGGGCTCTTTCGGTTGTAAAAAAATCGGATCTAGAAAACTCTTCTGTAGCAGCAGTTTCATTATTTGGAATGGGAAAGGTGAGTAGTGCTACTAAAAACCTTCAGTTGGCAGAAGATTATTACAAACGTGCGCTCGCTATTTCAACAGTTGAAGAGGAGCAAACAGTTCAAATCACCAAAGAACTTTCCGAAGTATATAAAACAATGGACAGCCTGTCGGAATATCGAAAGTACTATTCTCAGAGTTCAGAATTGTCTTCTTCCATCTCCGCTTCCGAACGAAAGGTGCGAAACACCATATTGTCGCAAATTGAGAAAGAACAAGCACAGCAAATAGAATCTAAAAAGGGAATCTATTTTATTCTTGGAGGCGTTCTAATTGCACTTGTGTTACTGAGTGGTGTGTTGTATTACTTTTATAACAAACGACTCGATAAAGAATACGCTAGGTTTAAAGAAGTTATTTCAAAAATTGAGCGGGAAGAAAAATTACAAACTGAAGAGGCAGTAGAAAAAGAAATTGTGCCAGCCCATAAAAAGATTGTGATTCCTGAAAGTACCGAACGCGCCATATTAGAGCGTTTGGAAGATTTTGAGCAAACGACTAAGTTTATAGACGCGAATATGTCATTGCAGCTTCTAGCCAAGCAAATGAAGACCAATACCAAATATATTTCAGAAATAATTCGGAAGTACAAAAACAAGAATTTCAATACATATATCAACGAATTACGCGTAAATTACATTATCCATTTAATGAAAACAGACAAAAAGTACCTTGCTTATAAAGTGAGTTATTTGGCCGAATCTTGTGGGTTTTCTTCGCACAGTGCTTTTACGGTTGTTTTTAAGTCGATTACAGGGATAACTCCGAAGCAATTCATTACTTTTTTAAAGAAAAGCTCAAAATAAAATTTGGCATCTTTTTAGTATCTTTCGTTTCGATGAAAACGCAACAAAATACAGTTCTAAAATACCTGTTTTTCACTCTATTTACTAGCATGCTATCTTTAGGGATGTATGCTCAAAGTAGAGCAACACTGGACAGTATTAGAGCAGAAGCTACACTGCTTACCTACAGCAATCCACAATTGGCCATAAAAAAAGGATTACAGCTGTACGAAATGGCTAAAAATGATCCTTCTTCACAAACAGCTGCTTTAATTACAGTGGCGAATGCCTATGCTATTTTAAAAAATCATGAAAAAGTACTAACCTACGCTTTTAGAGCAGATTCGGTGGCAGAAAAGAGTAACAATTATGCTGATAGAGTTCGCGTTTTAGGTTTTATTGGAGGAGAATACCAGCGACTAAAGCTTGGAAATAAAGCTTTGAGTTATTTAGACAAAGCCTACGAAATTACAGTAAACCATCCATTGCCAGATTCTATAAAATTTTTGCAAGGAAACATAGTTTTTGTGAAGGGATTGATTCAAAAGGATAATTTGGGGTGCGAATATGCATTAGAATATTTAAAAGAAGCGGAGGTAATTTTTAAAAATAACACTACGAATAAAGCCATTAATTCGAGTATTGGCATCGCAAACAATAATATTGGCGATTGTAATTTCGAATTGAAAGAATACGCTGCTGCCAAAGAAAATTATGAGGAGGCTATTTTTTACGGTTCGAAAGTGAATTCTACAAAAATAGTTGCATATTCTGAATTGGGACTTTCAAAAATACTTACAGTAGAAGGGAAGAATTTGGAAGCGATTCACACACTTCAAGAAGCACTTAAATCGATAGAACATATTAATGATATTTCGATGAATTCTGAAATTTACAAAGCGCTTTCAGATAATTATTCCATTGTTGAAGACACCGAAAATTTTAATAAATATACCTCTCTTTATTTAGCTGAAGAAGCCAAATTACTTTCCGAAGAAAAAAAATCGTTGAATACAATTGTAAACGATATTTCTTTAGATAATTCTGAAAAATCGGAAGCTCAAAAAAATAAATACAACTATTTCTTCATATTTAGCATCATTGTTTTACTGCTCTTATTACTCTACATTTTAAAGAATATTCTTAAAAAAAGAAAGAAAATAGCCCAACACAAAGAAAAAATTGATTCTTCTGAAAAAAACGACAATTAATTTACAACTAGCTGTAAATCAGTATTCTAAAAACTGAATAATATTTTTAAATTTCGTGAAAATTCTTGAAAAACGAAAATACTTTCCTTTTAAGTACTACTAATTGATTGTAGGTTTACCAGTGACAATTATTAATTTCAAATACTTTAAAAATGAAAAAATTACTACTTACTGTGCTCTTTGCAGTATTCAGTTTCGGTGGCCATTTATTTGCACAATGTGAAATATCGGAAAATTTTGACTCATACAACAATAATGAAGTTCCCGTTGACTGGACAATGATTAACACCACGGGTATTACACAAGCGTATGGAAGAGTAACGAGTAACCCTGCATCACCAACTCCTCCAAAATATTTCAGGATGTACAATGCAGCTGCAGATACAGGTGAGTTAATATTTATTTCACCCATGAATGCAACTACTTCAGATGGTAACCACCGTTTGAAGTTTTATGCACAAGGAGCAATAGAATCTAACTTAATAGTGGGTACAACAGATGTTGGAGATGGTAGTGGTGTGTTTACTACGGTTGAAACAATTACTTTAAACGGTATCAACAATACAGATTGGGAAGCACATGAGGTTATCATTCCTGCAGGAACTGATCAATTCATTTTCTTTGAACACAACCTCGGATCGACCTTCGATCAGGTTAATATAGACAGTGTATGTTTAGAACCAATTCCAACTTGTTTAGAAGTTACAAATGTTGCTCTTTCAAATGCTACGCAAACTACTGTGGACTTAACATGGGCTGAAAGTGGTACCACTGAAGATAACTGGGAATATGTAGTGCAAGAAGTGGGCGGTGGAGAACCAACCACAAATGGTGTAGCACATACTTCTACAGATTCAAATATTTCAATAACTGTAACAGGCCTAGATCAAGATACGGACTATGAGGCTTATGTACGTGCCAATTGTGGTGGTGGGGATTTTGGAGCTTGGATTATGGCTGCCAATACACTTAGAACCGATTGCGGGCCAATAACAGCGAACTATTGCGAAGATTGGGCAGGAATTGAAGATGGTGCTGTACCCTTTTGCTGGAGTGTTTATGACGATCCTATTACAGGCGGTCATGCGTTTGTGGATTATGAATTCTCTGGATATAACAAAAATATGTTTGAGTTGTACTTTACAAGTAATACTGTAGTAGGGGATATTGTAGCAATTTCGCCAGACGTATCTTATGCAATGGACGGAAATCACCGTATCAAATTTTCAGCAGGTGCGTCTACAGATGCGCCAGATGTATTGGAGGTAGGTACTATCAACTCCCTAGGTGAATTTGTATATATAACTTCATTTTCACCTACTTCCAATAGAAATAAAGAATATTTGGTTGATCTACCAAATAACGATGATGTGAGTTTTGCTTTTAGACATAGTGGAGTTGTAAATAAATTTGTTTGGATCAATACTGTTTGTGTTGAGGACATTCCTTCTTGTTTAGAAGTTACTGATGTTACTGCTTCAAACGTTCAGTTTGACTCGGCAGATATTAGTTGGACAGTGAGTGGTTCTTCTGAAACTACATGGGAATATTTAGTGCAAGAAGCTGCGTTACCAGCTCCTGATGCTACAACAAATGGAACAGAGATTATGGCTACTACTGTTTCTGTAACATTGGATCAAAATACTGCTTATGTGGCATATGTAAGAGCAAAATGTGATGCTACTGATTTTGGGGCGTGGATTTCTTCGGAAGAATTTACTACAACCTGTAATAGTGTTGTTGCCGAATATAGCGATAGCTTTGAAGGATTGAATGAAGATGGTCAAGAAATTAAACCCTGTTGGTCATTTTTAGATACTACTTCGGGAGATTTTAGAACCTACGCATCACAAAACAATATTACACCTTCTGAAGGGAATTTAATGCTGCGAATGTTTATGAGTTCTAGCTCAGACCCTGAAGGCTTACTTTTAAGTACTCCTGAAACTACAGATCTAAGTAGCGATAAGCAAATTAGATTTAAAATGAACAAAAGCACTTCTACTACTGAAGGTTTTAGTGTGATTGTAGGTACAATGTCAGATCCATTAGATGCTACAACATTTGTGATTTTAGACGATACTACACTTAATGAAACAAGTATTTTTGCTGAAACTTGGACAGAATTCACCATAGACTTCTCAAACTACGATACTAGTTTAAATCATACATATATTGCTTTCAAACCACAACATTCTGGTAATGGAAGTAACTTCAAAAATATTTATATGGATGAATATAACTATGAATTTAAACCGGACCTAGGTTTTAACGATGAGGCTATCACAGCAGCAGTATTAACGGCTTCTGATGATTATATGTGTAATAATGCCATTACAGGTGATTTTGCAGGAGCAACGCGTTCACCTGAGTTTCCTTGTGCAAATCCTGCCTATGATGACTATAATGATTTATGGTATCGTTTTACTCCTGAAACATCTGGAACTTATGCTTTCAGTATAGAAGCTTTAAATGATGAGGATATGAGTATGTATATTTTTGGAGGTTCTTCTATTGATCTTATTCCTTTATCAACAGGTTGTATTTCAAGATATGCTTCACTCGAATTAGAAGCAAATGTTACTTATTTTGTCGCTGCTGCAAGTGCAGAGCCTACAGCTCAGTATTCATTATGTGTCTTTAAATTTCCTGAAGTACCAGTAAATGATGAAATTGCTAACGCAACAGTTCTATTAGAATCTGAAGATCGTGAATGTAATAACATCATGGAAGGTTATACCGCTTCAGCTACATTTTCATCTGATTCTGCTTGTTCATCTGCAACAATTGATGTATGGTATACATTTACACCTGCAGAAACTGGTGAATACACGTTTAGAAGACGCTTTTTAAACGGATCTTCTGTAACAGGGGTTAGTGTTTATTCAGGAACGCCAGGTAATTTAACAGCATTAACAGCCTGTGGATCTCAAAGAGTACTAGCAGATTTAACGCAAGGCGTACAATATTATGTAGCTGTTACAAGCACTCCTTCATCAATCCCTGTTTATTTCACCTTATGTGCTTACAAATCACCTCCAGCACCCAATAATGACGAGTGTGACGATGCAGTACTACTTACAGTAGGCGAAACTTTTGAAGAAAACGAAGTTGTGGCAACTAATATTTCAGCAACAGTAGATCTTAGTATTTCACCACTACCTATCTGTGGTAAATTAGATTTTGAAATAAATAGCCGTGATGTATGGTTTGATGTAGTGGTGCCAGAATCTGGTAGTTTTGTTGTTGAAACTCGTTTTCAAGACGATTCATTACTGAAAGACACAGCAATGGAAGCGTATACTGGAGAATGTGGAGTAGATTCTCTTGTCCCATTTGATTATGAAGTTTCACCTGGAGTGTTTACACACTGTAGCGAACAATTTGTCATTGGAGGGAATCCTTTTGCAGGAATGAGATTTACTGATAAAGAACCAGGAATTACAGTTCGTATTCGTGTTTGGGGATGGGCAATTCAATTTGGAGACTTTAAAATCTCAGCATACGACGACACAGAAGCATGTTTATATCCTAACGATGTAGCAATTTCTGATATTACTGAAACATCAGCTATCGCATCTTGGTCTGAAGTAATTCCAGCACCAACTGGAGGCTACGAATATATTGTACAATCAAGTGGATCAGGATATCCAGGAACAGCAACAGGGACTTCTACTCCAAATACATCTGTACTAATTGAAGGCTTAACTGCAAATACTGAATATGAAGTATATGTGAAGTCTATTTGTAGTGCAAATGAAAGTGCTTGGGATGGACCATTCGTATTTATAACTCAAAATTTAGGAACGGCTGACTTTAATTTAGAGAATTTCAAGTTTTATCCGAACCCAGTAACTGATGTGTTACATGTAACGTATACAGAAAATATCAATACTGTAAAAGTATATAGCATTTCAGGAAAACTATTGTTTACTGAAACTATAAACGGAACTACAGGATCGATTAAAATGTCGGGGTTGAGCTCAGGATTGTATTTATTAGAAGCGCAAACTGATGTATCTAACTTGGTATTTAAAGTATTTGTAAAATAATTGTATTTCAAATTAAGTACCAGTAAACCACCTCGAAAGAGGTGGTTTTTTAGTTTCTATATTTTTCTGAAAGTTAAGAAGTCGGCAGAACTATTTCCGTCGCTGATATCGTATAATACAATTTCAGAAGAACTAACTGCTGTAATGTGCCAATCTTCGGAAAGATCTTTTAAAAGACCATTTTGAGGAAATTGAAGATCAAGTTCTTCGTCATTTTCGATACCGTCGTCATCTGAAGTATCGTCAGAACCGTCATACGACCAAACACCACTTTCTGTAAGGATGTCGTTAATAGCGTCTACCGTTCCATTTTCGTTAAATGTAAATGTAAAGGCACTATACGATTGAGTGTCGTCCATGTCGTTTTTATAGAAATAACTCACTTCCCAATTTCCTTGCGGAAGCTCAGTTACTATATTTTCAAACGCGTTTGCGTTATTGTTTGTATCATCGTCACTATCGCAAGCAACGAATAACAATAGGGATACTGCTAAAATAAATGGTTTCATAACGTAAGGTTTTATATACTAACGTCAGGTAACAGTCCATATTTCTTAATGCATTGATAAAAAAATGCTAATTATTTCCCATGGTGTGATCGTAACTTAGGATGCGTTTTAGCTTCCATTCATTCGCAACGAGCACCCACAAGTGTGTGAATTTTGCAGTACTTCCTGGGTTTTCTTTGTTTCCTGGTACTCTTTCAAAAAAGCGATGTATTCCTTTTTGAATCGCTCCATATACAACTCCGTTATCTTTCAGTAGAAACACTTCTAAACTTTCAGGAATCAATTCTCTTCTAGATCTAAATGCATCTTTATTTCCGCAGAGTCCATCTCTGATAGCAGTAATAAAGCTACTTTTTGAAGTTGTGACGCCACTTTCATCGTGGTAAAACTCAAAATCTTCATTGATAATCTCTTCAAAAGCGGCTGTTGAACAGGTGTTAAATCCGACGTTAAAAAGAATACTGTCTTTTTCTTTTAATATTTGAAACACTTCCGAAGTGCTTTTTATTTGAGCGCTAAGGGAAGTAATTGATGCGAAAGATAGTAGTAGTGCTAGAGAGGTGATTTTTTTGAGATTCATGCTTTTGGTTTTTAAGAGAAATCCGCTTCAAGTGTGTCGATAGCGGTGACACGTTGAAACGGATTTACTCAGGTTGGTTGGGGGGTATTTGTTTTACATTTTATGTACGTTTCCAGAACGATTTTCGTCGTTAGAAACGGCTGTCGGATTTCCATAATAATTAATAGATCCTCCGCTAGTAGCTTCTGTCGTCAACTTTTCTTTCACGTGAACCGTAATATCTCCACCGCTAGAGGCATCTGCATTACAATTAAGTACAATAAGCTCTTCAGCATCTATTTCGCTTCCGCTAGAGCTACTGGCTAGTAAAGAAGTTGCTTTACCAGATATTTTTAAATCGGCACCGCTACTAGATTCGGCATTTACTTCTCTAGCAAATACTTCAACTTCCAAATCGCTACCGCTGCTTACATCTAATGTAATATATTCACTTTTAAGAATAGAGTTTACAATAACATCTGCGCCACTTGAAGCGTATACATGATCTATACTTTTATAAGTAACATATACTTTTTTTGACTCAGAGCGACCAATGCTCTCTCTAGTTCCGATAGATAGTTTGCCATCGTGAATCTCCGTTTCTATAATTTCGTGTAAATTTTCGTCGGCTTCTACTACAATTTTATTTTCAGAACCTTCGGTTAAATACACGTCCAGTCCAGCGCTTCCTTTTACTTTATGAAAGCTCTCTGTAACAGGTCTTTCTTCAGTAGTTACGTTTCCATTGCCGTCTACTTTTCCAATATTTATATCAAAATGACAAGAAGTAAGCAATACAGCTGAAAGTACTAGGGTTATTGTTTTTATTAGTTTCATAATTATTAAGTTTTAGATGGATTATAATGCATCTTACCATACGTCAACATAAAATTGATTTAGGTTTTTACAAATTTCTGATTATCAATTTGATGTCATTCTGAAATAAATTCAGAATGACGTAAAAATGGGTTTGCATTTAAATTTTAATCTCTTCAAAATAGGAGATCAGTTAGTTGTTTATGTTTATCTGTAAAGTATTCTCCTTGTCTTCATCTAAGTTAACGTCATCACCATTTTCATCGAGTATAATACGATCTTCCAGTGTTTCTTCTGAAGTTCCTTTGTTGAAGTTTCTGTTCACTTCTTCTTCCCAATCGGCTTGTTGGGTAGTGTCTCTCTCCATTGTGGTTTCTTCCGAAGAAGGACAGTCTAAACACTCTGTTTTATTATTAAGAATTTTTAAATAATGCCCTTCATCTCCATTGTCGAGAATGTCTTTGTAATAACTCTCGTTTCTATGAAATGAATACGTATTCTCATCGGCAAATAAAATGGTTCCGATAGGAAGATACACGATGATTTCTATTTCTTGGTTTCTGTAAAAATTAGAAGTTTCCGTAGTAAAAAATCCATCTAAAAGCAATCTGTTTCCAGTTAAGTCATAGCTGTAATCGATGGCTTCTGCTTTGTTTTTCGCATTGATAAAACTACTTCCTTCCGCTTTCTTTTCAACAACTATTTTACCATTGTCCTCATTGGTATGTCTTATAATAAGGCGAATGTCGTTAGAGTAGATTACTTTTTCATTATTCTCATTATGAAGAATTTTTATCCCATTACGTCTATTCACTTTATGGTTGTATTGCGTATCTGCTCGCATTGCAATTTTCAGCGTATCTCCAGATCGAACAGGCAATACATTTTCGGTAATATAATCACCGTCGTACGCTTGTTCAGTCGCTTGTCTAATTCCTAAGATTCCAAGTCCGATAACGGAAGCAATCCAAAGGATTACCAAAACTATTTTAGCGGTTGTTCCAATCGATTTTAGGTTATCCACTAATAATTTTAGTCCTAAAATAAAGAGTGCGAAAAATGGAATCCCTACGGCGAATAAGACCAATAATGAAACCAGCCAAATAGGAGTAAAGCTTGTATCTACTAGCGAGATATAGTCCATCATTTCTCCTTGTCCCCAAAAATCAACAGATCCAAAAGTGAACATTCCGATAATAAGTCCGATTAGTGTTGAAATTGAAACAAGAATAAGAAGGACTCCGATAAATTTGACAAATATTTTTAAAATAGTTAGAAGGATACGACCAAGCGTTTCGAAAAAATCTGAACTACCAGATTTAATTTTTTGCCCGTATTTGTCATAGTCGGCGTTTTTTAATTTATCGGCGACATTGTCATAACCTTCCTTGAACTTTTTTTCAATATTCGATATGTTTATTGGTTCACCCGTCATTTTCAACTTGTCTGAAGTCGTTTCCGCAGCTGGAACCAAGATCCATAATAGGATGTAAATTGGGATCGGACTTCCAAGACTGGCAAGTACTAAAATCACCCAAATTAATCGAATCCAGATCACGTCAATTCCTAGGTAATGTCCTAAACCAGACGATACTCCTGCGATAAATTTATCATCAACATCTCTAAATAATTTTTTAGAAAAAGTTGAAGAAGCGTATGAAGTACTTGATGATTTTCTTCTTGAGTGGTTTGAAGCATCTTCAAAAATTTCTTCATCTACCATATAATCTTCAGGTTGTCCCATTACGGCAATTACCTGATCTAACTCGGTTAAAGAGATAACTTGCGAACTGCTTTCAATTTTTTCAGAAAAGAGTTCAGCGATTCTTGCTTCTATATCTCGAATAATTTCGTCACTTCCTTGCGGATCAGATAACGATTTCCGTATCGCATCCAGATAGCGTGATAGTTTTCCATAAGCATCTTCATCGATGTGGAAAAACGTGCCTGCTAAGTTTACATTTACTGTCTTTTTCATTGTTTAGTTTTTTTCGCTAGTTACTCTATCTACAGCCTGTTGTAATTCGTTCCAGGTTGTATTCAATTCTTTTAAAAATAATTTTCCTGTTTCAGTAAGATCGTAATACTTACGTGGTGGTCCTCCTGTAGATTCTTCCCATCTATAGGAAAGTAATCCCGCATTTTTTAATCGCGTTAACAGCGGGTAGATGGTCCCTTCAACTACAAGTAATTTTGCGTCTTTTAGGGTGTCTAAGATATCCGAAGTGTATGCCTCACCATCCTTTAAGATGGAAAGAATACAGTACTCGAGTACCCCCTTGCGCATTTGCGCTTTTGTGTTTTCAATTTTCATGTGTTCTTCTTATTTCTTTAAATGAATCGCTTATTTCTGAAACTGAAAGGGCTTCTTTTTTCTTCGGAAGCAGCTACAACTTCATGTTAGGAAGCGATACTATTTATTCTTTATATAACAATTTTGTCTGAAGCCTTTTTGACTTGCTTTAATGAATCGTTGCACATCTGAAACTTTTCAATTTGAGTAGTGGTATGTGAAACTTCTTGGTTCTCTGGGGGAATCTCTTCGCCCAGAATGCTAAATACGGCGGCTAAAATTAAACTGACTAATGTGCTCATTTTTTGATTGATTTATTCTCGAATGGTTCGAGAGGTTGATTTGATGAATGATATGGTAAACGGGTATTTATATAATTTTCCTTTAGAAGCTTGCATCGTAGCTGTAATGACCGCATACAACTCAAAAATAAATAAGGCTATAAAAACAAGTATTATTAAGCAAAGAACGAGTACGTATCCAGACAAATTTTTAATTTCATGTAACTGAAAACTGTGTACTGAATCATCTAAAAGTTCTGCCAAGGAAACAAAATCAGCAATAAAAAAGATGAAAAGCGGGATGCATACCAATCCTAATAATAGGGTATATACAATAATGCTTAACTGAAAATTAATAGCTTGCTTTCCGTGTTCGTCAACAAAGTCTTTTTCTTTGTTCAGTGTCCATAATAGGAGTGGAGCAAAAAAGTTTGCAAACGGAAATAAAAACTTTAAAAAAGTTGATAAATGTATAAAAGCACTCACGCTTTTTTGATTTTCTGTAATTGAAGTGTCCATTGCTTATTAATTTCTTATACAAATATATGTCTTTAAGAAGGTATTATGTTACGCATAGTAGTGTAATTTAACATAAAATTAACAAATTGAAACTCAATTAAAATGAATATCTTCGCATAAAAACAGATCTATATGTCTTTAACCCCTAGTAAAATCAATACCTTCTTATTGTTCAAGTTACCTTCTGCTTATTTTACAGGCGTACGGGTAAAATCTATTACAGAAACAACTTGTGTAACCACAGCTAAGCTCAGATGGATTAATCAGAACCCGTTTAAATCTATGTTTTGGGCAGTGCAAGGGATGGCAGCCGAGTTAAGTACTGGTGCTATGGTAATGGGGTGTATAGAAGAGAGTAAACAATCCATATCGATGTTGGTTGCAACTAATAAGGCTACATTTTCTAAAAAAGCAAAAGGACGTATCTTATTTAGATGTACGGATGGTGATGCAATTAAAAAAGCCATACAAGCGGCTGTTGAAACAGGCGAGGGACAAACTTGTTGGATGAAATCTGAAGGAGTGGATGCAGCGGGTGATGTCGTGTCAATCTTTGAATTTGAATGGACTTTGAAGGTGAAGCGTAAAAAACAACCTTAAATGTGAATTATTTGTTAAAGTTCCTTTTTTAGATTTACTAAAATGTCTTTGTTTACAGGTCTTTACTAACCAATTAACGTTTCTTAACTTCCATTCATAGTTGTTTTGAAGCTGTTGGTCTAAAATCGCATCGTTTTTTTCGCTATATTTATAAAACATAATTTTAAAAAGATAAGCCTATTCATACTTCTACTTAAACTAACATGTAATCCAGTTTATATTATGGCTAGAGCAATGTTTGATTACACTAAAGCTGTACTTGCAAAAGTAAGTTTTGATGTTAATCTTTTCTGTAAAGAATTAAAGAAAGCAATGACACGATTACTCCCTTATGAAATAGAGGAGCTAAAAATTTGGGTTGATTCTTTAATAAAGCAGAAACCTCAATTAAATCAATGTTTAATTTTTTTAAACCCTTAACCAAAAAACCTCCTTTGTAGTAATACGAAGGAGGTTTTTTAGTTGTAATTGTAGGTTTTTATTTTATCGGACTAATAATTTTTACATCCTGAAAGGCGATGGCACCTCGTATTACTCCCGAAATCACATCGTATAATGCATTTATTATTTGCATTTTCAATTCACTTTTGCTGTAAATAATACTAACCTCTCTTGCTGGAGAAGGTTCTGTGAAGTAACGCAAGTGTTTTGTTTTATCTTTTGGAATATCCAGTGTATGTAAATAGGGTAACAGTGTCATTCCGAGTCCTTCGTTGGAAAGTTTTATCAGTGTTTCAAAACTACCACTCTGCAACTGAAATGCATCTCCAGGACCTAGTTTCGATGCTTTACATAAATTAATAACGCCTTCTCTAAAGCAATGTCCATCTTCTAAAAGGAGTATGTCATCAATATCTAAATCGCTACTTGTAATCTTTTTCTCTGAAGCCAATCGATGATTCTCTGGAATATAACCTACAAAAGGTTCGTAATACAAAACGCGTTCTTTAAGTTTATCGTTAACGAGCGGAGTAGCAGCAATAGCAGCATCTAAATGTCCGTCGGTAAGTTTTGCGATAATGTCTTCAGTGGTAAGCTCTTCTATTTTAAGTTGCACTTTTGGGTACTTGGTTCCAAAGGCTTTTAAAAACATAGGTAGTAAGGTAGGCATTATGGTTGGGATAATTCCTAGCTTAAACTCTCCACCAATAAATCCTTTTTCTTGATCTACAACATCTTGCATCCTGTCAGCTTCATTCACAATATGATGTGCCTGACTCACAATTTTTTTACCCACCGAAGTAAGTTCTATCGGTTTTTTACTTCTATCAAATATTTGAATCTCTAACTCATCCTCCAGTTTTTGTATTTGCATACTTAAGGTAGGTTGCGTTACAAAGGTGTGTTGTGCTGCTTTTGTGAAATTTTGATGCTCTGCTACAGCTAACACATATTTAAGTTGTGTAATGGTCATATTCCATAGAATTTAATCACAAATATAAATATTCCTATTGGTAAAAATTATTAGTTATAATTAAAATAAAGGTTTTGTTTATACTAAAAGATGCGGATCTGTTTAGGTTCCTTCCGAATTGATTTCGGAACTACATCCTACTATCAGTATAAATACATGTAATGCTAACCTGAAACAAGTTCAAGTTGATCAATTTTATTGTGTTGTATTACAGAGCATCAAATACTAAAAAACCTATTTGAAGAACACAATAGCGATGTATTCCCCAAATAGATTTTAAGATGTTTATCTGTTTTTTTAGAATCGAATCTCCAACTCTAAAGGTGCATCTGCAACAGTGAATTTTGCATCGCTCCATTGTGGCGGTCCGTAACTCATTACATTATTAGACATTCCATAATTTTCTTGTGGCATTCCTGATGCATCGAAATCCATTCGTTTGTTTTTGTTTTTATCGTGAAACAAAATTACAGCATAGTCGCCCGGAGCTACATCTGTAAAAGTTACTGTGGCTTTTCCATCTACAATTTCACCTTCCAATCCTACGGTTGGTTGCTGCATAAAATTGCCTTCTGTGTACAATCCGAAGACGACGTTTCCTTCGGTGCTTTTTACCGGAACGGTCACTGTAATTGTTGAAGTTTCAGAAACAGCTTCTACAGGAGCTTGTGCGTTGATAAATAATGTTGAGAAGGCTAGCGATAAAGTTACGAGTATTGTTTTCATGATTTTTGGTTTTAGTATTAATGATGAGTTGTTTTTTATTTCTGAAACAAAGATGCAACGAAACACACTTCAGAAATAAATAGAAATACTGAACTGTAGTATTTACTATCTGAAATGTAATTTATTATCTAATTAAGTAATTCTGAATGCTTTTTGAAGTGTAAATCAGATTACAACAACCCTCTAGCTTTAATCTCTAGGTACTTATTAATTGTATTTACAGTCAGCGCTTCAGGGGCGGTAAGAATGGTTTGTATCCCATATTTATGAAGCTCATTGACAATCAGTTTCTTTTCGTATCTAAATTTTTCCGCAATCGTTTTTTCAAAAATTTCACGTGTGTTACTCGCTTTACGATCTGTAAACTCTTTTAATTCGGTATTTTCAAAAAAGATAACCACCAATAAATGTGTTTTATTGATCGCCTGAAAATAGGGGAGCTGCCGGTGCAAAGCGTCCATTGTTTCAAAATTGGTATACAATAATAAAAGGCTACGTTGTTTTACGTGTCGTTTAATATCGACGTACAATCTGGAAAAATCACTTTCTGAAAAGTCGGTTTTTACGTTGTATAGTGACTCTAAAATTAAATTCATTTGCGAGGATCTACGCTGTGCAACCACGCGATCTTCAATTTTTCTAGAGAACGTAAACATTCCCGCTTTGTCTTGTTTCTTTAAAGCAATGTTCGAAATTACAAGCGTTGCGTTAATGGCGTAATCTAACAGACTAAGATTGTTAAAAGGCATTTTCATTACACGGCCTTTATCGATGACCGAATAAATAGGTTGCGATTTTTCATCTTGAAACTGATTTACCATCAGTTCACTTTTTTTGGCGGTCGCCTTCCAATTTATGTTTCTAATATCGTCTCCCGCAACATATTCTTTAATTTGTTCAAACTCCATCGTATTTCCAATACGTCTTATTTTTTTGAGTCCGAAAAACTTCAGTCGGTTGCTAAACGCGATAAAATCATATTTTTTTAACTGAAGAAAAGATGGGTAATTCGGCACCATCGCTTCCGCAGAAAATTGTTGCCTTCTTGAAACCAGTCCTAAAATAGAGGAAGAAAAAACATTTAAGTTTCCGAAGTGATACTCGCCACGTTCGGTGGGACGCACAGTGTAAGTGAACTTTTTTTCTTCGGAAGGTTTTACAACCGTTTCAATTTTAAAATCACGTATTTGCCATTGTATCGGTAACTCGTCAATAATTTTTAAAGCAACGGTAAACTGAAACCGATTTACTAATTTAATTTCAATCGGGTTTTCATCACCATTCGATAATTTCTCAGGGAGTAACCGACTGGCTTGAATTCCTGTTTTATTCAGGTAAAGGAGGAGACAGTCTGCGACCACTAAAAGGATAAGGATGAAAAACAAAAGTTTAATAACCCAAAAAAGGTTTCCGAAGAAATAAGAAACCACAAAGAGTATCGCGAGTAAAAATATCGCAATAAAAAAGCGTTTGGTAAAGTATAAACTTTTGAAAAACTGTTTCATTATCTAGGTACTTCTAGGGTTTCAATAATTTGTTGAACCACTTTTGAAGGTGTTAATCCTTCCATTTCTCGCTCTGGCGTTAAAATAATACGATGACTTAATACCGCAGACGCTACTTTTTTAATGTCGTCTGGCGTTACAAAATCACGACCGTTAATCGCCGCCATTGCTTTAGAAGTATTCATAATTGCCAACGATGCTCTTGGTGAGGCTCCTAAAAATAAATTCGGGTTGTTTCGCGTATTATCTACGATCGAAGCAATGTATTTTAATAAGTTGTTTTCGATAATTATTTTACGAATCGTATCCTGGTATTCTGCAATCTGAGCTGCAGTAAGTACAGGTTGTATCGTGTCTAATACATTTTTGTTCTCCCTTTTATGTTCGTTTTCTAAAATGATAAGTTCTTCTTCTACATTTGGATATGGAACATTAATTTTGAATAAAAAACGGTCTAATTGCGCCTCTGGTAACGCATAGGTTCCTTCTTGTTCTACTGGATTTTGCGTCGCAAATACTAAAAATGGCGGCGGCATTTTAAATTTTTCACCATCAATGGTGATTTGACGCTCTTCCATCACTTCAAACAAAGCGGCTTGCGTTTTTGCAGGCGCACGGTTTATCTCGTCAATAAGTACAATGTTTGAGAAAATAGGTCCTTTTTTGAACTCAAACTCACTCGTTTTTACATTAAATATCGAAGTTCCTAAAATATCACTCGGCATTAAATCGGGTGTAAATTGAATTCTACTAAAATCAACATCCATGGTTCTAGCCAATAGTTTTGCGGTAATTGTTTTGGCAACGCCAGGAACCCCTTCTATTAATGAATGTCCGTCCGAAAGAATAGAAATAATAAGCATTTCGAGCATATCGTGTTGCCCAACAATTACTTTTCCTAGTTCCGTTTTTATGTTCTGAACGGCTTCTTCAAGATTTTTTAAATCGATTCTTGAATTAAATGCTAACGGATTTTCTTGTGACTCTTCCATAGGTTATATTTTAAAATCTTCAATTTGTTTGTTTAATGCGATACTGTCTTGCTCGGTATGTACCGTTTTTTCTTTTAGCTGATTGATTAACTGTATCAACTTTTGTGTTTTTTCTACTGAATTTGTACTCTTCATCGCTAATTTCTGAATGAAATCGTGGTCTAGTGAAGCTGTATTGAGGTAGTATTTAGATCGAATAATTTCTAGAAAATACGTAATTTTCTTTGCATTGATATTTCCGAAGTCTTTGTGCTGAAAATACATGTCTCCAATGGTTTTGGTAAACTCAATTGAGGTATTCTGAAGCGGTTCTACCACTTTTATAATGCGTTGTTGTCGTTTTCCTTTTAAAACAATAAACAGCAATAAGCCTAACATGAGCACATAATACGCCCATTTTAAAGGCTGCTGATTAAATATAAAGCGCATGGGCGAATCGACTACTTTTCGTCCCGATTTTAAATAGGTATCCCAGTACAAATGATCTGCGGTAACATGCGACAACACTTGTGAAGCGTATTGCTGGTTGCCTTTCAATAAGTAATAGTTTGAAAAAGCTTCCGGAAGGGTATGGAATATAAAAGTTCCTTTTTCGTAGGGAACTGTGATAAAATTCAATTCTTCTATGCTTTCGTTTTCAGTTTCAAAATAACCCAACGCTTTGGTTTGTAGGGTATCTATGTTATTAAAAACAGTTTTGTAAACTGCTTTTTTAAACTTCGGAAGCGAATCTTGTGGAATGCTCTTATTAAAAAAGGATGCCTCTATATTTTCTTCTAAAAAGCTATAATCTTGACGCGTTGCAATTTTCAAGGAATCTTCAATATAAGTTCCGAATTCTCGCGCTGATAGAAAAACGGTGTTTCCGTTGGCAGCATACGATTTTAAAACTTCAAATTGTTGTTTGTCGAAGTTGAGATAATCGTTGATAAATAGGTAGGCAGAATTATTTGTGTAACTGCTATCCTTCAGAAACTGATACGGATCTTCTTTTATTTTTTTAATGTTTCCTTTTTTGTAAAGAAGTTGTAGTTCTTCAAACAATACATACGTTCCTAACGGAGCAGTATCGACAGATGTAAAACTTGGACGCCAATTAATAGGTTTGGGACGTACCACTTCAGAAATAATGATTGCTAAAACTGCAATCCCAAAAACGATGAGTATTTTCTTTGAACGTTTATCTAGCATTTTTCAAGTGTTGCGTTAAACGATCAAAATCTTTTTGAGCATTGGTAAAGCCAGTTTCATCTAAAGTAAACTCACCGTACCAAACATAGTCGTACAAATACGATACTTTTTTGAAACTACTTTTTACTTCAGTGTTCTCAATTTCGTTGTAATAGTCGGAGTTGGTTTTATCAAAATGCCATGTGATGATGTTCTCAAGCGAGAGCTCTTTCAACGATTTTAAGTACATATACCGAATTGCTAAGCGATAGTTTTTCTGCGCTAACGCATCAGCGATATACGCATCTAAATCGACACTTTCAATGTGTTCTTCTTTAATGGTTAAGGGAGAAATAGCAGCCGACTTACGGTTAAAAAAGCTAGAAACATCGTTTCCAAGAAACATTTTCAGAATAAAATAACCCACTAAAACGGCAAGCAATAGATAGACTAAAAACTCAAGTACATCGTACACTTCTGGACTTAATTCTACACCGAATAAATTTTCTAATTTTTTGAAAAACCACGAAAGGGCACGCGCTAAAAAGTTTTGTGTTTCACCTTCAACTTCGTCGTACTTAAAATCGGCACCATTGTACTTAGACGCTAAATCTTCAGAAAAAGACTTTTCAACAAAAGGGTCTGTATTGGTTGCGACCGTAATGGAGTCTTGAGGCAGTTCTTGCCCAGCGAATCCTTTCAGAAAAATAAAAAATACTATGAAATTAAATTTATTCACCCGCTCCAATTTGATCGATTCGGTTGCGCATATTCTCGTTGTAGGTTTCTTCGTAAAGTGAAAAATAAAGGATTCCGTTTACAAATTGTGCCAACGATTGGTTAAATGAATACAGCACTAACACTAAGGTTAATGTAAGTGTCCAAATCACTTTTGCAACAGGCGATTCGGCTAAATCAATTCCATTTTCGATGGAGTGGAAAGCGTAAATTCCAATAAGAACTCCAGGAATCATAAGTACTACAAGGAGAAGAATTCCTAGTAACATTCCCACCACTAAGTTAACAAGCACGCTTTTCCAGTAGTATAATTTGATGAGTTTGAATCCTTCGGAAAGTGCATCGGACACGCTTAATTTTTGAGATAGCATTGCCATAAACGATACGCCCATCCAAGCTGTGAATGAAAGCATTAATAAATAGTACGCTAACGATCCGATAAGTGGAATGATGGAAAGCACCATACCGGCTATAAAAACACCCACATAAATAACAATGAGTAGTAAAATGAACAAAATAATATTTCCTAAATTATCGGAAACCAATTTCCAAACTTGCTTTTTTTCAATGGTAGGAGTTTCATTTTTTTCGTAGTGAATCATATACGAAGCGGCAAGACTGTAATTGAGAACAGCGGTAGCTAAAAACAAAATAAAGAAAGCGATACCTCCAATTCCTAAGTACAATGCACTGTCAATTTCTGTCGATGCATTTCCGTAAGTACTTGAATCGTACATGCCAACAAAGCCTGTAACTAACAAATAACTAACGCCTAAAAAGCCTAAAATAAAAAGCCCGTTGTAACTGATAAAAATATTTAAAAAAGAGGTTAAGTTCTTTTTGAAAAATTCAAAATAGATTGAAATCGTATCTCCAAGGTCTCTTCGTTGTTTAAGTTCAATGTGATCTTGCTGCATATCTTTTTGTAAGGATAATTGGATATATAATATAATAGTAAATAATGAGTGCTAAGGAACCAAAAATTATGGTCATAGCCAACCAAACGGGCATATTGCTGTAGCGAGTAATAAAACCTTCAATAAAGCCCGCAATGATAAAGAATGGGATTGTGCTTACCACAATTTTTAATCCGTCTTTAGCACCTTTCAGAAAAGAAACCCTCCTAGAGTATGTTTTTGGAAATAAAAGGCTGTTTCCCATCACCAAACCTGCACAACCAGCAATGACAATCACAGAGATTTCGATGGTTCCGTGAAGCCAAATAGATTTTGAAGCTTCAAAAAGTAAATCTTTAGTGTAAAAGAAGGTGAAAAAAGCACCTAACATTACTCCATTTCTAAAGAGCACCCAAGCGGTTCCAATAGAGGTTATCACGCCAAATGCGTAGGCTAAAAAGGCCACTCGAATATTATTGATGGTAATTCCTAAGAAAGTTCCAATTTCACTTCCACTTTTATAAATAGCCGTAGGATCTCCCTTTTCAATATTATTAAGTGTTTCGTTTACGTATGCATCGCCCAAAATTAGCCGAACAAAACTATCGTCGTTCAAGGTGGATATAATTCCGATGCAAGTGGAAACTAAAAAGAGTAAAAAGGTGTAAAAAAGTGTCGCATGGTATTGTTTAAAGAAAAGTGGAAACTCATATTTCCAGAAACTAATCACTCTGTTTTTACTTTCTTTTTTGTTGCTATAGATTTTTTGATGCGCTTGCGACGCTAATGAATTTAGATACTGAAGCGTTTTACTTTCTGGATAATAGGTCTGTGCATACGCCAAGTCGTTGGTTAGCTGGATGTAGTAATCAGCTAGACTATCTGGATTAATTTTTGAATTAAGCGTGATTGCTTTTTCAAATGCTATCCATTTTTCCTTATTTTGCTTAACGAATGCTGCTTCCCGCATTTAAAATTTTTACTAAAGATAAACACTTACTTTTTACATGGCAAACTTAGCAATCAATACCACACAAAACGTAAATTTAGACTATAAAATTGTAAGTGTGGGTGAGCGCATATTGGCTTTCCTAATTGATTTTCTGATTTTCACAGTTTATCTGTATGCAGTTGAATTGGTTACAAGTTTTATGGGAGCTGCCATTAGCGACCGATGGACTGTTTTTGGCTTGCAACAATTGCTATTATTGCCAGTTATGTTTTATTCGTTGTACATGCACATTCTTTTTAATGGGCGTACGGTAGGGAAAATGATTTTAAAAACTAGAGTCGTAAAAATTGATGGAAGCCCTGCACATTGGTCTAATTATATGATTCTTTGGATGCTTCGTTTGGTCGATATTTGGATTTTCTTAGGGTCTATCGGACTCTTAACCATTCTTTTTTCTGATCGAAGACAACGCGTTGGAGACTTTGCTGCAGGTACTGTAGTGATAAGTACCAAAAATAAGGTGAAAATTACGCACACCATATTAGAAGAAATTGAAGAAGAATACGAACCTCAATTTCCAACCATCATGCGATTAACCGACAAAGATGTTCGTGTGATAAAAGAAACTTATTTAATTGCGATAAAAGGAAACGATTACAAGACACTAAATGCACTTCGGAAAAAAATAGAAAGCATTTTAGAAGTATCTTCAAAATATTACGACCGACAGTTTATCGAAACTGTTTTAAAAGATTATAACTACTATACCCAGAACATGTGAGTTTATTTTTAATCATAGATATTTTAGGAACCATAGCGTTCTCAATCTCGGGAGTGCTTACAGCTTTAAAAAAGCGTATGGATCCCTTCGGAAT
Organism: Ulvibacter litoralis; assembly: GCF_900102055.1. Taxonomy (GTDB): domain Bacteria; phylum Bacteroidota; class Bacteroidia; order Flavobacteriales; family Flavobacteriaceae; genus Ulvibacter; species Ulvibacter litoralis. The sequence goes on from NZ_FNBA01000002.1 coordinate 244,498, forward strand.
CTTAATTATTGCCTTTGTTACTGCCGTTGGAGGAGGAACATTGCGTGATGTTTTAATAGACGCCGATATTACATGGATGCGCAACCTAACGTTTGTGTATGTAATTTTTATCACCTTCATTGTTGCCGTTATATTCAGAAAAAAACTAGGGTATGTTCGTAAGTCTTTATTTTTATTTGATACCATCGGAATTGCCTTATACACCATCGTAGGGGTTGAAAAAGGAATTGCGGCTGGTTTTCCGCCCATAATTTGTGTGGCACTAGGAACAATGACTGCTTGTTTTGGAGGGGTAATTCGTGACATTCTATGTAATGAAATCCCGATTATTTTTAGAAAAGAAATTTATGCAACCGCTTGTATTCTAGGAGGTACAGCCTATTTTTTATTGATGAAAACAACGCTTACCGAAGATTGGGTTGTGGTAATTTCAGGTTCGTTGGTGATTTTAGTGCGTTTGCTAGCGGTAATCTTTAAATTATCGCTACCAAATATTTATAAGGATCAAATAGTAATTGACAAGGAGTAAGGCTTACTCTAGCACTTTGGCTTTAAGATAAATATTTTCTAACGGCCAGTCGCCTTCATCTCGTTTCACGCTTGCAATTTTCTCCAATACATCCATTCCTTGAATTACTTGTCCGAAAATCGTGTAGTTGCCATTAAGATGTCCGGTGGACGTTTGCGTTTCGGGACCTATAAATATAAAAAATTCAAAAGGAGCTGTTTGTTTGTCTGGATTTTCGCGGTATTCTTTCGCACCAGAAATGGTTCCATATCTGTGTTTTCGACCCGACTGTAGTTCGGCAGGAAGCAAGTAGTCTTTTCCTATAGCAGCTCTTTTTTTAGGAGTACTTCTCAAATCACTATTTCCTCCTTGAATAATAAAATTTGGAACCACACGATGAAAAAACGTCTCGTTAAAATATTCCTGTTTTACCAAATAAATAAAATTAGCGCGGTGTAATGGAGTATCTTCAAATAATTGAAAGGTCATATCCCCAAAGCGTGTGCTAAGCAATACTTTAGTTTCAGGATTGTCTTTTCCGTATTGGGTAAGAAATTCGACAACATTTTTTTGAGTAATTTCTGGATAGGTATTTTTCTTAGTTTCAATGTTTTCTTCGGAAGCTTCCGTAGGAATGACACTGTCTTTTAGTTGTTCTTTAACTGTTTCTTTATTCGCTTCGGAAACCTTTTTCTTATCTTCACAACTTGCAAAAAGTAGAACGGAAGCAATAACAACAAATAGAAAAGAGTTTTTAAATGACATTTGAAGAGTTTGAAAAACGAGTGGCAAAAATAGCAAAAATGAAACTTCCTGGGGAAGCCATTCAATTAAAAATGGCGCCCATCGAACGGATTTTAGAATTGAAAGCCCAAGCGCGAGAAGCCAAAACAGCCAAACAAGCTGGAGTATTGGCATTGTTTTATCCTGCTACCACCAATGAAACACATTTGGTATTAATTCTTCGGAAGACTTATAAAGGGGTACATTCTGCTCAAATATCCTTTCCAGGAGGCAAAAGAGAAGCCGAGGACGCTTCCTTGTTAGAGACCGCATTACGTGAAACGGAAGAAGAAGTAGGTGTAGACCGTACGTCAGTTTCCGTAGTAAAAGAACTCACCGAAATTTACATTCCGCCAAGCAACTTTTTTGTACAAGGCTATGTCGGAATTACAACCAAAACACCACATTTTATTCCGCAAGAAAACGAAGTAGAGGAGATTCTTGAAATCCCGTTGTCACATTTCATGGACGATTCAATTCTTGTAACTAAAACATTATCAACTTCGTATGCTACCAACATCGAAGTTCCTGCTTTTTTGCTAAATGGTCATGTGGTTTGGGGAGCCACAGCGATGATATTAAGTGAAGTACGTGAAATGCTAAAAGCAGTATTGTAAAGCTGTAATTTCGTATCTTTGCCCAATACTTAGTAGTGCTTAAAATACTACTTTGTATATTTTTGATCAAGGTCAAAATTTAATTCAATAAATAGAAATTACTACATGGGGCTTTTTAAAAGAAATCCATTTGGACATATATTATTCATTAAGCTTTGGCTTATTCGTATTCTAGGATCTTTAACACACCGAAGATTCAAAGGGTTTAACGAGTTACAGATTGAAGGAAGTGAAATAATTAAAAACTTACCAGACACCAATGTATTGTTTGTGTCTAACCACCAAACGTATTTTGCAGATGTCGTGGCAATGTTTCACGTTTTTAACGCAAGTTTGAGCGGCAGACAAGACAGTATCAAAAACATAGGCTATTTGTGGCGCCCGAAGTTAAATCTTTATTTTGTTGCGGCTAAAGAAACCATGCAAGATGGATTGTTGCCTAAAATATTGGCGTATGCTGGTTCTGTTAGTATTGAGCGCACATGGCGTGCCGAAGGTAAAAATGTAAACCGTCAGGTAAAAATGAGTGATGTAAGTAACATCACAAAAGCATTGGACGATGGTTGGGTAATTACTTTTCCGCAGGGAACCACAAAGCCTTGGAAACCTATTAGAAGAGGTACAGCGCATCTTATTAAAAAGAATAAGCCTATTGTAGTGCCTATTGTTATTGATGGTTTTAGACGTTCTTTCGATAAAAAAGGACTTCGTACCAAGAAAAAAGGAATTTTACAGTCTATGGAAATTAAAGCTCCGCTTGAAATAGATTACGAAAATGAATCGGTTGAATCAATTGTAGAGAAACTGGAATATGCTATCGAGCAGCATCCATCGTTCTTAAAAGTGGTTCCTTCCGAAGAAATTAAAACACAAGAAGAACTGAATAAAGAACGCGAATGGCGTTATTAATTTTCTAAACAGCTTCTATCAAAAAGCCTCTAAAATATCAATGGATACTTTAGAGGCTTTTTTTTAGTTGTTGGAGTTCGGATTGTAATTACATACTAAACTTCAATCTTCTCCAACTCACAGTAATTGCGTTTTAAACGTTTTAAAAGGATTCCGTAGATAACACGGTAAAAAAGAATGATGAGTCCAACAAAAACAACGCTAATCACTAACTGACTTATGAAAAATACTGAAGTGAAACTTTCTTGCGGAATTGCGCCATAGCCTTCATAATTCTGAACCATTAATTTGTATAGTTGGTCTTTCTTTGTGAAGTAAAACATGTTCACAGCTAGCATTAATAAGATAGATGCTCCTACGTTGTAAAAAACAAAGTACTTTACGGTTTTACGCGTATTTAAAATACTTCGCATTAATTCTTTAATCGTGTCTGTAACTTTTATGGAGTGATAATTTTTATAAAAAAGATAAATAAACCCTGCGAATATGATGTAATGCACAATATTCACCACCATGAAGGTCGTTTTTAAACCAATACTATCGTTAATTGCTTTGCTCGATTCTGGCACAAAAAAGGCTAGAATGGTCCAGAATAATAATTCACCAATGCTTATCAAGAAAATCCACTTCACAATAGAAGACGACTTTTTAAGCAACATCTTATGAATATCTGTATACGACAACTTAGGGAGCTCTTGCTCTCTAGATTGCCATTGTTTTTTTAAAAGTTCTAAGTTATCCATCGGGGGTTACGGATTTAGTATGGTTCTTAATTTCTCTTTGATTCTGTTCATCTTCACGCGTGCGTTAACTTCAGAAATTCCTAATGTTTCAGAAATTTCTCGGTATGATTTGTCTTCTAAATATAAAAACACCAATGCTTTGTCTATATCGTTTAGGCTTTTTACACCACTGTACATTAATTTTAACTGCTCTTCAACCGTATCATCGTAGGCTTCCGCAGAAATTTTAAAACTAACACCTTCAAAATCTTGTGTTTTTACGGTGCGTTTTGATTTTCGATATAAAGTAATGGCTGTATTTAAAGCCACTCGATACATCCAAGTGCTAAACTTTGAGTCCCCTCGAAATTTAGGAAATGCCTTCCATAATTGGATGGTAATCTCCTGGAACAAATCATTATGTGCATCGCTATTATTGGTGTATAATCTGCATATTTTATGCACGATGTTCTGATTTGCTTCGAGCTGCGTTACAAAGCTATGTTCAAGTTCTTTGTTCAATGAATGGTTGTTGGTTACACCATTAGTATCTAACTCCTAATGTTTGTTACAAAAGTCATAAAAATAAGCCGTTTTTATTACTTTACCACTTACAAATAGTACCTTTGTGAAAGCCTAAATGTCTAAAACTATAGGTACTCTAAAACGCTTGTAGGCTCAGTCATTTTACAAATAAAATTACGATGTCCTATGAATATTCCTGAAACAAAAAATCCTCGTATTGTTGTTATTGGTGGCGGATTTGGAGGTATTTCTTTTCTAAATCAATTGCGATCTATAGAAGCTCAAATTGTTCTTTTTGACCGTCATAATTACCACACCTTTCAGCCGTTGTTGTATCAGGTTTCTACTGCAGGACTAGAACCCGATTCTATTGCATATCCACTTCGGAAAGTGTTTCGGAAAAACAGAGATTTTCATTTTCGAATGGCAGAAGTAAATAACATTGATACCGCTTCAAAAACCATTGAGACCTCTATCGGAAATCTATCGTTTGATTATTTAGTGATTGCTACGGGGACGCGGACAAATTTCTTCGGAAATAAAAACATTGAAGCGAATAGTATGCCAATGAAAACGGTTCCGCAGGCATTAGACATTCGGAGTTTGATTCTTCAAAACATAGAAAAAGCAGATCGCATTACTTCTGAAGCTGAACGGAGACGTTTACTAAATTTTGTAATCGCAGGAGCAGGCCCAACGGGCGTAGAATTAGCAGGTGCTTTGGCGGAGTTCCGAAAAGGAATTTTAAAAAATGATTACCCAGAGCTTGACGAAAACGAAATGCAAGTCCACCTTATTGAAGGTTCCGATCGCGTATTGGCGCCAATGAGTCCGCAAGCCTCTAAAAAATCATTACAGTTTTTACTCAACCTTGGAGTTAAAGTTCACTTAAACACCTTAGTAAAAGATTACGACGGAACAACAGTCATTACTGAATCTGAAAATTTTGACACCGCAACTTTTATTTGGGCGGCAGGAGTAACAGGAGCTCCAGTTTCGGGGCTTGATGGGGATGCTTTATTGCCTAGAGCCAATCGCTATAAAGTGAATGAGTTTAACGAGATTGAAGGGTTTAAAGGCTATTATGCACTTGGGGATATTGCGTTAATGGAAACGAAAGACTATCCTAAAGGACACCCTCAAGTGGCGCAACCTGCGATTCAACAAGGGAGACGATTGGGGAAAAATATGAAACGATTGTTAGCAGGGAAATCAATGGAACCCTTTTCCTATTTCGATAAAGGAACCATGGCGACCATTGGACGTAACAAAGCCGTTTGTGATGTTAAAAAGATGCACTTTGCAGGTGCCTTTGCTTGGTTTTTATGGATGTTTGTACACCTTTGGTTTTTGGTAGGCTTCCGAAATCGAGTGGTTACTTTCTTTAATTGGACCTATAATTATATCAATTACGACCGTGCGGCACGCTTAATTATTCGTCCGTTTAAAGGGAAGTAGTTGTTGTTGTTTTTCTTCGGAAAGGTTTACAGCGCTGTTTTAACGTTTATGGGGCCGCCAGACGACACATAACCACCGCCAATCTCATCGATGTTTACATCAAGCTCGTCGGACGTATCAATACTGTTGATATTCACTTTTAGCTCATCGTAGGTATCTATATTTTTAAGGTTCACATTTAGTTCGTCGTAAGTGTTGATATCTACAATGCGAACGTCCATCGTGTTAAACTCGTTGACAGGAACCAATCGGTATTCTGTTGTTTTTTTGGCAACAGGAATTCCTTCTGAAGCATAAGCCGACGGAATGATGTCTATTTCTTTCACGACGTTTATAGTAAGGCAAACGGCAATAATAGTAAGGACGATTTTGGTGTAACGATCTGTTTTCATACGTATATATTTAAGTGAAACATTATTTTTAATTCTATTGCTTTTATAGATCCTAGAAGGAATAGCAATTGAATGCTATCAAATAGTGTTCCTTCTATACGTTACGAGTTCCATTTCTTCAGCTTTTCCTCGTAATTTTTCTTTCCCAATATCATGACGACTTACTCTTTTTGGCAGTTTGTAAGCGATGTCTGCAAAATCTTTAGAAGCCAATATATCTAAACCAAATTCACTACAAAGTCCTTGAATTCTGGAGGTGGTATTGAGTACATCTCCAGAAAAAGCAATATCTCTTTTAATCTGTCCAATTTCACCCACCATTACCGAACCATAGTGATAGCCAGTTCTAAATTCGGGTACAAAGCCATACTTCTTTTTGTATAGTTTCGACTTACGATTAATAATTTTCAACATGCTATAATAACACTGTAAGGCATTGGCGTTTTTAAGTCCGGACTTCATCTTCCAAGTGACTACAATTTCGTCGCCTACATATTGATAGACTTCGCCACGAGTTTGTACAATGGCAGGAGCAATGTCTCTAAAAAAATCTTTCAGAAAATTGAAGTAACGTTCTTCTCCCAAGGTTTCAGCAATTCCCGTTGCATTTTTTAAATCGGCAAACATGAAAATACGACGTTCCTTTTTCGGCATAAAATAACGGCCCATCAAATAATCTGGAAAAACGCCAGGCCCGTATTTATCGTTTACCATGAGTATGATAAGTGTTGAAAAAACGATGAATAACCACAGAATAAAGTTTTTAACAAACATCCAAGTTCCAAAGAAAAAATACGTTTCTTCAATCACTTCAGGATGAAATAAGGGGAGGTTTAAATCTTCCGATTTTATGTACAAAGCTCCCGTCATACTTACAAAAAAGGCTGCAATGCAGTATGCGATAAAAATATAGATTAAGGCCTTCCAAAAAGCGTATTTCCGAAGCCAAAGTTCCATGAGATTTACTGTAAAAATACCTCCAATTAATCCCGATGAAATGGCAACAATAACAATGGCGGTAAGTGCCGATTGAAAATCGTACGAAGAGGTTAAAACGCCTTCATTTTCAAGGGTTTTGTATTCGTATAGAAATAATAATATGGAAATGGTCGTCCAAGAGACCAAAATCCAAAAGGCCCTACGGGTGTAAAACCACAATTCTCTCGAAGTAAATGTTGTAAGTCTTATCAACGATTAGCAGTTTTTATATTTGTCGTGTAATCCTTGTCCGTTCCGTATCATAGGAATAATTTTTTCTAATCGTTTTTGTTTGGTTTCTTCTCGTTTTGCAGCTTCGATATATGCTGCGTATTCCCGTTGTTTTCCCGCAGTTAATTTTTTAAAAGCTTCTTTAACTTTCACATCTGTAGCAAAGGCTTCTTTTAGTAAAGAGGGAAGGACAACACCTTGTTTCCGTTGTACTTTCACAACCTTTCCTGCAATAGAGTTCGCAATTGCTTCAATAATATATTCTTTTACGATTGCTGTTTCAATAGGGTCGTTTTCTGTAAAACGCCATTGTCGTAGTGCTTTAGTGGTTCCTTCTTGAGCATTTACTAATTTTTTAGCGGGGTCTTTCAGAAACACTCCTTGATGAAACCAAATGGCATAATGATGTTTAAACGCTGCAATCCCTGCAACTATTTTTCCGTCGAAAGTGTAGGAAGGTGCGCCCCATTTTACTTCTTCTTGGAGGTCAGTTTCGTTAAAAATGGCTCGTAATTCAGTTAGTTTTTCGGACCATTTTGAATGTTTTTCAATATACGCTGTAACTTTCTGAGCGTCTGTCATAGGTGCTTTTATTTGAGTCGAAGATACCAATTTATAGGTAGCTACTTCGAAATAATTACAATTGAGTTGCGATATTTTACAATTCAGTATTTTTATTTCTGAAAGGTTTTCGTCTTAATAGATATTTGAGGTATCTAAACAAACAACCTTAAACTAAAGTTTACATGAAACAATATACACAAATTAGTCTTGTATTTATTTTCATTCTTTTTGCTTCCTTTTCAGGAGTGAGTCAAAACACAATTTCAGGAACAGTTACACAACCAAATGGAACGCCTATTGTTGGTGCAAATGTATATTTGGAAGGAACCTACGATGGCGTTTCGACCAATGAAGCCGGACAGTTTTCTTTTGAAACTCAAGAGGAAGGAATTCAAACCTTGTTTATTTCATATGTTTCGTACGAACCTTTTTTACTAGCGGCTTCAGTAACGCAAATGAAGGATTTAAAAATAACGCTCCGAGAAGATGTAAATTCGTTAGATACGGTTGTTATCTCTGCAGGTTCGTTTGAAGCAAGCGATAATAGTAAAGTATCAGTTTTAAAACCCTTAGACGTGGTTACGACCGCAAGTGCCTTGGGCGATTTTGTAGGCGCTTTGCAAACCTTGCCCGGAACCACAACAGTTGCCGAAGATGGACGTCTGTTTGTGCGCGGAGGAAGTGCAGAAGAAACTCAGATTTTTATTGACGGCATTCGTGTGTTTACGCCGTATACGCCAACAACTAATAATGTACCCACTCGCGGACGGTACAGTCCGTTTTTGTTTGACGGAATTACCTTTTCTACAGGAGGATATTCTGCAGAATACGGACAAGCTTTATCATCAGTCTTATTATTGAATACGATAGACGAACCCGATCAAGAAAAGACAGACATTTCATTAATGACAGTAGGAGCGGGGATTGGAAACACTCAAAAATGGACAACTAGTTCGCTTAGTGTGAATGCTTCGTATATTAATTTAGAACCATATACTGCATTACTTCCAGACCGAAATGAATGGCAAAAGCCTTTTGAAGCAATTTCAGGAGAAACGGTCTTTCGTCAAAAGTTTGAGGAAGGTCTTCTGAAAGTGTACGCTGCTTTTGATACGACTAATTTTCAGTTGGATGTGGAAGATATCAATGTACCTGAAGGCATCAATTTTGCTTTAAAAAACAATAACTTTTATACCAATGTGAGTTATAGGGAACGTTTGGGGTCTAATTGGAAGTTGTTTGCTGGAGGGAGTTATACGTTTTCAAAAAACAAAACAACTATTGAATCGGCAGCAATTAACACCACCGAAAATTCAGCACATTTGAAGCTTAAGTTTCGTAAAAAATTCAACAATCGATTTAAATTAAGTGTAGGTTCAGAGCAGTTCAGCTCAAAAATAGATGAAGATTTTAATGACCCAAACTTCAGTAAAACCTATGGATACAGTTCTTCTATTAGCAGTCTTTTTTCCGAAGCAGATATTATATTTTCTAAAAAGTTTGCCTTAAAATTAGGAGTGCGTGGCGAATACAGTGAGGCGTTTAATGAGTTTACAGTTTCGCCAAGAGCTTCAGTAGCCTATAAAACAGGACGAAACAGTCAGTTGTCATTGGCGTATGGCGATTTTTACCAGCAAGCATCCAGCGAGGTCTTAAAGTTTACTACAGCTGTGGAATCACAAAAAACGCAACACTTTATCGCCAATTACCAATACGCGGCGAACCATAGAATTTTTAGAGCAGAATTGTATCGCAAACAATATAGTAACTTGATTACGTATCCATCTTCGACACCTGAGTTTGATAGTAACTACGGAAACGATGGCGACGGATACGCACAGGGAATTGATCTTTTTTGGAGAGATGATGAAAGCATTAAAAATGTAGATTATTGGGTGAGTTATTCTTTGTTAGATACCCAACGTAAGTATCAAAATTATCCAACAGAAGCAACACCAAGTTTTGCAAATACGCATAACCTGTCTGTAGTTGCCAAGTATTGGATAAACGATTGGAAGAGTCAGGTCGGATTTAGTTACCAATTTGGAAGCGGACGTTCCTATACCGATGTTAATAAACCAGGGTTTTTGCAGGACAAACTGAAAGATTATCACAGTATCAGTCTGAATTGGGCGTACTTACTTTCGCAACAAAAGATTTTGTATTTCTCTGTCAATAATCCCTTCGGATTTAAAAACGTAAATGGGTATCAATATGCCGATACGCCAAATACAAACGGAGTTTTTAATCGCAGAACGTTGTTGCCTGCAGCAGATCAATTCTTTTTTGTCGGCTTCTTTTGGACGATTAGTGATGATAAAAGTGACAACCAATTGGATAATTTATAATGCTTCGGAACGTGAGAAGTTGGGAAGAAATACAGTTCATCCAATAAAACCAACAGTTGAGTCAGGAGCCTTTTTAATAAAGCTTCTTCTGAAGGATATTTGAATAACAAATAACAGAAACACATAAAAATAGGAATCATTAAAAGGTTTAATTACCTTGAACAAACAAACGAAATATGAAAAAACTAGCCATTATTTTAATTGTATTACTTTCAGCAAAAGGAATAAGTCAATCTACAGAACGTGTAGAAAAAACAAAGTATCAGCAAGGAATGACAAAAGCTTTCGGATTATGGGAAGACAATAAGCCTTGGGAAGCAGCCAACTTGTTTGAACGCATCGCTTCTGCAGAGCCTGATAATTGGTTGCCTTTTTTTTATGTAGCGCAAATCAATATCTTATATAGTTTTTCAGAAAAGGACAAAACCAAACTTAAAGCACAGTTGGCAAAAGCAAAAGACTTTCTGAATGACGCCAAAGCCATCTCAAAGAACAATCCAGAAATCATGGTGTTGGAAGCACAATGGTACACCGCATGGATTGTGTTTGACGGACAACAATACGGAATGACTTATTCGGGAAAGGTAGCGGCACTGTATCAAGCGGCACAACAAATAGCTCCGGAGAACCCAAGAGTCGCACTAGGGAAGACAGAATGGGATTTAGGAACTGCTCAGTTTTTTGGACAACCAACCGATAAGTTTTGTCCCGAATTAGAAAGAGCCGTAGCATTGTTTGATACATTTGTTCCTGAAGGAGAGTTTTACCCACAAGGTGGTAAAGAGTATGCAATGGGAGTTGTCGCAAAAACATGTAAAAAATAATGAAAAGAATTGTACAAGAGTTTATCAAGGCTTCTGTAATTGGAGTAATTGTATTTATCGTATTCGGAATTATTCGATACTTTAATGGATCTTCTTTTTTAGGGAGTCGCCCCTTAGTAGAAACCTTACTTTATAATGAAATTTATTCGGTAGTTCTCTATGGAGGGAATGCAGTTTTGATATACTACTTGAAAAAAAAGTATAAGAACGAACTTTACAAAGGAAAGCATCTTTTAAAAGGAATTTTTGGAGGAGTTTTAATAACAATCACGTCCATTTTTATACTCCGATTTGTGAATTCGGTCTTTGTTTATGGAAAAAGCGCAGAGGCATTTATAAAAGATGAAAACCTGAGTTATTATTACGGATCGTTTATAGTTTCTATGATAATTATTGCAGTGTTTTATTCCATTTTCTATTACAAACACAAGCAAGAAACAAAGGTTAAAGAACAAAAAATCATTGCAGGAACTGCTTCCGCTAAATTTGATGCGTTAAAAAACCAGTTAGATCCACATTTCTTGTTCAATAGTTTAAATGTACTAACTAGTTTAATTGAAGAGAATCCTTCCGCAGCAACAAAGTTCACCACCGCATTATCGAAAGTATATCGCTATGTGCTAGAACAGAAAAACAAAGATCTGGTTACGGTGGCTGAAGAGTTGAAATTCGCCCGACTGTATATGTCACTTATCGAAATGCGCTTTGAAGACAGTATTGTGTTTACTCTACCCGAAAAAATTAGCAATCCGGAAGCCAAAGTAGTACCACTATCCCTTCAGTTGTTGTTAGAAAATGCTGTAAAACACAACCAGGTAATGCCTTCAAAAAAGCTATATATCTCTATTGAAGAACACGAGGGTACCTTGGTAATCGTAAACAATATTCAGACAAAACAAGTACTACGAGAAAGTACAGGCGTAGGACTTAAAAACATTCGAGAACGATACGAATTATTGACTAACAGACCTGTACAAATTACAAACGATTCAAAACAATTTAGTGTTGCCATACCAATGCTAACTAAAGAAACAATGACGATGAACACACAGGATACATTTATTTCAGAAAAAAAATATTCACTTGCCAAAGAACAAGTAGAAAAGTTGAAAGGATTTTACATACATTTTGGTATATACCTATTGTTTGTACCCGTATTTATATGGTTAAACTACATTTCGAACGCGGGATTCCCTTGGGCAATATTCCCAATAGGAGGATGGGGCTTCGGAGTATTATCTCATGCCGCCGAAACGTTCGACTTTAATCCGTTCTTCGGAAAGAATTGGGAGGAGCGAAAAATTAAAGAATTGATGGAAAAAGACAAGGAATAACAATTGGTCCTTCAAATTTTACAGTTGAGTCCATTAGTTTCGCACAGCCGCTACATCTACTGTATTTTTGACCTATAACTTAAAATAAATAACATGGAACCATCAAACAACGACAACAAGTATTACAAAGCAAAGAAACAAGTAAGAGAAATTAAAAAGTTCTACACCACCTTAATGATGTATTTGATTTTTATTTCAGGACTTGCAATGTTGAATTATTACACCAACGAATTTCGTTATCCTTGGTTTTTATGGGCTGCTTTTGGATGGGGAATAGGATTGTTTTTTCAAGGAGTAAAAGCGTTTCAATGGAATCCTTTCTACGGAAAAGATTGGGAAGAGCGCAAAATAAAAGAATTTATGGACAAAGATTCTGACGACGAAAACACCATTAAATTTTAATACTATGGACACTAAAAAAAGCTTAAAATACCTTCGCGCAAAGAAAAAAGTTGAAGCCCTAAAAGGATTGTACGGTCATATCACAGTGTACGTAATTTTAAACACAATCATGATCCTAATTAATGCAAACGTGTTTAACTCAAGTCCGATCGATTTTTCTGGCTTCGGAATGTACTTTACAGCCATTATGTGGGGAATCGGTCTCTTTTTTCATATGGTGTATGTTTTAATTATTTATAACTTTAATTCTAATTTTATTAGAAACTGGGAAGACAAAAAGATTGAAGAATTCCTAAACAAGAACGACTAACAAATATACCACCAACGAACCAAAACTATGAATGTACTTATTATTGAAGACGAAAAACCATCAGCAAGACGCTTACAACGAATGCTAGAACGATTAGACCTTTCGGTAGCCACTATGTTGCACACTGTAGAAGAGTCTATTGCTTGGTTTGGGGCGAATGAACATCCCGATCTTATTTTTTTAGACATTCAATTAAGTGATGGATTATCGTTCGAGATTTTTGATTCGGTAGAGGTGAAGAGCTCCATTATATTTACCACAGCTTTTGACGAATATGCTTTACAAGCCTTTAAATTAAATAGTATTGACTATTTGCTGAAGCCCATTGATGAAGAGGAACTGGAGGCTGCTGTTTTAAAATACCAATCGTTGCAACCGAAAGCACAGAACCTTCAGCTGAACTTTGATGATATTAAAAAACTACTTACCAATCCTGTAGAACGCGAATACAAAAAGCGCTTCACGACTAAAATCGGACAGCATATTAAAATGATTTCCGTAGAAGAAATTGAATGCTTTTATTCAGAAAATAAAGGAACCTACGCGCATACTACAGACGGGAGAGATTATTTGTTGGATACGACCTTAGAACAATTGGAAGAAGAATTAGAACCGAAAACGTTTTTCAGAATTAGCCGTAAGTTTTACATCAACATCAATGCGATAAAAGACATTATTTCGTACACAAATTCACGTCTTCAACTGAAGCTAAACACCTTTAAAGAACAGGAGGTAATTGTGGCTCGTGAGCGTGTAAAGGACTTTAAATTGTGGTTAGAATAGGGTTACTTTTTCTTATCAATTCGATTGTCTTGAAAGGACGACGGCAATAGTTTTGGGATAAACTTCACCAATAACGGAAGCAATATGGTTCCGCCAGGTAACAAGAAAATAGTTAACGAAGGCACCGTTTTACAGATGTCTAATAATTGTTCTTTTACCTTTTTTTTCTCTTCGGAAGTCAACTCACGAACGGCTGAGTTTCCTAATAAGATAACAAGCTCTCCACTTTCTTCCAACTCCTTTGTCAATCGATCTTTATTTCGAAGAATCAGATTTTTTACGGTTTTAGAAGACTGTTTGTAAAATTGATTTACAGGATTTGAATACTCAAAAAGCTTAATTTTAGTTTTATGATTTTCAGAAAAAAGGCGCAAACTTTCGATGGATTTCTGAAGGTCTTCTTCTTTAAAATCAAGTAAGATACTTAGTTGTTGTAAAAATTGATATTCAGAAGCATCAATACTATGGTCGTCATGTATGGCGAGAATACATAAATCTAAGATGTATTTTTTTTCTAAAATGTCCTTTTCGGTTAAGTATTGAACGCCTTCAAATGTGAAAATTTGGTTGGTGTTTAATCTTCCTAACAAATAATCGGACGACGATTTAAACAATTCTAAGAGCTGCTTGTCATATTTGTTTTTTTTATGTTTTGACCGTAATGCCAAGAAACAGCAGCTAACAATCGTACTCTCTAATTCGTCTAAATACGGTTTTAGTTTTTTGGGCGTTTTTAAAAATTCTCGATACGCCAATACATCTGCATATAACAGGGCAAAGGTTACTAGCGAGGCCGTATTCTTTTTTAAAACAGTGTTTGCTTCCTGCAATCGAGCGGCAAGTATTTGTTCTAAATTGCTAGTTGGGCTACTTGATAATGTTAACTTTTGAAAAAATCCAGGTTTCCCTTTTTCAATATTTTTATAAAAATCGACAGTGCTTTGTATTGCATCATTATAACTTGCTTCTGGATATTGCTGAAAGAAGGTAAACAATAACGTGTGAAAAAGATTTACTTTTGTTAATTCTTCTTTTGTGAGCCTTAAATGACTAATAGGTTTGCTCTGAAGGGTAAGCACAGACACACCATAGATAAAGCCAACGGACTTTAATTGTAAGTAAAAAGAAATTTCATCCGTAAAGTTGGACGTAAGCGTTTGCTTATCAAATCCATCTAAAAACTTTGGAATCCAGTCTGCTGCGGAAGGGTTCATAGGTTAAATTAACTATTTTTACAGTTCTTGAAATTGGAATAATTTTGGATTAACAAAAGATTAACGCCCATAAAAAAAACCAAGAGTGTAAATTCGTCGTAAATATAGCCAACAAGTAAAAATAAGTATTAAATAACAACTTAAATTATGAAAAAAACAAAATTTTTAGCAGCTATCGGAGGTTTGGGATTAGCCGCTCTTTCGGTATTTTTAATTGCTGCCGACCACATTGATGCTCCAGCAGTAGCAGGAACATCTACAGACATTACAGACTTCTATGCGTTTCAAGGAGAGAATCCAGACAACTTAGTGTTTGTAGCAAACGTTCAAGGGCTTTTAGCTCCAGGACAACCAACCGAACAAGCTATATTTGACGAAAATGTATTGGTAGAATTCAATATCGATAAAACAAACGACCTTGTAGAGGATGAATTAATTCAAGCAATAAAAAGAAATGACTCTATGTATTTCTTTATGCCCACTACAAATTCGCAAACAGGTTTAACAAGTACGATTAATGCAGCAACTCAAATTGGTGTTGTAAAAATATCTACAACGACAGATGTTCAAACGTCGACAAATGACGACGGATTTAAATTTTTCGCGGGTCCAAGAGAGGATCCTTTCTTTTTCGACTTTGTTCAATACGGAGAGATTTTAGCGGGTAATGCACCTGGAGGATTTAACAATCCAGGGTCAGACACATTCGCTGGTACTAACGTATTATCAATTGTTGTTGAGGTTCCTAAAAGTAAATTAGGAAGTCCAACTCCAGGAGCAAATCCATTAAATCCAAGTGCTCGTTTGTACAATGCTTGGGTAGAAGCAAAAAGAAAACAATAATAATTAGTAGTAATAAGAAAACATTTAAATATGAAAACATATAAATATATAACGATAATAGTTGTGATTTTTACGTCGCTTTTGTTCGTACAATGTTCAGACGATGACGATAACGGAAACGTGTTAGGAGAAGTTACCTGTGATGACGGAATTAAAAATGGTGATGAAACAGGAATTGATTGTGGTGGTTCTGCTTGTGAACCTTGTGCTGTAGAAGCATTAGACTTTTCTGGAAACTTCCAACAAGAAGACCAAATGGGACGTCCAGGAATTAATACCGTATTTGGTACTACTGGAATGAAAGATGCGTTTAACGTAACAATTCCTTCAGAAATGGGAGCTGCTTTCCAATCGAGTTTTGAAAGTAACTTAATGGCGCTAAATCCAGATTACACAACAAACCTTTTAGGATTAGATGCGACTGTTTTTACAACGGTACTTGCAAGTGATGCTTTATGGGTTGCTGAAACAGGGGTAACAACTTATTACAACGGAACAGAAGTATTAACAGGAAGAAACTTAACTGACGATGTTATTGATGTTTCTTTAATCTTAATCTTTGGTGGTCCTGACGGAAGCGAGAAACCAACATTAACTAGTGATTTCGTTTCCTCTAACGATGCGACATTTTCAACTAGTTTCCCATATGTTGCGAGTCCATTTTAAGAAATTTAGAACATAATTAAAAGGTTGCTTAGAAAGTAATAATTATCTATTTGTTTGGTCGAGCACAGTCGAGACCTCATTGAGCGTCTAAGATTTTAAATTTTGACGATACTCGAACAAACAGGATGATTTACTTTTTAATCAACCTTTTTTAATACAAAAAACGATGAAAAACATACTAATACTTGCAGTAATATTCCTAATCGCTGGGTGTAATTATGAAAAAGAAAAGAAAACAACTGCAATGGTAGACTACAATCCGTATTTAGCTACGCAGCAAACTCCTACAAAAGATGCTACATTGGCTGAAATGGAATTTTGGCAAAAAAGGTTGGAAGCAAATCCAAATAGTGTGGTCGATTTATCAAAAGTAGCAGGTTTGAAGAATGCTCTTTTTTCTGAAACTGGCGATGTAACCAACTTGCACCAATCGGAAAAGATGTTGCAAAAATGTTATGAACTTTCGGCACGAAATAAAGACACCTATCTTCGATCTTTAGCACATAATTATATTTCACAACACCGTTTTAAAGAAGCAAAAGTGTTATTGGATAGTGCTTATGCATTTCCAGATAACAAACACGCTACCGAATTAATGCTTTTTGATGTTTCTATGGAATTAGGCGATTACCAAAGAGCCGACACCCTTCTTGGAAAGGTTAAAAACAACGCCGATTTTAATTACTTAATTCGGTTGTCGAAATGGAGTGATTACAAAGGCGACTTAGATTCGGCGATCCGTTATATGGAACAGGCAAAAGCTGTTGCAGAATCTGGCGGAATCAATTCGATGAAAATTTGGACGTATACGAATATAGCCGATTATTATGGGCATGCAGGGAGAATAGATGATGCCTATAAACATTATTTAATGACACTAAAGCTTCAGCCAGATAATGCGTATGCTAAAAAAGGAATCGCGTATATTTTATATGCTTCGGAAAAGAATCCTTCAGAAGCAAACCGAATTTTAGACTCCATTATGGTTACGCACAAGGTTCCCGATTATTATTTGCAAAAAGCAGAATTGGCTGACTACAACGGAAACCTTTCCGAAGTAAAAAAACAAGAACAAAACTTTATTGAAGCTGTAACAGCTGCTAATTACGGCGGAATGTACAACACGTATTTAATCGAATTGTACGCAGAAAGTGCTCCTGAAAAGGCATTGGCTTTGGCTGAAAAAGAAGTTGAAAATCGCGCTACACCTGAAACCTATCAATTGTTAGCCTATGCACAATTGAAAGCTGGAAAAAAGGAAGAAGCGCTCAAAACGATTGAAACATACGTTGAAGGAAAAACGTTTGAGCCTAAAGCAGCATTTCACTCGGCTTTAGTATACAAAGCAAACGGAATGACCGATAAAGTTACACCTATTAAAGAAGAATTAAACGAAGCTGCCTTTGAATTAGGTCCCGTATTAATGCGGAAAGTGGAGAAATTATAAGTATTTAAAAACCAAAGCATCGGTTTTTTCGTAAGTAGTGTTGAAAGGGTTGGTAGTCTATAGTTAAGGTAGACAGAGACCAACCTAGACGGTTTTTTTAGTAGTTTTTGTTAGTTGAGCGCCCTCTTTTAGAGTGGGCGCTCTTTTTGTTTGTACTCTGAAAAGGATAAAAGAGTGCAATACTATAAAGAGAGTATAAATAACCTTTGTGAATAGGCAAAAAAAAACCGCTACAAAATGCAGCGGTTTTGGTTTTAAAAATAGTTGCTAATATTATGGAGCAGCGGTAACCATTCCTAACGTATAAAGTTGAGAAAGGGTAGGGGTTGTGCTTCCTCCCGCTGGTTCTAAGGTAATTCCAAAGGCTTCAGGGGTCGGTATGTTCTCAAATTTATGAACTCCCTTATCTGCGTCTGTAACTGCTTCTAGCAATCCCATACTTGTTGGAGTTAGAGGGTCTAGTGTAAGCGACCATACTTGATAAACTTTTCCGCTTGGCGGTGTAGGCAAGCCATTGGCGTCTATATATGCAATGTTTTCAGCTTTGTTATAGTACACTTTAGCATAGGCATCTGGAGCGACTGCTTGATTTCCAGGAAGCGTTATGGTGTTGAAATCTTTAGAGCGAATTACAGACAATAAGTTGTTTTGTTTTGTAAGTTCTCCTTCTGTAAGATTCACTTTTTCTTTTAATTGTGTATTTTGAATGTTGGTGATTTGAATACTTTTATTCAAATCATTGTTTTGTTTCAACATCCAGAATATTCCAGCAAAGCATAAAATGGCTGCTGCCCAACCAGACATTGCTGCCCAATTCGTTTTATTTGAGGCTGTACCGTCAATGTTTCTTATTTTTTTAATAGAATTTAATACGTACGTCCATACCATGGCAGGAAGTGGTGGCGCTACTGATTCGGCTAAATTAATTAAGGCTGCTTCAATAGTTTCAACTTCTTCCCTCACTTCAGGGTACGTTGCAATTGCATCTTCTATTTCTGAAATTTCTTCAGATGGAAGAGAACCCGTAATATAGAGTTCAAGTTTTCCGGATGCTATAATTTCTTCTGCTGTCATATTTACAATGTTATCCTAGAACTTTAATTCTTAAATCTTGTATACAATTTCTATTTCTCGTTTTCAGTGTCCCCAACGGAATTTTAAGCGCTTCAGCGGCATCAACTTGGGTGTATCCCTTAAAAAAGAGGAGGTCAATAATTTTAACACAAGCTGGTTTTAGTGCGTCAACAAACTTTTTAATTCCAATTGCGTTTGTTTTCTGATTTAAGGTATCACTTCCAGATAGTATATCTACGAAATTAGAGGTACTTAGGTTTTTTTTAGAGTTCTTATAAGCTTTAGACCGAACACTATCAATGGAAGCGTTTCGTGCAATATTGAGAACCCAAGTAAAAAAACGTCCTTTTTCTATGTTGTAAGATTTTGAGTTGTTCCAAACTTTTACAAAAACATCTTGCAAAACTTCTTCAGCTACATCTTGGTCTTGAACAATAGTATAAATTACTCCTAGAATTGCTTCAGAATAGAGAGAGTAAATTTTTGAGAATGCTTTTTCACTTCCATTTTGCATTTCCAGTAGTAATGAATTGGGTTGTTCCATGTGGTGTTCAATTTTATGCTAATATACTTATAATATTGATGTCAATATAAAAGTCTGATTAAAGTTTGCCCAAGATTCTTGAACAATATTATGGCGTATATGGCAGAGTATAGTTGTTTTCTTTTAAAAAAAAGGCATGTTGTATAATTACCATATAGGATAACTAGATTATTAATTACTTATCGAATTATTAGTATTTTAAACAATATATCGCTGTTTATTCCTTATTTTTGAGGATAGTACTATATAAAAACACTTTTTTTAATTTAACAACTTAACTATGAAAAAAATTACATGGGGTTTACTCTTGGGTCTTCTCACGGTATTCTCGACTCAAGTCACCGCACAGGACTTGTCGCAATCAATTAATCAGGAATTATCACAACTTTTACAAAAAAGTGAGTTATTGCCACAAGATACTCAGTGGGAAATGACGAGCCAAACAAAAAGTAGTGCAACAAATGTACAACATGCCTACTACCGTCAGACTATAAATGGTATTCAAATATTTGGTACTGAGTCGGGTCTTCACTTACTAGCTAACGGAAACGTTTTAGCTTCAGACAACAATTTTATTAATAAAACGGCAGATAAAGCAATAGGATCTTCTGCGCCAAGTTTAAGTGCTGTTGAGGCAGTTCAAGCTGTAGCAAATCAATTACACTATGCGATTACAGAACCAATTTCTGTAGTTCAGCCTGCTACAGGTGCTAGCATGGAAACGAAACTTAGTGAAGGTGGAATTTCTTTAAGTCCAATTCCAGCTAAATTACTTTACTATCTAAATGACGCCAACAAGTTAGAGTTAGTATGGGAACTTTCTATTCAGGAAGTAAGCCAACAAAACTGGTGGAATGTACGTGTAAGTGCAACTACAGGTGATATTTTAGATAAGAATAATTATATGGTTAGCTGTGCGATGAGCCATGATCATAGTGAAGATGTTGCTGAATTAAATTATAACAAAAATTTATTTGACATTCCTAATTACAAAGAGATTTCTTCGGAAAGCGCTATGGGATGTACTGAGTGTTATGAGGTAATTGCTATCCCAGCTGAAAGTCCTTATTACGGACCAAGAACAATTGAAACAAACCCAGCACACCCAACATACTCTCCATTTGGATGGCATGATACTGATGGTGTAGCAGGAGCTGAGTTTACGGTTACTCGTGGTAACAATGTTAATGCTTATGAAGACGGAAACAATCCAGGATTTCAACCAGATGGTGGAGCAACTTTAAATTTTACTGGTTTTCCTTTTGATCAAGTATATACCAATGCAAATCAATACGAATCAGCAGCAATTAGTAACCTTTTCTACTGGAATAATATCTTTCATGATATTTTAGCTATTTATGGGTTCGACGAAGAAAACGGAAACTTCCAAGAAATGAATTACTCAGGACTTGGGGCAGGAAGTGATTCTGTAAACGCAGAAGCGCAAGATGGTTCAGGAACTTGTAATGCAAACTTTGGAACACCACCAGATGGAAGCAACCCACAAATGCAAATGTATATTTGTGGTGATAAAGATGGAGATTTTGACAATTTAGTTATTACACACGAATATGGACATGGTGTTTCAAATAGATTAACAGGAGGACCAAGTAATACAAGTTGTTTAGGTAACTCTGAGCAAATGGGTGAAGGTTGGAGTGATTTCTACGGAATCTTATTAACTATCGAAGCAGGTGATTCTGGTGCAGACTCTAGAGGAGTAGGAACTTACCTTTTAGGTGAAGGTGCTGGTGGTCCAGGAATTAGAGATTATCCTTATAGTACAGATTTTACAATCGATCCTCAAACATACGATTATATTAAAACAGCTGCTGTTCCTCATGGAGTAGGTTCTGTTTGGGCAACGACTTTATGGGAAATGACTTGGGCTCTTATCGATGAGCACGGATTAGGTTCTGATATTTATGACTTTACAGGAGATGCTACTCAAGATGGCGGAAATGTAATGGCCTTTGCTTTAGTTACTGAAGGTTTAAAATTACAACCTTGTAGCCCTGGATTTATTGATGGTAGAGATGCAATTATCGCTGCAGATCAAGCTATTTACGGAGGTGTAAACGAATGTCTTCTTTGGGAAGCATTTGCAAGAAGAGGGTTAGGTTATAGCGCAACACAAGGTTCTTCTGGAAGTAGAAGTGACGGTGTTGAGGCTTTTGATATGCCAGCTACTAATATTGATACAGCCGAAGAAGTTTGTGTTGGTCAAGGATTACAAACTTTAGGTGGTGGTACTCCATCTGGAGGGATTTATTCAGGTACAGGTGTAACTGACGACGGAAACGGTCTTACTTATACTTTTGATCCTGCAGCAGCAGGTATTGGAGTTCATACTATTAGTTATGATGCTACAAGTTTATGTGGTACTTCTATCGCAACTGACGAAATTGAAGTTACAGACGATGTACCAGAAATTTTATGTCAAGATGTTACGTTAGAGTTAGATGCTAACGGAGAAGCTGTTCTTGAAATGGGAGATGTAGTAACTAACCTAGAGCCAGGAGCTTTAGTAGTAGATCAAACGGGTACGTTTGCACCCATTGATATCTCTTCAGGGACGGTAGTAACTTTAGGAGATGATGCAGTATCAAATGCATTAGCAGTAGGATTTGATTTTAATTTCTACGGAATTAATTACTCTACTTTTTACATCTCATCTAATGGATTCTTAACATTTAGTGGTTCTAATGGAAGTGGATGTTGTACAGGTGGAATTTTACCAGATGCTAGTGATGAAAATAATTTAATCGCTTTTGCGTGGGAAGATTTAAACCCATCTGCATCTCCAGGGAGTGCTATTAAATACCAAACAGTTGGTACTGCTCCAGATCGTAAATTAATTGTTGAGTTTAATGGGGTTGTATTTTATGGAACATCAAATGCGATAAACACACAAGTTCATTTATTTGAAGGTTCTAACCGTATTGAAATTCACAGTACTTCAATTCCTGCTGATGGAAGTGTAACACAAGGAATCGAAAATATTGATGGTTCTATGGCACTTGCCGTTCCAGGAAGAAACTCTCAAACTTGGAGTGTTACAAATGATTATGTAGCATTTTATTACTCTCCAGGTGGGCCATCAGACAACTGTGGTTCTGAAACAACTATTGATATAAGTCAAACACTATTTACTTGTGATGACTTTGGAGCAAATACAGTTACAGTTACTATTACAGATGCGAATGGTAATACTGCTTCTTGTACTCCAACAGTTACCATTACAGATCCTTTAGAAGTTTGTGATTTAGGTGTAAACGATAATGCGTTTAATCAAAACTTAAGTTTATTCCCTAATCCAACAAACGGACAAATTACATTAGCAAATAGAAGTAATTTCGATATTACCTCTGTTACTATTACTGATGTAAATGGAAGAATTGTTAAGGTCTTAGATGTAGACAATGCAACAAACGAGACTACGTTCTCTGTTTCTAGTTTAGCACAAGGAATGTACTTTGTACAAATTGAAGCTGAAAATGCTAGTGTTGTAAAAAGAATTGTAAAAGAATAATATATATTCTAATTATCGTTTTTTAAATACTAAACCCCGCCTTTGTAAAAAGGCGGGGTTTTTAATGAATACTATTTTTGGTATTGTATTTGTATAACTTATAATATCAAAATGAAACATAAAGTAAATTTCGAATAACCCCTTGATTTCCCTAAAAAGAAACATTTTGATTTTGTTCAAATAAAAAACCCTCTAAGGAAACTTAGAGGGTTTTTTAGTATTAGATAGAAATATTAAAACAATATAGATCTTAATTAAACCTTTGGAGAATCGTGTAGTCAAAGTAAATTATAAAAACATAAGCTTTAAAAATGCGAATAGGTCTCTCTCTAATAATTTTCTTTTTTACAATAAATTATGGACTAGTAATTAAAAACTATGATATAGTGCCAGAATCTAATCTCTCAGTTAATGAAGAGATCCCAATCTATGATTTTAGTTCTTTAGAGCCTCTTTTGCATACAGAATCGGAAAATATTCATATAGTTAACTTTTGGGCTATGTGGTGCGCTCCATGTGTTAAAGAGCTTCCTATAATTCAAGAATATGAAAAGAACCATCCAAATGTAGAAGTACTATTAGTGAGCCTTGATTTTCCTAAAGATATTGAAACAAAGTTAAAACCCTTTTTAAAGAAAAAAGGAATCACTTCAAAAGTAGTATTACTAGACGACCCAGATGCAAATAGTTGGATTGACAAAATTGACCCTAACTGGTCTGGAGCAATACCTTTTACAATCGTATTTAATAATGAAAAACGTTCGTTTCATGAACGTGCATTTAAAGATATTCAAGATTTAGAACGTGAAATTAATAGAACAATTAATAACAAATAACAATGAAAAAAAGCAGTGTATTATTAACAACCATTCTTCTAGTAAGCAGTTTCTTTATAACTGTAAATGCAAATGCTCAAGAGCGAAAAGGGCCACCTTCAAATGGCGTACATAAAGGACCTCCTAAAGGTGGGCATAATCCTGAACAAACAAAAACTTTAGAGGAAATAGGCGGGTATAAAATTGGAGATGTAGCCACAGATTTTAAGCTTCAAAATGTAGATGGCAACCTTTTCTCATTGTCCGATATTGAAGGAGCAAAAGGATTTATTGTAGTCTTTACTTGTAACGAATGTCCTTTCGCTAAAATGTATGAAGATCGATTAATTACACTTCATAATGAATATGCGCCTAAAGGATATTCAGTAGTGGCCATCAACCCAAATGTTAGTGAAAATAATGAAAAAGAAAGTTTTGAGGCAATGCAAAATAGGGCTAAAGAAAAGCAATTTACATTTCCTTATTTAGCCGATATAGATCATGACATATTCCCGAAATATGGAGCCGTACGAACGCCACATGTATTTTTATTAGACAAAGAATTAAAAGTTCAATACATAGGTACTATCGATGATAATGCAAGATCTTCTGAAGATGTAAAAGTCAAATATGTTGAAAATGCTATCCAGTCCTTAGAAAATGGAGAAAAACCAAATCCAAATTTCACCAAGGCTATTGGTTGTCCAGTAAAAGCTATTTAATTGCTTAGAGTGTAAGTTCCATTAAATATAAGTGTAGAAAAATTAAAAGCCCTACTTCAAAGTAATTTGAAGTAGGGCTTTTACGTAGTAAAAGAGAGTTGCTATTGAATAATTCCTCCACAACTTACTCTTCCACCAGCATCACCTGTAGGTTGAGTTACAAAGTCATCTACACCTTGATGTACAATGATAGCTTTTCCAAGTACATCTTTTTTCTCATCTCCGCAACCTATACACCATTCATCAGTTTGCATAGAGATGCTACCTTCGCCATTTTCATCAGCATTAAAGTTACCGATATCTCCTTTGTGATATCCTTGCGACGATCCCCACTTTCCATGTTGTTCATGGGTTGGATTCCAGTGTCCTCCAGTCGATTTTCCATCTGGAGAAGAGCAATCAGCTTTTTCATGAATGTGGATTGCATGTGTCCCTGGTGTAAGTCCCGATAGTTTTACTTCAAATTTTACAACACCATCAACTTCTCTAAATTCTCCTTTTCCTGAAGCAGTACTTCCACTTTTAGATTCTAATGCAAATGATACAATTTTAGCTTCAGTTTTTTCAACTTTAACATCCTCCTTCATCATTTCCTGAGTCGTTTCTTTGTCCATTTCAGCATCTGCTTTCTTTCCTTTACAACTAGAAAGGGCTACTAAAGCAATTACTGCTATTGATAATCCTATTTTTTTCATGTTTTTGGTTTTTGTGTTATTAAATTAAATACAAGGTACGATAGTTTATGATGGACATAAAAATATTAAGAAATATTTATAGTTCAATGGCACTTAATTCGACCGTGTTTTCAATGTTGTTAGGGTCTAATTGGTATTGATATATACCTTCCGAACCAACTGCTATTAATAGATTTTCTCGTATAATAACATCGAATGCCAAACGATTGATGTTATGTACAAGTACAGAATTTTCCGGATCTGAAATATCAAAAACTTTGATTTCATCATCACAAACAAATAAATAATTGCCATAAAAGCCCAATCCTTTTGGAAATACAAGTTCCCGAACACTAATAAGCGATGGATTTAAAACATCACTTATATCATAGATTTCCAGTTGATTTACAGAAGTTCCACAACCTAAATCCGACCATAACGTAACAAATGCGTGTGTTTCATTCGCCACAACAGGATCACACGAGGTAAAATGTTGCACATCTGAAAGGTATTCAGGAAACTCTGGATTTTCAATACTGTAAATAAACATACCATTTTGAGACCCAATGTAGAGATAGTCCCCAAAACCAAATAAGGTTTCAATATTGAATCCAATGGGTACTGAATTTACCTGAACAGGATCGGCAGCTGTTGAAATATTAAATACGGTAAGATCATTTTCGTCAACGGTATACAAATAATCTCCATAAATGGCGAAAATGGCAAGTGAGCCTCCTTGTCCGTCCATGGAGTTACTATCCATGGCACTTTCATTAGTTCCGTCGTTCGTACAACTGTATCCTAATAATGCGATTCCTAGTATGTAAAGTATCTTTTTCATTAGGGTTGTGGAGTTAAAATCCAATGAACAACAATCTCTTCTTCATTCGTAAAATGGTAGAAACCGTCAGGTGATCGTAGGGTTGGAAAAACATTTCGAATGCGCTTAGAAACTGTAAAACCAGAACTTTCGTTGTCATAGCTTATCGCAATTAAATCTACTGCCTGATTAATATAATACACACCATCACGAACCGAAATATCTGTCGCTCCAGGCGATTTTATAAAATTAAGAGGAATCGGATTTGAAGGGTCACTATTCAAAATCACATGGAAACCTTCATGCTTTTCATTCACAAAAAGTAAAGTTCCGAAAGCATAAATTTTCCCTGTATTTACAATAGGTCGAGCGGGGAGGAGCGCTACACTTTCCTCAAATTCGGTTCTATTCATAACAACAGGAGTATATTCCGTTTCAATGAAAAGAGGGTCTCCAATGTCGTCATCATTACAGTCGCCCAAATAACAACACCCTTGAAGGCTAGCAAACGTTACTAGTAGAATAAGGAGTATTTGTATGCGTTTCATTGTGGTTTATATTTACATCGAAAGTATAAAATAATCTTCAATCAAATGTATGATCATTATAAAGTTATGAGCAATGCCATATCTTCAGAAAACAATTAAAAAGTCTTCGTATTTTTAAAAGGTGAAAGTTCAATTTTTTCTAGCGTTAATCTATACTGCGTCCATTCCGAAGCAAAAAAATCATTTGTTTTTACAATGGCTTCATTAAAAGCATCTTCAGCTTGTTTTTGTAAAATAGTTTCCGTTTGCGTAAGTCCATTGGGACGACTCGTACTGTATTGTCCTGCCGTTCGTAAGCGTTGTAAAACTGTTACTTCAGCATTTCGAGTAATCCCTTGCCGTTTGTCTTCTTTTCCTATATAAAGTGCGATGACACCATCGATGTTTTTAATGATCTCTTTGCCCAATTTAAGTTCTTCTTTATATTTTATCTTATCCTCTTTTGTTAATTTTTTATTGAATTCCTCCACCGTGTTTTTACTTTCTACCAATTGCGCAACAGCATCTGCAACCGTCTGTGCCATTTTTTCTAGCTTTTTGGATGCGTTATAGCTGTCATCAATTGCTTTTTTCGATACCTGTAGTCTAGGATCGCTCTTAACTTCTATTTTATTTTTAGAAACAACCCCATTGTGTTCAATACTAACTTGATAGGTTCCTGGTTTTACAGGAGTTCCTCTAGGTTCATTTTTACGCTCTCTAATTTTCCGTGAAGGTCTGTCGACACCTGCTTCCTCCATGTTCCATCGCCATTTGTAAATTCCTGTGCTATCTGGAGCCTTCTTTTTTAAGGTTCTAATCAGTCGAGTTCCGTCATAAATTTTTAAGTAGATAGAATCTTTACTTGCTGTATCTTTTTCTTCGGAAACATCCGTGTCGTCTTCACTTTCTGGCTCCGTTTCATCTTCAGAATTCGTTTTAGGGGTCGCTTTTTTCTGAAAGTAATACGAAAGCGCTGCACCATAGCCTCTGTTTTCTCCATTGAAAATTGCATCGGCACCAAATCGACTTCCTGTGGGTTGCTGGTAAGCCGCTTGATAGGCCGTTGGAGGATCGAACAATTGCATGTCTGAAGCCAATACACTTTTATTCTTAGCAATGGCTCTTAGAGGTCTAATATCGTCCAAAACCCATGCTGCACGCCCAAACGTACCGATGACCAAATCATGTTCTCTCGGGTGTATCACCAAATCTTTTACCGAAACTGTTGGGAAGCCATGCGTCCATTTTTTCCAAGAAGTCCCTGCATTTATAGAGACATACAATCCATCATCAGTCCCTAAAAAAAGCAAGTTTTTTTCAATAGGATCTTCTACGATACACAAGGCGAAACTTAAGGCATCTCCTTCCTTAACAATTCGAGTCCAAGTTTTTCCATAGTTCGTTGTTCGATAGGCGTAGGGTGTATAATTAAATCGTCGGTAATCATTGGCAACGAGTAAAGCTTCTCCTTTGTTTTTGTTCGAAGCTTTTATTTGTACTATCCAACTTCCGCTAGGCAACCCTTTTAAATTATTTGAAACATCTATCCATGTTGTCCCTCCATTTTGAGTATAATGTACCTTCCCATCATCAGTTCCAGCCCAAAGCATATTTTGCTCTACAGGAGATGGTTCTAACACTAAAATAGTGGTATGATTTTCAGCTCCCGTAGCATCTAATGTCAAACCACCACTCTCACTTTGTTTTTGTTTTTCAGGATCATTTGTGGTTAAGTCGGGAGAGATAACTTTCCATGTGAGCCCTTTATCTAAACTTTTGTGCACGTATTGACTTCCGAAGTAAATCGTATGACTACTAAAAGGATCAATATTTATCGCAGCGTTCCAATTAAAACGCAATTTTACGTTGGGATCGGGGTGCGTAGGTCGTACGGTATAATTATTCCCTGTGAGGTAATCAAACCTGCTTACATAGCCTTGCTGACTCATACTCCAGCCATATCGACTGTCGTCAGGGTCTGAAATAACATCAAATCCATCTCCAAACGAGATTTCTTGCCAGTAATCATTCCGAATTCCTTGACTTTTCCAAACATATGCTGGGCCACGCCAGCTTCCGTTGTCTTGCATGCCTCCATAAACGTTGTATGGAAAGTCATTATCTACATTGATATGGTAAAATTGCGCTACAGGAAGGTTTCCTATAAAACGCCAAGAAGCGCCACCATCGTGCGTAATATTTAAACCACCGTCATTTCCATCCATCATAAAACTTCCGTCGGTTGGATGTATCCACCACGCGTGATGATCGGGATGTACACCGTTGTCAACACCATACGCAGGCATTAGTTGGGTGAATTTTTTTCCACCATCTTCAGAAACATTCACATAGGTAAACACAGAATACACTCTATTTTCGTTTTCTGGATCTACATAAATTTCAGAATAATAAAACGGACGATTTCCAATATCATCGTTATCATTTACCTTTTTGAAGGTAAAACCACCGTCTTCAGATTTGTAAAGCGCATTCTTTTTGGCTTCTACCAACGCATACACAATATTGGGTTTACTCGCTGCAATGGCAATTCCGATACGTCCTAGTTCGCCTTTTGGCAATCCATCTGTATCAGTTCTTTGTTCCCAAGTTTCACCTCCATCATGGGTCACGAACAATCCAGAACCCTCACCACCCGATTTAAAAAACCAGGGATCGCGTTTGTGTTCCCACATTGCAACCAATAATTTGTTCGGATTTGTAGGATCCATAACCATATCGGCTACCCCAGACTTGTTGTTGGTGAATAATATTTTAGTCCACGTTTTTCCGCCGTCAATTGTTTTGAAAACCCCGCGTTCAGGATGTTCTCCCCATGGAGAGCCAATGGCTCCTGCGTATATGATGTTTGGGTTTGTAGGATCGATAATAATACGATGAATGTGTCGTGTTTTTTCAAGTCCCATCAACTCCCAGTTTTTCCCACCGTCTAACGATTTATAAATTCCATATCCGCCGTTTAAACTATTTCGTGGGTTGCCTTCTCCAGTCCCTGCCCAAATTACGGAAGGATTTGATTGCTGAATCGCCACAGCTCCAATGGATGATGTTGCTTCATTATCAAAAATAGGTCTCCATTTAATTCCGCCACTTTCCGACTTCCACAAACCTCCAGAAGCAGTTCCAACGTATATAATCTTTGGGTCTTTCGTCACGACATCAATGGCAGTAACTCGGCCAGACATTCCGCCAGGCCCTATGTTTCTCGGTTTTAAATCTTTTAAAAGATCCATTGAAATATCTTGAGAAAATAGCGTAGAAGAGATGCAGAGAAGCATCAGAAGGAGTCGTTTTTTCATGGTTTCAAAATGGAATTAATTAAAAATTAGTTGTGAATTTTTAAAGTTACTAAAATGTTTCAGAAGGCAATTCATAAATGGATGTTAACTACTCTAGAAATACATTTAAAATGTAGTAATTTTAGAGTATGAAGAAGAAAACTGGACGTACGGGCTTTGTTTTTACAAAACACACCCCAAAAGAGCAATCTCCTTTCGAGAAACTTTTCGAAATATTTCAAGAATTGATTACACATACTTCTGGCGATTTTGATGAAGCGATCGATTGGTTACGTGAGTTGGATAAGGAATACAAACTCACTACTCCCGAATATACCATTGACGATTTTATAGAAGAACTTAAACAGAAAGGATTTATTCGTGAAGAATTTCGTCCCGACGGAAAAGGACATGGGGATGGAAAAGGTAAAAGTAGCATCACTGAAAAATTAGAAAGATCCCTTCGGAAGCGTGCTTTAGAGCAGATTTTTGGAAAGCTCAAACGTAGCGGTGCTGGAAATCACAGAACCAAACAAACGGGGCGCGGTGATGAAAAATCGGGTGAGTTTCGAGACTATCAATTTGGAGATTCCCTGTCGCATATTTCAATGACGGAAAGCCTAAAAAACGCACAAGTCAATCACGGAATCGACGGATTTTCATTAACCGAAAATGATTTGGTGGTAGAAGAAACGACCTTCAAAGCACAAATGAGTACGGTGCTTATGATCGATATTAGTCATAGTATGATTTTGTACGGAGAAGATCGCATTACGCCTGCAAAAAAAGTGGCGATGGCACTTTCCGAATTAATAACAACACGCTATCCTAAGGATACTTTAGATATTTTGGTATTTGGGAATGATGCGTGGCCTATTAAAATTAAAGATTTACCGTATTTAAATGTCGGTCCGTACCATACCAATACGGTTGCAGGATTGCAATTGGCAATGGATATGTTGCGTAGAAAGCGAAATACCAACAAACAAATATTTATGATTACCGACGGAAAACCAAGTTGCTTGCGACTTCCCGACGGCCAATACTATAAAAATAGCAACGGACTAGATCCCTATATCGTAAATAAATGCTACGATATGGCATCACAAGCTAGAAAGTTACACATTCCTATCACCACGTTTATGATTGCAAGCGATCCTTATTTACAACAATTTGTAGATAACTTTACGGAAGCAAATCAAGGAAAAGCGTTTTACACAGGTTTGCAAGGATTAGGAGAAATGATTTTTACCGACTATGAAACCAATCGGAAGAAAAGGCTTCGGTAAGCAATAAAAGAAGTATAAAATAGAGAGTATGTGACGACAATTAGCCATTGTCTTATTTATTCTGAATGAGTTCTGAAAAGAAAAACATATGAAAATTGAAAACATTAATACGTTTGGCGAATTAAAAGCCGCCGGATTTGAATACAAATCAGTTAAAGAAGAATTACGTAGAAATCTGCTTCAAAAATTGATGAAGAAGGAAACTACTTTTGAAGGAATTCACGGCTACGAATTTACAGTGATTCCTGAATTAGAACGCGCTATTCTTTCAAAACACAATATCAATTTGTTGGGATTACGCGGACAAGCAAAAACACGTTTGGCACGGCAAATGCTTCGACTTTTAGACGAATATATACCTTTAGTAGAAGGCAGTGAAATTAACGATGATCCTTTTAAACCAATTTCTAGATTTGCAAAAAATCTACTTTCAGAAAAAGGAGACGATACGCCCATTACGTGGTTGCATCGGGACGACCGTTTTTCAGAAAAATTAGCGACACCCGATGTAACAGTAGCCGATTTAATTGGAGATGTAGATCCTATAAAAGCTGCTAATTTAAAATTGACGTATGCCGACGATCGTGTGATTCACTTCGGAATGATTCCGCGAGCGAATCGATGTATTTTCGTAATTAATGAATTACCCGATTTACAAGCAAGAATTCAAGTTGCCTTGTTTAATATTTTACAAGAAGGCGATGTTCAAATTCGTGGATTTAGCATGCGATTACCGTTGGATATTCAATTTGTATTTACTGCAAATCCTGAAGACTACACGAATCGTGGAAGTATTGTAACACCATTAAAAGATCGTATTGGGTCTCAAATTTTAACGCATTATCCTGAAAATTTAGAAATTGCCCGTACCATTACGCAGCAAGAAACAATGGAAGCTGCTTCAGAAAAAAAGCATGTCTATGTTCCAGAGTTGGCAAAAGATATTATAGAACAAATTAGTTTTGAAGCACGTGAGAGTGAGTTTATCGATGCTAAAAGTGGGGTAAGTGCACGTTTAAGTATTACTGCTTTTCAGAATTTATTAAGCACAGCAGAACGTCGTGCGTTACAAAATGGTAATGAAAAGACGACCGTTCGTTTGGGTGATTTTATCGGGATTATTCCAGCGATTACAGGGAAAGTTGAATTGGTGTACGAAGGCGAGCAGGAGGGAGCATCTCAAGTAGCGCAGCAGTTAATTGCTGATGCAGTAAAGGTTCAGTTTTTGGAATACTTTCCGAAGATTGAAAAATTGCAAAAAGAGAATGAACCAGATCCATATACCGACCTAGTGGCTTGGTTTTTTGAAGAAAGTGGTTTTGAATTGTTAGATTCATTAACCGATACAGAATACAAAGCCGCATTGGATAGAATAGAACCCTTGGAGCGATTGTTAAAATTGTACCAACCAGATTTGGAAGCTGAAGATCGTTATTTCTATAAAGAATTTATTCTATGGGCATTGGTCGAGTTCCGAAAATTGAGCAAGTATAACTTAGGGGACGGCTTGCACTTTAAAGATGTTTACGGAAGCTACATCCAAGATTTATAAAAAAGGAAACGGTCTAAAAAGCAGTAATTTTTTAGACCGTTTTTATACTTAAAGTGTATTATAGATTTGGAATCACCAACTCTTGTCCTGGATGAATTACATCAGGATTGCTTAAAATATTTTTATTTGCTTCAAAAATCGCTTTATACTTCATAGGATCTTTGTAGTAATGTTTTGCTATTTTACTTAAAGATTCACCTCCAGCTACAGTGTGACGATGAAAAACAGACTCATCAGCCACTTTAATGTCTGCCATAATATCTGTTGGGTTTTCACCACCAACTTTTTTAATTTCGTCCCAAAGTAAGTTCTTTTCGTACGGAGTATTTGCAGTTCCCCATACTTTTAACTGTCCGCCTTCTTCTTTTACATCTCCGTTCTGAATGTTTAAATTTTCTCCTAAATCTAATACAGACTGATATTTTGCTTTAATCATTTTAATTCGTTTTATTGTTATTGAACTTAAAGATACAAAATATGTGCCTTCCTTTTTCTTCCGAGGTATTAATTAAATGTCAATATTTGTATTTTCGATGTTTAGCTTGTTATAAGCGGTGTGTGGTCGGTTTTCAGCATCTTCTAAAGATGGTTTTGAGAGAGATATCGATGTGTAATTAATTCTTCTTTTGAATGTATCTCAATGCTTTTTCCTTCAGAAATAACGATGTTTTTTGTGGTAGTTTGCAATACATCATCAAAATAATGATCGGTAAGAATAATACCTTTAGTGGGTTTTAGCCTTTCTAAAAATAGTTTAATCTCTTCTTTGTGCAATGGTTCAATCATTGAGAAAGGTTCGTCCAATAACAAAAAGGGATGGTCTAAATTTCCAATGAGGATAACTTCAAAGTATCGTAATTCTCCTAACGATAAATCACCCACTCGTTTTGCGGCTATTTTGGCGATACTCGGATTGTAAAACACAGCGTCTTGTTTTTCTTGTGTGTAAAAATACATCGGGATTACATCGCGCACTCTTACATGCTTCGGAATAAAGGAACTTTGTGGGAGATAGGCTATTTGCTGTTTTAAAATGATTTCTTCGGAAGAAACCGAAACTCCATTGATGCTTAACTCTAAGCGATCCGCTTTCAGTGTTCCAAAAATAAGCTTGAGAAGTGTTGACTTTCCGCAGCCATTCTTTCCGAAAACACCTAAAATATCGCCCGTTTTACAGCTAAAAGAGACTTCTTTTAAAATCTCCTTAGATCCAAACGATTTGGTCGCATTATATAAGTCTAAGATCGCCAAAAATGAAATTTATAAGAATGAGAAGAATCACTACGATAGGAATTCCGATAAAAGTATTAAATACAAAAGCGGATTTGAATAACTTCCATTTCGTATATCCTAGATTGTAATAAAAATAGAATTCTTGTTTTTTTACGATGTTGAATACTACTAACCCAACTGGAATTCCTGCGATTATAAATAGAGCAAAAGCTATAAAAGGCCCAAAAATAATAGCACAAAGCACTGTAAACACTAGTACAAACGGAAGTATCCCTTTGTAAAAATGCCACAGTGCTCTGTAAGGTGTTTTAGTCATGACTTACATGACATCCACAACCTCCGTACATAAAGCTATTGGTTTCTTCGTGCCAAGGAAATGCTTCATTCGATTTTTCTGTTTCCCAATAAAATGTAGCACGTTCCTTAGGATAGTAGCCCATTTCATTCATTGTTTTAGCGTCGTAGATACGTCCGTTGCTAATTACTTTTTCAATGTATTGGGTGTTTTCGATGTCTTCTAAAGGATTTTCAGAAAGAATTAATAAATCGGCAAGTTTTCCAACTTCTATCGATCCAATATCGCTTCCTGCACCAATGTAGTTAGCAGCATTGATGGTGGCAGCTTTTAGAGCTTCGTGAGGAGTCATTCCTCCTTGTACTAACATCCAAGTTTCCCAATGTGCTCCGAGTCCTTGTAGTTGTCCGTGAGCTCCCATATTCACTTTTACGCCTGCATCGCTAAGTTTTTTGGTGGTATTTGACACTAAAATGTGACCATTTTCATATTCTTTTTGTGGCGCTTTGTTTCTATGTCTTGTTCTGCTGTCAATAATACCTCTTGGAGTGAAGTTTAATAGTTTTTCATTTTCCCAAACATTGTCACGTTCGTAGTAAAAATACTCTCCATTTAATCCACCATAATTAACAATAAGAGTAGGAGTGTAGCCTACATTACTATGGCTCCATAATTCTAAAACATCTTTGTAAACAGGAGCTACCGGAATGTTATGTTCTACGCCTGTATGCCCGTCAATAACCATAGTGAGATTGTGGAAAAATGTAGAGCCACCTTCAGGAACAACATTTATATTTAATTCGCGCGCAGCTTGCAATACCTGTTGGCGCTGATCACGGCGCGGTTGATTGTAGCTTTTTACACTCTTAGCTCCAAATGCTTTGGTTCGTCTAATGTTACTTCTCGCATCGTCAAGACTATTAATTACAGCTTTAAAATCTCCATCGGCACCATATAGAATAAAACCGGTTGAGTATAACCTTGGACCAATTAATCCACCAGCTTTTTGTAATTCTGATAAGGAAAATACAGTTTCTGTGTTGGCTGAAGGATCATGCGATGTCGTCACTCCAAAGGCTAGGTTCGTCATGAACTGCCAGTTGTTTTGAACGGTAAGTCCAGAACGAAACGCCCCAATATGTGCATGCGCATCTACCATTCCTGGCATTACTGTTTTACCCGCGGCTAGATATATTTTTGCGGTATGAGGAATAGGCATTTCTGATGCTTTTCCAATTTTGATAATGACATTGTCTTTAATTAGAATATTTCCATCTTCAATGACTTCGTCACCATTCATTGTAATAATTCGGGCGTTAGCAATGGCTACAAGTCCGGAAGGCTTATCTACAGGAGCAGTAAGTCCAATTTTAATTCCTTGTTTTGTTAGCTCCGGAATGGTTTCAGGAGAACCAGCTAAAAATGTAAATCGATTCTTGATATCGTTACTGAAGTATTCATCGCCTAAGGTCCACATTATTTTGTCACTGTTTGGTGACCAATGTAAGTTGATACCGGCATCTTCGGCTATTTTAGAAACAGGAACTGATTTTGAGTTGTTGTCGAGATCTATGGTTTTTCCGTTAAGAACCAAGGGAGCTATATATACTTTATGAAGATTTGAAAAAGCGATCCATTTATTGTCAGGACTTGGCACCAAACGATTTCCGTATTTAGACGTAAGGTGTGTTCTTTCGTCGTTTCCTTGTAGATTTATACTAATTAAGCTTTTTGTGTTTTCTCCGAAATATGTTCCTCCCAATTGCAAGAAAATTCGGTTTCCATCGGCAGTATAGGTTGGGTATTCACCTTTGTCGGTTAGTTTTGTTTCTTTTCCTGAAGAAAGATGCATTGTATAAATACCAGGGTTTTTAGTAAAAGTGAACCCTTGATCTGTATTTCCTTTTTCTTTTCTGAACACAATTGATTGTCCGTTAGGAGCGTAAGAAGGTGTTCTGTAAATTGCTTTTGAAGTTGTAATTTTTGTAGGTATTCCTCCAGCTGAAGGAATCGTATAAATAGCACCTTTTTCAAGATCGTTCCAAGTTACATATACAATTTCATTTCCGTTTGGAGAAAATTGAGGTTCAAATTCAAAATCGGTCTCTGATGTTAATCGTTGTGGTGTTCCGTTTGGCAATTCTTTTTTCCATAAATATCCTAAGGCTTGGAAGAGTATTGTATTTCCGTCGGGAGAAGTAACGGCATGCCGAATCATTTTTGGTGTAAAAGTTTCTCTTTCAATAGGAGTATTAAAGTGAACTGTTTCCGCAATATCGATGGCAACATTTACTGTAAAAGGAATTTCAGTAACAGCAAGTGTACTTGTGTTTAATTTTTGAATTTTACCACCACTCCAAAAAACGATTTCAATATTATTAGGCATCCAGTTAAAATTTGGATACACGCCAAAAATAGCCCAAGCTTCTTGTTGATCTTTACTTAATTGATCGTAAACAGGCCATTCTTCACCCGTTTCCAAATCATGAATATAAAGTACTGTTTTCTCACGAACACGTTTAACAAACGCTAACTTTTTACCGTCTCGAGATACTGTTGGTCTTGCAGCACCTCCTGGACCTCCAGTGATCGTTTCTGTTTCACCAGTTTCAAAGTCATAACGTTTTACAACATAAATCTGCTTGTTAGGATCTTTGTTGTATTGAAAATAACCGCCTGGATACATGTCTTCACTGTAGTAAAGGTATTTTCCGTCGGGAGAAACAAAAGGTTCATTTACATCTTGTTGATCATTTTTACGTTCGGTAAGTTGTAAGCCACTTCCACCAGTAATATGGTATTGCCACATCTCTCCAGCACCTAAGCTACGTCCAGAAGAAAAGTGCTTCCGAGCGATAAGTCCGTTTCCGTCAGGTGTCCAAGCAGCATTGTTTAGCAATCTGAAATCTTCTTTAGTGATTTGTTTTGCATTGCTTCCGTTAGCATCCATCACCCAAATGTTATCTCCACCACCTGCGTCACTTGTAAATGAAATTTTAGAACCATCCGGACTAAAACGTGGTTGTATTTCGAAGGGAATCCCTTTCCGAAGTATTGTTGCTTTACCTCCTGTGATTGGCATGCTATAAATGTCGCCTAACATATCAAACACAATGGTTTGTCCGTTCGGACTTACATCTAGGTTCATCCAAGTACCTTCGTTTGTAGTAAAACTATGTTTTTTGTAGTTGAAATCTTTTCCAGGATTGGCAACTTCCCAAGAAGTGTTTTCTTCTTTTTTATCTTTCTTTTTTTGCGCGTAAGTTGCGGTTGAAAAAGTGATGAAAAGTAAAGCAAGTAGTATTCGCATAGCAGTCAGTTTTATTGAAAGCTAAAGATACTAAAATCGTTTTGTCCATTTAGTGTTTGTAAAAGATTAGTAAGAGATTTTAATTCCTTTTGCAAAGCTTTTATTCAAATGAAACGATTCAATACAACTGATTTACATCTTATTTTTTTACTTCGGAAATTTCAGTATCATCCAATTCAAAAAACTCATTTACAGGTTTTTGAAATAATATTGATAGTTTTAGCGATAGAACCGTAGAAGGGACATACCTGTTTTTTTCAATTGAACTTATGGTTTGTCTTGAGACTCCAATTTTATGTGCAAGTTCTTCTTGCGTTAAGTTCAATATAGCCCGTTCAATTTTTAGTCTATTTCTCATTTATTGAATCGCTTTAATAGCTCAAAATAAAAAACTTGAATGCTCAGTAAAATCCATAATATTTGCCAATCTCCCATTCCATTAAAATGTTCTAATTGTTTATCAAAAAGAGAACTTGCTATATAAGAGAATAGGGGATTTGTTAATGTGATTAGTACTCCGGCGATAAAGGCCAAGGCATAGGATTGCATTCTTAAATTCGTAATTAATTCATCTTCAATTTTTTCTTTTGAAATAGAAATAACCAACAAGCCTAAAAGCACGCCATACATTGCTGCTTTTTTTAAGTTGGGCGTATCAATTGATAGTTTGATTCCGATGATAGAAACAACAGAAATTAAAATTATACCAACTCCAACCTTTTTGAAAGAATTGGGTAATTGGTATCTTTTTAATTTCTCAAGACTTTTCCGTTCGCATTCTAAAATTGATTTTAAATCCATGACTCTCATTTAATGTTAAACAATAAGTAAACACCCCTAAAAAGAAAGTTTACTTTACTATATGACAAATATACTTTACATTTTGAAATAAAAAAATAGTTTGCAATTATTTATTACCGTGATTGTTCTCTAGATTTCATATTAGCAGCACATAGTTTAATGATTTCTGCAATTCTTTTTTGTTGCGTTTCTTCGCGCTTTGCTTGGTACAACCATGTTAAATAGTTTTTCCTGTAGCTTGGAGCAAATTTTTGATAATTGTCGTAGGCAGCTGGATTATTACGAAATGCTTTTTCTAAATTTTCAGGAACAATTAAATTTTCCACATCGTCCATGGCGGTCCAAGTTCCTGTTTTTTTAGCTAAGTGAATTGTTTTCCAGCCACTTTCATGAATTAAATGTTCTTGCTCTAATTCTTTTATATAGGATTTGTTAAGCGCACTCCATGTGCTTTTCGGGTTTCTAGGACAAAAAAATTGACGTCGCTTTCCATTTCCTAAACTCTTTACCGTACTATCTATCCAACCATAACATAATGCTTCTTTTACAGCTTCTTCCCAGCGCATTGTGGGAATATTTAGTTCCACTTTGTAGAATATTAGATGTATTCCTTTGGGATGATTGTTATGATGTGTATGAAGCCATTCGCGCCATTCAATAGCTTTAGGAAAGTATAATTCTGGTTTTTCCATTTACAAAGGCTAACGCATGATTGTTTTTATTTTGAAACTTCTTCAGTTTCAACGTAAAAGTCTTCTTTAAAAGAAACTGTTTTAATCGAATTCGGAAACTCCTTTGTATTCCATTCCGAAGAAGGAGTAATCCAAACTTCTTTACCATTTACAATAGCAATCACAGGCATTGTAAAGTCCTCAATAACGTCCTCGTATTTAAACTTCAACGTATTTCCTTCAACCGTGTACACTACTTTTGGGATTAAAATAGTACGTAAGTATTGATCCCAAAATACCGAAAGATCAATTCCACTTTGTTCCGAGATATAGTTTTCAACCTGTTCTGTAGTAACAGTTTGATGGTAAAATTCTTTGTTTAAACCTTTCAGAATAGCTCTCCATTTTGAGTCATCATGAATTAGTTGTCGTACTGTGTGTAATATGTTTGCCCCTTTGTAGTACATATCGCCACTTCCTTCTCGGTTTGCATTATACGTGCCAATTATAGGTCGGTCGTTAGAAACTAATTTACGGGTTCCTAAAACATATTCAGAAGCTGCTTCATCACTAAAATGATAGTTCAAATATAGATTTTCAGAATACGCTGTAAATCCTTCATGAATCCACATATCGGCTACATCTTTATTGGTGATATTATTGGCAAACCATTCATGTCCTGACTCGTGAATTATAATAAAATCGAATTGCAATCCCCATCCAGATTCTGATAAATCTCGTCCTAGATATCCATTTTCATAATGATTTCCGTAGGTAACACTACTTTGATGTTCCATTCCTAAATAGGGAGCTTCTACCAATTTGTAACTGTCTTCGTAAAAAGGGTAGGGACCAAACCAATATTCGAATGCACGCATCATTAATGGCGCTTGTAAAAATTGTTCTTTCGCTTTTTCTTCATTTTCACGAAGTACATAATAATCCATGTCTAAGTTTCCGTTTAGACCTTCATACACTTCCCCGAAATGAACATAATCGCCCACGTTAATATTAACACTGTAATTATTTATAGGGTTTACAACATTCCAAACCCACGTTTTGGTATCGCCATTGTCTTTTGTTTCTACCAATCTTCCGTTAGAGACATCCATTAAATCTTTTGGAGTAGTCACCGAAATAGTCACTCCGTTGTCTGGCTCATCTGCGGGGTGGTCCTTGTTTGGCCACCAAATACTGGATCCAATACCTTGATTAGAGTTGGCAATGAAATGTTTTCCGTTGCTGTCTTTTTTCCAAGTAAATCCGCCATCCCATGGTGGATTTTTAGCTTCTACAGGCTTTCCAGAAAAAAAGACAGTGAGTTTGTTTTCGTCTCCAGGTTTTTGTTTTTCTTTTAGCTTGATGAAATGAGAAATACCTTCTGTTTTATAGGATAATTTCTCACCGTTTTGTTCAACTCTATCGATTCGCATGGGGGGTTGCAATTCTATTTGCATCACCTTATCTCTATCTAATACTTTATAGGTAATTGTATTACTACCTTTTAAAGCCTTTTTATTTGGAAGTACTTCAACCTTCAAATCATAATGGACTAAATCCCACCAAGCTCTTTCCGACGTAATACTTCCTCGTAATTCCTCTTCTTCTGTAATTTTTTGAGCGAAACAACTCGCTGAAATAATAAGCGCTAGGAGAGAAGTTGTTATTTTTTTCATATATACTAAGTGTATTTGTAAACTATCTAATTATTTTATTTGGAAAAACGACCACACTTTCATGTCCATTTTTTCCTACGGAAGCGACCCCAAAGAAATAATTGTCTATTACGATTCCTTCCAATGTTGCTTCTGAAACATCTCCTACAAATCTACTATAATCCCAAGTAGAAGAAGTCGTGTCACGCCAATAAATTTTATATCCTGTAGCGCCAGCAACTTTGTTCCATTTTAATTTTGCTGAAGGTTCAACAATTCCGCCAATGGCAACTTCGGTGGGTGCGGGGGGTGCCCAAGCTAAACTTGCCAAATTGATCGCATTTACGGCCGTTAAGCGTTTTGCGTAGTCAAAATTTACAAAGTTAAGTTTGTCTCCATACTCAATTCCATTCTCTGTTCTAAGGTCTTGATGTTGCTGGGTGTAATTTTCGTGTGCTTCCATAATACGAATCCCAGGAAAGCCAGCATCATTAAAAGGTCGGTGATGTCCGCCTCTTCCAAAACGATCCAATCTATAAATCAACATTGGATTCATTTCGGGCATATAGGTTTGTGTTGTTTTATGAATATAACGGGCTAATTGTCTAGAAATTCCGTCTACTTCGCCTCCGTAAAAACGTCTTGCATTTCGTTCTTTTTCAGTTTCGGTAGGAGGAACGGGTTCACTAAAAATACGGAAGTCAGTATTACTTGTAATACCATCAACTCCTGTAATATTACCAATCATATCATTGTTAATAACACCAATTAGATCCCAACCGTTGGTTTTGGCAAACTCTGCAAATCCCTTACCGCCATACAAACCTTGTTCTTCACCACTAAGACCTATATATACAACGCTATTTTCAAAACTATACTTGGAAAGGACTCTAGCTGCTTCAAGAGTTCCTGCCATTCCGCTGGCATTATCGTTGGCGCCAGGCGCATCCGAAGTAAAATCATTTGGATCTGTAACACGCGAATCGATATCGCCACTCATAATTATATACCGATTTGGGTATTTCGTTCCTTTTTGTACAGCAACGACATTTACCACCCAAACATCTTTTGTGATTCGATTGTTATCCCCTTTTTTAATAAGATTTTTTTGATAGTAAACGTTTAAACATTGCGAACAACCTTCAGAAATGCCTTCAAACTCTTTTTTAATCCATCGTCTGGCAGCACCGATTCCTCGTGTATCCGATACCATATCACTTAAAGTGTGTCGCGTTCCGAAGTTAGCCAAAGTCGTAATATCTTTTTCAATACGTTCCGAAGAAACACTTGAAATAATATCATACATACGCACATCTGTTTGCGCGATTGTAACAACCGTAACTAATAAATTAAAAACTAAAAGGTAAAATCTCATTGTTGTTCTTTCGAATAAAAGTAGCGAAAAGAAAGTTTTTTTGCATTTATTCTGAAAAGTTTATCATTTTTAAGCAAAATAATTAGTCGTTTGGTTCGGCAACAATGGCAATGTAATTTTGATTCGGACTCACAGCAAGGCGTGTGATGTTTGTGATATTGTCTTCGGAAAGATCTGCAACTTCACTCCATTCTTCGTTTAAAAAAGTATCATACAAGTATATTTTACTGTTGCTACCTATCAGAATCTGAGAGTCATTTAACCAAGCGTAATCTTGAATACCCACTGGCAGTTGGCACACAAAAAAACTTTCATAAGTTTCCATATTTAGTAAAAAGAGTTCTTGATTCTTGTCTTTGTTGGCAAGCGTGTAGCTTATGGTGTTAGAATTTGGAACTTTACTAATGGAACGTCCCACATTGGTTACTAAGGTATCTGTTTTTTGGGACTTTAATTTTGAAACAACCAAGTCTAGCTCGTCATCACGAAGTACGGAAGCAACTAATGTATTGTCATCGTAATAATCGTAATAGGCGACTTGGAGTCCTTTAATTGCTTCGGAAGGGTTTTTAAAACCTTTTTCGTAAAAATACAAGCGTTGCAAACCATCGGGGTCTAGTCGTACAGCGGAAACAACATTGGTTTTGTTAGGGACCATTTTTGGAGAATATTCACCTCCTGGCGTACTTTTGTAAAAATTATTTTTGGTTTTAGTAGCAATAGAATAAGTGGTGATATCTGTCTGA
The DNA here is from genome assembly GCF_900102055.1 of Ulvibacter litoralis. Taxonomy (GTDB): domain Bacteria; phylum Bacteroidota; class Bacteroidia; order Flavobacteriales; family Flavobacteriaceae; genus Ulvibacter; species Ulvibacter litoralis. The sequence goes on from NZ_FNBA01000002.1 coordinate 287,290, forward strand.
TTTGTATTATTCCCAGCAAAAAGCACTTCTGAATTACCCACGAATGATGGCTGATTGTCGTAACCAGCATCGTTTGAAATGTTTTGAAAATTATAAATAGCCAATCCGCCATATTCAGATTTCACATTTCCCAAATAGACTTCTGGGTTTGTTTGTGCAAAAAGAGAGCAGGAAGTACCTAATAGGATCGTAGCAATTATTTTATTCATCAGTAGCTTTTAGTTTTTTAATATAGCAAAGTTCGAACCAAAGTTATAAAATATAAAAAAGCTCCCTTCATATAAAAACGATTTTATGCATTGATTTTAATTGATAAAATGGTTTAAGAGTTTTCGCACTTCTTTAGTACCATCGACATAATATTTAGCGGCTGTTTTTTGTAATCCAACTTTTATAGTAATGGCAGTTTCGGGTAATTCTTGAAACATAAATTCGTCTGTCCAATCATCACCAATTGCAAAAACAAAATCGTAAGTATCATCATTGAAAACACGCATAGCAGCACGTCCTTTGTTTACATTACTACTTTTTATTTCCACTACTTTGTTACCATTTAGTACGCTTAAATCATCGTTGGCAATTAAACTGGTTAATACAGTATTTAGTTCTGTAGCTCTTTTTTGACCAAAATCTGGGTCCGTTTTTCTGTAATGCCACGCCATTGAATAGTTTTTTTCTTCAATAAAACTTCCTGGCGTTCGGTCTACAAAAGATTCTAATACTGGATATATTTTTTCCATCCAGTCTCTTTTCACATTTTCTAACATTCTAAATTCTTCGCCAGCTTTTGAAATCCAAACTCCGTGTTCTACAATCATATTGTATTTTTTATGTAAAAACCACTTCGTAAAGGTTTCTTTATCTCGACCGCTTATTAAATACATATGGGTATTTGGTTGCGAAGAAATTTCATCTAATAAGGTATATAACTCTTGATCAGGTTTGGCTTTTTGAGGGTCGTTTTTAAACGCAGCCAAGGTGCCGTCGTAATCTATAAATAACAATCGTTTTTTAGCATTGGTATAGTTGTTTTGTACTGAATCTAAGAGTTTGGTAGATAATTTTCTTGAAACATATATATTCCCAGCTTCTTTTTGATTTTTTAAAGAGTTTATAAAATCATTGGCCCATTTTTCAACGTTGTAACGTTCCAATCTTTTTTGTAGAATATCGTTGCGTTCCTGTTGCTCTTCCAAAGGCATATTTATCGCTTTGCATAAGGCTTCAGAGGTTTGTTCAAAATTATTAGGATTGATTAGAAGTGATTCGTTCATTTCATTAGCAGAACCTGCCATTTCACTTAATATTAAAACTCCCGATTTGTCTGTTCGTGTAGCGATATATTCTTTAGCAACCAAATTCATTCCATCTCGAATAGGAGTAAGCCACGCGATATCACACGATGTGTATAAATCAATTAAATTTTCAAAAGGCATTGATCTATAAAAATACCAAATAGGAGTCCAATTTACTGTTGAAAATTCTCCATTAATTCTGCCTACGAGTTCGTCAATCTCTTTTTTTAGCAATTGATATTGTGGAACATTAGACCGAGAAGGCACCGCTAGTATTATTAAGCGAACCTTTTCTTTATATTTTGGATGCTTGTTTAAAAAATATTCAAAAGCTTTCAATCTTTTGGCAATTCCTTTGGAGTAATCTAACCGGTCTATCGATAAGATTAATTTTGCATTTTTGGTTGACTCTTTATGTGCATTTAATCGTTGTTGAAAGTCTGATTGATTTTCGATTGTATTCAGTGAATTGGCTTTTCCAGCTTCACTAAACTTTTTATAGTCAATACCCATTGGAAAAGAATCTACCTTAACAATTCTATTGTCAATATGTATTTCGTTAAAACTAACCTCTAGTCGCAACAAGCGTCTAACGGAACTTAAAAAATGTCGTTCGTAATCATAGGTGTGAAAGCCTATTAAGTCGGAGCCTAACAAACCTAATAAAATCTCTTCACGCCAAGGTAAGGTTCTAAATATCTCGTAAGAAGGAAAAGGTATGTGTAGAAAGAAACCAATAGAAATATCAGGTTTTTTATTTTTCACCATTTGCGGAACCAGCATTAATTGGTAATCGTGAACCCAAATAATATCATCATCGTCAGCTTTACTTATAATTTCATCTGCAAATTTTTGATTTACGGCTTTGTATATTTCCCAATTTGTCAATTCAAACTCAGCATACTCTAAAAAGTAATGAAACAAAGGCCAAATAGTTCGGTTGCTAAATCCGAAATAAAAACCATCAACCTCACTTTCAGTTAAGTTTACTTTGGAGCAGCCATGCTCTTTTAATGCGGCATCAATATCCTTTTCTAGTTCAGTAGGGATGTTTTCGGCTGTTAAGCCACTCCAACCTATCCATAAATCGTTACTTCCAGAGTGAACAGATTTCATTCCTGTTGCCAATCCTCCAATACTAGGTGTTGATTTAATCTCTTTATTGTGAATTTCTAATTGAACAGGTAGTCTATTTGAGATAATGATAGTTTTACTCATAAATCGCTATTTTTTGGCTGAAATTAGCTGGTTTTTGTATAAATTTCGATAAAATTGGTATGAAAACCTACTAAATGGAAGTATTTAACCCTAATTTACTATATGAATAATTTAGACTACGGAATAATAGGAAATTGTAGAAGCGCAGCGTTAATCTCTAAGAATGGCGCAATAGAATGGAGCTGCTTACCAACGTTTGACTCTTCTTCCGTTTTTGCAAAAATTTTAGATGAAAAGAAAGGAGGAAGCTTTGAAATTGAAACGACTAATAATTATACCATTACACAAGAATACAAGCTGCATACCGCCATACTAATTACTACATTTTCCGAAGGAAACAATGTTTTTGAAGTAAGAGATTTTATGCCGCGATATAGAGTAGAGGATGGGACGTATTATTCTCCGCCAGAGATTATACGATACATACGTTATATTTCGGGTACCCCTAAGTTTAAAGTACGTTACAATCCTAAATTGGAATATGCAGCTGGAGTAACAAAAACCTACATTAAAAAAGACTTTATTACTAGCTTAACGCACGGCGAAAAATTTGACACGGTTTTTTTATATACTTCTTTTATTAAAGAAGATGTTGTAAACGGTACTGAAATAGAACTTACTGAAGATGGTTATTTTCTGTTTGGTTATAACGAAAAAATATTTGCTCCTACTGTTGAAAAAATATATTTAGAACAACAAAGCACTAAGGTATATTGGCTTAATTGGAGTACTAAAACACCAAGTTATAATTTATACAACAATGAAATAAATAGGAGTTCTATAACTTTAAAACTGCTTAGTTACGATAAAACAGGAGCTGTATTAGCTGCGGCAACAACATCATTACCAGAAACCATAGGAGATGTTCGGAATTGGGATTACCGCTTTTGTTGGATTCGAGATGCTTCTATGGTGATTAAAGTAATGTCTGAACTCGGACATAAGAATGTAGCTAAAAGATACCTTCAATTTATTATTGATCTTATTCCTGACAAGGATGAGAAACTACAAATTATGTATGGTATTAATAAGGAAAAACGACTCACAGAAATAACCTTAGATCATTTAGAAGGATACAAAGGATCTAAGCCCGTACGTGTTGGAAATGCAGCATACAAGCAAAAGCAGAATGACATTTACGGTATTTTAATGGATGTTATTTACCAGCAACTTAATAAATTCTCTAACGACATTGAAAATGGAGAAGATCTCTGGGGAATTACTAAAGGGATTGTTTGGATTGTAGATAAACACTGGCGAGAAGCAGATAAAGGAATTTGGGAATTTAGAGCTGAAGATCGCCATTTTACATTTTCTAAAGTGTTGTGCTGGGTCGCTATAGATCGTGCTATTAAAGTAGCTCGCATTTTTAATAAAACACATAAAATTGAAAAGTGGATTAAGATAGAAGAAGAAATTAAAAAAGACATTCACGATAATGCTTGGAATGCTTCTGTTAACGCATTTACACAATCGTATGGATCTACTTATTTAGACGCCTCTGTTTTGTTAATGGAATCGTATGGTTTTATTGAAGCCAAACACCCTAAGTTTATAGCTACAGTAAAAGCCATTGAAGCTACCTTATGCAATGATGGACTATTATATCGTTATAAAAACGAAGACGATTTTGGATTGCCATCATCCTCTTTCACCATTTGCACATTTTGGTTTATTAATAGTTTATTTAAAATTGGAGAGGAAGAAAAAGCATTGACTTATTTTAATAAATTGTTGGGGTACAGTAATCATTTAGGGTTATTTAGTGAAGATATTGATTTTAAAACCAAACGATTGTTGGGTAATTTTCCGCAAGCCTATTCTCATTTGGCTTTGATAGAATGTGCTATTAATTTTTCATCTAAAGTGACAGATGAGAAGGTGTTAGAATCCATGCGGTAATAGTTTTTTATGCTTTTTTAATAATATATAAAAAAACCGCCCCTTTTTAAGGAGGCGGTTTAAACTAACTAACCAATTTTCAATTTATATTAAATTGAATTTTTAGAATGAATATTTGCCTTCAGCTTTCACTTTTTCAGCAATTTCATTGCGCAAATCTACAATATCAGGGTAGTTTGCATATTTTGTAAATCGTTTAAGACCCATAAGCATCATACGTTGCTCGTCACCTTCTGCAAAAGAAATAATACTTTCTTTTCCTTTTTCTTCTACGATATCTACAGCGTGGTATAAATATAATTTTGCCATAGCAATTTGAGCCGATTGCTCTTTTTCGCCAAAGCGTTTTACATTTTTCTCTGTTCTTAAAATGGCAGATTCTGCCATATAGATTTCAATCAAAATATCGGCTGCAGCAATAAGTAATTGTTGGTGATCTTCTAATTGTGGTCCGTATTTTTGAACAGCACCACCCGCAACCATTAAGAAAGTCTTTTTAAGCTTCTGAATCATTTGCTTTTCTTCTGAAAATAATTCAGAATAATCGGGTGTTTCAAATGAAGGGATACCCATCAATTCTTCTTGTACTTTTTGAGCAGGACCTAATAAATCTACATGTCCTTTCATTGCTTTCTTAACCAACATACCTACTGAAAGCATACGATTAATTTCGTTGGTACCTTCATAAATACGTGCAATACGAGCATCTCTCCAAGCTGCCTCCATAGGAGTTTCTTCAGAGAATCCCATTCCACCAAAGATTTGAATTCCTTCATCGGCACAGTTTTGAACGTCTTCAGAAACGGCTACTTTCAGAATAGAACATTCAATAGCATATTCTTCAACACCTTTTAATTCAGCTTCTTGATGTGTGTTACCACCAGCAACTCGCATATTGATTCTATCTTCAATATTTTTAGCAGCTCTGTACGTAGCAGATTCTCCAGCATAAGCACTAGTTGCCATTTCAGCTAATTTTACTTTTATAGCACCAAATTCTGAAATAGCTGTATTAAATTGTTTACGCTCATTCGCATAGGTTACAGCAGTTGTTAGAATACGACGTTGCGAATCTAAACAAGCTCCCGCTAATTTAATACGACCTACGTTAAGGGCGTTCATTGCAATTTTGAAGCCTTCTCCGCGACCTGCAAGCATATTTTCTACAGGAACTACTGTTTCGCTAAAAAAGACTTGACGTGTTGAAGAGGCACGAATTCCTAATTTGTGTTCTTCTTCACCTAATGTAATTCCATTTGAATTTTCTGGATTGTACTCTACGATAAATCCTGTAATGTTTTTATCATTTTCAATTCGAGCAAAAACAATCATCAAGCTACAGAAACCTGCATTTGAGATCCACATCTTTTGTCCGTTAATTTTATACGATTTTCCATCTTCCGATAGGGTAGCGGTTGTTTTTCCAGAATTTGCATCCGATCCTGCACCTGGTTCTGTTAAACAATACGCTCCAAACCATTCGCCTGTAGCCAATTTTGGAACATATTTTTTCTTTTGTTCTTCAGTACCATATAATGTAATAGGCATTGTACCAATTCCTGTGTGGGCACCAAAAGCAGTACTAAAAGAACCTGTTCCGCTAGAGATATAGTCACATGTAAGTAAGGTAGAAACAAATCCCATTCCTAGTCCAGCATATTCTTCAGGAACAGCTACTCCTAAAAAGCCAAGTTCACCAGCTTTACGCATAACTTCTTCAGTTAAGGCATAATCTTTTGCTTCAAATCTTGCTCTGTGTGCTATAATTTCACGTTCGTTGAACTCCATTACAGCATCTTTCATCATTTTCTGCTCTTCTGAAAAATCTTCAGGAGTAAATACGTCTTCGCATTTTGTTTCTTTTACTAAGAACTGACCTCCGCGTAGGATGTCTTTTTCTGTATCTGCCATGTTTTTATTATCTAATTTGTTCTTTACTATTAATTTGTCTGTTCGAGCGCAGTCGAAAACTATTTTTTAGATATCCGGTCAATTAGGTCTCGACTGCACTCGACCGGACAGTAACTGTTTTTAATTCAAAAACTCAAAAATACCGCAAGCTCCTTGTCCGGTTCCAACGCACATAGTTACAGCACCGTATTTTCCTTTCATATCGCGTTTGCGCATTTCATCAAACAATTGCACTGAAAGTTTTGCTCCTGTACATCCTAATGGGTGTCCCAATGCAATAGCTCCTCCATTTACATTAATAATGTCTGGATTCAACTTTAACTCTCTAATTACCGCTAAAGATTGTGACGCAAAGGCTTCGTTTAATTCAATTAACTCTAAATCTGATTGTTGTAAACCTGCTTGTTTTAGGGCTTTCGGAATTGCTTTTACAGGTCCTATTCCCATGATACGAGGTTCTACACCCGCTGCAGCGTAGTTTACCAGTCTTGCGATTGGCTCAAGGTTTAATTCTTTCACCATATCTTCACTCATTACCATAACAAAGGCAGCTCCATCACTCATTTGTGATGAGTTTCCAGCAGTTACACTTCCTCCAGCAGCAAATACAGCACGTAATTTTGCCAATGCTTCTTTGCTTGTCCCAGCACGTGGACCTTCATCTTTAGTAACGGTATATGATTTTGTTGCTTTTTTCCCGTTTGCATCTACATATGTTTGATCAACAGTAATAGGTACAATCTGATCTTGAAAACGATTTTCAGCTTGTGCTTTTAAAGCTTTCATGTGCGAATTAAAAGCAAATTCATCTTGGTCTTCGCGAGATACGTTGAATTGTTTTGCAACTGCTTCAGCCGTATTTCCCATTCCCCAATAGTAATCTTCATGTCCTGATTTTACAAGGTCGTAGTTCAATTCTGGTTTAAAACCTGTCATCGGAACCGAACTCATACTTTCAGCACCACCTGCGATAATACAATCTGCCATTCCAGCTTGTATTTTTGCCGTAGCCATTCCGATCGTTTCAATACCTGACGAACAAAAACGGTTTACAGTAACACCAGGAACATCAACAATGTCTAATCCCATTAAGGATATAAGACGTGCCATGTTCAATCCTTGTGAACCTTCTGGCATTGCATTACCAACAATTACGTCGTCAATACGTTTCGGATCTAAGTTTGGCAATTCCTTCATCATGTACTTGATGGTTTCGGCAGCCAATTCGTCTGTTCTTTTAAAGCGGAAAACTCCTTTTGGTGCTTTACCAACTGCAGTTCTGTATGCTTTTACTATATATGCTGTTTTCATTTTTTTTCGATTTTTTTAGATTTTTAGGTAGTTTGATTTTGGAATTTCTAACAATAGAGCATTCCTATAATCCAACGATCTAATTTCTTAAAGGTTTTCCTTTCGTTAACATGTGTTGTAATCTTTCTAATGTTTTACGTTCTCCACATAAACTCAAGAAAGCTTCTCTTTCTAAATCTAACAAGTATTGTTCAGACACAAGTGTTGGTTCAGATAAATCACCACCCGCCATTACGTAGGCAAGTTTATTGGCAATTTTATTGTCGTGTTCGCTAATATAGTTACTGTCTTTCATCGAGTCAGTTCCCACTAAGAACATACCTAAAGCCTGTTTTCCTAAAACTTTTACGTCGTTTCGTTTTACAGGTTTTGTGTATCCTTGGTCTGCCATCATTCTAGCAACTGCTTTCGCTGTTGCAATTTGTCTGTCTTTATTTACCACTACGATGTCCTTTCCAGGTAATAAAATTCCTGAATCGTAGGCTTCATAAGCAGAAGTAGATACTTTAGCCATTCCTATGGTTAAGAAATACTCTTGCAAGGTGTTTAATTCAACATCTCCTTTTCTAAAGGTGTCACTTGCTCTAAGTGCCATTTCTTTAGATCCTCCACCGCCAGGAATTACTCCAACGCCAAATTCTACAAGACCAATATAACTTTCAGCAGCAGCAACTACTTTATCTGCATGCAATGTCATTTCGCAACCTCCACCTAGCGTCATTCCATGAGGAGCGACTACAGTAGGAATAGAGGAGTAGCGCAAACGCATACAACTATCTTGGAAATACTTAATAGCAGCATTCAGTTCGTCGTATTCTTGTTCGGCAGCCATCATAAAAATCATTCCGATATTTGCACCCACAGAGAAGTTTGGTCCTTGATTTCCGACTACTAATCCGTCAAAATCTTTTTCAGCAATATCAATTGCTTTGTTTAATCCGGCAAGAACGTCGCCTCCAATGCTATTCATTTTGCTTTGGAATTCTACATTTAAAATTCCGTCGCCTAAATCTTCAACAACAACGCCACTATTTTTAAATACTTCGGAAGATTTTCTAATGTTATCTAAAATGATAAATGAATCTTGTCCTGGTATTTTTACATATTTTTTCTGCGGAATGTCATAATAATAAGTAGCACCGTCTTTCACAGTATAGAAAGACTCTACACCTGAAGCAAGCATTTCTTCAATCCAAGCGGCAGGTTCTTTTCCTAAATCTTTAATAAGTTGTATTCCAGCGTTAACACCAACAGCATCCCAGATTTGGAAGGGTCCGTGTTCCCAACCGAAACCAGCTTTCATAGCGTCGTCAATTTTGTAAAACTCGTCAGTAATTTCAGGAATACGTTTTGAAACATAAGCAAACATACTTCCGAAGCTTTTTTGGTAGAATTCACCTGCTTTGTCTTTTCCTTTAACTAACACTTTAAAACGATCGGCTACTTTGTCGATGGTTTTAGTAAGTTCTAAGGTTGCGAAACTGGCTCTTTTTCCTTTACGGTATTCTAAAGTGTCAAGGTCTAATCCTAAAATTTCACTACTTCCGTCTGCGTTTTTTACTTTTTTGTAAAACCCTTGTCCAGATTTACTACCCAACCATTTATTTTCCATCAAAGTATTGATGAAGTCTGGCAATTTGAAAATATCGTGTTCTTCGTCGTTCGGGCAATTTTCATAAATACCGTTAGCAACGTGTACTAAAGTGTCTAATCCAACTACATCTACGGTTCTGAAGGTAGCAGATTTTGGACGTCCAATAACAGGACCTGTTAATTTATCTACTTCTTCAATGGTAAGTCCCATTTCTTTTACAAGGTGGAACAGACTTTGAATTCCGAAGATACCGATACGGTTTCCAATAAATGCAGGGGTATCTTTAGCGATTACCGAAGTTTTTCCGAGGAATTTTTCTCCGTAACCATTCAAGAAATCTAATACTTCAGTTGAAGTTTCAGGTCCAGGAATGATTTCAAATAATTTTAAATAACGTGGTGGGTTAAAGAAGTGCGTTCCGCAGAAATGCTTTTTAAAGTCATCGCTTCTACCTTCACTCATAAACTTAATAGGAATACCAGAGGTGTTTGAAGTAATCAACGTTCCTGGTGTTCTGTGTTTTTCAAGATTGTCAAACACTATTTTTTTAATGTCTAGACGCTCTACAACTACTTCGATAATCCAATCTACTTCCGATACTTTTGCAATATCGTCTTCCAAATTTCCCGTTGAAATTCGCTTCGCGAAATCAATGTGATATAAAGGAGCTGGCTTCGATTTAATAGCTTTTGCTAAATCGTCATTTACCAAACGGTTACGAACAACTTTGTCTTCTAGTGTTAGTCCTTTCGCTTTTTCTTTGTCGTTTAATTCGCGAGGTACAATATCTAGTAATAGTACTTCTACACCAATATTGGCAAAATGGCAAGCAATACCGCTTCCCATGATACCGGAACCAATAACGGCTACTTTGTTTATTCTTCTTTTTGACATGTTTATGTTATTTTTTCTGTGGTATAAATCTTTTTATTATTGATAAGCTCAAGGATTGTTTGAGCGACATCTTTAAATGTATTTAAGTCTTCTTCAGGAATTGATTCCTTTACAACTTCATCAAAACGTAAGACTACTTTTTTTGAAAAGTCTCTCATTTCTTTTCCGAAGGGAGTTAAATGAATCAAAACACCTCGGCCGTCTAAAGGATTTGGCTTTCGCTCTATAAGTCCTTTTTCTTCCATTATTTTTAAGGTACGTGATAGGCTTGTAGCTTCCATTCCCATTTTTGGGCCTAATGCTGTTGAAGGTGTACCTTCTTCAGGATCGATACTAATTAAAGCAAAACCAGTTGCCATTGTGCTACCTTCTTTACTAGCTTCTTCGTTGTACATTTTCATGACACTCATCCAAGTCGTGCGCAGTACATAATCTATCGTTTTTTCTTTCAATGAAGTTTTCGTTTTCTATCAGAAAATCAAAGTTACGAAAAAATACTATGCACGCATAGTAAATAGTGGTATATTTTTATGATTGAATGTTAAGAAATTGGTTTTAATGATATAAACAAAAAAAGAGCCTTAGTTGGAAGGCTCTTTTTTTTATTTAAAGTATGGTATAAAGGTGAAGTTTATCCTCTTCCATATAGCTTTTCATACAAATCTTTGTACATCGTCTTTATAACTTTACGTTTCGCTTTCATGGTGGGAGTAAGTTGTCCGCCTTCAATACTCCAAACATCTGGTGTTAATTGAAAGGTTTTTACTTTTTCCCATTTTCCAAATTTCTCATTGTGAATATCAATTTCCTTTTGGATACGTGCAATTAGTTCTTCATTTTTAATCGCTTCTTTTGGGTCGGTCGGAATGTTCTTTCCTTTTTTCTCAGACCATGAAGCAACAAATTCCCATGACGGCTGAATTAGCGCAGCGGGCATTTTTTCACCTTCACCTACAACAAGAATCTGCTCAATGAAGTGTGATTGCTTCATTTCATTTTCAATGAGTTGAGGCGCTACATATTTTCCACCACTGGTTTTAAACATGGATTTTTTACGATCGGTAATTTTTAAGAAACCGTCGCTATCTACTTCTCCAATATCTCCTGTGTGGAAATAGCCATTTTTAAGAACTTCTTCGGTTTGTTCTTTATCTTTATAGTAACCCATCATTACTTGTGGGCCTTTGATTAAGATTTCTCCGTCTTCTGCAATTTTAATTTCAGTCTCTGGCAATGCTTTTCCAACAGTTCCAATTCTGAAACCTCCATTGCGCATATCGTTTACAGATACTACGGGAGATGTTTCAGTAAGACCATATCCTTCCATTACTGGGCAACCTGCAGCATTAAATACACGAGCCAGACGTGGTTGTAACGCAGCACTTCCAGATGCGATGGCTTTTAAGTTGCCTCCTAAGGCTTCTTGCCATTTGCTAAATATAAGTTTACGGGCAATTTTCAGTTTAAATTCATAAAAAGCCCCGTTTTGACCATACGGTTCCCATTGTAATCCAAGCTCAACAGCCCAGAAAAACAATTTCTTTTTAATACCCGTTAAATCGGTTCCTTTCGCAATAATTTTATCGTACACTTTTTCAAGTAAACGTGGTACGGCACTCATAACATCTGGTTGCACCTCTTTTAAATTATCACTTATAGTTTCTAAGCTTTCAGCAAAATGAATGCTTGTTCCGCAGTATTGGTACATGTACAATAACATACGTTCGTAAATATGACATACTGGTAGAAAACTTAAAGCTTTCGAATTTCCTAAATCTATTGGCAATCTAGTTTCACTAAATATTGCATTACTCGCAATGTTTTTGTGCGAAAGCATTACTCCTTTAGGTCTTCCTGTTGTACCAGAGGTATAAATAAGGGTTGCTAAGTCATTTTCAGTTACCGCTTCTTTACGTGCTTCAACATCTTCTTGGTTGCTTTCGTCGGCACCTAGTTCTAAAACGTCGGTCCAGTTTGAACAACCGTCTATTTTCTCGAAACAATACACACCTTTTAAAGAAGGTACGTTTCCTTTTATTTTATTTACTTTTTCGAATACTTCTTGACAAGAAACAAAACAGTATTTTGATTCACTGTGATTTAAAACGTATTCGTAATCTTCTTCTGAAATGGTTGGGTAAATTGGCACATCTTGCGCACCTGTTTGAAGAATTCCAATATCACAAATATTCCATTCAGTTCTATTGGTCATCGAAATAATAGCGACTTTATCATTAGCCTCAACTCCTAAACGAAGTAACCCTCGACTAATAGCATTTGCTTTGTCTAGATATTCTTGTGTAGATGTTCCTACCCATTTGCCCTCAATTTTTGTTACTAATGCATTTGCTTGAGGATATTTTTCTAATTGGTAGTATGGGAAGTCAAAAAGTCGTTTTACGTCTGTCATATTATGTATTATTGTAGGAGGTGCAAATTATGAATTTTTTTTTAGATTTTGTAAGAAATAAAAAAAGGAGCTGTTGAAAGCTCCTTTTAAAATTACATAATATTTTGATATATTCTTATTAAAATGATTACTTGTTTTGTAATCCAATGATTTATTCGATGTTAAAATCAGAATCTGAAAAAAGATCTATTTTTCTTCTAACCATTGCTTTGCATTTACAAATCCTTCTAGCCAAGGGGAAACTTCATCGTTTCTATGACTTGGATAATTTGCCCAATTCCACTGAAAAGTAGAGCGCTCAATATGAGGCATCATTGCTAAATGTCGTCCTGTTTTATCACAAAGCATCGCAACATTATAATCACTGCCATTTGGGTTTGCAGGATAGCCTTCATGACCGTACTTCGCAACAATATTGTATTGATTCTCAGGCATTGGAAGGTCAAACTTTCCTTCTCCGTGACTAATCCATACTCCTAAAGTACTTCCTACAAGGCTAGATAGCATCACACTGTTATTTTCTTGAATTTTCACACTTGTAAAGCCACTTTCGTGTTTTTGAGAAACATTATGCTTCATTTTCGCCAACTTTTCGTGCTCAGGATTAATTAGGTCTAATTCTAAAAATAACTGACATCCATTGCAAATTCCGACCGATAATGTGTCTTCTCTCGCAAAGAAGTTTTTCAAGGCGGTATTAGCTTTTTCATTGTATAAAAATGCACCAGCCCAACCTTTTGCCGAACCTAATACATCACTGTTAGAGAAACCTCCAACAGCACCAATAAATTGAATGTCTTCTAACGTTTCTCTTCCTTCAATTAAATCGGTCATGTGTACATCTTTCACATCAAAACCAGCGAGATACATCGCATTTGCCATTTCACGTTCGCTATTACTTCCTTTTTCACGAATGATCGCTGCTTTGATTTTGCGTTCTTTTACTACAGGTAATTTCCCTGTAAAGTGCTTCGGAAAGTGATACGTTAACGACTGATTTTTATAGTTTTTGAAACGTTCTTCTGCCATTCCATTAGCGGTTTGCTTTTGGTCTAATAAATAAGACGTTTTAAACCATGTATCGCGCATTTCAGGAATACTGAAACTAATATCTTCTTGTGTATGCTTCAGTTGAAGCGATTCAGTTTCAGTAACAGTTCCTAGTTTTACGAAGGTAATGTTTGCTTCTGAAAGCGTTTTCTCTACAACAGCATCTTCCGAAGCCTGTAGTACAACACCACAATTTTCAGCAAATAAAGTTGCTACAAGATCGTCGCCTAGTTCTGAAAGATCTAAGTTCGCTCCCAAATTAGTATCTGCGAAACACATTTCTAATAGGGTCGTGATTAATCCTCCTGAAGCGATATCGTGACCTGCGGCGATTTTATTTTTAGAAATTAAACGCTGTAGGGTATTGAATACCGTTTTTACATACTTCGCACTTTTCACCGTTGGCGCATCCGAACCAATCGTGTTAAGCACTTGTGCAAACGAAGAACCTCCTAATTTTGGAGTGTCTTGAGAGATATTTAGGTAGTAGATGCTTCCTTTGTCTTTTTGAAGGGTTGGTTCTACTACTTTTTTAATGTCGTTGCAATGTCCTGCTGCCGAAATAATAACAGTACCTGGAGAGATTACTTCTTCATTCTTGTATTTCTGCTTCATAGAAAGGGAATCCTTTCCAGTAGGGACATTAATTCCTAAATCGATTGCAAATTCGCTAATTGCTTCTACAGCTTTGTACAAACGTGCATCTTCTCCTTTATTATTACAAGGCCACATCCAGTTTGCAGATAACGAAAGACTTTCTAAACCTTTGTCTAACGGTGCCCAAACAATATTGGTAAGTGATTCGGTGATAGAATTTCGAGAACCCGCTACAGGATCAATCAAACCAGAAATAGGGGAGTGCCCAATTGAAGTTGCAATACCTTCTTTTCCGTTATAATCTAACGCCATTACACCACAATTATTAAGGGGTAATTGCAACGGACCTGTACATTGTTGTTTGGCAACGCGGCCGCCCACACAGCGGTCAACTTTATTTGTTAACCAGTCTTTACAAGCTACCGCTTCTAATTGTAATACCTGACTTACATAGTTTTTTACTTCGGAAAGTGTATAGGTTGCATTTTTATAGTTTCGGTTAACAGTAACGTCTGTCATTACTGTTTTTGGAGAACTACCAAACATATCTTCTAAGGCAAAATCCATTGGTTTTTCGCCTGTTGTTTTACTTTGAAATGTAAATTTATGATCGCCAGTTACAGCACCTACTTCATACATTGGAGAACGTTCACGGTCTGCAATTCGTTGTAGATGTGCTATGTCTTTTTCGCCAATTACCAGTCCCATTCGCTCTTGCGATTCGTTTCCGATAATTTCTTTTGCTGAAAGTGTAGGGTCTCCGACAGGTAATTTATCTAGGTCGATAAGTCCGCCAGTATCTTCCACCAATTCACTCAAACAGTTTAGGTGTCCGCCAGCTCCGTGATCGTGAATAGACACAATCGGATTGTGATCGCCTTCGACCATAGAACGGATGGCGTTGGCAGCTCTTTTTTGCATTTCTGGATTCGAACGTTGAATGGCATTTAATTCAATTCCGCTAGAAAACTCACCTGTATCGGCAGATGATACCGCAGCACCCCCCATTCCAATTCGGTAGTTTTCACCTCCTAGAATTACAATTTTATCACCCGTTTGAGGGGTGTCTTTTAAAGCTTGTTCTGCCTTTCCGTAACCAATACCTCCAGCTAACATAATTACTTTGTCGAACCCTAATTTTCGGGCTTCAGAATCGGTAAGTGCATCAACAGCTTCATTGTGTTCAAACGTAAGAACCGAACCTGTAATTAAGGGTTGTCCAAATTTGTTTCCAAAATCGGAAGCCCCATTACTTGCTTTTATTAAAATATCCAGCGGTGTTTGGTACAGCCAATCGCGTGCTTCCATGGCTTTTTCCCATGGGCGATTTTCTTCTAAGCGAGAATAAGATGTCATATACACAGCAGTTCCTGCCAAAGGAAGAGATCCTTTTCCACCTGCAAGACGATCTCTAATTTCTCCACCACTTCCAGTTGCAGCCCCGTTAAAAGGCTCTACCGTTGTTGGGAAATTGTGTGTTTCTGCTTTTATTGAAATTACACTGTCAAATTCTGAAGTTTCATAAAAGTCAGGTTTGTCTTGTGTTTTAGGTGCAAACTGAGTGGCTTTTGGCCCTTTTACGAAGGCAACATTGTCTTTGTATGCTGAAACGATATCGTTGGGATTCGCTTCTGATGTCTTTTTAATTAATTTGAACAAAGAAGAAGGCATTTCTTTGCCGTCAATTTGAAAAGTCCCGTTAAATATTTTGTGACGACAATGCTCGCTATTCGCTTGACTAAACCCAAACACTTCACTATCGGTAAGTTTTCGGCCTAGCTTGGTAGCAAGGTCTTCCAAATAAACAACTTCTTCGGCATTTAAAGCCAAACCTTCTTGCTCGTTATACAACCCAATATTGTCGATTTCACGAATGGCTTCTGGCTGAATATCAATCGTAAAAATATGTTGATCTAATTGCGAATACTTTTGCGAAAGCATCGGATCGAAGGTTTTCGAACTTACAGTTGCATTGGTAAACTCCTCAATTCGAAGAATTCCAGTAACGCCCATATTCTGTGTAATCTCAACAGCATTGGTACTCCAAGGCGTAATCATTACAGCTCTTGGCCCAATAAAAAAATCCGTCCCGATGGTGATCGGAGCGGATGTTTCTATTTTAGGTTGGTTGCCAAACAACCACGCTAATTTTTGTATGTTAGTTTCTGAAATTTCTTCGTGCGTTTGGACAGCAAAAACAGTGTTTTTTACGTCTCCAAAAAAGTGAATCATTCGTTAAAGAATTTGAAGGTTTTTAAAGATGCAAAGATAGCTAATTTTAGCTTACGTTACTACATCATTCAAATTCTTACAAAATAGATTTATTAACTTTTTTTGCTAATAACTTACTACTTATTGTACAATTAGTTTTTGAGTCCCCTTTTTTTCAGAATTTGCGACTTCAATTACATAGATTCCGCTATTAAGGTTCGACACATCAATAGCTTCAGAAGTAGTGATGTTATCTTCAATAATCAATCTTCCTGAAATGTCATAAATACTATAAGTTTCTGGAATAAATTCTGAAGTTGTTTCAATCCAAACTTTTTCCGAAGTAGGATTTGGGTAGATGCTAACTGAAGCTAATTCATTTTCAGCAACACCAGCAATTCCCCAGCGATCTTCAGCAATAGGTCCTCCCCATATAATCGTCGCTAAGTACGGGTTATCAATAAAAGGATTTCGGTTTCCGTAGGCAGTTTCTAAATATGGATTGCGTTGGTCTTCGTAATCGTTTACTTGATCTTCTGCATTCCATTGCAATAAAATTTGAAGCATATCGGTGCTTCCTTGTGTTGCGCCAACAGCATTTAAAGATGGTAAGCAACGATCTCCATAACGTGTGTACATGTACATTAACATACGAGCAACATCTCCTTTCCATTCGTCTCCAGGATACCAATTTCCACTACCAACGTCTCCAGCAGTACCCGAGCCAGCAGCAAAACTTTTGTTTCCTTTGTTGTTATTCATTTGTTGGTCGCTAGGGCGTAAATTGTGCGGGTCTGCAGCAATTCCAGTGCTTCCATTGTTTACACTTCCCATGGTTGGATTTGCGTTAGAACGTGCAAAAACGTGCTCTCTATTGTATTCGCATGACGTTCCTCCAAAATCATCCTTGTCACGACTTCTATCTGTCGTACAACTTCCTGTATCGTCATACCCATAAATTAATAAAACATTGTTTGTATTATTAGGATCTTCATCTGTTATTTTCATAGTATCACGAACATCTCCATAGTTAAATGAACTGCTCGCATTATCTATTTTAGATTGTAGCTCAAAATAGAGATCTTGCCCTGTTAATGTAATGTCTACATCGTTATAATAGGGTTGTTGTGAAAATGCTACAAAAGATATAAGTAGCAAAAGAAGCGTAGTTTTTTTCATTTTTCGTTATTCTTTTTTTTGTAATAGTGCTATATAAAATCCATCGAATCCCGATTTACTTGGGAGTATTTTTTCATCCTTGGTTAAGGTGAACTCTTCACCAGCTTCTCTTTTTAAGAATGTTTTTACTTGTTTTTCATTTTCCGAAGGTAAAATAGAACAAGTTGCATAAACCAACTGCCCTCCAGGTTTTACCATTCGAGAATACGAATCGATAATTTCTGCTTGTGTCTCTTTAATCGTTTCTAAAAACTCAGGACGTAATTTCCACTTCGCATCTGGGTTTCTTTTTAAAACTCCTAATCCAGAACAAGGAGCGTCAATTAAAACCTTGTCTGCTTTCCCAAGTAATTTTTTAATCACTTTAGTAGAATCAATCACACGAGTTTCAATGTTATGAATCCCGTTGCGACGTGCTCTTCTTTTAAGCTCTATTAGTTTATTTCCATAAATATCCATCGATATTACTTGTCCTTTATTTTCCATTAAGGATGCAATATGCAATGTTTTTCCACCCGCACCTGCACAAGCATCTACAACGCGCATTCCGGGTCTAGGGTCTAGTATTTGTGCTACTTTTTGAGAAGAAGCATCTTGTACTTCAAACCATCCATTTTTAAAAGCTTCCGTACTAAATACATTGGCTCTTTCAATTAAACGTAAAGCGTGCGGATGACCTTTTACAGTTTCCGTTTTAATTTCGGCTTCTTCTAAGTGTTCTTTTACTTGTTGAACGGTGGCTTTTAGAGGGTTTACACGAAGTACTACGGAAGCTTGCTTGTTTAACGCTGCAAGTTCAGTGTCCCATTTCTTTCCTAATTCTTTTTCGCCTAACTCGTCCAACCAATCTGGAATCGATTCGCGAAGTTTTCTAATTTTTGAATATTCATCAAAACGTCCTTTAATACGACGTGTTGGTGTTGCTTCAAATTGAGGCCAATCAGGAATAGTAATACCATTTAAGGTTGCCCAAACGGCAAACATTCGGAATAAGTTAGGTCGGTCAAAATGCTCGTTTACATCTGCAATTTCAGCATATAAACGTTTCCAACGTACAATATCGTAGGTGGTTTCAGCAATAAAGCTTCTATCACGTGCTCCCCAACGCTTATCTCTTTTAAGCGTATCTCTTAATACCTTGTCGGCTTGTTTGTTATCGTTAAAAATTAGATTCAGTGAATCTATTGTTGCAAATACCAGATTACGGTGTAATTTCATTGATTTTAAATTGAATAACACCTTATTATATAGGTAGGTGTTTGAAGCTGCAAAGGTATTACAATACAAAGGAATAGTTTTGTTACTTTTGACAAAAATTTTTATGCGATATTTTCTTTCCCTTTTAAGTGTCTTTTTCTTGATTTCGTGTGTGTCTAAAACGGCTCCCGATTTTAAAACGGTTACAATAACTCCTGTATTTACCGACAGTTTGAGTATTAGAGCTATTGTGCCTATAGACGAAACGAGTGTTTGGTTTGCTGCAAATGCAGGTAAGGTGGGTCTTATCGATGGAGCGACACCTAAACTTGCTACAATTAAATATCAAGATTCATTGCTACATTTTAGAGCGATAGCAAAGACACAAAGTGCTGTTTTTGTTTTAAGTATCGCAAATCCTGCAGTGTTGTACAAAATAGGCGTGAGTGGAAAAGATGCAACCAATATTGAAGAGGTTTACGTAGAAGAAGGTGAAAATGTGTTTTACGATTCGATTAAGTTTTTTAACGATACGGACGGAATTGCAATGGGTGACCCTACCGAAGGATGTCTTTCAATTATAACAACTACCGACGGCGGAAATACATGGAATAAAATTTCATGTGATGATTTGCCAGAAATTACCAAAGGAGAAGCTGCTTTTGCTGCCAGTAATTCGAATATTTCAATTGTCGATACCCATGTTTGGATTGCAACAGGAGGGAAGCGCGCCCGCGTATTTCATTCAGCTGACAAAGGTGTTACGTGGGAAGTTTTTAATACTCCGATAGTACAAGGAAAAACGATGACAGGAATTTATAGCATTGCTTTTTTTGATGCACAAATAGGTGTTGTTTTTGGTGGTGATTGGGAAAATAAAGAATTCAATGAAGGCAATAAAGCAATTACACACGACGGAGGAAAAACATGGAACTTACTCAGCAATGGAAAAGGACCGGGTTATCGTTCGTCGGTGAAGTTTGTGCCTAATACCAAAGGGCAAGGGCTAGTCGCAGTAGGTTCGCCAGGGATTTCATATAGTGATGACCAAGGCGAGTCTTGGAAAGAACTATCTTCAGAAGGTTTTTATGCGATCGAATTTGTAAACGATACCCTCGCATTTGCTTCAGGACCCAATAAAATTTCGAAATTAGTCTTTAAGAAATAACCGTTTACTTGTTACTCTTTTTGTGGTTTCGATAGCGATCTAATAGCTTTTTCTTAAAATCTTCTTCTACTTTACGAAGTTTGATAATTTTCTTTGGAGAAATAATTTTCCGTAAATTTTTGGTTAAATCCTCTCGTAGTTGAAGGGAAGTAGCTTCTAATTGATACGCTTTATCAATAAGAGCATTTGCTTCTTCATCGGTTAAATTGTCGATACCGGCTTTAAATTTCTCGAAAATTTCTCGGCGTTCTGCTTTTCTAATGTCATGCAATTTGTTGTCAAAATCGTTATAAACAGGCCAGAACTTTTCAGCTTCAGCAGTCGATAGTTCTAGTTCTGAAGTGATGTAAGCTGTTTTTAAAGCTTTTATTTTTTCGTGCTTTCCGCTTTGGGCGTGGAGTCCCATACTTAGTAAAAAGAACGCTAGGAATATATTTTTCATTTTTATTGTATTAATAAAGTTTCTTCATTTATATGATCTAAAAGGTATTCTTTTAGATTTTCTTCGGAAAACAGTTCGTCTTCGTAAGATAGGTTGTCAATATCATCGTCAGTTAATAACGAAACAACATCGTACGAGTCAATCGCAAGATTTCCATCGTCTATATAAGTGTCAACAGCTGCAAATTGAAGCTTGTTAACTTGATCTGAAACACTTTCTTTCTGATTTACTAACGAGAATACCAAGATAAAACAAGCCGCAATTGCAGCCACATATGCCAATGTTTGTTTTCTAAATAACGGAAGCACTTTTGGTTCTTTAACGAGTGTTTCTTCTTTTACTTCTGAAACAACTACTTTAGCCATGATATCTTCTTCTAACGAATCAAAATAGCCCTCTGGAGTCTTAAAGCCCGTTTTTTTAGGGAGTTCGTCTGAAGCTATTTTGGCAAATAAATCATCTTCAAAAGAATCAAAGTATCCTTCTGGAGTTTTAAAGCCGTGTATGTTTTTAGTATTCTTCACAATAATATGACTGTTAAAAGATTAAAAGGTTTCATTGTTCTTTACATAGGCAGTAATTTTTTTTACTGCAAGGTGATAGCTACTTTTTAGTCCGCCCACCGTAATATCTAAGATTTCTGAAAGTTCTTCGTAGGTATGATCTTCAAAGTACTTCATCGAAAAAATAAGTTGCTGTTGTTGTGGAAGTGTTGCAATTGCTTTCTGAAGCTGAAGCTGAATGGCATCTCCTTCAAAATAAACATCAGATGCTAAGTTTGCGATTGCTTTGTCTTTAACAGCTTCAATTGTGATGTTTCCTCTTTTTGCTTTCTTATTGATAAATGTGATCGCTTCATTGGTTGCAATGCGAAACATCCAAGTATAAAGTTTACTGTCTGCTTTAAAATTATCTATATTTTTAAAAATTTTTATAAAGGTATTCTGAAGTACATCGTCTGTGTCGTCGTGATCCAATACTATTTTGCGTATCTGCCAATACAAACGTTCTTTGTATTGGGATACTAAGGATCGGAATGCTGCCTCTTTTTCATCTTTTGATTGAAGAGCATCTATTAATTCAATTTCACTAACCACGAATCAATTCATTTTAATACTATGACTAATTTACTATTAAAAGGTTTAACCTGCTAGTATATTTATTTTGAGTGCATAAGAAGCTGGTAAAATCGATAAAATGCATTTTTTTCCGATAAAGTAGGAATTTATTTTTTTTGTAGGAAAATAATTACTATTTTTGACATGTACTATTTAATGAACGCTTTCTCAAACAGCAAAGCATTTAATAGGATTATACTAAAAACGGGCTTAAGCGGGGGCTAGCCCGTTTTTTTATACGCTAAATCGAACGAAAAAAAAGAATCGACATTTTGTAGGAAAATAAAAATAATTTACTATCAAAAATCGATAAAAAGCATTAAATAAAGATTAAAAGCAAAATGTATTTGGTAGTTATCTGAAACTTAGATATATTTGAATCATTATAACTTACTTATGTTAAACGTATTACCACGAGCCCCAATTGTGGTGATACAGACTTAAAAGGAGCGGAGCCCCAACCGCTCTTTTTTTATGCTCTATTTTGAAGGTTTTCTTATGAGAGTGATTGCATTTCTACAAGGCTGTAATACATTCCTTTTTTAGCAAGTAATTCTTGATGTTTTCCTTGTTCTACAATTTTACCTTTGGCTAAAACAACTATCATGTCTGCATTTTGAATGGTAGAAAGTCTATGTGCAATGACAATGGATGTACGATTTTTCATCATATTCTCTAAAGCATCTTGAACTAAACGTTCACTTTCCGTGTCTAAAGCAGACGTAGCTTCGTCTAAAATCATAATCGGTGGATTTTTAAGTACCGCACGCGCAATACTTAAACGTTGTTTTTGTCCACCACTTAGCTTGTTTCCACTATCACCAATGTTTGTATCGATTCCTAGCGGTAAACCTTCAACAAACTCCCAAGCATTAGCTACTTTAAGGGCTTCAATAATTTCCTCATTGGTAGCATCTTCTTTGGCAACTTTTAGATTTCCTTTTACAGTATCATTAAATAGAATAGAATCTTGAGTAACGAGGCCTAACAAGCTACGTAATGATTTTTGCGTCATGTCTTTAATATTGACACCGTCAATAATGATAGCACCTTTGTTAACGTCGTAAAAACGCGTTACAAGATTTGCAATGGTACTTTTACCGCTTCCACTTTGTCCTACCAACGCAACTGTGTGTCCTTTGGGAACATTTAGTGTAAACTCATCCAATACCCATTCGTCTTCGTATTTAAACGAAATGTTTTCAATATTTACATTTTGAGTAAAGCCTTCTTTTTCAATAGCATCTGGAGCGTCTTTAATAGAAGATTCCGTTTCTAGAATCTCTAATACACGTTCGGCTGCCGAGTTTCCTTTCTTTACATTATAACTTGCCTTACTAATCGCTTTGGCAGGAGTAAGAATGTTATAGGCAAGCCCCATATATATAATGAAGGATTCTGGGGGTAATGTTTTTTCAATTAAAACCATAGATCCACCATACCATAATAATATGGAAATGGTTACAATTCCTAAAAACTCACTAGTTGGAGAAGCAAGATTCTGACGGTTTAAAAGTATGTTCGAAAATTTGAAGAAACGTTGTGTTGAATCTTCAAAACGTTTGTTGAATATTTTTTCAGCATTAAATCCTTTAATAATTTTAAGTCCGCCAAGTGTTTCTTCTAAAATAGATAAGAAGAATCCTTGTTCCTGTTGTACTTTATCACTGTGTCTCTTTAGGCTTTTTCCAATTCTCGAAATAATAAAACCCGACAACGGAATGAAAATAAAAACAAATAAAGTAAGCTTCGGGCTAATTGCTAGCATGGCGATAATGGTAAATAAAATCATTAATGGCTCACGAACAATTAATTCTAAAATTGAAAGGAAAGAATGTTGTATTTCTAATACATCACTAGTGATACGTGCGATGGTATCTCCCTTGCGTTTTTCAGAATAGAAGGAAACAGGAAGATCAATCGTTTTTTTGTAAAGATCATTACGTAAGTCTTTTAAAACCCCATTCCGAAGAAATGTAATAAAAAACATCGCTAAATACCCAAATAGGTTTTTTAGTAAAAATGTACCTATCACCAAAGCAATCATGATCATCAAGGTATCTAATTCGCCCGACTCAGCAATAGATTTGTTAGCGTAGTAATTGGTGTAATCTTCAAAATAGTCCCCAATTTTCATCAATCCTTGAAAGCTTGGTTTTGCAACCACTTTTTCAGTGTTTCCAAAAAGTACTTTCAGCATTGGCATTAGAGAGACAAAAGCTAGTGTTCCAAATAATGCGTAAAAAATATTGGAAATAATATTGAGCCACGCATAGCTTTTATATGGAATCGCATAGCGAAGTATTTTTTTAAAGTAGTTCATTCGTTGTGGAGCTTACCCCAAATTTAAATGTGAAATGATATTCTCTATTTTTTTCTGAAGCGGAGCTTCTTCGGCACCATTAACAGAAATATAAAACTTTATTTTAGGTTCGGTACCGCTAGGACGCGCTGCAATTTTACTTCCGTCTTCGGTGTAGTAAATTAACACATTCGACTTCGGAATGTTAAGTGGTTCAGAAACACCTTTAAGTACATTAATAGCAGTATTTGCATCGTAATCTTCAATTCGAATTACAGGGCTTCCAGCAATTTCTGTGTACGGATTCTCACGTAGATTTTTCATTATTTCTGAAATCTCTTCAGCACCTTTCTTTCCTTTTTTAACCAACGAAATTAGATGTTCTTTGTAGAACCCAGTTTGTGCATAAATCTCCTGAAGGTATTCGTAAATACTACTGTCAGCTTCTTTTTGTTGAGCTGCAATTTCGCAAGCGAGTAGGGTAGCGGTTACTGCATCTTTATCGCGAACGAAACCACCAACCATATAACCAAAGCTTTCTTCACCACCGCCCACAAATTCGAGTTCTGGGAAGTCTTTTACCATTTTGGCGATCCATTTAAAACCTGTTAAGCCTTCTTTATAGATGACACCAAACTGCGTTGCAATTTTCTCAATCATTGGTGTAGAAACAATGGTAGAAGCTATAAATTGGTTTCCTGTAAGTTTATGTTGTTTTTTGTATTGCTGTAGTAAAAAGTATGTTTTTACAGCCATTGCTTGGTTTCCGTTCAAGAGAACCATTTTTCCTTCTGCATCTCGAACTGCAATTCCGAGGCGATCACAATCAGGGTCGGTACCAATTACAATATCTGCATTGGTTTCTTCCGCCAATTCTAATGCCATCTTAAGCGCAGCAGGTTCTTCAGGGTTTGGAGAAGCTACAGTTGGAAAATCACCATCAGGAATCGCTTGATCTGCCACTAAGGATACATTTTTATATCCAGCTTGTTCCAGTACCTTCGGAACCATAGTAATAGACGTTCCGTGGAGGGACGTAAACACTATTTTTAAATTATCTTTTGCTTCTTGCGAAGTATTAAAACTTCCGTTTTTGATGGAAGCTTCCGCAAAGGCATTGTCAACTTCGGTATCTATTAATTGGATAAGCGCTTCGTTTGCTTCAAATTTGATGTCTGTGTATTCTAAGGCATTAATTTCAGCAATAATTTCAGCATCTTGTGGCGGTACTAATTGTCCACCATCTTCCCAATATACTTTGTATCCGTTGTATTCTGGCGGATTGTGAGAGGCTGTAAGTACAATTCCGCATTGACAACCTAAATGTTTTACCGCAAAAGAAAGTTCGGGAGTTGGGCGTAATTCAGAAAATAAAAACACTTCAATTCCATTGGCCGAAAATACATCGGCAACCAGTTTTGCTAATTCTTTACTATTGTGTCTGCAATCGTAGGCAATTGCTACTTTGCACGTTGTATTTGGAAATTGTTTTTTTAGGTAATTGGAAATTCCTTGGGTGTTTTTACCTAAGGTATATTTGTTGATTCGGTTGTCTCCAACGCCCATAACACCACGCATACCACCCGTTCCGAACGCTAAATTTTTATAAAAACTATCTTCCAATCCTTCGGGATCGTGCGCAATCATTTCCTTAATGGTATGTTGCGTTTGTTCGTCAAAAAAAGGAGTAAGCCATTTATTAAGGCGTTCTAAAATTTTAGGGTCTACGTGAATCATTCTTTGGTATTAGTGGTTTTTTGCGCAAAATATAGACGCAAAAATAACGAAACTTACTCTTTTTGAGTAACGTTTAACCGCTCTTTAATAATGTAGTTTTTAGCATCTTTCTTGCTTCTTAGGATTAATTCGCCTAAAAAACCAGCTAAAAATAATTGCGATCCTAAAATCATTGCGGTTAATGCAATGTAAAATTGTGGTCGCTCAGTGATTAATCTGCCGTAGGGGTTAATAAACAACTTGTCGATTCCTAGATAAATAGCAAGGCAAAAGCCTATAAATAAGGTGACAGCTCCCCAGGCTCCAAAAAGGTGCATGGGACGTTTTCCGAAACGGGAAAGAAACCAAATGGTAATTAAGTCTAAAAAGCCTCTTACAAAACGTTCTGCTCCAAATTTTGTCGTTCCGTATTTGCGGGCTTGATGCTGTACTACTTTTTCGCCAATATTACTAAAACCTGCATTTTTAGCAAGTACAGGGATGTAACGATGCATGTCTCCCGTTACTTCAATCGTTTTTACCACTTCACTTTTGTAGGCTTTGAGGCCACAGTTAAAGTCGTTTAACGAGACACCAGATGTTTTTCTAGCGGCAAAATTGAATAGTTTTGAAGGTAAATTTTTACTGAGTACAGAATCGTAGCGTTTCTTTTTCCAACCGGAAACAAGATCGTACCCATCTTTTACAATCATGTTATATAACTCAGGGATTTCTTCAGGGTTGTCCTGTAAGTCGGCATCCATGGTAATTACAACATCTCCTTTGGTTACCGCAAAACCTGCATGCAGCGCTTGTGACTTTCCGAAGTTTTTCAAAAAGCAAATTCCTTTTACCTCTGTATGCTCTTTTGAAAGGGCTTCAATAAGCTCCCAAGAAGTATCGGTGCTTCCATCGTCGATAAAAATCAACTCATATAAAAAACCATTGGATTGCATAACTTTTGCAATCCAATGGTATAATTCGTTTATTGACTCTTCCTCATTGAGTAGAGGAATAACGATAGATAAATTCATTTAGTAGTTTAGATAGTTGGACGATTGTTTTTCATTACAAGTCCTGAAATTAATGCAATAATAAATCCGAAGAAAAGAGAGGCAATAATACCTATTGCAACCATAATTCCTGGGCTCATCATTTTTTCTGCCATACCAAGTCCCATTTCCATTTGCTCTTCGGTCATGTTTGGATTTTGCTCGATCATTTTAACGCGAGACGCTTCTAACATATTGACCACAAAATCGGGTTCGATTATTGTAACAAATATATAGGTAAAGATAGAACCTATAATTCCAGCAATTAATGCAATGGCCAATCCAGTTTTCAGTGCTTCCGCAAGAGATAAAAATCCGTCGTTGTCTTTTTTAAATGTTTTAATTCCGTAAACAATAGCGGCAATTGTTGCGGCGAAGTTTAATACACTTTGCCACCAAGGCTGTTCGTACGTCATTCCTGTAGCATAGACGATTACAGAGACGAAGATGGTTGCTAATGCTAAAACAATCCCATAGGGAATAGCGATTTTTTTTACAGATGCGGTTTGTGTTTCCATATTTATTATTTTTGGTTTGGCTAGTTAGTAAACAAAGATAGCAAAACGTTACATAATCTTTGTGGAGAGTTTCATCTTTTGTGTACGAAAGGGTAGTAATAGCTTCGTTTTACGCGATTAAACGAGCATTATTTTTCGATCTGTATCTTTTCAGAATAAAAAAATGAAATAAATTATTGCAAGTATGTAATTAATACTTAAATTTGCACCCTCAATCCTTGAATTATGGGAGCGACAATTTAAAACATAGATACAATGAAAAAAGGAATCCATCCTGAAAATTATAGATTAGTAGCATTTAAAGACATGTCTAACGAAGACGTTTTTATTACTAAATCTACCGCTAATACAAAGGAAACTTTAGAAGTAGATGGCGTTGAGTACCCATTAGTAAAAATGGAGATCTCTAGAACATCTCACCCATTTTATACTGGTAAATCTAAACTTATCGATACTGCAGGACGTATTGACAAGTTCAAAACGAAATACGCGAAATTTAAAAAATAAATTTCGATTGCCTAAAAAGTTGCAACAAGTAACTTTTGGGAAACAACTACTAAAGCCTTCGAGAAATCGTAGGCTTTTTTTTGTGGCAACCTATCTTGCACCAAAACTTCTTTAGTATCTTTAACGCTCAAAGTATCAATTAAAATTACGTAGATGAATTACATTCTTTTTGACGGAACAGTTCGAAACCAATTATTACCCTTCACATTTACACGCCCAGTTGCCGATATTCGTGTTGGGATTTTGACCATTCGTGAAAAATGGGAGCGATTGTTAGGTTCTACAACCACTACAGTTACCGAAGAGTATCTTTCAGAAAAATATCCAATGGTCGAGTTGGAGCAAAATGTACTTATTAATGCTTCTTTTCTTCCTTCGGAAAATTTAGTACAGCTCATTAAAAAGCTTTCAGAAAATCAAGCTATTTTTTATAAAGACGAGCCACTTGCCTTTTTTTCTACGGAAGATCAAGAAATCGATTTTGATACTTTTGATGTTGTTGAGTATACGCAGGACGATGTGCTTCGCATTGAGCATACTTGGGATTTATTTTCAAAAAATGCGGAAGCCATTCAAAGAGATTTTGAAATGCTAACGGAAGGAAGGGAATCGCAACCCATTCCTGAATATACAGTCGCTTTTCACAAAGAAAATATATTTATAGAAGAGGGTGCAAAACTACCTTTATGTTCTCTTAACGCTACAGATGGCCCAATTTATATTGGTAAAGATGCCGAAATTATGGAAGGTGCCATGATTCGCGGACCTTTTGCACTCTGCGAACATGCAACCGTAAAAATGGGCGCTAAAATCTACGGTGGAACAACTATTGGACCGCATAGTAAAGTAGGTGGAGAAGTCAGTAATTCTGTGATTTTTGGCTTTTCAAACAAAGGGCACGATGGTTTCTTGGGGAATTCGGTATTGGGAGAGTGGTGTAATTTAGGTGCCGATTCCAATAACTCGAACCTTAAAAATAACTATGCAGAAGTACGTCTTTGGGATTATGAAACAGAAGGTTTTGCGCGAACAGGCTTGCAATTTTGTGGACTTATGATGGGAGATCACAGTAAATGCGGAATTAACACCATGTTTAATACAGGAACTGTGGTTGGAGTGAGTTCAAATATCTTCGGAAGCGGATTTCCACGTAATTTTGTTCCTAGTTTTAGTTGGGGTGGAAGCGCTGGAATGACAACCTATTTAACCAAAAAAGCATTTGAAGTTGCAAAAGTGGTTATGTCTAGACGCGCGCTCGAATTTACAGAAGTTGATGCGAATATCTTAACTCATATTTTTGAAGAAACGGCCAAGTGGCGCAGAGATTAAGCTAATTTACATTTAAATAGTCGGAGCTAAGTATAAATTTGAATATGGAAGGCGCAGCTAGAATAATGAGCAGCACGATAATCGAAGTTATGAGGATAAGAAGCTTCTTTTTGCGTTTTTGAAGTGCTTTTTCTTTAAAGACTTTTTTCTGAAAAGCCGCGTACTCATACGTTTTCATTTCTTTATGGTCTTCAAAGGTGCCAAATGTACTATTGAAAGACTGATTTTTATCAAATGGAGTTTCTCGTTTTCGTACAAATAGTTTATGTCCTGCCCGTGTTCCTGTGCTTTTATACTTCATAGGCTTTTATTTATTAGACGGGGAGTAAAGCGTTCTGTTACAATTTAAGTTAAAGTAATCGAACCCTTATTTTGCTTTCTTCACACGTTTTAATACCAAAAAGTTCTGCGGATTACTACCCAAACCGCTTACTTTTTTATTCACAAAACGTACTGCCATATCGTAAAACAAAGGTACTACAGGAGCTTCTTGTATTACAATTGAATCCATTTGGGTGTATAAAGCTTTTCGATCATCAATGTTAGAAATTCCTTGTGCTTTTACATATAAACTATCGAAAGTCTCATTTTTAAAGTGTGTGTAGTTGGGGCCGTCGGGTGTAAAGTTCGGACTGTAAAACAACGATAAGTAATTTTCGGCATCAGGATAATCTGCCACCCAGCTAGCGCGAAATATGTCCAATTCGCCCGTAGATTTCATTTGGCGAAGCGTAGAAGGTGGCATTACATCTATGGTAACCTTAATGCCAATTTTTTCAAGTTCTCGTTGTATAAATTCGCATAAATCTAAATACTGACTGTTGGTTCCGATGTTTATTTCTGGAGTTGCATCGCCCGTTTCTTGTGTGTATTGCGCAATTAGCTCGCGTGCTTTTTCGGGTTGGTACGAATAGCCATCAATGGCTTCGAACCCTGGTAATCCCTTCGGAATAAAGCCGTTTACAGCTGGAATTCCCATGCCATTTCTAAGGTAAGTAACCATTTTCACGCGATCAAAACCGTAATTAATAGCTTGTCGAAGTGTTTTTGAAGTAATCTCTGGCGATTCTGTATCTAAAAAAAAACCTAAGTATTCTGTGTTCAAGAAAGGACCTGTGTTTAGCTGAAGCTTGTCTTTGTATTTTTCTTGTAGCTTTCCGTGGGTGGTTACCAATTCGTCTTTATACGAACTGTCAAGTCCTGAGATAAAATCAATTTTCCCTTGTACAAGCTGTAAAAACTCACTTTGCTTGTCGGGTAAAAATGTAACAGCCACCGCTTCTAAGTACGGAAGTTGGTTTCCTTGTTCGTCTTTTTCAAAGTACAACGGATTTTTCCGAAGCACTAATTTTACATTTTCTTCCCATAATTTAAACTGAAAAGGACCAGTTCCTACCGGATTTCTTCGGAATTCACTACCGTAATG
Organism: Ulvibacter litoralis; assembly: GCF_900102055.1. Classification (GTDB taxonomy): domain Bacteria; phylum Bacteroidota; class Bacteroidia; order Flavobacteriales; family Flavobacteriaceae; genus Ulvibacter; species Ulvibacter litoralis. The sequence goes on from NZ_FNBA01000002.1 coordinate 317,637, forward strand.
AGTAACGGCTTCTTGAGCAACCACCGAGCAATAGCGCATGGAAAGTAACCCTAAAAAAGGAGGGAAAGGCTGTTTAAGCTGAATGGTAAATGTCGTGTCATTTTCGGCACGATAGCTATGTACGTTCTGAAGCACCCAACTTCCTGAAGAAGCGACCTTCTCGTCGAGCAAGCGATCAAAACTATAGGTAAAATCGGAAGCGACTACCGTACGAGTAGAATCTTGAGAATTGACGGCAAATACTTTGTTTTTATGAAAATACACATCGTTACGAAGTGTGAATGTATAGGTGTTTGTGGTGTCGTTTACCGTCCAACTTTTTGCAATATCGGGTTGTATGTTTAGTGCATCGTCCAATTGTACCAATCCATTGTACAATTGATTGGTAGGCCAAATACTTTGCGGATTCCGAGCAAAGGCAGGATCTAGAGTAGGGATATTGCTGTGTTCGTTATATCTAAAAATTAAGTGATCTTTATTTTTAGTTGCTTCAGTTTCGCACGAATAGAAGCTAAAAATGACACTAATTATAAATAAAAAAGAAAGATGTTTTTGTATCAAAATATATGGTTTGCTAACTACATACGAATATATTGGTTTAAATCTTCTTTCTGAAACTTTTAAAGACCATCTGCTTATTTTTGAGGGATAAAATTGCAATTATAAAAGATGCCTTTTTGAAATTTGAACAATTGACACCTTTGTTTTTCTATAAGTTATTATTTATGAGAGTTTTAATGTTGTGTAGCTAATTCTTCTAGAGTTGAAAGAACCAAATATAGTTTGTACTTTTGCAAGCCTTTTAATACGCCCATGAATACAACAAAAAAAGTCGCTTTTTATACTTTAGGATGTAAACTTAATTTTAGTGAAACATCGACCATTGCTCGTAACTTTAACGAGGAGGGTTTTGATCGTGTCGATTTTTCTGAAAAAGCAGATATCTATGTAATTAATACGTGTAGTGTTACTGAAAATGCTGACAAACGTTTTAAAACCATTGTAAAGCAAGCGCAAAAGGCAAATCCAGATGCATTTGTAGCTGCAGTGGGATGTTATGCGCAACTGAAGCCACAAGAGTTGGCAGACGTTCATGGTGTTGACTTAGTATTAGGAGCTACTGAAAAATTTAAAATCACCGATTATATCAACGACCTTTCAAAAAATGATTTTGGCGAGGTTCATAGTTGTGAGATTGAAGATGCCGACTTTTACGTCGGTTCGTATTCGATTGGTGATCGTACGCGTGCGTTTTTGAAAGTTCAAGATGGTTGCGATTATAAATGTACGTATTGTACCATTCCATTGGCACGTGGAATTTCGAGAAGTGATGCGTTGGAAAGTGTTTTGAAAAATGCTGCGGAAATTTCCAAACAAGATATTAAAGAGATTGTATTAACAGGAGTTAATATTGGTGACTACGGAAAGGGAGAGTTCGGGAATAAAAAACACGAACACACCTTTTTTGAACTTTGTGAAGCGTTGGATACCGTTCCTGGAATTGAACGTTTACGAATTTCTTCTATAGAGCCCAATTTACTGAAAAATGAAACCATCGATTTTGTGTCGAAATCAAGAACGTTTGTACCTCATTTTCATATTCCGTTGCAGAGTGGGAGCAATGCCATTCTGAAACTGATGCGTCGTAGGTACATGCGTGAATTGTATACTGAGCGGGTAGCAAAAATTAAAGAAGTGATGCCACATGCGTGTATTGGTGTGGATGTTATTGTCGGTTTTCCTGGAGAAACGGAAGAACATTTCTTAGAAACGTTTCATTTTTTAATTGAAATGGACATTTCATATTTGCATGTTTTTACGTATTCTGAACGTGATAATACGCCAGCTGCTACGATGGAAGGTGCTGTTGCTGCGAATGTGCGAAGAAAACGTAGTAAAATGCTTCGAGGCTTATCGGTTAAAAAACGCCGTGCCTTTTATGAAAGTCAGTTAGGTAGTGAACGTACCGTTTTGTTTGAAAGTGAAAACAAACAGGGATATATCCACGGATTTACTGAAAATTACGTGAAAGTAAAAACTCCTTGGAATCCTGCGTTGGTAAACACATTACAGACCGTTTCACTTACCGAAATAGATGAGGATGGTTTGGTGCGCTTTGCTTTTGTTGAAGCTCCTGTAATCTCGCGTTAGGGATTGCAGCGGCATCCTCTATATTGCTTTTTTCGAGCAATGTAGAGATATAGCGTAACGCCCGACCCTTTCGCTCTGCCAGCGGCAGAATGAAAGGGAAACGCCCTTACTTCTTAAATATTAATACCTACAGGAAGTAAATTTTTATATTTCCTACGGTTGCTTCTTAAAAATGAAGCAATTTCTGGACTGGTAGGAACGAGACTAATGCTTCGTTCTTTTACGATATCAAAAACGGCTTTGATAAAAATGTTCCGAAAACCTTGTTCTTCCATTTCTTCGGGCATAAAATACTTGGTGAGGAAAATTTTCCGATCTTGGAGCGCATACTCTATACGTGCCATATTATCACCAACTTCGAGTTCAAATTGTCTTAAAAACTCATTATCAGTAATTTCTACATCTTCAATCATAGGGAATAAATTAAAATAGTTTATAATGACTCCTGTTAAGAAGGTTATTGTTTCTTGTAGTAGGTTAGTGGGGAAGAGTTAAAAGGTGTTAGGATTGTTACCTTGTGTTAGTAAAAATACGACTATTATTTGTGCTAAAAGCAGTTAATATTTTTGTTTTATTTGAAAGAAATTCTTTTTTTATAGAGGAAATACAGTTTAAAACAGGCGTTCTGTTTACGGTATTGTTTTCATTAGTTTGCGGAGTAATTCTTTTGAAAGAGTGGCTAAGGATTTTAAAATTGTTTTTTAAGTAAATCCTATTTGTGAGTGCTAGTTTTGTTGTCGCTAAGGGTATGGATTTTTTTAGGAATGTGATAGCATCACTTTCAGTTTTCCGTACACACCAACAGTTCAAAATTTTCTTCATAAGTAAATGCCCCAATTACTATCAGATAATTTTATATTTGTTCTGTAAATTTACGTAAAATCTTACAAATAATTAGCATTATGCTCCATATACTTGAGGAAACAAATGAGTACTGAAAAGATTCATGTTTATTTCGTACCTGGCCTCGCTGCCGGAAAAGAGATTTTTAGAAATATTTCGTTGCCTAAACACCGTTATGAACTTCACATAATTGATTGGTTGATTCCTGAAAAGAAAGAACCTTTGTCAAGCTACGCAAAACGAATGGCAGCATTTGTTAGGGAGCCTAATTCGGTATTGATTGGAGTTTCGTTTGGCGGTGTTATGGTTCAAGAGATGGCTTCTTTTTTAGCCTTGAGAAAACTAATTATCATTTCTAGTGTGAAACGGCGTAAGGAGCTTCCGACGCGTTTAAAAGTGGTAAAGAAAACACTTGCTTACAAACTAGTGCCTACAAGTCTTGTGCTTAGTGCTAACGATCTTACGCGATTTGCGATTGGACCTAAAACTGAAAAACGATTGCGTTTGTATCAAGAATACCTTCATGTTCGGGATAAACAATATTTAGATTGGGCAATAGAGAATATGGTGTGTTGGCAACGAAAAGTAGTCGATCCTGCAGTTGTCCATATTCACGGGGATAGCGATGTTGTTTTTCCTGTAAAAAACATAGAAAATTCTATTCAAATTCCAGGAGGAACCCACATTATGATATTGAATAAAGGGAGTGTTATTTCTAAAAAGATAATTGAAGTCATTGAGAATAAATAAAGGGACTATCGTATGGTAACCCTACTTAATTTTTTATCTTTATTGAAAATTTTAAGTTATGAATGTTATATCGAAAATAGGGATGGCCGTGGTTATTTTCGGCGTGTGTGGATTGTGTATTAACGCAGTGCAGGATGAGTCTACAGACGAAATCATGGAGAAGAAGTTAATTAATAATTACAATGTATATGCACTTCCGTTACCTGAATATATGGAGTTTGCGGGAGAACGTGTGCCGCTAGATAATCCAGATATTAGAGAGCGTATGGATAGAGAATTGTTGGTGAATACATACTGGCAATCAAATATGTTTTTAATTATAAAGAGAGCTAATAAGTTTTTTCCTAAAATTGAACCTTTGTTAGCTCAGTATGGGCTTCCAGATGATTTTAAATATTTAGCGGTGGCTGAAAGTGGATTGGATAATGTTCGTTCGAATGCAGGAGCTTCTGGTTTCTGGCAATTTATGAAGGGAACAGGAAAAGAGTACGGCTTAGAAATTAACGATTATGTAGATGAGCGTTATAATTTAGAATTGGCGACAAAGGTTGCTGCGGAGTACTTAATTAAATCGAAAGAGCGTTTTGGTAGTTGGACAACTGCTGCTGCTGCGTATAACGCTGGAAATGCAGGTGTTAATAAACAATTTCAGCGTCAGGGTGTAGATGATTATTACGATTTATTATTGAATGATGAAACAAGTCGGTACGTATTTAGAATTTTAGCTTTCAAAGAAATATTAAGCAACCCACAGAAATATGGTTTTAACTTTAGAGAGAAAGACTTGTATACTCCTGTCCCTACATTTAAAGTTTTAGTCGATAAGCCTGTAGAGGACTTTGCAAAATTTGCGAAAGATTACGGGATTAACTATAAAATATTAAAAATACACAATCCTTGGCTTAGAGATACATTTTTAAACAATGCCTCAGGGAAAGAATATTACATTGAAATCCCAGAGAACGGGTATTATACAATGGGACAATAAACATACTTTATGAATACAACATTAATAGCGTCTTTAATCATTATTGGTCTTTTAGCAGGAATTCTTAGCGGATTTATGGGTGTAGGAGGAGGCGTTATAATGGTACCATTAATGATCATCCTTTTAGGATTTAATCAACACCAAGCACAAGGGCTTAGTTTAGCTGTTTTAGCGGTTCCAGTAACATTTATTGCTGCGTATACATATCACGTAAATGGGAGCCCAATAAACTGGAAATACGCTATATTAATCGCCTCCTTTTTTGTCATTGGAGGCTATATAGGGTCTAAGTTTGCAGTAGCAATACCGCAGAATATACTTAAAAAGATATTTGCTGTTATTTTGGTTGTTGCAGCTGTGAAAATGTTTTTTTCAAAATAAGTTGAGAGGGCTTATAATTTTAAAAGTTATTCTTTAGTATCGCTTTTTGCTTTCTGAAGTAACGTATTTAAGAAGTTTAATACTTAGCAGATTATAAATAATTATAGTTTTACTGAAAAGCCTTGTAAGTTCTTATAAAAGAATCTACAAGGCTTTTTTTTGTTGACGCACCAATTTGTAAGCTGTACGGTGTAAGGTTGTTTATGAAGAAGCCTATTATAGCTTGCTTATTAATAGTTTTAAAGTGCAGTGAATAGTCTTTATATTCTGACAAGAGCGTGCGCTTTACAATGGCTAAAAGTAATATGCAGTCCGTGTATATAAAAAATACAATTATAGTAAGAATAAAAAAAGAGCACTTAAAAAGTGCTCTTTAATTAAATATGTATGTGTTTTAAGATTACTCTTTTGCAACAATTCTGTCGGTTTCTGCAGCGAAATCCTTAATAAGTGCAATACCATTTACAAATGAATTGTAGTTTAAGTTGAATGAAGTATCGTATTTCTCGTTGTAAGGGTGTAGTACTCCTCTTCTAACATCAACAATCTTTTTAGACTCATCAATAAAGAATGTTGTAGGAAAGCCTAAGCTGTGCTTCATAGTTTGTACAATATGATCGTGTGTGTTCTCTTTTTCATCTACATATAATATAGTGAATTTAGAACTGTACTCGCTAGCAATCTTTTTGACGTTCTTTTTAGTATCCCAAAATAAAATTACAAAGTCAATCTCATCGTGAAATTTATTAGCAACTTCATTTAAAGCTGGAATTTCTCCAACACCAGGTGTACACCAAGAAGCGTAAGTCATTAAGAAAACAGGCTTTTCAAAGTCATATAATTCTACTTTACGACCAGAAAGTTTTTTCACCTTAAAGTTGTCTAAATAACTTTCGTTAACAACATTATTAATTAAGGAATCAAAAAGAGATTCTGCACGCTCAAAATCTTTAGCTGCATATGCGGCTTGAGAATTTTGGCGGTATTTTTTTATGTTCTCTCCAATCTTTGTAGAAAACAAGTTTTCTGGCTCAATTTCTTGCGATTGAGCGGATATAGAGATTAATAAAAATAGAAGAAGTAGTTTTTGTACCATACGTTTCTTATTGTATGGTACAAATGTAGATAGGCTTTTGTTAGCAGAGGTGAACTTTTAGATATAGTGCTCGAAATAATCGTTTAAATACAAATCACAGTAAGACTTTTCTGAATAACGTGCGAAAATGGTAATTATTATCTTCTTCCGCCTCTATTTGCAGCACGACCAAATTGTTGTCTTGGTTGTCCCATTTTTTTCATTTGCTGCTTCATCATTTTAACTTGCTCGTCTAACATATTATGTTTGTCAAGTTTTTTAGCTTCAGCCAGCAAGAGTTCAGCTTCACGTTTTCTATTTTTTGTCATTGCTATTCCAGCAAGATTTAATTTTGTCATTGCCATATCGGCATCCATAGAAAGACCAAGTTCGACTGCTTTTTTGAAATATTTTTCAGCTTCAGTCATATTGGTTTGTGAAATCATTAACCCATTTAGGTAGTTATAATATCCTTGTTGCTTACGAATAAGTGCTCCTTCTGGATTGCTAATTCGGTCTAACCATTTTTTTGCTCCAGGAAAATCCTGCTTCCGAAGTCTTAGAAAAGCAAGAAGAATTATTTCGTTTTTAAAATATAAGAAAATAAATACTAGCGATAAAAGTAGTAACATTATACCGTTACCTATATTAGTTTCAGTAAATTGCCACACTGCGATAGCTATGGTTATTGCTGCTAATACTAGCTTGAAATTTTTATTAAACATGCATTGTTTTTTTAATGGTTTGCAAAGGTACTAAAAACATTCAAAAATATTTTATGTTTTCCATTTGGGAAAGTAAAAAAACGTTGTATATTTGCACCCGACTTTTAGGCGACTTGCACTAAAGTAATAAAGAATAGAATTTTAGTAGATAAAGTAACATATAATGAGCAAAAGAACATTTCAGCCATCAAAAAGAAAGAGAAGAAATAAACACGGTTTTAGAGAGCGTATGGCTTCTGTAAACGGTAGAAAAGTACTTGCTGCTCGTAGAGCAAAGGGTAGAAAGAAAATTTCTGTATCTTCTGAAACTCGTCATAAAAAATAATGTTGATAAGTTATATATAAAAGGTGTTGTTTATAAAAACAACACCTTTTTTTATACCCTGTAGATTCATAATTTTACAAAATAGAAAAAGTTCAGTACAAATGCCAAAAAACACCAACATAAAATCTGTTTTAATTATCGGTTCTGGTCCAATCGTTATTGGTCAAGCCTGTGAATTTGATTATTCCGGTTCTCAAGCGCTACGTTCGCTTCGTGAAGACGGTATTGAAACTGTTTTAATTAACTCCAATCCTGCAACAATAATGACAGACCCTTCAATGGCAGATCATGTATATCTGTTGCCATTGACGACAAAGTCTATCGTTAAAATATTAAAAGAACATCCTCAAATTGATGCTGTTTTACCTACAATGGGTGGACAAACAGCGTTAAATTTAGCGATTGAAGCAGATGAGAAAGGGATTTGGAAAGATTTTAATGTAGAAATTATTGGTGTTGATATAGACGCTATTAATATCACAGAAGATAGAGAACAATTTCGAACTTTAATGGAGAAAATTGGGGTTGCAATGGCACCGCAAGCGACAGCAACTTCATACCTAGAAGGAAAAGAAATTGCTCAAGAGTTTGGTTTTCCTTTAGTAATTAGAGCTTCGTATACCCTTGGTGGTGCTGGAGCTTCTATTGTATATAAGGAAGAAGATTTTGACGAATTATTGAGCCATGGTCTTGAAGTGTCGCCTATTCATGAGGTGATGATCGACAAGGCAATGATGGGCTGGAAAGAATACGAGTTAGAGTTGTTGCGCGACCGAAATGATAACGTTGTTATTATTTGTGCGATTGAAAATATGGATCCGATGGGAATTCATACGGGAGATTCTATCACCGTAGCACCAGCGATGACGTTGAGTGACCCTACCTATCAACGCATGCGTGATATGGCCATTAAAATGATGCGCAGCATTGGTGATTTTGCCGGAGGATGTAACGTGCAATTTGCCGTGAGTCCTGATGAAAATGAAGAGATTATCGCCATCGAAATTAATCCGCGTGTTTCAAGATCGTCTGCATTAGCTTCAAAAGCAACGGGATATCCTATTGCTAAAATTGCAAGTAAATTGGCAATTGGGTATCACTTAGATGAACTTCAAAACCAAATTACCAAATCAACTTCAGCGTTATTTGAGCCAACTTTGGATTACGTTATTGTAAAAATCCCTCGTTGGAACTTCGATAAATTTGAAGGAAGTGATCGTACGCTAGGACTTCAAATGAAGAGTGTTGGGGAAGTAATGGGGATTGGACGTAGTTTTCAAGAAGCACTTCACAAAGCAACGCAGTCGTTAGAGATTAAGCGAAACGGATTGGGAGCAGATGGGAAGAGTTATACCGATTATCAAGAAATTCTCGACAAATTAAAACATGCAAGTTGGGATCGTGTATTTGTAATTTACGATGCCATCCAAATGGGAATTCCGTTAAGTAGAATTCACGACATAACAAAAATAGACATGTGGTTCCTTCGTCAATACGAAGAACTTTACATGCTCGAAAAAGAAATAGCAAGTTTCACGTTAGAGACCCTTCCGAGGGAATTATTACTAGAAGCCAAACAAAAAGGATACGGTGACCGTCAAATCGCGCACATGTTGAAATGTTTGGAGAGTCAAGTCTATGCAAAACGTGAAGAACTAAACGTACAGCGTGTTTACAAGCTTGTAGATACCTGCGCGGCAGAATTTGCAGCACAGACACCTTATTACTATTCTACGTTCGAGAATGATATGGAAACTGCCGACGGTAAAAAGTATGCAGAGAATGACAGTATTGTTACCGAAAAGAAGAAAGTAATTGTTTTAGGTTCTGGTCCAAACAGAATCGGACAAGGAATCGAGTTTGATTATTGCTGTGTTCACGGGGTTTTAGCGGCTTCTGAAATTGGCTACGAAACCATCATGATTAATTGTAATCCTGAAACAGTTTCTACCGATTTTGATGTGGCAGATAAATTGTACTTCGAACCAGTTTTCTGGGAACATATTTACGATATCATTCGTCACGAAAAACCGGAAGGTGTCATAGTTCAACTAGGAGGACAAACGGCGTTGAAATTAGCTGAAAAGTTAGAGCGCTACGGAATTAAAATTTTAGGAACCAGCTTCGAAGCCTTAGATTTGGCTGAAGATCGCGGAAGTTTCTCTAGAATTTTAAAAGAACTTGAAATTCCTTATCCTGAATTTGGTGTTGCTGAAACAACCGATGAAGCATTGGCACTTTCAGACCAATTAGACTTCCCATTATTGATTAGACCTTCTTATGTATTAGGAGGTCAAGGAATGAAAATTGTTATTAATAAACAAGAATTAGAAGAACACGTAGTTGATTTACTTCGGAAAATTCCGAATAACAAATTACTTTTAGATCATTATTTAGATGGTGCGATTGAAGCGGAAGCAGATGCAATTTGTGACGGTGAGGATGTGTACATCATAGGGATCATGGAACATATTGAACCTTGCGGAATTCATTCTGGCGATTCTAATGCGTTGCTACCTCCGTTTAATTTAGGAGATTTAGTACTTCAGCAAATAAAAGATCACACAAAGAAGATTGCTTTAGCATTAAACACTGTTGGTTTAATAAACATTCAGTTTGCTATTAAAGATGATAAAGTATATATCATTGAAGCAAATCCAAGAGCGTCTCGTACGGTTCCGTTTATCGCGAAAGCATACGGAGAACCTTATGTAAACTACGCAACAAAAGTGATGCTAGGACATAGTAAAGTGAAAGACTTTGATTTCAAGCCACATTTAGATGGGTATGCCATTAAGCAACCAGTGTTTAGTTTCAATAAATTCCCGAATGTAAACAAGCAATTGGGACCAGAAATGAAGAGTACTGGAGAGAGTATTCTGTTTATTGATGATTTGAAAGACGATGCTTTCTACGATTTATATTCAAGACGTAAAATGTATTTAAGTAAATAATACATTCCCTATACATTTTAAAACCCTATCAAATTTTGGTAGGGTTTTTTGTTTCTAGATTGTTTTAAAAGAAACATCAGCATAAAACACTTTTATGAAACCCTCTTTTTATTTGCTTTTCTTTTTATGTATTTCGTTTACCGCCTGTACGAGCTCTACCTATGACGATATTGAACAACAGCAAGAAGAACTTCCTTCTTTTATTACCTATCAAGACGTACGTCCCATTTTTGAAGCCAATTGTGTTACGTGTCATAGCAGTCCGCCACAAAATGGAGCACCAATGTCGTTAGAAATTTATTCTGAAGTAGCCAATGCTATCGAAACAAGAGGGTTGCTTGATCGAATAAACAGAGAAGAAGGGGCGGGAGGACTAATGCCTTTAGGTGGTCCAAGAATGTCACAACAAAGCATAGACCTCATAGTACAATGGGATACGGAAGGATTGTTAGAAAATTAAAAGACTTACTCATGAAACAGATCTTTTTACTTATTGCTTTTTTAATTTGCACCACCAGTATATTGCAAGCGCAGGAAAGATACAGTACCAAAACAGGAATAATAACTTTTGAAGCCTCCGTACCTTCTTTTGAAGAAGTGAAGGCAACCAATGCACAAGTCAGTGCTTTGTTAAATACAACTTCTGGAGATATTGCTGTTTTAGCGCTGCTGAAAGGATTTCGATTTAAAGTGGCTTTAATGGAAGAACACTTTAACGAGAACTATATAGAATCTTCCAAATATCCCAAAGCAACATTTAAAGGCACGATTGAAGATTTTATAGCTTCTAAACTTTCCGAAGAAGAAAAAAAATACAACCTCAAAGGAACGCTAAGCTTACATGGCGAATCTAAAATTATTGATACGTCAGTACGTATTTCACAAACAGATGAAGGTATTACGATGCAACTCAATTTTGACTTAAAACCTAAAGAATTTAATATCAACATCCCCAATTTAGTAAGTAGTAAAATCGCTGAAATCGTCTCAGTTTCGGCGGTTCTTCTACTTCAACAAAACAATAAATAAGAAACAAGAAATGAAAAACAGAAAAGGATTTTTAATGATCGTGCTAGTTCTCGGTTTTGCAGGCTATATAGGTTATAATTATTTGTATAAAGAACACCGAAATATCTCTGAAGAAACATCGAGTTTAGAAATCTCAGCTTCCTATTTGTTAGAGCGATTCAAAAAGAACGACGCGGCTTCTCTTTTAAATAAAACAATTACTGTTACCGGAACTGTTTCAGAAATAGAAAAAAATACCATTACACTTTCAAATAGTGTGAATTGCAATTTTGAAACAGACTTAAAGAATATATCACTTAGTACTCCAGTCATAATAAAAGGAAGGTGTATTGGGTATGACGATTTGTTTGAAGTGGTTAAAATGGATCAATGTAGTATTATAAAGTAATAAAGTATGCGAAAAATCAGCCTTTTAGTATTTTTTATATCAGCAGCACTGTTTTCACAAGAGGATCTTTTAAGCGATTTAGAAAACGACGTTATTGAAGATAAAACAGTTATCGCTGCTTTTAAAGGACTGAAAGTGGTGAATTTTGAGTCCACAAAACTAGCGAGTGAAGGCGATATTTTCTTTGTGGTCGCACACCGATTTAGTTCTGTAAAATATGGATTCGATGATTTTTTCGGCTTAGACAATGCAGTAACTCAATTAAAGTTTATTTATGGGGTAAATGAATGGCTTAATGTTGGAGTTGCCCGGAGTTCGTATCTAAAAAAATATGGAGTGCATGTCAAATACCGACTCTTTCCACAAGAAAAAGAGGGGTTTCCTGTAACTATTGTTGGGTATAATTTAGTGACTGCAAATACGTCTTTAGATAAAGACCAATATCCAAAACTAGCGTTTGAAAACATTCTAACCTATACGTCGCAGCTTCTAATCTCACGTAAGATCAGTGAGTCTCTTTCATTGTTAGTGGCGCCTACATTTATTCATGAAAATTTGGCAACACGAAGTAGGGAGGTGCTCGATAACGGAGAAACCATTGCTCATGATGAAAAAGCAGACCAATTGGCATTAGGGTTGGGAGGACGCTATAAATTGACAAAGCGAATGAGTGTTAATTTAGATTATGGATTGCATCTGAACAGAAACAGGAATTCAAATTATAGAAATTCACTATCGGTAGGAGTAGATATTGAAACGGGTGGACATGTGTTTCAAATGCACTTTACCAATGCACAGGCAATGTTTGAAGATGGGTATATCATACAAGGGCAAGGAGACTGGAGTGATGGTGATGTATTTTTTGGTTTTAATATAAGTAGGGTTTTTTAAAGGGTAACTGTTTTATAAGTATAACAGATTATACAAAACTTTAAAACTACAATTATGAAAAAAATTACCTTAGTATTTATGGCGTTACTAGCTTCAATAGCTTCGGCGCAAACAACTTTTGATCTTGACTGGGCAATTGGTATTACGGGAGCTGCGGCTAGCGTTACCATTGAGCCTGGAGACACAGTGCGTTGGACGTGGACAGATTCACAGCCACATACAGTTACCAATATAGCTGGTAGTACAGAAACGTTTGATAGTGGAATATTAACGGGTGTTGGAGAACAATTTTCGTTCACTTTTACAGACGTGGGAGCCAATAATTATCAATGTGATGTGCATCCTGGGATGAATGGAACCATTACCGTAGATGATGTTGCTTCAATAGATGATAAATTTAAAGTTAATATCAATTTCTATCCAAATCCAGTCCAAGATAAGTTGATGGTAACTTCATTGTTTCAATTAGATACGTATAAAATTTATACTGTTTTAGGGGAGTTGGTTTCGAAAGGGGCTGCTACAGGAAATGTAACAGAGATTAATACAGCAGCTTTGGAAGCTGGTTTGTATTTTGTAAACACAACATCTGGAGAATTACAATCTACGTTTAAAATTGTAAAGCAATAATTTTAAAAGGCTAATTCAACACCTTATTTGAAAGAGGCTGTCTAAAAAAGTGAGTTCAGTATTACAATTGTACAATAGCTTTTTGGATAGTCTCTTTTTATTTTTTTGGACGCATAGCAACAATCACATTGTGCTCTTTTAATTCATCTATGTATTTTGAGGAGTCGAAGGCTGCATGGTTAAATTCATCTTTTCTAGAATGTTTCAGTTGTACACGTCGCGCACTTTTTATAAAGCGCCGTATTTCCTGTTCAGAGTCTAAAATTAATCCAGGAACTGGAACACTTTCTCCTTCATCATTTTTTGAAACCATCGTGAAGTAAGAAGAATTACAATGTTTTATAACGCCTGTGTGAATATCTTCTGAAACCACACGAATGCCAACAATCATCGAAGTTCGCCCTACGTAATTTACGGATGCTTTCATTGTTACTAATTCACCAACGTCTATCGGGTTTAAAAAATCGACTGTATCTACAGAAGCGGTCACACAATAGTTTTTGCTGTGTTTTGAAGCACAAGCGAAAGCGATTTGATCCATTAACGAAAGAATGTACCCCCCGTGAATCTTTCCACTAAAATTAGTGTGAGACGGCAACATTAGTTCTGAAATCGTTACTTGCGATTCTTCTACATGTTTGTGAATGGTTTCCATTATTCTCGATTAAAATGCGGTGAATTCTCTTGTTCAATACCCGTGACAAAGTATTTGGAATCTCCCCAAAAGAAAAACGTACTAAAACGTTCTACATAGGTAAGCTTTACATACTGACCTTGGTATTCGTTCATTTTCTCAATAATCTCTTTTTCATTGTCCATTACTGAAAAAGCAAAGATTTGAGCACCACTAATTCCTTGGCTTATTTCTCCTTCATAGGTTTTTACCATCACTCCCTTTTTACTGAATTTTATCAATTCTCCAGCGCGAGTTCCTTCACTATACGGTACAAAATACACAAAAGCGAAGTACAGTAAATACAGTGCAGCAAGACTTCCTAAGATAATAAATAGAATTTTTTTCATAGTACTTTTGTATTAATCAAGGTTGTCTTCGTCATTCGCTTTAAGCAACAGTTTTTCATTAATCTGTTTGCTGGCTTTCGATCCTAATTTTTTTAATTTTTCCACACGGGTAATCAAGTTTCCTTTTCCAGTTAACTTTTTCATCGTCGTGTCGTACGATCCTTTTACGGTATTTAATTGGTTTCCTACTTTCAGTAAATCTTCGGTCAGGTTCACAAATTGATCGTATAAACGTCCGGCTTGTGTGGCAATTTCTAAGGCATTTTGTTGTTGCTTCTCGTTATTCCACATGCTATCAATAGTTCGTAAGGTAGCTAAAAGAGTCGTAGGTGTAACAATCACAATATTTTTTTCGAATGCCCAATTGTACAAACTATTATCTTGGTTAATGGCAACGGCAAAAGCAGGTTCAATAGGAACAAAAAGCAATACGAAATCGGGACTTTCAATTTTATAGATATCCTGATAGTTTTTTGCACTTAGTTGTTCGATGTGCTTTTTTAGCGATCCAATATGATCTTTTAAAAATCCTGACTGAATGCTAGTGTCTTCTTCATTCACAAAACGTTCGTAAGCAACCAGCGATACTTTCGAATCGATAATCATTTTTTTGTTGTCAGGTAAATGCAGCACAACATCGGGAAGCACACGTTTTCCGTCGTCGGTGGTAAAACTGTTCTGAACAAAATATTCTCGGTCTTTCTCCAGTCCGCTTTTTTCCAGCACACGCTCTAATACCAACTCGCCCCAGTTTCCTTGCAGTTTGCTGTCTCCTTTTAAGGCTTTGGTTAAATTAGTCGCTTCCTTGCTCATTTGCTCGTTCAGCGCTGTTAACCCAATAATTTGTTGACGGAGCATGGCGTGTCTGTCGATGCTTTCTTTATGCGTGTCGTCTACCTTACGTTCAAACTTTTCTATTTTATCTTGAAGCGGTTTTAGAATCCCATCAATATTTTCTTTGTTCTGTTTGGTAAATTTTTCGGATTTACTTTCCAGAATTTTATTGGCTAAGACTTCAAAATCGTTACTGAATTTCTCCTGTAATTTTTCTACTTCATTTTTCTGTTCGCGAAGTTTCGCTTCCAAGTTCTCAAATTCTGAATTACGTTTCGTCAATTCTAAATTCAAGAAATCTTTTTCTTTACGGATGCTCTCGCGTTCTTGTAATGTTACTTCAAAACGCTCACTTAGTTTTTCTTCTTGAAGTTTAGCTTGTTCTAACTTTGCTTCTAGGGTACTGGTTTCCGATTTGTTTTTGAGACGTGCAAATAGATTGCCAATAAAAGCACCAATTAAAAGGCAGATAGCTGCTAGCAATAGAAAAAGAAATGTTTCACTCATTAATCGTAAAGTTTCCTGTAAAGATACTTAATTCTTAACAGTAAATCTTCCCGTTTTTGGGTCAAATTGGATGGTGTCTTCCGGAAAAAGAACTTCAAATCGCTTTGCTTCAATCAAGTTTTTAGGAGTGTCAAAATAGGCTATTTCTGGTGTCATAACCAGTATTTTATCGGCTAATTGTATCGCCAAATCTATTTCGTGTGTAGAAAAAAGAATGGTTTTCTTCGTTTCTTTGGTGAGTTTTTTTAGCAGTTTTAAAACAGAAGCGCGGTGGTATAAATCCAAATGTGTAGTAGGCTCATCGAGTAAAATTAGCGGCGTATCTTGCGCCAAAGCACGTGCAATATATACACGTTGTAATTGACCGTCGCTCAGTTCAAAACATTTGCGTTGGGCTAAGGTTTCGGTATTTGTAACCAGAAGTGCATTTTGAATAATCGATATATCTTCTTCGGAAAGAGAACCCATCCAATTGGTGTGGGGTTGTCTTCCTAAAGTGACCAATTCTAACACTGTCAAGTTTTGAGAAGCGGGAGCTTCCGTCAGTACAATACTAACTTCAGTGGCTAGCTGAAGCATGGTATATTCATTGATGTTTTTCCCTTTCAACGAAACGGTCCCTTTCAATTCGGGTTGCATTTTAGCGAGGGTTCGTAGCAAGGTAGATTTTCCAATTCCATTGCTTCCTACTAAGGCAACGAGTTCTCCTTCAGCAATAGAAAAAGAAATCGCTTCAGCAATGGCAATAGCCTTCTTTTTGGACGAATATCCTACGCTTACTTCTGAAGCTTCTAACACCGTTGTTTTCTTTTCCGAAGCCATTAAAATAACAATTTACGTTTCCGAACCAATAACCAAATAACGATGGGAGCACCAACTAATGAAGTGATCGCGTTAATAGGGAGGGTGTATTCACTAAACGGAAGTTGTGCAATGGTGTCGCAAATAAGCAACAACAAACTTCCCGAAAGTAATACTGCCGGAATTAATACAAAATGATTTGATGTTTTAAAAAACTGCCGTGTTACGTGTGGCACTGCGAGTCCGACAAACGCAATCGGACCTGCAAAAGCGGTGATGCTCCCTGCGAGAATGCTCGTGGCAATGATGAGTAAAAAAGTAGTTTTCTTAATGTGTAAGCCCATGCTTTTGGCATAGTTTTCTCCTAAAAGTAAGGCATTTAACGATTTACTGCTCACATAACTAAACCCAAATCCGATGAAACAACAAACGCTTAAAATAAAAACACCTTGCCAAGATTGATTTCCTAAGCTTCCGAAGGACCAGAAAATGTATTGCTGTAATTGTTCTGCATTACTGAAGTAGGAGAGTACCGCAACCACAGCAGCAGTAACACTTCCAAACATGAGTCCGATGATTAAAATCGCCATCGTATCTTTAATTTTAAAGGTAACGGCTAAAACAGCAAGCAGTACTAAAAAACTACCCAATGCCGCCGCAATGACCAAGCTCCATTCGTTGGTTAAAAAGCCGCCCATTACACCTCCGAAAAAACCAGCCCCTAAAATTAAAAAGGCAACTCCTAAGCTAGCTCCGCTACTTAATCCTAATACAAAAGGACCTGCCAACGGATTTCTAAATAAGGTTTGCATCAATAAACCTGAAACTGCCAAGCCGCCACCAGCCAACATCGCTGTAATGGCTTTGGGAAGACGATACTCTATTAATATGTACTGCCAAGACGCTTTCGTAGTTCCGTTGCCTGTAAGTCCGGAAATGACTTCAGAAAAAGGAATGGATACCGATCCTAGACTTACGTTGATTAAAAAAGCACCGGCTAAAAGAAGCAGCAAGAGGATGAAAAAACCACGATATGTTGGTTGGGTGTGCATTACTCTAAGTGTGTAAAAAAGTACAATTCATCGTCGGGAAGCAGTTCTGGGTGCAATATTTTCACAATATCCTTTAGCACTAAATCGGGACGGTTAGGCGCAAGCTCGTAGTAAATGAGTCCGCCAGTCGCACCTTTCTTATTCGTAGAACCGTATAATTTATCATTTTTAAATGCATCAAATTTTGAATAGACACTATGTGTTTCTTCCAATTGTTGCTTAGTTGTAAACTGACTGGTGCCAATCCAATACTGTGCGTGTTGCCCTTTTTCCAAGACAGATTCAAGATTGAGCGATAAGCTTCCTGTTCCTTCCGAATCTTTCCAAAGGTAGTCTCCGTTTGCATCGGCTATAAATTGAGCCGCCCAACTGTCTCCTTGTGGCAAATACCAAACATCTTTATACATGGCTCCGCTTAATACGGTTGGTTTTACTTGCGTCTGACTCGCAAGCTCTTTAGTTTTATAGTAATCGGTTTCAATAGCGTTGAAAATACTGTCGGCTTCTTTTTCCTTTCCGAAGAGCACTCCGAAAAATTTAATCCATTCTGCTTTTCCTAAGGGAGAGGTTTCGGTCCAATCGCCATTATACATCACAGGAATTCCTGTTTTTTGAAGGGTGCTAAACGTACTGTTGTTTCCGTCGATGGCAAAGCCAACCACAAGATCTGGAGATAAATCGATAAGGGTTTCAGTATTTAGGTCTTCATTTTTACCAATTTCCGTTACCAAGCCTGCATCAATGCGTTTTCGAGTCGCTTCCGAAGAGATGTAATTTAGATTGGGGAACCCTACTAAAGCTTCCGAAGTACCAAGCATTTCTAGTGATGGAATGTGCGTTGTAGAGGTTACTACAATCTTTTTTACGGGAATTTGAACCACCGCATCGAAGGTTTCCGAAGTGGGTAATTTGGTGTTTTCTGAAATTAAAGCATACGTAAATTCCTTTTCAGCACCTGGCCACGGATTGGTGAGTGTGATGGTCTTATACGTGTCAAAGGTGTTGATTTTAAATCCTTTGGCGTGTGTTATTTCAATAGAAGTTTTGGTTTCAGAAACAACAGGATCTGATTTTTGAACCTCTTTACAGGAGAGAAATAAAAAGAGAAAACTAAGGAGGTAATACATTTTTTGCATCCTCAAAAATAATAGTTTTTGTTTGGCTTCGCTACCAAATAAATAGCTTATTTTTGCACAGAATTTTGGTGGAAAATTTTAAATGATTTTCCTTAAAAGGGAATTCGGTTGTATGCCGAAGCTGTTCCCGCAACTGTAAGTCGTTCGTAATAAGCGAATCGTACACACTTCAACCACTGTTAGCAATAACGGGAAGGTAGTACTAATGACAAGCCAGGAGACCTGCCATAATTTGAAAAGAATAAACTTTCGGGATAAAAGTTGCTTATGAATAGACAGTATTGCCTTATATCATTGTTTTTGCTGTGTTGTGGTTTCTTCGGAAATGCGCAAACAGATACCATACAGCGTTTAGATACGGTGGTTTTAAACGATTCTAAACTTGTCCATTTTTCGGAAGGGTTTAAGTTGCAAACACTTTCCGATTCTATACTAGACAACCATACCTCATTAACCGACGTGTTGCGATTTAGCACGCCTATTTATTTTAAGGAGAATGGCTACGGAATGGTTTCATCGCCTTCTTTCCGCGGTACAAATGCGTCACAAACGGCTGTGATTTGGAATGGAATTCCAATAAATTCGGCACTTAACGGACAAACAGATTTTAATACCATAGCGCCACAGGCCTCCGATGCGATTACCGTGCGTAGTGGTGGTGGAAGTGTTCCCTACGGAAGCGGTGCCATTGGCGGAAGTATTCATTTAAACAATGAAATGGTGTTTAAAGAGTTTTCGGAAACCGATTTGAAGCTTTTATACGGAAGTTTTGGTACGGTGGAAGGAAATTTTAAAACGAAAATGGCAAGCAAAACAATGTTTGCCGATGTGCATGTCAATTTTATTTCTTCGGAAAATGATTATGAGTATTTGGAAACCGATCAGAAAAATGAAAACGGGGAATTCAATCGTTTTAACGCAGGAACCGATATAGGATTCAAGCGAAAAAACCACCTTTTTACTTGGAACACCAATTATTTTCTAGGGAAGCGAAATTTTTCAAATACCATCACTGCGATTTCGAGAAGTCGGTATGAAGATGTTACCACACGAAATCTTTTTTCATGGAAGGTTTTTGGGAAAAAGTACGAATCTACCCTTAAAGTCGCACATTTGTATGAACAATATTGGTATTTCGCCAATAGAGAAACCAATAATTACGACGGTGGAAGAGCACATACCTTACTGAGTGATTATGCTTTCGATTACAAGCTTCAGAAAGATATAAAACTGAGTTTTAATGCAAACTACACGCGAATTGAAGGAAAAGGAACCAATATTGGTACCAATACACGAAATACGCTTACCTTCTTTTTAATGCTGCACCATCAAGTAACCGATGCTTTTAGTTATGGTGCCAGCGTTCGACAGTCGTTTTTAAACGATTTTGACAATCCTTTTTTATTCTCGGCAGATGCTTCATATAAAGTAGCAGATTGGTACACGGTAAAAGCAAATGGGTCTAAAAATTATCGAGTTCCGACCTTTAATGATTTGTATTGGAATGCGGGAGGAAACGATGCGTTGCAACCAGAATCGTCGTTACAAGGAGAGTTGAGCAATGTGTTTCACTTCGGAAAGCTTCAGTTGGAAGCGACAGCGTATTATATACATTCAAATGAGTTGATTCAGTGGCGACCAAATGCGAGCGGTGTTTGGATGCCCGAAAATGTTTCCGAAGTAGAAAACTATGGCGGAGAATTTTCAGCAACATATAAAACCAGTTTTCAGAAGCATGACTTTGAAATTCAAGCCAATTACGCCTATACCAAGGCGTTTAATGTAGAAAAGCAGAAACAGCAATTGTATGTGCCGTTTCACAAAGCGACAGGCTTGTTTACCTATACCTATAACCGTTTTCAATTTGAATATCAAAGCTATTACAACGGAAAAGCATTTACCACTACCGATAATAAAGGGAGTGTAAAAGCACATTCGGTTTCCAATATTCGCACCTCGTACACACTAGGACCGAAGACTAATTTGATTATGCTAGGTGTCAATGCAAATAATATTTTTAATACTTATTACGAAAATGTGGCGTACAGGCCCATGCCAAACAGAAACATTCAAACATTCATAAACATTAAATTTTAAACACCAATGAAAATTTTTAAACAACTAACGTACCTATTAGTAGCTACATTTTTATTTGTCTCTTGTAGTAGTGACGACGATGCTATCGATTCACCACCATTGCCATTAGGAGATTATGAAGCAGGTTTTTTTGTTGCAAATGAAGGACCTTTCGGAACAGGAACAGGAACCATTACTTTTGTAGCAAATGATTTTTCGAGCGTATCACAATCAATTTATAATACTGTAAATAGTTCAGATATTGGGAACGTTGTAAACTCAATGGGCTTTTATGCTGAATCTGCGTACATCGTAGCGAATAACTCACACCTTGTTCAAGTGGTAAATCGGTATACGTTTGAATCGGAAGCTACAATCACTGACGGGTTAGATAATCCGAGAAATTTTGTAGCAGTAGGGGATAAAGGATATATTACAAACTGGGGAGACGCTTTTGTAGAAACTGACGATTACATTGCTGTTGTCGATCTTCTTACAAACACAGTGACGGAAACAATCGCATTGCCATTAGGTCCTGAGAAAGTTATTGCAGTAGGAACAAACCTATATGTAGCACACCAAGGAGCTTACGGACAAAACAACTTGATTTCTGTAATTGATACCACTACAGATACAGTTTCAACTACAATTACGGTAGGAGATGTACCAAACTCTATGGTGCTTATAGGGTCAGACCTTTGGGTATTGTGTGGTGGAGCGCCATCGTATGCAACTGTTGAAACAGCTGGGAGCTTGGTAAAAGTTTCTACAGCTACAAATACAGTGTCGGCAACAATGACATTTGAAGTAACTGAGCATCCAAGTTTGTTGACTTCGGAAGGGTCTGATTTGTATTACACACTAAACGGTGAAGTTTACACGATGGATGTTGCAGCAGCTACTTTGCCTACAACAAGTATTATTTCAGGATTTTTCTACGGAATGACCGCGCATAACGGAAAATTATACGCTACCGATGCTGGCGATTACGCAAGTGATGGTACGTTAAAAGTGTATGATCTTGCAACGCAAGTAGAAGAACAGTCTATTACGGTTGGTATTATTCCAGGAGGAATCTACTTTAACAACTAAGAAAATATTTAAAAGCTAGTGCTCTGCCACCATTAATTGATAGGTTGGAGTGCTAGCTTTACTTTCAGAAATCTCTTCAAGCGTTGTGAAATTACGACGCACCGGTCTCGGACTTGGTAAAATTTCATTTAAAGCAGCCGCTAAAAGAGGCTCATTAGGATCTCCTAAAACCCCTAAATTGCTATAATCTTCGCTTAGCTCAATATCAGGTAACAAACCATCTATGTAGTCTGTATTTCCATTCGCATTGGCAGTTTTGAAAACCAACGGTAACATTGCATAAGAATGTGCTGGGTTTGCTTGGCTTCTACTAAATTCAGGTGCTGGAGCATCGTACAATAAAAAAGAAGCTTGAAACTTTCCTGTAGTAGCTGTTCCTACTTGAGTAACGGTAATATAAGGATCCAATCCATTTATGATTAATTCACTTGCGGAAGCAGTTCTTCCTGTTCCGATAATAAATACTCTATTTAAGTTAAGACTGTTAATCGCTTCACCCGTAGTAAAACTGTCAACAAAAAGTCCGTTTTCGGCATAATCAGCTTGGCGGTCTTCGTTCCATTGCTCGGTATAAAACACTTGGTTTGTAAACTGCCCTGTAATCATTCCGGCAAGGTAGGTTGCGCTTCGAACAGAACCCCCTCCGTTGTAGCGTAAATCTAAAACAAGATCGGTAACACCATCGGCTTGAAATTGTGCAAATGCAGCATTTAATTGTGAATCGAAATTGGCAGTAAACGCATTGTATAATAAATATCCTACTTTTTGTCCTTCAACAGTAAGTGTTCTAGAAACTTGAATCGGATTTTCAGTGTATTCTGTTTTAGTAAGCGTAGTACTTTGTCCGTTAGGAATGATATCGGTACCATTAAAATCGGCAAATCCAATGGTGTAAGTTTCAGGTGCTAGTAAATCGTTGTAATTGGTTTGGGTAATCTGTTGTCCATCGATAGTATTAAATATAAGTCCGCGAGTTAATCCTTCCGAAGCAGCGCTAGTATTTGGAAGTACAAAACGTACATATCCAAATACATTTCCACTATTATCGGGATAAAATACCAATCCAAACTCCATTCCGTTGGTGAGAGTTACACCAGCCAATGAATTTTCAAGAGCAATGTAATCGTCGACCAAAAGACTAAAACGATCTTGATCTGATTTTAAATAATCGAAAAGGGATTCTGGAGTATCGAAACTAGTGATAAATGCGTTTTTTTCGTCTTCAGAAACAAACGCGTCATTTGCTAATTCTGAAGTATCTTCCTTATAGAGATAGAAAAAATTAAGTCCGCGGTAAATAAAATCTTGAATTTCGGCTGCGGAAGCTACTTGTAATTCGTCATCATTATCTTTAAAACAAGAGGTCATGACAACTGAAACGGCAAAGAGAAGTAGGAATAATTTCTTTTTCATTGGAAGCTTTTTAAATCATTTGTTTACTAAACTCCTAAAGTAAGCACATTATTGTTATTGTGAAAACTTGATGCGAAGAATAATTTAATGAGCCTGAATATAAGGGGTTTCTTCCGTTTTAGGTACATTCGTTTGAGTAGTGTAAAATAAATTGTAACAAAATTGAGGGATACTCGTCATAATGAAAGAAGGGCACAACTAAGGATTACTTCGGAAAGCTAACACGAACCAAAAATGAAACAAACTGAATTTATAGCAACAGTACTTCCATTTAAAGATATGCTGTACAGACTTGCCAAAAGAATCCTTGTTTCTAGTGATGAAGCTGAAGATGCTGTCCAAGAAGTGTATTTGAAATTATGGAAGGGCAAAGACAAAATAAAGAAGTATAAAAGTCCGCAGGCATTTGCTGTTACAATGACGAAAAACTATTGCTTAGATCGCTTAAAATCGAAACAGGCATCAAACTTGAAGATTGTACATAGTAATTACCAAGCCAATGAAAGTTTAGAACGACAGCTTGAGGCAAACGACGGAGTGAGTATTGTATTTAAATTGATGGAATCCCTTCCGGCACAACAAAAAATCATCATGCAATTACGCGATATCGAAGAATTTGAATTTTCAGAAATCGCAAAAATGGTCGATAGTAACGAAACAGCAGTACGTGTTTCATTGTCTAGAGCCCGAAAAACAATTAGAGAACAATTACGTAAACAATACAAATATGGAATTAGCTAACATAGAAAAACTGTTAGAAGCTTATTTTGAAGGAAACACCACGCTGGCCGAAGAAGCTACGCTACGGTCTTATTTTACAGAAGCTTCAGTAGCACCCCATTTAAAAGAGTATGTTCCTTTATTTTCAAGCTTACAATTGGCAAAAGAAGAAGTTTTAAATAAAGAACTGGTTCTTTCAGAAGAAACAACGAAAACCTCTAGAAATTGGTGGTATGGTATTGCAGCTTCAGCAGCAGTTGTGGCGATTATAGCTGGATTTGTATTTACGCAACCTAATTTATCACAAGAAGAACAAGAAGCATTAACCGCATTCAACGAAAGTAAAAAAGCGATGCTTCTTTTATCACAAAACTTTAATAACGGAACCGAACAATTGGCGTTAGTTGGTCAATTTTCAGAAACAACAAATAAAATTTTAAAATAAACCTAATATAAATAGATATGAAAAAAATAGCAATTTTAATAGCACTAGTTTTAGCACCAATGATTGCCTCTGCGCAAAACGCATTCGACTCTTTCGAAGATGAAAAAGACGTGTCGTCAGTAGTGGTAACTAAAAACATGTTCAAATTACTGAGCAAAATGGATTTAGATTCTAGCGATCCAGAAGCGAAAGAGTATTTGGCAATGGTCGATAACTTAGAGAATATAAAAGTATTTACGACCGAAAACCCTTCAGTAGCTTTAAAAATGGATGCTTCCGTAGCGAAATATGTTGCAAGTTCAAAAGGACTAGGAGAATTAATGCGTGCCAAAGATGACAAGAAAACAATTAAGTTTTATTCCAAAGAAGGGAAAAGTGAAAACTTTGTAAGTGAGTTGTTGATGCACTTAAAAGGAAATGTAGACGGTAAAGACATGACAGTAATCATGAGCATTACAGGTAATATTGATCTGAAGCAAATTTCGAAGCTTACTTCTGAATTGAAAGTTCCAGGAAGCGACGAATTGAAAAACATAGATACTAACAAGAAAAAACAATAACAATGGCACTAGTTAAATATATAATTCCCTTGTTGCTTGCTGCATTGTCTTTTGCAAGTTGCAGTAACGAAAAATCGTTGCAGAAATATTTGGTTGAAAAACAAGATAATGATAAGTTTTTAAAAGTGGATGTAGCGACAAGTTTGTTGCAATCTGAAACTAGTTCTCTTTCTGAAGAAGAAAAGGAAATATTAAAAACAGTGAAGAAAGTGAATGTTGTCGCGTACAAAATTACCGATGATGTAGCTGAGTATGAAACTGAAAAAGGAGAGCTTGCAGCAATTATGAAGCAAGAGAAATACAAGACACTTATCAAGTTTGGTTCTAATTCGAAGGGGGCAACCTTAAAATACTTAGGCGAAGAAGATGCTATAGATGAGGTTATTGTGTTTGCCAGTGACGATGAAAAAGGATTTGCTGTCTTTCGTTTGTTAGGTAAGGACATGCGTCCAGATAAAATGATCAAGCTGATGAAGGCAATTGACAAAGGAGATATCGATGTGTCAAAATTCTCAACAATAGGCAAAATATTCGATATGTAACCCAAGTCGTTTTTTCCTACAAATAAAAGCTCCGTTAAACGGAGTTTTTTTTGTTTTTGGTCGAAAACGCATTTTTGAATTGCGCCTATGTTGAAGTCCCGATGTATATTTGAATGTATAATTGAATATATTAGTTTACAGCCCCCGATAAAACTATATTATTCTACAGCCAGAGATCTCTATTATAAAGTGCTAGGTTGTTTTATACTAAAAAAGGCTTCCAAATGTGGAAGCCTTTTAAGTTTGTAGTAAGTTGGAGGTTTTATATTCCAGTATAGTTAGAAGGAGTGATTACACGCATTTCTTTCTTTACAGCTTCGGAAACTTCTAAGGTTTCAATAAAGTCTGAAATAGACTTCTGGTTTATCCTCTCATTGGTTCTCGTAAGTCCTTTTAAAGCTTCATATGCATTTGGATAGGCTTCCCGTCTTAAAATGGTCTGTATGGCTTCAGCAACCACAGCCCAGTTATTTTCTAAGTCTTCAGCAAATTTCGCTTCATTCAGTAATAATTTATTCAATCCTTTTAAAGTAGATTGGAATGCAATTAATGTATGACCAATAGGAACTCCGATATTACGTAACACGGTACTATCGGTTAAATCACGTTGTAGTCTGCTTACAGGAAGCTTTGCCGATAGGTGTTCAAATACTGCATTTGCAATTCCTAAGTTTCCTTCACTGTTTTCAAAATCGATCGGATTTACTTTATGTGGCATCGCACTAGATCCAATCTCTCCAGCTTTAATTTTTTGCTTAAAGTAATCCATCGATACATACGTCCAAATATCACGATCTAGATCTAGAATGATGGTGTTGATACGCTTTAAAGTATCGAACAAAGCCGCCATGTGATCGTAATGCTCAATTTGAGTAGTAGGGAAGGAGTGGTGCAAGCCTAGAGTGCCTTGTACAAAATTTTCAGCAAACCCTTTCCAGTCGATGTTTGGGTACGCTATTTTATGTGCGTTAAAGTTTCCAGTAGCGCCTCCAAATTTTGCTGCACTTTTAATATCGTTTAGTAAATCGAATTGTTCTTTAATTCGAACTACAAATACTTCAATTTCTTTTCCAAGACGCGTAGGAGAAGCCGGTTGTCCGTGCGTACGTGCCAACATCGGAATGTCTGCCCAGTCGGAAGCTAATTCTTTCAGCTTGTCTTGTAATTCAAATAAAAGAGGTACATACACATCGTTCATCGCATCTTTTAAAGATAACGGAATCGCAGTGTTGTTAATGTCTTGAGAGGTTAATCCGAAGTGGATAAATTCTTTGTATTTCTGAAGGCCTAAACCATCAAACTTTTCTTTGATAAAGTATTCCACCGCTTTAACATCATGGTTGGTTACTTTTTCAGTGTCTTTTATATGTTGTGCATCAACAACAGAGAAATCTAAATACAAATCCCGTAACGTTGGAAATAAGGTTGTATCAAAATCTTTCAGTTGCGGAAGTTTTAATTCTACTAAAGCGATAAAATACTCTACTTCTACTTGTACTCTGTAGCGAATCAATGCTTCTTCAGAAAAATAAGGAATTAATGATGCTGTTTTGGAAGCATATCTTCCGTCTATTGGTGAAATTGCTTGTAACGCGTTTGTGTTCATGGCTTAAAATTTGAAGAAGCGAAGATACGGAAGACTTAAGAGTTACGCGGTATAGATTTCAACTTTTCTATCTGTTTTAGGATATGTTTTCCACGTGCTTTGTAAGCGTGCGTTCGCTGGTGTGTGTTTGCTTGAATTATGGTGATTAATTCTGAATGAATCCAATCTTTTTCGGTTCCTAAGTAATACAACGATTGCATTGCATATACCTCACAGGCTACTTTTTGGTTGCTGATAAGCCAGTCAAAGCAGCATTCGACGATGGTTTCTTTGTGTTTTTCTGAAAGTACTTTCTGTATTTCAGCATCTTTCTTTTTGTAATAGGTTGTTGTTAAAAACTCGCAAATTTTAGCCAACGGACGAACGGCTTGATCTTTATAAACTGTTGGAAGTTTCTCAAAATAGATGTCTAAATAGGGATAGAGTAACGATAGATTTTCTATGCATACAAATTCCAGAATCCAAGCGGCTTTATATGAAATGTCATCTTTAACAGTAAAGCAATGTTCTAATAATTCTGGAAGGGTTTCAGGATGCTCTAATACCCAATGTGCAACTTCCAATCGGGTTTTTCGATAGGCTTTTGTGTAGTTTAATTTTTCGAGCAATGCTTCAGAAGCCATCTTATAAAAGGGAATTAATCTGTGCGACTACTTTCGGAACACCTGTGGTTGCTTTTTCAGCAAAAACTGTAATCCGTTCCGAAGAAGCTATAGAAGGTTTCGGATCTACAAAATAGATTTTAGCATCTTCTTGTGCGTATTGAATAAGTCCAGCAGCAGGATATACTTGCATCGAAGTACCAATAATGATAATAATATCTGCGGCTTCCACCAAATCAATAGCCGTCTCTAATAGCGGAACAGCTTCTCCAAACCAAACGATGTGCGGACGTAATTGATGTTTGTTTTTACACAAATCTCCAAGGTTGAGGTCTTTTTTCCAATCTAATATTGTGTGTTCTTCAACAGTACTTCGCACTTTTAATAGTTCGCCATGTAAATGAACTACGCGTGTGCTTCCTGCTCGTTCGTGTAAGTCGTCCACATTTTGAGTAATAATAACTACTTCGTGTTCCTTTTCTAAGTCGGCCAAGGTTGTATGTGCTAGATTTGGTGAAACTTCTAATAGTTGTTGTCTTCGCAGGTTGTAAAAATCGAGAACAACTTTTGGGTTTCGGGCAAATCCTTCGGGAGATGCAACTTCCATCACATCGTGTCCTTCCCAGAGTCCGTTACTATCTCTAAAAGTTTGTATGCCACTTTCGGCGCTAATTCCTGCACCTGTTAATACTGCAATTTTCATTATATATATTTATCTTCGTTCTAAAATTACCTATTTCTTGTGGATTTACAATTATTAGAACACCTCCGTACTTTTTTAACCCCTCGCCGACAAGAACTTTTCAAGGAAGTTCTTTCAAAGCGAACACGTCATTTTACGGTAGTAACCGAAGATGTATATCAATTGCACAATACAAGTGCTGTCATGCGTTCTTGCGATGTGTTTGGTATTCAAGACTTGCATGTAGTGGAAGAGAAGTTAGGGAAGAAAATAGATCGAGAGATTGCAATGGGCGCTCAAAAATGGGTGACTTTAAAGCGTTACAATAAAATTACCGATTGTATGCAACGTTTGCGAGAGGAAGGGTATCAAATTATAGCCACAACGCCACATGAAAATTCTACCATGCTTCACGATTTTGATGTAACCAAAAAGGCTGCTTTTTTCTTCGGAAAGGAACGTGACGGTTTAAGCGATACGGTATTAAACGAAGCTGATGGATTTTTGAAAATTCCAATGTATGGCTTTACAGAAAGTTTAAATATCTCAGTTTCCGCAGCAATTATTTTACAAAGTGTCGTCACCAAACTGAAGCAATCGCCTATTGATTGGCGGCTCACGGAAGCTGAAAAATTGGAGCTTGAAATGGAATGGGCTCAAAAAACAATTAAAAGCAATCAAGAGATTATTGAACGTTTTTACGAAGAAAAAAAACAAAATAAATAGTAATCTGTAGTATCTTTAAAACACTATAGTTCTTTCAAAACCATCTTTATACTATGACACTTGTATTCGCAACACATAACTTAAATAAACTTAAAGAAGTAAAAGCTTTAATGCCTTCACATATCGAATTACTAAGTCTTACCGATATTGGTTGTGATGAAGATATTCCAGAGACAGCAGCTACGATAGAAGGAAATGCATTTTTAAAGGCGAAGTATGTAAAAGAAAATTATGGTTTGGATTGCTTTGCAGACGATACGGGACTCGAAGTAGCTTCCTTAAATAATGAACCAGGTGTATTTAGTGCGCGATATGCAGGACCTGAGAATAATGCAGAAGCCAATATGAATAAGCTTCTTGCACACCTTCATGATAAAGAGGATAGAAGTGCTCGTTTTAAAACAACGATTGCTTTAATTCTAAATGAAAAACATTTTGACTTTACAGGGATTTGTGAAGGAGAAATTACAAAGGAACGAAAAGGGGAGGACGGATTTGGATACGATCCAATTTTTCTTCCGAAGGGATTTTCAGAAACATTTGCCGAAATGACGATGTTACAAAAAAGTGAGATAGGTCATAGAGGGCGTGCAATGCAGCAATTAATAGCGTATCTTTCAGAAAATGAAGGTTTTAAATAAAACAAGGTTATCTTCTCATAGTTAATAAAAAAACCGTACCTTTGCAGCTTGAAAAATCCTCAGGGTGAGGACGTGCTGCAAGAAGTGATAGGTTATTTGTGTCGACTTTACTTCCAATGAGCACAAATAATTATACACATTTTTTATGACTAAATTTAAATCGTTAGGTCTTAACGATACACTATTGCAGGCTATTACTGACATGGGTTTTGAAACTCCTTCAGCAATTCAAGAAAAAGCAATTCCAATCTTATTAGAAAAAGATACCGACTTAGTTGCGTTAGCGCAAACTGGGACAGGGAAAACAGCAGCATTCGGATTTCCAATGTTGCAAAAAATTGATGTGGCAAGCCGCACAACGCAAGGACTAATTTTATCTCCAACGAGAGAATTATGTCTTCAAATTACCAATGAAATTAAAAGCTACGGAAAGTACGAAAAAGGACTTAATGTAGTAGCTGTTTATGGAGGTGCAAGCATCCAAGATCAAGCGAGACAAATTCAAAGAGGAGCACAAATTATTGTTGCTACACCAGGTCGTATGAAAGATATGATCAGTCGTAGAATGATTGATATTTCAAAAATTGAATACTGTGTTCTCGATGAAGCAGATGAGATGTTGAACATGGGATTCTATGAAGATATCACAGAAATCCTTTCGTATTCTCCAGACGATAAAAGTACATGGTTGTTTAGCGCAACGATGCCAAGAGAAGTAGCAACTATTGCTAAGAAATTTATGCACGATCCTGTTGAAATTACAGTAGGTTCTGCAAACGTTGGGTCTTCTCAAGTTTCTCACGAATATTATTTAGTAAACGCTCGAGATCGTTATGCAACCTTAAAACGTTTGGCAGATGCGCAACCGGATATTTTCTCTGTAATATTTTGTAGAACAAAAAGAGATACACAAAAAGTTGCCGAAAATTTAATAGAAGACGGTTACAATGCCGCTGCTATTCACGGTGATTTGAGTCAGAACCAACGTGATATGGTAATGAACTCTTTTAGAAAACGTCAAATCCAAATGTTAGTGGCTACCGATGTAGCAGCTCGTGGTATTGATGTAGATGATATTACACACGTAATTAACTACCAACTTCCAGATGAGATAGAAACGTATACGCACCGTAGTGGTCGTACAGGACGTGCTGGAAAAACGGGAGTTTCGATGGTAATTGTTTCTAAAAGTGAGGTTCGTAAGATTTCTAGTATTGAGAAAAAAATACAAAAGAAATTTGAGAAGAAAGAAATTCCTTCAGGAGATCAAATTTGTGAAATGCAATTATTTCATTTAGCGAATAACATTGCTAAAACAGAAATCAACCATGAGATCGACGTACACCTTCCGAAGTTAAACGATGCGTTGGCAGATTTCAGTAAAGAAGAATTAATTAAAAAATTCTTTTCTGTTGAATTTACACGTTTCAATAACTACTACAAAAAAGCGAAAGATCTTAATGTTGAAGGTGGAAGAAGTAGTTACGAAGAAGATCAAAAAGATAGTACGCGTTACTTTATTAACATTGGAGCGAAAGATGATTTCGATTGGATGACATTGAAAGACTTCTTGAAAGAGTTGTTGAATCTTGGAAAAGACGATGTATATAAAGTAGATGTTAAAGACAGTTTTTCTTTCTTTAATACAGACGATACACATCAGGAAATGGTGTTAAGTGTATTTAGTGATTTCCAATTAGAAGGACGACGTGTTTCTGTGGAGGTTTCTAAAGACAAAGGTCGCGGCGGAAGAAGCGGTGGCGGACGTGGAAGAGGAGATCGCAGAAGTGGCGGTGGAGATCGCGGCGGACGTAGCAGAGATAGATCAAGAGGAGATAGCAGACGTGGAGATAGAGGAGAAAGTAGAGGAGGATCTAGTTTCGGAGGAAGTAAAGATGGTTTCAAAAAAAGAAGCAGCAGCTCTGGAGACGATAAGCCAAAATTTTCTGGTAAAAGACGTGGTTCTAGCAGTAAACCTGAATCAAAAGGAACCGGTGGAAAACGCCGTAGAAAAGTTTAATTTTTTTTTTTCGTGTTAACTAAACTTTGGCATGAAGTTTTAGTCTAAAATAGTACATTTACAATGTACCCTTTTATGAAGAAAATCACATTTTTAATAGTAATACTTATTACAACATTGTCCTGGTCTCAGGACAATGTTGCTATTAATGGAAAAGTTCTTAACGATGCAGATGATGCACCTCTTGAGAATGTGAATATTGTCAATCTTAATAGAGTTGTAGGTACTACGACTTCTAAAGAGGGGGATTTTGAGATTCGTGCGGCAGTAAATGATACTTTGTATTTCTCGTATTTAGGATTTAAATCTATTCGAGTTCGTGTAACCAATGACTGGTTGAAATTTGGAGAGATTAAAATTAAAATGACTGAGCTTGGTATTGCTTTGGAAGAAGTAGTAGTTCGCCCGGTACAACTTACTGGATATGTAGAAGTAGATGCGCGAATTATTCCTATCTACGATAATTACCGTTACCGAATCGCAGGTTTAAACACAGGATATGAAGGTGGAAGCTCTCAGCCTGGTGCTGTAAACAAGGTGCTTAACGCTATTTTTAATCCAGCAGATTTTCTTTATAATGTCTTCGGAAAGCGTCCCAAACAAATGAAGAAATTGCGTCAGATGAAAGAAGATGATGCCATTAGAAACCTTCTACAAACTAAGTTCGATAGAGAAACATTAATGGCAGTGCTTCAATTAGAACGTGTCGATATTGATGAAATATTAAACAAGTGTAGTTATTCTTCAGACTTTATAAATACGGCAAACGACCTTCAAATACTAGACGCGATTAGTGAGTGTTATGAAGAGTATAAAGTATTAAATAGAGATAGGGGCTAACCTTTCTTTATGTTTCCGCAAATTTTACATTACACCTTACATTTTTTAGCTCCGGGGCTTCTAGCGTATGTTTTTTTCCGAAGCAAATGGAAATTAGCTTGGGGCATCATGTTGGCTACAATGTTTGTAGATATTGATCATCTTGTTGCAGACCCTATTTTTATGGTAAATCGCTGCAGTATAGGATTTCATCCATTACATTCGTACTATGCAATTGGAGTTTATTTTTTATTACTATTCTTTAAAAAGACACGAATTATTGCGGTAGGATTGTTGTTTCATATGGTAACAGACGCTATCGATTGTTTGTGGATGGCGTAATTTTTCTTATTATTGCTTAACTATTTTATCCCCATAAATCATAAATATTACAATTATGAATAAGTTAATGATACTTTTAATGGTATTGTTTGGAGTACAGGTGGCTTCTAGTCAAAATCTTACAGTGAATCAGTTATTGGAGTTGAGCGAAAGTAATCTTGCAGAAGTACAAGAGAAGCTTACAGCTGATAAATGGTATTTTTTCCATGGAAGAGATGCTAGCGAGCGAAGATTTGGTGATGTAAAGTTTGTGTATGACACACCAGACCTTAATAATCCTGGAAACGGCGCAAAATATTTTTTATACTATTATTATTCAGATTTTGAAAAAGCCAAAGCAGTAGAGATTTCTTTCAGAATTAAAGAAGCATACGATTTGTATGTAAAACAAATTGAAAATTTAAAGTTTAAGTTAGTTTCATCTACGACCGAAAAAGGTAATATTTTAAAAGTTTATAAAAAGGGAGGCTTTATCATTGAAGTTACCTTGCCACCTAATTTTGATGACGGTAAAAGCTACAAATTTTTATTTGCTGAAAAATCTGATTATAAAAAATACAGAGACTAGTTTTTATCTATGATGATACGGTTCATTTCTTAAAATAGTAAATGCTCGGTATAATTGTTCAATAAAAAATAAGCGCACCATTTGGTGTGAAAATGTCATTTGCGAAAGTGATATTTTTCCGTTGGCTCTTTTGTAAATCTCTTCTGAAAAGCCATAGGGTCCTCCAATTACAAATACTAAGTTTTTAAGTCCGCTGTTCATTTTTTTCTGAAGAAATTCTGAAAAACCTTCAGAGGTATGTGTTTTTCCTTTTTCATCAAGAAGAATAAGGGTGTCTGAAGGGATGGTCCTTTTTAAAATTTCATCCCCTTCGGCTTGCTTCTGAAGCATCTCAGATAGGTTTTTTGCATTTTTTATATCTGGAATGATCTCAAAATCAAAAGAAACGTAAAAGCCTAGGCGTTTGATATACGTTTCAGTAAGAGTTATGAGTTCTTTATTATCTGTTTTTCCAATGGCGAGAAGCGTAATTTTCATAGTTCAAAAATACAGTATTTTTACTTTTTATGGATTCCTTGTTATGTAATCCTCTATACTGCCAACTCTTTTTGTTATTTTAGCTAAAATTTTGTGGCTATGATTTCAGAAAAACAATTCAACAAAGAAATAGATCTAATTATAACGAATGCAATTCGTGAAGACGTTGGTGATGGCGATCATAGTTCGCTAGCTTGTATTCCAGAAGATGCTATGGGGACTGCAAAGTTACTTGTAAAAGATGAGGGAATTATTGCAGGAATTGAGTTTGCGAAGCAAGTATTTCATTACGTAGATCCGGGATTGCAAATAGATGTGAAAATTGAAGATGGAAGTCCTGTAAAATACGGTGATGTTTGCTTTTACGTAAAAGGCTTGTCGCAATCTATTCTAAAATCGGAGCGTTTGGTGTTAAATGCGATGCAACGCATGAGTGCTATAGCAACCAAAACAAACGCTTATGTAAAACTTTTAGAGGGTACAGGGACAAAGATATTGGATACTCGAAAAACAACACCAGGAATCCGTGCTTTGGAAAAATGGGCGGTAAAGATTGGAGGAGGCGAAAATCATCGATTTGCGTTGTATGATATGGTAATGCTGAAAGACAACCATATTGATTTTTGTGGCGGAATTACAAAAGCAATAGAAACTACTAAACAGTATCTGAAAGAGAATAGTCTAGGACTGAAAATTATCGTGGAAGCTAGAAACCTTTCAGAAATAGAAGAAATTCTTAAAACTGAAGGCGTGTATCGAATTCTAATAGATAACTTTAATTATGAAGATACTCGTAAAGCGGTGCAATTAATAGGAGATAAGTGTCTTACCGAATCTAGCGGTGGAATTACCCTAGATACGGCAAGAAAATATGCCGAGTGTGGTGTAGATTTTATTTCAAGTGGCGCTTTAACACATTCTGTTTATAATATGGATTTGAGTTTAAAAGCTGTATAAATGAGTGCCGAAATTGAAGAGAAACTTTCTAAAATACCTGTTATACGGTCAATAGTCAAAGGACTAAAGCTAACCATATTACCCGGTTTGAAAGGGCTTTCTTTGTACGATTTGCTCGAAATTTATGTCACAGGGATTATTAAAGGTACTTTTTCTTCAAGAGCAACCTCTATTGCGTATAGTTTTTTTGTCGCACTGTTCCCGTTCATATTATTTATCATGAACCTCATACCTTACATACCTATTGAAGGGTTTCAAACGCGGTTCCTAATTTTTATTGAAGAGTTATTGCCACCCCAAACGGCAGATTTCTTTTACCCAACCATTGCCGATATTGCTGTAAATCCGAGAGGGGGAGGGCTGTTATCGTTTGTTATTATCTTGTCAATGTTTTTAGCAGCGAATGGTGTAAACGCTATTTTTAGCGCCTTTGAGTATTCGGTTCACATACAGTTAAACAGGTCTTTTTTCAAACAATATTTCATCGCTTATTTGGTGTCTATTGTTTTGGCACTGTTGTTGGTAATTACAGTAGGAGTAATACTGTACGGTGAGTATGCAATTAGTAGTTTGAAAGGAAGTCACTTTATTGAAAATGATGTTTTCTGGATTTCAGCCTTGCAATTAGCTGTTTTTGTAGTTATGATTTATGTAATTATAGCAATTCTGTATTACTTCGGAACTGTAGAAGGACGTGAATCACGATTTTTCTCTATTGGAGCATTGGCAACAACATTATTATTTTTGTTAACAACGTACTTATTTGGTATTTATATCAATAATTTTTCACAATATAATGAGTTATACGGATCAATTGGTGCACTTTTAATAATGATGTTATATATTTGGATTAATGCAAACCTATTGTTGTTGGGATTCGAATTAAATGCCTCTCTACAGCGATTAAAAGATAAATTTTAAACCCTAATTAAATTAACACAAGAAACACATGAAAAATCTATTTGTACTAGTAATTGCAATGGTAACTATGAATATGGCAGTTGCACAAACCGAAGTGGGAAGCGTAACGCTACCAAATACGGTAAATTTTGGCGGACAAGACTTACTGCTTAATGGCGCGGGAATTCGAAAAAAAGCAATGGTTTTAAAATTGTATTCTGGCGGATTGTACTTAGGAAAAAAATCTAGTGATGCAAAAAGCATTGTTTCTGGAGACGAGACCATGGCAATTAAATTGGTTATTACATCTTCTTTTGTTTCTAGTGAAGCAATGAGTGAAGCTGTTTTAGAAGGATTTAATGCTTCAACTGGAGGCGACATGTCTATGATTGCTTCGGAAATTAAAAAATTCATTTCATTCTTTGAAGCTGAAATCGTAGAGAACGATACTTTCGACATTACTTACCAAAAAGGAAAAGGGGTAGTTTCCTATAAAAATGGAAAAGAATTGGGTACTATTGCCGGTATGAATTTTAAAAAGGCTTTATTTGGCATCTGGTTAGGAAACGATCCTGCTGATAGTAAACTAAAAAAAGCAATGCTAGGGAAATAATCTCTTGCTTGACACATGAAAAAAATAATCTCAACTATAGTCTTTACTCTTTTTTCGGTGCTTATCACAACGGCACAAAGTGTAATAGGTGTATGGAAAACAATCGACGACAACTCGGGTGATCCAAAATCGATGGTAGAGATTTATGAAGATTCTGAAGGGAAAGTCCACGGAAAGATTCTTAAAATTTTCAATCCAGAAAAAAAAGGAGTACGTTGTACTGAATGTACAGGAGAAGATAAAGATATTCCTGTAGAAGGAATGGTATTTATTCGAAATCTTGAAAAAGACGGAGATGAGTACAATGGAGGGATTATTATAAATCCTGAAAATGGCTCTGAGTATAAATGCTATATCAAGCTCACGGCTCCCGACAATTTAAAAATTAGAGCCTATGTTGGTGTGCCTGTTATAGGAAGAACGCAACATTGGCTTCGAGCAGAATAAAATTTGTTTATAAATTATTGTAAAAGGCTATTCATTTATTGAGTAGCCTTTTTTACTTTTAAACTTTGTGCATACGTGCGTGTGCTTTAACCTATTTTACACAAGCTACATTTGTATTACATAGACGTTATCCTTCCCATTCCATTAAAACAGGCGTTTACTTACAACGTCAATAAAGACCAGGCTGTTTTTTTACGCCAAGGAATGCGAGTGTCTGTCCCTTTTGGAAAAACAAAAATTTATACCGGAATTGTTTACGCTATTTACAATAATAAGAAACCAGCCTACGAAACCAAAGCCATAGATCAAATTCTAGACGAGACACCAATAATTACTCCTACGCAAATAAAACATTGGGAGTGGATGTCGTCGTATTATATGTGTACACTGGGAGAAGTGATTCGAGCTGCATTGCCAAGCGCTTTTTTGTTAGAAAGTGAAACTATTATTTCTCTTTCTTCGGAAAGAACCGAGGATGAAAGCAACTTGAGTGATGATGAGTTTCTTGTTTTTGAAGCTTTACAACATCAATCTTCACTTCATATTAACGATGTACGTTCTATTTTAGATCGAAAAAACGTAGTGAAGGTATTACAACAATTGCTTCAGAAGGGAATTATTGAAGTGCAAGAAGAAGTGTATGAGCAATACACCCCCAAACTGAAGCGCTACGTAAAATTAGCAGCTGCGTATACTTCCGAAGAAAATTTAAAAGAATTACTCGATACACTTTCACGAGCTCCAAAACAACGCGCCGTTTTAATGACGCTCTTTATGATGAGTGCTGCCGATAAAAAACCTGTGGATGCAATACAGCTTCAGAAAAAGAGTGAGACCACTTCAACGGTACTTAAAACACTTGTGGAGAAAGGTATTCTAGAAGAGTATTACATTCAGAAAGATCGTATTGAATTTACCGGAGATGCGGGTTCGGATATAAAAAAATTAAGTGACGCTCAAGAAGTGGCATTTTCAGAAATAAAAACCGCTTTCAAAAAACACGATACTACTTTGTTACACGGAGTAACTTCTAGTGGTAAAACCGAAGTGTATGTTCGTTTGATTGAAGAAGTTTTAGAAACGGGGAAACAGGTATTGTATATGCTTCCCGAAATTGCGCTGACAACACAGTTAATTTCTCGATTGCAACTGTATTTTGGAGATAAAATATCGGTGTATCATTCTAAGTATTCAGTAAATGAGCGTGTGGAAGTTTGGAACAATGTATTATCAGGGAAGCCGAAAGCACAAATCGTTATTGGAGCACGCTCTTCCTTGTTTTTGCCTTTCACTAATTTAGGATTAATTGTTGTTGATGAGGAACATGAGCCCTCTTTTAAGCAGTACAATCCGTCGCCACGCTACCACGCACGCGATAGTGCAATTGTTTTGGGGAATTTACACAAAGCAAAATTGTTATTAGGCTCTGCGACGCCTTCGTTGGAGAGTTATCATAATACTGAATTAGATAAATACGGATTGGTGGTGCTTAAGAATCGCTTCGGAAATGTACTACTTCCAGATATTGAGTTGGTAGATATTAAAGAGAAGCATCGGAAAAAACAAATGAAAGGGCATTTTAGCGATCGTTTGTTAGAGGCAATGGCTGAAGCACTTGAAAATGAAGAGCAAATTATTTTGTTTCAGAACAGACGTGGATTTTCTCCAGTGGTAGAATGTACAACGTGTGGTATTGCACCTCAGTGTCCGAATTGTGATGTGAGTTTAACGTACCATCAATACAAGGGGGAGTTGCGTTGTCACTATTGTGGATATCATATGGCAATGCTAAAAGCGTGTATGGCCTGCGGAAGTGAAACTTTAGATACCAAAGGGTTTGGAACCGAACAAATTGAAACGGAGTTAAAGTCACTATTTCCAAACGCCAGTGTAGCGCGTATGGATCAGGATACCACACGTGGTAAAAATGCATATGCTAAACTAATTGAGCGTTTGGACAATCAGGAGATTGATATTCTGGTGGGGACACAAATGTTGGCCAAAGGACTGGATTTTCGAAATATAAATTTGGTAGGAGTGATGAATGCCGACAATTTATTGAATTTTCCAGATTTTAGAGCACACGAACGAAGCTTTCAATTGCTACAACAAGTTTCGGGTAGGGCAGGGCGTACGCAAAAACGAGGGAAGGTCTTGATACAAACGTTTAATCCGTATCATCAAATTTTGCAACAAGTTAGCGTGAATGATTATGAAGGCATGTACAAACAGCAAAATGAAGAGCGTTACCAATATAAATATCCTCCGTTTTATAGAACAATAAAAATAACCTT
Source organism: Ulvibacter litoralis (assembly GCF_900102055.1). Lineage (GTDB taxonomy): Bacteria > Bacteroidota > Bacteroidia > Flavobacteriales > Flavobacteriaceae > Ulvibacter > Ulvibacter litoralis. The sequence goes on from NZ_FNBA01000002.1 coordinate 356,662, forward strand.
TAAGGATAGAAATCTTCAAAAAATGCAGCAAGCATCATCGTGGTTTGCACAAGCGTTGTCGCAACAATTAAAAGAAAATGTATTGGGACCAGAGCCGCCACCTGTTTCTAGGGTTCGAAACCAGTACATTTCAAATGTGTTGGTAAAAATTCCGAAGCAGCAATCTATTTCTAAAACGAAAGATTACATAAATACAGTCCATAGAAGCTTTAACGGAATAAAAGAATTTTCTTCCGTTAGGCTTACTATAGATGTTGATAATTATTAAGGACGGTTTGTAGCGGCTAGTGCTTCTACCAAGTCAGCCTTTCTATTTCGGCTTAATGGAAGTTGCTCTTTATCTAGCTCAATTACCTTACTGTTATAGCGTTCAACTTTGTCTAAGTTTACGATATAAGATTTATGAATTCTTAAAAAACGTTCAGAAGGAAGTAACGCTTCAAATGCTTTCATTGTAGAGAGTACAACAAGTGCATCATGCTCGGTAACTAATTTTACATAATCACCTAAAGCTTCAATATATCGTAGCTCGTTCAAGAAAACTTTTCGTTTTTTAAGATTACTCTTTACGAAAATGAAATCTTCGTCATCAAAGCCTTCGTCATTTTTAAGTTTGTAGTTTGTAATTGCTTTGTGAACAGCATTTAAAAATCGTTCTTTAGAAATAGGTTTACGCAAGTAATCTACTGCATCGTAATCGAATGCTTTAAAGGCGTATTTCGTTTTACCGGTCACGAAAATAATTTGTGGTTTTGCTGTAAGATCGTCTAACAAATCAAAACCCGAAAGGATAGGCATTTCAATATCTAAAAAGATAAGGTCGATATCGGTTGTAGCTAATCCCATTTTAGCCTCTATTGCATTGTTATACTCTGCAACTAAGTTTAGCGCAGGGTGATTTTCTATTAATCGAACAATGGAGAGTCTTTGCAGTGTAGAGTCATCTACGATTGCACATTTGAGAATTGGTTTATCCACAGTATTGTATTTTTCTTACAGCAATTATAACTAAAAATTCGATGAACTGCAACTTTTTTTAACTTTTGTCGTGAAAATAGCACGCTTTATCATCTATGTAAGAAAATCAATAACTTATTCGTTTTTGGTTTGAAAATAATAAATAATGTAGTATTTTTGCACGCTCTTGGCAAAGTGCTAGAGAACTTATAAATCAATTTAATAGATTTTTTATGAATCATTACGAAACTGTTTTCATCTTAAATCCCGTTTTATCTGAAGATCAGATAAAGGAGACAGTAAAGAAATACGAAGATATTCTTATTTCTAAAGGAGCTAAGATGGTATCAAAAGAGAATTGGGGGCTAAAAAAATTAGCGTATGCAATTCAACACAAGAAAAGTGGTTTTTACCATTTATTCGAATACACCGTAGACGGTGATGCTATTAATGAACTTGAAATAGAGTTCAGACGTGACGAACGAATCATGCGTTACTTAACGGTAGCTCTAGACAAACATGCAATTTCATGGGCAGAGCGAAGAAGAGTACGTGATAACAAAAAAACAGCATAAGCGATGGCAAGTATTCAAGAACAAGCAAAAGGAAAAAAAGACGGAGAGATCAGATATCTTACTCCTCTTAATATAGAGACTAACAAAGCGAAAAAATACTGTCGTTTCAAAAAGTCTGGTATCAAGTATGTAGATTACAAAGACCCAGATTTTTTATTGAAGTTTGTAAACGAGCAAGGTAAAATTTTACCAAGACGTTTAACAGGAACTTCTTTAAAGTACCAACGTAAAGTAGCTGTCGCAGTAAAAAGAGCGCGTCATTTGGCCTTAATGCCGTATGTAGCCGATTTATTAAAATAAAAACCAGATAGATTATGGAACTTATATTAAAGAAAGACGTAGAAAATCTTGGTTTTGCAGACGATTTAGTTACTGTGAAAAATGGATACGGTAGAAACTTTTTAATTCCTCACGGACACGCTACGTTAGCAACTCCTTCGGCAAAGAAAGTTTTAGCTGAAACATTAAAGCAACGTGCTTTTAAAGAGAAAAAAGTAATTGAAGATGCTCAAAAAGAAGCAGATAAATTAAACGGTTTAGAAATTAAGATTTCTGCAAAAACTGGTGAGGGAGACAAATTATTTGGATCTATCAACAATGCAAATCTTGCTGAAGCTTTCGAAAAAGAAGGTGTTTCTATCGAGAAGAAATTTATCTCTATTGCGGGTGGTACTATTAAACGTACTGGTAATTACGAAGCAACGATTCGTTTCCACAGAGATGTGATTGCAAACTTTTCGTTTGATGTAGTTGCGGAAGCAAACTAATTTTAGCATACACGATACTAAAGCCTTTCTCATTTATGGGGAAGGCTTTTTTTTGAATAATTTTTTTAAGTACCTTTTATGAAATATACGAGACTAACTAAAGAACAATTTGAAGCTTTGCACCAAGAGTTTATTAATTTTCTAGCCACCCAGTCTATTACTGCGGATGAATGGAAAACAATTAAAGAAAAACAACCGGAAGCTGCAGAACAAGAGTTAGATGTATTTAGTGATCTTGTGTGGGAAGGAGCTTTAACAGCAGCCTCTTACCTAGAAAACATTTCTGCACAACAAATGTTTCTTTTCAAAGTAGAAGAAACGAGTATGAGCCTCATTTTAGTGAAAGTTAAAAATGAGGAATACGATATTACTACTGCGGAAGGCTATAAGTGGTTGCAAGAAAATTTTGCTTCAGATGAAGTAGAGTTTTTCACTTCTTCGAAGGATTTTTCCGAAGATAAAAATGGAGACATCTTTGCACTTATTCAACAAGGAGCGGTTATAACAAAAGGGCAATTGTACACCTTTTTTAATAAGCTATTTAGCGCCGAAATATAATCTATTCGTAACGCAAACTCTCTATTGGGTCTAATCCTGCTGCTTTGGTCGCTGGATATGAACCTGCAATTACTGCGACAAGAAAAGTGATAATAGTCGCCCAAATCATGGCAGACCATGGGAGTGTGAATTCAAATCCGAGCACGGAAGCAAATCCGAAGCCGGTTAAAATTCCTAATATAATTCCTAGAATACTTCCAAATTGACCAATTACAATTGTTTCAATAAAGAACTGCATGGAGATGGTAGATCGTTTTGCACCTAACGCTTTCCGAACTCCAATTTCTCGCGTACGTTCTGTAACTGAAACAAGCATGATGTTCATTAGTGCTATGGAAGATCCTAAAATGGTAATGATGCTAATAATCCAAGCGGCCACTTCAAGGTAACCGGTAATCATTCCGATGCGGTTTATAAGGTCGTCACTGCGTTCAATTCCGAAGTTATTCTCTTCAACAGGTGTTAGTTTACGTACGTTTCGAAAGGTGACAATTGCGACGTCTTGCGCGCCTTGCATCATCTCTTTGTCTTCTACCATCACACTAATGCTGTAATTAATATTGGGTTGGGTAAAAATACTACGCGCCACTTGTATCGGGATTAATACTTTTAAATCCTGGTTGTTTCCGAAGGTAGAACCTTTCGACTCTAATACACCTACAACTTTAAACTTTACTCCACGAATACTAATTGTTTTATTAATTGGATCGTCGTTTTTAAAGAGGCTCTTCATAAAATCGGAGCCGAGTATGCATACTTTATTGTTGTTTTCAATGTCAAAAACAGTAAAATTCCTTCCTTCACCAAGTTTTGAGCCTGTATTGTCTAGATAGTTTTCATTAATACCGTACACTTGAACTTCAGGGTCGGTTTTTTCGTTTTCAAATTTCACTTCAGCACTTGCTGTTCCAACAAAAGACACAGATGTTTTTGTAAACGGAAATTCGTAATTGTCGATAAATGCTCTCACATCGGTATAGCTAATTATCGGATTTACCTTCTTGCGTTCTCCGCCATTTCGCTGTACAGTAAACTCGTAGCGTTGAATGTTGAACGTATTGGCGCCCATAGAGGCAAAATCGTTCGAAATGGTGTTTTCAATAGCTTTTACGGCACTTAAAATTCCGACTAGTGCCCAAATTCCAATTCCAATAATAACAATGGTGAGAATGGTTCTAAGAAGCTGTGTTCTAATAGAGTCTAGTGCTATAAGCACATTTTCGCGAAACAATGAAAACATAGAGTTTGGTGTGGTGTTTACCGTTAGACTATTATATGCGGATAAAGTTACAGTTTCCTCTAATATTTTATGATATTTGTAGCGTAAATATAGAATTGATACGAGTTATAGAAACTCTAATAATAGACACTTAAAAAACGATTACAATTGGCACAAAAACCTTCCATCGCTAAAGGCACACGAGATTTTTCTTCTGAAGAAGTCCTAAAACGCACCTATATAATGAATACCATAAAAAGTTGTTTTACAACCTATGGTTTTCAGCCTATTGAAACACCTTCGTTCGAAAATAGCGAAACCTTGATGGGGAAATATGGGGAAGAAGGTGATCGTTTAATTTTCAAAATACTGAATAGTGGTGATTATTTATCGAAAGTAGATGATGCGCTGTACACTGAAAGAAATAGTACTAAGCTAACGCCTAGGATTTCTGAAAAAGCACTTCGATACGATCTTACCGTTCCTTTTGCGCGCTATGTGGTGCAACACCAAAACGAACTTAGTTTTCCTTTTAAGCGTTATCAAATTCAGCCCGTTTGGAGAGCCGATCGCCCACAAAAAGGACGTTTTAGAGAGTTTTTTCAGTGTGATGCCGATGTAGTAGGTTCTAAGTCGTTATGGCAAGAAGTAGAGTTTGTGCAATTGTACGACGCTGTTTTTACAAAACTTCAACTGAATGGAGTTGCCATTAAAATGAACAATCGTAAGATTTTAAGCGGGATTGCTGAAGTGATTGGAGCAGAGGATAAGCTGATCGATTTTACAGTGGCACTCGATAAATTAGATAAAATAGGAGAAGAGGGTGTGAAAACCGAAATGCTTTCAAAAGGTATTTCTGAAAGTGCAATCTTGAAATTACAACCGTTATTTTCATTCTACGGAACGGCTTCAGAAAAGTTGGAGCAGTTAAAAGGATTGTTGAGTACTTCTGAAACAGGCTTACAAGGAGTTTCAGAATTAGAATTTATTACAACCACACTTGAAACGATAGGGTTGCAAACCGCTTCCTTAGAAATTGATGTGACATTGGCACGCGGACTTAATTACTACACGGGCGCAATTTTTGAAGTTGCAGCGCCTTCCGAAGTGAAAATGGGAAGTATTGGTGGCGGTGGTCGTTACGACGATTTAACAGGAATCTTTGGGTTGAAAGATGTGAGTGGTGTCGGAATTTCTTTTGGGTTAGACCGAATTTACTTAGTGTTAGAAGAATTGAGTCTTTTTCCAGATACGGTTTCTTCAACAACGAAGGTCCTCTTTATTAATTTTGGCGAAAAAGAAGCGTTGTATGCCATGCAGGCGATCACGAAATTACGTTTAGAAGGCGTTTCTTCAGAATTATATCCAGACATTGCTAAAAACCAGAAGCATTTAGGAAAACAAATTACGTACGCGAATAAACGGAATATTCCTTTTGCAGTGTTGGCAGGAGATGATGAAATGGAAGCAGGAACCTACACTTTAAAAAATATGGAGAGTGGCGAGCAAGAAACGCTTACTTATGAGGCGTTGCTTGAAAGATTGAAATAGATTTTTATTCAACGAGTTTTTCTTCAGTACGTTGATGTTCTAATTTATTGCAATTATGTTGTAAATGCATTTCGTTTATAGATTTTGGTGTCACCGAAACACTTCCTTGAATATTTTAGCGAAATGTTACTTCCGCAGATGTCATAAGTTAAAAAGTAGAGTATAATAAATAAAACAAACATGCCCTTTACAAATGAATGTAAAAGGCATGTTGTTTATTGTACTACTACTGTAATAGATACTTGTGATTAAACTATTCTACTGTTACACTAAAAGTTGCTGCAACATCCGTTTCTCCACCAGCATCTTCAAGACCTGTATTTGGTTTAGTAGGCAAATGACGTAAGGTGAATGTTAATGTCCCAGAACTTGCCGAAACTGCTGTTAGGGTAAATTCTGTTCCTAATGGGTTTCCGTCATCATCAAAATTACTGTAGGCTGTAGTTACATCAATACCACCGCCTGTAGTATAGAAAAATTGATGTTCCTCATCTTCTTCTTCTACTTCTTCAGTAATATTTTCTGCTGGGCTTACAGTTTCATTTAACAATACGATCGTTCCATTATAGGTTGTTCCTGTTATTAAATTTCCTGAAACGGTCACTTCTGGAGCATTTGGTCCATCGCCATCTAAATCACGAGTCTGCAATGTAATTGAAGATCCACCATTATTAGGTACTAGCGTTACAGTCATAGTTGTAATCACTTCTTCTTCGTTTACTTGCTCTGGAGTATCGTCGTCACTTGAACAAGCAGCAAATAAAATAGTTGTCAATAATAGGATACTTAAAAATTTTACTTTTTTCATTTTAATTTAGTTTTAATTATTAATAATTGATTTTGAGATTTAATAAAAAGTTTCTACCTAGATCATCTGCATAATAGCGAAGACGATTTAGGTAATTTCGATAGGAGGTATTCAGTACGTTTGTAATTCCAATACCTACTGTAACTATTGTTTTTTTACTAGCGTTCAAGTCGATACTTGAATTGAAATTAAGCAAGTGGTATGCGTCAGGTGGTGTGCTTACATCCACAAGTTCCGTTGTTTCTGTTTCTGGGAGAAATACTTCAAAATTGGTATCGGGATATTCATTTTGTCTGAAATAATATGCACTCTGCAATGAAAAACGAATATTGTTTAATTCTGAATTTTGATAGATTAGCTCGTTCTTGGTGTTTACAGGGGGCATGCTAATTAAGGGTTTGTCTGTTGTACGATCATACCCCTTTACCAAAGAAAACTGGTTTTTTAAGCTGAAATTTTCCGTAAAAGCATAAGAAGCATCTACATCAACCCCTATCAATTGAGCATTGGTTTGTCTGTATTCCCAGACCTGAAAATTACCTCTTACAGTTTGCTGAATTTCGGTGGGTTCAATAACTATAAAGTCTGAAATTGTATTGATATAAGGATTTACAGAAAAACTAAAAGTGTCAGTTTCTCTTTGGAATGTTAGCGATATTTTATGACCTACTTCTGAATTGAAACGTAAATCACCTAGTTCTATTCGAGAAGCTGAATGATGTAGCCCTTCACTAAAAAGTTCTGAAGGATTTGGCGCTCTTGATGCAATTGAGTAATTAAAAAATAATTTAGAATCCTTTCCGAAAGTGTAGGTAGCACCTACTGTTCCTGAGCCGTTATAGTAATTGAGTTGCGGATTGGTTAGAATCTGATTGTTAAATTCTTCCACAATTAATTCAGGAAAGAGTTGGTCATAATTGCGTGATTCCCAAAAGGAAGTTCTGTAAAATTTGAACGCGTCCAGATAGGTATAGTCAAATCGGCCACCAACTTCAAGAAGCAAGTGGTCTGTTAATTTGTAATCTGCAACTGCATATATGCCCAAATCGTATTTGTCGTAATCGGGAATCAGTCTGCGTACGCCTGTATTTGGATCTGCAAAGTTGGTTTGATACCTTCCTATAATACCTGTTTTTAGACGTAAAGCATCGGTTAAATGTGCATCTAGATCTAACAATAGTGTATGGGTGTCTAGTTGTAAATCAACTGAAGCCTTATCGCTGTCATCACCAGTTCTGATATCAAATTCCAAACGATTGTTACTTTGGAAATCGTATTGCAAGCTCAATTTTCCAAAACCATCAAACTTTTTGAAGCCTTTTACCCTTGCTAGATGATGGGTCACGTCTTGTTTGGGAGCCATAATAGTATATGTGAAATCATTGATGATTAATGGGGTGTTGCTATTTAAAGCTCTAATCTGATCCTCCGCTCCGCCCAAATGTGAAGCGCTTAAAATTCCCATTTCATTTTTAAAGATGGAATAATAAGCCTCTATGCCATAGTCGAAACGATTTAATCCCAACTGCAAAGAAGCATTACGTTCAAAAATACCTGTGTTGCTCAATACATAATCTGGAGCTTCAAAATCACCGAAACGTTTTAGTGTTCCCTGTGCTTTTGCATACCATCCGTTTTGATAACTTTTGGTCAATTGTGAGGTAAGAGAAGCGCCACGCCCATTACTTGCTGCTGTAAGTAATGTTTTTCCATAGAGACTATCTTTCATAGGGGCTTTTGAGGCTTCGGCAACAATAACACCACCGATAGCATCACCACCATATTGTAACGCACCAGCTCCTTTTATCAAGGTGAGATTCCCAACAGAATTGATGTCAATATTAGGTGCATGTTCAGCGCCCCATTCTTGGTCTTCCATGCGAACACCATTATTGATTATAACAACTCGACTGCTATGAAGACCATTCACCAGTGGTTTTATCACGGTGTTTCCTGTATTGAGCGAAGAAACACCGCTCAAACTATTTAGTGCATCACCAAGCGAACCGCTACTGAAACGTTCCAGTTCTTCTTTGGAAATCGTGTTTTCGAAAGTTGTTTTCGACTTGACGCCATAGGCTTTTCCTTCAACCGTAATTTGATTGAGTTCTTCCAAATGATGCTCCAATTTAAACGATTTAGTGGTGTTGCCAGAGATGGTAACTGTAAAACCTTTCGTTAAGCAATATAGGTGTGATACCTGTATAGAATAGTTGCCATCACATAGGTTGGTGATGGTAAATTTTCCGTCTAAATCTGTTAGTGCAGCTTGTTCGGTTCCGGCAACAATGAGCGTTGCTCCACTAAGCAATGAGCCATCGTGAAGGTCTGTTACGGTACCAGAAAGTGTGTTGTCACAATTTTGTGAAATAGATATAATACTGCTTAACAGCAATATTAATAGTGCATAGTTGCGCATATAAATTCTTAATTAACATAAAACGTATCAGTTTATTGATTAAGAAAAAATAGGGGGTGCGCGTAGCTGAGTATTGGCTGTTTTAAAGGAATGGAACTGTAATGATGCGAAGTTTACATCAAGCTTTACAGGAATTTCCGGTAGTTGTAATTCAGGATATTTCGCAATATCGTAGTTGAAAGATGCAATGTGAAAACTACATAGTTCACATTTAGTCGTAGACTCATGAATATGCGTTGTTTTTTCAGTACAAGCGACATGCTCGTGACCTTCAAAAAGATGAAAAAACTGAACAGTAGTAGGTAACATTAAAGCTGCAAAAAGCAATAATGCTACTAGGTTTTTACCAATCTGTTTTTTGTAATCCATCATTTTATTGTGATAGCTAAAACGCAAAAGTAAAGAATTATTATAGGATTCAGTAGTTAAATTGTGAGTAATAATTTTAAAATGGAATTAAGGACCTCAGTTTCAATCCTTACTTAAATAAATTAATTGTATTAATTGAAGTTCTCTTTTTGTGTGTTGGATTTATAAAAGTCTGATCTTAAGAAAAAAATAGAGAGTTTATTTATTCTTTCAGTCAATCCATACTAAATCTAATAACTCAGTAGCTAGTGCGCCTATCTAATGTGTACTTATTTAATTGGCATTATGGTGTAATATGTATCTTATAAAGATGCGTTAGTTTAAGGAATCAAACAGAAATAGATTTCATAAAAAAAACTCCCCTTTTACAAGGAGAGTTTTTAGTTGTAGCGAGGAGCAGACTTGAACTGCCGACCTCTGGGTTATGAATCCAGTGCTCTAACCAGCTGAGCTACCTCGCCATAAGTTCCAGGGTTCGTATGATTTGAACTTTCTGGGTTTAGTGTAGAAGATCTGGTTTTCATTCTACACCTCGAAAAATAGAAAACAATGTCTTGTATTTTTCAGCTGGCAAAGATAGTAACAAATTGGATTGATGCAAGAATTACTTTACTTTTTTCTTCGAAATTTACTTTGTAATAATTCTGGTAAAATATAATCTCTTTCTTTTTAAGTTTGTAATTAAATCTATATATTGGGCTCAACTAAAAATGACTATGGACGAAAAAGTAAAATACGAAATGGAGTTCCCTATACAGGTATCTCCAGCGCTTTTATACCAGTATATTTCAACACCATCAGGAATGTCTGAATGGTATGCTGATAATGTGAACTCTAGAGGAGAATTTTTTACATTTATTTGGTCTGAAAGTGAAGAGGAAGCAAAACTATTAAGTAAAAAAAGCCCAGAACGAATTAAGTTTCGATGGCTTGAAGATGAAGGAACCGACTTTTATTTCGAATTGCGTATTCAAGTGGACGAAATCACGAAAGATGTTTCTTTGATGATTACCGACTTTGCGGAAGAAGATGAAGTAGAAGAAGGTAAAATGCTTTGGGAGAATATGGTTTCCGAATTAAAACAAATTTTAGGATCTTCTTAACTAGATTCCAATCATAAGCCTTCACAGAAGGCTTAAAATATAATATCTTTGCACTGTCCCATTAACGGGACAGTTTTTTTATGGTAAATTTTAACGGTACACTAGCTCCTGAAAATGAAGTACAACTTGGCGTCCACAATCGCGGACTCGAATATGGCGATGCGGTATTTGAAACACTACGATATTCTGGAGGTAAGATTTTCTTTTGGGAAGACCATTACTTTCGCTTAATGGCTTCAATGCGAATTCTTCGAATGGAAATTCCGATGAACTTTACACTAGAGTTTTTAGAAGAAGAGGTAAAGAAAACAGTCGAAACACTTGATGCAGCCAATAATGCCATACGAGTTAAAATATTAGTTTGGCGAAAAGAAGGAGGGAAGTACACACCTAAAACAAACGATGTTCATTTTTTAATTTCATGTGAAGCATTACAAACCCCTTTTTATACCCTTAACGAGTCTTCTTACGAAGTCGAATTGTTTAAAGACCACTATATCACTTCTGGACTTTTAGCGACCTTAAAATCGAATAATAGAGTCATAAATGTGTTGGGAAGTATTTTTGCTGAAGAAAACGATTATAAAAACTGTTTTTTACTCAATGAGAAAAAGCAAGTAGTGGAAGCGTTAAACGGAAACATCTTTTTAGTAAAAGGCACTACCATTAAAACGCCACCACTTACCGATGGTTGCTTGAACGGAATTACAAGAAAACAAATACTAGCCATGGGAAAGCAATTGCCCGACTATACCTTTGAGGAAGCTTCCGTTTCCCCGTTTGAACTACAAAAAGCAGATGAAATTTTTGTGACAAATGTAATCACAGGAATCCAGCCCATTACAAAATATCGTAAAAAGGAATTTTCAAACACCGTTGCAAAAGAACTGCTGGCGAAATTAAATCTAAAAGCGAGACTAACTTAATTGAAAGAAGGATTCTCTGGAGCATTAGACCATATTACATAGTCTCCTCCAAACTCAATCATTTTCTCTTTCCAAAAATTAGTGTCGGTTTTTCCAATAATATCGTTTTTGTATTCATTCGGAATTACAACCCAGCTATTAACTTCTAGCTCTTGTTCTAACTGTTCGTTAGCCCAGCCTGAATAGCCAAGAAAAAAACGAATTTGGTCTTCTTTTAGTTTGTCTTCCTGGAGCAATCCTAAAATTGCCCTAAAATCGCCTCCCCAATAAATACCATTGGAAATTTCAATGCTATCGGGAATGATTTCCGGAATTCGGTGAATAAAATAGAGATTGTCTTGTTCTACAGGACCTCCGTTGTAGACTTTTAAGTTAGAACTAACTTCGGGGATAAAGTCTTTTAATTTGTATTCTAGCGGTTTGTTAAGTATGAATCCTACAGATCCATTTTCATTAAATTCCGCTAACAATACCACAGATCTGTTAAAAGAAACATCTCCAATAATGGATGGTTCTGCCACGAGAAGCACCCCTTTGGTTGGTTTTAGCGTTGTCATTTTTTTGGTTTAGTTATTTAAATCTAACCAAATAAATGTTAATATCCAATTTAATATTGGCAACGTCTAAAATTCGTACAAATAAAAAACCGTCTAAATATCAGAATTTAGACGGTTTTTGAACTAAAATTATTAATTACAACCTAGTTTACACTACTTTGTAATTCTGAACCTGCTTTAAATTTAACTACTTTTTTAGCAGCAATTTTAATTGTTTTTCCTGTTTGAGGGTTTCTTCCTTCTCTTGCAGCTCTTTTAGAAACTGACCAAGATCCGAAACCTACTAATGATACTCTGTTTCCTTTTTTAAGTGACCCTTGTACGTTACCTAAGAAAGACTCTAATGCTTTTTTCGCTGCTGCTTTAGTTACTCCAGCATCTGCTGCCATAGCTTCGATTAAATCTGATTTGTTCATAGTTTGTTTAAATTAAAATATTGATTAAAATTGATTTATTTGCTTTACAAATTTAAAAGGATTATCCATTCAAGCAAGTAATAGCGCAGCAAATCGGCGTTTTTGTTAATAACTTCGGGCGTTTGTTAATAAACCCTACTCTTTTTTGCTATTTTTTGTGATATCAATGATAGTAAGGCTTTACAATACTTTTGCTTCTTCATTAAAAGAATATCCATTTAAAAGTGCTGAAACCTCCATTTTTCTTTTTCCAGGGAGTTGCATTTCATGTATTAAAATATAGCCGTCTTTTACAGCCACTTTTAATTCTTTTTTGGTCGCTAGTAATGTCCCAATTTCATTGGAATGTTGCTCAATTTCAAACGTGGTATTGTAAATTTTTACTTTTACAGCTGCTTCGCCATTTTCTAAATGACACCACGCTACAGGATAAGGCGATAATCCTCTAACCAAAGCATCTATGGTTGCAGCCGATTTGTTCCAGTCTATTTTTGTATTGTCTGGTGTAAGTTTTGGCGCGTCTTTTAAAGTTTCCGTTGTTTCTTGAACTTTGGTCGTTACTGTGTCGGCTTCAATCATGGCCACAGTTTGTACTACTAAGTCGCTTCCTAACTTCATTAAAGTGTCGTGTAGCGTTCCAACGGTCTCTCTTTCGGATATGTGTGTTTTTGAAGTTGCGATAATGGCACCTGTGTCGATTTTTTCGTCAATAAAAAAGGTAGTCACTCCTGTTTCAGTTTCACCATTAATAATTGCCCAGTTAATAGGAGCTGCTCCTCTATATTGAGGTAAAATGGATGCGTGAAGGTTAAATGTACCGTATTCTGGTAATGCCCAAACTACCTTCGGAAGCATACGGAATGCCACAATAATCTGAAGATTTGCATTCAACGCCTTTAACTCGTTTAAAAAATCTTCATTCTTTAAATTGGTAGGTTGAAGCACAGGTAGGTTTTGAGAAACGGCATATTCTTTCACGGCAGAACCCATTAATTTACGTCCGCGACCTGCAGGTCTATCTGGCGCAGTAATTACGCCGACAATGTTTTTTTGCTCAGCGATTAATTTTTTTAAAATCCCAACCGCAAAATCGGGAGTTCCTAGGAAAACAATACGTAAATCTCTCACAGGGTATTTGAATTAAATATAATATTGATTTTTTGAATTTAGTTTAACGGCTTCAGCAGCGATTAAAAGGTGCAAAACAGTGGTTATTTTTGCTTCTGTAAAGGTAAGTTTTTCTGAAAGTTCTCGTGAACTTCGTGGTGCTTCTTTTAAAAGTACTTTAATTTTTTCTGAAATAGCAACGGCCTCTTTTTTGGTGACTTCGGAAGTTTCCGAAGCACAAACAGAACAGATTCCGCAGGGAACCGTATTTTCTTCTCCAAAATAATGCACCAACTGAAGGCTTCTGCATTCCGACGTATTTTCTATATACGCGAGTACAGAAGTAACTTGCGCTTTCTTTTTGTCATTCAAAACGTTGATCTCTTTCGCAACCACATTAATTGTTTTATCGTCTTCGCGTGGCACTAAAAATGTAAGGGAAGCGTCTGTGACGTGTAATGTGAGTTCTAACAAGAGGTCGCGTTCCATTTTCTTTAACACCGAAATGACATCGTTGATGTGTTGTCCCGATTTTTTGACCACAAGATCAAGATTAACGCCAGTAGGGGTTTCAAAAATGCCGCCGTAAAGCCGTAGAATGGTTTTACCTATTACAGAAGCTTGCACATCGGTGCTAAAATAGGAGAGTAGTCTTTCCGAAGAGACAATAAATCGAATACTAGATTTTCGGCCAAACTCTTTTGAAAGTTGAATAATCCCCAAACGATCTAAGGTGGTGAGCCCATTATACGTATGTATGCTATTTAGTTTATAGGTTTTGCAAAATTCTGAAAAACTGAAACTGTGTTGTGTAAATTCACCTTCACCGTACGGAATGTGGAAATAATTATGAAGGGTACGGTATAATTTCTTTACGTCTGAGGGAGTAGGCAGCGAATCTATAAATTGTCGTTGTAAAATAGTTTTGTCGTAATCGCTATACAATATAATCGCTGTTGCAGGATTTCCATCTCGTCCGGCGCGTCCAGCTTCTTGAAAATAACTTTCAATACTCTCTGGTAATTGAATATGAACCACAAACCGAACTGTAGGATGGTCTATTCCCATTCCGAATGCATTGGTGGCAACCATGGTAGAAACACGACCGTTGCGCCAATCGTCTAGGCGTTTGTTTTTGTCAACAACCGAAATCCCGCCGTGATAAAAAGTGCTTGAAATGCCTAAGGAGTTGAGTTGCTGACTAACTTCTGCGGCGCTCTTTCTACTTCGGACGTATACAATGGCCGATCCTGTATTTTTCTGAAGCAGTTGTTGTAAGCGGTATAATTTGTCGGTTTCTTTAAGAACTTGATACGAAATATTTTTTCGTGTAAACGAATCTTTTACAACATTAGGGAGTTCTAAAGTAAGTTGTTCAATAGTGTCTTGAAGTACGGTTGGAGTTGCCGTTGCCGTTACTGCAATTATGGGAACTAAAGGATGTAATTGTCGTAAAAGGACAATGTTTTTATAGGCAGGTCGAAAATCGTTTCCCCATTGCGAAATACAATGTGCTTCATCTACAGCAATGCAATTCACATGCATCTGCTTGATGACGTTTTGTACTATTTCTTGCTGTAGACGCTCGGGAGAGAGGTATAAAAACTTATAGTTTCCGTAGAGCGCATTGTCTAATAAAGTGCTTAATTCGTTAAATGAGATTCCGCCGCTAATGGCTAGGGCTTTTATTCCTTTTTGTTGTAGGTTTTTTACTTGGTCTGTCATTAAAGCGACCAAAGGAGAAACTACGATGCAAATTCCGTCCAGTGTTAATGCGGGAACTTGAAAGCAAATAGATTTTCCGCCGCCAGTGGGCAACAATGCTACAGTATCTTTCCCGTCTAATACTGAGGTGATAATTTCTTCTTGTTTTGATTTAAAAGAAGAGAAACCCCAATATTTTTCAAGAATTTGTAGCGGTGTTATCACAATAATTGCTTCAGTTGTTTATGAATGTAAGCAATGCGATCTTCAACGGTGCCAACGGGTACTTCAATCACATTGTATCCATAACTTTGATAGCCTTTCAGTAAAAAATGATATATTTTTTCGGCTTGTTCAAACGATTCGTAACGTTCGTTATCTTGTGTATAAATTTCTTCCCAAGGCGGAAGTAAAAAAATTATGTCATATTTATTTATAGAACAGGTTTCTGAAAAGTTTTCAGGATAATGGCTGTCGATAAAATCCATGTAGGCAGTTACATCGGGCATTCCGCGATCGTAAAAAATAAACGGAAGCTCATTGTATTTTGAAGCATCTAGAAATTGCTGAAGCCTTCCTTCTAGTAGCTTTTGGCTAAAAAGGATGGGATTGGTTAAGAATAACTGATCAATACCTTGTTTCTGAGCTTCATGAATTACAGCTCTCGAAACTTCATGCATGCAGGTATGACCTTCGCTTTCTAAATGGGAAATAAGGGTTGTTTTTCCAGAGCCGGGACCACCAGAAATAACAATTCTTTTTGTTTTCAATCGTTAGGTTTTAATGAAATACTAAGTAGGGCAAAGTTCGTAAATAAATATTGATACTGAAAGCGTACCTTTGTATTAAACAATATTGAATTAAAATAGTAGATTGTTTTATGAAAGATGACAAAAAAACAACAGAGTTTTACGATAGATTGCGAACCCAATTAGAAGGAGATACGGTTTGGCCTGCGCCTTATTTGTATAAATTTATTGTTCCTGCGAGTCTAGAGAAAATTGCAGAAATTGAAGTTATTTTTGACGGTACTGATGCAGTAATTAACACTAGAGATTCGTCAAAAGGAACCTATACAAGTGTATCTATTAAGGTAACGATGGATTCGCCAGACGATGTTATAAAAAAATATCTTGAAGTTTCTAACGTAGAGGGCGTTATTTCTCTATAAATTTAGTACTTTGCGTTCCAAATTCTTGCTCCTCTTTGTAGTTAAAGAGACACGAGAGCAACTAAATACCCCCTTATTTTAAATTACAAATTTTGATAGATAATATAGAATACAATACAGAAAGGCCTAAGCTGATCATTCCTGAATATGGTAGACATATTCAAAAAATGGTAGATCAGGCGGTAGCAACAGAAGATAGAGAGAAGCGTAATAAATTGGCAAAAAGTATTATTGCTGTCATGGGAAATCTGAATCCGCATTTGCGTGATATTCCAGATTTTCAACCGATGTTGTGGGATCAACTGTTTATTATATCTGATTTTAAATTAGATGTAGACTCTCCGTATCCAATTCCGACACGAGAAGAATTATCAGAACGTCCTGAGCCCTTAGAGTATCCTCAAAATTTTCCTAGATACCGATTTTACGGAAACAATATCAAACGTATGATAGATGTTGCTGTAAGCTGGGAAGAAGGTGATAAAAAAGAAGGATTGGTATTAACAATTGCCAATCACATGAAGAAGTGTTTCCTTAATTGGAATAAAGATACGGTAGAAGATGATGTCATTTTTAATCATTTATACGAGCTTTCTGATGGAAAGTTAAATCTTAAAAATAGCAATGAAGATCTTTCAGATGCTTCAAACCTATTAAAAGTTAAAAAGCGTTATACTAGTAATTCAAACTCTTCAAATAAAAAGAATTACAAAAACAGCAACAATAACAACCGAAACTCTAATCGTAAGCGTTACTAAAACATTGTATCAGTATTTATGGGAACTTTTCAAATAGAAGGTGGGCATAAACTAAAAGGAGAAATACGTCCACAAGGAGCTAAAAATGAAGCCCTACAAATTCTTTGTGCTGTATTATTAACACCAGATGAAGTTATCATTGAGAACATCCCTGATATTAGAGATGTAAACAAGTTAATTGGAATCTTAGGAAATCTAGGTGTAAAAATTCAAAAATTAGGAAAAGGAAAGTATGCGTTTATCGCA
Organism: Ulvibacter litoralis; assembly: GCF_900102055.1. Lineage (GTDB taxonomy): Bacteria > Bacteroidota > Bacteroidia > Flavobacteriales > Flavobacteriaceae > Ulvibacter > Ulvibacter litoralis. Next base: position 373,873 of record NZ_FNBA01000002.1, read on the forward strand.
GACGATCTGAAACTAGAATACTTAGAGTCTGAGTTATTTAAAGAAGAAGGAAGTTCACTTCGTGGTTCTATCATGATTGTGGGGCCTTTGTTAGCTCGCTTCGGAAAAGGATACATTCCACGACCTGGAGGCGATAAAATTGGAAGAAGACGTTTGGATACGCATTTTGAAGGTTTTATCAAACTAGGAGCAACTTTTCGTTATAATAAAGAAGAACGTTTTTACGGCGTAGAAGCTCCTGAAGGATTAACGGGTGCGTACATGTTATTAGACCAAGCTTCTGTAACAGGAACTGCTAATATTGTGATGGCAGCTGTACTTGCAAAAGGAACAACTACGATCTATAATGCTGCGTGTGAACCTTATTTACAGCAGCTTTGTAATATGCTAAACTCGATGGGCGCAAACATTAAAGGTGTGGGCTCTAATTTATTAGTAATTGAAGGTGTTGAATCTCTAGGAGGTTGTACACATCGTATTTTGCCAGATATGATTGAGATTGGTAGCTGGATTGGTCTTGCTGCTATGACGCATAGTGAAATTACAATTAAAGATGTAAGTTGGGAAAATTTAGGGATCATTCCAGATACCTTTAGAAAGCTAGGAATTACCTTAGAGAAGCGAGGAGATGACATATACATTCCTTCGCATAAAGAATACGAAATACAAGGATATATTGACGGCTCTATTTTAACTGTTGCAGATGCTCCTTGGCCTGGATTTACGCCAGATTTATTGAGCATTGTATTGGTGGTTTGTACGCAAGCAAAAGGAAGTGTGCTGATACATCAAAAAATGTTTGAAAGTCGTTTGTTTTTTGTGGATAAATTGATTGATATGGGCGCAAAAATTATTTTATGCGATCCACACAGAGCTACAGTGATTGGACATAACTTCCAATCGAGCTTAAAAGCTACCACAATGGTTTCTCCAGATATTAGAGCAGGTATTTCATTACTGATTGCTGCTTTATCTGCGAAAGGAACAAGTACCATTCATAACATAGAGCAAATAGATCGTGGGTACGAAAATATAGATGAAAGATTACGTGCAATAGGAGCTAAAATTACAAGACTAGACTCATAAACATACCGTATAAAAAATAAAAAAAGCCACCAATTTGGTGGCTTTTTTTATGCAGAAAAATGTAATTATACACTTCTGTTTTTATTTATTTCGTCTTGAAGTTTTCTTCTTAATTGTTGCTCATTTGTCAATGTTTTTTGACGGTGTGCTTCAAAATCAGCTTCTGTTTCTGCTAGTTTTAATTTGGCAGCTTTTGTTACTCCGTGACTGTTTTTGTATTTAATAAATAGAAATGCAAGTATCACTAATAAGCCAATAATAATTGACCACAGTATAGTGTTGTAAGTTGATTTTTGTGTAATTACTCCAAAAAGCTCAATACCATCCTCTTTTTCTTTAGAAATGACTAACTCTTTTTTAGTGGTACTTAAATTTTCAGTAAGTGTATTAATCTCACTTTTTTGCTTTTCAATTTCAGAATTAGCGGTTTCAATTTTAAGTTCTAATGCAGAAACAGAGTCAAGTACATTTTTTCGTAACGTATTAATCTCTGTTTTTTTAATTACTTTAAATTCTTGATAGCTATTAGATCCTTCAATTACATCTGTAAATTGGTCTTCAATAGTGTTTGTTTTTTCTTGAGCATAAAATACTGAAGAAAAGGTGAAAAAAAGTAATAGGGTAAAAACGTTGGTTTGCATAATTATCTCGTTAGGTCTGTTTTGCTAATTTAACACCGCAAGAGTAGAAAAATTGTGTGAAACAACCCAAAGATACGAAGTAATTAATTTTTTTTTAACAAGGTTTAATCCTTATTCCTACAGTAATTAAGTGCTCCTGATGGACATTTTTTTACCTGTGTCATAATTTTGTGAGTAGGAGCTCCATTCAAATCAATCCACGGAATCACAGTTGTTCTAAATACATTTGAAAGGCCTTTGGCACATTTCTCAGCATTTATGCACTTTTTTGGTTCATAAGTAACGGTAATTTCACCATTGGTGAACATTGTAGCGGGGGTTTCCATAAGTATACATTTTGGGGTTATGTATGAATATGTGTATCATATATCGGTTAAATATATAAAAAAATCCGATAAAAAGCGCAAAATGTTGATTTTAAAAGTGTTAAATGTTAATTTAATGCTTTCTTGTAAGAAGAAAGGCAACGCTCACGAGCTTCTTTATGGTCTACAATCGGTTGTGGATATGTTTCAGTTCCATATTCCTCCACCCACTTTTTTACATAAAGTCTATCTTTATCAAATTTGTCAAGTTGTGTGGTGGGATTAAAAATTCGAAAATAGGGGGCAGCGTCTACACCACTTCCAGCAGCCCATTGCCAATTTCCTACATTACTAGCTTGTTCGTAATCTAGTAATTTTTCAGCAAAATAAGCTTCACCCCAGCGCCAATCAATAAGTAAGTGCTTGCATAAAAAACTAGCGACAACCATTCTCACACGGTTGTGCATGGTACCTGTTTGTGCTAGTTGTCGCATTCCAGCATCTACTAATGGATATCCTGTTGTTCCTGCTTTCCAGTGATTAAACTCTGTTTCATTATTTCTCCAATTAATATAATCGTAGGCAGGTTTAAAGGCATCGGTTACTGTTTTGGGAAAATGCCAAAGTATTTGAATAAAAAACTCTCTCCATATTAATTCGTTTAAGAATACTTCTTCTGTTTCTGAAGCAGCTTTTAAAACAATATTGCGAATACTCACAGTACCAAATCGCAAATGCGGACCTAGATTTGAAGTGTTGTGTAATGGATAATCTCTAGTCTCTTTATAATGTTGTATTAAGTCTGAAGAACAATCGTAATCAGCCACTTTTATAGTAGATTCTTCTAAACCTAGCTGTTTTAAGGTGATGGTTGGAGTTTTCTTTAGCTGTAAAAAATTGGAAGGAAGATCTGTTAGGGTGTGTGGTTTCAATGTTTTTAATTCTGAAAACTTTTTCTTCCAAAGTTTCATGTAAGGTGTGTAAACAATATACGGACTCTTGTCTGCTTTTACAACTTCATCTTTTTCAAAAATAACGTGATCCTTATAGGTTTTATAAGTGATTTTCATTTTAATTAAAAATGATTTTATAAGAGTATCACGTTCTATCGCATACTGTTCATAATCATGATTGAAAAACACATTTTCTACCGTATATTCTGTAATTATTCTTTTAAATACATCAATAGGGTTTCCGTAGAAAATAGAAAGAGAACTACCAAATTCTTGTAAAGATTTCTGTAATTTTTGAAGGGTTTGATAAATAAAGGTAATTCGAGCATCATCTTTGGGAAGCTCATTGAGTATGTTTGAATCAAAAATAAATATTGGAAGAACTGGGGCTTCCTTCTGAAGTGCCTCGAAAAGACCTACATTGTCTTCTAATCGTAAATCTCTCCTAAACCAAAATACTGTAACTTGCTGTTTCACAAAGCAAAGATAGTTTTTGTTTCACGAAATACCTGTAATATTAAACATAAAAAATAGTTAACATTTTTAATTTTATTGTTTTACAGGTTTTAACGGCAAAAAAGACTTAATAGCTTTAGGGATTTGGTGCTTCAATCTGCAAACAGACTATGGTTATTAGCCGTCTATTTTAAGGTTTTGTTAACTATTAAAAAACAATGGTGTCGTAACTTCGCTATAACTTATAAAAACTATTAAATATGAAAAAAATACTTCTTTTCGCTTTTGTAATGTCTTTGGGTATTACAGCACAAGCACAAATTGAAACTCCAGCTCCAAGCCCATTTCAAAAAATTGAGCAAAAAGTTGGTTTAACTGATGTAACTCTAGAATATTCTCGTCCAGCAATGCGTGGAAGAACAATTTTCGGAGATCTTGTTCCTTTTGGTGAAATTTGGCGTACAGGAGCAAATGCAAATACTAAAATTACATTTAGTGATGATGTAGTAATAGGAGGTAAGACTCTAAAAGCAGGTAGTTATGCGATTTACACAAGACCTGCATTATCAAATTGGGATGTTATCTTTTACAGCGATGCAAATAACTCTGGAACTCCAAAAAAATGGGATGAAAGCAAAGTAGCAGCAACTGTTTCTGCTCAAGTGTATCCAATGCCAATGGATATTCAATCATTCACAATGTCTTTCGACGACTTAACAAATGATTCTGCTGTACTTGGAATCCTTTGGGAAAAAACATACGTTGGTGTACCTATTAAATTTGGTACTGATGAAGCTGTATCTGCTTCTATTGATAACGTAATGAACGGACCTGGAGCAAGAGATTACTATGCTGCTGCAGTTTACTATTTAGAATCAGGAAAAGACATCAATAAAGCTAAAACTTGGATTGATAAAGCTATTAACATGAGCGATAGTCCTGCATTCTGGCAATACAGACAACAATCTTTAATATATGCAAAAGCAGGAGATAAAAAAGGAGCTATTGAAGCTGCTAAAAAATCATTGAAACTTGCTAAAGAAGCTGGAAACAACGATTATGTTACTATGAATACTAAGTCTATTAATGTGTGGGAAGGTAGACCTTCTATTGACAAATAGACTTATTTATACCATCAGAAAAAAGCCTCTTACATTTGTAAGAGGCTTTTTTTATGCTTTAATTTTGAGGACCCTTTTTGTGAGGATTGTTTGTAATAGTAGTGCTATTATAAGGCTGCTTTAGTACTATTTTAAGTGTACTCAATGAATGTGGATAAAGTAGTTACGTTCTTTGCAAAAGCGCATCAGTCTACTCTCAAATTTAATATCAAAGATTTTTATGTTCTTCTTTTAATTGTTAAGCGCGTACTTTCTTTTTCGGAATTGCTACTTGTAACAATATAGCGATGGTAATAACTATGAAACATCCTACCACATTCAACCATAAATACGGCATTAAGTCAATCCACCAGATATAAATAACAATGGCTTGTGTAATTAATGCGGCTATAAATACAGCTTGACCTTTAATAAATTTAAAGAAGAACGCCAGTAAGAAAATACCTAATACGTTTCCGTAGAAAATGGAACCAATAATATTTACTAACTGAATTAAATTATCAAACAAGTCGGCAACACACGCTACACCGATTGCAATTACTCCCCATAATAGTGTAAACCATTTGGAAGCGTGCACATAATGTTTATCATCTTTATTGGCAACATTACGCTTGTATAAGTCGATAGCGGTTGTAGAACCTAAAGCATTCAATTCGGAAGCAGTTGATGACATGGCAGCGCTTAATATTACCGCCAAGAGCAAGCCTATTAATCCGCGAGGAAGGTTGTGTAGTATAAAATGGATAAACACATAATCCTTATCGTTGATTTGTGCATTCGGATTCGCTTTTTTGATGACAACTTTGGCTTCTTCTCGTAAGGCGGTTTCCGAATTGTTTAATGTTGAAATTTCTACTAATAAAGCGTCTTTTTCAGCCGAAGCATGCGCACGAGCATAGGTAATTTGCTTTTTCTTAAGTTGCTGTTCAATACTCGCTTTTTGATCTTCTAACGCTTGGTATTCTGAAGCATATTCCGAAGCCATTACTGCTTTTACAACGGAAGGATTAAAGTTTAAAGGAGAACTATTAAATTGATAAAAAACAAAAACCATCACTCCGACCAATAAGATGAAAAACTGCATCGGTACTTTCAGCAAGCCGTTAAAAATTAAGCCCATCTGACTTTCCTTTACCGATTTTCCTGAAAGGTACCGTTGCACCTGACTTTGATCTGTACCGAAGTAGGAGAGGGCTAGAAAGCTTCCTCCAATAATTCCACTCCAAAAGGTGTATCGATTTTCAAAATCGAACGAAAAGTCTAGAATGTCCATTTTCCCGTTGGCTCCTGCAATGTCTAAGGCTTTATCGAATGTAATGTCGAGAGGAAGGTAATTCAGAATAATTAAGAAAGCCATAAACATTCCCGCGAAAATGACGCCCATTTGTTGTTTCTGAGTCACACTTACGGCCTTGGTTCCTCCACTTACTGTATAGATAATCACCAAGACTCCAATAATAATGTTTAAGTACACAAGGTTCCATCCCAATACTGCCGATAAGATAATAGAAGGTGCAAAAATGGTGATTCCTGCCGCCAACCCACGTTGAATTAAAAATAAAATAGCGGTTAGAGTTCTGGTTTTTAAATCGAAACGCGTTTCGAGGTATTCGTAGGCGGTAAATACATTAAGACGATGGTAAATAGGAATAAATACCAAACAAATAACCACCATAGCAATTGGCAATCCAAAATAGAATTGCACAAAACCCATTCCGCTATGAAACGCCTGTCCTGGAGTTGATAAAAAAGTAATAGCACTTGCTTGAGTAGCCATTACACTTAGTCCGATAGTCCACCAACGAGATTCGTTTCCGCCTTTTAAATAGTCGGTAACGTTTTTGCTGCCTCGCGACTTATACGTACCATATAAAACAATAAAAAGTAACGTTCCTATAAGGATAATCCAATCTATCTGCCCCATATTAAGCGTAACTTTTCATTAACAGATAAAACAAAAAGATATAGCCTGCATTAAACAGTAAAACAAGGGTGTATTTCATTTTCCAGACAAATTTGTCTTTCACTTCTTCTACAACAGAATCATTTTCCATAAGGGTACCAGACGGCAGATTTTAACGTGATTATTTTCCTAAAGACAGTAAATTAGCGAATAGTCGATACGCACCGGGAACTCCAGCAGGTAATTCTCTAAAAAAGCTCAGTCCTGTATAAATATAATGCCCTTTTCCGTAGTTCGCAACTAATAACGACCCTTTGGTTTGCGGATAGTCTTTATCGTGCATTCCAAGGATTGGTGTAAATGCCTTGTCCCATTCGTTCGGGAAATACAATCCGCGTTCTTGCACCCAGCCTTCAAAATCTTTTTGTGTGATTTTATTTGGTGTGTTTAAAACGGCATGTTTCGGTTCAAGTAGTTTTACTTCGGAAAATTCATCGGTAACACGATCTCTGGAAAGTTCTAAAGGATATGGTGCAATAGCATCAGTAACCAATCTGCGATTCGTGTTGTACTGAAGCAGTAGTGTTCCGCCATTTTCTACATAGGTATTAAAAGTGTTCTGCGTAAAGGCTAATTCTGGAACTGTGTTATACGCTCTAATTCCCACGACAATCGCATCGAACTGTTTTAGGTTTTCTTCCGTTATTTCTGAAGGATCTATTGTTGTTACCTTATATCCAATTTGTTTCAAACTTTCAGGAATTGCATCACCAGCACCATTAATGTACCCGATATGTTCTCCTTTTTTCTGAATATTAATGCGTACTATTTTCGCTTCCGAAGGCAATAAAACACTTTGAAATGGAATATGGTCATAATCTATAGTAACCAATTCTTTATTGTAAAAGGCATCACCTAGGTGTACCAAGGGTTTCAATTCTCCTTCACTTTGGTCTTTAGGTGGGGTTACTGTAAAAAACACAGTTTGTTCTTCGCCCATACGCGCTAAACTAAACGTATGTTGTGCAGGAGAAACAATCCAACCTTTAGGATGCTGAAGTGTAACGGTTCCTGTAATATTGGCTCTTCCAGCTCTTACTTTTACCGGAATCTGTTTTGCATCGTTGGTGGCAAAAATTAATACTTTTTCCGGAATGCTAGCTGTTGCTTCTGGTAATACTTGAAACGGACGAAAGACCTCTCCTTTTACAGGGTCGTTGAATTTGTACACAATGTTTCGTACCATCGGAATTTCAACACCTTCTACAGTCAAGTTAAAAGATACTGGAAATTGATAGGTTTGTTCGGGTAGTCCAATTAAAGAAGCGTCTGCAACCTTGTACATTCCTAAAGTTCCTTTTTCGTTTAACCAATACGGAGCCGAATAGTTAGTGGCTGTAAAGGTGCCTTCTGTGCTTTCTAAGGTTACACTTTTGTTGTTTGTTAAGTCGGTAGCGCGTAATTGCGACGGAAACTGAATAATAGGTGAGGTAACCGAGTTTAAGCTGATGGCAGCGTTCGATCTGTTGATGGCTTCAATTGTAACAGTTACATTCCCTTTTGGCGTGGTGCTTTGTTCGTTGGCAACAGCTTCAAGGTACAATCCTGAACAATCTGAAATAAGTTGTGTAATTTCTTTTAATTTGATGTCTTTCCAATAACCTTCGGGAAGGTTTTGTAATAAACTGTATGCTTTCGCTAATTGTGGGACACTCGCTGCAGGATTTTTAAAGTCGAAGTTATTTTGCACCTCCGTTAAAATAGCACCAATGGGAGCACCGCCTTCAATGCGAGTCCAAGTGGTGTTAATTCCGTCGAAAAGATCATTATTTTTAGGAAAATCACCTTTTAAAAATTCTAAGTATTCATTTTCTGTTCCTCTAGATCCAGTACTTCCGAATCCTTGCGATTTGTGCATACTTCTACTCAACGAAGCAATTTCACCATTTGACAAACCTACAGTTGGATAATAGTTTCCAGTTTCAACCGTCACTAATTTTGATTTGTCCGCTTTTTCAAACTTTTCTTTACTTCCGTAGAACCACCATGAGGTATTAAATAACAATCGTTTTGGTTTCCATGTTCCAAACTCTTTAGCGGTTTCAGGATATTGCGTAGGGTCATTTACCATGTCGAATGCTTCAACACTTAACATGGCCGAAGAGGTGTGGTGTCCGTGAGTACTTCCTGGACTGCGGTGATCAAATCGATTTACAATCACATCAGGTTTAATTTTTCGAATCGCGCGAACCACATCGCTTAGTACTTCTTTTTTGTTCCAAATGGCAAGTGTTTCGTCTGGATGTTTAGAATATCCAAAATCGTTGGCACGTGTAAAAACTTGTTGTCCGCCATCGGTACGCCTTGCTGCGAGTAACTCTTGCGTACGAATCACTCCTAAAAGTTCTCTAATTTCTGGTCCTACAAGGTTTTGTCCTCCATCGCCACGAGTAAGTGACAAATAAGTTGTATTCGCCTTTACATCATTGGCAAGGTAGGAGATAAGTCTCGTATTCTCGTCGTCTGGATGTGCAGCAATGTATAGAGCAGTACCTAAAAAGTTTAACTTTTCTAGCTGTGCGTATACTTCGGAAGCGGTTGGTTTTTTGGGTTGTTGTGCTTGTAAGGTGGTTATGCTTAAGATACTACTTAGTAGTAGGATGTAGATATTTCGCATGGATGCTATTTTGAATTTTTCAGTAAGACTCAAATATACCCAAAATCGAAAACTAGATTAATCTATTGGCTGTTCTTTAACATTTTGATCGAGTTCGTCTTCTTCCGAAGTATACTCAGGAATATCTTCAACTTTTATAACGGAAACTCCTTTTTGAAGCATCAAACTATTAGGGTATGTAATTATTTCCCCTTGATTTGTTTTTAAAATAAGATGGAAGGTTTTTATATCCTCAATAATTCCTTCGTTGGGGAAATCTTTATCGTGGATTTTTATAAAATCTCCAATTTTGTAGGGAAAGGTAAAAAACATAATCACTCCGCTTGTAATATTACATAAGATAGACCATTGCGCAAAAAAACCAACGCCTATCACTGCAAAAACAGAAGACATAACAACGCCAAGGTTTTTAACATCCACTCCCCAAATTAGGATAAGTCCTAAAATAAGCAAGAAAATGGTTCCGAAGTCAATATATTTAATAATCAATCCCGTGCGATGCTCTACGCGTTCCGAGTTTTTAGCAAAACGCTTTACAATTCGAATCATTACCCAACGTGTAATAACAAAAAGGGAAATGTGAATAAGGGTAAGGATAATTTGTGAGGCGTAAACTTCTAGAAACATACTTTTATCTATTACGAACTGAATGAACTACAAATTTACGCTAAAATGGTCTAGCTGCAATTTCTAATAGTGTTTTATACACCAATCGTGTGGGAAGTCCCATAACATTAAAATAAGAACCTTCTAAACGATCAATCCCAATATAACCAATCCATTCCTGAACACCATAGCTTCCAGCTTTATCATACGGTTGATACGTATTTAGGTAATATGCAATTTCTTCTTCAGTAAGAGTTTTAAACCAAACTTTGGTGGTGTCGTTAATGGTTTTCTGAAAGTGTTTGTTGGTAAAACACACAGACGTAATTACTTCATGAACAGAACCACTTAAGTTCTGAAGCATTTGCGTTGCGTCTTCTTTGTCTAAAGGTTTGCCAAGGGCTTTTCCATCTTTCCAAACAATAGTATCGCTGGTAATTACAATATCTCTTTCTGAAAGATCCTTAAAAGCAGAAGCTTTAAGTTGTGCGAGGTAATCTGTAATCTTAGCACCGTCTCCAATTTGAGCAGGATAGACTTCTTCCACTTCTCTTACGTCAATGGTGAAATTGATGTCTAATTCTTCAAAAAATTGTTGTCTTCTAGGAGAACCAGATGCAAGAATGATATTGTAATTCTTTAATTTTTCTTTTAGCATAGTGTATGGTTTATGAAAAATACTTCGATAGGCTCAGTTAGATACGTGCGTCAGTTCTACTATAACACAACGTGCTTGTACAATAGCATCGAAATCATTCCTGTACATAGAATACCTTTCAGAAGCAAAGATAAAAAAGCATAATCTTTAGGCCGCTCAGCACTAAACGATTTTACACAAAAATAGAGTAAAGGTGCCATTACTAAGAATAGGAAATAAATCACCATCGCTTGCGTGCTGTATAAATAGGTGTACATATAAAGCACCACACAACATATGGTGAAAGCTGCTAAGCCAAAGATAATATAGGTAGCTCTTGTTCTACCAATTACAATAGGAATGGTCTGTAGTCCTCCGTTTTTGTCACCATTAATATCCTGAATGTCTTTTACAATCTCTCGAATTAAATTGAGAAGAAAAGCAAATGTGGCATAATGAAATACTACTTGCATGGCTTTTAGTTGCAGTACCTTGTCGTTCGGGTTTAGAACTGGCAGAACGTCAAAAATCCCTACAATAAGGACACTTAGTGCCACCAATACAGAAACTAAAATATTTCCAATAAGGAATACTCCTTTTAGGGTTGATGAATAAAAATACAGCAACGCAGCAATAATAACAAAAAGAGAGGCAAACGTAGGTTTTCCGACCACGTTGGCAAGGTAAAACCCAATACCTACACCTAAAATGGTTAAGGTAAAGTAAAGTCGATTTGCGGTGGTTTCAGAAATGCGTTTTCCAATAATTACCTTAGATGGTTTGTTAATTAAATCGATGGGTATATCAAAACAATCGTTGATGATATTTCCGGCAGCAGCGATAAAGACAGTTGCTACAACCAATAGCGCAAATTGCAGATCGGTAAGTGCTAATGGAATGTGTAATGCTTCAAAAAAGCCGTATTTAATAAAAACCTGCATCAAGCTAATTATGATGAGGTTTTTGTAACGGATGAGGTTTAAAAAAGCCACGAATTAATTGTAAGCAGCGCTAGATTCACCGTTGCTAATCCATTTGCCTTGCACTTTAAGTACTTGCTCAATCACGTCTCTAACACAGCCTTTTCCACCATTTTTATGAGATACATATTTAGAAACTTCCTTAATTTCTGGAACGGCATCTTGTGGTGAACAAGGCAATCCTATTTGTTGCATTACTTGTAAATCTGGAATGTCATCGCCCATATAGAGCACGTTTTCATGCTTTAGCCCTTTTTCGGTTAAATATGTTTGTAGGGTTTCGGTTTTATGATGCGCTCCTAAATGAATGTCGGTAATTCCCAAGCCTTTTAAACGAACACGAACCCCTTCATTATTTCCTCCAGAGATAATACACACATGATATCCTTTATCTACAGCCGTTTTTAAAGCATACCCATCTTTAATATTCATGGTACGCAATAATTCGCCCGTAGTGGTTACGGTGATTGTTCCGTCGGTTAAAACACCATCTACATCAAAAACAAAGGTGGTAATATGGTTGAGGTATTCTTTATAGCTTTTTTCCATGGGGTGGGTTGTATTTTTCTTGAATGGCTTTGGTTATTTCTTGATATACGGTTCTGTTGGAGCCGTTTCCTAACAAATGTAGGTGTTTTTCTATTGTTTTGGTATCGTTTCGTTTTGCCGGACCTGTTTGCGCTTCGTCTGGCGTTAAGGTTTCAACTTTACGAGCTGTTTCAGCAATAAGTGGTTGTAGTAAGCTGAACGGAAGTTGATTTTCTTCCAAAATAGCGCTACTAATACTGTACATGTGATTTACGAAATTGTTGACAAATACAGCCGCTAGATGTAGTTTTAATCGTTCTTCGGAAGTGATTACAGTTACTTTTTCTGAAAGTGCTTCGCCTAAAGTTTGCAGTAGAACTATATCTGAAGCTTCTTCAGCTTCAATACAAATAGGAATTTCGCTGAAAGTGACGACGCTGTTTTTTGAGAAGGATTGCAATGGGTAAAAAACCCCTTTTCTATTTTTTTCTGAAAGAGCCGTTAACGGAACACTTCCAGAAGTATGTACCACTAATTTATTCTGAAACGAAAGTGTTTCAGAAAATGCAGCAATCGCATCGTCTGGAATCGCAATGATGTACACATCGGCTTTTACTATTTCTGAAAGATGTGTCGTAAACGGAACAGTGGCAACTTCCGAAGGAAGTGAAATGACACTTCGATTATACACCTGACAAACAGAAACAGTATTGGATTTCTGAAATGCGTTACACAAGTGATATCCTACGTTTCCAAAGCCTAAAAAAACAATTCGAATCATATAGCGAAGGTAAAACTTTTACTGTTTTTTAGCGGTAGATTTTATGTTTAATAATTTCAATTTCGCCGTCTTGTTCCAGTTGTTTGCAAGCACGTATAATGGTTTCTACACGTAAACCTGTAAGATTAGCAATTTGTTGACGGGTTAAATCTAGCTTGTATTTGGTGGTAATTCCTTCTTTTTGTTTCAGAAAATCGATGAAAGCGACGATTCGATGTTCTGGAGGATGTACAGAGATTTCGTTTAAGATCATCGATTTGTAACGAAGTCGGTTGGATAATGTACTGGTAATATGTAAATGAAGGTCGAAGTTTACTTTTAGAAGTTCAAAAAAGTTCTTTTTCCCAATTTTAAAAAGCGTTGTTTTTGAAATCGTACTAGCGGAGGCAGGGTATTTAAAATCACCAAATAATGGAGGCTCGCCAAAGCTTTCACCATCATAAAAGATGCCTTGCACAAATTCTTTTCCGTTTTCGTTGAGGTTGTACATTTTTACGCCACCTGTCTGAATTTGAAAATAAAAATCGGCTCTCTTATTTTCAGAAAAAATAACTTCATTTTCTTCAAAAGAGACACGAATCGCTTGGTGTTTGAGTAAGGTTTCTTCAGGAATCATAATGGTATGATTAGCCTCATAAACTATGAGGGGCATTTATCAGAACTTTACGATAAAATTAACGAAATTAAATGATGAAAGCATTTAGAACGAAAGATTTAATAGCAGCGTTTAATTACAATCGATTTATGTATATCCCGTTAACTATTATATTTCAAAGCTGTTTGGGGTCTATAGCAGCAATGCTTGTTTTAGAAAATGGTACTTCGTTCCTTACCGGAATCGAACTATTTTTATGTGTAGCAACGTGTATGTTGTACAATGCAGCATTGTTGGCGCAATTAAAATCAAACCTTACCTTTTGGTTATTAGTTGTAAGTTTGGGGGTAAATACAGTGTTAATCATTATTAACTTGTTGTAAGTCTATGAAAAAAGAAGATATTAAAAATCGAGAAGATGTGTTTTTATTGGTCACTACATTTTATGAAAAAGTTCGAAAGAATGAATTACTCGGACCTGTTTTTAATTCAGTGATCACAGACTGGGAGCATCATTTTGAACATTTAACCGATTTTTGGCAGAGCAATTTATTTTTTGAAAAAACTTACAAAGGCAATCCAATGCTAAAACATGCTGAAGTAGATAAAAAAGTAGGCGGAACGATAAACGAAATGCATTTTGGTGTTTGGTTGCAGCTCTGGTTTGAAACCTTAGACCAATTGTTTGAAGGGGATGTGGCTCTAATCGCAAAAAATAGAGCTAGAAACATGGGGACTTTTTTGCATATTAAAATATTTGAAGCTCGCGCTATAAAGAGTTAAAAAGAGGAATTCCTTAACAATTTTAAGTAGTAAAAACGGTTGTAATTGTCTAAATTTGCACCCAAAATTCGCTATAATGCAAAAGAAAATTGCTTCTATCCTTTTTTCCACTCGTCTTACTTCAATTTTATTTTTAGTTTTTGCCGCTGCAATGGCTATCGGAACCTTCTTAGATGTAGGGTACGAGAACGCACCTTCGGCTTATACACGAGTATTAATTTATAACGCTTGGTGGTTTGAAGCCATCATGTTGATATTTGTGATCAACTTTATTGGAAACATTTTTAGATTCCGATTATTACGAAAAGAGAAATGGACAACTCTTTTATTACACGCTTCGTTCATCTTAATTTTAATAGGTGCTTTTGTAACACGTTACATAGGGTTTGAAGGTGTTATGCACATTAGAGAAGGCGCTACCGAAAATACAATCTTGTCGCAAGAAACCTACCTTACTACATTTATAGATGGAGATTATGAAATAGATGGTGTAGCACAACGTCGTAAAGTAGCTCCTAAGGAGTTAATGCTTTCTGAACGATTATCGAATGATTTTACAATTAAAACCGATTATAATAAGGAGCCAGTCACCATCACTTATAAAGACTTTATTAAAGGTGCAAAAGAAGGATTAACTTTTTCTGAAACAGGAGATGACTACCTTAAAATTGTAGAAGCAGGAGATGGGAGTCGTCACGATCATTGGCTTAAAAAAGGAGAAGTAGAAAATATCCATAACATTCTATTTTCATTTAATAAGGAAACGGCAGGCGCAATTAATATAACAGTTACTGAAGATGGAAACTATCAGATAGCATCTCCATTTGAAGGTGAATACATGCGAATGGCAGATCAGATGCGTGGCGTGGTAGTTCAAGATAGTGTACAACCTTTAGTGCTTCGCTCTTTATATCAAATGGCTGGTATGTCGTTTGTAATTCCTGAGCCTGTAACAAAAGGAACTTTCGGCATTGTAAAAGCTGAAAAAGCTGATAATGCTATTCAAGACGCATTAATTGTCGATGTTACAGCAAAAGGAGAAACAAAAACGGTTGGCTTACTAGGAGGGAAGGGAACACTTCCAAATCCGAAAGAAGTAGCAATAGGAAACCTTAAAGTATATTTAGCTTACGGGTCTGAGCAATACGATTTACCCTTTAGTATTACACTGAATGATTTTATCGCCGATAAATATCCAGGAACTGAAAAAGGTTATTCTGCCTTTAAAAGTAAAGTGACTGTCAACCTTCCATCTAATGAAACTAAAGATGAAGAAATTTATATGAACCACGTATTAGATTTAGAAGGCTATCGTTTTTTTCAATCAGGATTTGATCCGGACGAGCAAGGAACCATTTTGTCTGTAAATCACGATTTCTGGGGAACTTGGATTACCTATATTGGATATTTCTTATTGTATATTGGTTTAATGGCTATTTTATTTGACAAAGGATCTCGTTTTGGATTTTTAGAAAAAACACTAACCAATATTAAAAAGAAGAAACGTAAAGCACTTTCTATAGCAGCACTTTTAGTTGCCTTAACGGGTTACTCACAACAACCAACTACCAATCCACATTCTGAAACGTATAAGAAGGAAATAGACTCAGTGTTATTTGCCAATGCGGTTTCTAAAGAGCACGCAGCAAAGTTTGCAAAATTAATTATTCAGGATAATGGGCGAATGAAGCCTATCAACACTTTTGCAAGTGAGTTATTACGTAAAGTGAGTAGAAGTGATCATTACGAAGGTTTAGACGCCAATCAGGTGTTTATTTCTATGACAGAATTTCCTAGATTGTGGTCTCAGGTTCCATTAATCGCCCTGAAAAGAGGAAACGATAGTATTCGTGATATCGCTGGAGTTCCAGAAGGAACAGAACAATTAGCATTGGTCGATTTGTTTGACGCACGCGGAAATTACAAATTAGAACCGTATTTAGAAGCAGCTACAAACAAGGCAAATCCAAATCAGTTTGAAAAGGATTTTGTGAAAGCACACGAGAATTATTACGTACTGAATCAAGCATTAACAGGAACCATTCTGAAAATATTTCCTATTCCTGATGATGAAAATAATAAATGGGTTTCGTTTCCAGAATTACAAGAAGCCAATTTTAAAGGAACAGATTCTGTCATTACACGAACCATTCTTCCGGCATACTTCCAAATTCTTAGTAAAGCAAGAGAAACAGGAGATTACACGGAAGCAGACGAAATATTAATCGGACTAAACAAGTTTCAGCATAAATACGGAAGCGACGTAATTCCTTCCGAAGGAAAAATAAAAGCAGAAATGATATACAATAAGGTTGATGTTTTTAACCGCCTGTATAAGTATTTTGCAATTATTGGTGTTCTAATGTTTACCTTCTTAATTATTCAAATATTTAAAGAGGGGAAGGTCGTTAATAAATTAGTTACAATTTGTAAATACATTATTTGGACGTTCTTCATCTTAATGACACTCGGATTAATAGCACGTTGGTATGTTAGTGGGCACGCTCCTTGGAGTGACGCCTATGAGTCTGTTATTTATGTGGCTTGGGCTACCGTGTTTTTTGGTCTTGCGTTTGGTAGACGAAGTGATTTAACCATTGCTTCAACAGCTTTTGTGGCTGCAATAATATTATGGGTAGCTCACGAGAACTGGTTAGACCCTGCTATTGCAAACTTACAGCCTGTGTTAGATAGTTATTGGTTAATGATTCACGTAGCTGTTATTGTAGGGAGTTACGGACCGTTTACCTTAGGAATGATTTTAGGAGCGACTTCGTTGTTTCTTATGATTTTTACTACGGAAGGCAATGTAAAGAAAATGGAATTTAATATTAAAGAAATTACTGTGGTGACAGAAATGGCGCTTACAGTAGGTCTTGTCATGCTTACCATTGGAAATTTTTTAGGAGGACAATGGGCCAATGAGAGTTGGGGGCGTTACTGGGGTTGGGACCCTAAAGAAACGTGGGCATTGATTAGTATTATGATTTACGCCTTTGTAATTCATGCACGTTTGGTACCTGGTCTTCGCGGAAAGTGGTTGTTTAATGTCATGTCGATGTTTGCATATGCCTCTATTATGATGACCTATTTTGGAGTTAACTTCTATCTAAGTGGTTTGCATTCGTATGCGAGTGGAGATGCCCCTGCAACACCAACATTTGTTTGGTATATTGTAATAGGAGCAGTGTTACTTAGTGTTATATCGTATGTACGATACAAAAAATACTACATAAAAAAAGGATAAGCTTTTAAACTTATCCTTTTTACATGGTTGTTTTTTAATTGGGAGCTAATACTATAAATTGTATTCTTTAAAGCTTATAGATTAGTTATAGATGTAGTCTGGTTGAGTTTCAACCATTCTATAGTCTTCTTTTACTTGTTCACCAATATCAAGCTTAAAATAAAGCTCTTTTGTCAATTCTTCTATTTCTGGTTCTGTTGTTTTAAGTTTACGAGCAATTTTAGCATTGTCTTTCCCTTCAGAAATATATTGTAATAATTTAATTTCTAAACCATCTAAGTCATATTGCATAATTAGGTTTTCAAGATACATGTCTTGCATAATCTTTTCGGTATTACTTCTATTTATCACTTCTTGACGTTGCAAGAAAATGCGCATCTCTGTTTGACGAATTACGTGTTCTTCTTTGATGGCACCCATGCGATACATTACTGCGTACGTGATAATAAGCATTTCAATAGTGGTAGCTACTTTTAAGTGAACGCTTTCAGTAAAAAGGAAATGAATTCCTAGGTTTTTTAATACAAAATAATCAAAGCTAAAAAGCATTGGAATAGCGAAAGCGATAACGTAAAACTTTACATAATTCTTTTTGCTGAATAGAACGACTCCTGCAGAAAAGTAAAGTAATAATACTGCCATTAATGAAGCATTAGCAATTCCTGTAAATAAGCTTGCTTCTGAAATCCAACTTGTAAAAGTAGTAACTAATGCTACCGATAATAATGCAGCAGCAATCCATTTTACTTTTGGGAAAAATTCTTCAATCGATAAAAACTTTGAAGCAAATGCCGCACTGGAGATTGTTGCGATTAAAAACAACGTAGTCTGCATGGCTCCTATATTTTCAATTCCGGTGATACCAATAAATGGAAATAAATTATCACTAAATAGAATAGTAGCTGCTACGGTAGTCAGTGCAATTGAATAAAGTAAATAGTTTTTTTCTTCAAAGAGAAAGAAGCATACAACGTTTAATAGAATAACCATGATGGTAAATCCATAAAACAGTCCTTGTAAAAACAAATTCGTAGTTGCTTTATCGGGCTGTATTATATCTACTTTCGATATTGCTGTTTCAGAAGTGTTTTTTTCTGTGTTTTTGTAAGAATTAGCTTCAAATGTCGCTTTTTCTAGTTTTGTGTTAGTTGTGCCTTCTGCATTTAATACACTTTTTTCGGGTGTATCTATTGAAGGAGTTGATTGTGCGGCTATAGTTGAAATGTCTAAAACATTTTCAATAGCTTTTGTGTTCTTAACGCCTTTATTAACAGACTCTTTTGCTTTAAAGTCTACTAGTTTAATTGCTGAGTAAGAAGGGGTGCTGCTGCATAGGGCTGCAAGTAAAAAACACAAAACGGGGGGCAAAATTTGCGATCTCATTTATATAAGTTTAAGTGATTTGGGTGGTTAAATATACTAAATAACTACACTTAAACTATTTTATTTGCATTTAATCGATGAAATGCATAAAAAAAGCCATTCTATTAGTAGAATGGCTTTTGTATTTTTTGAGTAAGGATGTTTAAAACCTTATAAATGATGATTTAAAGTTGTATTATTTTTCTCCAACCATATTCTCTGGTTTTACCCACTCATCAAACTCATCGGCCGTTAAATAACCTAAATTAAGAGCTTCTTCTTTTAAAGTAGTTCCGTTTTTATGTGCTGTATTCGCAATTTCTGCTGCTTTATAGTACCCAATTTTCGGATTTAAAGCCGTTACAAGCATTAACGAATTGTTCAATTGTTTTGTAATTACATCATAGTTAGGTTCTATTCCTTGAGCACAATGTTCGTCAAACGATACACAAGCATCTCCTAATAACTGAGCAGATTGTAAAAAGTTTGCAGCCATTACAGGTTTAAATACATTTAATTCATAGTGTCCTTGCATTCCTCCAACAGCAATAGCCATGTCATTACCTATTACTTGTGCACAAACCATTGTTAGGGCTTCACATTGTGTAGGATTAACTTTTCCAGGCATGATAGAAGATCCAGGCTCATTCGCTGGAATGTTTATTTCACCAATTCCACTTCTAGGTCCGCTAGCAAGCATACGAACATCGTTTGCAATTTTATTGAGTGACACAGCCAATTGTTTTAACGCCCCATGTGACTCTACAATAGCATCGTGTGCTGCCAATGCTTCAAATTTATTTTTAGCAGTAACAAAAGGTAGTTCTGTAAACTTCGCAATAGTAGCAGCTACAATTTCAGCATATCCTTTTGGAGTATTGATCCCTGTACCTACTGCAGTACCTCCTAAGGCAAGTTCAGCTAAATGTGGGAGAGTATTATCTAATGCTTTTAAACCGTGCTCAAGTTGTGAAGCATAGCCGCTAAATTCTTGACCTAGTGTTAAAGGAGTAGCATCCATTAAGTGAGTACGTCCAATTTTTACAACATCTTTAAATTCTACAGACTTCTCTAATAAAGTTTTATGTAATTTTTGAATTCCAGGAATGGTAACTTCTACTAATTTTTTATACGCAGCAATGTGCATTCCAGTAGGGAAGGTGTCGTTGGATGATTGTGATTTGTTAACATCATCATTAGGTTGTAATGTTTTTTCTCCTTCACCTATTGTTTTTCCAGCAATTTGATGGGCGCGATTCGCGATTACCTCATTTACATTCATATTACTTTGCGTACCACTTCCGGTTTGCCAAATAACTAACGGAAATTGATCATCGTGTTTTCCTGCAACTATTTCATCACAAACGGTTGCAATTAAATCTCTTTTTTCTTCAGGAAGAACACCTAATTGGCAATTTGTATAGGCTGCAGCTTTCTTTAAATAAGCAAAACCATATACTACTTCTAAAGGCATAGAAGCCGAAGCGCCTATTTTAAAATTATTACGAGAGCGTTCTGTTTGTGCTCCCCAAAGTTTATTGGCAGGTACTTTTACCTCACCCATTGTATCTTTTTCTATTCTAAATTCCATAGGTTTACATGTTTAATTCTGAATCAGTACAAAGGTAGTTAAATCACGAGTGTTACTCAACTTCCAAAATGTTTATTTCCTGTGAATATTTTGAAAAAAATTGTTGTTTTTTCTGAAAAAATCCTGCTATCTTTGAACCATTATTTAAAACACGTTATAGTATGTTCGACTTTAATCAATATTTAGGATTTTTAGCTTTCTTAACCATTTTAACAATTGGGTTTTGGTTAATGATATTTTTAGTGTCAATTATTCCTTATTGGATTGGTGGTGCTTTATATGAAAACTGGAAATTAAAACGTGAAGCAAAAAAAGAAATCGTAGAGTAATTCTTATTGTATTACTTTAGACACAGCATATAAAAAAGGGATTCACATTTGTGAATCCCTTTTTCTTTGCACTAAATTGATATAGCTATTTATTTTGCGTAGGTTTGGTAGGCTATTGAGCCTTTTCCCCAATTGTAGTTATCAGAGCCATTACTCCACATATTAAATTTATACAATTTCATATCGCTACCTCCAGGATCGTGTTGTTCGATGTATCCTTTTAATTCATATACTATAATTCGATCTTCATGATGTGAAGTGAAATTTTCAATATAGGTGTTTGTAATAGTACCCATACTACTTATATTATTGGTTGAATCGTATTCTACAGGAATTAGAGTAAACTTACGAGAACCTTGTGGTTGTTCTGTTCCATCTTTAGTAAACTTAATACCTATATAGGTTTTGCCTGGATTTTGTCCTACAGCTGTTCCCATAGGTACCGAGTAATTAATAATCACTTTACTTTCCGTATTGGCTGGAATTGTAACACTTATTTGTAATCCTAAGTCCAGATTATCTACTGTATTTTGTCCAACGATAAACTCACTTACCGATTGTGTTGCGACAGTTTCGTCTGCATCGTACAGTAAAAAAGCTTTGAATTTAGAAACTTTTCCTTCCGAATTTATACTTAGTACATGACTTCCAGATTCCTCATCTAGCTGCCTAATTCGTAAATCACCATTTACATCTAGCGTTGCCATCGGTTCAGTAGTGTTAATACCAACTTGTGAAAAAGTTTGCACACTAATAATCAAAAATAATAAGGTCGAGACTGTCAGTTTTCCAAGCGGAAAACCTGTTTTAATTTGGGGATATTTCATTGTATTTGGGGATAGTGGTTCTGTGCTAAACTATAAAAATCAAGACAATAAAAAAGGTTTTTCCACGGGAGTAGAAAAACCTAAGTAACATTATTTGAATGTGTTATCGTGTAAGCAATAGTGAATGCAATGCTTTACAGCTGAATGTTAAAGTTTTATTTTAACATAGTTTTAACACATTTACGAATTTAAATTTTAACATAATTTGAAGGAAAAATCCTGTTAATGAGTATTTTATCGTGTTTTTTGTGTTTTTAAACGTTTATTTAGTCATATTTAATTATCCTTCAAAACCTTCTTCACCATCTCCACCGTTTCCTCTTCCTGGACGTTCTCTCTTTTTCTTTTCATTGAAACGATACATGAACGAAACTGTAAATTGACGCTGTCTCCATTGAAATTCATTTTCACTTAAAAACGTATCAGTTTCAGTTGTGGTGTTTCGTTTACGTGTATTGAATAAATCTCGTACATTAAAACCTATCGTAGCATTGTCATTTATTATTTCTTTACTAAATGCTATGTCTACAGAAAGGATTCCTTCATTTTCAGATTGAGCTGTGCTTGACGGACCTCTATAAAATGCGTTGGTTTGCCATTCTATTTTAGCAGGAAGACTCACTTTTGCACTTCCTCTTCCGAAGTAACTGGTATTAGAAGTACCGTAATCTACGTTGTTGTAGAATCCTTCCGTTTCAAATTTAAAGAAGTTAAAACTACCGTTTAGACGTAACCATTTGGTTGGGTTGTATAAAAGACCCGCTTCAAAACCGTATCGCTTGTTTGTTGCAAGGTTAATAGGAATGGTTCTAATAATAGGAATCCCATTTGCAGTAACTTCACCTGTATCTTCTTGTACTCTTTCAAAAGCATCCGTTTCATGTTGGTAATACACAGAACTTGTTAGTGTTAATTTTCGTCCCCAACGTTTAAGATATCCAAGGTCGAAAGCACTCGCGTACGCTGGATCTAAGTTCGGATTTCCTTGAAAAATATTCGCTTCACTAGAACGAGAAGGGAATGGATTGATAAACCAACTACGCGGTCTGTTAATTCTACGATTGTATCCAAGGCTTATGTTTTCGTTTTCAGCCAACTCATAGATAAAGTTAACGGTAGGGAAGAGGCCTGTATAGTTTTTATCAAAATTAAGATCGAAGTCAGGATTGTTTGAGTTTACATCTGTTTCAGTAGCAACTTCTCCTTTTAATTGTGTGTTCTCAAGACGTAGTCCTAATAGGAAAGAGAATTCGCCAAACTTGTTACCGTATTGCGAATACACGGCGTTAATATTTTCATTATAAGTAAATACGTTTGAAAGGTCGTCATTTCTAACAAAACCTCCTGTAGTTATGTCTTCTTGAAGTAATAAATAATCGGTTGCTGTTTCTTCAAATCGGCTATTGAAACCAGCTTCAAACTGTGCATTTTCGCCAATTGGCAATACATAATCAGCCTTTGCTAAGTATTCTTTTTTGTCTTCTTTGGTAGTAATGTCTTCTGTCGGAATGATATCATTTATTCCGAAGGTGGTAAACTCCTCAATAAAAGATCTTTCTGTTTCATCACCGTTTTCATACTGTAAATCGACAGTTAATTCATGTCCGTTATCATCAAATTTATTGGTGTAATTTAAAGTGAATTGGTAGTTGGTATCGTCTTCTGTTTCTTCTTCGGTACGCACACGATTAATCGCAAGCTCATTTTCACGATTGTACTCGTCGGTAGTGTTGGTAGTGGTAGTTCCATTATCTCCAGTACGAACAAAACCAGTAGCCGTCACCGATGAATTATCATTGATAAAGTACTCAACCCCTAGATTCGTATTAAATCCTTTACGCAATCTCTCGTACCTTCTTTCTTCAGTTAAAAACGGATTCTCAACTGTTTCTGAAAAATATGTATTTTCAAATGTAGCACGTCCTGGGGCATCATTGTAGCGTATTCCTGTGGTATTAAAAATATTAAATTTATTCGTTCTTAAATTAATATTGGTCGTTAATCCACTTCCTAGCGGAACGTTGTAATTGGCTGAAAGTGAACCGTTCAATCCTAAGGTTTTTTCCTTTCTAAGAATAATGTTTAGAATCCCTGCAGTTCCCTCTGCGTCATATCGTGCGGAAGGTGACGTAATAACTTCTACACGTTCAATCGCATCGGCAGGCAACTGACTTAATGCATCTGTAGATCCAAATCCAGCCATGGCTGAAGGTTTACCATTAATTAGAATACGTACGTTTTCATTTCCACGTAAACTAATTGCTCCATCCACATCTACTGCTACAGAAGGTACATTACTTAAGGCGTCACTAACCGTAGCACCACTAGTGGTTAAATCTTTCCCTATGTTGTATATTTTTTTATCCAGACGTACTTGCACCTCAGTCGTTTCAGCACGAACTACAACCTCGTCTAAACTTTCACTATCCATTGCTAAATACATGGTTGGAAGCGTAGTACTTTTAAACAAACGTTGTTTGGTAAGTTGTTTGGTTTTATAAGAAATAAATTCAAATTGAACGGTGTACATTCCTTGTGGAACCTCAATTTTGTATTTTCCTTTTTCGTTTGTAATCCCTCCTGTAACAATTTTATTGTCTCTATCTGTGAAGGAAACCGTAGCATATTCTAATGGAAGATTGGTTCCTTGTTCTAAAATCGTTCCAGATATAATTATATCCTCAGGTTCCGGTCGCTGGGCAAAAAGTGATATGGATACAAATAAAAATAAAAGGCTGGTATATATTTTCATAGCGGTTTTTAGCAAATTTGACTGCGAAAATACCACTAGGTTTAAGGCAGATTTGCCAAACTTGTGTTAAAAAAGAATTACAAAGGTTAAACCCCAGCGTTGTTTCAGTTTTATAGAATCTCTTGTACTTTTTCCAAAGGTCTTGCAATTACTGCTTTGTCGCCATTTACAACAATAGGGCGTTGTATTAATTTTGGATGTGACACCATGGCTTCTATAATTTCTGGGTCGCTCATTTCCGTTCCTTTATAAGTGTCTTTCCATATTTTTTCGTTGGTTCTAACGAGCTGAATAGGAGCGATGTTTATTTTTTTTATAACTTCGGAAAGGGTATCGAACGTGAACAATGTTTGCATGTAATTGATAACGGTAACGTCTTTGTCTGAAGCTTCAAGAAATACATTACACTCTCTAGATTTACTGCAACGTGGATTGTGATATATAGTAATCATTGTATGTTATTTTTAGGGGTTAATTAATGTTATTACAAAGCTAATGCTTCTAACTCTTGAGTATAGTCGTATTGAAGGTCTTCGTGTAAAACAGAAACTTTTTTCTCAATAAATTGAAGTTGCCTCTCGTATAAATTAACAAGCGTTGTGTTTCGTTTTATGGAGGGTTTAAAGTCTTTTAAGATACTACAAAAATGCAAGAGTAACTCTACTTCAGTTTCTTTCACAGGAGAATAGCGAATGTGCTTTTTAACGTCTCTAAGTATTTTACGAACACTCTTTTTAATATAGAAGAAAGAATTGGTGTTAATCAGTTTAAATTGAGCCTCCATTTCTTCCTTTACACCTTCAACAAAAGCTTCTTCACTATCAGATTCAAATAATAGATAGGTGAGAAGTTCTTTATTTTCCTTTTTAAAGCGCGCCAATCGCAAGCATAAAGAAGCGAGTTCATCAGGAGAACGGTGTTTGAGCTCTTTTTTTATTTCTGAAACTGTAGCGGCCTTCATTTTTAAGTTTTTTTCTGAAGTAACAAAGGTATCTATTTCCTTTCAGAATAAAATTGAAGAAATTTAATAACGTACTAAGTTTATAGTTCTGTTTAGGAATTTTAAAGTAGTGTTGATACCTAGCGGACTATAAAATAATTATGTTAAAATATGAAGTTCTTGTAGATATTTGTCTTAAAATGAGAATCTAATTGTGTAGTTTTAGACTTCAAACTAGTTAACCTTTTATGATTTGTATTTCTAAAAAATACCTCATGCTACTATTCATGGGCATTCCGTTTTTTTTATACGCACAACAAAATAGTAATCTTAAAATTTACGAATCCTACGACGCTCTTGTTGGCTTAGAAAACACAGGCTTATTTAACGGAAGTGAATTTAAAGACCTCTATGTAAACACCGATAAAACCTATCGATACTTAGATCAGTTTAACTTTTTTAAAGGCGATATCGTCTATAAAAATCAATTGTATCCCAATGTGTTGTTGCGGTATGATTTGTTAGAAGATGAACTTATTACAAAGTCTGATGATAATCTAGGTCTTTTTAATGTAAAACTTCACGCTGAAAGTGTTTCTGAATTTGTTATCAATTCGCGCCATTTTATACAAATACCAGATACCAACCTAGATTTGAAGGGGAATCACTTCTTTGAAGTAGGTTATGAAGGTGCTACCTATAGTATGTATGAGAAGCACAGTAAAAAGAAACGTGAGAAAGCGGTAGGAAGTGCGCTTCAATACAGCTTCGCTTCGTATAATTACTTTTTGTTGCATTATAATGATACCTACTACATCATTCATTCCATTAAAGATTTGCGAAAAGCCATTCCGAAGAAAGAAAAAGAAATTCGAAGCTATTACAAAAGCTATCAAGCATTATACAAATCGAATCCTGCCATGTTTATGTCTAATATAATCAAGTATTTGGATGGTAGTACAGCAACTAACTAACAAACACACAATTGTGTTTTTTTCTATGAAGAATACTATTTTAGGGTTCCTATTTTTTCTGATTTCCATATCAAGTGTATTAGGACAAAACAATCCAGAGATTTCAGTTGTTTTTAATAATACACCTTTAAAAGAGGCCATCTTACAAGTTGAAGAGCTAAGTGATTTTCATTTCTTTTTTGAAGAGGAATGGTTGGTCAATCAGTTTGTAACCGAGCGTTTTGACAACAAAAAACTTTTCGAAGTATTATCTGAAATTTTTGAAGAAACAACCCTTAACTTTTATATCAGCGACAACACCATCGTTTTATTAAATAACAGTATTGTCTATAGCACGTTGCCTTCAGGAATTTTTTATGAAGAAGAAAAGGTAACGCCTCCTTCAGAAACGACAAACGCACCAATTTTTAGAGAAGAGTTTGTGTCTTCAGAAGCATCACATAAAGGAAAGTTAGTAACCATCGGGAAACAGAAGCCAAATACTGAAAATAAGTTTTTCACTCTTTCGGGTCGGATTTTAAATTTTAGAGATAACACTCCTGTTCCCAATGTAGCGGTTTCAACAACAGACAGGTCACGATACGCTGTTACCGACGAAAATGGGTTTTATTCTATAACATTGCCGTATGGTTTAAACAAGTTGGAAACAAATATATTAGGGTTTTCTCAACTTTATCAAGATGTTATTATGTATGGGAATGGTTCTTTAAATCTTTCCGTAGCAGAAAACACAGAAACATTAGACGAGGTTGTTGTAGCATCGAAACGAGATGCCAATGTGCGAGACGCGGTAATGGGAGCAACCACCATTAATATTGAAGAGATAAAAACCATTCCGTTGGTATTAGGAGAACGTGATATTTTAAAAGTAGCTACAACACTTCCAGGAATTAAAACGGCAGGTGAAGGGGCTAGCGGATTTAACGTTCGTGGGGGTAGAGCCGATCAAAACTTAATATTGTTAGACGATGCTGTAATCTACAATCCGTCACACTTTTTAGGGTTTTTCTCTGCTGTGAATCCGTTTACAACAGGAAGTCTAGAAGTATATAAAGCGAGTATTCCTGCCGAATATGGAGGGAGATTATCGTCTGTATTCGATATAGAAACCAAACCAGGAAATACGGAAAAAGTAGCGGGTGAAGGATCTATAGGACCTATAACTGCAAATCTTTCGATAGAAGTTCCTGTGGTAGAGGATAAAGCGTCTGTTATCGCAGGGGTGCGTGCTACTTATTCAGATTATATACTTAAAAGTTTGGATGAAGAATCCCTTAAAAATAGTGAGGCTTCTTTTTACGATGCCATTGTAAAGTACAAACATGCTTTTGACAAGGACAACACCGTACAAGGGACTTTTTATTATAGTAAAGATAGGTTTAGTATCACATCCGATTCTGTTTTTGGATATAGCAACCGACTTGTATCCTTAAAGTGGGACCATCGTTTTAGTGATAAAAGCAGAGCCGACTTAATTTTTGTAAATAGTCAATACGAATATGATATCGAATATGAAGCTGATGCAAACGAAAATTTTGAGTTTGGATATAAACTAAATGAAAGTCAGCTAAAACTAAACTTAAACTACGCCTTAAGTAAAAAGCACAAGCTTAGTTATGGTATTAGTAGTAAGCTCTACGGAATCGACCCTGGAAATGTAAGTCCTTTGGGAGACAATTCGAGTGTCGAATCGAAGGAGATTCAGCGAGAAAGAGGATTAGAATCTGCTATTTATTTTGCCGATTTGTTTGAGGTGAGCGACAAGCTATTACTGGATTTAGGAATTCGATTTTCAATGTTTTCTGCCATGGGGGAAGCAACTCAAAATGTGTATGAAGATGGAAAGCCTAAAAGTGAAAGTACCATTACTGAAGTTCGAACCTATGGTAAAAATGAAACGATTAAAACTTATGGCGGACCAGAATACAGATTTTCGGCTCGTTATTTATTAGGGAATGATTATTCTATAAAAGCAGGATTTAATCGTACCATTCAGTATTTACATTTACTATCTACCAATACCACAATGTCGCCTACTGATATTTGGAAACTATCCGATTTAAATATAGAACCACAACGCGCCGATCAATATTCAATAGGTGTGTTTAAAAATGTAATAGATCAAGACTTAGAGTTTAGTGTTGAAGGGTATTACAAACGAATGAATGACTTGCTCGATTATAAAATTGGAGCACAGTTAATTCTGAATGAAGATTTAGAAACAGAATTGCTTCAAGGAAATGGAAAAGCCTACGGTGTAGAGTTTTTAGTGAAGAAAACTAAAGGACGCTTAAACGGTTATTTTGGATATAGCTACTCTAGAGCGATGATTCAGTTAGATAGCGAATTGAATGAAGAACGCGTAAATAATGGTGAATACTTCGCTTCTAATTACGATAAACCTCACGACTTTTCGTTGGTTACCAATTATAGATTGACCAAACGTTATAGCTTCTCGGCAAACTTTACCTACCAAACAGGACGCCCAGTAACGTATCCAATTGGAAATTTTGTTTTTGCTGGAGAAGAACAAGTATTATACAGTGATAGAAATCAATTTAGAATTCCGGACTATTACCGATTAGACCTTGGTTTTAATATTGAAGGAAATCACAAGAAAGAAAAATTAGCACACAGTTTTATTAATATTTCTGTGTACAACGTATTGGGAAGAAACAATCCATATTCAGTGTTTTTTGTAAATGAAGAAGGAAAGATACAAGCGTATCAAACTTCTATATTTTCAATACCTGTACCAACAATAACCTATAATTTTAAGTTTTAGAGTCATGAAGAGGATTTACATAGTATTACTCGTAGTTGCTACAATTATACAAACTTCTTGTACAGAGTCTATCGAAATTGAAACGATCGATTATGAAAGTGTTTTGGTAGTAGAAAGCACCATCACCAACGAACTGAAACCACAATTGGTAAAACTATCGAGAACATCGCCTTTAAATGAACCAGGCGGTTTCAAAGAACATAATGCTACAGTTACCGTTTCAGGAAGTGATGGCACATTGTTTAGTTTTTCTGAAGAAGGTACCACTGGAGATTATTATTCTAATGCAGCATTCCAAGCAGTGCCAGGCGTATCGTACACTTTAGAAATTGACACGCAATCTGGCGAGAAATATACTTCTTCTGAAGTTGTTATAGCTCCTGCTGTTGCCATGGATAATGTGTATACAGAATTAATAACGAAAGACGGAGAGCAAGGTATTTCTGTTTTTGTAGATACACAAGATCCTACAGGAAATGCGAAGTATTTTAGATACGAATACGAAGAAACCTATAAAGTAGTAGCTCCTTTTCCGTCGTCTTTAACTATTAGCATTGAAAACTTTAATGCACAAACGGGAACCTACGATGTTGTAACGAGTCCAAGAGAACCCGAAGAAGTTTGTTATTCTACAGAGTTTTCTACGGGAATTATTCAAACAAGTACGACTGAATTAACAGACAATCAGGTGCTACGTTTTCCGGTTCGTTTTATACCAGCAGATAATAGTGTTTTAAGAAGTCGCTACAGCATATTAGTAAAACAGTACACACAAAGTATCGAAGCAGCTACTTTTTATAAAATTATAAATGAATTAGGAAGTGTTGAAAGTTTATTGTCGCAAGGACAACCAGGTTATGTTCCAGGAAATATTTCTGCCGTTGGAGATCCTTCTAAAAAAGTAATTGGCTTTTTTGAAGCGTCTTCGTTTACTTCGGAGCGAATCTATTTTAACTACGAAGATTTCGGACTTGAAATTCCACCATTTTTTATAGAGTGTGATTACCTTATTTTAGATTATAGAGATAATACAGCATTGGATAATGATCCGAACGAGCGAGATGTTTTACGGACATATGTCAATTTTTTCGATTATCAATTAGTAGTTAGCAATGACCCTTTTTACCACATTGCAAAAATAGAATGTACTGTGTGTACATCTTTTTCATCAAATGTTAGACCCGATTTTTGGACAGATTAATTATGTATAAAAAAAATATATTTATTGCTTTATTTTGTTTCAGTATAGCTGTAACGGCTCAAGTTTCTAAAAAAGAAGTTACAAATCATGCGACTCTTTTTCCGAAGGAAACTACGCAATTGGTAACAAATACTACTGTTTTATTAGCAGGGGAATCCTTATTATACAAAATTGATGCACTTACGGCTGCGAAAGGAACAAGCAACTTGAGTAAGGTTGCCTACGTAACCATGAAGAGTGAAAAAGATTCAGTCGTGTTTTTCCACAAACTGAAACTTGTTGATGGAATGGCAAATGGAGATTTCTTTATTCCTGCAACCTTAAAAACAGGAATCTATCGTTTGATGGGCTATACAAATTTTTCAAGAAATAATGCTGAAAATGCATTTGCTGAAAAAGAAGTGTGTGTAATTAACTCTTTTCAAGCGAACGATGTAACGCCTAAAACGAAGAAGAATCTTGTAACGGTTAAAGCAGATTCAACGGGTTCAGAAATGAACAATACGTCTAATTTTAAAGGAATTTCAATAGCGCCAAGTCAAACCAACTATGGAAAACGTACATCAGTTTCATTAACTGTTAAAAATACAGTTAATACAAGTGGTTATGGAACCTATTCCGTTTCTGTTCGAAAAGTAGACGGAATACAAGTAACAAAAGCTATAAAGAATACTGCAGTAACAGCTACAACTAATACAAACACATTTTTTATTCCTGAGGTACGAGGAGAAATTCTTTCAGGGCGTGTAGTAGCAATTAATACAACAGTTCCCGTAAAAGATGTTACGTTGGGATTAACCATTCCTGGAGAACATTTTATTTATAAAACAGCCACAACAAATGCTTCGGGTCATTTCTTTTTTTCTATAGATGAAGCTTATTCATCTGCAAATTGTGTGCTTCAGATAGATGCTCCTAATAAAGAAGCCTATACAATTGTGCTAGATTCCAAAGAAATTGAAACAGGAGCATCGAATCAAGCTGTAATTCTAGATAAAAGCATTGCCCCTTGGTTGCAAGAACGCAGTATTCAATTACAGATAGAGAATGCTTATTTTAATGCAAATACCCTTCAAATTGTACCTGAGGCACCAAGTGTTCCGTTTTATAATTCATTAGGAACAGAATACGTTTTAGACGATTATACGCGTTTTAAAACCGTAAAAGAAACTTTTATAGAGGTGGTGACACTTGCGGGAGTTAGAAGCGAAGATGGTGTTTCAAAGTTTGTCGTTTTTGATGCGTACGATCCAGATAGAATGGCACAGTTTAGTAGTTTGCCTCCATTGGTTTTAATGGACGGAATGTTAATTCAAGATGCAACCGAGGTGCTAGATTATAGTCCATCTAATATTAAAAGCATTCGTGTGGTTTCTAAGGCGTATCGCTACGGAATGAAACTGTACAGCGGAATTATCGCTATTACAACTACCAAAGGGGATTTTAAACCCCGACTTAAAGGCGACTTTATCACTACATTTCCAATGCAAAGTTTGGAACCTACAAAACAAATAAAAGCTCTAGATTATACGTCTAATTCGTTGCAAAGAATTCCAGATTACAGAAATCAATTGTATTGGGAGCCTTCTCTTACTATTGACTCCGATAGCGTTTCGTCGTCTTTCTACACATCAGATGTTACAGGAACATTTGAAGTGGTGTTAGAAGGGTATTCAAACGAAGGAACCTATGTGTATACAACTAATTACTTTACAGTAGAGTAGTAGCGTTTGGTTTTATTCTTCGGAATGTTTAGTCCACCAGTTTGTATGTGGCGTGTTCTGATGAATCACAATTGCTTCGCCAATAATAGGCGTTGCCAAGTGTACATTTTTTTCTGAAGCCGCTTTCGTAACACGTTTAATGGGATCATCCCAATCGTGCAATGCTAGTTTGAAAGCACCCCAATGAATAGGAAGAAGTAATTTCCCTTGAACGTCTACCGTCGCTTGTGCTGTTTCTTCTGGCATCATGTGTATTAAAGGCCATTGTGCATCGTACTGTCCACATTCCATAATCGCAAGGTCAAAAGGCCCGTATGTAGCGCCAATTTCTTTAAAATGGGTGTCGTAGCCAGAATCACCACTAAAGTAAATGTTGCTGTTTTTTCCTTTAATGACCCACGAACTCCATTGTGTGCTAGATCGATCTGTAAGTCCGCGACCCGAAAAATGACGCGACGGAGTGGCAACAAGTTGAATACCTTCAAACGAAATAGTTTCCCACCAATCGAGTTCTGTTATTTTTTCTGGCGCAACGCCCCACGATTTTAAATGAGCGCCTAATCCTAAAGGCGTGTAAAAATGGGTTACACGGTCTTTAATTTTTTTTATGGTTCCATAATCCAAATGGTCGTAATGATCGTGCGAAAAAATAACTGCATCAAGTGCTGGAATGTCTTCAATTGCTAACGGAAGTGTATCGTTAAAACGGCTGCTTCCTAATAAAGGGTGGGGAGCAGGAACAGATCCTAACATCGGATCTAAGAAAATCTTTTTTCCATCCATTTCTAGGAGTAGGGCAGAGTGTCCAAACCACGTTATTTTAGTGATGGAGTCTTCCGTATTTGCAATGGTTTCTGGGGTAATTTTTTTTACAGGAATACTCCAATTTGGGACTTTATTTCCCTTGGTGAAGTATTCGCCCAAAGTTTTCATGTAGTTTATATCACCTTCGACCTTGGTTTCAGATAGATTGTAAAACTTTCCGTCTTTAAAGTGCTTCGACGTTTGTATTCTTTCTAAATCGGCTCCTTTTGGTTTTGCTCCAAATTCCGAAGAAAAATTGATAAAAAGGAATGCAATCAATACAATCATTCCGATAAGAGAAGCTATTATACCTAGAATCATTTTAAGTGCTTTAAATAATGTTTTCATGTGTTTTAAACATATAATTCGCTAGGATGCTAGCAATTGGCTAAGATACGAATACCCAAAACTGAATATGGGTTAACAAAACTATAAAATTAGTTGCTTGAATTGAAGTGGTGATTTTATTCAAAAACGGCAACAGCTCTTACGGGAGAACCTGTTCCGCCTCTTATTTTTAGGGGCAAAGCGATAAAACGGAAGCGACCACGATTTACTAGAAGGTGAAGATTTACCATGTTTTCGTAGTGTGTAAATCCAAGTTCTCCACAAATTTTATGAACCTCTTTATTTGAAACCTTCGGAACTCCAGGCGACATGGTTTCAACCCCAAAAGCGACAATTTCTTTACTTCCCAACAAACGTGCAGCTTCCGCTGTAATTCCAGGACCATTTCCCCAATTTTCAGTGCCATAGGTTTTTCTGAAGTGATCGGTGCAAAGCAATACGGTATCTCCTTTTTTAATTTCAAGTTGTGCTTTGAGACAGGCTTCTTCAATTTCCGAAGCAGTAATTAATTCTTTAAAACCTTTGTGCGAAAAATCCAAACAAATTCCTTCCGTATAAAACATGCTCAGGGGCATGGTGTCTATCGATTGTCCTTCGTATTCGCGTCCCATGTGATTGATGGCATCAACATGAGTTCCTGTATGTTCGCCTAATTCTAGTTTGTAAACACTAGGTGTAACCGTTGTTGCATCGGGTAAATTTTCCCATTGTTCGTGGGTGGCGTGAATGCTCATTTTTACTTCTGGAAGCCCATTAAACACCGGCATTTCATGATAAATTTCCTGACTTAAATCTATAATTTCTGGCATTGTTATTTGGTTAGAGGTCAATTTCAATTTTATACGAGTCAAGCAAACCGATGACTGACGGAATTGAAAATTTGGCGCCTTTCAGTTTATTTTTTTCTGGGTTGATAGAGTAGTTGAATGCCGTTCTAAAATCTGTTTTTACTAAAATGGACGCATCAAAATTGGCGTTTTGCAAATCACAATTTGAGAACGATGCAGCAGTTAAATCACAGTTTGAAAAATCTACTTCGGAAAGTTTTGAATCTAAAAACTGAGTTTTGGTTAGTTTTACCCCATAAAAGGAGGAATGTTGCAACTGACAGGCTTCAAAGCGTACTGAAAACCCAAAGTCACTACATTTATCAAAAGGAAATCCTAGTAATTTACAGCCTTTAAAAGTAGCGTCTTGAAAAGCTGTTTTTACTACTGTGGTCGAACTAAAATTACAATCTACAAATTCACACTCCATGAAGCGCACTTCAGAAAGATTGCAAGCAGAGAAGTTACAGTTAGTAAACGTACAAAGCTCATAGTCTCCTTTAATAAAGGGTGTTTCTGAAAAATCGATATTATGGAAGGACTCTTCTTCTACGATATGATAACTCATAAATACTGTTTGTTATTTAGCCGTGAATGGTTTCAGAAGTACCGTAGCTTTTTATAATTTCTCCTTCAAATTCGATTAACGCTTTCCAGCGTTTTTCAACATCAATACCTTCGCCATATTTCCGAGCAAACCCTAAAAAAGTAGTGTAATGTCCTGCTTCGCTAATCATTAAATCGCGATAAAATTGAGACAATTCAGGGTCTTTAATCCGTTCTGAAAGTAATTTAAAACGCTCGCAGCTTCTCGCTTCAATCATTGCTGAAAATAATAACCGATCTACCATGGCTTGTTGTCGGTTTCCGCCATTGCGCGTAAATTGAAACAATTGGTTTACGTAATGGTCTTTACGTTCGCGACCCAATTTATAGCCGCGTTTTTTAATAATTTCGTGCACCATTTCAAAATGTTCCAACTCCTCTTGCGCCAATTTTAGTAGATCGGTTACTAAATCTTCGTGCTCAGAATTTAGCGTAATAATTGTGATCGCATTGGTCGCGGCTTTTTGTTCGCACCAAGCGTGATCTGTAAGAATCTCTTCGATGTTCGACTCTACAATGGTTACCCAGCGTGGGTCTGTTGCTAATTTTAATCCGAGCATTGTTTCATTTTTAAGGGTTATAACTCATCGGAGGTTTCTTTCTGTCCGGTCATCATTAAATAGGCTTTCAAAAATCCATCTATAGCACCGTCGAGCATGGCATCTGTGTTTCCTGTTTCGTAACCTGTACGGACATCTTTTACCAATTTATAAGGGTGAAGCACGTAATTACGTATTTGTGATCCCCATTCAATTGCCATTTTACCACTTTCAATTTCGGCACGTTGCGCTTGTTGCTTTCGGAGTTCTATTTCGTAGAGCTGCGATTTAAGCATTTGCATTGCTTTTTCGCGGTTTTCTAGTTGCGAACGTGTTTCGGAGTTGTGAATGACAATTCCGCTCGGCTTGTGCGTTAAAATAGCTTTAGTCTCAACTTTATTTACATTTTGCCCCCCGGCACCGCTACTTCGTGCAAAATCCCAAGAAATATCAGCTGGGTTGATGTCAATTTGTATCGAATCGTCTGCTAATGGGTACACATATACGGAAGCGAAACTTGTGTGTCTTTTCGCATTGCTATCGAAAGGAGAGATGCGTACAAGACGATGCACTCCATTTTCACTTTTTAGCCAACCAAATGCATAATCACCTTCAATTTCTAAGGTAACTGTTTTAATACCAGCGACATCTCCAGATTGAAAGTTGAGTTCTTTAACTTTAAAACCATTTTTTTCGGCCCACATTAAATACATACGCATGAGCATTTGTGCCCAATCGCAGCTTTCAGTACCTCCAGCGCCAGCTGTTATTTGTAGCACAGCACTTAAATCATCACCCTCTTCGCTTAGCATGTTTCTAAACTCCAGTGATTCTGTGGCTTCAGAGGCTTTATTGAAAAGTTTTTCTACTTGTTCGGAGGTTCCTTCACCTTCTTTAAAGAACTCGAACATAATTTCGGCTTCTTCAGTAAGTGTAACTGCCGTTTCGTAGTCTGTAACCCATTTCTTTTTATTCCGAAGTACTTTCATGAAAGCTTCGGCTTCTTGAGGGTTATTCCAGAAGTTAGGATCGAAGGTTTTTTCTTCGTCGTTTGAAATCTCTATTCGCTTCCCGGCAACGTCAAAGATACCTCCTTAACGCGTCCTGGCGATCTTTGAGATCTTTAATTTGATCTTGTGTAATCATATATTTTATTTGTAGCTATTAGTAAACGTTTGTCCTGTAAAAATAAGTGAACTAGTTGCAAGTTGAAAGTGATTTAGCTTCGAATTAAGTTTTTTTTTAAAAGCTTTCTTTCACTTCTTATTGTATATTTGTCTAATAATCTCATTTTGGGTGGTGTATGTGGCTTTTAGAGTTTAGATATACCTTTTTATAAATTCCTGTTTGTTAGGATTTATTTTGTTAGTTTTATTACTCCCCATGAACTGTAATAATTTGTATGAATGAGTGTTGTTTTTTTCGCTTTATTTCGCTTACTAAGGGCGCAAGTACTTCAACTAAATTTTTTTATTGTTCCGTATATTTTAAAGAGTTTTTCTTTTAATAGAATGCCCTTAAGATAAATGTTTGGATTACATTAAAAATAATGCTTACTCTTGATAATTTAATTGCTAATAGCTTTTACTATATTATATTTGTGAAATTTCAAAGACTGTAAACATATAATGAAATCTTTATTATTTAGTATATTCATGTTGGTGAGCGTTTTTTCCTATGCTCAGCACGATGAAGCCTATTTAAATGGTTTGGTTTCTGGTTTTACAAGTAGTCTAAAAAGTAAAAATATTGACACGTATTTAATCTCAAAGCGTTATTGTATCGGTAACATTGAAATCTTTCAATTAGGAGATGGTAGCTTATGTGCTTCTAAAAGCACTTATTTTGAAGTATATCTCTTTTGGCTAGAAGGAGAAGTGGCAAAAATTAAAAAAATAGACAATTGCGGTTTGTACACTACTTTAGAATTGTCTAATTCGAATATTATGGATTTTATGGGTATTTATAAGAATGATATCAAGCAAAATCCTGTAAAGCATTACCAATTTGCTTCTAAAGGCAGTGGTCCTATCCAAAGCACTGAAATTCATTCTTGCTCACGCGTTATTGAATATAGAGATGGAACAGGATTAGAGATTAACCAATTGTATAATCTCTTTGATATTACCAATGATGCCATGGAAGAAAATATAAATTTTGAATATAATAACACTTTGAACATCATTTCGTTAGATGAGATGATGAGCAATGCGATCGAAAAGGTAGAAGATCAATTTAGAAGAGAATAACTCAGATTTTTATGCATATAGATTTACGTAGCGACACTGTTACACGCCCCAGTAAAGAGATGTTAGCAGCAATGATGACTGCTAAAACAGGAGATGATGTTTATAAAGAAGATCCCACTGTAAATGAGTTAGAAAGCCGAGTAGCAAAAATGTTTGGGATGGATACAGCCTTATTTTTTCCATCAGGAAGCATGGCAAATCAAGCGGCAATTAAACTTCACACACAACCTGGAGAACAACTTATTTGTGATAAATGGGCACATGTCTATAATTACGAAGGAGGGGGAGTGTCCTTCAATAGCGGTGTATCATGTAAGTTGGTAGATGGTGACAGAGGGATGATTACAGCAGCGCAAGTAGAAGAAGCTATAAATCCGCCAGATTTTTATCATAGTCCGTTAACGACTTTAGTATGTTTAGAAAACACGACGAATAAAGGAGGGGGCGCTTGTTACGATTTTGCTGAAATTGAAAAGATACGTAAAGTATGTACGGCTAATAACTTAGGGCTACATTTAGATGGAGCGCGACTCTTTAACGCGCTTGTAGCTAAAAATGAAGATGCGAAAGACTACGGAAAGGTTTTCGATACCATTTCTATTTGTTTTAGTAAAGGACTTGGAATTCCGTTAGGAACGGTGTTGGTTGGGAATAATGATATCATGCAAAAAGCAATTCGCGTTCGTAAAGTGTTGGGGGGTGGAATGCGCCAAGTAGGTATTATTGCAGCTGCTGGTTTGTATGCTTTAGATACAAATGTAAATCGTTTGGCTGAAGACCATCGTAAGGCTTCAGAAATAGCTGAAACGCTTCAGAAGCAAACTTATGTAAAAGAGGTAGAGCCTACAGAAACAAATATTGTTATATTCTACTTAACCGATGCTGTTTCCGAAGAAAAATTTATGGACGACCTACTTCAGAAAAATATTAAGATAAGTAATATGGGGCAAGGGAAACTTCGTATTGTAACACATTTAGATTATACAGACCCCATGCATGAGTTGTTTTTGAAAACATTAAATACTTACAAATAAAAAGAAGCTTCTCTACTAGTATGTAAGAGAAGCTTCTTTTTATTTTGAAAATATAACTATACTTCCTTTGTTTCTGCGCCTGGGGCATTCTTCTTTACAGACTCAATACCGTTATTCATACCCGATTCTGAAGCATACATTTGGCTACTTCCTACGATTTGACCGTTGGTAGATGTTATGTTGAAATGGAATTTTCCGTTTTTGGCTGTTTTACGTTCGAAACGAGCATCGTCTGCACAATTTTTCTTTACAGATTCTATACCGTTAGTTGCTGAAGCTTTAGAAGCATACATTTGGCTAGACAATATTACTTGTCCGTTAGAAGCTTTTAATACAAAGTGATATTTATCTTCATTTTTTTTTAATTCAAACATAGGTGCTTTTTTAAATAATTAGACTTGAATTCATCCTATAAATATCGAAAAAAAATACTAGTATTTTGAGATTTTACACAAAAAAAAACTTCCATTTTTAAAAGAACAACGGAGTTTGCACTTCATCCTGTTTTAAGCGCAACTAGTCGAAAACCCTTGGTTGTCAGGGAATTTTGTTGTGAATATTGAGTAAATTGAAGTGTTCATGCATTAATTTTGCAGCATAATCAATAAACCATTTAAACATTCACAAACATGAAAAAAATTATTTTATTAGGTCTTTCCCTGTTAGTTGCGAACGTAGCTTTCTCTCAAGACCTTCCGACAAACCCTGAACCTGGTAAATGTTACGTACGTTGTGTAACACCAGATATTTGGGTAAACCAAGAAGTTACTGTAGAAGTTTCACCATCTTATAAAAAATTAAGTGTTATCCCTGCACAGTATAAAAAGGAAACGATTACTGTTGATTCTAAAGATGCAGGTCAAAGTTTAGAAGTAATTCCAGCACAATACACTACTGAATCATTTAGTGTTGTAACAAAAGAAGCTTCACAGCGCCTTGTGAAAGTTCCTTCTCAAGTTACTACTGAAACAGAAACGGTAACTACTAGTGAAGCAAGCTATAGTTTACGTGTAGTTCCTGCTAAATATGAAAACAGAGATTTTGAAGTTGTTGTTCAACCAGCATACCAAAAAGTTGAAATCATTCCTGCTGTTTATGAAACAAGAGATGTAACAATTACAGTAAAAGAACCATCTCAACGTTTGGAAGTTATTCCAGCTGAATGGGGAACTGAAACATTAACGTACAAAAAGAGAGAGTACGGATCTACTATTAAAACGACTCCAGCAAGATTTAGATCAGATTCTGAAACTATTGAAGTAAAGCCAGTTACTGCTCGTTGGGAAATGAGTGATACTCCAGCTGCAGAATGTGCTTCTAGCGATCCTAACGATTGTAGATACTGGTGTTATAAAGGTGTTCCTGCAGAATATACTACTGTAAGTGTACAGCGTTTAGATTCTGATGCTTCTTTCGTAAGAACATCTGATTGTGATAGTGCAAGTGGAAATAGCAACGACTGTGGAATGGGTACTTATACTAGAACTACATTAGTTAGACCAGCTACTACAAGAGTTATTGATATTCCTGGAGAAACTAAAACAGTAAAAACTACTGTAATGGTAACACCTCCAACAACAAGAGTTATTGAAATTCCAGAAGTAAGAAAAACAATCTCAAAAAGAGTAATGGTAACGCCTCCTACTACTGAGAGAATTGAAATTCCTGCTGAAACTAAAACAGTAAAAAGAACAGTTATCTCTAACGAATCTACTAGAGTTGAAGGTATCGATTCTCAATCTACTACATTCAAGAAAACAGTAATGTCTACACCTCCTACAACAAGAGCAATTGCACTTAAAGGACAAAACAAGACATTAGAAGTAACTAAATTAGTATCTGATGCTAGAGTTGAAGAAACAGTAGTTCCTGCTGTAACTAAAACTGTAACCAAAGAAGTATTGCAAACAAAAGGTGGACTTACAACTTGGAAAGAAGTTGAATGTGCTCTAGTTGAATACCAAGCTCTTCCAATTAACTGGAACTTAGGTAGTGCAACACTTACTCCAGAAGCTAAAAGAATTATCGATACTCGTTTAATGCCAGTTTTACAAGAAAACCAAGGGGTTAAATTAGAAATTGCTTCTCATACAGATTCAAGAGGTGGTGTTACAGCTAACCAAGATCTTTCTGAAAGAAGAGCGCAATCTGTTGCTAGATACCTTGAGTCAAAAGGTGTTAACGGTAGTTTATTAGTAGCAAATGGATACGGTGAAAAGCGTTTGAAAAACAGATGTGCAGACGGTGTTTCTTGTACTGAGCGTGAGCATTCTGTAAACAGAAGAACTGAGTTTAGATTAATTAACAACTAATTAGTTGTCTTAAATAATCATACCTAGATATTTTAAAAGAATTCCCAATTTTTTGGGAATTCTTTTTTTTTTGTACCATCTTTGGCACAAATTATGCTAATTTTCATTTAAATTTACTAGCGTATGAAGCCCTTTCTTGTTATTATTTTTCTAATGTTTTCAGCTTTAAGTTTCGGACAAGAAACTGAGTCAAGTCTTAACTGGCTTACGAACCTTGAAAAAGCAGAAAAAATTTCGCAACAAACAAATAAACCTATTTTGCTATATTTTACTGGGAGTGATTGGTGTCCTCCGTGTAAAGGATTAAAAAAAGATTTTTTTGAAACTGAAGAGTTTGCTGCGAGAGCAGATAAATATGTGTTGGTTTTAATTGATTTACCTCGCAGAATGGATATTGTTTCTGAAGAACAATTAGTTTACAACAAAAAAATAGTGAAGAAGTATAACAAAGACAACTCTTTCCCTAAGTTATTAGTATTAAATCACTCAGGAAAAGAATTGGGTATGCTTTCTGGATATAGCTCTTATAGTACTTATCAAGATACAAGCTATCATTTCGCTTTCGTAGATAAGTTTGCGAGTAGTAACTAATCTATTTGAATAAATCCATTCCAGGAATGTTTGGCATTCCTTCTTTAGCAACTGCAGAAACTTCAGCTTCGTTTATTTGAGTAGCTTTCGCAATAGCCTTATTAAGTGTTAATATTAGATAATCTTCTAATTGCTCTTTATCTTCTAAAAGCGAGTCGTCAATTTGTATTGATTTTATTTCGCGATTAGCAGTTAGAGTTATTTTTAATAAGTTATCGCTACTGTTCTCGTCTATTAAAACTGTGTCCAATCGTTTTTTAGTGGCTTCAACTTTTTCTTGGGTTTCTTTTAGTTTACCCATCATTCCCATTAAATCTCCAAACATAATTTTGTGTTTTTAATTTGTTGCAAATTTACTACTTTGTACGATAACTAATCAATATTTTCAATTATGAAAAATATAGCAGTTGTGTCCATTGTTTCTATTATTTTTGCATCCGCTTGTACAACAAATAAAACTTCAGAAAAAATAATGAACATAACACCCCCTAAAGCCGATAAAATAGCTAAGAATCTAGAAATTCACGGCGATTCACGTGAAGATAATTACTATTGGCTTAATCAGCGTGAAGATGAGGAGGTGATCGATTATCTTGAGAGAGAGAATGATTACTACGATAAGATGACAGCGCATACAAAGAAGTTTAAAGAAGACTTGTTTGAAGAAATGAAGGGGAGAATTAAAGAGGATGATGAATCTGTTCCTTATAAATTAAATGGATATTACTACATCACACGCTACGAAAAAGGAAAAGATTATCCAATTTACACTAGAAAAAAAGGAACCTTAGAGGCGCCTGAAGAGATTATTTTTAATGTAAATGAAATGGCTGAAGGTCATTCGTATTACAATTTAAATGGTTTTAGTGTTAGTGAAAACAATAAGCTGATTTCTTTCGGAGTAGATACAATAAGTCGCAGGAAATACACCATCTATATTAAAAATTTAGAAACAGGTGAGATTTTGCCAGAAAACATTCCGCTTACCACAGGAAGTGCTACTTGGGCAAACGATAATAAAACACTTTTCTACACACGAAAAGATGAGCAAACACTGCGTTCCAACCAAATCTTTAGACATACATTAGGAACCGATCCTAAAGACGATGCCTTAATTTTTACTGAAGAAGATGAAACCTTTGGAACCTACGTTTACAAAACAAAATCAAAAAAGTATCTAGTAATTGGTTGTTATAGTACGCTTACTTCAGAGTTTCAAGTATTGGACGCTAGTACGCCAAACGAACCCTTTACGTTGTTTCAGCCACGTGTACGAGGTTTAGAATATAGTATTTCGCATTACGGAGATAGTTTTTACATACTGACCAATAAAGATGAGGCAATCAATTTTAAATTGATGAAGACTTCAGAAAAAAACACAACCCAAGAGCATTGGGTAGATATGATTCCGCATCGCAAAGATGTGCTACTCGAAGACATTGATATTTTTAAAGATTATTTGGTGGTGAGTGAGCGTACCAACGGTTTAAATATGATTAATGTGAAGCGTTGGGACCAAAAGGAAGATTATTATTTGCCTTTCGACAACGAAACCTATACGGTTGGAACAGGCGGAAATGCAGAATTTGATACAGATATTCTTCGCTATGGGTATAACTCATTAACAACTCCTTCATCAACGATCGATTTCAATATGAAAACGAAAGAGAAGGAGGTGAAAAAAGAAACCAAAGTCTTAGGCGGAAAGTTTAATAAAGAAAATTACGAATCGAAGCGAGTTTGGGCAACCGCTACCGATGGGACTAAAATTCCTATTTCGATGGTGTACCGAAAAGGTATGGAACAGAACGGTAAAAATCCATTTTTGCTATATGCATACGGTTCTTATGGATCAACGGTAGATCCTTATTTTTCATCTGTACGACTAAGCCTGTTAGATAGAGGATTTATTTTTGCTATCGCACATGTTAGAGGAGGGGAGTATTTAGGAAGACAATGGTATGAAGATGGAAAACTTCTCAAGAAAAAAAATACATTTACCGACTTTATCGATGCTTCAAAGTTTTTGATTGCTGAAAATTATACATCTAAAGACCATCTATATGCTTCAGGAGGATCTGCTGGAGGATTATTAATGGGGGCAATAGTGAATATGGCTCCAGAAATATATAACGGTGTAATAGCATCCGTACCTTTTGTAGATGTTGTAACCACGATGTTAGATGATAGTATTCCATTAACAACAGGTGAATATGACGAATGGGGAAATCCTAACGAACCTGAGTATTATGAATATATGAAATCGTACTCACCTTACGATAACGTAGCACCATTAGCGTATCCAAATATGTTGGTAACAACAGGTCTACACGATAGTCAGGTGCAGTATTGGGAGCCAGCCAAATGGGTGGCAAAACTTCGAGAACTTAAAAAAGGAACTTCGGTTTTACTGCTTCAAACTAATATGGAAGCTGGTCATGGAGGGGCTTCGGGGCGTTTTGAAGCCTTAAAAGAAGTCGCGATGGATTATGCCTTTTTATTGGATTTAGAAGGAATAACGGAGTAATAAAAATTAATTATGTATCTTTGTACCGTTTTGAATTAAAGATTTATAACTCAAAATTTGTTGCAAAATTCCCTTTATGAGAGAACAAATACAAGCCCACGATAGTATTTTAGATTTAATCGGTAATACGCCTTTAATAAAATTAAAAACTATCGCAGCTAAGATGAAAGGTAACTACTATGCAAAAGTAGAAGCTTTTAATCCTGGGCATTCTTCAAAAGATCGCATTGCACTTTATATTATAGAGCAAGCAGAAAAAAAAGGCATTTTAAAGCCTGGAGATACAATAATAGAAACAACAAGTGGAAACACAGGTTTTAGCATCGCAATGGTAAGCATCATTAAAGGCTATAAGTGTATTCTAGCTGTAAGCTCTAAATCTTCAAACGATAAGATTGACATGCTTAAAACAATGGGTGCAAAAGTATATGTTTGCCCAGCCCATGTAAGCGCTGACGATCCTCGTTCGTATTATGAGGTTGCAAAACGTCTTCACGAAGAAACAGAAGGTTCGGTATATATTAATCAATATTTCAACGAACTAAATATAGATGCACATTACAGTTCTACGGGACCAGAAATCTGGAACCAAACAAATGGTAAGATTACACATTTGGTAGCTTGTAGTGGTACAGGAGGAACTATTTCTGGAACAGCTCGCTTTCTAAAAGAACAAAATCCCGATATTAAAATTATAGGAATTGATGCTTTTGGATCTGTATTGCAAAAATACCATGAAACAAGAGAGTTTGATTCTAACGAAATTTACCCATACCGAATTGAAGGTTTAGGTAAAAATTTAATACCAACTGCTACCGATTTTGATGCCATTGATGCCTTTGTAAAGGTAACTGATGAGAGTAGTGCGCACACCGCTCGCGAACTAGCTAAAACAGAAGGTTTATTTGTTGGTTATACCAGTGGCGCAGCAATGCAAGGCTTAAAACAATTAGAAGAAGAAGGAGAATTTACA
Source organism: Ulvibacter litoralis (assembly GCF_900102055.1). Lineage (GTDB taxonomy): Bacteria > Bacteroidota > Bacteroidia > Flavobacteriales > Flavobacteriaceae > Ulvibacter > Ulvibacter litoralis. The sequence continues at coordinate 418,467 of NZ_FNBA01000002.1, forward strand.
GACGATAGTAATATTGTTGTCATTTTTCCAGATCACGGTTCTCGTTATATGAGTAAAATTTATAGCGACGATTGGATGTCTGAACAAGGATTCTTTGATGCTAAAACAGAAGCATCTGTTGGGATAGAATACATCAAATAATTGTACAAAATATAAAGGTAAAGCTCTTCATTCACGTGAAGAGCTTTTTTTATGTTCATTTCTTCCTTTAAAATGGCATTGTTATGAAAATTAATTTGATTAATTTTGTGCCTTATTCTGAAAAACAGAAGTTTAATGAGAGACTTATTTGATAAAATATATAAAGATAAAGGTCCATTAGGAAAATGGGCAGAACAAGCTGAAGGCTATTTCGTATTTCCAAAACTAGAAGGACCTATCTCTAATAGGATGGGCTTCAAAGGAAAGAAAGTAATTACATGGAGTATTAATGACTATTTAGGATTAGCAAATCATCCTGAAGTTAGAAAAGTAGATGCTGAAGCAGCTGCAGAATATGGTTCGGCATACCCAATGGGAGCTAGAATGATGAGTGGTCATACTGATCTTCACGAGCAGTTACAAACCGAATTGGCTGCCTTTGTACATAAGGAGTCTGCATATCTTTTAAACTTTGGATATCAAGGAATGGTTTCTACCATTGATGCATTGGTGTCTAAAGACGATGTTATTGTATATGATGTAGATGCACACGCTTGTATTATAGACGGAGTTCGTTTGCATTTAGGACAGCGTTTCACGTACAAGCATAACGATATGGAAAGTATCGAGAAAAACTTGCAGCGTGCTACGAAAATGGCTGAGAAAACGGGTGGTGGAATTCTTTTAATTTCTGAAGGAGTTTTCGGTATGCGTGGAGAGCAAGGAAGACTAAAAGAAATTGTAGCACTTAAGAAGAAATATAATTTCCGATTTTTTGTAGATGATGCACATGGTTTTGGAACTCTAGGTAAAACAGGAGCAGGAGCAGGTGAAGAGCAGGGAGTTCAAGATGAAATTGACGTGTATTTTGCAACATTTGCAAAGTCTATGGCAAGTACAGGAGCTTTTATTGCTGGAGATGAAGAAATCATTAATTACCTTAAATACAACTTACGTTCTCAAATGTTTGCTAAATCATTGCAAATGCAATTGGTGGTAGGAGCATTAAAGCGTTTGGATATGTTACGCACGATGCCAGAGTTAAAAGCAAAACTTTGGGAGAATGTAAATGCGTTGCAAAACGGATTAAAGGATAGCGGATTTGATATTGGTACTACACAAAGTTGTGTGACTCCAGTATATCTAAAAGGAAGTATCCCTGAAGCAATGGCTTTAGTAAAAGATTTGCGTGAAAATCACGGAGTATTCTGTTCTATTGTTGTGTATCCAGTAATTCCTAAAGGATTAATATTATTACGTATGATTCCAACGGCATCTCATACAATGGACGATATAAACGAGACCTTAGAGGCTTTCTCTTCTATTAGAGAGCGTTTAGAGAATGGAACTTACAAACGTCTTTCTGCTGCTGTAGCAGCTGCTATGGGCGAATAAAACCAAATACATACTTATCGAAAAAGCCATCAGTTTTAAATTGATGGCTTTTTTTATCTTTAATAATAAGTAGTGATGCCTTATAAATCTTTCTTGTAAGTACTGCGTTCTTTATGTTGTACAGGGCTGTAATCTTTCCAAAGTAACTGAACTGCTGTGTTTTCAATCAGTTCTGGATTGGTTTCTACGGTTTGTATGCCTTTCGCATTAAACAGAAGTTGCATTTCTTCAAAAATAATTGCTGTAACTCCTTTTCCTTGGTATTCTGGATCTATTCCGATTAAATAAAAGGCAGCTTTTTCATTTTTCTTCTGGGCTTTCAGAATATGCATCCATCCAGTGGGAAACAATCTACCATTTGCTTTTTTTAAGGCTTCGGAAAAAGAAGGCATTACCACAGAAAAAGCGATTAATTTTTCATCTTTATCCTTAATGCACGTAATATAATCGGGGTGAATGAAGGAGAAGTACTTTTCTTTGTAATAATCTATTTGGTATTGCTGAATAGGTACAAACGTTTGTAATGTGTTGTAGGTTTTGTTTAATAACCCAAACATGTCATTAACATACGGTAAAATTTCTTTTTTGTTTTTGAAGCGTATCACAGTTAGTTGATAGCGTTCGCGTATAATTCGAGAAAACTTCTTTACTTTTTCAAAAGCTTCATCAGGGATGCTCAATCTGTATTCTACCCAAGTCGCTTGCTTTTCAAATCCTAATTGTTCAAAGTGTTTTTGGTAATAAGGGTAGTGGTACCATGTAATCATAGTGTTTAACTCGTCAAATCCTTTGGTTAGAATCCCGGCCTTTTCCATGTTTGAGAATCCTACAGGTCCTTCAGCATACTCTAAGTTGTGGGCTCTACCCGTTTCATACACCTTTTCAAGCAATGCTTTGGTGACTTCAATATCATCAATCATGTCTAACCATCCGAAGCGAACTTTTTTCTTTCCTACTTCTTCAATTTCTAAATGATTAATAATAACAGCGATTCTACCAACAGTTTTACCCTCTTTGATAGCTAAATAATAATCAGCATCTGCATTCTTAAAAACAGGATTTTTAGACGTATCTAGGGTTTCCATTTCGTCTTTAATTAACGGTGGAACCCAGTATTCGCAATTTTTATACAGTTGAAACGGGAACGTTACAAATTGCTTTAATCCTTTTTTTGATGTAATTTTTTGTAGTGTAATCATAAATAATATAGACTATAGCTTCGTCACGCTTTTACCGCCACCATCATCTTCAAAGCCATCTTTTCTTTTCTTCTTTTTATCTTTTTTGGTGTCTAGGTCTTTTTCTGTCTGCTTATCTTTCTTCAGCTTACGACCCTCTTTTCCTTTTTCTTCAATATATTCATCGGTATCGTGCATGTCGAAACGATACGCAACGCCAACTCTTCCGTAGAGACGGGAAGGAGTATCTTTAAAATTTAATAAGATAGAAGCATCTACGTGAAAATTCTTATTCACCAATGCAGCGGCACCCCCTCTAAATAATTGATCGGCGTAAAAATCACTTTTAAACCCTTGATTTTCTATGAATACTGAAAACCAATCGGTAAGTGTATGTGTTAGTGTAAGAATGTATCCATACGATGGAGTGTCAGTAGTAATACGATCTACCACAATATTGGTAACGAATACAAATCCACCCACCCAATTGTTTTGCGTTGAAAGCACAAATTTTGGACTAATACTACTGTCAGGTTCTAGTGTAAATGGATTGTCGGCAAAATCGAAATTTGCTCCTGCGTAAAATGAAATGGCTGGAACTAAATCTGCCCATTGAAATTTATAATTTGCTTTCCAACTGTATAAATTAGGTCCTTTAAGTTCCATTTTTCGATATGGATCATAAAAAAGGTACTTAGCACCAATGGTATTGCTTCTAAAATTACTTTGTTTGTAGGTATATGAGTTGGCACCGCGATTGTCGGTAACCGATTGTGATTCAAATTCACCAATAATACTTACTTCTAATTCTTCTCTCCAAAAACCATAACGAATCGCATAATCAAAGCCAAAAGCACTAGTTTCTGTTTCTTTTAAGCGATGTTCTTCACTTCCTAACGCAAATCCACCTTCTAGCTGCAACACATTTGTACCCACAGAAAACGCGCCTTGAGATGCACCAGGTCTGTTGTTATTAATGGTTTCGGTGTATTGAGCCATAACAGGACTCAAGGTAAGAAGTAGTATAATGGAAAGACAAAACGGAGTAGTCTTCATAAAGTTTAGGTTTGTTCCAAAGATATAAGATTTTATCATTTATTTAATAGTTCATTTTTTTCTTTTTCTACAGCAATTCTTACTTTTGAAAAAGATATTAATTAGTATGATGACTTTTCTAAAAACGATATTAATAGTCCTTCTGGTATATTACGGGTTAAAGTTTTTACTGAAACTTACAGGGCCTTATTTAATGCGATATGTAACCAAAAAAGCAGGGCAAAAATTTGAACAAGCTTTTGGAGGTGCTCAAAACGGAACCTCTCAGCCTAGAGAAGAAGGAAGTGTTATTATTGATAAAATGCCTTCATCCAAAACTAAAGGTACAAATACAGTTGGAGAATATGTAGATTATGAAGAAATAGACTAGTCTTCGTTATTTTGTGTTGTAACTACCTCTTTCTAGTAGATTTTTTATAATTTCCCCAATTGTTATTTATTCCTTTTCTATGCAATATTCTATAAAGAAATTACTACCTCATTTTATTGTTATACTCCTTTTTGTAGTCGTTGCACTCGCTTACTTTAGTCCTGTTTTACAGGGAAAAATGATTTTTCAAAGTGATATCGCACAACACAATGGTATTGCAAAGCAATTACGAGACTATCGTAAAGAAACAGGGAAAGAAACGTATTGGACAGATACGGCTTTTGGCGGAATGCCAACGTACCAATTAGGTGCAAAATACCCACATAACTATATTAAAAAATTAGATTTAGCACTTCGCTTTTTACCGCGTCCTGCAGATTATCTATTCTTGTATTTTATAGGAATGTACATTCTATTTTTAGTTTTAAAAGTAGATTACAAACTGGCCTTTTTAGGAGCACTCGCCTTTGGGTTTTCCACCTATTTAATTATTATTTTGGGTGTAGGACACAATGCGAAAGCCCATGCGATCGCCTATATGCCTTTGGTGCTTAGCGGAATTGTACTCACATTTCGAGGAAAGTATTTCTACGGATTTTTACTTACCGCTGTCGCAATGGCATTAGAATTGGTTTCAAATCACTTCCAAATGACGTATTACTTACTGTTGCTTGTTCTTTGTTTGGGAGTTGCTTATTTAATAGATGCTTTCAGAAAAAATATGTTGCCTCATTTCGGAAAAGCTATACTCGTATTGCTAGCGGCTGTCATTGTTTCTATTGGTTTGAATGCCACCAATATATTGGCAACCAAAGAATATGCAGATGCCTCTACGCGAGGAAAGAGTGAATTAACAATAAACCCAGATGGAAGTCCGAAAGAAGCCACCAATGGATTGGAGTACGACTATATCACAGAATACAGTTACGGAAAATTAGAGAGTTTTAATCTCTTTATCCCACGATTTATGGGAGGAGGCTCTGGCGATCCATTGCCTGATGATTCGAAAGCCTTTGATGAATTGTTAAAATTAGGTGCTTCACCGCAAGAAGCTGGCGAAATTGTGAGTCAGTTGCCTGTATATTGGGGAGATCAGCCTATCGTTGCTGCACCTGCGTATCTTGGAGCGGTTATTATTTTCTTAGCCGTTTTAGGTTTGTTTTTAGTTAGAGGCCGATTGAAATGGTGGGTTACAGGAGCATTTGTATTAAGTCTTTTATTGTCTTGGGGAAAGAACTTCGACTTTTTAACCGACTTTTTTATTAATTACGTTCCTTTATACAATAAGTTTAGAGCCGTTTCGTCCATTCAGGTTATTATAGAATTAGTGGTGCCTGTTATTGCAATTGTTGGATTGCAACAATGGTTCAATGCTTTTGAAAGAGACGAAGAAAAAAAGAAAGCATTGTTGTATTCTTTAGGAATCGTAGGAGGACTTTCGGTACTTTTTATTCTTTTTAAATCAACATTATTCAGCTTTAGTAGTCCGTATGATGTAATGATTCGTGAGCAATTAGGAACACCTTTAGTAGATGCACTTCGTGATGACAGAGCTAGTTTGTTTACTTCAGACACTTTGCGTTCATTGGCGTTTGTATTAGGAACAGCAGGCGCTTTATGGTTCTTCTTGAAAAATAAGATTTCAGAAAAAATTACTTTTGCATTGCTAGCTGGGTTGATTGTTTGCGATCTTGTTTTGGTAGACCGCCGTTATGTAAATAACGAAGATTTTGTGCAAGCGAGAACGATGGAGCAACCTTTTCAAAAGACAAAGGCTGATGCACAAATTTTAAAAGACGATGGTAATTACCGCGTGTACGATGTTACCGTAAATCCTTTTAATAGTGGTCGCGCTAGTTATTATCACAATGCGCTAGGAGGGTATCATGCTGCAAAACCAAGAAGAATACAAGAACTTAGCGATTTCTATTTGAGTAAAGGAGATCCTGGAATTTTGAATATGATGAATGTAAAATACATCATCACAGAAAATAAAGAGTACGAATCTGTCGTGCAAGAAAATCCATATGCGAATGGAAGTGCTTGGTTTATTCAAAATGTAATACTCGCAGAAGATGCCAATCAAGAGATGTTGCTTTTGGATAGTTTAGATACGAAGACAACAGCTGTAATTCATAAGGATTTTATTGCTGAAATTCCAACCAATAAAGTAACTCGCGATAGCACTGCAAGTATTGACTTGGTTCGTCATGAGCCACAACATATTGTGTATGAAACAGCTTCCACAACAGAACAAATAGCCGTTTTTTCTGAAGTGTATTACCCAGAAGGATGGAATGTATATATAAATGATACACCAGCCACGTATTTTAGAGCCAATTATGTGTTACGAGCAATGCGAATTCCTTCCGGTAATAATAAAATAGAATTTAAGTTCGAACCTACAGTAATACAGACGGGGAGTACTATCAGTCTTGCTAGTAGTATTGTTTTTCTACTCATTTTTGGTGGTGGTCTATGGTATTATTTTAGAAAGAAGGAACAGCCTACTAACTCTTAATTACTGTGAAGCGCGCTCTAATTATTACTTATTATTGGCCTCCCGCTGGCGGTCCTGGCGTGCAACGTTGGCTTCAGTTTGTTCGGTATTTTAATGACTTCGGAATTGAACCCGTAGTATTTGTACCCGAAAATCCACACTATCCCTTACAAGATGCTAGTTTTGAAGCGTTGGTACCTGAAACGACTGAAATTTTAAAATTTCCCGTAAAAGAACCGTATCGCTTGGCAGGATTTCTTTCAAAAAAGAAGACAAAACAAATAAGCAGCGGAATAATCTCTAATAAAGAGCAATCTGTGTTGGAAAAAACGATGCTCTATGTGCGGGGTAACTTTTTTATTCCCGACGCTCGTGTAGGTTGGGTAAAACCTTCCGTGGCATTTTTAAAAAATTATATTTCTGAACATCCCGTAGAAACTATTATTACAAGTGGTCCGCCGCATAGTTTACACTTAATTGGTATGGAACTTCAAAAGGCATTTCAATTAAAATGGATTGCCGATTTTAGGGATCCTTGGACTACCATACATTATCATAAGTCGCTTCGGTTGACAAAAGCTTCAGAAAAAAAACACAAAGATTTAGAAAAAAAAGTACTCAATACAGCAGATGCTATTGTGGTTACGAGTCCGACCACCAAAAAGGAATTTAGCCTTTTAACATCAAAACCAATTCACGTAATTACCAATGGATATGTAGCTTCCGAAGAAATGCATCCTGTTTTGGACACCCAGTTTTCAATGGCGCATATTGGTTCATTATTAAGTGAGCGCAACCCGAAGGTATTGTGGAAGGTTCTCTCTGAAATTGCTTCGGAAACACCCTCGTTTCAAAATAATTTAGAAATTGTTTTAGCAGGAACCATTAGCGACGAAGTATTTGAAAGTATATCTAAATTTGGTTTGAAAGATAATTGCAAACATTTGGGGTACGTTTCTCATGATGAAGCGTTGAAACTACAGCATAATTCGCAAGTCTTGTTGCTTATTGAAATAGATAGTCCAGAAACGCGTGCCATTTTACCAGGAAAGATTTTTGAATACTTGGCTGCTTTTCGTCCCATTTTAGCAGTAGGACCAAAGGGAAGCGATATTGAAGGCATTTTAACGGAAACCAAAAGTGGTGTGTTTTATAATCCTTCGGAAGAAAAGGAGTTGAAAAAACAAATTCTTCAATGGTATGAAGCGTATTTAGACGGAACTCTTTCGGTTGCTTCAGAAGGCGTTGAAGCGTATAGTAGGAGGGAACTTACGCGAAAAATGGCGGCTCTTATAAAACAAGTATAAAAGCGAAATCCCTGCGCTTCATCAAAGATGAATTACAAGGATTTCTAACTAACCAACCAAAAAAATCTTAATGTCTTCTACTTGTTGTAGTACTGCGTGCATTTGAGTTTGTACTACGTTTCGTAGTTGTAGCTCTAGCAGTTGTATTTCTAGTAGCACTTCTCGTGCTAGTTGTTCTTGCTGTTGTAGCTTTTCTAGTGCTACTTGGAGTTACGGAGCTTCTCTTTTGAGGAGTTGCAGTGGTAGCTCTTTTTGTTGTACTTCTTCGTGTTGTTGAAGCATTGTTTTGTCCAGAAGTTCTCGTCGTATTTCGTACAGTCGAACTGTTTTTAGTAGTAGAAGCTCTTTGAGTTGAAACACTTGAATTGTTTCGCTTCGTTGTATTTGCTGTGCTTCTACGTGTTGAACTTGCTGTTTCACTCTTACGAGGTGTTGTTGCTCGTGTCGTTGTAGTATTACTTCTAGTGTTCGCAGTTGTTGCTCTTCTAGTTGTAGCAGTACTTCTTCTAATATCTGTCGCCATCGTATTTCTACGGTTTGCGTTGTATTCTCTATTTACTGCAGTTCTGCCGTTTTTATAATGTACATAACTTCCAGGTCTGTGAAAACTTCTTCGTGCATTTTTATAGGCTACATTCGATCTATTGTAGTAATAGTTTCTATGTACACTATAACTGTATCGTACAGGAGCGTAGTGTGTGCGGTATGGGTAATCGTACACGATGCAACTTGAAAATATTGGTTGCACATAATAGGCATGCCATGGGCGGTAAACGTAAAATCTGTTGTACACGTTAATATATCCTGTATATCCTGCATAATACCCGCGATGGTCATAATTGATGCGTAATCCACCTACACGAACAATACGTCTATCATTGTATTGAATATCTACGTTACCTGCTTGTGTAATACGTCCGTAGCCATCGTAATAAATTGGCACATCTTCAATTTGTATTACAGCACCATAATCGTCATACTGTACATACATTTCGTAATCGCGACCAGAGTTAAAGCTAATATTCACATTGGGAGTGTTTACTTGAACTTGAGTTCCGTTGTTTCGACCTATGTATGCAAAATCGAATTCACCATTTGCGAAAACTGAAAATTCTACACCACCTTCTTCAAAGATGTACACTTTACCATCGTAATTTGTAATGGTGTATGCTTCGGAAACTTCTGAAGTTGCCTTTGCTGTTATTCCTATTAAAAGGAAACTGAGTACTAGTGTTGCTAATTTTTTCATAACTGTAATTTTTAAGTTGTACTTGCTTTGTTTTCTTGGTCAGCCTTGTACGCTTATGTAATTACAACGACCGTGCCAAGAATTTCAACCTTGTGTTATGAACAGTGTTTTAAGGGGTTTAAAGCGTTTTTGTTTTGTAAAGAACTATTTTAGCGAAGCACGTATCTTTCCGAAGTAAACAAAAAAAACCGCCGAAACTTTTAAAAGAATCGACGGCATTTAACTAACCAACCAAAAAATATGATAGAATAATAACTCTTAGTAGCAAGAAATTATTCTAATATGTAGAAAGCAAGCATCGTGCCAAGATTTTAAAAATAGAAAGCTGCTTTAGCTAATTATTTACTAAATTTTCTCTTTCAAATAAGCAGCGGTAAACGATTCCTTTACTTTAACTAATTCTTCAGGAGTTCCTTGCGATAATACTTGTCCGCCAAGTGAACCACCTTCAGGACCTAAGTCAATAATATAATCAGCACATTTAATAAGATCCAGATTATGCTCTACCACAATAACGGTATGACCTTTATCTAGCAACGCATAAAAGGAGGCTAATAATTTTTTAATGTCGTGGAAATGCAACCCAGTAGTAGGTTCGTCAAATATAAAAACAGCCTTTTCTTTCGTAGTTCCTTTCACTAAAAAAGAAGCCAGTTTGATACGTTGTGCTTCCCCGCCCGAAAGGGTAGAAGAGCTTTGTCCTAATTGTACGTAGCCCAAACCAACATCTTGCAGCGGTTTTAGTTTTTTAGTGATTTTAGTTTCATTGTGAAGTTCAAAAAAACCAATAGCATCATCAACCGTCATGGTAAGAACGTCGTCAATGTTTTTATTGTGAAATTTTACTTCAAGTACTTCTTTTTTGAAACGCTTTCCATTACAAGTATCACACACTAAATGTACATCGGCCATAAACTGCATCTCGATAGTAACTTCACCATCTCCTTTACAAGTCTCACAGCGTCCACCATCAACATTAAATGAAAAGTGCTTTGCTTTGTAAGCTCTAATGTCCGAAAGTTTTTGATTGGCAAAAAGGTTTCGAATATCGTCGTATGCTTTTATATAGGTGACAGGATTCGATCTACTAGAGCGACCTATCGGATTTTGATCGATAAACTCAATGCTTTTAATATTTTTAAATTCACCTTCTAAGGCCGTAAACTGACCAGGTTTTTCACCAAAACCACCAATTTCTCTGTGCAATGCTGGATATAGTATCTTTTTTACTAATGTACTTTTTCCACTTCCTGAAACTCCTGTAACTGCTGTAAAAACACCTAAAGGAAAGGTAACATCAATATTTTTTAAATTATTTTGTCTTGCTCCTTTAATATGAATTGCATCTTTCCAGGTTCTTCGTTTCTTCGGAACCTCAATAGAAAGGGTGCCGTTTAAATACCCCGCAGTTAGTGAATCCGATTTTAAAATAGCTTCATAGTTTCCTGTTGCCATAACTTCACCACCAAAAGTTCCTGCTTCTGGTCCGATATCGATAATTTCGTCGGAAGCTTTCATAATATCTTCGTCGTGTTCTACGACAATCACGGTGTTTCCTAAATCACGAAGCGATTTTAATACGTCTATAAGGCGTTCAGTGTCTTTTGGATGCAATCCGATGCTTGGTTCATCTAAAATATACATAGAGCCTACAAGACTACTTCCTAGCGATGTTGCAAGGTTGATGCGTTGTGATTCTCCTCCCGATAACGTATTCGATTTTCGGTTTAAGGTTAAATACCGTAGGCCTACATTCATTAAAAAGCCTAAGCGGTTATTAATTTCAACCAACAGGCGTTTCGCAATTTGTTGGTCGTGTTCTGAAAGTTTTAAATTTTTAAAGAATTCAGCAACTTCATCTAAAGGTAAGCTTACTAACTCCTGAATTGAGGTGTTATTAATTTTCACATATCCAGCTTCAGGGCGTAATCTATTTCCTTTACAGGTTGTACATTTCGTTTTTCCACGATAGCGAGATAACATCACGCGATTCTGAATTTTATAGCTCTTCGCTTCTAAGTCAGCAAAAAAGGAATTTAATCCTTGAAAATATTTATTTCCATCCCAAACTAGTTGTTTTTGTGCTTCTGAAAGTTGAAACCAAGGTTTGTGGATTGGGAAATCAAATTTATAGGCATTGTTTACCAGCTCGTCACGATACCAGCTCATGCTTTCTCCACGCCAAGCGAAAATAGCGTTTTCATATACCGAGAGTCCTGTGTTAGGGATTACTAAATCTGTGTCAATTCCAATTACATCACCGTAGCCTTCACAGGTTGGACATGCGCCAAACGGATTGTTAAAACTGAATAAGTGTACATTGGGTTCAACAAATACAACACCATCGGCTTCAAATCTATTGTTAAATTCGGTGCGTTTTCCTTCTGAAAGTTCTTCAATATACAACTCACCTTTTCCTTCAAAAAAAGCAGTTTGTGTAGCATCGGCTAAGCGATTGTAGAAATCTTCATCATTCTTAGTGATAATTCTATCTACGACTAATTCGATGTTCTTCGGAAGCTTTTGTTCTTTTAATTCATCAATACGTACCACGGTGTCTTTAACTTTAACACGTGCATATCCTTGTTGGGCCAATGCCTGAATTTTATTCTCCATGGTTCTTCCTTCTTCCAAATGAATAGGAGCGAGGAGGAGCAGTTTTTCACCTTCTGGGTATTCTTTTATAAATTTAATAACATCGGTAACGGTGTCTTTTTGTACTTCTTTCCCAGAAATAGGAGAAATGGTCTTACCGATACGCGTAAATAATAATTTAAGATAATCGTAAATTTCGGTAGAGGTTCCTACGGTAGAACGTGGATTGGTTGAGTTTACTTTTTGTTCAATAGCTATTGCTGGAGCAATACCTTTAATAGCGTCCACTTTTGGCTTGTCTAATCGACCTAAAAACTGTCGTGCATAAGACGATAAACTTTCTACATACCTGCGTTGCCCTTCAGCATAAAGTGTGTCGAAAGCGAGGCTAGACTTACCACTACCCGAAAGTCCAGTAATTACCACGAGTTTATTTCGAGGAATTACAACGGTGATATTTTTTAAGTTATGAAGCTTAGCGCCCTGAATTAAAATATTCTTTTTAAGATCTACTGTTTCCGTATTCAATACTTGTATTTTTTAAAGGAATTTTACAAAGATAACACATAGAATTTGTGTTATCTATTTTGCATTAATTATAATTAGATAAAGAAATATTTAACTTTATTTTTGCATTTGTCGATAGTTTGTTGTTATATTTACGGCTCTAACGATATTAATTTAAATTATTGCCTATAGCATATCATTACTTTTTATAATTAAGAACACAGTAGCTAAAGAACCCATTATGGGTTGTTTGTATAAAAAAAAGTATTGATATGAAAAAAAGCACAAACTCAGATGCGCTTTTAGTAAGTGCATATATGCAAGGCGATGAATCTGCACTTAGTGAGTTAATCACAAGACACAAACAACGAATATTCAGTTTTATATACTCTAAGGTATTTGATCGTGATGTATCTGAAGATATTTTTCAGGATACCTTCATAAAGGTTATTAATACACTTAAAAGAGGCGCTTACAATGAAGAAGGTAAATTTCTTCCTTGGGTAATGCGTATTGCTCATAATTTGGTAATCGATCATTTCAGAAAAAATAATAGAATGCCAAAATTTGAGAATAGTGGAGATTTTAATATTTTCTCAGTATTGTCAGATTCTTCTTTAAATGCAGAAAAAAGCATGATAAAAGGGCAAGTTGAAAATGATGTAAGACGTCTAATTGAAGAACTTCCTGAAGATCAAAAAGAAGTGCTAATGATGCGTATTTACAAAGATATGAGCTTTAAAGAAATTAGCGAACAAACAGGGGTAAGTATCAATACTGCCTTAGGTAGAATGCGTTACGCTCTTATAAATTTGCGTAAAGTAATTGAGAAGCATAACATTATATTAACGAACTAATACAATAAAGTATTTTTTGCGGCGTTATTTAGAAACATTAACCTCAAAATAATGTTATATGCAAAAAATGTACTCTGAAACTTCACGTGAGGAGCGCGTGAATGAAAATTTAGCTCCGAAAGAAGGAACGATTCGTTTTCTTCTGGATTATTCTAAGGCTTTAAGTGTTATAGATTATAATAAATTGAAGTTTGAAGCACTTCTAAACTAAACTTTGACCCTCCTTTGTTTTATATAAAGGAGGGTTTTTATGTTTAGAGTCTTAGTTGAAAAAAGATTTATTTTTTCTTCTGAAGATTTTCTGCTATAACCGATTTTCTTCCTATAGTTGATGTGATAATATCTTTTTCAAGATTCCATCCTCTTGCAGGAGAATACTCCCGACCATACCATATTATCTGTAAATGAAGATCGTTCCAAAGTTCTTTTGGAAACAATCTTTTAGCATCCTTTTCTGTCTGAACTACATTTTTTCCATTTGTAAATCCCCAACGGTATAACAATCGATGAATATGCGTATCTACTGGAAATGCAGGAATCCCAAACGCTTGCGACATTACCACACCCGCAGTTTTATGACCCACTGCAGGGAAAGATTCTAACGCCTCAAAACTAGCGGGAACTTCACCGTTATAATCTTCAATTATCATTTTCGACAATCCATAAATTCCTTTCGCTTTCATAGGAGATAGCCCTACAGGTTTAATAATCTCTCGAATTTCTTCTACGGAAAGTTTTACCATATCATACGGGTTGTCGGCTACTTTAAATAGGAGAGGCGTAATCTTATTTACGCGTACATCGGTGCTTTGCGCTGAAAGTAATACGGCAATTAACAGTGTATAAGGGTCTTTGTGGTCTAACGGAATCGGAATTTCCGGATAGAGTTTTTGTAATGTGTTAATTACGAAGTCAACTTTTTCCTGCTTGTTCATTTTTGGTTACTTTTATACAAAAATAAGCGAATGGACACATTAAAAGAAGGAAGTAAGGTACCAAACTTTACAGTAAATGATCAAGACGGAAATCCAATTTCATTAACAGACTATGCAGGAAAGAAATTAGTTGTCTTTTTCTACCCAAAGGCAAGTACTCCTGGTTGTACAAATGAAGCGTGTAATTTACGAGACCATTACAAAGAATTACAAGATGCGGGATATCATTTATTGGGTGTAAGTGCCGATTCTGAAAAAAGACAAGGGAATTTTAAAACGAAATACGAATTTCCATTTCCGCTCTTAGCAGATGTTGATATGGAAGTGATCAATGCATTCGGAGTTTGGGGACCGAAAAAATTTATGGGTAGAGAATACGACGGGATTCACCGTAAAACCTTTATTGTAAATGAAGAAGGTATTGTAGCTCGCGTAATTGATAAGGTTAAAACTACCAATCACGCGGCACAAATATTAGAAGATTAAACAGTCGTTTTCTTTGAATTACAACTGAAGAGTGATTTACTTTTAATTATTTCTGAAACTCCTTCAGGAAGCATTTTTTCCCAGCCTTCCTCACCAGATTCAATCTTAGAAAGAACTTCTCTTGAGAAAATATTAAGTATATCGGGGTTGTAGTTGTCTATATCGACTACTTTCCCGTTGTACTTAAAGAATTTGTACAATTCCTTCATACGTGGGTGAACCTTCAAGTTTTCACTCGTAGTAAATTCTCCGGTTTTAGCATCCTTCATTGGATACAAGTACACTTTTAAGTCTTTAAAGAATAACTTTCCGAAGGCTTCCAAAATACCACCACTTAAATGACGGTAATATTTCTCGTCAAAAACGTCTACAAGGTTGTTCACACCCATCGCGAGACCGATGCGCATTTTTGTATAACGAGAGAAATATTCTACTAGTTTGTAGTATTCTTGGAAATTCGAAATCATTACAGTATGTCCAAGGGAGCATAGCAAACGAGCGCGATCCATGAAATCTTCCTCATCTATTTCTCCCTCTGCACGAAGGTTCGATAAGGTGATCTCAAAAATAACTTCGGTTCTGTCTTTTTCCACCCTGTTTTCTTCCAAAAACATTTCGTACGATTTATTGTACATGTCGATGTTTACTTTGGTTACAGGACGAAAACTACCTCTTAACGCTAGTATGTTTTTTTTATATAAAATTTTTGCTGGCAGAATGTTATGTCCGTCAGGTCCAAACATAACAGCATCAGTCATTCCGTTTTTAATAAGCTGAAGACTCATTAATCGGTTGTCTACATTTTCAAAATTAGGACCAGAAAAGTTAATGGTATCAATTTCAATTTTGTCTTTATCGATGTGATCGTATAAATAACGGAGTAGTTTTTTAGGAGTGTCGTATTTGTAATACGCACCATAAATAAGGTTTACTCCTAGAATCCCTAAGGTAATTTGCTGCAACATGGCGTCGTTTTCGTGAAAACGTACGTGCAATGTTATTTCATTATACTCTTCGTTAGGGTCTATTTGGTACCGAATACCAATCCAACCGTGTCCTTTGTATTTTTTAGCAAAATCGATGGTTGCTACCGTGTTGGCGTAGGCGAAAAATAATTTGGTAGGATGTTTTTCTCGAATAATTCGCTCTTCAATTAAATTGATTTCATGCGAAAGCATTTTTTTAAGGCGAGACTCAGTAACATACCTTCCGTCTTTTTCAATTCCATATATGGCATCACTAAAATCTTTGTCGTATGCAGACATCGTTTTAGCAATGGTTCCAGACGCTCCACCAGCTCTAAAAAAGTTTCGAACAGTTTCCTGTCCCGCACCAATTTCGGCAAAAGTACCGTAGATGTTTTCGTTTAGATTTATTCGTAATGCTTTATTTCTAATGGAGGGAATATCTTCAAATTCTTTATCTCCTGAAATGTGATCTGGCATAGCAACGATGTATTATTTTTTCTTACGAACAAAGGTAGTAAATACAATAGGCAAACAAAAAAAATACTGTTATTTTTGTACAGATGAATTCAAGTATAACCGTTACATTTTTAGGCACAGGAACTTCACAAGGAATCCCTGTAATAGGCAGTGATCATCCTGTCTGTAAAAGCACCAATCCAAAAGATAAAAGACTGCGAGTTTCTGTGATGTTGCAATGGGATTCTGCAACCTATGTAATAGATTGTGGTCCTGATTTCAGACAACAAATGCTTCGTGAAAATGTCTCTAAAGTGGATGGCATCTTGCTTACTCACGAGCATAGCGATCATACAGCAGGTATTGATGATATTCGTCCATTCAATTTTAGACAAGGTAATATTCCTTTCTTTGCTGAAAAGAGGGTGTTTGATGCGTTGAAACAACGTTTTGCTTATATTTTTGAAACTGAAAATAAGTACCCTGGCGCTCCAACAATAGATGAAATAGAAATTGATAAGGATTCTGTTTTTACGCTAGCAGGGAAAGAAGTTATCACAATTGAAGCATTACACAATACATTGCCTGTTTTAGGGTTTAAAGTAGGCGGATTTACGTATTTAACAGATGTAAAAACTATTGCTGAAACTGAAATAGAAAAAATTAAAAACACCGATGTATTGGTGATAAATGCCTTACGAGAAGCACCGCATCAATCACATTTCAACTTAGCGGAAGCATTGGCATTTATTGAAACGGTAGCTCCTAAAAAAGCATATTTAACACATATTAGTCATTTATTGGGTTTTCACGACGAAGTTGAAAAACAATTGCCTAACAACGTACATTTGGCGTACGACACCTTAAAAATTATAGTATAGTTATGAGAAAAAGTATTTTTATGTACTTGTTTTTTTTCGCAGTATTGTTTATCATTTTTCAATACATGAATGAAAAAACCATTTTTGAATCACAGGAAAGACAAATAACAAGTCTTACCGAAAAGGCAGTGAAAGCAGCTGATTCTGTAGAAACATTAAACAATCGAGTGCTTGACCTTAATTACTTCACCTTACAAGGGAATGAAAATGCGGTTTCTTATTTTGAAGGCATAGGATTGGATGCCCAGAAAGTAGAAGCGATGGTGTCAGATATTATCTACGATAAGAATGTAGAAGCAGGAGGGAACTCATTAATTCCAATGGAAGGGATTAATGGCGTAATGCGTATTAACAAACTTAAGTTTTTAAATCATAAATGGATTCTAGCCGATTTTTCAGACGGAACACATTGGGGTGAAGTTGTTATCGAATATTTCTTTGATGAAAAGAATGAGCTTCATTTAAAAACATTGTCTTCTACGCTCTATCCTTCAAAATAAATTTGAAGGATTTACAACACTTTCCGAAGTAAAAAATTAGCAATTCTTTTTAGAAAGCCATTCCTTGAATTCATAAAAATTTTGAGGTGACACACCGTGGCCAACTGGAAATTCAGAATAGGTGCAATCAATCCCTAACTTTGCTAAGAAAGGCTTCGTTTTTTGTGCCCACGCTAACGGAATTACCTGATCTACGGTTCCGTGAGAAGTGTAGATGTTTAATGTACTCAAATCCTTTTCAGCATAGCCGTCTAGCAATAAGTCTTCATTAATATAACCGCTCAAACCAATTACATTCTTTACTTTTTCAGGATAACTTAGCGCTACCGCAAAACTTAAAATGGTTCCTTGACTAAATCCTAAAAGCGTTATATTGTCTTTCTGAATGTTGTACTTTTCAATAATCTCATCGATACATTTCGCAATTAAATCGCGTGATGCAATAGCTTGTTCTGTATCGCTAAACTTTCCGTCGGTGGCATCAAAATAAATGTTGTACCAAGCATTTCCATAAGGCTGCATTGGGATTGGTGCTTTTAACGAAATAATAGTGTAGGTATCTGGAAGTTCAGTTGCAAAGGAGAATAAGTCGTTCTCGTCACTACCAAAACCATGGAGCATAATGATGACTGGAGAGGCTTCAGAAGGGTTTGCAGGTGCTTTGTAGTTGTGTTCTAATAAAAGAGTTTGCTTCATAATTATATATAAATAATGTCGTTAACAGCTAAAATATTCAGCAGCTAACGACATTACAAATTTAGTATAATTTAAGGGTTTATCCTATGCCCTTAAACCAATCTTGAAACTGAGCTCCTAATAAGGGAACTAATTTTTTCTCTCCTTGAACGGCTCCTACAAAACCTAATACCCAAAATACCAAAATGGCTATTTGTATAATCCAGCTTAATATTGCAATACCAACAAAAGAGGCAACTACAGAAAGAGCAATTGCTGTTATAATGATTCCTAAAGATTGTCGAAGATGAAAGGCACCAAGATCTGTCTTGTCTTTATCGTGCATGATGTAAGCGATAATCCAGCCTATAAGCGTGATGTAAGAAATGATAGCAATGGTTTTACCGTCGCTTTTAGAAACTTCTGTCATTGTGAGATTGTTTTAATGGTTACTATTAAAGTATATAAATATACGTTATCTAGTCTAGAAATGTAAACCATTGTTGAAATTTCTCACTTATAAATGGAATCCCTTTTTGCTGATTTGTAATCGCCATGAGTAAAGAATATGCCCAAAGCACAACTGTAATCCAATATACATAAATTCCCATTTCGTAGTTTTGAAGCGCTACAGAAGCAAATAAAAAGATAACCAACCCGAACATGTTTTTAACATGCCAAGTCACAA
This sequence comes from Ulvibacter litoralis, assembly GCF_900102055.1. GTDB lineage: Bacteria > Bacteroidota > Bacteroidia > Flavobacteriales > Flavobacteriaceae > Ulvibacter > Ulvibacter litoralis. The sequence continues at coordinate 437,211 of NZ_FNBA01000002.1, forward strand.
AAGGATGTTTGTCTTCTCTATTTACAAAAAAGGCAATAAGCATCCCTATAAATGTTAAGTAGGCAATTACGGCGTATTTTTTTCCAAGAGGTGCGTTGCTCATTTAGTTTTGAATTACAAGTTGTTTGTTTGCGTAAATCCCGTACGCTTTTCCTTTTAGTTTGCTGTTTAAAAAAGCTGCGTTTTTTGAAGTAGAAATAATATCATTTTCAGTAAACGTCCAATCACCATTCGGATTGAAAAGTGTGATATTGGCTTCAATTCCTTCTGCAATCGCTTCAGATGGAACTCCGAATGTGGTTTTCAAAGCCGTTAAACGTGAAATCGTTGTTTCTAAATCGATTACACTATTTAAAGCGCCAAAGCAACTCTCCAGACCAATGCTTCCGAAGTGTGCATGATCAAATTCTACTTTTTTGTGCTCAATATCGATAGGATTGTGATCGCTCGTAATTGCATCGATAGTCCCTTCTTTTAGCCCTTTTCGAAGCGCTTTTACATCTTCTATAGTTCGAAGTGGGGGCACTATTTTAAAATTGGTATTGAAACTTTCTAACACAACATCTGTATGGTACACATTCGAAATAGCAACAGTACAGCTAACGTTTAATCCTTTCTTTTTGGCGTCTTTGATAAGTTGCACCGATTTTTTTGTTGAAATAGTCGGAATGTGTAATCGACCTCCCGTATATTCTAAAAGGTATAAATCTCTTGTAATTTGAAGCTCTTCGGAAAGTGCCGGTATTCCTTTTAAGCCCAATTTGGTACTATTAATACCTTCGTTTACCATTCCGTTCCTCGCGACGGAGGCATCAAAAGGAAACGATTGTACGAGTCCGTTGAAGCCTTGCGCATATTGCAATGCAATTTTTAAAAGATTGGCATTGACAATCGGTTTTTTATAATCGTAGAAGGACACAGCGCCTTCGTTTTGCATATCGTATAATTCGGACAAATCGATACCGTTACTTCCCATGGTTAAAGCGCCAATAGGGTAGAGGGATACTGCGTTTCCTGCAGCTTTCGATTTTAAAAACTGAATATTAGCCTTGTTGTCTGTAACAGGAAAACTATTTGCGTTTACAGCAACTTGTGTAAATCCGCTTAAAGCAGCCGTTTTAAGTCCGTTTACAATTGTTTCTCGCTCTTCAAAACCTGGTTCTCCGAACGAAACACTTGTATCAAACCAACCTTGCGAAATGTGTAAATTGGGAAGTGAAACTTCTGTCACCTTTTTAGAGTTGGGAATAGAAGCGGCAATTTTTGAAATCGTTCCATTTTCAATAAGTACATCTCGTTGTTTGAGATGGAATTTGCTTGAGGAATCAACAATCGTAACCGATTTTAGTAAAATATTCATTTTAGTTGGATATGTGTTGATGTATCATTTTTATAGCTAATTCTTTTTAAACTTTAAAATTAGCATTTCTAAGAGCAGAAATAGCAGTGCAAAAATAACAAACCATTTCCAAAAACTGTTGATTGTGTTCTCCTTTGAGATGTTAGTAAACAGCGCGTCTATATTTTTATACGTTGTAACACCATCCCAAGTAGTAGCATCGGCATATTGCAAATGACTCTCGCTGCGATTGTAGTTATAACTTATATTTTCAAGAAACTGCTCTTTGCGTTTTATTTGAAAAATCCCTGCATTCGTAGGCATTTCGGTGGTCGTAATATTAACTTGATTGGCTTTTGTTTGCTGTAAAGGAATAAAACTATTAATACTGTCTTGAAGGGTTAAAATTTCATCTTGAATCAATGCTACGGGAACTGAAAAAGTGTTTTGCTGTCCAATGTTGTAATACAATTTTGGAAGCTTCAAGCTTTGCTGTGCCATATTGTAAAGCGTAGGCACGATTAAAGGTGAATTCTGAAAGTTTGAATTTTCCGAGTTAATCGCAGCAGTACTTATATAGGTGTTTTGCTTCTGAAGAATAAAGGGTTTTCCATCTTCAAACTGAAGCACAGCTGTGGCATTACTACTAGCGTCGTAGTATGAATTTACTTTCGGATATTGAAAATTTACCACTCTTTTTTCGAAAACATCGCGGTATAATGGATGGTCGAATACAATTTGTGTAATTTGTTTTTCTTGTTTTCTTTCTTCGGAAAAATTACCGATTGAGAAGCTGTTTAGAAGTGTATTAAAACTTGTGATATTGGTTTCTTCTGAAGGAATCACAAAAAGGCTTCCGCCATTATCGCTGAACGATTTTAATGCGGTCGTTAAAGAAGTAGGAATGTCTTTTACTTCGTTTACCACGATGAAATTTTGCGTAGCAATATCGTTGTAATTTAGGCTGTTGAACGATTCTTGTTGGTATTCAAACTCTGGCTGATTGAACAAGCGTTGTAAGTAATTTGCGTTTCCTTCATTTATCGATAATACTTTAATCTTCTGAGGGGTATTAATACTAAAATATAAGGTATTGTCGAACGTTAGATTTGGATCGTTAATTTCTAATCTTCCCTTAAAAGTTTCCGAAGTATTGATATCGAAGGTAATGGTGTTTTTGGCCGTTTCACTAAAATCGACAGCAGTTTTAGCGATTAATGTAGCGCCATTATACAACGAAATAGGAACGGTTTGCGTGTTTTTGGCAAGTGACGATACCACAACATTCAGTTTTGTAGTCGTTGTGTTTTTTGTGTCGATATAAGCAGTGTCTATCGCAATATTTGACATTGCATCAGGTTTTAGCTGTACTGCATCTATGGTAAGGTCTTGCGGTGTTTCAGGAAAGGCTTCCTTCAGTTGGAAATCTGAAATATACACTAGACGCTTAAAACTTCCTTTCTCTTTTGAATACAACTGATTTGCTTTCAGTAATACTTCCGAAGGACTTAATTGCTTTTGTGAATACGAAACTTTCAGCAGCTCACTTTTAAAGTCTTGAGGTGCTGCATTTTTTCTTGAAAAATCATTCGTAAACCAGCTTATTTTTTCAGAACCAGTTCGTTCGTATATCTCTTTGATAGCACGTTGTAATAACGGTCCTTGCGACCCTTTGGCTTGCATGCTAAAGGAATTGTCAAGATACAGAACAGTCTCTTTATTAGTGTTTAAAGCCGTTTTTGAAGCGGTAAAAGGTTGTGCAAATGCAAGAATAAGACACGCTAAGGCACCTAAACGCATTAAGAGGGTGAGCCATTTTTTAAGTTGTGAACTTTTTCTGGTCTGAATGGTTACCTTTTTTAAGAAGGCTACATTGGTAAAATCTACTTTTTGGAATCGCCGAAGCTGAAAAAGATGAATAATAATAGGAATGAGTAAGAGAAAAAGGGCGTAAAGAAGTTCTGGGTGTTTAAACTGCATTCCTAAAAATATTTTTCAAATATATAAAATGCTATGTAATTATAGTTACTTCTTTAAGGTAAAGGTAAAAGTACTTCCTTTATTTATTTCAGAATCTAGCCATATTTGTCCGCCAAGTTTTGTAACAAGGCTATACACAGTGGCTAAACCAATTCCGGTGCCTACATTTCCATTTCTATCTTTTGTGCCAGAGGTTTTAAACATTTCAAAAATATCTTCTTGAATGTCTTCATTTACACCAATACCATTGTCTTTTATAATAAATTTATGGAAGGCGGGACTTTCAGAATACGAAATATTCACGATAAGTTGCTCCTTATCGTTGTATTTTAATGCGTTATCTACAAGATTTAAAATTATTTGGGTAAGCGCAGCCTTATTTACATTTTTAATGGTCCCAACATTAGGGTACGTAAAATGTATATTGTCAAGAACAAGCATTTCTTTAATTTCGTTAAACAAGTCTGAAAAAGCAATGTCTTCTTTTTTAATATCTAGTAATTCGCCTGCATTGTAAAAATCTAAAATTCCTGTAATGTAATTTTTTAGCGTCAATGAGGATTCTTCTATGTATTCTAAGTACTGAAGAGAGTCTTCATTTAAGTTGCCTTCATTTTCGTCTCTTAATAAGCGCGTAAGTGAGGTAATATTAGCTAAGGGCGATTTTAAATCGTGAGAAACCAAATGTGCAAATTGGTGTAAACGTTCGTTGCGTTTTTGTTGTTCAATTTGATACTCAAGTAATGCATTGTTTTTTGAATGTAACTCAAATAAATTAACAACCTGCTTTGATAATAAAATAATAGACTTTATTTGTTTGTACGAGAGTTTTCGGGGTTTTGTATCATAGATGCAAAGGGTACCTAGCGGATATCCATTTTTATTAATTAAAGGTGCTCCAGCGTAAAAAACAGTCCCAAATTTTTGGAGAATAGGATTGTCCTTAAAGCGTTCATCTTTTCGTGTGTCTTCAATAATAAAAACTTCTTTTTCTTGTAAAATTGCGTGTGCACAAAGAGATAAATCCCTTGGAGATTCTTTAATTGCTATTCCAAAATGAGATTTTAAAAAATTACGATCAGAATCAAGTAAGGTGATTAATGAAATTGGTACTTCGCAGATGGATGCTAATAACGAAGTTATATTGTCAAAATCCTTTTCAGGTAAAGTGTCCAATAAATTGTACTGTTTTACCTCTGCAAGTCTTTCGATTTCATTTGTGGGCTTTTTTGGGGGAATCATAGGTAATTGGTTATGATTATAAAGATACAATACAATAAAGTCTAGACTTTGTTAAGATTATAATAAAAGTTAGATAACAATCTACTAAATTTTTAATTACTTAAAACGAACGAGAGATATTAGTTAAAATTTTTCAAAAACCCCTAATCCAAACAAGGCAAAATCGTATTTAACAGGATCGTTGGCATCTAATTTCCGAAGAGAAGTATCTAACTCTACTAGTGCTTTTCCATCATTTTGTTTCCGAGTTAACAACTTTAATTTTCGCGCAACGTTTCCAGAATGCACATCTAACGGACAAGATAGTTGCGCACTTGAAATCGAATTCCAAAGTCCAAAATCTACGCCTGTCGTGTCTTTCCGTACCATCCAGCGCAAAAACATATTGATTCTTTTTGCTGCGGAATTTTTTAAAGGATCACTAACGTGTTTTTGGGTTCTAGGAAGGTGTGGTAAACTAAAAAAGGTGTTCTTAAAATGATGAATCGCTGGCTGAAGGCTATCAGCTTCTGCATACTTCGAAAAAACACCTTCTAGTCCGTCGTGGTTTAGATAGATGTTTTGCAATGCTTTCATAAAATAAGCGAGATCTGTTTCATTAAAGGTTCTGTGTACAAAGCCTGAAAGGTGTTCTGTGTCTTTATCTGAAAAATTTAGCACAAAATCATACGGAGAATTCCCCATGATGTCTAACAATCGTTTTCCGTTGTTTATAATGCTTTTTCGGTTTCCCCAAGCAATAGTGGCCACTAAAAAACCTGCGATTTCAATGTCTTCTTTTTCTGAAAAATGATGCGGAATTTGAATCGGATCACTCTCTATAAAATTGGTCGTATTGTATTGTACAACTTTCTCGTCTAGAAACTCTTTAAGCTCGTTTTTTGTCATTTATAAAACAATTCTACCGTCTTGCATCACCAATTTCCGATCTGCCATGGCAGCTAATTCTTCATTGTGTGTAACAATTACAAAGGTTTGTCCAAACTCATCACGTAGTTTAAAAAACAAGTTGTGAAGATTTTCAGCGCTTTCGGTATCTAAATTACCACTTGGCTCGTCGGCCAATATAATGGCTGGATTGTTAATTAACGCTCTTGCTACAGCCACACGTTGTTGCTCTCCTCCCGACAATTCATTCGGTTTGTGTGACTCTCTGTGTGAAAGCCCTAAGAACGATAATAATTCTTTGGCTCTTTTTTCGGCTTCAGACTTAGGGGTGTTTTTAATAAACGCCGGGATACACACATTTTCTAAAGCTGTAAATTCGGGCAATAGTTGATGAAACTGAAAAATGAAACCAAGATTTTCATTTCTAAACTTTGCCAAATTTTTTCTACTAAGTGTCGAAATATCTGTCTGATTAATGGTTAGGGAGCCGCCGTTTGCATCAATAGAGTCTAGGGTACCTAAAATTTGAAGGAGTGTCGTTTTTCCAGCTCCAGACGCACCAACGATCGAAACTATTTCACTCTTTTTTATCTGTAAGTCAACCCCTTTTAACACGTGAAGTGTGTCGTAATATTTATGAAGGTTCTTTGCTATAATCATTCAGAATCGTTTATCGTGTGAAAGTAGTATTTTCGTGGTTATTATCCAATAAATAGGAGCGAAGGCTTTTCAGAAAAGAGGGAATTATTCTTTTTTTTACAATACAACGTACTGGTCTGTAATTTTTCCGAAGAAAAAGGACTGATAAACTGAAAACAATAGTGCTTAATTGCCTATATTTAATTTTAATAAACAATTGCATAAATAGAAAAACATACATGGGATCTTATAAATTCTTTGAAGAATACAATCACGAAGTAACTGACGATTTAAAAAATAATTATTCCGATATTTTAAAAGGTATTGGTGAAGATGTAACTCGCGAAGGGATTGTGAAAACACCCGAACGCGCTGCAAAAGCAATGCAGTTTTTAACCTCTGGGCATTGTCAAGATCCAGCCGAAATATTAAAAAGCGCCATGTTTGCAGAGTCGTATAACGACATGGTTATTATAAAAGATATTGAATTGTATTCCCTTTGCGAGCACCATATTTTGCCATTCTTCGGAAAGGCACATATTGCATACATTCCGAACGGTCATATTGTTGGACTGAGTAAAATACCAAGAGTGGTAGATGTGTTTGCACGTCGATTACAAGTACAAGAACGATTGACACACGATATTTTGGAATGTATAAACGATACTTTAAAACCAAAAGGTGTTGCTGTTGTAATTGAAGCGTCTCACATGTGTATGATGATGCGTGGCGTTCAAAAGCAGAATAGTATGACAACGACTTCAGGTTTTCGCGGACAGTTTGAAAAAATTGAAACTCGAAACGAATTTTTAAAATTAATAAGTTCCGATTTGTCGTAAGGCGTTACTATTTTGGAGGGCTAATTCTTACGAATGAAAATATTTGAAACCGAACGATTAATTATTAAGACTTTAGAGAGTAAAGATCAAAGCCATTTTACAGAATTGTTGTCTGATCCTAAAATTATAGCGCCCATTCCGCAGCCAAAATTTACTGAAGTACAGCTGTTACAAAAATTTCAAGAGAACCTGAATTTAACAGTAAGCGATTTACAAAAAGAAAGAAGTATTTGCGGAATTTTTGAAAAAGGAAATCCTGAAATGATCGGACTTTGTCTTTTTCTAACGAACGACGAAAAAGATAAAGAATTAGGATATCGTTTTAGAGTCCCGTATTGGGGAAAAGGATACGGAACAGAAACTACTAAAGGGATCATTGATTACTATTTCAATACGTTACAGGTAGCTAAAGTTACAGCAGATGTTAATATAGAAAATTTAGGTTCTGTAAACATTTTGAAAAAGTTTATGAAACCTGTGAAGGAGTTTTTTAACGAAAGAGATAATTGCACAGATAGACGCTATGAAATTGAAAAAGAGAATTGGCTTTATTAATAGATAGCAAATAGTGATGAAATTATTTGCAAGGTGCTTTTAAAGAGAGTAACCTTTCAAACACAAATGATTACTCGTTTGAAACCTACTCGATATTGAATAATTTTTGGTATGTTTCTTGCGTTATGATATTGTGTAAACTATAACACAACAACAGAATGGAAAAAGAAAAATATAATTTACTTCGCAAAGGTATATTCTACGATATCGTGGGAATGGTAACGATGGCGATTCCGGTAGTAGGTCCTTTTTTGGATATACTTTGGGCACCATTTGCAGCTAAACAAATGTCAGAAATGTACGATGGTAACGAAGGTAAAATAGCCTCAGTTATTGTTTTTGTTGAAGAAATTCTTCCTATGTCAGATGTAATCCCAACCTTTACGCTTATGTGGTTGTACACATTTGTTTGGAAAAAAGAAAAGCGAGAAACACGCCGTACCATAAAGGTCAAGGCAGATAATTAATAAAAAAAACTCCTTAGCAAATCGCTAAGGAGTTTTTTTTGTTACAAGAATAGCTTCACTGAAGCTTGAATGTTTCGGCCTATGTTTTCTACACCATCTTCCTTTAATCGCGAAAGATGCGACACATAACTCTCATTGGTAAGGTTGGTGACTGTAAGTCCGAGTACGGCACTTGTTTTCCCCATTTCAATCGTACTTCCTACACCTAAACTTAAAAGATTGTACCCTTCCGAGGTGGTTTCAAAATCACTCGGATTTTTCTGATCAAAAGTGTTTTGTAAGGAGATAAAGCCAAACGGTTTTTTCAATAGTTTTCCATCTCTTAATTCTACACGAAATGTATTCCGAAGTGTGTTTGCTGGGATTAATGGTAAATAACCACCATCGTTAAGTTTTCCAGTTACGGTTTCAAAACTACTCTCAAAATGCAACCAATCTAAAGGGTGCGGATGAATATGAACTCCAAACTCTCCTCCGTACAGATTAGCATTGTCTTGTGAATAGTTAAATACAGGAGCATCATCGATAGTTAAATCGGTAGGAGCTATAAAAATATAGTCTTGAATTGCATTGTAAAACCCATTGGCAGAAACTTCAAAGTGTTCGTTTCTAAAAGCTACGGAAAGATCAAGTTGGTAATTTTGCTCGTTGTTTAAATCGGTGTTTCCAATTTCATACCGATTGGTTCCTTCATGAACTCCGTTTGAGGCTAATTCGGCAAGATTAGGCGCTCTAAATCCACTGGCAAGATTCAATCGCCCTGTAATGGTTTCAGAAAAATCAACCTTTGCGCCAATGGCAGCGTTAAAACTGGTAAAATCTCTATCGATGGCAGGAATGTATTCCTGTTCCGAAGCTTCTCCAACAGCTTCACTTTCAATCGCTCTATGGTCAAAACGAATTCCACCTTGCAAATCGATGTTCTCTAAATGGTAGTGGGTGGTTCCCATTACACCAATATCGGTCACAGTTGCATCAGGAATTAACACTTCTTCTCCAAAGTTTTCGTTCTTCTGAAACATCCCTTGAACGCCCACAATAGTTTCAAATTGTCCAAAGTCTGGCAAGTAATACTTTGCATCGTAATTAAAAGTATTTAATTTTAACTGAAGGGCAGGAGTCACTTCTTCTTCAAACTCTCTACGATCATTAAATGTGTAACCTACTTTAACATCCAAACTCGATTTTTCAAAAAAGAGTTTGTTTTCCCAACTTAAAATATGGTTGTCAATCTCTTGATAAGGATCTAACAATTCTTTCGAACTGCTTTGTTCTCCAAGCTCTTCAGGAATTCCAATGTTCGAACGATTGTAATTGTAACGCAAGGTAGATTTTAGCATAGAACCTTGATATTGAAGGCCTGCTTTAAGGTCTTTTTCGTTAAAACGGGTGTTGGTCACCTTGTATTCGCTTCCTGTTTCGTAGTCGCTATGTGCAGCATACGCACCTCTCGCTAAAAATTTAAGCTTTTCTCCAGATGTTTTTACACCAATAGTTGTTGCTGTACCTAATGTATTCGAAAAATACGAACTCTGTACATCGGCATGTGTTTCATTGCGATGTGCAAATTTTTCCGGATTAATATACAAAACGCCTCCTAAGGCATCGCTTCCGTAGAGCAAAGACGCAGGACCTTTAATTACTTCAACACTTTCAATACCTGCTTCGTTAATTCCTAAGCCGTGTTCGTCTCCAAATTGCTGGTTTTCCAATCGGATTCCTTGTGTGTAAGTAAGCACTCTATTCGAGCTAAGTCCTCTAATTACGGGCTTTCCAATCCCAATTCCAGTACTAATACTTGAAACACCAGGAATATTTGTAATTCCGTCGGCCAAAGTAACAGCTCCCTTCGAATTTAAATCATTCACAGCAACACGTTCAACTTTCATTACGTTGTCGCTTTGCAATTTGTGAAAGGGGGTAGAAATGATTACTTCTTCAATTTCTACAGCGCTTTCGGTCATTTGAACATCTAAAGTTGTGGTTTCACTTTCTGAAAATGAAATTTTTTGCGAAAGTGTTGCGTATCCTTGTAATGAATAGACTACGGTATAGGTTCCCTTCGGAATATTGATGATGGAGTAGGTACCGTCAAAATCGGATACGGCTCCTTTTTCTAACTTCGGAAAGTAAACGGTTGCGACTAATGGCTCGTTAGTTTGTTGGTTGGTAATTTTACCAGACAGAATACTTTGTGCGCTTGCTCCTGAAATGCTAAGGCATAATAATAGCAAGAAACATGTATATTTCATATTTTCTTAATTTATATTTTTTAATACTTGTAAATAACTGGGGAATTAAGAAAGTTGAGGCGGTCCTCGTAGGTAGTAGTGATGATGTATGGTATTATTTTCTGAAGCTTCATAAATAGTTACTAACTTCGGAAAGCTTTCAGAAATAATAAAATCGGGAAGGGTAGGGGTGTTAAAGGTGACGACTGAAAAATGAAAGTCACAAAGAGAACAGTCTAACTTTTTTTCATGAAGGTGTGTACTTACCTCGGTGCAAAAGGTATGTTCGTGCTCATCTAACGAGTGAATAAACTGAATAGCAACAGGAAACAGTAATGCTAATGTTAGTAAAACTGAGGCAACCTTATGCGTTATTTGGTCTTTACAATTCACTAGTCTTTAAATAGAAATCCGAGCCCAAATCGTTTGAGCATTTTTTTTTCAAAGGTCCAAAAAAAATGAAACTCTCCAAAGAGCCAACCAAAAAACACTAAAAGAACTTGATAAATTGGGAAAACGATTAAAATACGGATGGTCCAATAGATAAAAGCGCCCACTGCATCCGTAATTCCGATGGCTTCAGTTAGGGGGCCGGCAAGTTTGGCCGACGTGCTTCCAGTAATGGCAAATACAATGAATATTACGATTAGTTGCCAGTTGCTATCAATGCCCCAGCGTTCTTTAAGTTTCTTCAATAGTGTTGTACTATAATTTTTGTTTGTATTTTTTCTGAAAGTATAAGAAGTAATTATACAGCATATAATTTACTTCTAGTCCGTACGAAGTACCTATATTATAATCAATTTCTAGTGGATATAATGCCGTTGAATAATTAAATGGATTTCGTACACGGTTGTTGTATTCACTTACAAAGAATCGGTTTTTATTTTCAAGAAATGTAAGTCCGTAATATCCTTTGGGAGGTTGTGTTTGTATCCAAGAGTTAAAACCTGGTTCAATAATGAGTATTTCGTATTCAAGACTATCATTTGCAATACGAACGGTGTCATTTACAGCAGTTGTAGTATCGGAAGTATTTTTCACCGTCGATTTTCCAGATTCACAACTGTAAATTCCAAAAGCAACAATTAAAAGAGAAACAAGATACTTCATACTTGTGTTTTTTATAAAATTACTAATTTGAAAGCATTAGGATAGCTGTTTTAACTTCCTTTAACAAAAAAGCCATTCACAAGTGCGAATGGCTTTTGTTTTATAATAAAGAGATTCTAGGCTTATTTTCCAAATAATCCTCCAAGAAGACCGCCTAAACCACTTTTTTTCTTTTGTCCGCCTAAAACCATTCCAGCAACATCATCGATAATACTACCGTCGCCATCTGCATCTAATAATGATTCTATAAAGCTTTGATCGTCATTTGATTGACTTCCTCCGCCCATTAAGCCTCCCAATAAGTCTCCAAGACCATTAGAATCACTTACGTTGTTTTGACGTGTTTCTTTTCCTAAAACTCCCATAAGAATAGGAGCCGCTACTTTTAATATTTGTGCTACAGAAGCTGCATCTACACCAGATTTCTGGCTAAGTGCATTTTCTACTTTTGGTTGGCTTCCACCTAAAATGTGACCTAAAATTCCAGCACCGTCTTGTTGTACAGATTCATCTACACCACCACTAAATAAACCACCAAGGTTGTCTAAAATACCACCATCGTGTTTACTATTTAAGGCTCCTAATAATCCAGCAGCTCCATCTGGAGTTGATGCATTTTTCTTCATAGCTCCTAATAAGAATGGCATTGCCATGCTTAATACTGTAGCAGTTTTGTCTGTTGATTGTCCGGTTTGAGCACTTGCGCCGCTAATAAGCTGCTTACCCATGTCACTGTTTAATAAGTCTAAAATTGAAGCCATTTAAAGTTGTTTTTGTTAATAAGATTATAAATATAGTAAAAATGTTAAGCATTTATTAAAATACTTACTATCTGATTAGCAAGTTCTGTGCCAATTCTATCTTGAGCTTCATTTGTTGCCGCTCCAATATGAGGAGTTAGCGATATCTTGGTGTTCATCAGTACTTTAATTGCTGGGATGGGTTCGTTTTCGAAAGTATCTAATCCAGCAAATGATAATTTTCCGCTATCCAAAGCTTCCACAAGCGCAACTTCGTCGATAACACCTCCACGAGCAGCATTGATTAAGGCAGCACCGTCTTTCATTTGTTCAATTTCTTTTTTACCAATTACATATTCCTTTTGCGCCGGAACATGAAGGGTAATAAAATCACTGTGTTTAATTAATTCAGAAACAGGTTCTGTTTTAATTTTAAGCGTTACTTGTTGTCCGTCGTAAAAATCTAAGGTAATATCCGCCTCTCCAACGTGACTATCACTTGCAATTACTTTCATTCCGCAGCCAAGTGCAATTTTAGCTACTTCACGACCAATACGTCCAAAACCAATAATTCCAATGGTTTTACCTCTTAATTCGCTCCCCGCAGCATAATTCTTTTTCAAATCTTTAAAATGACTATCACCATCTAAAGGCATATTTCTGTTCGAATCGTGTAAATAGCGTACTCCTGTAAATAAATGCGCAAATACCAATTCGGCAACAGAAGCTGAAGAAGCTGCTGGAGTGTTAATTACTTGTAGTCCTTTTTCACGTGCGTAGTCAACATCAATATTGTCCATACCAACACCACCACGACCAATTATTTTAAGGCTAGGGCAGGCGTCAATAAGTTCTTTTCGTGCTGTAGTTGCGCTTCGAACTAATAACACATCAATTTGATGTTCATTGATGTAATTTGCTAATTGCTCTTGTGCTACTTTTACGGTAATTACTTCAAAACCTGCTTTTTCAAGGGCTTTTACTCCAGATGTTGAAATTCCGTCGTTTGCTAATACTTTCATGCTAAAGGGTATTTTGTGTATTTTATTATGATTTTTTTTCTAAGTCTTGCATTACATCGACCAATACTTGTACGCTTTCTAATGGCAATGCATTATACATAGAGGCACGGTAGCCACCAACGCTTCTATGACCGTTTAATCCGTTTATTCCAGCAGCCTTCCAAGATGCATCGAAGGTGTCTTTTAGACTGTCGTTTGCTAGTGAAAAAGTAGCATTCATTTTAGAACGATCTTCCGCATTTGCTACAAAACCGTTAAATAATGGGTTTCGGTCAATTTCGGTATAGAGAAGTTTTGCTTTTGCGTTGTTTATTTTTTCTATTTCTGAAATCCCACCGTTTTCTTTTAACCATTCAAGGGTTAACATAGAAACATAGATAGGAAATACAGCAGGCGTATTAAACATACTGTCTTTAGAAATATGTGTTTGATAATCTAACATGGAAGGAATGGTTCTTGAAACTTTTCCAAGAATATCTTCTTTTACAATTACAAGGGTTGTTCCAGAAGGTCCCATGTTTTTTTGTGCTCCTGCATAAATCAAATCAAATTTTGAAAAATCCAGCACACGAGAAAATATATCACTACTCATGTCGCAAACTAGTGGAACATTGGTTTCTGGAAACTCTTGCATTTGAGTTCCAAAAATTGTGTTGTTACTAGTGCAGTGGAAGTAATCAACGTCTGAGGGGATGGTATAGTTTTTAGGTATATAATTAAAATTAGCGTCTTTTGAAGAGCCAACGATGTCGATTTCTCCAAATAGTTTCGCCTCTTTAATCGATTTGTCCGCCCAAGTTCCCGTATTTAAATAGGCTGCTTTTTTCTCTAATAAATTATAGGCAACCATTAAAAACTCTAGACTTGCGCCACCGTGTAAAAACAGCGCTTTATATCCTTGATTTTGAAGGTTTAAATGTTCTAAAACCAGTTCACGTGCATTTTCCATCACATCGACAAAATCTTTACTACGGTGTGAAATTTCGACTAACGAAAGATCTAAACCATTAAAATTGGTAACCGCTTCTGAAGCTTTTTGCAAAACAGATTGTGGTAAAATGCATGGACCAGCACTAAAGTTGTGTTTTTTCATAATAAGATTTGTATAGGTACAAAGATGTAAATTATGCCTTTATTTAAGGTTAATTAAACGATAATTTATTAAGAGAGTTTCAACAATTTAACCTCTTTTAAAAACTTCGTAATCTGAGGGTTAAATTTTATGAAATCTATAAAAATAGCTACAATTCGAGTATAAATTTTAAGGTATCCACACCATCTGCGTAATCCCACAGCTGCGGCGATTGTGCCATACCGAAATCTATTTCATTTTCAATTCCTGTTTGTCCTACAATGCATTGTATCTTTTCAGCTTCAGAAGTAAGAGTCACTTTTAACGAATCTAGGTCTGTGTAATACTCATAAAATAAGACCGAAATAGGGGAAGACATGCCTTCATCTTCTTTCAGTAATAAAAATTCATTGTCTAATATGTTAAACAAGCTCATTAAATAAACGGCCTTGTTATAATCGTAGTTATTAATGTATTTGTTGTTGTCAACCATTTGTTTCCACGAATACATTCCGTTAAAAAATGGATCCATATAGTATCCTTCAGGAAAATATATTTTTGAAACATTACGACATCCTAAACCGAAATAGCGAAATACATCGTGAGCGAGTGCTTCAAGTTGTGCTGGGGTTTCGTTTCCTGTTAAAACGGCTATCGAATTTCTATTTTTTCGAATGATATTGGGGTATTTTCCGAAGTAATAATCAAAATAACGAGATGTATTATCGCTTCCAGTCGCAATTACAGCATCAAAATTTTCTAGTTTTCCTTCTGAAAAAGCAATATACGCTTCAAATCTAGGTTCGATCGCTATAATATACTTAGCGATAAAAGGGAGTAGAAGTTTGTCGTTTTTTGAAAGCTTGGCCAATACCTTATTTCCGCTAATTAGAACAGAAAGAAAGTCGTGAAAGCCCACCAACGGAACATTTCCAGCCATGACAATCGCAATTGTTTTGGGTGTTGTGGTGTTAATCGTGTAAGCAGAAGTCCACTGTTTTAAGTTTGCTTCGGAAAGCGCTTCCGCCCAACTTTTGCAGGCGAATTGAATATTATCTGTTGTAAACCAACCGTTATGATGGTGCGCTGTAGCTATAAGTTGACGCATTGAATCGTAAAAACGATCGTTGTGTTGAAGGTTTTGTTGTTTCGATGCTGTTTCCGAAGAAAATTGATTTAAAAATTTTCCTAATTCAACAAAAGCGTTAATTCTTTCCTGTAATTGCATATTAGTTTGGAGTTGCCCTTTTAAGGCATTAAATTTGCACAAAGTTATAAAAATCAATAGCGATGGCAATTATAATAACAGATGAATGTATTAACTGTGGCGCATGTGAGCCAGAGTGTCCTAATACTGCTATATACGAGGGTGCAGATGATTGGCGTTATGCTGATGGAACAGATTTAAAAGGAAAATTAGTACTTCCTAATGGAAAGTCGGTAGATGCCAATGAAACGCAAGAACCAGTAAGTGATGAAATTTATTACATTGTTGCAGATAAATGTACCGAATGTAAAGGATTTCACGAAGAACCCCAATGTGCGGCTGTGTGTCCTGTAGATTGTTGTGTTCCTGATGATAATCACGTAGAATCTGAAGAGGTTTTACTTGGTAAACAAGCATTTATGCATCACAAATAAGAGTATATTTTAAGGAATAAAAAAAGGCTTCGGAATTTCCGAAGCCTTTTTTATTAGAGGGGTTCACTATATTATAATTTACTCTTCTTCATTATTTTTTTCTCTTTCATTTCTATCTTATAAATAGTCGATGTGATATCATCGGTATCGGCATTATAGCTTTCAACTACGAAATTACCTTCTGTATCAAAGTATCCAAAAGAGCTTTCTCCATTTTGAGATAAAATATAGTATCCATCTCTTGAAGAAGGTCTAACAATCGCGTGATCGTTTTTATCGGTTCCGGTTAACGAAACAATTTTGTATCCGTTGTCTTCATTCTCGAACATATAGCTTTTACCTTCGTTGTTGTAACTTACTTCCGTGTTTGCTATAGTGGGTGTTATTGTAGTGCTAAAGTTGTTTCGATCAACTTGCCCTTCAATGGCAATCGATTGCTTTTCAGTGTTAGTAACAGCCTTTGTTGAAACATCGACTCCTTTACTATTTTTTACTGTTGTTTTAGTAACTGTTGTTTCCTGTTTTTCATTTACATTTTCTTGTGCAAACGTTGTAGAAAACGCTGCCAATGCAAATACAATCATTATCTTTTTCATCTTGGTGTTTTTTAAAATTAGTATGCCACAAATGTAGCGTAAGAAGCTGTTAATAAGCGATAAGGCATTGATAAGACTTTGCTAAAGTTTCATCGTTTTAACTCTTTTTATGATAAAAATTCATAAAATAGACTGTAAAAAACAAAACTCCATCGATTAAGATGGAGCTTTGACAACATAATGATTTGGAAATCAAAAAAATCGTGAGTTAAAAGTTATAATTTATACGACTGTAGAAGTATGCTCCTCCAAAGCCCATTTGAACAGAATCCCAGTATCCACCGCCTTCAGTCCAATCGTCTTGTTGGTCTGGATATACATTGAATAAGTTATTAGCTCCTACGTTTAGTTTTAGATTATCAGATAATTCATATCCTAAATTAAGGTCGGTAACTATTTTAGCTGTGTACGTATCTGTAGCAGCTATAATTTGGTTGTCAAATCCACCGTAATCTGCTGGATCTTCAAAAGCTTGGAAGTCGATTAAAGCGACTTCTGCAAAACGAGTGATGTTAAGACCTGCGTTAAATTTACTACGGTTGTAGTTAATCATTGCGGTAATTTTACTTTCTGGCGCAGAAGCTAGTAAAAAGGCTTTGTCTCTTTCTCCAAAAAACGTTTGCTCGTCTAACGCACCATTTTTCACATCTTTTATAACCATGTTATTGAAGTTGGCTAATAATGATATCCCGATGTGATTGTCATTAAAAGTTTCTTTATACGTAAGTACTAAGTCTAACCCTGTTGTTTCAGTATCGGCTCCATTGGCAAAAAATTGTGCCGAATCTACATTTGGAAGCGAAGGAGCTGCGAAAGTTCCTGTTAATACAATTCTATCTTTCACATCGATATAATATAAATCTGCTGTCGCTGTAAATTTTGAAAAGTTAGCTGTAAAACCCAAACCAGCGTTTAAAGATTTTTCTTCTTGTAACGCACCAATACCAAATGATTTTGTTACGGGACTGTTGTTTGGTGATAATAACTGATCGCTGGCAACACCTCCAATAAAGTTTGTAAAACGAAGGTTGTAGTAAATCTGTGCCAATGAAGGTGCTCTAAATCCAGAGCTCAAAGAACCTCTAAGATTCATATTGTCTGAAACCTTGTAACGCGTTGCTAATTTTCCGTTTAATGTTCCACCAAAATCACTGTAATTCTCGTAACGAGCGGCAACACTAACTAAAAAGGCGTCTGTAAGATCAAATTCACCATCTGCATATAACGAACCATTCGATCTGCTTCTGTCCACTTCGTTTGCTGGGCCATACCCTGGAAATCCTTGAGAACCTCCTGCACGAACATCTCCCGAATCTGGATCGATTGGTTGTGTTTGTGTTGTTGGGTCGGTAATAAGTATTCCGTTTACGTCGTAAGTACCATAAGACCCTTCTTCCCCTGCGAAAATGGTAAAGCGTTCGGTTCTGTATTCTGCTCCAAAGGCAAGGTTCATTCCGCTTAAAACATCGTCATAATATTTAGAAAAATCAGCGTTTAATGTGTTTTGCGAAAGACTGTGTCCTCCAGCGTCGAAGTCGGTAGGAGAAGCCCCTTGTAGCGATGCATTTAGAGTTCCTTTAATGTAATAATGGAAATTGTTTTTACCATAGGTATTGCTAATATCTACATTCCATCCTGAGCCCGTTTTGGTACGAACCCCAGCTGATACTGAGTTATCTAAAATGATAGAAGTAATTCTAGGCGTATAACCGTTTGGATAAATTGAGGTTACTACTCGCGCTCCATCGTTTCTTGTAAATGCATAAGCATCTGTGTCTCTATAGTTTCTTCCTCCGAAGGCATATACTTCCGTGTTATCTGAAACTGGAATACCTACGTTTCCGAAGAAATTAAATCCTTCAATAGCTGCTTCCCCAAATCCTTTTCTAAAATCGAAGGTTGGACGAAGCGTTTTCTTCTTATTAATGTACTCTGTAGTGAAGTTTGCAAAACCACCTTTTTCTCCAATTCCGAAGCCATAATTCGCGCCAAGTTTGAATGAACCACCATCGAAGCTTTTGTCTTCTCCAATCGCATTTCCGTCTTGATGTGTGTCTAACCTGTAGCCGTCGGTATTCCATAACCCGTAGGCGCCATCGGCAAAAGCACTGGTATCAACATCGGCATTGGTGCTGTAAGCTCCGTAGCTAATACTTCCGTTTAATTCGTCTACATCGTCTTTAAGAACAATATTAATTACACCAGCAATGGCATCACTACCGTATTGTGCGGCAGCTCCATCACGAAGTACTTCAATACGTTTGATAGACGTAGCGGGGATAGCGTTTAAATCGGTTCCTGTGTTTCCTCGACCTCTTGTTCCGAAGACATTTATAAGGGATGATTGGTGTCTTCTTTTACCGTTAATTAATACTAGCGTTTGATCGGGACCTAAACCTCTTAACGAAGCTGGGTCAATATGATCGGCACCATCAGAGCCAGATTGTTTGCTGGCGTTGAAAGAAGGTGCTGCGTATTGCAAAAGTTCATTGATTTCTACTTTTCCTAGTTGTACGATGTTGTTTTCAAAATCGATGACATCAATAGGCACAGCGGTATTAATAGCTGTTCTTTTCGGACTTCTAGATCCAACAAGCATAATAGTGCTTAGTTCTTCACCTTCCGAAAGGGTTACTTCTATATAGGATTGACCGTTAATTGGAATTTCTTCAGTAGTATATCCGATGTAACTAAAAACTAAAATAGCATTGTCTGCAACGTTTATTGTAAATGAGCCGTCTTCCGAAGTGATTAGACCATTGCTGGTTCCTTTTTCTATCACGTTTACAAACGCAAGTGGTAAGTCTGAGGTGTCAGTAACAGTACCTGTTACCGTATTTTGCGAAAATGAGATTCCGCAGCATAGTAAAAAAATAAGTTGAGTAATTTTTTTCATAGTGGTTTGTTTAGTTTGTGTTAATTTATTGTAAAGTTTCTATAAAGTTATGATAATTAATTGATACTGTTTATTCTATTGGCTTTTTTATGATCAATCTTTTGGAGACTGTTTTTTGTGCTTAGCGTACGTCAATTAATTTATCTAATTTTAGAAAAAGTACTTTATATGCCTGTTTGGTTACATATTACTCTTATTGTTTTAATTACTTATATAGTAATAAGTGTGCTATTGTATTATTTGCAAGACTATTTTTTATTTAAACCTGAAAAGCTTCCGAAAGATTTTCAGTTTCTGTATGAGAATCAGGTAGTGGAGGAGTATAATATAGAAACCCGTGATGGTGCCATTATTAATGGTTTGCATTTTAAAGTTGAAAATCCGAAGGGAGTTGTGTTGTATTTAAAGGGAAACTCTAAGAGCATCAAGGGGTGGGGAAAATTTGCAGTCGATTTTACACGTCATAACTACGATGTGATTATGGTCGATTATAGAGGCTTCGGAAAGAGTACAGGGAAACGCTCGCAAAAGGCCATTAAAAGAGATTTGCAATTTATTTATAATACCATAAAAGAAGAAGTTTCAGAAAAATATATCATTCTCTACGGAAGGTCACTCGGCTCTGGCTTCGCTACAAAATTGGCGTCTATGAACAATCCGAAACTCTTAATTTTAGATGCTCCTTATTACAGCTTAACCAAAGTGACAAAACGCTATATGCCTTTTATGCCACTATCTTTAATCATCCGATATCCCATGCCGACCTACAAGTGGTTGAAGTATGTAAAATGCCCCATTCGTATTGTTCACGGTACCGACGACAAGTTAATTTCATTTAAAACGAGTATCAAGTTATCGCAAATTAAGCCCAAACAAACACGCTTGTATCCTATTATAGGTGGCGGACATAAAAACCTGAATACATTTGAAGAGTATCACAAAGTGTTGAGTGAGATTATTACAGGGCGAGAAAAACCAATTGATTTAACAACAACGAGCATAGGTGTGAAGCACTCCAAAAAATAGCAGGATGCGGAATATTAAAAAAGTTAGTGTATTTATCCTTTCTATAGTACTTTTGGGCACCATTGGATTGTACTTTATGCAAGAACGCCTTATTTTTCTACCTACCAAATTACCACAGGATTACACCTATCATTTTTCGGAAGCTTTTTCTGAAGTCTTTATTGAAACTGAAGATAATGCACGTTTAAACGCAATTCATTTCACAGTTGAGAATCCGAAGGGGGTTTTGTTGTATTTCCATGGAAACGCAGGCGATTTGTCTCGTTGGGGAGAAATCACTTCCTATTTTACCACGTTACAATACGATGTGTTGGTGATGGATTTTAGGACCTACGGAAAGAGCACGGGAGCCCTTTCTGAAGAAAATCTATACCGCGATTCGCAGTTATGGTACAATTGGCTATTGCAGACGTATGCTGAAGATAAAATAACGGTGTATGGAAGATCATTAGGAACCACATTTGCAACCTACGTGGCTTCTGAAAACAATCCGAAGCAATTGTTGTTAGAAACTCCTTTTTACAACCTTGAAGAAGCTGCTCGAAACAGAATTCCGTTTTTGCCGTTGAAGTATTTGTTAAAATACCACTTTCCTTCCAACGAGTTTATGGAAGCGGTAAGCTGTCCAGTTACTATATTTCACGGTACGTCCGATAGTGTTGTTCCGTTTGAATCGGGAAAAAAACTTTCAGAACTCATTCCAGAAAAGAGACGTACGTTTATTACCATACCCGAAGGCGAACACAATAATTTAAAAAGCTTTCCCGCTTATATTGAAGCAGTTTCCGAAGCATTAAAATAACTTTCCTTAAAAGGTTATTCAAATTTTTTAATCAATTCGTTCACCTTTTTTTCCGTTTCGGCAAATCGTTGTTGTTTTAAAATACGTTTTGGCGCAGCAGCTCTTACTTCACAATCACTAATACTACAGCTTTCACAAGTCACACCCACTCTTTGTTTTGTGAGGCTGTGTTTGGCTAAGAAAGGATACTTTTTCTGCAATGCAGGAGTTAGTAAAATACCAATACTAATACTTCGGTAATGACCATTTTTAAAAGGGTCTGGCGTTGCCGATGAAAAGACTAAGTACTCATTATTGCTGTTTTCGTAGTGTGAAATTTGCGACTGGTATACATGGTCTTTTTTTGTTTCTGAAATTTCTACTAAGGTTTTTAGTGAAATCCAACGTCGGCAATAATGTTCGTTCATTTCGTTGGCATGTGGCTCTTGATGATGCGTTATATGTAGCTCTTTTTTTAAATGAAACTTATCTTCACCTGCTTTGTGAGTAAATCGTAAAAAGAATAGATTTTTAAAATTAAAATCGTTGGGAAGGATATTGGTTAACCGTTGGTAAAAGGATTCTGGAGATGCGTTAAACGAGCTCATCATTTGTGTAAAAGCGGGGTCGGTCCATTCGGGAAGACTTAAAAACTTTTTTACTTCCTTCTGAAGTCTTTTCCTCGGAATACTCAAAGCACCGGCAAAATAGGAAGCATGGAAGTTGTGAAGTACTTCGTCAAAACTTTTGTACTCAATCCAACTGAAGGTGTAAGGGCGAACAGTAATGTTTAAATAGTTGTATCCAATTTCCTTGGCGAAGATGAACGTTTTCTGCGCTTCGTCTATTTGTGATGAAAGCAGGAGTTTTTTAGATTTAGGAACATAGATAGAGCGCAGGCTATCCAGGCCTTTTGTTTGATCTATTGCGTCCAAGACAATAGTGTAACCAAACTCTTCGGTTAAAATTTCTTCCAATTCGGAACTTTCAATGTTTTTTGAAAGATCTATTTGATACGCCTCTGCAAAACGAATGACAGCCGCTTCAATATCTGGAAAAAAATTGTTTTCTGCTTCTTGATGAGAACGTAGCGAGGCCAAGTAAAATCCTTCAATTCCGACGTTGTAGTTTTGGGCAATTTCAATAATGGTACTTATAAACGCATTTACTTTGGCAGGAGCATTCGAAATAATATTAATAAGATCGTTTTCTGCAATACCGAATAAATCTAAAGGAATTTCTTTTAAAATTCCGGACTCTAAAATTTCTCCAATAGGGGCTAAATTCTTATCCATTTTCGTAGAAACCATCTCATCGTAGGTGATTTCTAATTTTTCAGCAAGAATTAAAATTTTGTCCCGCTTCGGATATTTTTTTCCATTCTCAATTTCGTTGAGATATGATTTTGAAAGTCCTGAAAGCTTCGACAAACCAAATAACGACAAGTTTTTCTTGTTTCTAATTTGCTTCAGTTTTAACCCGAAAATAAGCCGAATGTATTCCTCTTTTAATACCATAAAAACAAAGATACTCATTAGTTGCGAATATATTTTAAAATAATTTATTTCAATTTTAGCGAACGTTCGCTTGTTTTGTAAAGTTTTTTGTTTTAGTATTGTAGTGTATTAATTAAATAAGTAGATGTATGTCTTTAGTAATGAATCAACAAAAGCTAGGCTTTAATACTGCCGTTACAAATTATTACCCTGAGATTTTAACCGATGAAGCCATGGAGTTTTTAATTTTGCTCCACGAAAATTTTAATGCACAACGTATTTCTTTATTAGAACGAAGGAAAAAAGAACAGAATTTGTTTAATAAAGGGAAGAAGCCTGGATTTCCAGTTGAAACCAAAGCGATTCGGGAAGGGAATTGGATGGCTGGAAGTATTCCTTCCGATTTAAAAGATAGGCGTGTTGAAATTACAGGGCCTACCGATCGTAAAATGATGATTAATGCACTTAATTCTGGTGCGAAAACCTTCATGGCCGATTTAGAAGATAGTACGTCGCCAACGTGGAGAAATGTGCTTGACGGACAAATAAACTTGCGAGATGCGGTTTCTAGAACAATCTCTTTTAAAAATAATACCAATGGGAAGCGGTATCAATTAAATGAGCAAACAGCTACCTTGTTAGTGCGTCCGAGAGGATGGCATTTAAACGAGAAGCACCTACTAATTAATAAAGAAGAAGCTTCTGCGTCTTTGGTGGATTTCGGATTGTTCTTTTTTCATAATGCGAAGCAATTACTTAAAAATGGGACGGGGCCTTATTTCTACTTACCGAAACTGGAACATTATTTAGAAGCGCGTTTGTGGAATGATGTGTTTGTTTTTGCACAAGACTATTTAGGAATTCCGAAGGGAACCATTAAAGCGACGGTTTTAATAGAAACCATTACCGCTAGTTTTCAGTTGGATGAATTTATTTTTGAGCTGAAAGACCATATCGTTGGTTTAAACTGTGGTCGTTGGGATTATATATTTTCTTATATCAAAAAGCTAAGAGCGCATGACTTGGTGACACCAGATCGCGCTGAAGTTACCATGCAGACTCCTTTTATGAAGGCGTATTCCCTGCGAGTGATTCAAATATGTCACAAACGCGGAATTCATGCCATAGGAGGAATGGCGGCTCAAATTCCTATTAAAGAGGATGATGCAGCAAATAACGCAGCTCTTGAAAAAGTTAGAAGAGATAAGGAGGCAGAAGTG
This sequence comes from Ulvibacter litoralis, assembly GCF_900102055.1. GTDB lineage: Bacteria > Bacteroidota > Bacteroidia > Flavobacteriales > Flavobacteriaceae > Ulvibacter > Ulvibacter litoralis. The sequence continues at coordinate 460,994 of NZ_FNBA01000002.1, forward strand.
TTAAATGGGCACGACGGAACTTGGGTGGCGCATCCTGCTTTAGTTGCCATTGCAATGGAGGTTTTTAATACACACATGCCAGAAGCCAATCAAATCGAGAAGCAAATTGAAGGACTTACAATTACTGCGGAAGATTTAATAGAGCAGCCTGAAGGACAATGCACAGAAGCTGGAGTACGAAAAAATATCAATGTCGGAATCCTATACCTTTTATCGTGGCTTAACGGAAATGGTGCGGCTGCGTTGTATCATTTAATGGAAGACGCTGCTACGGCAGAGATTTCGAGAGCGCAATTGTGGCAATGGCTGAAGCATAAAGTAGTTTTAGAAGACGGTCGGACGTTAACAAAATCACTTTATACTGAACTACGTACCGAAGAGTTGAAAAAGGTGGAAGCTTATATAACGAAGAGTAAGATGCCAGACACATTGTTGGGAACTGCACTTCAGTTATTTGACGACCTGGTCTTAGCAGATACATTTGAGGACTTCCTTACTACAAAAGCATACGCGTACTTATAAGAAGGAAGTTCCGTAATAACATACATATCATTTTGAATAATTTAAGTCATTCCGAAGAAGGGATGCAGTATACTATTGTCAAATTTTAATTATTAATCTAAACATCGTTACTCATGAAAACAGAAGAAAGAATTCAGAAATTAGTTACAGATTGGACGTTAAACCCACGTTGGAAAGGTGTGGAGCGTCCTTATACTGCTGAAGAAGTTGTTAAGTTGCAAGGAAGCTATGCAATCGAGCATTCGATTTCGAAACTTGGTTCTGAAAAACTTTGGAAAAAATTAAACAGTCAGGATTGGGTGGCAGGATTAGGTGCCTTAACAGGAAATCAGGCTATTCAAGAAGTGGAAGCTGGTTTGGAAGCTATTTATTTAAGTGGTTGGCAAGTGGCTGCCGATGCTAATGTGGCGGGAGAAATGTATCCAGATCAGTCGTTGTACCCTGTAAATAGTGTGCCGCAAGTAGTTAAACGTATAAATAATGCGTTGTTGCGCGCCGATCAGATTCAGTCAGTGAATGGCGTGAAAGATAAAAAGGATTATTTAGTACCTATCGTCGCCGATGCGGAAGCGGGCTTTGGAGGGAATTTGAATGCGTTTGAATTAATGAAGGCGATGATTCAGAGTGGTGCTTCGGGAGTTCATTTTGAAGACCAATTATCATCTGCGAAAAAATGTGGCCATTTAGGAGGAAAAGTGTTGGTGCCAACACAGGAGGCAATTAATAAATTAGTAGCAGCGCGGTTGGCAGCAGATGTAATGGGAGTGCCTGCGTTAATTATTGCACGTACCGACGCAGATGCAGCGAATCTATTGACTTCTGATGTAGATGAAAGAGATCGCAAATTTGTAACAGGTGAGCGTACTGCTGAAGGATTTTTTCATGTTCAAAATGGATTGGCACAGGGGATTGACCGCGGATTGTCCTATGCACCCTATGCAGATTTGATATGGATGGAAACATCGACACCAAACCTTGAACAAGCAAAAGCGTTTGCTGATGCAATTCATGCAGAGTTTCCGGGGAAGCTGTTAGCGTACAATTGTTCTCCTTCGTTTAATTGGGCGTCAAAACTTTCCGTAGCAGAAATGGAAACGTTTAGAGAAGATTTAGCGGCAATGGGGTATAAGTTTCAGTTTATCACCTTGGCAGGTTTTCATGCTTTAAATACAAGTATGTTCGAATTATCTATGGCGTATAAAGAACGAGGTATGGCTGGATATTCAGAATTACAAGAACGTGAGTTTGCATTGCAAGACAAAGGATTTAAAGCGGTAAAACACCAATCGTTTGTAGGGACCACCTATTTTGATGCAGTGCAGAATGTGGTAACAGTCGGAAAAGCATCAACAGTAGCGATGAAAGATTCAACAGAAGAGGCGCAATTTTAAAGTAGTTTGAATAGGTTTCATTAAAAAAAAAAGCCCGTTTCGAAAGAAACGGGCTTTATGGTATTTCAAAAAATTGAAATCTATTGGTTGTCAACTTTTGCTTTCGCTGCTTTTTTAGCTCTAGCCTTTGCTCTAGTTGTTTTTTGTTTTGCTTCTATTTCTTGCTGGTCTGCGCCTACTATAGGTGCTTGTGCTCTTTTTCTTCTAGTTGCAGCATTTGCGGGAGCTTTTTTAGCGTCTGCTTCAGTTGCTGTTTTTGCATCTGCGTCTTGTGAAACTTCAGTTTTTGCTTTTTGAGCTGCTACTACATCTGCGTCTTGTTGCGCATTCATTGTAAACGCCGAAAGAACTATTGCCGCTAAGGCGAATTTTAAATTTTTCATTTAGTATGGTAATTATAGGTTTATTTGTTAAATGTACATAGTTTTTGTTAAAGTTATGTGTTATTCATTAAAATTTATTTTTGCTGCTTCTGAAAAAAACGACTTAAAAAAAGATAGTATGTGTTTGATTGAAACTGTATATTTGCACCTCAAAATTTCGAAATATGAAAGCAGGTATTGTAGGATTGCCAAATGTTGGAAAATCAACTCTTTTTAATTGTTTGTCAAATGCAAAAGCGCAAAGTGCAAACTTTCCCTTTTGTACAATCGAACCGAATATAGGTGTTGTAAACGTTCCAGATTCTAGGTTGTTAAAACTGGAGGAATTAGTAAATCCAGAACGCGTATTGCCTGCTACTGTTGAAATTGTAGATATCGCAGGATTGGTAAAAGGAGCGAGTAAAGGAGAAGGATTGGGAAATCAATTTCTTGGAAATATTCGTGAAACGGATGCTATTCTACACGTTCTACGTTGTTTTGATGATGATAATATTGTGCACGTAGATGGGAGTGTAGATCCTATTCGCGATAAAGAAACAATTGATATCGAGTTGCAATTGAAAGATCTTGAAACAACCGATAAGAAACTTGAAAAAGTAAAACGTGCATCACGTACGGGAAATAAAGATGCTCAGAAAGAAGAAGCGGCTTTATTGAAAGTGAAAGCTGGTTTAGAAGCCGGTGTTTCTGTTCGTGCTATCGATTTGTTAGATTCTGAAAGAGAAGAGTATATAGACCAGATGCAGTATATTACAGATAAGCCTGTAATGTATGTGTGTAATGTAGATGAAGCTGGAGCGGCAAATGGAAATGAATATGTAGAAAAGGTTCGCGCTGCTGTGGCTCCTGAAAACGCAGAAGTAGTTGTGTTGGCAGTAGGAACTGAAGCTGATATCACCGAATTAGAGACTTTTGAAGAACGTCAGATGTTTTTAGAAGACTTAGGCTTAGAAGAGCCAGGTTCTGCTAAATTAATTCGTGGCGCTTATAAATTATTAAACTTACAAACCTATTTTACGGCAGGTGTGAAGGAAGTCCGTGCTTGGACCATTCCTGTAGGTGCAACAGCACCACAAGCTGCAGGGGTTATTCATACCGATTTCGAAAAAGGATTTATTCGTGCCGAAGTCATTCGATATAACGACTTTGTGACGTACGGAAGTGAAGCTAAAGTTAAAGAAGCGGGTAAGATGGGAGTAGAAGGTAAAGAATATGTTGTAAGTGATGGAGATGTAATGCATTTCCGTTTCAACGTATAGTTAAAGCCTCTTGTAGGTTCTATTCCTTTATAGCTTTCTCTTTAACGAGAGACTGTCAATTTTACGTATTTCTTTCCGAAGAAAAAAAGCTAAGTGCGTTACTAACAATAGGTTTTTATTTATTGTTAATTACTTTCCTAGATTTCAGTTTTTAATGTAACACGATAATTTTATATTCGTGCCTACACCCTATACTTTATGGCAGAAAGCGATTACACAGAAGACAATATACGTTCACTGGATTGGAAAGAGCATATTCGTATGCGCCCTGGGATGTATATTGGGAAGTTAGGAGATGGTTCTTCTCCAGATGATGGTATCTATATTTTACTAAAAGAAGTGCTCGATAACTGTATCGATGAGTTCGTGATGGGCGCTGGAAAAACCATCGAGATAAGAATTAAAGATAAAGAAGTGAAGGTTCGTGATTTCGGACGTGGAATTCCGTTAGGGAAAGTTGTGGACGTAGTGTCTAAAATGAATACCGGTGGAAAGTACGACAGTCGTGCCTTTAAAAAATCGGTAGGACTAAACGGTGTAGGTACCAAGGCTGTAAATGCGCTTTCTTCATTTTTTAGAGTAGAGTCGGTTCGTGATAACCAAACGAAATATGCAGAATTCTCTCAAGGGGAGTTAGAAGTAAATTCAGAAATTGAAGAAACTTCAAAACGAAAAGGAACCAAAGTAACTTTTGTTCCCGATGAGGTCATCTTCAAAAATTACAAGTACCGCACAGAGTATATCGCGAAAATGCTTAAGAACTATGTGTATCTTAATCCTGGATTAACGATCGACTTTAATGGGGAAAAGTTTTTTTCTGAAAATGGGCTGAAAGATTTATTAGAAGATAATATTTCTGAAGAGGACATGGTGTATCCTGTTATTCATTTGCGAGGAGACGATATTGAAGTCGCAATCACACATAGTAAAACACAATACAGCGAAGAATACCACAGTTTTGTAAATGGACAGAACACAACGCAGGGAGGGACGCATTTAGCAGCCTTTAGAGAAAGTGTTGTAAAAACCATTCGTGAGTTCTTCGGAAAGAATTACGAAGCGAGTGATGTGCGTAAATCAATCGTATCTGCGATTAGTATAAAAGTAATGGAGCCCGTTTTTGAGAGTCAGACAAAAACGAAACTTGGTTCTACCGATATGGGAGGCGAATTGCCAACCGTACGAACGTATATTAACGATTTTGTTAAAACACAACTGGATAACTTCCTTCATAAAAATCCTGATGCTGCTGAAAAAATGCAACGCAAGATTATGCAAGCAGAGCGGGAGCGTAAGGAACTTTCAGGGATCCGGAAACTGGCGAAAGATCGTGCTAAAAAGGCGAATCTTCACAATAAAAAATTACGCGATTGCCGAATTCACTTAGGAGATACTAAGAAAGAACGGAATCTAGAGTCTACATTGTTTATTACCGAGGGAGATTCGGCAAGTGGGAGTATTACCAAGAGTAGGGATGTAAATACACAAGCCGTTTTTAGTTTGAAAGGAAAGCCGTTAAATAGCTACGGACTTTCAAAAAAGATTGTGTACGAGAATGAAGAGTTTAACCTCTTGCAGGCGGCATTGAACATAGAAGAGTCGATGGAGGATCTTCGGTATAACAATATTGTAATTGCAACCGATGCCGATGTGGATGGAATGCACATACGCTTGTTGTTAATTACGTTCTTCCTTCAGTTTTTCCCAGAATTGATAAAAGAAGGACATTTGTATATATTACAAACGCCTTTGTTTAGAGTTCGTAATAAAAAGAAAACCATTTATTGCTATTCCGAAGAAGAACGAAAGGATGCCATGGAAGAGCTAAAGCCAAAACCTGAAATAACACGATTTAAAGGGCTTGGGGAGATTTCTCCCGATGAGTTTGTTCATTTTATTGGTGCAGACATTCGCTTAGACCCTGTTATGTTAGATAAGGCAATGAGTATTGAAGAGCTGTTGTCGTTTTATATGGGAAAAAATACCCCTGACCGACAAAAATTTATTATTGATAACTTGAAGTTTGAAGTTGATAAAATTGAAAGCTAATGACTGCTAAAACTATAAAAATAGTATTCCTTTTAACGGTTCTGGTTAATTTAGCGGTAAGCTGTGATACAAATAATGATTGTGAAGCGATTTTACCCATAGAGCCTACGGCGAGTTTTAGTGTTGTGGATTCAAATGGTGTTAATTTAATAGGCGAAGAGTTAACATATCAGTTTGAAGATATTCGAATTTATAATGACACCTCAGAGTTGTTTCTTTATTTTGAAAACACGCAAGAAGAAGCGGTTCTTTATTTTGACTATACAGAGATGGTTTCAGGAGAAGCGTATAGCCTTCAGTTGAGTGCCTCAGAAACAGATGCTCTTGTTGTTGATTTTTTTATCCGCGAAGGAGACTGTTTTGATATGAAACTAATTGATAAAGTAACGGTTAATGACAATCAAATCGAATTTGGCACCCAGTCATTTGTAATTGTAAAGTAATCTGTTTTAAATAAAATTTTATAAAACTGTGGACGAAACTCCAAACAACGAAGAAGAAATAAACCAAGGACCAGATTACTTGGGCGAAAACGAGGATACTTCTGGCGATACAATAACGAAGGTTACGGGCATGTACCGTGATTGGTTTTTGGATTACGCCAGTTACGTAATCCTAGAGCGTGCAGTACCTGCTATTGAAGATGGATTTAAGCCGGTACAGCGACGGATTATGCATTCTTTGAAAGATTTGGATGATGGGCGTTACAATAAGGTTGCGAATATTGTAGGGCATACGATGCAGTATCACCCACACGGGGATGCGAGTATTGCAGATGCCATGGTTCAAATCGGACAAAAAGATTTATTGATAGACACGCAAGGAAACTGGGGAAATGTACTTACAGGCGACCGTGCTGCGGCGTCTCGTTATATTGAAGCAAGACTCTCTAAGTTTGCGTTAGACGTCGTTTACAATCCGAAAATTACCGAATGGCAAGCGTCGTATGATGGACGAAGAAAAGAGCCTATCAATCTTCCAGTAATGTTTCCTATGCTTTTGGCACAAGGTGCTGAAGGGATTGCGGTCGGACTCTCAACCAAAGTATTGCCACACAACTTTATCGAGTTAATTGATGCGTCTATCAAGCACTTGCAAGGGAAACGTTTTACCTTGTTGCCGGATTTCCCTACGGGCGGAATTATGGATGCAACTAATTATAACGATGGGTTGCGCGGCGGAAAGATACGTAGTAGAGCGCGTATCAATCAATTAGACAAAAACACCTTGGTGATTACTGAAATTCCTTTTGGGACCAATACATCATCGTTAATCGATTCTATATTGAAGGCCAATGATAAAGGAAAAATTAAAATAAAGAAAATTGAAGATAATACAGCTGCCGATGTGGAAATCTTAATTCATATTCCGGCAGGGATCTCTCCAGACAAAACTATAGATGCGCTATACGCTTTTACAAACTGCGAATCCTCAATTTCACCTTTAGGATGTGTTATTGAAGATAACAAACCACTTTTTGTGGGAGTTTCTGAAATGTTGCGTCGTTCTACAGATCGTACAGTGGAGCTTTTAAAAAGTGAATTGGAAATCCAATTGCACGAATTAGAAGAGCAGTGGCATTATGCTTCCTTAGAACGTATTTTTATTGAAAATAGAATCTATCGTGATATTGAAGAAGAGGAAACTTGGGAAGGTGTAATTAGTGCAATTGATAAGGGATTGCAGCCACACATTCAACATTTAAAGCGTGCTGTAACCGAAGATGATATTGTGCGTTTAACAGAGATTCGTATCAAGCGTATTTCAAAATTCGATATTGATAAAGCGCAGCAAAAAATTGATGCGTTGGACGATAACATCGCTCAAGTAAAGCATCACTTAAACAATTTAATTGAATACTCGATTGATTATTTCAAGCGTTTGAAGAAGGATTATGGAGAAGGGAAAGAGCGTAAAACTGAAATTCGTGTGTTTGACGATATTGAAGCAACAAAGGTTGTTATTAGGAATACAAAGCTATATGTAAACCGAGAAGAAGGTTTTGTGGGTACGAGTTTGCGTCGTGACGAATATGTTACAGATTGTAGTGATATTGACGATATTATAGTTTTTACGGAAAGTGGACGAATGATGGTTACCAAAGTAGATGCGAAAACATTTATTGGTAAAGGAATTGTACATGTCGCTATTTTCAAGAAGAAAGATGCTAGAACAATCTATAATTTAATTTACCGAGACGGACCCAAAGGTGCGACCTATGTAAAACGATTTTCGGTAACTAGTATCACTCGTGATAAAGAATATGATTTAACTGCGGGCACGAAAGGCTCTAAACTACTTTACTTTACGGCTAATCCAAATGGAGAAGCTGAGGTGGTAACGGTATTGCTTCGTCAAAGCGGAAGCATCAAGAAATTAAAATTCGATTTAGATTTTGCCGATTTATTAGTGAAGGGGCGTGGCTCTAAAGGAAATATTGTCACAAAGTATTCTGTAAAACGAATAGAGCTTAAAGAAAAAGGATTGTCTACATTAAAACCGCGTAAAATTTGGTTTGATGAAACTGTGCAGCGTTTAAATGTAGATGCACGAGGCGAGCTTTTGGGTGAATTTAGAAAAGAAGATCGATTATTGATTATTAATCAGAAGGGAATCGCTAAAACGGTAATTCCAGAACTAACACTTCATTTTGATAGTGATATCATAGTTTTGGAGAAATGGGACCCAAAGAAACCTATTTCTGCAATTTATTGGGAAGGTGAAAAGGAATTGTTTTATGTAAAACGATTTTTAATAGAGCATCCAGATCGTGAAGATTTAATTATAACAGAGCATCCTAAATCCTATTTAGATCACTTGTTTACAGATTATAGACCTATGGCTGAGGTTGTATTTGCTAAAACAAGAGGGAAAGATCGACAAGAGAACTTAGAAATCAACCTGGAAGAATTTATTTCTATAAAAGGGATTTCAGCTATGGGGAATCAATTGACAAAAGATAAAGTTTTGGAGATTAACGAATTGGAACCACTTCCGTATGAGCCGCCAACTCCTGTTGCTACTGAAAACTTAGAGGTTGTTGATGAAGAAGACGTTGTTTCGTCTCAAGACGGTTCAGCTTCAGAAAAGCCTGTAAAACCTTCCGAAGGAGAAGAACCTCCTACTGACGATGAAGGACAAACCTTGCTATTTTAGGACGTATTATGAAGAAGTTCTTTTCAGAATTTAAAAATTTCGCAGTAAAAGGAAATATGGTCGATATGGCCATCGGTATTATTATGGGTACCGCCTTTAACAATGTGGTGAATGTATTGGTGAAGAAGATATTTATGCCGCCTTTACTGTACTTCACGAATAAAGTAAGTTTCGAAAATCAAAAATACGTACTTCGTGTAGCAAGTGAAGACAGCAGTGAAATTTCCATTGGTTACGGAGAACTTATTGAGGTGAGTATCGATTTTTTTATTATCGGACTCACAGTTTTCCTAGTGGTAAAAATGATGAATCGATTTAGAAATAAATCTGACGACCCTAAAAATAAGGAAGTAGAGACTCCTAAAAACATTCAGTTATTGTCAAATATTGAAAAACTGATCGAGGAACAAAATAATTTACTAAAGAGAAAAAAAGAGTAATTACTCCTTCAATAACTTCTTAAGACCTGTAAACAAAGCATTTTCTGCAGCGTCATAACCTCCATCGGCTGTAAATAACGCTTTCATTTCATCTATAAGCGCGTCAATCTGTGCTTCGGAAAGATTTAAACGTGCGATAGTCGATTCAATTTTTTGAATACTTTGATAGTCGTTATCGTTTTCAAACTCTTTATGAATGGCTTTATAGTCCGCTCTATCCACTTTAGAGCGAATGAGCTCGATTTCCTCTTCTGTTTCGATATAATCGGCATTTGCACAATATAACAGCAAATAAGCGCTTAATTCCTTTTTAGTCCATTGTGTGGTGAATTCGTTCATGAGTTTATTGTTTTAAATTATTTATCGAGTTCTTTTTCAGGAGTAGTTGTGACAATCCCAGAGGTCCTTTTTCGGTATTTCATATTGATAAATTCAATAAAAAGAGAAAAAGCAATTGTAAAATACAAATATCCTTTCGGAATGACACCTACTTCTGAACCAAAAATTTCAAGATGCGATAGGTGTGCACCTTCAGCAATCAACATAAAACCAATTAGTATTAAGAAGGAAAGTCCTAGCAATTGAACGGTAGGATGCTCATTTACAAAACGTCCTACAGGCGCTGCGAAAATCATCATTATTAGTACCGAAACAATCACTGCGATAACCATAATGATAAGTGCATCGGTGGGTGAGTTTCCGACTCCATTTGTCATTCCAACCGCGGTCAGAATAGAGTCAAAAGAAAAAACGATGTTGATTAAGCAAATTTGAATCACAGCTTTGGAGAGTGTTGTAGCACGTCCTTTTTTTACTTCTCGCTCGTCGTGACCTTTGTCTTCTACTTTTTCATGAATCTCGTTGGTGCTTTTGTATAGTAAAAACAAACCTCCAATAAATAGAATTACTCCTTGTCCGCTAATTCCTGCTTTAACCCAAGGAAGATTGATGTGCCAGAAAGGGGCTTCCATCGCTACGAGCCAAGAAATTCCGAACAATAGGATAATACGAATAATCATCGCCAAGAAAAGACCAATATTTGTGGCTTTTTTTTGATGTTCTTTAGGAAGTTTACTGGCGGCAAGCGATATAAATATAATGTTGTCGATTCCTAATATTATCTCAAGAAACGTAAGGGTTAATAACGCAATGAGTGCGTCTGGAGAGGTTAAAATTTCAAACATAATGGTTAGTCGGTTAATGGTTTGTTTTGAGAAACTTTTTTGGCAGTACCTTTTTGTTTTGTTGATGAGCCAACGGTGTTGTATTCAAAAGTATATTCATTTTCAGCGGTACTGAGTATCTTCATATGAATGGCTTTCTTTTCGGCCTGGTTCTTCGGATTCAGTTTTTGAACAATGTATTCACAATCATTAATCCAACGTACGGATGATGTATCTGCCTTTCCTTTAAAATAATCAATTTCTATCGAATCGTTGCGAACAAAAGTTGTGGTAAGGAGTTCGGTACCTACAAGGGCTTCAAACTCGAAAGTTCCAGATTTGTAGTCGGTACAATTACGTTCTACGTTATAACAGCTTTGTAATAGGAAAAGGGAAAGTACGAGGAGTAAAAATCGCATAGAATTATTTTTATACGAATTTCTGAAAAATTACGGAAACATTTTAATTTTCATACACTTTAAAAGTTCCGTCATTATAAAAAATTACAATACGTTCAATTCCTTTTTCTGAATGCGAAATTTTTGGGTCCGAAAAAATTGGAGGAGGAGTGGTTTTTGGAGTGGAGTCTGAACTTGAGTTGGAATCAAATGAAATGGTTTCTTGTGCAGGTTTTGGTTTTTCAATCTGCGGAATAGTGCTTTTAGGAAAACTTCCTTTTCCATTTAGTAGCCAATATAATTCTACTTCAGGATACTTCTGAAGGACCTTCAAAACAAATTCTAAACTGGGCTTATTTCTACCCGATAGGAGGTGAGAAATTGTGGAACGATTGAACTCAATTTCTTCTGAAAAAGCAGTAGCAGACACCCCGTAATAATCGAGCACTTTTTGTAATCTTTTAGCAAAATCTGAAGTGTTTACCATTGTAAACTGTTGTTTGAGGATTTAACGTTTACAAATGTAAATTATTACTTCAGAACCCACAATGTTTAATGAATATATTTAAAATAAGTATAAATAACCACTTCATATAATAGCACTTAACTAACTGAAATAAAGTATTTTATAATGTATTTGTAGCGTAAGAGTGGTTTTCGGTATAAAGAAATGTTAAAGGTGAGTGTTACTGTTTACAACAATACACAAAAGAAGGTGAAAAACTTGTTTACATTTGTAAACTTATGATTGTTTACATTTGTAATCAAACAAAAAAAGACTATGAATATCACAACTTGGTATGCTTCAAATTACGAGTCTCAATTGCGAGATAGGTATATAGATTTAGCGCACATTTCACCATTGCTTTCTTCGTATAAAAACCAATTTAAAATTGCTTCTATAGGTGTTTCAGAAAACGGAAAAGACATTCCAATGGTCACTATTGGATCGGGAAAAAAGAAGGTTTTAGGGTGGTCGCAAATGCACGGAAATGAAGCAACAACTACCAAAGCAATTTTTGATTTTTTGAAGTTTATTGCTCAAAAGGAATTCTTTCAGAAAGAAATAAATGAGTTTTTAGCGCATTATACTTTTTATATTATTCCAATACTTAATCCAGATGGAGCTTCTTTATATACACGTGTAAATGCAAATAAAGTCGATTTAAATAGAGATGCACAGGAGACAACTCAAAATGAAAGTAGAGTATTGCAATCGGTTTTTAATGAACTTCAACCAGATTTGTGTTTAAACCTTCACGATCAACGTACTATTTACGGATTGGCTACAGGATTACCAGCTACAGTTTCCTTTTTAGCTCCTTCCGCAGATAAAGAACGCAGTATAACACCTGCTAGAATCGTTGCTATGGAGCATATCGTGCGTATGAATAGAGCTTTGCAGCAATACATTCCAGGGCAAGTAGGGCGCTATGACGATGGTTTTAATGCAAATTGTGTGGGTGATACCTTTCAGATGGCTGGAGTGCCTACGATACTCTTTGAAGCGGGACATTATGCATTGGATTATAGTCGTGAAACAACTCGATCGTTTATATTTTATGCCTTTTTAGAGTTGTTTGACATTACAAATCAGTCTGAAACTCCTGTGACTTATGAAGATTATTTTAAAATACCGCAGAATAATCTTACATACAATGATGTTGTTCTTAGAAACGTTCGGGTTGATGCTTATAAGCAGCCAATAGCTGTCGCCATTCAATATGTAGAAGAATTAGAAGGAGATGTCATTAGTTTTAAACCTATTGTCTCTAAAATAGGGGGCTGCGACGAAATAAAAGGGCACAAGGAGATTGATTTAAAAGGGAATGGAATTTTGATAAATTCGCAAGAAAATATTTTTGAAGATTTAATTATTTCGACAATTGTTAGTAAAATGGATAATTCTGTTATAAATATTTTAGTAAAATGACTTTTTATTGAGTTAAGCGTATTATTTTTACATATCTAAAAAATTACTACAAAAAAAAATATGGCAAAATTTAAATTAGATGACACCGATCACCAAATTCTCGATATGTTAATTGAGAATACTCGAACTCCTTTTACAGACATTGCAAAAAAATTACAAATTTCGGCAGGAACCGTACACGTTCGTGTTAAGAAAATGGAAGAAGGAGGTATTATTACAGGTTCTTCGTTACGTCTTAATTATCAAAAACTAGGATACTCATTTATCGCGTATGTTGGTATTTTTCTACATAAAACATCTCAAACGCAATTTGTATTGGAGCGTCTTGCGTCAATACCACATGTAACTGTAGCGCACGTTACAACTGGAAAATTTAATATTTTCTGTAAAATTAGAGCGAAAAATACAAGTCACGCAAAAGACATTATCTATTTAATCGATGATATTGAAGGTGTAACGCGTACTGAAACTATGATTTCATTAGAAGAAAGCATAAATGATAAGAAACGTTTAATGCATTCAATTTTTAAAGAATTTTAATTCCTTCGGAATTCTATCATACTTTAAAACCTCTGTATATACAGAGGTTTTTTTATACTTTTAAGAAAAATTACAGACAATGAAATCACCACAAATACCTTCAAACGAATATGCACCTTACTTTAAAAGGTATATAGATTTAGTTTCCAATGTTTCTTTAGTAGAGGCTTTGCGTAACGGAGAGCAAGCTATACCGGCTTTCTATGCGTCAATTCCGGATTCAAAGTTGCATTTTAAATACGCTGAAGGAAAATGGACGCCGAAAGAAGTTTTATTACATATTATAGATACTGAGCGTGTTTTTTGTTATCGCGCCTTGTATTTTGCGCGTGCCGAAAATGCTTCTCTAGAGGGTTTTGATGAAAATGTATTTGGTGCCAATTGTAAGGCAAATACGCGTAGCATTGATGATTTAATCGAAGAATATAAAACGGTTCGCGCTGCTACCATAAGTTTATTTAGCAGCTTTAATGAAACGACGCTTTTAAAAGGAGGGAAGTCAAATTCTAATTATTCAACGGTTCGTTCGTTAGGTTTTATTGTTTGCGGACATGAAATACACCATCAAAACATTATAAATGAACGCTATTTATAAATAAAAAAAAGAGGCCATTGGCCTCTTTTTTTTATTCTTCTTCGTCAAACTTTTTCTTGTCTGGCATTTCGCTTATTGGCTCGTTGTAATCGTTATCATCATAGTCATCTTCATCAAAATTAGCCATACTAGTTTCTAGTCTTGAGCTTACTTTTACTAAGTAGATAGTATCTTCTGTACGAACTTCAACAGCGTCAACAGTCTCATTTTTAGCGTTTTTAAATCTAATTACATTGTCATCGTCATATCCGTCAGGATACTTTTCAACTAATAGAGATAGGATCTCTGGAGTTAGTTTCTTAAAATCTACTATTATTCGTTTCATCGCTTTTGAGGCTTCTATGATTATGGGGATAAATCTAATTAAAAATTAATAACAATAAATAAAAACAGAATTATTTTTTAGTGATTTTTATAATATTCAAACGCTTTATAAATTAAGTCGTTAGGAACTTCGCAGTTTACTTTGTGTTTTCCGATAGCATGTAAAAGCACAAAAAGAACCTTTCCGTTGCTGTTTTTCTTATCGTAGATGAGCAGTTTTATGATTTCTTCAATGTCATTTTCAGTAAAAGTTACCTTCGGAAAGTGATGTAAAATGGTTGTTGTTATTTCGTTCATTTTTTGCTTCGGAAAGGAAAGTAACTCAACTGAAAGATATGTGGCGAGAATTAAGCCTATCGCAATAGCTTCACCGTGTAACAATGTTTTTTTGTCTGAATGTTCTAAACAATACGATTCTATGGCGTGTCCTAAGGTGTGTCCGTAATTCAGTGTTTTCCGAAGTCCTTGTTCTGTAGGGTCTTCAGTTACTACATTGTTTTTTATGAGTACCGAATCCCAGATTAACGCGTCTGTTTCCGAAGTATTTTCAAAATTAAATGCCCTAGTTCTTTGCCAGTATTCTTCCGAAGTAATTAATCCGTGTTTTAGCATTTCAGCAAAACCAGAAGTAATCTGTTCTTTGGGTAATGTAGTAAGGAAATGAGTGTCGATAATGACACATTTCGGATTTCTAATTATTCCAACTTGATTTTTAATTACTCCTAAATCGACTCCGTTTTTCCCACCTACCGAGGCGTCAACCATTGCTAGTAGTGATGTTGGGATGTTTATAAATTCAATACCACGTTTATAAGTTGAAGCTACAAAACCACCTAAATCGGTAACGACACCACCTCCAAGATTGATTAGTAATGTTTTTCGATCCGCATTTTTTTCTGAAAGCGTTTCCCAAAGTGTTACGCAGGTAGTGATTGTTTTGTGTAATTCTCCTTCAGAAATGGTCAAAACTTCTAGCTGTATTGCAGTTGAAATTTTCTCCTTAAAATATGGCAAACAATAGTTGTGGGTGTTGGTATCCGTAAGTATAAAAACTTTTGAAGGATTAATATTTTCAATTTCTTTTATGAGCGATTCCCAGGTCTCTTTATTGCCATAAACCGAACCTCGCTCTTTGAGAATTTTTTTCATACACTTGAACCTTATTTTGTTTTTAATTAGATGTCAAATCTAACTATATTTGTGAACATTATTTTCACTATATGGTATCAAAAACTCTTTTTAATAATACAGAAACAGCTTTTAGACTTAAAAGCGATTCTGAATTAGAACGCGCGTACTTTCTTTTTAAAATGATTTCGAAAGAACCGTTAGTTCGAATTGGAACTGCGGCTACAAAGTTCGCGTTAAATTTACACTTACCTGTAGAAGGGTTAATTCGTTCTACTGTTTTTGATCATTTCTGTGGAGGTGTAAATGAAGAGGACTGTTTATCGGTGGTTGATAGCTTGTATGGAGCAGGGGTGAGTTCTGTTTTGGATTACTCGGTAGAAGGAAAGGAAGAAGAGGCACAGTTTGATGCTACACGAGACATGATTTTAAAATTAATCCGTTTTGCGGATGAAAAAAAGGCAATGCCTTTTTCTGTTTTTAAACCCACAGGTTTTGGGCGTTTTGCTTTATGGGAAAAAAAATCGGCAGGAAAAGAATTAACTGCTGCTGAAATTTCAGAATGGCAGCGAATAGTAGATCGATACGATATTGTCTGTAAAACAGCACATAGCGCAGGGATTTCACTCTTAATTGATGGAGAAGAATCATGGATGCAAACCGCAGCCGATGATTTATGTGAAGCTATGATGGAGAAATACAATAAGGAAACACCTATCGTTTTTAACACCTTGCAATGCTATCGTTGGGATCGTTTGGATTATTTAAAAGAACAACACGCCAGAGCAAAAGCAAAGGGGTATAAATTGGCCTATAAAGTCGTTCGCGGGGCTTATATGGAAAAAGAAAATGATCGCGCTGAAGAAAAAGGATATCCAACTCCCATTTGTGAGAGTAAACAAGCTACGGATGAAAATTTTGATGCAGTAATGAAATATATAATTGGTAATTTGGATGCTATGTCATTGTTTATAGGAACTCATAATGAAAATAGTAGTTATTTAGGAATGGAATTGTTAGAAGCAAAAGGAATTGCTAAAACAGATTCTAGAGTTTGGTTTGGCCAATTGTACGGAATGAGCGATCATATTAGTTATAATTTAGCAGCAGAAGGTTATAATGTAGCCAAGTATATTCCTTTTGGACCTGTAAAAGACGTAATGCCATACTTAATTCGTCGTGCTGAAGAAAATACATCTGTCGCTGGACAAACAAGTAGAGAGCTTTCATTATTAAAAAAAGAAAAGGAACGAAGAAAACTTTAGTGTTTTCGTTCCTTTTTTTTAATTGGGGAAGTATTTTAAAAACAGCTAAGAGATCTTCACTTGCATCAACTCCCCAGTTAAACTTAGTTCAAAGATCCCTTTCGCTGTTATGTAATTTAATTGACAACACTTCAAACTTCTTAACTATTGAGGTTAAAACCAAATGCTCGTAATCGAGATTCTTGAATTATTGGTCTTTATTCGTGAATTACGACCATAGATATATAGAGGTTTGTAGGTAAATCTGTAAATTATAAAACATAAAAGTATCCCCTTGTAAGTACGAGGTTTATAAGACTTTTATGTTTTTTTATAGTTTTATTTTTTAATTTATATCAATGAGATTATTTTTTCTTTTTTTATTATTGGGTTTGTCGGTTACGGCGCAAGACTATTCTATAGAAAAATTACATGTACTAGACGACGAAGAGTTATTAAGTTTATTTAATAAGGTTAGTAATGATTCAATAAAAGCAGAGCGAATTGCAAGGGTGTATCTTGAGAGAGCCCGTAGTCAAAACGATACAATTAAAATGGCGAGGGGGTATGATCGTTTGGCTAGAATTTTTAACCCTGAAACAAATCTAAAATTTGCAGATAGTGTTATCGAACTCACTAAAAACATAGATAATATAACATATCCAGCGTTGGGTTATATGATTAAAGGGTATATCTATAATCAAATAGGAGATTTAAAACTGGAAGTTAAAAACATAATTATAGCTTATGATTTATCTGTAGATCGTGAGAATACATCGCAACAAGTTTTTCTCTTAAACTCATTGATAAGAACAAAGTCTATTTGGGGCAATAAGTTAGAGGCGCTAAAATTGCAAAAGAAGAGGCATTCTATATTAAATGATAAAAAATATTTAGAAGGAATATTAAATTCAACTAGAAAAGGAGCTGTTGGTTTTGCTAAAGATATTTACCTTGAGAATGAATTGTCTTCTAATCAGAATTTTGTGTTATGTTATTTGGGATTGAAAAAATTAGATTCAGCTTATTTGTACCTTAAAAAGGGACTCAGCAAAGCAGATAGTTATAATGGTTATAATAATAGTAAATCATACTACAAAGAATGGTTCCTTGAAATGTCTATCGAAATTAATTATTATTTAAAAAAATATGAAAAATCAATAAATATTAGTGATGAATTATTGTTCAATGGATATGATTTAAATAACTCATCATTATTAAATATTAATTTGTTTAGAGGTTTAAGCTTAATAAAAACTAATAATTTAGAAAAAGGAATTTTGAATTTAAAAATAGCTGATTCGATAAGTGAATTTGAAAGTATATTGCCGTCACAGAGAATTGTTTATGAAGGGTTGTTTGATTATTATAAAAGCATTGGCGATTCTCAAAAACAAATTGTTTACTTAAATAAGCTACTATATATCGATAGTGTTTTTAATGAAAATTACCAGTATTTTGAACCTAATCTAATTAAGAACTTTGAAACACCTAAACTGTTAAGAGAAAAAGAGGAGTTGATTAGTGATTTAGAAGAAGATAATATTCGATCTAGAAATAACATGTATCTTGGATTGGCGGTTCTTTTCATCTCTTTTATTGCATTAGGGTATTACATTAATAGGCAATTAGTATATAAAAAAAGATTTGAATCCTTAATAGCGAGGCAAAAGGACAATAAGGGGCATTTGAAAGAGAAGAAATCTCTCTCTTCTGAAATATCACAAACAGTGCTCAAAGGTATTCTTGAAGGACTTGATAAATTTGAAAAAGAAAAGAAATACTTGTCTAAAGATGTTTCATTGCGAAGTTTGGCTAATTTATGTGATACAAACCCACGTTACCTATCGAAAGTAGTCAATAATGAAAAAAATAAAAATTTCAGCAAGTATATTAATGATTTGCGTGTAGAATTTGCTTTTAAAGAATTAACGGAGAATCCAACATTTCGAAAATATACTATTAAAGCTATTGCTGCTGACTGCGGTTTTAAAGGAGCAGAGTCTTTTTCAAAGCGATTCTACGAGCGATACAAAGTGTATCCTTCGTATTTTATAAAAAAGCTTGAGGAATAAAATAAAATTAGTCAGCGTTGTATACTTTTAGTACAGTAGCCTGTTCTTCACAGTTTTCAACTCTAATTTTTAAATTAGTATCAGAAATAGTCCCTTCTATCACATATTGTTTGCAGGAGTCAAGTTTGGTATTGCTTTCAGAGAATAAAACGGACCCTTTTCTAAGGAGTGTGGCTATTGCTGAAGTATCTAATCCTTTTTCAGAAAGAGAAATAATACTTTCTTCGGAAAATAAGCGAGGTTTAATTCTAATATTTTTTAATGTTCTTGCTTCTGGGCCATAATCACAAGAAGTCTTTTTGCCTCCTAAAAAGAAAAAAAGAATGATAAGGCCAATGGTAAATCCTCCTAAATAAAATCCTAACCGATAAATAAACTTCATAGAATAAGTAAAATTAGTTTTGTGTTTTTAAATTAGAAAATTAAAAGGTTTAGATCGCTATACGGCATGTCAAACCAATCACCAACAGCTTTATTGGTTAAAATTCCACGGTAAAAGTACAAACCATTCTTCAGACCGCTGTCAAATCTAATCGCATTTTCAATTCCTCCATATTCTGATATGTTTAATAGGTAAGGTGTGAAAATGTTACTGATTGATATAGAGGCAGTTTTAGGGTATCTAGCAGGGATATTAGGTACTCCGTAATGAATAACGCCATTTTTAATAACGGTAGGTTTGTCATGTGTCGTCATTTCCGTAGTTTCGAAACAACCGCCCATATCAACACTAACATCAATAATAACGGCCCCTTTCTTCATGTTTTCAACCATTGTTTTAGAGACAATAACAGGGGAGCGATTATTACCACGTACAGCCCCAA
This sequence comes from Ulvibacter litoralis, assembly GCF_900102055.1. Taxonomy (GTDB): domain Bacteria; phylum Bacteroidota; class Bacteroidia; order Flavobacteriales; family Flavobacteriaceae; genus Ulvibacter; species Ulvibacter litoralis. Next base: position 480,418 of record NZ_FNBA01000002.1, read on the forward strand.
TAGCAACATCACAACGTCTAAGGGCTTTTAAGAGATTTTTTGGTTGAATGGTAGAAGTATATATTGTTTGACCTAAGTTGTTTTGAAGCTTTCGGAGTTTTGTTATAGAACTGTCAAACACTTTTACGTTAGCTCCGAGTCCAATAGCTGACCTTGCTGCAAACTGTCCTACTGTTCCGGCACCAATAACAACAACCTCTACAGGGGGGACTCCACTTATATTTCCAAAAAGTAAGCCATTGCCTTTTTCTGCATTAACCATTAATTCTGCTGCTATTAAAACAGCAGCAGTTCCTGCGATTTCACTCAATGCTTTAACGGCCGGATATCCATTGTCTTCATCTTTGATAAATTCAAAAGCCAAGGCGGTAATTTTCTTTTTTGCTAAGGCCTCAAAATAACTTTTTTTCCTTGTTTTAAGTTGAAGCGCGGAAATTATAACCGATTTTGGCTTAATAAGTTTTATTTCTTCAATGGTAGGGGGTTCAACCTTAAGTATAATTGGACAAGCAAATACTTTATCGGTATCGCTTGTTAATAAAGCTCCAGAATCACTATAATTAGCATCGCTAAAACCAGCTTCAATACCAGCTCCTTTTTCTATTAACACACGGTGACCGTTTGAAACTACAGCTGCAACTGCATCTGGTGTTAAACATATCCGTTTTTCTTGAAAATAGGTTTCTTTAGGGATTCCAATGAATAATTCGCCCTTTTCCCTTGCAATTTCGAGGGTTTCTTCTTGCGGAAGTAATTGTGCTTTGGTGAATGGTGATATAGACATGGACTGTTTGTTAACAGAACCAAGTTACATATTTAATCTTAAAAAGTGAAGAGAAATATTTATTGAAATAAATCTTTAATTTGTCCCCAAACTGATTTTTTCTTTGCTAATTCTTCTTCAAATGATTGAAAGTCATTTTCACGTACTTGATTAAATATTTTAGCTCTAATCAGGTAGACAGCTGGCACAAGAATCATCATTAAAGGAAATATATAGACTAACTCTAGTTCATCTAAACTGTTACTTTCATTGATCACGCCCCATAGCTGAAATGAGTACATGGCGATAGGTACTAGAATGATCCAGTGCCACCAGTGCTTACAGGTTAAAAACCAGAGTAATAATAAGTATAGAGGGATGAATTTTCCAGTAAAATACCAAGCATAAGCATAGAAACTTGGGAAACTTGTATTTAATGTAAAAAAAGAAGTTTCCAAAGTCTGAGACTCTGGAAAACTTCTATAAGAATAAAATAAGATTGGTGATAAGGCAATTAATAAAACAATAATACCACCAATGACTAAAGACTTTCTATCCGTTTTGTAATGGCTTAAGTGTTTTGTCGACTTGTTGTTCGGTTTGTCCATTTTCGATGTTCTCTGGAGTGCAGGATGCAAATAATCCAAGTCCAAAAATTGCTACGATAAAAAGGTTTCTTGCTACTTTCATAATATTTGTTTTTGTGAGGTTAATAGTACAAACCTAGCACGAAAAAAGACAAGTATCTGAATTATGTTGTCCGTATCTTTATTAGTTTTTTTTTGGACAATAAAATATCCTTTAAAAATAATGCGATTTGGGGCAGCTATTTAAAAATCAGGAGAGTATGCAAATATGTTATCGTTTCAATTTTATTTCATGGGCTCTAATTTTACGGTCCTACTTCCGTTAGTGTTTTTTATTAATTGAATTTTAGTACTTTTTTCTGGCAATAAATTCGCGATTTTTTCTGGCCATTCAATTAAATTCCAATTATCGGAATCTAAATATTCTTCAATTCCAAAATCAAGCGCTTCTTCTTCTGATGTTATTCGATAACAATCAAAATGGAATAATTTATCGGTTTGTGTTTTGTATTCGTTTACAATTGAGAAGGTTGGGCTACTTAATGTGTCGGTAACACCAATTTTTTTAGCAAGTTCTTTAATAAGTGTCGTCTTACCAACACCCATTTCACCATAAAATAAAATGGTTTTGAATGGTGCACTTAATAATATTTGGTCAGCGATTTGGGGTAAATCCTTGATCATAAATGTTACTTGCATAGGTAAATTTAATTGCGCGTAAATGTAACATATTATTCGGATTATTTGTATAAAAAACCGACGAACTACACTAATGAAAGAATAAACCTACATTTATTTTGGATCTAGTACTACAAAAGGAATAATCATTTCTTCTAATGAAACGCCACCATGCTGGTAAGTATTACGGAAATAACTTACATAATGGTTGTAGTTATTTGGATAAGCGAAAAACATTTCACCTTTAGCAAAAATAAAGGAACTACTCATGTTTATTGAGGGTAAGTGTATGCTGCTAGGGTTTTTAGCTTCTAATACATCTTTCGTTTCATACGTAAGGCTTCGACCTGTTTTATAACGAAGATTTAAGCTTGTGTTTTTGTCTCCAATTACTTTTGATGGATTTTTTACATTTATGGTTCCATGATCTGTAGTAACGATTAATTTAAAGCCTAACTGTGATGCTTGTTGAATAATTTCCATTAAAGGAGAATTCTTAAACCAACTTTGTGTTAATGATCTGTAAGCCTTGTCGGTAGACGCAAGTTCTTTTATAACTTCCATTTCAGTTTTGGAATGCGACAGAATATCCACAAAATTATACACCACAACCGTTAAGTCTTCGTCTTTATGACTTTTAAAGCTATCTACTAATTTTTTTCCTTGTTTTAAACTTGAAATTTTATGATAACTCCAGTTAAGCTCTAGACCAAGGCGTTTTAATTGAAACCTCAAGAACTCTTCTTCGTGTAGATTTTTTCCACCTTCATCAGTATCATTCAGCCATAAGTCTGGATGTTTCTTTTCCATATCGCTAGGCATCAATCCACTAAAAATAGCATTTCTAGCATATTGAGTAGCTGTTGGAAGAATTCCGTAATACATTTCTTCACTATTCTTTTTGTAGTTGTTGGCTAAGAAAGGTTCAAAGGCTTTCCATTGATCGTAACGTAAATTATCAACTACGACCAATAACGTAGGTCTGTTGTCTTTTAACTCAGGAACCACTTTGTCTTTAAACAGGGTGTGAGACATGGTTGGTTTGTCTGCGTTTTTCTCAAACCAGCTTGGGTAATTCTTATCAATAAACTTACAGAATTGCGAATTAGCTTCCGATTTCTGAGATTCTAAAATTTCGAACATTCCAGAATCCTCGATGCCTTCTAGTTCTAATTCCCAATACACCAACTTCTGATACATATCTGCCCACTCTTCATAAGAGTTTACCATCGATAAGTCCATTGCTATTTTACGAAACTCTTGTTGGTAATTAGACGTTGTTTTTTCAGAAATTAATCGAGAGTGGTCCAAGTTTTTCTTCAGACTTAGTAAAATCTGATTTGGATTTACAGGTTTGATAAGGTAATCTGCAATTTTAGAGCCTATGGCTTCTTCCATGATATATTCCTCTTCACTCTTAGTAATCATCACAACAGGAGTAGAGGCTTCGTATTCTTTTAGTTCGGCAAGTGTTTCTAAACCAGTAAGTCCTGGCATATTTTCGTCTAGAAAAATAATGTCAAAATTCTGTTTTTTAACTTCTTCAAGCGCTTCAGTTCCACTTTGTGCTTTCGTCACTTTGTAATTCTTATTTTCTAAGAATAAGATGTGCGGCTTTAATAAATCAATTTCATCATCTACCCAAAGTATTTTTATGTCGCTCATATATGTATATTTGTTTATTAATTTTAGAAAGTGCCACTTTTATAAGAAGCTGCTTACTAGATACCAAAATTAGTTCCGAAGTCGTTCAAAACTCAATCCATCAGTATTAATTAAAAGTTAAAGTTTGAATCCACAAAACAAACTCAAAATAGTAAACGATCCAATCTATGGTTTTATTACCATACCAAGTCCGTTACTATTCGATTTAATAGAGCATCCATACTTTCAGCGGTTACGCCGTATTTCTCAAATGGGAATGTCATATTTGGTATATCCAGGAGCACACCACACTCGATTTCACCATGCGTTGGGAGCTATGCATTTGATGCAAAAAGCAATCTATGTGCTTCGTTTAAAGGGTGTTGAAATTTCAAAAAAGGAGGAGGAAGCCTTGAATATTGCAATTTTATTACACGATATTGGTCACGGACCTTTTTCGCATGCTATGGAGCATAGCATTGTTGAAAATGTGAGTCATGAAGAGATTTCATTGTTGTTTATGGAAGAATTGAATGCTCAGTTTAACAACAGATTAACGTTTGCAATTTCAGTTTTTAAGAATGAATATGAACGTAAGTTCTTACATCAGCTAATTTCGAGTCAGTTGGATATGGATCGGCTGGATTATTTACGACGCGATAGTTTTTACACGGGAGTTTCAGAAGGGTCTGTAAACTCAGAACGGTTAATCACAATGCTTAATGTAAAAAACGATCTGCTTGTTGTTGAAGAAAAAGGCATTTATTCCGTAGAAAAATTTATCGTTGCACGAAGGTTGATGTATTGGCAGGTGTATTTACATAAAACAAGTCTTGTAGCTGAACAGTTGTTGCTTCGAGTTTTAAAACGAGCAAAAGAGTTGACACAACAAGGAGTAGAGCTTCCCGCAAGTGCTGCATTGTCTTTTTTTCTGAAAAATCACGTTACTATTGAAGGTTTTTCAGTCAAGGTATTAGATACCTTTTCTAAGCTTGACGATTACGATATTATTTCGTCCATGAAGTCTTGGGTTTCATCTGAAGATTTTGTGTTACGCAGTCTTTCAGAAATGCTTTTAAATAGAAATTTGTTGAAAGTTAAGATGAAAAGCAAACCGTATGCTTCAGAAAAAATAGAAGAACGTAAAAAAACTTTTCAGAAGAAACACAACCTATCTGCTAATGAAGCATCTTATTTCGTATTCGGTGGTGAAGTGTTTAATCAGGCCTATAATATGGAAACAGAAACAATTAACTTGTTAACCAAAACAGGAAAAGTAGTGGATGTGGCTAAGGCAAGTGACCAATTAAACCTTGAAGCGCTATCAAAAAAAGTGGTAAAATATTATCTATGTTATCCTAAAAGCGATTACTAAACCTTTTTTTCTATTTTTGCAAGAATGAAATGTAGCCAATCACAAATACATATTTCTATTACTCGTTTAATTAGTAAGGATACATTTCAAATCAATACCAACCAATGAAATTTACAGCAGCTCAAATAGCAGGCATTTTAGAAGGTGTAGTGGACGGGAATGAAGAAGTAGAAGTATCTAAACTTGCTAAAATAGAAGAAGGAAGTGAAGGAAGTTTAACCTTTCTCGCTAACCCTAAGTACACACCTTATATCTATACAACAAAAGCATCTATTACAATTGTAGATAAAGACTTTGTTTTAGAGCATCCTATAACTACCACCTTAATACGCGTAGAGAATGCTTATAAATCGTTTTCTAAGTTGTTAGAATACTACAACCAAGTAAAGATGAATAAAACAGGGATTGAAAAACCTGTATTTGTTTCTGAAAGTGCTACCTATGGGGAGAATATCTACTTAGGAGCTTTCGCGTATGTTGGGGATAATGTGACTATTGGAGATAACGTAAAAGTATATCCCAACGCATATATTGGTGACAATGTTAAAATTGGAAATAATGTAACTGTATTTGCAGGGGCTAAAATCTATTCTGAAACAGTAATAGGAGATAACTCTGTAATACATAGTGGAGTGGTAGTAGGAGCTGATGGTTTTGGATTTTCTCCAAACGAAAAAGGGGAATACATAAAAGTACCACAAACAGGAAATGTTATTATTGAAGCCAATGTAGATATAGGTGCAGGAACGACTATAGATCGTGCAACTTTAGGCTCTACTGTGATTAAAAAGGGAGTGAAGCTTGACAATCAAATTCAAATAGCTCACAATGTTGAGATAGGTGAAAATACTGTAATTGCTGCACAAACGGGTATCGCTGGATCTACCAAAATTGGCAAGAATTGTATGATTGGTGGACAAGTAGGAATTGTTGGACATATAACTATAGGTGACAATGTCAAAATTCAGGCGCAAAGTGGAATAGGACGAAATGTGAAAGATAATGAAACATTGCAGGGGTCACCAGCGTTAAGCTATGGCGATTTCAATAAAAGCTATGTTCACTTTAAAAATCTGCCAAAAATAATGGATCGATTTAATACCTTTGAAAAAAAACTGAATAATGAGTAACGCAATGGTAAAACAACGCACTATAAATAAAGAGGTTACTTTAACAGGAGTGGGTTTACACACTGGAAAGGAAGTAACATTAACTTTTAAACCAGCTCCAGAAAATCACGGATATTCTTTTGTTCGAATAGATTTGGAAGGAAGTCCTGCTATTAAAGCGGATGCTAACTATGTTGTAAATACACAACGTGGAACTAATTTAGAAAAAGACGGAGTTAAAATACAAACTTCAGAACATGTTCTTGCAGCATTAGTGGGAATGGAAGTGGATAACTGTATTTTAGAATTAAATGCTTCGGAACCGCCAATTATGGACGGGTCTTCTAAGTTTTTTGTTGAAGCTATTGAAAAAGCAGGAATTGTAGAACAAGCGGCTTGCAGAGAAGAGTATGTTGTAAAAGAAGTTATTTCGTATTTAGATGAAGAAACAGGAAGCGAAATAATTGTAATGCCGTCAGATGAGTACCAAATTACAACAATGGTCGATTTCGGAACGAAGGTTTTAGGAACTCAAAATGCTTCTTTAAAGCATATCTCTGACTTTAAAGATGAGATTTCAGATTCTAGAACATTTAGCTTTTTGCACGAAATTGAAATGTTGTTGGAGCACGGACTTATTAAAGGAGGGGACTTAAACAATGCAATTGTATATGTAGACAAAGAATTGTCTCCTGAAACAATGGAGAAATTACGGTCTGCATTTGGAAAGGATAAAATTTCAGTGAAGCCGAATGGTATTTTAGATAATCTTACGTTGCATCACCCAAATGAAGCCGCACGTCATAAATTATTAGATGTTATTGGCGATTTAGCTTTAATAGGAACTCGTATTCGAGGGAAAATTATTGCGAACAAGCCAGGACATCACGTTAATACACAGTTTGCAAAAAAACTTTCAAAAGTTATAAAACTAGAAAGTAGAAATAAAGCTCCTAAAATAGATCTTTCGGTACCGCCTGTAAAAGATGTGAATCAAATCATGGACATGCTTCCGCATCGTCCACCGTTTTTGTTTGTAGATAAAATTCTAGAAATGTCAGACTCTCACGTGGTGGGGCTTAAGAATGTAACAATGAACGAACCGTTTTTTGTTGGACATTTTCCTGGAGCACCTGTAATGCCTGGTGTTATAATAGTAGAAGCTATGGCGCAAACAGGAGGGATATTAGCGTTAAGTACGGTTCCAGATCCTGAGAACTACCTTACGTATTTTATGAAAATAAACAATGTAAAGTTTAAACAACAGGTAAACCCTGGAGATACGCTTATATTTGATTTAAAATTAATGTCACCTATACGTCGCGGAATTGTTCTTATGAATGGTCAAGCGTATGTAAATGATAAACTAGTCGCTGAGGCAGAATTGATGGCTCAGATAGTAAAAACTAAAAATATATAAATGAATCAGCCTTTAGCATATGTCCATCCGGGCGCGAAGATTGCCAAAAATGTAGTAATAGAGCCATTTACAACTATTCATAACAATGTTGTTATTGGTGAAGGAACCTGGATAGGGTCTAATGTGACTATTATGGAAGGTGCTCGAATTGGTAAAAATTGCAACATATTTCCCGGTGCAGTTATTTCTGCAATTCCGCAAGATTTAAAATTTCAAGACGAAGATACTATTGCCGAAATCGGTGATAATACCACCATTCGTGAGTATGTTACTGTAAATAGAGGTACTGTAGATAGAGGTAAAACGGTTGTTGGTAAAAATTGCTTGATCATGGCGTATTGCCATATTGCACACGATTGCATCGTTGGAGATAATTGTGTGTTTTCTAACAATAGTACATTGGCAGGACATGTAACAGTGGGTGATTTTGTTATTTTAGCTGGAATGACAGCTGTTCATCAGTTTTGTATGATTGGAAATCATGCTTTTGTAACAGGAGGGTCTTTAGTTCGTAAAGATGTGCCGCCGTTTGTTAAGGGAGCTCGTGAGCCACTTTCGTATGTAGGGATTAATTCAATTGGGCTACGCCGAAGAGGGTTTACTCCTGAAAAGATTAGAGAAATTCAGAATATCTATCGTTTGCTGTACCAACGTAACTATAATAATACGCAAGCCGCAGAAATTATTGAAGCTGAAATGGAAGCGACACCAGAAAGAGATGAGATTCTTCAGTTTATAAAAAATTCGAAAAGAGGAATTATGAAAGGGTATTTTAGTAATAACTAAGAAATTAGGTTAAAACGAGTATCTTTCCGAAGAAAATAAATAATAAATAGATAGTTCGACGCAATTATCAAAAACAATAAAGTATAAATGGCAACAAGTTCAGACATTAGAAAAGGATTATGTATTAGGTATAACAATGATATTTATAAAATCATTGAATTTTTACACGTTAAACCAGGAAAAGGACCTGCATTTGTTCGAACTAAACTTAAAAGTGTAACTTCTGGGAAAGTAATTGATAATACTTTTTCTGCAGGACATAAAATTGATGATGTTCGTGTTGAAACACATAAATTTCAATACTTGTATAATGAAGGACCAACCTATCATTTTATGAATACGGAAGATTACTCTCAAATTCAACTTGAAAAGGATGCGTTAGATACTCCTGAGTTGATGAAAGAAGGTGAAGTAGTGACTGTCATTATTAATACTGAAGATAATGCGCCACTTTCAGTTGAAATGCCAGCACATGTTATTTTAGAAGTGACTTCTACAGAGCCTGGTGTAAAAGGAAATACTGCTACTAATGCAACAAAGCCTGCTGTAGTGGAAACTGGAGCAGAGGTAAATGTTCCTTTGTTTATCAATGAAGGTGATAAGATCCGAATTGATACTGAAAAAGGAAATTACCAAGAACGTGTAAAAGAATAATTTAGAAGCGTAGCGTGCGAGTTTATACTGTTATTTCTTTATATTTAAAGCTAATTTTAGCTAATTATGAAATTTAAAAATCCCCAAACATTAGAAGCAATAGCTGCAATAATCAACTGTGATTATGTAGGACATGCCGATTTTTCTGTGTTGGGTATGAACGAAATTCACGTGGTGAGACCAGGTGATATTGTTTTTGTAGATCATCCTAAATACTACGATAAAGCACTCGAATCGCAAGCTACAATTGTTCTCATTAATAAAAAAGTTGACTGTCCTGAAGGTAAAGCACTTTTAATTTCTGACGACCCTTTTCGCGATTTTAATACCTTAACCAATCATTTTAATCCGTTTATAGCAGCGAGAGCTGTTATTGCAGATTCGGCTGTTATTGGTGAGCATACGATTATTCAGCCAAATGTTTTTGTTGGAAACAATGTAACTATTGGTAAAAACTGTTTAATACATGCCAATGTCTCCATTTACGATAATACGGTAATAGGAGATAATGTAACCATACACTCAGGAACAGTACTTGGAGCCGATGCATTCTATTATAAAAATAGACCTGAAAACTTCGATAAGTTAGTAAGTGGAGGAAATGTTGTTATTGAAGATGATGTTGATTTAGGAGCTTTGTGCACTATAGATAGAGGGGTTACGGCTTCTACTATTATTGGTGCAGGTTCTAAGTTAGACAATCAGGTACACGTTGGGCATGATACTGTAATTGGTAAGCGTTGTTTAATAGCTTCGCAAGTAGGAATTGCAGGGTGTGTGCTTATTGAAGATTTTGTAACTATTTGGGGGCAGGTGGGGATTACCAGTGGTGTAACTATTGGTGAGAAAGCAGTAATTTCTGCTCAAAGTGGTGTAAGTAAATCGTTGCCAGGGCATAAATCCTATTTTGGAACTCCTGCTGATGATTTTAGAAAAAAATACAAGGAATTAGCATCTATTCGTTTAATTCCGGATATTATTGATAAGTTAGATAAACTGTAATAATGAAAAGCGCAAAAGATATTATAAAAGACTTTTATAGGTCGGACATTCTAAAAGATGATTCTGTTTTAACAACTTATTTCCACCCAGATTTAGAACTAATTTGGAATAGTAATGATGGGTTAACAGTTATGAATAGAGATGACTTGGCTTCTTTGTTTTCTGAAATTCGTCGCACTTATGACGATATTAGAGCAGAGGTGAGTCATGTTCTTGCGGATGAAAATTTCGTGACAATTCGTTATAAATACTATATAAGAACTATTGAAAACCCTGATGAGGAATTAGGAATAGCTCATTTTATTGCTATTTGGGAAGTAAAAGACGGAAAAATCTACAGAGGACATCAAGTTAGTCAGCCTGCAACAGATAAAGATGATACTAATAAATCTTATCATAAGGTTAAAGTATAAAATAGCGGAAAACTTCCGTAAAAAAAGTATATTTGCAATCAACTTCTAAAGCTAGCGCGGAGGAAGTTTTATTTTTTTAAATTCATTAAAAACGTAGAAAAAGAATGAGTGTTTTAGTTAATAAAGATTCAAAAATAATTGTACAAGGATTTACAGGTAGTGAAGGTACTTTTCACGCTGGGCAAATGATCGAATACGGAACCAATGTTGTAGGAGGTGTAACGCCAGGAAAAGGGGGTCAAACTCATTTAGACAAGCCTGTTTTTAATACAGTAGAAGAAGCTGTTAAACAAGTAGGAGCAGATACAACTATTATTTTTGTACCACCAGCTTTCGCGGCAGATGCAATCATGGAAGCAGCAAATGCTGGAATTAAAGTTATTATAACTATTACAGAAGGAATTCCTGTAGCCGATATGATTAAAGCTGCAGACTACTTAAAAGATAAAGATTGCCGTTTGGTAGGGCCTAACTGTCCAGGTGTAATTACACCAGGAGAAGCTAAAGTTGGTATTATGCCAGGTTTTGTATTCAAAAAAGGAAAAGTAGGTATTGTTTCTAAATCAGGAACACTAACGTATGAAGCTGCAGATCAAGTTGTAAAACAAGGATTAGGAATTACAACTGCGATTGGTATTGGTGGAGATCCAATTATTGGAACCACAACTAAAGAAGCAGTAGAGTTATTAATTAACGATCCTGAAACAGAAGCTGTTGTTATGATTGGTGAAATTGGAGGTCAGTTAGAAGCTGATGCCGCACAATGGTACAAAGCGTCTGGAAGTAAAAAGCCTATCGTTGGTTTTATTGCAGGTGAAACTGCTCCAGCGGGAAGAACAATGGGGCACGCAGGTGCGATTGTTGGTGGAAGTGATGACACTGCACAAGCTAAAAAGAAAATTATGAGAGAATGTGGAATTCACGTTGTAGATTCTCCTGCTGAAATAGGAAAAAGAGTAGCTGAAGTTCTTGGCTAATATTCTTAAAAAATAGAAAAAAAAGCCCTGTTAAATTAGCAGGGCTTTTTTTATGGAGAACACACAGCGATTTATTATATTTGATTTTATTCCAAAGAAATTATCTAAGACTATGAAATTATTAGAAGGGAAAACAGCTATTATTACCGGAGGAAGCCGCGGAATTGGGAAAGGAATTGTAGAAACCTTTGCACAACACGGTGCAAATGTTGCATTTACGTATAGTTCTTCTTCGGAAGCTGCTGAAGCTTTGGCTGCCGAGCTTTCAAAAACTGGCGTGAAGGCTAAAGCATACCAAAGTGATGCTGCAAGTTTTAGCGAATCTGAGCAATTAGCCGCTACCGTTCTTGAAGATTTTGGAAGTATAGATATCTTAGTAAATAATGCCGGAATTACAAAAGACAACCTATTAATGCGTATGTCTGAAGCAGATTTTGATAAGGTTATTGAAGTTAACTTAAAGTCTGTTTTTAATATGACTAAAGCGGTACAACGTACTATGCTTAAACAACGCAAGGGTTCTATTATTAATATGAGTTCGGTAGTAGGCGTAAAGGGAAATGCTGGACAAACTAATTATGCAGCTTCTAAGGCTGGAATTATTGGTTTTTCAAAGTCAGTAGCTTTAGAGCTTGGTTCTCGTGATATTCGTTGCAATGTGATTGCACCAGGTTTTATTGAAACCGAAATGACCGGAAAATTGGACGAAGCAACCGTACAAAGTTGGAGGGATGCTATTCCTTTAAAGCGAGGCGGTTCTCCAGAAGATATTGCAAATGCATGCGTCTTCTTAGCAAGCGATTTATCAGGGTATGTTACCGGTCAAGTTTTGAACGTGGACGGAGGAATGCTTACTTAACAGACAATCCCTTCACTGTTCTAAATTTACAGTAAACACCCTTACCACATTTATGACAGCAGAAACTATTCTTTTTATAGGTATTGCAGGAATTTTTTCCTTGGCAGTTTCTGTATTCATGTATGGCTATAAAACAAAATACAAAGGGATGTTGCGCTGGGTTTTTGGAGTGCTTCGATTTGTAACTTTATTTTCAGTATTGCTATTATTGATTAACCCGAAGTTTAAAACGGAAACGTATACCGTTGAAAAACCGAAACTTCCAATTTTAATTGATAATTCGGCCTCTGTAGTTGCGTTAAATCAAAAAGAGAATGTAGAAGCACTTTTGAAGCAGTTGCAAGAAAATCCTGATCTTAACGATCGTTTTGATCTTTCTTTTTTTTCCTTCGGAAATGATTTTAGAGGCTTAGATAGTTTGTCTTTTTCTGAAAAGAATACGAATATCTCTAAAGCTTTGGCATCTATTAATGAGTTGTTTAAAAATGAAACAGCGCCAACAGTCTTAATTTCTGATGGAAACCAAACCTTAGGAGCGGACTATGCGTTTTCTTCAGCAACATTTAAAAATCAGATCTTTCCCATTGTATTGGGGGATACTACAAAACACACCGACTTAGCTATTGAGCAGCTTAATACCAATAGATATGCTTTTCTGAAGAATCAGTTTCCAATAGAAACGATATTGGTGTATAATGGAACGGGAAGCGCAAACAGTCAGTTTATTGTAAAACAAGGTGCTTCAGTTGTGTACCGTAAGCCAGTTTCATTTTCAGAAACAAACAATACGCAAACAATTTCGTTTACACTTCCTGCTACTAGTGTCGGACTTCAGAAATATACAGCACAGTTAGTTGCTTTGCAAGACGAGAAAAATACGTCTAATAATGTGAAGCAGTTCGCGGTAGAAGTAATTGATCAGGCAACCAATGTATTGATTGTAAGTAGTATTGTTCATCCAGATGTGGGTGCTTTAAAAAAGGCAATTGCTTCAAACGAGCAACGCACAGTACTAATTAAAAAGCCTTCAGAAGCAGCTGCATTGCTTAATGATTATCAGTTAGTGTTGCTGTATCAACCAGATAGAAGCTTTTCAACGGTATATTCAGAAATAGAAAAACTTAAAAAGAACACGTTTGTCATTACAGGACTCGAAACAGATTGGAACTTTTTAAATAACATTCAGAAAAACTATTCCAAAGAAATAACAAATCAGACGGAAGATGTTTCTGGGATTTTAAATGTGAATTACGGAACATTTGCGGTAGACGATTTAGCTTTTGAAGCCATGCGTCCACTTAAAACCTTATTTGGCGCGTTAGAAATCACGGTGCCTCACGAGGTTTTGTTAGAGCAGTCTGTAGATGGTTTTTCTTCTGAAACGCCTATGCTTGCGACCATGGAGCTTAATGGAGTTAGAAATGCGATTTGGGACGGTGAAGGACTTTGGAAATGGCGTGCACAATCCTTTCTGAACGATAATAGCTTTGAAACCTTTGATAATTTTACGGGTAAGTTAGTGCAGTATCTTGCGTCTAACAAACGTAGGAGTAGGTTAGAGGTGAGTAATGAAACGTTTTACTACAATAACAATCCAATTAAGATTTCGGCGCAGTATTTTGATCAAAATTTTGTGTTCGATTCACGTGCTTCCTTGTCGATAAATGTGACAAATTCTGAAACGAAAGAGAGAATTACCTTTCCGTTGCTGTTAAAGAATAACTTTTACGAAGTGGATTTAAATAGTTTAAATGCAGGCTCTTATTTATTTACAGTTTCGGTAAATGATCAAACAGTTGCTCGTAGCGGAAGTTTTACAATTCTAGACTTTAATGTAGAGCAACAGTTTTTAAATGCAGATGTTGCTAAGCTTCAGTACATAGCGAACACTAGTAACGGAGCTACGTATTTTGTATCGCAGGTAGATCAGTTAATGAGCGATTTAACAAAGGATAATAGGTACCAACAAATTCAGAAAAGCGAACAAAAAGTGATACCTTTAATCGATTGGAAGTATTTACTTGCCATTATAGTTCTTTCCTTAACGGCAGAGTGGTTTATGAGGAAATACAATGGATTAATTTAATTTTTAAAAATATACTATGGAGAAATTACCTAAAATTGGAATACCAGTTATTATAATTGCTATTCTTCTTATTATTTTAATAGCAAAATCTGCTATAACGATCGAATCTGGTCAAGCTGGAGTTCTATACAGAACTTTTGACAATGGAGTTGTAACTGACGAGCCACCTCTAGGGGAAGGGTTTCATGTAGTGGCACCTTGGAATAAAGTGTTTGTTTACGAAGTACGTCAGCAAGAGCTTTTTGAGAAATTACGAGTATTGTCTTCTAATGGTTTGGAGATTCAAATTGACGCTTCAGTCTGGTATCAGCCTGTTGTTAGTGATTTAGGGAATTTACACCAAACATTAGGTGAAAACTACCTACAACGTGTGATTCAGCCAGCTATACGAAGTGCTGCAAGAAGTGTGGTAGGGCGTTATACACCTGAACAATTATATTCTAGTAAGCGTGATGCTATTCAAGATGAAATCTTTGAAGAAACGAAAAAGATATTGACGAAGCAATATGTTCAACTAAATGAAATTTTAGTACGTGATGTGACACTTCCAACAACGATAAAAGAAGCAATTGAGCGTAAGCTAAGACAAGAGCAAGAGTCGTTAGAATATGAGTTTAGATTGGTAACAGCTTCTAAGGAGGCAGAGAAAGTGATTATTGAAGCGCAAGGTAAGGCAGAGTCAAACCGTATTCTTAGTGCTTCGTTAACAGATAAGATTCTTCAAGATAAAGGGATCGATGCTACTTTAAAGCTTTCAGAATCACCAAATACAAAAGTAATTGTGATTGGAGCAGGGGATAGTGGACTTCCTTTAATTCTAGGAGATAACTAAAAAGATTCATCAACTATAAAAAAAGCCGCTTCTTAACTGAAGCGGCTTTTTTTATACAATCTTTTTCCAAAGTTTAATTAGTAAGGTAGCACAGATTATGGTGGTAACGGCTAATGCTACGGCGGGAAAAATGTTTCCGTAGATAAAATATCCTGTAGCAAATAAGAAACTATAGGTTCCAATAATCCCGAGGAAGAAGGCTATTATTTTATATCCGATATTGTGAAACTTAGATTCTTTTCCATAAACTAAGTTTTCAAAAGTAGTTATGGTTTTAGTATCGGTTGGCTTTGTAAGAAGCGTCGCTAAAATCCATCCCAAAGTAGTAATCAAAACACCTAGTACTAATTGCCAGTGCCCTTCTAGTTCAAATAAAGGTGTCTCTAGTTTTTTATTAATAAAAAAGAATACTGCGATTAAGAAGGATACAACCATTGCTGTAATCTCACTATATGGGTTGATTCGTTTCCAGAACCATCTTAAAATAAAGAGTAATCCTGTTCCTGCACCAATTTGTAATAATAGATCAAAAACATCTTTCGCAGATTTTATATAAAATGAAAATAAGGCTGCGCAAAGCATTAATAATACGGTTGAAATACGTCCTACCAGTACTTTTTGTTTTTCTGAAGCTTCTTTATTAATAAACCTTCCGTAGAAGTCATTGACAATATAGGAGCTTCCCCAATTGAGTTGTGTGGAGATGGTGCTCATAAAAGCAGCGATTAATGATGTTAAAACAATTCCAATTAGCCCTGCGGGTAAATAGGTCATCATTGCGGCGTACGCAACATCGTGTCCTTGCATTTCAGCATTTAAATTTGGAAATGCTGTAGAAATACTTTCAAGGGTAGGGAATAGTACTAGTGAAGCTAAACCAACTAGTATCCACGGCCATGGACGAATTGCATAATGCGCAAAATTGAAAAATAGGGTTGCCCAAGTAGCATTTTTTTCATCTTTAGCGGCTAGCATTCGTTGTGCAATATATCCGCCTCCTCCAGGTTCTGCTCCTGGATACCAAGTACTCCACCATTGTACAGCAAAAGGGATGATAAATAAAGTAATGAGCATTTCGGTATTTGAAAAATCGGGAAGTATATTTAATTTACCTGAAACATTTTCGTGTGTTAGTAAATTTTGTAATCCGCCAATTTCAGGAATATTTATAATATATATGGTAGCCCATATAGATCCAACCATTGCAATGATAAACTGAATAAGATCGGTGATTAATACTCCTTTTAGTCCTCCTAACGAAGAGTATATCACTACAATAATAGAAGAGTAGAGAAGGGCTTCCTGTTGTGATATACCTAATAAAATGTTTGCAATTTTTGCGCCGGCCAAACAAACTCCAGCCATCGTGATAATGTTAAAAATAACCCCTAAGTAAATGGCTCGAAATCCGCGTAAAAAACTTGCCGATTTACCTGAATAACGAAGTTCATAAAACTCTAAGTCGGTATTAATACCAGAACGGCGCCATAATTTAGCGTAAAAGAAAACAGTTAACATTCCGGTGAGTAGCATTGCCCACCAAACCCAGTTTCCAGAAACACCGCTGGTTCGAACCAATTCTGTTACAAGTCCTGGAGTGTCGGCAGCAAAAGTTGTGGCTACCATGGAAACTCCAAGAAGCCACCATGGCATGTTTCGCCCAGACAGGAAAAACTCTTGGGTGTTTTTCCCCGATTTTTTTGAAACAACAATTCCGATGATAAGGAAAAGAATAAAAAAGGAAATGATTAAAACCCAATCAATAGTTGCTAATTGCATAAGATGTATTGTGGTATTTAGTTTTGGTTTAATGCTTCAGCCTGTCCTACCCAATCGTCACGTTCTATTCTTCCAGGAAAAAAATCAATGAGATCGGTAATAATTCGAATATCAGATTCTTTTAATTTACTTACTTGATCAAAATTATAAATTCCAATCTCGTTAAGTTTTAGTTCTATGTATGGGCCAACTCCTTTAATGCGCGTAAGATTGTCTTTATTGTTTTCATCTCCATAACCAAAGCTTTCAAAATCTAATTCGGGCATTGATCTGTTGTAGGTTACATAATTAGATCGTGTTTTTTCTAAAGTATCTTGATATAAAGAGGTAATGGGCTTTGTAAATGGGTTGTTTCTTTTCGATTCTGGCCTCTGGGATTTAACTTCAGTATAGACAGTGTCTATCCCTTTAATCCTTTTAGAAATAATAGATTCGTTAACTTCTTTTTTTAAGCGTTCAATAAGTCCTTTGTATTTATTTTTTTGAAACCACCAGGCAGAGAAATATCCAATTAAGAAAGTACTTAACATCAATATAAATATCCCGATATAATCGGGTAGAGTATTTATAAAATCTGTAAAATCTGTCATTGTTTTTTAGTAATATACTACAACTACACGCCTGTTCATCGTTCTTCCTGCTTCTGTATTATTTGCTTCAATAGGTTCTGACTCTCCTTTAGAAGAAGATTTAATTTTAGAGTTACGAATTCCTCCTTTAGCAATTAAATACCATTCTACCTGTTTGGCATAGTCCAAGCCCATTTTATAGTTATCTATTTCATTTCCAATGTTGTCTGTGTGTCCAATAAGTTCAATACGTACATCTGGATTGTCTTGCACTACTTGTTTAACTTCAGCTAATAGTTCTTTTAAATTGTCGTTTATGAGTATTCCTGAATTTGAAAAAGTAGGATATACTGTTTTGGTGTCGGGGAGTCTAGTTTTTAATTCCTCAACCCTGTTTTGGTCTAAAGGTTTGAATAAAATAGAAATACTATTATCGAAAAAGCCTTCTTCATTAAATTCGAGTGCTTTAATAATTGGTTTCACCACTATATTTTCATTCGGAATCCCCACACTTAAAAGAACTTCTTTTATTTTTTCTCCTCTTTTGATGCCTAAATTCGGAGATTCAAAATTTTCCGAAGCGCTATAAAGAGAGTTGATGTGTACTTCTGTATCGGGATGCTCTTGTAAGTATTTTTTAGTTTTGTATTTAAATTCAATAATTGCTGCAGGAATAAAAATCTCACTGCTATTTTCTAATATGGATACATTTTCTGAATACATGAAAATGATATCTCCATCGACAGTAACTCCTTTTAGACCAGATATTTTAGTTTCTTTATTCTTGTTGTATTCTTTGATGGCTCGAATGGATTCTGCTTTTTCAATGGAGTCTTTTTCTCTCTTGGTGCTCGTTTTTATAAGCTTTTCTGTCTTTACGGACATCGATTTATCGGTGTTTTGATACGATGAATAGAGCCATAGGCCAAAAAATGACCAAACTAGAAAGACAATAAACATGATTAAAAAATTCTTCATCTACATAAGATTACTGAAAATCAGTAATTTGTATTCAATTGGGTGATTAAAACAAATCTATGAAATTTCTTACTTTTTTCTATTAATAACATCACTTGTTTTTAACATTATTTTGAACAATAAATTGCCCTATTCAAAATAGTATTTTATTCAATCAATTTTTTACCTTTATTTCTAAACAGAAACGTAGAGTACCATGGCAAAACGACGCAAAAAGAGAGTTGCATCTAAAAAATCTAAAAATTTCCAGAATTCTGTCCCTGGAACAGTGGTTTATACGGGTGAAAAAGAAAGCACACACATTTCTTTAGATATTATAGATTACTCTAAGGATCACTTTTTAAATGTTAAAACTGAAAATATAGAAGATGCCTTTAAATACAAGGGTTCTGAAAATATTACATGGATAAATGTAGATGGTCTTAATAACGCTAAAACCATTGAAAAGTTAGGGGCGCATTATAACTTACATCCCTTAATTCAAGAAGATATTGTCACTACAAATCAACGCCCAAAAATCGATGAATATGAAGGCTATCTATTCATTGTTTTTAAAATGCTGCATTACAATGAAAATAATGAATTTGTGAATGAACATGTAAGTCTTGTTTTAGGAGAAGATTATGTGGTTACGTTTCAGGAGTCTGATGGAGATGTTTTTGACGGACTTAGAGATCGTTTAGAAAATGCCAAAGGGCGAATTCGAAACTCGGGGCCAGACTATCTAATGTTTGCGATTATGGATGCTGTTGTGGATAATTACTTTAGTGTAATTGAAACTTTAAGTGCTAAAATTGAAGAAATTGAAGATCAGCTCTTTGAGGATAACGTAGATTCTGGTTTGGTACAGGATATTCAGGAAATTAAAAAAGAAATTTTACGAATACGAAGAGCGGTAATTCCGTTGCGAGAAGTGATTAATAGATTGGAAAAAATAGACTCTCCTCTAATAGAAAACGTGACACAAAATTACATTCGTGATTTATACGATCATATTATTCAAGTAAGTGAAAGTGTCGATATTTATCGAGAAATGATTTGGGGGTTAATGGATATGTACATGTCTACCATAAGTAATAAAATGAACGAAGTAATGAAGGTGCTTACCATTATGGCTTCTATTTTTATCCCTTTAACTTTTATGGCAGGTATTTATGGGATGAACTTTGAATATATTCCCGAATTGCATTTAAAATACGGATACTATTACTTATGGATTGCAATGATTTTGGTGTTCTTAGGAATGCTGTGGTATTTTAAAAGAAAAAAGTGGTTATAGTTATAACTAAAAACACTTCCCAATTACTTTATTCTAGGGAGTGTTTTAGTTTTTCTTGAATTTAAATTAATTAATCCATCCCTTCTGTGTAGCGCCTTTGCTGTAGTAGTATAGAAATATAGCAATCGCTATAATGATGATGGGCATCACAATGCCCATTCCAATTCCGAATACTTTAACAGAATCTGTTGCGAATGTAGAAAACCCCATTTGTATTAAAACAGCAACCAACGATACGGCAAACGTAGCAATGGCAAGTTTCTTTTTTAGAATTAAAAACAAACATCCTAAAGTTCCTGTTATTACTCCAATGCCAAATACAACGTGCATCCACGAAGGACCAGCGTCTAATACTTGGAGCTGTTCTAGGGTGTATTGCGCTCTAAATGATGCGCTATTTGTTACCGTTAGAAAAAAATTATAGACTCCCATGAGATTCCATATGAGTCCGACAATGGCTATAATCCAAAAGCTTGTACCGGGTTTGTTTGCTGTCATACTGTTTTGTTTTTAAGGTTGTTATCTCTAAAAGTACAACTTTTATCGTATTTTTTTAAATGAATTCTATTTGTATAATGCGATTCTAATACTTTTTGTAATTTCATAAATTAAAATCTAACGTTAAAAAGAAGCGCTAATGCCTGTGACTATTCCTAAATCCTCTTTTAATTTTTTATTGAAACTTAAAAAGAATAATCATCGCGATTGGATGCAAGAGCATAAGAGTGATTATTTAGCAAACGAAAAAATGCTTAAAGCTTTTTATGCTTCAATTGAAGAAGAACTCAATAAAACAGACAAGATAGATAAGCTGAAGGTATTCAGAATTAATAGAGATGTGCGTTTCAGTAAAAATAAAACGCCGTATAATGTACATCGAAGTGTTGGTTTTTCTAGAGATGGTGCGCATAGAAGAGGGAGTTATTATTTACGATTAGAGCCTGGAAATTCAGCAATAGCAGGTGGTTTTTTTAATCCGAATCCTGCCGATTTACTACGTATTCGAAAAGAAATTGAATTGGATGCTTCCGAAATTCGTACTATTCTAAACCAAAAAGAATTTAAAAAAGCATTTGGTAATTTTGACCAAGCAAATACAGTTAAAACAGCACCTAAAGGTTTCAGTAAAGAAGATGAAAATATTGATTTGATTCGATTGAAGAACTTTATTGTGGTTCATAAGTTTCCAGATGATGTGGTTTTTTCCGAAGATTTCCAACAAATTGTAGTACAGCACTTTTTATTAATGCGTCCTTTTTTCGATTATATGAGTTCTGTTTTAACGACAGACCTTAATGGAGAGTCTTTGTTGTCATAGTATTTTATAGAGAAAGATTTGATAATTATAAGTCAAATAACTTATAATATTGTTTTATAAGCTAAATAGCTTATATTTGTTTTTTATAGGTTTAAAGGCTTATAGATAAGCAGCGGCTAGTGTTGCTTCGAATTTGATTAATTTTAAGAACTATGAAGAATATAGCGATACTTAGTGGCGATTTAATTAATTCTTCGGAATATGAGTCAACTACACTAAAAGCAGTCGTAACTACTTTAAAGAAAGAGTTCGCTGTCATTGAAGCACAATATCCAGGAGAGCGTATATCGTTTTCTATATACCGTGGCGATAGTTTTCAAGGTGTGGTTGAAAATCCAGTACTAGCATTAACCATTGCACTTCAAATTAAAGCGGCAGTAAACGCAGTAACGAATGCGGAAGTCTCTAAAAGTACGACACCCATAGCGGGAATTCGTATTTCTATAGGAATAGGGGAGGCAACCTATCAAAAAGATGCATTGGCAGAAAGCAATGGAGAGGCTTTTCAGTATTCTGGAAGAACATTGGATATAATGAAGGCTGAAGGAATGAAAATGGCTTTAACAACGGCAAATGCAGATGTAAATTCAGAATTTAAGGTTCAATTAAAGTTTTTGGACGCCACCACAGACCGTTGGTCTATAGCTTCAGCAGAAGTTGTTTATTTTCTACTGAAAGGCTATAAAGAACAAGAAATTGCAACCGAATTGAGTAGAAGTCAGGCAGCAATTAATCTTCGGAAAAAAGCGGCAGGATGGGACGAAATTAAATTATTATTAGAACGCTACACGCAAGTAGCTCAACAGTATTTTGTATGAATCCAGCATTAGTTTTAGTCTTACAACTTGTTTTGGCGCATGTAATAACCGATTTTGTTTTACAGTCGGAAAAACTGATAAAGCAGAAGCGAAAGAAGAAAGCAAAAGCACCCTTTTTATTTATACACGCAGGTATTTCGGGATTGTTAACGTACGTAATTGTTCAGGATTGGAGTATGTGGGGAGTGCCTGTTGTAATTGCGGTGACTCATTTTTTTATAGACTTGTGGAAGCTTCAGAAGGAAGATGATTCGCTTCACTACTTTTTGTTAGATCAATTGCTTCATTTACTCGTTTTGCTAGGAGTATGGTTGTATTTGACGGAAGGTTTTTCAGAAATACTTCCGTTTATCGCTTCCGTATTTACTTCCGAAGAAATCTTACTTATAGGAATAGCATACTTATTGGCTATTTTTCCCGTAGGTTTTATTGTAGGGAAAGCAACACAACGTTGGCAGGAAGAAATTGCTGGCGATGAAGGGAAGTTTCCAAGTTTAAAAAAAGCAGGACGTTATATTGGAATTTTTGAACGCATTTTAGTGCTTACTTTTATACTAACGGGGAATTTTTCTGCAATTGGATTTTTAATTGGTGCTAAATCTATTTTACGATTTAGTGATAAAGGAAAGAGTGGTGCTCGTAAACAGACAGAATATGTGCTAATTGGGACTTTAATGAGTTTCTCGCTTACAATTATTATAGGAATACTTTGTAATTACTTACTTGGAATATAGGCATAAAAAAAGCTCCTTAATTTAAGGAGCTTTTTAAAATATATGTGTGTAAAATTATTTTATTCTGAACGTAACTCTTCTCACTAACTGTCTAGCAGGAGATGAAGTTTTGTCTACTGAATTATCTACACCACCACCTCTAGAGGTAAGTCGGTTTGCAGAAACTCCTGAAGCTACTAAGATATCGTATACCTTTTTCGCTCTTTTTTCAGATAATGTATTGTTGTAAGCTTCTCCGCCAATCTCATCAGCAAATCCAACTAATTCTGCATTAACTGATGGATTTTGCTCCATATATCTAATTAAGTAGTTAATCGCTTCTAATGAATACGTCTCTGGAGTAGTGCTGTTAAACTTAAAGTAAACATTTACATATCCTTTGTCTAAAAGATCTTTGATGCTTAAGCTTCCGTTATTGCTACCTTCAAGAATACCACCTTCACCTTTTTTAGCGTAACGTTGGTCTAATGAATTCTCAATCTCATCTGGAATACCGTTTTTGTTAAGATCTACAGCAATCCCTTTTGAATCTACAGCAACACCAGACATTGTATTTGGCTCACGGTCTAAGTAATCTGGAACACCATCTTGATCTGAATCAATAAGGTCAGTTTCTACTTTAGATAATCTCTCTTCTAAATCAGATACTGTGTCTTCAAATTCTTGTTCTTCAAAATACCAATCAGCATGCTTTTCAGCTTTTCCTAAGTAGTATGTAATTCCGATAGAAGTGTTTACAGCAAAACCATTAACGCCTCTTTCGGTGTTTAATTGAGTACCATCCCACGTACGGTATTGTCTGGTGTTTCCGATTACAGAAACATCACCTGTAAGCACAAGGTTGTTTGTCATTTTAATTTGCGGTGTTATACCTCCCATAATATGTAGCATATTATCGTTATTTAGGTCTAACGGTTCTTTGTAGTCATTCATAGAGAAACCACCACCCGCGTGTAATAACAATCCGAAGGTATTCGTCCAGTCGTTGAAGTTTAAAATGGCTCCTAAATTAGCAACCCCTTGCAATGACCCTCTGTAATTGGCTGTTTTAAACGCTAAAGAGCTGTCGTCATTTTCAATGGTAGCGTATCCACCTTCTAATTTCAAACCAAATTTGTTGTTAAACATGTATCTAACGCCTAAACTTGCTTGTCCAAAACTTGGTGTTTGGGTGTAATATCCTGGTGCAAATTGCCCTGTTGGTTTGTGAACACCAGCGGCAAGTTCAATACTCCATTTGTTGTACTTAGATACTTCTTTTTCTTGCTCCTGATTTTGTTCCTGAGCGTAGGTAATAGAGGTGGTTAATCCTAAAAGGAATACACCTAATAATACTTTTTTCATGTTCATTTTTCTTTTAAAAAATTGCAACGGCAAAAGTACTGCCTTTAGAATTAAGAAAACAACGAATTGTAGGAATTTTACAAAGGTTTAACCTTTACAAATAAAGGGATGCAAGAGTATTTCCTACAAATTTAGTAGGGCGCTGATAAATAGCATATTAGCTAATTATAAAGATGATAAAATGGAGCTTTCAGCAAGCTGTAACAAGTTGTCTTTTAACCGTTCTTTAACAATATTCATCATTCGTTTGTTCAACGCGGACGAATTTTCGGTGTAAATGGTGTATTCATTTAGTGTAAAATGACCAATTATAATCCCTTTTAATGCGTTTCTAAACTTTATATCTTTTTGAACAGCATTTTCGATATATTCCAATTGTTTTTCTACGGAAAGTGTGTGAAATATATTTTTATGTTTCCAAACATAATTTTTAAATACAGCCACCAATAAATCATTTTGTAATTTAATGATTGGACGTAGTGTATTATTTTGAAATGATTCAGCAGAAGTCATCGAAGGAGTTACTTTTGCTGAAGAGATTTGTGGGCGAATATGCTTCAAAACTTCATCACGAGTTTTCATAACTTTGAGTTTTACTAAAATTAGCGATTCTTACACCTTTCTGAAGCGGTATTCTAATTAGTTATAAACATTTGTTTCAACAGTTTTAGGGTTAAAGTCATCTTAAACATTCGCTGTATTTTGCTTCTTTTAAGTACTTTTAAAATAAAAACAATGGCAACAATAACCTCCGTAAATCCTTACACAGGTTCCGAAATTGAAACCTTCACGACACATACTAAAACAGAAATAACTCAATTATTAGAAAAAGCAAACGACCAATTCTACACATGGAGAGAAACCACTTTTTCAGAACGAAAAAAACGGATGATAGCGGCAGCTTCAGAATTGAAAAAAAACAAACAGGAGTATGCGGAAACGATGACGCTTGAAATTGGAAAACCCATTTCTCAATCCATTGCCGAAATCGAAAAATGCGCATGGTTGTGTGAGTATTATGCTGAAAATGCTGAAGAACAGTTAAAGGATGAAGTTATAAAGACAGATGCCTATAAAAGCTACACAAGTTTTGAGCCTTTAGGAGTTGTATTGGCTGTAATGCCATGGAATTACCCGTTTTGGCAAGTATTTCGTTTTGCAGTTCCTGCGTTAATGGCAGGAAATATAGGCGTATTAAAACATGCTTCAAATGTATTTGGAAGTGCATTGAACATTGAAAAAGTGTTTTCAAATGCGGGATTTCCGAAGCATTGTTTTACGACTTTATTAATAGGAAGTAAAGAGGTTGAAGCCATCATTGAAAATCCAATTATAAAAGCGGTCACCCTAACAGGTAGCGGGCCAGCTGGGGCTGCTGTCGCTGCTACTGCAGGCGCACAAATTAAAAAATCGGTGCTAGAGCTAGGAGGGAACAATGCATTGGTTGTTTTTAACGATTGCGATATGGATAAAACCATTGCAACCTGTGTTCAAGCCCGCTATCAAAATACAGGGCAAAGCTGTATTGCAGGGAAACGATTGTTGGTTTCTGAAGCTATTTCTGAAGAATTTATTGAAAAATTATTACTGAAAGTCCGCGAATTGAAAAGTGGCGACCCGATGGATCCAGATACTTTTATTGGTACGTTGGCGCGTGAAGATTTGGCAATAACGATAGAAGAACAAGTTCAAAAATCGTTGAAGCAAGGTGCCAAATTAGAACTAGGAGGGAACCGTCAAGGCGCTTATTTTGAACCGACTGTACTGAGTAATGTTTCTGAAAAAATGGCTGTTTTTGCTGAAGAAACTTTCGGACCCGTATTATCGGTAACTACTTTTAAAGATGTAGATGAAGCCATCGCGTTGTCTAACAATTCACGCTTCGGACTGGGTGTTTCTCTGTTTACTAAAGATATAGAAGCTGCTGAAAAAATGGCATTTTGTTTTGAAGAAGGCGCTGTTTTCATCAATGAATTGGTAAAAAGCGATCCTAGATTGCCTTTTGGTGGTGTGAAAGAAAGTGGCTATGGTAGAGAGCTTAGTGAACACGGTATCAAAGAGTTTCTCAATAAAAAAACAATTTACATTAATAAATAGTTTACTGTTGGTTGATAATATCAGCAATTTTTTCTGAAAAATGAAAAGCTCCTGTAGCGTTTAAATGCCTTCTGTCTTTAAAGTAATCGGGGTTTGAATAGGTATTTGTAAAATCATGATAGTTTGGAAGGTATTTATTTAAAATAGAATGATCACCTTCAGCATTAAAAATAGGTGCGGTAAAAAATGTTACTGGTACATTATTTTCAGTACACATTCTTAGAATATGATTTATCTGAAGGTTCATGGTGTCTTTAAGCTTGAAAGGATACGTTTTAGAAGCTTCTTCACTAGGAATTTCTTCTTCTAATGAGATAAAGCCTGAATCTGCTATGGATTTTAATTTCTGATTGGTGATACCTTTTATAAAATCTCGAATTCCAATTTCAGAATCAAATGATGCATATTTATAAAACGGAATGTGTTTATAATACCAGTATTGCTCGTTTTCGAGTGCATTAAACTGCTCCCAAACAAAGTCTTCTTCAATAAAAGGTAGCCAGTTAAAACTTGAAGTTTTTCCTTCCCGATCGTTATTCCAGCTATCATCCACCTGAATGTACAAATGAGCAGTATTTTTTAGGTTGATAAGTCGTTCCGCAAAAAGTTTGATGTCAAATGCCTGACCGCCATACACCCCTAAGTTTATTCCTTTTTTTCCAGTCTTTTCTTCAATTATTTTGGGGTCAATATTGTTTAAAACACGAGAAGAACCTAATAAAACATAATCGAAAGTATCTGTGCTGTCGAGCGACATTACCCAATCTTCAGAACTTCTAGGCGCATTGTGATAATGTGTGTAAGTGAAAAGTTTTTCAAAAACAAAAGCCGTGATGGCAATGACCAGCAAGTAAAACAGTGTTTTTAGAAGTAGCTTTTTCATAGATTAAAATTGAAAGTATATAAAATCCTCAATAGTCGAAAAACTACCTAATAGTAAAATAGCGACAAGGACCACAATCGTTTTAAACTGGTATTTAGCGCTTTTATAAAGGGGGAACTCTTGGTGTCTAGAAAACCATTCAAAGTAGAGTAGGAGGGCTACAATTGGTAAAAATTCAAACGGAAAGCGGTTGATGTTGATGCGTTCAATACCAATATTGAAATGCGCTATTCTTTCAATATATGCAAAAGCTTCCGTTATCGAATTCGCTCTAAAAAAGATCCAAGCGAAGGTTGTTATTGAAAAGGTTAGTACAATGCCCCACAAATGTTTGAGCGAAGGGAACAGACCATCTTCAGCAACGATATCTAAATGCTTTCTGTTTTGTTTCCGAAGTAATAATGGTAAAAAGTATAGCGCATTTAGAAACCCCCAAATTAAAAAGGTCCAATTTGCACCGTGCCAAAAGCCACTCACCAAAAAAATGACAAAAACATTCCGAATCACTTTCCGTTGCGAAACTTTACTTCCTCCTAGCGGAATGTAGACATAATCTCGAAACCAAGTAGATAATGAAATGTGCCAACGCCTCCAAAATTCGGCAATATCTCTTGAGAAATAGGGATATGAGAAATTTTTCATCAACTTGATGTTAAACAACCTCGCGGTTCCTATAGCAATGTCGGAATACCCTGAAAAGTCTCCATAAATTTGAAAAGCAAAAGCGATAGCTCCTAAAACTAAAGTAACACTGTTGTAATGTTCGTAGTTGTTAAAAATTTCGTTGGCGTAATTTGCACAAGTATCGGCTACTACAATTTTTTTGAAAAGTCCCCAAACTATTTGCCGCAAACCAAGCAGTGCTTCTTCCGATTGAAAGGTTCGTTTTTTTAAGAACTGCGGAATTAAATTTGTAGCTCTTTCTATCGGTCCAGCAACTAATTGTGGAAAGAAGCTCACAAAGGCTGCAAACGCAATGAAATTTGAAGTAGGCTTTAACTTTCCGCGATACACATCGATGCTGTAACTAAGTGTTTGGAAGGTGTAAAAACTAATTCCGACGGGTAAAATAATCGATAAGGAAGGCGCATTAAACGGCATTCCGAAGAAAGAAAAAGTATCGACAAAACTTTCAGTAAAAAAGTTGAAATACTTGAAAAACCCTAGTATTCCTAGGTTCACGAATATACTAACAAAAAGAAATCGCTTTTTTGAAGCCTTAGTGTCTTGTCTCTCAATCGCTAGTCCAATAAAGTAATCTACAATGGTACTACCAAACATCAATAGTAGAAATCGCCAATCCCACCAGCCATAAAACACATAGCTAGCGAGTACTATTAGGATGTTTTGATATTTGTAATTTCCGTTGGTTCCAAACCAATATAGCAGGAAGACAATAGGAAGGAAAATTGCAAAATCGAATGAGTTAAATAACATGTATTGTTGGCGGTATTGTTTTGCCTAGTACAAATAAAAACGAACCATAGAGTTTACACAATAGTATTCCATTTTTTTTCTGAAAGACTTTGGTTTGTTATAAGATCTTTATTTTTTAAGCAGAATGCTTAGTATCTTTACGAAAAGGATTTATTATGAATTTTGGAAAAGTTGATAATCCAGCAATCATTGATTTTACCTTGCCTAAAGATCACATAGACACTAAGAATGTTTTGGCTAAGTATCCTAAGAAAAAAGTGCCAAATTTATATGTTGGTTGTGCAAAATGGAATCGAGCCGATTTAAAAGGGTTTTATCCCAGAGGAACCAAAGATGAGCTCGCTTATTACAGCACGCAGTTTAATAGTATTGAATTGAATGCTACTTTTTATCGAATTTTCCCTTCGGAAACTTTTGCAGGTTGGTACGATAAGACGCCTTCCAATTTTCGATTCTTTCCGAAGCTATTTCAGGGCGTAAGTCATTGGAAACGCTTGGTAGATGCTGAAGCGTATCTAAATGAATACATTCTGAATGCTTCCAATTTGCAAGAAAAGTTAGAAATGCCTTTCTTACAATTGCACAGTAATTTTTCTCCTAAAAGTATGGATCGATTGGTTCCTTTTTTTGAACAAATTCCTAAAGATATGCGCTTAGCAATTGAGTTTCGACACACCGATTGGTTTAACGATCCTGTTGTTGCCAATGAATTGTATCACATTCTTGACGAAAATAATATAACAAACATTGTGGTAGATACCGCAGGGCGTCGTGATTTAATGCACATGCGAATGACGACCGATACTGCTTTTATACGGTACAATGGAGCAAATCATGAAACAGATTACACGCGACTGGACGACTGGATAGATCGTTTGGAAGAATGGATTGCTCAAGGACTTCAAAATATTTACTTTTTTGTACATCAAAATTTAGAGCAAGCATCTCCCTTGCTTTCTGCACATTTTATAAAACAAGCCAACGAACGTTTTGGTACTACTATTCACGTTCCAGAAATGGCTACCCCTAAAACCCTATTTTAATGAGATTTCATACTAGAAAATGGATTAAACCTGAAGATTTAAACCCAAACGAAACCCTTTTTGGAGGTCGTTTGTTAGAATGGATTGATGAAGAAGCAGCGCTGTATGCCATCATTCAATTAGAAAATCAACGTACTGTTACAAAGTTTATCAGTGAGATTAACTTTAAAAGTTCTGCCAAAAAAGGCGACATCATCGAAATTGGTATTGAACCCGTGAGTTTTGGATCTAGCTCATTAACATTGCGTTGTGAGGTTCGAAATAAAATGACACGCGACGTTATTCTTACTATTGAGAAAATTACAATGGTAAGTCTTGGTGACGATGGAAAACCAAAGCCACACGGAAAAAGTGAGATAGAATTTGTTAAAGATCGATTGGAAAATTCCTAATGCATTTTCTCTAAATCTTTACCCGTTGGTAACTCAAAGATTTCTAGTCCGAAATACGGAACAGCAGCCAGTAAATGATCAAAAATATCGGCTTGAATGTGTTCGTAGTTCACCCATGTTTTGTCGTAGCTGTAACAGAATATTTCGATAGGGATTCCCTTGTCGGTAGGCGCTAAGTGCCGAACCATTAAAAACAGGTCTTTGTTAATTGCTTGGTTTTCATTTAAAAATGCATCTGCATACTTTCTGAAAACCCCTAAGTTGGTTTGGTTTCGTCCGTTTATAAGAAGTTCTTTATTGACTTCAAACTTGCTATTATACTTGACAACATCACGTTCTCGGTGCTCTAAATAAGGTTTTATTAACTGGATTTTCTTCAAACCTTCAACATCTTCCGGAGTTAAAAAATGAATAGAACTTTGTTTTATAAAAATGGCTCTTTTAATTCTTCTACCATTAGATTCTTGCATACCGCGCCAATTCTGGAAAGAATCAGAAATCAAACTATAAGTAGGAATGGTGGTAAAGGTGTTGTCAAAATTTTGAACGCGTACCGTTGCTAGGTTAATCGTGGTAACGTAACCATCGGCGCCATATTTACTGAATGTAATCCAATCTCCTATACGAACAATATCGTTTACAGATACTTGAATACTTGCTACAAAACCAAGAATGGTATCTTTAAAAATTAATAATAGCACTGCGGAAGCGGCTCCTAAAGTACCAAGACTTACAAGAGAATATCCTGTAAGCGTGTTGATAATCAGGAATATTCCAATTCCCCAAGCAAAAATCATAAGAAGCTGTACATAGCTTTCTAATGGTTTGTCTTGAAATCTTGGCTTTTCTTGAAGGTAATTTCGTGTGGTCCTAATAATACTTCTGCACACCAATACACTAAGAACAATGATGTAAATATCGATTGTAATTAGTATTAACCGCTTCAGAATTGGATAATCAAAAAATACGATAGGAATGAGCACCCAAGTGATTCCTAAGGGAATAAAGTGTGCAATAAATTTAGGAAAATTACTTTTTACCAAATAATCGTCGAAACTTGTCTTTGTTTTATTACTGAAAGCTTTAAAGGTTTCAATAATAACTTTTCTAAAAAATACATCCAGTACATACGCAACTAACGCGATTACAAAACAGTTAATCAGTAAGTTTAGGATGGAGGCCAAAAAAGGATTCATCCCTAAGGTGTTGAACAAGTTTTCGAACCAACAGCTAATATGTGTAAGAGTTTCTATATACATTATAAGTAATTCTTCTCAACGTAAAAGGGACCAAAAGGAAGTACTGAGCAGAGTACAGCGATGACTAATTTTTTAATAGACCAATTTAGTAATTGCGATACATAAACGGCACCAGCAACGTACAATAAAAAAAGCACACCATGTGCCATTCCAACAATTCGAACCATTTCAGGCAGGTTCCAAATATATTTAAGAGGCATTGCGATACCAAGTAGAACTAAAAAAGAAATAGCTTCTAAAGTGCTTATAATTTTGAAGGTTTTAATCGTTTTTTCCAAGGCGTTATATTTTATTACAAAGATACATATTGAAAATTGCTTCGTTGGAATTTAAGAATAAATTAGGACTTAAAATTAGTCCTCACAAGGTAAGGGAGTATTTAAGGTAGGGTAGCTCCAATTTTTTTTATAGCTGAAGTGCCACCATTCGGTTCGGATGGTTTTAAATCCGAATTTTCGCATTCCTTCAAACAAGAGTTTTCGGTTGGCGAGTATTTCTTCTGAAAAGTTATAGTTGTCGATATGTGCTTCTCTTCCAAAGTAATCGTAATCACTTCCCATGTCTACAAAACAGCCGTCGAGTGTTTCTAATGTCATATCTACTGCAGCTCCTTTGTTGTGAATAGAGCCTTTTCCGTAGGGATTTGCTACATACGTAGGTCTTGGAAACTTGGCCCACATTTTTTTCTGAACGTCTAAAGGTCTGTAACAATCATAAAGTTTAATACGATATCCTTTTTCGCAAAAATACTGGTTCACTTCTGCTAAAGCTTCCGCAACTTCTTTTTGTAAAAGACATGCTGCGCAATCGTACAAAACTTCTCCTATAAAATTATTTGCCGTAGCGTACCGTATTTCAAAAGCGAAGTCGGAAGTAACTTCAGATATATTTATAAGTGTATTCGATTGTGCGTTTGCTTTCGAAGAAAAAAATAAAGAAAAGCTACTTATGAAAATGAGAATTTTGAAATATTTCATAGTTCAAATTTAATACTAAATTAAGAAGAATACTTTATTGGGTTTGTAACTTTGATAAAAAGAAGAAAATCATGGAGAATTTACACAATAAAGTAGCATTAATAACAGGCGGAACCAAAGGAATTGGATATGGTATTGCTGAAAGTTTATTGAAACAAGGAATTTACGTTGCAATTACAGGACGTACGGAAGCTACAGCAAAAGAAGCAGCTTCACAACTCAACGCTGAAGGAAACGACTCGGTACATGCCATAGGACTAGAAGCTGACGTAAGAAGTTTTGAGAGTCAGGAAAAAGCTGTTGCAGCGGTACTCAAAGAATTTGGGAAAATAGACATTGTTATTGCAAATGCGGGTGTTGGACATTTTGCGACAGTAGAAGATTTATCAATTGAAGCATGGCAAGAAACAATAGACATCAATTTAACGGGACCTTTTTTTACTTTAAAAGCTGGGATGGATTCTCTTATTGAAAGTAAAGGGTATTTTATTAGTATTTCGAGTTTGGCGGGAACGAACTTTTTTGCGGGTGGCGCCGCTTATAATGCAAGTAAGTTTGGTTTAACTGGGTTTACGCAAGCGGTGATGTTAGATTTGAGAAAACACGGAATTAAAGTAAGTACTATTATGCCAGGTTCTGTGGCGACACATTTTAACGGAAATAAGCCAAACGAAAAAGACGCCTGGAAAATACAAAAAGAAGATATAGGTGAGCTTGTTGTTGATCTACTAAAAATGAACCCTAGAACATTGCCTAGTAAAATTGAGGTGCGCCCGAGTACGCCACCTACTAAATAATTTAGTTAGAATTTAAAAGGGTGTTTTGTTTTAGAATTCGTTGGTCGCTTTTAAGTTACGACTGTCTTCAAGAGAAAGCGCCCATTTTATGGCATCATCAAGATTGTTGAACTTTTTTAGTCTTGTTTGCGTGAAAATTTTTTCTAAAACGACGTTCATCAAACCTAATTTAGTATAGGCAACAATAGCTAACCCTTCTAGATGGTGTCGCTCTTTATAAAAGTTTAGCCAATCTTGTGGATTAATATTATATGTATTTATTCTATTTGCAATGTAAACTACTTTAATATCTTTTCCATAATGATCATACGCATGATTAATAATTTTTTCAGCAATTGTCCAAGTAAAGTGAGCTCCTTCATTTATTTCGGAAACAATAAAGCGTTCAAAGAAATATAGCTCACCAATCTCAATGGTAATTTTCTTTACATATTTGTCTTTGTAAATTGAGTCTTCAATTCTCATGAATAGCGAAGTGTAGTTGTGATTGTATTAAATGTATGAAAAATATAGATATAAAAAAAGCGACCTTTTAAAGGGTCGCTTTTTTTATAATAGTCTAGACTGTTTAATTAGCAGAAAGTAACGCTAAAAACTTATCTAAGTTAGGCAAGATTACAATTCGTGTTCTTCTGTTAGTCGCTCTTCCTTCTTTGGTATCATTATCGGTAAGCGGTTGGTAACTGCTTCGTCCCGCTGCGATTAGTTTTTCTGGAGCAACGCCATATTTATCTTGTAAGGTTCTAATAACTGCGGTAGCACGCTCAACACTTAATTCCCAGTTGTCTTTAATAGAAGCGCCTGGTTTTACAGTTTGCGAGTCTGTATGACCTTCAATCATTACTTCTAAAGCAGGTTCGCTATTAATTACAGAAGCCAATCGCTCTAATAATGGATTTGCTTTTGAGTTTAAGCGGTAACTTCCAGAGTTGAATAATAACTTATCAGAAATAGTAATCATTACTACGGTATCGTCAATATCTATCTGAATATCGTCATCTTCGCCATCAACAAGTAAGCTATTGTCTAAGCTTTTCTTTAAGTTATATGAAACAATAAGATTCATAGAATCTTTAAGCGTTCTTGCTTGTGCTAGTTCATTTTGATCCACTTTCGCAAGTGCTTCTTTCATTTTTTCTCTGTCGTTAGTAGAGATAACAACATTGTCAATTTGCTGTAAACGTTCGTTACTTAGCTTGTTGAGAGAAATGTTTGAACTAGAAAGTGTTTGAATTTTGGCGTTGTAGTTGGCTACACGTTCTTCAATTTTAGCGTATTTCGCTTCAATTTCTTCTTTTTCAAGTTGTGTTTTAGATAGGGTAGCACTTGTATCGTTATACTTTCCCTCTAATGCAACATACTTCTTTTTTGAAACACATGAAGTTGTCATGAATGTTCCTGCTACTAAAAATACTGCAAATAATTTTTTCATTATTAACTAATTTAATGGTTTGTGTTGCAAATATAGGGCGCTACATCACCAAAAAATTAGTTAACAACTACTATTGTTTTGTTAAATAACCCCAACTGTTGTTAGAAGAAGTTAAAAACGTAAGAATTATCCTAAATATTTTTTAAGGATATGACTTTTGGACTGTTGACGTAATCTACGAATCGCTTTTTCTCTAATTTGACGAACACGCTCACGACTTAAATCGAAGGTATCACCAATTTCTTGAAGAGACATTGCAGGTTGTCCGCTTAATCCGAAACTAAGGCGAACTACATCGGCTTCTCTTGGCGAAAGTGTGTCTAGAGCACGACCAATTTCAATACGTAACGAATCTTGCAATAACCCTTTATCAGGATTAGGAGATTCGCCAGATGTCATAATATCATATAGGTTATTATCATTTTCTCCTTCTTGAAAAGGAGCATCCATTGATAAACTTCTGCTAGAGTTAGTTAAGGCTTGCTTTACATTGCTCACAGACATATCTACTTCTACAGCGATTTCGGCAGCAGAAGGAACACGTTCGTGTACTTGCTCTAAATGAATGGCAGCTTTTCTAATTTTATTGATATCACCAATTTTATTTAGAGGTAAACGCACCACACGTGATTGTTCAGAGATTGCTTGCAGAATTGATTGTCTAATCCACCAAACTGCATAAGAGATAAATTTGAAACCTCTAGTTTCGTCAAATCGCTGTGCAGCTTTTACAAGACCTACGTTCCCTTCATTAATTAAATCTGAAAGTGTTAAACCTTGATTTTGATATTGTTTTGCTACAGAAATTACAAATCGTAAATTTGAACGAGTAAGTTTGTCTAATGCTTGCTGATCCCCTTCACGAATTCGTTGTGCTAATTCAACCTCCTCTTCTGCGGTAATTAGTTCAATCTTACTAACATCCTGCAAATAACTATTTAAAGATTTTGTTTCTCTGTTAGTAACCTGCTTTGTAATCTTGAGTTGTCTCATATATTTTTTATTGTTTTAAAATAACATGGCATAGTAATACTTACAATTAACAAATCCAAATTCTTAACACTATTTGTTAACGTTTTTCTGAAAAAAACTGTATTTTTCTATACTAGTTGACAAAATTAATCCAAATGAATGTAAAAATGACAGTTCTGAGTTTTTTATTATTCACCTTTATGAAGGCGAATAGTCAAATTCCTAAAGATGTACCTCACCCTAATACAAATTCACCTGTAGATTTTAGTAAACCTGAAGATATAGTCTTATTTATTGCTCTTCCATTACTAATTATTGTACTTTTTTTTGTTTGGAGAAAAAAACGAAGAAAAAAATAAAGACATGAATATAGAAATTCCATTAAAAGCTGCAATGTTGCTTATATGTGTGTTGTTTTCTTTTAATGGAAATTCACAACAAATAACGTATAGTAAAGTTGCTGTACAAATAGAAAATCCTTCACAAATTCAGCAATTGATTTCTTTGGGGTTTAATATAGATCATTATGAAGGAGATGTAGAAAATGGAATTTCCTTTTTTGTGACTCCTTCCGAATTAGAAAAACTAGCGACTTCTAATTTTTCTTTTGAGATTACCATTCCAGATTATAATAGGTACTATAAACAATTACAGCTTTTCGATGTAGAAAGTTCCCATAATGTTGTAAAATCACCAACTACTGCCAATGGATTCGATTATGGGACTATGGGTGGATTTTATACCTACGATGAAATTGAAGACAAATTGGACGAGATGCGACAAGATTATCCAAATCTTATCACCGAAAAAGCTAGTATTGGTCTAAGTCATGAAGGTCGCGAAATTTGGATGGTTAAAATTTCTGACAATCCCGACCTAAACGAAGAAGAACCAGCAGCTTATTTTGATAGTTTACATCATGCTCGTGAGCCATTGTCGATGGCAACCAATATAAATTATATGTTTTGGCTTTTGGAAAATTATGCCACCAATCCTCAAGTTCAATACCTTGTTAATAATCGGGAACTTTATTTTGTACCAGTTGTTAATCCAGATGGGTATGTGTATAATGAAGAAACAAACCCCAATGGGGGTGGATTGTGGCGTAAAAATCGAAGTGTAAATAGCGGAGGGTGCTTTGGAGTAGATCTTAACAGGAACTACGGATTTGAATTTGCTCACGATGGTTCCTGCGCTAGTAACGATGAATGTTCAGATATTTATCACGGGACGGGTCCTTTTTCTGAACCTGAAACTATAGCGGTTCGCGATTTTATTACTGCCATACAACCAAAAACAGGATTTTCTCTTCATTCAACAGCAGGAAAGTATTTAATGCCTTATGGATATGACACATCACCACCAGATTTTGAAATTTATTCTGAATGGGCTTCGTCGTTTTTAAATGAAAATGATTATTTATATGGAGTAACATATCAAATGTTGGGGTATACCTCCTGCGGAACTACACGCGATTATTTCCATTCGGAAGGAATTTATGGATGGACACCAGAAATTGACGGTAGTGGTTTTTGGCCAGCGCAAAGTGAAATATTCGATTTAGTAGGCGAAAATGTTCGTCCCATGTTTTATCAGTCTTGGATTGCTGGCGCATATTTGGATGTTCAATCGCACACTCAAATTGGAGACGCTTTGCCAGGAACCTCGTTCGAACTCGTTGTAGAAATTAAAAATGTCGGCGTCAATGAAAATGCTTTAAATTCTGAAGTGATACTAGCTTCAACTTCTTCTGGTATTACAGTTTCACCCCCTTTAAGTTATGGGACTGTTCCTGCGCGATCTCGAGCAAATAATTTAATGACTCCTTTTACCATTACTGTAGCTCCTGCTTTTTCAGAAAGCTCATTTGATTTATCCATTAATACATTACAAAATGGTGTAGTGAATGAAACGTCAGAAATTACTATTTATATAGGCGAAAAAGAGGTGTTATTTTTTGATGATTCTGAAAGTGGTGCGGCTAATTGGACAGCTTCGGGTAATGGTATTCAATGGGGAATTGTAAATGACGATTCGTATAGCGGGGTAAGTTGTTT
This sequence comes from Ulvibacter litoralis, assembly GCF_900102055.1. Taxonomy (GTDB): domain Bacteria; phylum Bacteroidota; class Bacteroidia; order Flavobacteriales; family Flavobacteriaceae; genus Ulvibacter; species Ulvibacter litoralis. Next base: position 517,768 of record NZ_FNBA01000002.1, read on the forward strand.
TGGTGATTCAAACGGAGGTAATGGTTTAAATAATACGCAAAATTATTTTGAACTAAATGAAGTATTCGATTTAACAACAACGTCGTTCCCAATAGTGTCTTTTCTATCGAAACATTCGTTAGGACTAGGAGATTTGGTGCGTTTTCAAGTTTCTGTCGATAGCGGTATTACCTGGGATATTGTCGAAGTTTATTCGTTAAATGATCTTTGGAATCAGAAAATGATAAATCTTTCAGCGTATAAAAACAATAGTGATGTTAGGGTTCGATTTTACCTTACAAACAATAATAACTCTCCAGGGGATGGCTTCTATTTTGATGATTTTGAAGTAGCAGATTATGAATCAAATATTCTAAACATAAATACTTCGGAAAATCTTTCCGAAGTGATAATAACCCCAAATCCGTTTCAAGATAGTTTTGTTATTCAAGGAGTAGCTTTTGAATATAATACTGCGGAAATGTATACAATAAATGGTAGAAAATTAGATCTTGACTATGATAAGGAAGGAATCAGAATGATTTTTAAGAATCTTGACAGATTAACTTCAGGCATCTATTTTTTAAAGATTCAAAACGAATCGGGGAGCCAAATTGTCAAAAAAATGCTAAAAATTTGAAATAATAATTTTTGGTTTGATTATTGACTATATTTCAATAGTTATTAAAAATATGAAAACCAAATTTTATTTAAGTTGCGCACTCTTCGGATTGATGTTCACTACTGCTTCGGCACAATTTGATAATCCTACAAATACTTCTGTTCAATTTGAAGATAAAGAAGCGAATGTTTCAGCTCCAACGGGTTTAGAAATTCCTGCTGCGAAAATTCCAAACCTTTCTCAGAATACGGATCATAAATACAATCCTAATAATACAAAATCTATTGGCGTTGAGAAACCCGATGATTTCTCTATGAATCAAGAGGATGGCTTATTGGAAAATAAATCGGCCAAAGGACCTAAGGCTTTCGTGAAAGACAAGGAAATTAAAGAAGAATACGGAAGAGACCAACAATTAGGGGACTTTAAAACGAAAGCAGTTTTTGTAAATGTGGTATATCGTGACCATCAGTTTGTGGATGGAGATCGAATACGTGTTTATGTAAACGACGATGTGGTACAAAGTGATATTTTATTAGACAGTAGTTTTCGAGGTTTCGATCTTCATTTGGAACAAGGAATTAATAAAATAGATTTTCAAGCGTTAAATCAAGGCGATTCGGGTCCTAACACTGCCGAGCTGCATGTGTATGATGACAACGGCATATTAGTTTCTGCTTACGAGTGGAACCTTCTTACAGGGAATAAAGCCACAGTATTAGTTATTAAGGAGTAACTAATACTTTCAAAAAAAACGAACGATACGCTTTTACTAGCGACCAATTCTTTAAAAACCAATAATGCGTCACCTTGCAAGCCCAACATCAAAAGATAGTAAAAAGCCTAAAGTAAGTTTAGGAAAAGCATTTAAAACCATTATTTGGCCCAAACGAAAGTTAGTTTTTATCGGACTTATACTAATTGTTTTAAGTAGGTTGGCTAGTTTGGTACTGCCATGGAAAAGTAAGGCGTTGCTAGATGATGTGATTCCAAATAAAGACTTTGATCAGTTGTACAGCTTGCTAACCATTGTCGGAATTGCCATATTAGTACAAGCTATTACCTCGTTTTTATTAACTAGAATTTTGAGCGTTCAAGCGCAGTATTTAATTTCAGAATTAAGAGCGCAAGTACAACGAAAAATATTGTCGTTGCCAATTAGTTTTTTCGACAATACTAAATCTGGTGCGCTGGTTTCACGAATTATGAGTGACGTGGAAGGAGTTCGTAATTTAATTGGTACTGGATTGGTGCAATTGGTAGGAGGGACTATCACGGCTGTTATTTCATTAGTGTTGCTTATAAAGATTAGTCTTCCAATGACGTTGTTTGTGCTCGTTCCTGTTTCTATCTTCGGAATTGTTGCCTTAAAAGCATTCAAATATATTCGTCCTATTTTTAGAGCACGTGGTAAAATTAATGCAGAAGTGACGGGACGCTTAACTGAAACTTTGGCAGGTGTGAGAGTGATTAAAGGTTTTAATGCGGAAGAACAAGAAAACAAAGCGTTTGAAGCAGGTGTAGATCAATTGTTTCAGAATGTAAAAAAGAGTTTAACAGCTACTGCAGCTATGACCAGTTCAGCTACGTTTTTATTAGGACTCGCATCTACTGGAATTATGGGAATTGGTGGGTACTATATTATGGAAGGCACCTTAACAACAGGTGATTTTATTTCGTTTACGTTATTATTAGGATTTATGATTGCTCCCATTGTACAAATGAGCAATATTGGAAGTCAGTTAACTGAAGCCCTTGCCGGTTTGGATAGAACCGAAGAGTTAATGAATATGGAACCTGAAGAAGATGCTGAAAAAAGAACCATTCAATTAAATAATATGAAAGGAGCCCTTGTTTTTAACGATGTCTCTTTTGCATATGAAGAAAACAAAGAAGTACTTCACAATATCTCTTTTACAGCGCCCTCAGGATCTGTAACTGCTTTGGTAGGAAGTTCCGGTTCTGGAAAATCTACGATTGCGGGATTGGCAGCGACCTTTTTAAATCCGATATCGGGTGAAATCACCATTGATGGCAACGACATTACGAAAGTGAATTTAAGCAGCTTCAGACAGCATTTAGGTGTTGTATTACAAGACGAATTCCTATTTGAAGGTACCATTCGGGAAAACATTTTATTCCCGAGGCCAAATGCTTCCGAAGCACAACTTCAAAATGCTGTGAAAGCAGGGTATGTAAACGAATTTACCGATCGTTTTGAAAATGGATTAGAAACTGTAATTGGCGAAAGAGGGGTTAAATTATCTGGCGGACAACGACAACGAATTGCTATTGCGAGAGCTATATTGGCAGATCCTAAAATTATTATTTTAGATGAAGCTACCTCTAATTTAGATACTGAAAGTGAAGCGTTAATACAAAAGAGTTTGACCTCTTTAGTGAAAGACAGAACAACCATTGTAATTGCCCACCGACTAAGTACGATTAAAAAAGCCGATCAAATATTAGTGGTGGAAGCGGGCGAAATTGTAGAACGTGGCACCCACGAATCTCTAATAGAGAAAGAAGGCAGATACTACGAATTATATACGTACCAAGCTAAAATTTAATTCGGGAATACCCAAGTCCCAATATGTGATTTTGGTCCAAGACTATATCCAATTTTATAGCCACCATTCCCCATAAATTCAATAATTTTTCCAGGAGCGGCGATAATGTTGTGCTTCAAGAAGAGGGCGTTGTATTTCGAAACCTTTTCTGGAGTTAACGACGCGCCATTTTTAATCATGGTATATCCATTAAGTTCAATAGACACTTTATCGTTTACAGAACGAATGAATCCAACTGTTTTAAGCTCGTTTACAAGTTCGTCTAAACGTATGGGTTCGTTAATAATTACGATATGGTTTTGGGATTTATCAAACGAAAAATAGTTGTTTTTGGCAATTCCATATTTTAAAAATAAAGCACTGTACTTTCGTTCATTTGTTTCTTTCAATTTTTCACCGTTTATATACATTCCAGAAGCGTCTCTAGTAAGATGTACAGTAGCTTCAGAAGTAATTAATTTATCTGAAAGGAGGGAAGTAATCAATTCTTTTTGAACCGTTGGCCAAACCCAAGTTTCTTTGGAAGAAGAACGTACTTCAAGGCGCGTTCTATCTTCGTTTAATAGATTTTTGATGTTACTGCTTACGCCGCCTCTATGACGTGCTTCTTCCGTTAATTGCGCCGCTTCCGAAGTGAGTTTTTTAGCCTCTTGCGTAAAACGTTCTGCGTCTTTTTCGTACACAGAAGTGTGTGATCTATTTAATCGGTCAGCTTCCCGTTGTAGGCGTTCTTCTTCGCGTTTCATTCGGTCAGCTTCGCGTTGCATTCTATCTGCTTCCCGTTTTAACCTGTCAGCTTCCCGTTGTAATTTTTCCGCTTCAATATTTGCTTCACTTTTACCTGTAATAATGGTTTTTGCTGATTTTCCAAGATTCACAATTTTTTCAACCAAACTAGGCGAGGCGCTGTTTTTATCAACTTCCATCGTCAGCTTTCCTTTTCGCAATTCAATTTCATAAACATCTTCATTTCCAGAAGTTAAGCTCCACTTTAATTTTCCATTGGAAGTTGTTAAATTATTGGTTCCCATTTCTTTTATGATGAGTTCTTTCAGCTCTTGGTCTTTTGCGCCAGAATATCGTGCTCTAAAACTGTATGAATGATTCGTGTTACTAACCGACACCGATACATTCTGATTTTGATCTTCTACACCATCTGTAGAAACAGAAGTGTTGTACGAGGTAGACGTCGTTGTTTTACTAGTGTCTGAATGTTGCGATACTTGAACATTTGGTGTTTTAGGTGTTTGTGGCGTTTGTGCGGTTGCTGCGATACTGCATATGTAAATACTAATGCTTAGTACTGCTATTACTATAGTTTTCATAATTTAATTTTTAAGTTGTTAGGTACCCGAAATTTTAAAAGTAAGTCCAACATTACGGGTACTTTCAATTGTAATTGCTGGATCTTGATTGAAATATTTTCGCAACTTGCTTAAAAAGACATCCATGCTTCTACCTGAAAAGAAATCGTCATTTCCCCAAATGTGTAGTAGTAAATCCTCTCTTTTTATAAGCTCATTTTTGTTGCTGAATAAATACTTAATAAGCTGCGCCTCTTTATCAGTAATACGCTGTATGGTTCCATTATAGTGTAATTGATGGTTGATGGGGTCAAATAAATAAGTGCCAATGTGGTAACTCGTTTCTTTTTTAACAGTATGTGTTGTTTTTTGTACTCTTTTTAAAATATTCTGAAGGCGAAGTACTAAAATATCTGCTTCAAAGGGTTTCACGATATAATCGTCAGCACCAAGTTTTAAGCCTTGAATCTTATCTTCTTTCATCTTTTTAGCAGTTAAAAACACAAAAGGAATTTCAGGATTAATTTCAAGTACTTTTTCGGCGAGGGTAAATCCGTCCATTTTGGGCATCATCACATCAAAAACGCAAATATCAAACCGTTGTGTAGCACTTTCCGAAGCCTTTTTAAATAAGGTATACGCTTCTTTTCCATCCAAAGCCCAAGTAACTTCAAAACTGTGAATCTCTAAGTATTGCTTTAAAATACTTCCGAAGTCAAAATCGTCTTCTGCTAATAAAACATGTGTGATTTCCATTAGGTTACAGGTATTTTGATGGTGAATGTAGTTCCTTTATGTGGTTCGCTTTCTACTAAAATAGTGCCATAATGGGCTGTAATTATCTGTTTTGTATAGTATAAACCTAGCCCTAGTCCCTTTACCTTGTGTAGATTGCCTTCGCTAACCCGGTAAAATTTATCGAAGATACTGTCAAGTTCGTGCGACGGAATTCCAATACCATTGTCACTAATTTGTACAGTATACATTCCATTTTTCATGAATGTTTTCATCGTAATGGATGGATTTTCAGAGCCGTATTTCACTGCATTTTCTAGAATATTAAACAAGGCTGTAGTAAAATGAAATTTGTCTATTCGAAGCATCACTTCCGAATTATTTAAATCCAATTCTAGTGAAATATCGGTACGTTGCGTCGATAATTTAAAGTCTTCAATTAATTCTGAAAAATACACTGCATCAGTCACCGACTGCTTTGAGAGTACAATATCTTCACTGCTTAAACTGTTGGTGAGCACTTGATCTATGAGTTGTTGTAGTCGGTTGTTTTGTCGTTCTACGATGTTTAATGTAGTATCAAATTTAGAAGCATCATTGCGAATGGCTTCATTTTTTAAACTTTTTGTAGCAATGCTCAACGTAGCGAGCGGTGTTTTTAATTCGTGGGTAATATTATTGATGAAATCGGTTTTAATTTCTGCTGTTTTTTTCTGTGTGATTAGGTTTTTTATTGAATAATACAGCAAGCCAATTACAAATAGAAAGAGGAGTATTGAAGTAATTAAAAGGGATGCCAATCGTTTCAGCACAATTCTTTTCCAGTCTTTAATTAAAATGAGCTGTTTCGTATTTACTTCAAGACTATAGCTAGTAGTTTTAACTTCGTCAGCAACAGTGCCTATAAATTCATTTTCCGAGAACCAATTAGACTTATTAATGGTTATAGCTTCTTTATTGTCAAAATCTTCACCAAAGAGACGGGTTTCTTTCCCTTTTGAATTTGTCAATATAGTATCTCTTTTGGACCCTTTTAAAATGATAATGGAGGTGATAACCGTTTTATAATTTACATCATACCCGAAATCTAATTTCTTTAATTCTTCTTGATATTGCTTTTTGTAAGCTACATTATTACTGTCCGCTTTGTTTTGAAGTCGTTCAATAACTTCATTTTTTGAAATTCTATGATTCTGATAATCTGCCAAATGATTCTTCAAATCTTCTCCCCAATCATCAAACAAATCGTCAAGTGCCTTTTTGGTATGAATATTCGACATTGCATTGTCTGTTTCAGAAATAAAAGCAGCCTTCTTTAATTGGTACGAATTATATATTAAGTACGTCTGTATGGACGATAACGCTAAAAGCGCTAAAACAGAGGTAAGTATTAGTATGGTTATTTTGTTTTTCATTTTGGTTGGTTCTGCATATCAAAAATATAGATAATGCATAGTCTGCAAGGTGTTTTTTCTATCATTAACCCCCGTTTAACGTTAAAACCGTTGAAAACCGTTGTCTTTATTGAATTTTGACACGTATGTTAATCCGTTCTGTTTTTCTTCGGAAAAATGATTAACGTGTCTTTAACCTCGTGCTTAACCTGAATATGGTCAAGTGGGAAGCACCTTTGTTTACTGAAACAAAACCCACCACTATGATCACTTTACAAAAACACATACTTACTTATTTTACACTCTTTCTTCTGTCTCTTTTTTCTGAAGTGATGGCGCAAAAGACCTTAGTGATTGAACCTATTTCTGAAGCAATAACAATTGATGGAACTTTATCTGAAGCTTTCTGGAAAACACACCTTCAAGAAGGGAATTTTATTCAATCGGCACCTAATAACGGTGAGCCAGCTACTCGAAGCACTCAAGTTGCTATTGGATACGATCATAATTATCTATACGTCGCAGCGGTGTTATTTGTGGCGAATAAAGAAGAAATAAATCACCAACTTACTGCGCGTGATGATAATGGAAATTCCGATTTTTTTGGAATACAATTAGATCCATTTGGAGAGGCGAGAGAAGGGTACGATTTTACTGTAACCGCAGCAGGAGTACAATTAGACGAAAAATTGAGCGCTACAGACGGCTACCGTAACTTTAATGTGGTTTGGCAAAGTGATGTGCAATTGTATGACGATAAATGGATTGTGGAGTTCAAAATTCCGTTTAATAGCATTCGCTTTCCGAAGGAAGACATGACTAATTTCAAAATTAATTTTCAACGTGTAGCTTCTAAACTTAACGAAGAGTCGTTCTGGAATCCTATAAAACCTGAAATTGACGGATTTCTAAACCAATTTGGAAATTTAAAAGGACTTCGGAAAGTAACACCACCATTAAATATTTCGTTGTATCCTTTTGTATCTGGAGTTAGTGAGAAGAGTGCTTCAGGAGAAACGAAAACAAGTTTGAATGGCGGATTAGACTTAAAATACGTGCTTAATAATGCGTATACATTGGATGTTTCGCTTATTCCCGATTTTAGTCAGGCTCCTTCAGACGATCAAATTTTGAACCTTTCTCCATTTGAAATTCAGTACGATGAAAACCGACAGTTTTTTGTAGAAGGCACCGAAATTTTTGACAAAGGAGGCTATTTGTACACCCGTAGAATTGGCGGAACTCCTATTAATTCGCGTTTTACTACTTCGGAAAATGAAGAAATAGTAAGCAATCCTGTCTCTTCAAATATTATAAACTTATTGAAAGTTACAGGGAAATCGAGTAACGGACTCTCCATCGGGCTCCTAAACGGGGTGACCGATAAAAGTGAAGCTGAAGTTTTAAATACGGAAACAGGAACTATTCGAACGGTTGAAACAAATCCTCTTACCAATTACACATCTTTAGTATTGGATCAGAGCTTAAAAAACAACGCTTCTATTACCTTGGTAAATAATTCGGTATTGCGAAATGGACGTGCTTACGACGCGAACCTAACGGCACTTCAATACCAATGGTATAACGCGAAGCGGTCTTTTAGTCTTCGTGCTAAAAAAGGAATATCACAGCAGTATTTTTCCGAAGAAAAAAATAAAATAGGACATGAATATTTTTTATACGCAGGAAAAATTAGTGGAAAATGGACGAGTGGAATTTCAGGAAAGTTATATGACAAAACCTACAATCCGAACGATTTTGGGTATTTGTCAAGAAACAATCAATTGACGCTAACGTGGGATCTTCGTTATTCTGAAAACAATGCTAAAAAAACGTTTTCTAGATATCAATATTTCTTTTTACATCAGCAGCGCTATTATTACAGTTTGTTTAAAAATGAATTGACTTATTACAAGTTAGGAGGGAATGCTACAACTAAGAAAAGCAATCACGCCATCTTTGCCGAATGGACGTATATTCAGAAAGGAAGAAATTTTTATGAAGCGCGCGTAGAAGATCGATATTATAACATTCCGGCACAAACGGAAGCCTTTTTTGAATATCAAACCAATAGTAATAAAAATCTCTCTTTTGCGGGGTATGTTGTGTTGGTAAATTATATGGATACGTCAATTTTTGATCGCGAGTTCATTGCTGGCTACGGAATACGCGCACGGATAGGACAACATTTAAACGCTTATTTTTCACAATCGTATGAGCATAAACCTTCAAATGCGGGCTTTTTAACTTTTGAAGATGACACCATTATTTTTGGACAACGAAGCATTCAAGAATGGGACAATAGTTTGACGCTAAATTTTGCGTTAAACGCCAAGATGAATGTAAGTGCAAGACTGCGACACTATTGGATTCAAGTGGAAAATAAAAAACACTATGAGTTATTAGATTCGGGAGATTTAGTAGTAAGTAACACGAGCATTAATGTGAGCGATTTTGACGATAATTACAACAATGTAACCTTCGATTTTTTGGCGAAATGGCAATTTGCACCGGCAAGTGAATTAAGTTTTGGTTGTAAATTAGGAGCAACGCTTTTTAATACGGATGTACGCTCGTCATATTTTGATAATTTGAAAAATAGTATTGCAGAAAATAGCAATCAGACCCTATCCTTAAAAATGACGTATTTTCTAGATGCAACTACCCTACGATCTATTCAATTTTAACTAATGCTGAAAGGGGAGAAGTGAGCGAACTTCAACTGCTTCTCCAGGAACTAAAGAGTCTAATTGAATTTCGCCAACGCGAACACGAACCAAACGCAGTGTAGGGAAACCCACGGCAGAAGTCATTTTTCGTACTTGTCGAAATTTCCCTTCCTTCAGCGTGATCGAAACCCAAGAAGTGGGGCCGTGACGTTCATCACGTATTTTTTGAGTTCGTGCTTTGAAGTTAGGCGATTCAATTTTACGAGCTTCCCCTGGTTTTGTAATGTATTTTTTGCCGTGTAATCCTATTTCAACGCCATTTTGTAGCAATGTAATGGCTTCCGAAGTAATAATTCCATCAACTTGCGCGTAGTATTCTTTTTCAATTTTTTTACTGTTAATCGTAGCGCTAAGCTTCCCGTTCGTAGTAAGAAGGAGTAAGCCCTCACTTTTTTCGTCCAAACGACCAATCGACATGGTTTCTACGGGGAAATCGTATAATTCGCCAAGAAACTTTTTTTTATGACTTTTTACATCATTGCTAATAAACTGACTAATATAGCCGTAGGGTTTATGTAAAATAAAATGTCTGTGGTTGTTTGCTTCCATATTGATTATGAAACTGTTATTTTTTGGTAATTAAAACAACAAAATTACACGAATATGGTTAGCGATAAAGTAAAATGTTAAAAACTCAACTAAAATATACGTATCTTTGCACTCTAAATAATTAAAAACAAAAAAATTAATGGCAGGATCACAAGAGACCTACGGTAAAAAAGAACGCGAAAAAAAACGTTTAAAGAAACAAGAGGATAAGAAGAAAAAAGCAGCAGAACGCAAAGCTAACTCAAAAGGCGGCGGACTGGAAAATATGCTTGTATATGTTGATGAATTTGGACGTTTTACAGATACTCCTCCAGACCCTTCACAAAAAGTGAAAGTGGATGCAGAAAGTATTGAAATTGGTGTTCCTAAAAGAGAAGCCGAAGAGGAAGTTGATCCAGTACACCAAGGAAGAGTAGATTTTTACGATAGCTCTAAAGGGTTCGGTTTTATTATCGATAAGGTTGATCAAGAACGCTATTTCGTCCACGTGAGTGGAACCACAGAAGACATTACCGAAGGTAACACAGTTAGTTTTGAACTTGAAAAAGGTCAAAAAGGATTGAACGCGGTACGTGTTAAAAAAATCTAGTACAACAAACCCTATATGTCCACATTTTCAACTTTGGGAGTCCGTAAGGACTTTGTAAAATCTTTGAATGAAATTGGTATTAAAGAGCCAACACAAATTCAAGAAATTGCCATCCCAATACTATTAAACTCTGCAACAGATTTAATTGGATTAGCGCAAACCGGAACAGGAAAAACAGCTGCTTTCGGTCTTCCGCTATTGCAAAAAATTGACGCGTCAAATCCTGAGATTCAGGCGTTAATTTTGGCTCCAACAAGAGAATTAGTACAGCAAATTCAAAAACAACTGTTCAAATTCACCAAATACTGTGATACTAAAATTTTTAGTGAAGGTGTGTATGGTGGAGAAAAAATTGACAAGCAAATTGCCGCGTTAAAACGTACCACTCATATTGTGGTTGCTACGCCTGGTCGTTTGTTAGACTTGATTGAACGTAAGGATATCAATATTAAAAACATTTCAACATTAGTGCTCGATGAAGCAGACGAAATGTTGAGCATGGGATTTAAAGAAGATATCAATCGTATTTTAAAATTTACAAGCGGAACTCGAAATACTTGGCTTTTTTCGGCAACCATGCCAGAAGAGATTAAAAAGTTAATCAAAACCTACATGGCAGTCGATGCTCCAAGGGTAGAGGTGAACAAAGAGTCGCTAGTAAATGCAAATATTACGCATCAATACATCACAACTACCATTAAAGACAAGGTTAATTTACTTGAGAAATTATTAGATAGTAGAGCGAAAGATCGCGGAATTATTTTCTGTAGAACCAAAGCGGGAACACAGAATTTAGCTACAGCCCTAAAAGACAAAGGTTTTTCAGTAGAAGCTTTGGAAGGTGATATGCAGCAAAAAGAACGCGACAAAGTTATGCGCGCTTTTAAAAATGGAAGTCTACAGGTTTTAATTTCTACAGATGTTTCGGCACGTGGTATAGATGTCAATAATTTGGCATTCGTAATACACCATCAATTGCCAGATCAAATAGATTATTACACGCACAGAAGTGGAAGAACGGCTCGTGCTGGTAAAACAGGAGTTTCGTTAGCATTTATTATTCCTGGTGAAATTCAGAAAATACATGAACTTCGGAAAGTTTTAGGAATTCAATTTAAAGAAGTTTTCATCTAAGTATTTCTCTCCGGAAGGATTATTTGCTGAGAAGAATATAAATTAAAAAAGCTGAAAGTTAGTCAAATAACTTTCAGCTTTTCTTTTTGATTGATGAAGGGGAGGTGTTAAGACGCATACTGTTTTGTTGTGTAAGCCCAAGGATCGTGGCGGTTATAAATTTGTTCGGCTACATAAAGTAATTCGTCCCGTTTCTGTTGCACTATTTTTTTAGTCTTCTGAAGATTTTTATACGTTTTCATAGCAGTTTGTTTGATTTTGATTGATGTTTTTTACAATACGTTATCTAAAACGTCTTTTCTGATTCCAAGTATATGATTTACTGGTAGCGGTTCTTTCTGTTAACTGATTGGTGTGTAAGGTTCTCATAGTATGTTGTTTTTTGATTGATGAATTGATTTTGATGAATTTTATAAAAATACTTTTGTGCTTAATTTCTATAACGTCTTTTCAGATTCCAAGAATACGCTTTGCTTGTTGTACTTCTTTCTGTAAGTTGATTTGTGTGTAAGGTTCTCATGATATATTCTTTTTTGATTGATACATTGATTTTGATGAATTCTATATATACACTTTCGTGTTTAGTTTCTATAACGTCTTTTCATATTCCAAGCATATGCTTTACTTGTTGTACTTCTTTCTGTTAATTGATTACTGTTTAATGTTCTCATCGTGTTTTTTGTTTTGTGGTTATATCTAATAGACGAGAGTTACTTCTTAATGTTACAGTACTATGTAAAACATAGTAGTAATTTAACAAAGTATTAACAAATAGAGTTGGAGCTACGTATCTTTCCGAAGAAAAAAGAAAAGGGCATCAAACTTAATTGATACCCTTGACTCAACTTAACATAAACTTAGTTATTAACAAACTAAAAACTTTAAAACCCACTAGGCAATGGGGCTACACCAGTTTCTGAATTACCCATATCTACAGTAATACCAGATTGTTCTTTAGTAATGAATCCGTTGCGATATATAATTACATTTAAGTATAAATCGATAGGAGAATCTACATAAGCTGATCCATTATTAGACCTAAAAGTTCCATTATTAATGAAACCTCTTAGAAACCAAGTGTTGGTTGTGGTATTTTTATAGGCATAAATCTGATGCCCTTCAATGTTATTGTTTCTAATATTACTATGCGACATAATATCTGTGTTGCCGGTAATAGCTTCCACAAAATAAAATCCTTGTACGGTTACAATATATTCACTTGTAGCAATTTTTGTATCGTAATCTTGAAGTCCGTTTGTAGAAAGATCTTTAAAAACATATTCAGCATAATTAGTTGGTCCATATTTGCTAACCAACAAGTTGTATTTTAAAACTTCGTCTGTAGTAGATTTAATTAATAATTTTGAATCGCGAATTTGTGTGTACTCTCCTGGATTTTCTAAAAATAAACTTAAGTCAGTTTTTACATTTCCAACGACGTCTAGGGTTGCCGATGGTGATGATGTATTAATACCTACTTGTGCGTAAACAGTTAAATTAACTACAAAAAAGAGTATGTATAAGGTAGTATTTTTCATGATAGAGTAGGTTTAATTTAGGACAGGAACAGATGTTGCAGTTCCGGTATTAGAACCATTTAAGTCTGTTGTAATAGGAGTTAGGTTTCTAAAATACGATTTGTCGTAAACAATTAATGTGATATAGTATTCAACAGTATCGGAATTTCTTAGGTCTAAATCTCGATTTCTAATTTCGATATGCCAAGTTCCGTTACTTTCAAAAACACGCACTACAGAGTTTCCAATTAGTTTGCGATCATCAATTGTTGTTTTTCTTATAGCATCTCCTACATATCGATAGTTAGAAATGGCAACGACATATTTAGAAGTATCATATTGTAAGTCAAGATCTGTTATATTGTCTCTTTTAATGTTTGTAAAATGATAATCTATGGTATTAACAGGAGCTACAGACAAATTATCAGTATCTAGAACGGTTATTTCACCTACAGGAGTTGAATTGGTTGTTCTAGTTAATAATTTAAAATTTTCTTCAGTAGGAGAAACCGTATTTAAACCATTTTGTTGAAAGGTAGATTGAACTAGTAAATCTCCAGCCACATGTAATTCAGCTTGTGGATTCGTTGTTCCGATACCAACTTGCGCTGTTCCTATAGAAAATATTGTTAGGAAAAAGAGTAGTGTAATTTTTTTCATTCTGAGTAGGTCTTAATCAATAATTGGGATAACTGCACTTCCAGTAGTGCCGCCAAGCATAGGAATAGTAATAGTTCCAAAGCGCTTTGATAAATCTTTTGAGAAAATTAAAGTGTTTATTGTCCAAGTTCCAATTTCACTTTCATTATAATTAGAAGCAACAGGGAAATCTGCAATGATGTGCCAAGTTCCGTTTTCAATAAACGTTGAAGTATACGGTAAAGTTCCATTATTTTTAGCATTGTTAATGCTATTTGAAATAACTAATTCTTTATCATAATTCGCAGAAGTCGTTATTAAAACATAATCTGTAGCATCAACTCCAGTGTCAAAATTTAATATCCAGTCCCCTTGAGGGTTCGTAATTATATATTGTTGTATGTATCCTAATGCAGATCCAGTAGGATTACTTACATCCATTGCTTTAATAGTGTTGTCTGTATCCTGAATTAAAAAAGTAGAAGATTCTGAGTCTTTTAGTGGTTTAACAGTACCAATCTCAATACTACCATTTACGTGCATATTTCCACCTACTTCTAATGTTTTACGTGGGTGAGTGGTGTTAATTCCAGTTTGCGAAAATAACGCGTAATTTGCACACATAAAGAGTGTTATAAGGCAAAAAAGGATATTTTTTTTATAGGTAAACATAAACAATAACATTTGGGACTACAAAGTTAGTTATATTTATAGGTTAGAATGTTAATGTGAGTTTCTTAGAGGTGTTTTTAAACGTTTTTAATATGCATTACAACGAATAAATTTATATTTTAATTCAAACACGTAGGAACACGTAGGTTTTTTTATTCAGAATAATCCTACTTTATTAAAGTTTTGCGGTTCATTTATTTTCCATAATAAAAGCGAAATACTTTTTTTTTTGAAAGTTGGTTAATTTTTACAACAAATATGTTTCAAAAGCTCTTAATAGAACCTATCTTTGCACGTCTAAAAAAATTGAATGTCACAGAAAATTTCAGAAACATCTGTCGAGGATAAGAAAAGCGGGAAAGATTTATATAGTTACCAAAAAGGAGCCATTGATAAGATTTTTAAAAGTTTTGATGATTCTCCAGAGGATTATCATCTACTTTATCAATTGCCGACTGGAGGAGGGAAAACAGTAATTTTTTCTGAAATTGTTCGACAGTATTTAAAAAATCATAAAAAGAAAGTACTTGTACTTACGCACCGTATTGAGCTTTGTAAGCAAACATCTTCAATGCTTACCGAATTTGGGGTTCATAATAAAGTGATTAATAGTTCTGCAAATTTAGACGATCAAGCAGACTATAGCTGTTTTGTGGCTATGGTAGAGACACTTAACAATAGATTACAAGAAGATCGTTTGGATATTTCGGATGTCGGCCTTGTTATTATTGATGAGGCACATTACAATTCATTTACAAAACTCTTTAAGTTTTTTGAGAAATCATTCATTCTTGGTGTTACCGCAACACCTTTGAGTTCTAACATAAAACTTCCAATGAATGAGAACTATAATGAGCTTATAGTTGGAGAGTCTATTGAATCGTTAATTGAAAATGAATTCTTGGCCAGAGCAAATGTGTATTCTTATAATGTAGGGTTAACCACATTAGAAGTGGGAGCTAATGGTGATTACACGGTAAAATCATCAGACGACTTATACATGGGAGCCGACATGTTAAGTAGGTTGTTACAAGCTTATAGAGAGCGTTCTAAAGGGAAAAAGACTTTAATTTTCAACAATGGTATCAATACTTCTTTATATGTATATGATGCCTTTAGACATGCTGGATTGCCTATTATGCATTTGGACAATACAGCTACAAAAAAACAACGTAAACAGATTCTTACTTGGTTTAGAAATACACCCGACGCAATTTTAACGTCAGTAAGTATTTTAACAACGGGTTTTGATGAGCCTTCAGTAGAATCGATTATATTAAATAGAGCAACCAAGTCATTAACATTATACTACCAAATGATTGGGCGTGGTTCTCGTATTCTGAAAAATAAGAGTTCTTTTGATGTGATTGACCTCGGAAACAATTTTCATCGTTTTGGACCTTGGGGAGCAGATTTAGATTGGCAACGTATTTTTAAATATCCATTGTCTTATTTAGATAATTTGATGGATGATGATGAAATTGAAAGTTTCTTCAAATATGAAATGCCAGACGAGCTTCGTGCCGAATTCGGAAAATCTAAAGAAGTTTATTTTGATGTTAAAAAAGCATACGTAGATTCTGTTCGAAGTGGAGAGTCTTCAAAAGTAATTTTAGAGCGCTCTATCGAACAACATGCATATATCTGTATCGAAAACAGTGAAGATGTATATGATGCTTTAGGTTTGGCTAAAATGCTTGGAGACGATATTGATTTCAGAATAGAGCGTTATTCCAAATGTATTAGTAAGAGTACCCACAATTTCTTAACGTGGTTAAAAGATGACTACCGTTTAAAACTGCGTTCATATCTAAGAGAAAACTTTGATCGCGTATTTGAAGAAATCCACGGTCATCCACCCGAAGAATAAATATTAAATTTAGTCTCATTTTTCAGTATGAAAAAGAACGATGCCTACGCAGCCTTACGTTACAAAGAGTTTAGAATATTTCTTTTGGTTCGGTTCGCCATGGTGTTTGCTTGGACCATGCAATTTGTCGTTATCGAATGGCAAGTGTACAGTCTTACCAAAGATCCGTTATCATTAGGTATTATCGGGTTGATGGAGGTGATTCCTGCCGTTTTATTAGCACTATTCGCAGGTCATATTGTAGATCAAAAAGAAAAAAAAGGACTCCTTGTAAAGTGTATTTTGGGTTTTTCAGTCGTCAGTTTAGGCTTATTTCTCATTACTTGGCCTTTACTTACAGAAGACCTTTCTCTTAAAGTTATTTTGTACTGTATTTACTTCTTAGTCTTTCTGGGCGGTATGGTTCGTGCCTTTATAGGACCTACAATCTTTTCGCTTTTATCGTTATTAGTTCCCAAAAAATTATATCCTAACGCCGCTACTTGGAGTAGTTCTACGTGGCAAATGGGTGCCGTTGTGGGACCTGCAATTGGTGGTTTTGCCATTCATATAATTGGCGTGCATTGGACGATGCTTCTAATATTTGGATGTTCTCTATTGGCTTTTGTGGCTCTATCACAGATTCCGAAGAAACCAATTTTAAATCCGAATATTGGCGAACCTGTATTAAAAAGTTTGAAAGAAGGAATTCGTTTTGTGTTTAGCACTAAAATTATTCTTGGAGCGCTTACATTAGACATGTTTGCAGTGCTTTTTGGTGGTGCTATGGCGTTACTACCCATTTTTGCGCAAGATATATTACATGTTGGTTCTCAGGGCTTCGGAATTTTACGTGCGGCACCTGCAGTTGGTGCGTTGCTCATAATGTTCACTTCAGCTCATTTCCCTTTAAATAAAAATGCTGGTATGAAGCTACTAGCAGCAATTTTCGGCTTCGGAGTTTGTATGATTGTTTTCGGACTCTCGTCTTGGTTTTGGGTGTCGGTTATCGCATTGTTTTTAAGTGGCGCTACCGATGGTATATCGATGGTAATACGCCAAACCATTTTGCAATTACGAACCCCAGATGCCATGCGTGGCCGCGTTGCTTCTGTGAATTCTATTTTTGTAGGGTCTTCTAACGAATTAGGTGCCTTTGAAAGTGGTGTAACCGCAAAACTTATGGGAACTGTCGTTGCCGTTGTTTTTGGAGGAAGTATGACCTTAATTACAGTGCTTACAATGGGGCTTGTTTCTCCAACGTTCCGAAAATTAGACCTTCGGAAAGATATAGAGACTCATGAAAAATTAGAAGGTTAAGAAGGATTACGAAAACGTCCAAGCAACAATTCTACTTTGCTTGTTTCCTTGTTCCATTTTGATAGTTTGATGCGTAGCCTTCAGTTTATCTAACTGTTTGTAGATTTTTGAAAGATTTTCTTTTTTTGAAACCAAGGTGGTAAACCATCCAACTTGCGTTTTAAAAGAAGCACTTTGTTTGATCATTCGTTTAATAAACAACGCTTCACCACCATTGCACCAAAGTTCATTTGCTTGTCCACCGAAGTTTAACGCAAGGTTCTCTTGTATTTGTTTTAAGGTATCGTCTTTATGAAGATTCTTCAGTTTACGCAATGTTCCTTTAGTTGCAGCTTCTTCCGAAGTGTGAAAAGGAGGGTTGCAAATTGTAAAATGAAAGTATTCTTTTTCAGCAATAATACCTTCAAAAATATTGGCATTTATATGTTGTTGTCTAATGTCAATATGCTTTTCTAAACCTTCCGAAGCATGTACATTTTTTTTAGCGGATGCAATGGCAGCTTCATCACAATCTGCGCCAACCATTTTCCAACCATAGATACGATTTGCCAAAATAGGGTAGATGCAATTCGCACCCACACCAATATCTAACCCTTTTATAGGTTTGGATACGTTATTTTCAGCGAGTAAATCGGCGATATAATGAATATAGTCTGCTCTTCCAGGAATGGGCGGACATAAATATCCCTTAGGAATACTCCAATCGGTAACTTTATAATGTTTTTTTAACAGTGCTTTATTTAACTCTAAAACAGCGTCGCTATCAGCAAAATCGATGGTTTGTGTGTCATATTCATTTACGAATACAAAGGGGGTTAAAGCTGGATGCGTCTTGCAAAGAGCATCAAAATTATACGAGTCATTATGGAGATTGTTTGGATGCACCTTGTTTTGTTTTTTGCAAAGGTAGTTTAATACTCGTTGCATACAGAAAAGCTGCTAAAGTATTTTTTGGTTGTCGATTCATAAATTTCTAACTCTTTGCTAGCTGCAAGGGGGGTATAACGAATATTTACTGCTTAGTTGTATGTAAAATTAATTGTCGTGGTTCCTGAAGAGTCCAGTTTAAACTCTTTTGTTGGAAAGTTTTCATCGTTATATTCAAAAGTTGAAGTATAATCGTAAGCAGTTGTACCTGAAACAACCATACGATATATAAAGTTTTGTGATTTTTTATTTTACATTACTTTTTCTTCTTGAAGAAGTCAAATACCCAATAAAAAATTAAGATTTCATGTTGTAAATTAACGACAGTGAAACTTATGTTGACTTAAATTAAAGTTGTAAAGAAATCAGTATCTTTAAAAAAACACTAAACTGTTAACTATGAAACTTATAACATCTTTCTGTATTATTTTTTTTATAGTTTCCTGTAAGCAACAAAAACCATCTAATGATCTTTTAGGAGTTGTAGATTTTAGAATTAGCGGAAACGAAAATGCCCAGCCTTATTTTGAAAAAGGATTATTACTGCTACATTCTTTTGAGTATGAAGATGCTAGAGACGCTTTTCGAGAAGCACAAAAAGAAGACCCCAAAATGGCGATGGCGTATTGGGGAGAGGCAATGACCTACAATCATAGTTTGTGGCATGAGCAGGATTATGAGGCCGCAACAAGTGTTTTAGCAAAGCTAGACAGCATTCAGCTAGAAAAGAACACCACTAAAATCGAACAAGATCTATTAGAAGCGGTACATATTTTATATCAACCTCAAACAGAAAAAATAGAGCGTGATGTTGCATATTCAAATTTTATGGAAGGTTTGCATAAAAAATATCCCTCCAACCAAGAAGTTGCAGCTTTCTACGCATTGTCTCTTTTGGGCTCAGTGCCAGAAGGAAGAGACGATGTTATTTATGGAAATGGTGCAAAAATTGCGCAAGGTATTTTAGAAGAAAATCCAAACCATCCAGGAGCCCTACATTATTTAATTCATTCTTACGATGACCCGAATCATGCAACATTGGCTTTAAATGCTGCCAATGCGTATTCAGAAGTAGCGCCAGATGCCAGTCATGCACTGCACATGCCTTCTCATATTTATGTAGCAATGGGCATGTGGGATCAAGTTATTTCTTCAAATATTGATTCATACCAAGCGAGTATAACTCGAATGGAAAAGAAACAATTAGACAATGATGCTCGTGGTTATCATGCGTTTCATTGGTTGGAATATGGGTATCTTCAAAAGGGAGATTCCGAAGAAGCGCGTAAAATGGTTTTGGATATGAAAAAGTTCGTGACCGAAAAACCATCAAAAAAGGCACGAGTTCATTTGGTATTTTTAAAAGGAACCTATTTGGCTGAAACGGACGACTGGGATGGGGATATTGCAGATGTAACTATAGATATAAAAGATTTGAATATTTCTGTCCGTTCGCAATATCATTTTTTGGAAGGGATGAAAGCCTACAGTAAAGACAATTCAGAAAAGTTAGACAGTGTACTCGCTACAATAAAACAAGATATTAATCGAGAAACGTTTATTGTAAAAGAAGGGAGTTCGAAGCTATGTTCCAACGTGAGTAGGGATGAAGCCACCCAAACAGATTTAAAAGAAGCACAAATTCGTCAAAACCAACTGTTGGCATTGCAAGCTGAAATGAATCAAAATCAAGCACTTGCTGAACAACATTTTTTAAAGTCCATTGCTATTGAAAACAGCATAAGTTATAGTTACGGACCGCCTGTGATTCAGAAACCTACGCATGAGTTGTATGCAGACTGGTTGCTTTCACAAAAAAGAAATGAAGAGGCACAGCAACAATATACACTGGCTCAAAAAAATGGACCCGATAGATTGCGCATATTGAATGGTTTAGAAAAAGCCAAGCAAGAAATATAATTTGTGTAGAGGAGATATCCCTTATAACTAGAAACAATCTTGAATAAAACACACTATAATTTATAAACACTAGGTTTATTTTAAATTAGTGACTACTAATCTGTTTGCCTGTTTGCAAAATTGTACCTTTGCCAAAAATTTTTTTATATGAGCACTTTCAACGATTTCAAAATATCCAAACAATTGCACAATGCTATTGATGATTTGGGTTTTGTAACGCCAACACCTATTCAGTCTGAAGCATTTTCCGTAGTGCTTTCAGGAAAAGATATGGTGGGTATTGCTCAAACAGGAACTGGAAAAACATTGGCCTATATGTTGCCAATTCTTCAAGATTTAAGTTTTTCGAAAGAGCCTGTGTTGCGTGTCTTGGTTTTAGTACCTACACGTGAATTGGTTTTACAAGTTGTTGAAGAGATTGAAAAATTTTCTAAATACCTTACCCATAAAGTGGTAGGAGTGTACGGGGGAACCAATATAAACACACAAAAAAAGGAATTAGCGGAAGGTGCCGATGTTATTGTAGCAACACCAGGACGTTTTTACGATTTGACATTAAGTCGTATTATTCAGTTGAAAACCGTTCGGAAGTTGGTAATTGATGAAGTAGATGTCATGTTGGATTTAGGTTTCAGATTTCAATTGACTAATATCTTTGATTTACTACCGGACAGACGCCAAAATATTATGTTTTCGGCTACCATGACAGAAGATGTAGATGCCTTAATTAACGATTTCTTTATCAAACCGACCAAAATTTCAATTGCCTTAAGTGGAACACCTCTTGATAATATTAGTCAGCAAGCGTATTGTGTTCCTAACTTTTACACCAAAGTTAATTTGTTAGCCCATTTGCTGAAAGACAAAGAAACCTACAGTAAAGTATTGGTGTTTGTGTCTAATAAACGAAGTGCTGATAGACTTTTTGAAGCTTTAGAAGAATTATACGGTGACGAAAGTTGTGTAATTCACTCTAATAAAACTCAGAACTACAGAATAAGATCTATCAATCAATTTGATGAAGGTAAAAATAGAATTCTAGTTGCGACCGATGTCATGGCACGTGGTTTGGATTTGGATAAGATTACACACGTTGTAAATTTTGACACCCCAGGATATCCTGAAAACTATATGCATCGTATTGGTAGAACAGGACGTGCCGAGCAAAAAGGAGCTTCGTTATTGTTTTATACTGAAAAGGAAGAAGGAGCAAAAGCAGCTATTGAAACATTGATGAGTTATCAAATTCCTTTGCTTGAAATGCCTTCAGAAATAGAAGTCTCTAAGCGACTAACACCTCAGGAACAACCTGAAGTTGTTGAGATTAACAATCCGCATAAACCTGCTGTGTTAGAGACAAAGGGCGCTAGTTTCCACGAAAAAAGTGAGAAAAATAGCAAAGAAAATCTAGGAGGTTCTTACCGACGAAAAATAGAAAGTAAGTATAAAAAACCTAAAACTAGAGGGGATAAAAATTATAACAAACGCAATAAACGTAAGTAGTTTATTTTTTCTCTTTGTTTAGTTCTTCTATAAGTTCGTCGTAATTTACAATATCCGGGAATAATAATCCGCCCAAACTAAAAACAGGTGTTTCCATGGTTTCAATTGCTGGAATAGCCATTTTAAGTTGGTTTTTTATTTCAGGCTTTTCGGCAAGATTATAGCTTGTGAATTTATACTTACTGTCTTGTAAAGGTTTCATAATACTATCGCAGCCTTTGCAATTTTCAGTAATATAAACGGTAATTTGTTTTTTAGGATTGACTTTAATCAAATCAAATTTCTTCCGAAGGGCACGTCTCGATAAGCTATCGGTAACCTTTAATTTATACGTGTATTTTGGATCTTTCCCTTTAATAAGCATCAATCTCGATACATTCACTTTCGATGTTGCAGGAACTCGAATTGCTCTAGGTTTTGCGGTACTTTGCCTAAAGTCAGTACCTTCTACAGTAATGGTTACGTCATAATCAGTGTCAGTTTCATTTACTGCGTATAACATTAGTCTATTGACAACCTTTTCTTCGATAATTTTAATGGGTTCGTCTTGCGCAAATAGAGGAGTTGTGCATGTAATTGTGAGGAGTAAAAGGAATAGTTTTTTCAGCATTTTTTTATGTTTTATGAAACTAAAGTAATAAAATATATTGTTATTTCTACTATAGTTTATGGTTCCTGATATTATTTACCTTTTGAAGCAACTCTTGTTTTGTTCTATTCTGAATTGAAAAAAAGAAAGTTTATCTTAGTAAATGAAATTTTAAGGTGGTTTTTACGACCAACTAAAAGTATTTTACAAATAAGTAATACTGAATAATTTAGAAAGAATTTTTATGATAACTTGGAAAGATGTTATTAATTATAGTATAAACGGAAGCCCAGCTCCCGAACGTCGTGTTGAAAAAACAGATGAAGAATGGCGCGCACAATTAACACCAGAACAATATCGCGTAACGCGTAACAAAGGAACTGAAGCACCTCATAGCGGAGCATTATGTAGTATTCATGAAGAAGGATTGTATAACTGTGTGTGTTGTGATACGCCCTTATTCGATTCTACGATTAAATTTGAATCGGGTACAGGTTGGCCTAGTTTTACGCAGCCCATAAAAGAAAATGCCATAAAATACATTAGAGATATTAGTTTTGGAATGGTTCGTGTTGAAGTTTTATGTAATACTTGCGATGCACATTTAGGACATATATTTCCTGATGGTCCAGAACCTAGTGGTTTGCGGTATTGTATTAATTCAGAATCCATGCAATTAGAAACAGATAAGGAAGCCAAGTAATGGAAACAAAAAAAACAGAACTTTTAACAGTCGGAGCGGGCTGTTTTTGGTGTATTGATGCTATTTTTTCACAAGTCAATGGCGTAGAAAAAATAGTTTCTGGCTATGCGGGTGGAACAGTACCAGGACGACCTACCTATCGAGAAGTGTGTTCTGGATTAACAGGTCACGCCGAAGTGGTACAAGTAACTTTTGATGCTTCAGTTATTTCTTTTGAAGATTTATTGATTATTTTTATGACAAGTCACGATCCAACTACTTTGAACCGACAAGGAGCAGATAGAGGAACGCAGTATAGATCGGTTATATTTTATCATTCCGAAGCTCAAAAACAAAGTGCTGAAGCTGTCGTGAAAGAAATGGCTCCCTATTATGAAGACCCTATAATAACCGAAATTAGCGCGTTGCCTGTATTTTATGAAGCGGAACAGGAACATCAAGATTTCTATGCCAATAATACGACCCAAGGATATTGTACTGTCGTAATTTCACCAAAATTAGCCCGACTTCGGAACATGCACGGGGATAAATTGAAAGAATCAGCTGTATCATAAAAGTAGCT
This sequence comes from Ulvibacter litoralis, assembly GCF_900102055.1. Lineage (GTDB taxonomy): Bacteria > Bacteroidota > Bacteroidia > Flavobacteriales > Flavobacteriaceae > Ulvibacter > Ulvibacter litoralis. The sequence continues at coordinate 541,574 of NZ_FNBA01000002.1, forward strand.
TCCGAAGAAAAGTATTAATTAAAAAGAACCAATGAAAAGCACCAAACTAGAAATTGAAAATTCTAAAGGCCATAAACTTCAAGCGTATTTGGAGTTGCCTGCCAATGAAAAACCAAATAACTATGCAATTTTCGCACATTGTTTTTCATGTTCAAGTACTTTAAATGCTGTAAAAAACATTACAAGAGCATTAACTAAACATGGTTTTGGAGTAGTTCGGTTTGATTTTACAGGTTTAGGAAAAAGTGAAGGAGAATTTGCTGAAAGTTATTTTTCGGCAAACGTGGACGATATTATAGCTGTAAACGATTATATAGAAGAGCATTATCAAGCACCAAAATTGTTGGTGGGTCATTCCTTAGGAGGTGCCGCTGTAATTGTTGCAGCTTCTAAATTAGAAACTATTAAAGCTGTTGCAACCATTGGCGCTCCAGCTTCGGTAAGCCATGTTACCAAACACTTCTCACACCAAGTGGAAGCGATTGAAGCGGAAGGCGATATTGAGGTGAATATAGGAGGAAGACCTTTCAAAATAAATAAAGAGTTTATTGAAGATTTCAGCAAAACAGATTTGCTAGAAGTAACCAAAAATCTTCGAAAACCCTTATTAATATTACACGCGCCCTTAGATGAAATTGTGAGTGTAGATAATGCGCAGCAACTTTATATTAGTGCCATGCATCCTAAAAGTTTTATAAGTTTGGATAATGCCAATCATTTATTAACTGAAAAGGAAGACAGTCTGTATGCTGGGAATATGATTGGATCTTGGGTACAACGTTATATCGATACAAAAGACAATACCATGTTTGCTACGGAAGGTGAACAATTGGTAGCCCATTTAAATCTAAAAGAAGATAATTTCACAACATCCATTCAGACAGCAAAGCATTTTTTAATTGCCGATGAACCTGAAAGTGTTGGAGGAAATGATTTTGGACCCTCACCCTACGATTTTTTAAGTGCCGGACTAGCAGCCTGTACCGTTATGACACTTAAACTATATGCGGAGCGTAAAAAATGGGATTTGCAAGAAGTGTTTGCATACATTACCTATTCTAAAAAACACAGCGACGATTTGGAAATAGATGTTGAGAAGCCTACGCGTTTTGATCACCTTTCGAAACGATTAAAGTTTGTGGGTGATCTAGATGATGCTCAGAAACAAAAACTGAAAGAAATTGCATCCAAATGTCCTGTTCATAGAACGTTACAAAGTGAAATAATTATTGAAACTGAATTAGTATAATGGATATATTACTTGCTTATTTAGATACACGGCAACGATTTAAATACATTACAAAACCGTTAGAAATTGAAGATTACTCGGTACAGCCTGCAGATTTTGTGTCACCTCCAAAGTGGCATTTAGCACATAGTACTTGGTTTTTTGAGCAATTTGTATTGTGTCCTTTTGCTGAAAATTACACCGTTTTTAATGACGACTTTGCCTATTTGTTTAATAGTTATTACAACAATGCAGGACAGCGTGTGTTACGCCCCAATCGCGGATTGATGACACGCCCAACGGTAGCACACGTGTTGAAATATAGAACCTATGTAGACGAACAGATGACTTTGTTTCTGAAAGATAACCCTTCAGAAGAAGCTGTAAATACGGTGAAATTAGGACTACAGCATGAACAACAACACCAAGAGTTATTTTATTACGATATTAAATACATACTAGGAAATCAGCCAACATTTCCTGTAATTCAGAATAGCATCAAACTTTCTGAAATTACAACACCTTCAGAATGGATTTCAATTGAAGAAGGCGTGTACGAAGTAGGGCATCAAGGCGATGAATTTTGCTTCGACAATGAACTAGGGCGACACAAAGTCTATCTAAATGCTTTTGAAATCAGCAATCAGTTAGTAACAAATGCTGAGTATATCGAATTTATTGAAGCTGGAGGGTATCAAGATTTTAATTTGTGGCATGCTGCCGGTTGGGATTTTATTCAGAATAACGAATATAAAGCACCCGAATATTGGCATCAAGTCGATGGAGTTTGGCATAGCTACACCTTACAAGGATTTGGTCCTGTGGCTCCCAATCTTCCTGTACAGCATCTCAGCTTTTATGAAGCTTCCGCCTTTGCCGAATGGAAGAAAATGCGTTTGCCAACCGAGTTTGAGTGGGAAATAGCAGCTTCAAAACTTGAATGGGGACAGTTATGGGAATGGACCAACAGTGCCTACTTGCCATATCCTAATTTTTCTAAAGCTGAAGGTGCTTTAGGAGAGTATAATGGTAAATTCATGGTCAATCAGATGGTATTACGAGGCGCATCTGTAGCCACCGTTAAAAATCACAGCCGACTAACGTATAGAAATTTTTTTCATCCAAACGAACGATGGCTTTTTTCAGGGCTACGATTAGCTAAATAATATGGACAAAACTTTTGCAAAAGATGTAATTGAAGGATTAACATCACATCCAAAATATCTCTCTTCTAAATACTTTTACGACGATGCTGGAAGTCGCATTTTCCAAGAAATAATGGAAATGCCTACCTATTATTTAAGTGATAGTGAGTTGGATATTCTAACCCAGCAATCAAACCAAATAATAACTGAAGCAAATTTCATCGAACCCTTTAATATCATTGAGTTAGGAGCAGGTGATGGATCTAAAATCATTAAGCTTTTAGAGTATTTAGTAGCTTCAGAAATTGACTTTAACTATGTTCCTATTGATATTTCACAAGAGGCGATTACTATTCTTTCAGAAAAAATAAAAAAACAACTTCCTGGAATTTCCATGCAACCCAAAGTGGGCGATTATTTTGAAATATTAAAAGAAACTTCAAAATCGAATATTCCCAATCTATTATTGTTTTTAGGGAGTAATATTGGAAATTATACGGCAGCACAAGCAGAAGAATTGTTGCAGCTCTTTAATACCCACATGAATCCTAACGATAAGTTATTAATCGGAATGGATTTAATGAAAAATCCGAATACGATACGAAGTGCGTATAATGATCCTGAAGGGGTAACGAAGCGTTTTAATATGAATCTACTGAAACGTATTAATACTGAGTTTACAGCCAATTTTGATTTAAATACATTCGATTTTTATTGTACGTATAACCCTATAAATGGTGCTGTTAAAAGCTATTTGGTGAGTTTAGAAGAACAAGAAATAACACTTTCTGCATTAGAGACAACGATTCAATTTCAGAAGAACGAATTAATTTGGACAGAGCTTTCTAAAAAGTACAGTCTGCCAGAAATAGAAGCTTTGGCGTCAAAGACAGGATTTAGCATTCAGAAAAACTTTTTTGATTCCAAATATTATTTCACAGATAGTTTGTGGGTGAAGTAGGCGAGTTTAAATACGTTTACCGACTAAAACAGAACGCTAATCCTTCATACTGCTTCGGTCACTAATTCTAGTTAGTGATTGGGTTGTGTTTGCAATACCTTAGTTATAAAACTAACGTACTATGCAATCTATTACCATAACCTCACTGCTTTATAAGCGCGTCACTTGTTTGTTACTAATACTTGTTACTTCTGGTGTTTGGGCACAAGACAAGCGTATAAAACCTCCTAAACGCGATTCTAACATTGAAAGTGTCGATGGTTTTGTAAATCACACCTTCGATTTGTACAATAAGGTATTTGTGTATGATAGTTTAACGCAAAAAGGCGTTGAAATTCCTGCGGAATATGAAGATGCCATTCTCGAAGATATGGAGAAGAATTTAGATAGCATGTATCAAATACTTCCAGTTGTTATTGAAGATATGGGCGGACAACCTTTTGCTAAAAAAGCGAAAGGAACGCTGAATTTGAATAAAGCGAGACGTGCTTTAACGTTTTCTATCAGAACCGTTAAAGTGTATTTTTTAGGGGAAAGTGAAAAGGAAGAGAACTAGTTAAACGATGATTATGCAGACTAAAAATCTTTTTTATAGTGTGATTTTAGGAGTACTTCCCTTTTTGATGAATGCGCAAGATTATAAATTACAATTTCAAAATGATATTTGTGATTGTATGGTACAAAAAGCTGAAGAAAATAAAATGGGGAAGAATCCTATGTTATTGTATCAGTTGTGCTTTCAAGAAAAGCTACCTACATATGTTCCCAATATTGATGCTGAAATAACGGCAACAGAGCAACGAGAAATATACGCTGAAGGGCAACGGATTAGAGAAGAACTAAAATTTTCTTTTTATTCAGAGCTAATTGGAACTTGTGATTTTTATTACCAAGAAGTGGAAGCAACTCGTGAAACTAATTTTTCAACCTTAAAAAAAATAGGGGAGAACTCAGATTATTATAATCTTGTGAATCAGGCGTTGGCTATGCAACCCACAGCCTCTAATTATGTAAAGCGAGGACAAGTGTATTTTGGAAAGGAGAATTTTTTAAAAGCGAAAGCTGATTTATCAAAAGCATTAACGATAAATGAAAATGAAAGAGGTGCTAAAATATTACTAGCCTGGACGTATGAAAAAATGAATAAATACGCTAGTGCTATAGAGTTACTTGAAACACTTGATGACCAAAAAAGAAATCAGGAAATACAATTGTTAATCGCTATTCAGCAACGGAAAATGGGAGGAAAGCTTCCCATAGTAAAACCAAGTACAACACCTTCAGATGTACCTTCAAAAGCTCCTGAAAAGAAAGATGATTTAAAGAAATTATTCAAGCTAGACTAATCTGTTTCAGTCAAATGAATTTGCAAAACGGATTTTTCCGAAGCAATAAAACTAATATTCTGTTTTATTATTTTTAGTGGTCCATTTTTCAAAAACAACGAGAGCTTCCTCTCTGTTAATTTTTGAAAATTCAATTTTACGATTGCTCATATCTGCATCAATTTCATCATAGATGTATTGATCGTCAAATCCAATGTCTGCAGCATCTTCACGGTTACAGGCGTAAAACACTTTTTTAGGACGTGCCCAATAAATAGCGCCCAAACACATAGGGCAAGGTTCGCAAGAAGTGTACAACACACAGTCGTCTAATTGAAAACTATTTAGTTTTTTACAAGCTTCACGAATGGCAGTTACTTCTGCGTGTGCTGTAGGATCGTTGGTAGAAGTTACTTTATTAAAGCCTTCAGCAATAATTTCATTATTTTTTACAACAACAGCGCCAAAAGGTCCGCCAGCATTACTGTTCATTCCTTCTTCGGCTAATTGTATGGCACGTTGCATAAAGTAACTATCTCTTTCAGTCATTTCGTAGTGTGTTTAAGTTGGCAAATATATAATTATATCACTTCAAAAACATAACCTAAAAGCCAATATAAAATGATAAAAACGACGATGGTTCCAATACATCCACATTTACCACCACCAATTTTTTTCGCGCCCCAAGCAGCTCCAATAATTTGCAATAATTTTTTCATGTGCATTGTGTTTTAGGAATACAAGATATTAATTAGTTTTTATGGGGTCTGTTAAACTTACATTAAAAATGTGTTTGCAATTTTATATCAAATGAAATTGAAGTATCTTAATTAAAAAAGTAACCATGACAGAAATTAAAGCATATGGTGCGGAAACGAATACTTCCGACCTAAAAGAAATGAACATTGAACGCAGGGAAGTATTGCCTACTGATGTGAAAATAAAAATTACCTATTGTGGCGTTTGCCATAGTGATATACATACCGTTAAAAACGATTGGAAAGGTTCTAAGTATCCTGTAGTTCCAGGGCACGAAATAATTGGACGTGTTATTTCTGTAGGGAATAAGGTTACCCATTTAAAAGAAGGAGATTTGGTGGGAGTAGGATGTATGGTCGATTCTTGTCGCGAGTGTAGTGCCTGTAACGACAATTTAGAGCAGTTTTGTGAAAATGGGATGGTGGGAACGTACAATGGAAAAGACAAGCATTCTGGCGGACATACATTTGGAGGGTATTCTGAAAGTATTGTGGTAGATCAACATTTCGTTTTAACGATTCCTGAAAATTTAAATGAAAAAGAAGTAGCGCCACTTTTATGTGCAGGAATCACAACATATTCCCCTTTAGCGCATTGGAAAGTGAAAAAAGGAGATAAGGTAGGCGTTATTGGTTTAGGCGGTCTTGGACACATGGGAATTAAATTTGCACACGCTTTAGGAGCGCATGTAGTGATGATTACACGATCGGAAGGCAAAGAGAAGGATGCAAAAAAATTAGGCGCTGATGAAGTCTTAATTTCAAAAGACGCTGAAGAAATGAACAAACACAAAGGCTCTTTCGATTTTTTATTGAATACCATCCCTGTAAAGCATGATTTAAATCCTTACTTACAATTGCTAAAACGCGATGCTACAATGGTATTGGTAGGTGCTATTGAACCTCTAGAGCCGATGCACGGAGGTAGTTTGATTATTGGTCGTAAAAGTATTGCGGGATCGCTAATTGGCGGTATTAAAGAAACACAAGAAATGCTAGATTTTTGTGGAGCACACAACATTACCAGTGATGTAGAAATGATAGATATTCAGAATATTAATGAAGCGTATGATCGCGTACAAAAATCGGATGTTAAGTATCGTTTCGTAATTGACATGGAGTCGTTACGTTCGTAATTGAAAGCTAGTCCTAATTTAAAAGCCTGTACAAAATGGTACAGGCTTTTTTTTATGGTTAACTTTCTGAAAGAAGATTATGTGTTTTAAATAACTCATTTAAATGTTCTAATAGGGTTTCAGTATCTTTTGAAAGCCCTATTTTTTTACTAATACGATAGCGTTTGCTTTCTATAGAACGTGTAGATCGATTTAAAAAGGTTCCTATTTCTTTGTTTTTAAAGCCAATGCATAAATAATAGCAAATAATAATTTCTGAGTCACTTAAATCTGGATAGGTGTTTTTTAGTTCTTTAAAGAAATCTGCATTTAATTCATTAATCAATTCATAATGTGTTTTTCCTTCATCTAATATATTGGTCGATTTTAACTGAATATTTCGATACAAATCCTTAATCTGCCCGCGTTGACCTTCAGTCGTATCAACAGTAGCAATCATTTTAATTTGTTCTTTTAATTCGCTTATATACGCTTCTAATCCTTGTGTTTTAATTTTTAATTTTTCGTGATTTGTTTTTAAATACGATAAATCATCGATTTGAGTTTTTTTAGAATGTAAGCGTTTCTTTAGCTTTTTATAGCTTAAGAGAAACACTATTAATAATGATGCTAAAACGCCTCCTAAAATGAATAAAAGCTTCTTGTTAAAAAGATTTTCTTCGTTTTCTTGTTGCAACTCATCTCCAATGTTTACAAGCTCTTCATTGGTTGAATAATTAGATTTAATGGCTTCATCAATTATTTTATTATTCAATAAGTTTAAGGAATCTAAGTATGTCTCACTTAGAGTCAGGTTATTCATTCGCTTGTAGGTGTCAGAATATTGCCTGTAAAAATCTTTTTTAAGATTGTTATTCATCTCACTTCTTAATTCTGAAGCTTTGGATAAATAATATAGTGTTTTGTCGTTTTGTTTTTTATCAAAATAATAATGAACAAAACACATTTGTATGCTACAATCGTAATAATTGTAAAGACCTATATCGACGGTTGGATTTTGTTTTAATTTTACAAATTCTGAATAATAGGTCTTTGCAGCATCAATTTTATCAATGTGCAATGCATTTGTCGCAAGCATGAACAAATCGAATAAATAGTAATATCCATCTTCATCGACGACCGCTTTTGAAGCTTCGATATTCGCCAATGTTAAATCATAGCTTTCTTGATATTCGCTATCTATTAACTTTATATACGCAGGCATTTGGTCAACTTCTAGTAATTGTAATGTATTCCCGCTACGTTTAAAAAAATCTCTAGCCGTGCGTAAATAACTATTGGCGCTAGTATCTTTTTGAACGGCATAAACTTGAGAAAAAAGTCCTAAAGCAGCAGTTCCTCCCGAATCATAATCTTTTTCTATTTCGGCATACTTCACCGCTAAAATGTAATATTTATGAGTGTTTGGAATGTCGTCTAAAGACAGTGCAATGAGCCCTTTTTCCAGATAATAGGATGCAAGTTGCCCTTTAAGTGTTTTGGTTAATGGATTCGGAATTGAATCTAAAAATTGAGCTGCAAGCTTCGGTTTTGAGGATGAATAAATTTTTGCTGAATCTAGATATTTACTATAAGCATCCTTTTTTTCGTCCTGTGCATATACATTAACTCCCCAAAAAAACAAGAGGAGGTAAACTAATGTAGTTGGAGTATTTAATAATGAGATTTGGAAATTATAAAACATTTTTACTTCTAAAATGAAACTGCAATTTATTGAAATTTTAATTGTTTATTCTGAAAAACATCAATAAAACAAGCTCGCTAAGTATTTCTGAAAGCAACGTGGTAGCATTCAATTTTTTAGTGTTTTGAAAGTAATGTCGATAAGGTTTAAATAAAAACGGGACGATATGTAGCACGAACGGAATTGATCGAAATTGTAGAGACACATTATATATACTTACCTTAAAAAAGGGGAGACCGAACATTCGCACTATGGTATACAGGTGCTAAAAGACTTATAACCTACAATTAATTTGTGTCTGGTAAGTCTTACCTAACAAGTATTGTTTATTTTTACCCGACTAAATTTAAAGTCATTCTACATGGGTAAAGCACCAAAAACACTCTTTATCGTTCTCGCGTTTTTTTCAATTTATGTTATTTGGGGCTCTACATATTTACTAAATAAAGTTGCTGTTAGTGAGTTGCCACCTTTTATGCTGGCAGGAATGCGTTTTTTAACAGCAGGGATTTTAATTTTTGGTATTTGTAAAGTTTCAAACATTCCATTAAAAATCACGAAAAGACAGTTGTTGAATACTGGTATCGCTGGTTTTTTGTTTCTAACTTTTGGAAACGGTGTTATTGTTTGGGCGCTGAAATATGTGGACAGTGGTTTTGCTGCGCTCGAAGTTTCAGCACAGCCCTTAGTTGTGTTGTTGTTAATGCGGTTTTTACAGGGAAAAAAGATAAAAGCAATGTCGATTATAGGTGTTGTACTAGGAATTATTGGTATCTATTTATTGGTAAGTCAGAAACAACTTATTAGTAAAGAAAACTCAGTATTAGGAATCGTAATGATCTTTTTATGCATGGTGAGTTGGGCGTATAGTAGTTTGTTTGTCGCAAAAGCAAGTTTACCTACCAATTATTTTGTAAACACAGGCTATCAGATGTTTTTGGGAGGAATTATGCTTTTTATTTTAAGTTTACTATTTGGAGAAACGTGGACATTACCAACGACTTGGAGTAGCCCAGTACAGCTATCTATGTTGTTATTAATTGTTTTTGGAAGCATTGTAGCCTTTACCGCATTTAATTATTTACTGAAAGTGGTTTCTCCAGAGAAAGTAGCTACATCTACGTATGTAAATCCGATTATAGCACTAACGCTTGGATGGTATTTTTTAGATGAAGAAATTACAACGCAGTCTATGGTCGCAGCAGCGGTATTATTAACGGGTGTTTATTTTATAAATACGACCAAAAAAATTGCGATATTTAATCGGTTTTCAAACAAATTGGCACGTAAAACTCCCAATGAATAATTATTCTTGTCCTACTGTTCAACGAACCTTTTAGGGAGTTATTCGTGTAATGAAAATTATGATATATTTCTGGGTCATAATTTTTTTTCTTCGGAAAGTACTCCATAAAAGTCGAATTTAGTACACGCTAGATTGTTTTGTATTTCATAATCTACTTATATTTGAGAAGTATTCTTTCCCCAAGTTAGATTTTCTACACATACTAAGCATAAATTTTTGGCGTATTCCATGGAAGAAACAAAGACATCGACTAAAAAAAAGCTTCCAATAATTAATGCACATTCGCATGTGTTTACTTCTAAACATGTACCTCCGTATTTAGCAAGGACTTTTTTGCCTTTTCCATTGTATTGTTTTATTCACTTAGGGAAAATAGTCGCTTTTTATAAGTGGTATGAATCGGTAGAAAACATTAAGTATAAAGGTTGGTATCAACAAATAAGCCGATGGATTACTAAAATTTCACTTACCATTTGGCGGAATCCAATCCTTAATTTTATTCGAAACCTTTTAAGCTATTGGCTAATTTTATTGGCGTTCTATTTTTTATTCGATTGGATAAAACACATTTCAAATACAAATTTTCCGGACGATACTATTCTTGTAATTTACATCGAAAAGCTTCGTGTATTTTTAAGAGAGTATCATCTTTTTCCAGAAGCGCTCGGACTATTTTGGAAGATTACCGTTATCACCTTTATCTTACTATTTGTAAAAACGGGGCGGAATTTCATTTTTTTCATCTTTAAAAAACTATTCACTTTTTTTAAAGTATTACCCGGAAAACACACTCAAGAACTCTTGAAAAGGTATTTACTAATAGCTAAATATTCAAAATACCAATCGCAAATCAATATTTTCAGTAAAATGAAAGATCAGTATCCTCCAGGCTCTGGCTTTGTACTCTTAGCAATGGACATGAAGTATATGGGGGCCGGTTCAGTAAAAGAGTTGTATGCAGATCAATTAAAGGGATTGCTTCAAATTAAAGATTCTCCAACTTTTAAAAAGCAGAAAAATAAAATTTATCCATTCATTGCAATAGATCCAAGACGCATTCGTGAGGATGTTTCAGAAAAAAGAAACGATGGTTCTGCTTTATTTCGATACAAAGTAGTAGAAGGGAAGGTGGTTTTAGAAGATTGTTTGGTAAAAACATACATTGAAGACAATCACTTTAGCGGATTTAAAATCTACCCCGCTTTGGGATTTTATCCTTTTGATAAAGAGCTACTTCCTCTTTGGAAATACGCTCAACAGTACAATATACCTATCACAACACATTGCATTAAAGGAACCATATTTTATCGAGGTAAAAAGGATAAAACCTGGGATGAGCACCCTGTTTTTAGAGATGAAGATGAAAAAAAACAATTGTTTTTACCACAATTAAAAAACATCGATTTTCAATTTAATTTTACACACCCTTTAAATTATCTATGTTTGCTTGAAGAGGTGTTACTACGACGGTTATTGACAACATTTAATGATACTGACTTATTTGATTTATTTGGATATACAAATGAAAATACTCCATTACAGCATCCGCTAACCAATTTGAAAATAAATCTAGCTCATTATGGAGGAGAAGAGCATTGGGAACGCTTCTTAGAATCGGATCGTTATAATTATAGCAATCAAGTGGTAAAAAAGCCAGGTTTCGGTATTACACTTTTTGATGTAGCCAAGGATGGAAATAAAAGTGTAAAAGAAATTAGACTCGCAAAGCTTTGGAAATATGTAGATTGGTATAGTATTATTAGCACAATGATGATGCAATACCCAAACGTGTATGCAGACATAAGTTACATTCTTCACAACGCTTCTATTTTTCCATTGTTGAAAGAAACGTTGCACAAACGAAATAAGCAGTTACCTAAGCGTGTGCTGTACGGAACAGATTTTTATGTGGTACGGAATCATAATTCTGAAAAAAGCTTATTCAGCGCTAGTAATGCAGGTTTAACGGAAGCTGAATTTGATTTAATTGCACGAACCAATACCCATGAATTTTTAAAAAATACCCTTCCGAAGTAATAGAAACAGAATTTATAAAATCTATTCTGCCATCTCTATTTCATCGGCACCATACACTAAATCGATAAAGTCTTGGGTGTCTAAAGCGCCAAAATAATCCTGAATGGTTACTTTTTCGAGCGCTTCTGTAATTTTCTCTTTATCGTACGCGACATCAATTAAAACCTGTTCTAGAGAAGCAACTGGTTCTTTTCCAAAAAAGTCTCCAAAGATTGTAACTTCTTTTATATAGCCCTTTTCAACAAAAATACGAAGGTCTAATTCTCCAATGGCAAAGCGTTTGGTTCGCTGAATATTAAACTTTGGCGAACGCCCAAAATTCCAATCCCAAGTATCGTATTTTTCTTCTTTTAGTTTATGAACACCTTCCCATTCTTCAGGAGTTAGATGGTATACCTCAAAAGGTTCACTTTCGTCGTACAATCCTTTCAGTAAAAGCTCTCTGAAATCTTCAATGGCAATATATTTCTCTAAGAAATCGGAAATATTAGCAACCCGACTACGAACCGATTTGTGTCCTTTCGATTCAATTTTACTCATTTTTACTTGTAATGCATTTACAACCTCACTTAAATCGGTATCTAATAGAAGTGTTCCGTGACTTATCATGCGTTTTCCAGTGGTAAATTGAGCGGTTCCAGAAATCTTCTTATCACCTACAAGGATGTCATTTCTTCCTTTTAGTTCGGCTTCAACTCCTAACTGACTTAACACTTTAATTACAGGAGCTGTGAAATTTTTAAAATTATGAAGACTTTTTATATCGTGATTGTTGATAAAACTAAAGTTTAAATTACCAAAATCGTGATATACAGCGCCACCGCCACTCACTCTTCGTACCACATGAATGTTGTTTTCTTCAACGTATTCGTGGTTAATTTCTTCTAAAGTGTTCTGACTCCTTCCAATAATAATAGAAGGTTCATTTATATAAAACAAAAGATAATCGGAAGCATTGCTGAAGTTACGGAGTATATATTCTTCTAATGCTAAATTTAGACGAGGGTTTGTATTCCCTTCATTTTCTATAAAAATCATATTTTCTCGTACCTGGTTGAAACAAAAATACAAATTGTTAAACAATTTAATTTTACATTTTTTACTCAAAATGAACGAATGATGTTAAATAAATACTAAAGTGCTTAGTATCAAGAAACTTTTGAGGAAATAAGCAGTCTTATAGGTATAAATTAGTTTTTTTATGGTTTTGTTAAGGAAGAAACGCATTGTTTGAAAAAGCAATGCGTTTACTTTTTATGAGCGTTTTATTTTGCTGACTATGAAAAACTTATGTTAGTTTAATATACAAGTAAAAAAGGGCAAAACCTGTTAAAAATACAATTCCAATATAGCTTAAAACCTTCATAAAACGGTTTGGCACAAAGGCTTCGTCCACATATTTTTTAGTTACTAATTTAAAATTTGCAATCGCTATTAAGGGGGCAATTAAGAAAGATATGGTTGTCGCTAAATCGATTAGTGTTTTAAACTGTCCTTTAAAGAAAAAGATAATTGACAATGAGCCTAGTGATAGTATTAAAATAGACGCGATGAGTATTTTTCGTAAACGTTGTTCTTCATTCTTATCAGTTTCAGAAAAAAACAAAATTTTAGAAATGCGTTGTAGTGTTCGGGAGTAGCCATCAAAAACACCAAGACTGGTACCTAGCATGATTGAAAAAGCAGAAATAGCAATTAGAATATAACTCCATTGCCCAATAGTTTCGGCATATAGTTTTATTATTCCATCTGCAAAACCAACACTATCTGAAGGGAGTACGTTTCCTGTTCCATAGAGTAAGTATGCCCCGATGCACAAAAAGCAAATTGATAAAAACACTGAAATCCAATAACCTAAATTAAAATCGAATAAAGATTCTTTAAGCGTTGGGCGGTAGTTGGTGGTTTTCATTTTTTCGACCGACCATAAACTCACCCACGAAGAAATATCTAGTGCGGTAGGCATCCAACCCATTAAAGCTACAATAAATAAAATGCCAACTTCATTAAAAACTTCAGGCTTTTTAAACCCTGCCGCATAAGGCTCTGGACCTTTTATAAGAATGAGGACAAAAACAATTAAAGTAGATATAAATAAAATACCTCCAATTACTTTAATGATGGAGTCGATGAGATTAAATTTCCCAATGAGCAAAACACCAGCACTAATAAGAAATACTAAAACAACAGGGAATAGATTAAATGAAGGCCATAGGGAAGACAATCCGAATAGATTATCCATAAAGCCAGCTGTTACTAATCCAATGGCGGCAGTAACAAAAAACATGGAGGCAAGAATCGCCAAAAAATAACCCCAAATAGCAAATTTCCCCAACCGTTTGTACCCATCGATAAGAGACTCACCCGTTGCGGCAGCATATCGAGCAGCATATTCAAAAAAGGGAAACTTTAAAACATTGGCTAAAATAACAAAAGCGAATAGCGCAAACCCATAATCGGCACCAGCTCGAGTACTTTGTACAAGGTGCGATACTCCAATAGCAGTACTTGCAAATAAAATTCCGGGACCTAATGTTTTTTTAATGCTGTTCCAATTCATGTATGCTCAAATTAATTTTTAAAGATAAAAAACTATCCCACATACAAATTTGATTGGCCTTCTATTTTTTTAGAAGAAATGCCAACTACTTAGGCTTCAATTTTAAAAAGGATTTCAGTCTTCTTTCATAGTTTTAATTGAACCATTGTTGCCATTCATTTAAAAAGCGGGAACATTGGCTTAAAAGCGCTTTATCGCCTTAAACTATTCACTTTCTTCGACGTCCAAAAGGAGAACAGTTAAATAAAAATATTATGAAAAAGATCAGTTTAAAATTAGTCGTAGTAACAGTAGTATTTATGGGTTTCGGAGTCGCAACTTCGAATGCACAATCAAAAGGAGAACGTCCACAGAAACCCCCAACGTTTAGTGAGTTGTTAGAGAAAATGGATTCAGATGAAGATGGAAAACTTGCTAAATCTGAAGTTGAAGGTCCTCTAAAAGATAGTTTTGATACTGTAGATGCCGATGAAGATGGCTTTATTTCCGAAGAAGAATTAAAGAAAGCTCCAAAACCGAAAGGGAGAGGGAAAAAGGAATAAATTAAAAGTAGAGACCTGTTAAACTATTATGGATTAATAAGCTTCGTTCACGTACAGTAGCGGAATTTTTTAATCCATAATTTTTTTTGCAAATAATTAAAAGAACCCACTATGAAGCTATTCAGAAAATTTAGAAGAAAATTGTTGATTTCAGGGAAAGTTAAAAATTACCTGTTGTATAGTCTTGGAGAAATTTTACTAATCGTGATCGGTATTTTAATTGCTTGGAAGATTAACAATTTAAACGAAATTAAAAAAAATAGAATCGTAGAAATAAAGATATATGAAAGCTTGTATAATGAATTGCATACAAATTTAAATGTTTTAGATAGTGCTATTGTTCGCTATACTAACAGCGTATTAACCTTAGAAAATTCTCTTAATTATATTGGTGTTCGTAATAACGCATTGACAGTAGACACGAAAGATTTAATAATACAAATGAAGTTTAGAAACACTAATTTGAGAGACGAAGCATTGAATTCTATTAATAATACAAACAAATTTGAATTCCTTGAAAACCAATCGTTAAAAGGCTTGATTTCAGAATACCCTAACGAAATGAACATCTTTAAAAATCAAGAATCTAAGATTAGGAATATTGTGGAAAATCGATTAAAACCAATTATAGAAAAAAACATTTCATTAATTGATTTACTTCCTAAAGATGATGAAAATTATAATCAGATTAGAACTTTTGGACAACCTTCAAATTATTCAGATTTACTAAATAACAGAGAATATCAAAACAGTGTCATTGATCGATTATTACAAACTCAAATTCAGGTAAGTTATGCTAAAAAACTTCGAAGAAAAACAGAAACACTTGCCATTAAATTAAAACAAGAATTAAAAGGGTAGTGGTTCTTTAATGCGATTACTAGGATTCAATTTCTAACTCCATTTGAATATTACATCTTTTATAAGGAGTAGGAAGCCCAATAATTTTTTTGAATCCTAGTTTTTGATATAAATGTATTGCAGGTTTTAAAATAGTATTACTTTCTAAATAAAGCTTGCTAGCCCCTTCATTTTTAGCCGCTTCAACAATTGCTTTACCTAATAAGTAACCAATGTTTTTTCCTTGGGCTTTGGGTGAAACCGCCATTTTAGCAAGTTCGAAATCATAGACTGAGTGGTCTATTTTTAACAGCGCACACACTCCGAGAGGTTCATCCTTATATAAAGCTACGAATATTTTTCCTCCAGGATCTAAAATGTATTCTTTCGGGTTTTTAAGTGCTTTATGATCGGCTTCTTCCATTTCAAAATAGGAGGTAATCCATTCCTCGTTTAATGTTCTGAATACCGTTTTATATTTCGCTTCATAAGGCACAATTTGAACATTCTTACTTTCACGAATTTTTTTCAACTCTTTTACACGGTCTAACAATGATTTTTGTTCAAGTAAAAATTCCCATTCTTTGATTGCTTCCCAGATGTTGTGTGTAGATGCTTCAATCATATTTTCAATCGCTATTTCAACATCTTGGTACTGATCTTCTAATAGTACTGCTGTTTTTTCTCCTTTCTTGGTAAGACTTACCATATTTTTACGTTTGTCTGTAGTCTCTAAATTTAGTTTCACTAAGCCTGCCGTAGCTAATTCTTTTACAATTTTAGTAACAGAGGGTTGTGAATGCTGAATTTCATTTGCTAGTTGAGTTATAGTTTTTTTTCCTTCTTCTGAAAGAACAAAAAACACCGGAAACCATTTAGGTGAAAAATCAATTTTATAGAGCTTATAAATTTCAGCAGCATTCTCGGTAACTTTTGCCGTGAGTAAGCGCAATCGACTCCCAATGGCCTTTTTGCCTGCGTTGTGAATTGTATTCATATTCTAAAGTATATAACTAGTTATGTAAATATATGCTTTTATTTAAATTTTCTTACAAGTACGAAGATCTCTTCCTTCTTTTGAAGGATAAATGGTAACTTTGTAGTTCACATTTTAAATAAAATTCAGTCACCTTTTATGAAAAAACAAGCCTTATTACAACCGTTAAAAATGGGATCACTCACCTTAAAAAACCGTGTTGTAATGGCTCCTATGACAAGGAGTAGAGCGAATAATACAGAAAATGTTCCTACGTCAGAATTCCACGGTTTGTATTACGAGCAGCGTGCTTCCGCAGGATTAATTATTTCTGAAGGTTCGCAAGTTTCTAAACAAGCAGTAGGATATATTCATACTCCTGGAATTTATTCCGAAGCACAAGTGGAAGGCTGGAAAAAAGTGACAAAAAGAGTTCACGATGCTGGCGGAAAAATTTTCATACAATTGTGGCACGTAGGGCGCATATCGCATCCCGATTTTCACAACGGAACGCTTCCTGTTTCGGCTTCAGCAATCAATCCGAATTCAAAATCATTCACACCGCAAGGATTTAAAGATACTGTAACGCCTAAGGCGATGACTCTAGAAGAGATTAAAAGCACGGTTCAGGATTTTAAAAATGCTGCAAAAAATGCGATGGATGCTGGTTTTGATGGAGTAGAACTACACTCGTCTAATGGGTATTTATTTCATCAATTTTTTAGCGCAACCACGAATGTGCGTACCGATGCTTACGGTGGAAATATCGAAAATAGAACTCGATTTTTGTTTGAAGTTTTAGATGCCTTGAAAGAAGTAATGCCAATGAATAGGGTAGGAATTCGTTTAAATCCGTCAGCACATAATATCTTCGGAATTACTGTAGACGAACAAACCATACCAACGTTCGATTACATTGTAAACAAAGTGAATGAGTACGATTTGGCGTATTTACACCTCTCTGAACCTTTTACAGATGTTTCAGATGAGCCTTTAGCCATTCAAGAAGTTGCCAAGCGTTATCGACCGATGTACAAAGGAACATTGATGATAAATTCAAATTTTGACCAAGAAAAAGGGAATAAAATTATTGAAGATGGCGATGCCGATTTGGTTGCCTTCGGAAAGTTATTTATTTCAAATCCAGATTTAGTCGAGCGATTTTCAAAAGGGAAACCATTAGCACCTTGGGATACAGAAACGTTTTACACTACAGGAACAAAGGGCTACACAGATTATCCAAAAGTGAACGAAGATTAATTTTGAACTAAAACGGTTATCATTTTTTCAATTTTATTTACCATATGTCATTTTATCAAAGTCTGAACGAAATAGGATCTAAGTTTATTAAAAAACACAAACTTTTTAAATACGGTTTCAATCTATCTCCAATGTACAGAAGGAGTACAGCGCGAATTTTAAAGGTTTCCGAAGATTTATTACACATAACCATCAAATTACCGATTAGTTACAAAAACCGAAACTATGTAGGAACCATTTTTGGTGGGAGTTTGTTTTCAGCAGTAGATCCAATTCCGATGGTACAATTAATGGATTTACTCGGAAAAGAGTATGTTGTTTGGGACAAATCTGCCGAAATTTATTTTAAGCGTCCTGCTAAAGAAAATTTATACGCAACATTTACCTATACCTTAGACGAATTGGCTCAAATTAAAAAGCAAGTCATTGAAGACAAAGAAATAGAGATTATAAAGAATACACAGCTAACAGATAAAAGTGAGTCAACTGTTTTTTGTGAAGTTCAAAAAACCATTTATGTTGCCGATAAACAGTTCTATAAGCAGAAGCGAAAAAGGCTAAAATAGAAGAATTGATCGGTTTCGTTGAAGCTAATAGTTTCGAAAAGGGCTATTTCATTGATTTATACTAGAAAAGCATCAAAATTTTAAAATTAGATTTAGTTACTTGAAATAAGTAAGTATTTGATTTAGAATATTTAAGGGTTATTGCCTTTCGTCGACAGTAAATTTTCCTACAAAAATCGTTGTATGGTTGATTATTAACGTTTAAATTCGCAATTTACACGAAATCCCCCTACAAATGAAAACTATTCCCTTTTTATTATTTTTATTTACCTGCACTGTTTTTTCTCAAGTAGGTATCAATACAGATGTACCACATTCTTCTTCTATTTTAGATGTTACAAGTTCAAATAAAGGTGTATTAATGCCTAGAATAAGCTTGGAGTCTACAACAGATACTACAACCATTACAACACCGTTAACTAGTTTACTAATATATAACACAGCAACGGTTGCCGATGTAACACCAGGATACTATTACTGGACTGGATCGGAATGGTCACGGTTAGCAACCTCTGAAACGGTTGATGGCGCATGGAGTATACTAGGTAATTCAGGAACGGATGATACCGTTAATTTTATGGGTACCACCGATGATGAAGATGTAGTTTTTAAACGAAATAATGTACTTGCAGGTATTTTGGATGCTAATAACGCTTCTTTTGGAGTGAATTCATTATCATCTAATACAACAGGTTTTGATAATGCAAGTTTAGGTCTTAACTCGCTTCGTTTTAATACAACGGGATATAGCAATACAGCATTAGGTAAAGATGCTCTTTTATCGAATGCAACAGGAAGCTCTAATACAGCAACAGGTACAGGTTCGTTGTCTGGAAATACATCAGGAACAAGCAATACAGCAACGGGAGCATTTTCTCTGGCGGGTAATACTACAGGAACTAATAATACTGCTGTAGGTTCTTTTTCTCTTAATAAGAATGCTGGAGGAAGTGAAAACACTGCTATAGGGACTAATTCACTTACACAAAATACATCAGGAACACAGAATACGGCAAGTGGTACTTTCTCTCTTTTCGATAATACTACAGGGAGTAATAATACAGCAAGTGGTTATGAAGCTCTTACCTATAACACGATTGGAGCTAATAATACAGCTACTGGTTCAGGATCTCTTCGTTCTAATACAGCGAGTAATAATACGGCTACTGGAACAAATTCATTGTATGCAAATACAACAGGAACAAACAATACAGCCATGGGGGTTAATGCACTCACATCCAATACAACGGCTAGCAATAATACAGCCATCGGTGAAAACGCTCTTACTACTAATACATCAGGAAGTAGTAATACAGCTATTGGAGTATTGTCTCTTTCCACAAATAACGGACATTATAATACAGCAACTGGAGTAAATGCACTTAGTGGTAATACTACAGCAAGTTATAATACAGCGACTGGATTTAATTCACTCTCACAAAATACAACGGGGTCTAGTGGTACAGCTATGGGGGCAAATGCTCTTTATTCTAATTTAACTGGAACAGGAAATACAGCGATTGGTGCAAATACACTTTACACGAACACTTCGGGAGGCAATAACACTGCTTTAGGAAGTGGAAGTCTTAGATTAAATGAAGCAGGAACTAATAATACAGCTACAGGAGCCAATGCCCTTAGTAACAATACAACAGGTGTTAATAATACAACAAATGGAGTGAATTCACTTTTATATAGTACAACTGGATCAGGGAATACAGCGAGTGGTGTAAATTCACTTTTAAATAATACAACAGGGAGTTATAATACCGCTATTGGTCAGGGATCCTTAAGTGCAAATGAGGAAGGATTGCATAATGTAGCTGTGGGAGTAAACACTCTAAATGCTAATAATACAGGAAATTACAATACTGCTTTAGGAGGTGCTTCTCTTGGAAGTAATACAACAGGTACTCGTAATACAGCTTCTGGTTTTAGTTCTTTATCAGGTAATACAATTGGAAATAATAATACGGGATTAGGATATATTGCTCTTAGCTCTAATACAGAAGGGAGTTTTAACTCAGCAGTTGGTTATCAATCTCTTAGGTTGAATACTACTGGAAGTAATAATACTGGAATTGGATATAGAGCCTTAGATAATGTAACAACAGGTAGTAATAATACTGCAATCGGGTACTTCTCTTCAGTGCCTGATGGGGCACTAAGCAATCAAGTTCGTATAGGGAATACTGCTGTAACGTATGCTGGTGTTCAAGTAGCATGGACCTATACTTCCGATAGAAGATGGAAAAACACTATTGAAGATACTGATTTAGGTTTAGATTTTATAAACCAATTAAGACCAGTATCTTATTATAGAAATAATGACGATAGAAATAAGCTAGAATATGGTTTTATAGCGCAAGAATTAAAAGAAGCATTAGAAAATAGCAGTTCAAAAACGAATGGAATTATTAGCGAAGATGCAGAAGGAATGCTAAGTGTTAGATATAACGATTTATTGTCACCTATTGTGAAAGCAATTCAAGAGCAAACAGATCAAATAGAATCCTTAAAATCTGAAAATGAATCGTTGAAACTAAAGCAACAAGCTATTGAAAAAGAACTACAGGAAATAAAAGAACTATTGACTAAAAAATAATTCTTTCTTCTCAAAACTATTTAATTCAGCCCGTTTTATAAAACATAAAACGGGCTGAATTCGTTTATAAACATATATTTTTTTACTATTCTAGAGGCGTAAAGGATCGTTAACAGTTTCGTTTTTAGAAATTTACTTTTTTTCAGATTCACTCCTTGAAAGACTAAATGAAAAAACAGTCTCATTTTATTGGTCGCTATAAAATTTTATTTTATATATTTGACCCTTATGAGTATTCAAAAAAATAAAATAACACCCATCGTGTCTTCTACGCTCCGCCGTAGACGCTGTCTTCGCGCCTAGTTTCTGACAAACAACACCTTGTATTTTATTTTTTTCTTTCAATCTTGCAAAACTTCAATACCATTTTCACATTTAGTTTACCTGTTTTAACAAATAGGCATAACATTGTGCGCTATAGTCGCCGTCGCCCGTAAGGGTGTCTTCTTTTTAGGAACTTAGGTGAGTCCGGTTCTTCTTTCCAAAACATAAATATTCAACTTTTTTAACTTAAAATCAATTGCAATGGAAATTGTTATTGCTAACAAATCGCATCTTGTGTATGCGGCTATTATTTGTGAAACTATTGCCGAATCTGCGAAAGTAAGAGGTACAGGTATCGCCAAACGGACTCCAGAATACGTGAGTACTAAAATGGAAAACGGCAACGCTGTAATCGCTTTAGATGGAGATACGTTCGCAGGTTTTTGTTATATCGAAGCTTGGAGTCACGGAAAATTTGTGGCGAATTCCGGACTTATTGTGCATCCAGACTACAGAGAACAAGGATTGGCAAAAAAAATTAAGCAAAAGGTGTTTGAGCATTCGAAAGCCAAATTCCCTGAAGCTAAAATTTTCAGTATCACCACCGGATTGGCTGTCATGAAAATGAATAGCGAACTAGGCTACAAACCTGTAACCTTTTCAGAATTAACAACAGATCAAACCTTTTGGAATGGCTGTCAGACTTGCAAAAATTACGATGTATTACAACGTACCGAGCAAAAATTATGCTTGTGTACCGGAATGTTATACGATCCTAAAAAAGCTTCCGAAGAGAAAAAACCAATTAAAAGCAAAGTGTTTCAAAGACTGAAACAAATGAAACAAAACATGTTTCTAAAAAAAGAGAAGAAATGAAAAAATTAGTATTAGCCTATAGTGGAGGATTAGACACCTCATATTGCGCCGTAAGTTTATCAAAAGCTGGGTATGAAGTACATGCGGTAAGTGTAAATACCGGTGGTTTTACTGCTGAAGAAATTCAGAATATTGAAAAGAACGCCTATAAAATGGGGGTTTCGACCTATAAAAACATCGATGCCATTGCTTCCTATTACGAGAAGGTAATCAAGTATTTAATCTTCGGAAATGTGCTGAAAAACAACAGCTATCCGTTGTCGGTTAGTGCGGAACGAATTATTCAAGCCATCGAAATCATTGAATACGCCAAAAGTATCGATGCCAAATATATAGCCCACGGAAGCACAGGAGCTGGAAACGATCAAGTACGGTTTGATATGATTTTTCAAACCCTAGCGCCCGAAATTGAAATTATAACGCCCATTCGAGACAACAAACTTTCGCGACAGGAGGAAATTGATTATTTGAAGTCGTACAAAATTGATATGCCTTGGGATAAGGCAAAGTATTCGATTAATAAAGGACTTTGGGGAACCAGTGTTGGGGGTGAAGAAACCTTGACTTCGGAAAAATCCTTACCCGAATCCGCCTATCCGTCACAATTAGAAAATAAAGGGGAAACACAAGTGAAACTAACATTTTTGAAGGGGGAGTTTGTTGTTTTTAACGGTGTTAAAAATTCGCCAGAAAAAAACATAGAATTGCTAAATAATCTAGCGTCATCTTATGCGATTGGAAGAGATATTCACGTGGGAGATACTATTGTCGGAATTAAAGGAAGGGTCGGTTTTGAAGCTGCTGCGGCACTTATTACGATAAAAGCACACCATTTGTTAGAAAAACATACGCTCACAAAATGGCAATTGCAACACAAGGAATATCTGTCTAATTTCTACGGAATGCACTTACACGAAGGACAATATTTAGATCCTGTACTTCGGAATATGGAAGCCTTTTTTGAAAGCAGTCAGGAGAATGTTTCAGGAGATGTAATGGTTACGTTGAAACCGTATCATTTTACATTGAATGGGATTGTTTCAGATCACGATTTAATGAATGCGAAGTTTGGAAGTTATGGCGAAATGAACAAAGGATGGACCGCTGCTGAAGCGAAAGGATTTATAAAAATTATAGGCAATCAAAACAAGATTTATCACCAAGTAAATTCAGAATCATGATTGAAGTCGGAATTATAGGAGGCGCAGGTTATACAGCAGGTGAACTCATTAGAATATTACTACATCATCCAAAAGCAGCACTAAACTTTGTGTACAGCACCTCAAATGCCGGAAATAAAGTAAGCAAGGTGCATCAAGATTTAGTTGGGGATACGGACTTGGTTTTTACAAGTACAATCAATCCGGAAGTAGATGTGTTGTTTTTGTGTTTAGGACACGGAAACTCCAAAGCTTTTTTAGAGCAGCATTCATTTTCAGCTACAACCAAAATCATCGATTTAAGCAATGATTTTCGTTTAAAAGACGCTGCTAGTTTTAACGAGACTCCTTTTGTGTATGGGTTGCCAGAACTACAAAAAGAAGCTATTCAGAAGGCGAAGTATATCGCGAATCCAGGATGTTTTGCAACGGCCATTCAATTGGCATTGTTGCCGTTGGCAGCGTCTAATTTGCTGAAAAATGATGTGCATATTAATGCAGTTACAGGGGCAACTGGAGCAGGAACTTCTTTGTCTGAAACCACACATTTTACATGGCGCGATACTAATTTTTCAAGCTATAAGGTGTTCAATCATCAGCATTTGGACGAAATTTCTGAAACGGTTAAGAATTTACAAACTGATTTTTCTTCGGAATTATTTTTCGTGCCGAATCGCGGGAATTTCTCCAGAGGAATTTTTGCTACGTTGTACACCAATTTTAAAGGAACACTCGCTGAAGCTACCGAATTGTATAATTCTTATTACAAAGACGCTGCGTTTACGTTTGTTTCCGAAGAGGAGATTCATTTGAAGCAAGTGGTAAACACTAATAAATGTTTGCTACACCTTCAAAAACACAACGATATATTAGTAATTACAAGTATCATCGACAATTTATTAAAAGGCGCTTCAGGACAAGCAGTTCAAAATATGAATTTATTATTTGGACTCAATGAACTAGAAGGATTGCAATTGAAAGCGAACTTTTTTTAGGAGTTCTGCTGTTGCGTTAGCGATTACAGTGGCATCCTTTTTATTGGTCTCTTCGAGCGCAGGCGAGAAGTTGTCACATAAAAAGATAGAACGGAAAGCGCGACCCTAGTGGTAACGCCAAAAAAATAAATAAGAATAATAATTTAAAATAGAACTGCTTAGGCGGTCAATAATTATGAAAATAGCCATTATAGGAACCGGAAATCTTGGTAAATCGATTGCAAAAGGATTGATTGCCAACAATGCAATTACCACCTTATACCTCACCAAACGTGCGTTGGAAGGGATTTCAGAATTTGAAGGATATAAAAATGTAACGCTTACTACCGATAATAATGAAGCTGTTCAGAAATCGGACATATTAATTTTTGCCATACAGCCGTCTCATTTTGAAGAGATTTTAATAAGTATAGCTCCCTTTTTAACTGAAAATCATGTGTTGATTTCGACCGTTACAGGATTTACCATTGCTAAAATTGAAAGTATTGTAGGGGAGAATCAGTTCATTATTCGAGCCATGCCCAATACTGCCATTGCTGTGGGTAAATCGATGACGTGTTTGTGTAGTAATACCAAAGGGGAAAAACGAATTAAAGTCGCCGAAGCAATTTTTAACCGATTGGGACATTCGCTGTGCATTCCAGAAACACAAATGCAAGCTGCTACCGTTGTTTGTGCCAGCGGAATTGCCTTTTGGATGCGGCTTATTCGTGCCACCACACAAGCGGCCATTCAGTTGGGGTTTGATGCGAAAGAAGCACAAGAATTGGCGATGTATACGTCGGAAGGGGCTGCCAATTTATTAATCACCAATGGAAATCATCCAGAAGAAGAAATTGACCGAGTAACCACGCCAAAAGGCTGTACCATAGAAGGGTTAAACGAAATGGAACACAAAGGATTGAGTTCTTCCTTAATTCAAGGAATGATCGCTTCATTTAACAAGATTAGTACCATAAAAGAAGAGCAGATATGAGTTTATTTAATGTATATCCCTTGTTTGATATTACGCCAATTCGAGCGAAAGATGTCTATGTATACGATGAAAAGGACATCGAATATTTAGATTTATATGGCGGTCATGCTGTGATTTCTATCGGACATTCACATCCTACTTACGTAAAAGCAATTTCCAATCAGGTTGAAAAGCTTGGATTTTATAGCAATGCGATTCAGAATCCGTTGCAAACAGCCTTAGCGAATACATTAGTAGAAGTTTCAAAATGTGCTGATTATGAGTTGTTTTTATGCAATTCGGGTGCTGAAGCCAATGAAAATGCCTTAAAATTGGCGTCTTTTCAAACGGGGAAGAAGAACATACTCGCTTTTAATAACTCTTTCCACGGAAGAACCTCAGCGGCGGTCGCAGCAACCGATAACCCTAAGATTGTAGCGGCTTTAAACGCACAGCAAGTGGTTAATTTTGTAGCCTTAGGCGATTTAGAAGCTGTAGAAAGCATTTTGAAACAAGAAGAAACGTGTGCGGTGATTATTGAATACATTCAAGGTGTAGGTGGTTTGGACGAAAGCACTACAGAATTCTATCAAGGACTGTCGCAATTGTGCAAAAAGTACAACACCTTATTAATCGCAGACGAAGTACAATCAGGATTTGGACGAACAGGCGATTTCTTTGCCTTTCAGAAACATGGAATTACACCCGATATTATTTCGATGGCAAAAGGGATGGGAAATGGATTTCCTGTGGGCGGAATTTTGATTCACCCGTCCATTAAAGCTTCCTTCGGATTGTTGGGAACCACGTTTGGCGGGAATCACTTGGCGTGTGCGGCTTCATTGGCCGTTTTGGAGGTTCTTGAAAGTGAAAACCTATTAGAAAATACAAAAGAAGTTTCAGCGTATTTTATGAGGAAGGCTGAAAAACTTTCAAAAGTGAAGCAAATTAAAGGTCGCGGTTTGATGTTGGGATTAGAGTTTGAGTTTCCCGTGTCAGAACTTCGGAAAAAATTACTGTTTACCCATCATATTTTTACGGGAAGTTCTAACAATCCAAATTTAATTAGAATCCTTCCGCCATTAACCCTTCAGAAAAAGCATGTTGATGTCTTTTTTGAAGCATTGGAAAAAGAATTATAAGCTAACGTCATTCTGAACTTGCAAGAGAATCACACAATATAACGTCATTCTGAATTTATTTCAGAATCGCGTTAGTTTACAACCAACAACGTACACCAAATGAAAAAATACACAGAAATTAAAGACATATCGAATCTTTCAGAAACCATAAAAGAGGCAATTTCATTAAAGAAAAATCCACATGAATTTGAAACTTTAGGGAAACATAAAACGATACTTCTATTGTTTTTTAATTCCAGTTTACGAACTCGTTTAAGCACTGAAAAGGCAGCTAGAAACCTTGGTTTAGAAGTGATGATTTTGAATGTAAATGACGCTTGGAACCTCGAATTTGAAGACGGAACGATTATGAATGCCAATACTTCAGAACACATTAAAGAAGCTGCAGGTGTTTTGTCGCAATATGCCGATATTATTGCGGTTAGAGCTTTTCCGAGTCTGACCGATAAGGAAAAAGACCAATCAGAATGGGTGCTTTCTAGCTTTGAAAAATACGCTACGGTTCCTATTATCAACATGGAAAGTGCAATGGCGCATCCGTTGCAGGCATTGGCAGATGCGATTACTATTTCAGAATTTGCAAACACACCGAAACCTAAGGTTGTTTTATCCTGGGCCCCGCATCCAAAAGCATTGCCACAAGCGGTGGCCAATTCGTTTGTAGAAATGATGCAGCTTCTCGATGTGGATTTTAGTATTACGCACCCTGAAGGCTATGAATTAGATCCTGAAATCACGAAAAAAACATCCATTAATTACAATCAAGAGGAAGCGTTACAGGATGCCGATTTTGTGTATGTAAAAAATTGGAGCAGTTATTCAGACTACGGAAAGATTTTGAGTCAGGACAAACATTGGATGATGACACAGAAAAAACTGGGAACTGCAAAATTTATGCATTGTTTGCCTGTACGAAGAAATGTGGTGGTTGAAGATGCTGTATTGGATGGAACTAATTCGTTAGTCCTACAACAAGCCAACAATAGAACTTTTGCCGCTCAAGTGGTATTAAAACAAATTCTGGAGGAATTATAATTGTCAGATCGGGCGCAGTCGAGATTTCTCGATAACACTTGATGAATCGCATACATTTTAAAACATGAAAACACTAAAAATTATAAAAATAGGAGGGAACATCATCGATACTGAAGCGGTGTTGTCTTCATTTCTGAAAGATTTTGCCACGATTGAAGGTCCGAAAATACTAGTCCACGGAGGCGGTAAACTAGCAACGTCACTGGCTCAACAACTCAATGTTGACGTGACTATGATTGAAGGAAGACGTATTACAAATGCTGAAACCTTAGATATTATTACCATGGTGTATGCGGGTAAAATCAATAAAAATATTGTTGCAAAATTGCAAGCTCATGGTTGTAATGCAGTGGGGTTTACGGGAGCCGATGGAAACACCATACGTTCAGAAATAAGACCTGTCATTCCAATTGATTATGGTTTTGCGGGCGATGTGGTAAAAGTAGAAACAGCACTATTAGAATTGCTTCTGAATAATAAGAATACACCTGTCTTTTCGGCAATAACACACGATGGCAAAGGGCAATTACTCAACACCAATGCAGACACCATTGCTTCAGAAGTAGCGATTGCATTTGCTTCAACGTATGTAACAGAATTGTATTACTGCTTTGAAAAACAAGGCGTTTTGCGAGATGTTACCGATGCTGATTCAGTCATTGAAACTATCACATCGATGACCTACCAAGAATTAAAAAATTCGGGTGTGATTGTAGCAGGAATGCTTCCGAAGTTAGACAATTGCTTTTATGCACTTCAAAACAAGGTTGCAAAAGTGTGTATTGGAACCCCTGAAATGCTTTTTACTACTGAAACCAAACATACAACTCTTCAAAAATGATAGAAAAACTAACAAAAGAAGCGATAGCATTATTAAAAACGTTGATTGAAACGCCCTCGTTTTCTTCCGAAGAAGATAAAACGGCTTTGCATATTGAACACTGGTTTCAGCAACATGAAATTGATTATAACCGCACCAATAACAATGTTTGGGCGATTAATAAATATTTTGACGAAAGCAAGCCAACCTTGCTCTTAAATTCACATCACGACACAGTGAAACCCAATAATGCATATACCAAAGACCCGTTTAAAGCCATCGTGGAAAAAGGAAAATTGTATGGCCTTGGTAGTAACGATGCCGGCGGTTGTTTGGTGTCATTATTAGCGACATTTGCCTATTTCTACCTTCGGAAAGATATGAAGTACAATTTGGTGCTAGTAGCGTCTGCGGAAGAAGAGAGTAGTGGCCCCAAGGGGCTGAATAGTATGTTGGCGGTGATTCCAAAAGTGGATGTTGCCATTGTGGGCGAACCTACTTTACTGAACCTCGCCGTAGCCGAAAAAGGCTTGGTGGTGTTTGATGCTGAAGTGAAAGGAACGCCGAGTCATGCAGCGCATCCAAATGATGATAATGCGATTTACAATTCGATTTCTGTATTGCAATGGTTTCAAGAGTATCGCTTCAAAAAAACCTCAGCGACGTTGGGTGATGTAAAAATGACGGTCACTCAAATTAACGCTGGTAAACAACATAACGCGGTGCCTTCCGAAGTGAAATTAGTGGTAGATGTTCGGGTAAACGATCAATATACGAATGCAGAAATTGTGGAGATTCTTCAGAAAGAAGCACCTTGTTCTAGCATTGTGCCTAGAAGTATTCGATTGAATTCGTCGTCTATTCCAGTAACGCATCCGTTGGTGGTTTCAGGCATTGAATTAGGACGAGAAACCTACGGTTCGCCCACTTTGTCTGATCAAGCGACATTAACGTGTCCTTCCTTAAAATTAGGTCCTGGTGATAGCACCCGATCGCATTCTGCTGACGAATTTATTTACGTGCACGAAATAGAAGAAGGCATTCAACTATACATAAAATTAATAGAAAAAATACTTTAAAAATAACCGTATGAAACTTTGGGACAAAGGAATTTCGATAGATAAAAAAATAGAACAATTTACCGTTGGAAACGACCGTGAAATAGACATACACATTGCAAAATATGATGTGCAAGCATCGTTGGCGCATGCAAAAATGTTGCATAAAATAGGGATTATTACTGCGGAAGAATTGCAACAATTAACGGAAGGATTGGCCATTTTAAACACACAAATTGAAGAAGGAACCTTTGTGATAGAGGCTCAATTTGAAGATGTACATTCAAAAATAGAATTTGAATTAACTGAACGATATGGCGAAGTTGGAAAGAAAATCCATACCGCACGCTCTAGAAACGATCAGGTTTTAGTGGCGTTACAACTCTTCTACAAAGAAAATTTGATTGAAATAAAAGAACTCACACATATCTTTTTCGCAACTCTTTTAGGACTCGCAGAAACTCATAAAAACAGTCTGTTACCAGGCTATACACACTTGCAAGTTGCCATGCCTTCTTCTTTCGGATTGTGGTTTTCGGCCTATGCAGAGTTGTTAATTGACGATGTACACATGCTGAATGCAACATTAAGAACCGTAAATCAGAATCCGTTGGGATCGGCAGCGGGTTATGGGAGTTCTTTTCCAATTGACAGAGCGTTTACGACTTCAGAATTGGGATTTGAAACCTTAAAATACAATGTGGTTGCTGCGCAACTAAGTAGAGGGAAAAGTGAACGAACAATTGCAGCCACGTTGGGTGGATTGTGCAATACCATGTCTCGATTTGCGATGGATATTTGTTTGTATATGAGTCAGAATTTTGGATTTATTTCGTTCCCAGACGAGTTAACGACTGGTAGTAGCATCATGCCGCATAAGAAGAATCCCGATGTTTTTGAACTCATCAGAGGGAAATGTAATAAGATTCAGGCGCTTCAAACAGAGATGATTATGATTACAAACAACCTGCCAAGTGGGTATCATCGTGACTTTCAGTTGCTGAAAGAAAACATGATTGCTGCCATTGAAACGGTAAAAGATATTCTGATCATTTTCAATTATTCAATTCAGCAAATAGAAGTGAAAGATATAGATCTCACAGATGAAAAATACCAATACTTATTTACGGTAGATAGTATTAATAATTTGGTGGTTGAAGGTGTTTCGTTTCGAGAGGCGTATCAGCAAATAGGAGCACAGGTTCAGGCGGGAACGTATTTGCCGGATATGACTAAAAAACACAGTCATTTGGGGAGTATTCACGAGTTGTGTTTGGAGGAAATTCGATCCAAGTTTGAGTAATGATTATGGTAATCTAGTAATTCATATTTAATAATAAACCCCGTTGGTTTAATTTATTAAAATTTATATTTTAAACATAACCCCTATTTAAAATAGGGGTGGTTTTATAAAAAATGTATATTTTATTAGGGTACCCCTATGTTTTTAAATCAATTTATTTATATATTGCTAAAAATTATACTGCTTTGCATTTTAATTAAAAACATATAAATATGATTATTGGTATTCCTAAAGAGATTAAGAACAACGAAAGTAGAGTGGGTATGACTCCTGCTGGAGTTTTTGAACTAGTAAAAAAGGATCATAAGGTTTATGTACAATCTGGTGCTGGAGAAGGCAGTGGTTTTTTCAATACAGATTATCAAAAAGCAGGTGCGGTTGTTCTAGATTCTATAGCAGAAGTCTATGGTTTAAGTGAGATGATTGTGAAGGTAAAAGAACCTATTGAGGAGGAATATGAATTGATAAAAGAGGGACAGCTATTGTTTACCTATTTTCATTTTGCTTCTAGTGAATCATTAACCAAAGCAATGATTAAGGCAAAAGCCATTTGTATTGCCTATGAGACTGTTGAGGATGCCGATGGTAGTTTACCATTGTTAACACCTATGTCTGAAGTAGCAGGTAGATTGGCAATACAACAAGGAGCAAAATATTTAGAAAAACCTGTAAAAGGCCGTGGGGTACTTTTAGGAGGTGTACCAGGGGTTGCTCCAGGAAAAGTATTGATTTTAGGTGCTGGAGTAGTGGGAATACAAGCTGCAAAAATGGCAGCAGGCTTAGGAGCTCACGTTACCATTATGGATGTGAATATGAAACGCTTACGCTATGTAAACGATGTAATGCCACCACATGTGGTTACCGAGTTCTCAAATGAGTTTAATATTAGAAAACATATTAAAACGCATGATTTAATTATTGGAGGTGTGTTGCTTAAAGGTGCTAAAGCTCCCAACTTAATTACACGAGACATGTTAAAAGAAATGCGTCCAGGAACGGTTATTGTAGATGTAGCAGTAGATCAAGGAGGATGTGTAGAAACGACAAGACCGACAACCCATGAAGACCCTATTTATATTATAGATGATGTTGTACATTATTCTGTAGCAAATATGCCTGGAGCAGTACCATATACTTCTACGGTGGCATTGACTAATGTTACCTTTCCTTACTGTTTAAAATTAGCAAATATGGGTTGGGAAGCTGCTTGCGAACAAGATGCAAGTCTTCAAAAAGGATTGAATATTATTTCAGGCAAAGTAGTTTATGAAGAAATAATAGAGGCATTTGGTTGGGAAAAGGCGTTTGCCTAGATATTACTCTATTTTTAAAAATCCCTTGTTGATTAGTTTTTTGTGGAATTTGTCAGCTTATTATTTTTATAAGCTACAACAAACGCTCTGCAATTTTTAGCCACGTTGAAACGCGCGTATAGCCATTATCTAAGGCGTTATGGGGTGAAGTAAACAATAATGTATCTCCGTCAAATTTATCTAAGTTGTAGGTTCTGTCATCAATTAATAAATCTCCTTTCAGAATAAATTTGTGACCACACATAATGCGATGTTGCCAAGTGATAAATGGAAAATATTGATCTAACCAATCACTTTTTTCTTTTAAAGAATTAGGAAATTGGGTGGCAGCAGTCGCAATATAAACCTCATGTTTGGCATAAAGTGCCTCCATTACAGTTTGGCTATCTTTTATGGGTTTTAAATCCCTAAAAAAGCCAGGTTGATTTGCATGTTCCATGATGCTTCCTTTGTGTATTTCTGGTACGTTTTGCCAGACTTCGCCCGATGTAATTTGAGCTAAAGAAAGCTCTTTTTTATGCTCTTTATTATATAGTTCGATGTGTTTGCTATAGGTATCTGCTAACACATCATCCATATCCACAAAAATTGTCATATCTATTTTTTTACGAAATAATCAATAATAAAGTGAATAATCAAGCCTTTTAACTGTATTTAATAGTTGTTTAAAAATCTCATCGATAGAACAAGGCTTTTTGTATAGGCAATAAGGGCAAACGTCTATTTCAATTTAGTATATAGGTATAAAGATTCACCTTTGAAGTGTTAATTGAAAACACTCTCAAAATGAAATTATATGCCATCATAGCAACCTTTTTAGTGACACAGTTCGCTTTTGCGCAAGATGTAACACCTACTTCTGAAACGAAAGTTTGGTCGTTAGAAGATTGTATTTCGTATGCAATCGATAATAATATTACCGTTAAAAATGCTTCGTTAAGTAAAAATATTGCCGAAGTAGATTACAACAGAGCAAAGTCGGCAAGGCTTCCTAATTTGTTTGGTAATGCTTCCCAAAGTTTTTCTAGCGGAAACACCATCGATCCGATTACGAGTGATTTTGTAACCGATCAAATTAACAGTACCAATGTTGGAATTACGAGTTCAGTAACCTTGTTTCAAGGAAATCAATTGAACAATCAGATTCAGCAGAATAAAATCTTACTTCAGCAAAGTGCTTTTTTAGAAGAAGAAGCAAAAAACAACATTGTTATAAGTCTGTTAGAAACCTACTTACAAACCTTATACAGTAAAGAAGGAATCACGATCGCTGAAAACAATTTAATTGCTTCGGAAAAAGAAGTGTTACGAGCAAAAGCACGGTTAGACGCAGGTTCTATTGCGTTAAGCGACTATACGGAGGCTCAGAGTCAGGCGGCTACCAATAAGTACAATGTTATTTCAGCAAAAAACAACTACCAACAGTATATCATTGCCCTAAAACAATTGTTAGAGTTGCCACCTTCAGAAGACATCGAGATTGAAACTTTAGACGAAACAATGGATTTGATTAAGTTGGAACTTAACAAAAATGATATTTATGCAAAGGCACTTAATTTCTTGCCAGAAATTGAAGTTAGTAATTTAGATATCGCTTCCAAAGAAAAAGAATTAGATATTGTTAAAGGAGGGTATTTACCCACTTTATCTCTAAATGGAAGTATCGGTTCTGGTTATACAAGTATCAATGAAAGCACCTTTAGCGATCAGTTTGACTTTAATTTCAATCAGAAAATCGCACTTTCTTTAAGTATCCCAATTTTCAATAGAAATCAAACCAAATCGGCTGTAAAAACGGCGGGGATACAAATTGAAAAAGCGCAAATTGAAAAACAAACCACAGAGAAAGAGGTGTATTTAAAAGTGGAGACTGCCTACCAAAATGCACTCTCATCGCAAGAGCAATTACTAGCAGCAGAAGCTTCAAGAGCGGCCGCTGAACAGTCGTACAAATTAGCGCAGAAAAAATATGAATTAGGAGGGTTAAGCACTACAGATTTAGTGATTAGCCAGAACACCTATACCAATGCTGAGCAAAACTATTTGCAAGCAAAATATCTAACAGTTTTATACCATCAATTATTACAGTTTTACCAAGGAAACGACATTCAAATTTAAGCATCATGAAAAATAAAAAAAACATCATAATCGGCTCTATCGTATTAGTAGTAGTAGCTTTTGGAGCCTATAGCTTTTTAAAAGGAGATACTAGTGTTGTTATTGAAGCCAAAACAGTTACTGCCAAAAAAGGAAACGTAACCACTATGGTCACAGCAACCGGAACCATTGAGCCTATTACGCAAGTAGAAGTAGGTACACAAGTATCTGGAGTTGTAGAAAAAATATATGTAGACTATAACAGCGTTGTTACCGAAGGGCAATTAATTGCCGAATTGGATAAAACCAATCTGAATGCCGCTAAAACACAAGCACAAGCTGCGTATGATAATGCTGTGAGTCAGAGAAACTACGCTAAAACTATTTACGACCGACAAAAAACATTGTTTGACAATCAAGTCATTAGTAAATCTGATTTTGATGAAGCTGAATATAATTATCAAACTGCAAAGGGAACGGTGACTCAACGGTATTCAGACTTACAGCAAGCCAGAACCAATTTAGAATATGCCAATATCTATTCGCCAATAGATGGAGTGGTATTGTCTAGAGCGATTGATGAAGGGCAAACTGTTGCGGCAAGTTTAAGTACGCCGACCTTATTTACCATTGCTCAAGATTTAAAAGAAATGCAAGTAGAAGCAGATGTAGATGAAGCAGATATAGGACAAGTAAAAGAAGGGCAACGTGTAAGCTTTACCGTAGATGCGTACATAGGTGAAACGTTTGAAGGTTTGGTTACGCAGGTTCGATTAGATCCAACAGTCACTTCAAATGTAGTAACCTACACGGTTGTTATTAAAGCAGACAATCCAGACTTGAAGTTAAAACCAGGATTAACAGCAACCATTTCAATCTATACTTTAGAGTTAAATGATGTGTTAACTGCGGAAGCTAAAGCGATCAACTTTAAGCCAGAACGAGAGATTTTAACTAGTTATAACGCACAGCATCAATTAGAGGCTAGCAATAATAGACCTTCTAGAGAAGAAACGACCCTTTGGGTATTAGGAAGCAATGGAAGCATTACTCCTAAAACAGTCACTTTAGGAGCGAGTGATGGTGTTAATGTACAGGTATTAAGTGGCATTTCAGAAGGGGACAAGTTAGTATATAGCTTAAAAGGCGTTGCTAAATCTGAAGCTAATGCAGCAGCTACCAGCGAAAGTCCATTTATGCCACAACGACCAGGAGGCAACAAAAAAAAATAAGTCATGAGCAAAGAAATCATAAAAATTAAAGACTTAAAACGTGAGTTTAGAATGAGTACTGAAACCGTACACGCGTTAAAGGGGATTTCATTTACCATTAATGAAGGAGAGTTTGTCACCATCATGGGGTCTAGTGGTTCGGGAAAGAGTACCATGTTGAACATCTTAGGATGTTTGGATCAACCCACTTCTGGATTGTATGAAATAGATGGAGTAAAAATGAAGGACTTAAGCAGAAACGAACTTGCGACTATTAGAAATGAAAAGATTGGGTTTATTTTTCAGTCGTATAACTTATTGGCAAGAACTTCTGCTATCGAAAATGTAGAATTGCCTTTATTATACAATAGTAAAGTATCTACGTCAGAACGACGAGAAAGAGCTATTAAAGCATTAGAAATGGTGGGATTAGGAGATCGATTGCATCACACACCTTCACAGCTTTCAGGAGGACAACAACAAAGAGTTGCCATTGCTAGATCGTTGGTTAATAATCCTGTGATGATATTAGCAGATGAAGCCACCGGAAACTTAGATACGCGAACTTCATATGAGATTATGTCTTTGTTTCAGGAATTAAACAAACAAGGCATTACCATCACTTTTGTGACACATGAGCCTGACATCGCAACCTTTAGTAGTAGAACTATTGTCTTAAAAGATGGAACTGTTATTAAAGATTATCAGAATGAGGACATTCAATCGGCAGCCAATGAATTAGCAAAATTACCTAAAGAAGATCATTAATTATGAGACTATTAAATCTATTAAAAATCGCGTTTAAAGCCATTGTTCTTAATAAAATGAGAACACTGCTAACCATGTTGGGTATTATCATTGGTGTCGCTTCTGTAATCGCTATGTTGGCCATTGGAGAGGGGTCTAAGGAAAGTATTCGTACTACCATCTCAGCAATGGGTTCTAATATGATTACCATTAAAGCTGGAGCCGATACTCGTGGAGGGGTTCGACAAGAAGCAAGCGTCATGGAATCGCTTACTTTGAGCGATTATGAGGCGATAAAAAAACAATCTACCTTATTAAGTTATAGTTCTCCAATGGTGGAGGGGAAAGGTCAGGTGATTAACGGTTCTAATAACTGGCCGTCTTCTATCTATGGCGTGAATCCTGATTATTTGAACATCAAAGTAATCGATTTGCAAAGTGGAAGTATGTTCACCGATCAAGAAGTGCAATTGGCTTCTAAAGTGGCTTTAATTGGTCAAACGGTCGTGGACAATGTGTTTCCCGATGGTCAAGACCCTGTAGGACAAATGATTCGTTTTAATAACATTCCGTTTAAAGTGATTGGTGTGTTAGAAGAAAAAGGAGAAAATACCTTTGGACAAGATCAAGACGATGTTGTAATTGCGCCTTATACCACCGTTCAAAAGCGTATTTTGGCTATTGATCATTTAAATCAGATAATTGCGTCGGCTATAAGTGAAGAAGATGCACCAGAAGCTGTGATAGAACTGACTGAAATTTTGCGGACACAGCATAAATTAGCCGATAGTGAAGACGATGATTTTCATGTGCGCTCTATGGAAGAATTGATTTCAACCTTTAGTTCTACCAGCGAAATGCTTACAATTCTATTAGTTGCTGTGGCGAGTATATCCTTACTAATTGGGGGAATTGGTATTATGAATATTATGTATGTTTCAGTAAAAGAACGTACTAAGGAGATTGGATTGCGGATGGCAGTTGGTGGGAAAGGCTCAGATATTTTAATGCAGTTTTTAATTGAAGCGATTTTAATAAGCATTACGGGAGGTCTTTTAGGCGTATTATTGGGCTTAGGAGCCACCGTTTTTATTGAAAAATTCTTACATTGGCCTACCAGTGTAGCCTTGTATTCTATTGTCATATCTTTTGCAGTTTGTGCAGTAACAGGTATCTTCTTTGGATGGTATCCTGCTAGAAAAGCATCAGCTTTAGATCCAATAACTGCTTTACGTTACGAATAAAAAACGATGTATCAGAATAAAAACATAACCGTATTATCACATTTATTAGTTTGGCTCATGCTAGTCTGCTTGCCTTACTTATTATCGTATGGGCAAGAACAAGATGTTAGCAGGCTAGTAGCTCACTTTTGGATTCCATTAATGTTTTCGGCAATCATCTTCTATCTCAATTATTTTGTACTGATAGACCGGTTTTTATTTCCTAAAAAAATGATACAGTTTATCGTTATCAATACTGCGATCATTGCGTTGTTTTTATTTTTGAAAGAAAACATAGAAGATATTTTTTTTAAGGATATCATAAAAAGACGTTCTGAGAATGAGGATGGAGGAGGTCCTCCATTTAAAATGGCGATGTACATACAAGTGTTGTCATATATGGCGCCTTTGTTCTTTTCAATTGCTTTAAAATCAACCAAAAGATGGATTAGAACGGAAGCTGAACGGAAGGAAGCGCTTACTTTTAAGCTTCAATCTGAGTTGCAACATTTGCATTATCAATTGCAACCCCATTTCTTTTTTAACTCATTAAACAACATTTATTCGTTAGTCGATATTTCTCCAGATCAGGCAAAATCGTCGATTCACAGTTTGAGTAAATTGATGCGTTACATGCTCTATGAAACAAACTTGGAGGTTGTTTCTCTTTCAAAAGAAATTGATTTTCTTAAAAAATATATCGATTTAATGAAATTACGGGTGTCTGACAAGACGAAAGTCCATTATAGTTTCCCTTCGGAAGAGACTGGAATTCAAATTGCACCTTTATTGTTTATTTCATTGATAGAAAATGCCTTCAAACATGGCGTATCTTCTACAAAGGAAAGTGAAATTACGATTACGATGACATCTGATGGCAGCACAGTATTATTTTCTGTTGAAAACGATAACTTTCCGAAGAAAACAGACGATAAAAGTGGTTCAGGAATCGGACTTCAAAATTTAAAGAAACGACTTGAATTATTATACTCTGGGAAGCATGAGTTTCATACCATTGAAAAAGACAATCGTTTTATAGTAACCTTAGAAATAGAAACCACTTAAATTATGAGTACTCAAAAAATTACTTGTGTTATTGTTGATGATGAGCCTATGGCGCTTAATTTGGTGGAAAGTTATGTGGAAAAAACACCGTTTTTAAACTTAAAGAAAAAGTGTAGTAGTGCGATTGAAGCGATGGAGTTTTTAAAAGAACAACCTGTAGATCTCCTTTTTTTAGACATACAAATGCCAGATTTAACAGGGATTGAATTTTCAAAAATGCTTCCCAAAAACACACGCGTTATTTTCACCACTGCTTTTGATCAATACGCATTAGAAGGTTTTAAGGTGGAGGCGTTAGATTATTTATTGAAGCCTTTTGATTATGCCGAATTTTTGGCTGCTGCGAACAAGGCGAGCACCTGGTTTTCAATGGTAAATGGAAAAGTGGAAACGACACTTTCCGAACAAAAAGAATTCCTTTTTGTAAAATCTGAATACAAACAATTGCGAATTAAACTCTCCGATGTATTGTATTTTGAAGGATTAAAGGATTATATCAAAATATGGTTAAAGGACAATCCGAAGCCTATTTTAACATTGATGAGTTTAAAATCGCTACAAGAAGAATTGCCAGAAAGCCATTTTATGCGCGTACATCGGTCTTTTATTGTGTCGTTAAAAAATATAGAAGTAATAGAGCGGAGTCAGATTATTATCAATAACCAACGCATCACAGTTTCGGAGCAGTACAAGCCTAAATTTTTAGAATTTGTAGCAAATAATTCGCTCAATTTATAACATATTCATCTATAAAATCACCTAATTAGAAGATGTAACAATGTTGTTCGTCTATTCCCTTCCTTTTAGCCCATAATTTCTTTAAACCATAGCGACATACTGTAGTCAAAGAATTGACAAACAGAAACAGTTTAATTTTAAATTCGAGGAATTATGAAAGCATTTAATAAAGGATATTTAGTAGTAGTTATTTTTTTAGTGGCTTTTTCGTCTCAAGTTTCAGCACAATCTAGAAAAACGACGAAAGAGAAAGTTGTGGTATCAACAACTACAAAAAGAAGTACTGTTAGTAAAAGAGTACCGAGTACAAAGGTGACTTACAAGACACCTAAAAAGAAAGTAGTATCGGTACGAACTGTTCCAAATAGAACGGTGGTGAATCATAATGGACAACAATACTATTATGCAAATAATAAATACTATACACAGTCTAGAGGAAGATATATTGTAATTGCGCCAAAGGTTGGTTTTAGAGTAAAGGTATTGCCAACAAATTATAGAAGAATACAATATAGCACTCACAATTATTACAATGCAAATGGGGTTTTCTATGTTCAAATCAACAATCAATACGAGGTGGTAAATCCTGAAGTGGGTACCCTTGTATATGAACTTCCTGAGGATTATGAAAAAGTGGTTATTGATGGGGAAACCTATTATGAATACGCAACAATTTTATACGAAAAAGTACAGGTTAATGGTACTAGAGCCTATGAAGTCGTTGGTATTATAGAAATGGAATAAAAGTTAATTTTTTGGTTGGTTAGTGTGAAAGGAGGGTAGTCTGTAATAGATTATGCTCCTTTTTTTATGAATAGGCAGAAAGTTTTCTGTGGCATTTTCCGAAGAGAAAGACCACTTTACATCAATCTAAACGTGTAACATATTGTTTATTAGCTACTTCTGAAGAGTTATTTTTGAAGAATTAATGATTTGATTGACATTTAAATTAGGATAGTTTAATTATTTAAGTTAATTTTAAATATCGCAATACATTCTTCCCCAGCGATTTACAAATTATTCTAATAAGTGAATACACCGAAACCAAATAGACTTTTAGGGTTTTTATGTGTTGTTTGTTTCTTGAATTTTGGACAGGTTTTCAGTCAAGATCAAGGACCTAACGATGCAATGGGAGCGGAGTCTATTGCTGAAAAAGATGCTAGAGAAGAAAATGAAATTCGGAATTTGTTTTTTAATGAAGAAAAGGATTCAGTTTCCAGTTCACAAAGTGAAGATGATCGTATTAATGAGAGACTTGAAGCATTAAAAGAGAGCATTAGTCAATTGCTACTTGAGCAAAAACGGATTGAATCATTATTATTGGCAAAAGAAAAACAAGCAACAGAAAGTATAGCACCTAAAAAGTCATCAACCTTACTTATTACTCCAAAAGAAAATAATACGGATACACAAGAACGTACTTTTACTTCCCTAGAAGATTTCACAGAAAAAGAGACTCCCGTTTTATTGATTGGTGAAATTGAAAACGCAGACGATTTGAGTAGAACGCCTTCCTTTTCTGAAGGGGCAGCTAGTATTACCATCGTACCAACTAAAAATACTATTCTG
The DNA here is from genome assembly GCF_900102055.1 of Ulvibacter litoralis. Classification (GTDB taxonomy): domain Bacteria; phylum Bacteroidota; class Bacteroidia; order Flavobacteriales; family Flavobacteriaceae; genus Ulvibacter; species Ulvibacter litoralis. The sequence continues at coordinate 582,077 of NZ_FNBA01000002.1, forward strand.
AAAGAAAGGTTAAGTCCGGAAAACCCTAACACTTATTTAGTTAAGGAGACTATTGATACTAGTAGCGTAGGGGCTTTAAAAATACATCGTGTATTTATTGAAAAAATAGGTGAAGCGGAAGCCGATCAAGCATTGAAAAACAAAAAGCAAACAGGAAAATCCTTTAAAGGATTGGAAAGATCTTCAGTGGCAAAAAGTCAGAAAGTATATGCCGATTTTAATGGTGATAGAATTAAATTTAATGCACACATTAGTTCGGTCGATGTTGCTGCGGAATGTACCACGATTAATTTTGATACTAAAAATTGTAAACCGTTAGTCGTTTTTAATACAATAGGTGGTTATCTAACATCGCTTAGTTTACCAGGAAGTGATAGAGATTTTTTATTGTTTTCAGCAACCATAAATAAAGACGAATTTAGAAAATACTTCTTATTTGTACTTCGGAATAATGAATGGGAGTTGGTTATAGACAGTTTTTCCATACATAAAAGCAATCAACAAGAGGTGGAAGTTCCTATTCGTGTTGATCCAAACAATCCAGACAATTTAATGCGTTATTATTCTGTTTTCAATTTAGACAATAACCTAACTACTGTAAATCCGTGGATTTTACGAGAAGAAAGTGTTCCTAAAAAGTCTTGGTGATTTTTTAGCGTATTTCCTATAAAACAAAAATGTTGCTTTCGTATTGAAGCAACATTTTTGTTACGTATCATTTGGTTTGATTTCTTACTTCTGAAAAACCTTTCGTTCCTTATATTTCTTTTTAACCATAGCAAAACAAGACACCAATAGTAAAATTGCTAAAGAAACAACGAGCATTTTTGAAGAGAAATAAGTAGGTTTTGTCTCTGCTGTTTCAATAAATCGATCTGTCGTTATGGCTAGCGTTACAGTATGTTCGTTTGCATTATTTAAAATGAAATGTTCTTTATTAAAACCATCTTTCAATAGGACCAAGGCACTTTGGTTTCTATGAATATCTTTAAAAGCACTATTTTTAATTTCTACGGAAGTTTGTTCCGAAGGGACATTAAAAACTTCAAAAACAACTTTGGTTTCATGGCCTAATCTTACATAACCATCACTTAATGTTGCCATTTGATTTTCATTAAATTGAATAAAAATATTTTTCTTGAAATGTTCTAAAACCATTTGCTGAAACTCCTCTGGTGTTTTATAGGGAGTTTCAGAAAAATGAGTCTTTATTTCTTGCTGAAAAGCTGAAAGTGAAGCACTAATTTGTAGTACCCACGTGTTGTTCTCTTTCTCAACCAGCATCGTTGTAGAAACATCTGGTTGATGTGCCTTTGCTGAAAGAGTAGTTATAATACAAAGTAAAAAAATGATTTTTTTAAACATGAGTTCTTAAGTTTTATTCAGCATAAGCGCCGTACAAACAATCTAAAAAGTTATTGCTTCCAGGAGCATCTGCATGATAGTGATATCCTCTAGTTTCATCATAATGACCTCTACAATCGTCTAAGTCGGTAGGTTCATTACCATCAGCATCTAATTGTGCATAAAATCCGTGACCGTCCATTGCATACCCAATCATAGGTGCATGCGAATCCTCTTGAGCAATTTGTGTAGACACTCCCGTTGTAGCATGATAGTGATATCCAGCATTTAAATTGATATGTCCTCCAGCATCGTCAAAAGGCGCTAGGGTATACGCTCCTAAAATAGCATCGGTTGGTGCAGGAGCGTCAAAAACAACTCCGTTAAAAGCAATTCCACGTTGTGTAGGTCCGTTGCTTTGGCCTGGAGGCCCTCCGAAACTAAAATTAGTCGCAGTACTTTGTTTCACAGGAGTAATTGGAAGCAAATAGGTTTGGGTTAAATCTGCAACATAAGAAGGTAAACATTCGACGCAAAAATTCTCGTATTCTTCACCTACTTCTGGATTTGCTGCATTGGCGCAATCTTCTAATGTTTCAGTAGTATAAATAGCTCCATTCGCATCGTACATATGCCAAGTAGTATCATTATAAAATGAAGCCATATTTTCAATAAAAGCACCATCTACGTCATATACTTGACCATTTTCTAACCAAATTCCTCCTGCAGAGGCGTCGTCAGAAATATTATCAGGACACCAAGGTCCCATCTCGTGATCGGAAGGGGTACTACTTGTAACTATTTGATAGCATTCTGTTACAGTTCCGTCAGACAGGGTGCAAGGCACTGTTGTAATGGTTACTGCGGAAGTGTTTGTTAAAAATTTTGAGGCATCTACATTTACCACAGTACCTTCGTTGGTACTCGTTTCCGTTTCAGTAGTTGAATCGTCACTACTACAAGCAATAAAACAAACAATGATGATTGCTAAAGCTGAAAGTAGGAATCTGATATTATTGAATTTAAATTTCATGGGTTCCTGTTTTAAGTATTGAACCTCAAAAGTGCGTATTAAAATAGTACCAATTTTATGCTTTCAGTGAATGAAGGTTGCAATTCAGTGAACCTTATTTTTTATTCATTAAAGAATTTTATAAATAAAGTATGAGGCTCAAATTGGTCGCTAAAACGGAATAAAACTTTATCAGTATATGATTAGGAAAAAGAGAAGGTGCTGAAAAGTTGTGGAATAGTGTTTTGAAGTATTAAATATATTTTTCCACGATATCTTCAGGTTTGATGACTTTCGTTTTAGCCACAAAGTTCATCAAGAGATATACGGCTAGGATATGACATATAATAGCTATTACTGTAATTGCTTTTGCAAAATATAAAAACTCATTAACAATAATTAATGTCATTTGTATAAATGTAAATATACCTGAAGTAAGTATTATGATACCGTTTTTATAATTATCATTTATATATATAATAGAAGTGGTTACGATATAGATAATTAAGCTAATTGAACAAAGAAATGTAAAATACAATTGATTGTCTGATACGTTAAGTACTAATAAATCAAGTACTGTATATAAAACATAACTAATTAATAAAACACTTAGTAAGACAGATAATGAAAGGATGGATCTTAATTTACTTTTATTTAAATACTTTTTAAGACTTAGGGTATAACAAATTAAACTCGTAGAAGTTAATATTGCTGTCCATGCAAAGTATTTTTCAAAAGAATATAAAGACAATACATCTGAAGCTAACATTGTAAGCAAAGCAAAAATGAAAAGAGGCCTTGCTTTTTTCTTTGTTAAACTTAAGTATTTTATAATAATGATTATAATAGTAAGTGGTAGCACATATAATAATTCTTCTTTATTCATTAAAAGACTAACTATAATAGTCGCTAAAAAAGAAAAATAAAATAGAACATCAATGGTATTTTTCTTATTAAAAAGAGTGCTAAAAAATGATTGTTTTTTAGGCATTAAGAAAGATAGAGTTGGTTTTTTGTGTATATCAAATATAAATAATTTGCACCTAAAATAACGATACAATGTATTTAGATTCAATCTATAATAGTAGTTGTTAAAAATATGATTAGATATAGAACATCATTTAGAAAAAAAACACTTCATTTTCCGAAGAGAAAAAAATAAAATAGCTACGAAAGTAACCTCAAAATACAAACTAGAAGATATGATTTTTAAAATAATTGAAACCCCTGCGTTATGTTTTGGCTATCAATGTTGTACACGTAGTGTAAATGCTAGTAACTTTCCTAAAATTCAATCGAAAATAAGACGTGAGGACCTATTTAAAATAATTAATTGTAAGTATAGTTGGATTCAAAAAATAGATTACATTTACTCAAAATTTTAATAGCGTATCGCGCTCTGAATGAACAAATATATTGTTGTAAATCAACCTGAAAAATGGAATTTTTCAATTGATAATATTACAGTGATTTCCTCCCAAGATTATCTTACAAATCCAAAGTATGCTCTTTTAAAAAATGCACGAATTTTTAATTTGTGTAAAGACTACTCGTATCAATCTAAAGGATATTACGTGTCACTTTTGGCGGAAGCCAGAGGTCATTTACCAATTCCAACCACAAGAAATATTGTGGATCTTAAAGCCTTGAAGCTTGTTCGAATCGTTTCCGACGAGTTTGACGATGTAATCCAACAAAGCTTAAAAAACATTAAATCGCAAGATTTTACGTTGAGTATTTACTTTGGACAAAACGTAGCTCAAAAATACAAAGCCTTGAGTGCGCTATTTTACAAACATTTTCAAGTACCATTTTTACGTGTCAATTTTAATCATACTACAAAATGGAACATTCAAAGCATAAGAGCGATCTCAGAATCTGAAATTTCTGCCGAACATATGCCGAGTGTCCATGAATTTGCCAATCAGTATTTCGCTAAAAAACGATACGATACCGTGAAAGTAGCCAATTACGATTTCGATTTGGCAATTTTGGTGAATCCAAACGATCCTGCGCCCCCAAGCAACCCCAAAGCTTTAAAAAAGTTTGTAGAGGTGGCCGAGAAGATGAATATTTATGTTGAAATTGTTGAACCTAAAGATTTATCACGACTTTCTTCGTTTGACGCGTTATTTATTCGCCAAAGCACCGAAGTAAATAATGAAGCCTACACTTTTGCGCGTAAAGCACAGCAAGAAGGGATTGCTATTGTAGATTATCCAGATGCTATTTTAAAATGCTGCAATAAGGTGTACATGGCCGAAGCTTTACAAAATGCCAACATTAGTACGCCTAAAACCATGATTGTACATTCAAACAATCGCAATGCTGTGTTAGCACAAACGGGCTTACCATGCGTGTTAAAAGCACCAGATTCAACCTTTTCTTTTGGAGTGAAAAAAGCTAAAACCAAAGAAGAATTTGATGTTTTGGTGACTGAAATGCTGAAAGAATCTGATTTAATTATCGCGCAGGAGTTTTGTCCTTCAGACTATGATTGGCGTATTGGAATTTTAGATAACAAGCCTTTTTTCGCATGTAAATACTATATGGCGAAAGGCCATTGGCAGATCTATAATTGGAAAGCTACCGATAAAAATGAACAAGATGGTGATGCCGATTGTTTGCCTATTGAAGACGTTCCAAAAAATGTAATCGATGTAGCGCTGAAATCCGCAAAATTAATGGGATTAGGTCTTTATGGCATCGATATTAAAGTAGTAGACGGTAAATTAATGGTAATTGAGATTAACGACAACCCAAATATTGATTTTGGGGTTGAAGATGCCTATTATGGTGATTTAATTTATACTGAAATTCTTTCAGCCTTAAAAAAACGCTTAACATAAATCATGGCAAAACCATATCACTTATTCGAAGTTTACGGGATTGAACTTGAATACATGCTAGTTAACAATGATAGCTTCAAAGTGGCACCCCAAGTGGATGAACTGCTCATCAAAAAAGCGGGCGAATTAATTCCGGATATTGAAAATGGAGATATTGCTTGGAGTAACGAACTTGTAGCACACGTTATTGAGCTAAAAACCAACGGCCCTGCAAACAGCACAGATGATTTATCGGAGAAATTCCACGCAAATATTTTAGAAATTAATGAACTCTTACAACCCCTAAATTTACAATTATTAGGTTCTGCAGCACATCCTTTAATGAACCCAAATACCGATACACAACTCTGGAAACATAGCTATAGTGAGGTGTATGCACTTTACAACACTATTTTTAATTGTAAAGGTCATGGTTGGAGCAATGTGCAGAGTACACATATCAATTTGCCTTTTTTCGACGATTCAGAATTTGAAAAATTACATGCTGCCATACGTATCATTTTGCCACTTATACCAGGGCTTAGTGCAAGTTCTCCAGTTTTGGAAGGTAAAATAACAGGTTTTAAAGACTCGCGATTGGAGTTTTATAAAACCAACCAAAAGGAAATTCCAGAGTTAACAGGACTTGTTATTCCGGAGCAGCTATTTTCAAAACAAACGTATCATACAGCCATTTTTGAACCTATAAAACGAGCTATTGGTCCTTACGATAAAAATAAAATACTAGATCAATATTTTCTGAATTCTCGAGGTGCTATTGCACGTTTTGATCGTAACGCAATTGAAATACGCCTTATCGATATTCAAGAGTGTCCGAAGGCTGATATTGCTATCTGTGCTTTGATTATTGAAGTTTTGAAAGCGATTGTAAATAAAGAATTTTGTTCCCTTCAAGCTCAAAAGAGTTGGACCGCACAAGATCTGTTTGTAATTTTTGACGCAGCTATAAAACAAGGGGAAGAATTACAAATTGTAAATAAAGACTATTTGAAATTATTCGGAATGAAAACACCTGCAACTGTACAAGATGTATGGAAGCATTTGTATCAAACTGTAAAATCAAACTTGCATCCTTCACATCACGATGCTATTGAGCTCATTTTGGAAGAAGGAACTTTAGCCACTCGATTATTAAAAGCCATTGGTACTGATACTTCTGAAAAACACATTATTTCAGTGTACCGTCAACTTCAAGAATGTTTGAAGACGAATAACTTATTTCAATCGTGAAACTTCTTTTAACCTGTGAGCATGGAGGAAATAAAATTCCGAAAGCCTATAAAAACTTCTTTCATACTCCTGTACTAAAAACCCATCGTGGGTATGATTTAGGAGCTTTAGATCTTTTTCAGTTTTTGAAATCGTTGTCTGATGCTTCATTTTTTAGTACAACATCGCGATTGTTAATAGAACTCAATCGCTCGTTACATCATAGAAATCTTTTTTCAGAATTTTCTTCGGAATTTTCTAAAAAAGAGAAAGCCGAACTTATAACAACGTATTACGTTCCATACCGAGCAGCTGTTGAAAAAAACATCAAAAACGAAATTGAAAATGGTGAATCGGTGCTTCATCTTTCCATTCATAGTTTTACGCCAAAACTTCATGGAGAAAAAAGAAACTGTGACATCGGTTTATTATATGATTCGAAGAAAAAAAAAGAACAAGAATTCTGTAAACAGTTTAAAGAGGGACTTTTGCAACAAGATTCCAGTTTACAGGTACGTTTCAATTATCCGTATTTAGGGTCAGCTGATGGATTTACAACCTATTTAGGAAAGCAGTTTCCGAAGAACTATATAGGCGTTGAAATTGAAGTAAATCAAAAGTTTGCTTCGGAAAATGTGCTAAATCTTGAATTGAAGAAATGCATATTTACTGCTATTGAAAATTTTAAATCAATGAATTACAGTTTTTAATGTTTAATTTTAATTAGAAAATAAATACGATGCTCGTTTCAATACTTTTAGTCTTAATCGGATTTGTATGTTTGATCTTTGGAGCCAACTGGCTTGTAGATGGCGCCGCTTCATTAGCAAGAAAGCATCATATTTCTGATTTGGTAATAGGTTTAACAATTGTTGCTTTTGGTACTTCTGCACCAGAATTGGTTGTGAACTCGGTTGCTTCAGCCAATGGTTTATCTGATCTAGTATTAGGAAATGTAATTGGCAGCAATAACTTTAACTTGTTTATTATATTAGGGATAGCAGGATTGGTGTATCCAATTACAGTACAGTCTTCAACAGCATGGAGAGAAATACCAATCTCACTTATCATTACAATATTCTTTCTAGTACTTGCAACTAATTTTTTTAGCACGCAAGTTTCAGAAATATCTAGACTTGACGGAATTTTATTCCTATCACTATTTATTTTCTTTTTATACTATGTTTTCAGTCAATTAAAAGTCGAAAAAACGGAAACAATTGTCACTATTCCGATGTCAAATGTTAAAATCTGGGGTTTCATTTTGTTAGGATTTGTCGGACTCATACTAGGAGGGAAGCTTGTGGTTGATTACAGTATCGATATTGCCACGGAACTAGGCGTGAGCCAAAAGATTATAGGATTAACCATCATTGCAGCTGGGACTTCCTTGCCCGAATTGGTAACTTCCATCGTGGCAGCCACTAAAAAGAATAGCGACATTGCTATTGGAAACGTGATTGGCTCCAATATTTTCAATATTCTTTTAATTCTTTCTATCAGTTCCTTAATTCACCCTATCACCTTCAATCAGAATTTTAGTCAAGATATCTTCATCTTGATTGGAGGGACAATCTTTCTGATAATCGCAATGTTTACGGGGAAGAGAAAAAAACTGGATCGATGGGAAGCGTTGTTATTATTATGTTTTTATCTCTGCTATACAGTTTATTTAGTTTCAAAAGAACTATAAAAACGTCTTTTTAACGCATCAATTCACGCATGATTTGAAAGAAGCTTTCTTTTTTGTCTCTAGCGATGGACAGTTTTTTACCATCATTCATAATTAGAAACCCTCCGTCCTTTTTGTTGAATTCTTTAATACTATTAATATTCACAATATACGAGCGGTGTGGCCTGTAAAAGTTAGAGTTCTGCGCTAATTGATCTACAAAATACTTGAGCGGTTTGGCAATTAACTCTTTTGAACCGTCTTTTAAATACACATGACTGTACATCGAATCTGCTTCAAAATAGAGAATGTCTTCGTAGTCGATAAAGATAATTCCTCTAGGAACTTCCAATGCCAATTTTCGTTTCGAAAGGTTTTTGAAAGATTCCTTTAGAAGCTTTAAATTTTGCGTGATGTCATTCTTCTTAGAAGCTTCCATAGCTTTTGCTATGGCCTCTTTTAATTCAAATATATCAACGGGTTTTAATAAATAATCTATCGCACTCAATTTAAAAGCATCTACAGCATATTTGTTATAAGCGGTAATAAAGATAATTTGAAAATTAATTTCTTGATTTTCAAAAAACTCTAAGATTTGCAAACCGGAGTGTCTTGGCATTTCAATATCTAGAAAAACCAAGTCAGGCTTTTCTTGCTTGATAATCGCAACACCATCTTCTAGGTTTCCTGCGTTGTAAATCGTTTCAATTTCAGGACAGTTTTCTTCTAGTAAGATTTGAATTAATTTCCTTGCTTTTTGTTCGTCGTCTATAATTAATGCTTTCATGAGGTTCATTTTTGAAGGAGTACGATTATCCTTGTGGTATTTCAATTACAACTTTTGTTCCTGTTGCATCGACTTCTGGGTTCACGTCTAGAATGTCCACTTTAATTTCCGTAGTGCGATTTTTATTGAGTAACGTAACGCGTCGCTCGTTGGCTGAAGTTGCAAATGATTTATGAAGTTGTGGTTGAGAGGTTTTTAATTTTTGACTGGCAATTCTTCCTATGCCGTTGTCTTGCACAATGACTTGCAATAGTTTCGTGGTTTCATTATAAGTGAACGTCAAATCTAACTGTCGTTCGTCTACATGTAATAATCCGTGTTTTAACGCATTTTCTACATAGGGTTGTATAAATAATGAAGGAACATACAAAGAGGCAAGTGGGACGTTAACATTAACATCTATGCGATACTGAAGTTGCTCTTCGAAGCGTACTTTTTCTAGTTCGAGGTAAAGTTTTATGGCTGCTATTTCTTCTTCAAGTGTAATGCTGTTTTCTCTCGATTGGTCTAAATACATGCGAATTAAACGCGAAAACTTCACCAAATACGAACTCGCTAAATGTTTTTCATTATTTACAATATACTCCTGAATACTATTGAGCGCATTAAATATGAAATGTGGATTCATCTGCGAACGTAAATTCTCTAATTGCAATGAGTTCAGTTCATTATCCAAAGCCAACTGAGCCAATTCTTCGTTCTTCTGAATTTCTCTCTTTTTTATTTTTCTTCGGAAATAATACACCACAAAAACAAGCAATGCTACCATTAATCCAAACCACAACCACATCGATTTATAGAAAGGGACAACTACATCAAATTTAATTTCTACCGGACTCATCTCTGAAGTATCCATTCCTTGCGCTCGCAATTGGAAGGTTAATTTTCCTGCGGGTAAATTGGCAAACTGAATTTCGTTAGTACCAGCTTTTAAAGGCGTCCATTCTGTATCGAGTCCTTTCAAGCGATATTCATATTTTCCGCTAGAGAGTCCTCTTAATCCATTAGCGTTAAAAGTGATGCCTACTTTCGCTTCATCTTGTTGTAATTGATACGCATCCTGAAGAGGTTGTAGGTTGTTATTGATACTGACTTTTGTAATGTATAAAGTAGGGGTGGTAAGTTCTTTAAAAGCGTTGTTCTTGTCAATAGAGAATACTGTTTCGTTTGAACTGAAAAAAACGTGATTGCCTATGGTGACTATATCCTTGATGCTATAACTAGGAATCCCATCTCGTTTTTTAAGATTTTTGAAAGTTTTTAGCTTCGTATCATATTGCTGAATCCCCTTATCGGTAGCAATCCATAAAAAAATCCCGTCAGCGGTTATGCTGTTAATTCGGTTCGATAACAATCCGTTGTCTTCAGAAAGACTCCCAACCACTTGTGTTTTATGTATAGCATATACACCATGTTGAAAAGTGGCTGCCCAAACCGTTCCATCTTCAGTAGAAGTGATGGCAGTAGCAAGAATGGCTGAGTTGTTTGGCGTTACTACTTCAGTTTCAGTATAAGAAGCATCCACAGCAATTAGCTCATCCACCATTGCAAAATAACGATATTCAGAAAGGGGATTGTAAAAACAGGTGTAGCCCCTTTTGAATTTAGAATATATTGCATTTTCTTTTGGATACGTATCTTTCAGCGGATACTCTAACTCAAATCCACTATTAGAATTTACGGTAATAATTGTTTTCGCATCAATAAATTCGAGTTCTTTAGTCGTACCTAACTTTATAGGCAAGGCACTCACATTGTTTGGACTCAGGTTTTTTGCTAAATAGCTTTTGGTTTCTTGCATGAAACCGTATTCATTTCTATAGGCATCGTAAAACAGTGTACTTATAGCGCGTCCTTTCGGAAGGTCAAATTCTTTTTTAGTACGTGTTTCAGCAGTGTATTCAATAGCATCTCCAGAGGTTGTTCCAATTAAAACAGAAGATGCAGGTCCTTGAATCATCCGACTTGGTTTTCCAAAATGAGAAGGAATATCAATCGTATCAATATAAATATTCGGAAAAACAAAAAGACCGTCTCGTGTTGTGGTTACCCAATAATTATTGTCTTGATCTCGAGTTACATCGCTCGTAAAAACACCTTTTAAAAAATGGTTACTGAAAGTAAACGCTCCATTTAAATAGGTTCCAGTTAACACACCATCGCTTGTCGTAAACCATACTGTGTCCTCGTAAAATGTAATCTTCGTTACAACAATGCCATTCAAAGCTTCGGGAATTTCAAGAGGGATCCATTGACTGCCATTCCATTCAAAAAAGTGTTTCTTTAATTGACTGTTCTGAAAATAATACAATGTATTTCCGTTGGGTAATTCAATGATTTCTCCTACACCATTCCGCTCTTTACTATGTGCAAATGCTTTAGGTAATTGGTTTATTTGAGTTTCATGTTCACCCTCCATCGAAAAAATAGCACCTTCATTCCCATACCAAAGTTGATCTCCCACCTTTTTAGTGATAATGTGATGGCCTAAGAATTTGCCAGAATCTAACGCCTTAGAATGAATCACTGTCTTCTTTTTTGAAGCAATATCAATCGCAACAATCAATTTATTAGCACTTACATAAATATATCCATTATGATAGATCACGTTTCCGAGCTGGCCTTTTAAAATATCTTTTAAATCGGCAAAAAGCACCAGTGTTTCCCCTTCAGCATAAAAAAGTTGTCCCGAAATATTAATACTCCACACACGCTGCTCTTCATCGAGTACAGGTTCAAACATAGAAAGCCCTCGTTTTTGTGGATGTTCAAACGTTTTATAAGTGGTCCCATCAAATCGTGTGAGTCCTTTGTTTCCCGCCAACCAGATAAATCCTTTGGCATCTTCTAGAATTCCATAAAACTCTTTATCGGGCAATCCTTCTTTTTCAGTGATGTGAATGCTCACAGGATTTTGCGCATACAATTGACAACCTAACACGGAAATCAATAAAAGAAGTAGGAAGCGCATTTTGATCATAAAAACAAAGATTAGCATTTTTTTCTTTTCTGAAATTTTATTTTTCTGAATAACGCTATGGGCTTCTAAAGGATACGCTCGTAATGCACCCTATTTGAGTGAGATACGGTTTAGAAGCGGAAACCGTTCTTCAGAAGAAAAGCATTTTTGAAGCATGGTATTAGATTCATATTTGCCAAGAATTTAGTAACGAATCATAAAAATTAACACAGATGAATACACGAATCAAAATTTCAGCATTGGCATTGATAACATGTTTATGTTTCTCGGCAGATGCAAATGCACAATTCTTAAAAAAGTTAAAAGCAAAAGCAGACAAAGCATTAAACGGCGATGCTAAAAAGGATGCCAAGGAAACGGCCGCTGCAGTAGATACCCATACACACAATCCTTGGCATGCGGAGCACGTTGGCGGAATTATATTTTATGGAAAGCGTTTAGAAAAAACATCTTCTGGAAATGACAGTGCCGCAGGTGTAGTAACCGAACATGTAGTGGGAGGTCCTAATGCTTTGTCTATGCGAGCGTATTTTGATAAAGATTACAAAACGTATTGTGAAGGGTGTGACAATATGGACATTCGATATACCATTGCGGGAGTTTCTTTTTCAACCAGAGATCTTAGAATAGAAAATCCGCCGATTTATCGCAGAATGGCAAGTGCCATTAGCTACTACGATGCTAAAAATTATGCAGTAGGAACCCCTTTAATTTCTGAAAAAGGATATTACGAACAAGATTACACATTACAAGAAGATACATTTAGAATGTTATTAAATAAAGTAAAAGATAAGCTTACTCCAGGAGCAACTCTTGAGATGAAAGTGGAAGTGTTAGCAGAAAAAGATAAATTACCCCAACCTATTGTACTTGCTGAGGGGTCTATCAATTTAAAAATCACGGGTGAGTCTAATACGCTACAAGGTCCAAATTGCCGTTGTGGTAAGCCAGGAATGACCGATGCTAAATTAGAAAAAGATGTGAAAGAGGCATTTATGTTTCAATTTGATGATGTAAAAACAGTACACAAAGTTGTATTATTAGAGCGTAGTTTCAGACAGAATTATGACAACAGTTATCCTACAAAAAATGTGATAGCCAAAGGCATGGATGCAAACATTATTTATGAAGGAAATGACGGTGTCGTTATGAATATTAAGCGATATATATTTTTCAATAAAGAAGGTACTGGGTTTTCTCCAAAAGTGAGTATTGGGCAGCATACATTTTTCCTTCCAGTTTCGCCAACCTGCGTTAAATAAAGAGTTTCAACAACTAACCATTGCTGTAAAGCCCTGTAATTTAATTACGGGGTTTGGTGTTTTTAGCAAGCAGTTTTCTTCGGAACGTGTCGTAAAATAGGGCAGTAGTATTTATGGATAAAACGAACGTGCTATAGCATTTTTATAGATTCATAAAAGTGAATATTTCAGAAGAAAAAGAAATTGAAGTACTGAATTTTCAGAAAAAAGAATCGCTTTAGAAGCTAATACCGTTTTTCAGAAGAAAACAATTTTCAGAAACCTTATAGCTCACATATTTGCAAAGTATAACAATCATTAAATTTTTAAACATGAAATTAATTAAACTAACCGCCTTGGCTTTACTAACGTTGTTTGTTTCTTGCGAACAAGAAATAACTCCAAGTATTGAACATACTGAAGCGAATTTAACCACTTCAACAACTGTTCAAAATAGAGGGGTTACAGGTACTATTATTAGAAATAGAACCAAACTAAAGCAGCGAAAAAATTCACGGTATAGAAGTACCATTGTTGTCAACGATCCAACAAACAATGTTGCCGCGGTTGAGGTGCAAATGTTGCCTATGAATCATGTGTATCCTTCTCCAGCAACCTATACAATGGAGCACACGGGGAACGAAGGAGAAAACAAAAAATTTAAGTTTAATACGTTACATTTTGAAAATGGTGAAGCAAATGGATGGCCTTTTAAACAAGTAGCTACGGCAGTAGATGCAAATGGAGAACCTGTAGGAGATACTTTAGAGCAATGGGTAACAGCGCAAGACAATGACGGTGTAGACAACACTTCTGTTAGTGTTAAAAGAGCAGCCAATCAAGAGGAATTCATTATTCAAGCCACCTATGTAACAGAAAACGAAGGGGATATTACTTCCGCTAGATTTTTCTTTAATGAGATTGAAGGCGTTGAATATTCAATTAAGGAAAAAACGACACCTGTAGAAGCAAGTGTCACTACTAATGGAGAAACAGGAACCACTGAAGTAACCTTAGAAGTACGCGTAACGATTAGTTATGAAACGGCAAATGGTCAAAAACCATTTGTAGACGGACAAGCTGTTGGAGTTAATATTGAAGTTCGAAATGCTGCAGGAGAAGTAATGGATGACGATTTATTTAATGTGGATATTGAAGATGAAGAAGCCTACACTTTTAAAAATTTTAAACATAAAACAACGCCTACAAAAGTATTTCGCATAAGGGGACAAGTGTTACCAGCGCCTACGAGTGGAGCCCCTACAGCTAATGCGGGTCCCGCAAATAATTTAACAATGACAATCCCTGAAAATGTTACAAATCAAGGAGCCTATACAATTGTACTTAATGCGAAGGACGGAACCGATGGGACTGTATTTGTTGGAAGGTTAAAAGGGGTAGAAGAGATTCCTGCAGGAACCACTTATACGTCACTTGTAAAAGCGTTTGATGAGAATGGTAAGGAAGTAGCCTCAAAGGAAATAACTATTACAGTAGAAGCATTTCAACAGCCCGAAGGAATTGAAATTCAAAACCACAGACTTAAAAGAAATGAAGGAGAAGATACCTACACATTGCGAACACGAATTATAGGAGAAAATAGAGCAGATGTTGCAATGGTAGATGTGTTTCTAACGCCACTAGATGGAGGAGCAGAGGCAGACCCTGAAGAATTTGATTCGTATTTAGTAAACACAACGGAATACAATAAAACCTTCAAAAATAAAACTGTGGAGTTTGACGATCCAGATGGTGTTGTAGGAATGCAGTATTCGGTTGAGTATGCATTGATTAATGCCGCAGGAGATGATATTGGATATATAGAAGCGTATTTATATGCTGTAGAATAGTTTTTATTCTGAAAATTATAAGGTTTGTTACCGTGTTGATTGCTATAGTCGGCACGGTTTTTTTTAAATCAAAGAAGGATAAATTGCATTCACAAATTGGAAACTACCTTTTAGAAGCTTAGAATGGCCTGTCAGAAGAAAAAGAAACCTAGCGCGCCAAAAAAGCACAAATTTGCATCATATTATTTGAACAAGTATAGGGTTTGTAAAAACAAACAATCAGGTTTGAAAGATAGGTTCGGTTTATGAATGATAACCGTGGTGCCTTTGGGGAAGGGGACTGCGGTTATTTCTTTTAAAAGGTATCAAATATTATTACTTCTTCACCTTCATAGGCTTCAACTGAATCACTCCAAAAAGATCTAAAACACGAATAATCAAATAGGTTACGTCTATTTCATACCATTTCACCCCAAAATTAGCTCTGCTGGCATGTCTGTGGTGGTTGTTATGATACCCTTCGCCCATCATTAAGAAATCGAAACGAAAAAGGTTTTTACTCGTGTTTTTCATTTTATAGTTTACATAGCCGTAAATATGTCCAAACCAGTTAATAATTACACCGTGAATAGGTGCCATTAAAAAAGTAATTGGTAATAATAACCATTGCCACCATGCGGTTGCGAAATAAGCGAAAAACAGAATGTACAGACTAATCCAAAGTACTCTAGACAATCGAGAACTTGCAAAAACATCAAAATTTTTCCATTGCGGCACGTTTTTAGTAAAACGCTGGTCTATTTCAATACGCTGGTTGTTAATGTCTTGATAGATCGTTTTTGTTTTCCACATCATCGCAAATAAATTAGCATCATGTGAAGGAGAATGCGGATCTTTTTCAGTATCTGTATACGCGTGATGCATCCGGTGCATGATTCCGTAACCATAGGCACTCAAATAACTAGAGCCTTGAAAAATCCAAGTCAGAACGAAAGTAATACGTTCCATTGTTTTTGACATGGTAAAGACTTGATGTGCAGCATATCGGTGTAAAAAGAAAGACTGAAAGAACAGACCTCCATACCAAAGTACTAAAACGAAAATAAGGACTATCATAACTATTTTTTACAAAGATAATTTGATGCAGTAAGCAAAACAATGAACCTAAATCAATTAAATTCAGGTTATAATCGCTTTCTAATCCTACTCAAGGCTTGCGCGGTAACACCAATATAGGAACTGATGTATTTTAATGGAATCACTTTTATTAGCTCGGGACGTTCTTTAAATAGCTTTACGTAACGTTCTTCAGCAGTGAGGTTTAATAGATTTTGTTCCCGCTTAGATTTTATTAAAAATAGACGTTCGGCGGTCAACCTGCCAATAAGGTTTCCAATTTGGGTTGTTTTATACACCGCTTGTAAGTCATCATAGGTAATACTTAACAACGTAGTTTCTGTAAGTGCTTGTAATTGATATGCAGAAGGCGATTTTGTTAAAAATGAGTCGTAGGCACTTATAAACTGATTTTTAAAACTGAAACCGAAAGTGATTTCTTTTTCTGGGTTTTCCTTCGGAATAAATAACCGAACCACACCAGATTCAATAAAGGAAATATTGTTTTCAATTTCATTAAGTTTTAAGAAAATGGTCTTCTTCGGAATTACATGTCGCTGTAATTTAGAAGTGAAAAACTCCCAATCTGATGCAGATATGGTTGCTATTTGATCTAAGTATGCTTTTATCTGTTGCAAATCTTTCAGTCCTAATTATTGAAAGTACAAAGATACAAATTCAAAGCATCGTAGTGGTAGGTAGCTGCCATTTGATTTTTTCTTCTGAAACGCACTCTTTTTTAGGACAATAGAAAAAAACAATCTGTAATTAAATGGGAAAAGAGGGGGTTATGTCGTTTAATGGCACCATCTTTGCCTTATTATTACTATAAATAAATTAAATTACATTACAATGAGTAAAGGAACAGTAAAATTTTTCAACGAGTCAAAAGGTTTTGGATTCATCACTGAAGAAGGAGTTGAAAAAGATCACTTTGTACACATTTCAGGATTAGTAGACGAAGTTCGCGAAGGCGATACCGTTGAATTCGATCTTCAAGAAGGTAACAAAGGATTAAATGCAGTGAACGTAAAAGTTATCTAATACATATACTTCAAGTTTAATAGAAAGCCCATCAGCAATGATGGGCTTTTTTTATTGAAAGAAAAGTAGTGCTCTATTTTAGTAATAATTAGAATAATAAATCAATTGGCGCGATTCCCTATAAAAGTGTCGTTATCTTTGCCGAAAATTATGTTATGTCAAAACCGTTTTCTGATTTAGGTGTTAGCAAGCCTTTACAACAAAGCTTAGCCGATTTACAAATAACTGTTCCTACAGATATTCAGGAAAAAACCATCCCTGTAGTACTTACTCAAAAAGACGATATTGTTGCTTTGGCTAAAACAGGAACGGGTAAAACAGCTGCTTTTGGAGTTCCTTTGTTACAATTAATTGCTCCGGAAGATGCTACTGTACAAACGGTAATATTGGCACCTACACGGGAATTAGGACAACAAATACACGCTAACTTAACTTCTTTTGCTTCTCATAGTCCTGAAATTTCCATTACTGGTGTTTTTGGAGGAATTCCTATAAAACCACAAATAGAGCGTTTAAAGTCGCCAACACATATTGTCGTGGCAACTCCAGGACGTTTGGTAGATTTGATAAAACGTGAAGCGATTAACGTGAAAAACGTGAAGTATTTCGTCTTAGATGAAGCCGATGAAATGGTAAGCGCTTTAAAAGAAGAAGTAGATACCATACTAAAAGAAATTCCGAAGTCGAGAAGAACCTTATTATTTACCGCCACAATGCCTGGTGCAATAAAACAATTGGTTCAAAATTATATGTCGAAACATGTGGTGCAGATTGAAGCAGACATGTCAACAGCTGGACATCAAGGAATCGATCATCATTTTATGGTGGTAGAGCCCATTGAAAAGCTAGAGGTCTTACTTCATTTTCTAAATTCGAAAGAAGGCGAACGAGGGATTATCTTTTGTAAAACCAAAGCAGCAGTTAACAAATTGGCTAAAAACTTAGCCATCAATAAATTTTCTTCAGGAGCCATCCACGGTAGCTTAACACAAGCCATTCGAGATCGTATTATGGGACAATTTAGAGAAGGATTTGTAGATATTTTGGTCGCTACCGATTTAGCAGCTCGTGGAATTGACGTGAAAGATGTATCGTATGTGGTGAATTATCATTTACCAGACACTTACGACGCTTATGTACATAGAAGCGGGCGTACGGCAAGAGCAGGAGCAAAAGGGCTTTCGCTTACAATCCTTCAGCAAGAAGAAGTACTAGAAATTCCCGATTTTCAAGATGAATTAGGAATTGTTTTTAAAGAACTTAAAAAAGCAGATCCACAGAGCATTCAAGAAAATAATGGGTTGGTATGGGCTAAAAAAATATTTAAAACAAAACCCAATCGCGAGGTTTCAGAAGAGTTTAAAGCCAAAATAAAAACAATCTTTCATCATGTAACGAAAGACGAGTTGGTAGATAAAATTTTAGCAAATTATTTAGCACAATCTGGTGCTGATAAGCCGAAAGCTGAAGTTTCAAAAAAGAAGAAAAAGAAATAAATTATGGCAAATAGCATAAAAAGTCAAGAGGATATCTTAGCAAAACTAAATATTCACGTATTGAATCCCATGCAAGAGGAAGCTGTTTCTGTGATTGAAACAACCACCAATACAATATTATTATCTCCCACAGGAACTGGAAAAACATTGGCTTTTTTATTGCCACTTCTGAAAGTCCTAGATCCTGAATCTACCGAAGTACAAGCATTAATAATTGTGCCTTCGAGAGAGCTTGCGCTTCAAATTGAGCAAGTGGTTCGCACTATGGGTTCTGGGTACAAAGTAAATGCAGTGTACGGTGGAAGACCAATGTCTAAAGATAAAATAGAGATTAAGCATACTCCGGCTATTTTAATAGGTACGCCTGGAAGAATATTAGATCATTTTAGTAACGATCGCTTTTCTAGAGACAGTATTAAAACCCTTATTTTAGACGAGTTTGACAAGTCGTTAGAAGATGGTTTTGAAAGTGAAATGCGCGGTATTATCAATCAGTTGCCAAACATTAATAAACGCATTCTAACTTCGGCAACTCAAGCGGTGAAAGTTCCTGGTTTTGTGAGGCTTGAAAACCCTCATGTAATTGATTACTTAAAGGAAAAAGTAGTGAAAAAATTAGCTGTTAAAACAGTAGTTTCACCACTTAAAAACAAATCGAAAACCTTACTAGAGCTAATTCAGCATATTGGGAATGAACCTGGAATTATCTTCTGTAATTTACGAGATACGATTGAGTATTTGAGTGATTTCTTAGATCGTAATAAAGTGAGTCATACTTGCTTTTCAGGAGGAATGGAACAAAAAGATAGAGAGCGTGCTTTAATTAAATTTAGAAATGGAAGTAGTCAATTGTTAGTAGCTACCGATTTAGCGGCTCGTGGAATTGACATTCCTGAAATGAAATACATTATTCATTACGAATTGCCGCATCATGAAGAAGATTTTATTCATAGAAACGGTAGAACGGCTCGAGTGAATTCAAAAGGAACGGCCTATGTTTTAAAATGGGAAAATGAACGTTTGCCAGAATTCATTAAAAATGTAAAAGGGATTGATATTTCTAAGAAAGCGACTTACAAACCTCAATTTTGGGAAACCTTATTTATTTCAGGAGGACGTAAAGACAAAATATCGAAAGGTGATATCGCTGGTTTATTTTTCAAACAAGGAGAAATCACTCAGGATCAATTGGGTACAATCGAACTAAAACCAGATTGTGCATTTGTTGCGGTCCCTTTAGCTATGGCTGACGAGTTGGTTGAAAAATTAAACAATAGTCGATTAAAAAAGAAAAAGGTGCGAGTAACCATACTTTAAGTATATGAGTGATACTTCTCTTCATAAGGATATAGATTTCTGTATCGAAACGTTACAGAAAATTTTGAACGACTCAAATCAACTGTTTGAATTGCCAGAAGAACAGCGAATTGCTCTTCTAAAAGTAGCTGGCGCACTTTCAAGACCGAATCGCGATGAGTTTAAGCGCCGCAAGAAAGACGCTAAAAAAGAATTAAAACGGAAAATGATTGCGCGTGACAAGCACGCTCGAAAGGAAACCGGAATTCGTTCTGCAAGAGAAGCCAGTGTTTTTGTGGCACCTAAGTTATTAGCAGCCAAAGAAACGCTTAAAGACACCCCAGAGTTAGAGTCACCGAGGAATTGCTACGTCTGTAAAGCGGTATTTACCAAATTACACCACTTTTATGATACGATGTGTACAGATTGTGGTGACTTAAACTATGCCAAACGGTTTCAAACGACGGACTTAACAGATCAAGTTGCTGTTATTACGGGTTCACGACTTAAAATCGGGTATCATATTACATTAATGTTGTTGCGTTCGGGAGCGACGGTTGTGGCTACCACGCGTTTTCCAGCCGATTCTGCCATTCGTTTTTCAAAAGAGGACGATTATCATACTTGGAGTGATCGTTTACACATTCACGGATTGGATTTACGTCACATTCCGAGTGTTGAGATATTTTGTAATTATATTGAGCAACAGTATTCGCGATTGGATATTTTAATTAACAATGCCGCGCAGACGGTACGCCGACCTTCGGGGTTTTATTTCCATTTAATGGAAAATGAGAAGTTACCAAAATCAGAATTACCCATTAAAGCACAGCATTTATTAAATAGTCACTTTGAATGTTTGCAAGAGCTTTCAGACTTGAGTGTGCCTACGTCAAAAACAGCGAAAAATAATGTATTGCCAGTAACATGGCACGGTCCAGAGCCTGGAATAGGGTTACGTTCGTCTGCCGAGCTTTCTCAAATACCTTATAGTTTCGACAATGCGTTGCAAACTACGGAAGTATTTCCTGAAGGAAAGTTAGACGCCGATTTACAACAAGTCGATTTACGAAAAACAAACAGTTGGCGTTTGCGATTGGGTGAAATTGAAACCACTGAAATGGTCGAAGTACAACTCGTAAATGCAGTGGCTCCTTTTGTATTGTGCAATCGGTTGTCTCATTTAATGATGAAAGAAAATACAGGTAAGAAACATATTATCAATGTGACGGCCATGGAAGGGAAATTTCATCGTTTTAAAAAGCAAGACCGTCATCCACATACCAATATGGCGAAAGCGGCTTTAAATATGCTTACACATACATCTGCTTCTACGTTTGCCAAGTCTGGTATTTATATGAACGCAGTGGATACAGGTTGGGTAACCGATGAAGATCCGATAGAATTATCTAAAAAGAAGGTAGAAGTACACGATTTTCAACCACCATTAGACATTGTAGATGGTGCCGCTCGTGTGATGGATCCTTTAATTGATGGTATTAATACCGGAAAACATTGGTGTGGAAAATTCTTAAAAGATTACTTTCCTATTGATTGGTAGTTTTTTTTCTTCGGAAAGTTGTTAGATCAGCTACATTTTGAGTTCTTTTTTGAAGTAAAGTAAAGATTACTTGAATAGTATGGTTATTCATTTGATATTATCACGTACTTTCGCGCCCTCAAATAAATTTTGAATATGAAGCGCATCAACGAATACAAAAAACTCTTTGGAGTAGAAAAGGAAATCGAATTAAAGGCCTTGAAAAAGAGCTACCGTAATTTGGTGAAAGAATGGCATCCAGACAAGTTTCAAGATGGTGACGCTTTACAAGAAGAAGCTGAAATTAATAGTCGAAAAATTATCGATGGGTATCATTTCTTGGTAAGTATGGCTCCTGAAACAAAGGAATTAAATTTAGAGGCGTATACAGAGACGATTACCAATTCTCCAATTGCAGATTACAAGCATAAAGGATTGTTGCTAGAAATTACCTTCCTAGACGGAACAAACTACGAATACTTTGGTGTTACAAAACAAGTGTACATCAAAATGATAAATAGTAGTAATTTAAATCGTTTTGCAAAACGAACAATCTATCCTAATTATACCTATAGAAAATCGAAACGTATTCTTGAAAATGAGAACGCATAAGTGTGTGTCCTAGTTTAGGAAATACAATGTTTATCAATTATCTGAAAGAGGCTTCAATGTATTGAAGCCTCTTTTTTATATCTATTAATGCTATCTTTGAGAAAACGAAACTTTTTTTTCTATGAAAAACCTATTCCTTTTCTCATTGTTCTTCTCTGTTTTTATTTCCTGTAAAAACGATACTAAAGATACTACGAATGATACCGCTCAAACAATTACACCAGTGGTTTTTGATGGTGTTGATACTTCCATTAAGCCTGGAGATGATTTCTTTAACCATGTAAATAAAAAATGGTTTGACACGGCTGTCATTGCCGATGATCAAGTAGGAGTAGGGTCGTACCGATTCTTAAACATTCCGCAGCAAGAATTACTTAAAAATATTTTGGAAGAAGTTTCTCAGAAAGAACATCCAAAAGGAAGTGTTGAGCAAATGGTGGGCGATTTTTATGCTTCTGGAATGGATATTGTAAAAATTAATAATTTGGGAAGCATGCCGATTCAACCAATATTAAATCGCATCGATGCGATTGCTTCCATCCCTGCTATTACTGAGTTTGTTGCAACTCAGGTGAAGTCGGGAGATTATTCAATGGTTAGTCCGCATATCTCTCCAGACCAGAAAAACAGTTCCTTGAATATTTTGCATTTTTCACAAACAGGATTGGGGTTGCCAGATCGTGATTATTATTTTGGAGAGAACCCTTCAGTAAAAAGTATTCAAGAAGCCTACAAAACATATGTAACCACATTATTTGAATTAGTGGGAGCTTCGGAAGCAAAAAAGAATGCAGAAATCGTATATGCTATTGAAAAACAACTGGCAGCATCCCATAAAACTCGAATTGAACGAAGAGTAATTAAAGAGAATTACCATAAAATGGCTGTTTCAGAATTAAATGCAAACCATCCAAACATTGGTTGGAACGCACTTCTGAAGAACTTAGGAGCTAATGTAGATTCTGTAGATGTTCGACAGCCTGCGTATTACGATGCTCTAAATAGCATGTTAGGAACGATTACAATAGAAGATTGGAAGCTTTATTTAAAAGCACATTCAATAGCATCTCATGACAACATATTAAGTACTCCTTTTCAAGATGCCTCTTTTGAGTATTCTAAAGTAATTACTGGACAATCGGTACAACAATCGCGTTCCAAACTAATGGTACGTCGTGTAGATCAACAAATTGGTTTTGCGTTAGGACAGTTGTATGTAAAGCGATATTTTAATGAAGATGCAAAAAAAAGAGCATTAGCCTTGGTTAACAATTTTCAGAAAACATTAGAAAAGCGCATTAGCAACCTTGATTGGATGAGTGATAGTACCAAAGTAAAAGCGAAAGAAAAATTATACGCTATTAGTAAAAAAATTGGGTATCCAGATGTTTGGAGAACGTACGATGCTTCTATAGATCGAGATCACTTTTTTGAAAACGTAGTTGCTTTACGTAAAGATGATTATCAGTACGAATTGAAACAATTAAACAAAGCTCCAAATAGAGAAGAATGGCACACGACGCCGTCTACAGTAACAGCTTATTATAACCCTTCGTTAAATGAAATTGTTTTTCCAGCAGGTATTTTACAAGCGCCTTATTTTGATTTGTATGCCGACGATGCTGTAAATTATGGCGGTATCGGAATGGTTATTGGACATGAGTTTACCCACGCTTTCGACGATCAAGGTGCGCAATACGATAAAAATGGAAATGTAACCAATTGGTGGACCGAAGCAGATTATACGAAGTTTAAAGCGAAAACACAACAAGTTATAGATCAATATGATGCATTTACGGTATTGGATAGTGTCCCAATTAAAGGAGCTTTAACGGTGGGAGAAAACACAGCAGACAATGGAGGTATTGCAATCGCTTTCGATGCTTTCAAGTCTACAGCGCAAGGACAAGACACAACTAAAATAGGCGGGCATACCCCCAACCAACGTTTCTTCTTGTCGGTTGCTACTATTTGGCGCGTAAAAACAAGAGATGAATATTTACGTAATTATGTGGCTACAGACCCGCATTCACCTCCAATTTGGCGTGTAAACGGCCCTCTAATGAACTTTACGCCATTTTATGAAGCATTTACCGTTTCGCCAGGAGATGCTAATTATAAGGTCGAAGATGAACGGATTAAGATTTGGTAAGTCTCTTCGGAAACTAATTATAATAAAATCAAAAAAGGCTGTCCATAAGGAACAGCCTTTTTTGATACATAAGCGCTTACATTATTTTAAGCTTTCAAGTAGTTTTTCAGCAACCAACTCAGACGAAGCTGGGTTTTGTCCTGTAATTAAATTACCATCTTGAATTGCATATGCAGCCCAATCTTCTTTTTTAGAATAGATACCGCCGTTTTTGCTAAGCATATCTTCTACTAAAAATGGAACCACATCGGTAAGGCCAACTGCTGCTTCTTCAGAATTTGTAAATCCTGTTACTTTTTTACCTTTTACTAAAGGAGTTCCATCTGTGTTTTTAACTCCTTTTAAGGCTGCCGGTGCGTGACATACGAAGGCAATAGGCTTCTTTTGGCTATTAAATTTTTCAATTAAAGCAATAGAAGTTGCGTCGTTTGCTAAATCCCATAGCGGACCGTGTCCACCTGGATAGAATACGGCATCAAAATCGTCTGGATTTACATCAGATAATTTCTTTGTATTTGCAATTTTTGCTTTTGCTTCAGCATCTTTATCGAAACGTTTGGTTGCTTCTGTTGCTGCGTCTGGAGAATCACTACTTGGATCTATTGGTGCTGCACCTCCTTTTGGTGTCGCAATCGTTATTGTTGCTCCTTTGTCGCGTAAAGTGTAATATGGATTCGCAAATTCTTCCACCCAAAATCCTGTCTTTTTTCCGGTGTCTCCTAATTTATCGTGAGAGGTTACTACAAATAATACATTCATATCGTTTTCTTTTTTTAATTCTGTTTTTTCTTCTGAAACTTTTTCAGAAGGTGTTTGCTTTTTAGCGTCATTACAACTAGCTGCTGCAATGATTGTTAGCGTTAAGACGATTGTTTTTAGCATACTTCTTGATTATTAGTAGGCCATTTTTACAATTTTCTCAACCTTATCGGGTGATAAGGATTGGTGTTCGCCCAATCCTAACCATCCGCGATCTGTAAAGCGTTGCGAGATTTTTTCAGCAGTGCCTTCATAATCTTTCGTGTAATCTGATAGTTTGGTGTCGATCCCTAATTTGTGGAAAAAATCGACTGTTTTTTCGATGGCAGCATAAGCTTTATCGTCTATACTACCTTCCGTTATATTCCAAACACGTTCTCCGTATTGTGCTAATTTTTCTTTTTTAGCTTCAAAATTGAATTTGTAATGACTTGGTGCGATTACCGCTAAGGTACGTGCATGATCAATTCCGAATAAAGCTGTTAACTCGTGTCCAATGGCATGTACAGCCCAATCTGTAGGAACTCCTTGTTGAATTAACCCGTTCAATGCCATCGTACAACTCCACATAAAGTTAGAAGCTGCTTTGTAATCGGTAGGGTCTTTTAGTACTTTTGGAGCCACTTCAACAAGGGTTTGTAAAATACTTTCAGCAAAACGATCTTGTAGCAAAGCTCCAGTAGGATACGTCATGTATTGTTCTAAAACGTGTGTAAAGGCATCTGTTAACCCATTTGCCAATTGACGTTCTGGAATAGATGTGATTACTTGAGGATCTAGAATTGAAAATTGAGGAAATAAACCTGGTCCGCCCATGGCTAGTTTTTCTTTCGTTTCAGCTCTAGTAATTACGGCACCAGAATTCATTTCAGAACCTGTTGCTGGTAAGGTAAGAACAGTTCCAAAAGGAAGTCCTTTTTCAGTTCTAATGTTTTCTTTTAAAATATCCCAAGGAGTATTCCCTTCATATAATGCAGCAGCCGATAAAAATTTGGTTCCATCAATGACAGAGCCTCCACCCACAGCTAATAAATAGGTAATATTTTCAGTTTTAATAACTTCTAAGGCTTTCATTAAAACAGCGTATTCTGGATTTGCAGGGATGCCTCCAAATTCTATAACAGATACGTTCGCCAAAGCAGTTCTTACTTGGTCGTAAATTCCATTTTTCTTGATACTTCCTCCACCGTAAAGCAGTAATACTTTAGCATCTTCAGGAATTTCATTCTTTAATTGCTCGATGGTATCCTTTCCAAATATAATTTTGGTCGGGTTTTTAAAATTAAAATTGTTCATCTTCTTTTTCTTTTGTACTTAAATTTTTACAATCATTTTTCCTTTGTTTTTACCTTCGAATAAGTCGATAAATGCCTTTGGAATGTTATCAAACCCCTCAACGATCGTTTCAGAGTAGGTTAGTTTGTCTTCTGCCAACCAAGTAGCCAGTTGTTTCATGGCTTCCGGAAATTTTTCAGCATAATTAGAGACAATAAAACCTTGCATTAACGCACTGTTTTTCACTAAGAAAGGCTGTACACTAATACTTTTCGGGGTTTCAGTGCTGTTATACACAGAAATGGCGCCACAAATAATAATACGTGCAAAGCGGTTGATGTTGAATAAAACAGCATCAGATATGGGTCCGCCAACATTGTCAAAATAGATATCTACACCATTGGGAGCCGCTTTTTTAATATCGGCGGCAATGTCTTTGCTTGTGTTGTAGTTAATTCCAGCATCGAAACCGAACTTGTTTTTCAACAGCTCAATTTTTTCGTCAGTTCCCGCAATTCCGACAACGTTCAATCCAAGGAGTTTGGCTATTTGTCCAACGACGCTTCCAACAGCACCTGCAGCTCCAGAAACTACGATGGTTTCACCAGCCACTGGTTTTCCTATTTGAGTTAATCCTAAATAGGCTGTAAGTCCAGTCATTCCTAAAATTCCTAAATATGTACTTAAAGGAGCTTTCGAACTGTCAACTTTCAGCAATCCTTCGCCTGTAGAAACTTGCTTCGTTTTCCAATCTAACATTCCAGAAACATACTCGCCTTCTGTAAACGTGTCGTTTTTCGAAGCAATGACTTTCGCTACAACACCCGATTGTACAGGTTTATTTAGTTCAAAAGGAGGTACGTACGATTTAGCATCGCTCATTCTTCCTCTTAAGTAAGGATCTACCGAAACATAAGCAGCTTCTAAAAGAATTTCACCATCATTGATATTCAAATCTTTTTCTTCAGAAATAAATTCAAAGTTTGAAAGTGTAGGCTTTCCTTCGGGTCTGTTGTTTAATACAATTGTCTTAATCATGATCTTTTTTTTTATTCAATTACAGTCACTAAATCTTCCATAGGTTTCCGAACCTTTACAAGATTTACCAACCAATCTTCATCTTCTTTTCTATAACCAATAGGTAACATTACAGCACTACGTAAACCTTTGTCACGTAATCCTAAAATTTCATCTACAGCAGTTGGGTCAAAACCTTCCAATGGTGTTGCATCAACGCCTTCGAAAGCAGCAGCAGTTAAAGCTTCAGCAAAAGCGATATACGCTTGTTTAGCTGCGTGATTAAAGTTTTCTTCAGCATCTTTTTGAGGATACGAGCTTAATAGCATTTGACGGTAATTTTCCCAACCTTCATTTTTAAATCCGCGAATGTCATTAGTTAAATCGAACATATAATTAATTCTGTCTGCTGTGTAAGTGTCCCAAGCAGCGAAAACAAGTAGGTGAGAGCACTCGGTAATTACAGATTGATTCCAAGCAACAGGTTTGATTTTTTCTTTTATTTCTTGATTTTTTACAACAATAATTTCAAAAGGTTGTAATCCACTTGAGGTAGGTGCTAAACGAGCTGCTTCTAAAATACGTTGTATTTTTTCTTCAGCTACTTTTTCACCATTCATTGCTTTAGCAGCGTATCTCCAATTTAATTTGTCTAACAATTCCATAGTTCGATTTTTATTTTCTTTATTTTTTCTGAATAATTTTTATTTACAAGCTTTAATACTGCTCCAAGCAGATTGGTAGGCCTCTTCTAAATGTGTTTTATCTAGCTGAAATGCGCCTCTTTTCTGAATAATCATTAAAAACGACAACGGATTTATTGAGTACGCATATAGTAGGTAGTCGGAGATTGGTTTAATAAGTCCTTCTTTTTTTCCACGTGCCCAAAGGTCGAGTAGGGGTTGTAGGTGTTTAATTCCTTCTTGTCTGCTTGCTTCATCAATCATTGGAGTGTTGTCACATTGTGCTAAAAACATTGCGTTCTCACATTCTTTCAGTTTAAAATCGGCAATACGCTTCCAAATGATTTCAAACCCTTTTTCAACAGACATCGTTTCCGAATAGGTTTCAAAAGCATATTTGGTGTATTCCGCTTTTACTTCGATGTATGTTTTATTGACTAAATCCTGTTTGTTTTCAAAATAGAGATAGATTGTGGCGGGCGACACATTTGCCATTTTGGCTATTTTACTCATAGGCGTCGCATGAAAACCATTGTTGTTTACCAACTCAATCGTTGCTTTTACAAGAGCGTTTCTTTTGTCGATGCTTTTCTGAAGTTTTGCCATATCATTCTTATTTCTGGTACAAAGATATATAAAAATGAATGTTCATTCTTTTTTTTAACAAAGATTTACAATCTTGTTTTATTTGAAGCTTCAATTTGAAAGAGAAGGGGTTAAGCTGAACAGGTAGTTCTTTTTAGTAGTAGGTATTCACCATTGTTTTTAAACTCACGTATAGATTGCCCTACGTAACGCTTGAAGGTTTTGGATAAATGGCTCACATCTGTAAAACCTAATTCGTCTGCGATTTGTGTTAACGTAAAGTCTGAATTTAGCAAACGGATTTCTACCAATTTAAGTTTTGCTTTTATAATGTATTCTCGCAATGGCATGTTGACTTGCTTTTTAAAATACTCACTAACATAAGTTGGAGACATGCTAAAAACCTCTGATAAATTCTCAACCTTTAATAGCTCTGTTTTACTAATGTTTTCATTGATGTAAATCAACATTTTTTTAATTCGGTCGTCAGTGTTCTTAGTCACTTCTAGGTAACTACTCTTTTTGATATTTCTAATAAGAACCTCTAAAATGCTTGTCATTAGGCTTGTTACCAGATTTATGGAGGTTTCCCCATAATTTCTAGACTCTTGTAATATCATATCTATTAAATTTTCGATATGATTTCTGTCTAGATCATTTTTTATGATATCACCTGGCAATTGATTGTAGTTAGAGAGAATGTACGAAGCTTCTTTAAACCATTCGTTCCTGTCGATATCAATTCTGTTTCCATTTTTGAAAAACATATCTGTAAACTTTAAAAAGACAAACTTTGTAGGTTTACTTATACTGAACGAGTGGCACTTTAAAGGTGGAAGTAAAAAGATACTTCCATTTGTAAAAGAGTGTTCATTATAATTAATGCACTGTGTTCCTTCCCCATCTTTAATAAGGACGAGTTCGAAAAAATTGTTTTTTACCGGACGTTGTTTCCATTCAGATAATTCAATTTCTTGTATTTCGAAAGGTTTATAGGCTTCTATTATGTTCATTTCTGTCAATTTCAGTTCAAAATTAGATAATTTAATTGTAAAATTAAGATTAACTTAACGATAAACCTTTATTTATACAAACATCCCCTTTTTTTATACTACAAAATGCTTACAGCTCATTTTACATTTGTATCAGAATTTAAACTTATAAAATAGATACAATGAATACACCAAACGTTGCAAAAGAAGACATATTAAATGCATTTAACTTTAGGCATGCTACCAAAGAATTTGATGCTACTAAAACAGTTTCCGAAGAGGATATTAATTTCATTTTGAAAACAGCAAACTTATCACCTAGTTCTTTTGGTTTCGAACCTTGGCATTTTATAGTTGTTCAGGATAAAGAGTTGCGTGAGTTATTAAAACCTGTAGCTTGGGGAGCTCCTTTAAAATTAGATACAGCAAGTCATTTTGTATTAGGTTTAAGTATGAAAGCATCGATGATAAAACATGACGCAGATTACATTATGCATATGATGAAAGATGTAAAACAATTACCCGCCGATGTTATTGAAATGTATTCAAAATTCTACAGAGAATTTCAAGAAAATGATTTCGATTTAGATACAGATAAAAAACTATTCGATTGGTCTTCAAAACAAACCTATATCGCGCTAGGTAATATGATGACTGCTGCAGCATTAACAGGAATTGATTCTTGCCCTATTGAAGGTTTTCATCAGGAAAAAGCTGAAGCACTATTAAAAGAAAAATTTGGTGTAGATACTGATAAGTACGGTTTGTCTTTTATGGTGGCGTTTGGGTATAGAAAAGCGGATCCAGAATTTGGAAAATCAAGAAGAAACTTTGAAGATGTTGTTACTTGGAAGTAATCAATAAAAAAACAAAAAAATGAAAGCAATAGGATATAAAGAGAATCTTCCCATAGAAGATAAAAACTCATTACAAGACATAGAATTAAACACACCAAAAGCTACTGGAAAAGATATTTTGGTAGAAATTAAAGCCATTTCTGTAAACCCGGCCGATTACAAAGTACGTACGGGAATGCCTGTAGAAGGCGGCGACTGGAAAGTAATTGGTTGGGATGCAACCGGAATTGTAAAAGAAGTTGGTGATGAAGTATCGCTATTTAAAGTTGGTGACGAAGTTTGGTATGCAGGCGATTTTACACGTCAAGGTAGCTATGCGGAATATCAAATTGTAGATGAACGTATTGTAGGTAAAAAACCTTCAAGTTTGTCGTATGCGGAAGCTGCTGCTTTACCATTAACTTCACTTACAGCTTACGAACTATTGTTTGATAGATTGCAAGTTTCAAAAGACGATGCTAACAAATCAATTTTAGTCATTGGTGCTGCTGGCGGTGTAGGCTCTATTTTGGTGCAATTAGCTAAAAAACTAACGAAATTAAACATCATTGCTACTGCTTCAAGAGAAGAAACTACCAGTTGGTTAAAAGAACTTGGTGCTGATACAGTTATTAACCACCGAAATAAATTAAGTGAGGAGTTTGAAACTTACAAGCTTGCTGCTCCAGACTATGTAGTTAGTTTGAACGCTACCGAACAACACGCAGATGAGATCGTGAAACTGATAAAACCTCAAGGTAAATTTGGTTTTATAGACGATCCGAAATTGTTTAACGTGATGCCATTTAAAGCTAAAGCAGTATCAACGCATATCGAATTTATGTTTACACGATCTATGTTTCAAACGGAAGACATGATTGAGCAACACAACATTTTAAATGAAGTCTCTGAATTGATTGACAACGGAACCATTAAAACCACCTTAGGTGAAAATTTCGGACTAATCAATGCTGAAAATTTACGTAAAGCACACGCTTTCTTAGAAACAGGAAAAGCAAAAGGAAAAATAGTTTTAGAAGGATTTTAATATGAAATATAAATCAATCATAGCTGCATTTGCAGTAACAGTATTATTTTTCTGTAATACCGCCAATGCACAAGTAATAACCAAAGATTCTGTAGCTACTTCAAAAGTGCAACATTTTAATTTTGATGACATGGAATCAGAAACTATTGGAGAAGGGATCAAACGTAAATGGTTTCATGGTGAAAAAGGACAGATGACCATTTTCAATTTAGAAAAAGGTGCTCATATTCCTTGGCATCACCATCCAAACGAGCAGATCACCTATATTATGTCTGGTAAAGTAAAAATTAAAACCATTATTGATGGTAAAGAAACGTTTGTAGAAGTTGGAGCAGGAGAAGTTATTGTGTTTCCAGAAAATGTACCTCATGAATTTTGGGCTTTGGAAGAAACTATAGATTTAGATGTGCATGTTCCAGTTCGTGAAGATTGGTTATCTAAAGAGTTGCCAGAATATCTAAAAAAGAGCAAGTAATATGAAAAATATTAAATTCTTATTCGTTTTAATCACATCAGTGATGTCGATACAAGCACAAAACACAATAACTGAAGCCAAACTTTTTACAACTACAGATCAGGCTGTTGGTAATATTACATTTACCAATACTGGAGATTTAGTATACAGTCATCATCCTTTTTTCTCACCAGAAAATAGAGTAATGATCATGGATGCTAAAACAAAAACAAGCAAACCTTTTCCTACTAAAGCTTGGAATACACCAAGAACTACCGACGATAATTTTTTAAGCAATGTGTTAGGGGTTAGAAACGATGAAAACGGCATTGTTTGGATGTTAGACATGGCACAACGAGATAATGTAACACCTAAAATAGTAGGTTGGAACACAAAAACCAATGAGCTAGAGCGTATTTATTATTTGCCTACATCGTCAGTACCAAAGCATTCGCAGCCGAATGATATGGTTGTAGATACTAAACATGGTTATTTTATAATTGCTGATGAAGGTATTGGAAATGGGGGAGACGGAACCCATGCGGCGTTTATAATTGTTGATATGAAAACGGGGAAAACGCGGCGATTATTAGAAGGGACTCGTACCACGTTGCCAGAAAATACACCCACTGTAATTAATGGAAAACATTTAGCGGTTAATAGTAAAGATTTATTGGTAGGAAATGATGGTATTACTGCGGATGCTACTTTTGAATACATTTATTACGGACCGTTAAACGGAACTAAAATTTACAGAATTAAAACGTTAGATTTAGTAAATGAAGCGTTTACGGATACGGAATTAGATCGTAAAATTGAAACCTATTCCGAGAAACCAAACAATGGCGGAATGAGTATTGATATCGCTGGTAATATTTACTTAACAGCATTAGAAACCAATAGTGTAGCGGTAGTTTTAGCAAAAGATAAAAGCGTAAAAACCATGGTGAAAGATGTTAATATGGTTTGGCCAGATGGTGTAAGTTACAATCATGTAGATGGTTATATGTATGTGTCTGCAGCACAAGTAAACAAAGGTGCTGTATTTAATGATGGCAACGATTTATCTACAAAACCATTTTATATGTTCAGATTTAAACCGATTGTAGAAGGTGTTTCTTTCAGATAATTTACTGTTAATTAATAACTCCCCAATTATTGGTTAATAGCAGGAGAAAGCCACTTTAATTTAGGAGTGGCTTTTTTTATTTTCAAATATGTATTTAGAAGTTACCTAACGTAGTTCTTGAAAACTAAAAAAACCTTTCGACTACGCTCAAGGTGACACTCCAATAAAAAAAATAAAAATAGTATGAGTAAAACAATAATAGTAACAGGAAGTACTGACGGTATAGGAAAGTTAACCGCTTTAAGCTTCGCTGAAAAAGGACATACGGTTTATGTACATGGTAGAAGTGAAGCAAAAGTTTCAGCAGTAGTTTCAGAAATCAAAGAAGCTTCAAACAATCAAAATATAAAAGGTTTGGTTGCCGATTTTTCCGATTTAGAGGCAGTTTCAGAATTGGCAAAACAGATCAAAACAGACATTCCGAAGATTGATGGATTAATCAATAATGCAGGAATTTTCAAAACGAAAGAAATTCAGAATAAAGACGGATTAGACATTCGTATGGTAGTAAACTATTTAGCTCCTTATGTGCTGACAAATGCCATTCTTCCAAATATAAAGCAATCCGAAGCACCACGAATCATTAATCTAAGTTCTGCGGCACAAGCTCCAGTTTCCGAAGAAATTTTAAGAGGGAAGACACAAGATTCAGTGAATAGCACCTATGCACAAAGTAAATTAGCCTTGACCATGTGGAGTTTTTATTTAGCCAAACAAGAATCGAAAATTAATGTAATTGCTGTAAATCCAGGTTCGTTGTTAAATACTAAAATGGCCAATGAAGCCTACGGACAGTTTTGGTCTCCCGCAGAAAAAGGAGTAAATATAGTCGTTGATTTGGCGCTTTCCGAAGCATATAAAAATGATTCTGGAATGTATTTCGACAACGATAAAGGTGAAGACAAAGGTTATTTTTCACCAGCACATCCAGATGCTTATGATACTATGAAAACGGAAGAATTATTAAGTATAACAAATCAACTTTTAAGCGGGAAAATGTTTTAAATTTTATAATAATGGTAGCATTTCTTATATTAAGCAATCTAATAAAAGAAAAACAAAAATTGATTTGGTGAAACAGAAGAAATTTAAGTTCTTTCCAGATTGAAAATTTCGGGATAAATGGATAACTTAATTACCTTCTCAATTACTGTATTTACTGGCTTTTTTGCTATAACAAACCCTATCTCAAACATGACGGTTTTTGTCGCCTTAACACAAGGTGCAGATAAAAAAACAAAAGATGATATTAATAAAAGAGCAAATATTATAGCTTTTATAATTGTCACTGTTTTTGTACTTCTAGGGAAATTTATTTTTGAGTTGTTTAATATTAGTATTCCAGCTTTTAAAATCACAGGAGGAATCTTAATCTTTTTTATAGGTTTTGAAATGCTACAATCAAAACAATCGAATGTAAAAAGTCTTAAACACGTCGATATTGATGAAAATATAGCGGTGTCACCACTGGCCATTCCAATTCTGGCTGGGCCTGGAACTATCGTAACAGCTATGAATTTTGTTTCAAATGTTCAACCGATCCATACCGTTTTAGTGATCGCTATATTTGGTTTAATGAGTATATTAGCATATATCACCTTTAGATTGAGTGATCTGATCGTTAAATTAGTGGGTAATAATGTTATCTCTGTAATTGGTAAAATAATGGGACTAATTATAGCAATTATAGGTACGGGTATGATTATACAAGGAATTAAGATTTCTTTTAATTTAATCTCTCAGTAATTTCAACAAATAAAAAGGGTAGCATTTGGTTCTAGTTGAAACGAATCGTATTCAATTTTTTAAACCGACAGAATTTATTTTAATCACAAGAGTACTATGAAAAAAATACTAGTTCTGTTTTCGCATCCTAAATTTGAAAAATCTAGGGCAAATACAATGCTTGTAGATCGAATTAAAGATGTGGAGGGAGTTACATTTCATGATTTATATGAGCGGTATCCAGATTTTCATATCGATGTCCCTGCCGAAAAGGAACTGTTAAACCAACACGATATTATAATTTGGCACCATCCTTTTTATTGGTATAGTTGTCCTCCGCTAATGAAACAGTGGATTGATATGGTTTTAGAATTTGGCTGGGCGTATGGTCCAAATGGAAATGCATTACAAGCGAAAACCTGTTTAAATGTGATTACTACAGGTGGTTCTAGAGACGTTTACTGTTCCGAAGGAACAAATAGTTTTACGGTGAATCAATTTTTACGTCCTTTTGAACAAACGGCTAATTTGTGTGGTATGGCTTATTTGCCTCCATTTGCAGTAATGGGTACTCATAAGTTAAGTGATGAGGAATTAGCTTTACATGTAGATCAATACGGTACCTTAATTACTTTACTTCAGCAAGACTTTTCATTGAAAGACTTTAACGGTTATTTCTTCTTAAATGATATTCCGCAATTACAAGCTCAATAATTTATGACAGGAAGTATACTTTTTCAAGCTATTATTTTTCTAGCAGGCGCTATTATTTGTGTGTCCATTGCTAAGCGATTAGGGTTAAGTTCTGTGATTGGTTATTTACTAGCAGGTGTTTTAATAGGGCCTTACGTATTAGGTTTTATAGGAGAAGAGGGAGATGACATTCTTCATTTTGCAGAATTTGGAGTGGTAGTAATGCTATTTTTAATCGGATTAGAAATTGAACCCAAGAATTTTTGGAACATGCGAAAAACCATCCTTGGTATGGGAGGCTTGCAGGTTGCGGGAACGATGCTGCTTTCGTATTTTCTGTTTTTAATGCTTGGTTTTGATTGGGAAGTATGTCTGGTTATTTCCATGGCGGTTGCCTTATCATCTACCGCAATTGCGTTACAAACCATAAAAGAAAAAG
Organism: Ulvibacter litoralis; assembly: GCF_900102055.1. Taxonomy (GTDB): domain Bacteria; phylum Bacteroidota; class Bacteroidia; order Flavobacteriales; family Flavobacteriaceae; genus Ulvibacter; species Ulvibacter litoralis. The sequence goes on from NZ_FNBA01000002.1 coordinate 617,852, forward strand.
GCCTGATGGATACCACTTTTGGAACTTCATCATTCTCTATATTACTGTTCCAAGATATTATTGTTATTTTCATGCTTGGAGCCTTGCCATTACTGTCTAATTTAGAGAGTATTGCTTCAGCAGATTCTCATGCCGAAACGTCTAATTTATTAGATAGTTTGCCCATAGGTTTTCAAACATTAGCTATTATTTTATCGGTGGTTATAATCATCTTTGCGGGTCGATATCTAATTGTACCTATGTTGCGTAAAGTAGCTAAAACAGGAGTTCGAGAGCTTTTAATAGCTTCTGCTTTTTTAATTGTGTTTGGGATTTCTTTTTTAATGGAATATGTCGGTCTCAGCCCAGCCTTGGGAGCGTTTTTAGGTGGAGTCGTACTATCGAATAGTGAGTTTAAACATGAATTAGAGAGTACGCTAGAGCCTTTTAAAAATCTTCTGCTCGGATTGTTCTTCATGGCGGTAGGAGCTTCTATTAATTTTATCGTCATCGCAAAAAGTCCGCTGACGATTGGTGGACTATTACTCGCCATTATTGTTCTAAAAGCGATTGTTTTATTTATTACAGGACATATTTTTAAATTAAAATTAGATCAAAAGTTATTGTTAACCTTTGGGTTGGCGCAGATTGGTGAATTTGCATTTGTATTGCTGTCGTTTGCTTTTAATTTGAATATTTTATCACAGGATCAAATGGATATGATGCTGGTGATAACAGCGCTAACCATGTCACTTACTCCAATTATAAGTATGATTAACGAACGATTAATTCTTCCTAAAATGGGTACAAAAGAGTCTGTAAAAAGACCCATGGATCATATTGCGAAGTCACAAAAAATCATCTTGCTTGGTTTTGGTCACTTCGGAAGTACAATTGGACGTTTTTTAAGATCGCATGGTGTAGAAGCTACTATTTTAGATCAAGATTCCAATCGTGTAGATTTTCTTCGGAAAATGGGTTTTGAAGTATATTATGGGGATGCCACAAGAATCGATTTGTTAGAGTCGGCGGGCATTGCTGAAGCTAAAATATTAATATGTGCAATCGATAATCCTAGCGTGACCAAAGAAATAACAAAATTAGTAAAAGAGAAATTCCCGCATGTAGAGCTTATGATTCGTGCAAAAAATAGAGATGATGCCTATGATTTAATAAATTTAGGCATGGAAAATATTTATCGTGAATCGTTAGATACTTCCTTAAACCTTGCAAAAGATGTGTTGAGTAAAATGGGTTTCAGAAAATATACCCTAACCAGGCAAGTTCAAAACTTTATTAAATACGATGAAAATAGCTTACGACGACTCGCGCGGGAATCGAAACGTGATGAAAACTATATTTTTAAAGCTAGAAAAGAAATCGAAGAACAGGAAAAACTTTTAAATGAGGACTTTAAAAGAGGTGTTGTAGATTATGACAAACATTGGGATAGCGAGGAAATTAGAAAAGCGTTAGAAAAAACAAACAACAAGTAATCATAGCCAAACGAAAAATAACATAGGTTTATACACAAGTTATAGTTTTCCGAAGTGAAACAAATTCTTGCTATTATTATTTAAATGTTTGAGTCATTTAATTATTCCTGAAAGTTTACATTGAACCATTACATTCAAAATAGTATATTTAATGCTTCGTTTAAATAACAACTTTATTTAAGCGCTTTTAATCAACTAAAACGCGTATCAATGAGACTTCCAATTGCAACATTTATTTTTTGTGGACTCTTTTTTTCTTCTTGTACTACTGAAAATAAGTCAGATGTAGAAGAACAAGAGTTTAAAATAGACTATGAAAAATTCACTTTAGATAACGGTCTTGAAGTTATTCTACATGAGGACCATAGCGACCCAATTGTTGCAGTAGCTACTATGATGCATGTGGGGTCAAATAGAGAGAAGCCAGGAAAAACAGGCTTTGCTCACTTTTTTGAACATATGAGTTTTAATGATTCTGAAAATGTTCCCGTAGGAGCAAATCGGAAAATGATTCCAGAATGGGGTGGAAGTAGAAATGGAGGAACTTGGAGCGATGGAACCGTGTATTATGAAGTAGTTCCTAAAGATGCTTTCGAAAAAATTCTTTGGATTGATTCTGATCGTTTTGGGTATATGATTAATACGGTTACGGAAGCTGCTTTAGAACGCGAAAAACAAGTAGTTAAAAATGAAAAACGCCAACGGGTAGACAATGCTCCGTATGGTTATACAGATGAAATTATTCGGAAAAATTTATATCCTGAAGGACACCCGTACAACTGGACAGTTATTGGCGCCTTACCCGATTTACAAGCAGCAACGATTGACGATGTAAAAGAGTTTTACGCACAGTATTACGGTGCTAAAAATGCTTCTTTAGTGATTGCGGGAGATATCGACATTGCTGAAACTAAAGAATTGGTTAAAAAGTGGTTTGGTGAAATACCAGGTGGTCCGGATATTGAAGAATTACCTGCAATGCCTGTTACTTTAGCTGAAACAAAATCGTTGTATTTTGAAGATAACTTTGCAAAACTTCCAGAGTTGCGAATGATAATTCCAACCATTGAAGAATACCATAAAGACGTATATCCGCTTCAAGTGTTAGGAAATTTATTGAGTGGCAGCAAAAATGCTCCTTTATATCAAGTTATTGTGGAAGAGAAAAAACTAGCTCCAAGCATTAACACGTACCAAAGCAGTAGTGAGTTGGCAGGTGAGTTTGTAATAAGAGCTCGGGCCAATGAAGGAACTGATCTAGACGACTTAAAAGCAGCAATCGATGAAGGATTACAACGTTTTGAAACCAACGGTGTAAGTGCAAACGATTTAAAACGTATCAAAGCTGAAATTGAAACTGAATTGTATCAAGGTGTTAGTACCGTTTTAAACAAAGCGTTTCAGTTGGTTCAAGATAATGAGTTTAATGGTGACCCAAGTTATATCACGAAAGCTGCAAAACTGACTGAAGCTGTAACGGCAGAAGACGTAATGCGTGTTTACAACCAATACATTAAAGGTGCGAACTACGTGATGACGAGTGTTGTTCCAAAAGGTCAATTAGAGCTGGCTGTTTCCGAAGCAAAAGAAGCAACAGTTTGGATTGAAGAGGTAAAGCAAGATGTAGCAAATGAAGAGGTAGCGCAAGGGGAAGAAGCAACCTACGAGAAAACACCGAGTACCTACGATAGAAGTGAACCTGCATTTGGTGAATTGCCTTTATTTAAGTCTCCAGAAGTATGGACCGCTTCTCTCGACAACGGAATGAAAATTTATGGAATTGAAAATGGCGAAGTTCCATTGGTACAATTTGATATCACGATTCCTGGCGGACAATTATTAGATCCTAAAGGAAAAGAAGGGGTTGCCAACTTATTGAGCGATTTAATGATGGAAGGTACTGCGACAAAAACACCTGCGGAACTAGAAGAAGCTATAGGATTGTTGGGAGCTACAATTAATATGTATAGTGCAAATGAAGATTTTCATATTACTGGTTCTTGTCTGACAAAGAATTTTAAAGGAACGATGGCATTGGTAAAAGAAATTTTACTTGAACCACGCTGGGATGCTAAAGAATTTGAAAGATTAAAACAAGCGCTAGAAACTTCTTTAAAAGGACGTGAAGCGAATCCAAATGCTATTGCATCGCTCGTTTCTAATAAGTTGGTTTATGGAGATGATCATATGTTTAGTGTGCCTGGCTCTGGAACCTTAGAGACCATTAAAAATATAACGGTTGCTGATTTAAAAGCATATTATAAAAACTTAGCTGCTGCCAATGCAACATTTCATATTGCTGGCGCTATTTCTAAAGATAAAGCGACACCTATTGTTGGAGTGCTTTCAGAGTTTAGTGGTGAAGCTATAGCGATACCAAAACAAATACTTCCTGCAGAATCTAAAGGTGGTAATCTCTATTTTGTAGATGTACCAGGGTCGAAACAATCGGTAATTATGATTAGCAAATTAGTGCTCTCAGCAACGAATGATGATGCTAATAATTTGAATTTTGCCAATGAAATTTTAGGAGGTGGTTCAAGCGGTCGTTTATTTCAAACGTTACGAATTGAAAAAGGATATACCTATGGCGCCTATTCAGGTTTCAGAAATAGCTTGGAAGTGGCACCATTTACAGTACGTACCAGTGTAAGAGCCAATGCTACGTTTAAATCGTTGACGATTATACAAGAAATGTTACAAAACTATGCTTCCGACTTTACAGAAGCCGATGTAGAACTGACTAGAAATAAATTACTGAAAGCCGATACCAGAGCGTTTGAAAGTTTAGGTGCTAAATTAGGAATGGTTCAACACATGAGTAAGTACAACAGTCCTTCTAATTATACCGAAAAAGATCAAGCTGAATTAGTGTCTATGACGTTGGCCGATTATAAGAAAATAATCGATACTTATATTGATGAAAAAGACATGATTTATTTAGTCGTAGGCGATAAAGAAACGCAGTTTGAAGAAGTAAAGAAATTAGGAAAACCTGTTATTGAGTTGGATATCTACGGCAATGAAATTTAAGACAAGATTTGCTGCGGAAACAGATAGCGGCTTTAGAAAATATTCCGTCTAGATTCAAGCTAGATTCAAGGAGGTGAAACGTTAAGCGCTTTCCATTGTTTGAGTTCGATAGACTCGGACGAGTTTGGAAAGTGTATTGAAACCAACGTAGTATTTAGGAATATTTTCTTCAGCCTAGATTTTTTTGTTTCTTTTTTTAACTATTGAAAAAGAAAAGAAACAACCTTGAATTTTTAAAAAGTTGAGAAGCAGCAAATAGGGACTTATGACGCTAAAACACACACTATATCTGATTGTCTTATTACTCACAATTCCAATGGTTTCTCAAGAGAAGAGTCCTTCGGAAACTTTTTGGGCTACGTTACAATCTCACTGTGGAAATGCCTATGAAGGAACATTAGCATTGCCAGAAGAAGATGAAGCTTTTGGAGGGAAAAGGCTGGTGATGCACCTAAGAGCCTGTAGTGAGAATGAAATTAAAATTCCTTTCTATGTGGGTGATGATAAATCGAGAACATGGATTTTAACCATGAATGAAGGGATCCTTACCCTAAAACACGATCATCGTCACGAGGATGGTACAGAAGATGACATTACACTTTATGGAGGGACTGCAAGTAATGTTGGGAAATCAGATTTTCAGTTTTTTCCTGCCGATGCATATACTCAGAAAATGCTTCCTGCTGCAGCTACAAATGTTTGGTGGATAACGATAGATGAAACCACGTTTACGTATAATTTAAAAAGACTAGGAACCGATCGTGTTTTTAAAGTTGTAATGGATCTTACGAAATCTATTGAAGCACCTGAGGCTCCTTGGGGCTGGAAAAAGTAAGCTGTCTATGTAGGAAACGTATAGCGCTGCTCAGCGGTTGAGGAAGCGTTTAGCAATTGATTAAAGGTGCGAATGGTATTAAAATCTCGTGTAATTGCTTCGGAAACTGCAATCCCAGAAATGCCTGTTTCTAAGATGGCTTTTACCTCAGAAGTTGTAATGCCACCAACGCCAATAATGGGCGTGCCCGTTTTTAATACATCAGTAATAGCAGCATAGCCCACTAAACCTAAAACAGGAGGAAGATTTTCTTTTGTTTTTGTTGTTCTAAAAGGTCCTAAACTAATGTAATTTACTCGTTTGTCAAGTAGCGTTTCGCAATCTTGAAAAGTATTTGCGGTTCCACCAATAAGTTGCCAAGTGTATAAGTGTTTTCTAGCAATGGTAGGACAAGTGTCTGTTGGTCCTAAATGTACGCCATCCGCTTTTACGGTTTTTGCGATTTTGTAGTTATCGTTAATGATTAATCGAGTTTGAAAATGAGCCGTAATTTCTCGAGCTTCTTCCGCAAATTTTAAAAATTTCTTTTCTGAAATATTCTTCAAACGTAATTGCACTAATTCAGCTCCTGAAGTACATGCTTTTTGAAGGTTTTCCAAATGTTCTTTTGGCGAACTTCCTTGAGAAATATAGTGTAGTTTAGGTATCATTGTGATTTTCTAATGATTGAAGCTATTACTCGGTAACAATTTTAGCACGTTCCATAAAAAAGGACTCAAAACGCTCTAATTTCGGATTCATTTTTTCAGCATAAATAACATACTGACTCTTTTTAATACTTTGAGTAATCGACATAAGAGCACTGTAAGCAGATTTTTGAACTAGAAACTCAGCATCATCGATACTAAAAATCTTTAATTCGGCCGTATTTACACCATTTAATAAAAACAACTTATTCATCGACTTAGGAGTGTTGATAAGAATGTCTATCCCTTCAAATATTTCTGATTTTTGTACATCTACGTGAAGTTCTTCATAGCCAACATAAACACGCAGCGAATTGTATTTAGTATAGAACAAAAATTGATCATACAATTGCATTGCTTTTTCTTTATTTTCAACAAGAATAACCGCTCTAGGTGTATTTCCAGTAGCCTCACACTTCAATTTTTGCAAGGTGGTAAGTATAAGCGTCGTAGTTTTTCCACTGTCTTTAGGACCCAGACAATACACATTAGCACCACTTTTTATAACAGGAATGCTATTTATTTGAAGGGGAGTAGGCGTTGTTATTTCTAGTTGTTCTAGTGTCTCTTTTAAATTGGAATTTAATTTTTTGAAAGGCATAGGAATAGTAAGAGATCAGTGTTTAAGTAACTATTAGTAATAAGTATGGCAAATATACTATCTGTAAACGAATAAACAGGTCGTACTTCCTTTTTCTATTGAAATCTCAGTGTAATATGAATAAATACCTACGGAATATAGGTGTTTTTAGAAGGCATTACATTATGAGTAATGTGTTTGTTTCTGAAGAAATTAAGGGAGAGTTAATTGTAAGTGCTCTGTTAGATACTGATTAAATAGTTTTTCTGGAACATTTTTCGATATACATCCATGCTGAATATGTACAATTGAGCTGGTTTTTTTGAAACACCTACTTGTTTTTCGTCCAACGCAATAATGTATTTTTTGTTAATCAGTTTTCTTCTGAAATTTCTATTGTCTATTTCAATACCAAGAATGGATTGATATAAATCTTGAACTTCATTAATGGTGAACTTATCGGGGAGTAATTTAAAAATAATAGGTTCTGATAGGCATTTAACCTTAAGGTCTTCATAGGCTTCTGCAATAATTTTTTCGTGATCAAATCCTAATTCGGGTAAATCGGTCACTGGAAACCATTTTGCCTTATGCTTATTAGCTTTTAAGTCAACATCTTCAGTTTTTAATAGAAAATAATAAGCGATTGTTATGGTTCGCGGATTAAATCCCTCGTTTTCAATCCAAATAAGATCTTTGGGGTTTAACAAACGATCTGGATTACCGAACGCTTTAAATTGTTTTTTGTATTGATTCGTTAAACCAGTTAGTTCCTTCAATACTCTAGAGGCAGTATCTCCTAACGTCTCATTTTTATAAACATGATAGCCTGTTAAAACATAGTCATCGACTAATACTTCCTTTTTAGTAGGTGACTCTAAGAAACGCTTAATTAATAAAACATTTAAAGATTTGGTGTTTATATCATAGCCAAATACGACACAATCGACAGATATATTTAATATTTTTTCTTGTTTCATAGAAATGATAAAAACGATTCTAATCGTTTTTTTTGTTTTTGCTAATATAGTAATTTATTATTAAACGTCACTTTAACATTAAATATACTGTTATCAATAACTAATAATCAGATAGATTTTATTAGTAATTTACACTGATAATTAACAGTATGTATATTTTTTTTAAATAATTTTATGGATTATATAATTTAAAATGATACATTTGAATTATAAACGTTAATATGACGCTTGTAATTTATTAACAGTTTTAACTTTAATGACATGGATAGGAAATTAGAATTGTTGTTGGATAATAATTCAACTGTAAATAAGTGTAAGCAACATAAAATAATAGTATTGACTATAAGTATTTTAGTTTTTTTTGTATTCAATACTTTGAAAGTGGTAGCGCAAAATGAAGAAGTAGAAGATGAATACAATCCTTTTTCCATAGGTGCTCATATAAAAAACATGCATACTTGGCATGGCTTTGTAGTTCATCCTGGAGTGGTCATCGCAACAAATGTTGAGTTCAATTCAAAAAACAAGAAATTTACTTTTGGCCTTTGGGGTGGTGCTAGTTTTTCTACTGTTTCAGTTGAAAATAAAAATACTGGTAAAATGAATAATGCCTACTATAAGGAGGTTTCAATATATACCAAATATCGTTTTACGGATAACTTTTTTATAGAAGCAGTCTCTCATAATAATTATACAGGAGTTGAAGAAAGAGGTGATACACTTCATTATTGGAGTTATGATAAAACTCAAGGATACAATTTTGTAGATATCAATTTTGGGTATAACATTACTCCGAGCACTCTTGTGTATTTGGCCACCATTGTTAATGGAGGTTCTGGAGATTATGAAATACAAGAGGATGCATCATTGCAAAATTCTTGGACACATTATTTAGAAGTTAGTAGCAAGGTGTGGAAGAATCGTAATTCTAGCCTTAGTCTTTTTGCAGGAGGAGCGTGGTCTTTTGTTACAGATAAAACCTTTTACACAGAAAATGCAGGTAACATTGTAAATGTAGGAACCACTTTCAGTAAGAAATTCTCAATAAAAAACTATGACATACCTGTAGCTGTTACTGCAATGTGGAATCCTGAACAAGAAAAAACAGTATTACAATTAGACATTACGTTACTTTAAGATAAAAACAATACATATTACTTTAAATTAATTCAATAAGTATGAAAACTAAAAACTTAAAAACTACTAGAATGAAAGTGATTAGATCACTAATGGTTTTTGTATTAATTAGCACCTTGCTTGGTTGTGTAGAACATTTGGATACGAGTAATACATCTGTAAATGGTGAAGACGAAACCACTGAAATTTATGAAAGTGCTATCGATTTAACAGGGAAAAAAATAGGCTATTGTACGCCTTCATTAAATGCTCCTTATTATCAAGCATTATTACAAAGTATAAAGACTACTACAGAAAAGAATGGAATGGTGTTTTTATCTGCAGATGGCCAAGATGATATTAGCAAACAAATAGCAGCTGTTGAAGATTTAATAACCAAAGGTGTAGATGCTTTGTTGTTAAATCCTAAAGATCCTGATGCCTTAGTAGGGATCACCAAAATTGCAAAAGCAGCAGGGATTCCAGTATTTATTATCGATAGCTCTATAAATCCATCAGCAGAATTTGTAACTACAATTCAATCAAATAATCTCGCTAATGGTGAATTAGCGGGGGCGTGGTTGGCTAAAAAAATGGGAACTAAACAGATGAATATTGCTTTGTTAAGTGGAAATGCAGGAAATCCTGTGGGAAAAACACGTAAGCAAGGATTGTTACAAGGAATCACGGAAGAACAATTACGAACCCAAGGAAAAATTAATCTGAATGTAAAAACACAGGCATATACAGAATGGTCGTATGCAGGAGGCTTAAAAGCGATGGAAGATATTTTAGTGGCTCATCCTGATATTAATGTTGTCATTACTGAATCTGATGTTTGTGTACTCGGCGCTATTAAAGCGATTGAACAAGCAGGAAAAACCGACGATATTTTAATTGTAGCAGGCGCAGATGGTCAAAAAGAAGCCATTAAATACATTATGGAAACAGATTTTTATGGTTGTACTGCGATGAATAGTCCAGTGCAAATAGGAAGAAATGCTGTAAAATATGCAATTCAGTATATGAATGGTAAAAGAGATTTTGAAAAAAAGTCATTTACAACGCCGCTATTAATTACAAAAGAAAATGCGGCTAAATACTACAATCCTTCAGCATTATTTTAACAGCTAAGAACCAATGATATGAAAAATTCTGAAAATGAATATCGTCTTGAAATGATTGGAATATCAAAAAGTTTTGGTGTTGTTTCTGTGCTTGAAAATGTAAATCTAAAAGTAAAGCCAGGAGAGATTCATGCGTTATTGGGCGAAAATGGTGCTGGAAAATCTACCCTAGTAAAGATTCTTAGTGGGGTTCATTATAAAGATGCAGGAAAAGTTTTTTTAAATGGGAAAGAAATAAATCCTAAAAACACTCATGAAGGTCAAGTATTAGGTATTAGTGTTGTTTATCAGGAGTTATCACTAGTGAACGATTTATCAGTCGCTGAAAATATCTACTTACACAAACTAGGTGCTAGTAAATTTTGGATGAACTGGAAAAAAATTACACAAGATGCTCAAGAATTGATCGATTCGTTGGGATTTAAAATAGATGCTTCAGCAAAAGTACGTAGCTTAAGTATTGTTCAAAAGCAAGTTGTTGAAATAGCAAAAGCACTTTCCGAAGACACAAAAATTTTAGTTTTAGACGAACCCACAACTGTTTTTGATCCTACAGACACTAAAAAATTATTTGATAATCTTTTCAGACTTAAAGAAAAGGGGATTTCTATTATCTATATCTCCCACCATTTGGATGAAATTTTTAAAATAGCAGATACAATTACTGTGCTTAGAGATGGTGTTGACACGGGAAGTATGGCAGTTTCAGAAACAGATACTGACGGTGTTATTCGCCTCATGATAGGCCGTGAATTAAAGGACTTGTATCCAACACGAGACATAACCATTGGAAGCACACCTATTTTTGAGGTTAAAAACCTAACGGCTAAAGATACTTTTGTACATGATGTTTCCTTTTCAGTTTTTCCAGGTGAAGTTCTAGGAATTGCAGGGTTAGGAGGAAGTGGAAGAACGGAAACGGCTAAACTTATTTTTGGTGCAGATAAAAAGAAATCGGGAACCTTAACTTTAGATGGGAAAGAAATAAAAACAAAATCTCCTGTTGATGCAGCTGGTTTTCAAATTGGGTTTGTTTCAGAAGATAGAAAAGAAGAAGGAGTGTTTTTGCCTTTGTCAATTCGACGTAATATCAGTGTTACAAGCTTTAAATCTATTTCTGGAAAATTTGGTTTCATCAATATTGAAAATGAATATGAAAAAGTACTAGGATTAATTGAAAAGCTGAATATCAAAACTCTTAATTCTGAAGTAAATGTCAAAAATTTAAGTGGTGGAAACCAACAAAAAGTAGCTTTGGCAAAATGGTTAAGCATTGAAAGTAAGGTTATTTTTATTGATGAACCTACTCGTGGTGTAGATGTGGGAGCCAAAATTGAGATATATAACTTAATCAATGAAGTTGCTAAAAAAGGAGTGGGAGTAGTTGTAATATCTTCAGACATGCCAGAAATAATGGGGATTTCAGATCGTATTCTCGTCATGCATAAAGGAACCGTGTATGGTGAATTGCAAAAAGAAGAATTTTCAGAAGAAAACATACTTCGCTATTCAATTGGAAAACCATTAAAACAATACAATTAAACAATAAAAAATCAGGTTATGGCTTTAGCATTAAAGGAACAATTAAAAAGTCCCGGAGGTATACTTAAGTTTTTAGTTAAGTATAATACGATCTTTATTTTTATTTTGCTGGTTGTATTTTCAGCAATAATTTCGGATGTATTTTTTACCTCCGTAAACCTTTCAAATCTACTAAAACAAGTTTCGGGAATTGGGATTATTAGCATTGGGATGCTCATTGTAATTCTAACTGGCGGAATCGATTTATCGGTAGGTTCTATGGTAGCGCTACTCGCTGTTACCTTCGCCATTTTAATAAATCTAATAATCTTACCGCTCGCCATATTATTTACCATAGCCATTGGTTTTAGTTTAGGAAGTGTGTCTGGCTACCTTGTCGCGTATCAAAAAATGGCGCCTTTTGTAGCGACATTAGCATTGATGACTATCGCTAGAGGTCTCGGTTTTATCTATTCAAAAGGGTCTCCTGTTACTTTTAAAACAGCAGGAGGCGTATTTATGTCAGATTTCGCCAACAACGCCACGTTAGGGATTCCGAATATTGCAATTGTATTTTTCATCATTGTCATTGCAACAATGGTGATGCTACGTTATAACGTCTTTGGGAGACTAATCATCGCGATTGGGAGCAATGAAGAAGCATCGCGGTTATCTGGAATAAAAGTAAATAAATATAAGTTTTTAGTCTATGCTATTTCTGGCGCATTGGCAGCTATTGCAGCTATCATAGTGGCGTCTAGAACAAATTTAGGGTCTCCAAATATGGGCATGGCTTGGGAGCTTGATGCTATTGCTGCGGTAGTTATTGGAGGTGCAAGTTTAAATGGTGGAAAAGGAACAGCTATCAATACATTAATGGGCGTTTTAATTTTAGGCTTAATAGGAAACATATTAAACCTTTTAAACGTCCCTTCATATCCGCAACAAGTTGTAAAAGGAGCTATTATCATATTTGCAGTATTACTTCAGAGGTTTGAGAGCAAATAATTAAAAATATCGAGATGAAAAATTATACATTAAACACAAAGAATCTTTCTTCTATTTCTGAAAGAGTTTCTGTTCCAAAATACGATAGATCTAAAATTAAAACGGGAATTGTACATGTTGGAATAGGGGGCTTTCATAGAGCACATGAAGCATTCTATACAGATCAACTACTACACGATCCATCTCAATCAGATTGGGGGATTTGTGGGGTTGCTTTATTAGAATTCGACACTAAAATTTACCACACATTAAAGAAACAGGATGGTTTGTACACGTTAATTGTGAAGGAACTAGACGGTACACAAACAACGCAAGTTATCGGTTCGATTACGGAATATTTATACGCGCCTGAAAATTCAATGGCAGTGATTGAAAAAATGGCAGATCCCGATATAAAAATCATATCATTGACCATTACTGAAGGTGGGTATAATTATGATGAAGCAAAAAAAGGATTTAATTTTTGTAATCCATTAATTCAACACGATTTAGCACATCCTAAAACACCAAAAACAATTTTCGGTTATGTAACGCAATCTTTAAACCTGAGAAGAAATCGTGGCTTGAAAGGGTGTACCATTCAATCCTGCGATAACATTCAAGAAAATGGGCATATGATTAAAAATATGCTCCTTAGCTATGTGAAAGTGGCCGAACCTACTTTAGTTGAATGGATCGAAAAGAATGTTTCGTTTCCAAACGCGATGGTAGATCGAATTACCCCAGTAACTTCTGAAGCTGATATTCTTAATTTAAAAGAAACCTTCGGAATTGAAGATGCTTGGCCAGTGGTTTGTGAACCTTTTAAACAATGGGTTATAGAAGATAATTTTATTGAAGGACGACCTGCTTGGGAAACTGTGGGAGCACAATTTGTAACAAATGTGGTTCCCTACGAAAAAATGAAACTCAGTTTGTTAAATGCAGGGCATTCGGTTTTAGGGATTTTAGGTGCCTTACTTGGCTATAAAACGATAGACGAAGCTGTAAGAAATCCTAACATTAGTGATTTTTTAATGACGTATATGGATACGGAAGTTACTCCTATTTTAGGAAATTTAGAAGGCATTCACCTTAACGAGTACAAACAATCATTGTTAGAACGCTTCGGGAACGTTAACATTAAAGATCAAATAGACCGTATTTGCTCCGAAAGTTCTGCGAAGATTCCCATTTTTATTTTACCTACAGTTCATGCACAATTAAAACAAAAAGGGTCTGTACAATTAGCTGCGTTTGTAATTGCAGCTTGGGCCATTTATAGTTTAGGAAAAGATGAAAAAGGAACTGTCTTAGAAAGAAAGGATGCATTACAAACACTTTTAAATGAAAAAGCACATGAAGCAATTAATGCCCCAATAACTTTCTTAGAAATTGAATCTGTGTTTGGAAAATTGAAAGAGTCTTCAACTTTTGTAGAAGCTTATACCAACGCCTATAACTCTATTTTAAAGGATGGAGTTGAGCAATCTGTAATAGAAATTAACACGAATAATTTAACACAAAGTAAATGACTCATATAGTTTGTTTTGGCGAAGTATTATGGGATAATTTCCCTACGCATAAAAAAATAGGAGGAGCCCCCTTAAACGTAGCCTTACGACTACAATCGTTACATAATAATGTATCTATTATAAGTCGTATTGGGAATGACAATCAGGGCGTGAAAATTAAAGAATATTGCAACGAACATGGTGTAAATACAGAAAACATACAGGTTAGTAGTACATTAAACACAGGAGAAGTTACCGTAACATTGAATCAAAAAGGATCGGCTTCTTACGATATAAAACACCCAAGAGCATGGGATAATATTCAGTTTAATGAAAATATTAAAACTAAAACCCTTCAATCTGATGCTTTTATCTATGGAAGTTTAGTCGCTAGAGAAGAAATTTCAAGACAAACACTTTACAAACTTTTAGAGGTTGCAAAATATAAAGTTTTCGACGTTAACTTAAGGGCACCTTATTTTACTTCCGAAGTATTAAATCACTTAATGAATAAAGCCGATTTCATTAAGTTTAACGATGAGGAAATTACTGAAATAGCCGCTATGCTCGATTCTGGAACAGTTTCGTTAGAGCAACACATTACGTTTATAGCCAAACACACCAATACAAATACCATTTGTGTTACAAGAGGAAGTCAAGGAGCGATTTTTTATTATCACAATAAGTTTTACTATAATAACGGATACCAAATTGAAGTAAAAGATACTGTGGGTGCTGGCGATTCTTTTTTAGGATCTTTAATTCACAAATTAATAGAAGGAGATACTCCACAAAAAGCAATAGATTTTGCATGTGCCATGGGCGCTATGGTTGCCAGTAGAGAAGGAGCCAACCCAAAGATTACAACAGAAGAAATTAGTACTATAATGAATTTTTAAAGTCGTTTGTAACGCGTCATTTTGCACACTACGATTACTTACTCCCCCCTTAAAGCTAAAAAGTCCGATGCATAGATTTGCATCGGACTTTTAAATAAAATTGAGTTTTTTTTATTTCAATGTAATAGGAAATTCAGCGACAGTAGTATCCCATCCAATTTTTAAATGAACTGTTTTAGGCGCAGCTTCATATAAAGAAATTGATAAATTTTCAATGACATCCTTACTTGAAGTTACAGGAACCGTTACACTTGCAACATCTTTGCTAGCATCGTATCCGTAGTTACCCCAACCATCAAGCTCTGTGTTTAATTTTAGCGTCCATTCTTTTTCCGTAGGAATAACGATAATAGTGTAACGTCCAGCTTTAATCTCTTTTCCACCAAAAACGACATCGTTATTAAATAAGATCTCTGTAGATTCGTTAGCACCCACTCTCCAAGCTTCACCAAATTTTAAAAGCTTTCCAAAAACAACTCTTCCGTTTTTAGCTGGACGAGAATAGGTTACTCTTATTTGAGGTGTTAGGCCCTCTTTTTTAGCTGCATCTTTTTCAAATGTTCTGTGAGGAGCTCCAGCAGGGTAGTACGATCTGTCCATCGGACTCTTGTCCATTTTAGCGAAATCTTGCGCGTTAACAGTAGTTCCAACAAGTGCAATTGCAATAATCAGTAATAGGTTTTTCATAGTTATTTGTTATTTAAATTAAGTATTTGTTCCGTTTCAATTTTAGATAATTCTGTTAATTTTCCTGCTTCATAAAGACTAGGGATGTCTAGTAAAGGCGTGCCTACTTCCACTTTGTAATTTATATAGTCTTGAAATGTAATTCCGTCGATAACGCTTCTATTATATGCACTTCTAAAACGAACACCACCTTTATTTACTTTGTAATTATACGCAAGATAATCTATCTTTTTTGTTTCTGAATTGATCCAATAATGAAATTCATCATCAAAGTCTTCTCCGCCGCCTTCTTGTTTAAAGGTGATTCCTAAAACGGCATAGGTTTGCCCTTTGATAGTCGTCTCACCTAAATATTCTTTAAGTACAGACGCATCATTTAATTTATGAGGAAGGGTTGCAAAATAAATCACAGAGTTAATTGCTCCCGTTGCACTTTTAGTTTTTTTCTCAGAAAGTGTTACAGGTTCGTTATTCACTGTTCTAGAAAACACACCATTCTTTAAAACGTCGATAGTTGTTGAATCTTCTTTTTTAGCCGTTTTTGTGTATTCATAGCTCTGTCCGTCATTTTTAAAAGTATAGGTATTCTCTCTAAAAACAAATGAGTAATTGGCAGTATCGTATAAATCGCCACCATGAGCTTGTATGGCTTCATTTAGAAGTATTTCTGCTTCGGAAAGTTTGGTAGGAGCGACTGTCATTTCTTTTTCTTCGGAAGAAGTAGTTGTTTCAGTCTTTTTGTTATTGCAAGCCAAAAGCGTAGTGATGGTTAGTAGGACTAAAACAGAAGTATGTATTCTCATTCTATAGTGTTGATTTTTTAATAACGAAATTTATTGGTCGTAGGAATCTATAAACCTTTCAGAAAAATAAAACTACAATTTAAAATTTGCCAAAACTCTCCAATTCAAACATGTGGTTAGAAAATTTCATGTTTTAATACCCAATAGACTAGTGGTATAAAAAAGCCCACCGTTACTTGATGGGCTTTTTTTATAAGTAGTCTTTCTGAATAGCTCAAACTATATCATAGAGAGTATTTTTTGTTATTCAGTTTCAGCTGAAAGCACATCGGCCATCTCTAAATCTTCATCCATTCCCAAGTGTACGGGTACAGATTCTTTTAAGGCTGTAAATTTTTTGATGCGTTCTAATTCGTCTTCTTCCCCAGAGAAATAAGGGAACACATCAACAATTGGAGATTCTGAAACCGCAGGAATAGAAAATTCTCCCATTGTGTCTTTCATCACTTCCATTGTATTTTCGAACGCTTCTTTTACGTCATTGGCTTGTACCAAGATGTAAATGTTTGTCTTGCGTTCTTTTCCACTTTCTTCATCCACAGCGATTAACGAAACTTTCGATTTAAACCATCGATCTGAATTTTCAAAAGGGTGAATTTCAGCATAGTTCGCTACTTTAATATTGGTGATTTTAATTTCATCACTATCTGCTAAATAAGCAGACATCTCTTCGGTAATTCTACTTTCAGCTTCCGTATACGAAATCGCATCCACTAAAAACGGTTCCGTTTTTGGCTTTTGTACGCCAGTTGCTGGATCTAGTTTTCTATATTTTACCTTACATTCATACCAGGTTGCACTCATATCTTTTTATTTTTTAAGGATGCCAAATATAAGGGTTCGCTCTAGCTGAAAGTGCCAAAATCGAGAATAAATATTCACAAATTTAAACGGGTGTTTTTAGAGGTTTTAGGGTGAGGAAGTTAGGGGTTAATTAGGTATGATTACCGTTTTTAAAACATCCCAAACATTATTTGCTACAATTTTATGTCCTTCAACCGTAGGGTGAATACCATCGCTCTGATTTAAAGCAGCAACGCCTCCAACATCTTTCAGAATAAAAGGAATCAATTCTACGTTGTTCTCTTTTGCCAAATCGGAGAAGATTGATCTAAATTCAGATGTATAGGCTTGTCCCATATTAGGTGGCAATTCCATCCCTGCCAAAATGATGGTTGTCGTGGGATCTTTTTCAACCACAGCATCGATAATCGCTTGTAAGTTGGCACGAGTTTCGGTTAATGGAACCCCTCGCAATCCATCGTTAGCGCCTAATTCTAAAATAAATACATCGATATCTTGATTGAGAATCCATTCTATTCTGCCGCTTCCACCTGCTGAAGTTTCACCACTTACCCCAGAATTCACCACCGCATACGCTAAACCCAAGGAGTCAATTTTAGATTGAAGTACTCCTGGAAACGCATCGTTGATATCGTCTAAACCATACCCAGCTGTAATACTATCGCCAAAAAACAGGATCGTTTTTTTGGAAGCTACTTCAGAAACAGGCGTTTCTGTCGTTGCTGTCGTTTCTACTTTTTCTTTAGCATCGCCTTTGTTTCCGCAGGAAATCAACACCAAAGCAAAAATAAAATAACAAAACTTTATGAGTTTCAAATTCATTTGATGCCTTGGTTTTAAAAACGAATGTATAATTTTAGCGTTGTTCATGAAAAGTAGAATAAATTTAAATTTATATGCCAAAGATATTAAAGATTAACGGGCTAGAGAAAACATATACAAGCGGTTCAAAAAAATTAACAGTCCTACAAAATATATCTTTCGATGTTGAAAAAGGACAGACATTTTCTATAGTGGGTCCTTCAGGAAGTGGAAAAACTACCTTGTTAGGAATTTGTGCCGGTTTAGATCAGCCCGATGCTGGAAGTGTCGAATTGTGCGGATTTGATTTAAATACGTTGAACGAAGACGAACGTGCTCAATTACGAAATAAAGAAGTGGGGTTCATTTTTCAAAATTTTCAATTACTTCCAACCCTTACAGCTCTTGAAAATGTGAGTGTGCCACTAGAATTACAAGGTGCTAAAGAGGCTGCTACTCATGCAAAAATATTACTAGAAAAAGTAGGACTTAAAGATCGCTTGCATCATTACCCGTCTCAATTATCGGGAGGTGAACAACAGCGTGTTGCCTTGGCAAGGGCTTTTTCAAACAAACCTTCCATTTTATTTGCAGATGAACCTACTGGAAATCTAGACGAAGAAACCGGTGAAAAAGTAATTCAATTACTGTTTGAACTAAATAAAGACGCTGGAACTACCTTAGTTATTATTTCGCACGATTTAGACTTAGCCAATAGAACCCAACAAATATTGAGGCTCAAAGGAGGGCGCATACTAACCAATGAACCGACGGCACATTTTGAGTAATACTAAAATCACATCCAAAGGGAATACTGCTTGGCTTTTCAAAATGGCGTGGCGTGACGCAAAAGCAAGTAAGGTGCGTTTGCTACTTTTTATGGCGTCCATTATTTTGGGAATTGCAGCTGTGGTTTCTATTCAGTTGTTTAGCGAGAACCTTAAAGACAATATTCAGCGCCAATCCAAAGCCTTAATGGGAGCCGATTTTATTATCGATAGCGAGCAAATCCCGAACGAACGAGCGCAAGCGATTATTGATTCCTTAAAGCCCGATGCTTCCGAAGTAAATTTTGTGTCCATGATTAACTTTCCGAAGAATGGCGGCACCAAATTAGTGGTTGTTCGAGGTTTGGAAGGCGGATTCCCATTTTACGGAACCATAGACACACAACCCGTTTCTGCAGCTTCTACCTATCAAGAAGAAGGCGGTGCATTGGTAGATGCAACGTTACTATTACAATTTGACATCAAACCTGGTGATTCTATAAAAATAGGGGAGATTACACTTCCAATATCAGGGGCTTTAAAAGCCATTCCTGGGAGTACTGCGATTTCATCATCGGTAGCGCCACCAATCGTAATTCCGTATCGCTACATTGAAAAAACCAATCTTTTACAGTTTGGAAGTAGGAAAGAATATCAGTTTTTTTATAAAGCACCAACAGTCGATTTAGCCAAATTAGAAAAAGATTTACAGCCTTCCTTAGAAGAAGAAAATGCCGATTTAGATACACATACGAGTACGAGTCAGCGATTGGGGAAACGCTATGAAAATGTAGGAAAGTTTTTAAACCTTGCTGCATTTATCGCACTGTTATTGGGATGCGTCGGAATTGCAAGTTCGGTAAATATCTACATCAAGGAAAAACTAAAAGCCATTGCCGTTTTAAAATGTTTAGGTGCCACACGAAAACAAAGTTTCTTTATTTTTCTGATACAAATTTCGGGAATAGGAATTGTAGGCGGTCTCATAGGAACAGCGATTGGCGCAGGAATTCAGGAGTTATTTCCGTATATTTTAAAAGAATTTTTGCCTTTTGATGTAGACATACAGATCACCGCACAACCTTTAATTATGGGGGTTTTACTCGGGTTCTTTATGTCGGTATTATTTGCGTTATTGCCATTATTACGCACTTGGTACGTATCTCCGCTAGAAGTACTTCGCATCGGAGAAGTGGCTTCAGAAAAACCCAAAAAAGCTACAATTGTAGTTTTTATCGTAATTCTATTATTTCTATTTTCATTTTCTTTTTGGCTGCTGAAAGATGCGTTATTCGCACTCACTTTTGTGCTCGGAATTTTAGTGACGTTCGCCATTCTTACAGGGATTTCGATACTTTCTATGAAGCTTGTAAGAAGGTATTTTCCGAAGCGAGCAGGATTTACGGTACGACAAAGTTTGTTAAACCTATTTCGTCCTAACAATCAAACCGTTGTATTAATCGTAGCGATTGGTTTAGGAACTTTTCTAGTAAGCACCTTGTATTTTACCAAAGACATATTATTATCGAAAACTAGCGTAGGAGAGACTTCTGCAACAGCAAATCTCATCACCTTAGATGTACAAAAAGACCAGCTTACCGATATTGTAAAGACTTTTGAAACTAATGACTTAGAACTTATTAATAATATTCCGTTGGTAACGATGCGGATGCATAGTATTAAAGGGGTGCTTGTAAATACACTACGCACCGATAGTACGAGTCAAGTAAGACGTTGGTTGCTAAATCACGAATTTAGAACGACCTATCGAGATTCCCTTCTTGCTTCTGAAGAACTTGTTGCAGGGGAGTGGACACCCTCACAAAGCGCGAAAGACCCAATCAAAATTTCAATTTCAGATAATATTGCTTCCGATGCGAATCTAACGGTAGGAGATCCTGTTGTTTTCAATGTACAAGGCGTATTGATGGAAACTACAGTTGGTAGCATTCGAAAAGTAGATTGGGGACAATTGCAGCTTAATTTTTCTGTGGTGTTTCCGAAGGGAGTATTAGAAAATGCACCGCAATTTAATGTGTTAACCACCAATGTTCCTACTGCGGAACGCTCTGCAGCGTTGCAACGAGATTTGGTGTCTAAATTTCCAAATGTGACGATTATCGATCTTCGCCAGATGTATACTATTATTGAAGATATTATTGACAAGGTTTCGTGGATTATCAATTTTATGGCCTTCTTTAGTATTGTAACGGGAATTATTGTATTAATAGGCTCTGTACGAAATAGTAAATATCAACGCATTAAGGAAAGTGTGTTGCTACGTACTTTAGGTGCTAAGAATAGTCAGATTTTAAAGATTTCGGCCTTAGAATATTTATTTCTTGGGATGATAGGAAGTTTGGTAGGAATTTTATTGGCATTGGTTAGCAGTTTATTATTAGCACTATTTGTGTTCAAAGAACCTTTTGTGCCTTCAATCATTCCATTTATTGTGTTTTTACCAGGAATTTCAGCTTTGGTATTGGGTATCGGACTGAGTAATATTCGCAGTGTGCTAAGCAGTTCTCCTTTGGAAGTACTTCGGAAAGAGGTGTAATGCATACAATGTTTTATTTTTAAAGAGAAACTTTTCGGGTTTTAGATTTTGGTTTTTTTTTGAAGGGTTTTCCTCTATTTTACCTAAGAATGTCAGCGTTTAGATAAAGAAAACACCTTCCTAAAAGTTCGATTTTTTCAGAAGTAAAACAACAAACAATTCACTTATATTTGACCCAAGCAATGAAACAATGAGTTTTACACTTTTATCTTCGCCTTTGCAAGGTTTTACCGATTTCCGGTTTAGAAATGCACAAAACAAATATTTTGGAGGAATTGATACTTTTTACGCGCCTTATATTCGCTTAAATGGTAAAATGAAAATAAAATCATCGTACGAGCGCGATTTAGATCCAGAACATAATACGACTTTGGAAGTGATTCCTCAGGTGATTACAAATGATGCAGAGGAGTTTTTATTTGTTGCAAAATACGTACAACAACTAGGGTACAAAGAACTCAATTGGAATTTAGGTTGTCCGTATCCGATGGTGACCAATCGTGGAATGGGGTCAGGGTTAATTTGTGATCCAGCAAAAATAGATAGTATTTTACAGCGTGCCCATGATGAAACAGATATTTTGGTGTCCATGAAAATGCGAATGGGCTATGAAAACAGTGAAGAAATACTCCATACGTTTCCTATTTTAGATAAATACCCTCTAAAAAACGTGGCCATACATGCGCGTATTGGAAAACAGTTGTACAAAGGCGGTGTAGATTTAGATGCTTTTCAAAAATGTATCGATGTCGCAAAACACAAATTATATTACAATGGTGATATTACGAGTGTAGCCCAGTTTAAAAACATGCAAGAGCGGTTTCCGAGTATCGATCATTTTATGATAGGTCGTGGTTTAATTGCAGATCCGTTTTTACCGAGCATGATCAAAAACGATACGATGGAGTATCCTAAAAATCGATGGGCATTGTTTGAAGCCTTTCACGATGAAATATACCAACAATACGACGCTGCATTATCGGGGCCGACACCCATAAAAATGAAAATGTTAGGCTTTTGGGAGTATTTTTCACAGTCTTTTTCCAACCCACAAAAGACCTATAAAAAGATAAAGAAAGCCACCAATCCTATTCGATATAAACAGGCTGTGAAAGAAATTCTTTCAGGCGAAAATTAGGTGCAAATTTTATATGAAAAACGTTCAGTTATTATTCGTCATACTATCTTTTATTGGTTGTTCTGAAGGGTATCACTATACGGCTGATGTAACTTTTTACGCGCCAAAATCTAAGGTAGAAGTACGTATTGTTTCTGAAGGTTTTGTGCCGCAAGGAGACGATTTTGGAACGGGAGCAGGAAAAGCTATGCTGACGTTTAAAGAGCATTATACAGATACCTTGTATTTGCAAACGTCTCCTGAAAATATTGATACTATTAGCTACCAACATAAAAAGATTCCTTTTAAATGTACTCAAATGAATAAAGAAGCATTTTTCAATTTTCTCGATTCAGTAGGTTATAAAGGGCTAGATAGAAATGAAATTATGGAACTGAGAGATGCCATCACCTTGATAAATTACGGACCTAAAGCCAGTGTTACTGAAAATCAGACCCAATACATTAAAATAACAGCCGCCAATCGAGCCGTCGATTGAAAGAATTCTTAGTAATACGGTCGTAAAATCTTCTGAATATCGATGTTATTTTTCTGCGGAATGAGATACGCATGTAAATCGTCGGTGTGTTGAATCGACACTTCTTTATCTACAAAGCCATAGCCTAGATATTCTCCTTCTTTAATCATCACAAAAGCGTCTTCATTGGCATGCCTGCCTTTTTCTTTCAGAATAAGATTTACTTTTTGATCGGACATATCGTGAATGGCTTCTAACACTCTATTATTGTAGGTTTCCACAGTTTCTTCGTCTTTACAAATCCCCTTGCAGTCTTTAATTTTGTAATGCGAACATTCAGTAACAGCTTCTTGTAAATGACAATACTTCGGACAAAGTTGATGCTTTTCGCAAACTTTTTCTACATAGGCCCGTAGCTCGCCAATGGTAAAAAACGTGCTGATGGGATTGGATACTAAGCGTCCTTTATTGCTCGCCAAATGAAGTATCCCTTTTCGATCTTCGTATGAAAATACAGCAAACGATTGTATGGTTCGTTTCGCTACTTTATTGTAGACAGGAAAGTGGTGCTTAATAGCGGCATCTTCCATGAGTAAGGCGACTAATTCGCTTCCAGAAACTTCAAAATCGATGTCGCCTGTTTCGCGTACCATTTCCAATGCCTTTTTAGTCTTACTATAAAAGTGACTCAGCACTCTCTTTTTGATATCCTTGGCTTTACCAATGTAAATGATTTTCCCTTTCTTATCTTTAAAATAATAGATTCCTGTTGTATTGGGAAGCGCTTCAAAGGTTTCCTTCGGAAGGTTAGGAGGTAAGGTTGCTTCTCTTGAATTTTTATTTAGAAACTCAGTGAAAACTTCGGAAGCATTGGATTGTTGTAATAATAATTCGAATAGAATCACGGTAGCTTGTACGTCGCCTCTGGCACGATGCCTGTCTACGATATGAATTTTTAATGCAGCACACAGTTTGCCCAAACTATACGAACGATGTCCTGGTAGTAATTTTCTTGACAAACGAACGGTACACAGTTTTTTTCTTGTGAATTCAATTCCGATGCGTTTAAACTCACCCTGAATCACATTATAATCAAAATTGACGTTATGCGCTACAAATATGGTGCCTTCTGTAATATCTAGAATGTCTTGTGCAACTTCCTTAAAAAGAGGAGCATTCGCAACCAATGCATTGTCAATGCCTGTGAGTGCTGTAATGTGAGACGGAATATAGGCTTCAGGGTCTATTAATGTGGTGAACTCATCTACTACAGTCGTTCCATCGTACTTAAAAATAGAAATTTCGGTAATGCGATTGCCTGGTCCCGTTGTTTCAACATCAATAATGGTATATATCATGGAATGCTTTTCCTTTTTATTTTGTCCGTTTCAGGAGGATTTAGTGGTTGATTTTATTCGCTTTAGTAGCGATTGCAAGATACTTATAGATGTTTTAAATAACAGAACATTTTTATTAAAACTCTAGTTTCAGCTTCAGTAAAAAAACTTCATTGATAAGAACCTTTCATTCCCTGTATCTGAACCCAAATTCACAGAAAAGTTAAAAACAAGGAATTCCTTTTTAGTAGTTTTGTTTTTCATCTGAACAAATTAAAGTCTAAAAATGAGATTTATTTCAAATAGAGTGAGAGGTTTTCTTTCCATTATTATAGTGTTAGTGGCAGTAAAAAGTACTGCACAAGAATTAATAGAAAACATCCAAGATCAAGTAGTATATAACAGTTTTATGGATGCTGATAACCTCTATGTACAATTGAGTACCCACGATAAACCTACGATGCTTTCTATGCTGCTCCGTGGATTTTATGTGTATTTTGATGTAAAAGGGAAAAAGAAGAAGAAGGTATCTGTTTTATATCCTTCAGAAGTGACAGCAGTACCAAAAAAATCGGGTACGAGAAACGGAATTGACGAACGATTACAAGAAGAGGACCATAAAGGACCTGATATTTTGACTTTAGTCGCTGAGATGCCAAAAAAGGCAAACTACACAAACCTTGATTTTGAGGAAGAATTTCATTTAGATTTGAATAGTTTGGGAATTTCGATTCATTATACTTTAGAAAATGACCAATTACACTATAAGCTCAAGATGCCAAAACAGCTTATTTCCAATAAAGCTATCGATTTTTCAAAATTCTCCATCGGAGTGGTAACACCAAAAATGGAATCGAAAGAAAGAGAAAATAAACCTAGTATGACTGCAGGTGGTGGCCAACGGGGTAGTTCTGGTGGTGGTCAACGCGGTGGCGGCCGAGGCTCTGGAGGAAAAGGCGGACAAGGTTCTAGACCCGATACATCTTCACAACAAGATGAAAGGCCCAAAGAAATAATGCTAGATATTTGGTTTGAACCAAATGTATTAAAAAAGTAAGCCTACTTCTTTCGCACGCTCAATACATTTCATATTCGTAATTACACCTTCTATTGTAAAAGGCATTATTCCTTTAGTTTTCTATTTTTCAGAAGAAAAACCACGGCAAAGACTATTGTATTCGCAGCGGTTTAAAATTAATAAAGAGCAAGGTGTAAACAAATAATAATGCTAAATACCACGTATTAGCCATTAAATCTAAGTAATCGATACGTCCTTTTGAAAAGCTCAAAATCATTAAAACTTGGGCGCCATACGGCAATAACCCTTGAAAAATACAAGCGAAAATATCTAAAATAGACGCTGTTTTCTTGTTGTCTAAATCGTATTCGTCGTTTATGGTTTTCGCAATAGGTCCTGCAATGATAATAGACACCGTATTGTTCGCAATTGCCAGATTAATGGTACTCACCAATGCGGCAATTCCAAACTGTGCCGATTTCTTGCTTTTAATTCGTTTTTTTATGCTGACCAATATAAAATTGATTCCTCCATTTTTCGCCACCAAGGCTGCCAGTCCGCCAGTAAGTAACGACAGTAGGAAAATCTCTGTCATGTTTGTAAAACCAGTGTAGGCAATTCGCGTGGCTTCAATAAGTGTAAAATCATGATATACAATTCCTAGAAGTCCTGCCGAAATACTTCCTAAAAGTAAGGTGACAAATACATTTACACCCATGATTGAAAGTACAATGACCAACACATACGGGAGAATTTTCACCACAGAATAATTGTAAACTACAGTTTCCATTGCATCCGACTCTAAGCCCAATCCTTGAAATACTAAGATAGCAATGGTAAAAAGCGCTGCAGGAACCGCAATTTTAATATTCTGCTTAAACTTATCACTCATTTTAGTTCCTAATGACTGTGTGGCTGCGATGGTGGTATCTGAAATCACCGATAAATTATCTCCAAACATACTTCCTCCCAACAAAGCGCCACATAAAATAGCCAAATCGGCACTACTTTTATCTGCAAATCCAACCACGATAGGAGCCAAGGCAACAATGGCACCGACGGAGGTTCCTGTAGAAATCGATAAAAAGCTTGCAATACAAAAAATACCCACATAGATGTATTGAATGGCAATATAATCCAACCCGAGGTTTACAATGGCATCCACACTTCCTGTTTCATTGGTAATGGCCGCAAATGCACCCGCTAATAAATAGATAAGGCACATGGTAAGTATTTTATTATCGCCACAACCTTTTAATAAGGTTTTAATTTTAGATTTTATAGATTGTGGGAACAGTAGAAATGCGACAATAATTCCTGCAATCACTGCGATAGGAGCAGGAAGGGCATAGAAATCATTTTGATAGATTCCAGCTCCTAAAAACGTACCTACAAATACAAATAAGGGGATTAATGCTGAAAATTTTGGGGAACTCTTCTTTTTGTTTGCCATGTTCATTAGTCATTCTAAAAAGGAAAAACAACAAGCAAATAAGTAGAAATATGAGTTAACATTTGTTCCAAGTAATTGGCTTATCTATTTAGCACCTTGCTCGTTATTGCAGGTTGCTATCTCCTTTTTGAGATTCTTGATAATTATTTTAAGGCCGCAAAATTAAGGCATAAAATGATATGTAATTCTTAAAAAAAGTTAATTTCTACATAATGTTTCGTAAGGCAGTATAAGTTTCAGTAAATCATCAAGTTATGAGATTTTTTCTTTTTTTTACTTCGGAAAAGCAACAGCTTTGATTCCTGAGGCTTAAAACGGAAGAAAATGTAGTACTGATTACAGTATAGTTGACTATCAAATACCAAACGCTTCTGAAATTTTTCAGCAAAAAAATATTGAAAGGTTGTATTTGTTAAAGAGGGAAAAACCCCTTCAGAAAAAGTTTATTACCTGTAATGTACTATTTTACATTGAGTTACCTTAGCTTTTCAATGCAATAGCAATCTTAAAAGAAGTACTCATGGATTTATCAGAAGTAAGAATAGCAGTCGGTCTCAATGTGGATTTATTCCGCGGAATCATTAATTATTTATACACCAACGAAACCATTCCGCATACCATGGAACTTGGTTTGCTACAAATTAGCATCGATGAACCTATTATGGAAATAAGGGATGCCTCGACAACTCCAAGACTAGGATTACATATTACGGGTGATTATAAAAATGGAGCAGATCCTTTTGTCGGTTTTGATATTTGGGTTCGTTTGCAACCCTTTGTTCGTACTATTTCGGGAGCAACACCAGTTGCGGCACTTTCTGCTGCTGAAGTTGAAGATGCGAGTCCTGAAGGTATTGGCGATTTGGTGGGCATGTTTGCTATTGGACAATTAAACGAGATACTTCAGAATATGGACATTTCAATTTTTGATTCTTTAATCAATGGCTTGGAAGAAGCCGCTTTTGGAGAGGATGTTCCTGAACGTTCTACGTGGAGTACTAATTTTTATTTAGGAAGAACCGCTGAGATTGAATATGTGGAAGTTGGATTTCCTCGAGGGGAACCTCAAAATCCTATGGTTCGAAATAGTGAGCAGTTGGAAACCACCACAGCATTGATTGCAACCTTAGCAATGCCCGGACAATCGGCAAACTTACCCAATAATCCTTCAATTGTTCCTGCTGGTACAGGAATTCAAATTATGATTTCTAGAGCAGCTATGGACTCCGTATTAGCGTTAAACGCTCGAAAACAATTGGAAGAAAATATTGATGGAGCGACTCTTAATTTTTTGAGTATGAGTATGCACGATCTCGGAATTCAAATTGTGGGAAGTGCTGAAAAATCGAATGCGACCATTTCATGGGATGGGATATTATTGCTGTTCTTTAGAAAATTCTATACTGTAAAAGGTTCCAAACGCTGGCATGATGGGTTTACCGATGTGTTTGCGAGTGGGATTAATGTAGATGTTGACATGCCTTGGTATATTAAATTAGCGCGAGGAATCTTAGCTATTTTAGGTCCGATAGGGTGGATTTTGGACGCGAATCTAATAGCACCGAAAGTAGGGGAAGCCAATGAAGAAGCTCCAAACGTAATTAGAGGCGCTTTTAAACAAGAAGTTGGTGCAGCACTGCGGAATATGATTGGAAATGTGGGCGGTTTGTCGGGCGATGATGCTATTCCGTTTATGCAATTTAGTCAGAATTCGTGGGTATTGAACGGGCATTATACCCACAGTTTGCTTGCTTTTGCAGGGTTGAATCGTGATACAATTGCCAATATAGAACACGATGTTTTTAATTTAGAAGGCGCGTACGGGGAATCTGTAGGTATGATTGATTTGGCAAGTGGGTATAATTTGCATCCGCAAGAACTGGGAAGATTGCTTAAAAGTGACATTTTTAGAATTCCGAATGTGCATGGTGTTAAAGCCGATTTCGGATATTATGTTCGCTCCAATCCTAATGATGACACGGCCGATAATTTAGTAGATCCCGCAGAAATTCACACAGAATAAACATAAAACCAATACTTATTGGAAGATACCTCAAACGTTATACATACTGTGCCCTCTTAATAGTCGCAGTTCTATTTTGATTGTATTCAGAACTTTAAAACAACCTTAACATCGTAGCAAATGAAACGTATTCAAGCAATTTTCTTTTTAGTCGTATTTATTTCACTTCCAATGTTTTCTCAAACAGAAGGTATTAATTACAAAGCCATCGTTAAAGATGCTTCCGGAGTTGTAGTAGCGAACGCAAATGTTTCCGTAGCATTTAATATTCTAGCCAGTGTTAATCAGACGTTGGTGTATTCTGAAAACCATTCAACCACAACAGATGCCAATGGGCTTGTTAATTTAATAATTGGGCAAGGAAGTAGCAGCGATGATTTTGATACAATTGAATGGGAACGATTTGAGCATTTTCTAAATGTACAAATAGATACTGGTGCTGGCCTTGTTGATTTGGGGACTGTTCAATTTCAAGCAGTTCCATTAATGCTTTTGTTCTTGATAATGAGCCGGGTGCTAATGGCGGAATTTCAAATATGCCCTTTATTTCATTAGAAAGAGAAAGTAAAACAGATAGAACATTACCTTCAGAAGAAATTTTTAGGATTGAAGGAGTGAATACAGCAACTGATGTTTTTACATCCTTAACCACAACAGTTCCATTCGGATCGGGTCGGGATGTTATAGATACAACTAATTACATCTACTATCTGGAACTTTTTATGTGTGCCAATTGCGATTTTAGAGAAATCACCATCTTGGAGGAGTTATAAAATAGACCCTAAAGTCATCAAAAATCATGTATCTTTAAATTTCAATTTTGAAGCTAAAGTTACACTCGATTTATGAAGTTTTTTCCGTTGTTTTCTTGCCTGTTTGTTCTACTATTCGTTGCTTGCAATGAAGTAAACCCGAAAGGTGAAAAAGAAGTGCGTGCGTTTGTAATCCAATGGAACCAAGACCATACTGTAGTGAGTGCTCCCAACCTAAAGCGGGACTATATGGATGTGGTTACGTATTACGACACAGAACAAACAAGAGTCGAAGTCCTAAAAGATAAAAATAGACTGTTTCAACAGTTTCCAGACTATACACAGCGTATTTTAAACAATGAACTTGTTATTACGAAAGAGGGCGGAAGCTATTTAGTAACGTTTACCAAACAGGTTAGGTACAACGGAATTGAAGCAGATTATCCTTCTTATCTATCGGTGATGATTCGAAATGGGGAATTTAAAATACTGCGAGAAGGCCTTGCTGACACAGCTATAAACCGTGAAGCACCCATTTTTCCAAATGCGCTGGAACGAAATGCAAAGAACGCTAAAAGACAACTGTTTGGCGATTTTAACGGTGATGATCTTTCTGACTATGCGTCTGTAATGGCACCGGAAATAATTGCTACTCCAAAAACAAATACTCCAAAGAGTGAGAAAGTTACCTGCAAAGGCGAATGTAATAGCGTGATCGTGTTTAGTGCTGAAGGTGTAGCGCCTATAACCATTAAAGGAGCCTACCAATCGGAATTAGAAAACCTGAAAGACCTTAATAGCGACGGAGCCGACGAGATTGGCTTTTGGGATATAAAACCCACCACCAAGAGCCTTTATGTATTTGATGCGACAAAAGGAATCCTACTTTGCGATCCTATTGTGATAAATACCGCCGTACATAAAAACCTAAAACTGATAGACGTTTTTAAAAAATCGGGCCGCAATAAAATTACCGTCACACACAGCGCACAAGTAAATGGAAAGTGGTTGTTGCAGAGTGATGTGGTTGTGTTGGATTGAGAGTAAAGCTTAATTTTGATGGGGTTTTATTTTTTCTTTGTAATTCTAGGAGGAAGAGAAGATAAATTTAAGACCTAATATATCTAAACTGTTGGCGTATTCCAGTTGTATTGATTCTGAAATTAACCATCTGTTTACTAGCTGTATAATTTAATATTATTTCTTCTTTGGACATTTGACCGATAGTTAAAGCCCTAAATAAACATTCTCCAAGTGATACTGTACTTGTCAAATGGTTTGGAGAAACTAATGTAATTCCGGTCTAGAAAATTTTATCACATCAACCCTCCAAAAAACACGTGGCACCCTATAAACGCGATTACAGATAAAATAATACCAATTAAAAAAATATTAAACGATTTACGAAGTAACTTAAATTTACGGTCAATCGTTTTTCCTAAATGGTAGGTGTCTTTTGCAATGGTTTTATAAAGCTCGTCACCTTCATTCATTAAGTTGGTAATACTGTTTACGTATTCATCTTCTTCCATGTCGTGAAAGTTTCCATAAAACATTAAATTTTTGGTTTCTGCTTTTCCATGTACTAATTCTGGGCGGGTTGCAAAAATAGCAAACGTAATAGATGCTAGATTGGTGAATAATATCATTACTACTGGAAAAATAAGATGAGGATCTGTGTCTAACTGACTCATAACCGTTCCTATTATTAACGATAAAATTAAGGCATTGATAGAAATCAAAATATTCGATTTTGTATCTATCATTGTATTTAAGGTGTACTGGTTTTTAGACAATAACCGAAACAACGTTTCAACACCTCTTTCAGACCTTGGCGAAATTTTTGCCAGTTTCTTTTTTAATTGTTTTAAGGCGTCTTTATCAATATTTAACTCTTTCATTAAATAGGTGTCTTCTGCCTTTTCTTTGGATTTATCTCCCATAATTAGATATTTATGAATACTGTTTAGTACTCCTGTAGTGAGTACTAAACAGTATTATTTCTGTATTCTAGAAACCTATTGTATGCTTCATTAGCTGTTTTCCAACAAAGCAATTGCCTCATTAAAAAAGGCAACACCTTCAGATTTCGTTATGGTGGCTGCATTGAGCACCGCACCTTTAAAATCGGCAGCTTTCCATTCGCCTGCTTTTAATTTTGGGAATTGCGAAGGGTCTATCGTATTTCCATTTTTGTAGCCAGAAATGTATAAGTAATGTTCCTTGCAAATGGAGTCGGGAATTGCCAAACCTAATCCGATCGTAATTTCAGCATCGGGGAGTGGGCTGTAAATTCCGCTATCAAAGTGATGTGGCCAAACGCGTATCGACGCATTAAGATTGTACTGTGTATTGATTGTTTCAAGAACAGATTGCGCCAACACCCGTAGATTTTTGAGTACCTTCAATTTTCCTAGATCTTCCAATTTGAACGTAAACGCATTGTCAATGTCATACGGTAAATCGTAGTGAAATTGATAGTGATACACTTTGTTTAAAGCGGTTTTTGAAGTGTCTTGGAGCCATGTTAAAACTTCGGCATGTGTGGCACCGTCTAATTTAAACGTTTTCGTTCCTTGCTTCGATTTCCACACCAACGCAAATTTTTCATAATCCAACCCTAATTGATCCTCATTATCAGAAAGGGTATGAGTGTAAAGACTTCCATTTTCGGCGTTAAATCCTAAATTGGTATGACTATCGTCTGGCTTTTTATCTAAAAAGCTGATTCCCGCCGCCGCTAAATACTGCGCTGCTAAATGCATTTGTTTTTCCATAGTATGTTTTATTTTATTCCTGCGTAATTGATTCCTGTAAGTTGATGCATTTCGTAGTCGTAAGTAGAAAGATCCTCTTGATTAAATTTCGAGACACTATCATACCCACAAGCACGTGCTACGACTCTAATTAAATCGTTGGTTGCTTCAAAGTAATTTTTCAATTGTTTTGCTGAAGCATCTATAATCAATCGACTTCGCAACGATTCTTTTTGAGTTGCAATTCCAACAGGACAGTTGTTACTTCCACAAGCGCGCATTCCCAAACAACCAATGGCTTGTAATGCCGAATTGGATACTGCAATGGCATCTGCTCCCAACATTAAAGCTTTTGCAAAATCTTCCGCAACGCGTAACCCCCCTGTAATGATTAAAGTTACATCTGTAGCCCCCACTTTATCCATATAGGCTCTTGCTCTTGCTAATGCCGGAATGGTAGGTACATTGATATGATCTCTTAAAATGGTAGGAGCAGAGCCTGTTCCGCCGCCACGACCATCGAGAATGATATAATCGACCCCCACATCGAGTGCAAATTGAATGTCTTTTTCAATATGACTCGCTGCGATTTTAAATCCGATAGGAATTCCGCCCGTATGAGCTCTTACTTTTTCTGAAAAATCCTTGAAATCTTGAACCGTATGAAAATTTGGGTTTGCAGCGGGTGAAATTGCAGTTTCCCCTTCTTTAAGTCCGCGAACTGCAGCAATTTCAGCACTTACTTTGTTTCCTGGTAGGTGACCACCCGTTCCTGTTTTAGCACCTTGACCGCCTTTAAAATGAAAGGCTTGTACGTTGTCTAATTTATCCCATGAAAAGCCAAATTGCGCGGATGCTAATTCGTAAAAATATTTGGAATTACTCGCTTGCTCTTCGGGTAACATGCCGCCTTCACCAGAACAAATTCCGGTTCCTGCTAATTGTGCGCCTTTCGACAAAGCTATTTTTGCTTCCCGCGATAAGGCTCCAAAACTCATATCACTTACAAAAAGAGGGATGTCTAATGCTAATGGTTTCTTTGCTTTTGGTCCAATCACCACTTTTGTAGCGACTGCTTCATGATCTAATAATGGTCTAGAAGCTAATTGTGCGGGTAAAAACTGAATATCGTTCCATTTGGGAAGCGTATTCCGATCCACACCCATAGAGGCTGAAAATCCGTGGTGCCCAATGTTTTTAAGACCATTTTGTGCCAATTCTTTTATATACCCTGTGTATGGTTCTGTTTCTTCAGGATGTGTATCTGCATAGGCACCTAGATACGCATCGCGATTAAACGGCTGCGGATTATTCACTAAATAGGCGTCAATTTCAAAAGCATCAACCAATAAATTGTCGCCTTCAATTTTAGTAGAGAATTTATGAAGTACTTCTTTATTGTTGTATTCTGAAACACCTGAATCTACCCGGTAATCCCATCCGTGAACCCCGCAAATAAGATTATGCCCATCTACGTGACCGTCGGACATAAGTGCGCCTCTGTGTAAACATCTTCCGTAGAGCACAGAAATAGCATCATCAAATTTGACGATCACTAGATCTAATCCATTTACAAGTGCGTGTTCTGGTTGCTTATTTTCTAAAGTGCTTACTTGAGCGATGACGATTGGTTTTTTCATGGTTTTAGTTATTTTATTAAGTTACAATTAATAAGAGAAACCAAGTACAAAAGAGATGATTCCTCCATCGGCACTTGAATAATATCCTGCATTTAGTGTAAATGTTTCCAAACCACTAATCCAAAAAGATCCTCCAAGACTATTATGCCACTTGTTAGACGTGTCGTTTTCCAACCAAACTCGACCATAATCAAAGCCTGCTGTTACACCGTATTTAGTTGGAATAATACCACTGTTAAAATCACCTATTTGCAATCTTAAGTCAGTACTTTGAAACATTGAATAGTTACCTATAAAACGTTCTTTTCTATATCCGCGAAGGTTTTCTCCTCCTCCTAATTGTGCAGCGTGATACAATTCAAAATCATCTCCAAGAATAGCTTCTCCACCTAATTTTGTTGCAAATACTAAGCTACCACTTTTATTTAACTTATGATTAATGGCAATATGTGGTTTTATATACCCAAAAGAAGCGTCTTCATTACCGCCATCAATAACTGCCTTATATCCAAGTGTAATTCCAGCATCTAATCCCATTGTAGGATACGCAAGATCATTTTTATTTTTAAACGTATAGTTTACTTCACTACCTACATAGGTTTGCTTTTCAAAAAGGGTTGCATTTTCAGGTAAAACATTTACAAATCTATCTACAACGTTTTGAACTTCGAAAGACTCTATTAATGGTTTGAAGTAAAAAGATCCTCCATTTTTGCCTCTCCATATTAATGAAACGGCAGCATTCCATTCTCTAATACTGATTCTATTAAAATCGAGTTCTACTTCATCTTTATCATAGTTTGTTTCGTTTCCGAAGCCAAAGAAATTTTGCGCAAAATTTGGACTTGTATATTTTCCTTCTACACCAAAATTCCATTTATGAAATATATTTGAAAACTCTCCTTTATAAAACATATCATATCCAGAATTTCCTGTATAATATGCTGCACTAATACTATGTCTATAGGTAAAACCGTTTCGCTGTAATCCGAAGTAAGAAAAATTATTTAGAACTCCTAGTTTAACACCATCATCGGGATTTACACCAAATAAAGGTAGTATTTGGCTGAAATTATGTTTAACTTTTTTATGGTCGTAATTGTTTATTTCATAATCATCAACTAGCCACTTTTTAGATTTTTTATTTACAATGGTATTTTTCTTACTCTTATAATCGTAGAGTTTTACTTTTTTGGTGTTTTTAAAATCGTAAGTATCGTTTTTCTTTCCACCAACTATTCTTATTTTAATTAGATTATCTCCTTCGCCGTCTACAACAAAAGTATCTTTTCCATCCAGGCCATAAACCCAAATTTCTTTGGTAACATCATGAGAAAAAGTTCTGTTTAAAAGTCCTATATCTTTACGGTCAATTTTTATAGAAGTCTCACCATTTGGAAGACGTGTGATCGTGAATTTATCGGTCTTTTGAGTTCCAACAATAATTTTGAATTTATTTAAATACTCGTAATACGCTTTTGCTATTTTGACTAGATTAGAGCGTCTTCCTTTCAGTTTTTCTTTTATTTCATTAATAACTTCTCCTCTTATTTCTGGAGGAAAACCTTCAAAAGCTTTTTCTATATCGTCATCGATAAGATTCTCTTGGATGTATTGCGCTTGTTTTTCCCATTCTTCCCAACCTGAAGAGTTAATCAGCATTAAATCTAAATGGTATGGAGAAGAAGCTAACCATTTAACACTTCTAATTTCTTCATCGTACGACTGCATTTTCCGAAGCGCAGGAATGGAACGGGTTAAAAAAGAAATTAATAATCCATCATATTTTGAAAATGCTTGATCCCTATCTCTAGGAATAGGCGTACAATAGGCTGTTCCATCTTCATTATCAAAATATGCCCAACGCCATTGGTCTTCATGTCTGTCCCAATCTCCTAAAAGCATATCAAACAGTCTAGCTTTGATGTATGATGGTTCATCTACTACAGATTTTCCTGATTTATGAATTTCTTGTAAAATATCGGCTGTACTAAGTATTTTCTTAGGATTTCCAAAACTTTTTAAACCAACCTGTGTGCTTCCTACATGCTCTTCTATCATGTATAATTCATCACCAAAATCATCATTAAACGTACCTAACGTTTTTTGCTTCGGAATGTAATACAATACTGGATTAGTATGATTAACTCCTATGGCACTTGATAGTTTCCCAATAGCAAATGCGCCATAAGGGTTTGATGTTGTATAGAAATCTGACAAAAATTTATCTATAGTTGTATCATCAAGTGAGTTATCTATGTAGGTATCAGGAAAAAGATTTGCTTGTAAAAATTTAGTTGTGCTTTTTTTTATAGCTCGCATTACAAATTGCTTCCCATTTTTATCTTCCAATCGAAGAGATTTTGATTGTTGACCACCTCCTTTTTTTATAGGAAAAAGTCCGCCCATTAGCGTATCTAATAATACTACGGGAACATTCACATCTGTACCGTAAAAGTCTCTATAATGCTTTCCCCAAATTGTTTTATAAAAACTACTTTTAGCTACTGCTTCATTCGTATAGATTGAAGCAGATTGCGTTTTTGGAAATTCCTCTTTGAAGATATTACTAGCTTCAGTATCATTTTCGTCCCCTTTAAAAATAGTAGATTTGAAAACTTCCGTAGAAATTCTATTTTCAACAGTATAAAACTTTACCACTACGACACCCTCGTTGCTAATCTCTAACTTTGCATACCCATTTTGTGCCAAGCCAAAATCACCTTCACTACCATTCCTCACATTTTTAGTTTTTCCAACGGCACCACTAATAATCTGAGGTATGCCTTTATCTATGTATTGCAAATTTTCATCTTTCCCTGATATAAAAATGATATTACTTGCAGCTTGAGCAATCGTTTTTAATCTGTTTCTCAGTTTTCTATATTCCTTATTCTGAAAGTCGTCCGAACTAACTCCTCCAACATTACTTAACAAACCTTGTTTGGTGTTTGTTTCAATAGGATGGTGCAATGCGACTAAAATTGTTTTACCGTGGGCCTTCTTTATTCTATTTTCAAATTCTAAAAAGAATAAGGTTCTATTTTTAATTTCACTTTCATCATTTATATAACTATCCTCATCCCAATCTTCTAAAAACCATTGCGTATCTACTGTAATAAGCACTATGTTTTCAGATAAATCTTTATGTTTTATAGCTTCACCATCGTCAGGATAAAATTTTGAAGTGCTATTTTTTTGAATATATTTTTCAATAGATTGAACTCCTTTATATCCATTAATTGCCCATTCATTTTTTCCGGGGATAAAATAAGTTTCGCCAGCAAATAAAGAAAGCTTCTCTAGTTGGGGTTTAATACTTTTTTTAAAATCTTCTTTCTTATCTTTCCCATTTACTGAGTTACCCAACAACAGTAGTATTGAATTCTCCTTTTTTTCTGAATTTTTAACGATTTCATCTAATACTTCGGTATCATTTGTTGTACCTGTATTACCGATTAAGTAAATTGATGTATCATTAGTTTGCCCCAAAACAATGGAAGCGGTTAGTAAGAAAAAAAATAAAATACTCCTTTTAAGATTTTTTAAACTACTCATAATTTGTTTGATTTTGACGGAAAATATTCAGCGGTATTATACTGCTAAAAAGCACTAAAGAATAATAAGACATTGGTGTGTCTGAAGCTTTTTTGGTATTCTACATGATTGAAGCAGGAGACCAATGGTGGCTGCTACTTTTGTATATAAAAAGGCAAACCAATAATTGCTAAGGAATGACCTTTGGTATGATTATTAAATGACACAAATTTGAGAAAGTCATAACTCTTAGAGTATTCTATAATTAAATGTGAATAGTGTAGAATGTATTCATCAAATCCTACTATTATAGAGGAAATAGAATCTGTATGTCCTAAAAGTTTGGGTAATTTCATTTACTTATTGATTGATTGGTTTGAATTCTGTCGAAAACTGTTAAAGTTCCTTTCAAAATAAAAAAAAAGGCATGGAAATGTATAACGAATAATGGCCAACTCAGATTGAAAAAAGGTAGGTGAGGAGTGATATAGAATATCTGTTTTTCAAAGCATTACAAGGCATATTTTTACCTGTTTTTTAATTTATCTAGTGCAATCATGGTCTATACATTGAAAATATTTAATTATCTTTGTATACA
Organism: Ulvibacter litoralis; assembly: GCF_900102055.1. GTDB lineage: Bacteria > Bacteroidota > Bacteroidia > Flavobacteriales > Flavobacteriaceae > Ulvibacter > Ulvibacter litoralis. Next base: position 655,733 of record NZ_FNBA01000002.1, read on the forward strand.
TGGTAAAGCTATTTTCCATATCATTTTCGTTTCTCATCCTTTTACAAAGTATTGGGCTAAGTTTTGCTGACATTGCTCGAATTGACGAGCTTGTGGAGCACGCACAATACCATAATGAGCAGTTCGGCGATAACATTGCTGTTTTTCTTGCAAAGCATTATGGAGAGTTAAAAGCAGAGCATCACAAAGAACATCATGAAGAAAAAGAGGACCACGAACAATTACCTTTTCAACATCAAACGAATGTTTCTTCTATGGCTTCCTTTGTACTCAATTGTGCCAAAAATGAATTTAAAACACCTGATTTTTCAGAAAGCAGAACGCATAATTTTTTCTACCAAGAACCTTCATCATCACTTCATCTTAAAGGTTTATTTCAGCCGCCACGGCAATCATAAAATAATCGGTTAAAATATTTAGTACTCTTTCACTATCGTGAATTGAGGCTGTTAACATTTATTATTTTATGAAAAATGCTATCATATATTATCAATTTTAGTTTAAAAAACAAGCTCATTGTTTTTTTATTCACGGCCTTTGTTATAGGAATGGGGCTGTATTCATTAACACAAATTCCTATCGGCGCTGTACCCGATGTTACTAACAATCAGGTGCAAGTAATTACCACATCGCGCAATCTCTCAACGCAGGACATGGAGCAATTTATAACCTATCCTGTAGAGCTAGAGATGTCAAACCTGCCTGGTGTTCAGGAAATTCGGTCTATTTCAAAATTTGGCTTATCGGTAGTCACTATCGTCTTTGATGATGATATGGGAACTTATCTTCCTCGTCAGCTTATTGCTGAAAAAATTAAATCGGCTTCCGAAAAAATTCCTGAAGGGTTTGGAACACCAGAAATGGGACCTATTACAACGGGTTTAGGAGAGATTTACCAATATATTTTGGATGTAACGCCAGAATTTAAAGACAACTACGATGCAGGAGATTTAAGAACTATTCAAGACTGGGTGGTAAAACGGCAACTCTCGGGTATTCCCGGAGTAGTTGAAGTAAATACTTGGGGTGGATTCTTAAAACAATATGAAGTAGCCATTGACACCGATAAATTAAACGCAATGAATATCACGGCTAGCGATATTTTTACTGCGTTAGAAATGAATAATAGCATTTCTGGAGGTGGTTATATTGAGAAAGTTAATCAGGCGTTTTTTATACGAGGGGAAGGACTTATTACTTCTTTTGAAGATATCAATAACATTGTTGTGAAAAACGATAATGGGCTGCCTATCTATATAAAAGATGTCGCGACTGTTGGCTTCGGAAGTGCTACGCGTTTTGGAGCCATCACGGGGAATGGTGAAGGAGAGAAAGTACTCGGGCAAGTCATGATGCTGAAAGATGCCAACTCTAAAAAAGTAATTGATGCTGTAAAAGAACGTGTTGAGCTAATTTCTGAGTCTTTACCTGAAGGTGTTTACATCAACGCCTTTTTAGATAGAAGTGAACTCATCGCAAAAACGACGTTTACCGTTTCTGAAAACCTGATTTTAGGGTTCTTGATTGTCATTTTCGTAGTGGTGCTGCTTTTAGGAAACTTACGTTCTGGACTCATCGTAGCTTCCGTGATTCCATTGTGTTTACTTTTTGCCTTATCGTTGATGTACATTTTTGGGGTGGATGCCAATTTAATGAGTCTTGGTGCGATTGACTTTGGGATCATAATTGATGGTGCCGTAATTATAGTAGAATTTATAGCCTTTCAGATTACACAAAAAGCAGATGAGATTAGCGCATTCGCCAAAGCAGATCAGCAATCTTTCAAGGATAAAATCACCTTTACGGGAGCTTCAAAAATGATGAATTCTGCCATTTTCGGACAACTCATTATATTAATCGTATTTATCCCAATTTTATCATTATCAGGGGTAGAAGGTAAAATGTTTAAGCCTATGGCATTGACCTTCAGTTTTGCTTTGATAGGCGCCATGATCTTCTGCTTTACGTATGTTCCCGTTGCGGCTTCACTTTTCTTAAAACCATCGAAACCTTCAAGCAGAAATATATCGGTTCGTTTGATAAAATGGCTAAATAAAATGTACGCCCCCGTAATACATTGGGCGTTGATGAGCAAAAGAGTGGTGCTTATCATTGCAGGTTTATTATTAGCTGTTTCTATCTATTTATTTGCAACCATGGGAGGCGAATTTGTCCCTACACTTGATGAAGGTGATTTTGTAATTCAGCCAGTCTTAAAAACAGGAACATCTTTAAGTAACACGGTCAAAATTACTACGGAAATAGAACAAATATTACTCAGAGAGTTTCCAGAAGTGAAACAAGTAGTCACTCGTATTGGTGCTGCCGAAGTACCTACCGATCCTATGTCTATGGAAGAAAGTGACGTTATTATCGTGTTAAAGCCAAAAAGCGAATGGACTTCTGCTACTTCCAAAGATGAATTGGCCGATAAGTTTAAAGAAGCACTGTCAATTATACCGGGTATGGAAGTAGAATTTACACAACCCATCGAAATGCGCTTTAATGAATTAATTACAGGTGTACGCGCAGATATTGCCATTAAAATTTTTGGAGACAATCTCGATATTTTGGCGAAGAAAGGAAGTGAGATAGGGGCTTTAATTAAAGACGTACCTGGAGCAGCAGATATTTCAGTAGAGAAAATTGCTGGTTTGCCAGAAATGAATGTAAAATTTAATAGAATGAAAATTGCACGATATGGTCTTAACATTCAAGATGTGAATGATATGGTGGCCATGGGATTTGCGGGAAAAACTTCTGGAAGTGTATTTGAAGGGGAAAAACGTTTTGATTTGGTTGTTCGATTGGACAAAGAAAAGCGACAAGACATTGATAACCTAAAAAATCTATACATCGATTTACCGAATGGAGGAAAAATACCATTGAGTGAGCTGGCGGAAATCACCTATCAAAAAGGAGCTGCCAAAATTTCTCGTGATGATACACGACGTAGAATTGTAGTAGGTATAAACGTGCGTAATCGTGATTTACAGTCTGTAGTGGACGATGTTCAAGAACTAATTAATACGAACGTAAAACTGCCTGTAGGATACACCATTACTTATGGCGGACAGTTTGAAAACCTCGAAAGTGCAAAAGCACGATTATTGGTTGCGGTTCCTGTTGCATTGGTATTAATCTTCATCTTATTGTATTTCGCATTCAATTCGGTTAAGGAGGCATTGATCATTTATTCAGCGATTCCACTTGCAGCCGTTGGTGGCGTGCTTTTATTGTGGCTACGTGATTTGCCATTTAGTATTTCCGCAGGCGTTGGATTTATAGCGTTGTTTGGAATTGCTGTCTTAAACGGAATTGTATTAATTGAGCATTTCAAGGAACTTAAAAAAGAGGGCAAATTTGATGATATTAATGAGCTTATTAAGCAAGGAACAAAAGACAGGTTACGAGCTGTATTGTTAACTGCAATGGCAGCAGCACTTGGTTTCCTTCCGATGGCTATATCGACCAATGCTGGGGCTGAAGTTCAGCGTCCGTTAGCAACAGTAGTGATTGGAGGCTTGATTACTGCGACTTTGTTAACATTAATCGTGCTACCCGTATTATATGCCTATTTCAATAGTCCGAAGAAAGAAAAAAATAGCACGGGTAGTAAGAAGATAGCGAGTATGAGTGTGTTACTCCTGCTGTTTTCAATGAGTGCACATGCACAGGAGAAACCATTGAATCTTTCTGAATTAATTCCCTTAGCAATTGAAAATAATGCTGGACTCAGCGGTAACCGATTAAAAGTGGATCAATCGAATGCCCTTGTGAATAGTGCTTTTAGTTTTGATAAAACGCAAGTGTATTATGAGTTTGATGAAAACAATTTGGCAACTAATAACGAGCCATTACGTGTATTCGGAATTCAACAGGATTTTCGATTTCCAACGGTGTATTTTTCAGAAAAAAAACTAAATAAAGCGAACGTTGCCGTTGTTTCTAGTAGCTATGAAATTCAGAAGAAAACAATAGAACGCAAAGTAACTAATGCCTACTATAACTATCAGATAGCGAAAGAAAAACAGCGAGTTTTAAAGACGTTGGATAGTTTGTACTCAAGTTTTGCAACAATTGCTGCTAGACGTTTTGAATTAGGGGAAACCAATTATTTAGAGAAGATTACTGCTGCTTCAAAACAAAAACAAATCAATTTAAAATATCTTGAGGCTCAACAAAATGTTGCAATCGCTTATGGCGGTTTGGTAAAAGTTGTTCAGCCAAAAGATTCGTTGGTAGTTGCGAAAGAATTTGTATTAAAAACACCTCTAAATTCAATGGAGGCAAGAACAAGTGCGGAATTGGATTATTATCAAAATAGAGTTTCGCTATTTCAAGCACAACGTAGTTTTGAGAAGCAACAACTCTTACCAGACATCAGTTTCAATTATTTTCAAGGTACTAATTCAGGTCTAAACAATAGTTTGTATGGGTATCAAGTGGGGATAAAGATTCCGCTCTTATTTGGTGGACATTCGTCAAGAATTAAAGCCACAGGTATTGCAGAACAAATTGCTGTAGAAGAATCTAAGGAGTATTCGATTCAACTAAACGCAAAATTTAATGCGCTCAACACACAATTGAATCAATTAAGAACGGCACTTCTGTATTATGAAGAGGAAGGCACTGCATTATCAGACGAGATTTTAAAAACGGCCAACGGAAGTTTCAGAAATGGAGAAATAGATTTTTACCAATACATACAGAGTTTGGAAAGTGCCTATGAGGTTAAAATAGCCTATCTGGACACATTAAATGAATACAATAACATTGTCATTGACATCAATTACTTAACCCTATAAATTAAGCATTATGCAACGTATTATATATAAAATAGCAATTTTAAGTGCGGTGATAGCACTCTTTAGCTGCGGAAACAAGGAAGTTAATACTAAACAGGCTGACCATGAAAATGAAGCCTCGATAGACGAACGGATTTTCGTTTCAAAAGCACAGTTTGAACACAGTAAGATGACTTTAGGAACCCTAGAAGAAAAATCATTTCCTATCACCGTTACAACTACGGGAATGATTGATGTTCCGCCAGAAAATAGAGCAGTTGTAAATGCAACCATGGGTGGCTACATTAAAACAACATCTTTGTTAATAGGGGATAAGGTGCGTAAAGGACAACCACTTGTTACGATTGAAAACACCGATTTTGTGGCTATTCAGCAAGAATACATGGAAATACATGAACAGCTTACCTACTTGAAATCTGAATTTGAACGTCAGAAAACAATGAGAGCAGAGAATATTACTTCACAAAAAAGTTTTCTTCAAGCTGAAAGCGCCTATAAAACAGCTCTGGCTCGTTACAATGGACTTCGGAAACAATTACAGCTACTTAACATTTCGCCAACTAGCGTTGAAACTGGTACTATAAGTTCCGTTGTTACCATTTATTCACCCATAGCAGGAAGTATTACCAAGATGAATGTAACGCGAGGGACTTATGTTTCGCCAGCAACTGCCATTTTAGAAATTATTAATAATGATCATATTCATTTAGAATTATCGGTATTTGAAAAGGACGTCATGAAATTGAAAAAAGGACAAGTAATCAATTTCAAAATCCCTGAATCTTCAACAGAAATCTATAAAGCTGAAGTTCATTTATTAGGAACTGCCATTGAAGAAAACAGAACCATTAAAGTACACGGACATATAGAGAATGAATCTGAAGCAAATTTTTTAACAGGAATGTTTGTAGAAGCAGAGATTGTAACGGAATCCGAAGATGCGAAAGCCTTGCCAGAAACTGCAATCATAGCTTTTGAAGATTCGAATGTAGTATTAAAATTAGTTGAGTCGACTCCTGATGGATACTATTTTGAGCAAGTTGCGATCAATGTGGGAAGTAGCTATGATGGATATACCGCATTAACCTCATTAGAGAATCTATTGGCCACAGATACCGTTTTAAGCAACGGGGCGTTTAACCTTGTCGCAGATGAATAAAAGTTTGTATAAGTTTATAATAAGTACGTATTGCTTGTTTAGTAATTTATGTCAACTGCACTGGATATTAAAAACAAAAATCATGTCTAAGAATAGTCGATGAAAAAAAAGATAGTATCTAATTATAAATACAATGGAAATATTACAATTCTCACCTAGTGTATTTTTTATATTTTTGTTTTTTCACAAGTTCCATTTATAAACTAAATATACAAGGTAATAGATTGATTAATCAGAAATCTATAGCAATTTTACCATTTGTCAACATAAGTAATGATATTGACAATGATTATTTTTGTGATGGAATTTCAGAAGAAATAATCAATGCTTTAACCAAAGTAAAAGGGTTAAAAGTTACTGCTCGAACTTCTTCATTTGCTTTTAAAAATAAAAATATAGATGTCCGACATATTGGAAATACATTAGGAGTAGCAACAGTTTTAGAAGGAAGCATCCGTATTTATGAAAAGCGAATCCGTATCAATGTTCAATTAATTAGAACAAGCGACGGATTTCATACGTGGTCTCAAAATTTTGATAGAAATTTAAATGACATTTTTGAATTACAAGATGAAATAAGTCTCATTATAGCAGAACAAATTCGTGAGAATTTTGGGCATTTAAACATTTCAGAAAATATTTCTGCTATTGGTACAAATAATCTAGAAGCTTATAAGCTGTATCTAAAGGGAAGGTCGTATCAACTCAATTGGGATCTAGAAGATTACAATAGAGCAATCGAATGTTATCAAAAAAGTTTGGTTTTAGACCCCAACTTTTACGAAGCTTATTTTACAATTAGTAGATCGTATGGGATTCTTGCCAGCTGGGGAGTTATAGATCAAGAAACAGGATTAACAAAAGCGAAGCGTTATTTAGAGCGGGGATTACATATTAATCCATTATCCTATTTGGGGCATTTTTCAAGGGCGTCTATAATTTTTTGGAATAATTGGGATTATGCCAACAGTATTCGCTATTTGAAAAAGGTGCTAAATATAAATTCTAGTTTTGCCATTGCCTACGAAGGAATCGCCGAAGTATATATGGCTACGAATCAACTGGATGAAGCATTGATAAACATTGATAGAGCCTTAGAAATAAGTCCCTTATCTCCCAATCATTACTTTACCAAAGGAAATATATATTTTTTAAAAAAAGATTTCGACGAAGCCATTTTTTATTTGGATGAATGTTTAAAAATTGATCCTAATTTTTCCTTGGCAATAGAAACAAAATTAGCCTGTTATATGTTTTTGAATGATAGAGTTGCATTTAAAAAATACATCGCTACCATGCCTCAATTAATAAGCTCAGAGCTATGTGAACTATTATTCGAATTGATGCATACTAAAACTTCATCTTTAGATTTAAAGCATGAATCTATTACCTTAAATATTGAAGAAAGCTTTAAGGCAGTCTATCCATGGCATTTTTATTTTCTTATATATTCGGGTGATATAGACAAAGCTTTATTAATTTTTAAAGAAAAAATCAATTTAAAAATTGGACAATTAGTAAATTTTAAATTGGATCCATTTTTAGAACCGCTACGAAGTCATAAAATCTATCAAGATATAGAGCGAAGCTTTTTATCAAAACATGACACAAAAACAGTTCGCCAAAAAAAGCAGGTATTAAAATCAACAGTACAACCGGTGTCGGCTAATCAAGTACCCATGTATATTGAACAGCTAAAGAAAAGGATTCAAGAAGAAAAGCTATATCAAAATCCGAACTTTTCATTGAAACAATTAAGTACCGTCATCAATTTACACCCTAATAAATTATCTTGGTTGTTAAACGAACACCTTCAACTTAATTTCAATGAATTTATCAATAAGTATCGTCTAGAGCACTTTAAAAAAGAGGTACTTAAATCTTCAAATTCACATTTAACTTTACTTGGTGTAGCATACGATAGCGGTTTTAATTCTAAAACTGTTTTCAATACATTCTTCAAAAAAGAAACAGGTGTAGCACCTAGACAATGGGTTAAATCTCAACAATAACTTCATTTTAGAATAATAAGAACGTTCTGAATTCCACTTAAAAGGTTCCAAATCATAATGTCGAACGATGCGTGTGATGTTAGTTAGCATTTTTGCAACGTAATAATTAACAACCAATAAAACGACAATTATGAAATCACTATTTAAACCTATCATGCTTATTGCTACGGTCATGATTTTAACTGTAGTCACTTCCTGCTCGAATGATGACGATTCAGGAACAACACTACCACCTCCAAATGAAATTGTTACAGAAGAGGACTTAGCCGCTTATTTATCAAATTTGGTAACTGCGGAAGAAATTCCAGGATTTTCAGTGAGCGTAGCTGCTAGAAATCAACTGCTTTTTCAACAGTCATTTGGGTATGCCAATATCGAAGAGCAAACACCTTATAGCAATACAACTGTGAATAGCATTGCTTCAATTAGCAAAACCTTTATAGCAGCTGCAACGGTGAAAGCTATTTCGCAGGGATACTTCACGTTGGATACCAATATCAAAGATTTGCTTCCAATTGAAATTACAAATCCTAAGCGACCTGAACATGACATAAAAATAAAACATCTAGTCACTCACACTTCAGGAATTGTAGACGTAATTGAAACCTACGTGGCAACTAACTATTACATACTCCCTAATGAAGATATACATACTTCAGTAGCAGAAATAATGATAAATGAATTAGGAATACAACAACGTGAACCTGTTACATTAGAGGCCTATTTAGCTGCATTTTTTGAAGAAGATGGAGAATTCTACAGTTTGGATACTTTTCTGGATGCCGCACCGGGAGAACAATGGCAATACTCTAATATAGGCGCTTCTTTAATGAGTTTTATTATTGAACATGTTACAGGGCAATCTTTTGATGACTATGTAATGGAACACATTCTAAATCCATTGCAAATGACACATTCTACCTATAACCTCTACGATGTGAACTTGTCGAATATGGCTACTCAATACTTAGATGCATCACGACCATTTCCGAGATATGGAAATCACAGTTATGCCGAAGGTAGTATGTACACCACTAATAATGATCTTGGAAACTATCTTTTAGAAATGATGAGAGGAAAAAGAGGAGAAAATGCTTCTTTATTTTCGACAGAATATTTCGATCTATTATTTCAGGAGCGACTGGATACCGGTATGATTCCTATAGAGTTTGCTGAAAATCAAGGGATTTTTTGGTTCACGAACAATGAATCTCTACTTCACGCAGGTAATAGTTTAGGAGTATCATCAGATCTTCAGATAAAAAAAGACGGCAGTTCAGGGTATATCATTGTAACAAATATGGACGGAACCTTTAATCAAAATTATCCCAAATGGGAGAGAACGAAACAATTAATCGCAGATGCAATTCATCAATTTATAAGTAATAATTAAATCAAAATCAAATACGAACAGTTAAAACAATGAATCATGAAAAAAATGAAAAAACAACTTCCATTACTAGTACTACTCTTTGTTACCCTAATAACGGTAGCCCAAACTGAAACAAATGAAAGGAAAGGTTTCTTATTCGAAATCGGAATAGGCGGCGGAATTGTAAGTATAGAAGATAGTGAAGGGATTCAAACTTTCGATGACGTAGAAGGGGCTTTTACGTTTCCAGAAGCAAAAATTGGATATATGCTCAATAATAATTTAGCAATAACCGCAGCCTTGCCAGGCACTATTTATGAATTTCAAGGAAATGACAGGCATTTCGGTGGTTTTATTCCCTCACTTCAATATTGGGTGAAAGATAGATGGTGGATTCACGGCGGAATAGGTCTTGCGATAGACGGACCAGCATTGTATGATATTAATGATGCTAATGAAGATTGGAATTTTGGATGTGCAGTAATGGCTAGCACGGGGTATGAAATTTATAAGAAAAATAACTTTGCGATGAATCTACAATCAAAAGTGGTCTTAGGGCGTGCTTTTCTAGAAAATGATGTTGATAGAGACGCTGTTTCATTTAGTCTAGGAGTAGGTCTAAGCTGGCTTTAATTTTTCAAAATGAAAAAACAGCATAAACAAACCGTTTTACTAGCCGGCGCTACAGGTTATTTGGGAAGCTATATTGCAGAAGCTTTATCTCAAGACCAGATCGCTTGTAAGCTTATCGCTAGAACGCCTAGTAAACTTAAAGAGCTGGAAAGTAAAACGGTTAAAATTATTAGCGCTCAGGTCACAAACCCTAATTCATTGAAAGGGATTTGTGAAGGGGTAACAACGGTAATTTCTACTATTGGAATTACGCGGCAAAAAGATGGTTTAACCTATATGGATGTAGATTATCAGGCCAATATGAATCTACTAAATGAAGCAAAAAAAGCAGGGGTTAGAAAGTTTATTTATGTTTCCGCAATCAATGGAACAAAGTATAGACACTTAAAGATATTTGAAGCGAAAGAGAAGTTTGTAGATGCACTTAAATTATCTGGTTTAACGTATACCGTAATACGTCCGAACGGTTTTTTTTCAGACATGAAGGATTTTTTACAGATGGCAAAAAGGGGGAGGGTGTATCTCTTCGGAAAAGGGGATCAAAAATTTAATCCTATTCACGGTGAAGATTTGGCAACTCTATGCGTACAATCAATCTTTCAACAAAAGAGTGAAATAGTTGTGGGAGGTCCCGATATACTCACCTTAAAAGAGATAAGTGAAATGGCTTTAGATGCATACCAGAAACCGATAAAAATAACGCATCTACCCGATTTTTTACGAAAAATTTTGATTTGGTCTCTACGGAATTTTACATCATCGAAAACCTATGGTCCTATTGAATTTTTTCTAACCCTTATGGCTGAAGATAATATAGCACCGAGATATGGATCTAAAAGACTCAGTCATTTTTTTGAAGTATGTGTACAAACGAATACTAAAAAATAATCTATGTTTAATTTCTATCAGATGAAAAAATATATACTTGCGAGTTTCCTTTGCGCTATTCTATGCTTCATTTTCTTCGGAATATGGGTCGTTAGTTTGTTGCCTTCAGAAAATGAAGAGCTACCCAATACTAAAATAAGTCAATTAGATTATGTTACGCGTGATGTGCCAGATTATCGAGGCAAGATTTTAGCCATAGTGACTAGCACTAAAACTATGGGTGATACCGACAAAAAGACAGGATATGAGTTAACCGAATTGGCTAGAGCTTACTATGTTTTTAAGGCAAATGGCTTTGAGATAGACATTGCGAGTCCGAAAGGAGGAAAGTCACCAGCTGTTTTAGATGATGAGGATATGGGCGCATTCGATTTTGCCTTTTTAAATGATACAATTGCACAGCATAAAATAAATAATACGCTCATAATAGATAGAGTAGATAAAGCAGCTTATAAGGGAGTCTTTTTTGTTGGAGGTAAAGGTGCTATGTACGATTTTCCAAATAATAAAAGCATTCAAGCAATTGTAGAAGAGTACCAAGCCAACGATAAAGTTATAGGTGCTGTATGCCATGGGCCAGCTGCCTTAGTAAATGTAACTTTGGATAATGGAGAACTTTTTTTAAAGAATAGAAAGGTAAGTGCTTTTACAAACGAAGAAGAATTATTATTGATTCCAGACGCTAGCACTATATTTCCTTTTTTATTACAAGATAAATTGGTTTCTCAAGGCGCATTTTTTAACGAAGGATTCATGTATTTAGAAAAAGTTAGTTGGGATACTAATCTAATTACGGGTCAAAATCCTTGGTCTGTATGGAAGGTAGCCGAAACAATGATAATGCAATTGGGTTTTACACCAAAACCGAGGTTGATTACAAGTGAAGAGCAAGCTGTACGTGTGTTACAAAGGTATAAACGCAATGGAATGTCATCAGCTAAAATGATGATTAAAACAATAGCCTTAAGCAAAGAGGAGCCAGTTTCTAGGACATTATTAGTTGAACATAGTGCGATGTCAATTTTAAAAGGAGATCTAAGCAGCTGTTTCGATTATTTAAATTTAGCCTCTTATGCCAATAGATTTGAAACGAATTAAAGATTAAAAAAATGGTAAAAATAATTTCATATCTCATGTTATTGCCTATGAGTATATTCGGGCAATCAGATAGCATTTCAACGCTTTTAAAAACAAAAATAAATCACGAAGGTCAGAATCCTGTTCACAGCATTTTGCTACAAATTGAAAACGACAGTAAAAAATTTAGCTATAAACAGGGTTTTGGATTAGTTGATAAAAATGGAGCTCCTGTTACCAAGGATAGTGCTTTTAAAATAGCTAGTAGTACAAAACTTTTTGTTTCTACGATTGTGCTTCAGTTAGAAGAAGAAGGAAAACTTACTATCAACGATCTCATAGGTCCATATTTACAGTCGATAAATTATCTAAATTTTGATAATTTACATCACTACCAGGGCGCAAAGTATGCTCAAGATATTACCATTGAGCATCTTTTATCGCATCGTTCTGGGTTAGCCGACATATTTACGGATAAACAACATGAATTTTTTGAACTTCTTTTTTCAAACCCTACTGTAAATTACTCTCCTGAATCACTGATAAAACTATACTACCAAATGAATTTAAATAATTTATCTCATTTTGATCCCGATCAAGGTTGGCACTATTCGGATGTCAATTATTTGTTATTGGGGCTACTCATTGAACAAGTAGATAATGTAACATTGGCACAGTCTATAAGAAATCGAATTTTAGAACCTCTCCAAATGGAAGACACTTTTTTCGAGTATTATGAAGCACCCAAAAAAACTCCCCTATTAATAAAACAGTATGTAGGCGCCGTTAATTTTTCAAACATTAATACTTCTTTCGATTGGTCTGGAGGAGGTGTGGTTTCTACAAATAACGACTTAACAACGTTTATTAAAGCATTGTTTGAATTCAAACTGATAAGTGAACAATCCTTAACAAAAATGACAGCTGTACGATTTACGAAAAAAAATGAAAGTCGGTATGGCTTAGGTGTGTATGAGTTCACGTTAGACAATGATACCTATTTTGGACATTTTGGCTTTTACAACACTTTTGTAGGATATTGTCCGACCTCAGGAACAAGTCTTTCGTATAGTATTAGTCAAGCGACCCCCAACTTTAATACCTATCAATTTATAGGAGAACTATTGAGGCAGATCGATATAGAAAATTAATGTATTATGAATCAATATCGTTACTTCTTACTACTATGGTTTCTTGTGAGTTATTCGTCATTTTCACAACATCAAAAACAGTGGATTGAAGATATTGACTACTATTATACAACCTTAGAGCAAAAACATATTGACCTGTACCATACCATTTCCAAAAACGAGTTTACTGCTGAACTTGAGAACTTAAAGACTAAAATTCCTAATTTAAGTGATTTTGAGATTATCGTTGAGTTGATGCGAATTACTCAGAAAGTGGGCGGTGGCAAAAGCGACGGACACACCTCAGTTCCTTTGTGGGGAACGCCAATTTTAAAATTTCCAATAGAGCTAATTGACTTTGATGGAGAAATGAAAGTAATAGCCATCGCAGCAGAATTTCAAAATTATTTGGGACATAATCTAATGGCCATTAATGACATTCCTATTGAAGTTATTACGAGAAAAGTTTCAGAAATTACTCCTTTTACTGAAAACAAATATTCATCTATGGATAGAACTTGTAGTTATATGGTAATTTCAGAAATATTACAAGCTCTTCAGATTACAGAAAATAGCGAAGAAATAACATTCACATTTTCAAACAATAGTGGTGTAGTGGAAGTGGTTACTTTAAAGGCATTGTCGAAAGAAGAATTGGCTTCATTAGCGTTCAAAAAACTATCAATTTCACATCCACTTGTTTCAAAACCTATTAAAACTCGATTCAAAAACCTATGGTTTTACCCCATACAAGATTCTAAAATAGTGTATATTCATTTTGAACAGTATCCTTCAGAAATAGAAATAAAAGAATTCGCCGAACAAGTGTATGATTATATTGAAAAACAGAAATCGGAAGCCTTAATTATCGATTTTAGAGGCAATTATGGCGGTGATTTTTATAAAGGATTGGTATTGAGCGCGTATTTAAACGCTTCAGAATATATTGATTGGAAATCTAAAGTATATGTGTTGGTAAATCGTAAAACATATTCGGCCGCTATGGTAAATGCCCTTCAGTATAAACAATTATTGAATGCTACTATTGTTGGAGAAGGAATGGGAGCCAACCCGAACGGATATCAAGATATGGGACAATTTTACCTTCCCAATTCTAACCTTTTAATTACCTATTCAAAACGAAAATTTCAACTTCAAACTGCTATAGCTGCAAGATTTCAACCCGATATTTTGATTGCTCCCCAAGGGGAAGATTATGAAACAGGAATCGATCAAACGCTACAATGGGTTTTAGATGACCTCCGTCTGAAATAACCTAGGAAATGAGGGATTTATGACCTCTTTATTTTTAAACACTCCGCATTATTGATAATCATAATAAAATTCTTTTTAAAATTATTTTTTTACACACCAATTAATCGTAATATTGCAATGAACAAATAAATATTGCGATAAGCTTCCTTAAAACAGAAAGTTTACCGACGAATAAATTGTAAACAGTAGATTGTTATTAAATAACACAAAAAACTTACGCAGATGATAACAACCAAAGCAGTGCTATTTCAAGGAATAGAAGGTTTAATTAAAAGTCTAAATTTTGAATCCATTTCTGAAGAACGCAAAGCAGCTCTTCAACCACTAATCGATTTTATTCAGTCTAAAGCTTCAGAAAGTTTAGAAATTCGTTTGAATTTTATTTGTACACACAATTCACGAAGAAGTCATTTCTCTCAGGTTTGGGCACAAACAATGGCAACGTATTTCAATATAAAAAATGTGTTTTGTTATTCGGGAGGCACAGAAGCTACAGCACTTTTTCCGATGGTAATTCAAACGTTACAAGAATCAGGTTTTGAAATCAAACCCATTTCAGAAGGAACCAATCCAATTTACAGCATTAAATTTGCTGACAATGAACATCCAATTGTTGGGTTTTCTAAACTCTTGGAAGATGATTTCAATCCAAAATCTGGATTTGCAGCGATTATGACTTGTGACTCAGCAAACGAAGCGTGTCCCTTTGTTCCGGGAGCAGAAAAACGCATTCCAATTACTTTTGAAGATCCAAAAGCATTTGACAACACACCGCTTCAGGCTAAAAAATACAACGAAAGAAGTCTGCAAATAGCAACGGAATTGGGTTACGTATTCTCTCAAATAAATTTATAAAAAATGGCGACAAAAAAATTAAGTTTTCTTGACAGATTCCTTACACTATGGATATTTGTAGCGATGGCTATAGGAGTGGGGCTTGGTTATTTCATTCCTACTTTCCCGAATATTATAAACTCCTTTAGTAGCGGAACGACCAACATTCCCATAGCAATTGGTTTAATATTAATGATGTATCCGCCTTTGGCCAAGGTTAACTATGCGTTGCTGCCTAAAGTGTTTAGAAACACAAAAATTTTATCTATTTCGCTTCTTTTGAATTGGATTGTGGGACCTATTTTAATGTTTATTTTAGCAATTACATTTTTACGTGATTACCCAGAATATATGGTGGGTTTAATTTTAATTGGATTAGCTCGTTGCATCGCTATGGTTTTAGTTTGGAATGATCTAGCTGACGGAAGTAGTGAATATGGAGCAGGGTTGGTTGCATTAAACAGTATTTTTCAAGTGTTTGCCTATAGTTTTTATGCTTGGATCTTTATAACGGTGCTTCCTCCTTATTTTGGATTTGATGGCGCTATTGTTGATATATCTATTGGAACTATTGCTGAAAGTGTGGCCATTTATTTAGGAGTTCCATTTCTAATGGGAATACTAAGTAGATTCGTTTTAGTGAAGCTAAAAGGGGAGGAGTGGTACACAAATACATTCATTCCTACCATCTCTCCAATAACGTTAATTGCACTTTTATTCACAATTGTGGTTATGTTTTCACTAAAAGGAGAATTAATTGTTGAAATACCGATGGATGTGCTCATTATTGCTGTTCCGCTACTCATTTATTTTACATTAATGTTTATTATTGGTTTTTTCGTTACCAAAGCAACAGGAGCAGAATATGATAAAACAGCCGCAGTCGCTTTTACCGCAGCAGGGAACAATTTTGAATTGGCAATTGCAGTTGCAATTGCAGTTTTCGGACTCAATTCAGGGCAAGCATTTACAGGAGTTATTGGACCTTTAGTAGAAGTACCCGCGTTAATTTTATTGGTTCGAGTTTCTTTCTGGTTAAAGAAAAAGTACTATTCATAAACGTTGCCAAAAACGTTATTGTTTCTCACTTAAATATTTCCAATACCGTTTGGGAACATGTTGGATATGAAGTTTCATATTCTTTCTAGACTTGATGTTTGTACTTCTAAAATAGTCTTTCCATAATTGCTGAAATTCTAATTCGATAGGTGCAAAAATAGCTGAAGATGTTTTTGAAGGATCAAAATTAGCATCAAGTTCTAGGCTAATAAGTTCTGTAGTTTGCAAATCATAGTAGATGCCATACTTTCTTTTAAGATCGTAGATGAGCCATTTCTGGTCTGCGTAGCGTTTTTCGAAATGATTTTTGAGTAAGGGTAATACGTTGAAATCTGGTGCTATATTTGCAAAATAAATAACGTCTTTTGTGAGTTTAAATCGAACAAAAGCTTCCATTCGATGCTTTTCTCTCCCTACATTTTTAGTAAGTTTTGAAAGTTCTAAAATATGAACATTTCCAAAATCTGAAGCTACATTTTTTGTTGAGGCAAATACGTATAGAATTGCTTGATAGAGCGTTGTTTCGACCGTAGGATTTTCACTTAGAAAAGCATAATAAAACCGACGTAACTCATTCGAAGACATTTTCTTTTTCAAACCAGCCCAAACACGATTTGCTTTTTCCTGCTCAGTTATAATCACTTCCGAAGTCCCAAATAACGGCTCTTGAAATAGTTTTTCATTTACCATAGAGACTGCTTTTAATTTCATTTCATACGCTGTAAAAACGCAGGTTAAGAAACCATCAAAAGTGCCATCATAAACTAAGGTTGTTTCCATGGAACTGTTATCCAAAAAGATTTAATTGATTGCTGAGCATAGCGGTGTACTTGCTTTTAGAATTTTGCAAAATCAAACCTTTAATTTTTTCCGAAGTAAGGTCACGTCTTTCAAATTGATTGGAAGCACAGACAATAAAGTATTGCGCTCGATTTAAAGCAACGCCAATCGATTTTAAATGGTCCCAATTAAGTTGTCTATATCGTCTTGCATTTAAAATTTTAAAAACCGATTTCATTCCCAAACCGGGAATTCTCGCTAGCATTCTTTTATCAGCCTTATTAATATCGACTGGGAATTCATGCAAATTACGTAGCGCCCACCCCAATTTTGGATCGATATCTAAATCTAGACTCTGGTTTTGCTCGTTTAAAATTTCTTCAATATTAAAACCATAGAAACGCAACAGCCAATCGGTTTGGTAGAGTCTATTCTCTCGTAACATAGGAACAGGAGTTCCTATTTGTGGCAATCGTGTATCGTAACTTATAGGTACATACCCAGAATAATAAACCCGTTTCAGATTGAAATTTTTATAAAAATAATTAGACGTGTACATGATTTGCATATCACTTTCGCCACTTGCACCAACAATCATTTGCGTGCTTTGTCCTGCAGGCGCATATTTAGGAGTGCTTTTAATTAATTTCTTTTCATTTTTATATAGGATGATTTCATTTTTTACCTTTTCCATAGGTTTAATGAAATCTGCTCTATTTTTATCTGGAGCTAAAAGTTTCAATCCCTTTTCTGTCGGAATTTCAATATTAACGCTCAATCTATCCGCATACAAACCAGCTTCTCGCATCAATTCGTCACTCGCTCCAGGAATGGACTTTAAATGAATGTACCCATTAAAGTTTTCTTCTAATCGTAATTTTTTAGCCACAGCTACTAAGCGTTCCATTGTATAATCGGCACTCTTAAAGATACCTGAACTTAAAAATAACCCTTCAATATAATTACGGCGATAAAAATTTATGGTTAAATCGACCACTTCTTGAACTTTAAAAGCCGCTCGTTTAATGTCATTACTTTTTCGAGTAACACAATACGCACAGTCAAAAATACAATGGTTGGTTAACAATATTTTTAATAAAGAAACACAACGACCGTCTTCTGTGTATGTATGACAAATACCAGAAGCTGAAGCATCGCCCAATCCTTTGTTTTTGTTGGTTCGATTACTCCCACTGGAGGAGCAGGAAACATCATATTTGGCTGCATCTGCAAGGATATTTAACTTTTCTTGTACACGTTCAAAAGACATAGGTATCAATTTAATTTAAGCCCTCAAAGATACAATCTAATGAAATAAAAAACTCATAAAATTAACAATATATATATCATATAATGAGATAGTATTATTTAATCGTTTATATTTGTTGATGAATATCAAATGTTTGACGATGAATCGTATTAAAGAAGTATTAGAAGAAAAAGGAATCAAGCAAACTTGGCTCGCCGAAAAGCTTCACAAGAGCTATAATATGGTTAATTCGTATGTTCAAAATAGGCGGCAACCGAGTCTTGAAATGCTCTATGAAATCGCAAATTTATTGCATGTTGAAGCGAGAGAACTATTAGATTCGAATCAGTTTGTTGCTAAGGAGGGAAGTAGTAGCGATACTGTAGAGATTCCATTACTTGGATCTGTATCTTGTGGATTGCCCATTTTGGCAGAAGAGAACATTGAATCTAAAATTTTGATCTCCACAAAATTGGTTAAAAAAGCAAATGATTACTTCCTTTTAAGAGCTTCTGGTGATTCCATGAATAAAAAAGGCATACATAGTGGAGACTTACTTTTAATAAAACAACAACAAGTTGCAAACCACGGGGATCTAGTGCTTGCCTTACTAGATGATGATGCAACGGTAAAAGAGTTTCTCCACAATGACGACACCATTGTTTTAAAACCACATTCTACCAATCTAAAACATCAACCCATCATATTATCTTCCGATTTTAAAATACAAGGTATTGTTGAAAAAGTGATTAAAGTTTAGAGAATGAGTAATATCAAATAGTGACAAATTATATCTTAGTTATTAATGTGATAGCAAGAAAAGGCTGAGGAATCTCTCTTATTACCGCATACGTTTCTATTATAACCGCACCAAATGTTATTCGATAACGTTACTCTGCTGTTGTAGGTTATGCTAAAGAAGCATAGGAGGGAACATCAAGTTTGCTTTAGCTTATCGGTTTGTAGCATTTAAATCTACTAAATTAAATAAATACAAAGCACAAGTCTCTCAATTTCACTACATTTAGTCATTATATATTATAAAAACACTCCAATTTATAAAACAGAGAGAATGAATAATCGTATTGCTAACGTAAAATTACTGGATAACTTATTGCTTCAAAAAAATGATCATTTTGAGCGCATACTCATGAAAGACATCCTTTTTTTTAAAGCAGATGCCGACTATTGTACGGTTTATACAAAATTGGGTCGTTTTGATTATGCTGTAGAACTTACTAAGCTAGAACCGCAATTACCAACAAATCTTTTTATGAGAGTTCATAAAAATTATGTGGTACATGTAAATGCAATTTCAGGCTTTGAAGGTCGTTTTCTTTATATTTCTGAAAATAAAATACCTGTTAGCAAGCAATATCAAGACGATGTGCTTAAGGTTTTTAGAAGCATCTAATATCTTATAAATAACTGACTAGATTCCTCCTATACATAGATACTTAATTTCTAAATAATCATCCATACCATACTTAGAACCTTCACGACCATTTCCACTTTCTTTAATACCACCAAAAGGAGCTACTGTGGTAGATATCATTCCTGTATTAACCCCAACCATTCCATATTCTAGGCCTTCGGAAACTCTCCATACTTTAGCGTAGTCATTCGTGTAGAAATAGGATGCTAATCCAAAAGGTGTATCATTCGCCATACGAATTACTTCAGCTTCATCTTTAAACCTTATAATAGGAGCTATGGATCCAAATATTTCATTTTTAAATATTTCCATAGAACTATTAACGTTACTTAGAATCGTTGGAGGATAAAAATTTCCCATGTCATCAATTTTCTGACCACCAATTATAAGTTCAGCACCTTCATTAACGGCATTTTTAACTAAACCATCAACAAATTCAACCGCTTCTTTATTTATTAATGGACCTACCGCTGTTTCTTCATCGAAGCCCGACCCCATTTTTAATTTGCGAACGGCAACAGTAAACTTATCTACAAAAGTGTTATACACTTTATCATGAACAAAAATTCTATTTGTACAAACACAAGTCTGACCTGCATTTCTAAATTTTGAAGCTATTGCTCCATCAACGGCATTGTCTATGTCAGCATCTTCAAATACAATAAAAGGTGCATTTCCACCGAGCTCCATAGAAACTTTTTTTACAGTATCTGCACACTGACGCATTAGCATTTTTCCAACCTTAGTAGATCCAGTAAAGGATAATTTACGCACTAATGAATTGGATGTAAACTCATTACCTATTTCTTTAGCTGTATCTGAAGTAATTACATTGAAAACTCCTTTAGGAAAACCAGCTTTTTCAACCAAAGCGGCCAAAGCTAAAGCGGATAATGGTGTTTGATGAGCAGGCTTAATAACGACTGTACATCCTGCGGCAAGAGCTGGAGCAATTTTACGGGTGATCATTGCATTTGGAAAATTCCAAGGCGTAATAGCTGCAACTACACCAATGGGCTGTTTAATTGTAATAATTCGTTTATCAACTCCATGAGAAGGAATGGTATCTCCGTATGTCCTTTTAGCTTCTTCTGCAAACCACTCTATAAATGATGCTCCGTATTTAATTTCTCCTCTCGATTCATTTAAAGGTTTTCCTTGTTCAAGTGTTAAAATCTGAGCTAAATCTTCTACGTGATCCATCTGTAACTGATACAGTTTTTTTAGTAGTCTAGAGCGTTCTTCTGCTGTTGTTTTACTCCAAGTTTTAAATGCTTCATTCGCACAATCGATAGCATTTTTAGTTTCCAAACTACCCAAACTCGCAACATTGGCTACAACAGAATTATCAAAAGGATTTGTTACTTCAAATGTGGATTCATTTTCTGAAGAAACCCAAGCTCCATTAATAAAAGATTTATCACGCAATAAACCATTAAATTGTATTTCTTTAGTATTTTTTATATTTATTTTCATTGTTTATTTCTTTTTCTTACTACTAGCTAAAAATCTTTTTCTTGTTCTTTAAAAAATTTAAAACCATAAATTAAAAATGTGAGTAAAATACCTGTCACAAATGCCCAAGCTGCTCCTTTTATAACAAGCACTCCTGCTATTACACCAGCGATACCTAGGTCTTTTTTACTTCTTGCTTCCATGACTCCAATTCTAAAACTGACAAAACCTTGAATTAAGAGCGTTAATGCTAGTGCAATACCTAAAATAGGTTTCACCAAACTAACTACAGGAAGAAACAATAAACCCGTATTTGTACCCCATCGAAATGAACCTGATCCACCAAAAATAGAGTCCATTGATTTTTTTCCTTGTTTATATCGCTCAACAATTACAATATGCATTGCTGACCAAAGCGGACCCGACATGGTTATATCAGGACCAAAAAGACTCATTAGCATATTTCGTCCTCCAAAAATTAAATGAGCGCGATTGGCATTATAATCAATCTTTTCGTCTGCTCTAATCTCATCAGCTTCTTCTAAAATAGCTTTGCTTTGAAGAACATCACCAAATAGAACGATGTAGGCAGCGAAAGCTGTTGGTATAGATGTTAGGAACATTTCAAGAGGAGGGAAGCCTACCCCAAAAATAGTATAGTCACTAAACATGAGTCCAAAATTTGGATTCGTAATACCCCATTCGATTGTTGGCCATGGTGCCTCTCTCAATAGAGGAGCAATTATGACAGCTAATATTACTATGGGGAAAATCCCTAAATTCCCTAAATTTCTCCAAAATTTGCTGCTTTTAGTTAATTTCGCAAAGTGTTTGGAAAAAATTAGATAAAAAGCTAGTCCAACAGCTATACTAATTGACAACGGATACATATCAAAACGCCCACCTTCTTTAAAGACAACCATTATGGCTGCAATACCCGCACCGAGAATAATACCTGATTTTATTGCCTGTGGAATAATTTGGACAACCTTTGAAGCCAAACGTGTTGAACCTAAAAGAACCGCCAAAAGACCGAGTGTCATTTGAAAAGAAATTAATGCATGAACCCTATCGGGGCCCATTGGAAAAATCTCCACATACGCTATTAATAGAGGTATAGCTGGTGTAATCCAACCTGGAACAACTGGATCTCCAAGTAAATGATGTGTTAAGTACAGTAAACCATTTAACATTACAATAGCGATAGCAGCTTCAAACGGCATGCCTAAAAGATCTACCATAAGAGGTATTGCAGCCAAATCAACTGCACACATTAAAAGCCCTTGAAAATAATCAGGTAACTCAAAACGATAATGGACAAATGGTAAGCGTAATTTGAAAGGTCCTAGAGGTGTATATGGAGCTTCTGCTCCATATACATGATTTTTCCACCGATTCATTTTCATATTTTTATGTATTTAATTTTGCAGCTTCATTCACATTCTGCATAAATTGTTAATAAGCAGATTTGTAAATAGCTAAAATATCTTGCTCTGATAATGTTCGAGGGTTATTTCTTAACAAGCGCTCTATCTTTATCGCATCTGCAGCTAATTCGCTCAAAATGGATTCTGGTATATTAAAGGAGCTTATCTTCTTAGGGATTTCAACATCTTTACAAATTTTATGAAGACGTTCAATAACTAAATCAGCTGCTTGCTCATTCGTTTTTTGTGCTATAGGTTCGTCAAATGCTTCAGCAATATCTCTAAAACGTTCCACACAAGCCATCTTATTCCATTCCATTACATAAGGTAATAACAAAGAATTACTAACACCATGTGATATATGAAACCTTCCGCCTAATGGATACGCTAACGCATGAACAGCACCTACTCCCGCATTTCCAAAAGCCATTCCTGCTAACAAACTCCCCATAGCCATATCTTCTCTAGCATCCATATTACTTGGTTGCGCATATGCTTTTGGCAAGCTATTAATGATGAGCTTCATAGCTCTAAGAGCCAGTGCATCTGTTATGTGATTCGCATTGTTAGACAAATACGCTTCAATAGCATGTACCAAGGCATCAATTCCGCTCGCAGCTGTTATTTTTTTAGGACAACTAATAGTCATTATTGGATCTACTATTGCAACATCTACAAGTAAATGATTACTAACTATTCCTTTTTTAACTTGAGCTTCCGTATCTGAAAGAACACCTATATTGGTAACTTCTGATCCAGTTCCTGCCGTTGTAGGAATTACTATTATAGGTGTATTTCTTCCAGGCACTTTTCCTTCTCCAAACAGATTGTCCAAAGGACCATCATAATCAGCATAAACCGCCATGATTTTAGCAGTATCCATTACACTACCACCACCAACAGCTATAATACTATCGTTTTTAGAATTTAAGAATGCTTTTTTACATTCTTCTACAATACTCATTTCGGGTTCTGGAGCTACATTATCATATACGGTATAAGGAATATCTTTTAATAAAGCGGTTACAATTTCAAGAGTTCCTGAGTTTTTAATCCCTTTATCTGTTACGATAAAGGGATTTTTCATACCCAGATTATTCATGTAGTCTTTTAAACCATTTAAAGATTCTCGGCCTATAGCAACTTCATGTGCCGATTTAAATTTTGCTACACTCATATTTTATTTTATTACAATAGGGTTAACAGGTGATCCAGAACCTTTTTCCATTTTTAAAGGAGCTGCAGTGAAAAAGAAGGTGTATTTTTTATCTTTTTTGCAGTCTTCAGAAAGGTCTTCTAACCAATAAATTTCTGTGAGAACCACACCTAAATCACGAATTAAAGCTCCATGTAAAGGAATTACTGCCGTTTCCCCATCAATTTCTTGAACAGATTTTTCAATAGCTAAATTATCAGAAGCTATTACAGGAATTTCCATGTCGTATATCCACTGTACTAGTTCTTTACTGTAACATAAACCAGGCTCTGTTAAAGCATCCCAATTCTCTTTATCATCTTCGTCATAAAAACGTCCCATAGACCCTGTGCGGATGACTAGAATATCTCTTTTTTCAATAGTTACACCTTGTTTTTTTGCAACAGCTTTAAGATCATCTAAAGTGATGCATGTATTGGGTGCTAATCTTCCTTTAGCATCACCTAAAGCAACTCCCACATCTAAAAGTATTCCTCTACCTGTAATCCCTTTTTTTGCCAATTCACCAACACCAACAAAACTATGTCCATCTACGGTATTGTTTGCTGACTTTCCTCCATAAATTTGGTTTCCATACCAAGCATGTCCAAGTGCATCCACATGTGATGTTCCTTGCAAATACATGTACACAACATCATCAGAATATTTCATACCACCAGCTAAAGGGTCTTTTTTCCCACTAGCGAATGTACTTTCATCTTGAGACATAAAATGTTCTACTGGAAGACGTCCTGGAAAAACGGGTCCAATACCATGTGTCATGGGTAATTGTAACGTAAAACGCTTCCCTGTTTTAACTTCTTTTATTCCTCTTAACGTTTGCGCGTTATCTAGATAATTTAAAGCTCCTATCTTATCTTCTGAGCCCCATTTCCCCCAATTAGAAGGCGCATCCTTCTGAATTTTTTCCATTGTAGTTTCCTGTGCGCTTAAAGAAGTACTAAAAAGCAAGAGTAGCATAAAGACACCAGCAGTTGTAGCTACTTTTAACAATGAGGATTTCGTTGTTGAACTTTTCATTTTTTCATTTTTTTTCATCACGTAAAATTTTAATTAGTAAATAGTTGTTTGTAATTCATTATTAATTTTATTCTGAAAATAATTGTATAATCGTTTTATTGAGAATATCAAGTCCTTCATTTAGAATCTCAAATTCTATTGTTAATGGAGGCAATAACCTAATGATATTACCTTCCATTCCGCAGGAGAGAAGGAGTAGACCATTGTTTGATGATTTTTCTATTATTTTTTTAGTACTGTCACTATCTGGTTGATTAAAATTGCCATTGTTTACAATTTCTATAGCAATCATAGCGCCTGAGTTTCTAACACAAGCAATCTTTTCAGGAAACATATCTTTAAGTTTATTTAGCGTATCGCTACATATTTTTCCTATTTCTAAGGCACGCTCACAAAGGTGTTCTTCTTTTATAATATCGATAACAGCCAGTGCAGATTGGCAACCAATAGGCGAACCTCCAAAAGTACCTCCAAGACTTTTCGCTGCATCCATCACCTTTTCTTTACCAACAACTGCAGATAGTGGAATACCATTGGCCAAACCTTTACCAATGGTTATAATGTCTGGTTCTACATCTGTGTGTTCCACAGCAAAAAAAGCACCTGTACGCGCAAATCCAGTTTGAATTTCATCGCAAATAAGTAGGATTCCGTATTGATCACAAAGCATTCTAAGTTCTTTAATAAAACCTTTGGGAGCACTATGAAAGCCTCCTTCACCTTGTACTGGTTCAATAATGATTGCTGCAATTTCAGTAGGGACAACAGTCGTTTTAAATAGACTTTTAAGGGTGTTTAAAGTATCTTCTATAGTTATTCCGTAGTTTTTATTTGGAAAAGGAATGTGATAAATTCCATTAGGAAACGGACCAAACCCTTCTTTGTAAGGAGAATATTTCCCTGTTAACCCTAAACACATATGAGTTCTTCCATGAAACGAACCCACAAAAGAAATAATGTTAGATCTTTTCGTGTACGCTTTGGCTATTTTTATTGCATTTTCTACGGCTTCAGCGCCACTATTTAAAAAAACAGATTTCGCGTGTTTTATGGGCACTAACTCATTTAGTTTTTCTGCTAATTCTATGGCTGATTCGTAAGGGTTAATCATTACACATGTATGTGTAAAATTAGTTAGTTGTTCCTTTATAACAGCCATGACTTTTGGATGCCCATGCCCAACATTTGTGACTGCGATACCAGCACAAAAATCAATATAACGAGTTCCTTCTACATCCCATACTTCAGCATTAATTGCCTTATCAATGTAGATTGGGAATAGGTTTTTTTGACCAGTTGCAATGGCCATTTCTTTTCTTTCTTGAAGTTTCTTATTTTTTTTCATGTTATGTAATACTGTTTGTATCGGTTTTAATACAGTCACATTAGTTTACTACTTCGTTAAAGAGGTTTTTAAAAAAGAAAGAAACCACCCAATGAAAACACATTTGCTTCTGGGGCAAATATCTTGTGTCTTCCTTGAATCGTATATTCCGATTTTGCGACTAAATTTGAGTTGATAGCGTAGGAAATACTATTGGTAAACCTAGTTGCACTATCACTATATTCTAATCGATTATTTATAATATTATCTTTAACTCTACTAGCACCGTAATTTATTCCTAAAGTAATTGGATTCTTAGGTAATTTGTAAGTGATTTGGCCATAATAACCATCAGATTTAACCGTTTCAACTACTGAATTTACAGTAATTGCAGGACCGAACATGATACCGGCATCTCCTATACCATCGGCAGTATAATAATATCCAGAAAGCGTTAAACCTCCAAAACCTACTTTTAAAAATGCATCTATACCAAAACCGTTAAGTCCTAAGTCTTGATTATTATCAGATACTTCCTGAGAAATAAATGAACTACTAAAGTATACATTTGATTTCTCATATGTTTTATTAAAAACAAATTTACCTTGATATCCTAAACCATTAGGGTTATCGGTAACACCGAAGGCATCTCCAAAAGCACCATTAAAATCTGAAGTAGCAAAGGGTTCGTACACACCCAAAGTTAAATTAGATGTATTGTTAAAGAAGGAGGGAGTGGTGTAATTAATTTGAGCAATTTTATCAGCAAATATATAGCCGTAGCCAATACCAGCCAACGTTGTGTTTTGCGGATTATCATACGAATAATTCGCTCCAATACCTAAAATACTTACATCATAGATTAAGGCATCTAAACCAAAACCTCCAAACGTTTTTCCTATTACAAAAGAACCAGACTTGGGTGTTGTTACTTTTATAAAAGCTTGACGAATATCAACGGATGAATACCCAAACCCCGTTACAGCAGGTTCAGATGAATCCACACCATGATTTGTAAGACCAAAAGCTATATCAAAAGTTCCTGAAATAGTACCTCCATTTTTCATAGAGTACACTGGATTAAAAGCTATAGTAGCTTGATTAATTCCATTTTGTATTGAGTTAAAGTTTTCTTTTTCAATTCCGTTTTCTTCATCTTCCTTCTGGGCAGTATTTACATAATACGCATTAATTTGACCAGAAAATTTAATTTTCCAACTATCATTAACCTTCAATTGCAATCCTTCATATACAGGTGCAACTTCCTTATTAGTTTCCTGTGCAGGTTCATCTTCCTGACTATAACTATTCCATCCTATAAAAAAAGAAAAAAACAACATTACACATTTGATAATTCTAAGTAACTTTTTATTCATAATTATTAGTTTTAAGGTGGTTTATTTATCAGTAACACAACAATGATATGCATTTATTTTCATAATCACATCATATTTCTGCAAAATATTTCAATTTGTAATACTTTTATTGCGATATTTGCCAATGTTGCAGTGAGGCCTAAATGTTGTCTAAAGCTTAGTAAAACATAGTTTACTCCTTCTATTGATACTCAAATAAGGGCAAGTGATTTTAGTTAATGAATTATGAATAAGTCACTATTGGAAATAAAATCAACATGTAAAAAGCTTATTATTGTATTTTAAAAACTAATATTGTAGGTACTAGATCTATGTGATTAATTACAATTAAACGATTACAGCTATGGAAAAAACTAAAAAGGAAGACCCACAAATGGAAGTACAGCTTGATGAGTTGGACTATAAAATAATAAAGCACCTTCAACAAGATGGTCGAAAATCTTTCACTGAAATTTCTGATGATTTAAATGTAGCTGTCAGCACTATACGAAATAGATACAATCGAATCATTGATGAAAAAATACTCCGAATAATAGGTCGTGCAGAACCTGAAAAATTAGGACTGAACTCCTATGTTAGAGTTATGTTATCGATAAAACCAGCATCTAAGATGAAAGAAGCCCTAAATCAAATTTCAAAATTTTCTGAAGTTAGTTTTTTGGCAATTACCTCAGGTAAATACAACGTTGAGATTAACTTAATGTGTCATAATAATGAGCATCTTCTAAATATTATTGATGACATTAATAATATTGACGGGATGGATGAATCACGAATTACAATGTATTTAGATGTTCTAAAATGGGGGCAGTAGGGTACTAGTAACTTATAGCATAGTACAATAACTCTAAATAATTACTCCCCAGTTTTATTTCTATAGAATTTTGAAAGTATAACAATCTACGAGAATCTCGTAAAAAAAATCGAACTACAAATCCTCAATTACCAGAATTGTGATAACAATCTAAAAGCAAGCTTTTATTTTGGCTTTGGCCAAGCAATGGATAATTATTCGCCAAATTTCTATTTAAAATTAAGGAGCTCATGAGTGCTATGCATTTGTGTGTAAAATAAATTGGTAGAGTACTTTGATTTTTTTTAACATTCTTCTTATAAAGTAAATGGAAGAATTATTAACTACCCGACGATTTATTTATCCTCTAGAAGCATTATTATTTTTATTTGGTTATAAATTAAAGAAAAGTATTTTTACTTTATGAAAGAAAAACTTCATTTACTAAGACAACATTTTGAAGAAATCGTTTCTTTAACCGATGATGAGTGGGACTTTATACAATCGCACTTTGAATTTAAAAGTCTTAAAAAACACCAATTCTTAATACAAGTTGGGCAACCTGTAGCTTTTGAATATTGGATTATTAAAGGCTTGGTAAAAGCGTATTCCATAGATGAAAAAGGTAAAGAACATATTCTTCAGTTTGCTATGGAAAACTATTGGGTAAGTGATCACTGTGCTTTTCAGCATCAAGAACCTGGGACTATTTTTGTGGATTGTCTTGAAGATTCCGAGTTTTTCTGTTTATCCTTAGAGAACAGAGAAAAGATTTGTTTTGAAGTACCTGCTGTTGCCAACTTCTTCAGAATTAAATCTAACAACGGTTATATAAATCTGCAACAAAGAATCCTTTCATTGCTTACGATGACCGCAGAAAGTAGGTATGAGTACCTATTGAACAAACTTCCAAAATTAATACAACGCGTTCCTAAAAAATTAATCGCTTCCTATTTAGGCGTATCCAGAGAAACTTTAAGTCGCTTTAACAGCTAAAAGTGACCTAAATCACTTTTCAAGATTGATATACATCACAAAAAATCCGTGATGTATGTCCTCGCACACATCTTGGTTTTCATAGAATTTTGTATCGAACAATTAAATACAATGTACTATGAAAACTACAAGAACACTTTTTCTATTATTTACAATTATTGCCATAGGTTTTAGTTCCTATGCGCAAGAAGGCAAAAGACCTTCAATGGGTAACTCTTACGGTATTATCAACATTGATGAATACGTAACGCTACTCCCAAAAAATCATAACGGAATCATTAAAGATATCAAATTAATAGACCGCGAACACGCAGGTGTAAGAATCTTTAGGTTGTATGACGAAGTACCTATGCACTACCACGCAAAATCTGATGCCTACCTCTACATTTTAAATGGCAAAGCAGAATTTTACGTAGCCGATAAAGGTCCTGTTGTTGCAGGAAAAGGCGACTTATTGTTTTGGGGCAAAGGTACAGCACACGGTAACGGAAAAATTATAGAAGGTCCGTTAGACGTGCTCGTTTTTGATGCCATTGCCAGAGACCCAAGCGATGTTATCTGGGTAGACCCATCAACTCAAAAGAAATTTTTAGAGAACTAATTAAATCAATTCAATTTTAAAAACAATAACGATGAAAACAGCAACAATTATAAAAACAGTCTTGTTCGCATTTGTAATGAATTTTACACTATTAGCACAAGCACAATTAGAAACCATAGCAACATTTCCAGAATCTAGACCAGGAAACATAACGGTGTCTAATGACGGAAGAATATTTGTAACAATGAGCGCCTTAAGCGCTTCAAAATATATGGTGAAAGAAATTTTGCCTAATGGAGAAGCCATTCCGTTTGGTGATAAAGAATGGATTGTAAAACCAGAAAACGGAAGCATAAAAGGTATCAATTCAACTATCGGAATTCAAGCCGATGCTAACGGAATCCTTTGGGTGTTGGATATGGGTAACGTAAAACAAAATCAGGTTCCAAAATTGGTGGGTTTTGATTTGGTAACCGGTAATGTAACGAAGGTTTTTCCTATTCCAAATACGGTATTATCAACAAAACCTTTTTTACAGGATTTTGTGATTGATGTGAAAAACAACACTGCTGTAATTGCAGATATGACAGATGCTTTAAATCCGCCAATTGCACCAGCTTTTGTCGTGATAAACTTAGAAACAGGTTATATAAGACGTGTTTTGGAAGGGAATACTTCATTTTTACCTGCTGATGAACCAGTGAAAATTCACGGTAGATTGGTCTCTCACCAAAGAAAAGACGGCACTACTATTCAACCAAGATATCCTTTAAACCCAATTTCTATAGATGACAAAAACAATTACATCTACTATGGTGCAATGGGAAACACCAAGATTTACCGCATACCTTCTGCTGTATTAGCGGATGAAAGTAAGCAAGATAGCGAACTGAATAAATACATTGAGTTCTATGCCAACAAACCAAAATCTGACGGATTTAAAGTAGGTGCAAACGGAAAAGTATATGTAACCGATGTTGAAAATTCAGCCATTGTAGAAAGTACGACTGCTGGAATGAAAACCATTGCGCAATCCAAAAAAGATCTGTCTTGGCCCGATGGTGTTGCGATACACGGAAACTACTTGTATATCGTAGCTAATCAGCTTCACAATTTGCCTTTGTTAAATGAAGGGAAAGATGCTAGTAAACCGCCTTATTTGGTATTAAAAATGAAGCTTCAAGATTAAAAATAAGGTGATGTATGAGCAGTATTAAGTGTGACATACATCACTTTAAAATGGTGATGTACATCCTCGCACACCCCTTGCATTAATCGGAAATTTGTATCAGAAATTAAAAAACATATTAAAATGAAAACAATAGTAAATACTTTAAAAAAAATTGCATTAGCAGCTACATTTATTACTGCTTTAAGTACAAACGCACAACAAGTACCAACGTCACCTTATGGTGCAGACGATGAAATTGGTGCACTTAACCTTTTAAATGAAGAAACGGTTTTAGATGCCGTAAAATTGGTTAAAAAAGGGAAAGTATATCGCCTAGGAATGGTGGTAAATGCACAAACCGCAGCTTTCCGTCACAGATACTTTCATATTGAAACGTTACAACCAGAAACTGCTGCTGCAGGTTCTAACAAATTTACTTACGTAGATGACCAATTAATTGGTTGGACAGGTGTTGGGTCTCAAATTAACGGATTGGCACATTACGGTAGAGACAATGTGCACTACAACGGACATAAAGTTGAAGATTTTTTAACCGTTTCTGGTGTAAAAAAATTAGGGCTAGAAAAATTACCTCCAATTGTAACTAGAGGTATTGTATTGGATATGCGCTCTTACTACAATCAAGATATTGTAAAAGAAGGCACTGTTTTTACAGTAGAAGACATTGAAAAAGTAGCCAAAAAACAAGGTGTTGAAATTCGTAAAGGAGATGTAGTGCTGTTTTACACAGGATGGACAAAATTAATGGGTAAAGATGACAAACGTTACCTAGCTGGCGGACCTGGAATTGGTACTGAAGCTGCACATTACTTAGGTAAAAAAGGAATTGTAGCAGCAGGTGCAGATAACTGGTCTTTTGAGGCTGTACCACACGAAAACAGCGCACTTTCTTTCCCTGTAAATCAAATGATGGCAACAGAATACGGTGTACAAGTATTGGAAAACATTCTTGTAGATGAGTTGGTTGAGGATAAAGCTTGGGAATTTCTTTTTGTATTAGGTCACCCTTTATATGAAGGTTCTACGCAAGTACAAATAAATCCTGTTGCCATTAAATAACAATTACAAAAAATAATTAAAAAATTATGGAAACATCAACAATACATAGAGATACAACGGTAGCCAAAAAGAAAAGTCTACCAGCCGCATTATGGGCATTGACCATAAGTGCATTTGCCATAGGAACAACGGAATTTGTAATTGTAGGTTTATTATCTACCGTTGCAAGTGACTTAGGCACCTCATTAACCTCAGCAGGATTATTAGTTAGTCTGTACGCTATTGGTGTTGCCATTGGTGCACCCATTTTAACTGCCTTAACAGGTAAAATTCCTAGAAAACAATTATTAATGGGTATTATGTTGCTTTTCATCATTGGTAACGGTTTAGCGGCTATCTCACCAAGTTTTGAGTTGTTGCTATTATCAAGAGTCGTAACAGGATTTGCTCACGGTGTATTTTTCTCTATCGGTTCAACCATTGCAGCTAGTTTGGTGCCAAAAGATAAAAGAGCAACTGCAATTTCTATAATGTTTGCAGGTCTTACCGTGGCTATTGTAACCGGTGTGCCTTTAGGAACATACATCGGTCAGAATTTTGGATGGAGAGCTACTTTTATAGGTGTTGCCCTTTTAGGATTAGTAGGAGCAATAGCTAGTTTAGCTTTGGTGCCTAAAAACATAAAACAATCGGCTCCATTACGACTTATAGACCAATTAAAGGTGATTAAAAATCCTTCTATTTTATTGGTGTTAGCCATTACCGCATTTGGTTATGGTGGTACGTTTGTCACCTTTACCTATTTGACGCCATTATTGGAAGAAGTAACCGGTTTCTCTTCAAATATGACCAGTATATTCCTTTTAATTTATGGTATTGCCATCGCGATTGGGAATATCATAGGTGGTAAAGTCTCTAATAATAAACCTGGTAAAGCATTATTGGTCATGTTTGCGTTACAAGCCATAGTGTTGTTTGTTTTATACTTTACCGCTTCTAGTCAGATTTTTGCCATCGTAACCTTATTTTTTATGGGAATACTTGCTTTTTCAAACGTGCCAGCATTACAACTATATGTAGTGAAAATGGCGGAAAAGTACTTGCCAGGAACCGAAGACGTAGCATCTGCCTTAAACATTGCCGCATTTAACGTCGGTATCGCTATTGGTGCTTATGTAGGCGGAATGGTCGTGGAATCGAGCTTAGGTATTGAAGCGACACCCTGGGTAGGAGGTTTGTTAGTCATCGTAGGATTCTTGTTGACCCTAGTTTTATTCAAAAAAGAAAAAATATAAATAATATAATGATGACTACATTAAAATTTAGAAATAACGACGAAATGCCAATTTTAGGCTTAGGGACGTTCCGTTCTGAACCTAATGAAGTGTACAATGCTGTACTTTCCGCAATTAAAATGGGATACAGACATATCGATTGTGCTGCGGCTTACGGAAACGAAAAAGAAGTGGGTAAGGCCATTGCTGAAGCCATAAAACAAGGTTTGGTTACAAGAGAAGATTTATGGGTGACTTCCAAATTATGGAATGCTTCCCACGGTGAAGAGAATGTGATTCCCGCGTTGAATCAAACTTTAAAAGATTTACAACTAGATTATCTAGACCTGTATCTTATTCATTGGCCAGTAGCTCTTAAAAAAGGAACCGAAATGCCAGAAAAAGCATCTGATTTTATTCCACTTTCAGAAGTACCATTAACCAATACTTGGAAAGGGATGGAAGCTGCTTTAGAGCAAGGACTTACAAAGCATATTGGCGTGAGTAATTTCAATGAAAATCATCTTAAAGTAATAATGGCGACTGCAGTACATCAACCAGAGATGAATCAGGTTGAAATACATCCGTTTTTACAGCAGGAAACATTACAATCATTCTGCGTACAAAACGATATTCTGCTCACCGCGTACGCACCTTTAGGTTCGCTTGTAGATGAAAATTCCACACTACGTTTGTTGGAAAATGACACCCTAAAAACCATTGCCGAAGCAAGACATATGTCGCCTGCACAAGTAGCATTGGCATATACAATGCAACGAGGCATTGCGGTAATTCCTAAATCTATTAATGAAGCACGATTACTTCAGAACCTAGAGACGTTAAACCATACGCTTACAGTAGAAGATATGGCGTTGTTGAAGGATTTGGATAAAGGGCACCGCTTTATTGACGGTAAATTTTGGGAAGTTGAAAACGGACCCTACACTGCAGATCGTATCTGGAATGCTTAATCACATTATTCATCAGGTGTCCCGACAGATACCTGATGAATTTAAAAACACACACTATGAATCCATTTGATAAACTATACAAACCAGGTAAAATGACATTGGGTATAGAGTTTCCTTTAGACAATGATTGGTCATCAGAAGGAAATCGCAAACGTTTGGAAGA
Organism: Ulvibacter litoralis; assembly: GCF_900102055.1. Taxonomy (GTDB): domain Bacteria; phylum Bacteroidota; class Bacteroidia; order Flavobacteriales; family Flavobacteriaceae; genus Ulvibacter; species Ulvibacter litoralis. The sequence goes on from NZ_FNBA01000002.1 coordinate 690,191, forward strand.
CAACCGACCTTTTGGCGTGCCCGATATTTCCAATCATTTAGCATTGGCACAACAAATTGACGAAGCAGGGTTCGCAGCTTTATGGATGCGAGATGTTCCTGTGTACGACCCTAATTTTGGCGATGGTGCACAATTGTTTGATACGCTTCCATATTTGGGCTATTTAGCTGCAGCGACTAAAAACATTTTGTTGGGTACTGCTGCTATTGTATTACCCTTACAACAGCCAATAAAGTTAGCGAAAGCTGCTGCGACCATCGAAAATTTAAGTGACGGCAGACTTTTGTTAGGGTTAGGTTTGGGCGACAGACCTGTGGAGTTCCCGATGTACAATATCGATTATAAAAAAAGCCCTGAAATCTTTCGAAGTAATCTTGACATTATTAAAGAAGCTTGGAAAACCAATAGCGATTTAAAATCCAAGTATGATTTTTTAAGCAGTGACATAGAAGTGTATCCAAAACCGAAAAATGACATTCCGCTTGTAGTAGCTGGTCATTCCGGACAAAGTATTAATTGGATTGCCAAAAACGCACAAGCTTGGTTCAATTACCCAAGACCGGTAGCAGAAACCTTGGAAAACAGAAAATACTGGTGTAATGCTTTGTATGATGAAGACCAAGCCGCAAAACCTTATATCACGGCTATACATTTAAACCTGTCTAAAGACGACAATGCGACTTTTAAACCACAACGTTTTGGTGGCACCGTGGGCATCAACCATCTCACCAAATATTTAAAAGCATATGAAAATGTGGGGGTTAACCATATGGCCATAAACCTCAGAAAATCTGAAACGCCCGTAAGTGAAGCTATTGCTAAAATTAAAGATGTTGTTTTACCAGAATTTTAAATAACAAATTGAAAACAACCTAAGATCATTTTAGTTCATAGCATATGTATTGTTTTTATAACTCTGTGTAGGTAATCATTTTTTCGGTGCGACAATGAACTAACGAGGCGTAAATATGCTTTTACATAAAAGCTGACGATATAGTCCTGACAGACGATAGCTGCAATTATGTCAAATATCGCCCAAAAGCGCTATTCGCATAGTTACTATAAAATGTTCTATAATGGTCAGCATTATGTTACTTTGCTTTGGTAAAAGCAATAGTTTTATTTGCTGATTTTTCTTTTAAAAGTTTTCTTCTCAAGAGCTTCTTTTACTAAAGTTAATGAAACACTTTTTACACGAAACGACGATAGGAGAGAAGTGGAATGTGTGTGGAATGGTAATTAACTGTTATATAGCTTATTTACATTACTCTTGTAGGTTTGTCCAATAGGAATTCTATGCTCGTTTATTAAAATACGATTACCTTCTATAAGTTTAATTTTATCTATAGCAACAAGAAATGATTTATGAACTCTTAAAAAATTATCTTTATTTAAAATAGATTCGTAGTACGATATTTTTTCGTGGCTAACAATCATTTCATTCTTTAAAAACAGTTTGGTGTAGTTACCATAAGCTTCAATATATTGCAAATCATTCAAATCTATTTGATGGTGTTTTTTATCGCCTTTTACAAAGAATCGCGTAGATGTTTCAGCAACTTCTTTTGTAGTAGTTATTAAAGCAGAGGATTCAGAAACTTTATTTACGGCTTTTACCAGTCTATCAAAACTAAAGGGTTTTAAAAGGTAATCGACCACGTTTAATTCATAACTTTCTAAAGCATATTCCTTATAAGCGGTAGTTATAATCGTTTTTGGTGGCTGGCTCAAGGTTTTTAGGAAGTCGAGACCTTTTAATTTAGGCATGTTAATATCTAAAAACATAAAATCCACCTTGTTTTCATTAAGAAATTGCATAGCTTCCATAGCGTTATAACAATTATGAACCAGTTCTATATGCGGAATCATATTACATAATTCCGTTATTACTTCATGAGCTAAAGGTTCATCGTCAACAATTATAAACTTAAGCATGTGGTGGTATTTTTAAAGTTACTTTATAGGTGTTGAGAGTTGTATTAATTAATAGGGCATAGTTTTTTCCAAACACTAGTTGTAATCGTCTTTTGAGATTCTCCAGACCTATTCCACCGTTGTTAGTATGCGTTCCATCGAAATTATTTTCAATTTCAAATTGTACAAAATTATCAGTATAAGTCAGATATATGTGAATGTATGCGTTGCTTTTAGACCATGATTCAACCCCATGTTTAAATGCATTTTCTAACAAGATAATGAATAGTAAAGGTTTTATTTTTAAATGAGTATCCACATCATAATGAAACAGAATATCAACATCTTTTTTATAACGAATTTTATGTAACTCTATATAATTATTTAAATAAGCTATTTCTTCACCTATGGTAACAAAGTCTTTTTTACCTTCATAAATAGTATAGCGCATCATATCAGACAATTTTAAAATGACTTCTGGCGCCTTCTCCGAGTTTTTAATGGTTAAGGCATATAAATTATTTAAGGTATTGAAAAAGAAATGTGGGTTCATTTGTGCCTGCAGCATGGCTAATTCGGCTTGAGACTTTTCACTTTTCAAATTTTGAAACCATTTCCATTGTTCAAAAACCCAAAGGAAAAACAAAATTGGTATGGGTAAAAAGAAAATATAGAAAGGAAAATCTTCTTTAATTTCTAAATAGGTCTCTAAATCACCAGAAAACAACCTTAAATAAAGAAAATATATAAATAATGGTATATAAATAAGTGCAATAAGTTTCCAGTACTTTTTTATAAATGCAGGAACCAGTAAATACACAACACCTATCCAAAACCCCATTAATAGTATAAAAGTCACTGGATTATCTGGCATATCCATTAAAATATCTATACCTAATGCTACGCTAAAAAGAATAATCAAAACTATTACCTTAAGTATGGTAGCACCTTGACGCTTTAAATAGTTGTAATTATGAATTGGTAATGCTATGGCCAACCACCAAAATAGTGTGATTAATATAACTTCAAGTGGATCATCATTAGGAATAAGTATGACACCAAAATAATCCAACATATAAAATATGGGTACGATAATTAGCGCAATTAAAAAGGCTCTGTATTTTTTGATGTACTCAACCATACAGCAAAAGTAAGTATGTAATCATGCATTAACAAGAAAGTTGATAGACACTATTATAATTAGTACAAACACTATTGTTTTTTACATGAACAGGATTGATACAGTTTTTCATGGTGTATGACCTTAAACGAACACCATACATCATATTAATTATAACCGACTTTCTCTTCATTATATGTTTGTCTCAAATGAAACTAAAACAGGACATCAATTAAAAATCAACAGATATGAACAGATTACAAATCAATAATTTAAGCAAAACCTATCCTAATGGTGTTAAGGCATTAAACGACATTAATTTGGAAATCACCAATGGTATGTTTGGTTTGTTAGGCGCAAATGGTGCTGGCAAGTCTTCCTTAATGCGAACCATTGCATCATTACAAGAGCCAACTTCCGGAACTATTTCTTTTAATGAATCTGACATCATAAAAAAGCCTGAACATATTAGACAGCATTTAGGGTATTTACCTCAAGAGTTTGGTGTATATCCTAAAATTTCAGCAGAAAAATTACTCAATCATTTAGCTATTATAAAAGGTATATTAGATAAAAAACAGCGTAAAGAACAAGTAACAGCCTTGTTGCAACAGGTTAATTTATACCAACACAGAAAAAAGTCGGTCTATACCTTTTCTGGAGGCATGCGTCAGCGTTTTGGTATTGCACAAGCCTTATTAGGAAATCCACAAATAATTATTGTAGATGAACCAACGGCAGGTTTAGACCCTGAAGAAAGCAATCGGTTTTTAAACCTATTAAGTGAAATAGGGGAGAACGTTATTGTTATTTTATCAACACACATTGTTGAAGATGTCAGGAACTTATGTCCTAAAATGGCCATATTATCTAATGGCGAAATTATTTCTGAAGGAAACCCAAAAGATTTAGTGGCGCGTATTGAAGGTAAAATATGGACAAAGATGGTGCCTAAAAAAGACATTGACGTGTATAAAAACACATGTGATGTTATCTCAACAAAATTAGTTGCAGGTGACACTCAAATAAGAGTATTGTCTGATAATAAACCAGAAGAAGGTTTTCAATTAATTACTCCCAATTTAGAAGATTTCTATTTCACGACACTTTTTAATAATCCAACAAAAAAGTAATAAGTTATGTTTACGCAATTATTAAAATTTGAAGTTTTTTATCAAGTAAAACAGCGCGCATTTCCCATATTTGTCATCTTGTTTTTATTCTTGGGAATTTTTGTTGGTAGGCAAGGGTTTGCACCAACAGGCGTTGATTATAATTCAGTTTATCAAGTGTATTTCCATACCAGTTTATTTACATTAGGGAGTGTTTTTATAATTATGTTCTTTGCCGTTAGTGCTATGCTTCGCGATAAGCAGCATAATATGGAATCGCTTATTTACAGTTCTTCAATACAAAAGGCACAGTACTTCTGGAGCCGGTTTTTAGGCACGTTTATATTTAGTGTTTTAGCGTTTACACCATTTATTTTAGGGTATATCTTTGGAAACTATTTTTCGGATTTGGATGCAGAACGTTTAGGTGAGTTTCAATTACTAACCTATGTTCAACCATGGCTGTACATTGTTTTACCTAATTTGTTTATATGTTCAGCTATCATATTTTCTGTAAGTGCCATAACAAAAAGTAGTATAGCAACGTATGTAAGTGCCGTATTTGTTTACATGTTATATTTTGTTTGTTCGCTATTTTTAAACTCGCCTTTATTAGCACAAGCTGTTCCTGCCTCGCCAGAAGCTATGGCTATAGCAGCAGTTGCAGACCCCTTTGGTGTGGCTGCTTTTTTTGAGCAAACACAATATTGGACACCTTTACAAAAAAACTCACAATTACTATCGTTTTCCGGATTGTTTTTATGGAATAGATTGCTTTGGATAGTCGTTGGTTTAGTAATATTACTTGGAACCTACAGCTTATTTTCTTTTCGAAAAATCACTAAAAAAGTAAAGAAAGCAAAAAATTCTATAAGTAAGATCACGCCATCAATAGCTTATAAACCTATACAAACACTACATAATTTTAAAGCGCAGTGTCTAGCATTTTTATCCTTATTAAAAATAGAGTTAACAGGTGTTTTTAAAAGTTTGCCATTTATAGCCGTATTAATAATGTGGTTAGTTATTGTATTTTCAGAATTGTATAGTACCGTTATTAGCGGTGGAGAATATGGTGTGAGTCAATATCCTTTTACAAATCAGCTCATAAGTTTAATAGTAGATCCGTTAACGCTTTTCAGTCTCATTTTAATCATTTTTTACAGTGCTGAAATTGTTTGGAAAGAACGTAGCCTAAACTTTAATCTCATTGTAGATGCGGTGCCCACAAAAAACAGCATGTTCTTTCTCTCAAAGTTCTTTGCCATTTTATTGTTACCAGTTATTCTAATTACCACTGGAATTATAATGTGCATCATATTTCAAATAGGTTTAAACTATAACAATTTCGAATTTAGCCTTTATGCCTCTTTGTATTACCATTACGGCTTGCAACTTGCTGTATTTAGTATGATTGCCTTATTTATTAACAGTTTAGCAAAAAGTAAGTATTTAGGTATGGGAATCTTTGGCTTGATTGTATTGTTAAGTATAAAATCTGATGCATTAGGACTTGAACACCCATTAACAAGCCTTGGGTTTATGCCACGAATTTTCTATACGAATATGAATGGTTTTTATGGTGGTTTAGGTTTATTCAATCATTTAGCTATGTATTGGTTATCCTTTGGATTGTTGTTGGTATTCGTCTCTTTTAAAATTTGGAATAGAGGGGTAGTGGCTAACTTTTCAACGAAACTCAAGCAATTTACAAACGGTTGTACAACGATTCAAAAAGTATCCTTTTCATTTTTAATATTAGTATTTTTAAGCTTCGGAAGTGTGATTTTTTACAATGTAAATATCATTTCAGATTATGTAACAACAGGCAACAGTTTAGAATTTAGAGAACAGTATGAAAAAAAATTCAAACAGTATGGAGATTTAGAGCGACCATATTCCATATCGAGAAAAACAGAAGTTGCTATTTTTCCTGGAGAAAGACGCTATTCCATAAAAGCAGATTATATATTGAAAAACGGAAGTGAAAAACCTTTATCTGAAGTTTTTGTTACTGAACGCCTTCCGTTAGAATCTATAACTATAGAAAATGCAAATTTAATAGTGCATGATACTACTTATGGTGTTTATCTATTTCAATTTAAGAAGCCATTACAGCCCAATGATTCTATACGTTATAGTTATAAATTAAAACATGTGTTGAAAGGTTATGAAGAAAATAAAACTATTGTAAATAATGGTACTTACATAACACACAGAAATTTTGAGCCTATGTTGGGTTATAGTTCTGGCATGGAAATCACTAACAAAGTAGAACGAAAAAAAAGAAATTTACCAAAGCGTGAAGAAGAGATTATTTCAGATGAACATATTGCTCTTGAAGGTTTTAACAATGAAAAAATAAACTTCGAAACCATTGTTTCTACAAGTAGTAATCAAATGGCTTTGAGTTCTGGTAACTTGGTAAAACAATGGTCAGAAAATAATAGAAACTATTTTCACTATAAAACCAAGAATAAAGTCATACCAATGATTGCCTATTTTTCAGCCAACTATAAAACCAAAAAAGTGGAATACAAAGGCATTTCTATTGAGCAGTATTATGATGCAGCACATGCATTTAATATAGAAGAGATTGAAAATAGTGCCAAACAAACCTTAAATTATTGTGAGGAAAACTTTGGAGACTATGCTTTTAACCATGTTAGAATAGCAGAAGTTCCGTCACACTGGTCGTTTGGTGGATTTGCACACCCAGGAGTGATTAGTATGGTTGAAGACCGTTTGTATTTAGCAGATGTTAGAAACGAAGAAACTTTCAATTTGGTTGCTAAAAGGACCATTCATGAAGTTGCACATCAATATTGGGGACATACGTTGTCTGCAAAACCAGTCGCAGGTGGATCTATTTTTGTAGAAGGTTTTGCAAAATATACCGAAGCTGTTGTTATGGAAAAAATGTATGGGAAACGTGCTGTCTATGAATTGAGTGAAAATGCTAGAAGACGTTATTTTTCAGGAAGATCTTTTGCAAGCGACCTAGAACCACCTGTTTATAAAGTACTTGGTCAAGGTTATATTTCTTATGGAAAAGCACTAAACGTTATGCTAGCATTACGAGACCTTATTGGCGAAGAACAAGTAAATCATGTTTTAAAAACAATAACAGATACATATCGAAACAGTAATACTTTGGAAGCAAATACTATTGAATTTTTGGATTTACTTTATAACGTCGCACCAAAAGAACAACATCATTTGATTGACGATTGGTTTAAAAAAGTAATAACGTATAACTTAAGCATTGAGAAGAGTTCTTATAAAGCATTAGAAAATGGTACTTATGAGATTTCAGCAACTATAAAAGCGAAGCGTTTTGAAACGATAGCTAATGGAGAAACAGTCCAAATAGAAATTAACGAGCCTATTAAAATAGGAGTCTTTACAACGCATCCATCATTAGTTAAAGATGATAGTTCTGTTCTGCATTATGAGTCAAATCAAATTAACGACGAAATCACGGAAGTTAAGTTTATAGTAAACGAAATTCCCAATTACATTGCTATTGATCCTTTTGGTACAAGAACTGATCAGAATTTAGTTGATAATATATTTAGGTTTTAACAAAAGAATTCTAAAAACAAATAGGATTTCGATGATAACTTTGGCCTCATAACCCCGATGCTTCGGGGTGGTTAAAACAATAGGAGAAATGAGCGTGTATATTTTAGGGGTTTAGTAATACTGTTTCTGAAGAACTTCAATTATACAAGGGATTTCAAAGTAATCTTAATCTGTTCCAATGTTTACTAAAATATAGCGAATGAGCCGTTAATTGTTTCCAAAGTTTTATGCAGCCCTGCCTGCCGGCAGGCAGGCTTGATTTTTTGTTTAGCTCACGCCTTAATATTTTATTGGAGTTCGTGAATCTCCTTCGTCGATTTCTTTTTTTAACTTGTCTACCGAAGCTTTTTCAGCGAAGGTAGATCAAGGAAAAAAGATAATAATAAACCATTAATAGTCACAATTTCAAATTCTATTTCTAAATGTTATTTAACTGCTCAAATCAAAAAAAGTTGAATAATTGCAGAATTTGAGCAAGTGTACAGAAATTATATCGCAGAGTAATTTTAAGCTCTTGTGGCAATCCATGAGAATCGTCTAAAATTTTTTATGACGTGCATTTTATCGAATACGCGATTTTTAATAAGAGCAAAAAGGCAAGCTTTTATTTTGGCTCTGGCAAAGCGGCTGGTCCCGAAGCTTCGGGAGTGTTTTAAAAATGATTGCATTAGCAATTATATTTTAAAAAAGCAATAAGTGCATTTGGTAGCGGCTATTTTACATAACGGCTAATTATAGCTATCAAATGGATAAACCACTCTTATTGACAAAACAATACATTTGTACTATAATTTATATTATGTAAAATAGAATATTTTAACACTCTACTTCAAAAACTCACTATTTCTAATTAAATACCAATAAATCAAGTTATTACTTCCTTTTATTCTGAGCATAAAAATAAATTTATTGCTTTTTATCGAGAATTAACTACCGTTTACCTATATTTACAAGCAATTTAACATTTCAATTCGTACAAATATTAAAAAAATTAAAACTAAAAGGTTTCCCCCAAGAAATCAAAACTTAACCTAAACTGATTATTTATGCTTATAACCGCCCCTCGCAAGCATCTTAGGATTGCTGTGGCTTGTTTTATTGTATTTTTCGGATTTACATCAAACATGTTAGCGCAATGTCCGCCCATTACAAATCCTAATCCCGTAATCTGTGATGCCGCAGGATTACGAATTATTCATTTAGATACATATGCTACAGACTTAGGTGCCGGACTAGATTGGTACGACGCTCCTACTGGTGGAACCAAATATGTAGATACACAACTTCTTAGAGAAGGTACTTATTATGCAGACAATAGTGCTGGTACTTGTGGTACAAGAAGTTCGTTAGTGGTAGATTTTGTAGTAGATCCTACAGGTCAGAACCTGGACGGTATTTTCTGTGATAATGAAAATCCGACCGTACAAACCTATATTGATGAAGTACTTGCTCCAAACACACCTCCTGGTGGTGCTGCAGTTGTATACACCAATTTAGCGTTGACAAATCAGGCAAATCCAGCGACTGTTTTAACGGGAACCTCCAATTTCTATATTGTTTTTGAAGACCTTGCAGGCTGTAGAAGTCAGATAGAATTTGGTAGTACCGCTACGTTTTCAGCGCCTGCGACACCTACACCTCCATTAGAACAACATTTTTGTAGCGATACAAATCCTACCGTTGCAAACTTAGATCCTGGAACCACACTGGCCTTTAATTGGTATGACGATATCGATACCAATGGCGATCCTATAGATCCTTCGTTAGACGGTACAACTCCTTTAATAGATGGGAATACCTATTATATTCAGGCGGAAGGTATTTTTTGTGACAGTGATTTAGTAGCTGTATTGGTTATTTTAGACGATCCTGTGAATCCTGGAACTAATGCCTCTTTAGAATACTGTGAGAATGCTGTTCCTACAAATGATTTTGATTTGTTTCCATTGTTAGGAAATAATCCAGATACAACAGGCTCATGGACAGGACCGTTACCTACACAAAACGGACACTTAGGAACTGTAAATATCAGCACATTAAATCCTGGTATTCATACTTTTATTTATACTGTTGAAGCTTCAGGCACCTGTCCTTCAGGGATGAGTACTGTAACTATATTGATTTCTGAATTACTTTCATCAGGAACGCCTTCAGGATTAAATCCGGCAACATTTTGTGAAACTGACCTTCCTTCAGACTTCGATTTGTTTACTCTATTAGAAGGGTACGACCTTAATGGTACTTGGACCACGGGTACTACAAGTGGTGGAACAGTAATTACATCACCTATCGATTTAACGGGATATACCGCAGGAACGTATAATTTTACATATACTCAAAATGCAGCTCCAAGTCCTTGCCCAGAAGAAACGACTACGGTTCAAATTATCATTTTACCAGAACCGAATCCAGGAAATGCTATCAATGCTGTTTTCTGTGAAAATGACTTAGCAGCCAACTCCCCTTTCAACTTGTTTGATGCTTTAGACGGTACACAAGATAATGGAGGAGTTTGGACGGATGCTTCAGGAACGGCAGTTACCAATCCAATAGACATTACAACATTTACAGTTGCAGGGAGTCCTTATACCTTTATATATACCCTCAATAATGGTACTTGTGAAGCTTCGGAAACGATTACAATTTCAGTACTTCCGTCTCCAAATTCAGGAGAGGCCTTACCTCCTATTGATATCTGCTTTGACGATCTTTCAGCAAATTCACCGTTCGATTTGTTTACTTTATTAGATGGATCACAAGACATGAACGGTACTTGGTATGAAGGTTCCAATGCATCAGGAACGGCAGTTACCAATCCTATCGACTTAACAACCTTAGCTGTAGGTACACATTTCTTTACGTATTCAGTTCCAAATATCGGAAGCTGTTCAGATGCGCCTACTACGGTTCAAATAAATATTACAGAAGCACCAAATGCAGGAACCGCCATTCCGACCATTTTTTGTGAGAATGATGTAGCAGCCAACTCCCCTTTCGATTTATTTGATGCCTTAGACGGTTCTCAAGATAACAACGGTGGTATTTGGACGGATGCTTCAGGAACGGTAGTTACCAATCCAATAGATATTTCAGGATTTACTGTTGCAGGGAGTCCTTATACATTTACCTATACCATTGTAACGGGAAGTTGTGATGCTTCGGAAACGATTACGATTTCAGTACTTCCTTCTCCAAATTCAGGAGAGGCCTTACCTCCTATTGATATCTGCTTTGACGATCTTTCAGCAAATTCACCGTTCGATTTGTTTACTTTATTAGATGGATCACAAGATATGAACGGTACTTGGTATGAAGGTTCTAATACGTCAGGAACGGCAGTTACCAATCCTATCGACTTAACAACCTTAGCTGTAGGTACACATTTCTTTACGTATTCAGTTCCAAATATCGGAAGCTGTTCAGATGCCCCTACCACGGTTCAAATTACGATTGTTGAAGCACCAAATGCCGGTACTGCAATTCCGACCATTTTCTGTGAAGCAGATTTAGCTGCCAACTCCCCATTCGATTTGTTTGATGCCTTAGACGGTTCTCAAGACAACAACGGTGGTGTTTGGACAGATGCTTCAGGAACGGTAGTTACTAATCCAATAGATATTTCAGGATTTACTGTTGCAGGGAGTCCTTATACATTTACCTATACCATAGTAACGGGAAGTTGTGATGCTTCGGAAACTATTACGATTACAGTAGTAGAATCACCAAATACAGGAGTTGCATTAGATCCATTGCAACTTTGTGAAGATGAAATTGGGGCCAACTCCCCTTTCGATTTGTTCGATTTATTAGATGGATCACAAGATTTAAACGGAACGTGGTACGAAGGAACAAATACTTCGGGTACAGTTGCTACCAACCCAATCGATCTAACAACGCTTGGCTTCGGAACTTTTAATTATACCTATGCTGTTCCAGCAATTGGTAGTTGTTCAGACAGTCCGGTTACAGTTCAAATTGAACTAAACGAATCGCCTGAAACAGGAACAGCAACTCCTTTTGTAGTTTGTGAAGACGATTTAGGCGCAAATTCACCACTCGATTTATTCGGACAGCTTTCTGGAAATGATGCTGGCGGAACATGGAATGACGATGATGCTACAGGAGCTTTAACAGGAAGTATGGTCGATTTAACCGCACTCACTGTTGGAACGTATAATTTTACCTATAGTATTATCTCTTCGGAAGGTTGTGAAAGTGCGACAACGGTTCCAATTACAATTGAAAATGCAGCAAACGCAGGAACAGCGACAAACGTTGCTCTTTGTATGGTTGAAATTCCAAACAACCCAACCATCGACTTGTTTTCACAAATAGCTGGAAACGATACTGGCGGAACATGGAATGACGATGATGCTTCAGGGGCCTTAACGGGAAGTACTGTAGATCTTACAGCCCTAACAGTGGGCGTTTATAATTTCACGTATACCGTTCTTGGAACAGGTACGTGTTCAGACGATGCGGTAACGGTTACAATAACCATTAGCGATAGTGCTGCACCAACCGCGCCATCACCACAAGATTTCTGTGATTCGGCAACGGTTAGCAATTTAGAAGCTACGGGTACTGCCCTACTTTGGTACGACAGTTTAACCGCTTCTATTCCATTGGCAGGAACAACACCTTTAACAACAGATACAACCTATTATGTAACACAAACAACAGCCAACGGATGTGAATCGTCTGTGCGGACTGCTGTTTTAGTTCATATTAATGAATCTCCAAATTCTGGAGTTGCAGTAGTACCTCCAGTAACGGTTTGTACCGATAATACTACGGTAGATTTAAATACAGGCTTGGATGGATCGCAAGATGCTTCAGGTGTGTGGCAAGATACCGACGGAACAGGTGCTTTAACAGCAAACATTTTTGATGCTTCGCAAGTTTCAGCAGGGACGTATACTTTTACTTATTTTGTAGCAGGAACGCCTCCTTGTGTTGATGCTTCTACTACAATTACTGTAACGGTTCAAGATGCAGTTTCCGCAGGAACAAATGCTACACTTGATATTTGTGATACCAACGCTCCTATCGATTTATTTACACTTCTAGGAGCTGCCGATACAGGTGGAACATGGAGTCCAGCTTTAGCGAGTGGAACTTCAGTTTTCGATCCAATTTTAGATGATGAAGGCGTGTATACCTATTCAATTTCAAATACATGTAGCAGCGATAGCAGTACTGTAACAATCGCAGTTACTTCGTCTCCAAACGCCGGAATTAGTACCGCTGCTTCTTTATGTGTGGTAGATGGACCGGTTAATTTATTCGATGTATTAGAAGGAACTCCAGATGCGACAGGAACTTGGTTTCCAGTACTGGCAAGCGGTTCAGGGATATTTGATCCTACCGTAGATACCGCAGGGATTTATACCTATACAGTGCTTGCAACAGCACCTTGTACGGGCGATGCTTCCGCTCAAATTAATATAACGGTAAATAACAGTCCAGAGCCTACTGTAGTGCAAGCGACAATTTCTTTTTGTGCTTCGGAAAATCCTACGGTTGCAGACCTTTTCGGAACTGTTTCAGGAAGCAATATTACATGGTACAATGAACTTGACGATACGACACCATTAGATCTTACAACACCTTTAGTAGATGGAGAAGACTATTTTTCTAGTCAGACCAACAGCTCTGGTTGTGAATCATCGCAACGTTCAGAAGTAACCGTAACTGTTTCAGATGCACCAACACCTACATTAATTGACGAGGGTGTTACATACTGTATCAACGAACGTCCTACCTTGGATACACTTTCAGAAAATGTTATGGAAGCATCCAACCAAGAGTATGTGATTAATTGGTACGACGATGAAACTGAAGGGAACCTATTGACGCTAACAACTGTATTAGAAAATAACACAACTTATTATGCTGCCCTATTAAATGTAGCCTTAGGATGTGAAAGTAGTGTGCGTTTGCCAGTAACCGTAGATCTTACAGGCTGTTTAGGATTTACAGTCCCAGATGGTTTTTCTCCCAACGGAGATGGTACAAACGATACATTCGATATTGACAATCTTGACTTCTTATTTCCAAACTTTACAATGGAGATTTACAATCGCTATGGTAGTTTGGTATATATGGGGAATGCAAATACCTCACGATTTGACGGTACTTCCAATCAATCTGGAGTACTAAACAAGGGGAATTTACCAGTAGGAGTTTACTTCTATATTCTCAATGTAAACGACGGAATAACCGAGCCACAAAGTGGACGCTTATACCTAAGTAGATAATTTTAATAAGACATAAGAAGAAACAAGATGAAACAATTCAATATATATAACAGAACGATTATAACGCTAAGCTTTTTGCTTTGCACCTTTTTAGGCTATAGTCAACAAGACCCTCAGTTTACACAATACATGTATAATATGAGTGTCATAAATCCTGGGTATGCAACCAGCGAACTAGGAATGGTAAACATTGGAGGTTTGTACCGCTCACAATGGGTAGGTTTAGAAGGCGCTCCTAGAACAGGAACCTTCTTTGCACATACCCCTTTAAGCGAAAAAGTAGAAGCAGGTATCTCTTTTACCAATGATAATATTGGAGATATTGTAACAGAAAATAACATCTATGCAGATGTTGCCTATGTACTTCAAGTATCTAAAAACAGTAAATTATCACTAGGTGTAAAAGCGGGTGTTACGTTGTTTAATGCCAACTTTAACGATTTCCAATTGCAATCGGGAGATACTAGTACCGATATCGCTTTTAATGATAACATCAACAAAGCGTTTCCAAACATTGGTGCGGGTGCTTTTTACTTTACCGATCGCTTTTATGCAGGTGTATCGGCGCCAAATTTATTGACATCAACTCATTTAGAGAATGAAAACGGTGTGTCGTCTACAGGAGTTCAAGACATCCACTTTTTCTTAACGAGTGGATATGTATTCGATATTAGTGAAGACGTTAAACTGAAACCAGCCTTTATGCTTAAAGGTGTAAAAGGAGCACCCTTTTCGATGGACCTTACCGCGAATGTGTTAATTCAGAAGCGTGTGGAAGCTGGAATTGGCTACCGATTAGACGATTCATTCTCAGGTCTGGTAAACTTTAGAGTCACACCTCAATTGCGTGTTGGGTATGCCTACGATATGACGACCAGCAATTTAAGCGACTACAATTCTGGGTCGCATGAGATTATGGTATTATTCGATTTCGATTTATTCAACTTACAACGTGGTTACGACAGATCACCTAGATTCTTTTAAAATATGAAACTGATGAAAAAATATATACTAGCAGCCTTGGTTTTTGGAAGTATGGGAACGACGTTGTTTTCACAAAGTAAACTAAGCTTAAAAAAGACCAATCAATTATACGAAATGCGCTCCTATGCAGCAGCTATCGAAGGATTTGAAGCCGAAGAACGCAACGCAGAAAATCTAGAAAAATTAGGAGATTGTTACTACTATACGGGTCAAGTTAAAAAAGCTGCCAGCACCTATGGAGAACTTAACGATACTTATGTAGTAGAACCGGATGATGATGTGTTATTCCGTTACGGACAAGCATTAAAAGGGATTGAAAAATACGATGAAGCCGATAAAATTTTGGCAGCTTACTTCGGAAAAAATCATAATTCGTTCGCGTTTATGGAAGAAGTTCGTAAAACTACGCCACATGTTTTTGAAGTTTCACCGTTAAATAATGCCAACGGGAAAGAAGATTTCGGTTTGTCTTTCTTCGGAAAGGACCGCGTTGCCTTTGCCTCTGCACGTAATACCGACAATCCTATTTACCTATGGAACAATGCTCCGTATTTAGATTTGTACAACGGAATTATCAACGAACAAAATGAGTTGACAGATGTGGTACCCTTTCCGAAGGAAATAAATACCAACTCACATGAAAGTAACGCTACTTTTAATCATGACGGTACTAAAATGTACTTTAACCGAACCAATAAAAAGCGGTTAAAAGAAGGTGACGTAAAAGTGGCAAACATAAAAATTTACCAAGCAGATTTAGTAGAGGGTGTGTGGACCAATGTGCGTCCCCTAGCCTTTACAAGCGATTCATACAATACCGAACACCCAACACTAAGTAAAGATGGTTCTATGCTTTATTTTGCAAGTGATATGCCCGGTAGTTTAGGGAGTTTTGATATTTACAAAGTACCTATTATGGAAGATGGTATAACGGGAGTTCCTGTAAATCTTGGACCTTTAGTAAATACCGAACAACGCGAACAATTTCCTTTTATTAGCGATAACAATACACTTTACTTTTCGTCTGACGGACACCAAGGGTTTGGAGGATTGGATGTGTTTAGAAGTAGCCATGTAAACGGAACTTTTGCGAATCCTATTAACTTAGGCGCGCCTTTAAACAGTCCTTTAGACGATTTTAATTACGTTGTGAAAGAAAATGCAGCGACGGGTTTTGTAAGTTCAAACCGTTCTGGAGAAGATAAAATTTACACCTTAAAAAGGGAAGATAATTTCTTAACAAAATACCTAGTAACAGGAATTGTACAAGATAAAAACAGTCTGGCATTACTTCCAGGATCATTGGTGACGTTGTTTGATGAAAACAAAAAAGTACTTCAAGATACCATTGTAAAAGAAGACGCTACCTACCTGTTTAAAATTGAACCCAACAAAAAATACACGGTTCGCGGAACGCGTAAATTATACATTCCGTTCGATGTAGATTTCTCTACCGACAAGCGTGGTAAAATAATTCATAACATCTTACTAAACCTAGAATCGTATAAAGATGCAGAAGATCGCATTACTGAAAATACACGTGGTGATGTTCAAGTGAATTTAGAGCGAATTTATTTCGATTTCAACAAATGGAACATTCGTGAAGATGCTGCCGTTATTCTAGGAACATTGGTAGGCATCATGAAGAAATATCCAGAAATGGAAATTGAAGTAGCATCACATACCGATGCACGTGGTTCTAACGATTATAACTTAAGCTTATCTAAAAAACGTGCTGCTTCTACCCTAGAGTTTTTAGTAAGTCAAGGAATTGACCGCAACCGTTTACGAAGCATTGGATACGGAGAAGAACAACCTTTAAACCGTTGTGTACGTGAAGGCATCTGTACCGACGATGAGTACGACATCAACCGTCGTAGTGAGTTTACCATTTTAAAGTAAGTCAAAAAAATCCCATCTTAGAAAATAAGGTGGGATTTTTAAATTTTACCTCCTTTTCTATTACCTTCCTTAAACGTTTACAATGTTGCTGAAAAACGGTTCAGAATTAACAAATATTTGTGTTTTACGAAGGAAGCTTCCCACGCAATTATGCAGTATTTTTGCTTAATGCCTACGATTAAACAAAACTCCTCTTCTCAATTTCAATTTATTGCATTAATGGCCGCCCTAATGTCTGTGGCAGCACTTGCTATCGATGCTTTACTTCCAGCATTAGACATTATCGGATTGGCAATTGGTACTGAAAACTCATCAGATAATCAATTATTGGTCATCATGATTTTTCTAGGTCTTGGTGTGGGTCCTCTACTCTTTGGGCCGTTATCGGATAGTTTAGGACGTAAACCCATTGTTTATATGGGATTTGTGCTTTTTATTGTGGCCAGTTTTATTTGTATCAATGCTACGAGCCTCGAAATGATGATTTTAGGACGTGTACTGCAAGGTATCGGACTTTCGGCACCTAGAACCATAAGTATTGCAATTATTCGGGATATGTACAGTGGTGATTATATGGCGCGTATCATGTCGTTTGTTACTGTAGTTTTTATCCTCATTCCTGTAATCGCACCTTTGCTAGGTAAGTTTGTATTAGATCATTACAATTGGCAAGGCATTTTCTATATTCAAGTACTCATTAGCATTTTGGTTTCCTTTTGGTTTTGGCGACAACAACCCGAAACACTGGCAATTGCAGATAGAGTAAAACCAAGCTTTCCTATTTTTAAAAATGGGTTTAAAGAAGTTCTGAAACAGAAAAAAACGATGGGATATACGCTTATCACTGGTTTTGTTTCTGGAGCCTTTTTTGTGTATTTGAGTAGCTCGCAGCAAATTTTCGAAATTCAATACAACTTAAAAGAAGAGTTTCCCTTCATTTTTGCAGGCTTGGCAATTTCTATTGGCGCCGCAATTTTCTTAAACGGATCCCTTGTTTTAAAATACGGAACCGAAAAACTAATCACTTTTTCCCTTTTGGGTTTCTTCGGAATTTCAATCCTGTATAGCATCTTGTTTTTTGGAGGTACCAATCCCCCAGTATCGATTGTTATTTTGTTTTTTGCGATGTTGTTTTTTATGTTGGGTTTTCTCTTCGGAAACCTACGCGCCTTGGCCATGGAGCCTGTAGGTCATATTGCCGGAATGGCTGCAGCGATTACCGGATTTATATCAACAATTATGGCAGTTCCCATTAGTATCTACATTGGTAGTTTTGTTGTAGATTCTGCTTTTCCTTTGTTTGTAGGTTTTGCGATATGCTCATTTATTTCATTATTAATTCTTTTGTTTTTGAAGCGTTCAAAATAATGACCTTATTTTCTTAAAAGAAGTATAATCTTACAAGTAGTTTCCTAGTTCTTTCGTATCTTTAATATATCATCAATAAATACTATATATATGAATATTAATTTCGAGTATCACAACGTAAAAGCAAGTGACAGATTAGAAATACTAGCAGCAAAAAAACTAAGCAAGTTAGAAGATAAATACGATTTTATTATAAGCTCAGACGTCTATTTTAAGAGTGAAAATATGAGTGACGATTCTGGGAAAAAATGTAGTGTTCGCATTAATACGCCAGGCCCTACTCTTTTTGCTGAATCATCATCCACTGGTTTTGAAGCAGCTATCGCAGACGTTATGGACAACCTACAAAGACAATTACAAAAACGAAAAGACAAAATGCAATCGCATTAAGAGGTTTTAATCTGAAAACCGATAATACCCACATTTTAAATAAGTACCCTCTAAAAACGCAACAGGATGATCAACATCGTGTTGCGTTTTTAAGTATGTAGTAAATGTTCTCGATTGTTGTTTCAATACCGTTGCATTGATTTCAAAAAATACATCAGCTGTAATTCGAGACGAACAAGACGCCAAAACCAATATCCCTTTTTTAGCAGTTAATTGAGTCCCTAACTGGGCTAGTTGTGTATATTTCTTTTTTGCAATTTCAATTTCTTTCTGACTTTTCGCAAAGCTCGGCGGATCTATCACCACAACATCAAACGTTTTATGTGCTTTAATCAAAGCTCGCATTTCTTCAAAAGCATCGCCTGTAATGGTTGTATGTGTTCCTGAATAGTCGTTCAACTGTCCATTTTCAAGTGCTATTTCTAGTGCTTGCTTACTGATATCCAAACTTGTAACTTCTTTGGCGCCACCTGCTAGAGCGTGTACCGAAAAACCTCCCGCATACGAAAATACATCGAGCACTTTTTTCCCTTCGGAAAGTTCTCCCACTCGTTTTCTGTTCGCGCGATGGTCTAGAAAGTATCCCGTTTTATGGCCTTTAATCACATTGGCTGAAAAGTTAACTCCGTGTTCTATAAACTGAACAACCTCGTTTTCTAATTTCCCGTAAATAACATGCCCGTCCTTCAGTCCGTACGCTTCTTTTTCTTGTAGTTTTCTACTCAATCGAAGTACAACACACTGAACATTTGAAACGGCTATTAAATGCTTCAGAATTGTTTCAAAATAAGGAAACCAAATGGCCGAATATAGTTTTACAACCAACACATTATCATAGACATCGGCTATAAATCCTGGAAATCCGTCATTTTCACCAAACAACAGTCGGTAACTATTGGTTTTGGTTTCTAACAATTCAGTTCGCAATGCGTAAGCAGCCGTAATTTTTTCAGAAAAGAAATCAGAATCTATGGTCGCTCCTCCTCCATGATGCAACATTTTAATACGAATGGGCGAATCAGGATCGTACAATCCAACGCCAATTGCTTTGTTTTTGGAATGACTAAAAATGATCGCAATATCTCCAGAAGCTCCTTCTTTATTGACTTTTTCGATACTATCGCTAAAAATCCACGGATGACCACTGCGCACATTGCGTTCGCCAGTCACCGATAGTTTTACGGCAAGTCTGTCGGGAGTAATTTCAGGAAATTGTGTGGTAAAAAACATTAAAGAGTTTTGTTTAAATTCTTCTGGTAACGTCCTTGAACAATGTCTACAATCACTAAGACGGCAATCACAAAGTAAAAAGTAGTTTTACTCATTGGAGTTATTTCGTTTCCGAAGAGCTTCATGTGTGCTAAATGTCCCCCTTCGGTAAGTAGCATCACTCCTACTATTAAAAGGATAAAAAGTCCTAAAACTTCATACATTCTGTTCTTTTTCAGAAATTCGGTCACTTTTCCAGCCAACCAAATCATCATCAAACCACCAATAACAATAGCAACTGCCATTACCCAAAATACATCGGTTAATGCAATTGCACCTAATATAGAGTCGAAAGAGAAGACTAAATTCATAATCACGATGGAAGTAATAATCATTCCTATCGATTTGGGTTTTTTATTCCCTTCGGAAGTAACATCTAATGACATCATGTGTAAAATTTCTTTGACAGCGGTGTACATAATAAAAATACCTCCAAACAATACGATAACACTATGTAAATTGAAAGATCCTTCAAAAAAGCTATTCCCATGAATCCCAAAAAAAGGATCTTGAAAAAGGTCTATCAATCGCAATAAAACAAACAACAAGACAATTCGTAATACAATTGCGCCTCCAATTCCGATTTGACGTACCATTTTCTGCTTTTCAATGGGAGCCCGTTTCGATTCTAAAGAGATGTAAAGTAGATTGTCTAGTCCTAAAACCGCTTGTAGCAGTGTTAATAAGATAAGGGTGATAAAATTTTCCGCAGTAAATAATGCTTCCATAAAATTGATAAGGTTACTTAGTGGTTATTTTTTTCTGAATAATAGTAATGGCATCCTGGACAGTATGTAGCTGCTCCATATCTTCATTTGCAAATACAATACTGAAAGTATCCTCTACATCAAGGACGATATCGACAAGATGTGCCGAATTTATATTCAATTCTCCAGTAAGGTCACTTTTCAACTGAATCTCATCAGGAGACACGTCGTCAGGTAGATACAAGGTTATAATCGGTACTAATTGATCAAAAATTTCTTCTGAAGTCATTGAAACTAATTTTTTTTAAAGATAACACACGCATTCACATCACCAAAACCAAAACTAGCTTTTGCTGCAATTTGTATTTTCGTGTCTATTTTCACTCTAGGAATTCGCGACGCAGCTATCAGATTAGTAATCTCTGGATGGATATCGTTACAGTTCACATTTGGAAATACAAAATCATGTTGCATTTGCAAAATCGTTGAAACCGCTTCAATACTACCACTAGCAGCCAAACAATGCCCTACCATTCCCTTTAGCGAATTGATATATGGAAAGTCAGTTCCGCTTCGGTCCAATGCCTTGCACCAGTTTTCAACCTCTAACGCATCTTTTGTAGTGGCTGTTAAGTGTCCGTTTATATAGTCTATTTCTTTTCCTGTAATATTCGCATCTTGTAAAGCAGCTTTTATACAGGCAATAACAGCTTTGCTATTGGGAGCCGTCATACTGCCTTCACCTCTTTGTCCGCCACTATTTACAGCGCCCCCCAATACTTCCGCATAAATAGTAGCGCCACGAGCTTCAGCACTTTCTAACGATTCTAACAATAGCGCACCTGCACCACTTCCGGGTACAAATCCGCTCGCTGTTTCACTCATAGGTCGGGATGCTTCTCGTGGCGTATCGTTGTGTTTATAGGTAGTAACTTTCATGGCGTCAAAACCACCCCAGATATAAGGACCGTCTTCACCCGTGCTTCCGCAGAGCATTTGTTTTGCCTTTCCGGCCACAATACGCTCATACCCCAGTAAAATAGCTTCTGTTCCTGTGGCGCAGGCTGCCGAATTAGTTGTAACGCTATTTCCAGCACCAATCATTCCGCTTAAATAAGCACTCACACCACTTGCCATGGTTTGTGCAACAGCTGTACTTCCAAGACGTCGTACATTGCCTTCGTCCAATTGATAAATGGATTCTCTAAATTTATCCACACCACTTGTTGCGACGCCGAATACGATTCCTAAGTCCCATAAAGGATCTTCCTCTTTTTCTGGAGGGACAATTCCAGCGTTTTGAATGGCTTCCATTCCGGCCAAGACACCATATAAAATTCCATTGCTATTAAAGTTTCGCAATTGCAATGGTGTAAAATATTCTAGTTTCTTTTCTTCGGAAATAAATGGTACTCCACCTACTTGACATGAAAAATGTAAGTCTTTAAGTGTTTGATAAAACTGAACACCCGAAACACCTGTAAATAAGGATTTTGTAAAATTTGAAATTCCTATTCCGTTGGGGGAAATGACACCCAATCCTGTAACAACAACTCTTGGTTTATTCTGCATAGAGGTGATTCATTTATTTTGTTTAATGCATATTTTTAATTCCTTCTGAAGCCTTTCAAATTTATTACAGTTTTACCATTCCGCTGATGTTTCCTTTGCAGACAATCTCGTTTGCTTCATTGTACATGGTAACTTTACATTTCAATTTATTAAATCTAAAATACTCTTTTTCAGAAACCACTCGAACGGTTTCTTCCGGAAAAACGGCTTTGTAAAAATCGACTTGGGTACTGCTTAATGCTAGTTGCGCTTTTTCCGAAGTATTTTTCTGTGTTAGATAGATGCCAAGACACACAACCCCTATTTGCGCCATACATTCGGTTAAAATCACACCTGGCGTTACAGGATTGTTTTTAAAATGTCCTTCATAGAAATACGAATCTTTCGAAAACGTATAGCTACCTTCTGCGCCATTTTCAGAAACAGAATGCAGCGTATTGACAAACAAAAAAGGTTCAGAATACGGTAAGGCGTCTATAATTTGTTGAAAATGGGCTTGCATTCGTTAAAACTCTAATAAGATTCGTTGTGCCGAAAATCCGGGGCCAAAACTCAATAACAATCCTTGTTCTCCTTTCGGAATATCTTTGTTTAAAAATCGCTCTAACACAAACAATACCGTCGCACTGCTCATGTTTCCATACAGTCTTAGTACTTCTTTAGTATCGTCAATATTTTTACCCAAGCTTCCGAAGAGCGCCTCTACTGTTTGCACAATTTTTTTACCACCAGGATGGAATATTAAATGTTCAATATTTTCAATAGATGTATTATTTTTCTCCAAAAAAGGATGTACAATCTTCGGAAAGTGATCTGAAATTTGCTGCGGCACTTCCTTATCTAATATCATCTGAAGCCCTGTATTTACTAATTTAAAGCCCATTAAATCTGTAGCATTGTAAAAATGATACATTTCCTGTCCTAAAATCTCAGGTCCTTTATCATCGTCATGCGACGAAAGTAAGACACAAGCCGCGCCATCTCCAAATATCGCAGCACTCACAATGTTCACCATCGAAAAATCTTCCAATTGAAAAGTAGCGGTAGGTGCTTCAATAGCAACTACGGCAGCTCGTTTTCCGGGATTCGCTTTTAAAAAATTGGTGGCGTAAATCATTCCAGAAACACCTGCTGCACAACCCATTTCGGTCACGGGAAGCCGCACCACATCTTGTCGCATGTTCAAATCGTTGATTAAATAGGCATCTACGGACGGAATCATAATTCCGGTGCAACTTACCGTGATGATGAAATCGATGGCTGTAGCCTCCCAGTTTGCCTTTTGAAGCGCCTTTTCAAGCACCTGCTTTCCTAAATTTTTAACTTCCCGAGTGTAAATGTCGTTTCGGGCTTCAAAACTCGGATTGGTAAATACTTCTATAGGATCCATGATAGAATAACGGCGATCTACCCCTGCTCCTTCAAATATCTTTATCACTTTTCGCTGAAACCGCTCGTCCTGCTCGTGCATCCATTGTTTTACAAACGGAATTATTTCGGAGGTATTCCTCGAATGTGGCGGTAATTGCGTAGCAACTGTTGTTATTTTTACACTCATGTATTTTTTTTGAGAATCCATTGGTAGCGAAATGCCCATTTCCAACGAATTGTAGATGTACTGTTTTTAATAGCTTCGGAACGTTGCACGAGTTCTTTTTTACGGAATCCGCTCGCGACTGAAACCAAGCCATCGTAACGTGCAATCTTTGTTTTTAAAAAGATATGACTAAAAACTGAAAACAACCAAAAAGCAAGGCGGTTTCTTTGAAGGTCGTTTACTACCGTACCTAATGTTGCTTTCGATTGAAGCCTATTGACCAATACTTCTATCTCTGAATTTGAAAAATGATGCAGAAACAGCGTACACAAACAAATATCAAAGGTTACTTCGGAAAGTGCTTCGGAAAACACGTCTAGTTGTTGGTAGCTTATATTCTGAAAGTCTTTAGAGCGTTGTTTGGCTTCTTCTAAAATAAATGCATTGGCATCTACGCCTATTAATTGAAATTGATATCCTTCTGAAGCAGCAAAGCGCGCGCACTGCCGAAGCATTTCACCGTCGCCACAACCCACATCTAAGATTGTAATGGTTTGTGTTTTTGGAATGTTACTTAACAAGGTTTCAATACCCTCCAGTGTTATTTGATTTCCACCGAGCCATTTGTTTACGATTTGTAAATCGGTAAGGAGTCGTTTCATTTCAGTGCCTTGCAGCATGAAATCGTCCATTAATTCTGGTTGTGTCGATCGTTTGGTGGCTGAAAAATAGATCATACAAGTGGCGCTCCGTGCGTTTTTTTAATAATACTTGGTACTATGGAAGGAAACAGTTTTGCTACTGAAAACCCTACGGAAGTAGCCGTTGGATGTAACAATAGTTTCTGTATTTTTCTTCCTGTGTGTAAACGCTTCAGAAAGGTCTGATTCCATAAAAGAGTGTAAGTGTTTTCTAAAGCTTCTCTATCTTTAGTTCCGTTCTTGCGGTGTTTGAGATAAGTTTCAGCAAAAATCTTGGCGCTATGTATCGCCATCGCCATTCCATTGCCACAAAGCGGATGAATTAACCCAGCGCTATCGCCTACCATAAAAATATGATGTTCTACTGGTTGCTTGACTTGAAAAGAGATTTGACTAATGGTTAGCGGTTTTTCAAATAAGGGTGTTGCTGTGTTGTAAAATTGCTTCAAATGTGGATTTTTAGACAAAACAGCCGCTTCAAAATCGGGAATGTTTCCGAAGCGTTTAAAAGATTCATACGTAGTTAAATAGCACGCATTTACCGCGTTTGTTTCCGTTCGTGAGAGTCCGCAGTATCCACCTTTAAAATTATGTAGTCCTACGGTATCATTAGAAAAATCAGCTTTGTAATGGGCTTTTACCGCCAACCAAGGTGACTTCTGTTGCATAAATGGGCGGTGCAATGCAGTATCAATGTTCGATCGCTTTCCGAAGGCGCCTACCACATATTCAGCAGTAAAAACCTGTTTGGTAAGTGTAGAAACTTGAAAATTCGTGTTGAAATCGATATTTTCAACAGTGTCAAATAGGATATCAATATTGGACGAAACCGCTTCGTACAATAGGTTATCCAATGCAAAACGACTCATTCCGAAGCCACCAAGCGGTAATTTAGTGCTAAGCAACGTTCCTGTTTTAGAGCTTATTTCGAAATTGGTGATTTTTTTAGCTCCAAACTGAAATGGATCAATCTCCAAACTATTTAAATACGGAAGGACCTCGTTCGAAACATATTCGCCACAAACCTTATGATGCGGATACGACTGTTTTTCAATAAGTAAGACTTTACAATCGTGTTTCGATAAATGCAAAGCACAGCTAAGACCTGCGAGTCCGCCGCCTACAATTAAAACATCATACGTATTGGTTTGGGTCATACTTTAAAGTACGCAGTAATTATTGATATAAAAAAATCCCGTTATCAAATAGTTTGACAACGGGACTGTAATTTATTAGTTAAAAGAATTAGTTTCCACCAGCTTCTTTTTCTGCTTCTTTCTTCATTTTTTCGTTAGGTACAATCGCGATGTTTACACGACGGTTTTTAGCACGCCCCTCTGGAGTTGAATTGTCAGCTACAGGAGTTTGTTCCCCATACCAGTTCGTAGTAAAACGACTTGCGCTTAGTCCTTTGGTTGCTGTAAAATAGTTTGTTACTGCGTTTGCTCTACGCTCAGACAACAACATGTTAGAAGCATCTTGACCTACGCTATCTGTATGTCCTACGACTAAAACGTTGGTATCTGGATACTCTCTTAAAATATTTGTAAGCTTGTCTAAATTGGCTTGCGAAGCAGCATTAATGTTGTATTTCGCAGTGTCAAAATAAACTCCACTATTCTCATCAAAAGTAATTACGATACCATCGTCTACACGAATCACTTCTGCTCCTGGTAATTCTTCTTCAATTTTTTGAGCCTGCTTGTCCATTTTGTTACCAATAAGAACACCGGCACCACCACCAACAACACCACCAATAACAGCTCCTAATTCACCATTACCACCTTTTCCAATGTTGTTTCCTAAGATAGCCCCTAAAACGGCACCCCCAGCAGCACCAATAACAGCACCTTTTTGTTTATTATTTGCATTTTGAGTTGCTTCACAGCTACTAAATCCTACTAATAAGGTTAGTGCTAATGTTGCTATAGATATTCTTTTAATAAGTGTTTTCATTATTCTATTGTTTTAGAAAAGTTCATAAAAATTGTGAAAGGTTTTCCGTCTAAAGAAACGGTTTGTTGCCATTGCATTGAAGATTCAGTCAATTGCGCTAGTTGTACTCTGAATCCGCTATTGGTATCAGATTTACCTTTCGTATTGGTTGGTTTTAATAAGAAATCATACAATCCTGTTTCCTTATCAATTTCTTGTACTGTAAAGATGAAATTACGATCACCAGTAGCGCAATCGGTATCGTTTACCGTATAAATCCCAGAATTGTTATTAGGGATAAATCGCCACGTAGTACCTTCGAAACAGTCTTTTGTGACATCGTTAAAAATAGTGACATCAAAAGTTCCAGTTTCACTGTACGATATTGCGTCAAGTGTCCAATTTCCTTTCAATACTTTTTTTGATTGAATAACAGTTTTTGGAGTTCCACAGGCTACTAAAAGTAACAGAGCTGTGGAAAATAACAGTAATTTTTTCATAGGGTTATGAGGTTTAATGGTTGTTAAAAATGCATTGATTTATTGCGGGAATGCCGTAACTTAATGTACATATTATACATACATAAAATCAGAAAACCACAGCGCTAAATAAGAATGCAATTTTGATGGTTTATTAATAATTAATAGCACGAAATTACACGTTATTAGTGGTATTACACAAGTATTTGTCTAAAGTTTAACAGCAAATGTTAATACGCTATTAAATCTAATAATGCTTGTTTAAATTTATTCTTCGGAAGGTATTGAGCTTCTAATTGTGCTGCAAATGGAATTGGTGTTTCCAAGCTTGCCACACGTTTTATCGGCGCATCTAACGACTCAAAACAGTTTTCAGAAATCAGTGCTGAAATATCGGAAGCCATACCTCCAAACATTGAATCTTCTTGCAAAATAATTACTTTACCTGTTTTTTGAACAGACGCATAAATAGCTTCAGTATCTAAAGGCGCTAATGTTCTTAAATCGATCAAGTCTGCCGCTACGTCTGAAAGCTCATTTAGCGTTTCTAATGCCCAATGTACTCCAGCACCATACGTAATAATGGTTACCGCTTCCCCTTCTCGCAAAATAGCTGCTTTTCCTAACGGAATTGTAAAGTAGTCGGTAGGTACTTCCTGGCGTATGCTTCTGTACAATGCTTTGTGCTCGAAAAATAATACTGGGTTCGGATCTTCAATAGCTGTAGCTAATAATCCTTTCGCATCATACGGAAATGCTGGATACACCACTTTTAAACCTGGCGTATGAGTAAACCAAGCTTCGTTGGTCTGACTGTGAAAAGGTCCCGCAGCAACACCTGCACCACAAGGCATACGAATTACAACATCGGCTTTTTCATTCCAACGGTAATGTGATTTTGCTAAATAGTTGACAATCGGATTGAAACCAGAAGTAGCAAAATCTGCAAATTGCATTTCCATCACCGCTTTAAAACCGTTAATTGAGAGTCCCATAGCAGCCGAAACAATTGCCGACTCACAGATAGGTGTATTCCGAATACGCTCTTTTCCAAAAGCCTCCACAAAGCCTTCTGTGATTTTAAAAACACCTCCATATTCAGCCACATCTTGCCCCATGATAATAAGGTTGTCATGTCGCTCCATCGATTGCTTTAAACCTTCAGAAATAGAATCAATCAAACGTAACTCTGCTGTTTCTTTATTTTCAGTAACTTCTTTATATTCAAATTCTTGAAACACATCATTTAACTCAATAGTTTCATTGGGTTCTATCATGGGTTCTGAGAAAGCCAAGTCTAAATTTTCGTCTATTTCTTGCTTAATTTCCGCCGTGTATTCTTCAATGATTTTTTCTGAAAGCACTTTTTCTGAAAGCAAGTAATTTTCAAAATTAGATAGCGGATCTTTTTCAGCCCATTCGTCCATTAACTCTTGCGGAACATATTTCGTACCACTCGCCTCCTCATGCCCACGCATTCTGAAAGTTTTAAACTCCAATAGAACAGGTCTTGGATTTTTACGCATACTTTCAACCAAATCATTTAGTTTGGTATATACTTCCAAAATATTATTTCCATCTATGATATGTGATTCCATTCCGTAGCCTTTGCCACGATCTGCAATGTTTTCACAATTGTATTGCTCATTGGTAGGAGTAGAAAGTCCGTAACCATTATTTTCAACACAGAAAAGCACAGGTAATTGCCACACAGAAGCTACATTAAGCGCTTCGTGAATATCTCCTTCACTTGTACCTCCTTCACCTGTAAACACAGCGCAAACCTTGTTATTTCCCTTCAGTTTATTTGCCAAAGCAATTCCGTCAGCAACTCCAAATTGAGGGCCTAAGTGTGAAATCATTCCAATAATGTGGAATTCTTGCGTTCCGAAGTGAAAACTACGATCTCTCCCCTTTGTAAATCCATTTGCTTTTCCTTGCCATTGCGAAAAAAGTCGGAACAAAGGAATCTCTCGAGTCGTAAAAACCGCTAAATTACGGTGCATCGGCAAAATGTATTCGTCTTTTTCGAGCACAGAAGTAACTCCTACCGAAATAGCTTCTTGTCCAATACCACTAAACCACTTGGATACTTTTCCTTGTCGCAGTAAAATGAGCATCTTCTCCTCAATAATACGAGGTTTCAGCATTGCTCGGTACAATGAACGTAATTTCGCATCATCCAAAGACGCACGATTGTAATTAAAATTTATAGCTGTTGTTGTTTGGGTTTTCATTTCAAATATTTAATATATCAAATGTAGAAAAAAAGCGAGTGCCCCAAAGTTTTTCTCTTTCTTTTTTAACGAAGGTTTTCCAAAGCTATTTTGGTATATTTGTATTTTAAAATTCAATTCTTATGAATAACATACCGAGTGTCGATTTAGCCGATTTCCTTTCGGATGATCCCAACAGAAAACAAAAATTTGTTACTGAAATTGGGCAAGCCTACGAAGAAATAGGCTTTGTATCGTTGAAGAACCACTTTTTAAGTGACGATTTAGTAAGCGATTTGTACAAAGAAATTAAATCCTTTTTTGCATTACCATTACCAACAAAAGAATCTTATGAAATTGAAGGTTTGGGTGGACAACGCGGTTATGTTTCCTTCGGAAAAGAACACGCTAAAGGAAAAAAAGAAGGCGATTTAAAAGAATTTTGGCATTTTGGACAAGAACCTTCTGCCGATGCAGACTTACCGGAAGAATACCCTAAAAATGTAATTGTTGAAGAACTTCCAGCTTTTAATGCAACAGGAATGGAAGCGTACAGAATGCTTGAAAAAACAGGTATATATGTGCTTAGAGCATTGTCATTATATATTGGTTTGGACGAATTTTACTTCGATCATTGGGCCACCAATGGAAACAGTATTTTACGTCCTATTCACTACCCTCCTATTACCGAAGAACCTAAAGGAGCGGTTCGCGCAGGTGCTCACGGAGATATCAACTTAATTACCTTATTGATGGGAGCCTCTACGGGAGGTTTACAAGTACTTCGGAAAGATGGTGAATGGATTGATGCCATTCCGGAAGAAGACGAATTGGTAATCAATGTAGGTGACATGCTAGAGCGTCATACCAACAATAAATTACGTTCTACCATACACAGAGTAGTAAATCCACCAAAAGAAGAATGGGGAAATCCTCGCTATTCAATTCCTTTCTTTATGCACCCTCGTGGTGATATGAAGCTTAATTGCTTAGACGAATGTGTCGATGCTGAGCACCCAAAAGCTTTTGACGACATTACCGCTGGTGACTTTTTACACCAACGTTTGGTTGAAATTGGACTGATTAAAAAATAAGATGGATTTACAAGATCAGCTAAAAAATTTATTTCCAGATCACGAACCTTCTGAAGTACCCACTGAAAAGGAAGATACTACCTTGTGGATGCAGGACGAACCCATGATTTGCAAATACGAAAAGCGAAAAGGAAAGCCAATTACAATAATTGAAGGCTATACTGGCGCCGATTCAGACTTTAAACAACTTGCAAAAGAAATTAAGCAATTGCTAAGTGTGGGCGGAAGCTTTAAAAACGAACAAATTATAATTCAAGGAGATTACCGCGATAAAATCATGAAGTTCCTACAAGACAAAGGTTTTAAAACCAAACGTGTAGGCGGATAATCGCTATCAATTCTCTTATATTTCCAACAATTTGAATCAAACTCCCATACAAAATAGCGAACTCGTCCTCAATGAGGATGGCAGCATCTACCATTTAAATCTTAGACCCGAACAACTTGCTACGACTATTATTACTGTAGGCGATCCAGATCGTGTGGCTCATATCTCAAGACACTTCGATACTATTGAAGTGGATGTGCACAAACGAGAGTTTAAAACACATACAGGGACGTATAAAGGCAAACGAATTTCGGTGGTTTCTACTGGAATTGGAACCGATAATATAGACATTGTGTTTAATGAGTTAGATGCCTTGGTAAATATCGATTTTGAAACTCGTCAGGTTAAAGAGAAACTAACAGAGCTTACAATTATTAGAATTGGAACTTCAGGCTCTATTCAGCCAGAAATTCCTATTGACAGTTTTTTATTGAGCGAAGCAGCCATTGGATTTGACAGTTTACTTCATTTCTACGGAAACACAAACTTCTTTGATACTGCACTTTCCGAAGCATTTGTGAAACATACAAATTGGAGCCCTCAAAAGTCGAAACCGTATGTGGTTGCTGCTAGTGAAGAGCTTCTAACACAATTTTCTGGTGAAGGAATGTTTCATGGAATCACCGCAACAAACGTTGGTTTTTACGGTCCGCAAGGCCGTATTTTACGTCTTCAAACAGACGATAACGCCATGAACGATAAGATTGCCTCTTTTTCTTTTGAAGATCGAAAAATCACCAATTTCGAGATGGAAACTTCTGGAATTTACGGAATGGCAAGATTATTGGGACATAGAGCATTGTCATTAAACGCCATTTTAGCCAATAGAGCGAACGGTACTTTTAGTGAAAAACCGCTAGAAACGGTAGATAAATTAATACTGCACACATTAAGCATACTTGTACAATGAAAAAAATACAAATCGGAGGTGTTCCAGAACACTTTAACTTGCCTTGGTACCTAACCTTGCGAGATAAATCGTATACAAAAGAAGGTATCAACTTACGTTGGAAAGATTATCCGGGCGGTACTGGCCAAATGTGCAAAGCACTTCGCGATAAAGAAATTGATATGGCGGTCATCCTTACCGAAGGAATGGTTCGCGACATTGTAAATGGAAACGAGTGTAAAATTGTTCAAGTATTTGTGAAAACACCTCTTATTTGGGGAATTCATGTTGCAAATAATTCAGACTATACCTCAGTTGACGATTTAAAAGGAACACAAGCTGCTATTAGTAGATACGGTTCTGGTTCTCATTTAATGGCGTATGTAAATGCTGAAAACAATGGATGGGATCCCGAAAATGATCTCGATTTTGCGGTAATTAAAAATCTAGACGGTGCTGTAGAAGGATTGCCAAACGGAAACGGTGATTACTTTATGTGGGAAAAATTTATGACCAAGCCGTATGTGGACAACGAAACCTTCCGCTTGTTAGGCGAATGCCCTACTCCGTGGCCGTGTTTTGTCATTGCTGTTCGGAACGATGTTTTGGAAGAAGATCCTGAAAGCATTCAGAAAATAGTAGAGATTATCAATATCACCACTGAAGACTTTAAAGACATCCCAGGAATTGACACCATGATTGCTAATAGATATGGGCAACAACTAGAAGATGTCCAAAAATGGTTGTCTTTAACTGAGTGGAGTCAGGAACAATTAAGTGATAAAGAGCTAGAAAGTATTCAAAATCAATTACTGAAATTAGATTTAATCAAAAGTAAACTTCAGAAAGAGAGCTTGTTACACAATTTTTAAAAAATAAATATACTTTTACGCAACCCTCTTTACATTACTGCATCTTATTGTTATAAAACAGTAAGTATTATGACTACATTTTTAATCATTTTAGGGGCCTTACTAGTTACTAACTTTCTTTTATTAGAATTTAGTTGTAACGACGCAACAGAGCCAGATTCAAGAGAAGACGAATAGAACTTTTTTCCCCAAGTTTCTATTCTTTTTTTTTACCAAGTAATTGGTTTTCTTTTTTTTTCTACTAAATACGCATTCGCTTTGCTAAAATGCTTGTTTCCAAACCAAAAGCCTCTATTGGCACTCATTGGTGAAGGATGCCCACTTTGCAATACCAAATGCTTCGTTGTATCTATTTTCGCTCCTTTCTTTTTTGCATACCCACCCCATAATAGAAACACTAGATGTTCTTTTTCTTCGGAAAGTTTAGCAATGACACTATCTGTAAATTGCTCCCACCCTCTTTTTTGATGACTTCCAGGGCTGTTTTTCTGAACCGTTAGTGTTGCATTTAATAATAATACTCCTTGGGATGCCCAACGAGACAAATCTCCGTTAGTTACAGGAGGCACTCCAAGATCTGCTTCCAATTCTTTAAAAATATTGCGTAACGATGGCGGAATTGTAACTCCGTTAGCAACCGAAAACGCCAATCCATTTGCTTCTCCTTCATTATGATAAGGATCTTGTCCTAAAATAACAACGTTCACATCGTTAAAATCGGTTTTATTAAAGGCTGCAAATACTTCATTTTTAGGAGGAAAACACGTATTTGTTTGATAAGCAGTCGCTACAAAGTCTTTCAAATTTTTAAAATACTCTTTTTCAAATTCAGTTGCTAAAACTGACTTCCATCCTGGCGCATTAATTACATTCATTATTACTACTTTTGTGTAAAATTACAAGATTAAAAGGGAATGATCCGCATTGATAAAAAAACTTTAGAAGACTTAGAATTTCCTGTGGTATTGCAGCAAGTTTCTGACTTTTGTAGCACAGAACCAGGAAAAAAAAAGGTCCTCGAAATTGTTCCTTTTAGCGCTTCGGAAGAAATTGAACCTGAACTCCATCGAGTTAAAGAATTTACTGCTTCTTTTGAAGGAGATAGCCCTATTCCGCACCACGGATTCGATCCTATATTTAAAGAATTACAATTATTAGATATAGAAAACAGTACGCTAGAAGTGTCAGGTTTCAGACGTATATTATCTGTTTCTGAAAGTACTGGGACACTACAACGCTTCTTCAAGAAATATGAAGAGTTTTATATTTATTTAAATGACTTTTCAGAAGAAGTAAACTATACGACAGCTATTTCTGAAGCAGTTCAAAAAATAATTAACAAATACGGAGAGATAAAAGATGAAGCTTCTCCAGAACTAGCTACCATTCGCAGGCGATTGCTAGGAATTAAATCGCAAATAAATTCTTCTTTCACCAAAGCATTGAGTAGGTATTCGCAAGCCGATTATCTAGATGATATTAGAGAAAGTGTTGTTGAAAACAGGCGTGTTTTAGCTGTAAAAGCAATGCACCGTCGGAAAGTAAAAGGCGCTGTTCTTGGAAATTCAAAAACGGGAAGTATTGCTTATATCGAACCGCAAGAAACTCTTGAGTTCACAAACGAGCTTAGTAATTTAATTTATGAAGAGCGCGAAGAAGTAAAACGCATTCTTAAAGAACTCACCGAGTTTGTTCGTCCGTATCGTGAATTGTTAGAAAGCTATCAATCCTATTTAATCACAGTAGATGTATTGTACGCAAAAGCAAAATATGCAGTATATATTTCGGGAGTATTACCAATTATTACGACTAAAAAACACCTTTCGTTACAAGATGCCTTTCACCCTATTCTATTAGTTTCTAATAAAAAAAGGAGAGAAAAAACCTTTCCGCAGAGCATTACTTTAACACCCAACGAACGTATTATTGTTATTTCTGGCCCCAATGCTGGAGGAAAAAGTATTACCTTAAAAACGGTTGGATTGCTTCAAGTAATGTTGCAAAGTGGAATGTTGCTGCCTGTAGATCCGCAGAGTGAAGTTTGTTTCTTCGATCGTGTTTTAACCGATATTGGCGACAATCAATCTATCGAGAATCATTTAAGTACGTATAGTTACCGCTTGAAGAAAATGAATCATTTTTTGAAACGTTGTAATAAAAAGACCCTCTTTTTAATTGATGAATTTGGTACAGGAAGTGACCCAGAATTAGGAGGCGCTTTGGCCGAAACTTTTTTAGAAGTGTTTTACGAGCGAGAAGCCTTTGGAATCATCACAACGCACTATTCCAATTTAAAATTATTGGCAAATGAGCTACCACACGCGATTAATGCCAATATGTTATTTGATAGTAGAACACTCGAACCTTTATACAAACTGCACTTAGGAGAAGCAGGAAGTTCGTTCACATTTGAAGTAGCACAAAAAAATGGAATTCCGTACAGCTTAATTAATCGTTCTAAAAAGAAAATAGAACGCGGTAAAATACGTTTTGATAAGACCATTGCAAACCTTCAGAAAGAACGCTCTAAACTTCGGAAAACGTCTGAGTCGTTAGAATCTTCAGAAAAGAAAGCGAGAGAAGAGAGTAAACAATTGGAAGAAGTCAATACCAAGGTAAAAGAAAAATTAGAAAGCTTTCAAGAATTGTACGATTCCAATCAGAAATTGATTCGATTGGGGAAAAAATTTGATCAGCTTTCTGAAAGGTATTTCAACAACAAACAAAAGAAACAACTCACTGACGAATTAATGAAGTTGGTGATGGTTGAAAATAGCAAACGTAAAAAGCTAGCACCCAAAGTAAAAAAGGTGGTAAAAGCCAAAGAACGTGAGGTAATACAAGAGGTAGAGAAAAAAGTAGAAGTCATTCGAAAACGTAAAAAGAAAGAGAAAGAAGAAGCCAAAAAATTACCGCCACCCAAACCAAAAGTCACCTTAAAAATTGGAGATCGCGTTCGCATGATTGATGGAAAAGCCATTGGTACCATTGATACCATTGAAAAAAGCAAGGCGATTGTGAATTACGGTATTTTTACAACGAATGTTAGTTTAGAAGAGTTAGAAAAAGTTTAAAATAATAGTTTGACAATCACAAGCACACATAAAATCATTCTTTTTGATGGCGTTTGCAATCTTTGCAATAGCTCGGTGCAATTGGTGCTTAAAAATGATGCTAAAGACACGTTTCGGCTTGCTGCTTTGCAAAGTGATGCAGGACAGCAACTCATACAAAAATTCGGAATCGACACATCAGAAACCGATTCTATTATTCTTATCGTCGGCGAAACCTATTACTCAAAATCTACAGCAGCGCTTAAAATTGCCAAACATCTTTCGGGAGCCTTCCCACTACTCTACGCTTTTATGATTGTCCCAAAGTTTATTCGCAATATAGTTTACGACTATATCGCTAAGAATAGATACAAATGGTATGGGAAGCAAGAAAGCTGTATGATTCCTACTACTGAACTGAAATCCAAGTTTTTATAATTTCATTCTTCAATATTATTTCGATCCTTTTTTTAGGTTAACGATAAGTTAACAGAACTCATTTTGCCTTAACTTTAGGACTGAACGTATAAATTTATCCCATGCAATTAAAGTCTAAAGTCTTAATTTTTGCTTCTGTCATAACACTGTTAGCCTTGACAGGAATACAATCGTACCTCATATACAACACGTATGAGTTAAAAAAGAAAGCCTTTGTTGTAGATGCAAAAGCAGAAGTAGGAAAAGTGTATAGAACTCCAACGATTGATTCGTTGATGTGGACATATCGATATCACTTTTTGGACAAAATACAAGAATACAAGTCCAATAAGATTTCAAAAGAAGCTGTTATAGATAGTTTGAAAAAGAAAACGAGCGCAATTAACGGACGGTTTTTAGAGCTTTATAATGAAGGCATGAGTGGAAACTCATTGCAATCGGAAATAAAATTTCGCCAAATGGTCTCTCATATATCTATGGTTGACAATCTTGGTAAAAAAGATAATTTTTTAAACGAAGCAAAAAAAGATTCCATTTTTCTATTTGGAGAAGACTATCGCGCTACAGATGGAGTACGTATCAATAATGCTACATGGACACAGGAACATGAATATGTACTTGACGGAGTGTCAATCCCCTATTTTCTAGAATTTAAAACACACATTTTTATCGATGTTTTAGATGAGAATAAAATCATGTTAAAAGAACTTTCAGGCATTCTGATTGCAGCAGTACTGTTATTTATTTTTGTGGTAAGTCTTTTGTATTATTCGATTCAAAATCTATTCAAGCAAAAACGTCTTGCCGATATTAAAACAGATTTTATAAATAATATCACACACGAGTTAAAAACGCCACTTTCCACCTTATCGCTCGCCACAGAAACATTAACAGGAAGTTTTGTTGAAAACGACACGATATTAGCTAAGGAAACAGTTCAGATAATTAATAGGCAGAACGTTCGGCTTCAGAAATTGATAGACCAAGTGGTAGAAAGCAGCTTAGGATATCGAGAAATTCAGCTTTCAAATGAAGAGTTTAATTGTTCAATCTTTTTAAACGAATTGATTAACGACTACGAATTACCTTTAAATTCTTCCGTAGTAATTTCAAAAAAAATAGACAATACAGGAATTTTAATGGTTGCCGACAAGTTTTTCTTAGGAACCGCAATTATTAATTTACTAAATAACGCCATAAAATACGGAGGTACCGAACTAGAAATAAGCTACACTGTCGATACCAAAAAAGATGCGCATATTATTAATATTAAAGACAATGGAATTGGTATTTCAGAAAAATACCAGAAACACATTTTTCATAAATTTTACAGAGTTAGTGAAAAAGACACCCACAATTACAAGGGATTAGGGCTAGGACTCTACTACACCAGTCAGATTATTAAAGCTCATAATGGAACTATCACGGTACATAGTTCTATAAATAACGGAGCTACATTTAGTATTCAAATACCACTTGCGCAATGAAAAAGATATTACTAGCAGAAGACGATTTGGATTTAGGCGGAATGCTTAAACGGTATTTAGAACTCAATAAATTTAATGTTACTTGGGCTAAAGACGGCGAAGAAGGGTTGACACTTTTTAAAGAAGGTTCTTATGATATCTGCATTTTAGATGTTATGATGCCCAAAATGGATGGATTTACATTGGCCAAAAAAATTGTAGATATCAATCCAGAAGTGCCTTTTCTGTTTCTAACAGCACGGAAAACACAAGATGATAAAGTGAAAGGACTCCGATTGGGTGCTGATGATTATGTGGTTAAACCTTTTGAAGCTGAAGAACTTATCCTGAGACTTAAAAACATTATTAAAAGAACACATCAACAATTTAGTATTCAAGAGCTTCCACAAAAAAACACATTGATTTCAATTGGCGCCTATACATTCGACTTCACCAATTTAGAATTACAATTCAAAAACAAACGGTACAAGCAACTTACAGAAAAAGAGGCACGACTTATCTATTATTTATACTCTAATCGAGATCAACTCATTAGACGAGATGAGATTTTGGCGCATGTGTGGAGCAAAAATGATTTCTTTTCTGGAAGAAGTATGGACGTGTTTATAAGCCGAATTCGAAAATATTTTAAAGAAGATCCTAAAGTTGCAATTACAAGTGTACGCGGTATTGGACTTGAGTTTACAATCAATAATAACCTAAAACCTAAAAAATGAAAACCCTAAAAAAAACACTACTTCTATTTCAGTGTATGCTACTAACTACAGCATGTTTTGCACAGGAATATTTCGGAACAACAACATTTGGCGATAACTCAATAGACATTCCATACCATTCAGCAATGGATAGTAATGGAAATGTGTATAGTGTCGGACTTTATTCTGGGGCTATCACTGTAGGTTCAGAAACAATTACATGGGCAGGTGGAAATGCCGATGGTTATTTAACAAAATACGACAATGACGCCAACCCAATTTGGGTAAAAGGATTTGGTGGCGGATTTGACGATGTCGCTATCGATGTGGCTATTGACGGGAATGACAACATCTATTTAACAGGGTACTTTCAAGGATCCGGAGTAAATTCATTCGATGCCGATCCGGGGCCTGGTGTATATCAATTATCACAACCAGCACCTTTTTTAAGTCGCGATTGTTTTATCATTAAATTAGACAGTAATGGCGACTTTGTATGGGCAAAACAAGTGAGTAATCCTGCAGCAGTAGCAAACGAAGACGCAACCTCGATTATCGTTGATGACGCGGGTAATGTTTATGTAGGTGGATCTTTTAGATATGCCGATTTTGACCCTTCTCCAACGGGCGATGTTACACTTCTCTCTACTGGTGGAGGAGCTTCTCCTGATGGTTTTCTTCTGAAATTAGACACAGATGGAAACTATGTTTGGGTGAAGACTTTTGCATCTACTGGTATTGTTGAAGTTGAAAGTCTTGATTTTGATGACAATGGAAATATTTTGATGGCCGGACGTTTTAGAGACACGGTAGATTTAGATCCAAATGCGGGGGTTGCAGAATTCACTTTCAACGGTGGCGACGATATTTTTATGGCAAAATTAGATGCTGATGGTAATTACATTTGGGGACAAGGCTTTGGAAGCCCAGGATTAGACATTATAAGCTCTATAATTAACCTACCTTCAGGTGTGTATGTAAACGGAATGTTTTCTGAAACAGCAGATTTGGATCCATCAACAGGTGAAAATATTGTAACAGCAGTGGGTCCTTGGGATGCTTTTAGTTCAAGATTTGATACCGATGGGAACTATGAAACTAGTTATGTATTAGGTGGAGAAGGGACTGATTTTGAAAATGTGTACGATGTCAAGGAAGGACCGAATGGAAACCTTTTCCTTACGGGAGCTTTTAATGGAACAACCGATTTTGACAATAGTACTGCTGAAGCTTTAAGTACTACTAATGGAATGTCAGATAATTTCCTTCTGGAACTAACAATGGCGGGGGCTTATTTGAATCACTGGACCATAGGAGGAAATATGCAAGAGTTAAATGCGCAGCTTTATTTTAACGATCAAAACCAAGTTCTTACGTTGGGGGCTTTTAGATCTTCCAATTTAGATTTCAATCCTTTCGATGGCATAGATGTTCATGATACCAATGGACATTATGATAATTACTTTTCAAAATACTATTTATTTAATGTGGCAAACGATGGTTGTGAAGATGCTATTCCACTAGTTTGTGGTGATACGGTTACAGGAGAAACTATTAACGATACTGATTCTGGTGGAAACGCTGCAAATGATGAATTTTTTAGTTTTACTGGAAACGGAACAGCTGAATTAGTTACTATTTCACTTTGTGACGGCGGAACCGATTTTGACACGGTGTTAAGAGTGTTTGAAGATTGTACACTTACCAACGAAATTGCTTTTAATGACGATAGTTGTGGTCTACAATCGGAAGTATCTTTTGGATCGAACGGAACTGATACTTATTACATTATGGTTGAAGGCTTCGGAAGCGCTGCCGGAAACTTTACTCTTTCTGTTAGTTGTATTGATACGGCTGAAAATGATAGTTGTGAAGATGCCTTGCCTATCGCTTGTGGCGAAACTATAACAGGAACAACGACAAATGCAACTTTTGATGCAGATGCTCCTGTTTGTGGCACTACCATTACCGCTCCTGGAGTATGGTACGAGTTTACAGATACTAGTGGTTTTATTTCAGATTACACGGTCTCACTTTGTGATGGCGGAACCGATTTTGATAGTAAAATTTCAATTTATACAGGTGATTGTGGAGCATTGGTTTGTGTAACTGATAATGACGATAGCTGTGGATTACAATCTGAAGCTTCTTTTCAAGGAGATGGAAACACAACGTATTACATATTAGTGCACGGATTTGGAACATCAATTGGAAACTTTTCTTTAAATGTTTCGTGTACGCCTGTACCTCCAGCAAACGATATGATTGCGAATTCAGTCGATATTGATGATTTAGGTTGCCCTTATACAGATATTGCTGTAACAACCCCTACAGCGACGACCGAAGCAGGTTCGCCATCAGGCTGTGATATCAATGGCGTAAATGGTGTTTGGTATAATTACACGCCAGAAGGCAATGGTTTTATAACCCTTACCATTTCAAATCCAGGTGGTTTTAGTTCTGTTACTTTTTACGAAGCACCAAATGAAAATGCCACCGAAAACGACTTAACACTAGTAAACTATTACTTAAATCAATGCTTACCAGGAACAACGGCTACCATACCTGTGGTTGACGGACAAACATACTATGCATTTGTTGCTAATACTGATGCAACTACCGACATTGTATTTGACTGTGATATTTTAGGAGTAAACGACACTACACTCGAAGGGTTCACATATTTCCCGAACCCTGTAACGAATACTTTACATTTAAATGCACAAGACATTATAGAAAATGTAATTGTTTACAACATGATAGGTCAGAAAGTGTTGGAAGAAAAAACAGACCGTATAAATACGGAGCTAAACCTTTCAAACTTACAAACAGGTACGTACATTTTAGAGGTTTCTAGCAAAGGAACAACGGGCGTGTATCGTATTATTAAAGATTAGTTTTTTTTCAAGATTATTAGTTCGGTACTAATAGTTAGTGTTGAAGAGCAGCCTTTCGGGGCTGCTTTTCTATTTTAAATTCTGAAGTATAAAATCAAGCTTTACATTGGTATTCAAATTCGTTTCAAAAGCTTCATTGTTATAACGAATCTCCTTCGCCAAACCTTGGGTTTTCCATTTTGAAACGATAGGTGCATTTTCTAACGATACTTTTCCAGATAACAAAATGTCCAAATCACCTCCCGAAGTATGATAATCGTACACCTTTTTTAACCCTGTTAGGTAAATATAATCTTTGGTAAAGCCACCGCCTCTATGGGCTCTCAGACTTATATTATACGATTCTTCCCTGTTTAGTTTATACTGGTTATGAAGCAAATCAAACGTGCCACAAAAATCAAATCCTTTGCGCAAACTATCGGCAGCAATCACACGATACGCCAGTTCTTTTAAACGGTGCAACGTTAAACAACCACTCATGTATTCGCTATATACTGCCAAGCCTTCTTGAGTTTCGGTATTTGCAGGAAACCCATTATGAAAAATCTTCAAATCTTGATCCATTCCATTAAAGGTCGTTACCAAATGCACTCCAATTTCATGGTTTGCCAATACTTTTAACTGATTGGCGCTAAACAGATGGTTCTTTTTAAGCAATAATGTTTGCGTATTATTCATCACCATCGCAGCCGCAGCCAACTTGGTGGAGTGTTTAATTTTTAAATGAAAATCGTAACGGCTATTAAACGCTTCAAAATAATCGTGTGCCTCATTTACATTGTATTTCGGAGCCATTTCAGGATCGTAC
Organism: Ulvibacter litoralis; assembly: GCF_900102055.1. GTDB lineage: Bacteria > Bacteroidota > Bacteroidia > Flavobacteriales > Flavobacteriaceae > Ulvibacter > Ulvibacter litoralis. Next base: position 731,803 of record NZ_FNBA01000002.1, read on the forward strand.
GCATCATCGCTAAAATGAAGGATAAATTGAGCATTTTCTACATCTTTCTGTGTGGGTGTTCCAAACGATTTTAGCGCATTGTAATAAAACTTGCGCCCCTGCCCTATGGTTTCAATACATTGTATCAATCCTGAATAATCGTAAATAACATCTTGATAAAAGGCACGCGTATCTTCATCAATAATAGTGTCAATGTCTTGTAAAAACAGTTCTTGCTGCAACTTATGCGCATTAAAATCTATTTTTCTGTATTTTAAATTGGGATTAACATTGTACTTAGAAGCGAAAAAGTTCCGTTTTTCCTGTTCTATGTTTATTGGATTGATGTAGTTAAGTAGTTCTATTTTCTGAACCAGTTTGTGCAATCTACTATCTATTCTGAATAAATTAGGATGCTCTATTTGTATTACTTCGGAATGAATCATTCTTACTTTTTGAAGGCTTTATAAAATGAATTAGCGTGTATTTTTATTTTCTGCTGAAGCTGCATTTCAATTGCTGAAACTACTTCAGGAAATATAACTGCCTGCAATTCATCACAATATATTTTCTTAAATTCGGTAGCCAAAACTAAGGTATTTCTGAAGGTATTGGTGATATATTTCAGAAAATAACCATTTCCTTGAAACGTATCATTAATTTTTGAAGTCGATTCGATGCCATGCGGCAACTCTAATTCAGACAACGACTGTCTCCAATCTTCGATACAGCTTCCGAAGCGATTGTTATCTACATTAGCGGTTCCGAGGTTAATAACAGGAACTTCTCGATTCCATCGTCGCCAATTGTAAGAATGCATATCGTACACCACAACAGCACCAAATTTTTCTTCTAAGGTCGCTATCAATGCATGTACAACTTCATAAAAAGCCGTGTGTTTTGCCAAGCTTTTAGCATGTTGTGCTTTGGCTAAAGACGATTTCCAAAGTTTTTTACCCCAAGCATCTTCGTAAATAGCATTGTCTGGATCACGATTTAAATCGTATTCGAAACGGCTGTCGCAACCTGCAATGACAATAGGATGCGTATGTACAAAAGTTTTGGTACAGGGATCTTCTTCAAACCAACGTTCGTATTCGGTATGTAAGCAATTGTCTAAAAGCTCGGTTCGAAATTGATGACCATCATGTACCGCGCCACAGACATAAGGCACATAGTCATTAATTTTTAATGTAAACGAATAATCTTCAGCAACCGCTTCAAACGTTTCAACCGCTTTAATTTTTTGTATTATTTCAGAAACAGAAAGTCTTTCCATCGCACCTTACATTAAGCTTCATCTACATGTTTCCGTAGTTTCTGTCTTCTTTCAAAAGCAACCACGCGTTCTACAACTTTATCTTCTACAAAATCGATGATTTTTTCCTGTAAACGCGTTTTGTACACTTTATTAATGTACGTGATTCCGCCAGGCGACATAACGTTTACTTCTACCAACATTCCGTTAATCACATCAATACCAACAAAATAGAGTCCGTCTTTTACTAACTTCGGACCAATTCTACGGCACAGTTCTTTTTCTCTTTTAGTTAAGGTGTGTTTTTGAACCGACCCGCCAGCGCTTACATTAGAACGATGATCTTCGTCTCCAGGAACCCGTTTCATGGCGCCTATTGGCTTTCCGTTGAGCATTAAAACACGTACGTCGCCTTCATCTGCACCTTCAATATAATCTTGTAATATCACATAGTTAGACGTTCCGTCCTTGTTGTCAATATAGAAATCGAGCAAGGAGTTTATACTCTTCATCGCACGTTTTTCAATCAAAATAACTCCCGAACCTCCAAAACCATTTAAAGGCTTCAAAATCATTTTATCGGGACCTTCTTTAATGGTGCGCTTTAAGTAATCTTTATTTTTAGTAACGTGTGTACGCGGCAATATTTCGTTTTTATCATCTTCAAAAACAGCGGTGTACAGTTTGTTGTTTGCACGTCTAATTCCGTCCAAATCATTCATAATGAACACATCATCCTTCACCGAATCTAGAAAATTAAGCATGATCATGTCTAAGGGCGGATTGCTGCGTAAAATAATTACATCAAATCCAGCGAGGGGCAACATCTCGTCGTAAAATTCGGCTTTGCCATGAAACGATTTTAAAGAATTTGAAATCTTATCTTTTCGTTTTATCACTTTTGAAAAAGCAAACGCGACACTATCGCGAATGGTAAGATTAGCGGGTGTTGTAATGGCTAGTCCATGACCGCGTTTTACAAATTCATGAATCATAGCAAGGGTAGAATCATTTTCGGGGTCCATGCTTTCCCACGGATACATTATAAAGCAAACATTCATTGGGTTGGTTTTAGAAACTAAATATAGTAATTATCGTAAATAATGCACAATACCCTTAATTATATCTTAATTAAAAATCGGTTTAACCTAACTAGGGTACTCCCTATCGAAAAGGTGCTTTACACTTTTTTTGTTGGACGAACTTTGAATAGTTTTGCAAAAACTTAAAACATAAAAAGAATGGATAAAGCTTCAGAATACATTGAAAAATTTAAAATAATGTTATTGGATTATGGCCCAAAATTACTTGGAGCCATCCTTTTACTTATTGTAGGATTGTGGATTATTAAACTTATTGTAAAAGGTGTTCGGAAAGCCTTTAATACACAAGATGTAGATGCTACTCTTCAAAAGTTCTTGATTAGTTTGATTACATGGATTTTAAAAATCATGCTTTTTCTTGCGGTTTTAGGACAAATAGGAATTGAATCTACATCGTTTATCGCTGTATTAGGTGCCGCTGGTCTTGCCATTGGTTTGGCATTACAAGGATCGCTTGCAAACTTTGCAGGAGGTGTTCTTATTATGCTTTTTAAACCCTTTAAAGTAGGTGATACTATTGAAGCGCAAGGGGAATTAGGAACGGTAAAAGAAATTCAAATTTTCACAACAAAAATGGTAACCCCTCAAAATAGATTGGTTATCATTCCTAATGGTGCGTTGTCTAATGGGAATATTACAAATATCTCTGCGGAAGGTACTTTAAAAATATTTCATGTAATTGGTGTTTCATACGATGCTGACATCAAGAAAACGAAAGAAGTACTAATGAATGTTCTAAACAAGCAGTCTACTATTTTAAAAGACCCTGCACCAATGGTTGAAGTAACCGCGTTGAATGACAGCTCTGTCGATTTTGCAGTACGTGGTACAACCTTAACTGCCGATTACTGGCCAACGTATTTTGCGATCTTAGAAACGGCTAAATACGACTTAGATGCTGCTGGTATTGAAATACCGTACCCACACCAAGTGGAAATTCAGAAACAAGGATAATATTTAGCGTAAAATTTACTCCTATATTTTTTATGAAAGAAGCTGCCCAAAAAGCAGCTTCTTTTTTTATGTATGTGTTTTAGTAATTGCTATTGTTTACAAACCTTGACAACAGACACTTTTAGCGTGCCTAATGCCTTAGAATGACATTTGCAATACTATCCCTCATTACGTTAAGTAGTAACATCAAAAAGCCCCAAGAACATCTTGAGGCTTTTTTCTATAAAGTTTATAAAAGGGAGTTGATAGTTTACGTTCGTATTGCATCTATGCTGTACAAATTAATTAATAGTTTGTCCAGGGTTTATTGTTCCAGGGGAGGCTGTAGCAGGTGCTTGCCAGTTAAAGTCAACATACTCGTCTCCTGGGCCACCTGTTAGTTGTAATGATTCACCAACGGGTGTAGTACCAGTTTCATTTACACCAATGTCTATAGAGTTCATTGTTTGAGCAGGGCCATTGTTAGCTCCAAATGTACCTCCATAACTTAAAAATTGAATTACAGAACTAGTGGCTGTATTGTACAAAGCAATACCATCTGGGTTCCCATTTTGAATTGATGAAATAGGAAACCAAACAGCTCCATGTCCAGTACCCTCATCATCAATAGCGCCAGTTAAGGTTAAAGTATCATATGTGGTTCCAACAGAGCCATTATAGAGTATTAATTGATAATCAGTTAAATCAATCCCTGCCATACCTGCTATTTCAACACCCTCACCTACATCACCACCAGCATTATCGTAGTGTATTTCATTAATCCAAGGGATGTCGTTTGGTGGCACTACAATAGCACCTCCAGTACAATGTATGTTTTCCCAAGCACCACCCGTCCATAGTTGTAAACAACCTGAATTTGCAGGAGTTCCAGATGCTGCATCAACCACAAACACTAGCAATCCAAAATCACCTGGTCCAGGATTTATTAAATTTCGTTGTGTTTCGTTATCAAATCGCGGTGGCATAAAACCTCCATAAACAACATTGTCGGAAGTATTGCTAACTTCTAACATAGAAGCGTTGCTTGGTGTAATGGTACCAATACCTACTTGTGCAAAAAGTGTTGCGCAGGCAAAAATTGTAAAAATAGAAAGTACTAATCTTTTCATAACTATATGGTGTGTTAGGTTCACACATAGTCATAACTAGTTTTTCATTGTAGAATGTGAGGCTATGTAAAAATACTTGGTTACTTAAAGAGTAAAGTTATGAAATTGTTACATTTAAACAAATGTATTTTTTTTATTTTTTATAGGTATCGTCCCAGTCTTTTACATGCGGCTCTCCAAGTTTTCCTTGCGATTTTGCCACCAACATAGAAACCGTAGCATCTCCCGTCACATTTACAACTGTTCTACACATGTCCAAAGGTCTGTCTACTGCGAAAATAAGTGCCAATCCAGCTTCAGGAATTCCTGCGTATCCTAATACGCCTACCAACATGACCATTCCTGCACCTGGTACTGCTGCAGAACCAATAGACGCGAGGGTTGCGGTAGCTATAATTCCTAATTGCGTTCCGAATGACAAGTCAATACCGAAGGCCTGCGCAATAAATACTGCAGCCACTGCTTGGTATAAACTAGTTCCGTCCATATTAATGGTAGCGCCAATCGGCAAGACAAAACTCGATACCTCCTCTTCTACTCCTAAATGTTCTGTAACACGCTCCATTGTAACAGGAAGTGTTGCTGCACTCGAACTTGTTGAAAAAGCTAGTAATTGTGCGGGTGCTATTCCGTTTAAGAAAAAGCTTGGCGATTTTTTTGTGAATACCTTTACTAATGCTACATATACACCAATCATTAAAGCCAATCCTAACACCACACAGAACGCATACATTCCTAAAGCGGCAAATAAATCGGCACTGGGTGCTTCCACCACTAAGGCTGCCAATAATGCAAATACACCATAAGGTGCTGCGAGCATGATTAAATCGACCATTTTTAGAATGACTTCATTAAAGCCATCAAAGAAATCTTTCACTGTCTTACTTTTCTCTTCAGGAATTAAAATGAGTCCTATTCCGAAGAAAACAGAAAAGAAAATTACCTGCAACATATTACTATTACTAGAAGCTGCCGACACGATATTACTGGGTACTAAATCAATTAGTGCTTGCAGGGGTCCTGAATCCTTTTGTTTTTCAGCATCAAGTCGTTTGCTTTCAGCATCACCACCATACGCTTCTACCAATTCGTTACGCGTATCTTCATTAATACTTCCTCCTGGCTTTACAATACTTACTACTGCCAAACCTATAGAAACGGCTAGTACAGTGGTCACGATATAGGTTAAAATGGTACGAATTCCCATTTTTGAAAGACTCGAAATATCTTTTAAGTCGGAAATACCTTTAATTAACGCTGCAAAGATCAACGGAATCGCTATTAACTTTAACGAGTTAATGAAAATAGTTCCGAAGGGTTTTACCCAATCTGCAATTACATCGGGTCCCCAAGAAAAGTTGGTCATTATAAGGGCAAAAACAACCCCTAATGCCATTCCTAGTAAAATTTTCCAATGTAATGCAAGCTTTTTCATAAATGTATGTTCTTAGTTTTTTTGCGTGGACGGTAATATACAGAATATCTGTTAGAGTTTACTTAATTTATTTAGGAGCCAAAAATCGGCAAGCACCAAGGCTGCCATAGCTTCAACAATAGGGACAGCGCGTGGTACCACACATGGGTCGTGACGTCCTCTTCCTTGCATTTCTACTACATTTCCCTGACTATCAATAGTTTCTTGTGCCTTCATAATAGTTGCAACGGGCTTAAAAGCTACTCTAAAATAGATGTCCATTCCATTGCTAATACCGCCTTGAATTCCTCCTGAAAGATTTGTTTTGGTAGTTCCGTCGGGATTGAAAAGATCGTTGTGTTCGCTTCCTTTCATCTTGGTACCACAAAATCCGCTTCCAAATTCAAACCCTTTTACAGCATTAATAGAAAGCATTGCTTTTCCTAACTGCGCGTGTAATTTATCAAAAACAGGTTCTCCTAAACCAATAGGTACATTTTTAAGGACACAGGTAATGGTACCGCCAATAGTATCTCCGTCTTTTTTGATTTCTTTTATTCTGGAAATCATTTTTTCGGCAGTTTCTAAGTCAGGACAACGAACAGGCGTGTCTTCTGTTTTACTGAAATCTAAATCTTGATACGGTTTATTGATGTAAATGTCTCCTACGGAAGATACAAAAGCATTGCATGTGATTCCTTTCAGAAGCTGTTTTGCTATCGCGCCTGCAGCAACTCTAGAAGCTGTTTCGCGGGCAGACGATCTTCCGCCTCCACGGTAATCGCGAAACCCATATTTTTGATCGAATGTATAATCGGCATGCGACGGACGATACGCATCTTGAATGTGCGAATAGTCTTTAGATTTCTGATTCGTGTTTTCAATAACAAAACCGATGGGAGTTCCCGTAGTGACTCCTTCAAAAATTCCGGATAAAAAACGAACCGAATCTGGCTCTTTTCGTTGTGTTACAATGGCAGATTGTCCCGGTTTTCTTCGGTTCATATCAGCTTCAATAGCTTCAAAGTCTAGGGTTAATCCTGCTGGACAACCGTCTATAATACCTCCAATTGCCTCACCATGAGACTCCCCGAAGGTAGTGAGTTTAAAAATGTTTCCGAAGGAATTTCCCGCCATAATACCGTTTTTAACAAATGTAAATCTTACAAACGAATATTAAAAATTTAAGACAATGTTATGTGCATGTTTCCTTCAAAATAGAAATAACATTTTAGACGACTTATCATAACATTTGGATAAACTGAAAAAACACAAATTTCTGCTTCTTTGTAGTATAAAACACACACATTGAAGCGAAAAGTTGAAGTAGTTGTTCTCTCTGATATTCATTTAGGAACTTATGGCTGTCATGCCAAAGAAGTGCTTCGCTACCTTAACTCTATAAAACCCGATAAACTTATTTTAAATGGCGATATTATTGATATATGGCAATTTAGAAAGTCGTATTTTCCAAAAGCGCATTTGCTCGTTTTAAAAAAGATAATAGCGCTTGCAACTAAAGGAACTGCGGTGTATTATATTACTGGAAATCACGATGAGAAATTGCGGAAATTCTCCAATACAAAAATGGGAAACATCGAAATTATAGACAAATTAGTGCTTAATTTAGATGGTAAAAAAGCATGGTTTTTTCATGGCGATGTCTTCGATGCCTCGGTGCAACACGCCAAATGGATTGCAAAACTAGGCGGATGGGGCTATGACTTGCTTATTTTAGTAAATCGTTTGGTAAATCTCTGTTTGGTAAAGCTAAAGCGTGAAAAATATTCGTTTTCCAAAAAGATCAAGGACAGCGTAAAAGGAGCCATTAAATTCATCAATAATTTTGAGCAAACCGCTGCCGAATTAGCCATCGAAAATGATTATGAATATGTGGTTTGCGGACATATTCACCAACCTGTGATTAAACGTATAGACACTTTACAGGGCTCTTGTGTGTATTTAAATAGTGGTGATTGGATTGAAAACTTAACCGCCTTAGAATACAACAACGAACGTTGGATTTTATATTCGTACAACGGCAAAAACAATTTTTTATATCCAGAAACGGATTCCATAGAAGAGGATGACGAAGATGATTTAAAAGGGATGCTTGCTGCCTATCAAGCGAGTTTGTAATTACAGCAACGCTTGTTTTAAAATGGTGATAGGATGCAGTGCCGCCCTCCCCGTTCCGTCTTTTATTTGATGCCTACAACTTGTACCATTTGCTGCAATAATAACTTCTTCGGAAGTTTTTCGAATCGCCGGAAACAGTTTTAAATTACCAATTGCCATACTGGTCGCATAATGTTCTTTTTCGTAGCCAAAACTTCCAGCCATGCCACAACAACCTGATGCAATAATGGTGGGTTTGTAATTTACAGGAAGGTTTAGTACATCGAAAGTCACCTTCTGATTGCTCAAAGCTTTCTGATGGCAGTGCGTATGTATTTTAAGTTGTTTTGCTTCGGAAGTAAACGAAGCTGCCGTAATGTTCCCTTTTTCTATTTCTGAAGCTAAAAATTCTTCCATCAAGTAACTGTTTTTGGCAATTGTTTCAGCTGAAACAGTATCGTCCACCATTCGTAAGTATTCGTCTTTAAACGATAGTATGGCTGAAGGTTCAATTCCCAATAAAGGCATTTCAGAAGAAATGGTATTTTTTAAAAACGCCACATTTTTGGTAGCCGCTACTTTTGCTTCTTCCAAAAATCCTTTCGACAACAAGGCGCGACCACTATCTAACGAATCGATAACCGTGACATCGTAGTGCAAAGCTGTTAATAAATCGTAGGCATCTTCCGCTATAGAAGCGTCCAAATAATTACTGAATTCATCAATAAATAATACTACTTTTTTAATAGTCTTGTTATTTGCAACTACTTGATTTTGTTTCCTTTTAATTCTTTTATTAAAACTTTTACTTGAAATTAAAGGAATGCTTCGTTCTGATGCAATTCCTCCAACTTTCTTTAGTATTGAAGCCGTAAATGGAGTGCTAAAAACAGCGTTTGAAATTTTCGGAAAACGTGCCGCCATTTTGTTATAAGTACTGCTTTTCGCAAACAATTTTGTTGCAAAAGACACGCCATTAGCCTTGTTGTATTGATACAAAAACTCTGCTTTTGCAGTAGCTATATCTACGTTACTCGGACATTCCGTTGCACACGCTTTACAGCTTAAACACAAATCGAAAACCTCTTTCAACTCTGGAGCGTTAAAGGTATTGGTAGCTGTATTTGTTGTCAATACCTCTCGTAATATATTGGCGCGAGCCCGTGTGGTATCTTTTTCATTTTTGGTTGCTTGATAACTCGGACACATCGCTCCACTTGCACTTGCCGACTTCCGACAATCGCCGCTACCGTTACATTTTTCGGCCAAGCGTAAAATTCCGCCAGAATCTTTAAAATCTAAAAACGTTTCTATTTTTGGTTCAGAACGATCCATTTCATACCGCAACGACTCGTCCATTTTATAAGCATCGACAATCTTTCCAGGATTGAATATACCATTGGGATCGAAGGCTGTTTTAATGCGTCGTAGCAATTGGTAGTTGGCCTCTCCTACTAACAAAGGAATAAACTCTGCCCGAACAATACCATCTCCGTGTTCTCCAGAGAACGAACCCTTATATTTCTTGGTTAGTTTCGCCACATCGGTGGTAATCTTCCGAAAATAATCTACCCCTTCTTGTGCTTTCAAATTTAAAATAGGACGCAAATGAAGCTCTCCTGCGCCAGCGTGTGCGTAATACACCGCATCTTGATTGTAGTACTTCATTAAGGCGGTAAACTCGCTGATATACTGCGGCAAATCGCTCAAAGCAACGGCAGTGTCTTCAATACAAGCAACCGCTTTTTTATCACCCACCATATTCCCTAGCAATCCCAAGCCAGCTTTCCGAAGTTCTAATGCCATATCGATTGCTTCGTCTTTCAACACAGGATTGCTATACGATCGTTTTGAAGCTGTTAAAGCTTTCAGCAACGATTCTGTTGCCGCATCGAGAAGTGTTGCCGTAGTGGCCTTTAATTCGAGTAAGAGCAGTGCTTTTGGAGTTCCTTCTACAAAAAAGCGGTACGGTTCGTATTTTTTATTCTTTTTGGTGCAATCTAAAATAACGTCGTCCATCATTTCGCAGGTATGCAAATTATGCTGCATCACCGTTTCAACGTCGTTTAAACAATCTTCCAAAGTATGATAATGCGCTACCACCATCGCAGTGTTTGTAGGTGGTAACAGATCTAATTTTAAAGTGATTTCTGTAGAAAAGGCTAAAGTCCCTTCGCTACCACAAAGCAATGTACATAGATTGATAGGCGCTTCAGAAGTGCCAAAAACATTCGTATCGATCAAACTATCGATTGCGTATCCAGTATTCCGACGGTGAATTTCTGATTTTGGAAACTGTGCTTTAATTTCTTCTCGCACGCCTTCCGCAGCTAATTCAGAATAAAGAACACTATAAATCGAGCCTTCTAAGGAGTTTTGTAAGGTTTTCTCTTTAAATTTTTCTTCGGAAAGTGCCTCAAAAACAACTATTTCTGCGTTCGATAGCACTGTTTTTAGTCGAACTACCTTATCGCGTGTTACACCGTATTGAATGGACGTGGTTCCGCTAGAATTATTTCCAACCATCCCTCCTATCATACATCGATTAGAAGTAGAAGTGTTGGGGCCAAAAAAGAGACCGAAAGGTTTTAGATATTCATTAAGTTCATCACGAATCACTCCTGGCTGCACAGTCACAGTAGCATTTTCAATATCTACCGAAATAATTTCAGTAAAATACTTAGACACATCGACTACAATTCCTTCTCCAACGCATTGTCCTGCTAAAGAAGTTCCCGCAGTTCTTGGAATCAACGATGTTTTGTGCAAGGAAGCAAACTGAACCAATTGCTGAATTCCTTTTTCTGACTTCGGAAAAGCCACTGCTAACGGCATTTTTCGATACACGGAAGCATCGGTTGCGTAAAGAGATTTATAAAAGGAGTCGAAATAAATTTCGCCTTCAAAAGTGTGCTGGAAGTCCTGTAAAGCTTGTTTCATAACTATGTCCCGTAAAAGTAGAGAATGTACCGTACTTCTTTAACAAAATTTATCAAAATTGCATAAAATGTTAGTAACAAATTAACGAAAACCCTATTAAAACTAGGGTGTAACAGTAGTACTTTTACATCAAACAAAAAAAACAACTATGAAAAAGATACTTTTTATTTTTATTGCAGCTATTGGAATTTCGTCACAAGTGAACGCTCAAGACATTGCCGATCATGCGATTGGTGTTCGTTTTGGAGACAGTAGTGGATTTGGAGCTGAAGTAAACTACCAATTGGGACTTTCAGAAAAAAATAGATTAGAATTTGGATTAGGACTTCGTGATGGAAGTAGAAATGAAGCCATTAAAGCAATCGGTCTTTACCACTGGGTATGGAACATTGATGGAGGTTTAAACTGGTATGCAGGTCCAGGTGCCGGGATTGAGTTTATTAATTTTGACGATGATTATTACGACAATCGTGATTCTAAAGCCTATGCAATTATCGCTGGAGATGTTGGTCTTGAATACAATTTTGACTTTCCTTTATTAATTTCAATTGATTTTAGACCTGAAATTGGTTTTGAAGATTACGATGATGACGACATTCGCTTTAATGTTGGATTGAGTGCTCGCTACCAATTCTAGTCTTAGCGCACGATATAACACTTATTTCAAGGGGTTTTACACTAAAATACAGTGTAAAACCCCTTTTTTTTGTAGTGGTTTTTTCTGAATTTTACACTAACTAACCAATTAATAACTATAATGGAAAAGCACTATGTCGATTTACATTGCCATCCATCCCTAAAACCGTATAGCAAAAGTTTTAAATACCAACCTCAGAAACAGAACATTCTAGATGCTGGTCGAAAAAACTCTATTTGGCATTACAGTCCGCCAACCGATTTAGAAAAATTTATCAATAGACTGGTTACGCTTACCAAGTTCACACAGACCGACATGATGTGTCTGGCAAAAGCAAACACAAAAGTTGTAATTGTTAGCCTCTACCCTTTTGAAAAACATTTTTTATCGAAACGCATTTGGGGTTTTAAAGGATTAACCGATGTACTGGTTAATTTGGCCGCAAGTATCAGTCAGTCGCGCATCGATTACGTGCTAAATCATAAAAACTACTTCACAGATCTTTCAGATGAATACGCTTACTACAAGCAGCTTCACAATCAGGTGCAACGTGTTGACGGGAAGATATTCACCTACAAACTAGTGACTAATTTTTCAGAAATAGAAAAAAATAATGCACTAGAAACAGCCGATAAAAAAATCATCAACATCATACTCACCATTGAAGGAGGACACGCCTTTAATAGTGGCTTAGACATGAATGTGGACACCGCGAAACGAACTGAAGTACTCGAAAATGTACAGAAAGTAAAAAGTTGGGAGCACCGACCGTTATTTATCACATTTGCACATCATTTTTACAACGAATTGTGTGGCCATGCACGCAGTATTAGCATTAGCGCTCTCAAAGAAAACCAAAACAGAGGACTCAATTCTGGGATTACTGACCTCGGAATGGAAGTCCTTACCAAGTTGCTAGATAACACAGACCAAAATCGTATTCCGATCGATGTGAAGCACATGAGTACAACTTCACGAAAAACCTACTATAATTTACTAGATACCACCTATGCTGGAGAAACCATTCCTGTGATTTTTAGTCACGGTGCCTGCAATGGTTTGCGATCGTTGGTGCAATTTAATGAAACGGATTATCCAGAACACGCAGCTTGGTTTAGTGATATCGATATTAATGTATACGATGATGAAATCGTGCGAATTGCAACATCAAATGGTATTTTAGGCTTGCAAATGGACGAACGTCGTATTGGAAGTAAGAAAGAGATTAAAAAATCGAAAGTATTGTTTCCGAATAAAGAGAAGCAATTGCGTAAAAAATCGTTATTGGTTTGGCGACAGATAGAACACGTGGCTACAGTACTAGATGACAACAATTTATTTTGCTGGGGAATACAAGCTATAGGAAGTGATTTTGACGGAATAGTAAATCCGTTAAAAGGAATTTGGACTGCTGAAGACATACGTAATTTAGCAGATGCATTAGTGCCCCATGCCAATGCTTTTTTAGATAAACAGTTACTTCACTTAAATGACTATAATCGTATTACTGCTGAGGCAATTATAAATCGAGTTATGCATGTAAATGCTATGGAATTTATCAAACGTTTTTACTAATTACTTCGGAAGCTTTTATTTTTCTGAAAAAGTTCCAGACGCTGTTAAATTAAATGTTTTTGAAAAATTTGTAACGTTAGGCTGTGCGAATTCACCAGTGATGTTTCCATGCTCGTCAAAAGACAACCACTCCTCTTCTACTGAAGTTACTTTCACTTCTGAAAAGTCAGCAGTTGCTTCAAATTCAGATTTAAAAACCATTTGATCATTAAATCTATTAAACACAATTAGATAGTCTTTTTGCGTTCCGTTTGTGCTGAAGGTATTTAATTGAAAGAAGATACCAGGCGTGTTGTTTTCGCCAGAATACTCTACAAAGCTACCTATAAGGATTGTATTTCCTTTAGTTAGTTTGTAAGCTGGAAAATACTCTTTATTCGACATTTTGTACATCCAATTGTCGGCATTGTGTCCTGTTTTGGTATCATTAAAAACTGAAACCGCATGTGGATTTGTTTCAATAAGGTTTTTATTAAGATAGGTTCCTTCGTCATCACTAACTACAAACCCTTCTATTTTTCCTTCCGAAAAAGCTTCAGAATACTCCGGAAGACTTTTTAATAACGCCTTAAAATTAGTGGTTGTTTCGTTTGTGGCAACAGCTTGTTCTTCCGCTAAATCATTAGTGTTGTTATTTTTACAACTAGTAGTTAAAAGAGCTAGTACCGCTATAAATGGCACGAATTTTTGGAATGTAGAAAGCATTTTATTTTTATTTAAAACCATTGTTAAAATTACTAATTTTCAAATATAATACTATAAATGATGATTCAAATAAGAACTTTCAGAAATACAACTGCTCGTTGAAGTTAGGGCGTTTCTTTCTTTGCCATTTCGTAGAGTTCAAGGCACATTTTTTCGTATTCAAAATAAATCATATCGCTAAAGGACTCAAGGTACGTTGTGGGAAAAACCAATTCTGAATAAATGGTTGGAAGTTTTTTAAGTTTCTCATCACGTACAACATAAAAGTCGCCCACGTATTTGTTGGTCACCAAATTGATACTTGTTTTGCCGCTACCATACCTTACTTCTGGACCGTATTTATTGCGGTCGATGTCGTAATCGGTACGTTTTATTTTAACAAGCTGCATTTTTCTGGTTTTACTGTCGTATTTAAATTCGTTTATAAAACCGGAGCGTCCGTAATCATTCCAAAATTCAAAACCGTTGGGAGTTTCTACGAGTGTATTTCCAAAATTCAAGCTTCGAATCTCCTGACTCGCCGTTTTTTTAAAATCATTGATAGAGAGAACGCAAAAGAGTTTATCGAGGTCAGAGTCTATATACACCGTATCTCGGATTCTATCTCCGTCAAAATCTTTTATAATCTCTCTTGTAGATTGTGATATTCCAGCAAATGAAATGAGGAATAGTGCAAGAAACAGGATTGGTTTCATTTTACCTTATACTTAAATATTTTTTTCTAATCGAATACTATTTCTATAATGTAACTGTAAAACAGGTAAAATATACTGTTCCTTAAATGGATTAAAAAAAAGTGTCATGGATATATGAAACGACCAAAACAATAACAATTAAAATCAGGAAACGAAGTATGTTTTGTGATATTTTACTATTTAGTAAGGCCTTATCTTTCAAAAGATACGTATTAACAAGATAGAAAGGTATAAAACTAATGACTCCCACTCGTATGCCGACAATAAAGATGACAAGTTCTTTCAAGAAGTTTACAGACTTAGAGTTAAGCATTTCTATGTATCGATAGAATACAGAGATTAAGATGCTTGCTACTAGCCAAAAAACGATATTTAAATATTTGTTTTTAAACATTTATTCTATTTTTTTTTATAACCTTTATTTACAGGAGTTTCAAAATTCGCTCGTAAGGCCTCTTCAACCTTAGGGAATAATTTTGAATGACTTAAACTATGTGACTTTGTTGCTAAATACACCAAACTACCGGGTTTTACCTCTAATTTTTTATTTTTAAGATCTGTATCGGTCACTAATTTTTTGTTATACTTATTAATTAAGGTTCTGTATTTTTTAAAGTTATCTCTGGCTAATTTTAAAGCTGTATCTAAAGAACCAAAATTTAAAGTAGCTAAGGTGTCTAAAGAATCGATAGCTTCATCTAATTTTTCTAGGTAATCTGGTTCCATTAACTGACTTATAAGGCGCATGGCCACTTCTCTAATGTCGCCTTTATTCTTTTTAACAGCCCCTTCAACTCCCGTAATAAAAGAATCGTAACTAGATTTTTTACCTTTAGAATGGTAGTCGTCTTCAGTTGTTATAGGAACATCTATTATTTCAAATTTACCCTTTACTTGTTTTTCTGGCGACCAAGAAGTATCATCTATTTGATCTACAATTCCAGAAGTATCTGTTTGAGCAATACTATTTAATAATCCTAACAAGTAACTATCTTCTTCCCCTTTATTAATAGCGAATAAAACATTAATAATTCCTAGAATTCCAATTAGGTCGATTTCGTCAAAAAACTCAGACCTACCATAACCTCCGCTTCTAGTCGTTTGGTTAGCCTCAAAAATGGCGCCTCGTGTTGTTGCCCAATCTAATATGTCATTTAAATGCCCTAAGAGGATGCTTTTTTGAGCAGATAAAATTGTTGTAGTTTCAAAGCATTTTACTTTTTTCACTAAGATGGTAAGATATTGTTTAATTCCATCTAATAAAATAACCGTTTGTCCCCATAAGAAAGGGCCTTCTGTATGGTTATTCATAACAATGTCTGATATATGCTCAAAAGCTTTAAAGTCGGTTTCTTTAATTCTTGCTTTTGCTGCTTCGAAATCTTCTTTATTAAAATTGGCGATTAAAACTTCTAGGTTTTTTAATGAGAAATCGGCGACAAAACGTTGCGTAATGTCGTATTCATTATGAACATTAATAATTTTACAATTTGAATGTAATTTAGTATGATTAAGTTGGTGTTGCTCCTTGAAGAAGGGAGTTGAAAGATAGGTTATTGTTCTACATTGCCACTTTTTAGGAAAATTAGGGTCGCTAGCAATAATATTTGTAAACTCGTTAATCACGTTTCCTCCATGAGAATGGCCAATTAAGTGCAGGTAAACCTCTTCATCTAACCAACCTTTATAATATCGTAAAAATAAGTCTAATAAACCTTCTCCTCCCTTGGTTCTATTTTCATTGTTATTATCTCCAGTCCAGCTAAAAGATTTGGCTTCAATATGCAGGTCAATAAATTGAAGTTTTAAATCTTCGACACTCGCTCGAAGGTTTTTAATTCCTTCTTTTTCCATTCTCCAATAATCACTATTAGATTGATGTTTTAGTCCTGTTGAGTTTACTGGATCGGTTGTTCCAGCAACAAACATGATAATATCTTTCGGACTAGAAATTTTAACAGTGGCAGTTTTAGTAGTGCCGTCTTCAAATTGTATTTTAAAAGTATTTTCTGCCATTTAATTTTGAATTTCTTGTGGAACAACTTCTAATTCAATCTTTTCTAGATCACTTCCTATGATATAATCGGATAATGTATCGTTTGCAAGTACTTTTCCATTATACTTAAAATCATGTGTTTTGTCTTCCAAAGAAATAGTCATCGCATCTCCTACACGATTGAGTGTTTCTATATTAAGAATTATTTTTTCTCCGATTTTGTAGCTCTCTAGTTCTTCACCATTCACATCGGTTATGTAATACTTTGTGACCTTTTTTTCTTCCTTCGGAAGTTCGGTCGGAGCTACTTGTGCTACAAAAGGATTGTAAGGATTCCAGGGTTGTTCGTACACCAAGCCCTTCATTCGAATAATTCCCCATGAAATTTCAAGATTTAATTTCATAGGATCAATTCCTTCCGAAGTAAAATGCTCACTTAAGTGCGTGATATGGGCATTTGCAAATTCAATTTTAAAGAGTGTGCTAAAACCGTCTCGTTTGTAAAAAATAATTTCTCCTTCACATAAACTAGTAGGAGAGATTATTTGATCATAAAAGAAGGTGTCAAAACGAGTAGATTCTATGGTAAAAGACAATGGTTTAGCTAAAAGCCTGCTAGTAACCTGTCCACTGTTGTCCGAAAGATATTTAAATAATACACCTGCGTCTAAAATTGTTCGTTCTTCATTATTTATAAATAGTGTTGCCTTAAAGCTCATAGGGATAAAAATGTGTTACTTTTCTACCTAAAATGACAAAAAACGTCCTCCAGATAAAACATTAAAATCAGAAAAATCAGGTTTGTAAATTACACCTCCAAATTACCATAAAAAATGGGAGTGACAAAATAGATTATCTCATCTCCGTACGATTAGATGAAAGAATAAACTCACAAAAGAAAAAAGGGAGCTTCTTTCTTAAATTTTAATTATAAGAGTAGTAAAATGACGGATGAACTTTTATCTTATAACTCTTGTAAATAAGGTTTTTACATGAATAATAAAATTATACTTTCATTTACGCTACTAATTGTATTTCCATTGCAAGCAATCGAATCTATAGTCAATATGACTTTTGAGGAAGTAGCAGTACCTGTGGGGAGAGATTAACTTACTTTGTTTGAAGCTATTCTATACACTTCTTCGTATAAGGGCACAATGTTTTTTGTGTCAAATTTCATAGCAGCTTCACGGGCTTGTTTTTTGTATTTCGCCAATACTTCTGAATCCTTCAAAATAGAAACTGCATTTACAGCCATTTCTTCAACATTTCCTACATCACTAAGATAACCACTAAAGCCATGCTGATTTACTTCTGAAAGTCCTCCAGTATTACTTGATATTACAGGAACACCACATACCATCGCTTCCAAAGCAGCTAATCCGAAGCTCTCTTTTTCCGAAGGCAATAAAAACAAATCACTAAAACATAAAATTTTATCAATCTCATTACTATTCCCTAAGAAAACCACTTTATTTTCGATTCCTTTGGCAATACAAAGTGCTTCTGCTTTTTCTTTTTCAGGACCTTCCCCTACCATTAATAATTTAGAAGGTACTTCTTTCTGAACGCGATCAAATATTTCAATAATATCTGTAATTCGTTTTACCGGGCGGAAATTACTAATATGGGTAATTATACGTTCATTTGGTTTTGCCATCAAATCTCTTTGGCACTCGGTAAAAGGATTGACATGTTTTACCACATCAATAAAATTAGGAACTACATGAATTTCTTTTTTAATATCGAAAAGTCGCAAGGTATCGTCTTTTAAACTTTGCGATACTGAAGTAACAACATCACTATTATTGATACTGAAAGTTACTGCGGGTTTGTAAAATGGATGATTTCCCACTAAAGTAATATCTGTACCGTGTAGTGTAGTCACCATCGGGATATGGATGTTCTCGGAAGCTAACATTTGTTTTGCCATATAACCCGCATAGGCATGTGGAATGGCGTAATGCACGTGCAACAATTCTATTTTGTGCAGCTTTACCATATCGACCAATTTACTAGACAAAGCTAGTTCGTAAGGCTGATAATGAAATAAAGCATAATCTGGAACAGAAACTTCATGAAAATGAACGTTGTGAGACAGTAGTTCTAAACGTACAGGTTGCTTGTATGTAATAAAGTGAATTTCGTGTCCGCGATCTGCTAACGCTATTCCTAATTCGGTGGCTACTACTCCACTTCCTCCAAATGTTGGATAACAAACAATTCCTATTTTCATGTGAGTCGGTATTTTATCTATTGATAGCTTCGTAAATTACTTCTTGAATATTACTCCGTAAATTACTTCCTATTATTTTTCTGTTTTCAGCATTTGGATAGGTTCTATTTGATAAAAATACATACACAAGATCTTCTTCCGGATCTGCCCAGGTAAATGTTCCTGTAAATCCGCTATGACCAAAACTTGTCATAGATACACAACCACAGGTTGGACCAGATTCTCCTAATTGTGGTTTATCAAAACCAACTCCTCTACGCACTTTATCTTCACAATAATAGCACGTATTAAACGCCTGCATTGTTTCTGGACCAAAGTACCTTCTATCGCCATAAAATCCATCCCATAGATACATTTGCATAATTTTTGCAACATCGTTTGCATTGCTAAACAATCCTGCATGGCCACTTACTCCTCCTAACATTGCTGCTCCTTGGTCGTGAACATAGCCATGAACTTTCTGCTTTCTAAAATAATTATCCTCTTCAGTAGGAACGATATCGGCTTTTGAAAATTTTTCTAAGGGCAAATAGGTCGTGTAATTGGCACCTAATGATTCTAATAAATTACGCTGTACGATATTTTCTAGTTTGTTTCCGTAGAATTCTTCGAGGTACTTTTTTAGAATGTAATACGGCAAATCACTATACTTATAACTCAATCTATTTCGCAATTCACTAGTACGGATTTGTTCAAAAATACTATCCTTAAAATCTTTACGCATGTACATATTTTCAGCCACTGGAATATTAAAATCTCCTGTAAATGTTTTTGAATAATACGTACTTGATGGTCCGCCACTCACCGAGTCTAAAGTAGTGGCATAAAAAGGAATCCAAGCTTTAAGACGCGCATAGTGAGACAACATTTCACGAATGGTAATGTGTGCCTTATTAGACGTTTTGTACTCCGGTAAAATTTCTGAAAGTTGCGTATCCATTGTAATTACGTCCCTATCAAAAAGCTCCATAATTAACGGTGTTGTCGCTAAAATCTTTGTTAAAGAAGCGACATCATAAATGTCATTATCTTTTACCGAATTCTTTCTACTTTGTGTGTGGTATCCAAAATTCTTCGAATAAATAACTTTTCCTCTTCTAGCAACTAGAATCTGGGCTCCTGGCATCATATCGCCCCACAAACCAACACGTGCAAGAGAATCAATCTTTTTTAAACCGTAACTACTTACCCCCACACTCTCTGGTGTACCGTATTGAAGTCTTTTTAATAGTTCTGTTTTAAGACCCGTACCTACCGGAAAATCTTCTCCAACAGAAACAGGAAGTGTTCCTTTGGCGGCTCTTGCTCCAAAAATAAGTTGAGCAGAAAGCTCTTGAGTTATTTTACTGTTTTGATACGAAACAATAATTGCTTCAAAATTAGCTGTTGTTTTGAGGTCTAATAATGCATAAGGTCTTGCAAAAACATCTAAAATTACTTTGTTGGTTCGCGCTATTTCATAAATCCAAACAAGTTCTTTTTCTGAAAATTTGTAACTCTTCCAAGGATTGTCGTTCGATTTATGAAACCCAATAATAACACGATCGTAATATTTTAACTTATCGATATAACTATCTAAGCTATTGGCTTTAATCCAATCTACTTTAGCGTACTTATCTAACTGATTCAAAAAGTCTTGTCCAGAGTCATCGCCAAAATTAACGTAGGCTATTTTAGTATCTTGTAGTTGTCGAATGGGTAAAATATCTTCTGTGTTTTTTATCACTGTAAGTGCATTTTCCATTACTTCTTCATACAACACATCATCTAATACTGTATTTAAGTCATCTACAATAAAGCTAGTTATCGTTGGTTTGTAGTTGTTTAATCCAACTTTGTATTTTGCGAATAAAATCTTTTTTACAGAATGTAGTAAGCGATCTTCAGTAATAATCCCTTCTCGGTAGGCATTCACCAATAAATCGTGTGCCTTCGGAATATCTTCAGGAATTAACAATATATCATTACCCGCCAAAAAAGCTGCTAAATCCACTTCACCTGGCTCTTTAAAATCTGCCGCGCCTTTCATATTTAAAGCATCCGTAAATACCAGTCCGTTAAAACCAAGTTTCCCTTTCAAGAGGTTGGTTACAATTTCTTCGGAAAGTGATGATGGGTAATTATGCCTCGGTTCTAACGAAGGAACATTTAAGTGTGCTACCATCACACTTGAAAGACCTTCACGAATCAATCGTTTGTATGGGTAGAGTTCGATACTGTCAATTCGTTCTTTTGAAAAGTTGATAGTAGGTAAGGTTTTATGCGAATCGGTATCGGTATCACCATGTCCCGGAAAATGTTTTGCATTGGCTAAAACCCCCGCGCTTTGCATTCCGCGAATAAAGGCAAGGGATTTTTCGGTAACATTATCTCTATCTTCTCCAAACGATCTATTTCCTATAATTGGGTTTTCAGGATTGGTATTAATATCTACCACAGGCGCAAAATTAATTTGCATTCCCATTCGTTTTGTGTGTTCTCCAATACGGCGCCCCACTTTTTCAACAATACGGTTATCGCTTATAGCTCCAAGTGTCATATTCCAAGGAAACGCATAGGTAGAATCCAAACGCATGGCGAGCCCCCATTCGGCATCCATAGCCATTAGTAAAGGAATTCGAGAGAGTTCTTGATATTCATTACTAAGCTTCGCTTGTTGTTTCGGTCCCCCTTTTGAAAAGATAACTCCACCAATATATTGATTTTGAATAAGCTCTTTAATTTTATCGGTATTGGCTTTGACGTCGTTTGAAAAAATAACAGGCATAAACAGCTGCCCTATTTTTTCTTGAAGCGACATGTTACCATAGATGCTATCAACCCATTTTTGTTGATTTGCGAGGTCGTCTTGTACTAATAACGGATTGATTTGTTGCGAAAAAGTAGTCGCACAAAGAAAGAGTATTAAAAGAGTAGCAACGTTTTTTTTCATATTCCAACTATTACAAAAACTATGCTAGGAAACGATTGTGCCAACTTTCTTTAGCTGGTACTTCCCAATTTTCTAAGTATTCCTCTTTGGTATTTACTAGGTTGTTAAAAACCACTGTATTTGGCGATACAGATCTGGCTTTTGCCATTTTTCTGAAATCTGAAAGAGATTTATGTGCAATGAATTCACCGTTGTAAAAAGTGACATTCATTTTATCCAATAAATCTACTTCTAGTTCTTGTTCTAACGATTGAATAAACCGCACTGAAGCATCAATACTACATCCTGAAGCGGAAGCGTTTACTTGATTCAGTCCGAAAACGATAAAGCGATTGTACTTAATCTCATAACCTGCTTCTAAATCGGTACCATGAGCAGTCCATTGTTCTAAGAAAGCTTCAATTTTTGGAGTAATTGCCGCTACTTCTTCGTCGGATAATTTCCTATTTGATTGGTATACCCAGATTCGAGAATCGTCGGGTAAATTTTTAAATTCGGTCAACATATTTTATAATTCCTCTGCATTAGCAATCATTTCGGCTACATCCATCACTTGTACATCGCCTTCTCTTTCTTTTCCTTTTACTCCATCTGTCATCATTGTATTACAAAATGGACATCCAGCAGCAATAATATCGGGTTTCGTCTCTAAAGCTTCTTCGGTACGTTCAATGTTTATATCTTTTGAACCTGGCTCTGGCTCTTTAAACATCTGTGCACCACCGGCTCCACAACATAAACCACGAGTTTTGCAACGTTTCATTTCAACGAGCTCCACTTCTAATTTTGCAAGTAATTCACGAGGTGCTTCATATTCACCGTTTGCTCTTCCTAAATAACAAGGATCGTGAAATGTAATACGCTTTCCTTTAAATTTTCCACCTTCAACTTTCAAACGACCTTCATTCAGTAAGGTTTTTAAAAATTGCGTATGGTGCATTACTTCATAATTACCCCCTAATTCAGGATATTCATTTTTAATGGTATTGAAACAATGTGGACAAGCAGTAACAATTTTCTTTACTTCGTAGGCATTTAAAACTTCAATGTTCCCCATGGCCTGCATTTGAAATAAAAACTCATTTCCAGCACGTTTTGCA
The DNA here is from genome assembly GCF_900102055.1 of Ulvibacter litoralis. Lineage (GTDB taxonomy): Bacteria > Bacteroidota > Bacteroidia > Flavobacteriales > Flavobacteriaceae > Ulvibacter > Ulvibacter litoralis. The sequence goes on from NZ_FNBA01000002.1 coordinate 754,554, forward strand.
GGATCTCCAGTACAACTTTCTTCAGTACCTAAAACGGCAAACTCTATATTTGCTTTGTGTAATAACTTTACAAAGGCTTTTGTAATTTTTTTTGCTCGATCATCGAAACTTCCTGCACATCCAACCCAGAATAACACTTCTGGTTGTTTTCCTTCTGCCATATATTCGGCCATTGTTGGCACTTTAATCGCTTCACTCATACTTTTAAATTATCCTATTATTAGTGCTGTACTTATTCTTCAAAAACTTGGATGGTCACTTTTTTATCTACTAGGTCGGTAAATTTTCCTTTGTAGCGCGTTGCTTTTACCAAGTGATTGTCTACCCAATGGTAATTACCACCACGTGGTTTTCCCATTAATAAAGAGTGGTATTTAAAACCGCTTTCTTTAAGCCAAGTTTCAGTTACTTCCCTATGAGCTTCGGTACGTGAGGTGAAAAAACATATAATATGTCCTTCGTCATACCATTTATTTAATGTTTTTAATGCATCCGGAAAAGGCTCGCAAGTAACCATGCGTTCAGGCTCTTCATTAGGAACATCTTCGGTAATGGTACCGTCAATATCTATTAAGTAATTTTTGATTCCTTCAGGTAAAACTGGGCTTACGTGTTCACCACTTTCAACTTTGTCGTGTAATATTTTTTCTACTTCTTCTTTTTTCATAATTAAGCTTCGTTTTTCCAATTTAAACGATCCATTTGGTTGAAAGGCCACGGAGCTCCGTTATTTTCAATATTGGTCATTGTTATATTCAATTCGTTTGGTGCTGCAGATTGCTCCATAACTAAGTACTGACGCATTTCCATGATAATAGACAATGGATCTATGCTTACTGGACAAGCTTCTACACAGGCATTACATGTGGTACATGCCCACAATTCTTCGGTAGTAATATAATCGCCTAATAATTGCTTACCATCAGGTTTAAATTCTCCGTTTGCATCAATGTTTTTACCTATCTCTTCGATACGATCTCTCGTATCCATCATGATTTTACGAGGCGATAATTTTTTTCCAGTCTGATTGGCGGGACATTCGCTCGTACAACGTCCGCATTCGGTACAGGTGTAAGCGTTTAGCAATTGTATCTGACTTAAATCTAATGCGTCACTAGCTCCAAATTTTGCGGGCACTTCTGCACCTTCAGCTGGCGCTGCAAAAGGATCGGCATTTGGATCCATCATTAATTTTACCTCGTTTGTTACAGCTTCGTTGTTTTTAAATTTTCCTTTTGGCACCACTTTTCCGAAGTAAACATTAGGAAACGCCAACATAATATGCAAATGCTTCGAGAAGTATAAATAGTTTAAGAAGATTAATATTCCAAGAATATGCAACCACCAAGCAGTACGTTCAATGATAATAAGTGTAGCTTCAGAAAAACCTTCAAAAAGAGGTGAAATAAAGCTACTTATAGGAAACATTCCTGCTTTTGTGTAATGAGCAGCATCTATTGCTTGTAGTTGTTGGTCGGCAGCATTCATGGTTAGAAACAATATCATTAATACCATTTCAATGTATAAGATAATATTACCGTCACTTTTAGGCCATCCTTTCATTTCTGAAGACCAAAAACGCTTTATCTTTTTTACATTTCTTCGAATCCAAAAAACAGTAACTCCAAATAATACTAAGAATGCAAGTACTTCAAAAATTGCGATTAGATAGTCATAGGTCACTCCTAGAAAAGAAAGTACACGATGCGTTCCGAACAGTCCGTCGATGATAATTTCTACAACTTCAATATTAATTATGATAAAACCAACATATACAAAAATGTGCAATATTCCTGAAACAGGACGTACCACCATTTTTGATTGTCCCATTGCAATTCGAATCACATTATTAATACGTTGTTTTTTGTCGCCTAAAGGGCCAATTTCTTGACCAAGTTTGATGTTTCGTATTACCTTACGAATGTTTTTTGTGAAATAGCCTATACCAGCTACTAAGGCGATTAAGAATAGTATGTTAGGAATGTACTGCATATATTATTGGTTGGGATCTTCTGGAGTTGTGTATTCTTTTTGTTTTTTTCCGAAAACTGATATATGAACGTATCGTTTTGGATTCAGTTTTACATCCTGAAGTAGTTGTTCTAGTTGTTTTGAAGCGCCTTCTAAATTATTATAAAGTGCATCATCTTTAAGTAGTTTTCCTACACTTCCCTCTCCATTATCTATACCTGTCGCTATACCGTCAAGTTTTGAAATTACATGTTGTAAGTCGGTAACAAGCTTCCCTGTTTCTAATTGTGCAAGTGAATCTGAAAGTTTAGAGAAATTAGAAGACATGTCGTCTAAATTTGTAAACGTACGATCTAATTTTTCGGTGTTATTAGCTAATAATGTATTCAATTTACTAGATGCCCCATTGAAAGAACTCATTGTTGCATTCAAATTTTTAATGGCGTCTTTAAGATTCACACGTGTTTCTTCATCTAAAATATCTGAAACACCAATTAACACTGTATCTAAAGTAGCTAACGTTACATTTACCTTTTTTTCTAAAGGTCCAAGAGCTTTGGTAACGGCATCTAACATACCGCCTTCAATTTCACCACTAAGGGTATCTCCCGACTTTGCGATATTATTAACGTCGTATTCTGGAAAAATTCCTAATGATTTTCCGCTAATTAATCCGGCACTATAGATACGTACTTTACTATCTCTTGAAAAAACGAAGTCGTCGTCCAACGTAAACTTTACTACAAGTCCACCCGTATTATTGGCAAAATTGATATCATTTACTTTTCCTACGTTTAGTCCGTTTATAGTTACGGGAGCAGATTTTGCAAGGCCTTCTACATTTTTATATTTCACATAAAAATAACGACTATCCTGTAATAGATTAGTCCCTTTTAAAAAGCTATATCCAAAGATGAACAATAGAATTGCTCCTATGGCAAGTATTCCTGTTTTTACTTCTCTTGTGAGTCTCAAAGGGGTCTTGTTTTAGATTCCAACAAATTTAGACATAAATATAGAGAAATCTGAGTTATTTATCTTCAGATTTTAAGACTTCCGAAAGTTTGAGCTGTTCGCCGTTTTTGAAGGCAACCACAAAGCAAGAAGAATATCCTTTTTCTTGTGCAAAAGCTTTCATTAACTGAATTTTATTGTAATCGGAAGTCGCTCCATAATAGTATTTGTATAAGTTTTTTTCTTGTGCTCTACTTATATCTTTTAACCCTTTGAAGTTGTATGGTTTTGTTTCAAGTTTCGAACTACTCGCTGCTAATTGCACTTTAAACGTAACATCCTTATATATCTTTTCTTCAGCAGTTTCAATGGCTTTATCAATTTCATCTTGTGTTATTACAGGATTTTGCGAATCGATAGTCGCTAATTGAATGTTTTTCTTATAAGTTAAAATAGCATCCGATATAGCTTCAGCCATTTCCTTTTGTCCTTTAGTAGAGTCTAAATAAGCGCCTTCTTTTTTATTGGTTAAAAAACCTGTTTCAATCAACACACTAGGCATATAGCTTTGGTGCAATACAATAAAACCTGCTTGTTTTACACTTCGATCTTTACGTTTTAGTTTGTGCACAAAATTATTTTGCACCAAACTAGCTAACATAATACTTTGATCTAAGTATTCTTCTTGCATTAAAGTTAAACCAATAAATGTTTCAGGAGAGTTAGGGTCATACCCTGCATAATTCTCTTTGTAGTTTTCTTCTAATAATATTACCTCATTTTCTTTTTTAGCGACTTCCATATTCCGCTTATTTCCATGAAGTCCTAACACAAAGGTTCCTGCTCCGTATGCTTGCGACGTATGTGAATCGCAATGTACAGACACAAAAAGATCGGCATCTGCCCTATTTGCAATGGCTCCACGTTCAAAAAGCTCTACAAAAACGTCTTTTTTACGTGTATAGATCACTTTTATATTCGGATCTTTCTCTAATACAGCTCCAATTTTCAAAACAATGCTTAAGGCTATATCAGCTTCTTTGTACCCATTTCCTCTATTTCCCGGGTCGTGTCCGCCGTGTCCAGCATCTAACACTACAATAAATGGTTTTGTATTGGTATACGTAGTTGCCTTAATTGAAAATATAGTAGTTGTTAAAAAAAACAATACTAAAAAATGTAATAATCTCGTTTTCATATAGAATAAACGCTAGTTGAAAGTTGATATTTTAAAAAATCGGATTTTAAAAACACAGCCCAAAAAATATGCTTAATTTTGAACTTTCAAAAACTAAGCCAAAACTACAAAATAATCATATCGTAGCATTGCAAACACGAAGGCAATATTTACCGGTTTTTCTTTTTATGTTGCTTTTATGCAATACTATTTTGTATTCGCAAGATCTACCAACAAAAAACGAAGTTACAATCCCTTCCGAAGAAATTCAGGATAGCATTACGGTACCTATAAAACCCATTATTTCTGAAATAAACGAAGCGGTTACAGACACCGTTAAAACAGATAGTATTAAACCGCAAAAAGAGACACTTACAGATGTAGTTGACTATTATGGTGAAGATTACGTGTATATGAATCAAAAGGAAAGGAAAGTGTATATGCGCAATAAAGCGTATGTAATTTATGGCGATATGCGGATTGATGCCGGACTTATTATTTTAGATTACAACAAAAATGAAGTCTATGCAAAAGGAATTGACAGCGCCGGAGTTTATAGTCAAAGTCCAAAATTTAAACAAGGTGCAAACGAGGTGAAACCCGATTCCATCCGATTTAATTTTGACACCGAAAAAGCATTAATTTATAATTCTCGTACCGAACAAAACGGCTTCAATGTGATCGCCGAAATCACCAAAAGAGAGAATGATTCTGTCGTTTATTTGCAAAATGTGAAGTTTACGACCTCCAAAAACATCGACGACCCCGAATATTACTTCTATACTCGAAGAGCGAAATTTGTTCCAAAAAAGAAAATTGTTACCGGACTTACTAATATGTACATCGCAGATGTGCCTACTCCTATCGGGTTGCCTTTTGCCTTTTTTCCGTTAACAGAAGATAGAGCTTCTGGAGTTATCATTCCAACCATTGGTGATAATGGTTCTCGTGGATTCTTTTTTCAAAACGGAGGATACTATTTTGCGGTTAACGACTTTTTAGATTTAACGGTATTAGGTGACTACTATACAAACGGTAGCTACGGACTCCGTGCGGAATCTACCTATGCGGTACGATATAAGTATAGAGGAAATGTAAGTTTGCGCTACGAAAACCTTATTGACAGTGAGCGAGGCTTTGACGATTTTGCACAGAGTACTGTTTACAACATTCGTTGGAGTCATTCGCAAGACACAAAAGCGAGTCCAAATTCGCGTTTTTCAGCTTCTGTTAACCTTGGTAGTAGCCGTTATTTTCAAGAATCTATCAATCAGACCAACAATGCAAGTGCTTTAGTAAATACGTTAAGTTCTTCTGTTTCATATTCTAAAACTTTTGAAGGAGAGCCACAGGTAAACACAGCTATTTCGGCAACACATTCTCAAAACACCAATACACAACAAATCACAATGTCATTACCTAGTGTTACAACTAGTGTTTCAAGAATTTTTCCTTTCGCTCCTAAAGCTGGAGTTAAAAAGGGAATTATAGACAATATTAATTTACAGTACGATTTTACAGGCGACAACCGAATTAACACAGTAGATTCGTTGTTTTTCAAGAAAGAAATGTTTGATAATGCGCTTGTCGGTATGCGCCACAGAATTCCTGTAAGTACCAATTTTAAAGTATTAAAATACCTAAGTGCGTCTGCAAATACAACCTATCAAGAGACATGGACTTTAAAAACCTTCGATAAAAGTTATGATGCTACTGCCAATGATGGTGACGGTGGCGTTGTGACGGACACTATCTCTGGTTTTGATAGCTACCGAACTTATAACTTTTCTACCAGTTTAGGAACTACCGTTTACGGAACCTTTAACTTCGGAAAGAAACGTAAAGTACAAGCAGTACGACATGTAATGCGCCCTAATGTAAGCTACAATATTAATCCAGGTTTTAATCAGTATTACGATGAATATAACATCCCTGTCGTTTCTGCCGATCCTGATATCAATGAAGAAGTCGTTGAATATTCTCGATTTGAAGGAACCTTATACGGAGCTCCTGGACAAACAAGCACTAGTAGTATTGGTTTGTCGTTAAGCAATACACTTGAAGCCAAGGTACGCGATAAAGACACAACGGCAACTGAAGCTAAAAAAGTGGTTTTACTAAACAACTTAAACTTTGGAACAAGCTACAACCTCAGGGGTGATTCATTAAACTGGAGCCCTGTTTCTTTTAGCGGAAGTATTCCTATTATTCCTAAATTAGATTTAAACTTTAGTGGTTCGTTAGATCCGTACGCACTCGATAACAATAATCAGCGTATCGACCAGTTTAATATTGACAATGGCGGAAGTTTGTTTAGACTTACAGGCGCGAATATTAGTGTGAATTACAATTTTTCAAGTAAAGATTTTGAAGGAAAAAAGGAAGATGATTTCGAAAACGACACCTTCAGAAATGGTGGACGCCCCGACGATTTATTTGGAGATGCCACAAACATTAATGACGGCCAGATATTTGCAGACGATTCAGATTCCGAAGTAGATGAAAATAGAGATTGGTATAATTATAGTCTCCCGTGGGATTTACGCGTTGCCTATACCATGTCCTACTCTAACTCCATACGTCAAAATGAAATTTCTTCACAATCGCTAATGTTTAGCTCCAATGTAGAGCTCTCTCCACGATGGAAAGTTGGAATGTCCTCCGGGTACGATTTCAAAAATAAAGGGGTTACACTTACGCAATTCCGTTTTCAGCGCGATTTAGAGAGTTGGCAAATGAGCTTTAATTGGACACCCATTGGTAGTATCAATACTTCTTGGTACTTTTTTGTTGGGATAAAATCGTCTGTATTAAGCGATATTAAATACGACAAACGTAGAGAGCCAGATAAAAACTTTTAGTACTTTTACGATATACTTCGGAAACATTTTCGGTTTAAAAAATGCTTTTACAATGAAAAAAATAATCTACACTTCTAATGCACCAGCGCCTATTGGACCTTACAATCAAGCTGTTTTAAATGGTTCTATGTTGTATACTTCTGGACAAATTGCCATAGATCCTAAGACGGGTGAATTAAACTTAAAAGACATTACTACGGAAACAACTTTGGTAATGGAAAACCTTAAAGCTGTTTTAACTGAAGCAGGAATGACCTTCGAAAATGTATTGAAGACTTCCATTTTTGTGAGTGATATGAAGAATTTTGAAGCAATCAACAAAGTGTATGGTTCTTACTTTAATCCTGAAACTGCTCCGGCAAGAGAAACTGTAGAGGTTGCAAACCTTCCGAAGTATGTAAATGTCGAAATTTCTGCAATTGCTTCTTTGTAAACACTTCTAAAAAATCTTCTACACTTTTTTAAGTGCACTTATTTAATGATAGTTACAGTGAATTTTTCACGCTTTACAAAAGCGCGCTAGATTAGTTGTTACCTTATTGTAAAAAACACGTCAGTTTCAATAGACTACCAAACTTTCCGAAGTAAAGCCCCTACTCCTGCTCTCTGATAGTAGCAGGCGAAATAAAACTGTCAGGCAATGAATTATCGTCTGGCGTTACCGGAAGTTCTTCATCGTCGTCAAGCGTTAGTTTTTTGTTGAATAGCTTATTAACTAGCTCACTAAACGTATCAAAATCGACAGAATACGTAACTCCTGCACCTTGTTCAAAAATTTGATCCTCACCGATAAACTGAAGATCAGCTTGACGGTTAAAGAAATTCATACGTAAACTACCGTCTTCGTTAACCAACCATTGCACTTCAATATCACCTGCAATGGCAGTTTCATTTACACCACCCACAGGAACTCCCACTTTACCATTTATTAAGATACGCTCGTTAATTTGTGTCGAAAGTGTAATTCCGACACGATCGGCAGTTTCTTGATTTGGAGTTCTACTTCCTGTTGAATAATCTAATCCTACTCTAAACTTCCCGTCTTGATCTGCGAAAAGTTCATTTACAATCCCCGAGACACGTTCTACCAATGTTCCTGAAAACGCATTCGAACTTTCATAATTATCGTTTACAAACGAACCTGAGGCTAATAAGAAAAGAGCTTGCTTTTGTTTTTGCTCTTCATTTTGAAGTTTATACTCTAACTCACTTTTAACTGTAGAACTCACTCTTGGAAAGTTTACATTAAAACTTAAGTCTGGATGAATAATTTCTCCTTTTAAATCGACCAAAACTTCTACAGGTATTTTTCGGTTCACAGAAGGGTTGTCTAATAATATAGATGGATTTGCCTCGGTGGCATATTTTGCACTAATATCCAATCGCGCTCTTTCTGGCGATCCATCCCAGTTAATATTCCCTCCAGGAACTACCTGAATGCTTTTCTGAATAACGCCACCATACCTAAAATCATAGGTTCCTTCATACACCTGGAAATCTCCCCACATTTGAAAAGCCCCCAACGTATTGATTCGAATTAACAGTGTTCCTGCTCCTCTTCCTTTTAATGTTGAGTTATTGACTTTATCAACTACCACTTCAACTTCAGCTTTGTTATTGATATCTAAATCAAACTCTAGCTTTAACCCCTTCAACTCTTTAGACACAAACGTCTCTCCGCTAATCCTAGCTTGTTTTTCTTCAGGAGATAAAAATTTAATAAAGGAATCATCACCAATAGATTCTGTATCACTTAACGGAATTTTAAAGGTTGTTCCCTCTTCGGTTGTAGCAATAACATCAATCTCCAATTCATCAATAGGTCCAGAAATACCAGCACTACCACTAATAAATGCGGTTCCGTAGTACAACGCTTCATCGTCTGGAGGTGTATTCAAAACCAATAAACGTTCTGGTGCAGCGATATTTAGATTTAACTCCCAATCCCCAAAGTTTTGATGCGTTGCATTACCTGAAAAAGTACCTTTGGTATTAAACTTTGTATCGGTAATATTGGTAGTTCCAATATCTAATTTGTTTTTAGTAACAACAATTTGCGTGTTATCTTCAATATCAAAATCGGTATTTAACTCAACCACACGCAATCCGCTATTTTGGATTGCAAAACGGCCTAATATATCGGGCGAATTATAATTTCCAGAAACCTTGGCATTTCCTGAAATTTCTCCTCGAATATCTGTGATAACATTTGCCCCAAACGGACTAAAGGCTTGCATATTAAAGTCTTCAAGTGATACGTTCAGATTAATTTGTGGGTTTTTAGACGACACATCAATTCCGCCAATAGCACTTATCGATTTTACGTCGTTATTGGTAAGAGAGGTGTTTATTTTATATTTTGTAAGATCTTCATTTCCAGAGATACTCAGATTTAAATCACCAAATTCGATATCGTTAATTTCAACGTTATCAATGGTAATCGTCGAGTTTGGATAATAGCTTTTATTTTTCTGAACAAAATCAAGCTTTCCATTTATATTTCCTGCCAAGCGTAAACTATCGATTGGCGGAACAAGATTTCCAACATTTACATCGGTAAAACCTATTCGAATATTTTTATAGGTAGAATCCCGCAGCACTCCAGCCATTTGTATCACTTCATTGTTGTGATTTAACATTAATGAATCTACTCGAATGTTCTTAAAGTTATCGTCGAACACAACCTTATTCAAATTGTTATTATGCTCGTTGATGTACCAGACATTCTCTTTATAAGTGATGTCAGACTTCTTTACTCCTACTACCGATTTCCCTTCTGGATTAATCGTATGGTATAACGATAAATTAAATAAATCATCTTTCAGTTTTCCTCCTTTAAATTCGGAACGAACATACATGGTATCATTGAGTGTTTTATTAATGACACTTAAGTCTTTAATATCATACACCCCTGTATATACTGAATCTACTGAAATGTATGTATTATATAATGGATTGTCATTATCTATTTGAACGTTTACCTTTCCTAAGTAATTATTGAAAAGTAATATTTCTGGAGACTTAAAGTTGAGTTTGAATTTAGATTCGTCGGAAGAAACAGAACCTTTTACACGTGTGTTTTCTCCTAACTGAAGTTCTGGCACAAACAGATCTATAATCTTGTTGTAAACCACGAATTCGTAATCAATATATTGGTTGTTCGTCACTTCATTTGGAATAAAATTGGCATAAATATTACCAATTCCATTTCGGAACAAATCAGGGATATCTTCAACTAAAAACTCACCATAAATTTTACCATTTATAATATCTGGCGATTTCACTTCAATGGTGCGAATATCCTCTTGAAATGTGGAAATAATATTAAAATCATCAAAGTAAAAATCGTCGCGTTCGTTTTGATAAAAAGTTTGCGTAAAATTAATAGTACCCTTAACGTTATTTAGGGTGGTACCATCCATATCCATCACAATTTTACCCGCAAATACAGAGACACTATCACGTTTTATAAGGTTTAATTTATTGAGTTCTGCAAAATCTACATTTGCTTCAAAATCGTATTGATTAAAGTCTTTGGAAACATCTACAAGTCCATTAAAATTTAATTTTAAATTGGGATCATCGATGGTTAGCTTCCCATTAAACAATGGATTTTTTAAATTTCCTGAAATTAGGATGTTACGATAGTCATATCCTTCAAAAACAAAAGAAGAAATACTTCCATCGACTGAAGTGTTTACCGTATTCTGTGTAAATCCACGGCCATCGACCATTACATCGGCAGTGACCTTCCCTAAAGAAGTCGTTCCAGCTATTTTCCCCAAATTAAACTGAGTAAGTTTTACGTCTCCACGATAAAAAGCATTGTCAAAATCGCTAATATTCCCCAATGCAATTTTAGCTGTCACCGAACCAATATCTGTTACAATATTACTATCTGTAACTAGATCTTGACTAGAAATACTGGTGTTTCCTCTAAAATTAAATGTCCCAAGAGTTTTTAATTCTACCGGCAAAATACTTCCTAAAACCTTTGGCATCAATCTTCGAAGTTCAAAAAAGCTAGTCGTAATATTGTGGTTTTTAAGAGTAATAGCATAACTGTTATCGCCTCGAAGTAAATCTTTAAATTTAAAATCCCCATACACCCGCATTGATCCTGAATACAATTTGGCGTTATCTAAGGTGAAATCGTTAAGAGTTCCTTTTATATCTCCATTAATCGAAATAATCTGATCGGCACCAAATTCATTGTAAAAGGAATTCAAATCATTTGTAGAAAGTTCAGAATCCTTCAAATTGGCAGTAATCACAACATCGTTGTAAAAATCTGAATAGAGTTTCCCACCGTGATTTAAATCTAAATCACCTATAATTTTTGAATGTTCCGTTTCTAGGATTAAGTTTTTAAGTTCAATTCCGTTGTTAGTATAGGCAAAATCAGATTGTAAATCCTTTATATTAAACAAGGAAGTTTCCGTGAGGGACAAGGATTCTATTTTGGCAGCGACCTCTGGTCCTATCACATTAAAATCTGAAGCCGTGATATTGATATTTTTAATATCTAATATTTCCGGTTTTTCTAAATTCTGATTCATAATACGAACGTGACCATTTTCTAACTCTAAATCATCACTAAAAAGTTTAAATACAGTTCCGCTTGGTGGTTTTCCTGTATTAAATTTTTCAGAAAAAAGAGTCAAGTTGTCTGAAGGTTCGTCTTTATAATGGACAAAATTTAAAGTAGCATTTGAAAGAATAGTGCTTCCGAAGTCAAGCTCACTCGTTAGAAGATTTTTGAAATTCAAAATATTGGTCTGAACTTGCTCTGCAAAAATCAAGGTATCTTGGTGATGATCTGCAATATAAACTTCTCTAATATCTACTTCACCTTTCCAGTTTAATCCTAAACGATGTATGTTAATATCAGTTCCGTACGATTCGTTAAGATAGTCCGTTACACGAAGAGCTACTTTAGTCTGCACAGAAGGAATAGACAAAATAATAACTAATAGCACAATGAGCAAGATGATTATTGCGAAGGTGCGAAGTATTATTTTACTAAGTTTTTTGATACGCTTTTAATGTTTTAATTTTACAACCAATAAATATGCCCTTTTCATTTTGAAAGAAAAAAACTGTTACATTCTTGGTATCGAATCCTCTTGCGACGATACAGCAGCTGCCGTAATTAACAACGGTACTGTATTATCTAATGTTGTTGCCACTCAAAAAATACACGAGGAGTATGGTGGCGTTGTCCCCGAACTTGCTTCACGTGCCCACCAACAAAATATTATCCCTGTGGTGGACCAAGCACTTCGCAAAGCAAATATCGATAAAAATCAGCTAAGTGCCATAGCTTTTACAAGGGGTCCTGGCTTAATGGGTTCTTTATTAGTAGGCACCTCATTTTCAAAGTCTTTAGCACTAGGTTTGGGCATTCCGCTAATCGATGTTCATCACATGCAAGCACATATTTTAGCTCACTTTATTAAGGCGAAAGAACAAACACCTCCAAATTTTCCTTTTTTGGCGTTAACTATTAGTGGTGGTCATACGCAAATTGTAAAAGTGACTGATTATTTTACAATGGAACTTTTAGGGCAAACCATTGACGATGCAGTTGGTGAAGCTTTTGATAAAAGCGCTAAAATTTTAGGTTTTCCTTACCCTGGAGGCCCTTTAATAGATAAATACGCACAATTAGGAAACCCAAAGGCTTATCCGTTTACAAAACCCAAGGTAAGTCCGATGGATTTTAGTTTTAGCGGTTTAAAAACGGCTGTGCTTTATTTTATAGAACGTGAAGTTAAAGCAAACCCCAATTTTATTGCTGAAAACAGAAACGATATTTGTGCCAGTATTCAATACACCATCGTGTCTTATTTAATGGACAAGCTTAAAAATGCTGTGAAACATACCGGAATTAAAGAAATTGCTATTGGTGGTGGCGTTTCAGCTAATAGTGGCATTCGAAAAGCCTTAGCTGAAGCTGAAAAGAAGTACGGATGGACAACACACGTACCTAGATTTGAATATTGTACCGACAACGCTGCTATGATTGCTATTGTAGGTGAATTAAAATATAAGAAAGAGCTGTTTGCCGAAACTAACGTCGTAGCAAATGCTAGAATGAAATTTTAATGCATGGGAACAACTTCGTTAGAGTTAGTAAAAAGAATTCGTGCTGGTGTTACTGCTTGGGGATCTGCTATTACTGAAAAGAAAATGTTTGGCGGCTACTGTACACTTTACAATGGAAAAATGAGTATCGGAGAAATTAAAGGACGTTTGTTGGTTCGCGTTGTTCCTGAAAAAATGGAAACTGTTTTAAAATCACCGTTTGTTACGCCTATGGATTTTACAGGAAAACCCATGAAAGAATTTATTTTTGTTTCTGAAGGAGGTTTTACAACCAATGAAGATTTACAATACTGGATAGAGTTAGGAATTGAGCACGCACAATTAAAAAGTAACTAAGAAAATGCAACTATTTTACAACCCAACTATTTCTGAAACTTCCAAAGAAGTTGTTTTTGACAAGGAAGAAAGCAGACATATTAGCAAAGTGCTTCGGAAAAAGGAAGGTGACATCTTACATTTAACCAACGGGAAAGGCTATTTTTTTGAAGCAAAGCTGCTAAGTATCAACCCTAAGAGGTGTGTCGCTTCGGTATTAACGTCTGAACGTCAAGAACCGCTCTCCTATCATTTACACCTTGCTGTTGCTCCTACCAAATTGAACGATCGTTACGAATGGTTTTTAGAGAAGGCAACCGAAATTGGAATTAGCGAAATAACACCTATTATCTGCGATCGAAGTGAACGAAAGGTTATAAAACCAGAACGTTACGAGAAGATTATTCAAAGTGCCATGAAACAATCGCTAAAAGCGTATCTTCCAAAACTAAATCCAGCCATTTCATTAAAGGAATTTCTTACAAAAGATCATACAGAAAAAATAAAAGGGATTGCACATTGCGAAGATTCAGCTAAAAAATCGCTAAAAGAAACAATTATCCCCAACACTTCAATACTGCTTCTTATCGGGCCAGAAGGCGATTTCACCGAAAAGGAGATAAATTTAGCTTTTTCTGAAGATTTTAAACCTATTACACTAGGAGATAGCAGGTTACGCACAGAAACAGCTGCAATCGTCGCTTGTCACAGTGTGTATTTCAGCTTATATACGTAAAGTTCGTCGAAAATCAAAATTATAATCTAAAGAAAATACTTACATTTGATTTATATTTCATAAAATTGCAGTACCATTCCCCCTTATTGCATCGATAATTAAAATTAAATAAAATGCTTTCTATTAAAGAAAATATTAAAGTTAAAGACACGCTAACTACAGAACGTAAACCTGTTTTAGTCTATAACTCTAGAGTTGATTCTATATTAAATAACATTACTGAAGATGCTGAAAAGAATACCATCACTACTGTAACAGCAGATTGGCTTCTTTTTATGGATGATATTAACTCAAAAATGTTCGATAAAATTTCTTTCTAATTAATTTCTCTTTTTCATTTACTGATTTTGTACTTTTGAAAGCTATGCGTTTAAAAGTATTTTTTTTGCTTCTTATTTTCCCTTTATGCACTCTTACGAGTCAGGAAATTGCCTTGCTACAATATGGTGGCGGTGGAGATTGGTACTCGAACCCTACTGCCCTTCCTAACCTTGTTTCATTTTGCAATCAACAAATACACACAACGTTTCAAGACAAACCGCAAACAGTAACGCCAGGCAGTGTGGAACTATTCGACTATCCTTTGGTTCACATGACAGGGCACGGAAACGTTTTTTTTACTTCGAAAGAAGCCGAAAACCTTCGAAACTACCTGCTAAGCGGAGGATTTTTACATATTGACGACAACTACGGAATGGATCAATACCTTCGGAAAGAACTTGCTAAAGTATTTCCGAATAAAGAGCTTAAAGAGCTTCCTGGAAACCATCCAATTTTCAACGCAGCATTCAAATTCCCGAACGGATTACCAAAAATACACGAGCACGACAATAAGAAACCTCAAGCCTTCGGAATTTACAATGAAGGTCGTCTTGTATTATTATATACTTTCGAAACTGATTTAGGCGATGGCTGGGAAAGTCCGGAAGTACATAACGATCCGCAAGAAGTTCGTCTTAAAGCTTTGCAGATGGGAGCTAATATTGTAAAATATGTGTTTGAAAACTAATGACTTTACAGCATTCTCACGAAAGTACTGACTTTGTAAAAAAGACATTTCCAATTGTTGTGGTTTGCGACGGTCTGGAAAGTCCTGCCAATGTTGGCGCATTGTTTCGCCTCTGTGATGCATTAGGGATTCAAGAAATTATTTTTTGCAATGCTTCATTCAACATTCATTCCAATCGTTTAAAACGTACCTCTAGAAACACTCATACCGAAGTCCGTTATTCATTTGGAGCCGATATTCTTTCAGAATTAGAAAACCTTCAAAAAAAAGAATACCAACTCATCGCTTTAGAGATAACCAAATGCAGTATTCCAATCGATGCACTTTCAGAAAAAAATAAAAAAATAGCGCTCATCATCGGGAATGAACAAAACGGTGTTTCGGAAGCAGCTTTAAAATTTACTAAGATTCACACGCACATTGAAATGTTCGGCGCAAATAGCAGTATGAACGTAATACAGGCGACTGCCATCGCATTACACTCCTTAACAAAACTTTGAGAGAATAATTCTTGTAATATACTATATTTACTAAATGAAGGCTAAAGTATTAAGTTTTGCAATCTTACGAACCATTGGCGTTCTCGCTGGTGTGATTCTGCTTATTTGGTTTTTATTCAAAATACAACCGCTTATCCTTTACATTGGTATTGCCGCAGTAATTTCATTGGTGGGGAGACCAGTAGTTAATTTCTTAAACAAACGCCTTAAATTTAGTCATACTATTGCCGCAATGGTTGCACTTATTTTAGTAATCGTTTCAGTGAGTGTTTTACTTAAAATATTTGTTCCCATTGTTGTAGAGCAAAGCAAAAACATCTCGAACATTGATTTCGATTTGGTAAAAAAAGACTTGAATGAGTTAAGCATGCAAGCCAGTGATTACCTTGGTTTAGAACAAATTGACCTCATAGAAACCATAAAGCAAACTGAATTTGTACAAAACTTTAGTCTAGAACTAATTCCCAGCTTTGTAGACATCTTTTTTAATAAATTAGGACCTTTTGTAATCGGTTTATTCGCCACCCTATTTATTTCTTTTTTCTTGCTGAAAGATGAGGACTTATTTGCCAAAACTGTCGTTGTTTTTGCACACCCCGGCCGTGAAGAACGATTTGTACGTACTCTAAACAAAATTAAAGAACTCTTATCGAGGTATTTTTTAGGACTTTTATTTCAAATACTCATATTAACGCTATTTTACTCCGTATTACTCCTCTTTTTAGATGTTAAGAATGCAGTAGCCATTGCGTTGATCTGTGCTTTTTTAAATCTCGTTCCCTATTTAGGCCCTATCATTGGCGGCGCAGTTATGATGTTAGTCGTGGTTTCTAATAATTTAGGAGCCGATTTTTCTTCGGAATTATTACCGTTGTTATTTTATGTTTTTATTGGCTATTGCATTGCGCAATTGTTTGATAATTTAATAAGTCAGCCCGTTATTTTCGGAAAAAGTGTACGCTCACATCCGCTCGAAATATTTATCGTAATCTTAATTAGCGGTTACGTTTTTGGAATTTCAGGAATGATACTCGCCGTCCCAACTTATACTGCTTTGAAAGTGATTGCAAAAGAGTTTTTATCTGAATATAAGATTGTAAAGCGTCTAACTAAAAACTTATAGTAATACTTTGGATAAAAACATTTTAAATACTACTATTCAGCATTTTATAAAAAATTACACAGAACCCATTTCTCAGTTAGCTTTCAAAGGAAGTCCTTTTTCTGAAGTAACAACACAAGCCCTTATTCAACAAATAGAAAGCTACCAAAAAAGTAAAGATAAGCTTCCTACTTGGCACAAATCAGATGGAATTTATTACCCTCCAAAATTAAACTTAGAACAGACTTCTTCTGAAGTAACTGCGAAATACAAAGCTTCTATTGTTTCAGGAAAAACATTGGCAGATATCACAGGAGGATTTGGAGTTGATTGTTTTTATTTCGCTAAAAAATTCTCAAACGTATACCATTTTGAACACAACGAAGTACTTTCAGAAATAGCAGCACATAACTTTAAAGTGCTAAGGGCAGATAATATACTATGCGAAGCTGGCGACGGACTCGAAAAAGTATTAAATACTAAATTCGATGTAATTTATACAGATCCTTCAAGACGTCATGATAGTAAGGGAAAAGTCTTCTTTCTAAAAGATTGCGAGCCCAATATTCCCGAAAATCTTTCCGAAGTATTAAAAAACTGCGACACCCTATTACTTAAAACATCACCAATGCTTGATATTTCGGCAGGATTAGATGAATTAACAGGTGTTTACCAAATTCACGTCGTAGCAGTAGAAAACGAGGTAAAAGAGCTCTTGTGGCTTTTAAAACAAGGTTTTGAAGGTGCTCCAGAAGTTAAAACAATAAATTTTGCGAAAACCTCTTCGGAAACATTTCATTTTTCAATGAATGCTTCGGAAACGACTTCTTACGGAATACCGCAAGGGTTTTTATACGAACCCAATGCCGCTATTATGAAAAGTGGCGCATTTCAACACCTTTCTGAAGCATTTACAGTAAACAAGCTACATAAGCATACACACTTATATACAAGTGAAACGCTGCAACCGTTTCCTGGAAGAAGTTTCAGTATTGAAAAAATCATTCCGTACGGAAAAAAAACGATTCGTAAAGAGCTTGCATTAAAAAAAGCCAATATTACTACGCGTAATTTCCCTGAGAGTGTTGCAAGTCTTCGTAAAAAATGGAATATTAAAGACGGTGGAGAAGATTATCTATTTTTTACAACCCTTCTAAATGACGAAAAAGTGATTTTAGTATGTAAAAAGGTAGAAATTAAAGACCAATAGGGTAAAAATAGCGCTCATAATTAATTAATTTTAAGGCTTCTAAAAAAAGGTTAAAAAAACCTGTAAATTTATTGCATTATAACAACAGAAAAATATTATATTTGCAACCGCATTTTACGGTGTTAAGTTCATACAGTATTGGAGAGTTGCCAGAGTGGTTAATGGAGCAGTTTGCTAAACTGTCGACGGGTAACTGTCGCGTGGGTTCGAATCCCACACTCTCCGCAAAATTGCTTACAAGCAACAATCTTAACACCTTCGGGGTGTAGCGTAGCCCGGTCATCGCGCCTGCTTTGGGAGCAGGAGGTCGCAGGTTCGAATCCTGCCACCCCGACTTTTGTTTTCGTAGAAACATTAAAACTACGGGCTCTTAGCTCAGCTGGATAGAGCACCTCCCTTCTAAGGAGGCGGTCGAAGGTTCGAATCCTTCAGGGCTCACTTCAAATCCTCTAACCATTTGGTTTTGAGGATTTTTTGTTTCCAACAATTACATACTTCTTTTTATTCTGGATATTCTACACGAAGATGGTAGATATTGTTAAGCTTCTTTTTCAGTACCTTTTTAATTGTTTCAATCTCTTTAAAGGTAATATTTGAGTTTAGAAACTGTCCTTGCTCCATTTGCCCGTCAATAATTTTCTCTACAAAAGCATCAATTTTGGTAGATGTAGGCTCTTTCAAACTTTTGCTAGCGGCTTCTACACTATCAGCCATCATTAAAATAGCTGTCTCTTTCGAAAATGGTACCGGACCAGGATATCTAAAATCATCACTGTTTACGTTCTCATTTAGCTCTTTTTCCTTTTTATAGAAATAATACACCAAACTAGTTCCGTGATGGGTGCGTATAAAATCGATGACACGATCGGGAAGGTTGTTTTTTCTAGCTATTTCAATCCCTTTAATTACGTGACCTATAATAATTTGAGCACTTTCTTTCGGATCTAAATCGTTATGAAGATTGATAGAATTTACTTGATTTTCGGTAAAATAGGTCGGATTGTGCATTTTACCAATATCATGGTACAACGCTCCTACCCTAATAAGCATTGCGTTCGCCCCTATTTCATTCGCAGCAGCTTCTGCTAAATTCGCTACATTTAAAGAGTGGTGAAACGTTCCTGGAGCTTTATTCGACAATTCTTTTAAAAGCTTCGAATTCGTATCACTCAGCTCTAACAAAGAAACATCGGACACCAACCCAAAAATCTTTTCGTAAAAATAAATCAGCGGATGGGCAAACAAAGTAGCCAAACCACATAGAATAAAGTATCCAAAACGCTCTAATTCCATCGATTGAATATTCCCCTCCTGAATTAAGAAAAAAGCAAAATACCCTATAATATAAACGAGTGTTATTTGTCCTACCGAGATAAAGAGGTTCGCTCTTTTGTATAATTCTGAAACCGTTAAGATGGTTACAATCCCTGCGATAAACTGCAAAAACATGTATTCAAAACTATTAGGAACCACAAAACCGAGTAATAATATGGTGAGCACATGCACAAACAATCCTACTCGAGGATCGAAAAACGCTTTCAGAATAAGTGGTAAAATACAAATAGGAACAACATATACATACTTTGCATCCAACTTCACAACAATTGTGGTTAAAAACACCATTAAAAAGATGTTGAAAAAGATAAAGGTCACCTTCGTATTGTTGTGAAATATGTCGGGTCTGTATTTTTTCAGAAATAGAAAAAGCATTAAAAACACTAATGATACTAACAAAGAATAGCCAATTAGCAACCAGTAATAATTAGACGCACTCCAAACTTGTGACTGGTATTCGAGTTTTAGTGAGTTTAGAATCTGAAACTTATCCCCTTCTACAACTTCTCCTTTGGCGATAATTCGGCCGCCTTTTTCTATAATTCCGCGATTCGGATTAATGGCTTTAATTTCTGATTCTTTAGCGGCTTCAGTAAGTTTCGTGTTTAAGGTTACATTCGGTTTTATGGTTCTGAAAAGTGATTTTTCTAATAAGTCCTGAAGTTTTTCAGAAGCATTTTCGGGTAGATTCGCAATAATTCTTTTAGGGATATCCTCTTTTTTGAATAATTGAGAATAGACAATTTCTTCAATCTCATTTCCCTTTTTAAGATACACGATTTTATCTTCGGAATAGGGATAGACACCATCGATAACGCCGTTTTTATAAAGATTCTTTGTGATTGAAAGCCCTAAACGGACTGCCGATTCTTTTGATGTTTTGTACAAACTATCAACAAACACTTCATCCAACAGTCCTTTGAAGTCGCTTTCACTTTGTTTTAAAACTGTAGCATCATAATCAAAATACGGAATTGCATTGGCGAGGATTATTTCTTTTTCCTTTTCAATAGCTTCCGCTTCTTTTTTTATGGTAAAACTAAACGGAGCGTACAAATTTTCGTACTGCCAAGGCTTCCCTTTTTGAAAGTTATATTTAAACTGCCCTCCTTTCGGAAGTAAATAAATAATTAAAAACGTGGAAATTACAAAAAGGAATACTTTATATATTAAAGATTGTTTTTTTGTAAAAAGTGCAAAGAGATTTTTCATAAAATGTTATGCGATACGTAAAGGTATAAATAACCTTTCATTAATCCCACAGTCAAGTATCGCAAAGATTGATATTTTGATTAATAATGTGTAAATTTGCGTAAAATATTCGGAAGCGAATTTTACAAAAGAATAGACCTTTTTAACAGATAAAAGTACAGATTACATGAGTAAAGAAGTTGTTATTGTTGCTGCGGCTAGAACGCCAATTGGAAGTTTTATGGGAAGTTTATCTTCTCTAACTGCAACCCAGTTAGGGTCTGCTGCTATAAAAGGAGCTTTAGACAAGATTCACCTAGACCCTTCATTAGTTCAAGAAGTATTTATGGGTAATGTTGTTCAAGCTGGTGTAGGTCAAGCACCTGCAAGACAAGCAGCATTAGGAGCTGGTATTCCAAATACTGTTCCTTGTTCAACGGTAAATAAAGTATGTGCTTCAGGAATGAAGGCTCTTATGAATGCTGCCCAAACGATTGCTTTAGGAGATGCTGATGTTGTAGTTGCTGGTGGAATGGAAAGCATGAGTAATATTCCACATTATGTACATATGCGAAATGGCGTTAAGTTTGGCCCTGCTACGCTTATTGATGGAATGCAAAAAGACGGCTTGGTAGATGCATACGACCAAAATGCAATGGGAGTTTGTGCAGATGCTTGCGCAACCGAATATAAATTTTCTAGAGAAGATCAAGACGCATTTGCTGTTCAATCGTACGAGCGTTCTGCTAAAGCATGGTCTGAAGGAAAATTTGATGAAGAAGTTGTGCCGGTTTCCGTACCACAACGTCGTGGCGAACCTGTAATCGTTTCTGAAGACGAAGAGTTTAAGAATGTACGTATGGATAAAATTTCTTCATTACGTCCTGCCTTTACAAAAGACGGTACAGCTACTGCTGCAAATTCATCAACTATAAATGACGGCGCTGGTGCCATGGTATTAATGAGTGCTGATAAAGCTGCCGAGTTAGGTTTAACGCCTCTTGCAACTATTTCAAGTTATGCTGATGCAGCTCACGAACCAGAATGGTTTACAACAGCACCTTCAAAAGCACTTCCAAAAGCTTTAGCAAAAGCAGGAATTACACAAGACGCGGTTGACTTTTTTGAATTCAATGAAGCATTTTCTGTAGTTGGCTTGGCTAATATGAAAATTCTAGGTTTAACTGATGCCAATGTAAATGTGAACGGTGGAGCAGTTTCTTTAGGACATCCTCTTGGATGTAGCGGAGTACGAATTGTAATCACTTTGTTAAACGTATTAAAACAAAACAATGCCAAAATTGGTGCCGCAGCTATTTGTAATGGTGGAGGTGGTGCTTCTGCAATGGTTATTGAAAGAAAATAATTAATATCTTTTTTTCAATCTGCCTCAAATGAATTACGGTATTTGTAATCTTAGTATTGTTCCCTTACGCGCTGAACCATCTGACAAAAGAGAATTAGTGAACCAAATCTTATATGGTGAACTTTTCAAGGTGTTAGAAATTCGTTCGAAATGGAGTCGTATTCGTTTGGCTTTTGATAAGTATGAAGGTTGGGTTGACAACAAACAGTACCTTCAAATTACTGAAGAAGAATATACCGAAAACGTAACACAACCCTTACATTTATCTTCAGATTTGGTCGATTTTAGTACCACAACTGAAAATCAATTGCTTTCTATTTGCTTAGGAAGTACGGTAAATACTACCAAATTGCTTCAACATCGTTTTGAAGGTAAAATTCATTCTGAAACTTTTCCGAAGGAACATTTAATAGAATCTGCATTATTGTTTCTGAATTCTCCTTATTTATGGGGCGGAAAAACTCCCTTCGGAATAGATTGCAGTGGATTTACACAAATGGTGTACAAACTGAATGGTTATAAATTATTACGAGATGCGAGTCAGCAAGCGACACAGGGAGAAGCGCTTAGTTTTATTGAAGAAAGTGAGCCTGGCGATTTAGCCTTTTTTGACAATGCTGAAGGACTGATTACCCATGTTGGAATTATTATGAAGGACAATCATATTATTCATGCGCATGGTAAAGTTCGTATTGATGGCTTAGACCACACGGGGATTTTCAATTATGAAACCCGAACTTACACACATCAACTTCGCGTTATTAAACGTATTGTATAAAAAAAAGCCTCTCAAATTGAGAGGCTTTTTTTTATCTAATTTTCACGAATTGAATTAGTTTCCTTCAATCGTTTTAAGTTGCGCTTTCATCGCTTTAAACTTATCGTCTTGTCCTAATTGACTGTAGATATTCATTAAAGTTCTGATAACTTCAACTTTAGAAGTATCATTTTTCTGAACAGCTTCCAAATAAGGAAGAGCTCTATTATACAAAGCGTGCATTTGATCTTTTAGTTCGTCATAACGAGCATTATCAGCTCTAGAAGTACCTAAGTTATTCATTTCATCCACTAAAGCCGCTTCATCTTTTAAGATAGTTGCAGCAATATTGTTTTGTGCTTTTGTGTATCCTGGGTCTAATTCTAATGCTTTTTTATAGTATTTAATAGCATCTTCCGTTTCACCTAATTCAGCACTACTTACTCCTAAATTAAAATATAATTCTGGGTTCGTTGGATCCAAAGCAATTACTTCTTTCATCAAACGACTATAATTAGCCATATCTCCCATTTTATATACCATATCTGCTTCAGCTCTCACTAAGGAAGCATCTTTAGGGTTTTCAGCTCTAGCAGTTTTCATTAATGATTTTGCTTTTTCTTCATCCCCTTTTTCAATATATATTAAGGTCATGTTACGCAAAATATCAGATCTGTCAGATTCAGTAATTTTCTCTTCAGGTTTGATATAATTACCACTACGAAGCATTAAGTCACGAGCTTTTTCATTTTCAAAAGGAACTACTTCACCAGTAACTTTATCTGTAGCTACGTATTCTTTTTTAATCCCAGTGTAACCAAGATCATTCAAAATTTCGTAGTACTTAATTGCCGTATCGTAATCTTTACCGTTTAAAGCATTTCCTGCTGCGTAATATAAATCTGAAGTATCCTTCTTACTTACCATATAACTAGTATATAGTTTTTCTGAAGCGACTGCATATTTCTTAGCATTTTGATCTTGAATTGCGCTATTTACTAAAGACACTCTTAGATTCTGAATACCGTCAGTAATTCTAGTAGAACCAGGATCTAACTCTAATGCTTTCAAATAAGCATCGGCAGATTTTTTAAGTTTACCTAAGTCACCTCCAGCAGATTTTTCGAAAGCCTCTCCTCTAAGAGTATAAAATTGTGTTTGTAATTTAACATCTGCACCAGACATCATTGGTTCAGCAGTGTCTAATAGAGTCATGGCCTCTGTAGTCTCTCCAGAAGTAAGTGCTTTTTCAGCCTTCTTTAATTCTTTTTTCTGGCCAAATGATATAGCAGTCATTAATAATACTCCTGCTACTAAAACTTGTTTTTTCATTTTTGTAAGGTTTAATTTATTCGTTTGTTTCGGTTTGTGTTTCTTCATCAGTATCAAGAGTGGTGCCATTTTCTATAGACCCCTCTTCAACACCTTCTAATTCTACCAATTCTTCATCGTCTTGCATTACTTTAGCAACTGCAGCAATAGAATCTTCTCCTCTTACTTTAATAAGACGAACTCCTTGAGTTGCACGTCCCATTACACGTAAATCTGCTACCGCCATACGAATTGCAATTCCAGATTTATTGATAATCATTAAATCATCTTTATCTGTTACATTCTTTATGGCTACTAATTTACCTGTTTTTTCAGTTACATTAATGGTTTTAACTCCTTTTCCACCTCTGTTAGTGATACGGTAATCTTCTAATGTAGAACGTTTTCCATATCCATTTTCAGAAACAACCAAGATGTTAGACTCTGCATCATCAACAGCAATCATTCCAATTACTTCATCTTTTTCGTGACCTAAAGTAATACCTCTAACTCCTGAAGCATTTCTTCCCATCGGTCTCGT
The DNA here is from genome assembly GCF_900102055.1 of Ulvibacter litoralis. GTDB lineage: Bacteria > Bacteroidota > Bacteroidia > Flavobacteriales > Flavobacteriaceae > Ulvibacter > Ulvibacter litoralis. The sequence continues at coordinate 778,998 of NZ_FNBA01000002.1, forward strand.
TTTACCTTCTTCAAAACGAATTGCTTTACCAGATTTTAATGCTAACATTACTTGACTATCGCCGGTTGTAAGTTTTGCTTCTAGTAATTCGTCATCGTCCTTAATAGTAATGGCGTTAATACCATTGGTTCTTGGTCTAGAGTATTGCTCTAATGGGGTTTTCTTTACCTGTCCATTCTTAGTCGCCATAATCACAAAATGATTATTGATGTACGCTTCATCTTTTAAATCTTGTGTACAGATAAAAGCTTTCACTTTATCATCTGGCTCAATATTTATTAAGTTTTGAATAGCTCTACCTTTAGATGTCTTGCTTCCTTCAGGAATTTCAAACACACGCATCCAGAAACATTTTCCTTTTTGCGTAAAGAACAACATATATTGGTGGTTTGTTCCTACAAATAGATGTTCTAAGAAGTCTTCATTTCGAGTAGCAGAAGCTTTTTGCCCTACGCCTCCTCTATGTTGAGTTTTATATTCTGAAAGTGACGTTCTCTTAATATAACCAGCGTGAGAAATGGTAAGTACCACTTGCTCATCAGCAATTAAATCTGTAATACTAACATCCCCACCTGCATATTCAATGACAGAACGACGCTCATCACCATATTTCGCTCTAATTTCTTCAAGCTCAGTGGTAATGATTTCCATTCTACGCTCTTTACGTGCAAGAATATCTTGATAATCTTCAATGGTTTTCATTAATTCATCGTACTCAGTACGTAATTTATCTTGCTCTAGTCCTGTTAATTGACGCAAACGCATCTCAACAATCGCTTTGGCTTGAATTTCAGAAAGTTTGAACGCATTTATTAATGCTTCTCTAGCTTCATCAGCATTTGCAGAAGCACGAATTAAACGAATTACTTCGTCTATATTATCGGAAGCAATTATTAACCCTTCAAGAATGTGAGCGCGTTCGTTTGCTTTCCGAAGTAAATATTCCGTACGACGTACTACTACTTCGTGACGATGTTCAACAAAATAATGAATCAATTCTTTCAGATTCAGCATTTGTGGACGCCCTTTTACTAAGGCAATATTATTTACACTAAAACTAGACTGAAGTGCTGTGTACTTATACAACATGTTAAGTACAATATTTGGAATCGCATCACGCTTTAAAATGTAAACGATACGCATACCGTTTCTATCACTCTCATCACGAATGTTTGAGATTCCCTCAATTTTCTTATCGTTTACTAAGTCGGCAGTTTTCTTAATCATGTCTGCCTTATTCACTTGGTAAGGAATTTCGCTAACAACGATACACTCTCTACCAGCAACTTCTTCAAAAACTGCTTTTGCACGCATTACTACACGCCCTCTACCTGTATGAAAGGCTTCTTTTACACCTTCATATCCATAAATAGTTCCTCCCGTAGGAAAATCTGGCGCTTTAATGTGTTGCATTAAACCATCAATGTCGATATCGTTATCTTCGATATACGCGATGGTTCCATTAATAACTTCCGTAAGGTTATGCGGAGGCATATTTGTTGCCATCCCCACAGCAATACCCGAAGCTCCATTAATTAAAAGACCAGGTACTCTTGTTGGAAGTACTTTTGGTTCTTGTAAAGTGTCATCAAAATTCAGTTGGTGATCTACAGTCTCTTTGTCGATATCTGCCAACATATCTTCAGATATCTTTTGCATACGCGCCTCTGTGTAACGCATTGCTGCTGGACTATCTCCATCTACCGATCCAAAGTTACCTTGTCCATCTACCAACATATATCGTAAACTCCACTCTTGAGCCATACGAACCATTGCATCATATACGGATGTATCTCCGTGTGGGTGATACTTACCTAAAACTTCTCCAACAATTCTAGCAGACTTTTTGTGAGCTCCCGTTGCTCTAATTCCAAGTTCATGCATTCCAAACAAGACACGTCTATGAACTGGTTTCATTCCATCGCGAACATCTGGCAATGCACGTGACACAATGACCGACATCGAGTAATCGATGTAAGCCGATTTCATTTCATCTTCAATGTTGATAGGGATTACTTTTTCACCTTCAGCCATAAAATATTTAATTTAATTATTGGTTATAAATCTAATGAAGCAAGATACATTATTCTGAAGGTTTACAGGGGGTTTTTAGCATTCGTTATTCACGATTTTATTAACAAAATAAACACACTAAAACGTTAATAACTATCGTTAGTTATTCTTTGATATCAGTAAGTTTTTTCGTCTTTTTACTACTAAACCTTGAAATAAGGAATAGTTTTTGACTTATTATTGGTAATTTTAATTAATATTAGAAGTTTTTGAACATAGTGTATGGATGATAATTTTTCACCAAGAGTAAAAGACGTAATTGCGTACAGTAAAGAAGAAGCCCTTCGTTTGGGTCACGACTTTATTGGTACTGAGCACTTAATGCTTGGGTTATTACGCGATGGAAATGGTAAAGCTGTAACAATATTAAATGCCTTAGATGTAGATTTAAACCATCTGCGTAGAAAAGTTGAAATATTAAGCCCTGCCAATCCGACAACTGGAGTCAGTGCGAATGATAAAAAAAATCTGCACTTAACTAGGCAAGCTGAGCGTGCCTTAAAAACAACTTTTTTAGAAGCAAAGCTTTTTCAGAGCTCTTCTATCAATACTGCTCATTTGTTGTTGTGCATTCTTCGGAATGAAAACGATCCAACAACAAAATTGTTAAACAAAATGAAGGTGGATTACGATGGCGTAAAAGACCAATTTAAACTTATGATTGCAAACGACGAAGATTATATAGACAGTCCTACATCTGAATCTTTTCCAAATAGTGATGATGATTCGGCTGCAGAAGACAACGATAAAGACAATTTATTTACCAGCGGTGGTGCAAAAACCAGTAAAAAATCTAAAACTCCTGTTTTAGACAACTTTGGTAGAGATTTAACGGTAATGGCCGAAGAAGGGAAATTAGACCCTGTAGTTGGTAGAGAAAAAGAAATACAGCGTGTTTCTCAAATACTTAGCCGTAGAAAGAAAAACAATCCTTTACTAATCGGTGAACCTGGTGTAGGTAAATCTGCGATTGCTGAAGGTCTTGCCCTACGTATTATACAACGTAAAGTTTCTCGAATTTTATACGATAAACGCGTGGTTACATTAGACTTGGCTAGCTTAGTAGCTGGAACCAAATACAGAGGGCAGTTTGAAGAACGTATGAAAGCCGTAATGAACGAACTTGAAAAGAATGATGATATTATTCTTTTTATTGATGAAATTCATACCATAGTAGGTGCCGGTGGCGCTACAGGATCTTTAGATGCTTCAAACATGTTTAAACCTGCATTAGCAAGAGGTGAAATACAATGTATTGGTGCTACTACTTTAGACGAATACAGACAATACATCGAAAAAGATGGTGCCTTAGAGCGTCGTTTTCAGAAAGTATTGGTGGAACCTACTTCTGTAGAAGAAACCATTGAAATTCTTCAGAATATAAAAGATAAATATGAAAGTCATCATAATGTAGATTATACAGATGCAGCCATTGTTGCGTGTGTAAAATTAACCAATCGTTATATGACAGAACGATTCTTGCCAGACAAAGCGATTGATGCCTTAGATGAAGCTGGATCTAGAGTACACATTACAAACATTAATGTGCCACAGCGAATTTTAACAATTGAAACGAAATTAGAAGAAGTTCGTGAGCTTAAAAATTCTGTCGTTAAAAAGCAGAAATATGAAGAAGCTGCCAAATTACGTGATGACGAGAAAAACCTTGAAAAAGAATTGTTAGTCGCTCAAGAAGCTTGGGAAACAGAATCTAAATTAAACAAAGAGGTTGTTTCTGAAGAAGATGTGGCAGAAGTTATTTCTATGATGACAGGTGTTCCTGTTAATAAAATAGCTCAGACTGAAAGCAATAAACTTGCCGAATTGCCAGACCGTATTAAAGGAAAAGTAATTGGCCAAGATGAAGCGGTTTCTAAGGTTGTTAAAGCAATTCAACGTAACAGAGCGGGACTTAAAGACCCTAACAAACCCATTGGCTCGTTTATCTTTTTAGGACAAACCGGTGTTGGTAAAACACAATTAGCAAAAGTACTGGCACGCGAATTATTTGATTCTGAAACTGCTTTGGTTCGAATTGATATGAGTGAGTACATGGAAAAATTCGCAATTTCAAGATTGGTTGGAGCACCTCCAGGATACGTAGGATACGAAGAAGGTGGACAACTTACTGAAAAAATTAGAAGGAAACCATACGCCGTGGTATTGCTTGATGAAATTGAGAAAGCACATCCTGATGTATTTAATATGTTACTGCAAGTGTTAGATGACGGACACTTAACAGATAGTTTAGGTAGAACCATCGATTTTAGAAATACCATTATCATAATGACTTCTAATATCGGGGCTCGAAAACTTAAAGACTTTGGACAAGGTGTTGGTTTTGGAACGTCTGCGAAAGAAAGTCAAGCAGATGCGAACTCTAAAAGTATTATAGAAAATGCACTGAAAAAGGCATTTGCTCCCGAGTTTTTAAATCGTGTTGACGATGTAATGGTGTTTAATGCGTTGGAAAGAGAGGATATCCATAAAATTATTGATATTGAATTAGAAAAACTTTTTGATAGAATTAAAGACCTTGGATACAATCTTACGCTTACTGAAAAAGCAAAAGATTACATTGCCGATAAAGGTTTTGATAAAGAATACGGAGCACGACCTTTAAAAAGAGCTATTCAGAAATATATTGAAGATGCATTGGCCGAAGAGATTATCAATTCAAACCTTCAGGAAGGTGACAGCATCACAATGGACTTGAATGAAAAATCAAATGAATTAACTATAAAAATTAAGAAACAGAAAAAGAAAACTGAATCTTAACAACTTGTAAACACTTTAGAAAAAGCACCTATTTTATTTTTACTAAATAGGTGCTTTTTTATTGTTCCTAATATATTTTCAACATTTCAATTAAATATTTATTATTTATTTCTTAAAAAAAGAATATAAATTAATCGTATACTTGAAATTATTATAAATGTTTAATTACTTTTTACTAAATTATCTTTTATTAAAATTCCCCTATTTATGATTATTAAAGAATACCATTTTGGTAAATTAACTATTTATGATCACTGCGTTGTTTCAGTAATGAATGAAGGTATAACTGTTACACCAAAAGATAATGATGTGCTGAAAGAGATTTCAGAAACTTATTTTAAAGGCAAAACCTTCGGGTATATTTCAAATCGTATAAATTCATATTCTATAGACCCTAGCGTATATATTCAAACTTCAAAAATAGAAAACTTAGTGGCTTTTGCTATTGTTACCACAGATTCTATAGGCCTGTTAAATACTGAAATAGAAAAAATGTTTTTTGATAAACCTTTCGAACATTTCCTACTGTTGGAAGAAGCCATAGAGTGGATAAAAACAACAATAGAAAATCCTAAAAAATTGATTTAAAAAATTAAATCTCCATCTACTTCCAACGTTTTCAGAAATGAAACACTGGCATGAATATCGTCGGCTAAAAGTCGGTCGTTTGTTACAAACGATACTACTTCTCTATAACTCTTCACAAAAGACTCCACAAAAGGAGATGATTTTTTTGGAGCTCTAAAGGCCAATGCTTGTGATGCATTAAACAATTCTATAGCTAAAATAGTTTCAATATTTTCTATAATTCGGTAGCATTTCGTCGCTGCATTCGCTCCCATACTCACGTGATCCTCTTGTCCGTTAGACGATACAATAGAATCTACAGAAGCTGGGGTTGCTAATTGCTTGTTCTGACTCACAATACTGGCTGCTGTGTACTGCGGAATCATAAAACCACTATTTAAACCTGGATTATCAACTAAAAATGCAGGTAATTCTCTAAGTCCGGACACCAATTGATACGTACGTCTTTCAGAAATACTTCCCAATTCTGCCATTGCAATTCCTAAATAATCCAATCCTAATGCTAATGGTTGTCCGTGAAAGTTTCCGCCAGAAATAATTAAATCTTCTCCTACAAAAATATTGGGATTGTCGGTAACTGAATTAATTTCAGTCTTGAACGTTTTTCGAATAAAGTCAATCGTGTCTTTTGTTGCTCCATGTACTTGCGGAATACAACGAAACGAATATGGATCTTGTACATTCACTTTTTCTGAAGCACCAAGTTCACTGTCCTGTAAAAACTCCAACATTTGCTCCGCCGTCTTTACTTGTCCTCTATGAGGTCTTACTAAATGAACCAATGCGTTAAACGGGCTGTAATTACAATTAAAAGCATCTACAGAAACCGCACCTATTAAATCAGCCAAGTACGATAGTTTTGTACTCTTAATCAAACAGTAAATACCATACGCACTCATAAACTGGGTTCCGTTAAGCAAGGCTAATCCTTCCTTCGCTTGTAAGGTAATAGGTTCCCAATTGTGTTTTTTCAAAATTTCTTCGGAAGAAACCATCACATCATCTACATATACCTGTCCCCTACCTAATAAAGGCAACGCCAAATGCGCTAATGGTGCTAAATCGCCTGAAGCTCCTAGACTTCCTTGCGTATAGATTACAGGAAGTATGTCGTTATTATAAAAATCGACCAAACGTTGTACGGTTGCAATTTGAACACCACTATACCCATAACTCAATGATTGTATTTTTAACAATAGCATTAGTTTAATAATAGGTTTTGGAACAAATTCACCAGTACCACAAGCATGCGACATCACTAAATTTTCTTGTAATTTAGAAAGGTTTTCCGTAGAAATTTTCACATCACATAAAGACCCAAACCCAGTGTTAATACCATACACAGGAGTATCATTGTCTTTCATTTTGGCCACTAAATAATCGTGTGCTTTATGAATATTTAATGTAGCTTCTTCAGAAAGTTCAAGTGACTTATGAGTGTCTAGAATATCTTTTATAGTGGGTAAATCCAGAAGGTCTGAACTTATATAATGTACTTCACGCATGTGTTGTTAGTTTTACACAAAAGTACCAATTTCTTGTTAAGATTTTACCAATTTTAATCAACTCATTAAATATCTCTTATTTTTGCATTCTTAAACTATAATCAATGAAAAATATACTCTTAGTATTTAGTGCAATAGCCCTATTTTCTTGTAGCGAACAACCTAAAGACTTCGTTACTTTCTCCGGAAAAATTACAGATAAAAACAGCGACTCAATCGTAATTAGAACACGTGAGTTTTCTAAAACAATTGCAGTACAACAAGATGGAACATTTAGCGACACTTTAAATGTTACCCCAGGAATTTATAATTTTTACGATGGTGGAGAATCGACCAATTTATTCTTGAAAAATGGGTATAACATTCACATGACCTTAGACACCAAACAATTTGATGAATCTGCTACATACACCGGCGAAGGGGCTGAAAGCAGTAATTTTCTAGCTCAAAAATCATTGTTGGAAGAGAAATTAATGGATAAAGATTTTAATGACTTAGATGAAAAAGGGTTGGACACCACTTTTGCTGCTATTAAAACACAACTTGTCGATTTTATCAATTCAGCTAAAAATGTGGATCCAATCGTTACTAGTTCTAGTTTAGAAAGCGTTGATGCGATTATTGAAGGAAATAAAGGGTATTTCGCAAGTATTGTAGCGTTGCGAAAAGAACTTCCGAAAGGATCTCCTGCTCCTACTTTCGAAAATTTTGAAAACTACGATGGTTCTACAACGTCTCTTTCAGATTTAAAAGGAAAATATACGTATATCGATGTTTGGGCTACATGGTGCGGACCTTGTAAAGTTGAAATTCCAGCGTTGAAACAATTAGAGAAAGACTATCACGATAAAAACATCACATTTGTAAGTATGTCGATTGATGATGATAGAAGTCATAAGGGGTCTTGGGATTTAGCTAAAAGTGACTGGAAAGCGATGATTGCGGATGAAAATCTTAGTGGCGTGCAAATATTTGCTCCTGAAGGTTGGAAAACACAGTTTATAAGAGATTTTAGAATTAACGGTATTCCACGTTTTATCTTACTAGATCCAGAAGGAAATATTGTAGACGCAAGTGCTCCAAGACCATCAGATCCAAAACTGAGAACCGTATTAGAAGAGTTGTTGTAACCAACTCTTTCATAAAATGTAATTATAGAATTACATACAATTTTACAAAAGCTTCCCCTTCGGAAGCTTTTGTGTTTTTAACAAACCTTGTAAGCGAAATAGGTGTTCCTTCTGAAAGAACCTTCTTTCAGAAACAAATTTTAAACCGATAAGAATGTGCATAAAATAACGTATTTTTAATACAGCTAACCCACTAACATACAGCTGTATGACTTTGACCTTTATCAAGACCTTTAAGAACATCTATTTGTCTTATTTTAAATTGAAAATTTTCTCTGCAAATCGTTTTAAAAACGTGCTGTTTCTTCTAATCTTTTCATTTTTATCGAGTTGTAGTCAAAAAATAGTTGGACCTACGCTAAATACTGTTATTCCAGAATACCTTCATTCGAACGAGTTTGAGGCTCAAAACGGATTTATTCTGAAAGACAACGACCAAGCATTTGCTTCAAAAATTGATATCATTCAAAAGGCAGAGAAAGAATTACGACTCATTTATTACATTTTCGACTTAGACGAATCTACCGCTTATATGACGAATGAGATTCTGAAAAAAATTGAAAAGGATAAAGATTTCAGCGTAAAATTACTAACAGACTATCAATGGAACTATAAAAATTTAGATTTCTTCAGGTGGTTAGAAAAACAACAACCGCATGGAATTCAGCAAATAGAAATTCGCTTTTACAACCGTCCGAGTATATCTGTTATTAAATTCGCTGAGTTCATGACGTTAGGGTGTGCAAATGCAAAACAAAATGTTGAAAATAACGGATTGGATTGTACTGAAGAGAAACTAAACTATTTAAATAAATATAATCAATTAAGTTTAGCCCAAGCAGAAGAAATGATGAGCGTGGAAGCCAAAATATTCTTAGCAGGCTTTTATGCAAAAGACCCCAATGGTATTTTGTTCGGAACACAACTTGGCTATGGCAGAGATCTTCAAACTATGACGGAAAGTCCTAATGGAACGCCCACTATTGATGAAGCCCAAAAACAGACACTTTTAAAAGTGATGAAACTCTATTGGAGTGCAAAAACAGGAAGTACAGCAGAGAAAATTCAAGCTAAAATTCAGCTTTCCATTGCGGGATTATTCTTCGGAAAAGAACTCAAACCATTTTTAAATGGAGTAGAAACCATACTACCTTTTTCATTAAAAAACTTAGATGGTTCTGCACTAATGACCCATCCTGAAATTGCCTATATCACCGATTATACCCATCACAAATTTATACTTGCAGATACAAAAAATGTACAAGTTGGCGGAAGAAACTGTGCGAATGCCTATCACATGCACCCTAACGAATTGGAAAAGAAATACATCTTTATGGACACCGATGTTTATTTAAATCTGGATCAAAATGGAGGCGCTCTTTTTAAAAATACGTTTGAAGATTTATGGGGTTTTTCAGAAATGGTAGCAACTACTTCAGAAATAGAAAGCCACGCTCCTATCGGTTTCTTATACCTACTAAATCAAGCAAATACACTGGCTGAAACCGAATGTTCAGAAATAACAGATCCACTTCAAAAGGCAGGATGTACAGGTCAAGTATTCTCTAGCTTACTAGATACAGGTTATTCAGAATTAGTACACTCAACACAAAATGAGTGGGGAGAAAAGTTTCATGACTATCTAAGTAAGTATGAAAAAGAGTATTTAGCTAAAATAATTAATGATAAACATTGGACGCAACTCAGCGAACTGTTTGATTCTGAAAATGGTTTTACGCAAAACACAACCTTCAAAAATAGCCTGCATTCTGCCAATGTAATTCCATTGAAAACGCAAGAAATGTACTATGTTGAAAATGTGCCTTACAGTTTAAGTCCTTCCGAAGTAAACCAACCAAAACAACGACATTTTGGTTCTTTGTATGGAGAAGAAATTGAACACGGAAAAATGATTCATAAAGTTTGGGAAGATGCATTTATAGCTGCTTGTGCTAAAAGCGAAAAAACAAACGAGCCTGTTGAAGTGATTATTCATCAAGGATATTTTGCACCCACCGAAAGCGTTGTGCATCAAATGAACAAATTGATGAACGAGAAAATTTGTCCGAATGTGAAACTAAAAATCTACACCAACTCCATTGTTACTACCGATCTTACACCAATTAACTTTATTGGGAGAAGACAACTGCATGCGTTATTTCAGGAAAATAAAAATTTTGACACCCCGAAATTTGAGTATTTCGAATACAACAAGTCAGTACTAGATTCTATTGTAGTAAACAATTTTCCGTTAGAAAATGGCGTTAAAGGAACAGGTTCTTTTTCGCTTCATTCGAAAGTAATTTTATTTGATGATGATATTTATATTGGTTCTTCAAATGCAGAGTTTAGAAGTTATATGATGGATACAAATAATGGCGTATTTTTAAAAGATGTACCAGAAATAGTAGCTTCCTATAAAAAAACCTTAAAAAACTTGGAAGATAACAACATCGTAATAGATGCAAAAAGCAGCTTACAATTTAGAGATTTAACACAATTACGTCAACAAGAAGAAAAAGACGTTGCCGAATTACGTCAACGCTATGCCATGGACGATCGAAGCTTTTTAAAAAGTAGAAAAGCACAATTAGAGTACACTATAACTCAATTATACGAGATTTTAGACCAAGTATCTGTAGAAATGGAACAGAGTTTGAAGCGTAAGAAATTAAAAGGCAAATCGAAGCTAGACGAACTACTTAAAGTTTTTTAATAGCGTCATTAAAATTTACTGTTGAAAAAAAACAAATCCCGTACTACTTTATTACTTGCTCTTGTTGTGTTCCTTTATGGTTCATTTCAGGGATCAAGTCAAACAGCTAATACAAACACTATACAAGAACTTTCAAATAAAGACACTGTATCCAATGAAGAAATACCTATTGAAGGACTAGTTGCCAATTACAAACCTTTAAAAGTGTTAGATTATGAAGCAGCGAGAAAGGTGTTATTTACAGAGATTTATAACGAAAACGACACCATAACCTGTGTTTACACAAATTACAAACTGCCTGTTTCAAAAACTGAAGACAATCCAATTTCAAAATTGATTAAATTAAATCCATTAAAAAGCATCATAGCCGAGCATTCCTATCCTAGAAGCAAAGGTGCGAAAAGCGGCAATGGAAAAAGTGACATGCACCATCTCTTTCCTGTGCGACTTGGTGTTAATGTAGCTCGATACAATCATCCGTTTGCCAATATTCCTGACGACAAATGTATTGCTTGGTATGATGAAGACGAACGGTATCAATCAAAACCCAGCGAGGATGACGGAAATTGTGCTAAGAAAACAAAAGAAGCCTTCGAACCACAGGATAATTTTAAAGGAAACGTCGCAAGGGCTGTCTTTTACTTTTACACCATGTATATGGAAGAAGCTTTGACAGAAGACGAAGCATTTTTCGAATTACAACGAGAAACATTACTACAATGGCATCTCGATGATCCTGTAGATAAAGCTGAACTGAAAAGAACTTATTTAATCGCTGCATATCAATCTAACAGAGCAAACCCTTTCGTGCTTGATAAAACATTAGCCATTAGACTCTATGGTGAATAATGTTTGCGTTATTTATACTTCAGACAAAAATAAAAGAGCAATTCACTGAATGCTAAAATTCAATGAGTTGCTCTTTACTTTCAAAGATGTTAATTTTATAACTATTTCTCTTGTGGTTCTTCCTGCGGTTGTGGTTCTTGCTCAAATAATGCCAAATACGCATTCCCGAGCGCATTGCTTATATCACTTGCCATAACTGCTTCGTAGCTCACTTGTTGCGACACAATATTTCCTGCACTTCCGTGTAGATAAACGCCAAATACAGCCGCGATTAATGGATCATATCCTTGTGACAATAATCCGGCAATAACACCAGAAAGCACATCACCACTTCCTGCAGTCGCCATTCCTGGGTTTCCAGTGGTATTCACATATAGTTTATCACCAAAAACAGTAATTGTATTTGCTCCTTTTATAATGACTATAACATCATTTTTTTTAGAAAAAGCTTTTGTTTTTTCAATTCTATCAAAATCATTTTTTGTAGGCCCCAACAGACGTTCCAATTCTCCTAAATGTGGCGTTAAGATGGAATACTTCGGAAGCACTTTTAACAACTCTTTATTTTCAGAAATACAATTAATGGCATCTGCATCAATAACCATCGGGGCTTTAGTTTCTGAAAAAAGTTTAACCAATGCTGAAACCGTTTTCTTTTCAGTAGCAATTCCCATACCCACAGCAATGGCTGAAGGTTCAAAGTTTAATTGAATATCTGTAATAAAAGTATCTTCTGTATCGGTCAACACCATTGCTTCAGGCAATGCAGTTTGCAAAATACTATATCCACATTTTGGCACAAAAGAAGTTACAAGTCCCGCACCAGCTTTAAAAGCACTTTTTGATGCTAAAATAGCTGCGCCTATCTTTCCGTAGCTCCCTGCAATCACTAAAGCATGACCGTAAGTTCCTTTATGATCAAATTTTTGACGTTGCTTGTAAAACTTTTGCGCTTCCTGCTTGGCTATTAATTCTGCCAAAGGTTCGGTTGTGTGTAAAAATTCGGGATCTAATCCAATCTCTAAAACTTCAAAAAATGGTACATATTTCCCTGTTTCAGGAAGAAAAAACGACAACTTTGGTGCTTGAAACGTGAGGGTATGATTGGCTTGTAAAACTGCTTCAGGATCTTGTAACGGTTCATTTGCATACAACCCTGTTGGCATATCCACAGCTAACTTAAACGCTTTTTCAGCATTCAAATACTGAATAAGTTTCTTGACCCAGCCGTCCAATTTCCGATTCATTCCAATTCCGAAAATGGCATCTATAATGATATCTTCTGGGTTAATTTCAGGAAAATCTTCTTCCGAAGTCATTAAATGAGGCCACGACTTTGTCACATTTTTAATGCGATCGTAATTAATAAGAAAGTTTTTAGACCGTTTATCGCTACAATTTACAACATACATATGCACATTGTATCCGTTTTCAATCAGCAAACGTCCAATTACAAGTCCGTCACCTCCATTGTTTCCGATCCCACAAAATATATGAATAGGCACTTGAGCGCCTTGCATTCGTTGGTGTAACCAATTGAAAATCTGCGTTCCAGCACGCTCCATTAAGTCGGAAGGTGTAATTTGTTGTTTTTCAGTTGTAATTTGATCTGCTTGGTATAATTGTTCCGAAGAAAATATTTTCATAAAAAAGATTATAATTGATAGTGCTCATTTCTGTAAAAATAATACATTTACTGTAACATATTATATGAATTACACATACTTACATAGTATTCTTTCTTTAACCTCTGTTCAAACAGGCAATAGTATTTCTTTTACTATTGGTACCCCGTTGGGGTAATCATATAAACATATCATCCATTCCTATTTTTTTTCATTTCTGAAAAAAAACAAACTCATTTTAGTATTCCAACTACATAATCATTGACCAATGAAAGTTTTAAAATTTGGAGGTACCTCTGTCGGTAGCTTAGAAAACATACAAAAAGTAATCACAATTATTGAAAATCAATCAAAAAACGATTCCATCTGCGTGGTTGTTTCTGCTTTTTCGGGAGTTACAGACCAATTGCTACATGCTGGGAAATTAGCCGCTTCAAAAGATGCTCGTTTTTCTGAAATTTTTCAGCAGTTAAAAACACGCCATCAAGAAGTTGCTACAGGTTTAAACGTTTCAACAGAGAATTCTGTTCAGTTTCAAACCTATTTAGCGCAACTAGAAGATCTTTTAAAAGGGATTTATTACATTAATGAATTGTCTAATCGCACACAAGATCGATTGGCAGCCTTTGGCGAATTATGTTCATCTTCAATCATTACTGAATCCCTACAGCAAAAAGGATTGGCTGCAAAACGTAAAAACGCAGTAGAATTAATTGTCACTAAAAATGGAACGGCAAGAAAATCTGTAAACTACGCAGTTACAAATAAAAATATTGAAACATATTTCCACACAGCTTCAGAAAGAATCACCATTGTTCCTGGATTTGTAGCTGCTTTGGAGAATAATGAAATCACAACGCTGGGACGAGGCGGTTCCGATTTTTCAGCAGCAATCATTGCAGCAGCTTTAGATACTTCCGAATTACAAATTTGGACCGATGTGAGCGGAATGTACACCGCAAATCCGTCGTTAGTAAAACATGCTAAGCCAATTAAAAACATTTCGTACCAAGAGGCGATGGAGTTGTCACATTTTGGAGCAAAGGTGCTCTACCCTCCTACTATTGTTCCTGTGATGCAAAAAAACATCCAAATCGCCATAAAAAATACGTTTGCACCAGAGGATGAAGGAACACTTATCACCAATACTGTTGATCCAAATGAAGAGTCGGTAAAAGGGATTACTAATATTGGAAACATAGCCCTTCTAACGCTTGAAGGAACAGGGTTGGTTGGAATTCCTGGCATCTCAAAACGCCTTTTTGAAACCATTTCACAGCAGTCTATTAATGTGATCCTAATTACGCAAGCGTCCAGTGAGCATAGTATTTGTCTCGGAATTTTAGCCGAGGAAGCAACCAAAGCACAAAACGCGATTGATCTAGAGTTTGAAAATGAAATTGAACTAGGTAAAATGTTCCCTGTTATTGTTGAAGAAGATCTTTCTATCATCGCATTAGTGGGTGACAAAATGAAGAATCATCAAGGAATTAGCGGAAAAATGTTTAGCAAACTCGGAAAAAACAACATAAACATCCGAGCCATTGCACAAGGTGCCAGCGAGAAAAACATTTCCGCAGTCATTGCTAAAAAAGATGTAAAAAAGGCTTTAAACGTTTTGCATGAGCGCTTTTTTGAAGATCAGCGCAAACAAATCAATTTATACATCGCGGGAGTTGGAAATGTTGGCGCCAAATTACTCAATCAAATCGAGCAACAGAAGCAGTATTTAAAAGAGAAATTAAACCTTAACATACGTGTCATCGGAATTACAAATTCTAAAAAAATGTATTTTAATTCGGACGGAATTCCCTTAAAAAAATGGGAAACTCTTTTAGCGGAAGGCGAACCGACAAGTATTGAAGGGTTTCAAAATAAAATCAACACCTACAACAAACGAAATAGTGTTTTTGTAGATGTTACCGCAAATGAAACGGTGGCAAATAGTTACAATACCTTGCTAGAAAAAAGTGTTGCTGTGGTTGCTTGCAATAAGATAGCTTGCTCTGCTGAATATGACAAATACGCCGAATTAAAACACTTGGCAACGCAATACAATGCGCCGTTCTTGTTTGAAACAAATGTTGGTGCAGGTTTACCTATTATAGATACACTGAACAATTTAATTGCTTCTGGAGATCAAGTTATTACTATAAAAGCAGTGCTTTCTGGGAGTCTAAACTTTGTGTTTAATAATTATAAAGAAGGCGTAGCTTTTCATGATGTCGTACAGCAAGCCAAAGCCGAAGGCTATACCGAACCCGACCCGAGAATTGACTTAAGTGGTGTCGATGTAGCGCGAAAAATATTGATTCTAGCACGAGAAAGCGGACTGCAACTCAACCTGGAAGACGTTGTTAATACGCCATTTCTTACTTCGAAAAATTTGGAAAGCACTTCGGTAGATCACTTTTTTGAAACGTTGATTGAAGATGATGCGCATTTTCAAAAATTACTTGCGAGTGCTACAAAAAATAAGGCGCAGTTAAAATATGTAGCACAACTCGTTGACGGTACGTTGCAAGTGGGCCTTGAAGAAATACCTTCGGGACATCCTTTTTACAATTTGGAAGGGAAAGATAATATGGTACTGTTTTACACCAAAAGATACCCAGAACAGCCCTTAATTATTAAAGGAGCGGGTGCTGGTGCCGATGTTACAGCTTCTGGACTATTTTCAGATATCATTCGTTTAAGAACTTTTTAAGATGAAAGAAATACGTGTTTTTTCACCCGCAACAGTCGCCAATGTAAACTGTGGTTTCGATCTTCTAGGTTTTGCTTTGGAAGGAATTGGCGATGAAATTTTACTTCGGAAAGTACCGCAACAAGGAATCAAAATCGTTCGGATTGAAGGTGCCGAACTACCGTTAGAAGCCTCAAAAAATGTAGCTGGAGTTGCCGGAATGGCACTTTTAGAACATATTAAAGCTGATTACGGCTTTGAAATTGAAATCAAAAAAGGAATACCGTTGGGAAGTGGTATTGGCGGAAGTGCCGCAAGTGCTGCTGCTGTTGTTTTTGGAATCAATCAATTTTTAGAAACACCTTTTTCACTGCAAGAATTGGCGTATTTTGGAATGAAAGGAGAAGCAGTCGCTAGCGGAAATGAACATGCCGATAACGTTGCGCCTGCCATCTTTGGAGGTTTTACGCTAATTCCGAGTTACAATCCGTTTACCATTGTTTCAATTCCGGTGCCTGCTAATTTGTATGTCACAATCATCCATCCGCATATTGAGATTAAAACCAAAGAAGCAAGACAATTGCTTCCTAAAAACATCACGTTACAAGATTCTATTACACAAAGTGGAAATCTTGCAGGATTGGTAGCGGCATTATATACAAGTGATTATAAACTTTTGCAGAATAGTTTACACGATGTTTTGGTAGAACCACATCGCAAGGCATTGTTACCTCTTTTCGATACAGCAAAAGAAATAGCGCTTACGAACAGCGCCTTAGGCTTCGGAATTAGTGGCTCTGGCCCTTCTATGTTTTCACTTTGTAACGGAAAAGCTTCCGCAGAAAAAGTGGAAAAAGCTTTGAGCACACTTTATAAAGAACAACACATAACCATTGACAGTCACATTTCTAAAGTGAGTACTGTTGGTAGTAAAATTATACCCTAATGAAGTATTACAGTTTAGAACACAAAGCACCAAACGTATCTTTTAAAGAGGCTGTTATTAACGGAATTGCACCCGATAAAGGCTTGTATTTTCCTGAAAAGATAAGCCCGTTACCGGCTTCTTTTTTTGAAACCATTGAATCATTGTCCAACGAAGAAATTGCGTATCAAGCCATTCGTCAATTTATTGGGGACGAAATTGACGAAAAATCACTTCGTTCAATTATTGCTGAAACTGTTTCGTTCGATTTTCCGTTGGTTTCACTTTCTGAAAACGTAGCAACCCTCGAGCTGTTTCACGGTCCGACTATGGCATTTAAAGATGTGGGTGCACGTTTTATGGCGCGTTGCTTGGGCCATTTTGCTGAAACGACTGAAAAAAAACAAGATGTAACCGTTTTAGTAGCTACAAGTGGAGATACCGGAGGTGCGGTAGCGAGTGGTTTTTTAGGCGTAGAAGGGGTCAAAGTCGTGATTCTCTATCCTAGTGGAAAAGTCAGTGACATTCAAGAAAAACAACTCACAACGCTTGGACAAAACATTGTTGCCTTAGAAGTGGATGGCACTTTTGACGATTGTCAAGCGATGGTAAAAACTGCTTTTTTGGACACCGATATCACACAAAAAAGACAATTAACTTCAGCCAACTCCATCAATGTTGCGAGATGGCTGCCACAGTGTTTTTATTTCCTTTTTGCATACAAACAGGCTAAAAAAGCTTCAAAAGAGTTGGTTTTCTCTGTTCCAAGTGGAAATTTTGGGAATATCTGCGCAGGAATGGTGGCTTACAAATTAGGAATGCCCGTACAACAGTTTATTGCTTCTGTAAATGAAAACGATATTGTTCCTCGTTTTCTAGAAAACGGCAACTACACCCCTAAACCTTCCGTAGCAACCATTTCAAACGCTATGGATGTTGGTGATCCTAGTAATTTTATACGTATTCGAGAGCTTTTCAATAATAATTTTGAAGCACTTTCAGAAATGCTTACCTCCTATTCATATAGTGATACCGAGACACGAACTGCTATGAAAGAGTTGCATACGACTTATAATTATACGGCAGATCCGCACGGAGCGGTGGGGTATTTAGGCTTGAAAAAACACCAAGAAAAAGCACCCCAAACCTTAGGAATCTTTTTAGAAACAGCGCATCCCATCAAGTTTTTAGACGTTGTGGAAGATGCCCTAGCGATTAAAGTTAATATTCCGGAAGTGATTGAAGGTTTAATTCAGAAAAAAAAGGAAGCACTCTTTATAAAAAATTATGCTGAATTCAAAGACTATATGATGCGTAGCTAAGTCATAATTTATACATTTGCACTCGTTAAATTAAAGTACTATAAATTATGAAAAACACCGCACTTACCCACATTCACGAACAATTAGGCGCTAAATTAGTTCCTTTTGCAGGATATAACATGCCCGTTTCTTACGAAGGCGTTAATGCTGAACACGAAACTGTTAGGCAGGGCGTTGGTGTTTTTGACGTGTCGCATATGGGTGAGTTTTTAATCACAGGACCAAATGCATTAGCATTAATTCAGAAAGTAACAACAAACGATGCTTCTAAATTGGTGGACGGTCAGGCGCAATACAGTTGTTTGCCTAACAATGATGGAGGAATTGTAGACGATTTAATTATCTACAGACTAGAAGCTGAAAAATGGTTGTTGGTGGTAAATGCTTCAAACATTGAAAAGGATTGGAATTGGATTAGCTCGCATAATACTATGGGCGCTGAAATGAAAGACCTTTCGGAAGGGTATTCATTATTAGCGATTCAAGGACCAAAAGCCATTGAAGCGATGCAGTCTTTAACTTCTGAAGATTTAGCAGCTATTAAATTCTATACGTTTAAAGTATCTGACTTTGCAGGTATTCCGAATGTAATTATCAGTGCAACAGGATATACTGGAAGCGGTGGTTTTGAAATTTATTGTAAAAACGAAGAAGTAGCACAGGTTTGGGAAAAAGTATTTGAAGCTGGTGCCGATTTTGGTATCAAACCTATTGGTTTGGCTGCTCGTGATACATTGCGTTTGGAAATGGGATACTGTCTTTACGGAAATGATATTAACGACACGACCTCTCCATTTGAAGCTGGTTTGGGTTGGATCACTAAATTTACCAAAGATTTTGTGAATGCTGAAAACCTTAAAAAAGAAAAAGAACACGGTCCAGAAAGAAGACTAATCGCTTTTGAACTAGACGAACGTGGAATTCCAAGACAGGGATACGATATTGTAGACGGAAATGGGAAAACAATTGGTGTTGTCACTAGTGGTACTATGTCTCCTTCATTAGGAAAAGGAATTGGATTAGGGTATGTTCCAACGATATTTAGAGATCCAGGAACACAAATTCATATTCAAATTAGAAAGAATGCAGTTCCAGCAACCGTTGTGAAACTTCCTTTCTACAAAGGGTAATGATGGAGTATCAAGCGATTTTAGATACCATTCAATCCAACTTACAAAAGATTGAAAACACAGGTACTGTCGCTGCTTACATTCCTGAATTAGCAAAAGTTAATAAAGATAATTTCGCCATTTACCTCAATAGAGTGAATGGCGATAATTATGGTGTAGGCCATTGGGATGTTTCGTTTTCAATTCAAAGTATCTCTAAGGTTTTAACGCTATCTAAGGCGCTTCAGCTAATTGGTACCGATGTTTGGGAACGAATGGATGTAGAACCTTCTGGCGACCCTTTTAACCATTTATCGTTGCTCGAATTAGAGAATGGAATTCCGAGAAATCCGTTGATTAACTCTGGAGCCATTGTTATTGCCGATATATTAGTTTCCGAATTAAAAAATCCGAAAGAAGACTTTTTACAATATGTTCGGGACCTTACTAATGATCAAACGATTACGTACAACGAAAACGTAGCGCTTTCAGAAAAAGAAACAGGATTTACAAACTACGCAACGGCCAATTTATTAAAGTCCTTCGGAAACTTAGCGAATGATGTGGACACCGTGTTGGACTTCTATTTTCATCAGTGTGCCATCGAAATGAATTGCCAACAATTATCGAATGCATTTTATTTATTCGCAAATCGCGGAAAATGTATGCGAAATGTAGCACATCTTACGTTATCTCAAGTGAAACGAATTAACGCCATCATGCTTACTTGTGGTTTTTATGATGAAGCTGGTGAATTTGCTTTTGAAGTAGGATTACCAGGGAAAAGTGGTGTTGGCGGGGGAATTGTAGCCTTATTACCCAATAATTTTACCATTGCAACGTGGGCACCAGGCTTGAACCCTAAAGGAAATTCCTTTTTGGGAATGCAAGCTTTAGAACAGTTTACCACAGCCACAGGCGAATCAATTTTTTAAAGAAAGACGTTGAAAAGAATGCAGTTTGAGAAACCCCCTTTAAAAACAAAAATTTTAATTCTTGGCGGTAGTGGTTTTATTGGGCATCATATATTTATGGAGCTTCAATCGTATTTTGAAGTATACGGTACCTATTGCCATTCGATTGGAGATTTTTCAGATAACAAGGTTTTTTACCCATATTGCTGCGAAGAAGATAATCTCCTTGAACTCCTAGAAACTGTAAAACCTACGCATATTATTTCAGCCATACGAGGAGATTTTAAAGCACAGTTTACGGCTCACAAACTATTGTGTGAGTATGTTCAAAACAATCATTTTTGTAAGCTTCTATTTTTATCGTCAGCACAAGTTTTTGATGGAAAGTACGCCCTTCCCTCCTACGAAAATGACAAACCGCTTGCGGAGTCTAACTTCGGAAAGTTTAAAATTGCGATCGAACGTTTGTTATTAGAACAAATTCCGGCACAAACGACCATCTTGCGTTTGCCCATGGTATTAGGAATTCATTCGCCTAGAATTATTCAATTACGCGAAAGCATTAAACATCAAGCAACCTTTGAAGTATATCCAAATTTAACAATAAGCCTTACTACTGCTGATAAAATTGCACAGCAGATTCATTATATTATCAGTAAAAAATTGGATGGTATTTTTCATTTAGCGAGTACCGACATGATTCATCACGAAGAGCTTTTCCGAGAAATCACCACCAAAATGGGCACTAAAACCCCTATCTTTAAAAATGTATATCGCAGCAATGATGATGGGTATTTGGCAATTCTTCCGAAGAAAAACCTATTACCAGAACAATATCAAATTACAGTCGCTGAAGTGATTGCTGATTGCACTTTAAATGAAGAAATACTTACTTTTAAAAATTAGTCTTAACAGACTTATAAATAACCTCTTATATGTACCTTATGAAAGCTTTATCTGAAACCGAAATTCAAGAAAAAATGAGCACGATTGATGGATGGGATTATCAAAACAATGCCATTCACACCACCCTCGAATTTGATAACTTTAAAGATGCTTTTTCAGTAATGACGCGCATTGCTTTTGAAGCTGAAAAAATGAACCACCATCCAGATTGGTCAAATGTGTACAATACACTTACCATCAGCCTATCGACACACGATGTAGATGGTTTGACTGAAAAAGACTTCGAATTGGCAAAAATTATAGATGCGCTTGTGAGTTAAACTTTGCAGTGTAGTCTATTTTTTTACTTTTGTAGTACGAATACCAAAAACTGATTTAAATAACCATAAACTCGTCTCGTTTTCGAGTTTAATATAAAATATAGTAGAAATGGGAAGAGCTTTCGAATTTAGAAAAGCAAGAAAAATGAAACGTTGGTCTGCCATGTCCAAAGCCTTTACTCGTATAGGAAAGGATATTGTAATGGCTGTTAAAGAAGGTGGTCCAGATCCAGACGCTAATTCTAGACTTCGTGCGGTGATTCAAAATGCGAAGGCAGTAAATATGCCTAAGGATAATGTAGAACGCGCCATTAAAAGAGCCAGCGATAAAAGTTTAGGCGATTATAAAGAAGTTTTATTTGAAGGATACGCACAACACGGAATCGCTGTTCTTATTGAAACTGCTACCGATAATAATACGCGTACCGTTGCGAATGTTCGTTCGTACTTTAATAAATGTGATGGTAGTTTAGGAACTTCAGGATCGGTGGTCTTTATGTTTGACCACACCTGTAACTTCCGTATTAACGGAGAAGGAATGGACTTAGAAGAGTTAGAACTTGAATTGATAGACCACGGAATTGAAGAAATTTTTGAAGACGAAGATGGTGTTTTAATCTACGCTCCTTTTGAAAGTTTTGGTGCAATACAATCGTATTTGGAAGAAAATAATATTGAAATTTTATCTTCAGGATTTGAGCGTATTCCGCAAGTAACGAAAAAATTAAGCCCAGAAGAAGCTGCCGATGTAGATAAGCTACTAGAAAAGCTAGAAGAAGATGATGATGTACAAAACGTATATCACACCATGGAAGAAACTGCCGATGATGAATAGTTTAAATAAAACAATTCTATAAAAACAAAAAAAAGCCCTTTTAAAAAAGGGCTTTTTTTATGAATTAATAAATGTTGATCCTACAATTCTGTAACCTGTGCGTACACTGCAGAAGCTCCAGACAACTCTGAGTTTACGGTTGGAGCTATATTTCCACCGACATCAGCATTTGTATACGTTAATACACGTCCGCCACCATTCGCTCTTTCAGCGATAAAAACGGTGTTCGTTTCGCTATCAAAATCGGCAGAAACAGGATTTCCTAAAAATGTTGCACTCCCAGCCACTCGAATCTGATTGTTTGCTACAACTAAGGTTTCACCATTTGCAACAGCATTAAATTTTGTTTCAAAGTCTGAGATAATGTGAAAAGCACCATCAGAGTCTACTGCAGCATCTCCAATATCTGTTAAAATCATCGTATCGTCATCAAAACCTAGACCGTGCGTTCTAACAATACCTTCAATGGCAACACGTTTTGTTGCTGTGATGGTTGCATCGGTTGTATTTTCAGAGGCAAAATTTGTAAACAATGCTACTTCATTGGTTTTGTCAACTACAGCATATAAATTGTTTCCTACGAATTCAATTCCCCATACGGCAAAATTTACTGTAACGGTGTTTCTAAGTGTAAATTGATCTCCTGCTTTGGTGTAAATAAAGAAACGTCCATCTGCGGTTGTTGGGTCTCCATCTACATCAGAATTATCTGATACTACATAAACAGAACCATTAACAGCAATATCTCTCGGACTTACCAAATCGGCACTCCCACTGGCTGCAATATTTAAAGTAATACCATCATTAGATATACCAATGTCTGCATACGAATTTAGTTGCAAAAATGTTCTTGATGCCTGTGTTAATTGATCGGTACTTGCATCGTAATAAACACCTTCAGCATCTGTAGATAGTGTTAAAAATGTTTTCGTTGAAACATTGTTTGGATCACTAGTGTCGTACATGGTAACATTACCATTAGAATTGTTTGACGCGAATACTTGGGTTTGGTAATCGGCTGTCGGTTCATCAGTTGTGTTTGTATCATCGTCATCACTACATGAAATAAGTGCAATTGACAATACAAGTGTTGTTGTTAAAAATTTTAGCTTTCTCATAATTAATAAGTTTGTTTGTTACAGAGATAAAAACAAACTCATAGAATTAATAAGAAAAAGTTTAAAGTTAACTAAGATTTAACTACACAGAACTGATTAACAATACATTAAGTAATAAGGAGCTATTAGGGTTTAACAAATCATTATTTTAATAATCTGTTAATTTTAGGAAATACAATTAGGTGTATTCTGGCACTTTTCCCACCATACCTTTAAAGAAATTACGAAAAAACTTCTCATCCTCTTCGATATTTCCTGTTGGATAAAAAGCTTCTCCAATGTGCATAATCTTTGTAGAATAGTCTAAGCCTATGGGAATAATCGGTACATTGGCAGCTAGTGCAATGTAATAATATCCAGTTTTCCAAGCATCTACCTTTTTTCGTGTTCCTTCTGGCGCAATGGCTAGTCTAAACTCTTCGTGTTCTGCAAATACATTTGCAATAGCTTCGACTTTGTTTTGAGCTTTTTCTCTATTTAGAGGCTCTCCTCCCATCCATTTAAAATACCACCCAAACGGAGCTTTAAAAAGTTCTTTTTTACCTACAAAATTGATTTGAATTTTTAAAATTCTGCGAACTAATATAGAAAGTACAAAATCTACATAACTGGTATGTGGTACGACAATAAGTACCGATTTTTTTATAGAGCGATCAAAATCTCCTTGAAATTTCCATCCAAGGATTTTATGATAAATAAACTTAGTTAACGACATAGAAAACTTTAGGAAGTAGTAAGGTACTACATTTTTAAATATAATGCTTTCAGCTTTTCACGAGTCATTATTGTTTCCCAGTTATCACCTAATGCATTTTCCCAAAGTGGCACAAGACTCAATGCTATATCGATCATTGTTTCTAATTGTTCTTCGGAAAGGTTACTACATAAATTTTTAGGGATTTCTACCTGATGCTTTTTTACCATTTTCTTGAAAAGAATAACATCTTTTGGATAAAATTCTTCTAAATGATCAAATACAATACAGTTTCCTATTCCGTGTTTGGTACCAAGTACGTAAGAAAGTCCGTAGCTCATAGCGTGCGCAACACCGACTTGAGAGTATGCAATACTCATTCCGCCGTGCCATGAAGCCATCATTAATTTTCCTCTAGATTCTTCCTCAGATAATTCTTCACCTACAAAAATCTCCATACACAAATCGTATGCTTTTTCGCCATAACTCTGACTAAATGCATTTAAGAAAGTTCCATTTAACGATTCGACACAATGAATAAAACAATCCATTCCTGTGTAAAACCATTGATTTTTAGGAACCCCTACTGTTAAGTCTGGATCTAAAATAACTTGATCAAAAGGTGTAAAATCACTATTAATACCCAGTTTTTTAACAGGTCCTGTAAGTACGGTCGTTCTAGAAACTTCCGCTCCTGTACCCGAAATTGTTGGAACACCAACGTGATATACCGCTTTGGTTTTCACTAGATCCCAACCTTGGTAATCTGCAGCGCTACCTTTATTGGTAAGCATAATAGAAACAGCTTTTGCCAAATCTAAAATAGTTCCTCCTCCAATACCGATAATTCCTGAAGGCTTAAAGGTGAATTCTGCTTTAATGTCTTTTACGATCTGATCTACTTGTGTGGTTTTAGGCTCTTCTTCCGAAGAAACAAAAATCAGTTTATCATTAAATCGAAGGTTGATACGATCTATTAATGCTTGTTCTTTTTTGAAAACTTTATCTACTAGAAAAATAAAAGGTGCTTTGTCCTTTCGTTGTGGTGCTAGAATTGAAGACAACTGATCGAAACATCCTTGTCCAAAAACAACTTTTGGAACCATCGGAAAATTGCGATACTTATTATTGACAGTTTCTTTTTTACTTTCTTTTAATACTTTATTAGCTCTCACTAAATCTTCTGGAGTATCAATTTCAATTCCTTGCGTGTTTGATATAGCCATTTTAATGTTTTTACCATATTCTAAATACCGAATACATTCAATTTTTTCTACAGCTTCTAATGAGCGCATTGGAAGTCTGTAAAAATCTAAGATTGCTTGTTTACGGAATGCATAAATTCCTTTGTGTTTGTAATACTGCATGGCAGCATTTTTATCTCTAGGGTATGGAATTGGTGAGCGTGAGAAATAGAGTGCGAAACTTTCTTTATCTACAATTACTTTTACGCAATTAGGATCACTAATTTCTTTCCAGTCGTGTATCTCGGTCATTAAGGAAGCCAAATCTATTTTTTCGGCATCAGGTCCATCAAAAACACGTAATACTTGCTCTAAACCTTCTTTGCTTGTAAAAGGCTCATCGCCTTGTACATTTACCACAATATCCACATCCATAAACTCAACAGCTTCGGCGATACGATCGCTTCCGCAGTCATGTTCTTTCTTGCTCATGATTGCTTTTCCACCATTCATTTCAATTTCCTGAAAAATAACATCACTATCTGTTACCACATACACTTCGTCAAACAACTCAGTTTCTTTGGCAGCTTCGTAGGTGCGCACAATTACAGGCTTTCCGCCAAGATCTTGCATTAATTTACCAGGAAAACGAGAGGCGCCGTAACGCGCAGGAATCATTGCTATTATTTTCATATGAGGTTAGAAATTCATTAATTAGATGTACATCCTTCTATAAGGTTGCTTCACTCTTGTTACTTTCTGAAGGTAAAGCTTCCGAAGAAATTTAATTTGGTTACAATGGTTTCAAAAATAGTAAGATTATGTACTTGAAGAACCTTTTTTCTGAAGCTTTTTATAAAATTTATAGATTCCGAAGAAAATGACTAAAACCAACACAAACGCAAGTGGCGCTATAAACACTGACAGTAAGGACATTACCGTAGAAGTCCCCGTTTCTACAGTAGAAACTACAGGATTTGCAAGTCCGCCAGTAGTAGCTGAAGATGTCAATCGAACGGCTGAAACATTTCCTTTAATCGCAGCTGCGGTTCCGCCCCCTGCAATAATAGCTAATGCCCACGTCACTAAAGGACTCAAATCACTTACCGTAGCCATCATTACCGCTGTTCCGGCAACAGCCGCTAAAGGTACTGCTATGGTATCTAGTGCATTATCGAACCACGGAATGAAATAGCCAAATATTTCTACAAGAGTTGCAACCCCTAATGTAATTACTGCGGTAAGACTTCCTGCCCACTCCCAGCTTTCGTTTAAAGGAATTACATCGTAGAAGCCTGCGAGACTTAATACCAAAAGGGGTAAAAAAACACGAAAGCCTGCTGCAGCTGCAAGTCCAACCCCTAAAAAGACACTAAAAAGTATTTCTATTGAATCCATTCTTACGAATCTACAAAAAAGTCATTTTTAAACCCTATTAAGTACAATTTTTCTTTTGCACGAGTGATCGCTGTGTACAACCAACGTAGATAGTCTCTATCGATACCGTTTGGTAAAAACGGTTGTTCTACAAAAACGGTGTTCCATTGTCCCCCTTGCGATTTATGACAGGTGATAGCGTAGGAGAATTTAACTTGCAATGCGTTAAAGTATTTATTCTTCTTAACGGCTAAAAACTTTTTGTATTTAGAAGTTTCAGAAGCATAATCTTCTAACACGGCTTGGTATAATTTATTGGACTCTTCGTAAGGCAACGAGGGAGTTTCCGAAGTAAGTGTATCTAACAATAAAACAGTTTCAAACGGTTTCATTTTAGGATAATCGACCATTTTAACCATTACTTCAGCAAACTTAAAGCCGTACAACTCTCTAAAAGCTAAAATTTCGATGACTTGAACGATATCTCCATTTGCAATAAAACCAGCTTCACTTTCGGTTTTCACCCAGAAATAATTATTCTTCACTACCATCAAGTAATCTCCTGCGGAAAGTTCTTCTTCTTGAAACAAGATTCGGTTTCTAATACTTTGGTTGTATAAATTGGCACGTTTGTTTGAGCGCACAATAATCACAGTCTCTTCGTTTCCAAGAGCTGAATAACTATCACTTATAGCATCCATAATTTCTTGTCCGTCGGCAGGACGGATCACATCAGGGTAATTTAGATCGGTAAATTTAAAGTCATCAAAAAAGCCATCGTCTAAGCGTTCTCTTAATCGTGTGGCATTCACTAAAATTCCGCTATCGGTTTGCTGACGAACAACATCATCTAATTCGAGTTCGATAACTTCTTTGTTGTAATAATTTTCGAGAGTCTTTCGCTCCAACGCAGGACTTATATCCAGCTTCACAGGCGGTAATTGAGCGGTATCTCCTATTAATAGTAATTTACAATTATGTCCACTATATACATATTGCATTAAATCGTCGAGAAGAGAACCGTTTTCAAACAATTTAGAATCCTGATTAATATCTGGAATCATAGAAGCTTCATCTACAATAAAAATAGTATTTCGGTGCTTATTAGTTTGCAAAGTGAAGGAGACTCCACCACCTTTTTCGCTTTTTGGGTAGTAAATTTTCTTATGAATGGTAAAAGCTTCTTTTTGGGAGTAATTGCTAATTACTTTGGCTGCTCGACCCGTAGGTGCCAATAACACAGGACTTTTGCGTACTTTCCACAAGTTTTTAACCAAAGTACCAATAGTGGTTGTTTTTCCTGTACCTGCGTATCCTTTTAACAAAAACACTTCATTTTTCGCTTCAGAAAGCACAAATTTTGCTAATAATTGTAAAGCAATATCTTGTTTAATTGTCGTATTATGAGGGAAATCGGTTTTTAAAAGGCCGTAAAATTCAGAAACATTCATGCATCAAAGGTAATATAAGGGTTAAAGATAGGTATGATTTTTTCAGAATATACTTTTACGAACAAAAAAAAATTGTAGATTTGCGATAGACCTTTTAGAATTTAAAACACTTAAATTATCGTATAATGAAATTAATAATTCAATTACTTCTTTGGCTAGTCATTATCTTCTTAGGATGGAAGCTTTATTCGTCTGTAATCGGACCTGTTGAGTTTAATAAAGTTAAAGAAGCTCGATACACCAAAGTAATTAAAAATTTAAAAGATATTCAAGCGGCTCAATTAGCACACAAAGAGATTACTGGTAAATTTACTGGAAGTTTTGATAGCTTAGTTCGTTTTATTGATACTGCGCAATTTGCTAACATCGAAAGACGTGATACTAGTTATGCAGATGTTGAAAAAAACAAAGCATACAATCTTACGGAAGGATATTTTATTGAAGCAGTTGTAATAGACACGTTAGGTTTTACTCCTGTTAAAGATTCACTTTACGGAAAAACAAATCGTTACAAAACAATGATGAATGTTCCAATTGAAGGAGTTGATGCTAAATTTGAATTAAAAGCTGGAACTATTGAGAAAAGTGGAACTAAATATTCTGTTTTCGAAGCTAAAGTAGCTAAAGATGTTATTCTTAAAGGAATGGACAAAGACCTATTACAACAAGAAAAACAAGTTGTTTCTGTTGAAGGTGTAAATGGACCTGATATTAGAGTAGGATCAATGAATCAAGTTAATACAACTGGTAACTGGCCAAAAATATACGATTCTGCATCTGAACAATAACATAGCACAAAATATAGAGTACAGATTGTCCGTTCAAATTTCTTTGACCGGACTTTCTTTTTTAGTGAAAAATACCGATTCAAACGAAACGCACTTTTTTACTGAAAATAAATTTGATGGCACTCGATCTCCTGAAGAAATAGAACTTGAAATTGACACTATTCTTTCAGAAACAGATGCACTTCAATTACCATTTACAGAGGTTACACTCATCTATACCAATACCATTTACACAACAGTTCCTGCTAGTTTATTTGATGAATCTAAGGCTAGTGAGTATTTAAAATTTAATTCAAAAATACTCGCCAACGACTTTATTGCATTCGATACGGTAGAAACACAAGACCTTGTCGTGGTGTATATTCCTTTTGTAAACATCAATAATTACTTTTTTGATAGGTTTGGTAGTTTTCAATACTTTCATGGCACCTCTATTTTTCTAAAAAAGATATTAAGTGCTGAAAAATATTCTATTGTATCCAAATTTTATATGCACGTTCAAGAGGATCAATTTGACTGTATTAGTATAAAAAATGGAGCCCTTCAATTGTGCAATACGTATTCGTACAAAACGCCTGAAGATTTTATCTATTACACCCTATTCTGTCTCGAACAACTTAAATTAAACCCAGATTCACTTTCCGTATTTATTTGTGGCGAAATAGACGAAAACGACGCAAATTATAAGATGCTGTACACTTATATTAGAAACATTTCTTTTTTGAAAACTGAAAGTGACCTAGTCATAGATGGCGCATCGCAAACAACACACAAGAAGTTTATCATTAAAAATGCACTCTAATGCGAATTATTTCAGGAATATATAAAGGAAAACGTCTTGTAGCACCAAAATCACTTCCTGTAAGACCCACTACCGATTTTGCAAAAGAAGCCCTTTTTAATATATTAAATCACCGCGTAGATTTTCATGAGATTTCCATGTTAGACTTATTCGCAGGTACTGGAAACATTAGCTACGAATTTGCTTCTAGAGGAACAGAAACAATTACTTGTGTAGATGCCGATTTTGGATGTGTAAAATTCATTCAGAAAACAGCAGAGGAATTGTCTTTTCCTATTCAAACCATAAAATCTGACGTTTTTAAATATGCTTCATCAGGATCTGGATCTTTTGATGTGATTTTTGCCGATCCACCCTACGATTTTACGATTGCCCAATTAGATATATTGGTGCAAACTCTTTTTGATAAAAATTTCGTGAAAGAAGACGGAATGATTATTATTGAACACACCAAACACAATGACTTATCAACAGTTTCAAACTTTACTGAAGCACGAAGATATGGTGGTTCGGTATTTAGTTTTTTTGAAAATTAATTTATGAAACCCTCCCCTATTGAAATAATTGATTTAGATTTTACCTATATCGAAATTCACGAGCACTTTCTTATTTCTCAAATTAAAGAAGGTATTGTCTTTGAAAAGAAACACTTAGAAAAATTCTACCAATTATTTGAAACCTATTACACAGACAAACCCTTTGTCTCTATTGCCGATAGAAGATTCGATTACACCATAAAACACAATTTATACCAAGAAGAATACTTCCCTACCTTATTAGGAATTGGAGTAATTTGTTACACAGATGCATCTTATAATATATCTGTCTTTGAAAAAAACTTTTTTAAAGGGAAATTTGAATCCTTTTATAATATTGAAGATTGTAAAACCTGGGCTGAAAAACTGGTAGAACAATATAAAAAAAAGCAGGCCTATAAGCCGGGTTCTGTACTCAAATAAATTCAAGTCCTTATCATTTATCTAGATGTATTGTTACCAATACACTCAATCTGCCTACCCTCCTACAACGGGCGGGAACCCTTAAACGTAGGTTTACGTGACATTTCACCGCATAGAGTTTACCTGGTTTCACTACAGCATTACCTGTACATACTTTCTGCTGCACTTGTCCTACCCTCTTTAACCGAAGCTAAAAAGAGCGACGGCCGTTAGCCGCTATGCTTCCCTATGGTGCCCGGACTTTCCTCTTCTGCTAATGCAGAAACGATAAGGCGGCCTGCTTCTCGCGCAAAAGTAAACCAATGTTAATAAATACCGTAAAATACCAAGGTCTATTTTTTAAAAACTAACTGTACATCTTTATATTTGTTGATAATCTATGGAACATTTTATTGTATCAGCTCGAAAGTACAGACCTACCCAGTTTAAAGACGTGGTGGGACAGCAATCTATTACCAATACATTGCAAAATGCCATAGAAAACAACCATCTGGCACAAGCGTTATTGTTTACCGGTCCTCGTGGAGTGGGAAAAACAACCTGCGCTCGTATTCTAGCCAAAAAGATTAACCAAGATGGTACGCAGAAAGAAGACGAAGATTTTGCCTTTAATATTTTTGAATTAGATGCCGCTTCTAACAACTCGGTAGATGATATTCGAAATTTAATAGATCAAGTTCGTATCCCACCACAAGTTGGAACCTACAAAGTCTATATTATTGACGAGGTACACATGCTTTCTTCTGCCGCTTTTAATGCTTTTCTGAAAACATTAGAAGAGCCACCAAAGCACGCTATTTTTATTTTAGCAACTACCGAAAAGCATAAAATTATACCAACTATCTTATCGCGTTGTCAAATATTCGATTTTAAACGAATTACCGTAACAGATATCAAAGGTCACCTTGCTGAAGTAGCAATTTCTGAAGGAATTGAAGCTGAAGATGATGCATTACATGTAATTGCTCAAAAAGCAGATGGCGCCTTACGTGATGCGCTTTCTATATTTGATCGCGTTGTAAGTTTTTCAGGAAAAACACTAACTCGCGAAGCTGTAACCGAAAACCTTAACGTTTTAGACTATACTTATTACTTCGAAGTTACCGATTTGTTACTTCAAAACGACATTCCGAAGGTATTGGTGGCTTTTAATACCATTTTAGCCAAAGGATTTGACGCACATCATTTTGTAATGGGAATTGCGTCTCATTTTAGAGATTTATTAGTCTGCAAAAACCAAGAGACAATAGCATTGTTAGAAGTTGGTGAGCAAATCAAGACCATGTATTTTGAACAGTCACAAAAAACAAGTCATGCGTTTTTAATTGAAGCGATTGGCTTGGCCAATGAGTGCGATTTAAAATACAAAAGCAGTCGAAATCAACGATTGTTAGTAGAATTGTGCCTGTTACAACTCGCTTCTCTCACGGTTAAGATTGAAAAAAAAAGTCTAGTCGGTTCGTAATACCGCCTTCCCATTTTAAAGCCATTGAAAAATTAATAGCTTCAGAACCTGTTTCTGAAACAATTTCTGCTTCGGAAAGTAACGTATTAACACCGAACAAAGAAACTTCTGCAGCATCTAATCCTGTTGCAAACACTGAGACTTCTTCAGTTCCCGTTCCTACGGAAGCTTCCGAAGAAAAGCCGAAAATTGTAATTGAACGTCCGCAAATATTAGCCGAACGGTCTGCTAAAAAAGTATCGGCTTTATCATTAAAAAGTATTCAGAAAAAACACCAACTAAAGCAAGAACAAGAAGCGATAAAACCCGCTGTCGAAAATCTACCTACCAAAGATTTCACAGAAGAAGCGATGATTGTTGCGTGGAATGAATACACAAAAATTGTGGAAGAGGACGGAAAGTTCAATTTATTGTCGCACCTCTCTATGGGCGTTCCAAGATTGGAAGGAACCATTATCCATTTAGAGTTTCCGAATCACACGATAAAAGTTGAAGTAGAACGCGCTAAATTTGACTTGCTAAATTATTTACGAGAAAAACTTGAAAATTACGATGTTAGTCTTTCTATAGAAGTGAATGAAACTGCTGTAAAACGCTATGCATACACGGCTCGTGAAAAATTTGACAAACTAAAAGAGAAAAATCCTTTAATCGATACCCTTCGGAAAGAATTCGATTTGGACATTTAATTATATCATAACAACACTATGCTAGGTTTAAAATTACCCACTGATCCGCGTTGGGTCAATATTGTGGAAAAAAATATTGAAGAAATCTTAACCGATCACGCGTATTGCGAGCAAAAAGCTGCTTCTACTGCCATTTCACTTATTGTAAGCTTCCCAGAATACACCGAACTAGTACAAGAAATGGTTGCCTTGGTAAAAGAAGAAATCAGTCATTTTAAAATGGTGCATGATAAAATTATAGAGCGCGGATGGACGATGGGACGCGACCGTAAAGACGAGTATGTGTTACAAATCGTGAAGTTTTTTCCTAAAGGCGGAAGTAGAACCATGCAATTGGTACATCGATTGTTGTACGCTGCTTTAATTGAAGCACGGAGTTGCGAACGTTTCCGTTTATTAAGTGAAGAATTGGAAGACAAAACTTTGGCCGAATTTTACCGAAACTTGATGGTGAGTGAGGCTAATCACTACACTATGTTTTTAGGCTTTGCACGACAATATGGAGAACGAAAAGAAGTGGATGCCAAATGGGACGAATTACTCGCTTTTGAAGCAGAAGTAATGAAAAACCTTGGAACCAGCGAAACTATACACGGATAAAAATGATTTTAAAAGAAACGCATACGGTTCCGAATCAAGAAGCTCCCGTGCGATTTCAAGAATACGGAATTTCAATATTTACTTCCGTCACCACGAAAAGCGGTCTAAAGAAGTTAATTAAGAAGCAAGTAATTACAATTGATACTGTTCCTGCGACTACCGCCACTTATATAAAAGGAGGAGAAACCATCTGCCTTTTCGAAGCAGAAACCCCTTTAAAAGCTTCTAATTTAGTATTTCCATTGGAAGTTTGCTATGAGGATGAGCATCTAGCCATTATTAATAAACCCGCAGGAATCTTAGTCAGTGGCAATAAACACAAAACTATCGTGAATGCATTGCCTTCCAATCTTTCAAAAAGTAACGAAGTTGATGCACTATCACATCCAAAACCTGTACATCGATTGGATTTCCCGACAAGTGGCTTACTGTTAATTGCGAAAACGAATACTGCTCTAGTAGCATTAAACAAACTATTTGAAGAGAAGCAAATTTCAAAAATATATCACGCGATAACTACAGGAGCATTACCTAAAGAAGGAACTATTGAAACTCCGATTGCCGATAAAGCATCGCACACCCGTTACAAAGTCCTTGACACAAAAACTTTGGCTAATGATACCCTATTAAACCTCGTTGCGCTATATCCTTCAACGGGCCGGAGACATCAACTTCGTATTCATGTAGCATCTCTTGGAAGTCCGATCCTTGGTGATGCAACCTACAATCTCAAAGAACAGGAACTAAAAGGTCGAGGGCTGTATCTTCAGGCTACTTCACTTCAGTTTACACACCCGATTACTTCAGAAGAAGTGACAATTTCTATCGGTTTACATAAAAAATTTCAGAAATTATTTCAGAAATAAGGAAACCACTCTTTATTTCTGAAATAAAAAAACCACCATTGCATAGCCCTTTATAATTAACTATATTGTGGCCTTTCCAACTTTGAAAGATCATTGTTGTATTTAATTTAAAAAATTTTATGGATTTTACGAACCCATTGGTATATGGAGCTCCTTGTTTTATAGCTTTCATTTTATTGGAACTTACTTATAGTAAAACGCACGATCACAAAGAGCTGTACAACTGGAAAGACCTAACTTCTAGTCTTTCACTCGGTGTTGGTTCTGCCATTTTAGCTCCACTCTTGAAGACTGTTTCTGCTATTATTATATTCAATTTTGTGTATGAAATATTCAATCCAGAAGTGGATGGAGTTCGCATGAATATTATGGGATGGGAATCGTTTGGATATGCTTGGTACGTATGGATAATTTGCCAGTTGTTAGATGATTTTAGTTATTATTGGTTTCACAGACAAAACCATATGGTTCGTTTCTTTTGGGCTGCTCATATCGTTCATCACTCTTCCGATAATTTCAATTTAGGAACAGCAGTTAGAAATGGTTGGTTCACAATTTTATACAAACCCTTTTTTTATGTTTGGATTTGTGCGATTGGTTTTCCACCAGAAATGCTCGTTGTTTGTTTAGGAATTGAAGCACTTTGGCAATTCCAGTTACACACTGTATTTATTCCGAAGATGGGAATCATCGAAAAAGTGTTTAATACCCACACCATGCACCAAGTGCATCACGCACGAAATCTAGAGTACATGGATAAAAACCATGGCGGATTTCTAAATATCTTTGATAAAATATTCGGTACTTGGAAAGAATTAGATGAAGACATTGATATTGAATACGGTGTATCGCACCCACCAAATTCGTATAATATTTGGGTGATTTTAACGCACGAATACAAAGATATTTGGAGAGATATGAAAAAGTCTAAAAACTGGAGACATAAGTTCATGTATGCTTTTGGACCTCCAGGATGGAGTCATGACGGAAGTTCTCTCACTATTAAACAGATGCGTCAAAAGATAAAAGAAGAGCAATTAGCGACTGAAATAGCCTAAAGCTATGCTTGAAGCTGTTCTGCTAACTTCTCATTATAGAGACTCTTAATAATACCATCGGAAAGACCGATTTTTGGGACATAGATATTCTTGGCACCACTCCATTTCATGGCTGACAAGTAAATTCTAGTAGCTGGTACAATTACATCAGCACGATCTGGATTCATATCCATTTCTGTAATACGTTCTTCTTGTGAATACGATTTAATTAATTCGTAAAAGGAAACCAAATAGAAATAACTCAATGGCATTCCCGATTTTTTACCGCTATTTTTAAAAATACTGTTTATATTTCCTCCAGAACCTATAACAGATACCTTCTTAAATGGTTTGGTATTTAGTTTAATCCAATCTTCCATTTGTTGCCACATAGTATCTTCAACCATGTCGTTAATAAGTCGTACAGTTCCAATTTTAAATGAATGAGACGCTACTTTATGACCATTTGCAAAAACAGTAAGTTCGGTACTTCCTCCACCTACATCAACATATAGAAATACTTTATCGTTTTGAATTAACGATTTTAAATCTGTAGAAGCAATTATAGTGGCTTCATCTTCACCGTCGATAATATTGATTTTTATACCACTTTTCTTTCTAATGATTTCAGCAATTTCAGCGCCATTAGAAGCTTCACGCATGGCAGAAGTTGCACACGCTTTGTAGCGTTTAATATTATGAACACTCATTAACAAACTAAAAGCATTCATAGCGTCAATCATTCTATTGGTATTTCGTTCAGAAATTTCTCCCTTCAAAAATACATCGGCGCCCAAACGAATAGGCACACGAACAAGTGATGTTTTTTTAAACAATGTGTTTTTACCTTCTTCTTCAATAACAGTAGCTACGAGTAATCGTATCGCGTTAGAGCCAATATCTACTGCACCATATTTTTCAATGTGTAACAAATTAACTTTTTTGAATTTTATCTAAATAATAATCATACATCTTAAACTGCGATCGAACTTTCGGATTGTTGTTTCTACGATACGCATTATCATTTTTACTAGTAATCTCTCTCGCTTTTACATTATCACTCCAGCCAATCTCGAACGTTTCTAAAATTTCTTTCTTAATTTCTGGATCGTAAATAGGACATGATATTTCTACTCTATTGTCTAAGTTTCTCCCCATAAAATCGGCGGAAGAAATATAGACTTTTTCATTACCAGCATTATCAAATATATACAATCGAGGGTGTTCTAAAAACTTTCCGATAATACTTATCACCTCAATATTTTCACTCATTCCTTTAACTCCAGGGATTAAACAACATATTCCCCTCACAATCAATCTAATTTGAACCCCAGCTCTACTCGCCGCATATAATTTATCGATCATTTTAAAATCGGATAAACTATTTAATTTTAAACGAATTCCGCTAGGAAGGCCTTTTTTATGATTCTCAATTTCAGTCTCAATTAATGTTGAAAGTGCATTACGTGTATAATGTGGAGAGACAATTAAATGATTGTATTTTTTTATTTTGTAGTTTACCTCAAAGAAATCGAACACTTTATTGATCTCTTTGCAAATTTTCTGATTGGAAGTAAAGAGCGTATAATCGGTATAAATACGTGCCGTAGATTCATTAAAATTTCCGGTGCTTACAAGTGCATATCGTTTGATTTTTTTATTCTCCAAACGTTCAATAACACAGGTTTTACAATGTACTTTTAATCCTGAAACACCAAAAATCAAATTCACTCCTTCCCGCTGCATCTGCTCGGCATAGCTAATGTTTGCTTCTTCATCAAAACGAGCTTGCAATTCAATTTGTACCGTAACTTCTTTTCCGTTTTTAACAGCATTGATTAAAGAACTAGCAATATGCGACACCTTTGCCAAACGATAGATTGTAATTTTTATCGTTTTCACTTTCGGATCTAACGCCGCTTCACGTAAAAACTTAATTACGTATGAAAATGTTTGATACGGTGCATGTAATAAATAATCTTTTTCAGCAATTTTATCCAACAAACTTCCTTGTAAACTCAAGCCTGGTATAGGCACTGGCGTTTTGGGAATATATAACAAATCTGGTCGTCCCATACTCGGAAAGTCCATATAATCACGACGGTTGTGATACCTACCTCCCGGAATAAGACTATCCGTTTTATCAATTCCCATTTTGTCTAATAAAAATTTAAGCGTGCTAGCTTCTATCTTTTTATCATACACAAATCGTACAGGATCTCCATTACTTCTATCCTTTACACTCTTTGAGATTTTATCAATAAAACTCTTACTCAAATCACTATCAATATCGAGTTCGGCATCTCTAGTAATCTTAATCATGTGCGCCGTAATACTTTCGTACTTAAAAATACTGAAGAGGTTATTTAAACAATACCGAATCAAGTCATCTAAAATAATAATGTATTGTTTATCACCTTCTTGTGGAAGCACCACAAAACGATCTACAGATTTAGGAATTTCAATAAGGGCATAGTTGTACTTTGTTTCAAAGGTTTCGTCCTCTTTAGACATCACCATCTTAACCGCTAAATAAGCTGCACTGTCTTTTAATGTTGGGAACTTCTCTAATTCTCCAATCATTATTGTAACCATCGCAGGACTCACCTTACGGGTAAAGTAATCGGTAATAAACTTACTCTGCTCTTCTGTTACTTCAGTTTCATCAATGATGAAAATATTTTCTTTTTTAAGTTCTTTACTAATCTCTTTTAAGATTCGAAGACTATTTTTTTGCTGATTGATTACCGTTTGGGTAATTTCTTCCATTAATTCTTTTGCAGAAATTCCTCCCAAAAAGCTTCTACCACCTTTTCCAGCTTCCACAATACGCTTTAAAGTTGCATACCGTACTTTAAAAAATTCGTCTAGATTATTTGAGAAAATACCTATAAATCGCAACCGCTCAATTAACGGAATAGAAGCATCTTCTGCTTCTTGTAAAACACGTGCATTAAACTGTAACCAACTTAACTCTCTATTTCGATATTGGTTATGAATGCCATTTTCTTGTTCAACTTTTTCTGTCATTACTTTACGTCTCTTGGGAATATAGTTCGTACTGTTTTACCTGTCTTAATTTCACTCCAAGTATCGGTGTCAAATTCAATCATAAAAAAGCCACACGTAGGCACATTTTCAATCGGAATACTCCCAAGCATATTTGCTATAGAAGTAAACGCGTGGTTATGGCCAAATAACATCACACGATCTAACGAATTGTCTAAACCTTTTATAATACGCATTACATTTTGACCACTAAAATCGTACAAATCGTGATTGGTGCTAAAATCAGCATCACTAATCTCTAGTGCATCTTTAAAATAATGCGCAGTTGTTAGTGCTCTAACAGCATCACTACTAATCATTTTTTGAGGTGGAATAATGGACGTTTTCACTTCTTCGGAAACTGCCATAGCATCATTTTTTCCTTTATCCTTTAACGGGCGTTGATGATCGATAACATCGTATTCCCACGACGATTTCGCATGCCTAACCATGTATAATGTTTTCATAAGCAATTTACTTTTAAGGTTGTAAACGAGTCATACGCCAATCGTATTCTTCCAACTCATATTTCAACCTGTCGTGTAATCTATTAGGGCGTCCTTGCCAAAATTCAAACGAAACGGGTGTAACTACATACCCACCCCAATTTTCTGGTTTTGGAACCTCTTTGTTTTCGTATTCTATCTCTAACTGTTTTAACCTTTCTTCTAAAACAGTTCTATTTTCAATTTTACTGCTTTGTTGCGATACTACAGCTCCTAACTGACTTCCTTTGGGACGCGAATGAAAGTAATTTGTCGAATCAGCTTCCGAAGTACGAGTTGCAACTCCTTTAATAATAATTTGACGTTCCATATTTGGCCAAAAAAAAGAAAGTGACACCTTGTTATTTTCAGCAATTGATTTTCCTTTTTCACTGTCGTAATTGGTGTAAAAATAGAAGCCAAGTTCATCGTATTTTTTTAACAACACCACTCTCCCCTTCGGAAAACCTTGCAAATCTATAGTTGTTAACGTCATTGCATTTACCTCGTCCACACCACCAGCTTCCTTCGTTTCATAATACCAAGTTCTAAATTGTTGAAACGGATTTTGGGAAACAGTTTCTTCGGAAAGTGCTCCTTTTTCGTACGATTTTCGATATTGATGTAGATTATCCTTCATGCGGTAACTTTATTGCAAGTTACGAGTTTTGGATAAGGTAAGAAATAGCTGCTTATTAAATGTGTATTAAAATTTTAAGAAGAATTTGACTATATGTCAAACGACTTTCCGTCTTCGGCAAGCGCTACATTTTCAAAAACTGTTTGGGCTTCCCTTCTGAAAAATTCATAATTCCCATAACGTCCTGAGTAATGACCTAATAACAAGGTTTTTACAGAAGCTTCCGAAGCAATAGAGGCTGCCTGCTTTGCCGTACTATGCATTGTTAATTCACACAAATGGGCATGTTCTTCTAAAAAAGTAGCTTCGTGATACAAAAGTGTTACATTTTTAATCTGAGGAATAATCTCTGGGGCATACATTGTATCGCTACAAAACGCATAGGATTTTGAAGGTTCTGGATTGAAAGTAACGGCTTCATTTTTAATGAGCCTTCCAGCTTCATTTAACACATCGTGTCCTTGTTTAATCTTGTTGTAATACGTCATTGAAACATTGGCTTCTCGTACCGCATTAATGTCTAATTTACGTTCGTTCGGTTTCTCTCTAAAAAGAAAACCATTGGTGTAAATACGGTGTTTTAAAGGAATTGTTGTTACGGAAACTTTATCGTCGTCAAACAACAATTGCGGTTCTTTACTATCTAGTTCGTGAAAAAACAACGAGAAGTTTGTCCATGATTTCCCTAGTTTCAACTGAAGGACTATCGCTTCCTTAATACCTTTAGGCCCGTACACGTGCAAATCTGCATCACGACCTAGCAATCTGAACGTAGAAATAAGTCCGATCAAACCAAAAAAGTGATCCCCATGTAAATGGGAGATAAAAATATGCTTGATACGGGCAAATTTTACCTTGCAACGGCGTAATTGCACTTGTGTACCTTCGCCGCAATCTATTAAGAACAAATGTCCTTTCACCTCCAATACTTGAGCTGTAGGATGCGCGTCCCAACGAGGGGTCGCTGAATGACAACCAAGAATTGTTAGTTTCATAGCATTTTAGTGTGAGGTTTAAACTGTACAAGCAGCAAATTATGACTTAGTTTAAAATCCTAAATCACGTTCAATTTCTTCCATTTCTACAATATCACCGGCTTCTTCTAGCGTTGGAACCACAATAATCTCTTCTGGAATGTCGTCTATGGAAATGGTATTATTCACAATGACAAACGAATGTTTTGTGGAGCGATGGTAATTGGAAAGTTTCAGAAACAGTAATAATTGTGGCAAGTCTAAAGGATATTTTAGCAAATCGACCACCACATTAGATGTTTCATATTTTTGAGGAATGATCCGTTCTAAATAAGAAGCAAAATTAGCTAAATCGTCACGCTCGTCGGTTAAGACGATGTACGTATCGTGAGTATCAATTTTCATTGTGCTTGATTTTTGATGCTAATAAATAGATAACTGCCATACGCACCGCTACTCCATTTTGAACTTGATCCAAAATAATAGCCTGTTTGCTATCGGCAACATCACTAGTAATTTCTACACCACGATTTATAGGTCCTGGATGCATGACTACAATTTCTTTATTGAGAGAATCGAGTAAGGTTTTTGTGACTCCAAATTGTTGGGTATATTCTCGTGTGGTTGGGAAATAGCTAATGTCCATACGTTCGTTTTGTACACGTAACATATTTGCTACATCGCACCATTCTAACGCAGTACGTAAATCACTTTCCACTCCTACTCCAATATCTGCTATAAATTTAGGTAACAATGTTTTAGGTCCGCACACCTTAACCTCTGCTCCAAGCTTTTGAAGTGCAAATATATTAGACAAAGCCACTCTAGAATGCAAAATATCACCTACAATAACCACTTTTTTTCCCGCTACATCTCCTAGTCGTTCGCGAATAGAATAACAATCTAGCAACGCTTGTGTTGGATGTTCATGTGCTCCATCTCCAGCATTAATAATACTCGCATCTACATGTTGTGATAAAAATACCCCAGCTCCTGGATTTGGATGACGCATTACCACCATATCCACTTTCATTGCTAGAATATTATTTACGGTATCAATAAGCGTTTCCCCTTTTTTTACGGAGGAAGAAGCTGCAGAGAAATTAATTACATCTGCTGAGAGGCGTTTTTCTGCCAGTTCGAAAGAAAGTCGAGTTCTGGTACTGTTTTCAAAAAAAAGATTGGCAATAGTGATGTCTCTAAGTGAAGGAACCTTTTTAATAGGACGATTGATTACTTCCTTAAAATGATCTGCCGTTTCGAAAATAAGTTGAATATCGGCTTCGGTAATGTATTTAATTCCCAGTAAGTGGTTTACACTTAATTCACTCATATCTTGTTGTTATTGTTGTCACACTGAGTTTGTCGAGGTGTGACATAAGTCTTCGACACGCTCAGACTAATACTTAATTATTCACCAAATAAACGGCATCTTCTCCATCTTTCTCTTCCCAACATACTTTCACTTTTTCCTCACCAAAAGCATCAACTTGTCTGCCACGGTAATCGGGCTGAATAGGCAAATGCCTGCTAAAACGGCGATCTATTAATGTAAGTAGTTCAATTTCTAAAGGGCGCCCAAACGATTGAATTGCAGTTAAAGCAGATCGTATGCTACGTCCTGTATACAAAACATCATCAATGAAAACAACCTTCTTATCTTCTACAACACAATTGATCTTCGTTTTATTCGCTTCTAAGGTTTTTCCACTCCTTCTGAAATCGTCACGATAAAAGGTAATATCTAAATATCCTAAGGGCACATCTTTAATCTTATAGTCAGTTTCGAGGATTGTTTTTAGACGTTCGGCCAAATAAATTCCTCTCGGCTGTATGCCAATTAAAACGGTATTACTAAAGGTATCGTGATTTTCAATTAATTGACAAGCCAAGCGTTGAAGTGCGATATGTACTTCGGTTGCGTTTAATAACACTTTTTGGCTCATAGCGTAGTTTCTGAATTACGTTCAGGATACAAATTTAATGTTTTTATTGAAAACCGCACTACGATACTGAAATTGTTGTTTTGAATTGGTTTTCGCTACATAACGACTGAATTTATGAAAGATTAGAGCTTAGCAGTAGGCTTTGAGGTTCATTTTGAATTGTTCATTTTTTTCATTGCTAAAAAACGAACCAAAAAAATCTAGGCTGATGAAACCTTGTCTACATATATCGCTTGCGTTCTAAATTTTAAAAACTCGCTACAACTTTTCAACGTTAATATAAAGATTTAGAGCGCTCAAACAGTTTAAAATTTCACGGAGTCTTCACTTCAAATTTTACGACAAACTTTCAATAGACCATTAAAGTATAAACTCTAATACGTTATGACACTGAAATTGTTGTTTTGAATTATTTTGCGTTAGGGATAGCAGCGGCATCCTTTTAATTTTCTGGAGTTTGAAAATGAACGCTGAAGCATTTAAATTAAAAGATATAGCGAATAGCCCGACCTTTTGTAGTGCAACAAAAAAGGGAACGCCCTAAACACACTACCCCTAAACTATAATGCATAAAAAAAGCCTCTCATTGCTGAGAGGCTTTTCTATTCAAAAGGATGAAAATTATTTCTTTCCGTCCATTTTGTCTTTAAGAGCTTGAAGTGCTGAGTTTGCATCCCCTAATGTAGGTTTTGACTCATCTGCTTGTGCAGCTTGCTTCTTAGCAGCTTGCTTCACAATTTTTGCTTCTTCTTCTTTATGGATTGCCATATGAGAAGCTACCACTTTTTTGAATTCTTTATTGAATTCAATAATTTGGAATTCTGCTTCTTCTCCTT
The DNA here is from genome assembly GCF_900102055.1 of Ulvibacter litoralis. GTDB lineage: Bacteria > Bacteroidota > Bacteroidia > Flavobacteriales > Flavobacteriaceae > Ulvibacter > Ulvibacter litoralis. The sequence goes on from NZ_FNBA01000002.1 coordinate 822,238, forward strand.
TTACAAGGTTGGTACCGTCTTCTTTTTCTAGGTGACGTGAAGGTACAAATGCAATGATATCGTCGTTAAACTTGATCGTTGCTCCTTTGTCTACCATTTCGTCAATCTTAGCTGTGTGCTTAGATCCTAATCCGAATTCAGCTTCGTATTTATCCCAAGGATTGTCCATTGTTTGTTTGTGACCTAAACTTAATTTACGTCCTTCAACATCCAATTCTAATACAACTACTTCTAAAGTATCACCAATGTTAGTGAATTCACTTGGGTGCTTGATTTTCTTAGTCCAAGAAAGGTCACTAATATAGATAAGACCGTCAATTCCTTCTTCTAATTCAACAAAAACACCAAAGTTTGTGAAGTTACGTACAATACCTTTGTGGTTTGATCCAACTGGGTATTTTTTCGTAATATCAGTCCATGGGTCTGGAGTCATTTGCTTGATACCTAATGACATTTTACGCTCTTCGCGGTCCATTGTCAATACTACAGCTTCAACTTCGTCACCAACATTTACGAAATCTTGAGCGCTACGTAAGTGTGTAGACCAAGACATTTCGCTAACGTGGATAAGACCTTCAACACCTTCAGCAACTTCAATAAATGCACCGTAATCTGCGATTACAACAACTTTACCTTTTACTTTGTCACCAACTTTAAGCTCTTCACCTAAAGCATCCCAAGGATGAGCATTTAATTGTTTAAGACCTAATTGGATACGTGTTTTATCTTCATCGAAATCAAGAATTACAACGTTTAATTTTTGGTCTAATTCAACGATCTCATTTGGATGGTTAATACGAGACCAAGAAAGGTCTGTAATGTGTACTAAACCGTCAACACCACCAAGATCTACGAATACTCCGTATGAAGTAATGTTTTTAACAACACCTTCTAATACTTGACCTTTTTCTAGTTGTCCAATGATTTCTTTCTTTTGCTCTTCAATATCCGCTTCAATAAGCGCTTTATGAGAAACAACAACGTTTTTAAATTCGTGGTTAATCTTAACTACTTTGAATTCCATTGTTTTACCAACGTATACATCGTAATCACGGATTGGCTTCACATCAATTTGTGAACCTGGTAAGAACGCTTCGATACCGAATACGTCTACAATCATACCACCTTTTGTTCTGCATTTAACAAAACCGTTAACAATTGTTGCTTCATCGTGAGCCGCATTTACGCGATCCCAAGCTTTAATTGTTCTTGCTTTACGGTGAGAAAGAATTAATTGACCTGTACTGTCTTCACGTACATCGATTAATACTTCTACCGTATCCCCTACCTTAAGGTCTGGGTTATAACGAAATTCGTTTAATGATACAACACCTTCACTTTTTGCGTTGATGTCGATGATAGCATCTCTATCTGTAAGGAATACTACCTTACCATCTACTACTTCATCATCTAAAGTATCTACGAAATTCTCGGCAACTAGTTTTTCAAATTCTTCTAGTTTACCATCGTCTACAGGGTCAATTCCTTCTTCGTAGTTGTGCCAGTTAAAATCTGTTAAAAATTTCTCTGGGTTACTTTCTTTTAAAGAAACCTCTGCTTTTGGTTTTGCAGTTGTAGTTGCTTCAGTCGCTGCTGCTTCTGTTTTTTCTACTACTACTTCTTCTTTGTTTGCTTTATCAGCCATTCGTTACTTGTATGATTTTTCAGAGTAAATCTCCTCTAAATCAATAATTTGTATTCTGTGTTGTTTCTGAATATTTACTGCAACTGTCCCACAGAAGGGTTCTTAGTATAAATTTTTTAGTTCCTTTTTATTCAGATTCGTCGCTAAAAGGGGTGCAAATTTACTGTTTATTTTTTGATATTCAAATAGTTTCAATCTGTAAAACTTAAATTTATTATAATTTTTTCTGAATGTTTGAACCACTTATTATATTTACCCATCAAAATTGAAGAATATAATGAAAGTAATCACACTCCTTTTTCTAAGTCTTTTTATTGCAAACTCTTGTAATGACACTAAAAAAATGGAATCTAGTACGTTCACGTATTACGTTAATAGTAGTAAAGTTGATTGTGAAGGTGTCGCTAAAATGAAATGCCTTCAAGTTCAGAAGGGAGATGTTCTTGATGCTGCTAATTGGAATTATTTTTACAGCACTATAGAAGACTTCACTTACGAACCTGGATACATCTATAAACTGAAAGTAAAAGAGACTATTTTAAATCCTTCTACAGTTCCGGCCGACGCTTCTTCAGTAAAATACACGTTAGTAGATATACTAGAAAAAACACCCGATGCTACTTTACAGTTACACGATATTTGGGCACTTGAAGCAATGAATGGAATGGCCGTAACTGAAGACAATTTTTCAAATTTCAGCAAACAACCTATTTTGGAGTTATTTATAGCCGACAAGCGTATTGTAGGAAATGATGGATGTAATTCATTCTTTGGCAGTATTGAGTCATTAGACACAGCGCAGATTCGCTTCGGAAAGATGGGAAGTACTAAAATGGCGTGTCCAAATATGGAGCTTTCAAATACTTTTACTAAAGCATTACAAAATACTACAACTTACACACGCGATGGATTAACATTGTCGTTATTTGATGCTTCGGAAACTGAAGTCTTACGTTTTAAGAAGGTAGATTAAGAAATTATTCTTAATTTTAAAACACTAAGCAGCTCTTTTTAAAGAAACTAATAAACAGTCCTGCTATTTACCAATCAAAAAATAGTGTTTTATGACTTCCAACCGACTTGAAGCTTTTAGTGATGGAGTCTTAGCTATCATCATTACGATAATGGTTCTTGAATTAAAAGCACCTTCAGCAGTTACTCTAGAAGCTCTTAGTCATGAAGCTCCTGTATTTTTAAGTTACCTATTTAGTTTTATTTATGTGGGAATCTACTGGAACAATCACCACCATTTATTTCAAATAACTGAAAATGTGAATGGGAAAATATTATGGGCCAACTTGCATCTACTTTTTTGGCTTTCTTTAATTCCTTTTACAACTTCATGGTTGGGAGAAAATTATCTCGCATCAACGCCTGTCGCATTATACGGTTTTAACTTATTGATGTGTGCCATAGCTTATTTTATCTTACAAGAAATTATCATCAAATCACACGGCAGTGATTTTATTTTAAAAAAAGCATTAGGAAGAGATTTAAAAGGAAAATTCTCAGCTTTAATTTATGGCGCAGGCATCGCGACATCTTTTCTCTATACTTGGCTCGCTTTATTTACCTACATTCTTGTAGCCGTTATTTGGATTATTCCAGATCAACGTATTGAAAAAAACGTAAAATAAACCACTCACTTGCCTTTTAAAACAGGTTTTAATAGTCTTTTTCTTTCGTTATTGTTAAAGTAATTATAAAAAGAGTTTATTTTTTTATATGAAACTGTTACGTCTTACATTAGGGCTTTATACGCATTTCAATCCCCACCAATGCCGTACTCCCAAGTGCTACTTATTTTTTTAAAAAAATAAATAAAAAAACAAAACATGAACGTAACAGAATTAGGAGCCCACTCTTTAGAATTAAGCGCTTCAGAACGAAAACATCTTGCTCATAAATTATTGGAAGGAGACTTCCATATATATGACTATGTTCGTTTTGGTAAGTCACACGATGTTGTTGCTTATATTCGATTTTTATTCAATGCTTCTATTACTGTAGATGAATTATTATCTACTAATGGAGAGCAATGGCAAGAAAGATTTCAATTTCAAAACGGAGACCGTCAATGGTATCCAGGTATGAATATTGACGAAGGAAAAGCCATTGGGTTTTATAGACATTCCGACGGAAAGTTTTATCATTCAGCAGTTTCTGTAGGACACGAAACATTAATGAAAAGTGTACATGGCGGCCTACTTGGTAGCGAATGGATGGATGTTGACTTGGACACTGTTCTTACAGATTATAATAAAGAAGATGGCTCTTTCGATTGGGATGGCACTAAACTAGAAGTGTACATTTCCGACTTATAATATAAAACTGAACGTATATAAATAAAAAAAACAGCCTGTTAGGCTGTTTTTTTTATCGTTACATTAGTTAGTACTACTTAATCAATAAGGATACTTCCGCTTCTTGTCAATCCATTTGTTGGGTGCGCCCAGTTAAATGTTCCTGACTCTACAACTGCATCGCAATCTGAAGGATAAAGGTACCCAGAAGGATTTGGAGGAAACACTCCAAGGGTCCATGAAGTAGTACCACCAAATTCAGAATTTTGTGCTCCAGCTAAAATTGAATTTTCTGCAAACTCATTCATAGTGGGAGTATGTGTTGGATTTTCAATACAATCAAAATAGAAGGTTTCCATCATAGTATCTATGTACATTTCGCCATTAAATGTTACAATTACAGATGTAATTTTTTGACTTTCTTCATTAGTACTATTTGGATTCATGATAGTACCATCAGAAATAATATTCCAAGTACCCGTAAAACTTGTGTTTACAGGATCACTAAATGTACCCGTACGTGATAATGCTGCCATTATATTTCTATTTTTTACAACTGATGAAAAATACGGCTGGTTGTTTAAAACTACCTCCGTAACTAGCGGAGCGTTAATATCATTTACATTTACTGTAAATTTTCCAGCAGTACCCAAAAATTGAACTTCCGTTTGGGCATTTATTTGATAGTAATCGTTTTTTAGTACAAAATCATATACATCACCATTTACCATTTCAATAGAGGCATTATAAAGACCATTATTACCTAGGTTGATCCAAATTTTCCCTCTGGATGTGGTTTCACCAGATGCGATAATTCCGTGATAAATACCGCGGGATTCTGTGTCATAGGTTCTATTAGGAATTTGCTCCTTAATTGGTGTTTCAATTTGTAGTGTTAATTCAGTACTATTAGCAACACTATCTTCTTCCTTAGAACAAGAAAACATAACTAAAGAAAATAAGCCAAGGGCTACTAAACGGTTAATTTGTTTCATAATTAAAATTTGAGTTAGAGTGTAATATTATACTAATTAAAGATTAAATACAATATAAATCGATGAAATACATTTTATTGACATAAACACTTTTCGTTTTAAAACAAAAAAACAGCCTGTTAGGCTGTTTTTTTTATTGTTACATTAGAGTTGTTACATTATAAAGGAGGATCAATATAAATTTCTCCATTTCTAGTCAATCCATTTGTTCGATGTCCCCACATAAACCACCCTGATGATATGTCTTTAAAACAATCTGTAATATTTATGTACCCTGTAGGCTTTGCTGGAAATACTCCAAGAGACCACACTGTACGGCCTCCAAATTCAGAAACTTGAGAACCAGCTAAAATTGAACCTTCTCCATGTTCTTCCATAGTTGGAATAGTCTCTTCTTCTCTAGTACAATCAAAATAATAATCCTCCATCATAGTTTCTGTGTACATAACTCCGTTATAGGTTACTACTACAGAAGTAATTGCTTGACCATCATACCCATTTGGACCCATGATAGTACCATCAGAAATAATATTCCAAGTACCCGTAAAACTTGTGTTTACAGGATCTTCAAAAATACCAGTACTTGATATTGCCTCCGACATATTTCTACTTTTTACTACTGATGAAAAATAAGATTGGTTGTTTAAAACGACCTCTGTAACAACAGGTGCGTTAATATCACTCACATTTACAGTAAATTTCCCAGCAGTACCCAGAAATTGAACTTCCGTTTGGGTATTTATTTGATAGTAATCGTTTTTTAGTACAAAATCATATACATCACCATTTACCATTTCAATAGAGGCACTATAAAGACTATTATTTCCGAGATTAATCCAGATTTTTCCTCTCGAGGTTGTTTCACCAGAAGCGATAATTCCATGATAAATTCCGTTGAACTCTGTATCATAAGCTCTATTGGGAACTTGATTTTTAATAGGAATCCCAATTTGTGCAGTTAAGTCACCATTAATATCGATAGTATCTGAGTCTGTATCACAAGAAACTAATAAAAAAGAAAAAAGGGCAAGGGTTAGAAAAGATGTAATATGCTTCATAATTATAATTTGGGTTAGCATTCAAAGCTAGACTATTATTAGGTTTAAATACGTTATAAATTGACAAAGAGTGTCTTTGCATTTAAATTATTACTTAACCTACTACCTATCAGACTTATAAAAACAAAAAAAACAGCCTGTTAGGCTGTTTTTTTTTATAATAAGTAAGATTTCTTAGTCAATAAAAATGGTTCCACTTCTAGTCAACCCATTTGTTGGATGTGCCCAACTAAACGTCCCTGACGATGTTGGTGTACAATCTGCAAGATTAGTATATCCTTGAGGAAAAAACGGTAACACTCCTAGAGCCCATGAAGTACTCCCTCCAAACATAGAATTTTGATCTGCAGCAAAAATTGCATTGAACTCAAACGCATCCATATCTGGAATATATCCAGGTCCTCCAAAACAACCATTATTGAAAACCTCCATTACCGTATCTGTATACATAACACCGTTATAGGTTACTACTACAGAGGTAATAGTTTGACCGCCTTCTCCATTTGGGTTTGTTATACTTCCGTCAGAAATAATATTCCAAGTCCCAGTAAAGCTTGTATTTACGGGATCGCTAAAGGTTCCTGTACGTGATACTGCTGCCATTATATTTCTATTTTTTACAACTGATGAAAAATACGGTTGGTTGTTTAAAACAACTTCCGTAACAACAGGTGCATTAATATCACTCACATTTACAGTAAATTTCCCAGCAGTACCCAGAAATTGAACTTCCGTTTGGGTATTTATTTGATAGTAATCGTTTTTTAGTGCAAAATCATATACATCACCATTTACCATTTCAATAGAGGCATTATAAAGACCATTATTACCAAGGTTGATCCAAATTTTCCCTCTGGATGTGGTTTCACCAGATGCGATAATTCCGTGATAAATACCGCGGGATTCTGTGTCATAGGTTCTATTAGGAACTTGCTCCTTAATTGGTGTTTCAATTTGTAGTGTTAATTCAGCACTATTAGTAACACTATCTTCTTCCTTTGAACAAGATAATAGTACTATAGAGAATACAGCTAGAGGCAATAGTAATTTAATCTTCATAGTATAGTTTTAGTAAGTTTGTTTTCAACAAAATTATTTAATCACTAAATGAAATAACCAAATCATCGATGAAGCACACGCATCTTCCTGTGAAATGTAATAAGGTTCCGTCTAGCTGTTTATTTAGTCTAAAGAAGATAGTGTCTGTCAGACGAACAAACCTTAGTACTTTTATGGTTCTAATTCGTTAACAATAATTTTCTTTTGCAGGTTTAAAAGCATAAAAAAGGTGACTACGAGAGTCACCTTAAAAAAACTGGGGACTATTTTTTTTAAAATTATATTAGATCAATTGCAATAATACCTGCCCTTGTAATTCCTTGTCCGTTATCTAGTGTAAAAAGACCAGAGGTACGAGGTAAACAGTCTGTGTAATTTGTATATACTAAAGTATCAAAGCTTAAACTCCAATTAACAGTACTCATTCCCATTACAGAAACCTGATCATCGCACATTATACCGTTCAAACCAAAAGTACCTACTGCAGGAATTACTTCCGAGTTTAGACAAAGAAAAGGTGAAGTGTACGTTTCAAAAGTAGTGTCTTCAAGGGAGCGACCATTCCATGTTACCATGCACATTGTAATTGCTTGTCCGCCATATCCACTTGGATCTGTTTCTCCATTTGAAAGTATATTCCAAGTTCCTGAAAATAAAGGATTTCCTATTTCTGAAAATACTCCAGTCATTACAGCAGCTCTTTGTAAACTTGTACTCTTTAAAACGTTTGCTAAATATTCTTCATTGTAAAGAGAAGCTTCCGTAATTATTGGTTTTCTTGGGTTTGAAACGTCTAAAATAAAGCCTCCTTCATTTGTTTTAAAATTAAAGGTAGTTGGTCTTTCTTCTAAAGTGATATCGTTCGAATCTAATTCAAAATGGAACACATCACCATTTACCATTTCAATAAGTGCGGTATATCTTGTATTATTTCCAACATTTACCCAAACCTTTCCTCTTGTTTGATTATACCCTGAAGCAATAACTCCATGGTAAATTCCTCTTTCTGAAGTATCATAAATTGCCCTAGGTGCTTGTTCCTTTTCAGAAACATTAATTTGTGCCTTTAAATCAGCTTCTTGATAGACAGTTTCAGTGTCCTTTGAACACGATACAACAAGTAAAGCAATTGCAATAAATAAAGTTAATTTGAAGTTCATAGCGCTTGGTTTTAAGGGTTATAACTCAAAATTAAAAATTAAAAACCGACTAAATACCTAAAAAACAGATGAAGCGCGCTTTTATATCGACCAAATACAGTTTAAATTAGCTTAACATGGAATTAAATCGACTAATTTGCAGTAAGTTAAACTCTTCCTGCAATCCTGTCTTTAGCTAATTGTAGAATGATATGAAATTGATCTTCGAGGTTCATCTCGCTGTTATCAATTTCAATAGCATCTTTCGCTTTACGTAAAGGAGAATCCTCACGAGTGGTATCTATAGTATCTCTTTCTTGAACATTGTGTAAAACTTCAGCATAAGTAACAGCATCACCTCGCTCTATAAGTTCTTTATAGCGACGTGTAGCGCGTTGCTCGGCAGTAGCATTCATAAATATTTTAAGCTCAGCTGTTGGAAACACAACCGTTCCAATATCACGCCCATCCATAACAACACCTTTGCCCTCGCCCATTTTTTGTTGCTGGTCTACGAGTTTACTTCGTACTTCAGAAATAGTGGCAATCGGACTCACAAATTCGGAAACTTGCATGGTCCTAATTTGTTTCTCTACATTTCTACCATTCAGATGCATTTCTGCTTTTCCTTCGGAATTTTTTACAAATGTTAACGATATCTCTGGAAGGTGTTTGATAAGTTTGTCTGAATCGAAAGAAGTTTCAGAAATAAACCCTTTTTCAATAGCGTAGAGGGTAATGGCTCTATACATCGCACCACTGTCTACATACACGTATTCTAACCAGTCGGCCAATTGTTTGGCAACAGTGCTTTTTCCTGTAGATGAATAGCCGTCTATAGCAATCGTAATTTTCCCCATTATTGAAGGTTTATATTAAGTCCGAAATAACTTGACGAAGCTGCCGTACTGTATTTTGAATAAGAATAACTTAATCGTAAATAATTAAATTTGACTGAAAATCCTGCACTAAGTCCAGCAAACGCACGTCTTTCTATAATTCGCAATTCTTCAGCTCTACGTATATTATATCCTAACCGAAGGTTAAAACCACTTTCTGGAAAAATTTCTATTCCCAATACCATGTGTCGAAACGCATTGTCTATAAAATTGATTCGCTCTTCAGTCTCATTTCCTTCTAAATCGATCAATGACCGATTTGGATTGGCGAAAGCAACATTCCATTGCTGCATATTTTCGAGGGTGAAGTGCCAACGAATTGGAATGTTTTGAAGTGTTTGAGAAACTCCAAAAATCAACTCAAAAGGTAATTTTTCTAATTGGGTGTCGTAAGGTGTTAATTGAGTCCCTACGTTTCTTGCGACTCCAGAAATATTCAAATCCCAATCTTCATAAACATACATCACACCTATATCTAAAGCCACTCCAAAAGAAGAATAGCTTTCTAAATGAGACGAGATAAATTTCAGATTTCCTCCAACATGAAAATTGGTAAATGCTATATTTCGGGCATGCCCAACAGACAAAGCGACTTCGCTACCGCTAAAAGTATCGGTTGCGTTCCCACCTTCGTCGTATCCGGCAAACTTTCCGTAGTTAACATAGGTAATACCTGTATGAAGCACTTGCGTACGACGGTCCCACAAATAGGCGTAGGCAGCCGAACCATAACTTACATCTCCTATATAATTATTGTAATTTAAGGACAACTGATTGTCCATTTCAGGATTGATACTCGCTGGGTTGAACAATGCTTGTGTAGGATCGTAATCGTAATTCGTAATAATTTTTCCTCCTAAGGCAGCTTGCCTGGGTGAATTTACAAGGTTTAGAAACTGATATGTTGTTCGTCCTCCCACCTGTGCCATGAGCGTGGTAGTAATAAGTGAGATAAATAAGAATAAAACCTTTTGGTTCATTGAGACGATATACCTTTTCCTGAATTTAAAACGAATGCAAGTATAATTTATTTTCGGCGTACTAAAAAGAGTTTCATTAATTAGTAAACCATATCAATTCCTGCGTTGTAAAAGGGATTAAAAAAAATCCGCTCTCTAATAACGAGAGCGGATGTATCTGTTTAGATTACAGTTTTTTAGCGTTTTTAACTTTCTCTTTAGTGAGCGCTAATGAAAGGACATCGCTCATTTCTTTTACGTAATGAAATTTTAATCCTTTTAAATATTCTGGCTTAATTTCATCGATGTCACGCTTATTGTCTTCGCACAATAAAATTTCTTTAATTCGAGCACGTTTCGCAGCCAATATTTTTTCTTTAATTCCGCCAACAGGCAATACTTTACCACGTAACGTAATCTCTCCTGTCATCGCAATGCTCTTTTTCACTTTGCGTTGCGTAAACAAGGAAACTAATGACGTTAGCATCGTAATACCAGCACTCGGACCATCTTTAGGTGTTGCTCCTTCTGGCACGTGAATGTGTACATTATACTTATCGAACACTTCAGGATCTACTCCTAATAATTCGGCATTCGACTTAATATACTCCATGGCAAGGGTTGCCGACTCTTTCATTACTTTTCCAAGGTTTCCTGTCATGTTCAGCAATCCTTTTCCTTTTGAAAGTGTCGATTCTATAAATAAGATGTCACCTCCTACTCGTGTCCAAGCCAGTCCTGTAACCACACCTGCTACATCATTATTTTCATATTTATCGCGTTCCAATCGTGGTGCGCCTAATACTTCCACAATAATATCGTTGGTTATTTTTACGGTGTACTCTTCTTCCATTGCAATGTTCATAGCCGCATACCGCACCATTTTGGCAATTTGCTTCTCTAAACTACGCACACCGCTCTCACGCGTATATCCTTCCACGATTTTTTCTAACTGTGGCTTCGGAATTTGTAAGTGTTCTTTCTTTAAACCGTGTTCTTCTAATTGCTTCGGAAGTAAATGTCGTTTTGCTATTTCTACTTTCTCTTCAATCGTATATCCTGAAACATTAATAATTTCCATTCGGTCTCGCAATGCTGGTTGAATGGTACTTAAACTATTTGAAGTTGCGATAAACATTACTTTAGAAAGGTCGAAACCTAGCTCTAAAAAGTTATCGTAAAAAGCATTGTTTTGTTCTGGATCTAATACTTCTAACATGGCTGAAGAAGGATCTCCCTGACTTCCCACAGAAAGCTTATCAATTTCATCCAATACAAAAACTGGATTGCTAGTTTTTACTTTCTTTAAACTTTTAATGATACGTCCAGGCATAGCTCCAATATACGTTTTACGATGTCCGCGGATTTCTGCTTCATCACGTAAACCTCCTAAGGAAATACGTACATACTTTCTGCCTAAAGCTTCGGCTATAGACTTTCCTAACGATGTTTTACCCACCCCTGGAGGTCCGTACAAACAAAGTATAGGTGACTTCATGTCATTTCGAAGTTTCAATACTGCCAAATATTCGATGATTCGTTTTTTAACATCATCCAATCCAAAATGATCTCTGTCAAGAATTTTACGAGCGCGTTTCAAGTCAAATTTATCAACACTAAACTCATTCCATGGTAAGTCTAAAATCAAATCTAAGTAGCTTCGTTGAATGCTATATTCGGCTACTTGCGGATTCATACGTTGTAACTTTGCTAGCTCTTTATCGAAATGCTCACCAACTTCTTTGTTCCAGCTTTTAGATTTTGCACGTACACGCATGGCTTCTATTTCCTCTTCGGAAGAAGACCCACCCAATTCTTCTTGAATGGTTTTCATTTGTTGGTGCAAGAAGTATTCACGCTGTTGTTGGTTGATATCGCTATGAACCTTTGAATGAATATCATTGCGTAATGATAACTTCTGAAGCTCTAAGTTCATGTACTTAAGCGTTTCCATGGCACGATCCATCAAACTGCTTATTTCTAACAACTCTTGTTTTTCCTTTACTGAAATATTCAAGTTAGAAGACACAAAGTTGATTAAGAAAGCATCGCTTTTAATGTTCTTGATGGCGAATGAAGCTTCCGTAGGTATCGTCGGACTGTCCTTAATAATGTCTAATGCAAGTTTCCGAATCGATTTAATCACCTCTTTAAACTCGGCGCTATCCTTTGCAGGCTTCGCTTCGGCTACATCTGTAATCGTTGCCGTTATATACGGCTCACTGGTAAGTACTTCCGAAACCTTAAAACGTTTGGTTCCTTGAATAATAACCGTTGTATTTCCGTCAGGCATTTTTAAAACCCGTAGAATTTTTGCAACGGTTCCCGTAGTATTAATATCTTCAATACCTGGTTCTTCTTTTTCTTCTTCTTTTTGCGAAACAACCCCAATAATCTTACTTCCTTTATTGGTTTCATTAATCAGTTTGATCGATTTATCACGTCCCGCAGTAATTGGAATAATAACTCCTGGGAATAATACGGTGTTACGCAAAGGTAAAATAGGAAGTACCTCTGGCAATTCTTCTTTGTCCATAGCATCTTCATCTTCATTTGTCATTAAGGGAATAAAATCTGCATCACCTTGTAAGTCTTGAAATGACAAACTGTCTATTGATGTTAATTTTGATTTAGTCATATAGTAGATTGAGACATTGTGTCACAAATACGAGCAACACAATGGTATGATTTAAAATTTTCTTTTTCTTTTTCTTTCAATATTGCTGAAAAACAGTAGGTTTTCTACCCTTCTTCCCTACTATGATTCAAGAGTTGTGCCATACCCTGTCAAGCCAAGAAGCGCTTTTGTAACGAAACATTTTTATAAGGTCGTTATGATTTCAGAAGCCATTAAATTTCTATAATCAACAACAACTTCTGAAGGATAAAACGTTCCGAAGTAATAAAAATAATACACAGACAAACAGTAGTTTACAAACTATTTTCAAAAATAAAGCAACACAAGTGTAACAATCTTTCACTTCTGCTATCTTTATAACAAACCATACCAATTCATTTTTTGACACTAACCAAACAAAATATAGAATCACTGCTCGTTCTTTGTAAAAAAGGGAATCAATTGGCACAACTGGAGGTCTATAATCGCTATCAAGGAGCCATGTATAATGTAGCCCTACGTATTGTAAAAGATACTGCGGAAGCGGAAGATATTATGCAAGAATCTTTTTTAACGGCTTTTAATAAGCTAGATACATTTAAAGGTAATGCCGCATTTGGAGCTTGGTTGAAACGAATTGTAATTAATAATGCAATTACTCAGTATAAAAAATCACAACGTTTTGTGACAATTCCAGACCAAGGATTGGCAGACGAAGCGGTTGAAGAATCTTACGATGGGATTTCTGAAGAAGATTATACGCAGGTAAAAGCAACCGAAGCGCTTCGGTGTTTAAATTCGTTACACGATAATTACCGTCGGGTATTGACCTTGCATTTAATTGAAGGATTTGATTACGAGGAAATATGTGAAATCTTACAAATTAGTTATGCCAATTGTAGAACATTGATTTCACGAGGAAAAGAAAGTTTACGAAACAAATTAAAAGTTACACAATGAAAAAAGATGCCATAGACAAATTGTTTGGAGATTTGGAGGGTAGTTTCGATGTACACGAAACCCCTACTGGACATCAAAAACGATTTTTAGATCGGTTAAATGAAGTTGAAAAACCTTCAGAAAAAAAGCGAGGATGGTGGAAACCCCTTTCTATAGCGGCTTCTATCGCAGTTCTAATTGCTATTGGAAGTACTTCTTTGAAAACAATACCTTCAGAAAAAGACCTTGCAAGTGTATCGCCAGAAATGATGCAAACACAATCTTTTTTTACCACCACCATTACTGAAGAATTACAAAAACTGAAAAAGATTACAGCGCCAGAAACGCAACAACTCGTGAACGACGCGTTGAAACAAATGGACATTCTTGAAAAAGAGTACAAAATACTTAAAACTGATCTTGCCGTAAGCGGTAACGACAAACGCGTCATCTATGCGATGATTTCAAATTTTCAGAATCGTATCAACCTCTTACAACAAGTAGTAGAAAAAATAGAAGAAATTAAAACACTTAAAGCCTATCGAAATGAAATTACACTATAAAACACTTATACTCCTTCTTTGCATTCCTTTTATGGTTGCTGCAAATCACACTAAGTTTGGAGGCAAATACACCAAAGAAAAAACGGTAAAGAAAGACTTTACGGTAAACAAAGACGCGCTGTTGAAAGTGCAAAACAGTTATGGGAACATTGATATTGTTACGTGGACTGAAAACAGAATTGCTATAGAAGTGCAAATTAAAACCAACTCCGATAACGAAGCAAAAGCACAACAAAAGCTAGATGAAATTTCAATTAGCTTTTCTGGAAGCCCTTCTCAAGTTACGGCTGTAACAGAGTTTAACAAGAAAAAAAGCACGTCTTGGAGCTTTTGGGGCGATAGCAACAACAATAATGTGGCTATGGAAATTAACTACATAATTAAAATGCCTATCAGTAATCTTGTAAACCTTAGTAACGATTATGGAGCTATTAGCATAGACAAATTAGAAGGAACTGCCATTATTAAATGTGATTACGGACAATTGATTTTAGGTGAACTTCGAGGAGAAAACAACCTTCTAACCTTTGATTACACGAGCAAATCGAGTATTGGGTATATGAAAAGTGGAAAGATAAATGCGGACTACTCAGGATTCACCTTAGAGAAAGCAGGAACTGTAGATCTAATAGCCGATTACACGCAGTCTGAAATTATAAAAGCTAGAGATATTACATTTAACTGTGATTATGGTAAAATAGAAATTGGAGAAGCGGTACATATTGATGGACGTGGCGATTATGTTACCAATCGTATCGGTACCGTTTCAGGATCATTACAATTAAATGCCGATTATGGTTCTATTAAAGTGGAACGGTTAACAGAAACGGCTAAAAACGTAAATATTATTGGAGATTACACCGGAATTAAACTTGGTTTTGCTCCAAACTACCACTTCAACTTTTTGGTAGAACTTAGCTATGCAAGTCTTAACGAAGATGCTAGTGTTACTATTTTAAATTCGATAAATGAACATAGTACAAAACGCTATTCTGGTTTCCACGGAAAAAAAGATTCGGGGAATACGATTAAAATCACATCAGATTACGGAGGTGTTACCTTTACAGAAAAATAATTAAATCAACATCAATCATAGAAGTCGGCTGACTTCAAAACTAAAACAATCCACTATGAAAACATTAGTAAAAATCACCTTAGCAGTAGGTATTACACTTTTTAGCATTTCTGAAAGCTATGCGCAATTTGGAAATAAAAAGATAAAAGGAAACGGAAACGTAACCACTAAAACTGTCAACACTCAAGATTATGACGAAATTAGAGTCATTGGGTCTTTAGACGTTCATTTAGAACGGGGAAATGAAGGAAGCATCACAGTTACGACAGATTCGAACATTCAAGAATACATTGTGGTTGAAGTGGAGAACAATTCATTAAAAATTAGAGTCCAAAAAAATATAAATGTATCTACAAATAAGGGAATTCATGTTACAGTTCCATTTGAAACAATTTCTAGTGTTTCCCTTACAGGTTCTGGTGATGTGAACACAAAAGACACTATTAAAACCGATTCTTTCAATGCGTCTGTTACAGGATCGGGCGATGTTACTTTAGACGTTACTAGTACCAATATTGATGCGAAAGTAATAGGCTCTGGCGACTTAACCATTTCAGGAAAAACAAAATCTTTAGAAGTAAAAGTTACCGGAAGTGGTGATTTTAAGGGAAAAGGACTAAAAGCAGAAAACACACAAGCCTATGTTTCTGGTTCTGGTGACATTGTTGTGTTAGCTTCAAAAAGTATTAAAGCACGTGTCAATGGATCGGGCGATATTGAATACTCAGGAAATCCAGATACGGCAGACACCAAAGTATTAGGATCGGGTTCTATATCTCCTCGTTAGCAATCTGTTTTCTTCGGAAATAAAAAAAGCCCTCTTACTGTGTGTAAGAGGGCTTTTTTTTATATAGTTTTTAATAAATGTTACGGATTGATAACCGCTTCAAAACTACCGTTTGTAATTTCGTATGTTGTTGGATCTGCTCCTGAAACATCTATCGCTGTATATGTGAACGTTCCTTCAATCTCTCCAGTGGTTAGATCGTAACTTGTAATCGTTAACGTTCCTGGATCTGAAGCAAATTCAGAAGCACCACCATTCGGACTGTAGATTCCAATTTTTTCATCCCCTGTAGCAAGCACAGAACTCATAGGGTACGACCCTACTTCAATATCGATTGGGAAAGCCAATGAAAGTGTTTCTCCACCTGCACTAGATTCAATAGAAACGATTTCTGTTCCACTAAACAAGGTATAGTTTAATACAATTGTTTCAGACTCATACTCAACACCATCTATTTCTGCAGAAAAAGGATTTGGACCACTTCCTGGAATTCCAGGAAAATGGACAGTAAAAGCACCTTCAGTAACAGAAACAACAGTTGGATCAACTCCTAATGGGTCTGTAGCTGTAAATGAGAATGTCGCTTCTATAATACCTTCTTCCGTATCAAATTCGGTAATTGTAATCGTTCCAGGATTCGAAGTTAAGTTCTCCCCTCCTGTGTTTGAGTTGTACAATGCTATTACGTCTGTTCCATCTGAAATATTTTCCATATCGAAAGTTCCTTCGCCTAAAAACAATGGTAAATCAATACGAATAGTTGCGTTATCTGAAGTTCTCGCTATAATTTTCACCATATCAACTCCTCCAACCATAGATAAAGTTGTTGTAATTGTATCTTCTACAAACTCATTCATTTCAACAAGCGCGTAGAATTCGTCTACAGGATCACCTGTACCTGTTCCACCACCACCTGAACCAGTATCATCAATTGTATAAGGAATAGTGTTAAACGCACCCGGTGTTACTGAAATAGTTTCAATCACAGGATCTCCGTTTCCATCCAATACTGGCTGACCTGTAGCATCAAGTTGAACTCGTTTTCCGATAAAACTAAAAGTACCAGAGATTGTTAAGTCAACAGTATTTAAGTCAGTAAGTGTTAATTGTCCCGATCCTCCTAAGTCTCCAGAAGAAACATACGGATTGGTTGTTGCTTCAACGTCGAAGTAACGTGCAGCATTTATAGTTGCTGGTCCAGCGATTAGATTAAAAGGACCTACTGCTGTAACATCTTCAGCAGATAATGTAATACTCTCTCCTGTACTCTCAATTAAACCTGTAATTACAAGAACATTTTCAGTGGTTAAAGTGGCCCCAGCAATACTCGCTACAAACTCTTCACCATCTATTTGGGCCAAAAATTGACCTTCTTCAGCCAGTCCTGGATCTCCTTGTTGTGGAAATGTGCCTTCTAATGGCTCGTCTGTACAAGCTGTAAAATTAAGTGCTAAAAGGGCAACTAAAGCCCAATTAAAGAGTATAAATTTCTTCATAAGTAGTTGTTTGCTTTTCTTATAACGCAAACTTAAAGAAAAATTGTTTATTAATTCATTTTTCTTGGTACTCTCAATAGTAAAATGACACCAATAACAAAAAATAAAACGAAAAATAATATCGCGTATCGAATACTACCCGTAAGTTGGGCGACATATCCATAGCTTAACATTCCTATTACAATTCCTATTTTTTCTGAAACATCATAAAAACTAAAATAAGAGGCTGTATCGATTGCATCTTCAGGAAGAAACTTTGAATACGTAGATCTTGACAAAGATTGAATTCCTCCCATTACGAGTCCTACAAAGGCTGCGGTTATGTAAAATTCATTCGGAGTTGTAATGGTATAAGCAAACACACAAATGCAAATCCAAATGATATTTAAAACGATAAGCACTTTTATGTTTCCGAATTTTGCGGAAGAGCGAGATGTAATAAAAGCACCTAGAACCGCTACCAATTGTATTAGCAATATGCTTACTATTAATCCTGTTGTTGCATTTGTATCTCCCCAATCTAATTCTTCAATCCCGAAATAAGTCGCCACCAACATAATAGTTTGTACCGCCATACTATACACGAAAAAAGCCCCTAAATATCGTTTAAGAGGTATGTTTTGCTTGATTTTATTCCAAATAAGTTTTAACTCTTTAAATCCATTAAACAACACGTTTTTAGTGAATTTTTCTTTTTTGTTTCCCTTCGGAAGGTGATAATAGGTGTATTGACTAAAACCAATCCACCACAAACCTGTAAGCACAAATGAAAATCGCGTTGGAAAGTTTTCACTTTCAAAACCAAATAACTCATACTTCATAATCATTACCAAACAGATTATTAGTAATACAACACTCCCAATATATCCTAAAGAATATCCCTTTGCACTAATTTTATCTTGTTGTTCTTTAAAAGCAATGTCTGGCAGGTATGAATTGTAAAACACCAAACTTTCCCAAAAACCGATTAATGCAAAGAAATAACACAACAAGCCAAACCATAAAAATTCCATAGAGAACCAATAGAGTCCGATACAGGAAGAAGCGCCTAAGTAGCAGAAAAACTTCATAAACATTTTCTTATTCCCAACGTAATCGGCAATACCACTTAACAGCGGACTTAAAATTGAAACGACTAAAAAGGCAGCAGCTGTTACAAAACTAATTAATGTGTCATTATTAAAGTCGAACCCCAAAAAAGACACCGTATCATTTATAATTGTACCCTTTTCATCTTTTAAGATAGTTAAAGCACCATAAAAAATGGGAAATATAGCAGAAGCTATAACCAAACTATATACGGAGTTTGCCCAATCATAAAACGCCCAAGCATTCAGTAATTTTTTACTTCCCTTTGGTAAAATTTGACTCATAATAGTACAGTATTGATTTAAAAGAGGATACAAAAAAATCCCGCTTTTGCGGGATTCTAAAGTACTAAAAATATATTGAGTATTATTTTTTAAACGTAGTAACACCAAATTTTCTTGCTTCTGCTTTAGCTTCTGGTGCCCATTCTGTAATATTTACAATTCTAGTTTGGTTAGAAGGGTGTGTACTTAATATTTCTGGAGGTGCTTCTCCACCTGCTTGACTCATACGCTCCCATAATTGAGCTCCTACAATAGGATCATATCCAGCTATAGCCATTAAAGTAAGTCCTATTCTATCTGCTTCCGTTTCGTGACTTCTACTAAATGGTAACATAACACCTAATTGACTTCCGATACCATACGCTTGATTAAATATACTTTGATTTTTTGGGTCATTACTTAAAGCAACATTTCCTGCCACAGCACCTATTTGTTGTAACTGTCCTGCACTCATACGTTGCTGACCATGATTTGCCAAAGCATGTGCCACTTCGTGTCCCATAACAGCAGCTACTCCAGCTTCACCTTGTGTAATTGGTAGGATTCCTGTATAAAATACAATTTTGCCTCCTGGCATACACCAAGCATTTACGGCAGGATCATCCACTAAGTTATATTCCCACTCATAATCTGTTAAGTATCCTGCATATCCATTCGCTGTTAAATAGCGTTCTGCAGCAGCAGATATTTTCTGCCCCACATTTTTAATCATGTTTGCGTCCGCAGTTCCAGTAACCACTTTGTTTTCAGTCAAGAATTGATCGTATTCTTGAAAAGCCATTGGTAAAATTTGAGAATTTGGCACCAATGCTAATGTTTGTTTTCCAGTAAAAGGATTTGTTGTACAAGCAACCAATACTATGGATGCAAGTAAAATGGAGAGGTTTGTTTTAAGTTTCATTGGTATTCAGGTTTAATTATCATTCAAAAATAAGGATATATCTTTTCATTTTAGAAGTTAATAGTTAAAAACCGTTTTTTTACCCTAGTATTTTCGTTGAACGAAACAATAATTAAGATAAAAACTTTATCAAAGCTTTAATATATTTTAAAAAGTCAACCCAATACCTTTGTAAAGTATGGAATGGCTTTTGCTACTATCATAAAAAAATAATCATTATGAAAAATATATTTTTATTCTTAGCTGTTTCTGCAGCATTCGTATTTACTTCTTGTGAAGGTCCAGAAGGTCCTCCAGGTGAACCAGGTGGTTTGGTATATGGACAAGTTTTTGAAACTACTGAAAATCTTCAGTATGATAGCGCTTCTGCCACCTATACATCCCCTTTTATATCATTTCCAGTTGAAGTGTTTGAAAGCGATGTAATTTTAGCATATCGCTATGAAGGATCTGAAGTTGTAAATGGAACATCGGTTGACATTTGGAACCCACTTCCTAGAAGTTATTTCTATCAAGACGGAACAAGTGATATTTTCGAATATAGCTTTAACCATACTTTTTTTGATATCCAATTTGTAATTGATGGGAATTTTGATTTAACAATCATAGAACCTGAATTTACAACCAATCAAACGTTCCGTATTGCAGTTGTTCCTGCTGAATTTGCTACTGCTAATTTAACAATGGACGATTTAATGCAAGGTTTACAAATTGATGCGACTGATATAGAACAAATTTCAAAATAATTATGAAAAACATACTTTTAATAGTATTTAGTCTTGTTCTTTTTAGTTGTAATTCTTCCGCTCAAAATAAAAAAAATGCGAAAGAAACACACGACTTTGCCGTTGTAAAAACGGAAGCGGAATGGAAAGCTGAACTAACTCCATTACAGTACAATGTATTGCGAGAAGCAGGTACAGAACGTCCGTTTTCAAGTCCGTTAAACAAAACATACGAAGCCGGAACCTATGTTTGTGCTGCTTGTAACACTCCTCTTTTTGAAGGAAAACACAAATTTGATAGTGGTACAGGATGGCCAAGCTTTGATCGTGAGGTAACAGGAAACGTTGTGTTCGATACCGATCATAAAATTGGGTATGAACGTACTGAAGAATTGTGCGGAACCTGCGGTGGTCACTTAGGACACGTTTTTAATGACGGCCCAAGAGAAACTACTGGTAAAAGACACTGTGTAAATGGTGCCGCGTTAAAATTTATTCCAAAAGAATAAACACTTCGCTTATAAAAATCTAAAAGTTCTTTTTAGGAACGAAACACCTTCAGTAGGTACTCGTTTTTAGAAAGAACTTTTTTTTATACCCTATTCTTGTTCTTCTTTTCTATAAAAAAGAAGCAGCATCTCCCCTCTTTCCGAAGAAAATTAAATTAAAATGAAAAATACTGCCTGTTTTTTGATGCTTTTTTATTTCGTTCCACATACATTTCGTAATTTCGTGTCTTTAAATTAAAGATACAATTCAGCGAAATGAGTAAATACGATGTTATAGTTTTAGGAAGTGGTCCAGGCGGATATGTAACTGCTATTAGGGCTTCACAATTGGGGCTTAAAACGGCCATTATTGAAAAAGAAAGTTTAGGAGGCGTTTGCCTTAATTGGGGTTGTATCCCAACCAAAGCACTGCTTAAAAGTGCACAAGTATTCGATTACTTAAAGCATGCAGAAGACTACGGTCTTACTGTAAAAGAATACGATAAAGATTTTGACAAAGTGGTGGCTCGTAGTCGTGGGGTTGCTGATGGAATGAGCAAAGGAGTTCAATTTTTATTGAAGAAAAATAAAATTGACGTGATCAATGGCTTCGGAAAAATTAAGCCAGGCAAAAAAGTTGACGTTGATGGAAAAGAATATTCAGCAGACCACATCATCATTGCTACTGGAGCTCGTTCTCGCGAGTTGCCAAACCTTCCTCAAGATGGTAAAAAGGTGATTGGATATCGTGAAGCAATGACATTAAAGAAACAACCTAAAAGCATGATTGTGGTAGGTAGTGGAGCTATTGGAGTTGAATTTGCACACTTTTACAACGCAATGGGAACTGACGTAACTATTGTAGAGTTTTTACCAAACTTAGTACCGCTAGAAGACGAAGATGTTTCAAAACAATTTGAGCGTTCTTTCAAAAAGGCAGGTATTAAAGTAATGACTAATTCTTCTGTAGAAAAAGTGGATACTTCAGGAAAAACAGTAAAAGCAACTGTAAAAACGAAAAAAGGAGAAGAAATTCTTGAAGCTGACATCGTTCTTTCAGCAGTAGGGATTGCTTCAAACCTTGAAAATATTGGTTTAGAAGATGTTGGTATTGTCACCGACAAAAATAAAATCATGGTAAACGATTGGTACCAAACAAACATCCCTGGCTATTACGCTATTGGTGATGTAGTTCCTGGTCCTGCTTTAGCACACGTTGCTTCTGCGGAAGGAATTACGTGTGTGGAGAAAATCGCTGGTTTACACGTAGAAGCTATTGACTACGGAAATATTCCAGGGTGTACGTATGCGACTCCTGAAATTGCAAGTGTAGGAATGACTGAAAAACAAGCAAAAGAAGCTGGATACGAATTGAAAGTTGGGAAATTCCCGTTTTCAGCAAGTGGAAAAGCAAGTGCTTCTGGTGCTAAAGATGGTTTCGTAAAAGTAATTTTTGATGCGAAATACGGCGAATGGCTAGGTTGTCATATGATTGGTGCAGGTGTTACCGATATGATTGCTGAAGCTGTTTTAGGTAGAAAACTTGAAACAACAGGACACGAAGTGTTAAAAACAATTCACCCACACCCTACCATGAGTGAGGCTGTAATGGAAGCTGTTGCAGATGCATACGGTGAAGTAATTCACTTATAAGTTTCAAAATAGAACAACTAAAAAGTGCCTTGATACATTCAAGGCGCTTTTTTTATATACTAGTTTCTGTAATTCTCAATCTGTCGATTGATTCAAATTATTGATTGTGAAATAGGTCTCGACTGCGCTCCACTAAACAAGTAAAGAGTTTTTTTTAATCAATTGTAGCTTTCGTTACTCTGTAGCTAAAAAACTCTGCAACGCCAACTCATAGCTTTGCAAACCAAATCCAAGAATCACTCCTTTTGCATTGGGAGAGATAAATGAGGTATGTCGAAACTCTTCTCTCGAAAACGTATTTGAAATATGAACTTCTACAACAGGTGTGCTAATTGCTTTTACAACATCGCCAATAGCAACCGATGTGTGCGTATACGCTGCTGCATTTAAAATAATCCCTTCGTAAGAGTAGCCTACTTCTTGAATTTTATCGATCAATTCACCTTCAATATTAGATTGAAAGTGTTCTAATTCTATTTGTGGAAATTTCTTCTGAAGTTTTTCATAAAACTCCATGAAAGTTTCATCTCCATAAATGTTGTTTTCACGTTTACCTAGGAGATTTAAATTTGGGCCGTTGACAATGATAATTTTCATTGCATAAAGATATAAAATAAAAAAGCGGAAGCTTTCGCAACCGCTTATAATTCTATGAATTTTATGACTTAAAACGTATATCCTGCTGAAACTTGAAATACGTTATTTTGATTTTTATAATTAAAATCTGGATCGTCATTGATATCTGTAACACCTTTATTATAGCGTAAACTTCCAAAGAAGCCCATTGGCAAACGATAGGTTGCCCCTATGCCCACACCAATATCGACACTTTTATATAAATCTTTAAGATCTACAGAATCGCCATCATTAGTATCGCTTTCTGCTTTTACTAAAACACCAATTACAGGCCCTAGCTCTCCACTTAACCCTTCAATGATATGATATTTACCAAGAATTGGAATGTTAAGATAATCGAGTTTAATTTTAAAATCATTTACTTCATCAAATAGAAATCCATAGTTTCCTTTTGATCCTTGAGACGAATATAAAATTTCTGGCTGTACCGAAATTTTATCAGTAATAGGAACTTCTATCAAACCACCAATATGAAAGCTTACTCTAGAATCTAATCCTCCGATCCCATCATAATCTCCGCCAATGGAGGCTAAATTGAGTCCTGCTTTGGCACCCATACGGAACTCTCCTTGCGCAAAACTGTTTGTGATAAAAAATATTGCTACTGCTGTAATTAAAAATAGTTTTCTCATAATTTGCTAATTGTAAGGTTATTGTATCGTAAATCTACTAAAATAAAATAAATACACACAATAGGCTTTTCCCCCTATTTAATACCCACAAACCCCTGCTTTAAACAAAAAAAAAGCCATCTGAATAAACAGATGGCTTTTAAAATTATGTGTTAAAACTTATAAAAAAGAATATCCTAGTGCTAAAGAAACAACACTGTTTTTATTGCTTTCAGTTCCTCCGTCGATAATATCACTTAGTCCAAAGTTGTAACGTGCGTCAATACGAAGTCCCATAGGTAAATCGTATCCAGCGCCTACTACTGCCGTTAAATCGAAGCTTTCTGCTTTGACAGCCCCTTCAATATCTCCATAAATTTCTTTTATATTATCATCAACGATAAAACCAAATTGTGGTCCCGCTTGAATGTTTAATCCTTGTACTAAATAGTATTTTAAAACAACAGGTACAATAGCATAGTTTAAATCAAATTCGCCAGCATCAAATTCGGCTCCTTGTTGTGAGTATAGTAAATCCACTTGTACCCCAACTTTATCGCTAAATTTTATTCCAGCAAAAGCTCCAGCTAAGAATCCTGTTTTATTCGATACTTCAGACGCATCTGTAATACTAGCGAAATTGGCTCCGGCTTTAATACCTAAATCAATTTCTTGCCCAAAACTTATTGAACTTACTAAAATTGCAATTGCTAAAACAACTAATTTTTTCATATCATTTATTTTTGTTAGTAATTATATCAAAGATAGTAAAACGTTAAAATACGTGAGTTATTCTATCCATTCTTTTTATATTGAATCTATTTATGTACTATAGCCTATGCAGTGGAAACAAGCAATTATTGACTATCAACACTATTTGAAAATTGAACGTGGACTTTCAGATAATTCCATATTCAATTACTCGCTCGATATTAGGAAACTTGTGGTATGGTTAGAAAGCAACGAGATAAACGTTTCACCTGTAGTAATTTCCGAAGAAAAAATTCAAGAATTTATTTATCACATTGCAAAAACTGTAAATCCACGTTCGCAAAGTAGAATTATATCTGGATTGCGTGGTTTTTTTAATTACCTCATTTTTGAAGATTACCGAAATACCAATCCAATGGAGTTAATTGAGAGTCCGAAGTTAGGAAGGAAACTTCCCGACACTCTTTCTATTGAAGAAATTGACCAATTAATTAATGCCATCGATTTAAGCTCACCACAAGGAGAACGAAATAGAGCCATTTTAGAAACCTTATATGGTTGCGGATTGCGTGTTTCAGAATTGGTTTCCTTAAAAATATCGGATCTCTTTTTTGACGAAGGCTTTATCAAAGTGACTGGAAAAGGAGACAAACAACGCTTGGTTCCTATTGGGGGTGCTACCGAAAAATACATTACTATTTATAGAAAAGAAATACGGGTACATCAAATTATTGCCCCTACTGCCAAAGACACCTTATTCTTAAATCGAAGAGGAAAACCACTTACACGCGCCATGATTTTTACCATTGTAAAACAATTGGCTGAAAAAGCAGGCATTGAAAAAGTGATTAGTCCACATACCTTCCGTCATTCCTTTGCAACACATTTACTAGAAAATGGTGCCGATTTGCGAGCCATTCAGCAAATGCTAGGACATGAAAGTATTACTACCACTGAAATCTACACACATATCGATAAAAAACAGCTTACCGCAGTTATCAATTCTTTCCATCCTCGAAAATAAACTTCAATTAGCTATTGTTGCTTTTTAAATCAAATGTGAAAAAAGTGTTTAAATAGTATGGTTTCGGGTTAAATAAACGCTAAACTGGGTTTGTTTTTTTCTGAAACTAGCCTTGTTTTGTACATTAATAATTCTATATATAGAGTAACATTTTTGAATTTTCAGAAACAAAAAAAGAAATACTATGAAAACATTAAAATTCAGCAATAAAGATTCCATGCATACCATTGGTCTTGGAACATGGAAAGCAAGTGGAAATGAAGTGAAAAATGCAGTAAAAGAAGCACTCAATATAGGCTTTAGACATATCGATACTGCAGCTGTTTATGGAAATGAGACTGAAATTGGAGAAGCATTAGCCGAAGTGTTTGCTGAAGGAAAAATAAAAAGAGAAGATGTTTTTATTACGTCTAAATTATGGAACGATTCTCATAAAGAAGGATATATAATTCCTGCGTTACAAGAAACGCTTAAAAAACTTCAACTAGAATATTTAGACCTTTATTTAATTCATTGGCCAGTGGCATTTAAACCTGGAGTAGGACAACCTAAAAAACCATCCGATTACCTTTCCCTTGAAGAAGCTCCAATTATTGATACATGGAGAGGCATGGAAAAAGCAAAAGAAGGAAGATTGGCAAGACATATCGGAGTATCAAATTTTAGCAAAAAGAAATTAAAAGCCCTTATTGAACAAGCAACCATTAAACCAGAAGTAAATCAAGTTGAATTACATCCCTTATTACAACAAAACGAATTATTAGCATACTGTAAAAGTGAAGGCATTTTTGTAATTGCATACTCACCTTTAGGATCAGGAGATCGCTCTGAAGGGATGAAAGGGGAAAACGAACCGAATTTAATGGAAATTGAAACCATACGGGAAATTGCAAAGAAAGCAAATGCTACGGCAGCGCAAGTACTAATTGCTTGGCATGCGCATAGAGGTTGTGCCGCGATACCTAAGTCTACAAGTAAAGATCATATCGAAGCAAACTTCCAAGCAGCAAACGTAACGCTTGATGATGCGGATATGGAAAAAATTGCAGCCTTAGACAAACACTACAGATTTATAACAGGAAAATTCTTTGAAGAACCTTCCAAAGGATACGAAAATATTTACGACGAATAAAAAAGTATAAATGAGTGTGCGTTTGTAAAGCACATAAAAACAAATTAATAAAAAAGGCCTCCAATAATGGAAGCCTTTTTTTATAGATAGAATGAACTAAAATTACTTTGCAATATTCACAGCTCTAGTTTCACGTATTACCGTTACTTTAACTTGTCCTGGATACGTCATATCTGTTTGAATTTTCTGAGAAATCTCGAACGAAAGTTGTGCTGCTTTTTCATCACTCACTTTTTCGCTTTCTACCATGACACGTAACTCACGTCCTGCCTGAATAGCATATGCTTTGTTTACACCTCCAAATCCGAAGGCAATTTCCTCAAGATCTTTTAAACGTTGAATGTACGAATCTAGCACTTGACGTCTTGCGCCAGGTCTAGCTCCACTAATAGCATCACAAACCTGTACAATTGGAGACAACAAACTTGTCATTTCAATTTCGTCGTGGTGAGCACCAATGGCATTACATACTTCAGGTTTTTCACCATATTTCTCTGCCCATTGCATTCCTAAGATTGCGTGAGGCACTTCTGTTTCTGTTTCTGGCACTTTACCAATATCGTGTAATAATCCGGCGCGTTTTGCTAGTTTCGGATTTAACCCTAGTTCAGAAGCCATTACACCACAAAGCTTAGCCACTTCACGCGAGTGTTGTAGTAAGTTTTGTCCGTAAGATGAACGATACTTCATACGTCCTACCGCTTTAATTAATTCGGGTTGTAATCCATGAATTCCTAAATCGATGATGGTACGTTTTCCAACCTCAATAATTTCTTCTTCAATTTGTTTGGTTGTTTTCTTTACGATCTCTTCAATACGTGCTGGGTGAATACGACCGTCGGTTACTAATTTGTGCAATGACAAACGAGCAATTTCTCTTCGAACTGAGTCGAAACAAGAAAGGATTATCGCGTCTGGGGTATCATCTACAATAATCTCTACCCCTGTAGCTGCTTCAATAGCTCGTATATTTCGTCCTTCACGACCAATAATACGTCCTTTTACATCGTCACTTTCAAGGTTAAATACAGAAACGCAATTTTCTACAGCTTCTTCTGTACCGATACGTTGTATGGTGGTAATAATAATTTTCTTCGCTTCTTGCTGCGCTGTCATTTTCGCTTCTTCAATCGAATTTTGAACATACGCCATAGCACTCGTTTTCGCTTCTTCTTTTAAGCTTTGCATCAACTGATTTTTAGCATCTTCCGCAGAAAGACTAGAAATCACTTCTAATTGCTCTATTTGACTACGGTGCATTTTATCAATCTCACTTTGTTTTTTATCCAAATAGGCTAGTTTGTCGTTGTAGCTTTTTTGCTTTCCTTCTATTTCAGCATTAGCTTTCTTAGATTTTGCTAATTCGCTAGAAACTTGTGATTCTTTGTCGCGGGTGCGCTTTTCTGCATCTGCGATTTTCTTTTCACGACTTAAAATTACTTTTTCGTGTTCTGATTTAAGTTCAATGAATTTTTCTTTGGCTTGTAGTATTTTGTCTTTTTTAATCGATTCTGCTTCTGCATTTGCTCCTTTTAAGATGGAAGCGGCATTCTTTTTTGCAGATTTTGTAAGCTGTGAAGCATTATTTTTTTCTAAGTACTTTGCTATTGCGAATCCTATTCCAATACCAACAATACCGATGATGATTAGTGTAACTATATTGTCCATTTTTTAGTTGAAATTAATGTATAAAAAAAGCCTACATTAATAGTGATTGTTGAATAAACTCCTTAAAAACAAGTTTAGGGCTAATATGCTGGTCAAGTATCCGTTCGAAGACGGCTCGCTTTTGCAACAGTAACTCACCCTTTTTAAAGATGTAACGTTGAGTTTACCAAAAAATATACTAATGTAGGCAGTAACCTTATTTTATTTAAAGAACGTCTTATGATAAATGATCCTGCAATAATTGATTTAAAGCGGTAAGCTTATCCTCTATTTCTTGCGAATCTGTATCTTTATCAATGCTTTTTTGCTCCACCTGAGCTGCAAATTGCAAAGCACACATGGCTAATACATCCTGCTTATCTCGTACGGCGTAATTTTGTTCAAACCTTTTAATCATTTCTTCTATCTTCTTAGCCGCTAGCCTAAGTCCTTCTTCTTGCGAAGGATTGATTGTTAAAGGATAGACCCTATCTGCAATCGATAATTTTATTTTTAATTGGTCTGACATTATTTATTTTATTCGGAAAGTTGGGTAATACACTGATCAATTTCCCGAACAAGAGCATTTATCTTGAGTTTTGTATCTCGTTTGTATTCGTCGCTGCCAAGCATTGAATTTGCTAATTTTAATGAATTACATTTTTCTTGCCAATCTGCTATTTCACTTTGAAAATCCTGTTGTTGTGATTTCAAAGTAGCAACTTCATCCTCTAAATTAGTCTTAATTTGCTTCAGTTTTTGATGACTGTGGAGCAATTTGCTTATCCTATTTTCAAGAGAATCAACAATTTCTGAAATATGGCTCATTAAAATTTATTTCAATACTACTCTTACAAAGTTAACATACCAACGGTAATAACCCAACTGTTTTCTATTATTTTTTGTATTATTGATAATCGGACACAATAAATCTTCATCTCTCCCCTTTATTACACACTGTATTATTATTTTTGCTTTATGAAGAAGATTATTTTCGCACTGTTTTTATTGGGAGTAACAGCCAACAGCCAGAACAACATACCTACCGACTATTTTAGCAACCCGTTAGAAATACCTCTTATCCTTTCTGGAAGTTTTGGTGAGCTACGTAGCAATCATTTTCATAGTGGATTGGATATTAAAACACAACAACGGGAAGGTATTCCAATTTATGCACCTGCAGATGGATATGTGAAACGTATTAAAGTGGGGCATTATGGCTACGGAAAGGCCTTATACATACAACATCCTAACGGCTACACCACCGTATATGCGCACTTAAGAGAATATGCTGGTGCGATTGATGCGTATGTAAAAAAGAATCAATACGATAAAGAAACTTACGAAATTGAACTGTTTCCAGACAATACAACTCTCAATATTGCAAAAGGAGACATTATTGCATACACTGGAAACTCAGGAAGTAGCGGTGGCCCACACTTACATTACGAAATAAGAGATGCTTCTTCTCGCCCTATGAATCCTATGCTATTTGGTGTTGATATTCCCGACACGAAGAAACCATTGGTGAATACTGTCATGGTATATCCCATCAGTGATGATGCACAAATAAATCAATCTCAAAACCCAATCAAACTTCGATTAATTCATCAAAAAGACGGTTCCTTTAAAGCTGAAAAGATTACAGCCTTTGGTAAAATTGGCTTCGGAATAAATACAAATGACCAGCAAGATGGCGCTTCAAACAAAAACGGCGTTTACGACATTAAAACCACTTTTAATGGGGTTGAAAAATATAACATTCAGTTTAAGAAGTTCTCTTTTGACGAAACACGATACCTAAATAGATATATTGATTATAGCTATTTTATGAAGAATAGAAATAGGGTTCAGAAATTATTCCGCGAAAGCAACAATCCGCTGAGCCTTATTACTGAAGTTGACGATAATGGGTACATCACGATTGAAGAAGGCTTTACCTCTACCTACACTATTGAAATCACCGATTTTAAAGGTAATAAAACACTTGTCTCAATTCCTGTGGAAGGAAAGCAAGAAGAAATTTTAAAGCCAAAAGCGACCGCAGAAACCCCAGATTTTATACATGCAAATCAGGCAACATCGCTTACAAAAGGAAAGTTCAACGTATTTATTCCTGCAAATAGCTTGTATGAAGATGCGTACTTGGATATTTCAACACAAGGTGACACAATTCATTTACACGAAGACACCATTCCGATTCATAAAAACATTACGCTTTCAATAGACGTGTCAAATTATAAAGGTCCCGACAAAGACAAATTGTATTTAGGTCGCCTGAACTACAAAGGAGATCCGTACTACAACAGTACTTATCGCAAGGGAGACAAACTTTCAGCAAGAACAAGAACCTTCGGAACCTACACTTTAGTGCTCGACACAACACCACCAACCATAAAACCTGTTAATTTCGCTGCCAATAAGTGGATTACTAAAAATAAAACACTTAAAATAAAGATTGATGACGACTTAAGTGGTATTAACACCTATAGAGCTACCATTAATGGAAAGTTCATTTTAATGGAATATAATTACAAAACTGACGTTCTAACTTATGATTTTGATGACAAAGTCATAGACGAATCTGAAAACAATTTGAAAGTAATTGTTGTAGATAATGTAGGAAATAGTGCTACATTTGAAGCAACCTTTTTCAGGAAAAATATATAAAAAAAGCCTTTGAAAACTACAACTTTACCCTTCTTACTCTTCTTTTTAATCTCATCAAGTATTTTAGTTGCACAAAATGCAACCATAAGAGGAGTCCTTTTAGACACATCGAACACCCCTATTTCTGGCGCTAATATCACGTATGGTTCCGAAGGAGTTTTATCAGACTTAAATGGATACTACTTACTCGAAATACCTTCCAATCAAAAAATAACGGTTACGTATTCGTATGTGGGTCTTAAAAATGTGGAACTTTCAATTACTTTAAAACCGAATGCCAATTACGAGTTCAATCCGGTGTTAAAAACAGACGAAATACAAATTGGAGTTGTAGAACTTTCAGCAAAAAGAAACAAACGTATAGAAGGTGTTGTAACAATTAGCCCAGAAGCAATCCGAAAAATACCTGGAGCAAACGCGGGTGTAGAAAATTTATTAAAATCATTGCCTGGTGTAAACGGAAACGATGAATTAAGTACTCAATACGCGGTTCGTGGTGGTAACTACGACGAAAATCTAGTGTATGTAAATGAAGTGGAAGTGTACCGTCCTTTCTTAATTCGAAGCGGACAACAAGAAGGTTTAAGTTTTGTAAACAGTGACCTTACTTCAAACGTAGATTTCTCAGCCGGTGGTTTTCAAGCAAAATATGGAGATAAACTATCGTCTGTATTAGATATCACCTATCGTCAGCCCGTAGATTTTGGCGCCAGTTTAGATCTTAGTTTATTAGGAGCAAGCGCTTCAGTTGAAGGAATTTCTAACGACGGAAAACTTACTGGTATTCTAGGACTTCGCTACCGTGACAATAGCTTGTTTGTAAACTCTAAACAAACAGAAACCAACTACAAACCTACTTTCGCAGACGCGCAAACTTATTTTACCTACAAATTCAATAATAAATTTGAATTGAGCTTTTTAGGAAACGTATCTATAAACGATTATCAATACGAACCGTTAACGCGTCAAACGAACTTCGGAACACTTACCGATCCTATTGCGCTATTGGTTTTTTATGAAGGTCAAGAAGTAGATCGTTACAACACGTATTTTGGTGCTTTAAAAGGAACCTATGTGCTTTCAGATAATTACACAGCGAAAGTTATCGGATCCATTTACCAAACACAAGAACAAGAACACTTTGATATTTTAGCACAATACCGTTTAGGAGAAGTAAACACTAATATTGGAGATGAAAACCTTGGAGAAGTTGAATTTACGGAAGGAATTGGTTCTCAACTCACTCATGCTCGTAACGATCTTGATGCCTTAATTTTAAATTTAGAACACAAAGGGAACATTAATATTGAAGATAATAATATTGAATACGGTATTAAATACACCCACGAAGACATTCGCGATCGTGTGCAGGAATATGAAATTATAGATTCGGCAGGTTTTTCTATTCGTCCGCCACTTCCAGATTTCGCAAACAACCAACCGTATTCACCCTACACCTCTCCTATTGTTCCTTATACAGAAATACGCGCTAAAAACGACGTTCAAATTGACCGTATCTCTGGATACGCACAATACAGTCGTCAATACGATTTAGACAACAGCGAGCTATGGGTAAATGCAGGTGTACGAGCCCATAATTGGACAGTGAGCGGTCAAAACATCACAAGTACCACACAAACTACATTTAGTCCGAGAGCACAAGTAACATTGAAGCCGAAATGGGACATGGACATGTTATTTCGTCTTTCGGGAGGATTATACCACCAACCGCCATTTTATCGTGAATTGAGAGATTCTACAGGAACTGTTCGTCCAGATGTAAAAGCACAACAGTCGGTTCATATTGTACTTGGAAATGATTATAGTTTTAAATTATGGGACCGTCCGTTTACACTTAATTCTGAAGCCTATTACAAGAAACTAAGTGATGTAAACCCATATACCTTAGAAAACGTTCGAATTAGATACAGAGCTAATAACAATGCGGAAGCTTATGCCTACGGATTAGATGTGCGCATGGCGGGTGAGTTTGTTATCGGAACTGAAAGTTGGATAAGCTTTGGGTATTTAAAAACAGAAGAAAACATAGACGATCGTGGTTATATCTTTAGACCCACAGATCAACGCTTAAAGTTTGGTGCGTTAATACAAGACTACGTAAAAGTAGTTCCTAACCTAAAAGGATACTTAAACTTAACGTACAACACAGGATTGCCAGGCGGATCGCCAAGTTATGCAGACCCATACGACTATCAAGTGCGTTTACCAGATTACAAACGTGCCGATTTAGGGGTATCGTACGTAATTGTAGACAAAGACAATCTTCGTGAAAATGGTTGGTTACGTGTCTTTAAAGAATTCACTGTTGGAGCCGAGATATTCAATATATTCGATGTACAGAACTCTATTACCAATACGTTTGTACGTGATATATACACCAAAGTACAGTATTCCATCCCGAATTACTTAACGCCAAGAGTATTCAACGTTAGAGCAACTATGAAGTTTTAAGTAAAGAATTAAACTTGCTTTATTGTTTAGTCTTCTTTTACAAAATCTTTTAAGAAAGCCACAACGTAATCTACCTCTTCTTTGGTATTAAACATACTAAAAGAAAAGCGTACCGATGGTTTTTGAAGATCTTCTTCGGAAAGTATTTCGTTTAAAACATGCGATCCTTTAGAACTACCACTTTGGCAAGCACTACCTCTAGAGCAAGCAATTCCATTTAAATCTAAATGAAACAGTAGCATAAGTCCCTTTTCAGGAGACATAGGAAAACAAATGTTTAAAACAGTATAGGTGCTTTTTGAAGCATCGTCGCAAGCGCCATTAAACTTCACGCCAGGAATCGCTTCAGAAATCTGATTTTTGAAATACTCTTTAACTTCTATGATGTGAGCTCTTTCTGACTCTAAATTTTGATACGCAATTTTTAACGCTTCCGCCATACCTGCAATGGCGTAAACAGCTTCAGTTCCTGCTCGTAAGCCTCGCTCCTGTTCACCTCCAAAGATTAAAGGTTGCACACGATTACTTTTCCGAACAAATGCAAAACCAGCGCCTTTTGGTCCGTGAAACTTATGTGCTGCTGCAGTTGCAAAATCGATTGGAATATCCGAAAAATCTAGTTCGTAATGCCCCACAGATTGTACGGTGTCGCTATGAAACAAAGCATCGTATTGTTTGCAAAGAAGTGCCGTTCTTTTAAGATCTAACAAACACCCAATTTCATTATTAACATGCATTAAACTCACTAAGGTTTTATGCGTTTTATCTTGTAATAAAGTCTCTAAATGATCGTAATCAACGCGACCAAAAGCATCAAGTTTTACGTAAGCAGCTTCAATTTGATGGGTTCGCACCAATTCGTTTACCGTGTAAAGAACAGCATGGTGCTCAATTTTACTTGTAATAATTCGAGTCACTCCAAGGTCACGAACACAGCTATTTAAAATCAAATTATCTGCTTCAGTCCCACCAGAGGTAAAAATTATTTCTGAAGCCGACACTTTTAAATGCGCCGAAATTTCCTTTCGAGCATTCTCAAGTAACGATTTAGATGATCGCCCGTAAGAGTGTGTTGATGAGGGATTTCCGTATTCGGTTTTTAACACTTCGGTTATGCTACGAATTACCTCACTTCTTAATTGTGTCGTAGCCGCACTATCAAAATAAACTTTTTTCATAGACTACAAAAATACGGATTAAAATAAGTTTGGAAGCAGTTTCGTTATAAAGAATTGTGTTACTTTGTATCACTTTAAATATTTCAGAAATAAAAAATGAAAAAATTACTAACACTCCTATTTGTATCTTCCTTATTTTTAGCCTGTAACGATGGGGACATTATTATTACTTCTTTCGATTTTGAAGATTCAGATTTAGAAAACTGTGGAGAAATAGGAAACTATGTGTTTTTTAAAATTAATAATAACGCTCAAGAAAGCATCTCGCTTAAATTAAATACAACCGATAGTCTTTTCTGGAAAACGAAAACCAACACCTATACATTAGACGGAACTACAAAATTTGTGAATTATAGAAAGTATGATGCTGATTTAACTTCTGCCTATTTTTGTAATAGCGTTCCTCCTATTGCTCCATTAGTAACCGTAGAATATTTAGGTACTTCTGGGACCGCGACAATTATCACTACTGTAACGAGAGAAGATAATGATGGAGTGGAAGAAACCAATCTTACTTTAGATACAGATGGCGACGGTATACCTAATTACTATGACGATGATGATGATGGTGACAACATTCCAACAGCTGCTGAGTTAGGTGATGATCCTACCAACCCTAAGGATACTGATGGAGATTCAATTCCTGATTATTTAGATGAAGACGATGACAACGACCTTATATTAACCCGCAATGAAGATCTAAATGGAAATTTAAATCCGTTAGACGATGTCACAGCACCTTCAGAAATACCGAATTATTTAAATCCAGACGTAACTACTGAAACAGTTATTAATGAATACAGAAGTCACACCTACGATTTAAGTAGCGACATTATAGTGCAAGTGTTAAATGTGGTTTTAATAAATTCCGAAGAACAAATAAATCAGGAAGTTTTAGATTTTGGGGATAAAACAGATGTATTAAACACGACAGTTACAAAAACACCTGTTTTTCAATAATTAAGGCTTTTTATTCTGAAAGATATATATTTCAGTAGCACCTCTACCATATTTTTGATAGTCGGCATCGTTATATTGTATGTTTTCATATTGTCGAAATAAGTATTCAAGTTCTGCACGAAGCACTCCTTCTCCTACGCCATGAATGAAAACGACACGTTGTATTTTCTTTTTAATAGCAAAATCTAATTGTCGTTTTGCAGTGTCTAATTGTATGGTAAGCATCTCATAATTACTTAAATACTTACTTTTAGGCACCAATTGATGAATATGCAAATCTACTTCCATAGGAGGCAGACTACGTTCTTTAGGTTTTACACGTTTTGAATTTTTATTCTTTTTTATTTCTTTTTCTGAAAGCACTTCGGAAAGATTTTCAGGAAGAAACTCTTTTTTAGATAATACCTTGTCTAAAACAAGCAATTCTTCCTTCTGAAAGCCGATTTCAAAATCATCTTCAGTGAGAACAAAAATGGTAATTCCTTCAACTTTTGAAACCACTCCAGAAATATCATCGTCAATCACTAAAACTTTATCTCCTACTTTCATATTTTTCAAATTTATTACTATATTGCTCTAACCAATATAAAGACAAGTAGTTAAAATCTTTAAAACAAGAGTTTTCCTACATTTTTTTTGCGGTTATCAAATATATTTGTACCTTTATCGCGGAAATATAATATTTCTACCCAAATATATGATGTTTTATACACTTTAAAATTATGAAAAACCTACTACTTACAACAGCTTCTCTGTTATTTTCCCTCGCAGCGGTAGCACAACTTTATGTAGAGCCAAATGGCGGAACCGATTCCTATATCTATGTAAAAGATCAAGTTTTATTTGTTACGGACGATGTATCACTTGTTAAAAACCCCACAGTTAACTCTGAACCAAGTATTTATTTACGCGAAGAAGCGCAACTAATACAAGGAAGCGGAACTACTGAAAATAGTGGAAATGGAACCATCTCTGTATATCAAGATAATCCAGGATCAGATTCATACGATTATACGTATTGGGCCTCTCCTGTTGGGGATGAAACTGTTTCAGGTACTGGAAACAAAGCTTTTGGAATTAGAAAGTATAATGATGTTGTAAGTGAAAGAGAATCTACTCCTGCTGGATTCACTTCATCAGTAAATGGTATCGCGTCTCCTAGTTTAACAATTTCTAACAGATGGATTTATACCTATCATGATGGATGGACGTACGTAGGAGATGGAACTGGAATTCCAGCAGGTCGTGGTTTCTCTATGAAAGGTGTTGGTCTTGCAAATGTAGGTCAAACATACGATTTTAGAGGTCGTCCTAATAATGGGGATATTGTTGTTCCTGTATCTGCAGGAAGTGTCGCAAACTCAGGAACTCTTTCTGGAAACCCTTATCCTTCTGGATTGGACTTAAACAAATTATTTTATGAATCAGGAAATGAAGAAATTGAAAACTTTTGGTATTGGGATGAAGATCGCAGTGTAGATTCACATTTTTATGTAGATAATAAAGGGGGGTATGGTACATGGATTCCAGGACCAGAAGACCCAACAGGTACTCTTCCTGGCACGTACACCCAACCAATGTTTTATAATTATGATAACAGTGGAACTGCTGGAGCATCAACTGGAGTATCTGGAGCTTTATTAGACAGACGTATTGCACCTATCGGACAAGGATTTGTAATTGTAGGTCAAAATACTTTACCAGGGGGTTCTGATGGATTCATAACTATTAAAAACAGCCATAGAGTCTATCGAAAAGAAGGAGACCTTTCTGTTTTTCACCGTACTGCTGGAAGAGCTTCTTCTACAATTGACAGCAATAATACTATAGGATATAACAACGGTACTTCAATAAGTACTGGAACAACGACAACAACGACTACTACTACTCAAGGACAGGAAGTTTTATCTGCAGCAAATACAGACACTAGAATGCCGCATTTACGTTTGAATACTTATTTTAACGAAACTCATATGAGACAGTTAGTTTTAAACTTCTATGATGAGGCAACAGATGGATATGATCGTGGTTTAGATGGATTGAGTCCAATGGATGCTACGTCTGAAGCGTATTTCCCAATTGGAGGAGATACACCTAATCCTTATGTTATTCAAACGGTTCCTTTTGAAATGGAAAAACAAATTCCTTTCGCATTCAATATAGCTACTGAAACAAGAGTTGTACTTACAGCAATTGAAGAAGTAAGAGTTAATAATGAAGCATACCTTTACGATAGCGCTACAGATACGTACGATCAAATTACTGGAGATCGAACAGCTAGTGTTTTACTTCCTGCGGGTGAATATTTAGACCGTTTCTTTATTGTATTTAGAGACATGAGAAGAGAGGCTACAGCTCAAAACGAAGAAACTGCTACTCGTATGCAACAAAACGTTGACTTCTTCCAAAACAACTCAGCGCAACAATTAGAAGTTTCAAATCCTGAAGGATACAATATTGCAAAAGCAAATATTTTTGCAATGACGGGTCAGTTAGTTTACAAAGCAACAGATTTAGGAAATAATTCTAGATTTACCTTCCCTACTGGAAACTTAAGTGATGGTATTTACTTAGTAATGCTTACAACTACAGACAACCTTGCTGTTAATTACAAGATTACAGTAAAAAATAACTAATACGTTTCTGATAATAGTAGAATACCATATTTAAAAGTGTAAAAAGCGGTTCTCACGAACCGCTTTTTTTTTGCGCATATATCGTACTTAAAAATTTCATTCTATCAAATTAAACAAAGCGAAAGCCTTTCAGAAAAAACACCTACCCTATCTATTATTACGAGAAAGAGTTTTAAAGGGTGTACCTTACTAAATAAAGAAGAAACTAGCATTTATATCACACATCCTTATTTCCATTGATAGAATCACTTACAAGAGTTTATTCAAAGAAAAAGTCCTCTTACTATACAACAAGAGGACTTTTTAATACTATTAAGTTTCTTTATTTAATTTAACGTTACAGTTCCGCTTCTCCCCTTCCACGACCATGTACCAGCATCTTGTGCTACACAATTTGAATTGTAATAAACACCTCCTTGTATTTTTGAAAAATTAAAGTCCCAAGTGGCAATTTCTCCTAACCATGTTGAAGTTTGTGTAGAGGCTGCATATTCGTTAATTTCAACTGAAAAAATACCACCCACTAAAATAGTTACATCTCCTGAAAAGAAAGGTACCTGACTTCCGGAAGGTAAGGTAGTACCACACCCTGCACCAGGGGTAAATTGCTCCATTGTTGTATCTGTAAACATAGTACCGTTTTTAGTTACAACAAGCTCAGAGATCACATGAACTGTTACAGCTTCAAATGATCCCGGAGGAGCTGGTGCTGGTAAGGGCACATTTATAACTTGTGTGTTTGTGCTTAAAAAATCCCAGGTCCCTGTAAAACTAGAATCTGAACTGTCTACAAAAGTTCCTAAACTAGCGACTACCTTATTTTGAGAGGTCTCCTTTAGCACTCTTGCCTGTGCATTTTGATTGTTGATGTAAGCATTTTCAATTATTGGGTTTTCGAAATCAGATACATTTAATGAAAATCCTGTTCCTGCACCTCTAAATTCTATTTGATTTGTGACGCTAGATACGGTATTATTAGTGCGTATAAAACCAACTCTTTGATGGTCTCCGTATTCTAAAACAGCATTGTATTTGGCATCATTACCCAAATTAATCGTTAAAACTCCGTGGTACAACATATCATCGGATGCAAACACTCCTTTATAGATACCATTTGACGTAGCATCAAATTGAGGAGCCGCCTTTGCTGTATCTGGATTAATAATTTGTGTAAGATCTACAGCTTCAGAAACAACTGTATCATTTTGTTCAGGACTACAACCTATAAAGATTGCCAAGGCCAAATTAAGTACAAGTACTTTTTTCATAGTGAAATTTTAATTTGTGTTAGTTTTTGTATGAGTAAAATGTGATATTAAATCTAAGTATCAATAGGTACATAAAAAATCCACCAATGCTATAACACCGGTGGATTTTTCAATAAAAAGTAAGGTTTATAGTCCTGATGGATTTGCTGTATATTTAGTCATTGTAGCAGTTTCAACAAGAGGAGATGTAACTACTGGCGTTAAACCTGAAGTATCGATATTAATAAACCCTCCACCAATATATGCTGTTCCTTCCGGATTAATGATTACATAATATCCATTCGCATCTACCCATGTACATGCTGATGTTTCGATAGTACCTCCAAATAAAATAGAATTCATCAATTCTGGGTAAAGTACACCATCTGTATAAGGAATTGTATTGGCATCCATTATATTTTTAGAAAACCCAAGGTCATATAAGATAGTCATTCCACTAGGTAAGGTCCAAATTTGTCCAACCGCATACATTTCAAATAAATTAGCTGCAGGATCTAAATCTTGAAAGAAAAATGGAGGTTCAGCACCATAACAACCTGTGTCACCCACTTCCATATCGGCAGCAAAATCAATACTCATGGTTCCTGAAGCTGAAGTTACAATAACTTCTGTCATATAAGCTGTTGCAGGATCTACAAGAAAATCGAACGTTCCTGTCCAACCTAAATCTGGAAGCAATAAATCATCAAAAGTTCCTAATACTGCTTGTACTTTAGCTGCATTTGTTTCTTTAATAACTCTAGCATTTCCAGAAGTTTGGTCAATACTAACATTTGAGACAACTACGTCTCTATAGTTCGTTACATCTACATCAAAAGAACCTCTCTCACTTTCAAAATGATAAACATTTCCATTTTGAGAAGCTATTTCAAAAGTGATTTCTTCATTATTTGTTTTCACTAAAGCACTTACATTCGAGTCATTTCCTATATTAACCCACAATTTCCCATGAAATTGAGCTTCATTAGCAACAATAACACCTGCATACATTCCCTTATCTGAAGTGTCATATGATTTTTGTGGCAACATAACGCTTAAATCAGCAGACATTGAAGTGTCTACAGCACTAACTTCATCTTTTGTACAAGAAGCCAACAAAAGAGCTCCTATTGCTACGTAAAGTATTTTTTTCATTATTAAAAGTTTTAAATTTTGGTTAGTAAAATTTCAATTTCTTTAACAATATATAGGAATGAATACCAATTAAGGAACAAATTCGATATAGTGAGTGAAAATTCGTCAAGAAGTATAACCCTAGTAAAATCAACGAATTAGACTACAAAGCATGTAGTTTTTTACCTACAAAAAAAGCCGAAGATTCTTGTTTCCAGAATCTTCGGCTAAATATATAATTTTAAGAAGTTTTCTACTTCTCGAACGTTTTTAATGTTTTAACAATAATAGATACACAATCTAGTAATTGTGCTTGATTCATTACCAATGGAGGTGCAAAACGAATAATATTTCCGTGGGTAGGTTTTGCTAACAATCCATTGTCGCGAAGCTTCAAACAAATATTCCAAGCGGTATCGCTGTCTTCAGAATCGTTAATAACAATTGCATTCAACATTCCTTTTCCGCGAACTAGTGAAACTAAATCTGTTGTTTCAATATATTTGTTTATTTCACTTCGGAACAATTGACCAAGTGTTTCAGCATTTTCAGCTAATTTTTCATCACGAACAACTTCTAACGCTGCCATCGCAACAGCTGCTGCGACTGGATTTCCACCAAACGTAGATCCGTGGTTTCCTGGTTTGATAACATCCATAATAGTATTGTTTGCCAATACTGCTGAAATTGGATACGCTCCTCCACTCAATGCTTTTCCTAAAATTAAAACATCTGGCTTTACATTTTCGTGATCTACCGCTAACAACCTTCCCGTACGTGCAATTCCTGTTTGTACTTCATCAGCAATAAACAATACATTGTATTTTTCACACAATGCTTTTGCTTTGCTTAAATAACCTTCCGTAGGAACATATACACCAGCTTCTCCTTGAATTGGTTCAACAAGAAATCCTGCAATGTTTTTATTCGCTGAAAGTGTTGCTTCTAACGCTTCAAGATTGTTGTACTCAATTTTAATAAAACCATTGGTATAAGGTCCAAAGTTTTTACGAGCTACAGGATCGTTAGAAAATGAAATGATTGTTGTTGTTCTTCCGTGGAAATTATTCTCGCAAACAACAATCTCTGCTTGATTTTCATCAATACCTTTTACTTCATACGCCCATTTTCTACAAAGCTTTAATGCTGTTTCTACTGCTTCAGCTCCTGTATTCATTGGCAATAACTTGTCGAAACCGAAAAATTCGCAAGCAAATTTTTCATAAACTCCTAACATGTCGTTATGAAAAGCTCTAGATGTAAGAGCTAATGTTGCAGATTGTTTATTGACTGCCGCTACAATTTTTGGATGACAGTGTCCTTGATTTACTGCAGAATAAGCTGAAAGAAAATCATAATATTTTTTACCTTCTACATCCCAAACATATACTCCTTCTCCTTTGTTTAATACAACAGGAAGTGGATGATAGTTGTGAGCTCCATACTTGTTTTCTAAATCGATTGCTTTTTGTGATGCTGTTTGTTCTAAAACTGACATTCTTTTGAAATTTAATAGGTAATACTAGTTGATTCCTACTTTTCGGAGAGAAATCATCCGTAGGTTGTAAAATTACAAATTAAATATCACACTTTTTGAAGGTTGGCACTGAATTATAACCGCTATTTATAGTATTTTTGCGGCTATGGGAAGAAGAAAAACCAATCGAGTAATTCTCGAAAACCTGAATGTAATAGACGCTGGAGCTAAAGGAAAATCAATAGCCAAGGCTGCCGATGGCAAAGTTGTATTTATTAGTAATGCTGTTCCTGGCGATGTAGCAACCATTCAAACTACAAAAAAGAGAAAAGCATATTATGAAGGGAATGCAATTTCTTTTTCTACCTATTCAGACAAACGAGTAGATCCCGTATGTGAGCATTTTGGGGTGTGTGGTGGTTGCAAGTGGCAAGCCATGGGATACGAGCACCAATTATTCTACAAACAAAAAGAAGTTGAAAACAACCTGCTTCGTATCGGAAAAATTGAATTACCTAAAATTACACCTATCTTAGGAGCTCCTGAACAATACTTTTATCGCAATAAAATGGAATTCTCATTTAGCGATAACAAATGGCTTACTTTAGAGCAAATTAAAAGCGACGAGGTGATTGAAAACCGAAATGCACTTGGATTTCACATTCCAGGAATGTGGGACAAAATTTTAGACTTAAATAAATGTCATTTACAACGCGATCCGAGCAATGCCATTCGTGATTTTATAAAGGAAAAAGCGCAAGAACTTTCCATTCCTTTTTTTAATACAAGAAATCAAGAAGGAGTTTTACGTACCCTAATGATTCGTACTTCTAGCACTGGTGCTGTCATGGTATTGCTTCAGCTTTTTCAAGAAGATGTTGAAAAAAGAGAAGCGTTGTTAGATGCAGTTGCTTCTGAATTTCCAGAAATCACCTCTTTGTTATACGTGATTAATTCAAAAGGGAATGATACCATATACGATCAAGAAGTAATTTGTTACAAAGGGGAAGACCATATTTTTGAAGAAATGGAAGGGCTGCAATTTAAAATTAATGCCAAGTCTTTTTACCAAACAAATTCTGAACAAGCCCACAATTTATACAAAATAACACGCGATTTTGCAGGACTTACTGGAAATGAATTGGTCTATGACTTATATACAGGTACAGGAACCATTGCACAATTCGTAGCTAAAAAAGCAGCAAAGGTTGTCGGTGTGGAATCCGTTCCTGAAGCGATTGAAGCTGCTAAAGAAAACGCACAATTAAATAATATTGACAACGTTTCTTTTTACGTGGGAGATATGAAAAAAGTATTTAATGAATCGTTTATCGATACTCACGGCTTGCCAGATGTTGTCATTACAGATCCTCCCAGAGATGGAATGCACGCAGATGTTGTTGCACAGTTACTCCGTATAAATGCTCCAAAAATTGTGTATGTAAGCTGTAATAGTGCAACACAAGCAAGAGATTTAGCGTTGTTAGACGCCCAATATAAAGTTACCAAAGTACAAGCAGTAGATATGTTTCCACAAACACATCACGTAGAAAATGTTGTACTTTTAGAAAAGCGTTAATTTTTATCTGAATTAGAATTGAAACCAATTACATGTACAAAAAACTTATTGTAATTCTTGTAATCCTCACCACCTTATACGGATGTACCAAAGACGATATTTGTCCTGAGGGAACAGTGACCACACCATTACTGATTATCAATTTTAAGGACAACGCCAACCCTACGCTGCTGAAAG
Organism: Ulvibacter litoralis; assembly: GCF_900102055.1. Lineage (GTDB taxonomy): Bacteria > Bacteroidota > Bacteroidia > Flavobacteriales > Flavobacteriaceae > Ulvibacter > Ulvibacter litoralis. Next base: position 866,203 of record NZ_FNBA01000002.1, read on the forward strand.
ATGTAGATAGCTTAACGGTGGAAACCAATTACGATTCGAGTGTACTAGTGTATTCGCAAGTAACAACAGATTCAATTTCAATATCATTACGTCCTGGAGAAGAAACTACCGAATATCGCTTTATCAAATATGCAGGAGAAAGCAATGAAGTTATTGATATTTACTCATTTAGCTACGACCACACTAATATTTATATTAATAGAGCATGTGGATTTAAAGCCACTTATAGTAATCTTTCTGCGGAAAAAATTGACACAAATTCCAATAATTGGATAACAAATACTCAAATCATAAAAACAACAGTTGAAGATGAAACTGAAGCACACATTACTTTTTTTCATTAGTATCGTACTTATTTCGTTTTCGGTTGTTGCACAAGAAACAAAAACCGATACGCCAACAGATACCATTTCAAAAGCTACAAAGTATGGCCTTAGGCTAGGTTTAGACCTCGCAAAGCCAATCCGTTCTCTATTAGAAGATGGATATTCAGGCTTTGAACTAATGGGAGATTATAGAATTACTAAAAAATTCTACCTCGCAGCAGAACTTGGAAATGACAAGAAAGACCGATTTGAAACAAATTTAAGTTCTAGAGCTTCTGGAAGTTATATTAAAGTAGGGGGCGATTTTAACGCCTACAACAATTGGTTTGGACTTAACAATGCTCTTTACTTCGGATTGCGTTACGGACTCTCAACCTTCAAACAAGAATTGTTATCCTATCAAATCTATAGTACCGATCAAACCTTTCCTGCTACTACTGTTGAAGATCCTATTGAATACAGTGGCCTAACAGCTCATTGGGGCGAATTAATTTTTGGCGTAAAAACAGAAGTTGTTACCAACCTCTATCTTTCAATAAACCTTCAGCTAAAACTAAAAGTAGCCGAAGATACTCCTGAAGGCTTTAGTAACTTGTACATTCCTGGTTTTAATCAGACCAACGATTTTAGTGAGTTTGGCGTAGGATATGGCTATACAATCTCGTACTTACTCCCATTGTATAAAAAGTAAAAAAGACTTATTGCTTTTTTGCTTTCTTACTCCCTGCGTACATTTCGTACTTTACAAACTTACTTTCTAACTTTCCGTTAAATACCTTTATTTTTCGTGACGGACGTAATCCGACACATTTAAGCGCTTCCATATTAGAAGTAATCATCCACGCTTGAGATCCTGGATACTTATGTTTCAAAGTAGTACCTATCTTTCCGTAGAACTCTTCTACATTACTAATAGAAAGACGCTCATCATAAGGCGGATTAAACAACAAATGCATTGGACGTTCTCTTTCTTTTTCACTTTCAAAGAAATCCTGCTTTGTAATGGTAATAAACTCGTCTAAGTTGGCACTCTTTACGTTCTCTTTTGCTTTCCGAACGGCTTCATCGTCTGTATCAAATCCGTACATTTTAAAATGAAATTCACGTATTTTCTTCAACGCAGAAGCTTCAATAACTTCATACAAATCTACATCAAAATCGGGCCATGTTTCAAAACCAAATTCATCACGATTTAAGTTTGGTGGTATACGACAAGCAATCATAGCAGCTTCAGTCAAAATCGTTCCACTCCCACACATTGGATCTAAAAAGTCACTATTCCCATCCCAACCAGAAAGCATGATAAGTCCTGCTGCCAATACTTCACTTATAGGCGCTACCGTATTGGCAACTTTATACCCACGCTTGTGCAATGATTCGCCAGAGCTATCTAACGAAATCGTACAAATGTTACGATCAATATGAACATTTATACGCAAAGTAGGATGATCTAAATCTACATCAGGACGTCTGCCCTCTTTGTCTCTAAAACGGTCTACAATCGCATCTTTAGTTTTTAGGGCGATGTATTGCGAATGTGTAAAGTAGTCTGAAAACACAGTTGCGTTCACAGCTAAACTTCCGTCCACATCCATATAATCTTCCCAGTTAATATTATATACTTTTTCGTATAAATCTTCCTCTTTAAAAACATTAAAAGAAGTAATAGGCTTCAATATTTTTATTGCCGTACGACAACAAAGGTTTGCCTTGTACATAAAACCCGTATCTCCTTCAAAAGAAACCATACGAGTTCCTAGTTCAACATTAGAAGCACCAAGCTGTCTAAGCTCCTGTGCTAACAATTCTTCCATTCCAAATAAGGTTTTGGCAACCATTTTAAAATTTTTTACCATGTATTCACTCTTAAAGTCCTACAAAAATACAGTAAATTTGCACCCTAAATCCCTGTAAATGGAAAAAGAAACAGATAATTGGTACTCTTCGTGGTTTGACACCCCGTACTATCATATATTATACAAAGATAGAGATCACGACGAAGCCGAGTTATTTATGAATTCACTCACTTCTTTTCTAAATCTTTCTAAAAAGGCTGAAATACTTGATTTAGCTTGTGGTAAAGGGCGTCATGCTATTTACTTAAACAAGTTGGGATACGATGTTACAGGAGTAGATTTATCGCCATCAAGCATTAAATTTGCCAAACAATTTGAAAATAAAAAACTTCATTTTGAAGTACACGACATGTGTCAAACCTATCCTAAAAAGTTTGATGCGGTCTTTAATTTATTTACAAGTTTTGGTTACTTTGAACACGAAGAGGACAACCTTTCGACGATTAAAGCCATCAAAGAGGAACTAAAACCAAACGGCTATGGTGTTATCGATTTTTTAAACGCCGATTATGTCGCTCAAAATATTGTGCCTTCCGAAACAAAAGTAATGGAAGGAATTACATTTCATATCGACAGATACCTAGAAGACGGTTATATTGTCAAGGATATAAAATTTACGCATAACGACGAAGAACATTTTCATACCGAACGCGTTAAGGCCATTACCCTTGACGATTTTAAAGCCTATTTTGAAAAAGCAAATGTTACATTACAACACTGCTTTGGCGATTATCATTTAACAAAATTTGACCCTAAAACCTCAACACGCTTAATATTGATCTTTAATTAATGAATTACTTTTTACTCTTTACAGCCGTAGCCCTTGGGTATGTTATTGCATTGCTTCTTAAAACCAAAGAGATTAAACAAATGTCTATTTATTTGGCATTTAGTGGTGCGTTTTTATTATCAGTAACTGTTTTCGAACTCATACCAGAAGTTTTTGAGACTCCTTCCAAGAACATCGGGATATTTATCATGGCAGGTATTCTGCTTCAAATATTCCTAGAATTTTTCTCTAAAGGAGCCGAACACGGACACGTTCATATTCACGACCAGAAAAAAATATTTCCTTGGTTGCTATTTGTGAGTTTATCGGTACACGCATTATTAGAAGGATTCCCTATTTCGGATGACAATAACCTCCTTCTGGGCGTTGTAGTTCACAAAATTCCAATCGCTATTATCCTTTCGTTATTTTTCATAAAAGCAAATTATAGCAGAGCCACCACCCTACTCTTCCTATTTCTTTTTGCACTAATGACACCCTTAGGAAACTTATTATCAAACTCCATAGAGATTTTCAGCGCTTATGAAACAGAAATTTCAGCCTTGGTAATCGGTATCTTTTTACACGTTTCTACCACCATCCTTTTCGAAAGCAGCAAAGATCATAGATTCAATTTAACAAAACTCATTACCATCATTTTAGCTATAGTAATTGCGTACTTTTTATAAGGTAATATGATTTGGCGGGTTTGCGCTACAGTTTCAGAAAAGAAAAGGCTAGATACTTAAAAAGCCAACATTTAGTACGCTATTCATGCTTTTAAATGCGCAATCGGGCTATTCGCTACAAGTCCTCGCAGCAAAGCACACTTTACTGCTGTGGGCTTTTCACTACTATCCCTACCCGAAAAACAAAACTAGATCACTTTCAGAAATACAAATAAGAAGTGTAATATACTGCCGCACAATACAAATAAGTGCCAGATAACGTGGGTGTATTTAAAACGATCTAGAGCATAAAAAACAATTCCCACCGTATAGGCAATACCGCCTCCCATTAATAGGTTAATTCCAACAGCATCTGTCCGCGCTTGCAATGCTGAAAAGTCGAATACGATTAACCACCCCATGATAAGATAAAGTAACACAGAAAGAAATTCGAATCTTCCTGTAAAGAAAATTTTCATAAAAGTACCAAAGAGTGCAATGCCCCAAACCGTACAAAACAGAATCCATCCATGACTATCTTCTAAAGTGATTAATACGACTGGCGAATAGGTTCCTGCAATTAAAAAATAAATACTAATATGGTCTAATTTCCGAAAAAAATGCTTTCGAGTTACATCCGTTTCGTGATGATACAAGGAGGAAACTAAATAAAGTAACGATAGGGAGCATCCGTACAATACAATTGAGAACATTCCCCAAAAGGTGTTGATTTGGTTAAAACAAAGCATCAATACAAATCCTACGAGACTAAATACAAAACCTATACTATGTGTTAGGACATTATACCGTTCTTCTATTGGAGACTGAATTCGCATGGATGGTATTGTTTTAAGCGTACAAAAATAGCATAAAAAAAGAGGGCTTCATGAAGCCCTCTTTACAATAATTATTATGCAATCATTTTACTTTTTCACGATTCGTTTTGTTACAACGCCCGCCTCTGTTGTTATCTCCACAAAGTACAAAGCAGAAGTAAGTGTTGAAAGGTCTATTTGAGCATTTGTTGTATTTACATTTTTAACACTTAGTACTCTTCTTCCCTGTGCATCATATACAATTGTATTGGTTATTGCGGCTTTTGGTGAAGCTACATATACTATGTTTTGCGTCGGATTTGGATATACTGAAACGGCATCTAAAGTAATATCGTTTGTTCCTAATATTTGGTTTTGGAATACTACTTTAAAACGTTCGCTATAGGTTGCTTCTCCACTTTGGAAGGTATAATCGCCTTCAGATAAATTAGTCACACTTCCTGTTAACGTGTCGATTAAATACACTGTCGCAGTTTCAATGTGCAATCCGTCCACATCTTGAAGCGATATACGGTAGTTTTGCGATTCTTTTACTTGTGTAGAGAAACTCAATCCTACTGAAGCTTCCACTTCAAAAGTACCTAATGCGTTAATCGCAAGTTCTTCTCCTGTTGCTAATTCAGAATACAGTGACACTGGAGTAGCCAAACGTTTGATATCTGCGTTCGCTTCAAAAGTAGCTGTGGTGTTTTCAGAAAAACCAATTAAAGTAGTACTTCCTAGTCCGTAGCTATCGTTGTACACATTAATCCACAAACGATCTCTTTCCGAAGCCATTGGTCTTCTATAGGTATCATTGGGCCCAGTAACGCGCATCGCATTGTTAAACGTAGCTGTTATTCCTGCGGAAGCTGCTTTCACTCCAAACCCTTGTCCGGAAGCAATAATACTATTTGGTGTTGTTCCTCCGTTTGCTGCTGGAATTCCTCCCATCACTTCGCTATACATGGAGATATCTCCCATGCTAAAGTTGGCAGGGTTATAACCAGGATATGTTAACGATAAAGGTGTAATATGTTCCCAGAAATACAATACATCAATCGCAGTATTGGCAGCATCTGCATAAAAAGCATCTGCATCAATTGCGGAAGCATACGGATTGGATAGTATGTTCGGACTTGAATTCTGATCGGTGTGATATACTAATGGATAGGCAATAACTCCATTGTTTAAAGTTCCTTGTGTGTAATTGTGTGTAAAACTTCCGCTTCCCGTAGTATTGGGTTGTGGAAATACCATGTAACCTTCTGCAGGAGCTAATCCTCCTGTATGCGTTAACCAGTTATTTCCATTGTCATCTGCAAAGTTTTCAGCAGAAGGGAAAGCAGCAGCTACATCAGGATTTGGAACAAAGTTGGCCGTATTGTGATGTCTTACAATATACGCCGTATTGTACACGTCTTCTCTCGTTTCCGAAGTCATAGGACTTCCCATGATCATAAATGTTTTTTCAGCTAATGTTGGTGTTATTTTTTCAACAGTGATAGATCCGTTATTGCTGACGATTGCCGAATCATCAATTTGAACTAAACTTCCTTGGTGTTCTACCATTAAATTACCATTGACTGTAATATTATTAATCGCTGAAATAGTATTATCGGCATTTACTGTAAGTGTATTTCCGCTGTTAATTATAATTTCACAGGCTTCAATAGGGCCAAAAGATACTGTGTCATAATCATAATCAATGATAGCACTCGTTCTAATTGTTGGTACTCCATTAGACCAAGACCCACCAGCTATATTTGAGAAGGTTGTTGTCGTTGAACAAGTAATTCCAGGAGTAACTGATATATTGATATCGTCAATCGCCATATCACTTAGATATCCCGCTCCTGTTGTTGCGTCAAATCGTAACTTAACAGTCTTGCCATGAAATTGCGTTAAATCAATGGATTCATTATTTATCCAAGAATTCCCCTTATTACCATTTTCACTCCACAAGGTCGTCCAACTTGCCCCACCGTCATCACTTGCAGTAACCGATAAGACTCCCATATCACCACCATACATATGGTAATCAAAAGTCATCGTAGCAGTATGCAAATAAGGTATTTCAAAACAAGGAGAACCTATCACAGCTCTATTACTGAAATCATCTGAACCTAAATCTGAAGCTTCAACAAATGCGTATAACTCCCCCTGATTGGCAGCACTTGGTCCTGTATTGCCTGAAGGAGATCCAAATCTACTTCTTATCCATGAGTTGTCAATATCGCATGTTTCTTCTTTTTCCCATGATTTGGTCTCAAAGTCCATCGTGTAAGGAAATGTATTAATCGTGGTACGACAAAAGGGAGTGTTTACAGTGGTATCATAATTACATTGTAAAACATCTATTGGTTCTACAGAACTAATATTAGGGTAATAACTTAAATCGAGATACGGACTTCCAGTTGCATCGGAAGGACGTAACACTCGTACAAATGAAGCTAAACCACTATTTCCACTACCTACGCAACGGTTATCAGCACCAACACGTTTTGCCCCTTGTAAGGCAGCCATCAGTTTATCTGCTAAAGTTCCTGTAGCGGCTCTAAAGGATGTTTCCATATCATTTAATATGTCTTCTCTTCCTGCACCATCTGTAGATGTGTCTAAAATATTTCCTTGAATAGCATAATGCATTCCCGTACTTGGATCAACACCCTTAATATTTCCACCCCAATTTCCATTGGAAGCACCTGTATAACCTGCAGTTGTTATTGTACCTTCACTACTTATACCTACTATTCCGTATTGTCGTGTGCTTGAATCACTAGCACAACAATCGTTAGCTACAAGCCAAGATATTATTTCAGCGGGTGTATCACCTGCCAACATTCTTGTACGGGCGTTATTTTGGTTGCCAGGAACATAAGAAGCTTGTGAATGGATTGCTCCTAAAAGGGTTCCATCAGGACTTCTAATTATATCATTTAAAAAGTTAATATGACCGCCGTAGCAACTTGTTCCAGCACCACCAATTTCTCCAGTAATAGGGTCATAAGCTACAATTGAAAATGTATCACCCTCACTATCTCTTGAGTTATCTATTGGAGTTACAATATCTTCTTCGTGAGACAGTAACTTATTAGCTTTTATTAATGAATTTGGAATGGTGAAAAAAGTAACTAAACCAATAGCAACAGTTATAATAGTAATTTTACGGACTTTCGTATTTTTTTTGGGGGTCATATAAAAAATTTAGTAGGTTAATTAATATTGTGTCAATAAAGTAATCGTTAAATAAGCATCTTGGGCATTTTCAGTTAAGCCGTCATTACCATTGTAGGGTCCAGAACAAATTCCCCAAAAAGCATATCCTGTAGAAGGGCCTCCACATAGAGAAGAGACATTAAGACTGTATGGATTAATATTTTCTTGTTGCCATAATCGGGCACGTACTTTAAAATTATAAGTCGTACCTTCTGTAAGGTCTACATAATGGACTATGGTTGTTTGCCGTCCCAAGGCTTGAAATCCGGTATTATATGCATTTTTAGTATTTGAAGTAACATTACTCTCACCTACTTTTACATTATCGATTTCTAACATATAAGAACCATGAACCATACTTTCTCGAGAGGAATTTGATCGATCTGGAGCTGCAATATATCCTGTTACATGAATTTCATAGGTTCCAGTATAGGGAGCGACAATACTTTGGTCTAACCCAGGAATGGTATAGGTTGTTGTAGTATTGGCAGAACGCACCGTTGATGTTTGTTCAAATTGTACTGTATATCCATCATTGTAAATTCTTACCCATTTAGAAGAATCCCAAAAATAAAATCCCGGACTTACTCGGTTAAGTCCAGATCCAGCTGATGCTGTATTATATACCCATAAACCTTCTACTAAACTTGAGGAAATCGTAGTAACATCGTATCTTGAGGTAAGTGCAACATTTGGAATTAGAAGTCCTTTATTATCACTTTTTAATTGAAATATTGCTCCATTATCTATAGTAGTATCTCCTATCACCACTTGTGATGTTGCTCCTAATGAACATAGAACAGCCAACAAAAAGAAGTGTTTCTTTAATGTATTGAAATTCTTCATAGTAAAAATTATACGTTTATTACGATTCGAAGTAATCATTATAACTGTTTTATTAATGTAATTGTCATCGTTCCGCGTTGCGCGTCATTTATTCCAGAACCCGAATAACCACTTGTGTTTTTACCAAATGTTCCAGTACCAACATTATTAGCTAACCATTCTCGTCCTCGAACAGCAAATTGATACGTAACCCCCGCTGTAAGCTTTAAGTTCCATAAAATGGTAGCGCTTTGAGCAAGATTATTAACAGTGGTGCTACCTAATCGTTTTGAAGATGTTGTTAGATATGTTTCTTTAATCATATTTAAAGGGCCTCCACCAGTTGCTTGTGCCAAGCTAATAGAACCTTGGGCCGCTCCATCTCCTGCAGTACTAATTAAATTCCCTGCAGAATAAAAGGCTTCAACCCGAATTTGATATGTACCTGTAAATGGAACTGTAATACTACCAGTGTCAAGACCTGGCAGAGTAACGTACGTCCTGTTATTAGAACTGGCTGTTGCTTGAGCAGTCTGCGTATAATTTAAAGTATACCCTTGGTTATAAAAGCTACGCCATTTGGTCCCATTCCAATAATAGAAACCAGGAATCACTTCAAATCCCGCCGCGCCGGCAGTCGCTGTGTTATATACCATTAAACCTGTGGTTGCTGATGGTGTAATTGTGGTTGAATCGTTTGTTCCGGTTAAGGCAACTTTTGTCATTAAAAACCCCTTATTGGAACTTGATATATCTAATGCTGACGATGCTTCCGGTGATGAATTATTAACTCCAACCTGAGCACTCACAAAACATGAAAATATAAGAGCAAAGCTTCCAATTAGGAAATCTAATCTTGAATGTTTGAAATATTTCATTTATCTAAAAATTAAACTTATGTTATACACTAAAATGATGTTGCTATTGTTGCTTTATTAGTGTGATAGTAAGAGAACCTCTTTGAGCATCCGTTATACCAGAAGCCCCAGAATACCCACTTGTATTTTTACCAAATTGTCCAGCACTTACATTATCTCTTGACCATTCTCTTCCTTGAACTGCAAATCGATACGTGTTTAATACATTTAAATCTACAGTATAAATTATGGTTGTATTTTGAGGGAGACCGTTTATAGTGGTGCTACCAATACGCTTTGAAGTAGAGGTTACATACGTTTCCTTCACTCCTGTTGATAATCCATAGTTTGTCCCCATAGTGAGTCTTACAGAAGCTTGACCTACTCCTTCGTAAGAAGTACTATACAAATTACCTGCTGCATAAGAAGTTTCTACCTTTATCTGATACGTACCAGAATAAGGAACCGATATATATCCAGTATCCAATCCTGGGATTGATGTATAAATCCAATTAAAAATACTTGCTGTTACAGGGGATGTTTGGTCATACTTAACATTATAACCACGATTGTAAAAACGCAGCCATTGGGTGCCATTCCAATAATAAAAACCAGGTGTTACTTGTATAGGAAGAGCTCCTGCAGTTACTGTATTATAAACAAGTAATCCAACTGTTGCAGATGGTGTTATTGTACTTGTATCGTTAGTAGATGATAGTGCTACTCTAGGAATTAAAAGACCTTTATTTGAACTATGTACATCCAACAATGCACCATTTGCTGGTGATGTAGTGTTGATTCCTACTTGAGCAATTCCTGAAGTTATTATTAATAGATATACTAATAGATTTATATATATGGTAGATTTCATAAGTAGGGGCTTATTTTTTCTCTAAAGAAATTGCTTTTAAACCGCAAATATAACACTTAATCGGATACAAAAAGCATTTCGTCTGTATTTTAATGCATTTCATGGATAAATTCGATGAAATACATTAAAAAACATATTTAAAAATAAATACAACCAACCGTTTTAGACTATTAAAACAGCTGATTGTATTTATATCAAATTATTCCTTAATTATACGTTTTGTTACAACGCCCGCCTCTGTTGTTATCTCCACAAAGTACAAAGCATTACTCAATGTTGAAACCGGAACCTCAACAGTACTATCATTGGTATTTTTAGTAGTTAGCACCTTTCTTCCTTGAATATCATACACTGCAGTATTCACAATGGCCGAATTAGGTGAAACTACATACAAGACATTCTGTGCTGGATTTGGATATACTGAAACGGCATCTAAAGCAATATCGTTTGTTCCTAGTATTTGGTTTTGGAATACTACTTTAAAACGTTCGCTATAGGTTGCTTCTCCACTTTGGAAGGTATAATCGCCTTCAGATAAATTGGTCACACTTCCTGTTAACGTGTCGATTAAATACACTGTCGCAGTTTCAATGTGCAATCCGTCCACATCTTGAAGCGATATACGGTAGTTTTGCGATTCTTTTACTTGTGTAGAGAAACTCAATCCTACTGAAGCTTCCACTTCAAAAGCACTTAATGCGTTAATCGCAAGTTCTTCTCCTGTTGCTAATTCAGAATACAGTGACACTGGAGTAGCCAAACGTTTGATATCTGCGTTCGCTTCAAAAGTAGCTGTGGTGTTTTCAGAAAAACCAATTAAAGTAGTACTTCCTAGTCCGTAGCTATCGTTGTACACATTAATCCACAAACGATCTCTTTCCGAAGCCATTGGTCTTCTATAGGTATCATTGGGCCCAGTAACGCGCATCGCATTGTTAAACGTAGCTGTTATTCCTGCGGAAGCTGCTTTCACTCCAAACCCTTGTCCGGAAGCAATAATACTATTTGGTGTTGTTCCTCCGTTTGCTGCTGGAATTCCTCCCATCACTTCGCTATACATGGAGATATCTCCCATGCTAAAGTTGGCAGGGTTATAACCAGGATATGTTAACGATAAAGGTGTAATATGTTCCCAGAAATACAATACATCAATCGCAGTATTGGCAGCATCTGCATAAAAAGCATCTGCATCAATTGCGGAAGCATACGGATTGGATAGTATGTTCGGACTTGAATTCTGATCGGTGTGATATACTAATGGATAGGCAATAACTCCATTGTTTAAAGTTCCTTGTGTGTAATTGTGTGTAAAACTTCCGCTTCCCGTAGTATTGGGTTGTGGAAATACCATGTAACCTTCTGCAGGAGCTAATCCTCCTGTATGCGTTAACCAGTTATTTCCATTGTCATCTGCAAAGTTTTCAGCAGAAGGAAAAGCAGCAGCAACATCAGGATTTGGAACAAAGTTGGCCGTATTGTGATGTCTTACAATATACGCCGTATTGTACACGTCTTCTCTCGTTTCCGAAGTCATAGGACTTCCCATGATCATAAATGTTTTTTCAGCTAATGTTGGTGTTATTTTTTCAACAGTGATAGATCCGTTATTGCTGACGATTGCCGAATCATCTCCTTGTACCACACTACCTTCATGTTGAATCATTAGGCTTGAACCTGCATCAACCGTTATATTTCCATCTACTTTCATATACTCACCTGCACCAACAGTTATAATTGCATTGTTGGTAATTTCACAAACACAAGCATCTATATCTGCTACAGAAGTACTATAATTGTTAGAGAAAATTGCTTTTTTAGTACTGTTTGGAGTTCCATTATCCCAAGAACCTGTAAATACAGTGGTTGGACCAACAACAGTAACTGTTGCGTCACAAGTAGATATCCCACCATTACCATCATCTGCAGTAATTGTTACTGTAACATCTCCAATATCTTTACAGGTAAAATCTGTTTTGTTTACAGATAATGTCACTGGATTCCCGCAATTATCAACAATACTTCCTGTGTTACTAGGAACATATGCTACATAATCTGAAGATCCATCAGGCAAACTCCAATTTGCTAAATTCCTACCTGTTGTTGGTGTCGCAGCGGTTCCAGTAGCATTTTCAATTCCTTGAGTGCGACTTGTCCCTCCATTTGTAGCTTTAGAGGTATGAATTTCAATTCGTTGAGAACCTTCGAACAACTGCAACTGACTTGTAACTTCGTAAGCTGATGGTGGAGAAGCAGTATATAAGGGTACATCAATAAAATCTACAATCAATTTTCTGTTAGGAGCTATTCCTATGGTTTCATATTTAATAGTACCACTTTGGTTTGGACTTAAGTCATCCCAAACTAATGCAATCATGTTATTGGGTGCTCCTCCATCTGCTAAAGCTGTTGGCGTATAAGAGACTGCTCCCGAGGTTCCATCATTATCAAATGATATGAAACCATTTGAAGCGATATAAAAATTTGAATAGGTTGTTCCGTAAAAATCAAAATCAAACCCAATAGGTAAAAGACTACTACCGGCATCATCTCCTAAGCTAAGTGTAGTCCCTGTAATTGTTTCAGGAGAAAAAGTTCCACTTGTATCTAATGTATATGAAGTTGTATCGTACTCTAAGTTAGAAACAACGTCTGAGGCTGTAATAGAAATATCACCTCCTCCATCTAATGTGACGCTTATATCTTTACAAATTAAAACGGGAAGACCATCTGTAACTTCTATAGTATCGGTATCTGAAGCAGAACCTGCTCCACAAGCTCTTGTATACGTAATCGTATGCGTCCCTACTCCTGCTACAGTTGGATCGAAAGTAAACGTTGTTCCATTTCCGTCGTCAGTAACACCTAGTCCACTATACACGCCTCCTGTTGCAGTACCACCACTCAATGTTGTTGTTCCAGAAGTAACACATGTGGTACTAGCTGAAAGGGTTAATGAAGGTGCTCCTCCAGAGTAAACGGCCCCGACCCCTACTGCATGCCAAGCATCTGTTATTGTTACCAATTCTTGAGAACAATCTCCATACAAAACTGTAGCCGATTGAATTGAAAAATCCCTTGCATCAGCATAGGTTGAGTTCGCTCCTAAATAATTATCTAATACATCATACGCAATTGTAGATGCTTTTGTCATTCCTATTCCTGTTACATTGTAAGTATCAGCAACATCATTTGTTCCACTTCCACCAACTGTTACTAAATAGAACCAATGGTTAAGCACTCCAGAATTGGTATGTACACCGCAGTAATCATTGGCATCTGATGGAGTACCACAATTTGGATTTATCCAATACGTTCCTCCATAGGTATCTGGTTGCCCTTGTGATTTTGGATTACTCATTGAACGCAATGAAGCAGAACCATTTCTCATTATCTCTTCTCCAATAGCCCAAACATTGGCATCCGGATTAGCATCTGTTCCTGTTCCTTTGGCAAAATGTTCAATAGCAGCACCCCAAATATCTGAAAAACCTTCATTCATTCCTCCAGATTCTCTTTGATACGCTAAATTGGCAGTATATTCTGTAACCCCATGTCCTAATTCATGTGCTGCTACATCAAGACACGTTAATGCGTCAAACAACCCACTTCCAGGGTTTGAATTTCCCGATCCGTCTCCATAAGACATTGTATTATAATACCAAAAAGCATTGTCATAATCTGTATCTACATGAACATAACTTCTTATTTGCGATCCAGCTCCATCATAACTATCTCTTCCATGTTCAGCATTCCAATAATCATATACCATCATAGCTCCCCAGTGTGCATCTAATGCTGCATCATCTTTATTGGCATTATGAAACTCCCCAGCTGTCCAGTTATTATCGGTATCTAAAAATTCTGTATAATTCGCGATATATGGCGGCACCCCATTTCCTGGTCCTTGATTATAAGCGTTTCTAGTATAAATTTGATTTGCATCGTAATTCAAACTATAATTCGCACCTTCATTTCTTGTTTCAATAGTTCTAGTTCCACTATATCGCGTTGCTGCGGTTGCTGCCACTAGCGATTCTGTAGTATTTTGACGCGGTTCTTCTTCACAAGTTGCTATTGCAACCTTTTCATAACTACTTCCGTCATGACCAATTGTGTCATAATGTTTAACTCGGTTGTTAAAGAAAAGAGCTTCCCCTGAATTTGCATCCATATATAAATCACCCCCACCCATTGGCACTAATGTGAATATTTCAAATTTATAGGCTAATTTCAAAATCGTATCATCACCATAAAATGTGGGTAAAATAACCAACTCACCTACAGGCTTTTCATATCCAAGTTCTTCAGCAGATGCAGCGTCTTCCCATAAATATGTTGTTGCGCCTGTATGTTCAATTGCTAAATTGAAAGCTTCATTGGCACTTAAACTAGGATTGCTATTAAAAGAATTGTCTATTCGGTATAATTCAGAACTAATTGATGTTACAAGTCCATTCTGAGTATGTAGTGTGGAAATTCCTCCTTCCACTTTAATATCCTTAAAAAACTGTTGGTGCTTTTCGTGCACATAATCTCCTTTTCCTTTATTTACTTTAACTTTTGTAAACCTATTTTCAGAAGAAAGATGAAAGATTTCTTTAAAAATCTGTTTTGAATTTTTAGTACTGTACTGCTGTGATGCATCTAAAATAACGAGACTCGGAACCGTTTGTGTGATTCCTTCATGAATTGTTGGTTTAGCACCTTTTTTTTGAGAAAATAAATTTCCGGTAGATAGTAATAATATAAAAACAAATAATATTCTATAAGTTTTACGGGGGTTAAACTGTGTCATACGAAATATGTTATAATAATGTTAAAAATCAAATATAACATTTTATCGCAATAAAACACCCTTTCATCGATATTTTGTTGGATTTCAGCTAATAAAAAACCGTTTCATACAATATGAAACGGTTTTTTTATTAATCTAATTAATCTACTTATTCTTTAACAATACGTTTTGTTATCATTCCACTTTCCGTAGTAATTTCTACAAAATACAATGCATTAGATAAGGAAGAAATATCTAGTTGTTTGTTTGCTTCGGAAGAAAAATCAATTGTTTGTAACGCTCTTCCTCTTACATCGTATACTGTTGCACTTTGCACCAAAACTTTAGGTGAAACAATATATAAGATATTCTGCGTCGGATTTGGATATACTGAAACGGAATCTAAATCAACAGTATTAGTATTTAGTATTTGATCTTGGAACACTACTTTAAATCGCTCGCTATACGTTCCCTCTGCACTTTGGAAAGTATAATCTCCTTCAGATAAGTTGGTCACGGTTCCAATTAAGGTATCAATTAAGTACACAGTAGCGGTTTCAATATGCAATCCGTCTACATCTTGAAGTGAAATACGATACTCTTGTAACTCTTTCACTTGCGTAGAAAAACTAAGTCCTACCGATGCTTCAATTTCAAAAGTACTTAAGGCATTAATCGCAAGTTCTTCTCCTGTTGCTAATTCAGAATACAAAGATACAGGTGTTGCCAAACGTTTGATGTCTGCATTGGCTTCAAAAGCATTTGTAGTGTTTTCAGAAAAACCAATTAAAGTCGTACTTCCAAGTCCGTAGCTATCATTATACACATTAATCCACAAACGATCTCTTTCCGAAGCGTTTGGTCTTCTATACGTATCATTGGGTCCCGTAATACGCATGGCATTGTTAAACGTCGCGTTAATTCCTGCGGAGGCTGCTTTTACTGCAAATCCTTGTCCGGAAGAAATAATACTACTTGGCGTTGCTCCTCCATTTGCTGCCGGAATTCCGCCCATCACTTCACTATACATCGAGATGTCGCCCATGCTAAAGTTTGCTGTGTTATACCCAGGATAACTTACTGCAAGTGGCGTAATATGCTCCCAGAAATACAATACATCTATTGCCGTATTGGCCGGATCTGCATAAAATGCATCTGCATCAATCGCTGAAGCATACGGGTTCGAAATCATATTCGGACTTGAGTTTTGATCGGTATGGTAGGTTAACGGGAATGTAACGACTCCATTAGTTAGAGTTCCTTGTGTGTAATCATTTGTAAACACGCCACTTCCTGTTGAATTTGGTTGTGGAAAAACCATATATCCTTCAGCAGGGTTTAATCCTCCTGTATGTGTTAACCAGTTATCACCATTATCATCTGCAAAGTTTTCAGTAGCAGGAAAAGCAGCTCCAACATCAGGATTTGGAATAAAATTATTGGTGTTGTGGTGTCTTACAATATATGCATCCCCATAAACGCCTTCTCTAGTTTCTGCAGTCATTGGACTTCCCATAATCATAAAACTTTTTTCAGCCAATGGGGGGGTCACCATTCGTACTGTAATAGTTCCGTCATTTGTTGCTGAAGCAGCATCGTCTACTTGTACAAAACTACCTCTATTGGTGATAAATAAATGTGTTCCAGCATTTACCGTCAAATCTCCATCAATTTTTACATACGTATCGGAGGCAATTGAAAGATCCGCATTCATTTCGCAAGCACAAGCATCTATGTTTCCACTTACACTTGTGATGTAAGGAGAATTAATAATAGCTTTTCTTCCTGCTGTAGGTGCGACATCCCACGTTCCATCCCACGTTGACGTTGGTCCCACAATGGTAACATTGTAAGCGCATGTACCTATATCACCTGCACCATTATCTACTTCGATGGTCACATTTGTAACTCCAATATCATTACAAGTAAACTCCATTTGACTTACATTAGGTAGTAAAGTATTACCACACGTATTACTAATTGTTGCAGAAGCCCCTTCTAAATTAGTAGCTCCATCAGAGTTATTGTCAACTTGACTCCATAATGAGGAAGCAAACTGTCCAGAAAAACCTGGTGAAAAATTGGTGACCGTTCCTGTTGCAGCACCAAAAGTATTATCTACTGTATAGGTTGTAAAACCAAAAACATCGTTAGCGCTTAAACTTAATGCTACTGTTCCACTTTGAGTAGTACCACTAGTACCACTTAAAGCGGTATAGGTTCCATTTAGCGTATATCCAAACGAATCATATTGAGCTCCATCTGTAGTTTCATACAACCAATCAAACGAAATATTCTCATTTTGAGTAAGTGTAACTTGTAGAGATGTTGTCCCTGATCCTCCAGAACCATTATTTCCACCTACAATAGTAGCAGATTGGGCCGCAAAAGGGTCAAAAAATACAGAACCTGAACCGTCCAATGTTAATGTTACATCTTGGCAAGTTATTACTGAGATTCCATTAGTAACTTCAATATCATCAGTTGCAATTGAAGGACCACAGCTGCTTGCAGCATCGTAACTAATGGTATGAATTCCAATACCAGCAACATTAGGATCGAAAGTATATGTAAGTCCATTTCCATCGTCTGTAACACCTGTACCAGAATATATCCCTCCTGTAGGTGTACCTCCTCCAAATGTTTGTGGTCCTTGAGTAACACATACTTGTTCAGCGGTATCTATGTTTGTGGTTACTGAATCAAAAGCTTCCGTACCATCAGTTTTACTACCTGTAGACCCTTGGGAAGCAGAAACCCCTAATCCTCTCCTAGCAAATGCATCCCAAATTAAACATTGGTTTGCACCTCCGTATATGGCAAGATCTGCAGCTAAAATAGCATCACGACCGTCTATAAATCCAGGACTACAGGGTTGTAATTTCAATCCTTCAATAACCAAAGCTAATGCTTGAATATTACCCGCATCTTGCGCTACATTACCTGTAAAATTATACACATTTGCATCTATTCCATGCGCAGCGATTAAATCCCAGGTCATTTCCCAAAGCATCATTGCCCATACAGAACCAACCCCATGCGGTGCCACTTCTGTTTTTATAGAATCGTACGTATAAGTATTTGTATCAGTGTCATATCGCTGTGTTCTAATTCCAGCTCCAGAAGCAGTTTGTCCAATTAACCATGTTCCCATTCCTCTTGGGTCGGTTCCTAGATCACCCGGTTCAATGGTAAGTATCAATCCAAAAAAGTCACTCCAACCTTCTCCCATTTGTTCTACATTGTTTAAGCAACCTGTTGCAGCTGCACCTCCTGTGAGTCTGTTAGAGATTCCATGACCATATTCATGGGCAATTACACCATTGTCGAAATCGCCATCTCTATCACCCGTTGCACCACCATATTCACAGATATACATTTGCATTGTTGGGTTATTTCCATCTGATGGAGTACCAAAAAATGCATTACATTGTCCTGTTTTTTGTCCTTCACCAATTACCGAATCACTTCCAATTCCACCATTTCCATAATTATTTTCTTGAAAGTTTCCTGAAGCTTCATCAAAACCATATTCATACATCACATCATGCACGATATTAGCCATATAAAACATATTGGTAAGTGCTGCATTTTCCTGACTCAACGCTGTTTGAGATAGATCTAATGTAAAATTAAAATTTAATCCTGATCCTCCATCTGCTCTATTCCCAGTAGTAAAACCAAAGGCATCTATATTATTCCCCACAGTAGTCGTAAATTCTGCTCCGGCAACTCCATTGGTATCATGCCATCCAAAAGGAGATCCTGTTCCATCTTGATCTGGATTATTAACAATACTTCTAGTACCATGATTCGGACTTTCTAACGGAATCGGAAATACATTATAAGACCCTGCCATTAAAGGACTACTCTCTTCTTGTTTACTTTTAGTAACAACTTCATTTAAAGGTCCAATAAACTCATGACTAGAATGGTCATGACTCAAACTACATTGTGAAATTAAATTTTGTTTGCTTAAAATTGTACCGTTACTCGCATCTACTTGAAAGTTCCACCAATCCTCAGGACTTGTAACATCATCGATAGCAAACTCCCATGCTAATTTAATTTCACTGCGATTTATTTTTTGATATACCAATTTTACAGGAATATCTGTTCGAGAAATACCCGCATGATTGTAAATTGCTTTTTGGTTTGTACCACCGAGGTCATCTTTTTGTATAAGAGAAGAAATAGTGTATCCCATTTTTTGTGCTACGGAATTTATGGCTTGCTCTGCAGTAAGTGTTACGGAAGCATTTGTTACCCTATCAAGACTATTATCTAAAAAATTATTGTGAACTGCCATCACGTTACCTGAAGCATCTATATGAATGTCAGATTCAGTGCCATTTACTTCAATTCCATTTATTAATTGCCGTAAATAAACATGACGTATTCCACTTGTAGAACTAACATGTTCTGAAGTAATTATAAAATTGGAGGTGACTCCTGTTTTTACTAATTTCTCTAAAAATTCTGTGCTTGAAACACTTTCGTTTTTTGAACTTCTTTGAATTTGTGCACTTAATTGAAGACTAATGCAACACACTACAAATAGGCTAAAGAGCGCCTTTTGTTTAACTAACCCTTTAAAGGTAACGTACAATTCTTTCATGACATTGTGAGATTTAAAATAAGATAAAAAATGTAATTATTTCAGGGAAGAACCTTATGAAAGATAGTTAGGTATGTTACAATGCTAATATAATTAAAAAAAACATATTTATACGATGATTCATTATTTTATACAACACATATTATTGATAATAAGCGATTTAAAAACAAAAACGTCACTTCTACAAACAGAAATGACGCCTTTTAAAAAATTGTAAATACGAATTACTATTCTTTTACAATACGTTTTGTAACCGTTCCACTTTCCGTAGTAATCTCTACAAAGTACAATGCATTAGATAGTGAAGAAATATCTAGTTGTTTGTTTGCTTCGGAAGAAAAATCAATTGTTTGTAACTGTCTTCCTCTAATATCATACACTGTGGCACTATGTACCAATACCCTTGGCGAAACAATATATAAGATATTTTGCGTCGGATTTGGATATACTGAAACGGAATCTAAATCAACATCGTTGGCTCCTAACACTTGTGGCTGAAACACCACTTTGAAGCGTTTGTGATACACAGCCTCTCCGCTTTGGAAGGTGTAGTCGCCCTCAGACAAGTTGGTGATGCTTCCTGTAAGACTATCTATTAGATAAACGGTAGCCGCATCCAAATTCACACCGTCCAAGTTGTCGATCGAAATTCGATAGTTTTGTGGTTCCTTCACCTGCGTGGTAAAGCTCAAATAGAAAGCATCTTCTACTTCAAAAGAACCTCTTGCATTTACCACTAACTCTTCTCCTGTTTCTAATTCAGAATACAAAGAAACCGGGGTTGGCAGTCGATAAACGTCTTCAGAATCTATAAACCCATCTGAAGTAGTTTCAGTAAAACCAATCAAAGCAGTACTTCCTAAACCGTAGGTGTCATTATAAACTTTTAACCAAAGACGATCTCTTTCAACAGAAATTGATCTTCTATAGGTGTCATTAGGTCCTGTAACACGCATGGAATTATTAAACTGTGCGATTCCGCCGGCCGTAGGCTTCACTCCAAATCCTTGCCCAGAAGCAATAAACTGAGTTGGCGCTGTTCCTCCACTAGCTGCTGGTACACCTCCGCCTAAAGATTCACTATACAAAGAAATATCCGCCATACTATAATTAGTGTCATTATACCCCGGATAGGTGGTAGATAAAGGCGTATTGTGTTCCCAGAAATATACCACATTAATATTGGCATTCGTAGGGTGGTTGAAGAACAATTCGGCCTCAATCGCCGAAGGATACGGATTTGCTAGCATATTAGGACTCCCATTCTGAGTGCCATTATACCCTAGGTTAAAATTAATTACTCCATTATTTAATGTTCCCTGTGTATAAAAATGGGTATACGAACCACTCGATGCTCCGTCGGGTTGCGGGAAGACCATATAACCTTCACCTGGATTTAATGTACTGGTATGTGTTAACCAGTTGTTTCCATTATCATCTGCCCAGTTATTAATTCCTCCGGAAACTAACTCAACATCTGGATTAGGTACAAAATTATCCGTATCATGATGTCTTACTATATAACTGTTTTCATAAACACCTTCTCTAGTTTCCGAAGTCATAGGACTTCCCATAATCATAAAACTTTTTTCTGCTAATGTTGGTGTAATTTTCTGAACATTAATTGTTCCATTATTTATCACCAACGCTTCATCGTCAACTTGAACAAAACTTCCGGTATTGGCTATATACAACTGAGAACCTCCATTCACCGTTAGGTTTCCTTCCAATTTCACATAATTGTCGTTAGCAATAGAAAGGTTTGCATTCATTTCACAAGCACAAGCATCTATATTTCCAGTTACACTTGTAATATAGTTAGAATTTATAATTGCTTTTCTTTCCGCAGTAGGGCTTACATCCCAACTACCATCATAGGTAGAAGTTGGCCCGACTACAGTAACGGTTGCATCACAAGTAGCAATACCGCCATTTCCATTATCGGCCGTAACTGTTACAACAACATCTCCTATATCCTTACAAGTAAATTCTGATTGACTGAAACTAATTGTAATAGGGTTTCCACAAATATCCGGAAAATCCTGCATAGTAGGTCTGTATACTGCAAATGCCTCATTTGCTGCTGTCCAAGTAGTTAGATTTTTCCCCACCAAGCCTAATCCTTGGTCGCCTGCTGCGTTTTCAATACCCGCAGTTCTCGTACCGCCGTTGTTTTGGACATCAGTATAATGAATTTCAATTCTATTCGTTTGTTCGTGCAGTTGAATCTGGAAAGTTACTGTTGACGCAGAATTATAAATTGGCACATTTACAAAGTCGACCAAAAGTTTTCTATTGGGTGCAGCACCAATTGTTTGGTATTGAATTGTTCCACCAGCACTGGGATTAAGATCATCCCAGACTCCTGCAATCATTCCATTAGGTTCAGTTGTCGTTGGAAGTACTGTTCCAGAACGAGAAGCTTCACCTGTCATACCTGTTCCAAGGAACGAAATCCATCCGTTTGAAGCAATATAAAAATTTGAATAGGTTGTTCCATAAAATTCAAAATCAAAATCTATAGGCAATGCTGTAGTCCCATTGTCATCCGATAAAGTTACAGAGGTTCCTGTATTTGCTATCGGTGAAAAGGGTATCGTTTCTTCAATATAAGCTGTCTCAACCGGAAGGTTTGCTAAGACATCTGAATTAATGATTGACGCATTCCCAGAACCATCAAGAGTAACGGTTGCATTTTGACAAACTAACGTTGGAACACTCTCATCAACAACTCTAAAAGTGGTGACACTCACTAGACTACTTGAGCAACTCTCCATTAATTCGTAAGTTATTGATGCTGTACCAGCACCTGCAACTGCAGGATCGAAGGTATAAGTAACACCATTTCCATCGTCTGTAACACCATCGCCAGAATACGTACCTCCTTCAGGAAATCCGCCTCCTAAACCAGTTTGTATCCCCGAATCAATACATATTTCATCTGTTGTTGTTGAAAATCCAACACCACAATATACCTTCACGTTCCGAAAGAAAGAAGTTCCGTCATTATAATAGCTTAATGAATTTATACCTGTATAAAGTTCTTCATCACTATCGGCACTAAAAAATATTTTATTTATTGTTCCTACAAAGTCAGTTCCAATGGGAATGCTATAATGCACCCATTCTCCAGTATTAGGATAGGTATTATAGGTGGTGCTTGTGGTAGCGTTTGGTGTTTCAGCTCTACCATGTATCATATATTGAAAGGTTGCAGGCAGTTGATTATCGGTATCGAACCCTATGTAATGGGCTTCCCCTTCAATAGTACTTTTAAAGTCGAATTCTAATACGGTAGTCGGCAAAACCTTGTATGCAAAATCTACGGCTTTCCAACCATTGTTAGTCACGTACAATGTAGCACCATTGTCATATATATCTGCTAGTCCAAAATCTTCTGAGGCATCATAGGCTGAATTTTCAGAAGTATTAAAATTAATAATGGGATGGTCAGGGTCACACGCATCTGGTATTCCTGGAAATGCATCCAAATCTACGTCTGGTAAACCCGCACATTGATCAAGCGAATCACACACTCCATCGTTATCACTATCATTCCCTGCATCATTTGGACATATATCACAAGCATTTGGGATGTTATCACCATCGCTATCTGGCCCGGTGGTACATCCATAAATAGTTGCCAAAACATTATCAGTTTGCCATAGTTCATTTCGTTGGGCGATTGGTGAGTTTAAAGCAGCCTCCATACGTAACCGTTGACCATCAGTAAACATTGCATAAAATGGGGCCGTATAATCCATCATATTTGTAAGATTATCTTTTGTGCCACAGGTATAAATAGCTCCAGGACCAGGATAATCATCAAAATCTTGATAAGAATTCCCATCGGTATTTGGAGTATCCAATACATCATCATCGAAATCGCAAGATTGGTTTGACAATGACCAAATATGACTGAGGTTAAGCCAATGTCCAACTTCGTGTGATAAATTATGATACCAAGTTTGATAACAGGAATCGTGTTCGCCGAAAGCCCAAAATTGCATGACGTGACCGTCAATTTCCGGATCTGTGTCTACCATCCACGGGAAGGTTGCAAATCCAGAGTAGCTTCCATCACTAAAGGCATCTACTACATAGATGTTAAAATAGTTTTCTCTAGGCCAGTTATAAAGTCTTCGCATACCTTCTAATTGACCTGCAGCACCGTAAGTTGCGTCATTATTGAAGGTAACTCCTGATGTTGGGTTTCCATTAGGATCATAATTAGCCAATACGAATTTGATTTTCTTATTATTGAAAGCTCCTCTAACGTTCACAAATTCTTGATCGATTAATGGATCGTATGCAGATTTTCCACTAAAGAATCTATTCAGCATTTCTATCGTTCGCTCCACATTTAATTGGGTAATAGTACTCGCTCCTCCTCCATTTTCAACGATATGTACAACAACTGGAATGATATAATCTGTTCCAATTATTAAATCGCTCGTATTTTCTCTTCTCTGAAATTCATCTTGAAAATTACGCGCAAACTGATTTGCCTGATTTTTCAATTGATCGATTTGTTGTTTCTCTAATGTATTTGCATTCTCATAAATTCGTTGCATTTCAATATCCTGATAACACATATTTTGTGAAAGTGCATCGGGCATCGAAAAAATAAATAGCGTGAGAAATAGTAAAAGGGTACTTATAAGTTTCATAATATATTGGTTAGTAGTTGGTTTTAAAGATAATTTATTCTAATCATTCCGAAAATTCTAAGTTGAGTGCTTAAACGAATAAATAGTATTTTGACCGAGAATATTAAAAGAAAGTTAATTCGTAAAACCAACTGCTGTGGATTATAACTAAAAAAGTCCGTTTCATAAAATAATGAAACGGACCTTTCATCTATTAAGTTACACTATTTCCTCTTTTATAACACGTATCGTTTTCTGTTATAATCGCTACAAAGTATATTGCCAGTGTGACTTGGGAAATATCAATTTGACAATTGGTTTTATTTCTGAAATCTACTTCGGAAACTTTTCTACCTCTGAAATTATATATGTATTATCATTGCTATCCTTCGCTTTCAATTCCACACAGATTTTTCCGAAGAAATAGATTTAGTCAAAATAGCTTTTAGGGTTTAAAATTAATTACTCTTTAGTATCCGTTTAACAAACCGTCCTTGATCACTGTCTATAATCACTTCATAAGGAGCTGCTTCAAGTACCGATATATCGACAACGCTCTCAATGCCCATATCCTTCAGGTCAATTGTTTTAATTAACCTTCCATTAAGATCTACTATCATCATTTTACCTAATGGTATCGCGTTTGGATTATCTACAATTATATATTCATTTGCTGGATTTGGATGTAAAACAATACTCGAGATATCAAAATCAAAATCTCCCACACCTAAGATACTATCTACAGTTAATTCGAACGTACAGCTTCCTATATTTCCATATTCATCTTCGGCTGTAAGTGTAATTGTATGAATACCATCTGGCAATAATGTTCCTACCGCCGGGCTCTGTGTAGTAATCACAATCGGATCTGTACAATTGTCAATAGCCGTAGCTTCACCCAAAGCGAAATAATCTGGCAATTCATAGAACAAGTTTCCAGGACCTGGATCTACCGTTTGATCGGCAGGACAAGTCAGGACTGGTTCTAAGAAATCTACTACAGTTACAATCGCATTACAAGATTCTAAATTTCCATTGTTATCTACGGCAAATACGATTACCATTACTGGGGTTCCAATATCACTACAGTCGAAGTTTTCAATGTCAACTGCTGTTGTATTGACTCCACAAGCATCATCGACACTAGCTATTACATCTGCAGCGCTAATCATTGCTGTACCATCGGCTCCTAATTCTAATGTGATATCCATACATACCAAGGTTGGTACAATATTGTCCTCTACAGTGACCACAGCTGTACAACTTGCACTGTTTCCGCTTGCATCCGTTATTGTGAGTACAACATTATTAGGACCTATATTAGAGCAATCGAAAGTATCGATATCCAGAACAGAACTAACAATTCCACAAGAATCGGTACTTCCACCATCCACATCCATTGGTGTAATAGTCACAGTACCTGTTGCATCCAATTGCACGGTAATGTCCATACATGCTACATTAGGCATTGTTACATCTTCAACCGTTACTACAGCTATACAGGTCGAAACGTTTCCGTTTACATCGGTCAATGTGAGCGTTACGTTATTTGGTCCAAGATCACTACAATCAAAGGTTGTCTGAGAGGCCGTTGTAGTGGCAATTCCGCAGTTATCATTAGAACCACCATCAATATCGGAAGCAACAATTATTGCATTTCCACTGGCGTCTAGTTGAATAGTAATATCCTGACATACTGCAACCGAAGGCACATTATCGATAACAGTGATTGTGAAACTACACATAGTGCTATTTCCGTTTATATCGGTAGCAGTATATTCGACAGTACTAATTCCAATTGGGAATAAACTTCCACTAATTAAGCCGCCAGATTGCACAACACTTAGTACACCACAGTTATCGATTGCGATAGCATCGTTAAAGTTCACGAACGCGCCACATTGATCGATAGCTGAATTAACCGTTATGCTCAAAGGACAAGCCATTACAGGCGCTTTATTGTCTTCGACTGTAATCACAGTAGTACACGTATCCATCTGACCATTACCACCTAGTACCGTCCAAACAACTGTGGTGTTTCCGATAGGAAGAACAGTGCCGGCAAGAGTAGCCGTTGCATTTAAATCGTTGCTAATACTGCCACTTGTGCAATTATCTGTAAAAGTTGCGTCAAACTCAGTTCCTACAACAGTATAGTTACAAACACCAGCATCCGTATCTCGAGTACCGTCTGCGATGCAAGTAATAACGGGTGCTATGTTATCTTCAACAGTAACGATAGCGGTACAGTTTGCTGTGTTTCCGAAGATATCAGTAACAGTTAACACTACGTTATTGGGACCTACATTTGAACAATCAAATGTATTAATATCAATACTTAAGCTAGCAAAGTCACAACCCATAGGTGTACCTCCATCCACATTGGCTGGAGTAATTATTATGGGTGTTCCATTGGCATCCAATTGTAACGTAATATCCATGCAGATAGGTGCAGCGACAAATCCTGGATTAAAGGCTAATACCACATCATTTCCATCGCCGCCTGTATAGCTTATTCTCCAGAGTTCGCCGTTAAATGGAATGTCGGTTCCTTCAGCGGCACCTGCAAACTCTCCTATAATAGCATCTACGGCATCATTATTAATAATAGTTATTTCATCGCAGAGATCGCCAGTTTCCGAAGTGTTATCTACTAAGGTTAAAGTAGCTCCTGTAACATCCACTACTCCATTAACTACAACTTGATCATAATCTGAACCAGGCGTAGTAATGCCATCTATTTTTACTTCCAACGAGCCACTAGTTAAGTCAAAATCACCGTTTATAGTGGCTTGACCAATACTAATTTCGGTATAGTCTCCAGGGCTAATCATCCCATTAATAAGTGTAGTAGAAGCCTCAAATATTGCAGTAGCTGGAATCCCTTCTGGAGTATTTATAGACCCTACAGCAGTAGTTGCTGTAATAGTACCGCCAGCAATTATGGGAACATTTGCGCTAAATACCATTATTCCTGGGTACGTAGCGCTTGATGAAGTACCATCTAATAATACATTACCGTTCGTAGCTTCAATTATACTTTCAATAAAGTCTATTCCCTCATTAAAGTCACCTGTTGTATCGGTTGATTCACCCGTTATTTGAATGTCACCATTTGTAGTAACTATGGTAGAGGAGAAACTAGCTATCCCCATGGCTTGTTCACCTCCAGCAGTTCCGCCTGTTCCATTTAAGAAAATAGTTCCGTCTTGGGTTGTTATTGAAGCGTCAACAAAATACAAACCTGCGGCAGTACTTCCTGATCCAGAACCACCTGCACCTGTAATACTAACGCCACCTCCATTGGATGATACAATAGCGTTTGAAATAAGGGCTACCCCTATTTCATTTCCTGACCCAGGTCCTGAACCACCTGTTCCATCCAAAGATATGGCGCCTGTATTACTTAGATCTGTTATTGTAGCTCCATTTACTCTTATTCCAGTGTTTAAATTACCACCTCCATTACCAGCAATACCAGTCATTGAAATTCCTCCTCCATTTGAGGTAACCGAACTAGTTGTTCCGTCTATGAAAACTCCGAAGTTACCACTAAAGGCGTTTGCACCGGTTCCATTTAAGCTTATGGCTCCATCGCCTGAGGCAGCAATGGTTGCTCCAGCTTCTAGGACAACACCTGAATTTTGATTAGCAACAGCGCCAGCACCTCCAAAACCGTTAAACGTAATGGCTCCATTATTTGATAAAACCCTAGGTGTTCCTCCTTCCAATAAAATACCAATATTTTCTTGAAAACCACTAGCTCCTGTACCTGTAAAAGATATGTCGCCATCTCCAGTACTTTGAACTAAACCATTATCAAAAATAGTAATCCCGTGACTTTCATTATTGGTTCCATTTCCTTGACCCATGATTGTAATGTCCGCATCAAGAGATCTTACAATTCCTAGATTTAGAACTCCAATATTAAATAGGTTATTCCCATTACCAGCTTGGCCGTCAATTAAAATTGAGCCCGCGCCAGCACCTGTTCCAGTGCTTTCAATTAAAGCTGTATTATTGATAGTAACACCTTGGTTATTATTAGCAGTTCCATTTCCAACCCCTGTAATGGAGATAGCTCCATCTAAAGTTTGTATAGTTCCTAAAATATGTACTCCTGAATTTTCCTGAATACCCGCACCAGCAGTTCCATTAAGTACAATAGCACCATTAGCGGTGTCTTCGATTGTTACAGTATCAAAAATTAGAATCCCAGTGGCATCTATAGTACCCATGCCTCCTTGTCCTATAATGGAAGTACCTCCTCCCATTGTTGTAATGGAAGTGTCTCCTAAAAAAACTCCTCGATTATTTTGCACGCCAGCTGCTCCTGTACCATTTATAGCTATAGTGCCCATTGATGTTGTAGTCTCTAAATTAGCTCCAAAACTAATAACTACACCAATGTTAAAATTACCTGTTCCATCACCTGCTGTTCCAATTAAATTTATAGCGCCTTCTGAAACTGATAAACTTGCATCATTGAAAACAGTAATTCCATAACCCGCGTCTACACCATTTCCTCCTAAACCAGTAATGTCCATATTTTCAGGTCCAGAAATTTGTAAAGAAGCATTAAAACCAATAGATACTCCTACTTGAAAGTCGCCACTACCACTTCCTGCGGTTCCATTTAAAGTAATACTACCATCTGCTACAGAAATAGCAGCAGTTTGTATTCCAATACCATAACTAGATTCTGTACCAATTCCTCCTTGCCCTATAACATCTAGAGATCCATCCCCAGTTAATTGTATAGGGTTCAATCCATCAATAACTACTCCAGTATTAAAGACATCTGTTCCACTTCCGCCTGTCCCATTTAATATAATATCACCATCTTCAGAGCGAAGTATGGCTGCATTTTCTGTATTGTCGTTTATTCGTATACCACTCATTCGGTCCAGTCCAGAGGCTGCACCGGTACCTGTAATGTTTATCTCTCCTGTAGTTGTTTCCACTAAAGAAGTTCCTATAACGTAAACACCTATAGTTTTACTACTTGCCCCATCATTACTAGCAGTTCCCGTAAGTGTAATACTTCCTGTGGTAGCAGTTAGGTTTCCATCTTCTAGTAATATTCCATTATAAATGTCTCCAATAACTGGAGAAGTTCCGGCCAGCATGGTAATAGCACCATCTGTAATAGATACTGTTGCGTTGTTATTGACAATTGTGTTTCTTTCTGAAGTTAAATCTATATTTCCTGTCGTGCTAATGTCTTGACTAATGTTAAGAATGCCTGTTGTTACTGTAAGGTCTCCTGAATCTATAGCTGTTGGATTTAGTAGAAAATTGACAGTATCGTCATTACCGCTATTTACTGTTAAGTTTGCATCAAAACCAGCACCAACTCCTTCGATATTTATATTATCTGCTCCTGGGCCACCGCCAACTTCTGTGTTGATGGTTAGACTGTTTGTTGGATTGTTAAAATCTACGCTTTCACCTAAGGTAGAGTCTATTTGATTGTCTAAAGTGCCTCCAGCGTCTAATGTTATAGTCTCTGCACCGCCTGTAAAATTGAAAATACGGTTTGCTACATCTAAATTATCTATAATGGGTTCTAAACCTGTGTAGGTGATTGTATTATTTCCAGCGATATTAATACTCCCATTATTTTCAGTAACAAATGTATGTATTACCGTAGAAAATTCACCTCCAGGACTTACTCCTGTTAAGCTCATCGCATCGCCTATTGTTTGTGTTCCGCCGTTATAATTAATACTATCTGTAAAGTTTCCGCCGGAAAAATCTACCGTTAATACATCATCACCCGCTAGCGTGTTTACTTGTATGTCTCCCGTTACTGATGCGATAGGGACGAGAATTTCGTCACCATCTTGTGTAGTACCTAGACCAGCAAAAATATCGTTGTTGGCATCAGAGATGCGATAGTTTGCACCGTCTACAACAATTTGTACAGCATCATCACGACCATCATCTACATCTCTAATTATAAGATTGTTAGACGCATCTATAAATACAGTGGGTAAAGTACAAGCCATTAAAGGATCACTTATAATAATATAAGTTTCACAAAAGTCACTGTTCCCAAATTCGTCGGTTGCTATAAGATTTAGAATATTTAATCCTAAATTACTACAATCAAATGTTGACTGACTCAAGGATAAAGTTACGATACCGCCACAATTATCGGTAGTGGGAATAGCCTCTAAATCTAATGGAGAAATGGTAAGCATTCCTGTTGCATCCAGGTCATAAGCTAGGCCATTAATACAAATTGGGGCTGGGGAAATATTATCTTCTACGGTAACTATTGCCAAACAAGTAGCTGTATTTCCATCGTTGTCTGTCACTGTTAATGTTACATTGTTACTACCTAAATTGGTGCAGTCAAACATATTTGGAGAAGCATCTAACGATGCTATGCCTCTATTATCTGTAGAACCTCCATCAATAGCTGCACCTGTGATGGTTACCATTCCATTAGTATTTAATTGTACCGTAATATTCTGGCATACTGCCGTTGGCGGCGTTGTATCTGGGGGTACTGCCAATAACTCTGAAACTCCGTATATTGGATTAGTAAAAATGTTTTTATTTGAACTTGTACTGTCAATCCAGCCACTACCTGTTTCAAATGAGGAGCCTTCCCGGACCTGTGTATTTGCATTATTACTAACGGGTAAAAGAATACTCCCATCACTATCACTACCTGTCCAAATAAACCCACGATTAAATACGGTCCCATTAGGTCTTCTATTAATTTGAGTAGCTATTGTGCCGTCAAACAAATCGCTTTGATTGGTTGCAATTTGCCCACCTACAACGGTGTAGATTGGAGCTAAAGTATTTGCAGTAAAAAGAGAAGTGGTTTGCTCTGTTATTGTTCCGCCAGCATTTTCGTGATTTATAAAGGCAGACCAATTTACTCCATTATCAGTACCAATACTGGCAAAATTAGCTTCAGAATTAATAACATCATTGTAGGCTACAATAGAAGGGTTGTTACCACTGTAAAACCCATTTGAAATAAACATGACATAAAACTCATCCCCTGTATTAAGGTTAGGGGGTACCAGTGTTTCAGGAGCCATGGCTTGACCATAGGTATTTCCTGTATGTGCAACTACAATTAGTAATAAAGTAAGTATAAGTTTTTTCATAACTAAAAATTTTAATTGGTTAGTTTATTGATACATTCATTAATGTAGCTAGTTAATGCGATAATGCTAAAGTAGGGAGTGAACAGGAAGTTGTCAACCACATATTAATGTGGTTTTTATGCATTAAGCAGCCTATAAAATTGATTACATATCACTTTCCGTCCTAAAAATTATATTCTTGGGAATTCGGGAACTTGACTGTTCTGCGGATGAAGTTTGAAAGGGATTAACGATTGGAGATTGTGGATTGTGGATTGTGGAAATTCAAATAATTAATTATTGGTGCTTTGTATATTCGGAAAATGCTAAATCCTTTGCTGAAACTTAGGCTTTTTAAGATAAATTCCTCTCAGGTTCATTTTCTTTAACTATTTTAGACAATGCGTAGAAGAGTTATTCACACTGAACTAAAATACAAAGATTAAAACGTCATATATATATTTCAAAACTCTCCAAATTAAACAGTGGCTATTTATAGCTTTTGTTACGTATTTTAGTATAATATCAACTCAACTCACGGCACAATCCTTATCTCAAATTGAAGTCTTATCAACAGAGAACGGATTGCCATATAGAGACGTAAAGTCTATAACTCAAGATAGCATAGGGTTTATGTGGTTTGGCACCACGCAGGGGCTTCTTAAGTATGATGGGTACTCATTTAAAATTTATAATAACAATCCAAATAATCCGAATTTTATAGAGAATGAGCAGCTTACTGAACACAACACAATTTATCAAGTTAATAATTCGCTCTGGTTTGCAGCAAATAACACGGTATTCAAATTAAATACAAAAACAGATAGTATCATAACTTATACTGAAACACATGGCATTAAAGGGGATGTGATCGAGTTACATATAGATGATAAGAAACAAGTATGGGTGGTTTCAGACAACCATTGGACTTCAAAAAGAGAGGATACCTATCAATACCTTCAAAAATTTGATGAGAAGCATGGTTTTCAAGTTATAGACAGCCTTAGGCGAGGAAGTCGCGAGTTCACAAGATTAACTTCAGATCAGAAAAATAACCTTTGGTGGTCAACGCTAACCAAAGGAACCATAAAATACACTGAGAATGGAAAGCGACTCC
The DNA here is from genome assembly GCF_900102055.1 of Ulvibacter litoralis. Taxonomy (GTDB): domain Bacteria; phylum Bacteroidota; class Bacteroidia; order Flavobacteriales; family Flavobacteriaceae; genus Ulvibacter; species Ulvibacter litoralis. The sequence continues at coordinate 898,679 of NZ_FNBA01000002.1, forward strand.
AAAATTATGACTTAAATACTTCTGGGAGCGATGGTAAAAATAAATATCGAGGAACTTCTTTTTTCGACAGTAAAAATCTGCATTATTATTTTCCGAGTAATAAAGGAATTACTCGCTATAATACCTCTAAATCTGAATGGGAATCCATATTAAATGAACCCTTAAGCATTCATCACGCTGCGGAAGATAACGAAGGTAATATTTGGTTTGCTGGAGATGCTTTTTTTTACAGAATGGACCGCTTCGGAAATTTCACAGATTTTTCAAAAACTGCCCAAGAACAAGTAGATTTCACACGAATCTCAGAACTTTTTGTTGATAATAACGGACTGCTGTGGGTAGCTACAGACAACGGTATTCTAAAACTAAGAATAAAACCTAAAATCTTTACACAGCTTTTTAAATCTAATGAAAAAGATTGGGGAAATGCAATGCGAAGCATCTTTGAAACTAAAAGCGGTGACATCATAGGACTATGTGAACGAGAGAAGAAACTCATGGTGTTTTCCCCCAACATTCAAGAAGGTAAAGAACTTGAATTATGGGGCGATTATAATGCAACTACAAACCCCTTGCACGGAGCACGTTTTTTTTCAATGGATTTAGATAAGGAATATGCATATACCGTAAACGAAGACTTAGTTAAAATAAGGCTGAAAGATGGTTTTACAACTGTATTCGCAGAATTTGCAAACCGACTCAACATTACTGGAGCAAGCCCTATAATAACACTGAAAGATGGACGCTTATTATTTGGATTTACACTAGCAAAACTAACGATTTATACTCCTGAAACTGGGGAAAGCGAGTTGGTTTTTAAAGATCCTATTGAAAAGGATTATTTGCATTTTAGATATTTTTTAGAAAGTAATACTTCAGAAACTGTTTGGGTAGGAACGGTAAATAACGGACTACTTAAAATTAACTTGAATGGTACTATTGAAGCGCATTATGACCTTAATTCAGATCCACCGTTGAATAAAAATAATATCATGGTAATTCATGAAAACAAAGATGAAAGCCTATGGCTAGGAACATTTGGAGGCGGAATCATTCATTTAACACCTCATAAAAAAGAGGCTTTTGTTTACGATACTTCGAGCGGTTTGGCCAATAACAATGTAGTTGGTATTTTGCCATACAATGATGATCATCTTTTAGTAAGTACCTATGATGGGCTTTCGTTTTTTAATATGAAAACAAAGCGCTTTCATAACTTTTTTGAGGAAGACGGACTTACACATAATGAATTTAACTACACCTCTTTTTTCAAAGACAGCAATAGTAATTACTATTTTGGCGGTATGAACGGGATTAATATGTTCAATCCAAAAAACCTAACTAGAGACACCCTCATAAATCCTATACTGTTTTCATCTTTGACGCGCTTTAATAGTAAAAGCAATGACATTCAGAAAACCGACTTTTCTTACGCAGCAAATAGTAAAGTTACGATCACGCCTTACGATCAATATTTTCAAGTTAATTGGACCATTCCGAATTATTTTAAAAATATTGAAAATCAATATTTTACAAAGTTAGAAGGTTATGAAAACACTTGGTTTTCACAAGGCATAAACCCCTATGTTCGTTATAATAAACTGCCTGCTGGAGATTATATTCTGAACGTAAAAGGAACAGATTTTAGCGGCATAGAAAGCAATAACACATTAAAAATCCCAATAACAGTAGGATCAATATTTTATAAAACCTGGTGGTTTATATTGTTAAGCGCTTTGCTGATTTTAGCAATTATTTACGGCTTATTTCAATTTCGCGTCAGACAGATATTAGCGATAGAGCAATTACGAACCAATATCTCGAGTGATCTACATGATAATTTAGGATCTATGCTGTCTGGTATTGCTATGCAGTCTGAATTAGTAGAAGCGAATGCCAAGAAGGAAAATAAAAGTAAGCTAAATAAAATTGCAACAACAAGTCGTGATGCGATCTCTCAAATGCGAGATTTAGTCTGGAGTATTGACAACAGAAGAGAACGTACTTCCGATCTTTTGGAGCGTATGGAAGAATTAGCAGACGAACTTTTGTTTCCGAAGAACATTAGCTTTCATCTAGAAAAAAACAACCTAAACTTCAATAAGAAACTATCGATTACAGCCAAACAACATTTATTTTTTATCTATAAAGAAGCAGTTACAAATATTTTAAGGCATTCGAATGCAAAAAATGTGTTTGTAAAATTTACCAATCAAAATGGTTTTGGTAAAGTAATTATTAGCGATGATGGCACCATTAATAAAACCAACAAATCTACAGGGTTTGGCCTTGCAAATATGACACTACGAGCAAAAAAAATGAACGCCACTATAAACTTTATAAAAGAAGATGGCTTCGAAATTCATTTGAAATTACCCTTTAAACTTTAATGAAAAACCACACGATGATGTGATTGCAATTCTATAAATACTGTTTTAAATTTATAGTCTTAATAAAAAACAAACAATGAACTCTATCAAACTTGCCATAATTGAAGACGATGCAACAATACAAGAGAGTTTGTGTGAGTTTTTTGGATCACAATCAAATGTTACCGTTTCAATGGCTTTCTATTCAGTTGAAGATTTTTTAGAGGCCGTAGTTGATCTTGCTGAAATGCCTACTATTTTATTGCTTGACATTAATCTGCCAGGAATATCTGGGGTTGATGGAATTCCTCTTATTAAAAAAGCATGTCCCGATTTGGATATAATTATGCTAACAACATTTGAAGAAACGGATATTATATTTAAAGCTTTAACCAATGGGGCGTGTTCGTACATCGCTAAACGTGTACCCCTTAAAAAAATAGGTGAAGCGGTTCAAATAGTAAGTGAAGGAGGCTCTTATATGTCGCCCTCTATCGCTAGGAACCTTGTAAATTACTATATCCCTAAAAAAACGAATGAACGTCTTTTGTCAGACCGCCAAATGGACGTTGTAAATGGTATTGTTTCTGGGAAGAGTTATAAAATGATTGCCGACGAATTATTTGTCTCTTTAGATACGGTGAGAAGTCATATAAAGAATATCTACAAAATCTTAGAAATTAATAGTAAGGCCGAGTTGATTAGGAAATCGTTTGATAATCAATTGTAGGTTTATTCATCATTTGAGCTTTCATTTCACAAATAACCCATCATAGTCATTTCGATTAAATTTCAAATTACAACAGTAGATTGGAATTTAGGTTCGAAAAGTTACTTCTTTCTTCTTTTTTTTAATCATAAAAAAAACCACTTTCAGATTATATACTGAAAGCGGTTTTTAGAATCAATTTTTAGAATTCTTACTCCTTAATAACTCGTTTGGTTATTTTTCCGTTTTCTGTAGTTATTTCTACAAAATACATGGCCGATTCTAACGTATTTAAATCTACTTGGTAGTTTCTTTGCGCAGTAAATGTTTCTTTACTTACTTTTCTTCCTCTTAGATCAAAAACAGCAACTCCAGTCACAGCAACTTTTGGCGAAACAATATATAAGATGTTTTGCGTTGGGTTTGGATATACTGAAACTGAATTTAAAGCAATATCGCTTATATTCAATGTACGATTTTGGAATACTACTTTGAAGCGTTCACTATATGTTCCTTCTTCACTTTGGAAAGTATAATCTCCTTCAGTTAAGTTGGTCACAGTACCTAGTTGGTTGTCTATTAAGAAAACAATTGCTTCTTCAATATTTAATCCATCTATCTCTTGAAGGGAAATACGATAGTTTTGAGACTCCTTCACTTGTGTAGAGAAACTAAGTGCTACAGCATCTTCAATTTCAAAAGAACCTAGCGCATTAATAGCAAGCTCTTGACCTGTACTTAATTCTGAATACAATGAAACTGGTGTTGCTAAACGTTTGATATCAGCGTTCACTTCAAAAGCATCAGTTGTGTTTTCAGAAAAACCAATTAAAGTGGTACTTCCTAAACCGTAGGTATCGTTAAATACATTAATCCACAAACGGTCTCTTTCCGAAGTAATTGGTCGTCTATAGGTATCATTAGGTCCTGTAACACGCATGGTGTTGTTAAACGTTGCATTAATTCCTGCGGAAGCTGCTTTCACTGCAAATCCTTGTCCAGAAGAAATGATACTCGTTGGTGTTGTTCCACCATTCCCAGCTGGAATTCCTCCCATAGACTCACTATACATTGAGATATCTGCCATGTTAAAGTTGGCTGCTTGATATCCCGGATAACTCGTTGAAAGCGGAGTAATGTGTTCCCAGAAGTACAATACATCAATATCGGAATTGGCTGGATTTGCATAAAATGCATCTGCATCAATTGCTGAAGCATATGGATTAGACAACATATTCGGACTTGAATTTTGATCTGTGTGATACGCTAATGGGATAGTAATTTCTCCACTATTCAAAGTTCCTTCAGTATAGTTATGTGTAAAAACCCCGCTTCCTGTTGAATTAGCTTGTGGGAATACCATATATCCTTCAGCAGGATTGATGGTTCCTACATGATCTAACCAGTTATTTCCATTATCATCTGCAAAGTTTTCAGCCGAAGGAAAATCATTTGCCACATCAGGATTCGGAATAAAATTCGCGGTATTATGGTTTCTAACTATATACGCTGCACTGTACACATCTTCTCTAGTTTCAGCAGTCATAGGGCTCCCTAGTATCATAAACGATTGTGCATCTAAGTTTGGTGTTATTTTCTCAACAGTTGTTGTACCTTCATTAAAAGTTAAAGCTGTATCAAAACGTTGTACAACACTACCTGTATTGGCTACAATTAAATCACCATCAACTGTAATATCACCAGCAATATCAATATAGTCACCAGCAGCTACCATTAATGTTTGTGTTGAGTTTATGACTAAACTACCCGCTTCAAAACTAATTTGCTCATCCCCTATACTTGTATCGTAAGGAGCAGCTATTACTGCATTTTGTTCTACAGTAGGAGTTCCTAAAGACCAAGATGTTCCATCCCAAATATTATCGCCCCCTGTTAACGTTACATACATATCTCCTGTACTAGTATTACCAGAACTATAGTGTGCTATATATATGTAATATGTTTCATTTAATATAGTTGTAAATGTATGATCTTCAACTCCTGTTGATTGATCATCGCATATAATATTTGTTAAGGCACCACAAGCACCACTTCCTATCGCCATTCTATGGTCAAAAACCGCTTCTGAACTGACTGTTACATCACCTCCATTACCTACAAATGAATACCACAATCCATTAACCCCCATCGAACAACCAATACCTTCAGATGTTGCAGTCGATCCGGTTGAATTCTGTACAATAGTTTGGCCATAAACTAAAGTTGAAGCAGAAGCACAACTAATATTTGATGGAGGAACCATATATGAAAAATCAAAACTTTGGAAATTTCCAAGGAATCCAGAGCCACAGTCAGATCGTACATAAATTGTATAATCGTTACCATCTGTTAATACGCCTGAAGCAACAGTAGCATCTGAAGTTCCTGTACTAGCTGCTAATAGAGCACCCACAGTACCTTGTGCTATACCTTGAGGTTGTATTTCGTAATCATATCCAGCAGCTCCTACAACATCATCCCAATTTAATGATACGGAAGCGTCAGGGTTTGTTATCGTGCTGACATTCTCAACATCTGGACAATCTGGTGGTGCAACTAAAGACCATTGCATTGTAAAATCTCCTCGTGTACTATCATTATACCCTTCTATTACAATATAAATCGTTTGATCAGCTCCTGTAGTATTTGTCCAGTTTGTAACTGTTGTTTCCCCATAATCGGAACAATAAAGTTCTATGTCACCCGGACAAGATGTACCGTAAGCAATTCTATGAACAGAATCAAAAGTATTCGATATTTGATTAAAACTAAATTCATAAGCATCTGGTACTAAAATTTGATAAAATAAATCTCGTCCTGCTGTTTGAAGACAGCTTATATCTTCAGTTGCTGTAGTTGAATTAGTAATTGAAGCTGTTAAAGGACTTGTTTCCGAAGCTAAATCTATTGCCCCAGCGCAGGTATCATTAACAGGTGGGGTTGGATTTGTTGTGAAAGTAACTGGTCCAACATAATCAGTTTCACAATCAGCTTTTACATAAAAATCATATGCTGTTTCAGCTGTTAAGCCTGTAATACTAGTATTTAGTAATGCAGTAGCTCCATCAGCAACAACAGTGCCTGTTGGCCCATCTCCAGACGCAACCACTAACCATTCGTATTCAGCAGTTACAATACCAACATCCCAAGATGCTTCAGCAGATATATCTGTCATTGAATCTATTATTGGGTTACTAACTTGCAAACATGCAGGAGGTGCTGCAATTGTTAATTTATAATCTTCGGCTTCACCTCTACCAGAGTTAAATGAACATGGTTGCGGAGAAGTTCTATTATAATCAATTAAAACACGCATTCTATAATCTCCAGCGAGAGTACCAGAAGGTACAGTAATAGTCCCTGAAGGACTTGTTACATAACTCGCAGAATTGTATACTCTTTCAGCTGTTTCAAATAGTAAATCATTATTCCAATCTACCCAAATAGCCACACCTACTGTATTACCTACAGTTGTAGTCGAAAAATCAAAAGCTCCTAATTCATAAGAAGTTATAGACATCGTATCATAATTATCTTGATACCCATCTGTTCCATAACCAGTAGCTAAATTATTAATATTTGTAGGATCACCACCTGTCGTAGAAAAGTTATCTATATACGACCCTGTATGAGATGCTCCAGAAGGAATACAATATCCTGTATAAACAGCCATTGGCCCAACTAGCTGACTCTCATCACCAACTCCACAAATTGCTTTGATATAAAAATCGTAAGCTGTATCAGCAGTTAATCCAGAAATAGTTTCTGTTGCTGTTCCATCTGTATCACTAAATGTTGTTCCTTCTGTAACTGGATCAAAATCAGTTGCGCCATAAATAATATCCCATGCAGTTTCAGAACCACCTGCAGTCCAAGAAAGATCTACGGTAGTAGTTGTAAGTCCTTCAATAGCAAAATCTGTTACGATTGGGCAAGATATCAATGTTGTAAAGTTTACAGGACCTACCCAAGTACTATACTCAGAGATACAATTAGCTCTCACATATACTTCATAATCTGTTTCTGGAAGTAATTCAACCACAGTGACGCTTGAAGAACCATTTATTGGAGTTCCTGATGAAGGTGCTTCTAACACAGCTTCTTGTACTACATACTCCCAATCTGTTTCGGTATCGCCAAGTGTCCAATTTATTTCTGCTTCCTTAGCGGTTATGTTTGATACCGTTAAATTAATCGGAGGCAAACAAGCAGGGATTTCTTCCCAAGTTACGTCATCTATCAATAAACTGTTAGAAGGAGAACCTGTATGTCTTAGTGCTATATCGTTGGTAAAAGTTCCAGCAGAAGGTGTGATTATATATTCAGCATAGGTTGTTGAAGCAGCCGTGGCAGAACCCAAAGAAACAAATGAAGTTGCGTCTGTTGAATCTGTTAAATATCCAAACTCAACAACACCTCCTACCGTAAAGTTCGCTCGCATATTAAAACGCAAACGATGGGTACCATCTCCTACATTAGAAACAGGCTGCATCTTTACAACGGCCAAATTAGAAGTTGAAGAAGAATACATATAAAGTGCATTGGGTACAGAATTATTATTAGATGTTTGAGTACTAGCGGAACCTGAAGCTCCTACTTTACCCCAACAAGTTGGAAAAGCTGGTGTCGAAATAGCATCAAAATTTTGAACAAATGAAGTGACCGCAGTACAAGAGGTTGTAAAGCTAACTTTACTACTATAAACACTGAGATCAGATGAACCGCAAACCGAACGAACATACACGTCGTAAGTAGTCGCAGCTGTTAAGCCACTAATAGTTTCAGTAGATGTTCCATCAGCATCATTAAATGTAGTCCCTTCGGTTTCAGGATCAAAACCAGGCGCTCCATACGTGATATCCCAAGCAGATTCTGTACTACCCAAAGTCCAAGAAAGATCTACTGAAGTCGTTGTAACTCCAGTAACTGTTAATGCTGTTGGTGCTGGACAAGATATTAATGTTGTAAAAGTGACTGGACCCGTCCAACTACTAAACTCAGATCCACAATCAGCTCTAACATATACTTCATAGTCTGTGTCTGGTGCTAAAGTGTTTACCGTTACTGAAGTACTTCCAACACTTATTCCAGAACCTGTTGGTTCTCCTGTACCTGCTGCTTGTACTACATATTCCCAATCAGTTTCACTATCTCCAAGAATCCAGTTAATATCTGCTCCTGTGGTAGTTTCGTTCGTAACTGTTAATGCAGTTACCGGCAAACAACTTGGACCTGCTGCAATGGTAACATCATCTATATACCATTCAGAATCATAATTTCCCGTATAATGGAATGCAACATAAACAGTTGTAGAAGATTCTAAAAAATAAGGACCATTTTCTATCCATGTATCTTCAGTTCCAAAAATATCATTCAGTAATGTCCAAGTAGCTGAAGAAGGATCTCCACCTGAATAATCTGTAGAGTATAAAACATCATGAACTTCTGCAGAACCTCTATAATTAACATTGTCAAAATAGGTTAATTGAGGATTCGTTACGCCCGACAAATCCATCGCTTGGGAAATTACCCAAACATCATTATCTCCAGAAAAATCATCAAAAAATAAAGCTTGAGAACCAGAATTGACTCTAACATTTGTACTAGCCCAAGAGTTACCACTATCACTGCCTGAGCCAACTTCATTTACCCAACCCCCAGGTAAATTAGGAATCGTAACACTTTCAAAATCTTCTACTAATTGAGCTTGGGTTTGCCATCCTGTAATTAGTAAAGCAAATCCAAAAATTAAACATGTAATTTTTTTCATATGGTGAGGTTATGGTTAATATAAAGTGAATCTCAAATATAAAGATTTGATAAAGCTTTCAAAACAAACAAATTATGAAGCGGCTAAAGTGCAAAATTATAAAAGACTGTAATTCAATAAAATATCAAGCATAAGAGGTTAAATTATTGTTAATTTTTTCGTCAATGAGTTAATATACTCGTCAAACAACTTGTTAAATTCTCTGATTTTGAATAAAATAAGCCGTTTAATCTATTAAATTAGTAGGAAATGATAGAATTCATCTTCAAAAACACTCTTCGTAAATTTATTATTTTTTTTAAAATGCTTATGGCACCTCTCTATTGAAAAAATAGAGATCGGGCTATTCGCTATATCTCTTCATCGTTTTGAAAAGCACGATAAAGAGGATGCCGCTGC
>NZ_FNBA01000046.1 GCF_900102055.1 Ulvibacter litoralis
TTAATTTTTTATAAATTGAAAGGTTTAAATAAAACTTTCAGTCAGAAGGACGTAAGAATGACCGACTTGTTTCTTAGCAGAAAGCTGTTCGGATTCGATTCGTAAGAATCAGAATCCGAGCGATTGATGGCAACGGGTTTGTATAATAATTGTAGCGCTTGGCGCAGTGTGCGGCTTGAAGCGGCGACACCTTTTCAATTCTCTATTTAGTTCCGATTATTCGGAGCTGCGTGAGACTCAGAAGGACAAGCATTACGTATTGTTCCGATGACTAAAATAGTGAATTTTAAGTACTAAACATTCTGAAATTATGGAAAAGCTATGATTATTGATGCTTTGTTAGCAAACGTTTTTTATTCTTTTAAAAACTTTAATGTGTTTCCGCTATCAAATTTCAAAAAATACAATCCATTTGTCAGACTTCTAATGTCAATTTCTTCTTGATTCGAGGTAGTTCCATTTTGAATTATAGAACCTTGGGTATTAAAAATTTTATAATTTACTTTTTTTGTTAATCCAGAAAATTGAATAAAATCAGATGAAGGGTTTGGAAACATTCTTATTTTTTCAGTAAACAAATTTTCATTTAAAGAAAGTGTAATTTGAGTGCTCACAATTTTATTTTGTAAAATTAATGAAATGTAAAGAGTATTGTCTTTTAATGCAATTCCTGCTGGGATACCTAAATTAGTTACAATATCTGTAGTGGTAGGAGTAGTGTCTGTAATATCAAATTTAGAAATTTTGCTTGCACCTTCTTCTGCAATATAAATTTCGTTTCCAGCTAGCATAATAAAATTTGGAAAATTAGCTGTTACTACATCTGTAGTAGTTGGTGTAGTATCTGTAATGTCAATTTTAGAAATTTTATTTCCAGTTAATTCTGCAATATAAAGGTCATTTCCACTTAGTACTAATTGTCTAGGATTACTTAAATCAGTTACAACATCAATAGCTGTTGGTATAGCATCTGTAATGTCAATTTTAGAAATTTTACTTCCAGTTGATTCTGCAATATAAAGGTCATTTCCATTTAGTACCATTCCTTGAGGATTACTTAAATCAGTTACAACATCAATAGCTATTGGTGTAGCATCTGTAATGTCAATTTTAGAAATTTTATTTCCACCTTCTTCTGCAATATAAAGGTCATTTCCATTTAGTAATAATTGTCTAGGTTTATTTAAACCAGTTACAACATCAATAGCTGTTGGTGTGGCATCTGTAATGTCAATTTTAGAAATTTTACTTCCAGTTACTTCTGCAATATAAAGGTCATTACCATTTAGTACCATTCCTTGAGGAATACTTAAACCAGTTACAACATCAGTAGTTTGAGCAATAAGATTAATGCAGGTGAGTAATAAAATAGTTGTTAAAACGTAAATTTGTTTCATTGTAATTAATTTTTGTTGCTAATATTTCGTTTTAATGTTTGCTAACGGGTTTGTATAACGATTGTTGCGTTTGGCGCAGCGTGCTGAGGGCAGCAGCGACAAGTTCATACTTCTCTTCTTAGTTCCGAATTCAACAGA
>NZ_FNBA01000029.1 GCF_900102055.1 Ulvibacter litoralis
AGCCTATGGCATCTCAAAATCAAGAATACCGTATGATAAAAATTATGTTTCAAAATTAAACTAGAATTAGTTGTTTTTTAGCTCAGTTCTTTGTTAGCTACAGTTTTTTATTCTTTCGGTCGCTTCTTTCAATTTCTCTGAATTAAATCCTTTTGTTAATTCGGTTAAAATCAGCCTTTCTTTTATTCCGCTTTCTAATCCGTTTAATGATTTGTCATCATCGATAATCAGGAAGTCAGACACTTTAAATTCCGTTATGAATTTCAGGACTTCTTCTTTTCGGTTTCTACAATTAGTATATTCAGGTAAAAACCCAAAGATTTGTTTTTTTATTCCACGATTTTTAAAAATCAGATTAAATTCAGTCAAGGTTTTCACAGTTCGTCGTGTTGAACTTAACCAAATATCAAATTCCGCAAGAGTGAGAAGTCTGTTTAAGTTTTCAACACAAGATTCATTGAATTCAGAATATCCATCAGAATGAATTCGGTCGGCTTTCCAAGACGGATTTGTTATTAAAACACCATCTATATCCAAGATTAAAATTTTATTCAATTTGATTGTTTTTAGGACACTGTTCCGAAATCCATTTTTCCCATTTTTCAATATCTTTTTGCGTGACAACTATATGTCGAATTAAATTCCCTCCATCGTCTTGATTTAAAATGCCAGAGGTTGATTCTACAACCTCGATGTTACGAAATATTTCATCTGTTAAACGAGATTTTTTATCATTTGGATTACTAAACTCTTTTAAATAGGCAAGACTTTCTTTAAATTCAGGATAGCAATTGTCCTTTTCTTTACAAGAAAATAAAATGAATATTAATATGATTGCGAATGTTTTTTTCAAATTGTAGCTAACGTGTTATATCAATCATAAAGGTAATCATATCCGGCAAAACTCGCTTGATAATAGTACATTTAAGTGATCTTATCAGTTATAAAACTAAGGCTTATTTATCATTTATTATTACGGAAATCCGTAATTTCCTAAAATTAATTGGGGAGAGAATTTTTCTGTGCTACAGCAAAAAACATTAAATGTAAAAAAAAAGGTTTTAGTTTTTTATTGAAACAGTCTCATTTTTTTTTATAAAAATTCAAACGCCCTTTCTTTCTTATTTTTAAGGCTGATTCCTCAACTTTTCTCTTTAAGATAACCGATACAACAGACGTTTTTGTTTGAATTTTATAAATAGCAGCCAATTCTTCTACAACATCGTTAGCAGTCCGTTCAATATTAAAAAAATCAGTTTCTAAAAAACTATCTATTCTTGGGGTAAGTCTAGTTTTTTCTTTTCTTGGGAGTGAAAGTTCAAATAGAGGTTTAATAGAAATTGATATATCTAGCACTTCTTTAGGGTGTATATTAATAGCTAGACATACTGCGATAAAATTAGAAAAATACGTTTCCTTACCATTCTCTATATTTCTTATAGTAGGTGCAGTTAAGCCTGTCATCTCTGCTATATCTTCGGGTTGTAGTCCTATTTCTAAACGGTGTTTTTGTATTCTTTTACCTATAGTAGCTAATAGCTTTTCAATAGTAGTATCAGTCATAGGTTAAAAAGAACAATATGTGTAACAACAAAAAATATATTTAAATTTAAATTTGTTGTTAAATAGATATTTTTTATATATTAGCATTAATATTTAAATTTGCGATTCTTCTAAAGCAAAACATTAGAAGCATTCGCTTTGAGTCTCGAACAGAAAACTGGTAATTTTTAGCAACGAGATAATAAGCAGCTTGCTCACGACCCGGGCGTGGGCTCTCTTATTGTTGCACGGTATACCAGTACCTCTGTTCAGTAAGTTGAGTTCCGCGCCTTTTTGTATGGGCTTCGGTCAATCCTCCCCATCCTCAACTTCAATCAAAGCCAATCGGTTCTACTTGCTGTAGTATTTCGCATGCAATCAGTGTAATGAAAAATCAAGCCTATGAGATAATGAGAACCCTAAAAATGGGTAAAAAAAAAAGACCCTCTCCAATGTTTTCGACAACTCGAGGAGAAGGTCAGTAGTGAAACAATACATAACACCTAACCATAGCAAAATTATGAAAAATAAGTACAGGCATTACTATGTCTTACCAATAACTTTTGCCCTCTTTTGGGCACATCACTCCCCAGTTTTTTCTCAAAACAGCCCATCAAAAAGTATAAAGGGCACAATAACCAAAACCGATAGCCCCCTCCGTGGCGTCAAGTTCTGGTAAAAAAAAATAAAAATATGAAACCCAAAACACCAATACAACCCTATTCCCAAAGCGTAGAATACCCATCGAAAAAATCGAAGCAGGACGACGCAGGAGGACGCGTTTTTTTGGATGGGGGTTTGAAAGCCGGCACGGATATCAAAATTCCCCAGCGTGGGGGTCTTTTTCTTTGGTTCGTTTCTTTTGGACAAGCAAAAGAAATGAACAAACACTCTTAAAACCCCAAAAATAGCATCATTACCAAATCAACAATCACTAATCACAAGTAACAAATCACAAATCATCAAAAAAAAACCACTTATGAAACAGAAAAGAACTCAGAATACAACGTCAGCATTCCGGCATCAGAAACCATTTCGTAAAATTCAAGAAAGCGAAACGTAAAGCGCTTTCCACTGTTTGAGCGAGGAACCGAGCGAGTTTGGAAAGTGTAGTGAAGCTGCCGTAGAATTTAGAAATGATTTCTTAAGCCTAGCGTTTTTTGTTTCTTTTTTGGGCAATGCAAAAAAGAAAAGAAGAAGTAAAATGAAACCCTAAAAACAGCATCATTTCCTAATCACTAATCACAAGTAACAAGTAACAAATAGCAAGTCACAAACCACAAATCAAAACATTAAAATGAAATCCAAAACCCCAATACAACCCTTTTTCCCAAAGCGTAGAATACCCATCGAAAAAATCGAAGCAGGACGACGCAGGAGGACGCGTTTTTTTGGATGGGGGTTTGAAAGCCGGTTACGGATTTCAAAATTCCTCAGCGTGGGTGTCTTTTTCTTTGGTTCGTTTGTTTTGGACAAGCAAAAGAAATGAACAAACACTCTTAAAACCCCAAAAAATAGCATCATTTCCTAATCACTAATCACAAGTAACAAATCACAAATCATCAAAAAAAAACCACTTATGAAACAGAAAAGAACTCAGAATACAACGTCAGCATTCCGGCATCAGAAACCATTTCGTAAAATTCAAGAAAGTGAAACGTAAAGCGCTTTCCACTGTTTGAGCGAAGAACCGAGCGAGTTTGGAAAGTGTAGTGAAGCTGCCGTAGAATTTAGAAATGATTTCTTAAGCCTAGCGTTTTTTGTTTCTTTTTTGGGCAATGCAAAAAAGAAAAGAAGAAGTAAAATGAAACCCTAAAAACAGCATCATTTCCTAATCACTAATTATGAAGCACCAATCACAAGTCACTAATCACCAGTCACCATTTCCCAGCGAGGGTGTCTTTTTCTTTGGTTCGTTTGTTTTGGACAAGCAAAAGA
>NZ_FNBA01000031.1 GCF_900102055.1 Ulvibacter litoralis
AATTCCTATAAATACGGTTAAAATCCCAAGTCCGATTAAAATTAGAAGCAATTTATTTCTCATTCACGATTTTTTTTTCAGCTTGCGCACAACGGTTAGTATATGAAAAGTAGGCGATTTCGAAGCACAAAACTTTCGGTTAAGTACAAACTTTGATACGAGCCAAAAGCCTTGATTATATTGCTGTTTCGCCTATTTTTTATATACATTGTTAGCCACTGGCTTTATTCTTTTTGTTTATTAATAATAGTTTATCATTTTCACTTTTTGTCAATTTTAGTGCCAAATTCAGATGCTCGATTTGATTTTGTTTATCTATTCCACTGTATAATTCTGCCAAAAGTGAATGATAAAGATGGTTTCGTTTCAAGTCAATTTTTAATGCTTGTTTTAGTGCAATTTCTTTATTTTCTGCCATTGCTAAAGCGTAAGTCCTGTTTAAAGCAGTAATAGGCGAATATTCTATTTGTAAAAGCCGATTGTACAATTGCAGAATGTTATTCCATTTTTCTTTTTCTACCACTTTTATTCTTGTATGCCAAAAAGCAATTCCTGCCTCCAAATGATATTTTGATATTTGGTTGCCCTTTGCCGAAATATTAAGATAGGTTTCGCCTTTTTCAATCAGTTCATAATTCCATTTGGTCTTGTCCTGTTCTTTATAAACAATCTGTTGCCCGATTTGGTCAAATCTGGCATCAAATCTTGAAGTATGAAAACAAAATAATGCCATTAACGCATTTACTTTTGGAACATTTGTTTTATCATTTTCTGTCAAAATATAAAGTAAACGCATTGCTTCAAGGCATAATTCCTTGTTAATAGTATTCTTGGATGTGGAAGAATAATAACCCTCGTTAAAAAGTAGGTACAAAATTGAAAGAACATTGTCCAAACGTTTTTCCAAATCTGAACTAGACGGAAACGATAAATCTACATTATTTTCTCGTAAAGTATTTTTTGCTCGATATAGCCTTTTGTTGATTGTTTCCTTTTTACTTAAAAGTGCGTTTGCAATTTCATCGATGCCAAAGCCACAGAGGATTTTTAAAGCAAGAGCAATTTGAGATTCATTGCTATTAATTGGGTTGCATACAGCAAACAACATTTGCAATTGACTATCATTAATGTTTTCTTCAGATAGGTCGAGTTCCAACTCTTGGGAAATGGATTGGGCATTTTTAAGCTCTTTTGCGACTTTTTCGGTAAATATTTTTGTTCTTTTGAAATAGTCCTTTGTTTTGTTTTTGGCGACTGTGTAAAGCCAAGCGGTAGGATTTTCGGGAATTCCCTTTAAACCCCAAGTTTCGGAAGCTAACAGAAAAGTGTCATTTGCAATGTCTTCTGCAATTTCTATATGCACTATACCAAACAATTTACAGAGTACAGAAATAATTTTCCTGTACTCTGTTTTGAATAATTGAGGAATAAGTTCCTTTTCTTGCATAAATTATTACACTCCAAACTGATTCAAATGATGGTCTAAATGTTTGTAAAACATATTATTCCATTCGTTTACGCTTAATTTCCCAAACGAATGTGATTCTTTGTTGTCGAAATTACTAGCACCTAACTTCTGGGTTTTATTGATGTAACCAATCAAACGGATTTTCTCTGTTTCAAAGTTTCTGGAATTCTTAATTTTGAACGCAGGTGCAGTTTGTGCATTGTGTTTGTATGGTGTTTCGCTTGTCACGATTTTTTTTACAAACGATTTCATCATTACTTTCATAAAAAAATTAGGTTTAGGATGTTTGTTTTCATAAACCATTTCGTAGGTAACGTTGCAATGTGCCAACATTTCCGAAACATTCATCTTTCCCCAATTTGGTTGGGTGTCTACTTTCAGATTGTCAATTCTTTGAATTACCTTTTCTGTAATGTCTTTGTTGAAAATATTTGGTAAGGCCATTTTACAAATCAATTAATTACCATTACATCTCTAACTTCTACTTTTCCACCCATAAAAAGTGTTGGGCAACCTTCAGAAAGTTTCACAGCATCGGCTAGGTTTTCCGCTTTTACAATAATGTAGCCACCAACCATTTCTTTTACTTCGGCATAAGGTCCATCGCTCACAACTCCGTTTGAGTTTACAGTTTGTCCTTCGTATCCCAAAGCATTGGTGCTAACGAATTTTCCTTGTGCTGCAATTCCACCAATCCAATCCTGCCATTGTTTAATCATCGCTTGCATCTGCTCTGGCGAAGGTTTTGGCTGGTCAGTTTTTTCGTTTCTGAAAATCATCATAAATTCTTTCATAATTTCTAATATTTTAAGTTTATATCTTTATGACGATTGAGTTTTTCAAAATAGGACATCGTTTGTTCTTTTTTTTTGGTTTTGGTTTTTCAGCTTGTGGCTAACGGGTTTGTATAACGATTGTTGCGTTTGGCGCAGCGCGCTGAGGGCAGCAGCGACAAGTTCTTCATTTTCTTCTTAGCACCAAATTATTCAGAGCTGCGTGAGACTCAGAAGAGCAAGTTTTACGTTATTTTTCAGTAACCAATATAGCTAAATATTTGTAGAAATTATCAAGTAATTCCCGCAAGAGCCATGATCGTTATACTTTGTTGTACGTTGGCTCTTACTAATCTTTTAATTCGATTTCAGTTATCGTCGGTTTTTCGTATGCTAAAACTGTAAAGCAACTATTTGATGTTGCAATAAAAAACTCATTCAACTCGTCAATTGCTCGACTTACATCTAAAATTCCGATTTGTGTTACTTCTCCAGATTTCCAGCCTCCATTTATTATTCTGAATAGGTGAAATCCGTTGTTAAAATCAGGATAATCCCAGTATCCTAATAAATCTCCTTCGTCTAAAAAACGGAATCCGTTGAATCCGGAGAATTCATATTCAATGCCAATCTGTTTTTCTTGATTTTTCCATGTCGATATAGTTATTTTTAATCCACTGACTGTCCATTTAAAATCAATTATATCACTCTCTAATTTATTTGTGTAATATTCTTTTCCTATTTTATCAATCGTCATTTCGATTTTCGATTTTTTAGCTTACGTACAACGGGTTTGTATAACGATTGTTGCGTTTGGCGCAGCGCGCTGAGGGCAGCAGCGACAAGTTCTTCATTTTCTTCTTAGCACCAAATTATTCAG
>NZ_FNBA01000007.1 GCF_900102055.1 Ulvibacter litoralis
CATGTGCTGTAAAAACTTGGGATGGTTCTAATTGGAATCCAGCTGGTAATCCTACCGCTACTGATCATGTTGTCATTTCAGACGACTATGATACTGCTACCGACGGCGGAAGTATCACTGCCTGTGAAGTCACCGTTGATGCCTCGACAACGTTAACCATCAGTGCTGATGATTTTTTAAGCGTGGCAAACAATATAACCGTAGATGGAACACTGAATGTTGCGCATACCGCAAATGTGGTACAAATTGATGATGCAGCAACTGTAACCAATAACGGAACAATTAATGTTTATGTAGATACTCCTGCTTTAGATGGAAGAGATTTTATGTTAATGGGGAGTCCTATGACTACCGAAACAAGAGCTGGTGTTTTTGATGGAGCAATGCGAATTCGCAATCATCTTACTGAAAACTTTAGTCCAAACACCGAAGTAATGGAAGCATCAAATGGTGCAGGGGTTTGGGTAGATGAAGAAGGAGACGATTGGCTAGTGTATGAAGCAGGTATTAATCCAGGAGAAGGATATATGGTGATGCGCGATATTGTAGGTCCTGCAACGGCATTAAATCTTAATTTTACGCAAGGAACATTAAATAATGGAGTAATTACGTATGCTGCTGAATATAATGGCACTCAAAACGCGAGTCCAAATATTATTGCTAATCCGTACGCGTCGGCAATCTCGGCAACCGACTTTATCAACGCAAATGATAATGTTGATGCAGTTTATTTCTGGGAACATATAACAGCTCCTAACAGTGGAACTCCTGGCCCTTACGGATTGGATTATACAATGGAAGATATTTCAATATTCAATTTAACTGGAGGCACCAGTGCTGCTGGATCGGATGCTGGGACTTTACCAAATGGAATTATTTCTACCGGACAAGGATTTGGAGTTAAAGCATCGAATGCAGAACCTATTACCTTCAACAATTCAATGCGACTAACATCTGGAAACACAACTCTTCGCAAAAGAGATATTGACCGTATTTGGCTAAATGTTCAAAGTAATGGATACGAATTAAACAGTACTGCTTTAATCGGTTTTATTCAAGAAGCAACAGATGGAATTGACATAGGTTATGACGCAAAGCGTTTGGCTACAAATGTCGCATTGTATTCACACCTAGATGACGGATCGAATCAATTAGGAATTCAGTCTAGAGGAGTGTTCAGCGAAAACATGAAAATTCCAATGGGATTTGCAACTCTTATTGATGAACAAATAAATTATACAATTTCTATTGAAAATATAGAAGGGCTAAATTTAGAATCTGCTACTGTTTATTTAATAGACAATCAAGAAGAAACTATTACCAATTTAAGTAATGAAGACTATACTTTTGGAAGTGAAAAGGGAATCTTTGACAACAGATTTACAATTCAATTTGTACCTGAAGTTATTCTTGGAACAGATGCTAGTGTTTTAGAAAATATTGCCATCTACCCTAACCCTACTCAAAGCATACTTTCAATAGTATCGCCAAAATTTATGGTTACAAATGTTACTGTTTATGATATAATAGGTAGAGTAGTCATGAGCCAGAATTTCGAGAATAGCAAAAAGGTAGCAATAGACCTTTCAGAATTAAATAGTGCAATTTACTTTGCTGAAATTAATACGGAAGCTGGTAAAATGACTAAGCGTATTATAAAGGAATAACTAACTAACCAAATTTTATGAAGCCGTTTTCAGTTTATAACTGAAAACGGCTTTTTTTTGAAGAATAATTTGTGAAACAATTAGACATTTTTCTTTTTACTACAGTTCGTATTTGTCGGATCACTTTCCGAAGAAAACACATCGAACGCGAAAAAAACTATGTCTATTTAAAACAAAGAAGCGTCTGTACTAATAGTAAAAACAGCGAAACTAAGCTTTTAATGATTCCCAATTAAAGACAATATTCTTTTCAATATCGGGATGTAAACTATGATGTACTGGACAGGTATTTGCCGTATTTTCAAGAATCTGCTTTGTCTTTGCATCAAACCCTGAAGGCAACTCCATAATAACGTCTATTTTTGAAATTCGGCGTGGATTGGCAGCCATTGTCTTAGTAACCAACGCGGTGCTACCATCCAAACTCACTTTCATATCACGCGCTTTTATTCCCATCATTGTTAGCATACAATTGGCTAAGCCTGTTGCCACCGTATCGGTAGGAGAAAACGCTGCACCTTGCCCATTGTTATCGACGGGAGCGTCTGTGACGTATGAATTTCCTGAAGCTAAATGCTCACAATTTGTTCGTAAATCACCAAGGTAAGTTACTTTTGATGTACTCATTCTACTACTTCAAATTCTAGGTTATTCATATACTTAATAATATAAGTAGCTCTATTTTGATAACCACTAGTACTATTTTTAGCATACAAGAACTTGTTTTCCACATATTCGGTTTCAAATTCTTCTTGTGTAGCATCGTATAAACTTTCGTTAGAACTCAATCGCAGTAACACATCGTATGCAACATCAAATCCGCGAACTGCATAGCGATTAGGGTACACACCGTATTTGTTTTTGTAGCTAATTAAAAATGGATCTTTGTCTTTATAACTATAACTTTTATTTACTGAAGGAAAAGTAAAATTAAGTTTTGCCAAATGCATGTTTGAAATGTCGTGGTAATCGTATGCATCATTTTTATCTAATGTAAACAAACGCACTTTATAAGTTTCTGGCATTCCGTTTAACAAGCCTAATACATTACTAATAATTCCAGGATCGTCTGATTCTAAGATCACCCAGTTTTCTTTATTCTGAACCATTTTAGCGTTCAAATCGGTCACGTACAAAAATCCTTTTTCGCGAGGCGATAATGTTTTTGCTGAAGGCAACTCACTCAATATTGCTGCTTTTTCAGTTTTTTTATTAGCGTCGGAAATTAAAAGAATATTTTTATTGGCACTATTTGCTTTTAAGAAAGACAACATAGATCTACGCAACATCGCGTCGGTAGGAAGTGTCTGAAAAAAGTTTGAATGCGAATTCATGGTTCGGTTACTCAACGGAGAAAATACAGGGATTTTTGAACGTTGCAATAATACTGCTGCTTTCTCTACATTTTTTTGACGTAACGGCCCTATAACCGCATCTACATTATCAAAATTTTCTTGTGCGATAATTGTACTTGTTTTAGTTTCACTTCCTTCGGTATCGTACACATCTATATTTACCGAAATCCCCAAGTCTTTCGCAAACTCGGCAGCCATTAATACTCCGCTATAAAAATCGAGCGTAAGGCGCAATAACCCTCCTTTTTTAAGAACTTCGCTATTTGAAGCGGAAGAGCCATCGGTTATTTTATCGAGCCCAAACGGCAACATAACCACAAGGTTCTTCTTTTCTTTGTTATAAACTCTATTTTCAAGTTTTACTGTAACTGCCTTTCCAGAAGATATTAAGTCGATGTTTTCCTTCGGAATTTTAAGAATCATTCCTTCTTTAAGACCTTCCTTCGCAAAAGGATTTAAGGAAACAATCTCTTCTTCTGAAAGTCCTAATTTAACTTTTAATCTAAAAAAGCCTTCTTTAGGTTGTACTTCATAGTAATCATACCCTTCTTCAATAGTAGCAGAAGCCACAGAATCAGTATTGGGAACATTAATAATTGCACCTATCTGAAGCGAATCTCCCATTGTTGGATTTAACGCTTCTAATTCAGGGATCGTTATATCATACTTTCTAGCAATACCATATTTTGTTTCTTTGGCTAAGACTGTATGCTTTTTCGACGTTACTTCTACAACTTCCGAAGTGCTTAAACCACTTCCTATTTTTAACGTAATAGGAATTTGTATTTTCTCTCCTTTTTTAAGCTGTCTAGAATACAATTCCTTATTGTATTTCTTAATGTCATCTACACTTACATTGTACTTTTTAGAAATGCTAAATAACGTCTCTTTGCGCTTTACTTTGTGCTTTTTAAACTCAATATCTGCTGTAGTAACTCCTGTCCCTGCTTCTGGAATAATTAATATGGAATTTTCTCTAACACCACTTTTAACGTCTGGATTTAAACGATAGATGGCTTCAGTAGAAACACCATAATCTTTGGCGATACTATAAATTGTTTCTCCTTTTTTAACATAATGACTTTTATATTGCTGCTGCTGTTGCGCTATAGAGCCACAGCTCACATTCACAATAAAAAGTAAACTTATATACAGTACTAATCTCATCGATTATTATTTTTTATAACATCTAAAATTTAAAAACAGTAGTAAAGTTTATGCTTTACTAAAACTATTCCCATTCGATAGTAGCAGGTGGTTTCGAACTAATATCGTACACTACTCTATTAACGCCTTTTACTCGGTTTATTATATTGTTTGACGTTTCTTGTAAAAACTCATACGGTAAATTCACCCAGTCTGCGGTCATTCCGTCGGTTGACTCCACAGCGCGTAACGCCACTACTTTTTCGTAAGTACGCTCGTCACCCATTACTCCTACACTATTTACTGGTAGTAAAATAGCGCCTGCTTGCCATACTTTATCGTACAATCCCCATTTTCGAAGTCCGTCAATAAAAATAGCATCTACCTCTTGTAAGATACGAACTTTTTCAGCCGTAATATCTCCCAAAATTCGAATCGCCAATCCAGGACCTGGAAAAGGGTGTCTTCCTAACAGCTCAGGATCAATTCCCATTTCTTTTCCTACGCGACGTACTTCATCTTTAAATAACATACGCAATGGCTCTACCACTTTTAACTTCATGAAGTCTGGCAATCCACCCACATTGTGGTGCGATTTAATTGTTACGGAAGGTCCGTTTACCGAAACACTTTCAATAACATCTGGATAAATAGTTCCTTGTGCTAACCAATGTACATCTTCAACCAAGTGTGCTTCATCGTCAAATACTTCAATAAAAGCATTTCCAATCGCCTTACGTTTTTCTTCAGGATCTGTTTTTAATTCTAATGCTTTCAAAAAACGTTCCGAAGCATCCACTCCTTTTACGTTTAAGCCCATGTGCTTGTATTGATCTAAAACACTGTCAAACTCATTTTTCCGAAGCAATCCATTGTTTACAAAAATGCAAAACAGATTTTTACCTATTGCCTTGTGCAATAAGAT
Organism: Ulvibacter litoralis; assembly: GCF_900102055.1. GTDB lineage: Bacteria > Bacteroidota > Bacteroidia > Flavobacteriales > Flavobacteriaceae > Ulvibacter > Ulvibacter litoralis. The sequence continues at coordinate 5,094 of NZ_FNBA01000007.1, forward strand.
TGCGGCAACCGTAGAATCTACTCCTCCACTTAATCCTAAAACAACTTTATCGTTGCCTAATTTATCTTTTAATTCTTGAACTGTCGTATCGACAAAAGCAGCTGGCGTCCATTCTTGGGCAACACCTGCAATATGTACCAAGAAGTTTTCTAGCAATTGTTTTCCATCGGTAGTATGATATACTTCTGGATGAAACTGAATCGCATAGGTTTGTTCTCCTTCAATACGATACGCTGCATTTTTCACATCGTCTGTACTTGCCAAACACACTCCATTTTCGGGAAGTTTAGCAATGGTATCACTATGACTCATCCAAACTTGTGTTCCTTCTGTTATAGAAGCAAACAAATCGGTATGATTATGAATGGTAGTTAATTTAGCACGTCCGTATTCGCGAGTGCTCGAAGGCTCAACGCTCCCACCCATGAAATGAGCTAAATACTGCGCGCCATAGCATACTGCCAACAAAGGTTTTTTCCCTTTAATTTTAGTAAGGTCTGGATGCGCGGCATCTTCATTACGAACCGATAATGGGCTCCCTGAAAGGATGACGGCTTTAAAATTATCTAAATTTTCTGGAATTTTGTGGTACGGATGAATCTCGCAGTAAATATTGAGTTCTCTTACACGTCTTGCTATCAGCTGTGTATACTGCGATCCGAAATCTAAAATGAGGACGTTATTTTGCATAGGCAAAAGTAAGGTAAAAATTCATTTTGGCTAAATTGGTTTTAGAAAATTTTATAGTTTTTTTCGCTTTTTTCATTGTTGTAAATCTATCTACAACCCGAAGAAAAACTAAGGACTTCTTGACGGTAATTATGTAAGAGTATCTCTACAAAGAAAGAATTGTAAAATTGGGATCTAACGGGCGAAGTTCTTTTTTCAATTCTTGTAACAATACATCTCCATATTCCAAATAGTATTCAGAGAAATTAACGGTTCGCTCCTGCAAGCTTTGCTTCGGAAACAATTCGTCTTGAATGGCTGTTAATCGATCTAATGCAGCTGCCAAGTTACGCTTTTGTGCTTTCAATAATCTTTTTTCAAGATTTGACAAGCCATTTATTTGCTTTTTCTCTTGAGCCTCAACTGCACCGATAAACGAAGCATCTGTTTTTTTTGCCAATTCGTGCAGGGCTTCAAATTGCTTTTTTAAAAATTCTTTCTGCTCTGAAAAATCAATTTTTATTCCTGAAAGTTGGCGGGTGTATTTTGTTCTTAAATCAGGTTGTTTCAAAAACAAATCGTCAATCGACACTTCTAATTTTTCTAGCTTTTCTGAAAGTAACGTAGGTAACAGCAACACCGAATTCCGAAGTAACAATATCGGAAATGGAACTTCAACCGCTTCAAAATAATCTTTCAACTGAAACCAATACGCCAATTCACCACCACCTCCTGTATAACACAGATTGGGTAAAATTACTTCTTGATACAAGGGACGCAACAATGCGTTGGGCGAAAAGCACTCCGGATTTGCATCTAATTTCGATAAAATTTCAGCTTCCGTAAAAGATAGATCCGTATCGTTTACATAATACATTCCGTCTTTTTTAATAATTCGCTCTCGAATTCCTTCCGCGAGATAAAACAAATTAATCTCTCGAGGATGCACTTGTTCTGGATACCCTAAAGCTGTTAATCGTGTTGTAGTTTCTGTAATTATGCGATGCGACAGCTGCTCCAAAAGTTCTTTTTTCGCAAACGGAACGAATGCTTTTTTAAGTAACGCATCATTCCCATCAACAATCACCAAGCCGTATTCTGAGAATAATTGATTTCCTAAATACCGCGTTGCTTCCGTTAAATTTGTATGTTTTGTGTAGGCTTCTGAAAAAAGAGCCGTCATTTTTTTAGCATTATTACTTGCTCCCAAAGCTGCTTCAAACTGCTTCAAGACTTCCGATAATCCTTCCGTAGAAAGTTCCCCCACTGCACCCCCACTTTCGCGATTCCAAGCGATTTTCTTTCCGAAGAGATTAAAATAATTAATTTCATCAAAATCATGATCTTCCGTAGCCATCCAATACACCGGCACAAAATGCGATTCAGGATGCTTTTCTTTTAGTTCTTCTGAAAGATTTATTACCGAGAAAATCTTGTATAAAAAATACAATGGCCCCGTAAATAAATTAAGTTGATGCCCGGTAGTGACAGTAAATGTATTTGAATTTGAAAGTGATTCTATGTTGGCAAGCGTTGCTTCTGAAGCGTCTGTAGTAGCGTATTGTTTATGTAAGGCTTGCACCAAAACAGCTCTAGATTGAGCCGAAAACGAGTTTTTCTTTTCTGTAATTTGCTTCTGAAAGTTCTCCAACATAGGGAAGTTACCATAAAACGACGCTAACGTATCTTTTTCAGCAAGATAATCACACATTAATTTTGAGAAATATCCAGTATCGGAACACGAAATCGTAGTTTTTGGCATAGCGTTTTTTAGAAATTAAAACAAAAATACGGTTTAATTCAGAAATCAAAATTCTGATTCTCTATTTTGGTAAAACTTTAGGAAATAAAAAGAAACTCAAATTGGAATTTGATGTTTAGAAATTCAATTACCTTTAGCTTTTATAATTAATTACTCGACTACATATGACGCGTTATTTTACTATTGTTCTTCTCTTTTTAATTACAAGCCTTCACGCACAATTACAATCGCCTGCCGAATTTTTAGGCTACGAAATCGGAACTCAGTTCACCAGACATTCAGAGGTGGTTCGCTATTTTGAACACGTTGCAGCCAACAGCGATCTCGTAAACTACACTTCTTACGGAAAAACGAACGAGCGCAGACCCCTAACCTATGCTGTTATATCGAGTCCACAGAACATCAAAAACATTGAAACAATTCGTCACGACAATTTAAAAAGCATCGGAATTGAAAGTGGTGCTGCAAATCCAAAAATTGCCATTACGTGGTTAAGCTACAACGTACACGGAAATGAAGCTTCCAGCACCGAAGCTGCAATGGCAACGCTTTACACATTAATTACCGAAAAACAAGACTGGCTGCAAAATACAGTTATTGTGATGGATCCCTGTGTAAATCCTGACGGTCGCGATCGATATGTAAATTGGTACAATCAGGTAAAATCGACGCCTTACAACTTAGCGCAAGCGGCTACAGAGCACAACGAACCTTGGCCTGGCGGACGACCAAACCACTACTTATTCGATTTAAATAGAGATTGGGCGTGGGCAACGCAAGTAGAAAGTGAACAGCGCCTAAAAGTTTATAACCAATGGATGCCGCATATTCACGTAGATTTTCATGAGCAAGGAATTAATGATCCGTATTATTTTGCACCCGCTGCAAAACCGTTTCATGAAATCATCACTCCTTTTCAGCGCGATTTTCAAACAGAAATAGGAAAAAATCACGCCAAGTATTTCGATAAAGAAGGATGGTTGTTTTTTACACGCGAAAGTTTCGATTTGTTGTATCCAAGTTATGGAGACACCTACCCTATTTTTATGGGAGCCATTGGAATGACGTATGAGCAAGCGGGTCACGGACGCGCAGGATTAGGAATCAACACGGACGAAGGCTACGATTTAACCTTGGTAGACCGTGTGGCGCATCACACCACTACAGGAATCTCTACCATTGAAATGGCTTCAAAAAACGCAGCCCGATTGGCGACAGAGTTTAAATCATTTTTCACGAATCCCAATACAAAATATAAAAACTTTGTGCTTAAAGGGAATCCTGACAAACTGAAAGCAGTTACAAAATTACTCGATAAGCATGAAATCAAGTATGGTTTTGCCACAAACGGAACGGTAAGCGGATATCATTATTCTGATGTAAAATCAGGGTCTATGAATGCCAAAGGAGCTTTGGTTGTGAGCACGCAACAACCCAAAGGGAAAATGGTTTCCGTATTGTTTGAACCTGAAGCAAAACTTGAAGACCCGTTAACATACGACATTACAGCGTGGAGTCTTCCGTATGCATACGGACTGGAAACCATCGCTACAACAGCTACTGTAGCTACAACAAACAACGCTCCATATGAGAACTTCACGAATACACCCTTGCCTTCAGGAGCGGGTTACATTTCGAAATGGGATGATATTAGTGATGCTTCTTTTTTAGCTGAATTGCTTCAGAACGACATTAACGTGCGTTTTTCAGAAAAGGAATTACAATTTTCTGGAAATACCTTCGGAAGAGGGAGTCTTGTGATTACTAAAAGTGACAATAGAACGAACAATCAGTTTGACCAATTAGTTACTTCTATTGCGAACAAACACCAACGGAAATTATACGCAACACCTACAAGTTTTAGCGACAACGGAACCGATTTTGGGTCGCAATACATTAAAAGCATTACGGCACCTAGCATCGCAATGTTACGAGGTGACGCAGTGTCATCATTAAGTTTTGGCGCAACATGGCACTTTTTTGAAACACAATTAAAATATCCTGTTACCAATATTGAAACAGATGATTTATCGGACTTAGATCTTTCAAAGTTTACGATTCTTATTTTTCCAGAAGGTTGGTATAGCTCGCTTCTGAATGAAAGCACGATCTCAAAATTGAAAGAATGGATTTCTAATGGTGGAAAAATTATTGCCACAGGAAATGCCTTAAGTGCTTTTGAAGGTATGGAAGGATTTGACTTGGTTGAAAATACTTCCGAAGAAAAAGAAGATGAAGAAACAGAAAAAACACCCAACCTAACTCCTTACGACCAAAGAGAACGCGAAAGTGTAAAAGATTTTATCACAGGGAGCATATATAAAGTACAAATAGATGCGTCGCACCCGATGGCTTTTGGGTATGGAGACACTTATTTTAGTTTAAAACAAGGAGGTGATTCGTACGCCTTTTTAGAAGATGGTTACAATGTTGGCTATTTAAAAGATGATGCTATCAGCGTTTCTGGATTTTCTGGTGTAGACGCCAAAGCAGGTTTGAAAAACTCAGTTGTTTTTGGAGAAGCAAGAATGGGCAAAGGAAGCATTGTGTATTTAGTAGACGATGTATTATTCCGTTCTTTTTGGGAAAATGGTAAACTGTTTTTCGCCAACGCATTGTTTTTTGTAAACAATAACAAAGCAGGGCTTTAAGAAACAAACAGGCATACAAATTAGGGCAGCTTGATTATCAAAATAGCAAGTTGCCCTTTTGAGTTTTAGTTAGAAAAGCTAATGTCAGGATTTAACTATCTGAGTCGATTGCCCACTCTATTGTTTCTTCTAATCCGCCAGTTAAATTTCGTCCATATCTATCGACTTGAAAACTAAGTTCTTCTAGATCAATCTCATCATCCTCTCCAATTTTTCCGTTCTGTCTTGACCCTGCACTTAAGGCGATGGTTCCTTTTTTCCAAATGTGAATGTGCGGATAGTTAGTAGCCGGAAAATTACCTATAAAATATTCCTTCCCTTTTTTTTCAATTTCACATCCATTTTCTTTCGCTTTGGCTATAAAATCTTCTAGTGAAACTTTTCCCATTTTTTAAAGTATTAAATTAGTTTTCTTACTCGTATGGCTTTTCAGAATATCGCCCCGTTTTTAATGGTTTCTGGACTCCACAAATTTGTGTAGGTTGTTTTTTGACGTGTTGTCGTAAACTAATTGGGGCATACTAACGTGTTGCATCTGGTTCTGGATACAACGCAAAAGGAATGTGGTATTATGAGATTGTCTTTTTAGCTACAAAAGTTATAGCATTGAGGAAGTGCTCACAGACAAATCTACCTGTAATTTGAAGTTACTAAGGTAGTTAAAAAAAATTAATAGTCACATAACAACTTAACTTTTAAGGATTTAAGCTGTAACGTATTGTAGACAATCCTATTAAGATTGCGAGTATTGGTATAAGAAATAAAAGAAGAGAACAACCAATACAATTTGAAAAAGGTTTCCAATAATTGCATTTTTCTTCAACTCCCTTTGATTGTAAAAACTATTGAAACTTTTCTTTCCGAAACTGGCAAAATACCTAAGCAAAGCTCCAAACCATTCCGAAGTATTAAGCTGATTTTCACCTTCACTTGCCCAATCCATATCGGTATCCGATTTTAAATTGAAGTGTTTAAAATGAGCTTCATACACATTGTAAGAGAATTTGTTGCCAATATGTTTTCTCCCCGTATTATCTGTAAGAATGGCGGTGCATTTAAGGTGCGGATCTTCTTGAAACACTTTAATGTGAAATACTGCTTCTTGTATACATTCGGAAGGAAGTTTTTCTTTTTCTAAAGTAGCATCTATTATATTCTTTAACCTTGGTAAGTACGCTAAAACAGCTTCAATCTCTACTTCTTCAGGAAGCACCTTTTTGTTAAGAATATCTATTTTCAATTCATCTATGGCATTTTCAGCAGCGATATTCCATATCCAAGTCGACATAGCCCCCTTCTTATAAAAAAATGAATCACTAAAATAGGTTGTCGTGAGATCATCGGGTAATGCGTCAAGGATTTTTCTATTTTCCACTAGAGGCTACAATTGATAGTAAGATGTAAACTACAAAAAAAAAGATACGGTATTGAAATTTGGTGTCTTCAACCACATACAGCGCTACACTTCTTATTTTTTTTCATTTTTCAAAAGCGCATTCTTCTTTTGTTTTTCTTGCCATCTTTTTACGGCATATTCTTGCATATCGTCTACTTTGTCTTTCTCATCTACAATTTCAAAACCGAGTAGTGTTTCAATAATATCTTCAAGGGTTGTAATTCCAGCCATACCTCCGTATTGATCAACAACTAAGGAAATGTGTATTTTTTTCTGAAGTAATTCTTCCCAAGCATCAAACAAAGTAATATCTCTTGAAAACACAATAATATCGCGCTTCACATCTTTTAGTTTTAAATCAAATTGATCTTCCGCTAATTTTTCAAAGACTAATTCTCTTAAAACATAACCTGTAATGTTGTCTTTGTTGTCTTTATAGATTGGAATTCTTGAAAAATGCAATAATTCTTTATTCTCCAAAAACTCTTTCAGCGTCATTTCTTGATTTGCAGCAACCACTACAATTCGAGGAGTCATTACACTATTAATCTTTAAACTTTTTAGTTTGATTAAGTTCTGAATAATTTTGTTCTCTTTTGATGCAAAAACACCTTCTTGTGTTCCTATACTTGCCAATACCGAAATCTCTTCTCTACTGGTTGTAAACTCAGATTTATCTCTTGAAAGTAATTTAGTAAGCTTAGACGACAACCATACCAACGGATATACAATAAAAATTGATGCTTTGATCATTTTTGAAGTAATACCTATTAATTCTCTGCTGTAGTTTGCACCTAATGTTTTCGGGATAATTTCAGTAACAATTAAAATTAAAATGGTTAATACGGCTGAAACGATTCCAAAATAAGCCTCTCCGAATACTACCGTAGCTTGCGCCCCTACTCCAGCAGCTCCAACTGTATGCGCCACTGTATTCAACGATAAAATTGCCGATAAAGGTTTATCAATATCGTCTTTGAGCGTTATCATAGTCTCTGCATTTTTGTCGCCCATTTTAGATTTTGATCTTAAAAATGAAATTGGGACAGACAACAATACGGCTTCCATTATTGAACATAAAAATGAAATAACAAGAGCTATAAAAAGATATAAAAGTAATAATGCCATAGTCTATTTAATATAAGTTTAGTCGTTACTTTTTAAGTACATCACTGTTAATACCAACGTTTTTTATTCTTTTTTGAAGCCGCAGATTTACGTCCCGACTTATGCTTGCTTCCTCCTTTTTTCTTATGAACTTGAGGCTTCGCTTTAGGATCTAACGGATGCGGATGATCTTCTACCACCTGTATCGATTTCTGAATTAATTTCTGAATATTTTTCACATACGCCTTTTCGTCTGCTGCACAAAAAGAATACGAAGTTCCTGTATTTCCTGCGCGTCCCGTACGTCCAATTCGGTGTACATAGGTTTCTGGAATGTTCGGAAGGTCAAAATTAATCACCACATCTAACTCGTCAATATCAATTCCACGAGATGCGACATCGGTTGCGATTAAAATATTGACTTCGCCATTTTTAAATTTATTGAGAGCGGTTTGTCGCGCACTTTGCGTTTTATCGCCGTGCAAGCTTTCTACCTTAAAATCATTTTTTAATAGCGTATTTTCTAATTTGTCTACGCCGTTTTTTGTTCTTCGGAAAATTAAGATGTTCCCTTGTATTTCATTCCGAAGTAAATGTAAACACAACTCGATTTTACTCGATTTTGGAACATAGTATAACAACTGAAGCACATTTTTCGCACTTGTACCTGAAGGTGATACTTCAACACGTTCTGGATTTTTCAAAATAGAAGCTGCCAAATGAATCACTTTAGCAGGCATCGTAGCCGAGAATAGCAAGGTTTGCTTTTCTTCAGGGCACATGCGTTCAATTTTACGAACATCGTCTATAAATCCCATGTCTAACATTAAATCGGCTTCATCTAACACCAAAACTTCTACTGAGTCTAAATGAAGTGCTTCCTGTTTCCGTAGATCTAACAAACGCCCTGGAGTAGCGATTAATATATCGACTCCTTTTCTCAAAACATCTTTTTGCGAGTCTATCGACGTTCCGCCGAACACACAAGCCGTTCGCAAATTCGTGTATTTACTATAATCTTTAAACTCTGCTTCAATTTGAACAGCTAACTCCCGTGTCGGACTCACCACTAGCGCTCTAATCTTCTTTGCGTTTTTAGAAGCATCCTGCTGATGAAATAATAACTGAAGAATAGGCAATGCAAAAGCGGCTGTTTTTCCAGTTCCCGTTTGCGCAGAAGCAATCAAATCTTTCCGTTCTAAAATTAACGGAATCGCCAACTCCTGAACCTGTGTAGGCTCGTCATAGTTCTTTTCGTAAATGGCTTTTAAAATTGGCTTGTTTAGAGCTAGTTCTGTAAAGTGCATAGGTTTGTTTTGCAAATATTTCTGCAAAGATACTACAAACTAAATCACTAGTCCATTTTTTAAGGATTCGTATTTAGATGTAGCTATACACTATCGAAGCTTTTGTGAGCGTTGTCGCAATCCTTCATAGACTACTGCGGTTACTGCATTTGCTAAATTGATGCTACGAATGTGGGTACTGTGAATCGGAATTTTATAGGTTTCATCCCTGTGAGATTCTAAAAGATTCTCTGACAATCCAACCGATTCCTTTCCGAAGATAAAAAAATGATCTTCTTGAAAATCGACCTCCCAGTATTCTTTTGTTCCATGACTTGAGAAAAAAGCCATTGGTTTTCCCTTATGAGTTTCGAAAAAAGCCTCCTGACTCTCATAAATCTTAAGATCTAAATGTTGCCAATAGTCCAAACCAGCACGTTTTACACGTTTATCATTTAATTCAAAACCAAAAGGTTTCACCAAATGCAAAGTGCTTCCTGTCGCTAAACTAAGTCTTCCAATATTCCCAGTGTTATTCGGGATTTCAGGCTCGATAAGGACGATGTGTTGCGGCATAGTATTTTTTGAAAAGATTAGCATACTCGTCATAAAACCAAAAATGGAATACAACAAGATGTGGTATTGAAACAAAAGTACTTAATTATTTACCGAATGTGCTCTATTTCTTCTTCGGAAAAATCCGAGGAAAGCAACCTACAGTTGATGTATTTATCATCATTTAGCTGAAAAACAACTACCCTTTTTAAATGAATATGAATTCATTAAACTTCTGAAGCATGCGTGAGTAAAATACTATTCCCTGTGGCATCGTTTACATAAAAACCTTCCTCCTTTTCTTCGTATTTCGACACATTAGCTAAAGCTTTATTTAAGTTCTCCTTGGTGTTAAAAACAATTTGGAAATAGTTTAATCCAGCATGTTCACTTGGTGCTAAAGATCTGTTTTTTCCATGCCATGAATTTAAAGCAATACGATGTTGATAGGCCCCTCCCGCACTTAGATCGGCATACATAAATTGTGGCAAATAGTTGAACGGAATAAATCCAATTTTTTCATAGAACGCTTTTGAACTTTCTACCAAGTTGGCGTACAAATGCAAATGACCAATGTAGGTGTTATTAGATATAAAATTACTCGTATTTTCAAGATCTAAGTCTTTCAATACTTCTCCTACATCAAGATAATCTGAAGCACTTCGAATGACACCTTCTGAGTCTTCAATTTTGAGGCCTCCATCGGTATGCATTCTTTTAAATCTTTTGGGGGTTTCTAATGTAAATTCAATATTAATCCCATCTGGATCGTCTAAATAAATAGATTTTGACATGGTATGATCTACAGAAGAAAAAGGATAGTTATGCACCACCAATCGGTTTAACATACTTGCAAAGGCTTTTTTATGGGGTGCATGAATCGCAAAATGATAGAGTCCGCTGTATCCTTTTACAAACCTTTTTTTAGCAGCTTGATGAACAACCACTAAGGTCTGAGTTTCAGTTCCAAATTCTGCGGTAGAACCTGATACTTTTCGAGGGTACAACCCCACTATTTCTGTCCAAAAAAGTGTAGCCTTTTCAAGGTTTGTATTATTTAGATGAATCGCCCCAAAGGAGGCAAATTCATTTAAACTGTTCGTTTTTTGATGTGTATTTGTCATTGTCGAAAAATGTGTTGATTCCGAAATTTACAAATGCACCAAAAATAATTTTTCAAAAATTTTCAGTGCTTTGCATTCATCTATCGGGGAGTTAATAGATTGTTTTTTATTCTAATTGATAGCCGCGTTAACGATTGAAGCGGCATCCTTTTTGGTTTTTCGCCAAAAAGATAGAGCTGAAAGCGTGTTAAAACGCCCAAACAACTCGTGAAATCTATTTGTTTAATGTAATGGATTGCTGTTTTGCCTGTATCGGTGCTTTTTTGCTTCTACCCCATGCGATGAATAGAGCGATAGCCATGATCACCACATTCATTCCTATGACTGAAAACTCCCCTCGTGACGCGTGAAAAATAACTGCAAATACCATTACCATAGCAAGACCCAAGGCTGCCCAAACGGTTAAAAAAGGCTTCCAACGAAGTAACGATGGCAGCAATAAACCGATTCCTCCTGCTAATTCGCTGATACCTATAAATCGTACTAAACTCGCTGGAGTTCCTGTAACCCACGGTAAGGATTCTGCCAATGCTTCAATAGGCTGTGAGGATTTCATTAATCCAGCCATTAAAAACATTATTCCTAGTAAACCCTGTGCAATCCAAAGTGTTATGTGTATTGCCTTGCTGTTTTTTGTGTTAGTATTCTCTGTCATTTCTTTTACTGTTTTAATTAGATTGATGCAAAGTTGCAACTATACGGTCTAATTAAAATTAAGGTATCTTAAGAAATGAAATGAAGTTTACTTTTTTGCTATTTTACGTCTAATATCGCTTAGATATTCAGGAGTAACTCCTATGTACGATGCGATTAATTTTAGCGGAAGTCGCTGTATAAGTGTGGGATAAGTATCTGTAAAAGCAAGGTAACGTTGCTCGGCTGTAGCACTCAACAACCCAATAATACGTTTGTTTGCTGCTATTAAATTGTTTCTATATTTATTTGCTATTTCTACAACGGCTTCTTTTTCCAATTCATTCACAGCTCCAAAATCTGACTTACTAAGAGGTATGTATTCGGAATTTTCTATCGCTTCAATAAAAACCAATGAAGGAACCCTATTTGTAAAACTATCTAAGTCGGAAATCATCCAATTTTCTGGAGCAAATTGTACAATGTGTTCTTTTCCTGCAGCATCTATGGTATAACTTTTAAGGCAGCCTTTTTTCACTAAATATCCATAGTTCGCAATTTCTCCTTGACTCAGAAGCATTTCGCCTTTTGAGATCGTTTTTAACGGAGACAGTTTAACACTTTTCATGGTTTGCTAACTTAAATTGTTGCTGTGGTTTTAAAAAAAACGTCTAGGTAACGAAGGTATAAAATTAATCCTCGAAATTGATTTTCAATATATCGATAATTTACTAATAGAACCGTGCCATACAAACGGAAAACGTTCTCACACAATCGTAAAATAGTAAAAAAAATAAAACCCATTATAAAAATAATGGGTTTTACTTAAATCCCCTAATGTTTCCACAGTAGCATAATGGAATACTAAGGTATAACAACATTACTATTGTTATTTATTATATTAACTTCACAATTCAAATTTAGCACTCTCATTACCAGCAACCTATACGTAAAACTACGTAATTATCTACCTTGTTCTAAAAATGTATATTCTGAATTATAAATACCAAAAGTAAGTTTCAAGCATTGTATTGTCAAGAAATTAATATTTAATTAACTAAAAATCAGTTAATTACACTTTATTTCTCGATTAAATACACGACCATTTTTAGTCGTTTGAAGGCAATTTATAGTCAGGACGTACCTCTGAAGATTCTGAAAAACAAACACCGCTAAATCCTTCTTTATTTTCTTTGCCGTTTTTAGCTTCAATCCATTTACTCATGTATTTGGTACTTCGCATGGACTGGTGTTGAAGTATTTGCCCTATAAAATTAGCATTTCGATGTGCTAAAAGTTCGTTTTCCAATTGCTTAATGGTTGTTATAAATGCTTCGGAAAAAGCCGTTTTTTGAAACCTACTTGCTACCAATGCATCGCCATTTCGTTGTGCCGTGAGCCAGCTTTCTTTTTGTGAATACAACTCGACGGAAGCTGCCACAAATTCTGGAATCGTGTCGCTAATTATTCCTGAAAAAGGGAGCGTTCCAAACATTCCTTCGGCGCCAATGTGGGTGGTGACAGAAGGTGTCCCGTAAAACATTGCGTCTAAGAGTTTTCCTTTTAGTCCCGCACCAAAACGCAACGGAGTTAAGCAGACTTTGGCATTTTGAAAAGCTTCTTTTTTATTTTTTACCCACCCCTGAATTAAAAAACCTTCTTTTTCATTATGCAACTCAGATATTTGTTGCGGTGCATAAGCCCCGTACACATGAAGTTTTGCTTTAGGGAATTGCTTCCGAAGTAAGGGCCAAATTTCTTTTTTTAGTTGCAAAACAGCATCTACATTGGGTGCGTGAAATAAGTTCCCAATCGTCATGAAATCGGTTCTCTCTTCAAACGAAGGACGTCTCTTTAGTTCTTCTTCGGAAGGATTTTCTACCAAGAAAGGCAAATAATACAATAACTCTGAAGGCATCTTGAAAATAGCTTTCACTAATTGCATTTCTACTTCAGAAATAATAAGAGACAAATCACAACGAAGCATACTTGCCAATTCGCGTTTTGCGATATCGGTATATAAATTTGCTTCTTGTACAGGAACATTTTGTTTTACAGCTGTTTCTCGTGCTTTTCGTAAAAAATGAAGGTCTTCTGTGTCTAAAATACGTACCGCATTCGGACATTGATCGGCAACGCGCCACCCAAATTGTTCTTCCGTAATATAACGGTCAAAAACAATAATCGTAGGTTTCAGTTGTGCGATAAACACATCAAAACTGGTATTATTTAGTTCAATATGCTCCGTAGCAATTCCCAAATTTTGAAGCGACTCGGATCGTTCCGAAGTACTGGCTGTACTCGCAAAAGTGAGTTGGTAATTAGCTTCAGAAAAAAGAGCCATTAATTGCATCATCCGAACACCAGCAGCCGTTGTTGTAGGTTCTGGAAAGGTGTGACCAATAATTAATACAGTTGGTTTCAAAGGTTGAATTTAGACCTAGTAAAGGTACTTAAAATTACAAAGTATTTAGAGGCTGAGTTGCTATTTTAACGGTAGAAGCATCGTCCGTAATCGCTGTCCAAACTACAAAGGCAGTATCTTGAATCACTTCCAATTGAGGAAATCCACTAGCACGTTCGGCACTCGTTTTCGAAATAATTTTAGGGGCTCCAACAACTCCATTATGTGTCACTTTCACTAGTTTTATAAGCGTAGTATCGTCTACGGTTTCCATCCAACTTACCAAAGCGGCAGTGTTAGAAATCATAGCCACATCGACACGCCCCAAGGCAAAACCGTTGTTAATCTGAATCGGCATTCCGAAGGATTCACCATTGTTTTCAGAAAATACCACTTGCACTTTTGGCACGTCATTAACTGCGGTAAACCATGCTATTGCTAGATTATTATTCAAAGACGAAACGGAAGGTCCATTCACAGGACAGCCTGAAATTTCCCAAACATCGTTTCCTATGGTTTGCGGCTGTGTCCAAGTCCCATCCACAAATCGAACGATGGAAACATCTCTGATTTCAGTCTCACTTCGATCGCGATACACAACCACCGGACCGTTTTCAGTTTGCGCTGCCGACGTCTGACAACAATCGCAAATTCGAGCGTCTAATTCGGTGCGCTCTGTGATTGTTCCCTTTGCATCCACAATGGCACTACGAAGCGTCATGGCACCACTTCCGTGTTCTGAATGCGCATCGTGACCTCCACCATTCATTGTATTTCGTCCGTCAAGCCAAGTAACAAAAAAGGAAGTATCTCCAGAAGGGAGCATTGACACAAAACCGTGTTCACTTTTGGTCCCGTCGTTATGAAGTAAAAGATTTTTGTTCCACTTTTTTTCTTCGGAAGGATATACGTTCAATTTTATATCGTAGGTATAGGTTCCTTTTGCGGATTTCTGAAGAAAACTCGTTAAGAGGGTTCCGTTATTTTCAGCAATGGCAGGAAAATCGGCCCAGTTTACAAACCAATCAGTTCCTGAAATAATGGCTTCGGAAGGAGTCCACGTTCCATTTTTATAGGTTGAATAGAATAAGGTAGTAGTCGTATCCTTTTTTTCAGTCCAAGAAAGAAATAGGTTGTCATGACTTCTGAAAAGCTTCGGAAGAGAACTATTTCCAGTGACTGGATTTTCTATTACTTCTGAAGCTTCAGTTACATCTGAAGTTTGAATCGTTTCCTTTTTGGTTTCAGACTTACAAGAAACAACAAGCATTGAAACAATATACAGGATGCTAACGAATCTCATTCCGAAGTACTTAAAATTATTTTACAACTTCTGCGTATAAATCGAAATCTTCTGCTGCGGTTACTTTTACATTAAAAAATTCACCGGTACGCAAATACCCTTCGTCATTAATAAGCACTTCGTTATCTACATCAGGACTATCAAATTCGGTACGTCCTACAAAGTATCCACCTTCTTTACGATCGATGACCACTTTAAATTCTTTCCCGATTTTTTGTTGATTCAGTTCCCAAGAAATCTGCGATTGAATTTCCATAATCTGATTCGCGCGATCCATTTTTACGTCTTCAGGAACATCATCCTCTAAGTTATACGCGTGCGTATTTTCCTCGTGAGAATATGTAAAACACCCCAAACGTTCAAAACGCATTTCTTCCACCCAACTTTTAAGCGTTTGGAAATCCTCTTCCGTTTCACCTGGATACCCCACAATTAAAGTGGTACGAATGGTCATATCTGGAACGGCTGCACGAAAGTCTTGCAACAATTTTGTAGTCTTAGCTTTTGTTGTTCCACGACGCATCGATTTTAAGATGGGATCTGCAATGTGTTGTAATGGAATGTCAATATAATTACAAATCTTCGGCTCATTACGCATAATTTCCAAGACATCCATCGGGAATCCTGTAGGGAATGCATAATGTAGACGAATCCATTCGATACCTTCAACCTTTACCAAATTTTGAAGCAATTCGCCAAGGTTTCTCTTTTTGTAAATATCTAATCCGTAATAGGTAAGGTCTTGCGCAATAAGAATTAATTCTTTCACGCCATTTGCTGCTAATTTTTCAGCTTCCGTTACCAAATCTTCGATGGGTGTACTTTTATGTTTTCCACGCATAATTGGAATGGCACAGAACGAACACGGACGGTCACAACCTTCAGCAATTTTAAGATAGGCGTAATTTTTAGGAGTTGTTGTTAAACGTTCTCCTATTAATTCGTGTTTGTAATCGGCTCCTAGTGCTTTCAACAAGCCTGGCAATTCGGTCGTACCAAAATACTGATCGACACTTGGAATTTCTTTTTGAAGATCTGGCTTGTATCTTTCAGAAAGACAACCCGTAACAAATACTTTATCTACAATACCTTCTTCTTTTTTCTGAACGTACTCTAAAATAGTGTTTACACTTTCCTCCTTTGCATTGGCAATAAAACCGCAAGTATTAATCACCACGATATTACCTTCCTCTTCGTGAACCACTTCCTTATTGTTGGCGCGTAGCTGCCCCATCAACACTTCACTATCGTATACATTCTTGGAACAACCAAGTGTAACTACATTAATCTTATTCTTTTTTAGTGTCTTTGTACGCATATTTTTTTAAGTAGTAAGGAGTAAGTATTTAAGAGACAGAGTAACAACTCTGAATTCTCGCTCGTTTATCGATTCATTTAGATAAAAAAGAAAGCGTGCAAAGATACTGCTTATTACTAAGAATACAAGGTGTTTCTACAGCTTCATTTCCGCATGTATTTACATCTAACCAGAAACGTATGAACGCATTGTCTTGGTATTGATTTCTTGTTTTGGCTTTTTAAATAGTTTGGGTTTGTATAACTTTACTTTCTTAAAAAAAACAATGATGAAAACACACATTTTATTATTTCTAACCTTTATATGTGCTCCTTTTATGCAAGCTCAAAATGTTATGACTCCCGAACTTTTATGGCAAGTTAAAAAAGTGAGTCCGCTCGGGATTTCTAACGATGGACAAAGCCTAATTTATAAAGTTTCTACTCCGAACATGGAAACCAATGGTTTTGACTCTACTTTTTACAAAATGCCTGTCGGCGGTGGTGAAGCTACATTATTAGAAAGTGCTGAAGGAATGGTTCCAGACAAAAACCTATCTCCAAATTACGGATACCAACTTCTACACAAACCTGTCGCTGTTTCTAAGATTACAGGAAAAGACATGTACTCTGATCTTCCTGAATCTGACGCCTATGTTTTTACTTCATTAGATTATAGACATTGGGATACCTGGAATAACGGATCATACAATCACGTGTTCTACAAAAACATGAAAACAGGTGAAGACACCGACATCATGCCCAACGAACCTTTTTATTCGCCTCAAGCTCCTTTTGGTGGTGATGAAGATTATATCTGGTCGCCAGATGGCACTGAAATCTACTATGTAAGTAAAAAAGTTGCGGGTACCGAATATGCTGTTAGTACCAATACCGACATTTATAAATACAACTTACAAGACAAAACTACGGTTAACATTACTCCTGACAACAAAGGATACGACACACAACCTGCTTTTTCTAAAGACGGAACATTGGCTTGGTTGCAAATGAAAACACCCGGCTACGAAGCTGATAAAAACGACATTATTGTTTTAAATAATGGCGTTCAAATGAACCTCACTGCACGATGGAATGGAACTGTAAACGGTTTTACATGGGCTAAGAACAGCAAAGACATTTACTTTACCGCACCTGTTGACGGAACGATTCAGTTATTTAGTGTGGATTATCCTGGAAGAACTAGAAAAATGCCTGTAGTGCAACAACTTTCAGAAGGACAATTTAATGTAACTGGAATAGTAGCTGAACTTGATAAATCGCTTATTGTGACTAGAACCGATATGAATCATGCTACGGAATTATTTTCGTTCGATTTAAAGTCTAAAAAGTTCACACAACTTACACATGTGAATGATGCTTTTTACAGCAAACTTGACCTTCCGAAGGTGGAGAAAAGATACGTAACTACGAAAGACAATCAGAAAATGTTGGTATGGGTGATACTTCCTCCAAATTTTGATGCTACAAAAAAATACCCAACATTGTTATATGCACAAGGAGGTCCACAATCTGCCTTGACACAATTTTATTCGTTCCGATGGAATTTTCAGCTAATGGCTTCACAAGGCTACATTATTGTAGCGCCCAATAGAAGAGGAATGCCTGGACACGGTGTTGAATGGAATGCTGCCATTAGTGGTGATTGGGGAGGAAAAGCCATGCAAGATTACCTAGACGCCATTGACGACGTTGCTAAAGAATCGTATGTAGACAATGATCGTATTGGTGCAGTTGGTGCTAGTTTTGGTGGTTATTCAGTATTCTATCTTGCAGGACACCACAATGGTCGTTTTAAAAGTTTTATTGCACACGACGGTATTTTCGATATGCGTAGTATGTACGGAACTACCGAAGAAGTATTTTTTGTAAACCATGATATGGG
The DNA here is from genome assembly GCF_900102055.1 of Ulvibacter litoralis. Classification (GTDB taxonomy): domain Bacteria; phylum Bacteroidota; class Bacteroidia; order Flavobacteriales; family Flavobacteriaceae; genus Ulvibacter; species Ulvibacter litoralis. The sequence continues at coordinate 23,186 of NZ_FNBA01000007.1, forward strand.
CGGTGCGTATTGGGACAAAAACAATGCAACGGCTCAAAAAGCGTACAATGAATTTAATCCAATTAACTATGTAGATAAATGGGACACTCCTATTTTAATTGTACAAGGTGGAAAAGATTATCGCGTACCTATTGAACAAGGTTTGGAAGCATTTCAAGCGGCACAATTACGCGGAATTAAAAGCAAACTATTGTATTTCCCAGAAGAAAACCATTGGGTCCTTAAACCACAAAATGCATTGGTTTGGCAACGTCAGTTTTACGATTGGTTGAAAGAGACGCTATAAGTCAATAGTTATTGCTACAAACAAAAAAGCCGCAATAAAATCTAAAACAACTAGATTTTATTGCGGCTTTTTTTTATGAAACTTAAGCTTCTCAAAAGAGAAGCGTATCATTCTAATATTACTTAAAGAAACTATCTACAAACTCAAACTTGTTGAATACTTGTAAATCTTCTATTCCCTCTCCTACTCCGATGTATTTCACAGGAATTTGAAACTGATCACTAATTCCAATTACCACTCCACCTTTGGCTGTACCGTCTAGCTTTGTAACGGCTAATGAAGTTACTTCGGTCGCCGCTGTAAATTGTTTTGCTTGTTCAAATGCATTTTGTCCTGTAGAGCCATCTAATACAAGAAGTACTTCGTGAGGTGCGTTTGGTATAACTTTTTGCATGACGCGTTTTACTTTCGTAAGCTCATTCATTAAGTTTATCTTATTGTGTAAACGTCCTGCAGTGTCGATAATTACAACATCGGCATTTTGTTTCACAGCACTTTCTAAGGTGTCGAAGGCGACACTGGCGGGATCACTCCCCATATTTTGGCGCACAATAGGAACCCCTGTTCGATCTGCCCAAATTTGAAGCTGATCGATTGCGGCAGCACGGAAGGTATCTCCTGCCCCTAGAATTACATTTTTACCGGCACTTTTAAATTGATGTGCCAGCTTCCCTATAGTTGTTGTTTTTCCTACTCCATTTACTCCAACCACCATAATTACATACGGGTCGTCTTGCTTTGGAATTTCAAACTCGGTCGCATTTCCTGAATTAGTTTCACTAAGAAGACCTGCTATTTCTTCACGTAAAATTTTATTAAGCTCATCGGTTCCTAAATACTTGTCTTTAGAAACGCGCTCTTCGATACGGGTAATAATTTTAAGAGTCGTTGTTACCCCAACATCACTAGAAACTAATACTTCTTCAAGGTTGTCAAGAACAGCATCATCAACCTTACTTTTCCCTGCAACGGCTTTCCCTAGTTTGTCTAGAAAAGAACTTTTAGATTTCTCTAATCCTTTGTCTAAGGTTTCTTTTTTTTCTTTTGAAAATATCTTTTTAAAAAAACTCATGTTCTGGTTATAGGTTTGTTGTTATCGTTTGCGTGAGGGATTGCGTACGCTACCGTGTAGCGACAAAAGCCCGACTCTCCGGAGCGTTAGCGAAGGAGAGGCACGCCCACAGAAATATTATTTCTGCAGATTTCCAACAAAGATACAAATAGAAAAAGCCACTTTTAAAAAAAAGTGGCTTTACTTATATGGTATTGTGTTGATTATTTTTTACTTAACCAATCACTAACTAATTCTGGAGACATAATAGACTCCGTAAATGTGTATGCTCCTGTCTTAGGCGATTTAACCATTTTTATAGCTTTGGTTAAACGCTTAGATCCTGTTTGTAACGATGCTACCGATTTCTTTGCCATGACTCAAATTATTTAATTTCTTTATGAACAGTCATTTTCTTAAGAATAGAGTTGAATTTCTTCAATTCCATTCTGTCTGGAGTGTTCTTTTTGTTTTTAGTAGTAATGTAACGAGATGTTCCAGGTTTCCCTGAATCTTTGTGCTCTGTACATTCTAATATTACCTGTACTCTGTTTCCTTTTCTAGCCATTGTAATAGACTTTATGAATTATTGCTGTTATTTAGTAAGAAAGCCGTTTGCACGCGCTTCTTTAATAACGGCAGAAATACCTTTTTTGTTAATTGTTTTTAATACTGAAGTTGACACACGTAGTGTAATCCACTTATCCTCTTCTGGGATGTAAAAACGTTTTTTAGCAAGATTTACATTAAACTTGCGTTTAGTTTTATTCATGGCATGAGAAACATTATTCCCTACCATTGCTCTTTTGCCCGTAAGCTCACAAACTCTCGACATTCGTTAAAATATTTTATTGTTATTTTAAAACAGGGTGCAAATTTAAGTAATTTAATCGTTTCGCGCAACAAAAGGAATCTAGTTTTTTAAAATTTCTTTTAAAAGCATCTCTAAAGCCTTGTTAACCGCCTTCGTTATGACTCTTTCGCGAGCTGTCCCAAAGCTAAATTTTTCTGAAATTATTCCTTTTGGAGTTGCAATTGCGATACAAACTGTCCCCACCTCATCAATTCCATCACCTTTTGTGGGCCCTGCAATTCCGGTTGTAGCTATCGCATAATCGGAATTAAAAATTTTAGTAGCCTGTAATGCCATTGCTTCGGAAACAGGAATACTCACCACATTGTGTTTTTTTATAAGTTCGGCATCTACACCTAGTATGGTTGTTTTTAACACGGTATGGTACGGAATAACTCCTCCGTTAAAATAGGCTGAAGCTCCCGCATGCTCTGTAAACAAGCTTGCAATAGCACCTCCTGTACAACTTTCGGCCACACCAAGGGTTTTCCCCTTTTCTACCAATAAAGTTCCTATACGTTGTTCAATGCTTGTTTCATCTTCATACCCAATTGCAATATCTTCCAATAAGGCGTGTACAAGATCCATTTGCTTATTTACACTTTGCAGCAATACTTTTTCATTCGTTCCTTTGGAAGACAAACGCAAACGAACTTTTCCAAAAGAAGGCAAATAGGCAAGTTTAATTTCGGGAGGCAATGCATTTTCCCACGCCTCTATTCGCTTCGCGACCTCACTCTCACCCATTCCATAAGTGAGGAGTGTTTTATGATAAATGAACGGACGTTCAAATTTTTTAAGTACCCTCGGAAACACTTCATCGATGAGCAATTGTTTCATTTCGTAAGGCACACCAGGCATTGACACAAAAACAGTGTTTTCTTTTTCTAGCCAAATACCAGGAGCTGTTCCTTGTTGGTTTGGAAGTACAATTGCTTTTGAAGGTACTAAGGCCTGCAATAAATTTGCAGGCAATGGCTCTCTTCCCAAGCGGTCTATAAAAAGGGATTTTACATGCGCTAGCACGTTTGCGTTTTCAACTAAAGTATCGTCAAAAAATTCACACAAAGTATGTTTAGTGATGTCGTCTTTTGTAGGACCTAATCCGCCCGTTATCAATACCAAATCGGCATTCTCTTGCGCATTTTGAAGCGCTTTTAAGATATGCTCTCTATCGTCTTGTACGGACGTAATTTGATACACTTGAACTCCAATTTTATTGAGTTCTTTAGACATGAAAGCCGAATTTGTATCAACAATCTGACCGATCAATATTTCATCACCAATCGTGATTATTTCTGCAAGCATCTATAAATTAAAATCTGATTTAAGCTCAGCGAAAACGTGGTGTAATGTTGTGCTAATTGTTTCGATATGCTCTGCAATAACAGCTTTACTCTTAGAGGTTCTTGTCCAAGATTCTACTGTAGTAATTTCCTTTTGCAAATCAATTCCAAACATCTCAAGGTTGGGTTTCATTTTATGCGCAAATTGATACGCTAATTCTTTATTATCGTTCCCAACAGCTTCTTCCATAGCGCTTAAGTCTGGCGGAATCTCCTCTAAAAACGTTTGGGCTACTACAACCATAAAATCTGCTTCGCCACCAGCAATTTCACGTAGGCTATCTATAGAATAATGTTTACTCATTTATTTAACTTTTATGGAAAATATTTCTTTGTCTTCAATATATCCCGTTAAGGTATCATTGGGGTTTACTTTTGCAACTCCTGCTGGAGTGCCTGTAAATATAATATCTCCAATCTTTAAAGTAAAATATTTTGAAATATATTCGATTAACGAATCAATCTTCCACAGCATTAATGCTGTATTTCCTTTTTGCACGACTTCTCCGTTCTTTTTTAAACTAAAATCAATACTGTCTACACTAGCAAACGTTTCTTTTGGCAAAAAAGTACCTACAACTGCTGCACCATCAAATCCTTTGGCTTTTTCCCAAGGCAATCCCTTTTCTTTTAATTCCTTTTGAAGGTCACGCGCCGTAAAATCTATACCAAGTCCGATTTCATCATAATACTTGTGTGCAAACTTACGATCGATGTGTTTTCCTATCTTTTTAATCTTAACCAAAATTTCTACCTCGTGATGCACATCATTAGAAAAATCAGGAATAAAAAAAGGTTGCTTTTTTAGGACTACCGAGGTATCTGGCTTCAAAAAAAGGATTGGATGCTCTGGCCTTTCATTCTCTAGCTCCTCGATATGAGCTGTGTAATTACGTCCTACACAAATTATTTTCATAGTTTATAATATTTAGAAGCAACAAGACTTTTAAAATTTTGTATTCAATTTTCGAAGTTTAATAGAAGTAAGCACTTTCTTTGTATATAGCGGAAAATCTGCATTTTGCAACCACCCAAAGTATCCTGGTTCTTTTTCCATCACTTCTTCTACTAAAGCACCACGATGCTTTCCGAAGCTAAAAATCTCTTCACCATTTTTATTATATCCGATATACCCCGCAAAGTCTGCGAAGTTTTTATGCGAACTAAATGCCGCCAAATAGTTTACATCGTTTTCTAAGTCGTCGTAATGCTCTAATTGCGCCTTTAATACTTCATAGGTCGCATTGGTATCTGCTTCTGCACTGTGCGCATCTGTTAAGTCTTGATCGCAATAAAATTTATACGCTGCTTCAAGCGTGCGCTTCTCTTTTTTGTGAAATATGGTTTGCACATCTACAGAAAGAGCTTTTTTCATATCGAAATCAATTTCGGCACGCAGCATTTCTTCTGCCAATAAAGGAATGTCAAAACGATTGGAATTAAACCCTCCTAAATCACTGTCTTTAATTAATGCATATACTTTGGGCGCCAACTCTTTAAAAGTAGGCTCATTCGCCACCATTTCGTCTGTAATACCGTGAATTTCTGTCGTTGCTTTAGGAATACTCATTTCTGGATTTACCCGCCACGTAAAGCTCTCTTTATTTCCGTTTGGAAACACTTTAAGGATAGAAATTTCGACAATTCGATCTTTAGCTATATTGATTCCTGTTGTTTCCAGATCGAAGAAACAAATAGGTTTTTTTAGATTTAACTCCATTTGGATTAATTATTGTTATAACAAAGTTACTATTTAATACTTTTGTAAAAAGTTATGACTCATAAAATTCTACTATTCCTTACGTTATTAATTTCTGGAACGCTTTTGTCTCAAGAAAAACGAATTCTTATTTCTGAAAAAAAACAGGGAAAAAGAACGATTCTCTTTGCTGAAAATACAACGAAAGATACCTTAAATGTATTTTTTATGGTTCTTTCTGAAGGGTATCGTAGAAGCGCAAACCGCCCAACGATTAAGGACATTCCGCCACACAGTAAAACACCTATGATTACATTGATTGAAATCTCTGGAACAGCTGCCTCTTATGAGTATACCCTTGTTGTAAATGAAGAAGAGAACAATCTTAATTTCACACCCGAAAAGAAGGAAAAGGACATTGAAAAAGTAATTACAAATAAATTGGTTGTATTTACCATGAACGATTGTGAAAAATGCACCGAACTATCTGCTTCTTTAGAAAACAAAGGAATTTCACATCGTGCGTTTAACATACATGAAGACGATATGCTGTACAATCAGTTTATTGCTTTCATAGAAAAGAAATCGCCTGATACATTAAAAATCCAGTTCCCTGTAATCTGGAATAAAACGCATCATATTTTTGGATACGACACTTTAGAGGATATCCACAAAATACTGTTAGACTAACGCGTACCTTTCCGAAGAAAACAAAAAAAAGCACTTCCGAAGAAATGCTTTTTAAATTAGTATAAACTCTCTTGTAGAATTATATCTCTCTATTGCTATCCCAAGCTTCTAGATAATCTGCTACGCGCTTTACAAATTGCCCTCCTAAAGCACCATTTACAACTCTATGGTCGTAACTGTGTGATAAGAACATTTTATAACGAATACCGATAAAATCTCCTTCTGGAGTTTCAATAACAGCAGGTACTTTACGTATCGCTCCTAAGGCTAAAATTCCCACTTGAGGTTGGTTGATAATAGGTGTTCCCATAATACTTCCAAAAGTACCAACATTAGTAACTGTATAGGTTCCTCCTTGAATATCGTCTGGTTTTAACTTATTATCACGTGCTCTTGAAGCTAGGTCGTTTACCGCTTTACTCATGCCAACAAGGTTTAACTGATCTGCATTTTTAATTACAGGGACAATTAAATTACCGTCTGCTAAAGCTGCCGCCATCCCAAGATTGATGTTTTTACGTTTGATAATGGTATCACCATCTAACGAAATATTCATCATCGGGAAGTCTTTTAATGCTTTTGCAACCGCTTCCATAAATATAGGCGTAAACGTAAGGTTCTCCCCTTCACGTTTCATAAATGCATCTTTCACTTTTTTACGCCAGTTCCAAATTTTGGTAACATCGGCTTCAATAAAAGATTGTACGTGTGCCGAACGCTGAACACTTTCGACCATATGGTGTGCTATCAGCTTACCCATTCTGGTCATTTCTATAATTTCATCACCTCCATTTACTGAAACAGGTGCTTTTGCAGGAGCTGCAGTAGAAGTTGGAGCTGTTTTTTGTGGTGTTGCTTCGGAAGAAGTCGCTGGTTTTGAAGAACGGTTTTCTACATAACTTAAAATGTCATTTTTAGTTACTCTACCATCTTTCCCTGTACCAGAAATTGCATCAAGTTCTGCCTGTGAAATTCCTTCCGCACTAGCTATATTTTTTACCAATGGAGAATAAAAACGATCTCCTGAGTTTTCAATAACAGGTTGTGTTGCTTCTGAAGCTGCTGCGATAGGTTCTGAAACCTTTGCAATTACTTCCGGAGTTGGTTCAGTTTTAGTTGCGGGTGCATCCGTTTCTACATCGCCTTCAGTTTCAATAATTGCGATGGTTTGCCCTACTTGAATAACATCATCTACTTCAAACAATCGTTCTACTAAAACTCCATCCACCTCACTAGGGACTTCGCTGTCTACCTTGTCGGTTGCTATTTCTAGCACAGCTTCGTCGGCTTCAATAGTATCGCCTACATTTTTCAGCCAATTGGTTAATGTAGCTTCTGCTACACTTTCGCCCATTTTAGGAAGTTTCAATTCAAATTTTGCCATAACTTATTTTTCGATTTAACGACTTTGACATTCATAACGTTTCAGAAAAAACGTTTTTCCTAGTTATCGAACATCGGTTTTAGGTACTTATTTTAAAACGGTGCAAAATTAGTCAAAAATTGCTCGATTCCCTTTCAAATTACTTAAAAAACAATTACGCTTCCATTCTCATCACTTTTATCGCTCCCTAAAATAAAATTACATCGTGGCGGACAGATACGAAATTGGTTGTTTTTATTGCTGTGTTTGCGCATTACGGAAAAAATTTGAGCATAAGGCATATACGTAACATCGATAATAAACAGGCAGTTTTTAAGGTCGGTATGTTCAAATAATGACTTAGACGCTGTTTTCAATTCTACGTCTAGTTTTTCTGAAAGTTTTCGGTACAACGTAAGGTTTTCTGTAAACACAAATGCCTTTCTAGGTCGATTATTTCGTGGTGTTTTTTTACTATTTGAAATTTTATGAAACTTTTTTGCAGCGAAAACCCCTAAAAAAACAGCTGTTTTTAAAAATATGTTTTGCTTAAAATGTTTTTTATAAAAAATCTGCATTGCTCCATAGAACCGATTGTAATACGCAGCATCGCGTTGGGTACTCTCTCCTTTGTAATGAAGCGTGTATGCCGATCCTAAGTATTTATTGGTATAGCCTGCTTTGGTTATTTTATATGAAAAATCAATATCCTCTCCATACATAAAATAATCTTCATCAAAGCCGCCAACTTCATTGTAAATACTGCGTTTTAAAAACATGAAGGCCCCTACCAAAACAGCTACATCCCCTTTTTCATCTTCGGAAAGATGATTGGCATAATAGCTATTTCCAACTCCAATAATTTTTAACAACGAAACTTTGGGAGTTGGTAGATTTCGTTTGCTTTCAGGAAGAAAATTACCTGTACCATCTAGCAAATAAGTTCCAATGGCTCCGATGTTGTCATCTGTTTCAGCAAAATCAATACATTTTGAAAAAGTATCTTCAGAAACAGCCGTATCGGGATTTAGAATACATACATACTCTCCTTTTGCAACTTTTACCGCTTGGTTATTAGCCTTACTGAAGCCTACATTTACTTTATTTTCGATGAGTGTAACTTCAGGAAAACGGTTTTTCACCATGCTACAACTATCGTCTGAAGAGTTGTTGTCTATTACAATAATTTCTGCTTCAAGATTTCTAAGCGATCGTTGAACACTCACAATGCATTGCTCCAAAAAATACCGAACATTATAATTAAGAATTACGACAGATAGTTTCAATAGTTAAGAGCTTTTTAGGGAATTTTCGAAAGGGATTCTGTTTAAAATACTTCTTCCCAAGGTAACCTCATCTGCATATTCTAGTTCGTCTCCTACAGAGATACCACGAGCAATTGTAGTGGTTACTACTTTATAGGCTTCAATTTGTTTAAAGATATAGAAGTTTGTGGTATCGCCCTCCATTGTAGAGCTTAATGCGAAGATAATTTCTTCAACAACGCCCGATTTCACTTTCTCAACAAGAGTGGTAATATTCAATTCGCTTGGACCAACACCATCCATAGGCGATATTTTGCCTCCTAAAACGTGATAATGGCCTCTATACTGACTTGTATTCTCAATCGCCATAACGTCTCTAATATCTTCTACCACACAAACGATATGACTCAATCGATTAGGATTCGCACATATTTCGCAAAGTTTGGTGTCGCTAATATTATGGCAATTTTCGCAAAAATTCACTTCATCTCTCATGTTCTGAAGACTTAGCGAAAGTTTATGAGTTTGCTCTTTGGGTTGTTTTAACAAATGAAGCACTAAACGCAGCGCGGTTCTTTTTCCAATACCAGGTAGTTGTGACATTTCGTTCACAGCATTTTCAAGTAATTTTGAAGAAAAATCCATAGGTTTTTAGTTAGCTGCAAGATAAAAAAAATGCTTCAGAAAAAATTAAATTTCGCTGAAGCATTATCGTATTAAAATTAAAGGTTTCTAGTTTTTGATAAACTTTTTAGTAACCGTTCCTTTTTCAGAATTAATTCGAACAAAATAAACTCCTGAAGCTAAAGATTCTAAGTTTATAGTATGATTGTTGTCTAAAAATACGTTGGCTTCATAAATTTTAACTTTCCCTAACACATCAAATACTCTTACATCAGCTTCAATTGTTTCAGCTAATGAAATTGTAAGTTCATTTGTTGCAGGATTAGGGTGTACTTGAATGCTTTCTCCTGAAAGTTTATCAGCAACACCTAAGTTATCTTCTACCAATGGAGAAACCCACAAACCTCTACCGTAAGTAGCAGCATATAACATGTTTGTTTCGTTATTGATGTCTAATTCATTGATAATTACATTTGGTAAGTTATTGCTGTATGGCTGCCACTCTGTAAATGTATTATCGATATAGTAAACTCCGTAGTCCATTCCAAGATATAATCCATCTTGACCGTTATCATCCCAAACTAAGGCTAGCGAGCTAAAGTTAGGCAAGTTTTTCTTATAGTTGATCCAAGTAGCTCCACCATCGTTTGATACATACACTTTATTCGTTGTAGAACTTGCTACCGCTACTTTATTTGGGTTTGTTGGGTGAATTGCTACCGATCTAATAATACCTCCTGGGTTTGCAGTGGTTACCCAATTGGTTGCTCCTCCATCATCGGTTCTGTATAAAGTTCCCGAATTGGCTGCGTACATGATCAAGTTATTAGAAGGTGCTATTTTCAAATGATCTAAGTTTCCATTTAAAACTTGAGATATTGGTTCCCATGAAAATCCTCTATTTGTTGATTTATATACGATATTATACCCTACATAAATAGTATTTACAAGAACTGGATCTTGTTCAAAAGGAGTAACCCACTCACCAGAAGCTTGTCCTGGCTCTACTATATTTGTAATCGTTGTACCTGCATTTGAAGTTCGGTACATTCCTCCATTTTGGATCATTCCATACATTGTGTTCGAATTTGTTTTATCTACAAATCCTTCCATACCATCGGCTCCTAACCAATCTTTCCATCCTCCTGCTTCAGTGTAAAAAGAAGTTCCGTTATCTTGAGCTCCTCCTGTAACAACTACATCTTCTGTTTGCGAAACACCAATTTTATAAAACTGACGAATTCCCATTCCTTCTGTAATATCTTCAAAGTAATTTGCACTTACTGTATTTGTATTTTCAGCTTTGAATATTCCTCCATCTGTACCTACATATAAAGTTGTCCCCTCAAACTCTAAAATATCAACATCAGCATGGCAATACCCTACATTAGCATTTGCGGCATCATTAGGAATCCAGTCAGATGTATTATTAAAAGAAACTCCTCCGTCTGTTGAACGCCATGTTAATACTCCTGCAATATGAACCTCATCTACGTCATTTGGTTTTACAGCAATGTCCATATCTCTTGGAGCTTGTCCTCCCGAATCGAAACCATTGGTATCATATCCAAAATAATTACGTCCTGAATGGTCTAGTTCAGAAAAACTACTACCACTATTTACTGATTTGTAAAGTCCTCCAAACGAACCTCCATTAGCCTCTAATACATATACAACATTTGCATCGTCTGCTGAAACACCTATCATTTTAGGACCATTTGAAAATCCTGAAATAGTGGTAAATGTTTGTCCGCCATCTACCGATTTATGAACACCGCTTCCTGAAGCATATACTACAGATAAATCTCCTGGTTTAAATTCAACATCATATCCACTACTATCACTAACAGGTTGTGTCCAAGTAGTACCACCATCGAAAGTAGCATAAACACCAGATCCTGTAACAAACATAATGTCGCTATTGGTAGGATGGATTAAAATTTTATTGATATTAGAATTATTTATATCTCCTATTTGGTCCCAAGTAGCTCCCGAATCGGTCGATTTAAATATCATTCCGCTATTAGATCCAAAATAATAAGTACTAGAATTAGAAGGGTCTATAGCAACCGAATACACAGCTAAATTTGAAAAATCATCATTTAAAGGAGTCCAATTTTGACCCGCATCTGTTGTTCTCCACACACCTCCTGTATTTGCTCCAACAATAATGTGATCATTATCAGTTTTATCCACAGAGATTGCTGTAATCCTACCAACTCCAGGATTCCAACTTGTAGTCGCGTTCCAGCTTACAGGCCCTAACTCTTGCCAGTTATCTAATAGTGCAGGTCTGCTCTGAGCTGTTTCGTTTAAGTAAGCATTATAACTTTCCCATTCAGCAATGTTTTCAGAAACACTTCTAAGGTATCCGTCTTCATTCATCAATCTAGTTGCATTGTATTCCCAACGTTTAAATTGTTTATACCCTGTTCCTCTTCCTTTATCACGATTTGCGAAATAAGCCTCGGCATTAGCAACAATTTCTTGAACACTATGTGTTCCTTCTTCAATCATTTTAAGATACTCTTGTGATTGCATTGTGGTGATGCCTGCAAAAAAGGCAACAAATAGTAGTGCTTTTAAATGTTTCTTCATTTTTAAAAATATTGATTAGTAGTTTTTCATAGTCCTCCAAAAGTATCAAAAAAAATAAGTCTAAGCTTTCATAATCTTTGTATTTTTGACAAAACCTTCTCAATACGTCACAAAATATATGCAACCCTTACATATTTTACTTTTAATTGCTGGTTATTTCGGAATTTTAGTATTTATATCTTACCTCACTAACAAAGGAGGTAGCAATTCCGATTTCTTTAAAGCTGGTAAACAATCGCCTTGGTATCTAGTTGCCTTCGGAATGATTGGAGCTTCGTTAAGTGGCGTTACCTTTATTTCGGTTCCAGGCTGGGTTGAAGCATCAAAATTCAGTTATTTTCAGGTCGTTTTAGGATATACTGTAGGCTACGCCGTGATAGGTTTGGTACTACTTCCATTGTACTACCGATTAAACCTTACATCTATTTATTCTTATTTAGAAGGACGCTTCGGAAAGTATTCATATAAAACAGGAGCTTCTTTTTTTCTATTGTCACGGATTATAGGAGCTAGTTTTAGATTGTATTTAGTTGCTGTTGTGCTTCAAAGTTTAATTTTTGATGCAATGGGCGTTCCGTTTTGGGTTACTGTTACCATAACTATTTTACTTATTTGGTTGTATACCTTTAAAAGCGGAATTAAAACCATTGTATGGACAGACACCCTTCAAACTCTTTTTATGCTTATAGCTGTAGGCGTGGCTGTACATTATGTAGCTACCGACTTAGGACTTTCGGGTTCGGCAGTATTTAGTTTTGTGGCAGATAGTGACCTTTCACAAATTTTCTTTTTTGACGATTGGAAATCTGGAGATCATTTCGTGAAACAATTTTTAAGCGGAGCCTTTATTGCTATTGTTATGACCGGGCTTGATCAAGACATGATGCAAAAAAATCTGACGTGTCGTACCTTAAAAGATGCTCAAAAGAATATGTTTTGGTTTACGGTAGTACTCACTTTTGTAAACCTTATCTTTTTAGCCTTAGGAGTCTTATTAACAGTGTACGCGCAACAAAATGGAATTGATGCACATAAAGATCAGTTGTTTTCAACTATTGCCGTACAATCGGATATGGGTATCGGAATCGCAATTTTCTTTTTATTAGGTTTAATTGCCGCAGCTTATTCGAGTGCAGATAGTGCTTTAACAGCGCTTACTACCTCATTCAGTATTGACATATTAGATATTGAGAAGAAATTTGACGCGCAAAAGCAAATTCGTATTCGAAAAAGAATTCACATTTTAATGTCGATTGTATTAGTCGTTGTTATTATCCTTTTTAAATATGTAATCGCAGATGCAACAGTAATTGCCAAACTATTTACATTTGCGGGATACACCTACGGACCGTTACTTGGTCTATATGCTTTCGGAATGATGACCAAATGGAGCATAAAAGACAAATGGGTTCCTCTAATCGCCATTGCCACTCCTTTTTTAGGATTTGCAATTAGCTCCCTGAGTGAACAATATTTTAATTTCGAATTTGGCTTTTTTATTCTTATTCTGAATGGCGCCCTAACCTTTTTAGGATTAGTATTGATTCGTACCCAACAAAACTAATGTACACGCTACTTCATAAGCAATGTTATTTTTCTGAAGCAATTCGTAAAAGTCTGGATTTTCCGTCCCAGGATTAAAAATGACACGCCTAGGCTTCAGTGATAAAATATACTCATAAAAAGCTTCTTGTCGCGTCGGATTTAAATACAAGGTAACTGTATCTATATTTTCAAAGGGTTTATTTTCAGTAGATATTTGAACCCCCGCAATTGCCCCCTCTTTTAACCCAATGGCCTCCACCTCTTGTTTGTGAGCCACCAACTTATGAATGGCTAAATTAGAATATCTCGAAGGGTTTAAACTTGCTCCAACAACCAATGTTTTCATCATCTTTTTTTTATGCAAAATACTCCGTCATTTTTTTTTAACTCATAAAACTACGTTAAAAGTAGAATTGCAATGTAACATATCAGATTTCTAGCCGTCTATATAATAGAAATATTTCTGCTTTACTGTGAAAATTTTTACGTTGATGGTTAGTGTTAATAATAGCAGTAAAGTTACAAGCCCAAGATTCTAGATTTTGGGCTTGTTTTTTTTAAAAACAAATCCTTCAGAGTGTTAAAATTTACTTAAAGTGCAACATTTTGAATTTTTGAGCGTCTCTTATAGTATACTACCTAATCGACAATTTATAATTTATTTGAATTAGCCTTTAAAAAATTTTAAATTAATAGGTACTAAAAAGCCTTCCGAAGTAGTACTAAGGAAGGCTTTTGCTATTTATATAAATATCACCTATTGAGGGTATTTCCTGTTACAATTAGAAGTTTTAAACTTGCACATTATAAAGCTGAAATTGGGGAGTTTCAGTATTGAACCTGTGAGGATGTTACATCTAAGCAGGTTTCTTTTTTATTACCACTCTATAATTACACTTCCCCACGTAAATCCACTACCAAAAGCAGCTAGAACGACTAAATCTCCTTCATTAATTTTTCCTTTTTCCCAAGCTTCGGTTAAAGCAATAGGAATAGATGCTGCGGTTGTATTTCCATATTTTTGGATGTTATTATAAACCTTATCGTCTGGCAATTTCATTTTTTGCTGAATAAATTGAGAGATTCTCAAATTTGCTTGGTGTGGAATTAGCATGTCAATATCGGCTACATTCAATCCATTTGCAGCCAATCCTTCTTGAATGACTTCAGCAAAACGAACAATCGCGTGTTTAAATACAAATGTTCCATTCATATGTGGGTAGTACGGAATATCTTCTTGTGGGTTTTCAGCAATAATCTCTGGCACCCAATGTTGTGTACTAGGTCCTTCTAAAGCCAATTCGTCTTTATGCGCCCCTTCACTATGCAAATGTGTTGATAAGATTCCACCTTTTCCAGTTTCATTCCTAGAAACAACAGCAGCTCCAGCTCCATCTCCAAATATTACAGAGACACCTCTTCCGCGGGTTGTCATATCCAGACCTCCACTGTGATTTTCACTTCCTATCACCAAAACATGCTTGTACATTCCTGTTTTTACAAATTGATCTGCTACCGACATTGAATATACAAATCCGCTGCATTGATTACGCACATCCAAAGCTGGAATGGTTCGCATTCCCATAAGCTCTTGAACCTGCACACCTCCTCCCGGAAAGTACATATCTGGACTTAAAGTAGCAAAAACAATCATATCGATATCGTCTGGTTTTAACCCTGCACGATCTAAGGCAATTGTAGCTGCCTTCACTCCCATGATAGACGTTGAATTTCCATCACCTTTCTTTATATGCCTTCGCTCCTTAATACCTGTACGTTCTTGTATCCAAGCATCGTTGGTATCCATTAATTTTGAAAGGTCATCGTTGGTAACCACATTCTCAGGAACGTAGCTCCCTAAACCCGTAATTTTTGATGTATACATTATTTAATATTTAAACTAGCATAGCAATATAAGTATTCGGAAGAACAGCAGGAAACTTTTATTGGAAATCTATTATGCTTGCATAGTTAATGAATTGTGAGTAATTCTAATATTAAGTATCTTTTCAAAAAAAAACCTATGAAAAACCTTTCCAGCATTTTTTGTTTCTTACTTTTTTCTATTCCTTTTTTTGCACAAGACAAATTAACCTACCAACAACCTCCTGAAGAAATTTTATCCCTTGTGGATGCTCCATTGGCTCCATCGGTTTTTATAGACAGTAAAGGGGAAAATGTTGTGTTGCTGTATCGCGATGCGTATAAATCTATTTCAGAATTGTCTGAAACTGAACTGCGCCTTGCTGGATTACGAATCAATCCCAAAACCAACATTGGTAGCAGAACAAATTATTATAACAATCTCAAGGTAAAAAAAGCCAGCGACAAAGACGCAAAAAGCATTTCTGGGTTACCTAACAACGCTAGACTCTCGAGTTTTGATCTATCTCCTAACGAAAAGATGTTTGCTTTTTTAAACACTACTGCTTCAGGAGTGGAAGTTTGGGTGTTAGATATTGAAAAAGCTTCCGCCAAAAAGCTTACTCCAGCTCAAGTAAACGCGAATATGCGAAATGCAATCACTTGGTTCGAAGACAGCAAGAACTTACTTGTAAAAATGCTTCCGAAGAACAGAAAAGAATTAATAAACACCAGTGAAGCGGTTCCTGAAGGCCCTACTGTATCTGTAAGCGAAGGTGAAAAAGCGCAAAATAGAACGTATCAAGATTTATTAAAAAACCCGAACGACGAACAAAATTTTGAACAGTTAGCCTATTCAGAAATTAAAAAGGTAAGCATCGATGGTACGATTACCGATTTCTTACCACGCAATATGTATAACGATATTAGTTTCTCTCCCAATGGGAAATTTGTAATGATTAGTCATATTAAAAGACCTTTTTCATACCTAGTACCATATTACAGATTCCCTTTTGAAAGTAATATTTATGACACTTCAGGAAAGTTGTTACAACAAGTAAATGACGTGGCATTAAGTGAAGTTCGCCCTAAAGGATTCATGGCTACACGAACAGGCAAAAGAGACATGGATTGGCGAGATGACAAACCTGCTACTTTATATTGGGCAGAAGCTTTGGATAGTGGTGACCCAGAAATTAAAGTGGAATATCGCGATGCGATTTATGAGGTTGCTGCTCCGTTTATAGGCAAACCAAACCTCTTATTAAAAACTAAAAATCGATTTTCTGATATCGATTGGGGTACCGATAACATTGCTATGGCGTACGATTATTGGTGGAACGATCGCAATGCGAAAACCTATCAATTTAACCCTTCTAATGCTTCGGAAACACCTATCATCGTTCATGACCGCAATTATCAAGATCGGTATAGTCATCCTGGAACTTTCGTGAAAAAGAAAAATCAATATAATCGTTCGGTATTAGAGATTATTGATGGTTCCTTATTTGCTATGGGTGATGGTTTTTCTGAAAAAGGACAATTCCCTTTTGTTGATAAATTCAATCTTAAAACTCAAAAAGCAGAACGCATTTACGAATCTAAATTTACCGATAAGCTGGAAGATTTACGTACTGCCATCGATATGAAGAAAGGAAAAATATTGGTGCGTATCGAATCTCAAAATGAATACCCTAATTACTTCTTTAGAAACATCTATAAAGAAAACGATCTTACACCGGTTACCTCTTTCGACAACCCATACAAAAGCTTATCGAGCGTGCATAAAGAAGTGATTTCTTATAAACGTGACGACGGACTCGACTTACAAGGAACCTTGTATTTACCTGTGGGATACGATATGGCTAAAAAAGAAAAAATGCCGATGATTTTATGGGCGTATCCAAGAGAATTTAAGGATAAAAACAGTGCTTCTCAAAACACCACGAATCCGAACGAATTTATCTATCCGTATTATGGCTCTCCTATTTATTGGGTAACTCGTGGTTATGTGGTATTAGATGACGCGGCTTTTCCTATTGTTGGTGAAGGCGACGAACAACCTAACGATACGTTTCGGTCACAGTTGGTTGGAAATGCAAAAGCAGCTATTGATGCCGTAGATGCCTTGGGATATATTGACCGTAATCGCGTAGGTGTTGGTGGTCATTCGTATGGTGCTTTTATGGTCGCAAACCTTTTGAGTCATAGTAATTTGTTCGCTGCCGGAATAGCACGCAGTGGTGCTTACAATAGAACACTTACTCCTTTCGGATTTCAAAGTGAAGAGCGTAGTTATTGGGATTCACCCGAAACGTATTACACAATGTCACCTTTTATGCATGCCGATAAAATGAAAACACCATTGCTTTTAGTACACGGAGAAGCCGATAATAATTCGGGTACGTATCCGCTACAAAGCGAACGTTATTTTAATGCATTAAAAGGACTTGGAGCAACCGCTCGATTGGTGATGTTACCGAAAGAAAGTCACGGATATCGTGCAAAAGAAAGTATACTTCATCTTTTATGGGAACAGGACACTTGGTTAGAAAAGTATGTGAAAAATAGAGAAGCAAACCGTATTTCACCTTCTTCAGAATTAAAAAAGTAAAAAAACATCATTGTCTAAAATGAAAAAAGGGCGCATATAATGCGCCCTTTTAAACAACCTAACCAATAAAATAATAGATTTAATTTTACTTTTTCATAGCAATTTTCTCTATTATCCCACTTTATACAGCAAATATAGTGAAGCTGGCTAGGTTAAAATGTTAATAGGATAACCAAAGTTTTGTTAAAGTTTACCTAACGTAATTTTTATAATTATCAATAACAACCTCAGCTCCAATATCGTGTAACAAATTATACAAACCAAAGAAGGTTCGGTTGATATACAAGAAATGTTCTGAACCACGATTTCCATTCATTTTTCGCAACTCTGTGTCTTTAGAATACTTATCACTCAAGTCTGCAATTTTTCCGAAGAAATTTTTATCTGAAAAATCAAAGGTTTCTGCATGAAATGGTTTTGTAAACAGACTTAGCATTTCATGAAAAAGAGCAGAGAAAAATTTAATTTCGTCTGGAGAATCATCTTCGTTTAAAATTTCCAATGCAAACATTTTTTCTGAAAATATTTCTGGATTGTTAATATTCTCAGGCTTCGCTAATTCAAAATAAGGATTGTAAAATGAATCTGGGACTACTTTAATACATCCAAAATCAATCGCAATTAAATTTGCTTCCGAATCCACTAAAAAGTTTCCTGGATGCGGATCGGCATGAATGCGTTTTAATACATGCATTTGATACATGTAGAAATCCCAAAGGGTCTGCCCTACTAAGTTTGCTTTTTCTTTGTCATTATTAATGGCTGTAAATTCTGAAAGATGCAAGCCCTCCATCCAATCCATCGTTATAATACGTGCTCCTGAAAGTTCTTTATAATAGGTAGGAAATCTCAAATTTGGAATAACAGAACACGAATTGGTAATTTCAATGCTTTGTGCTACTTCCAGAACGTAATCGGTTTCTTCGAGTAGCTTCCCTTCCATTTCCTGAAAATATTTATCGCTGTCTTTTCCTTTAATATTAAACATTTTCATGGCAATAGGCTTTACCATCGCCAAATCGCTGCTGATGCTTTTCGCAACGCCTGGGTATTGAATTTTTACCGCAAGCTTTTTACCGTCCTTTGTAGCCTTGTGTACTTGTCCGATGCTAGCTGCTGCTGTTGCTTCTGCTTCAAAAGTATCGTATAAATCTTCTGGCGAGGCTCCAAAATACTGACGGAAGGTTTTTCGCACCAATGGCGCAGAAAGTGGTGGTACTTGAAATTGTGACAATGAAAATTTTTCTACATACGCCTTAGGCATAATATTCTTTTCCATGCTAAGCATTTGCGCCACTTTTAAGGCACTTCCTTTTAAGCTTTTTAGTCCGTCGTAAATATCTTCCGCATTACTTTCATTCAATTCCTCTTTGGAAAGATCTGAATTCACCAGTTTTTTACTGTAATACTTTATGTAATTTCCTCCAACTTTCACCCCTGTACTTACTAATTTAGAGGCTCTTTGAATTTTATTAGTGGGGATTGAATCTATTGTTTTCATATACTGTTTTTAGAAAATTAATTACGCCATTTTCTCTTTCCACAAAAATTTTCCGAAGTCAAGAAGGCTTTCCAAGGGCTGTGTTTCAAACACATCGAAAATAGCTCGTACCGATTTTTCAATGGCTACGTCTGTATTTTCAAAAGCAGGAGAATCATCGTCCATCCAGAACTTTAATAAAAATAGGGTTTGTATCCAGGCACCTTCAGAAAATACAGTTTCAGATTGTTTTAAAAATGAAAGTGATTTTTCTTCGTTCGCCTCCGCAATTAATTCAGAAGCAAATCCTTTTACATACTTTCGAAGTCCTTTCAGTTGCACTAAATTTTTCATTATTTCCTTATGCTCTTTCAGTACAAACAATACGTAGCTTCTATTGGCTGTTAAGATTTCAAAAAACGTATAGAAAAAAGTGAGCATCTTCTCTTTATTGGTTAACGAGTCGTAGCCCTTACTTTTTTGAACCAATTGCATTGAATTGGTAAAAAAACTGTTCCAAATTTCTTTTTGAATTCCGTCAAATGAAGCAAATGAATCGTAGAATTCTTTTTCTGAAAAATTATGTTCTTTACAAAATTTATAGATGCTTTTCGGAAACATTTCACTTTCCATAACCTGTTTCATATAGGCATCTATAATGGTATCGGATGTGTTTTTTTGGGTTTTCTTGGTAACTTGTTTTGCAGCCATGGTAATTGTATTTAAAGTATCTCGTTTAGAATCATTTAGAGACTCAAAGATACGAATTGTTTAACGTTTGTTTTTATTAGTGAAACAGAATGTTTTGTTAAACTTTACAAGACAAAAAACGCTGAATTGTGACATGATGTCAGAGCTACATGAATTGGTACTTTATTTGTCTATACCTTTTCAGAAAAATTATTAAAACAATATATATTATGAGCCAAGGAACTATTAACGTAGCGGTAGAGAATATTTTTCCGTTAATTAAAAAGTTTTTATACAGTGACCACGAAATATTTCTTCGTGAATTAATTTCGAATGCAACTGATGCAACTCTTAAATTGAAGCATCTTACCAGCATAGGAGAAGCGAATGTGACCTATGGTAATCCGCAAATTGAAATTAAAATTGACAAGGAGAACAAACAACTTCACATCATAGACCAAGGTCTAGGGATGACGCAAGAAGAAGTTGGAAAATACATTAATGAAATTGCTTTTTCTGGCGCTGAAGAGTTTATAGAGAAGTACAAAGATCAAAACGGAAAAGATGCCGGAATTATTGGGCATTTCGGTTTAGGTTTTTACTCTGCCTTTATGGTAGCTGAAAAAGTAGAAATCATTACTAAAAGCTACAAGGATGAACCGGCTGCACATTGGACGTGTGATGGATCGCCTAATTATACGCTTGAAACTTCAGACAAAACCGACAGAGGGACTGAAATTATTCTTCACATTGCTGAAGATTCGTTAGAATTTTTAGAGGAAGCTCGTATCAATGAGTTGTTGGTGAAGTACAACAAGTTTATGCCGATTCCGATTAAATTTGGAATGCGTACTGAAACCTTACCAAAACCTGAAGATGCGAAAGAAGAAGACAAAGCGCCAACAGTAGAGGTTGATAACATTATTAACAACCCTTCACCAGCTTGGACAAAGCAACCTTCAGAATTAGAAGATAAAGACTATAAGAGTTTTTACCGTGAATTGTACCCGATGCAATTTGAGGAGCCTCTTTTTCATATTCACTTAAATGTTGACTATCCTTTCAATCTTACGGGAATTCTTTACTTTCCGAAGATGACAAACGATATGAACATGCAGAAGGACAAAATCCAACTGTACCAAAATCAAGTGTTTGTTACCGATAATGTAGAAGGAATTGTTCCAGAATTTTTAACAATGCTTCGCGGTGTGATCGACTCACCAGACATTCCGTTAAATGTTTCTAGAAGTTACTTACAAGCAGACGGTGCTGTAAAAAAGATTTCAAGCTACATTACACGTAAAGTTGCCGATAAACTGAAGAGTTTGTTTAATGAAAGCCGTGAAGATTTCGAAAAGAAATGGAACGACATTAAGATTGTTATTGAATACGGAATGCTTTCAGAAGAAAAATTCTTTGAAAAAGCACAAAGTTTTGCATTATACCCAACCGTTGACGATACGTACTTCACTTTTGAAGAATTAAAAGAGAAGATTAAAGCGGCGCAAACAGACAAGGATGACAAGTTAGTTGTACTTTATGCTTCAAACAAAGAAGAACAACACTCGTACATTGAAGCTGCTAAAGAAAAAGGATACGAAGTATTACTTTTAGATTCTCCAATTGTATCTCACTTAATTCAGAAGTTAGAAACAACCAATGAGAATGTATCTTTTGTACGTGTTGATGGAGATCATGTTGACAATCTTATCAAGAAAGAAGATACTACAATTTCTAAGCTTTCCGAAGAAGAAAAAGAAACACTTAAAACATACCTAACGGAAGTGATTCCTGCGGCAAAGTTTTCAGTGCAATTAGAAGCGATGGACAGTTCGGCAAACCCATTTATGATTACCGAACCTGAGTTTATGCGTCGTATGAAAGAGATGCAACAAACAGGTGGTGGCGGTATGTTTGGTATGGGTAATATGCCAGATATGTACAACCTTGTGGTGAATACTAATAGCGAATTGGTTTCAGAAATTCTAAATACTAAAACGCAAAAGAAAAAAGAGCGTTTGGTGAATCAAGCGTTAGATTTAGCGAAACTAAGTAAAGGCCTTTTAAAAGGTGAAGAGCTTACTGCATTTATAAAACGTAGTTACGAGATTATTAAGTAGTCTTATTTAAGATAATTACACTCTTAAAACCTCCTTCATACTATGTGAAGGAGGTTTTTTTATGCTCAAAAATGAACCTATCTATTTGTCCTACAAATAAATACGTGATTATACGTATGGCAATTACTTAAAAACATAATTACCTTAGCTCTTGATTACTAACCAATTAAATCAAAAATATTATGGAATCATTTATTGGACAAATTATGTTATTTGGAGGAAACTTTGCTCCAAGAGACTGGGCTTTTTGCGAAGGGCAGTTACTAGCGATAGCATCAAACCAAGCATTATTTTCAATTTTAGGAACTACTTATGGTGGGGATGGAAGAACAACTTTCGCTTTACCCGATTTACGAGGAAGAGTTGCTATACACGAAGGGACTGGACCAGGGCAACCTACTTACAGATTAGGCCAAAGTGGTGGAAATACTACAAGAACATTAAAGTATGAAAACTTACCACAAATCCCTGTGAAAGTAAGTTCTGCTAATGCCACACAAACTGCTGCAACAGCTGGCGCATCTATTGCTACACCTGGGACTACAGAAGGTCGTACATTTACAGCTACAGAAGGTTTTAATACAGCAGCACCAGATGTACAACTAAATCCTGCTACTTCTGGAGGCAATAGTACTCCCATCAATAATATGCAACCTTATTTAGCACTTAGCTACATTATTTGTCTTCAGGGATTATTTCCTTCAAGAAACTAACTCTAAAAAAACTTAAATATTATGAATGCATTTACAGGAGAAATATTATTATTTGGAGGGAATTTCGCTCCAAGAGGATGGGCATTGTGTAATGGACAATTAATGAGCATTGCTGATAACTCGGCTCTTTTTTCATTATTAGGTACCATGTATGGCGGAGATGGACGCACTACATTTGCATTACCTGATTTACGAGGAAGAGCTCCTATACACTTTGGAACTGGACCGGGACAACCAACTTACAAACAAGGTAATAGCAGT
Organism: Ulvibacter litoralis; assembly: GCF_900102055.1. Classification (GTDB taxonomy): domain Bacteria; phylum Bacteroidota; class Bacteroidia; order Flavobacteriales; family Flavobacteriaceae; genus Ulvibacter; species Ulvibacter litoralis. Next base: position 46,247 of record NZ_FNBA01000007.1, read on the forward strand.
GGTAACGCAGCAACACATATTACTACCGCAAATTTACCGCAAATCCCAGTGAAAGTAAGTTCGGCAAATGCCACACAAACTGCGGCGACACCTGGAGCTACCATTGCGACACCCGGAACAACAGAGGGCAGAACCTTTACTGCAATACAAGGTTTTAATACTGCAGCACCAGACATTACATTAAATTCAGCAAGTTCTGGAGGAAATGGGACTCAAGTAGATAACATGCAACCTTACCTTGCTGTTAATTACATTATTTGCCTTTTTGGAATTTATCCTTCAAGAAATTAACAAGGGAATTTAGATTTTAAAAGCCAATCTGTAACGGATTGGCTTTTTTTTTTACATTTTTGGCCGACAGATAAGTCCAGGATTTTCTCCACACACATACTGTGTCTCCATACTACTTATTGTTTCTAGCATAGGATTCAATTCTAGTAATGGAAGTAATACCGTTAATCCGCTCTCGTCGATTTCAAGCACCTCATCATCAAAGATTTTTATAACTGTTTCTATATTCAATTGATCATACCCTCGTTGTATATCATTAGGAATTTCTAAAGTGTTTTCTGGAAATTGATACTTCGGAAACGCTTCGATAAACGCATCTTGATGTGCTCTAACCGTGCTTTTAGACACTGTAAAAACGGAAGCTAAAGTTGTATAATAAGGAATTCGTGTGTCTATACTTTGCTTATTTAAAGAGCGCTGTTTTTTATTGACAGCAATAATGTTTAAGGTAATTTCTTCCGGAATTAAGAGTGTAGTATCTGGCACTTGACGCATTAAATTATACGTAATTGCAACTTGGGGTTCTGTTTTTAATCCTGCCATCATGGTTTCAGAAATAATGATATCCACTTCTTCTGGCGTTTTTAGTTTATAGCGAGCAGCATCACATTGTTCCAAAACAGAAACATAAGCTTCGGCACTAAAATAAGAAATCACTTTTTTAAGGTTTTCAAAACTATCCGAATTAATTTCTAACAATGTGAATGTAATTTCTGAAGCTGTAAACTTTGAAAGTAACGGAATAGTCAATGTTGCAAAAGGACCTGTCCCTGCATATACGATATGTACTTTTCCGTTTTTGGTCTCTTGTACCTTCTTAACTGCTTTGTACAAACCATGACTAAACTTTTTTGTACGTATAATATCATCGATACACATACCTGCCCATTTAAAGGAAATTGCTTTTCCTGAACTAGTATAAGCTGCAGTATCTTCATCTAAGGAAGAGAAACTAGGAGCTGTGATTCCATTTAAAAGCAAACTTAAATTTTTACATGCTTCTAAAAGTTTTCCATAATGCATCGTGTCTGCATATAGTACAGAAGCGATGTCATCTATCTTTTTTAGTTGTGCATTCATTAAATCCCCCTTGCTACATTGATTTCTTTGATCTAAAAATTAAAGATATGTAAATAAAACTAAGAGACTGAAAATCAACAACTACAAACCTTTTCTGGGCAACTTATGCTCGCAAGCTTTACCTTCGCTTCAAGGTACTAACTCATAAAAAGTCCACGAGGGAATTGCTTTAGTGGTATACTGTAAACTGTAAGAAGTCTCTTTTAAATTATAAAGCGAGGCAACACAAACTGGATTACTAATTTGTGTTTTACCCTTTGGAAGTTGTATGGGTTTAAAAACGATAATTACAGCATAGACACAAATATCGGGAGTGTCATTAAAATGTACCGGTACTTGTATAGCGTTGCTCGTAAACTCAAATGCTTTTTGCTTCTGAATGTGTTTATCAATACTAAAAAGCAATTGTCTACCTACCGTTTTAATTGGAGGAGGCAACTCCAAAACATTTTTATAGATATCAAAATAAGGTTCTTTCGAGTAAAAAGAATGCTCTGTATAAAGGTCTATTGATTCCGGAATTAAAAGTCCGTTTTCTACCAATTGTGGGGCTAAATTTTGAATAATTCGAACTTGAGGTTCTTTTGTCAATCCTTTATCCATGGTTTCTGAAACAAGGATGTGTAACGGAATACCTTCAGGAAATTTATACAGAATAGCATCTGCTAATACAATGTCTCGAATGTAATTTTCTAGTTTCAACTGAAGGATTATTTCTGAAACTGAAGCAATGGAACTTTCAGTTATATCGAGTAACGTCACTGAAACTTGTTCCGAAGAAAACATAGATAGCAACGGAATCACAATCGGAGCTCCAGGGCCACAACCTGCGTACAGAAGTTCAATTTTCTGGTTAGGAAATCGGGAAATAGCGGCTAAAATGGCATGGTATGTTCCTTTTATAAATCGAACGGTTCGCAAAGGATCTTGCATACAATCGAGCGCTTGTTGCGACGATAAAGCAATGCCGCCTTCTAAGGCTGAAGCTTCTGTATTTTCATAAGATGCATCAGAAACAGAAGCTTTTAACAAGGTTTCGTAATAGGTTGCTAAAGAGTGTGCAGCACGAACCTCATCCGCTTCCGAAGTTGTTTTTAGAAGCGCTACAGTAATTACTTTTAATAACCTAAAATCTACTGACAATCAATTACTTATTTTTTAAATATACGTAAAACTACGTATACAAATGACTAACCATATTAAGTACTTTTGAAAAGTCAAACCTTTCAAAAAAAATAACCCAAATTAAAACCTAAACGTTATGAAAAACAAATACAATATACTCTTTTATATAGTAATTACGCTCTTCTCTTTTTCGGAAGTGAGTGCGCAATACACAGAAAACTTTGAAACAGCAGGAGAAAACGCTACTACATTCACCAATAACGGCTATACATTTACTACCTCGGGAAATCCTGTTTTTGATGTCCAATTTTTTGGCTCTGCAGGAGCAGGCGGTTCCGATTATTTTTTAGACAATTTTGACAATCCAGGAGTTGGACAAACAAATACGATTACATTAACGGGCGGTAGTGCTTCGTTATTTACTCTTAAATCAATGGAAGTATATGTTTCGTCTGTAGCAACTGGAGATTTTCCTACCGATGATGGAACCGTAACATTTACGGGGAAGTCTGGTGCCACAACAGTTTTCAGCTACACCAAAACTTCAGGGTTCCCTACTAGCAATGCGGGAACAGCCAATGGTTTTTTCTTTTTAAACCTCGCTACAGATCCATCGTCAGATTATACATCACTTAATATAGATCGAATTGAAATCACACTTGGTGGAGCATTTCAATACGTATCGATAGATAATTTTGTGTTTGGCGACCAATCGCTAGAAGCAGACCCTCCTATCGTACAATCTATCGCACTTGTAGGAACACCTAATAGTACAGCAACTTCTGTAGATTTTACCGTAAATTTTAATGAAGACGCAATCAATGTTTCTACAGACGATTTCACCGTGGATGGTGTTGGTACCACAGGAACAATTTCTAATATTTCAGGAAGTGGAACTTCATACACCGTAACTGTAAGTAGTATTTCTGGAGAAGGAACGATTAGTATTGATTTACTCTCTGGAACAAATATTACAGACACCCTTGGAAACGGACCTCCCTTTCCTTTTACGGCAGGACAAACACACACGGTATCACGTTGTTTTCAAGAAACTTTCGAATCGTTTACAGCTGGAGACATTACATTTAGCAGTAACGGCGTAACCTACACCACAGGCTCTGCGAATTTTGACATAGAAAACTTCCCTGGAGGCGGTGCTGGCGGTTCCGCTAAATTTTTATCAAATTTAAGCGATCAAGGAACTGGAAAAATTTATAACATCACTCCAACAGGAACTGATTTATTTAATATTGAAGCACTAGACATGTATCTTTCTTCGGAAGTAGATGGAGCAAATCCAACAAATGACGGATCTGTTACTTTCCGCGGAAAACTAGGAGGAGCTACACTTTATACGATTACTAAATCTACAGGATTTCCTACAGATTTTAGTGTAAACAATGGTTTTTATATAGTTGATTTTGCAACTGAAGGAGCGGCAGATTATAGCTTAACCAATATTGACGAATTAGAAATACAAATAGGCGGGAGCTTTCGATATGTAGGAGTAGACAATTTTGAACATTGTGAAGAAATTACAACTGCAGCCCCTCCTATCGTTCAAAGCATTAAACTTATAGGAAACCCCGCTGCTAATGCTACAAATATTAGCTACGAAGTTATTTTCAACGAAAACGCTTTCAACGTTTCTTCTGATGATTTTTCAGTACACCTTACTGGAAGTGCTGCTGGAGCTGTTTCGGGAATTACAGGATCTGGCAACACCTATACGGTAACCGTTAATTCAATTTTTGGAGAAGGAAGCATTCGTTTAGATTTAAATCCAGGAACCAATATTCAAGATGCCGATGGAAATACACCTCCAGACCCATTTACTTCAGGAGAACTACATATCGTTACTGCTTGTGATCTTGAAACTTTTGAAGCTTTAGCAAACAATACTTTTACATGGACTACAGGAATAGTACCTCTTACAACCTCAACTACTAATTTTAGTGTTACAGAGTTTATAGACGCAGGTGCTGGTGGATCTGACCGTTACTTAGATAATTTATCTGACCAAGGAACTGGAAAAACTTATTCTATTTCTGTTACAGACGCATCTACAATTTTAATGGGTAACATGGAAGTTTTTGTATCTTCCATAGTAGATGGCCCTGTCCCTACAAACGATGGTACTTTAACCGTTAGAGGAAAACTCAACGGAAGTGTAGTGTTCTCAGTTACAAAATCAACTGGATTCCCTACTAGTACTGTATCGAATCAAGGATTCTATAATTGGAACTTTGCCACCGAAGGAGGCGCTAATAATAGCATCACAGATGTTGATGAAATTGAAGTTGAATTGGGTGGTTCTTTCCAATACATTGCAATCGATAATTTTAAATTCTGTGAGGACAATACCCCTCCTACTGCAATATGCCAATCGACCACGCTATTTTTAGATTCTGATGGAAACGCAACAATTACTCCTTCTGTTGTAAATAATGGTTCAACAGATGATAGCGGAACTGTATTTTTAGGTTTTGAAACAACCGTTTTTTCTGGCGAAACAACACTTTCTAGCCCTACTGATGAGCTTATATTTGGAGCACCTTTTCCTTATGAAGCCTCTGTATTTACAGTACCAACCTCTGGTGACTATACTTTTAATGCTACCGGTACCATGTCTGGCGGGGGATTATTCCTTCTAATCTGGGATGACACGCCGATTCCGAACAGTGGGGAGTATAATACTAGAACTGAATTTGTAAGTTTTTCAACATTCAATAATAATGGAAATAATCCATTAGAAAATGTAGTTTCTTTAGTGGCTGATAAGACGTATTATATGTCCGTTTGTGACTATGATACCGGTATAGGTACTTATGAAATTACTGTAGATATGCCGATTAGAACCACGGCAGCAAATACAACCTACACCTGTACAGAAGTTGGTGATTATCCGGTTACTTTATACGCTTTTGACAAGAATGGAAACAGTGACTCATGTAGTAGTGTAATTAGTGTTGCACCATTCACTACAGAATACAGTTCACTAGGCTGGAGTGGCGGAATTCCTAATTTAGGAACTCACGCTGTTTTTTCATCTGATTATAACTCGGCAGTAGTGGGTTTGAATATTGACACCTGTACTTGTGAAATTGAAAACACTAGTACTGTTACAATTACCGATGGTATGTATTTAAAAGCTACAGACGATATTACTGTTAATATTGGTACTTCTTTACGAGTAACAAATGAAGGTAGTATTGTCCAATCAAACGATAATGCTAGTGTTACCAACAATGGAGAGATAAGTGTTGTTAAAACAACACCTGTATTAGCTGAAAAAACATTTATGATTATGGGGAGCCCTATGACTTCGGAAACTAGAGAAGGGGTATATGCGAATGCGTATATTGTTAGGAACCATAATACAAATAACTTTATCCCAAATCCTGCGGTTGCCGCTGCTTTTCCTTCTGCTGAAAATTTCGCAGATGATAATGGTGACAACTGGTTAACACAAACGGGGGCACTCAACCCTGCTGAAGGGTATATGGTATTCCCACAACCCAATACTACAGGAAGTGGAAGTTTTATACATGATTACATACAAGGAACCTTGAATAATGGAGTTATAACAAAACCATTACTATATAACACCGATCAAAATTCAAGTCCGAATATCATTTCCAATCCATATGCTTCAGCAATTAATGCCGATGCGTTTTACGCTGATCCTGCCAATACTGCGATCGATGTATTGTATTTCTGGGAGCACATTACGCCTTTATCTTTAACCTATCCTGGTTATAATGCTGCGAATTTCAGCATGGGAGACATCTCGATGTATAGTGAATCTATGGGGGGAATCCCCGCTGCAAATGGAGGCGCAACTCCTACAAACATAATATCTTCCGGACAAGGTTTTGGAGTGAAAGCAGCTTCCGCAGGAATTATAGCGACCTTTAACAATGCTATGCGTGTTACAGGACCCAATGACACCTATAGAAGGCCAATGGCTTCGGAAAGAGACCGTTTGTGGATTAATGTGTACAACGATGCTTACGGACTGGGAAGCACCACGTTAATCGGTTTTTCTGAAAACACAACAGCTACTTTTGAAGCACACGCAGATATTAAACGCATAGCGACACCAGTATCTTTATATTCCGAATTGGCAACAGGAGAAGAACTTGCTATAAACGCATTAGGTGCTTTTGAAATGGAGGCTTCAGTAGGTCTTAGCTTCTCAACGCAAGTGAAAGAATTACAAGACTATCGTATTTCACTTCAAAACGTAGAAGGAATAAATATTGAAAATGCTACCGTGTATGTAGTAGACCGTCAACTTGGAATTGTGACCAACTTAAACGAAGGCGATTACACCTTCCAAAGTGGAGAAGCAACTTATAGTAAACGTTTTAAAATAGTATTCCAAAATCAAATATTAGGAACAAACGATGTCGCTTTAGATTCCGTTTCAGTATATCCGAATCCGACACAGAATAGCTTGTACATTGTTTCGCCTAATGCAGCAATTACACAGACAACTGTGTACGATTTACAAGGAAGAATCGTGCTAAGCACTAAAATTGAAGGAACAGCAAATGCTCAAATAAATCTTTCAACATTGAATAGCGCCTTATTTTTTGTTGAAATCACAACAGAAGCAGGAACGATTACCAAAAGAGTACTTAAAGACTAAATCCTAAGTCTAATTAGTAAAGTCCGTTCCCTATTTTAAAATAAGGAACGGACTTTTTTTATGGAGGCGTTCAAACTAATTTGATCCTGAAAATTTGCGGCATTAATTTTCCAGTATTCAGAAATAGATAAAATAAACTTGAACAACCTATTTATAACACTGAAAATCAATTATTTATTTAAAATATAAGTGATTCTACGTATATAATTTTAGATATATAATCCCTATGTTTGAAGACACTACTGTTTAAAAAACAGAACGAACCTAATTAAAAACGATCCATCATGAAAAAAAACTACACTGTACTGTTTTTTCTAGTAATTGCGCTCTTCTCTTTTTCGAAAATGACTGCCCAATACACAGAAAACTTTGAAGCTGCAGGGAATGGCGCCACTACGTTTACAAATAATGGCTATACATTTACTGCAACAGGAAATCCACTTTTTGATGTCGAGTTTTTTAATGATGCGGGAGCGGGAGATTCGGATTATTTCCTAGACAATTTTGACAATCTAGGCACAGGGCAAACAAATACTATTGCTTTAACAGGCGGTGCAAGTTTGTTCACCCTTCGATCTATGGAGATTTATGTGTCATCTTTGGCATCTGCAAGTTCACCAACAAACGATGGAACCATGACTTTTACAGGAAAAGCCGGAGGAACAACCGTTTTCACCTATACTAAAACTACAGGTTTTTTAACCACTATCGGACCTGTGGACAACGGTTTCTTCTTATTAGATCTAGCTTCAGACCCACCTTCAGATTATACAACACTTAATATAGACCGAATTGAAATAACACTTGGTGGGGCATTCCAATATGTCGCGATAGACAACTTTGTGTTTGATGACGAATCGTTAGAAGCTGATCCACCAGTTGTACAATCAATTTCGTTGGTGGGCAGTCCTACAACAACTGCAGCATCGGTAGATTTTACAGTAAGTTTTAATGAAAATGCACTCAATGTTTCTACAGACGATTTTACAATTGATGGCGCTGGAACTTCAGGAACAATTTCTAATATTTCTGGAAGTGGAACTACGTATACAGTGACTGTAAGTAGCATCACTGGAGAAGGAACTATTAGTATAGACCTGCTAGCTGGAACAAATATTACTGACGCTTTAGGAAATGGACCTCCCCTTCCTTTTACGGCAGGACAAACCCATACCGTATCACGTTGCTTTCAAGAAACTTTCGAATCGTTTACCGCTGGAGATTTCACTTTCAGCAGTAATGGCGTAACATATACCACAGGCTCTGCAAATTTAGATGTAGAGAACTTCCCTGGTGCAGGTGCTGGTGGTTCAGCTCAATTCTTATCAAATTTTAGTGACCAAGGAACTGGAAAAGTATACACTATTAGTCCTACTGGAACTGAATTATTCAATATTGAATCCTTAGACATTTATCTTTCTTCAGAGGTAAACGGAACAAATCCAACAGATGACGGCTCTGTAGTTTTCCGCGGAAAACTAGCTGGAGCTACTCTTTTCACCATCACTAAAAACTCTGGTTTTCCAACAGTTTTTACAGTTAATAATGGTTTTTATGTATTTAATTTTGGAACAGAAGGCGCAGCAGATTACAGCTTAACGAACATTGACGAGTTAGAAATAGAACTAGGTGGTGCTTTTCAATATGTAGGAATAGATAATTTTGAACATTGTGAAGAAATCACAACTTCCCTTCCTCCTATCGTACAAAGCATTAAACTTATAGGAAATCCTATTGCGGCTGCTTCAACTGTAGATTATGAAGTGATTTTTAATGAAAACGCATTAAATGTTTCTACAGATGACTTTTCAGTAAATCTTACAGGAAGTGCTACAGGAGCCGTTTCAGCAATAACAGGATCGGGAAATACCTATACAGTAACCGTTAATACCATTTCTGGAGAAGGTAGTATTCGTTTAGATTTAAATCCAGGCACAGATATTGAAGATGCCGACGGAAATACACCTCCAGACCCATTTACCGGAGGGGAAACACATATAGTTACAAGCTGTGATGTTGAAACATTTGAAGCTTTAGCAGACAATACATTTACATGGACTACAGACACAACGCCTTTTACGACCACAACTGCCAACTTTAGTGTTTCAGAATATATTGATGCAGGTGCAGGCGGATCAGACCGTTTCTTAGACAATCTATCCGATCAAGGAACTGGGAAAATCTATTCTATTGCAGTTACAGACGTATCTACCATTTTAATGGGGGCCATGGAAGTATTTATTTCATCTGAAGTAAACGGAACCAACCCTACTGACGATGGTACTCTAACCGTTCGAGGTAAATTAGACGGAACAACAGTATATACAATTACAAAATCGACAGGCTTCCCTACAATTATTGGAACAAACCAAGGATTCTATACCTGGGACTTTTCTACGGAAGGCGGTGTAGATAATAGCGCTACTGAAGTTGATGAAATTGAAATTGAATTAGGCGGTGCCTTTCAATACATTGCTGTCGACAACTATAAATTCTGCGGAGACGCCACCCCTCCTACTGCCGTGTGCGTAGGAACTTTCACAGTACAACTAGATGCCACCGGAAATGCGAGTATTACAGCAGCCGATATAGATAATGGGTCTAGCGATGACTCTGGAACAGTAACCTTAAGTGTTTCACCAAGTACCTTTACTTGTGCAGATATAGTAGCTCCGGTTCCTGTAACATTAACTGTTACCGACCCTTCAGGAAATACTGCAACATGTGTTACAAATGTGACAGTTGAAGATAATATACCTGCAGTAATTAATTGTGCAGCTCCTTTTACAGTACAATTAGATGCAGCCGGTATGGCAAGTATCACAGTTGCCGATATAGATAATGGCTCGACCGATAACTGCGGAATTGCAAGTTCATCTATCGATATTACCAATTTCACATGCGCCGATATAGGTGTAAATACTGTTACTTTAACAATAACAGAGGTTAATGGAAATATTTTAACATGTACTACCGATGTAACGGTTGAAGAAAACGTAGCGCCAATAGCAAATTGTGCGGCTCCTTTTACAGTACAATTAGACGCAACTGGAAACGCGAGCATTACAGCGGCTGATATTGAAAATGGTTCAACCGATGCCTGCGGAATTGCAAGTACTTCTATTGATATTACAAATTTCACATGTGCCGATGTAGGTGTAAATGTAGTTACATTAACAGTAACCGATGTAAATGGAAACATTTCAACATGTACAACAAATGTAACAGTAGAAGACAATATAGCACCTACAGCTCTTTGTATGCTGCCTTTTACAGTTCAATTAGATGGAACTGGAAACGCGAGCATTACACCAGCCGATCTTGACAATGGATCGTCAAGTAATTGTGGACCGGTAACTTTAGCCATTGGTGCATATGTATTTAACGGACAAACCACAACAGCTAGTCCAACAGATATGTATTTCCCGCCAGATAGCTGGTATTTCGAAGAAACAAGTTTTACAGTACCGGTAGACGGTAATTATGAAATTAGCAATCGTGGAACGAGTAGTGATGGAGATGGTTTAGTATCTATTATTTTTGACGCACCGCCTATAGCGAATAGTGGTTCATTAACTTCAAGACCCGAATTTGTTGGTTTTACAGTATTTTCAGATGAAGGTGTTCTCTTAGCTGGAGATACTAGTTATGCTTTGAACGCTGGGCAAACCTATTACATTCACAATATTGCCGGAAGAAATTTAGCTACAGCAACTTTTAGTGGCTCCATTAAGCTAATAGGTAATGCCAATTTCACATGTACAGATGTAGGAGTTAAAAACTTAAATTTAATCGTGACTGATAGTAACGGAAATGTATCAACATGTGCTACAGATGTTACAATTGAAGACAGTATAGCTCCAGTAGCTTCTTGTCAAAATATAACAGTCGCTCTAGATGCTACTGGTAACGCATCTATTACTGCTTCTGATATAAATAATGGCTCAACTGATAACTGCGGAATTGCTTCTTTAAGTGTTTCACCTTCAGTATTTACCTGCTCAGAACTAGGGAATAATACTGTTACCCTTACTGTAACTGATACTAATGGAGTCTCTTCAACATGTACTTCAGTAGTAACCATCACAGACCCGTTAAGTGCTTGTAACCAAGCTCCTATTGCTGTTTGTCAACCTGTAATTGTAAATGCAGATGGAAGTTGTCAAGGAAATGCTGTTGCCTCCGATTTTGATGGCGGTTCAAGCGACCCAGACGGTGATCCTTTTACACTATCAATAAGCCCTGTTGGACCTTATCCTGTTGGAGTTACTAATGTTACACTAACAGTAAGCGATGGATCACTAACCGATACATGTACTACTACAATTACAGTTATAGATAACAGTCCACCAACAGCAAATTGTGCAGCACCTTTTACAGTACAACTAGATGCAGCCGGAATGGCGAGTATCACAGTTGCCGATATTGAAAATGGTTCGACAGACAACTGCGGAATTGCAAGTACCTCTATCGACATCACCGATTTCACATGTGCCGATATAGGTGTAAATACAGTTACCTTAACAGTAACCGATGTAAACGGAAACATTTCAACATGTACTACCGATGTAACGGTTGAAGACAATGTAGCACCAATAGCAAATTGTGCAGCTCCTTTTACAATACAATTAGATGCAGCTGGAATGGCGAGTATCACAGTAGCAGATATTGAAAATGGTTCGACAGATAACTGCGGAATTGCTAGTACTTCTATCGACATCACCGATTTCACTTGTGCTGATGTTGGTGTAAATACAGTTACCTTAACAGTAACCGATGTAAACGGAAATATATCAACTTGTACTACCGATGTAACGGTTGAAGACAACGTAGCGCCAGTAGCAAATTGTGCAGTTCCTTTTACAGTACAACTTGATGCAGCCGGAATGGCGAGCATCACAGTTGCCGATATTGAAAATGGTTCGACAGATGCCTGCGGAATTGCAAGTACCTCTATCGACATCACCAATTTCACATGTGCTGATGTTGGTGTAAATACAGTAACACTAACAGTAACCGATGTAAACGGAAATATGTCAACATGTACAACAGACGTAACGGTTGAAGACAACGTAGCGCCAGTAGCAAATTGTGCTGCTCCTTTTACAGTACAACTTGATGCAGCCGGAATGGCAAGTATCACAGTTGCCGATATTGAAAATGGTTCGACAGATGCCTGCGGAATTGCAAGTACCTCTATCGACATCACCAATTTCACATGTGCTGATGTTGGTGTAAATACAGTAACACTAACAGTAACCGATGTAAACGGAAATATGTCAACATGTACAACAGACGTAACGGTTGAAGACAACGTAGCGCCAATAATTGCTTGTCCCGCAGATGTTGTAGCGAATACAGACCCTGCAATTTGTGGAACTGTAGTTATATTTTCAGATGCTATTGCATTCGATAATTGTGGTGTGGCAAGTGTGGTTCAAACCGCAGGGCTTCCTTCTGGGAGTTTATTCCCTGTAGGCGTAAGCACTATTGAATATACTGCGACCGATGTGAATGGAAACACAACAACGTGTGACTTTACCATTACAGTAACGGATAACGAAGCGCCTATCACAGTATGTCAGGATATCACCATTCAATTAGATGCAACAGGAAATGTAACAATTGTTGCCGCTGATGTTGATGGAGGTTCTACAGATAACTGCGGAATCGCAAGTACAACAATTGATATGAACACCTTCGATTGTAGCAATGTAGGTCCAAATAACGTGACTTTAACAGTTACCGATGTAAATGGGAATGTATCAACTTGTATCGCAGTAGTTACTGTGGAAGACGTAACTGAACCAGTGGTAGCTTGTATGGATATAACCGTACAATTAGACGCAACAGGAACGGTAACAATTGCCGGAATCGATGTTGATGGTGGAAGTACAGATGCCTGCGGAATTGCAAGCTACGATTTAGATATCGACACTTTCGATTGTTCGAATGTTGGACCTAACACGGTGACCTTAACGGTAACAGATGTTAACGGAAATACAGCAACATGTACGGCAGTAGTAACTGTTGAAGACATCACCTCTCCAGATCTTGTTTGTTTGGACATCACTCTTGAATTAGAAGCAGATGGTACCGCAACAATTACTGCAGATGATGTGATTGCCAGCAATACTGATGCCTGTGGTATCGCAACAACAGCGGTTGATATTACTGACTTTGATTGTAGTGATATAGGTACGCCTGTAACTGTACAAGTATTCAGTCAGGATGCAAACGGAAACTTAGCGACCTGTTTCGCTACTGTAACTGTGGTTGATATGCTCGCTCCAGAAATTACATGTCCGGCAGATCAAACACAAGATCCAGGAACAGGAAACTTATTCTATGAAGTACCAGATTATTTCGCAACGGGAGAAGCTACTGTAACTGACAACTGTACAGATCCAGTAACAATCACAACCCAAGATCCTGCGCCAGGTACTTTACTACCTGATGGAACATACACTGTTACCCTTACAGCAACCGACGAATACGGTAATGTAGGTACATGTACTTTCGAATTAATTGTTGAAAGTGAATTAGGTGTAGACGAAATCGAACTGGAAATTGCAAGTGTGAGCCTGTACCCTAACCCTTCTAGTGACTATGTTTACATAAGCAATCCTCAAGCTATTGCATTGGAGCAAGCAGATATCTATGATATTAGAGGACGATTTATAGAAAGCATCGACCTTAGAAATATGGGAACTGAAAAACAAATTGATATTTCTACTCTTGCAAGTGCTACCTACACCGTGATCATTAAATACGATCAAGGACAAACAAGTAGAAGACTCTTAAAAGAATAATTAATTATTAAATTAGGCTTAAGCCCTTCTGGAAGAAATTCTAGAAGGGCTTTTTTTAGTTAAAACAAGTTCATTTTAAAAGTAACTTTTTATTCAAAAAAAATAAAAAAACAGGATTAAAAATAGTCGAAAAAAGCAAGCCGAAACTCTATTAAACAAAGGAAGATTAAACTTCCGAAAAATCACAAAAACATCGATTAAAGTTAAAATAAACAGCCAAAACACCTGTTTTAAGCAAAATATACGTATTTACACGTAGTCAAGTTTCAGAAAATTAATATATATTCGCCAACTCTAACCTCATACATTTGATTTTAACTATTCTGTTTTATATGAATTCATATAAAACGAATTTGATGAGCCCAAACATTAAAATAAATGATATGATGCTTTACACCTATTTTTTATCACTTAATACTTTCTTTTAAGTAAAATCCTATTGATTATACTTACTAAGAGAGCAACCATAATGCGTAAAATTTTAACTAAACATAATTATTAACAACCCCTAATCTAACTAACCAAAATTTAAGTTTTATGAAAAAAATTACATTAACCCTCATAATAATGCTATTCACGGCATTAGGGTTTTCACAAACAACATTTAATTACACCGGATCGGTCCAGACCTACACAGTCCCCGCAGGAGTAACAGAAATTAACATCGAAGCGTATGGAGCTCAAGGAGAAGACAATGCAACAGCTAGTGGAGGACTTGGTGGTTTTATAAGTGGTGATTTAAGTGTAACACCTGGAGAAGTACTATCAATTTATGTCGGAGGCCAAGATGGTTTTAATGGAGGAGGAACTGAAGGAACAGGTAGTGCTATGCCTGGTTATAATGGTGTAAATGGCGGTGGAGCATCAGATGTTCGCCAAAATGGTACCTCATTAACAGATCGAATAATCGTTGCTGGTGGTGGTGGTGGTGCCGGTAGAGGTGATTGTTCAAATAATAACGGCGGCGGTGGCGGTTATCCTGGTGGACTAGGAGGAAATTCATCAAACGAACCAACAAATACTGGGGGAACTGGTACCAGTACTGCAGGTGGAGATAGCGGTGCTGGATCCTGTACAGGTGATTGCGCTTGCTCACCTGGCGGCGGCGGCGGCGGCGGCGGCGACGGCGGTGGAGCTGGTGGAGGTTATGGTATTTCAGGAGGTACAATAGCATTAGGAGGCACCAGTGGTGCATGTGGTGGCAATGGAGATGATACTGTTGGCGGACTGGGTAGTGGTGGCTTCGGCGGTTGTTTTGGTAATGGAGGTGATGGAGGAAACACTACAAACGGCGGTGGTGCTGGCGGCGGTGGCGGCTGGTATGGCGGCGGAGCTGGAGGTGGAAACTGGGCCTCTGGTGGCGGTGGTGGATCATCCTATATCCTACCTAGTGCTTCAAACTTGGCTTCAACTAATAATTCTAATCCGGGTAATGGAGTAATTACAATCACTCCTTTATGTACAGGTTTAACAATAACAACAACTCCTAGCGAGAACGTTTGTCCAGGGACACAAGTAACTATTACGGGAGTTTCTTCTAATGGAGGAATAGTAACCTGGGATAACGGTATTACCAATGGCGTTGCTTTTACGGCAACAACTACGACTACCTATACGTCTTCTAGTACAGCACCTAACGATTGTGTAGCAACGGTTACAATTACAGTAGAGGATACTGAAGACCCAATTATTACTTGTGTTGCTGATGATACTCGCGATACTGATGCAGGCGTATGTGAATACACTGTCGTTGGAACTGAATTTGATGCAACTTTCACAGACAATTGTACAAACGGAAGCATTACAAACGACTTAAACGGAACGGCTACTATTGCTGGTGAAATTCTACCAAAAGGAATCACAACTGTACTTTGGACAGTTAATGATGGAAACGGCCAATCGGCTACGTGTACTACGGTTATTACTGTGGAAGACAACGAAGCTCCAATTGTTACTTGTATCGCTGATGATACTCGTGATACAGATCCAAGCGTTTGTCAATATACTGTTATTGGAACTGAATTTGACGCAACCTTTACAGACAACTGTTCTAGCGGAAGCATTACAAACAACTTGAATGGAACAGCAACCATTGCTGGTGAAATCTTACCAAAAGGAATCACTTCAGTACTTTGGACAGTTAACGATGGAAACGGGCAATCAGACACCTGTACAACAGTGATTACTGTAGAAGACAACGAAGACCCGATTATAACATGTCCTGCACCAATAACAGTAACTAACGATCCTGGAGTTTGTGGTGCTGTCGTAAATTATACAGCGCCAGTTGTTACAGATAATTGTGCTAGCGGAACACTAGGTCTTGAAACATTTTCATTCACAGGAAGTGAACAACAATTTATTGTACCTCCCGGTATTACTGAAATTCATGCTCAAGTTTATGGTGCTCAAGGAGGTGCTAACTGGGTTAACAATGTTAATTTTGGAGGTTTGGTAGAAGCCGACATTCCTGTAACACCAGGTCAAATATTATACATCTATGTTGGTGAACAGCCTAGTACACATATAGGTGGCTTCAATGGTGGTGGAGCTGGAGAAGGCGGTGGTATTGGAGGCGGTGGCGCGTCTGATATTCGTATTGGTGGCAATTCAATCACAGATCGAGTTATCGTTGGTGGTGGTGCTGGTGGTGCTGGATACTGGAGCGGTCAACACATCGTTGGTGGTTTAGGAGGAGATCTAGTTGGAGGTCCAGGATATAGAGATACACCTACAAATCCTGGAGGTGATCCTGGAACACAAACAGAAAGTGGAAATGGTACTTGTACATCTTTTGACAATCCTATTGTATCAGGTGGTTTAGGATTTGGAGGCTCATCTATTGGCTGTGGTTGCGAAGGCTATGGTGGCGGTGGCGGTTATTATGGTGGTGCTGGAAGTGGTAACTGTCGAGGTGGCGGTGGCGGTAGTAGCTATACAGCTCCTACAGCAACAAATGTGACGCACACACAAGGAGTACGAAGCGGACATGGAGAAGTTATTATCTCTTATGGCGCAACTGTTCTACCTATACAAACAGCAGGTTTACCTTCAGGCTCAGTATTCCCTATAGGAACTACAACGAATACGTTTGAAGTAACTGATCCGTCAGGAAATACAGCATCCTGTAGTTTTGATGTAACCGTAGAAGACAACGAAGCGCCAGTAATTTCCTGCGTGGCTGACGATACACGTGATACCGATGCAGGTGTATGTGAATACACAGTTGTTGGAACTGAATTTGACGCTACTTTTACAGATAATTGTACAAGCGGAACTATTACAAACGACTTAAACGGAACAGCTACTGTTGCTGGAGAAGCACTTCCAATTGGTATAAACACCATTATTTGGACGGTTAACGACGGAAATGGTCAATCGGCTACGTGTACTACCGTTATTACTGTGGAAGATAACGAAGCTCCGATCATTACTTGTATTGCGGATACTACTCGTAACACAGATACAGGAGTTTGTCAATACACGGTTGTTGGAACTGAATTCGATGCAACCTTTACAGACAATTGTACCAGCGGAAGCATTACAAACGACTTAAACGGAACAGCTACTGTTGCTGGTGAAGTTCTTCCTATTGGAATTACAACTGTTGTTTGGACAGTTAATGATGGTAACGGTCAATCGGCTACATGTACTACGGTTATTACTGTGGAAGATAACGAAGCTCCGATCATTACTTGTATTGCGGATACTACTCGTAACACAGATACAGGAGTTTGTCAATACACTGTCGTTGGAACTGAATTTGACGCTACTTTTACAGATAATTGTACTAGCGGAAGCATTACAAACGACTTGAACGGAACAGCAACCATTGCTGGAGAAGTATTACCAAAAGGTGTTACTACGGTTCTTTGGACTGTAAATGATGGAAACGGACAATCGGCTACGTGTACTACCCTGATTACTGTGGAAGACAACGAAGCTCCTATTATCTCTTGTGTTGCTAACGATACACGTGATACAGATGCGGGTGAATGTCAATACACTGTCGTTGGAACTGAATTCGATGCTACTTTTACAGACAATTGTACAAGCGGAACTATTACAAACGACTTGAACGGAACAGCAACTATTGCAGGAGAAATTCTTGCAACGGGAGTTACCACGGTAGTTTGGACAGTAAACGACGGAAACGGTCAATCGGCTACCTGTACTACCCTAATTACTGTAGAAGATAATGAAGCTCCTTTAATTGCTTGTTCAGCAGATCTTTCTGCCAATACAGATTTAGGAATGTGTTCTGCTGTAGTTATATTCGCAGACGCTATTGCACTTGATAATTGTGGAATTGCTTCCATCGTTCAAACAGGTGGTGACCCAAGTGGAACTGCTTTCCCTGTGGGCGTAAGTACGATTGAATATACAGCAACTGATATCCATGGAAATGTTTCAGTATGTAGTTTCAATATTACAGTAACGGATAACGAAGCGCCTATCACAGTATGTCAGGATATCACAATTCAATTAGACGCAACAGGAACTGCAACGATTGTTGCTTCAGACGTGGATGGTGGAAGTACTGATAACTGCGGAATCGCAAGTACTACAATTGATATGGACACCTTCGATTGTAGCAATGTAGGTCCAAATAATGTGACCTTAACTGTTACTGATGTAAATGGAAATGTTTCAAATTGTATCGCTATTGTAACTGTTGAAGATATAACTACTCCTGTAGTAGTTTGTCAAGACATTACCGTACAATTAGATCCAACAGGAACGGTAACAATTACTGGAACTGATATTGATGACGGAAGTACTGATGCCTGCGGAATTGCAAGCTACGACTTAGACATCGATACTTTCGATTGTTCGAATGTAGGCCCTAACACAGTAGTTTTAACAGTAACTGATGTTAACGGAAACTCTGAAACCTGTACGGCAACAGTAACTGTTGAAGACAATACATTACCAGAACTTGTGTGTATGGATATCACGCTTGAATTAGGAGCAGATGGTACTGTTACCATTACACCAAGTGATGTAATCGCCAGCAATACTGATGCCTGCGGAATCGCAACAACTGCTGTTGATATCACAGACTTTGATTGTAGTGATATTGGAACCCCTGTAACGGTACAGGTATTCAGTGAGGATGCAAACGGAAACTTAGCAACTTGTTTTGCTACGGTAACAGTTGTTGATGCATTCGCACCAGAAATTACATGTCCAGCAGATCAAACAGTAGATCCAGGAGCAGGAAACTTATTTTACGAAGTGCCTGATTACTTTGCTACAGGTGAAGCGACTGTAACTGACAATTGTACAGATCCAGTAACAATCACAACCCAAGATCCTGCGCCAGGTACATTACTACCCGATGGAACATACACTATTACACTAACAGCAACCGATGAATATGGAAACATTGGTACCTGTTCATTCGAATTAACTGTTGAAAGTGTATTAGGTGTAAACGACATCGAATTAGAAATTGCTAATGTGAGCCTATACCCTAACCCAGCGAAGGAATATGTAATTCTAAGCAACCCTCAAGCTATTGCGTTGGAGCAAGCAGATATCTATGATATGAGAGGACGCTTCATAGCAAGCATCGACCTTAGAACTATGGGAACTGAAAAGCAAATTGATATTTCTACCCTTGCAAGTGCTACCTACACCGTGATTATTAAATACGATCAAGGACAAACAAGTAGAAGGCTCTTAAAAGAATAGTCTTAAAATTAGTTAAAATTAAAACCCCTTCGTCTGAAATCTCAGATTTGAAGGGGTTTTTCATTTAAATGATTTACTTTTGAAACTTATAAAATTGCACAAACTCAAACATTATTTGATGAAGAAAATTATTCTATTATTAGTACTTATAGTAGCTGCTACAGCTTGTAACGAAACAAAGAAAAACACCGAAGAAAAAGCAATTCCCGTAGAAAAAGACAACGGAATTGGTGACGGAGCAGTATCACTTTCAGATGCTTTTGCACAAGGCATTGAAAAGGCTCACAACAAAGAAGGTTATACTTCAAAAAAGGCTATCTCTTACGACCTATTATTACACTTTAACGGAAAACTTAGATTGGATGTAAAAGTGACTTCATTAACAAACTCTTCTAAGATAAGATATGATTTTAAAGACGGAAGCAGTATCATTTACGACGGAAGTGAAGTATACCTCTCTCCTGCTAATAAAGAACTTAAAAGCGCTCGTTTCGATATTTTCACTTGGTCTTATTTTATGTCAATGCCATTTAAACTAACCGACCCTGGAACTCAGTGGAGTGGTTTTGAGCAAAAAATGATCAACGAAGAAGAAGTTTCAAGAGCAAAATTATCGTTCAAAAGTGATGTTGGAGATACTTCAGACGATTGGTATATGGTATATACAGATCCTGAAACAAACTTACTTAACTATGCAGCTTATATCGTAACCTTCGGAAAAACAGTTGAAAAAGCAGAAGCAGCACCGCACGCCATCGCATACACAAACTACACCGTTGTAGATGGAGTTGCAATCGCAGATATGTGGGATTTCTACAACTGGAGCGACGAAAAAGAATTGTACGGTGATAGCATCGGAAATGCAACCCTTACAAACATCACCTTTTTAGATGATGCAGACTTTACGGTTCCTGCAGATTCAAAAATAGTAGAAGCTCCTAAACAAGACTAATTAACATGAATTTTCCCTGGCATCAATATCTTATCGGCCTACTATTTGTAATTGCCGGCGCAAACCATTTTAGGAAACCTAAATTATACGAACGCATTATGCCGCCGTATATTCCTGCAAAAGGAACCATGGTGATGCTTAGCGGAATTGCAGAAATGATTTTAGGATTTATGATTCTAAGTCCAGGAACCCAAAGTTTAGCCGCTTGGGGAATTATAGCAATCCTCATTGTATTTATTCCTGTTCATGTCTATATGCTACAAAATGAAGAAGCTGCAATGAAACTGCCAAAATGGGTTTTAATCGCTAGAATTCCATTGCAGTTTGTATTAATGTTTTGGGCGTATCAATATGTTTAAACATGAATTTATTTGCTTCTGAAGAACATAAAACACCTTTACAATTACCTATCAAAGACGGAACTGTGTTATACATTCCGTCTTTTTTTTCTTCGGAAAAAGCTTCAGAATATTTTACGCGTCTAACAACTGAAACTCCTTGGCAACAAGACAGTATTACACTCTTCGGAAAAACACACCCGCAACCCAGACTCACCGCCTTATACGGAAACAACAGTAAGCCCTACTCCTATTCTGGCATCACCATGCTTCCGAAGCAATTCACACCTACGCTAAAAGAAATAAAGTGCGACGTTGAAAAATTTTCCGAAGTAAACTTCACGACAGTTTTGCTTAACTTATACAGAAATGGAAGTGATAGCAATGGTTGGCACAGCGATAATGAAAAAGAATTGGGCACAAACCCAGTGATTGCATCGGTTAGTTTTGGAGCGCCTAGAATGTTCCATTTAAAACACAAAACAGACAAAGCACTAAAACATAAAATCATTCTAGAGCACGGAAGTTTACTACTTATGAAAGGTGCAACACAAGAAAACTGGTTGCATCAAATTCCGAAGACAACGAAAAGAGTTGCCCCTAGAATTAACCTAACGTTCCGAATTGTATATTAAAATAGCGGAGATTATCCGAAAATATCGTTGAGCAATACTGCCAAACGAATTCCTCCTTTTTGAAGTTGCGAACGAAAAACAGACGTATAATCGTACATATAACGGTAGCCTAACTTATCGCCTATTTCAGCATTTGCATAAATTTCTTTGCACAACGTTCTACTCTCATTCATCCAATCGATAACCGTTCCTTTTTCAACCTCAGCCAATTGATACGAAGAAAGTGGATCGGCAGAAGCAGCAAGTTCGGTATACGACATTCCGTAATCTTCAATCATTTTAGTATCCCAAACCGAATGTAAATTGGTGCCGTCGTTAAACCAACGAACTTGAAAATCGTTTCCTCCTTTATCATCAGCAATTCCAACATGCAAAGGCTGGTGTAAATCTCCCACAAAGTGAACCAACATTTTTAAATGAAATATTTTATCTTCTTTCGAAGCTTTTTCATCTTTAAGAACGGCAACACAAGTTGCAATTCCAGTAATTAAATCGCCTTTTTCACTTTTAGGATGCGCCTCGTACGAGCTGTCAAAAGGGTAATTTACATAATGCCACGGACTGTAACTTCTATACGCCTGATCACTTTTTATATCGTCTCCGTGATTAGAAACAAAGGCCAACGTATGCCCGTTTAGTAGCGCATTAATTTTACGTTCTGCTTTTTTGGAAAGATGTTTTTGTGCGATTTCGCCTGTGGTTCTATGCCCTTTTTTACCCCAATCATTTGATGCTGAAACAGATTGTACTCCTAAAAAAAGGACGAATACTAAAAGCTGAAATTTTCTCATAACAAAAACATTTTTCACAAAGATAACAATCTAAAAGTACAGAGATTGAAAATTTTATTCGGAATTTCAAAAAAATAAACGATATTTGTTTAATATCATTTTAATATCATTTTAAATCATACATATATGTCAAACGAAAAATCAATCCTTCCAGCAAACGGCTATGTGATGCTGGTTCTATTAATGGTACTACTTATCGGAAGTGTTTTCGGACTCATTACCACCAAAAACAATTGGTTTATAGCTTCTTTCTTTCTAACCATAATTATAATGATACCCGGTTTTGTATTGGTAAACCCTAATGGTTCTCGTGTTTTATTGCTCTTCGGAAAGTACATCGGAACCATTAAAAGCAATGGTTTATATTGGGTGAATCCGTTGTTTGTAAAGAAAAAAATATCATTACGTGCGAGAAACTTTGACAGCGAACGACTGAAGGTAAACGACAAATTAGGAAACCCAATCATTATTAGTACCATCTTAGTGTGGAGAGTAAGAGACACTCATAAAGCCGCTTTTGATGTAGATGATTACGAAAATTTTGTGCGTATACAGACTGATGCAGCGGTTAGAGAGTTGGCTAGCAAGTATCCGTATGACAATTTTGCCGATGAAGGTTTAGACGAAGACATCACTCTGCGCTCGAGCATGACCGAAGTAAATGAAGCCTTAGAAAAAGAATTGGAAGACCGTCTTGCCATCGCAGGTATCGAAGTACTCGAATCTAGAATTGGGTATTTAGCGTATTCAAACGAAATTGCTAGTGCTATGCTAAAAAGACAACAAGCAACTGCTATTGTAGCGGCACGACACAAAATTGTAGAAGGTGCTGTTAGCATGGTAGAGATGGCCTTAAACCAATTGAGTAAAAAGAATATTGTAGATTTGGACGAAGATAAAAAAGCGGCTATGGTTAGCAACTTAATGGTTATATTATGTAGCGACAAAGATGCGACACCCGTAGTAAATGCTGGAACTTTAAACACTTAAAGCTCGAAATGCAATATTGGCATTTAAATTGTGTTTAATGGAAGTATTGTTTCAGAAAAAACAAAGAAACAAACCACAAACACATAAATTTTAGACCTATGAAATTACATTGGATTTATATTTTCTTGTTATGCTTCGGAAGTAGTTTTGCACAAAGTAAAAAGTACAATGCTATCGACATTAGCGTTTCTCCGCTTATTGATGGAACATTACTAAGACCAACCTCTTCTGAAAAAATGCCGTTGGCTATTTTAATTGGAGGCTCAGGTCCTGTGGACAGAAATGGAAATCAGCAAATGATTGAAAACAATGCCATTCGATTTTTAGCTGAAGGGTTATATGAAGCAGGAATCGCTTCGTATCGATACGACAAACGCATTGTGAAGCAAATGAAAAACAAAACGATTAATGAGAAAGAAATACGTTTTGACGATTTTATTAAAGATGCTTCAAAAATTATCGCTTATTTTAAAAAAGGGAATGAATTTTCAAAAATATACATCATAGGTCATAGTCAAGGCTCTCTTGCAGGTATGGTCGCAGCGCAAGATGGCGTAAATGGATTTGTATCCATCGCAGGTGCGGGACAACCTATAGACGATGTTATTGTTACACAATTATCACAACAAGCTCCAGGGCTTCAAGAAAGCGCCCGATTGGCTTTTGATGATTTGCGAGTTAATGGAGTTGCTGTTAATTACAGTCCTGGACTGTCGTCTATTTTCAGAAAAGACATACAGCCGTTTATAAGAAGTTGGATGCTATATGACCCTATGACTGAAATTTCAAAATTGGAAATGCCTATATTAATCATAAATGGCGACAAAGACCTACAGGTTAGTGTCTCGGAAGCAGAAAAATTACACAAAGCAAAACCGGGAGCAGAATACCTGATCATCCCTCAAATGAACCACATCTTCAAAAAGATTGAAGGTAATGATATGGAAAATGGTAAATCGTACAATCAATATAACATTCCTGTAATGCCCGAATTAATTGATGCGATAAGCACGTTTATTAAGAAGTAATTCTATGAGTAAGAAAAAAGCATTCGCACTTCGTGTAAATGAAGATATGATGAAAGCCATTGAAAAATGGGCTGCCGATGAGTTTCGCAGCACCAATGGCCAAATTGAATGGATGCTTAATGAAGTATTAAAAAAGGAAGGAAGACTGCCTAAAAAGAAATAAATTGTATTTTGCAGAAAAACCATCGCTATGCAAGATACCGCTTCAGAAATAATTAAAGATACGACGCCTCTATTTACCAATGACACTATTGTTTTTGGGGTTTTAATGGTTGCTTTAGGACTTATATTTTTTACATCTTCAAAAAAAGAAGGTTTCTGGAGTAAGTTCTACGCTATTGTACCTGCTTTATTTATCGCGTATTTTATTCCTGCAGTACTTACTACATTTGGAATTATTGCGCCAGATTGGACCACTGTTTCTGAAACTGGAGAAGCTACAAAACACAGTTCGAGCTTATACTATATGTCGAGTCGGTATTTATTACCCGCCGCGCTTGTATTAATGACACTCAGCATCGATTTAAAAGCAGTATTTAATCTAGGTCCGAAAGCACTTATCATGTTTCTAACGGGTACTGCTGGTATCATCATTGGTGGTCCCGTCGCTGTATTACTAATTGGAACCTTTTCACCAGAAACTATTGGTGGTGAAGGAGCCGATGCTGTATGGAGAGGACTCTCAACACTAGCAGGAAGCTGGATTGGTGGTGGTGCCAACCAAACTGCCATGTTGGAAATTTATGGATACAACCAAAAACTATATGGCGGAATGGTATTCGTAGATATCGTTGTCGCGAATATTTGGATGGCTATTATTTTAATTGGAATTGGAAAGTCGGCAAAAATAGATAAATGGTTAGGTGCCGACACAAGTGCTATTGAAGCCTTGAAAGAAAAAGTATCGACCTATTCTAAAAAAGTAGATCGTAATCCGACCTTGGCCGATTTAATGATTTTAGCTGCAATTGCATTTGGTACTGTGAGTTTTGCACATTTTGGCGCAGGTTATTTAAGTCAAGTATTCGAATCATTTGTAGAAGGTCTTTCACCTGGTATTACTCGCAACATGTTTACGTTTTTAACGTCTAGTTTTTTCTGGATGATTTCGTTAACAACTATTGTTGGAATTATCCTATCCTACACCAAAGCTAGAAGCTATGAAGGCGCTGGTGCTAGTAAATTTGGAAGCGTTTTTATTTACATTCTCGTTGCCAGTATTGGAATGAAAATGGATCTAACTTTAATTTTCGAAAACAAAGGATTAATTGTCGTTGGATTAGTTTGGATGCTTATTCACGCTGTATTATTAATTGTGGTTGCAAAAATTATTAAAGCACCGTATTTCTTTTTAGCTGTAGGAAGTCAGGCCAATGTTGGTGGCGCTGCCTCTGCCCCTATTGTAGCTTCTGCTTTTCATCCATCTTTAGCCACAGTAGGCGTATTGCTTGCTGTTTTTGGATATGCCGTTGGAACTTTGGGAGCTGTTGCTTGTACTGCTTTAATGCAATTGGCTGCAGTAGCTCATTAAATTTGTAAAATTCAATAGTCAATTTCTTAAAAAAATAGCATCTTTGCTCGCTTAAAATAAGACTCCAAAATGAAATACCTTTTTTCCTTACTTACTATTTTTTTCTTAGTTGTTAGCTGCTCGAAAAGCGATAAAGAAATGCACCTTACAGGACATGTAAAAGGATTAAAAAAAGGAACACTGTTGCTTCAGAAATTTGAAGACACCATATTAACGACCGTAGATTCAGTTCAAGTTAACGGTGACTCTAGCTTTGAATTTTCCGAAGAAATAAACAGCCCAGAGATTTACTACCTATACCTTAGATTGAAAGACGGTACTTTAATTGATGATCGTATTACTTTTTTTGCTGAACCCAGCGAAATTACAATCAACACGACATTGAAGAGTTTTGAACTTGACGCAAAAATTACAGGTTCAAAAAATGAAGACGCTTTAAATGACTATAAAAAGTTAATGAAAAGGTATTCAGACAAAAACTTAGACCATATTGAAAGCGGACTTAAAGCATTACAAGAAGGAAATGATTCGTTAGTAAGTGCTATAGAAGGACAAAGAAGCAGCTTAAAAGCAAGTAAATACTTTATGACAGTGAACTTTGCCATAAACCACAAAGAATACGAATTAGCGCCTTATTTAGCGCTTACAGAAATTTACGATGCAAATCCTAAATATCTGGATACCGTGTATAACACACTTACTCCAAAAATAAAAGACTCTAAATACGGTACCGCATTAGAGTCTTATATTAAAGAGGTAAAGAAAGAAAAGAATTAACTTAATCCGTTAATTTTTTCGATCAATTTTCTACCTTTTTCTTCTAGATCAGCATTGATAGCTTTAAAATGTTGTTTTTTGTTTTCAACATTTTTATCGTTTACTTTAGCGATAAGCTCATCAAAAGTTGTAATTGCTTCGTCAATGATTGCTTCAGCTTTTTTATTGTCTTTACTTGGATTTGTTAACTCCCAGATATACACCGCTTCGATAATATCTCCTAATACGTAATTAATATCTTTTTTTAAGTCGCGTACGTTTGCCATAATAATTTAAATTTTGTGCAAAAATACTACTTTCGAGTGTATTAAGGGATATAAACTTCTAAAATAGTTGCGGATGACGTTTTAATGGTAATTTCTGAGGTAGATGCAGGGATGAGCAGTGTTTCCCCTTTTTTAATTTCTTCGGAAGTGTTTTTAGTTACGACAGTTGCAGCACCTTCTACACACATATATACTACAAATGAGTCTAGTGCGACAACATTTCTAGTGAAGTTTTTTGTTAGCGTTAGCTTATTCGTTTTAAAAAAAGGTGTGGTACACAATGGAAGGGGTTCGTTTTCGACTTCCGTATAGGTTAATTTCGCATTAGTTTCTTCAAAGGTAATTGCATCTATTGCCAATTCGTTATGAAGCTCACGTAATTCGCCATTAATGTCTGGACGGTTCCAATCGTAAATACGATACGTAATATCTGAAGTTTGTTGAATTTCGGCTATCACAACCCCCGCTCCAATAGCGTGTACGACTCCTGGAGTTATAAAAAAGGAATCTCCTTTTTGTACTTTTTCAGAATGCAGTATCTCTGTGATTTTATTTTCTGAAAGATGCCTCAAATACGTTTCTGCGTCCATCTTTTCTGAAAATCCTAAGATAATACGAGCATCATCATCAGCATCTAGAACATACCACATTTCTGTCTTTCCGAAGGAATTATGACGTTTTTTAGCCAAAGCATCGTTTGGATGCAACTGTACTGAAAGGTCTTGATCTGCATCTATAAACTTAAACAAAAGTGGAAATGTAGCGCCGAAGGTTTTGTAAACCTTTTTTCCAACCAATGCTTCTTTATACGTTTCTAAAAGAGAAACTAACGATACCCCTTTAAAAGTTCCATTAACAACTACCGAAATATCGCCTTCTACCCCTGAAACTTCCCAACTCTCGCCCGTATTTTCAGCAAGTTCTTTTCCAAACAAACGAGACAATTTGGTTCCACCCCATACCTTTTCTTTCAGGATGGGAATAAATTTTAAGGGATATAATTCGGGTTTCTTTTTCAATAGTATTTTTTAAACGAAAATTTCAGTGCTACTTTTCAGAGTTATTAACCTGTATATACTACAAAATTACGCGGTGTTTCGTATAGTTTTACTGAAATTTGATATTTTGATTGCAAACGAGTATTCAGTTTATTCCAAATCACGATTGCAATATTCTCCACGGTTGGATTTAGATCTTTAAATTCTAAAACTTCAACATTTAAGTTTTTATGATCGAAAGGAGTTAATATTTCCTCCTCAATAATAGTTTTCAATATTTTTAAATCGATAAGAAAACCTGTTTCAGGATCCATTGTTCCAGTAAGTCCTACTTCTAAATCGTAGTTATGTCCGTGGTAATGAGGATTGCTACATTTGCCAAAAACTTCAAAATTTTTAGCATCACTCCATTCTTTTTTATACAAACGGTGTGCAGCATTAAAATGTGCTTTGCGATAAATAGTTAAGCTCATACAGATAAGTGTTTTTGAAATTTGTCGAAAATAATCTTAAACCAAGCTGTATAAATCTCAGGTTGTGCTTCGATATCTTTTTTTACCTCTTCTAATGGCATCCACTTCCAAGCGGCAACCTCCTCTTCATTGATGAGCGGTGCTTCATTATAATTTCCAAGTAAAATGTGATCAAATTCGTGCTCCGTTAAGCCATTGTCAAAAGGAGCTTTGTAAATAAAAGAGATACTTTGTTTGAGCGGAGTTTCAAACCCCATCTCTTCAAACAAACGACGTTTACCGGCTTCTAATGAGGTTTCTCCATCTCGTTGATGACTACAACAAGTATTGGTCCAAAGTCCTGGAGAATGGTATTTATGCAACGCTCTTTGCTGAAGCATTAACTCATTCTTCTCATTAAAAACAAACACGGAAAAAGCACGATGTAAAAGCCCTTTTTCATGCGCTTCTAACTTAGGCATTAGCCCAATTTGAACGTCGTTTTCATTAACAAGAATTACTTGTTCTTCAGCCATAGTACAATTTTATTTTTCAAAAATACAAAATAGGATCTTGTAAATAAAAAACAAAAGTGTTTCTTCCGAAGTAAAAGTATTAATTATTTGTAACCGTCGAATTAAGGTCCTGAATAATAAACATAGATCGTCTATTTAATTGGTGTTCTTCTTCAGTGCATTCTACGTCATTTCCGCAATGATTCACCAATTGTGTCTCACCATATCCTTTGGCACTTAGTCTAGCTCTTGAAATTCCTTTATCTACCAACCAATTTAATGTAGATTGAGCTCTTCGATCGGAAAGCTTTAAGTTATAACTATCTCTACCTCTTGAATCGGTATGTGACTCAATGCTAATAACCAATTCAGAATACTTGCGCAATGCTGCTAAAATTTTTGCTAACTCAACAGCTGCATCTGGACGTATTTCTGAACGATCATAATCGAAATAAATAGGCTGTAAACTAAGTCGGCACCCTAAGTCGTTAGGAGGACAAATTTCTTTGTGTTTTAATTCTAATGTTACATCTACTACACCACCTTCATCTGGAGTTACTAAGGTTTTCTCATTTGGAAAATAATCCTTTTTAGTTCCTAGTAAAGTATATTTTGTATCACATTCTTTCGTGAAAGTTACGGTTGCATCTTCTCCAACGGTTACTTTCTGAATTACTTGATAATTTTCATCTAAAATTGAAACTTCAGCACCAGGTAATAATTCTTGTGTATCGATATCTCGCACTACGACATTGATTGTCATGACACATTCTTCTACGAATCTAAAAATTTCATCATCGATACTACCTCTTCCTCCATCTACATTTGAAGTATAAAAACCAGTCCCTTCACTTTCCTTGGTAATAAATCCAAAATCATCAAAATTACTATTAATTGGTTCTCCAAAGTTGGTTATTTTACCAAGTTCTCCTTCTTCATCAATAGGAATAATAAATATATCTAAACCTCCAAAACCTCCGTGACCATCACTTGAGAAGTACAGGTTGTTTTTCTCACTAACAAAAGGAAACGTTTCACGAGCTTTCGTATTTACTTTTTCTCCTAAATTCACAGGAGGGCCATACATATTATTTCCTAAAATTTCAACATACCATAAATCAGAACGGCCAAACGTACCAGGCATATCTGAAGCAAAGTAAAGACGTTTTTCGTCCAGACTTAATGCCGGATGGGCTACACTATATTCTTCATCATTAAAAGGTAGCTCTAATACATTAACCCAGTCTCCAGTTTCACTAATGGTCGCTTTATATAACTTAAGGCGCATTGTTCGTTGTCGGTCACTCTTCTTTTTACCATTTGTATAATTATTTCGAGTGAAGTAAACTGTTTTTCCGTTTTTAGAAAAAGAGGTAGATGATTCGTGATAAATGGTATTTACATCTCCTTTTAAAGGAACCGGATCTGATAAATTTCCATACTTATCGATGCTAGCTTCGTACAAATCTAAATAAGGAAGATTGTTCCAGTTGTGCGTTTTAAAGTTTGAAAGATCCTTTGTAGAAGAAGCAAAAACAATTTTATCTTTATAATAAGAAGGTCCAAAATCTGAAAACTTACTATTAACTGATATTTTATTAATTACATATTTAAACGGCTCTACTCCTAAACTTTTAAGGTATTCAGGGTCATTTTCAAAAACTTGCACTACCCGTTCTTCTCCACCTAATGCAACGTATTTTTCCATTAACACATCAGAATCGGCATAATTGCTAATACTTTTTAGGGCTTGTGCTGCTCTATAATAATATTCTGTATCTACATCGTTTGGGTAGGTATCTAATAATCGAGTATACCATTTTGATGCATTGGTATAATCACTATTATAATAGTAGGTATCTCCTAATTTTTTAAAAATTTCTGCGGAATGATAGCCGTCTTCGACAACCATAAGATAGATATCTCGAGCATCTATAAAGTCATATTTATCATATTCTTTATTGGCTTTTCGAACGTCACCATTTTGAGCATTCAAAAGCTGAATACAGAAAAGAAATATTCCAAAAAAAATAGTTTTTCTACCGAAACTCTTTATAGTAATCATACTTTACTTTTTAATTATAACTAATTCTTTTCAGAATTAAAAAACATTAGATAGTCTGTTCATATTAAGAAACATACCGTAATCAATGTAGATTCTTAAATTAAACTATACGTAAAAAATTTGTGGGGAAGAGTTGCATTCAAACAAGGTGTTATGCCTGTTAAAGATAAAACCGAAGTAAAGATACACAAGTATTTTAGTATCTAAATCGACTAAAGTAGGAATTAGATTAAAACCCTAAATATTCGATAAAACACCTTTTTCAACGTTAAAATTTAAAAAAAAGCGCCCAGTTGAAAAATTGAGCGCTTTTTATTTATTGGTTAGCGTACTATCAGTTTTGTATAATAAACATAGAACGTCTATTCATTTGATGTTCTTTTTCAGAACATTTTACTCCATCACTACACGTAGGATTATTTCTTTGTTCTTCCGTACAGTCGTAAGTTCCAATTTTCTTTCCACATTCATCAAACACTAAACAACGATCTAAAAGTTGACTTTCACCATATCCTTTAGCTGTTAATCGCGATGGACTAATTCCTTTATTTACAAGCCAGTTTAAAGTAGCTTGAGCACGTTTTTCAGACAATCTATTGTTGTATGAATTTGTCGCTCTAGAATCTGTATGAGATTCTATATGAATATTCAATTGTGGATAATCTCTTAACGCAACATATATTTTTGCTAGTTCAATTTCGGCATCTGGGCGAATGTTGTATCTATCAAAATCAAAGAATATTGGTTGTAAGCATAAACGACATCCTAAATCATTAGGAGGACAAGGTCCTCTTAAAGGAAGAGGTACTTCAATGTTTCCAGTTTTATCAGGTGTTTCTACTAACTTTTCATTAGGCGAATAGGTTTCTTTTGTAGCACGGACTGAATATTGTGAGCTACATTCTGCATCAAAATGATAGGCTCCATTTTGGTCAGCTTCCATTGTTGAAATGACCTTATTATTAGCATCTAATAATGTAACTACTGCTCCAGGTAATAATTCTCTAGTATCAACATCGAAAACAATTCCTGAGATTGTAATAACACATTTCTCATAAATTCTATAGATATCATCATCTATACTACCTCTTTCTCCATCTCTATTGGAAGATAAATATCCTAATCCTTTTTCCTCATCTAAAATAAAACCAAAATCATCTTGTGAACTATTTACAGGTTCTCCAAGATTCACAAGCTCACCAGCTTGTCCATTGGCATCTAGTTTTGTGACAAATACATCATAGCCACCAAGTCCTGCTAAACCATCAGTAGCAAAGTATAAGTTTCCTTCTTTACTAATGTATGGAAAAGACTCTCTTGCTTCGGTATTTATTTGATCTCCTAGATTTACAGGAGCACCATAGGTATCGTTTCCTAATACTTCTACATACCAAAGATCTGACATTCCCATAGTACCCGGCATGTCTGATGAAAAGTATAATTTCTTTTCGTCAGGACTTAACGCAGGATGAGCTACAGAATATTCTTTACTATTAAAAGGCAATTCAACTATATTTCCCCAATTACCATCACCATTGTGGGTTGCTTTGTATAGTTTAAGACGAATTGTTTTATTTTCATCTCTTCCTTTTTTACCGTTTATAAAATTATTACGTGTAAAGAAAACGGTTCTTCCATCTTTAGTAAATGATGTGGAAGATTCGTGAAAAGTTGTATTAATTTCTCCACTTAGTGGCTCTGGTTTAGAAAGACGTCCTTCTTCATCCATTGTAGCCATAAATAAATCTAAGAAAGGCTGTTGATTCCATTCATAGATTTTTCCTCCTTCAGTTTTATTTGAAGATGTAGCGTAAACTAATTTATTTCCGTAGAATGAAGGACCGAAGTCTGAATAGTTTGTATTAATAGTGACTTTATCAAGTTCATATCCTTTAGATGCTAGCCCAATGCTTTCAAGGTAATTTGAATCTTTTTTGAAATCTTTAAGCAACAATCCATTCCCTCCTTTGGCGACAAAGCCATCCATCATCTTTTTAGCTTCTTCGTATTTCTTAAGACTTTTTAAAGATTGTGAAGCTCTAAAATAATATTCAGCTTTTGTTTCATCTGGAAACTCCTCAACTAGTCTAGAATACCATTTAGCAGCATTATCATAATCACTGTTCCAGTAATACGTGTCTCCTAGTCTTTGATAAATTTCGGCAGATTTATATCCGTCCTCTATTACTTTAAGATAAATTTCCCTCGCATCAATATATGAGTATCGATCAAACTCTTTATTTGCTTTCGCAATTTGTTTTTTCTGGGGAAAAGCAACACTGGTAATGAAAAGAACCAATGTTAACATTAATATTTTTTGTGAGATTTTATTCATAGTATGCGTTTTTAGAAGAACCTAGGTGTTAATACACGTTCTGGCTTTTTGAACAGTTCAAATCGTAACATAAGCTCATAAGAACCATCACTATATTCCTCAATATCTGTAGATTGATAATCGTAACCAAATCCAATAAAAATTTGTTCAGAAGCTTGGAACCCCAACATTGCACTTAATGCTGCACTCCATCTATACGCTGCTCCTACCGTAAACTTGTCATTTATTAAAAAGTTTGCTGAAGCATCCCATTGAATTGGAGCACCACTTACAGCTTTCACTAAAGTAGCAGGCTTAAACTTTAAATTATCGCTAATATCAAATACATATCCTGCAATTAAGAAATAGTGTAATCTTTCAGCAGCAACTGATGCATTATTTACATTCCCTAAACTACTTTCATCAAAATGTTTTGTAGTTAAAAAGTTAGGGACAGAAAGTCCTGCATAAAACTTATCAGTATTGAAATAAACACCTGCTCCAATTTGAGGTTGCAGTTTATTATCTACATTACTCTGAAATCTAGGATCTGTCTGATCAAAAATATTAAGCTTTGTATAGTCAACATTTAATATATCTAACCCCGCTTTTAAACCAAAAGATAACTCAGATTTATCTGATGTATTGATGGAGTAAGAATAATCTACATTAATATTAGACTCTGTAGCCGGTCCTATTTGATCGTGAACAATTGCCAAACCTAATCCCATATTATCCAAAGCACCAATAGGCGAGCTCATAGTAAACGTCCCCGTTTGAGGCGCTCCTTCAAGGCTAATCCATTGTGTCCGTAATAACAATCCGAAGCTCATAGCATCTCTCGAACCTGCATACGCAGGGTTTACCACTTCGGTGTTATACATATACTGTGTGTATTGGGGATCTTGCTGTGCATTACTTGAAAATGTCCCTAGCAAAATCAAAAGTATAATTGTAAAATAACTGTGTTTCATAGTTACATATTTTAAACCCGGGAGGAAATTTCCTCCCGGAGATTTTTTGATTTTCTATCTATTAATGTATAAGTATCCTGCGTAACTTTCTTTACCAGCTTCTGGATAACTACCTAGCTCACCTGGATTTTGTCCTGTAAACTTAAGTACGTAGTAATACGTTCCTGTTGGTAATAAATCGTCTTCTGCGATTGTTACACGTCCTTCTGAAATTCCTGTAAATACATTCTCTTCATCATTAGATCCTCCATAATTAGTAGTCTCATATACCAATACTCCCCATCTGTTGAATATCTCCATAGTATTATCTGAGTATTTACTAATTTCTTTGATATAGAAGAAATCATTCTTACCGTCACCATCCGGTGTGATACCATTGAATATTTCAAAGTCACCAGGAAGTACGTTTGGTAAGATAGTAATAGTAACATCATCAGGGTCACCATCATTATCTGGATCAACATTCGTAGGATCGTTAGGATCATCAGATTCATCACTAACGTCATTTCCATTAGGATCTTGACCTGTAGCTATAGCTTGATTCAACACCTCCTGTGCATCTATATCATCTTGTGTGACAGTATAAATCGCAGTAAATGTAGTATCATCTGTTTCTCCTGGAGCTAACTCTACTATTGGTCCACCACTAATCACAATTCCTGGTAATGGATCTTCTAATGTAATGTTGTACAATGTAACATTTCCTGTATTTGTAACGCTAAAGATATAAGATATCGTTTCACCTACTTGGGTCGCTCCATCATTATTCTCATCGTTAAACACTCCAGTTTTAGTTACAGACATGTCAGCATTCGAACCACAAGAAACTGTTACTGTAGGATCATCTTCAAAGTTGCTATTATCATCAGATTGATCTATCACAACTGAACCAGATGGCGCAGTTCCGCTAACAGTAGCTTGATTCGTTACACTTCCTGTATCAATATCATCTTGTGTTATTGTGTACACTGCTGTAAATGTAGTTCCATCAGAATCACCCGCTGCAAGAACTATTGGACCACCAACTACAGTTACTAACGGATCAGTAATTGTAATATTAGTTAATGGAACATTACTTAAGTTCGTTACTAAGAAGCTATAAACAATTGTTTCTCCAACATCAAAACAATCATTTCCATTATCATCAGAAAGAGTTCCTGTTTTAATTAAAGCAATTGATATAATTTGACAAACAGGCGTTACTGTTGGATCGTCTTCTAATATACTGTTATCATCAGATAAATCTGAAACTACAACACCATTAGGGTCTGTTCCTTCAACCGTTGCTTGGTTTGTTACACTTCCTGTATCAATATCATCCTGTGTTATTGTGTAAATACCCACAAATGAAGTTGCATCGTTAGTTCCTGGAGCAAGGGTAATTGGCCCTCCTGCAATACTAATTCCTGGAAGATCATCTGTAATATCAATATCAGTTAAGGTTACATTTCCTAAGTTATACACATCAAATGTATATCTTATTGTTTCACCTACATCTGCACAACCATCACCGTTAGTGTCAATTACAGTTCCTACTTTAATCAATGCTATCTCTGCTTCTTGACAAAGATCCGTTACCGTAGGATCATCCTCAAGGATACTATCGTCATCTGAAAGATCAGATACAATTGTTCCACTTGGTTCAGTTCCTTCAACCGTTGCTTGGTTTGTAACACTTCCTGCATCAATATCAGTTTGTGTAATTGGATACGTTCCAACAAATGTAGTTGCATCAGTCTCACCTGGCGCAAGAGTTATTGGACCTCCAACTAATACTAATCCTACCAAGTTATCAGTAATCATAACATCTGTTAAAGTAACGTTTCCTGTATTTACAACTGTAAAGGCATATGTTATAGTCTCATCTACATCTGCACAAGCATCTCCGTTCAAGTCATTGAAAGTACCTTCTTTAATAATTGCGATACTTCCTTCTTGACAAAGATCAGTTACTGTAGGATCATCCTCAAGGATACTATCGTCATCTGAAAGGTCAGATACAATTGTTCCGTTTGGCTCTGCTCCTTCAACCGTTGCTTGGTTTGTTACACTTCCTGCGTCTATATCAGTTTGTGTAATTGGATACGTTCCAACAAATGTAGTTGTATCTGTCTCACCTGGCGCAAGAGTTATTGGTCCTCCAACTAATACTAATCCTACCAAGTTATCAGTAATCATAACATCTGTTAAAGTAACATTTCCTGTATTTACAATTGTAAAGGCATATGTTATTGTCTCATCTACATCTGCACAACCATCTCCGTTCAAGTCATTGAAAGTACCTTCTTTAATGATTGCGATACTTCCTTCTTGACAAAGATCAGTTACTGTGGGATCATCTTCTAACACACTGT
Source organism: Ulvibacter litoralis (assembly GCF_900102055.1). GTDB lineage: Bacteria > Bacteroidota > Bacteroidia > Flavobacteriales > Flavobacteriaceae > Ulvibacter > Ulvibacter litoralis. The sequence goes on from NZ_FNBA01000007.1 coordinate 82,886, forward strand.
TATCATCAGATAAATCTGAAACTACTGTTCCGTCATCATCAGTTCCTTCAACAGTTGCTTGATTCGTTACATTACCCGTATCGATATCAGCCTGTGTTATTGTGTAATCTGCAGTATAAATCCAAGTTTCAGTTTCATCTAAAAGAAGGTTTGCATTGTCATCTCCAGATACAAATACAATAGGTACTACTGGATTTGGTGCTTCTAATAATGGATCTGTTACTATTATTGAACCTAAAGGAACATTTCCTTCATTTGTAACACTGAAAGTGTACGTAATAGTTTCATCTACATCTGCACAACCATCTCCGTTAATATCATTGAAAGCACCTGTTTTAACTAACGCTATACTTGGCGCTGGTGTTTCATTAATTAAGATATAAACTGTAGCTACATCTGTTGCTATTGGACTTCCACTATCAAAAATTTGATATACAAATTGATCAGTTCCTACGAAACCAGGGTTTGGTGTATAGATAAAGTCACCATTAGCTAAAATTACAACTGTACCGCTACTTGGTCCACTAACTGGGCTAATAGTCGTATCTACTTGTTGTGTATGACCTTCTGGATCTGAATCATTTTCTAATATGTTCCCAGTAATATCTGTATCAACTTCACCATAATATGCATCATCATTAGCAACTGTAATGTTTCCATCATCTGGAATCACTTGAATCGTTACTGTTGTTGTATCACATAAAGCTGGTGTTCCATCATCACAAATGGTATACTCAAAAGTATCCTCACCTTGGAATCCAGGGTTTGGTGTGTAAGTATACTCTCCTGTTGTCGGATTGATAACCACTGTACCATTACTTGGATCTGTATTAACAGTTATTATGATTGGATCTCCATCTGGATCAAAATCATTTGATAACACATTTCCGCTTATTGGCACTCCTACCTCTGTAATATTGGTATCTGCATTCGCAACTGGCGGATCGTTACCTATTATAGGATCTCCAACAACTTCGATATACACAATTGCAGTATCACATGCGATTGGGTTTCCACCGTCACATACTTGATATTCAAAAGTATCTTCTCCTACATAATCAAGATTTGGTGTGTATGTATATGTTCCATCTGTGTTAAATACTAACGTACCCTCACTTGGACCATTTACTAATGTGAATACTTCTGTTCCTACTGGACCATCAACATTTAAGTCATTTGTACTTACATCACCATCAACTGGAATATTTACAAACGTATCATTGATATCATCAACAGCTAGAATCTCATTTCCACCTGAATTTGGGTCAATACTAATGTAAACTGTTGCTTCATCACATGCTTGTGGTACTCCATCATCACATACACTGTATACAAACTGATCCGTTCCGCTGTAACCAGCATCTG
>NZ_FNBA01000034.1 GCF_900102055.1 Ulvibacter litoralis
AGCTGCAAATCCAAAAACTTCATAACCAGAGTCAAGTACGTTATAATATTCTTTCAGTTTAGTTGTGTTTTAATTGTTGCCAACGGGTTTGTATATTGCTCGTTGCGCGTGGCGAAGTGTGAGGCTTGAAGCGACGACACGTTCATTTTTCTAGTTTAGTTCCTAATTCGACTTCGTCGCGTGAGACTCAGCAAGACAAGCGTAACGTAATTTTCGTATGACTAATATAGTTAATTAATTATTGAGAGTTTTCTCTTAGTTCAAAATTAAGCGATGGGGAATATACGGTGTTGGCAAATCGTTTTTTATTCAGAGTATAATTCAAAGTTGTCGAGCATAAATTCAATCAGTTTTATTTCCTCATCGCTTAAAATTCCATCTCCATTAATCGAAACAATTACAATAGCTTTATTTTCAGAGAATATTTTCCAGAGCCAATCATTTCCATCCTTTTTATATTTTCCGCTTATTTTTAATCCGTTTCCGAATTCCTTTAATTCCGGTTCAGTTTGCAATTCATATCCTTTGGTTACTTCAGCCATAAATTCAGTTAAGACTTTCGAGTCAACTTCTCCGTTTGCTTCATATCCAGAAAGAGTCATATTCGTTTCTCCATTCGGCGAAGTTATTGTCACAATTCCGTCTTTATCTTCGTTTATGATATAATCTTTCGGATGAAATATATGATATCGTGCTGTAGAAGGAATGTATTTAATCATTTCAACTTTTGACATACAGGATGAAATAAAAGAAATTATTATTAATATTATAATGAAATTTAGTTTTGAGCTCAATTTTCAAATGTTTGCCAACGGGTTTGTATAACGATTGTTGCGTTTGGCGCAGCGCGCTGAGGGCAGCAGCGACAAGTTCGTACTTCTCTTTTTAGTTCCAAATTATTCAGAGCTGCGTGAGACTCAGAAGGGCAAGCGTAACGTTATTTTTCAGTAACCAATATAGTTAAATATTTGTAGAAATTATTGTAAAATTAACGCAAGAGCAATGATTGGTATACTTTGTTGGTTGTAGTTTTTAATCTTTAAGTGACTTTGCAGTTTTAATATAATCATCTCTAAATTTATCCTTGTTTTCAAGTAAAGTCCAGCATAATATTTTGTAAAAATGTGTCTCTGTCTCAACTGTTGTAATTAGCATGTAGAAATCATTTTCATTTACATTAAAAGTCATTTCGACTTGGGCGTGTTTTTTCTGATTTGATTTGAATTCAACGACATCAGTTATAGTTCTATTTTTAGATTCAATTTGGTAATCCTTAATAAAAAAGTTGAGAAATTCTTTTGAATCAATAAAAGTTGTTCCTAGAGAAGTCAATTCATCTTTGGAGTCTGGTATAACAATTATATAGGCTTCTTTTAAAGTGTTTTTATATTGTAACGTCGCTGAATCATTTAGGTCATATGTCTTTGTTAAATAATTTGGAATTTCTAAAGTGTAACAATGTCCGCCTTTTTCAGTTGTAAATTCCTGAGAAAAAGAATAGGACGTAATAAAAAATGTTACAATGTAAAAGAAAAATAATCTCATATAATTTTTAGTTTTTATTAATATGTTATTTAATTACAACCAACGGGTTTGTATAATAATTGTTGCGTTTGGCGCAGCGCGATGCTGGCAGCGGCGACGAGTTCAAACTACACTTCTTAGTCCCAATTATTCAGAGCCGCGTGAGACTCAGAAAGGCAAGCGAGTTCGAATTTTCAGAAACCAATATAGTCAAATATTTGTAATGAATATACTTCTAGTTACCTCAAGAGCAATGATTAGTATACGGTGTTACCCATAGTTATTTTTCCACAAACTCTTTGTTTATCGACTTTTCAAATAATTGTTCTATTTCACTTTTAGTCAGATTTTTCATAAACTCAACATCATCTTCGTCAATTCCGCTGTAAAAAATAACTCCTGTACCTTGCACTTTAAAATCAAGAATATTGTCAAGAGAAACTTGTGTTTTAGTACTATCAATTTTTCTCAAAGATATTTTAGTCCAAATCTCCGCTTTTTTATCATCCAAATTAATTTTGTATGAACCAATTGGAACAATACTGTCGTGATAAATTCTTAATTCCTTTTTTACAGTTTCTAAATCGTAATTTAATGTCGTTTCAAAATCTGATTTTAAATTCAGTTCTTCAATATGTGCGGCTAAAGTTGTTGCAATAAAACTGAAACTGCAAATTGCTATGATTATCGGTTTAAATATTCTATTCGGTTCTTTTGTGGTTATTTGTCTTTTATTCCAATAAGAATATGAAATTGGTAAAATTAACAAAGCCATTAAATCCGAGTAATCTACTGTTCGGTTTATTCCGATTCCGTATGAGTGAGCAAAATCAAACATTGGTTGTGAAAATTCCGATTTCCAAAACACGAATAAAATTCCACTTAAAATATAAATTGGTTTTATCCTTTTCGGAAAGAAACAACTGAAGAAATATGGAAAAGCAAATAATCCAGCAATATCTGATAGTTTTCCAGTCAGATAATTGTGATATTCAAATTTCAAGTATAAATCGTTAATCAGTAATAGAAAAATTGACGCAAGAAATAAAAATCGGTAAAGGTGTTTCTCTTTAGTCACGATGTTTTTTTTAATTATGGGTAACGGGTTTGTATAATAATTTTAGCGCTTGGCGCAGTGTGCGGCTTGAAGCGGCGACACCTTTTTAGTTCTTTATTTAGTTCCGATTATTCGGAGCTGCGTGAGACTCAGAAGGACAAGCGTTACGTATTGTTCCGATGACTAAAATAGTGAATTTTAAGTACTAAACATTCTGTAATTATGGAAAAGCTATGATTATTATACAGTGTTACCTACAGTTGTTTATTCAGAGATTCCATACCAACTTAAATTATCTTTATAGTCGATGGAATCATTTTTATAAACTCTATAAATGCTATTTACTCCTGTAAATTTGATAATGCTTTTTAGTGAATCAATATAACTTTGAGATACATTTTTATCAATTATCATATTTACATTCACACTTTTTATCTCATCTTCTTTGACTTCATTCAA
>NZ_FNBA01000035.1 GCF_900102055.1 Ulvibacter litoralis
AGAGGTTGTGGAAGTGTTACAATCGAGATTGGAGTGATTGACTATCCTAAGTTTATTACCCCGAATCAAGATGGGTATCACGATACTTGGAATATCATAGGAATTGCTTCCTTTGACCCTACAGCAAAAATCTACATATTTGACAGGTTTGGAAAACTCTTGAAACAAATTAGTCCGATAGGAGCTGGTTGGGATGGTACATATAATGGAAACGCATTACCTTCGAGTGATTATTGGTTCGTTGTAGAGTACACAGAACAAGATGTTCAAAAGGAATTTAAAGGACATTTTACACTGAAACGATAAACGTTCAGCAAGAAAAAAGATACGTAAGGACTAACTTACTATTTATGCTAAAACAAAACCCTCTTATCAATTGCGATAAGAGGGTTTTTTAATTATTTGTTAATGAAAACAGCTTTTTAATTGCTTCTATTAGCTTAAGTTGCTGTTTTGTGGGATGAACATGAAATAAAATGCTGTAATTTCATAAAATTTTCTTTATTTTATGCTATTAGAAAAATTGCTATGAAAAAAATACTACTTTTTTTGTTTTTGTGCCTTTCCTACGTGTCTCAAGGTCAAGAAATTCAACTCTTTCAACAATTTAATGGACAATACGATTTTACAGCTTTTGGGAATACATTAAATTTAGGTCCAAATGGACAAGGATCTGGACCTCCTTGTGATATTTTAACTGAGAGCAGTGCAGATTTATTACTATTACCAGGACAAACATTTGTTTCTGCACATTTATATTGGGCCGGTCATGGGAATGGTGATTTAAGTGTAAAGTTGAATGGGAATACAGTTACTGCGCAAAGAACCTTTGGTCTTACGTATAATGGGTTGCCTTATTTTGCTGCTTATGCCGATGTTTCTGGTATAGTAGCGCTTAATGGGAATGCAACCTATACACTGGCGGATTTAGATCTTACATCTGAAATTGCAGCGTATTGTGATAATACAAATTTTGGGGGTTGGGCCATTTATGTGATTTATGAAGACCCTACTTTAACCTTAAATCAAATCAGTTTATTTGATGGATTAGATTATGTTGCTTCAAACAAACCTTCCTTAGGAATCACCCTTACAAACATAGAAGTAGCTACAGACGACTTAGCTAAAATCGGTTTCCTTGCTTGGGAAGGAGAGTCTTTTTTAGCAAATAATGAAACTCTTCAGATTAATGGAAATTTAATTAGTAATCCGCCGCTAAATCCTGCAAACAATGCTTTCAATAATACGAATAGTTATACAAACTCTAGTGTTATGTGGAATATGGATTTAGATTATTATGATCTTCAGGACATTGTACAACCTGGAGATACAAGTATAAATATTGATCTTACTTCAAGCCAGGATTTTGTAATGGTAAATAATATAATTACCAGTGTAAATTCAGAAATACCTGATGCAACGATTGAAATAGATAATGTTGGTGTTTTATGTGAAAATAATGACATAGATGTAAATTACACTGTTTACAATGTAAATAGTACGGCGCCGCTGCCGTTAGGTACTCCTATTGCTTTTTATGCCAATGCTGTATTATTAGGGCAGACACAAACAGTTGCAGATATTCCTATTAACGGATCAGAAGCTGGAACGATAACGTTAAATATTCCTTTAGGGACTCCAGTCGTTTTTGATTTAATAGCTGTGGTAGATGATATTGGAAATGGAACAGGTATTGTTTCTGAAACTGATGAAACTAATAATGAATTTATTTTAGAAATAGACCTAGAACAAGCAGGTTTGGATCTTGGGCCAAATATTGAAAGTTGTGTTGGAATGACAGTTACTTTAGACACTGGGATTATCGATCCAAATTTTACATTTCAATGGTTTAGAAATGGGGTGCTGATTTCAGGAGCGACTGGACCTTCGGTAGGCGTTACAACCGATGGAACTTATACTGTGGAAGCTTTTGAAGGGGTTTGTTTTGTTTCAGGTTCTATAGACGTTCACTTTAATCCGCAACCTATAGCGAATCCACCTGTAAATTTATATCAGTGTGATGACGGTGTCAGTACTGGGTTTTTCGACTTAACTGAAAATGACGATGATATTTTAGGGGCTCAAGACCCTACATTATTTGTTATTAAATATTATGAAAGTTTCTTAGATAGTCAGAATGATGTAGGAGCTATAGCAGCACCTACATTTCATCAAATAGTAGCGCCATCTCCTCAGACTATTTATGTTCGTATTGAAGATAATTCAGGAACTTGTTTCGCACTTGAAGATTTTGAAATCTATTTTACAGTAGCCAATGCTGGAGTAATTCCTTCACCTTTCGATTTATGTGATCAAGATGAAGATGGTTCTGAGTCGATTAATCTTCCTTCGGAATTTGATTTATTTATACTGAATGGGGAAGATCCATTACAATATAATATCACGTATCATTTGAGTCAAGCGGAAGCTGATGCAAATACAGGAGCGTTACCTGTTCCTTACTTTGTTAACGTACCTGGTGAAACAATTTATGTTCGTCTTGAAAATATTGACGATGTTAGTTGTTATGATACAACACAAACAGTATTTATAAATGTGGACATTCCTCCTGTAGTAAATGGAGCGCCAGAGCCATTGGTAATTTGCGATGGTAATAATGATGGTTTTGCCTTTTTTACGTTGCACGATGCCGATGTTGATATTACTCTTGGCGATCCTGATTTAATTGTTACCTATCACCCAACACAATCGGATGCAGAGAACAATTTAAATGAATTGCTAGATCCGTATGCAAATGATGACCCTTATAACGATGTTGTTTTTGCACGTATCGAGAGCGTTTCAAATACATGTTACAATACGACTATTTTAAATTTGGAAGTCCGTAACACTCCTGAGATTGTAGCACCTGCTGACCCTTTGCGTTTGTGTGATTATGATACTCCAGGCGATGGATTAGAGGTTTTTGATTTAACGGTTGTTGAGCCAGAGGTTTTAGATGGTTCAGA
>NZ_FNBA01000039.1 GCF_900102055.1 Ulvibacter litoralis
TTGTTATTTAGTTCTGCATTATTGGTAAACCTTGTTTTACATAAGAGTCAAAAATCTGTTCATTTCTAAATTTTTCTGACCATTTACGGTAACGGTTAGTATAAGAATAGTAGCGGATTTTGAAACTCGAACTATTCGGATTAGCCCTTGACCATAAATATAAAAAAGCGATTTCGATTAATTACCGAAACCGCTATTGTTTTTATACATTGTTATGCCTTGTTATTTTTCGCACGTAATTTTCAAAAGTTCCAATCCTCTCGCATTCATTTTCTCCATTTCTTTCTTTGCTCCAAAAAGCCACATAAAGAAGGAATCTACGAGTCCAGATTCGAGATTAAAATCTTGAGTAACTTTTACTATGTTACCAGTCTGTGAGAAAGAATACTCAAAAGTTGGATTTGCTTTAAAAGGTTTTTGAATATCACATTCCATTTTTATATATTCTAAAGGTCTAATTTCCTTTATTTCTTGATAACCTAAGTCTTTACCTTTATTTCCTTCCCAATGAAATTGAGCGCCTACTTGTCCGTCATTCCCTTTAACTTCTGTTTTTTGTGTTGGGTCAGCTTCATAAAATGGTGACCATTTAGGAAAGTTCTTTAGATATAGAACATTATCAAATGTAGTTTCAGCATCCGCATTAATGTTAACCACTTTTTGGATATGAATTTGTTGTAATTTACTTGCATTGTAGAATCCTATTCCTAGAAAAAGGACTAATGCGACTGTGATTATTATTAGTATCATTTTTTTCATTTTTTTTGAATATTTATTAATTTTCCATTGGGATGATATTACGAACTTCAACCGAGCCTCCCATTTTTAAAATTGGGCTGTCTTTTGCCATAGTAACAGCTTCATCTAAAGAATTTGCTTTAACAATCATATTTCCACTAATCGTTTGGTTTTCCGAAATCAGAATTCCATCCGATATTTTTGAATCAGCCGAAATTTGTTTTCCATCAAAGCCCAATTGATGTGTACTTTCCAATTTTTCTTTAATTGCAATGTTTCCTATAAAACTTCCCCAATCTTCTTTCATTTGTTCCATTTCTTTTGGTGTTGGTTGGTATTCGGGATTGGGACTAAATCTGAATACCATCATAAATGTTTGTTCTTTTTTCATTTTTTTGATTTTTAAGTGTTAAACAATACAACAAAAGTAGATGAGTGAGAACAGAAAAATCTTTGCCTATGACAAGAAATGAAAATCAGACTAATTTTTCGGAAGATAACTTGCGATATACTAATAAATGAAGAAATATAATAGTTGGTGGTGCAAATGCAGGAATAAAACAAAATGGAAATTCTGCTAAAAATTCTACACCTTGAATACCGTTATCAATGCTTATTTTCGTAAATATAATTGCCATAGCAGATGTAATTAAAATATCTACGAGTCCAAAAGTGTTCCAGATGTAAGTTAAACGTCTTGCATATTTTTTTTTATTTTGAATAGCTTTTGCTACAAAAACACTTGATATAGCAGTTAGTAAATCTCCAATACCAGCGAAAAGGGCAAATACTGGCGGTAATAAATCATAGAGTAAAAGAATAATAAAAGTGCTTCCAATAAGTCGGAATATGTGAATCTTTACTAAATCCTCTAACCTAAAAGAAATATTTGCCTTTTTACAGATTTTAGTATTATAAATTAAGGTTACAAATATTGCCAAAGGAAGCGTAGTTGTCAAAACAATTTTTGGTGGTAACATAACATCATCAAAAAATCCGTTTAGACTTGCAAATGCTACAATGATTAGATATGGAATATAAAAACCTAGGACTATCCAAAATCCGTTCTTAATTTTTCCTTTTTTTGCTAAATGAGCAACCATAATAACTGGTATTGAGAATGCCAATAAAAAAAGGATAGAGAAAATAAGAGGTACTTGATTGGAAAACATAATGATATTATAAAGTGATTTCTTTTCTAATTCTACTTAAAGAAGTGTCTGTAATGCCTAAATAGGTAGCAATGTGTTTAAAAGGAACATTTTGAATTATTGAAGGCTTTTCGTTTAATAAATTTAAGTATCTGTTTTTAGCTTGGTCGGCAATTACAGATATGGAATGATTCTTTAGTTCAAAATAATTGTTAATCAGTCTTGTTCTGCCAACTTCCCTAAAAGCTTCGATTTTAAATAGTTTCATAAAGTTGCTAAAACTAATTTTCCAACATTTTCCTTTCGTCAATGCTTGAATAGACTCTTTACTAGGCTTTTTTAAAAAATAGGAATGCCAATCTATTACGATGTCATTTGCCGAAAAGAATTTTGTTGTTATGTCATTTCCTTCTGTGTCAATTGCGAAAGAACGTAAAAACCCTGTTTCTAAAAAGTAATAATAATTCGCAACTTTTCCTTTTTCAATAAGAAATTCGTTTTTTATAAATTCCACTTCTTCAAATTGCATCATTATCAATTCCAATTCCTCCGAATTAAAACTTTCAGGTTTAAAAATGCTTTTTAAAAAATGAGTTTGATTCATTGTTATTTCAGGTTCTGTTTTAATAAGGCATAACGGGTTTGTATAATAATTGTAGCGCTTGGCGCAGCGTGCGGCTTGAAGCGGCGACATCTTTTCAGTTTCTTATTTAGTTCCAATTATTCGGAG
>NZ_FNBA01000036.1 GCF_900102055.1 Ulvibacter litoralis
CTCCGAATAACTGGAACTAATTAAAGAACTGAAAAGGTGTCGCCGCTTCAAGCCGCACACTGCGCCAAGCGCTACAATTATTATACAAACCCGTTACTAAAAATAGCTCGGAAAGAAAATCTTCGGATTTTTTTCCGAGCAGATTACTGCTAAGAACAAAGTCGGTCATTCTTACGTCCTTCCGATTGAAAAAAGCTGATTTTGAATTTTCAACTCATAAGATATTCAAGTTTCAAAATTGAACTCCTTCTATCCTTCTGATTTTAACGCTTATTCGAAAAACCTCTGAATCTAAATGTAATTCCGAGACAAATCATTTGGTTCGTGTCTCGCTACTTGTAGTAACAACGTATAACGATTATTGCTCTTGCGGGAATTACTTGATAATTTCTACAAATATTTAACTATATTGGTTTCTGAAAATTCGAACTCGCTTGCCTTTCTGAGTCTCACGCAGCTCTGAATAATTGGTACTAAGATGTGAAATTTGAACTTGTCGCTGCTGCCCTCAGCGCGCTGCGCCAAACGCAACAATCGTTATACAAACCCGTTAGCAAAAAGTGGAAAAAATCAAGTACTACATGTTATTTTTAGTTATTTCTGGATGCTATTCATTAAATACTGTTGAGGATATTAATAAGTATGTTTCATACATAAACAACAGAGTTGATACTGCTGAAAGAATTAAAGAATTTGAAACGCCAAACTCTGATAGAAAATCATTTGGAAAAACTGTAGTAACTGAATTACATAATAATCAATCGGATGTTGTTCGTCAAATTGTAGAAATTGATCTAAAACAACTATCAGCAGAGTATAAATTCTATTATGAATATGGTAATTTAGTTTATTGCGAAATCACAGAATCAGAACTTGATAATGAAAGCGCTGAAAAATTAATACAAAGTGATGATATATACTATTTTAAAGATGGGAAATCTATAAAGAGCATTAGTAAAATAAATAAATCAACTGATGAAAATCGAGCTTTAATATTATCAAAATTTTACTTTATTGATAACTTATAAAATACCATTTGCTAACAACGTATAACAATTATTGCTCTTGCGGTAATTTCACAATAATTTCTACAAATAATTAGCTATATTGGTTTCTGAAAAATAACGTAAAGCTTGCCCTTCTGAGTCTCACGCAGCTCTGTTGAATTTGGAACTAAGAAGTGAATCATGAACTTGTCGCTGCTGCCCTCAGCGCGCTGCGCCAAACGCAACAATCGTTATACTAACCCGTTGTAGCACATTTGAGAAAACGAAATGCAGAAATTAATAATAATCATTTTCATTCTAATTTACAATCTGAATTTCGGACAGGAAAAAGTATATAAACTGGTTTCAAAAACTGAAAATTCGGATATTAATTACAAAGCGTTTAAAAATTTTGACAACTTCAAAATCTACAAAAATGACGGACTGAAAAAAGCATTTAATCCAAAAAAAGGAACAAATGATATTTACGTATTCATTTCGGAATTCAAAGGAGATTCCTTCGACGGAACTCGTAAAACTTTTCACGATTATCTGATTTTAAAAGTTGACACTAAATCGGAATTAATAATTGACGGATTTCAATACACGATGGAATGGGCTGAACCACCAGCAATATCGGATTTATATCGGGTGACTGAAAAAAATGTAAAAATTGGTAACGGAATTGACTTGAATTCACTAAAAATGAAACTTGACAAAAATTACCAAACTGAATATAGAAAATATTTAACTGATAACGGAAAGTTGAATCTGAATTAAAAAAACGTGCTACAACAACGTATAACAATTATTGCTCTTGCGGGAATTACTAAATAATTTCTACAAATATTTAGCTATATTGGTTACTGAAAAATAACGTAACGCTTGCCCTTCTGAGTCTCACGCAGCTCTGTTGAATTTGGAACTAAGAAGAGAAGTCTGAACTTGTCGCTGCTGCCCTCAGCTCGCTGCGCCAAACGCAACAATCGTTATACTAACCCGTTGGCAAACATTTAATCATGAGCGAGACACAATTTAACACCAATGGACTAATTGGAGATATAAATGATACTACAAGAAAGTACCCAAATCTTCATAGAGTTCTAAGTATGTTAATAGATCATATGATAATGTGCCTTGTAATTGTGCCTTTGTTAGCTCTCTTATTTGGACTTGTGGCCTATTTTGAAGATTATCTCAACAAGTGGTTTGGAATATCTCTGATTCTTCTCCCTTTTTTTATTTATCTAAATAAGGATTTTTTTAAATCCAAAAGCCCAGGCAAGAGAATTTTGGGTTATCAAGTAATTGACCGAAAAACGAATAATCCTGCAAACGAGTTACAATGTTTCATTAGAAATTTGACAATATGTGTCGCTTGGCCGATAGAAGTGATTGTTAGTTTAATCAGCCCTGAGAGAAGAATTGGAGATTTCTTAGCGAACACCAAAGTAATTTTAGCAGAAAAAGAAAAGCTAAAATCGTTTTGGACAGATTTAAAAAGCACAACATTGAAATTAAATTATATTGGGATTATAATAATTGGCGGAATTTACTTTTATGGGCTAAGTTTTTTATTGTTCAATTTGGATTAAAAAACGATTTGCCAACAACGTATACTAATCATTGCTCTTGAGGTAACTAGAAGTAAATTGATTGCAAATATTTAACTATATTGGTTTCTGAAAACTCGAACTCGCTTGCCTTTCTGAGTCTCACGCAGCTCTGAATAATTTGGTGCTAAGAAGTGAATGAAGAACTTGTAGCTGCTGCCATCTGCGCGCTGCGCTAGGCGAAACGAGCGTTATACAAAACCGTTAGCTACCATTACTAAAATGATCTATAGAATATTTTTATTTTTTTTATTTAGTCTTACTTCTTCTTGTGATTCGGAGAGATATTTGATAAT
>NZ_FNBA01000022.1 GCF_900102055.1 Ulvibacter litoralis
CTTTGAAGAATTTAGAACTAAGAAAGAATTAAAAGGTCGCAGCTGCTTCAAGCCGCACGCTGCACCAAGCGCCACAATTATTATACAAACCCGTTGGTGTATCATTGCCTGCGGCGCGTATGAACCGTGTCTTCCAGATACTCCCTTTCATACTAATGATACACCAACGTCCACTGTAAATAGCTTCTTACCTAATTATCAGTATATTTGGATCACAAGACGAACTCCACACAAAACAATACACAACACAGTGTATTGTTTTATGACTCGTCCTGAATAAAGGCTACATAATTTTTTAAATACTATCTTAATTTGAATAAACAATCATATAAATATTTAATCTTATTAACGACTTCATTATTATTTAATTTAAGTTCTAATATTGCTGCTCAAACCAATAATACAAATGATCAAATTATTAGCTTAGATTCCATTGATGATAATTTAAAAGAGGCTTATAAGAATTTAAAATATAATGTTCAAGTTTCTGAAAGAATAGCAAGGAATACATTATTATTTTCTTATGAACTCAATTATGATTACGGAATAGCACATTCAAATTATATTATAGCTTCAGCTCTTTCAGACTCAGAATTTAATAAAAGTGAAGATTATTTAATCATTTCAAGCGAGTATGCAAAAAAAATCAACGACAGTAGGTTGATAGCAAGAATTGAAATGTTAAAAGGTAATATTAATTGGTATGCCAAAGATTTTAACGAATCAGAACTAAGATATAAAGAATCTGAAAAATTATTTAAAAGTATAAAAAACGACTCGTCAATTGCATCCGTATACAATTCTTTAGGAATATTATACAGTTCCCAAAGAAAAGACAGTTTAGCATTGACCTACTATAACAAGTCAATTCAAATAAACCAAAGGTTTTCAAATAATTATAATCTTGCAATAAACTATATCAATCTCGGTAATTTTTACTTGAATCGTGGTGCTATTTATCAAGCTGAAGATTATCTATTTAAAAGTCTAGAGGTTAGTCAGATGGGATTTTCTAGATTAACACCTGTTATTTACACAAATCTATCTCAATTGAATTTAAATAAAAAAGATTTTGAAAAAACTATTTACTATTCACATAAATCTCTTAATCTATTAAAGGCAAATGACTACAACGGAAACGCATATTCTAACAAACTTTTAAGTGAGGCTTTTGAGCAAAAATCTAATTTTGATAGCGCGTATTTTTATCAAAAAAAATACAATTACTATAATGAAAAAAACTTTGAAAGTCAATTAGATATTAGACTTATTGAGAAAGAATCTGAGTTTGTTTTTCAGCAAAAACTTAAACAAAAAGAATTGACTGAACTTAAGAATCAAAAAAGAAACCTTTTAATACTTGTAACACTACTTGTATCAATTTCAGTACTTATTCTATTATATTTAATCCAGTACAATCGTCTAATAAAAAAACAAAAAATAAATGATTACCTTAAAAATGAAAAAGTAAAACTTTTAGAAAGTCTTTCTTCTAAAAGAAGAGAATCTATTTTTGATAAATTAAAAATTAAACGTAAAAATGACATAATTAATCAGACGCTTCAGTCGATAAATTTACTTAATAAAGAATTTGAAAACGAAACACAAAAAGAATTAAGTAATAAGATTATTTCTAAATTAAATTTTCATAAGAAATATAATGGATGGCTAGCTTTTGAAAAAGACTTTTTACAAGTGCATCCAAATTTCATTAAAAAGCTCAATCAAAAATATCCAAGACTTACACATTATGAAATAAGACTTTGTTCTTTTTTAAAAATGAATATGTCTTCCAAAGAAATTTCTGACATTCTGAATATTACTAACGAGAGTGTAGTGAAATCAAGAACTAGGTTAAGAAAAAAGCTTGGTATTACTGGAACAAAGAAAACAATTATCAGTTTACTTAACAATTTGTGATAGTTAAATATGATAAAAGTAAAGCTGTCCCTATATTGTCCCTATGTAATGTGTGTGATAAAGAATTAAATTATGAATAAATAAATTTAGGTTTGCTGAAATTTAAAACAAAACTTTATGAAAACTTATTATTTAATTATTATATCCTTATTTTTTTCGTCTATTTCATTAGCACAAATAGTTATTGATGATTTTACCACTGGTGAATTTTCAAGAACGGCAGATGCAAATCAAGGAACATACACAAGTCAACAACTTACAGATTTTACTAGAATTATTAATTCACTTGCTTTAGCTCCAACTGGACCAGAACCATTTGATCATTCAGTTTCAAGTAATGAATATAGTTTTGATGTTACAGCAACAGCAGGTGGAATATTCGAAGTTTTTATTTATGCAGAACAATTTGTGTCTGGATTCCCTGTTGAGGGTACTGGATTTATACAACCTAGCAATTTAGAACCATTTTCACCTACTTTAGATTTGAGTGAGGCAACAACATTAAACCTTACATTTTCTGAGGCTAGTCCAAATGTTGTTCAAGTACAATTTTTCTTCTACACTCCGAATATGACAAATTCAGAAATTGACCAGTCTTCGCCAATTACTATTTCAGGTCCTGGCACTTATAGTTTGGATCTTGAAAACTTTTTTAATTCAGTTGACCCTTCAAATGTAGGTGCGATAGGATATTCAATAGCCGTAGCTGGTCCTGGAAATTATACATTGGATGAATTTTGGTTTGATGAGGTTTTGAGCATCTCTGAGTTTACAAAAGATAGTATACAAGTATACCCTAATCCAACTTCTAGTGTTATTTATATCCACAGTAAATTTCCTATTTTTGAAAATTTTCAAATTTACTCAACTACAGGTAAACTAATTCAAGAGGGTACCTTAGACAATATCTCAAATAAGATCGATATTAGTAAACTAATAAAAGGTATTTATTTCTTAACAATTAATAATGAAACATATAAAATCATTAAAGAATAATGTTGGACTGTATTTAAACGTTGAAAAATTTAGAAACGCACTACAACAACGTATATAAAAAATAGCAGTTAAGAGCTAAATATTAAGTTAGTTCTTTTCTGCTATCTTTGTTTTTTAATATGAAAAAAGACACAGATATTCCTGCTACTTTTCATATACAATACCGTTGTACACAAGCTAATGAAAACAAAGTTACACATATTCAAAACTGTTGCTAAACACTTAAGTTTCACAAAAGCTGCCGAGCAATTATATATTTCACAACCTGCCATATCCAAAGCAATTAAAAATTTAGAACAAGAATACGAAACAACATTTTTTGTTAGAAAAAGGAACTCCATTGAATTAACAATAGAAGGAAAATCGTTCCTCATATATGTAAATAAAATATTAGCTATCTATTCTGAAATGGACGAGCAATTTCTACATAAAAATGAAACCTTTCCAGAATTAATAAATTTTGGAGTAAGTACAACCTTATCCAATTATGTCATCCCTAAAGTAATTGCGAAGTTTAGAATGCAATTCCCTCAAACAAAGTTTGATATAATTAGTGATAATTCAGAAAATATTGAAAATTTAATTTTAAATGAGGAAATCGATTTTGGAATTACAGAAGGGAATTTTTCTAACCCAAAACTACATTTTGAAAAATTTATAAAGGACGAAATTGTTTTAGTAACAAATGTTAATAATTCTTCATTTAAAAAAGGAAGTATTGATATAAAAACGCTACAAGAAATTCCAATAATTGAACGTGAAAAAGGCTCTGGAACTAGAGAAGTAATAGACAGTTTTTTAGTTGAAAATAAAATCTCAAAACTAAATTGTGTAGTAACATTGAACAGTACAGAAGCTATTAAAAATTATTTAAACAACTCTAACGATTTTGCACTTCTTTCAATCAATGCTATTAATGATGATTTAATAAATAACAACCTCAAGGTAATTGACATAAAAGGTTTGAGTATTGAAAGATGGTTTTATTTTGTAAAAAGAACAGGTTACCTTTCAAGTTCTTTGGAAAAATTTGAAAAATTTATTCGACTTAATCATAACCTTTAGTTATCTATGATAACAAATTAATTTGCTTATAAGTTATTAATTCAATCTACTTTTGTATCAAATAACACGAAATGATATGAAAGATATATTTTCAAAAACTGTTTACTTCCTTATAATTATTATTGCACTTTTAGGTGTAATAAACAGTCCCACAGCATTATTACTTGGTTTTGTATATACCATTATTTTCAATAATCCGTTTAAAGAATCCAGCCATAAAGCAATCCATTATTTTTTAAAAATTTCGGTTGTTGGGTTAGGATTTGGAATGTTTATTAAAGAAACTTTAGAAACAAGTAAAGAGGGATTAAGTTTAACTATTTATTCAATACTTTTAACTGTAACGCTAGGTTTGCTAATAACAAGACTTCTAAAATTAGATTTAAAACTAGGTCATCTAATCACTTCTGGAACAGCAATTTGTGGCGGAAGTGCCATTGCTGCAATTTCTCCAGTTATTAAAGCTAAAAGTAAAACGATAAGTATTGCTTTAGGTATTGTTTTTCTACTAAATTCTATTGCGTTGTTCGTGTTTCCAGCAATTGGACATTTTTTAAATTTAACGCAAGAACAATTCGGTTTTTGGTGTGCAATTGCTATACACGATACAAGTTCAGTAGTTGGAGCTGCACTAGGTTATGGAGACGAAGCATTGAGAATTGCAACAACAGTAAAACTATCTAGAACTTTGTGGATTATCCCTTTATCCATTTTTTCAATGTTTTTATTCAAAACAAAGGGAGAAAGAATAAAAATCCCTTACTTTATAGTTTTATTTATTATTGCAATAATAATTAATAGCTACCATATTTTACCTGAAACAGCTACTAACTTTATTGTATTGATGGCTAAACGTTTATTAATAATAACTTTGTTTTTAGTAGGCTCAACCATTTCTATAAAAGATTTGAAATCTACTGGAATGAAACCTATTGTGTTAGCGCTGACGTTGTGGATTTTTATTTCAATTTTTTCATTAATTTATATTTTGAGTTAAAGCCAGTGTACAACAAAGAACTGAGCTAAAAAACAACTAATTCTAGTTTAATTTTGAAACATAATTTTTATCATACGGTATTCTTGATTTTGAGATGCCATAGGC
>NZ_FNBA01000037.1 GCF_900102055.1 Ulvibacter litoralis
CTCTGAATAATTGGAACTAAGAGGTGTAGTTTGAACTCGTCGCCGCTGCCAGCATCGCGCTGCGCCAAACGCAACAATTATTATACAAACCCGTTAGCAAGTATTTTTGAACACCCAATAAAATGAGAATATACAGATTACTAATTTGCATTATCCTAGTAAGTTGCTCAGATAAAAATAATTCTGCTAGCGACAATGCTTCGGATTTACAAGTTGATACACTGACTTTTACTTCTCGTGGATTCAATTCTGGTCACAAACTAAAACTTACATCGGACAATCAGTTTATTGATGAGAACTATTGGGCAAGTTGTTTCGGAGGTGGCGGAAAACAAATTGTTTCTGGCACATACATCTCAGAAAATAAAAAATCAATATTAACTCCTAAAACCGTTGAATATATTGAATCCCCGATGTTAGAAGGTGATACAATTTTAAAAAAAAGAATTTTTAACTATAATCCTGATTCGCTAAAAATAAAAACTGATTACTACTTAGTTGAGTGGCGGCGAAATAAGTACTTACTTTCTGAAAACACATATCCGATAATTGAAGACGAAAATGATTTTATTCGCTTCGCTCAATATTTCAATTCCGAGTCAAGACGATTTAAATTTGACGGATTTTTATATATTGATAATGAACATACTTGTGACTCACTTAACCCAAATTTTGATTACAAACAAATTCCTAAAAAATGGAGAAAGTACTTTCTAGACAAACCAATTTCTATAGAAATCAACAAACTTTTGAAAGTAGAAAGAATTAAGGACGAGTACGCAGATGGATTTTATTGTCAAGTAGAGTTAAATAAGGGAGAAAAAGATAGTGTTTTTAACGGTCTGTATTTCAAGAATAAAACAAGTCGGTTGACATTATTTATAGATTCTACTTCTCAAAATAATAGCTATGTAACAGTATATATGTCAAAAGATAAAAATCCAAAATCACTAATCGGAATCGAATTAAGAACAAGATGGGAATAAAACACTTGCTAACAACGTATAAGCAAAATGGCTTCTCTCCTACTAGAATTATGTTCCCAACAAATAAATAACTAAATTGGTTCTTTGAAATCAACGTATAAGCTTGCCTGTCTGAGTCTCACGCAGCTCCGAATAATTGGAACTAAACAAGTAACTTAAAAGGTGTCGCCGCTGCCAGCATCGCGCTGCGCCAAACGCAACATTGCTTATACTAACCCGTTGCCACCAATTTAAAAAAAATGCCGTTATTATTATATTCAGCTTTACTTCTACTGATTGTTTTATTAATAAATTTTTTTGTTGATAAAAAACGAAATTGCGGTTTTAAAATACTCGCAATTTTCGGAATTATAATCGGACTTACTTCATTGGGATTAAATCATTTGTTTGATAATGCATTTGGCGCTTCAACACCAGTTAAAATTCGGACTGAAAATCTGACCAACAAAAACCTGAAAATTTACGCAATTACCTTCTGGGATAATGAATGGAATGGAAAAGGAAACTTTGTATATTATGACACCAAACTTAAACCAAATGGGAAATCTGATTTTTGGATTGATAATGATAGTTACAACTTTTGGTTAGTAGCAAAAAATGAGAATAATGGAATTGAATACTTGAATATTGTTACCGGAATACAAAATGAATTTGACTTTAAAATTGCTAAAAACGAAATCGATGAATCAAAAAATGCAGGAATTGCAAAACAACTTACAAACGAAACTGATAAAAATGAACAAATAGAAAGTTTTGCAGTTTGGGCAAATATCATATTAATCGGACTTGTAATTTTGAGTTTGATAAAGAGAAAAACTGGTGGCAACAACGTATAACGATTATGGCTCTTGCGGTAATTATTTGATATTCTCTGCAAATATTTAGCTATATTGGTTTCTGAAAACAACATAACGCTTGCCCTTCTGAGTCTCACGCAGCTCTGTTAAATTTGGATCTAAGAAGTGAAGTTTGAACTTGTCGCTGCTGCCCTCAACGCGCTGCGCCAAACGCAACAATCGTTATACAAACCCGTTGCCATTAATACGAAATGACTATAAACTATCAACTTACAAACTTGGATTTTTTAGAATATCAACTCTATTCTTCTTCAAAATCGGAATCACATAAAAAGAAACGTTTTCGTTCAAGATATATAGTCTTTATATTATACACATTGCTAGGACTTTATTTTGCCTATAAAAATGAAAACAAAAGCATTGGCGGAATAATTGCTTCATTGGGTTTATTATGGTTTGCTTTTTATCCAATTTATGCTAAATGGAATTATAAAAGGCATTTCAAAAAACACGTTGAAGAAAATTATAAGAATCGGATTAACAAACCCGTGGAAATTGACTTTGACGAAAATTATGTGAATGCCAAAGACTTTACCTCAGAAAGTAAAATAAATGGAACCGAACTCAAAGAATTGATTGAAACTAAAAACCATTTTTTTATTAAACTGACAACTGACTTATCTCTGATTGTACCAAAACACTCGATTGAAAACCAAACAGAATTTAAAAAACGTGTGACTGAATTAGGAGCGGAATATGTTGACGAACTAAATTGGAAATGGAAATAAAAGTACTAATGGCAACAACGTATAACGATTATTGCTCTTGCGGGAATTACTAGATAATTTCTACAAATATTTAGCTATATTGGTTTCTGAAAAATAACGTAAAGCTTGCCCTTCTGAGTCTCACGCAGCTCTGAATAATTTGGTGCTAAGAAGAGAATGAAAAACTTGTCGCTGCTGCACTCAGCGCGCTGCGCCAAACGCAACAATCGTTATACTAACCCGTTACTAAAAATAGCTCGGATTCTGATTCTACCGAATCGAATCCGAACAGCTTTATGCTAAATATTAAGTCAGTCATTCTTACGTCATTCCGA
>NZ_FNBA01000042.1 GCF_900102055.1 Ulvibacter litoralis
CTATGGCATCTCAAAATCAAGAATACCGTATGATAAAAATTATGTTTCAAAATTAAACTAGAATTAGTTGTTTTTTAGCTCAGTTCTTTGTTGGCAACTGGCTTTTTTCAAAATGCTAATTCCCAACTCCGTTCTAATGCCTGAAATATTATTGGCATTTCCTGTTCGAATTGTAATTGAGTAATATTTTCTCCTACAAATTTTGCTAATTGTCTTTTCTTTTTTCCCGTAAATGACTTATTACCTGCTGCATTTACTGCATCCAATTCAGCTTGCGTTTTTCTCCAATTTCCGTAAGTTTCATCTGGTTGATTTGGATAATATTGCTCTAAATCTCGATTTGGTATTTGAAAAAATTGGTTGTTCGCATTTAAACTCGGATTTCTTTGAAGAAAGTCAGTTACACCACCTTGAGTTTGTTCACTTGGCAAGTCAATTAAGATAATTTGTTTATCTCTGTAAATACTTGAATTTAAAGGTGTGAACGCTTTTTCAATTGCATTAATTGTTCTTTCTGCTTGGTCAATATCTCCGTTTGCTTTAATTATCTGAATTATTGGTCTGTCCGAATAAAATCGTCTTATTACTCGTGTTAAAAACTCAAATTCACTTAACCCTTCTACGATAAGAAAGTTTCTTGGCAACAATAAATCTGACGGACTTCCGCCTAAAAGTTCAAATACTATGTACGGTTTTGTAAAATCATCTGCCGATTCCAATTCCGTTTCTCCCTCGTTTTTTTCGGCTTTAAATATTTTTTGATTTGGATAATTATCTGCAACAAATACAGATGAATGTGTATTTATAAAAACTTGGTCGGTAGATTCTGAAAGTTCATATAATACATTCTTTAAGTTTCTTTGAGCTGTTGGATGAAGATGTAATTCTGCCTCGTCAATAAAGAATAAGAATGACTTACCTTGGTCTTCATTTTCTTTTCGAAATTCCGCATAAGTTTGAATAATCGCAAGCATTAAAGCTCTTTGCATTCCATCTCCTTTTTCTTCTGCGGTTGTTTCTATTCCATCATCAATTGTAGTTTCAAAGTTTTTAAGTAAATCGTCAAATACAGGTGCTGTAACTTCAAAGTTGACTTTCGAAGTATCTGGAAACTGCTTTTGAAGATTAACTTTTACTTTACCACCAACTAAATCGAATTGAGTTTTAATTTCTGATTCTTCTCCCTCAAATAAATCTGTAAATCTTTGCTGAAAATCTTGATATTGTTCATTTGATTCTAAAATAGCAGATAAAACACCTGAAAGCATAATACCGATTGGCGTTGTTTTAGCATACTTTGCAACAGAATCATAATATTGTTTAGTATTTATGTATTCAAATTTTGGTAAGAAATCATTTAAGGCTGGGTCAAATCCTGTTCCTGGATTTACTTCTTCTCCGTTAACAAATACTTTACGTTTTTTTACATTTACACTTGAACGGGAAACTGTTACTGTATCAGATTCTCCCAATACGTTTAGTATTTTTGTTTTATTAGCTTCATTACGCATTCTTTCTGCACCATCTTGTGCACCCGAAAATTCCAATTCAACTAAAATTTCTAAATCAGATTGTCGTTTAAATTTCAAATCGTTTGATAATCCACCACGACCAGCTCCGTTAAAGAAAAATTGAATTGCTTCGAAGAAATTTGTTTTTCCACAGTTATTTTGTCCGACAACAATATTGAAGTTATCCGTTGTGAATTCGGTCGATTTGATGGACCTAAAATTTTCTATTTTAATTCTGGATATTTTCATTCAGTTAGTTTTTTTTAGCTTGTTGCCAACGGGTTTGTATAATAATTGTAGCGCTTGGCGCAGTGTGCGGCTTGAAGCGGCGACACCTTTTCAATTCTCGATTTAGTTCAAATTATTCAGAG
>NZ_FNBA01000044.1 GCF_900102055.1 Ulvibacter litoralis
TCTGAATAATTTGGAACTAAGAAGTGAAATTTGAACTTGTCGCTGCTGCCCTCAGCGCGCTGCGCCAAACGCAACAATCGTTATACTAACCCGTTGGCAGTAATTTAAGACAGCCAGAAGCAAATATGAAAAAAATAAATTTGACACTTGGGATTTTAATCGGACTAATAATTTTTTCTTGTTCGTCCAATCAAACATTATTGGCTCAAAATAAATATAAAGGTGCACCTAAACATCAAGAACTAGGCATTGATATTTTCCCTGATTCTACGAACTATATCTTAGACCAAAGTTTAGAAAGTGAATTAACAATTAAATTAAACCAAAAAATTGACGAGCTATTTGAAAAACATAATGTTACAGGAATTACGGCAACAGTACTAGTTCCTGAAAAAGGAATTTGGGAAACAAATAGAGGTTTCATATCTAAACCAGAAAACATACATATTGATAGCTTATCTGTATTCAGTTGGATGAGTGTAAGTAAATTAATAACCAGTACTATAATTCATCAATTAGTTTTAGAGGGCAAACTTTCGTTTAAAGACAAACTTTCTAAATGGTATCCTGAAATTCAATATTCAAAAAAAATAACTATAGAACAATTACTTAACCATACTAATGGAATTTATAGTTTTAATGCTGACCCAGATTTCCAATCTAGTAACAAAAATTTTAGTCCGGAAGAGCTTTTAGAAAGATTTAAGGCTAAAAAAAATCTATTTAAACCTAATGAATATTGGTCATATACAAATACTGGCTATGTGTTATTGGCTTTAATAATAGAAAAAGTAGAAGCTAAAATATTTAAACAGGTTGTCAAAGAAAGAATTTCGGATGCTTTAAATCTAAAAACATTAAAAGCATCTAAAGAAATACCTTCTAATTTAGCATTGGCTCATAATAAAGATTCTGTTATACCCAAAGATTCTTCAGGACCTATGGGAGCAGGTAATATCATAAGCGATTCAAAAGATATCGCAGTTTTTTTAAGTGCGTTGTTGACAGGAAAAATAATTCCTATTGAAATGGTACAAGCGATGATGAAAGATTTATACCCAATGTTTGACAAGGGTACATATTATGGAAATGGAATTATGTTATACGATTTTAAGGAACTTAACAATACAGATAATCTTTGGATTGGACATAGTGGCGGAACTGAAAATTATAAAACAATAGCTTTCTACGATGTGAAATCTAAAGTAATTATGGCTATTTCTATAAATCAAAATTTTCCAGCCGAAGCAGTAGCGAATAAATTGATGGAGATAATTACCAAATAAAAACTACTGCCAACACCGTATAACAATTATGGCTCTTGCGGTAATTATTTAATATTCTCTGCAAATATTTAACTATATTGGTTTCTGAAAATAACGTAAAGCTTGCCCTTCTGAGTCTCACGCAGCTCTGATGAATTTGGAACTAAGAAGTGAAGTTTGAACTTGTCGCTGCTGCCCTCAGCGCGCTACGCCAAACGCAACAATCGTTATACTAACCCGTTACCTGCAAGCTGAAAACAACGAACAATGGAGAATAAAATAGAACATATAAATCCAAATGGACTAATAAAAAATCCTGCATTTTCTCAAATTATAACGACTGAAGGAAACGGAAAGACAATTTATATCGGTGGACAAAATGCAGTAAACGGAAACGGAGAAATTGTAGGGAAAAATGATATTTTACAACAAACTGAGCAAGTAATGAAAAACCTTGAAATTGCTCTTAAATCTTGTGGAGTAAATTTTGAGAGTTTAGTGAAATTAAACATTCACATTGTTCAAGGGCAGAATGCTTATGG
>NZ_FNBA01000043.1 GCF_900102055.1 Ulvibacter litoralis
TGAAGTCAAAAGAGTAGAGGAAGTTCCGTTTAGAAACTTTAATTTCTTATAAATTGAAAGGTTTAAATAAAACTTTCAGTCAGAAGGACGTAAGAATGACCGACTTGTTTCTTAGCATAAAGCTGGTCGGATTCGATTCGTAAGAATCAGAATCCGAGCGATTGATGGCAACGGGTTTGTATAATAATTGTAGCGCTTGGCGCAGCGCGCGGCTTGAAGCGGCGACATCTTTTCAGTTTCTTATTTAGTTCCAATTATTCGGAGCCGCGTGAGAATCGGAAAGGCAAGCTAGTTCGTATTGTTCCGATAACTAAAGTAGTAATTTTTGAGTACTAAACACGAAGTAATTATGTAAAAGCTATGATTAATATACATTGTTGCCATTTTTGGCGAGACACGAACCTAATGACTTGTCCAGGAATTATATTGTTCAGTTACAGGTTTTTCGGAAAAGCGTTGAAATCAAAAGAGTAGAGGAAGTTCCGTTTAGAAACTTTAATTTCTTAAAAATTGAAAGGTTTAAATAAAACTTTCAGTCAGAAGGACGTAAGAATGACCGACTTGTATCTTAGCAGAAAGCTGTTCGGATTCGATTCGTAAGAATCAGAATCCGAGCGATTGATGGCAACGGGTTTGAATATGAATCGTGGCGCCTGGCGCAGCGTGCGGCTTGAAGCAGCTCAGCCATCAATCGTTCGTTTCAGCTCAATTCTCCGAAGCTGCGTGAGACTCAGAAGGGCAAGCGAGTTCGGATTTATCCGATGATTCAAATTTTAATTAAAAGTAATAAATTCAATTTAATTCCTCTTTAAGCCATGATTGCATATTCGTGGTTGTAACACGTTTATTAATTACAACAAGCTTCCATATTTAATAAAGAATCAACATCTGTTTGGTTTAGTGTTATATTGAAAATAAGGATATCATCAATTTTACCGGTAAATTGATTTCCAACTATTAAATCCTCGATATGGCTAGCATTTGGATACCTCATATAATCAGAAGTTTCTTGAACGTTACCATTTCTAAATAATTTCATTGTATTAGTGGAGTTATTATATGTTGCAACCAAATGATGCCAATCATGATTAGAAACAGATTCATCACAATCAAAATTTGGGTCATTGTCCCATACATCACTAGTCCATGAAAATACAGCATGTCTACAATCGAATAGTGCTAAATTCCATTGATTATGATCGAGGCCTCGACCAATAAGTAATTCATAAACAGTTCTTACCTCTAATGGTTGATACCATAAGGAAATTGAAAAATCAGTCAAATCATCTAATTGAGTAGTGTTTGATGTTGACAAAAATTCATTTGTACCAGACAAATAATTAAATTCAAAAGCGCAATTTTCATTTGCATTCCTATCAGAGGTAGAAGCAGCAGCAGTGGAATTTGTTAAATTTTGATTGTTCCCCGAGAAGTCATTTATTGAGCCATCTGTAAATGGATAATAGGCAACAACGGCATTTTGTAGATTTGTTGGAACGCAATCCAATGGATTTACACTTAAAATTGTTTCATCATCCGACTTACATGACAAAACTGTAATACATATGATTGATGAAAGTAATATCTGTATTCTTCTCATATTTTTTTATTATTAATAAACTAAATTTTCGTCTTAAATGTGTTACAACGGTTATGTATAACGATTGTTGCGTTTGGCGCAGCGCGATGAGGGCAGCAGCGACAAGTTCATGATTCTCTTCTTAGTACCAAATTATTCAGAGCTGCGTGAGACTCAGAAAGGCAAGCTTTACGTTATTTTTCAGAAACCAATATAGTTAAATATTTGCAATCAATTTGCTTCTAGTTTCGCAAG
>NZ_FNBA01000045.1 GCF_900102055.1 Ulvibacter litoralis
TCCTCAGTTACCTAAAAAAAACTCTTCTATAAATCGACCTTTTCAAGAAACAATCTTTAAAATCAGAAAGGGTAACTTATTAAACACAACGGGTTAGTATAAGCAATGTTGCGTTTGGCGCAGCGCGATGCTGGCAGCGGCGACACCTTTTCGGTTCCTTGTTTAGTTCCAATTATTCGGAGCTGCGTGAGAATCGGAAAGGCAAGTTTATACGTTCTTTTCCGAGAACCAATTTAGTTAATTATTTGTTGCGAACATAATTCAAGTAATAAACAAGCAATTATGCTTATGCGTTGTTACTTTTTGGAGCGAGACACGAACCAAATGATCGGTCCAACACTTTAGTATATATTCACAGGTTTAACGAAGAAGCGTTAAAATCAGATTAAGTAAAATAGTTTGTTTAGAAACGTGAATGTCTTATGATTTAAAAATTTGAATCGTAGCTTTCAGACGAGAAGCCGAGACAATGACCGACTTCGTTCTTAGCAGTTTCTTGCTCGGAAAAAAATCCGAAGATTTTCTTTCCGAGCTATTAAAAGTAACGGTTAAGTATAACAATCGTGGCGCTTGGCGCAGCGTGCGGCTTGAAGCAGCTTGCACTTTAGCCTTCGCCTCGGCACCCAATTGTTCACAGCTGCGTGAGACTCAGAAAGGCAAGCTTCCACGTTCTTGTCCGATACCAAGATAGTTAAATTTTTGTAGCAAACACAATACTTTGCAGCCCAAAAGCCATGATTTTTATGCATTGTTGTGCATAGTGTTTTTATTTCGATTTCCATCTTTTAATATGATGTTGCAATCCTGTTTTTGCTCCACCTTTGAAATAACCGCCAGAATTAACTTTGTCAATTAATTTTATTACATCATTTGCGTTATCCGATTCCCAATTCAATTCTGTCGTTAAGAATGAAAAAATCTCTTTTGAATTTAATTCGTAATCATATTTTTTCAGCGCTCTTATATAAGTTTTGCATTGTTCTTCGTCCATTGGATGAGTTATTCCAGTTGTCATATTGATAGAATTGGTCAAATCAATAAATGCTTGTTGTACAACTTTGTCAGGCAACGCAGTTTTTTCAATTTCCGTTTCAGTTTTTAAATCTATTGCTCCCCAAGATTGCGCCCAATCTTTCACACTATCTTCCGACCATTGATGGGCAATTATTCCAGCAACATTTTCATAATCATCGTATTTATGCAATTCATTTGAACGTAAACCAAAAGCCACTACAATCTTTTTTCCTTGCCAGTCGTCATTAAAAGTCCGAACAGTTTCAATTTTTAAAGGCGGATAATTTTGGTCTATTTTAACTCCACGAAAAAAGTCTTTTAAATTCCGAGTTTCGAATATCCTTTCTAAATATCCTGTATTTCCTTTGGTGTGGATTAACAAAGTTATTTGAGTTATATCTCCAATCTCATTACATAATTCTAAAGCCTTTTTAAGAGCCAAAACTTCGTTTTCTTTGATTGGACCAATATTATCGTTATAGTATCTTTTTTTCTCCATTTTTTCTCGGTTCTGTTACATTATGCACAACGGGTTTGTATAATAATTGTGGCGCTTGGTGCAGCGTGCGGCTTGAAGCAGCTGCGACCTTTTATTCTTTCTTAGTTCTAAATTCTTCAAAGCTGCGTGAGAATCGGAAAGGCAAGCGTACCGTTCTTATTTGGGTAACTAATATAGTTAATTATATG